>CAWBNK010000011.1:0-125843 GCA_963790065.1 uncultured Actinomycetes bacterium | reverse complement strand
GACGGAGCCCGGCGGCGGGGCAAACGTCACCTGCGACAGCACCAGCACGCATGGCGCCGCCCTAAATACAACCGACAGGGCAATGCAACCGGCAGGGCAATGCAACCGCCAGAGCGCGGTGAGCGTCCAACTGGGCATCGGGGGTTGGAGGCGTCGTGCGCAGACTTGCGGCCGCCCGGCGGGGAGCCGTCATAACCGGGATGCTGGCTTGTGCGCTGGCCGTGTTGGCGGGGTTGGCCTGGGGCCGGGCGGGATCGCCCCGCGTGGCGGCATCGTCGGCGGCGGCATCGCCGGTCCCGGCGTCGGCGATGGCACAGTTGACCGAGGTGGCTAGCCGCGCCGCGGCGGCCAACGGCGACGCGTCCCCGGAGTGGACGACCGCGGTGCTGACCACCCACGCGAAGGCGCTCACCTCGGCGACGCCCGGTAACCTCGTGCCCGGCGCAGGCGGGGTCAGCGTTTACCTGGTGACCATGCGCGGCCACTTCATCGCGTACGGATCCAGCCCGCCGGCGGGAGCGGCCCTGCCGGTCGGCGAATACCTGTCCCTCGTGGTGGACGCCAGGACCTTCCGGGTGCTGGACGTCGGCCTCAGTCCCACGCCGCCGCCGGTCGCACCCGCCAGGCTCGGGCCGGTCACGTATTTCGCTGATCGCGGGCCTTAACCCGTCTAGGTGGTTCCTCGCCCGGTGGCGGCTGGTGGTTGACTGGGGCGTCACTCAAGGAGTCGACCTGGATGCGGGACGAATCAGGCTTGCGCGACCGCGACCGCGACCGCGACCGCGACCGCGACACCGGCCCGGTCGCGGGCCGGGAGCTGTGGGCTCGGCTGCGCCGTTCCCTGTGGCAGCCGCCGCGGCCGCACGGCGAGCAGCCGCGGGAGCGGGTAGTCGGCCCGCTGGAGCTGTTCTATGACCTGGCCGTGGTGGTGCTGGTAGCGCAGGCCGCCCACCGGCTGGCCGGGCACCTGGGCTGGGCCGGGCTGGGCCAGTTCGCCGCGGTGTTCACGCTGGTGTGGATCGCCTGGGCCAACGGCAGCTTGCACCATGAGCTGCACGGCCATGAGGACGCCCGGGCCCGCAGCACGTTCTTGCTGCAGATCCTGGTGCTGGCCGCGATGGGCGCGTTCATCCCGGCGGCGGGCGGAGCGCGCGGGGCGGCGTTCGCGGTCGCCGCGGCGGTGCTGTTCGCGGTGCTGACCGTGCTGTGGCTGCTGGCCGCGCGCGGCGACCGCCCCGAATACCGCCGGCCGTCCCGGCTGTTCGTGGCCGGGACGGCGGCCTGCGCTGTGCTGCTGGCCAGCACCGCCCTGCTGCCGGCCAGCGCCCGCGTGCTGGCCTGGGGCCTGATCGACGTGGCCTACGTGGCCGGGTTCGCCACCATCCTGGTCATGGCCGACCCGGCGGTCGCTCCTGGGGTGATCATCACCGAGGCGCTGAGCGAACGGTTCGGGGCGTTCATCATCATCGTGCTCGGCGAGACGCTCACCGGTGTCGTGGCCGGACTGTCCAGCCAGCCGGTCAGCGAGCTCACCATGGCCGTGGGGCTGGTCGCCGTGGTGGTCGGCTTCGGTGCGTGGTGGACCTACTTCGACTTCGCCGGGCAGCGCCAACCCGGGCCGCAACGGACGGCCAGCGTGCAATGGATAGTCGGCCATCTGCCGCTCACCGCCGCCGTCGCCGTCATGGGTGCCGCGATGCTCAGCCTGGTCGACCACGCCCACGACGGCCGCACCCCGGCCGCCACGGCGTGGATGCTGGCCGCGGGCGCCGCCGTCGTGTTGTGCGCCACGATGCTGATCGCCGCCAGCCTCCAGGCCTGGGACCGCCACCGCGGCCTGTACCGGCCGCTGGCCCGCCTCTGCGCGGTCGTGGCCGTGGCCTGCCTCGCCGTGGGTGCGGCCCGGCCGGCGCCGCTGCTCCTCGGCCTGGCGCTCGTGGTCCTGCTCAGCATCCCGTGGGTTTACGCCGTCGCGCGCCGCCTGGCCGGCGGGGATGGTGAAGTCGAGCAGCAGGGCTAGCGGCCGGCGGGGGTGGTGAAGTCGAGCAGTAGGGCTAGCGGCCGGCGGGGGTGGTGAAGTCGAGCAGCAGGGCTAGCGGCCGGCGGGGGTGGTGAAGTCGAGCAGGCGGGCCCGGCCGGGCGCGAGGCCGGGCCAGTCGCCGTCGAACTCCAGCACGGCGACGGCGGCGGTGGGGAAGCTGATCCCCGCCTCGGGCGGCTCGACCAGGCTGCGGGCCAGGTCGGAGACGCCCGGGTTGTGCCCGATCAGCAGGGCGCTGCGGCAGGCGGCGGGCAGCTCCCTGGCCAGGTAGAGCAGGGTCAGCCCGCTGGCCGCGTAGGCGCGCGCGTCGAACCGGACGGCCGGCGAGCCGCCGAGCTCGCGGGCCACCAGCTTCCAGGTCTGCCGGGTGCGGCGGGCGTCCGAGCACACCACGACCTCGGGCAGGTAGCCGTGGTCGCGCAGCCAGCGGCCGACCAGGGGCGCGTCGTGCTTGCCGCGCTTGGCCAGCGGGCGGTCATGATCGGGTACGTCCGGCCAGTCTGACTTGGCGTGCCGGAGCAGCATCAACCGTCGGGTGGTGTCACTGGCCATCCGATCAGCCTGCCATGGCCGGGCGGGACGGTCAGAGCCAGCCGGCGCGAATGCTGGCCGGCTGCCCGTCGCCGGAAGCGGCCTGGCTCGCGCCGGCCCGCGCCGCGTCCCGCGGCGGGTGGCCCAGCTGGCCGGACCGGACCTGGTCCAGCAGCCGGCCGGTGACCGCCACGATCTCCGGGGCGACGGCGCGCAGCTGCTCGGCGTCGTCCGGGCCGGCCACCTCGGCGGGGAACCCGGCCGCGGCCAGCAGCCCGTCCAGGTCGGCCAGCTGCTCGCCTAGCCAGCCCAGCGGATCGGCCGACAGGCCCTTGACGAAGGTCCGGTGGCCCGGATTCCACCCGGTGAAGCCCGGGTGATGATGCGTCCGGTCGAAGCTGCCCGGCCGGCCGTCGACCGACTCGAGCAGGTCGGCCCGCCAGATCGGCTGGCCCACCTCGATGGGCTGGGCCGAGTAGATCGATCCCTTCAGCTCGCCGCGGCCCAGCATCCGCAGCTCGAGCCGGACCCCGTGCTCGGCGCCCTCCTGGCCCGGTCCCGGACGCGGGTCCAGGAAATACAGGTCACCGACCACCACGCCGACCCGCTCGAATCCGAAGGCGTAGAGCATGACCGTCCCTTCCGTCGCGACTTCCCGGCCTGGTCCCACTATGCTCCGCGGTCCGCGGCCGGGCTAGGCTCGGGGCTGTGCCGGTGCTGATCAGGGTCCTGCTGGTAGCGGCGGGCGCCCTGATCGCGATCGCCGGGATCATCTTTACGCTGCAGGGCCTGGGCTACGTCGGGGGCAGCTTCATGACCGGTGCCACCGCCTGGGCCATCATCGGGCCGGTGATCGCCCTGGCCGGGCTGGCGCTGATCGCGGCCGGACTGCTCAGTCGTCGGATACTGGGGCGCCGGATTCCGGGGCGTCGGATTCCGGGCGGACGCGGAGGAAATTGATCGCGGTTGCGCGCATGACCGTGCCACCGTCCTGATTGACCGCCTCGATCATGGTCTTCACGATCCCGCGGTCGGGCCTGCTCTGCGACCGCCGTGCCTCCGTCACGGTGGTCCGGACACGGAGCGTGTCCCCCGGCCGGACCGGCTGCGGCCACCGGATTTCGTCCAGGCCGGGGCTGCCCAGGCTGGCCTCGGCCGACAGGAAGTGCGCAACGAGCTGCCGCATGACCAGACCCGCCGTATGCCATCCGCTCGCGATCAACCCGCCGAACGGGCCGCGGGCCGCGGCCACCGGATCGACGTGGAACGGCTGCGGATCGAAATCCTTGGCGAAAGAAATGATTTCATCTTGGCTGACGCTGACGCTTCCGCAATCGTGCGTGGCCCCTGGCTGGTAGTCGTCGAAGTACCTCGGGCGGTGATCGGTCACGCTCTGGATTATCTCAGGGTCCGCCGGCCAACTTCTTACAGATCACAAACGAGTCACAGAAATAACTCGATTTACCTGCGAGCCGAGATCGTTACTGCAATGCTTCCGCAGACGGCACAGACAGGCGGATAGCGAATATAAGCCGCAACGAACACAGGCCGTGAACAGGCTCGCCGAGAAGCCCTTTAGCGGGGACGGGTAGGCGGGCGCAGAACCTACTTGGGGAGTTCTGTGGATTCAGCCCACACGCACGCACGCCCGCGAAAGATCCGGCGCACGGGCAGGCACACCACACCGTCGCAGGTAGAAAAGGTAGCCGGGGCGGCAGGCAAGGCCGCCCCCGCGGTGGCTATCGCAGGCGTCCTGGTCGCGGTCGCGCCGCAGGCCGCCGACGCCGCGGTCGTGTCGCCCGCCGGGCCCGCCGCCGTGGCCGAGGTCGTGCACACCGATGCCGTGGTCACTGCGGCCAAGCCGGCCGCCGCCACCACCCGTACGTACACCGTCCGGTCCGGCGACACCCTGTCCGGGATCTCCCAGCGCTTCTACGGCACCACCGCCGACTGGCCCTGGCTGGCCAGCGTGAACTCCGCCGTGGTGCACAACCCGAACGTCCTGTACGTGGGCGAGAAGCTCAAGCTCCCGTCCGACCCGCCCCGCAACGCCGCGTCCTACACGCCGAAGCACGCCAAGGCCACCGTGCTCACCTCGTCGACCACCAAGCTGAGCGGGACGCTGAGCTGCTCGGGCCTGGAGGCCCTGTGGGAGTCGGCCGGCGGCGCGAAGTCCGAGGCCTTCATGGCGGCCGAGATCGCCATGGCCGAGTCCGGCGGCCGCCAGTACGCCCTCAGCCCCACCAACGACTACGGCTACTGGCAGATCAACGGCTCGCACGGCCCGGCGATGGCGACCTTCAACGCGTACGGCAACGCCAAGGCCGCGATCGCCATCTCCGACGACGGCCGGGACTGGGACCCGTGGACGACCTACGTCACGGGTGCCTACGAAGGCCGCTGCTAGTCCCCGCTGTTAGTCCCCGCCGCCCGCTGACCCTTCCGCCTCCGGCACCCGCTGTTCGTAGCCTGGCAGCCTGCCGGCGACCCGCTCGATCTCGTCGGCCGGCAGCAGGCGCGGGGACCGTTCGGCCCCTCCGGCAGTCAAAGCCCGCAGGTACACCTCGCAGAGCCATTCCAGATAACGGCAGCCGGTCAGGGCCGACCTCAGGTCGGCCCCGGTGGTTACGGCCCCGTGGTTGGCCATCAGGCAGGCCGTCCGGCCGCGCAGCGCGGCTACCACATGAGCGGCCAGCTCCTCGGTCCCGTAGGTGGCGTACGGCGCCACCGCCACCGGGCCGCCGAACATGGCCACGTAGTAGTGAATGGCCGGCAGCTCGTCGGCCAGCGTGGACAGCGCCGTGGCGGCCACCGAGTGGGTGTGCACCACCGCTCCCGCGCCGGTGGCGGCGTAGATCCCCAGGTGCAGCGGCATCTCGGTGGTGGGCCGCAGCGGCGCCTCGACCGGTGACCCGTCCAGCCGGTGCACGCCGACCAGCCCGGCGGTCAGCTCCGCGTAGTCCAGCCCGCTGGGCGAGACCGCCACCAGGTCGCCGGCCCGGACGCTCACGTTCCCCGACGTCCCTACCACCAGCCCGGCCGCGGCCAGGGCCTGGCAGGTCCTGACCACCTCGTCTCGTGCTTGTTCGAGCAGCATAGGTTCAACCTATGGACCATCCCGAGGTGCTCGCCTGGCGGGGCGGGGTCATCGAGGCGCTCGACCAGACCGCGCTGCCGCATCAGGTCCGCACGCTGCGCATCGGCACCGTCGATGAGCTGGTGCGGGCCATCACCAGCCTGGCCATCCGCGGCGCGCCGGTACTGGGGGCGGCCGGCGCCCTGGGCGTGGCGCTGGCCGTGCGCCAGGGTCAGGCCGAAGGCTGGGACGACGCCCGGCGGGACGCGGAGATCAGCCGGATCGCGGCCGCCCGGCCGACCGCCGTCAACCTCAGCCGCGAGGTGACCGCGGTCGCGGCCCGGATCGGCGCGGGGCCGGCGGCGGTGGAGGCCGCGGCGCTGGCCGTCCTGGAGGTCAGTGCCGAGGTCAGCACGCAGATCAGCGAGCGGGGTGCCGCCTACCTGGTCGAGGCGTGCGGCGACCGGCCGCTGCGGGTGCACACGCACTGCAACACCGGCGCGCTGGCCTGCCTGGGCTGGGGCACGGCGCTCGGGGTGATCCGCGCGCTGCACGCCCGCGGCGCGCTCAGCCGCGTCATCGTGGACGAGACCAGGCCGCTGCTGCAGGGGGCCCGGCTGACCTGCTGGGAGCTTGACCAGCTCGGCATCGAGCACGTGCTGGCCTGCGACGGCGCGGCCCCGTTCCTGATCAGCCAGGGCCTGGCCGACGCGGTGGTCGTGGGCGCGGACCGGATCGCCGCCAACGGCGACGTGGCCAACAAGATCGGCACCTACAGCCTGGCCCTGGCCGCCCGCGAGGAGGGCATCCCGTTCCTGGTCGCGGCGCCGGAATCGACCATCGACGAGGCGACCGCGGCCGGCTCCGCGATCCCGCTCGAGCAGCGCGCGGACGAGGAGGTCACCATGCCGGCCGCCCCGGCGGGCACCCGGGCGCTCAACTTCGCGTTCGACATCACCCCGGCCCGGCTGGTCTCCGCCGTGGTTACCGAGCGGCGGCTGGTCCGCGGCGGCCAGCCGCTCGCGGGCGGGTAGGCGCGCGGACGTCCTGGCCGCGGGCGGTGGTCGGCCGGCGCAGCCGGCCTCGGCCTGCGCCTGCTGCAGGGCCTGCAGGAACACCTCGGCGGGCTGGGCTCCGGAGATCCCGTACTTCCGGTCGATGACGAAGAACGGCACGCCGTTGGCGCCCAGGGCGCGGGCCTCGTCGCTGTCGGCCCGTACCGCGTCGGCGTACTCGTCGGTGGCCAGCATGGCGCGCACCCGGTCCGGCGGCACCCCGGCCTCGCCCGCCAGGCGGGCCAGCGTCTCGTGGTCGGACAGGTCGGCGCCCTCGGTGAAGTGCGCGCGCAGCAGGCGCTCCTTGACCTCGCCGGCCAGGCCCGTGTCGGCGGCTAGGTGCAGGACCCGGTGCGCATCGAAGGTGTTCACGGTCAGCGTGTTCTCGAAGCGCAGGTTCAGGCCCTCCCCCGCGCCCAGCAACGCCACCCGGCCGGTCATCTCCTGGGCCTGCGGGCCGAACCGGCTGGTCAGGTAGTCCGGGGTGGGCACGGCCGTGCCCGGGGGAAAGTCGGGGTTGAGCTGGAAGCTGCGCCAGGTGATCTCGACCTGGTCCGCGGCGTCGAAGTCGCGCAGCGCGCGCTCGAGCCGGCGCTTGCCGATGTAGCACCAGGGGCAGACCACATCGGACCAGATCTCGATCTTCACCCGTCCGCTCCCGCCTGTCGGTTCCGCCGGTCGGTTCCGCCGGTCGCTGAGTGCAACCTGATCGCGGCCGGCTCTTGTTCCTGTGCTCCTGTTCCGGGCCAGGCGATAAGTTCCTTAGGTGGCAACCGAAGCGGGCGGGCGAGCCGGGCCGGGCGGCCGGGCCCAGCAGATGGCGACGGCCGGGGTGATCGGCGGGGTGGCCGGAGCGGCGCTGGCCGCGCACCGCGGACCGCGCGCGGTGCTGGCCGCGGCGCTGGCGGGCGCGGCCGGAATGGCGGCGGCCGACGCGGTGGCCCGGGCCCGGCAGCGGCCGGGGGAGATTCCCGCGCTCTGGTCGCGGATCCTGGCCAGCGGGGCCCTGGCCGCGCCGGTGGGCTGGATCGCGGACCGGGTGACCGGGGCGGGGCCGGTGCCGGTGGCCACGGCTGCGGGCGCGGCCGCCGGGGCGCTCGGCCTGCGGCCGCAGAAGGTCCTGTTCGGGCCGGTGGCAGGGGCCGCGATCGGGCTGGGGCTGCGCGCCGGGGCCCGGCGGCGGCCGGTGCCGGGGGCGGTGGCCGCCGCGGCCGCGGTGGCCGGCTACCGGGTGGCCGCGGCGCTGGTGTTCCGCGATCCGCAGCTGAGCCTGCTGGCCGAGCGGGTCAGCCCGCAGGAGGTCCCGTTCGTGGTGCCGCTGGCCAGCCCGACCCGGTACGTCGGGACCGGGTACGTCAAGGCGCTGGCCGAGGTCCTGGGCGGCCGGTACACGCCGGGCGTGGCCGACATCGGCATCGTGGCGTCGCTGGACGAACTGGCCGGGCCGTCCTTCGACCCGGCCGGGACCGACCCGCTGGTCCGCGAGTTCTACGAGCACACCACCAGGTTCGCGCTGGACATCGTGCCGCAGTGGCGGATGTGGGTGCGGCCCGGCTACCTGCTGTACCGGACGGCGGTGGCCCGGCCGCTCGGCCAGGCCAACGTGCCGATGAGCCAGCGGGAGGCCCAGCACGGGGTGCGCAGCCGGATCGACACCATCACCGGCCGGCCGGACGGCGCGCCGACCGTGCGCGGCTGGATCCGGTCTTACGCCGGCACCGGCGCGCCGATCTACGTCGGCATCTACACCACCTACCGGCACGAGGGCCGGGGCTACGTCAGCGTCGGCTTCCCGCTGCCGCAGGCCAGCTTCACCGCCACGCTGGCGCCCAGCGCCCGGCCGGGGGCCGGGAAGAATAGGCAGGGCCTGGTGCTGGACAGCCACAGCGACCTCGACCAGCCCGGCCACTACCTGACCTACATCGACCCGCAGACCGCGGAGCTGACCACCATGGCGGTGCGCGGCTTCGCCGAGCGGCTCGACGTCTACGTGCAGGACGGCGACCTGCGGGCCGAGCATGCCTTCTGGGTGTTCGGCTTCCCGTTCCTGGTGCTGCATTACCGCATGCACCGTAAGCCGTCACCCGGCCAGGGCAACGCGGAGGTGAAATTCCGGTAATCAGTTCTGCAGCGGGATCAGCTCCCGGACGAAGCTGTCGGCGAAGGCGGCGAACGAGGCCGGCTCGGCCGCCGGGCGGATGACGAACTTGCTCAGCCCGGCCTCGACGTACCGCTCGATCATCGACCGGGCGCCGTCCCAGCCGGCCGCGACCAGGCTCGCCGGGTCGGCTTCGGGCCGGCGACCGCGGATCGAGGCCAGCAGCGGGCCCGGGATGGCGCCGAACGCGACCGGCAGGCTGAGCCCGAAGTGATCGTCTTCCACGGCCCGCCCGGCGTCCGCCGCGGCCTGGTTGATCGTCTCGACCGCCGCGCCCGCCTCGGCGGGCGTGAGCAGCGAGCCGAGCCAGCCGTCGGCCAGCCGCCCCACCCGCCGCAGCCCGCCGGGGGCCGACCCGCCCAGCCAGATGTCGAGCGACTTGGCGGGCAACGGCGCGACGCTCGCGCCGGACACGCTGAAGTACGCCCCCTCGAACGTCACCGTTTCCGAGCTCAGCAGCTGCCGCAGCAGGACCAGCGACTCGTCGAACACCGCGGCCCGCTGCCCGGCGGGCACCGGGAACAGCGCCCGCTCGGCGTCCCGGGCCGGCGCCAGCCCGAACACCGGCAGCACCCGCCGCGGGGCCAGCCCGGCCAGCGAGGCCAACTGCTTGGCTACCAGCACGGGGTGCCGGCCGGGCAGCACCGAGATGCCGGTGCCGACCTTGAGCTTCGTGGTCCGCGACAGCGCGAAGGCCAGGCCGATGAACGGCTCGACCAGCGGCGAGTACACGTTCTCGGGCAGCCACAGCGAATCCACGCCGGCCTGCTCGAGGAGATCGACGGCCGCGGCGAACTGGCCGGGGGTGCCTGGCCGGGCCCAGGGAAATTCCGATCCGTACCTTCATGAGGTAATCCGATCACAGTGCGGCCGGGCCGTTCGGCACCTGCCCACCCATCTGGCCCACCCGCCCGGCGGGCAGGTAGAAATCTGTCATGACGAACGTGACGGAGTTGCGGGTGGCGCTCACGGTGGAGGATCCACCCTTGCCGAGGGCACCGCACCCGCCGTGATACAGATCGTGGGATGACGACCAACGACGGCCAGGCGGACCTGGTCTTCATCAACGGCAAGGTGCGCACGCCTTTGCACCCGGGCGGATTCGTGTCGGCGTTGGCGGCCCGGGACGGGCTGATCCAGGCGGTCGGGCCGGACGAGGAGATCAGGGCGCTGGCCGGGCCGGGCACCCGCGTGGTCGACCTGAACGGGCGGCTGGCGCTGCCCGCGTTCGGCGACGCGCATGTGCACGCCGTGGCCGGCGGGCTGGAGAGCCTGCGCTGCAACCTGCTGGGCCTGAAGACCAGGCCTGAGAGCCTGGCCGCGGTGGCCGCCTACTGCGCCAGGCTTGCCCCGGAAGCCTGGGTGCTTGGCGGCGGCTGGACCATGGCGGCCTTCCCCGGCGGGCTGCCGACCGCGGCCGACCTGGACACGGTGACCGGCGGGCGGCCCGCGTTCCTGCCCAACCGTGATCATCACAGCGCCTGGGTCAACACCGCCGCCCTGCGGCTGGCCGGGGTCGACGCGGAGACGCCCGACCCGCCGGACGGCCGGATCGAACGCGACCCGGCGGGCCAGCCCACCGGCGCACTGCACGACGGCGCCATGCGGCTGGTGGCCGGCCATGTCCCGCTGGGCAGCCCGGCGGAGCTGCGGGCCGGCCTGCTCGCCGCCCAGGCGCACCTGCACTCCCTGGGGATCACCAGGTTCCAGGACGCCTGCGTCGGCGCGGCCGCCGAGCTCGGCATTCCCGACGTGTTCGACACCTACCGGCAGGCCGCGGCCGACGGCGTGCTGACCTGCCATGTGGTCGGCGCACTGTGGTGGGACCGGCACCGCGGCCTGGCCCAGGTCGACGACCTGCTGGCCCGCCGTGAACAGGCCGGTGACGGCCCGTTCCGGGCCACCACGGTCAAGCTGATGCTGGACGGGGTGTGCGAGACGTTCACCGCCGCTATGTCTGACCCCTACCTCGACCGGCACGGGCACCCCACCGGCCACGCGGGCCGGCTGTTCATCGAGCCGGAGACGCTGGCCGAGGCGGTCCGGCGGCTGGCCGCCGAGCGGTTCCAGCTGCACTTCCACGCCATCGGCGACCGCGCGGTCGGCACCGCGCTCGACGTGCTGGCGGGCCTGCCTGCCGCGCAGCGCGCCGCCAGCCGGCACCACATCGCGCACCTGCAGTTCATCACCCCGCAGGACCTGCCCCGGTTCCGGGCGCTGGACGCGGTGGCCAACTTCCAGCCGCTGTGGGCGTGCGCCGAGCCGCAGATGGAGGAGATGACCCTGCCCTTCGTCGGGCCCGAGCGGGCGGGCTGGCAGTACTCGATCGGCGCGCTGGCCCGGTCGGGCACGCGGATCGCGTTCGGCAGCGACTGGCCGATCTCCAGCGCGGACCCGCTGCAGGAGATGCACGTGGCGGTCAACCGCGTGCTGTCGCCGCGGCTGGGCCGCGCGGGCCAGCCGGAATGCGAGAACCCGTTCCTGCCCGGCCAGGCGATCACCGTGGCCGACGCGATCGGCGCCTTCACCTCCGGGGTCGGCTGGGTGAACCACGACGAGGAGGCGGCCGGGTCGTTGCGGCCCGGGCTGCGGGCCGACGTCACGGTACTCGACCAGGACCTGTTCGCCATCCCGGCCCGCGACATCGGCAGCACCTCGGTGGTCATGACGGTGGCCGGCGGGCAGGTCGTGTTCGGCGAGTTGTGACCGCGGCCTGAACAGCAGCCGGCGGGAAAAACGAAGGCCCGGCCGCCGGCCCGCTAGTGACCAGATGCCGCGAATGTGCTGTGCTTATGGTGTGACCATCGAACCTGCCCGTGAGTTCAATGCGCTGCCCGAGGACTGGGCGTCCGATCCCAGCCTCATCGCCGGCCTGACCGTTGACGACGACGACGAGCACGACGACCCGGTCCTACGCTGGCCGGACGGCCGCGAGGTCGATACCTGGCGTGAGGACTATCCCTACGCCCAGAAGATGCCGCGGCACGAGTACGAGTACCTGAAGCGGCCGCTGCAGGTCGAACTGGTCAAGCTGCAGAACTGGGTGAAGTCCACCGGAGAACGCATCGTGATCGTGTTCGAGGGCCGGGACGCGGCGGGCAAGGGCGGCACGATCAAGCGGTTCACCGAGCACCTGAACCCCCGCGGCGCCACCGTGGTGGCGCTGGTCAAGCCGAGCGAGCGGGAACGCACCCAGTGGTACTTCCAGCGTTACGTGCCGCACCTGCCCGCGGCGGCCGAGATCGTCATGTTCGACCGGTCCTGGTACAACCGGGCGGGCGTCGAGCGGGTGATGGGGTTCTGCACCGACGACGAGTACGAGGAGTTCATGCGGGAGGCGCCGCAGTTCGAGCACATGCTGGTCAGCTCCGGCCTGCACCTGATCAAGTTCTGGTTCTCGGTGACCCGTTCCGAGCAGAGCACGCGCTTCATCATCCGGCGGATCGACCCGGTCCGGCAGTGGAAGCTGAGCCCGATGGACATCGAGTCGCTGGACAAGTGGGACGCCTACACCGAGGCCAAGGAGGCGATGTTCCACTTCACCGACACGGCCGAGGCGCCGTGGACGGTAGTGCGGAGCAACGACAAGAAGCGGGCCAGGCTCGAGGCGATCAAGCACGTGCTCGCCCTGTTCAACTACGAGGGCCGCAACGACGAGGTGATCGGGAAACCCGACCGGGCCCTGATCGGGTCGGCGGCGGTCCTGTCCGAGCACAACCCGAACCTGTCGTTTCCCTCCCTGTGAGCGGGCGCGGCGCGCCAGCCGCGGCTGAGTTATCGTCGCTCCATGCCCGTTAGCACCGGTATCGTCATCGCCGGCGCCGGATTCGCCGGCCTGGGGATGGCGATCGCGCTGAAGAAGGCCGGCTTCGACGACTTCGTGGTCCTGGAGAAGGACGACGACCTCGGCGGGACCTGGCGGGACAACCAGTACCCGGGCTGCGCCTGCGACGTGCCGTCCCCGCTGTACTCCTACTCCTGGGAGCTGAACCCCGGCTGGACCCGGCTGTTCGCGCCGCAGCAGGAGATCTGGGACTACCTGCGGATGTGCGCGCGCAAGTACGGCGTGGACGGGCACATCAGGTACGGCAGCCCGGTGCAGCGGGCGGACTGGGACTCAGGCAGCAGGCGCTGGCACGTGGCGGCCGGCCCGGACGGCGGCTACCAGGCCCGCGCCGTGGTGTCGGCCAGCGGCGCGCTGCACGTGCCGTCCGACCCGGACATCCCGGGCGCGGCCCGCTTCGGCGGCCGGGCCTTCCACTCCTCGCACTGGGACGGCTCCTACGACCTGACCGGCCGGCGGGTCGCGGTGATCGGCACCGGCGCCTCGGCCATCCAGTTCGTACCCGAGGTGGCCCGGCAGGCGGCCCGGCTGCAGGTGTTCCAGCGCACACCGCCGTGGGTGCATCCGCGGCCGGACGTCGAGATCTCGCCCCGGGTGCGCGGCACGCTCGAGTCGGTGCCGCTGGCCGCCCGGGCGCTGCGGAACGCCATCTACTGGATGATGGAGGCCCGGGCGACCGGCTTCGCGGTCGATCCCCGGCTGATGCTCCCGCTGGAGAAGATGGGCCGCCGGCACCTGGAGCACCAGGTCGCCGACCCGGAACTGCGGGCCAGGCTGACCCCGGACTACACCATCGGCTGCAAGCGGATCCTGCTGTCCTCGGACTACTATCCGGCCCTGCAGCGGCCGAACGTCGACCTGATCACTGACCCCATCACCGAGATCACCGCGACGGGCCTGATGACCGCCGACGGCACGGCCCACGAGGCGGACGTGATCATCTACGCCACCGGCTTCAAGGCCATCGAATCGGTCGCCGCGCTGAACGTGACCGGCCGCGACGGCCACAAGCTCAAGCAGGAGGGCGTCGAAGCCTACCGCGGCATCACGGTGGCCGGCTTCCCGAACTTCTTCATGCTGCTCGGGCCGAACACGGGCCTGGGCCACACCTCGGTGGTGTTCATGATCGAGAGCCAGATCCAGCACGTGATGAGCTGCCTGCGGATGCTGGCCAGGGACCGGGCCGACACCATCGAGGTCAGTTCGGCCGCGCTGCGCCGCTATAACTCCGAACTGCAGCGGCGGCTGCGCCGCGCGGTGTGGAGCGAGGGCGGCTGTACGAGCTGGTACCTCGACCCGGAGGGCATCAACCGGGCGCTGTGGCCGGGGTTCAGCTTCGAGTACTGGGCCAGGACCCGCCGGGCGCGCCGGGCCGCCTACGTGGTCACCGCCCCCCGGCCGGCCGTGGCGGTGGCCCGGTGACCGCCGGGTCCGGGTCCGGGGCCGTGGTCCGGCGGCCGGAACAGGTACCGGGGCAGGCGGTGGCCGCGGGCGTCACGGTGGCCGAGATGCTCGATGACCGGCACGGCTGCCGGGGCCTGCACCAGCGCCGGGTGCGGCTGGACCGCGGCGCGGTCCTGGCCGATGCCGCGGGTGGCCAGGGCGAGGCCTGGTTCGTGATCAGCGGGTCCGGCACGCTGGAGGCGGGCGCGCCGGGAGCCGCCGCGCTGCAACCCGGCACCGCCGTGTGGCTCGGCTCGGCGCTGGCCTACCGGGTCCAGGCCGGCCCGGACCTGGAGGTGCTGGCCTGCACGGTGCGGGCGAGCGGCCCCGCGGACGGCCCGGAGCTGCTGGTCACGACGCTGGCAGAGTGCCTGCCGGAGCGCACCGGGGACCGGGAGTTCCGGGTGCTGCTGAGCGAGGGGCTGACGTTCACGCAGTTCGCCGGGCTGATCCCGCCCGGCCGGGCGCCGCAGCATCAGCACACCTACGACGAGGTGGTGCACGTGCTGGCCGGGAACGGTGTGGCGCACCTGCCCACCGGGGCGACCGAGATCGGGCCGGGCACCTCGGTCTACCTGCCGCCGCACACGCCACACTGCCTGGAGAACCGCGGCCCGGACGTGCTGCGGGTGCTCGGGGTGTTCCATCCGGCCGGCAGCCCGGCCGCCAAGCGGGAGAGCTGACGCTCTGCCCCCGCCATGACCTGCCATGTCTGCCGCCCGGCGGGTCCGGCATGCTAGCCATCGTGCTGGCGCTGGCCGCGGCCATCGGCTACGGCGGCTCGGACTTCGCCGCCGGGCTCGCCACCAGGGCCGCCAGCGTCATCCAGGTGACCCTGCTCGCCACGCTGGCTTCCTTCGTGGTGACCGCTGCGGCGCTGCCGTTCGCCGCTGGCCACGCGCCGACCGCGGCCTCGCTCGCCTGGGGCGCGGCGGCCGGCCTGGGCAGCACGCTGGGTGCGTTCGCGCTCTACCTGGGGTTCCGGTACGCCCCGTTCAGTGTGGCCGCATCGCTCAGCTCGGTCGGCACCGCGGGGTTCTCCGTGCTGGCCGGGCTGCTGCTCGGCGAGCGTCCCTCGGACCTGGCGCTGATCGGGATCGTGCTGGCGCTACCCGCCATCGTGGGTGTCTCGGCCAGCGCGGCCAGCGGCAGTCCGAGCCCCGCTCCGGTGCCCGGGCCGGCGGCGGCGATGGCCGAGGTGCATCCCCGCCCGCAGGCGGCGGCTCCCGGTCCGGCGGCGTCCGCGCCGGGTCCGGACGCCACGGACTCGGCGGGCCGCGCGGCGGCCGGGGTCGCGGCAGGTCGCCCGGCGGCCGGGGTCGCGGCAGGTCGCCCGGCGGCCGGGGTCGCGGCGGGCCTGGTGGCCGGACTATGTTTCGCCTTGCTGCTGGTCGGGCTGAACCGGGCTGGATCGGGCAGCGGCCTGTGGCCTGTCGCGTCCGCGCAGGTCGCTGAGCTGGTGCTGGCCGTGGCGGCGGCGGCCGCCACCCGGAACATGAGGCTGCCGGGAGGGTGGCCCGGCTGGCAGTCGGCCATCGCCGGGGCGACCGGGGCGGCGGGCGCCATCTTGTACTTCTACGCCACCCACGACGGGTTCCTGGCCGTGATCGCCGTGCTCACCTCGCTCTACCCGGCCAGCACGATCGTGCTGGCCCGCACCGTGCTGGGCGAGCGGCTGACCAGGCTGCGGCTGGCCGGTCTGGCGCTGGCGGCCGTCTGCGTGGCCCTGATCGCCGTCGGCGGCGCCGGCTGACCCGGCTTGGTCGCTCCCGCCTTCCCCACCCATCACCCGCACCACTTTTCCGGGGTGGATTCAGGTTTGTGGGTGGATCCGGGGGACGATCGTGCACTGAATCCACCCCGGAGCCCGAATCAACCCAGGAAATGGGATGCGAGGGACGGGAGGGACGGCTAAGGCGGGGCTGAGCGGGTCAGGGGGCGACGGGCCAGGTGTGGACGGGGGTGTTGGTGTGCATGTGCTCGATGTAGAGCTGGGTCATCTGGCGCAGGGCTTCGTCGCGGTCGAGGTTGTGGCGCCGGGACAGGTTGGCGACGGTGGCGACCTGCCAGGCGGCGCCGGTCTGGCCGGTCAGGCAGCGCTGCTCGACGATGCCGAGCAGGCGGTCGGCGTCGGCCTGGCCGACGCCCCAGCGGGCCAGGCCCTCACGGGCCAGCGGCAGCAGGCGGCGCAGGATCAGCTCGGCGGCGGGCGTATCGCCGACGCCCGGCCAGTACAGCTGGGCGTCCAGGCCGTGACGGGCGGCCTCGTGCAGGTTCTCCTCCGCGGTGGAGAACGACATCTGGGTCCAGATCGGCCGCTGGGCCTCGGCCAGGGTCCGCACCAGGCCGTAGTAGAAGGCGGAGTTGGCCATGATGTCGGCGATGGTCGGGCCGGCGGGCAGCACCCGGTTCTCCACCCGCAGGTGCGGCGTGCCGTCCACCACGCCGTAGACGGGGCGGTTCCAGCGGTAGACGGTGCCGTTGTGCAGGCTCATCTCGGCTAGCTGCGGGCTGACGCCCCGGTCCAGCATCTCGAGCGGGTCCTCGTCCTCGCAGATCGGCAGCAGCGCGGGGAAGTAGCGGATGTTCTCCTCGAACAGGTCGAACACCGAGGTGATCCAGCGCTCGCCGAACCAGACCCGGGGCCGCACGCCCTGCTCCTTCAGCTCGTCGGGCCGGGTGTCGGTGGCCTGCTCGAACAGCGTGATGCGGGTCTCTTGCCACAGCTGCCTGCCGAACAGGAACGGCGAGTTGGCAGCCAGCGCGACCTGCGCGCCGGCGATGGCCTGGGCCGCGTTCCAGTAGTTGGCGAAGGCGTCCGGGCTGACCTGGGTGTGCAGCTGGACGCTGGTGCAGGCGGCCTCGGGGGTGATGCTGTCGGCGTGGGTCAGCAGCTGCTCGGACCCGTCGATCTCGATCCGCATGTCCTCGCCGCGGGCGGCGAAGATCTGCTCGTTGAGCACCTTGTAGCGCTCGTTGGCCGACATGGCGCTCTCGTCCACGTCGTGCTCGGCCAGCGTGGGCAGGATGCCGATCATGACCAGGTGGCTGCCGACCGTGCGGGCCTTGCCGTCGGCGGCGTTGAGGTCGGCCCGGATCTCCCGCTCCAGGCCCTCGAACGCGTCGCCCTCGAGCCGGCGGGGCGGCACGTTGATCTCCAGGTTGAACTGCCCGACCTCGGTGGCCCAGGCCGGATCGGCGATGGCTTCCAGCGCGTCCGCGTTGCGCATGTGGGGCATGCCAGTTTCGTCGACCAGGTTCAGCTCGATCTCCTGGCCCACCATCGACGAGTTGTCGTCGAACCGGCGCTCGCGCAGCATCCTGGCGAACACGTCCAGCGAGCGCCGGATCTTGTCCCGGTACTTGCGCCGGTCCTCGCCGCTGATCTTGATCGCCTGGATGTCACGGCCCATGGTGGTCTCCGCTCCACGAGATGGCCAGCCCATTCATCCCTTTAGTCCCCGTATTTCACGATCGCACGCCAGCGATGACCGGTCAGGCGATGGCCAGCCGGGCCGTCTCGTCGCGCACCCACAGCTCGATCAGCCCGCGCAGGTGGGCGATGAACTGGTCGTGCTCGTGTTCGGGGTAGACCGCCTTGACCGTGCGGATCAGCAGCTGGTCGAAGTCGGGGCCGGTCACCCAGTCCAGCATGACCTGGTCCAGCTGCGGCAGCCTGGTGGCGCAGAAGTCGTAGTACCGCTCGGAGTCGAAGTACGCATCGGCCAGGCTCCGGTAGATGGCCAGCTTGTCCGCGTAGGACAGCGCGGGCTCGTCCGCGACCGCGAAGTACCGGTCAGTGTCCAGGTCGAGGTTGGCCTTCCGGTCCGTCACCAGCGCGAAGATAGACCACTTGACCAGGGCCTTCATGGCCCAGGGGAAGTAGTAGTGCAGGCTGGTCAGCGCGACGTCCGGGCAGGCGTTGGCGTAGTCGATGGGATAGACCTCGCCGCCGGCGACCAGCGTCTCGCACGAGTTGAACTCCCACTTGAAGAACGCGTTGACCAGCCGCCCGATCGTGACCACCTCGGTCCCGACCTCGGGAGACAGGAAGCTGTGCTCCACCGCGTAGCGCTGGTGCATGGGCTGGTCGGGCTGGAACTTCATGACCATGGTCTCGGCGCCGATGGACAGCGAGCGGGCGAAGACGTCGAAGTCGATGGCCTTCTGCAGGTGCATGAGCATCTCGCCGCTGGCGTCGTAGGCCGCGTGCAGCTCGGCGGGGTTGCGGATGCGCGTGACGCCGCGCCAGGCGCCGCCGTCATAGGGCTTCATGAACAGCGGATAGCCGATCTGCTCGGCGATCTCGTCCAGGTCGAAGGACTTGTTGTAGCGGGAGGAGGTGTAGGCGTAGCGGGAGTTGTCGACCGGGTTCTTGTACGGCACCAGCACCGTCTCCGGCACCTTGAGCCCGAGCCGCATCATCGCGCAGTAGGCCGCGTGCTTTTCCATCGACTGGAAGGTGAACGGGCTGTTCAGCAAGTACACCCCGTCCATCAGGGCGACCTTCTTCAGCCACTCCCGCGGGTGGTAGTACCAGTACGCGAGCCGGTCGATGACCAGGTTGTAGCGCGGCCGGGCCCGCAGGCTGAACGGCTCGATGGTGAGCCGCTCGACGTCGAAGGCGTGCTGGCTGCCGTCCGGTCCGGTCACCGGGCCCAGCCGGCGCACGATTTCCTCGAACGCGGACGGCCAGTCGTCTTCGGTGCCGAGCAGCAACCCGATCAGGTGCCTGGTTCCGGTCAAGCCAGTCTCCCTCCTCAGCAGAAGCGTGGCATGTGATGGGCGAACTGAGCGCGCCAGGACGGCCAGTCATGCGGCACGTCGGGCCCCCACAGGTCAAGTTCGTGCTTGATCCCCTTCTCGGCCAGCAGCGCGGCGAACTGCTTGGTGCTGTGCAGGGCGCCGGTGGTGTCCTCCCACTGCCCCTGCCCGCAGACCAGCAGCAGGCTGAGCTGGCCGCGCAGCCACTCCAGGTGGTCGCCCGCCAGCTGGCCGACGTAGTCCAGGGGATTGTTGAAGTAGGCCTCGTTGGCCCGTTCGCCCCAGCCGTTCCACGCGGCCGGGTCGTAATTGCCCGAGAAGCACATGGCCAGCGGGAACAGGTCAGCCCGCTTGAGCGCGAAGTTGGCCGCGTGGAAAGCACCCAGGCTGCAGCCCAGGGTGATCACCTCGGCCGGGCCGCCGCAGTCCCGGTAGATCCAGGGCACCACGTCGCCCACGATCCACGACTCGTACCGGCCGTGCCGGCGCGCCCGCTCCTCGAGCGGGATGTCGTGGTTGGACCAGGAGGCAGCGTCGTAGCTGTCGACACAGTAGAGCTTCAGCCGACCCGCGTCGATCAGGTCGGCGACCGCGCCGACCATGCCGCTGTTCTCGAAGTCCCAGGCCCGGCCGCGCTCGGAGGGGAACACCAGCACCGGGCGGCCCCAGTGGCCGTAGCGGATGACCGTGCCCGCGGCGCCGAGCGCGGCCGACCACAGCTCGGCCATCTCCCGATTCACGCGGGCTCCACTCCCGTTACACCGGTCACTCGCACATGTTGCCTGTTCCGCGCGGGTAATGACAATAGCGCCGGCTCCCTGACGCCCGGGCTAGGGCCGGCGTCAGGGAGCCGGGTTGCTGCGGTGCAGCCGCGATTATCCGCGGCTACTCGGTTACCAGCGGTACCAGCGGCTTCTGGATCCACCTTCGCCCACCCGGACGACAAAGCCGACCAGCCAGATAACCAGGACGATCAGGGCGATCCACCACAGGATGTGGATCGCGAAGCCCAGCCCGCCAAGCAGCAGTGCCAGCAGGAGTACGAGCAGGATGATGCCCATGGGTTGTCTTCCTTCTCTTTAGATGGTGCCCAGAACTTGCCTTCGATTACCCGGCGATCGGCACTCCACACCTGCCAGCGGGATCGGAATACGGTTACGGTGAATTCAGGGACAGAGGAGGAGAAGCCGCCTTGACGACGCTTGAGGAAGCCCGCGACACCGGCACCGGCCGGCCGCGGTACTCGCTGTTCATCGACGGCCGCCGGGTGGAGGCGGCGGCGGGGCGCCGGTATGACTCGGTGGACCCGTTCCTGGGCCAGCCGTGGGCGTCCGCCGCGGACGGCGACGCGGCCGACGTGGACGCGGCGGTGGCGGCGGCCCGGCGGGCGCTGGCCGGGCCGTGGGGGAAGCTGACCGGGTTCGGCCGGGCCGCCCTGATGCGGCGGCTGGCCGACCTGATCGCGCGGGACGCGGACCGGCTGGCCGAGGTCGAGACCCGGGACACCGGCAAGCTGCTGCGCGAGATGCGCGGGCAGCTCGGGACCATCCCGCAGTGGTTCTACTACTTCTCCGGCCTGGCCGACAAGCTGGAGGGCACGACCATCCCCGGCGACAAGCCGAACTTCCTCGTCTACACCCGCCGCGCCAGGCCGGCGTGGTCGGCGCGATCGTGCCGTGGAACTCCCCGCTGCTGCTGCTGTGCTGGAAGCTGGCCCCGGCGCTGGCCGCGGGCTGCACCATGGTGGCCAAGCCGTCGGACTACTCCCCCGCCTCGGCGGTCGAACTGGCCGCGCTGATGGACGAGGCCGGGTTCCCGCCCGGCGTGTTCAACGTGGTGACCGGGTTCGGCCCGGCGGTGGGCAAGGCCCTGGCCGCGCACCCCGACGTGGACAAGATCGCCTTCACCGGGTCGACCGCGGTCGGCGCGCAGGTCGCCGCGGCGGCCGCGCAGAACATCACCGGGGTGCTGCTCGAGCTGGGCGGCAAGTCGGCCCACCTGGTCTTCGACGACGCCGACCTGGACGCGGCCTGCAACGGCGTGCTGGCCGGGGTGTTCGCCGCCACCGGGCAGACCTGCATGGCCGGCTCCCGGCTGCTGGTCAGCCGGGCCGTGCACGATGACCTGGTGCAGCGGATCACCGAGCGGGCCGCCTCGATCCGGCTGGGCGACCCGCGGGCCGCCGATACCGAGATGGGCCCGGTGGCCACCGAGCCGCAGTACCGCAAGGTGCTGTCGATGCTGGACGGCGCGGCCAGCGAGGGCGCCACGGTGGCGGCCGGCGGCCGGCCCGACGACGCGCTGGGCGGGTTCTTCGTGCAGCCCACCGTGCTGACCGGGGTCAAGCCGACCATGACGGTGGCCTGCGAGGAGGTGTTCGGCCCGGTGCTGGCCGTGATCCCGTTCGATACCGAGGACGAGGCCATCGCGCTGGCCAATGACACCCGCTACGGCCTGGCCGGCGCGGTCTGGACCAAGGACATCCACCGGGCGCACCGGGTCGCGCACGCGATGCGCACCGGCACGGTCTGGATCAATGCCTACCGGGTGGTGGGGCCGGACGTGCCGTTCGGCGGGTTCGGGCTGTCCGGGCTGGGCCGTGAGAACGGCATCGAGGCCGTGCACGAGTACACCGTGACCAAGGCCATCTGGGTCGAGCTCACCGGCGGCACCAGGGACCCGTTCACGCTGGGGTGAGCGGCGTTCGCCGCGGGCCGCAGCCAAGGGGCCGGCCGGAGTACCACGGACCGTTCGGCCCAATAAATCCTTTAAATCGCCCGCATCTGGTTGTTGCGGGGGTCGTGGGTGACCTCGGCCAGGCCGAGTTCCTCAAGCAGCGGCGGCAGGTACATGCCGAACCGGCCGCGGTAGCCGTTGCGCAGGCCGTACCAGCCGCCGACCGGGTTGCCGGGCGAGCGGCCCCAGGCCTCGACCGTGCCGTCGGCGGCGGGCTTCTTCTCGTCGGCGGCGCCGAGCGGGACCCAGTCGCCTTGTTTCTTCAGCCAGGCGTGCAGGTCGTCGATGGCCCGGAGCTGGTACTTCAGCGTGGTGGAGCCGACCTGGCAGACCAGCACGGGCGGGTCGG
This sequence comes from uncultured Actinomycetes bacterium, assembly GCA_963790065.1. Classification (GTDB taxonomy): domain Bacteria; phylum Actinomycetota; class Actinomycetes; order Streptosporangiales; family Streptosporangiaceae; genus Palsa-504. The sequence continues at coordinate 103,846 of CAWBNK010000011.1, read as the reverse complement.
CCTGCTCGTCTTGGTACATGGTGTAGCCGGACGTGCCGGGCGGGGTCTTGAGCGCCCACGGGTCGTCCTTGGTGCCAGCGGTCATCAGGTGCCTCCTTCGGCGATCGCGGTCAGGTAGTGCGGCAGCAGCGTCTGCCAGGCGGACTGGTTGCGGTCCCGCCACGGCCCGGCGGCCTGGCCCAGCCGCTCCCAGCCGCGGTGGGTGATCTCGATCCGGGTCTGTTCTGCGCCCTGGGCGGTGAAGCGGATCTCCACCTCGGTGGCGTCGGCCGGCTCCCGGCCCAGGTACCACAGGTAGCCGAGCCTGGCCGGCGGCTGCCACGCGGTCACCTCGCCCCATTCGTGCTCGGTGCCGTCGGCGGCGCGCTCGTAGATCCGGCCGCCCACGCCGCCCTGCAGGACAATCTGCTCGGCCTGGCCGCTGATCGTGTGGTCGCGGGGCCACCAGGTGCTGATCCGGGCGGTCCAGATGGCGAAGGCGTGTTCCGCGTCGCAGGCCACGTCGAAGGTCATCCGCAGCGGGTCGTTGGTCATGGCTCCGGCGTGGTGTCGGTGTTCTCGGCCAGCAGTGTGTTCTCGGCTAGCAGGCGGAACCGGCGGGCGGCGTCACCCCAGATGCCTTCCAGGTAGGCCTGGATGGCCTGCATGCCCTCGTCGCGCAGGTGGTAGATCCGCCGGGTGCCCTGGGCCTGCTCGGATACCATCCCGGCCGCCTTGAGCAGGCGCAGGTGGCGGGAGACCGCGGGGCGGCTGATGGGCAGCGCCGCGGCGAGCTGGAGCACCGGCTTGTCCCCCTCGCTGAGCAGGCGCAGGATGTCCCGCCGGTGCGGGTCGCCCAGGGCCTCGAACGGATCGCCGGAAGCGTGTGCCCTGGTCATGCTGTCCTGCCCCGTCGTCCTCTGGGTTGGTAACGACCAGGCTACCGTAACACGGAAGTTACCGATATGGGGGCTTGACCCTCACAGCGTGACAGGGTTGACGATGGCGGAGTCATGTTCACCATCGGAGAGTTCGGCAGGCTGGGCGACATCTCGGTCCGGATGCTGCGGCATTACGACGAGATCGGCCTGCTGCGGCCTGCGCAGGTCGACCAGGTGACCGGGTACCGCGGTTACTCCATCGCGCAGCTGCGGGACCTGAACCGGATCGTGGCCCTGCGCGGGCTCGGCTTCTCGCTGGCCGAGGTCCGCCAGCTGCTGGCCGGCATCACCGGCGCCGAGCTCCAGGGCATGCTGCTGCTGCGCCGGGCCGAGCTCGAGCGGCAGATCGAGGCCGGGCGATCCAGCCTGGCCCGGGTCGAGGCCCGGCTGCGGGCCATCGAAAGGGAGGACGAGTTGGCTGACGACATCGTGATCAAGACCGCGCCGGCCCAGCGGCTGCTGGCCGTGGAGCGGGAGATCCCCGGGTTCGGCCCGGACAACATCGTGCCGGTGCTCAACCCGGCCTACGACGAGCTGGCCGGCATCGTGGCGGTCATGGGGCTCGACCCGGACCGGGTTTACCTGTCGTGTTATGACGTTTCCGGTGCCGATGCGGGCCAGCCCATCATCATGTTCGTGGCGACGCCGGTGGGCGACGAGGTGACGCAGGCCCGGGCCCCGGCCGAGATCGTGGTGCTGCCCGGGGTCCAGGTGGCCTCCTGCGTCCGCCAGGGCACCGCCCGCGAGGTCTGGCCCCGGATCGTGCACGACGTGATGGCCTGGATCGAGGAGCACGGCTACCGGCATGTCGGGCCGGGCCGTGACTTCTACCTCGAGCTCAACGACGAGGAGCCGAGCAAGCAGGTGTTCGAGATCCAGGCGCCGCTGCGGCGGCCTTCCGATCCGGTGCCCGCGGTGGCGCCGCAGCGCGCAGGCTAGCCGCGGCGCGGCAGGCTAGGGGCGTTCGGCGTTGCCCGGGGTGAGCAGGCCCCGGTTGAACGCCTCGGCCACGGCGGCGGCCCGGTCGCCCACGCCGAGCTTGGCGTAGATGTTCAGCAGGTGGGTCTTGACCGTGGCCTCGGTGATGAACAGCCGGACGGCCGCCTCGCGGTTGGTGGTGCCGGCCGCGATCAGCTCCAGGACCTCGAGCTCCCGGTGGCTGAGCGGGCCCGCGCCCGGAGTCCGGACCCGGCTCATCAGCCGGGCGGTCACCGCCGGCGAGAGCACGGCCTCGCCGCGGGCGGCGGCGCGGACCGCACGCAGCAGGTCGGCGCGGGGCGCGTCCTTGAGCAGGTAGCCGGTGGCCCCGGCCTCGATGGCGGGCAGCACGTAGCTGTCGGTGTCGTAGGTGGTCAGCACCAGCACCCGCGCGGGGACCCGGCGCTTGGCCAGCTCGGTGATGGCGGTCAGGCCGTCCATGCCGGGCATGCGCAGGTCCATCAGGATCACGTCGGGCTTGAGCGCCTGGGCCAGCCGGATCGCCTCGGCGCCGTCGGCGGCCTCGCCGAGTACCTCGAACTCGGCATCGCGGGCGAACAGGGCGCTCAGCCCGTCCCTGACCACCGGGTGGTCATCGACGATGAGCAGGCTGATCGGAGCGGCGGCGGTCTCAGCCGGGGCGGTCTCGGAGGGGGCGGTCTCAGCCGGGGCGGGACCGGCCGGTCCGGGGTCGGGGCGGCTCATGCCGGGGCCTCCGCCGGTGCGGCCGGGACGCAGGCTGAGATCCCGGTGCCGAAGCCCGGTTCCGATTCCACCTGCAGCGTGCCGGACAGACCCTCGATCCGCTGCCGCATGGCCACCAGGCCGAACCCGCCGCTGGCGGGCTCGCCCGCGGCGGGCGCAGGCGAGCCGTTGGCCGAGCCGATCGCAGCCCGGCGGCCGCCGGCGTCCGGGCAGAGCTGGTGCGGATCGAAGCCCTGGCCGTCGTCGCGCACGTCCAGCGCGACCTGGTTGTCCAGGTACGACAGGGTGACCCCCACTCTGGTGGCGTGCGCGTGCTTGGCCACGTTGGCCAGCGCCTCCTGTGCGGTGCGCAGCAGCGCGACCTCCGCTTCCGGCCGCATCGGCAGCACCGTACCAGTCGTGGTGACCTGGACCGGAACGCCGTGCAGCTCGGACCAGCGCCCGGCCACGTCGGCCAGCGCGTCGCTCAGCCGGGCCGTCTCCAGCGGCTCGGGGCGCAGCTCGTGCACCGAGCGGCGGGCTTCGGACAGGCTGTCGCGGGCCAGCCTGGTCGCGGCGTCGAAATGCCGGCGCCAGGCGGCCGGGTCCTCGATGGCGTGCTCGGCCGCCTGCAGCTGGGTGATGATTCCGGTCAGGCCCTGGGCCAGGGTGTCGTGGATCTCCCTGGCCATCCGCTGCCGCTCGTCCAGGATCCCGGCCTCCCGGGCCTGGGTCAGCAGCTGCTGGTGCAGGCCGGCGTTCTCGGCCAGGGTGGCCTCCAGCCTGTGGTTGGACTGGCTCAGCTCGTCCATGGCGGCCTGGCGCCGCTGGTCCAGGACCGTGCTGTTCCACCTGGCCCACGTGTAGGCCGTGAAAACCAGCACGTTCACGCCGAGGACGGCGATGTAGAGCAGCACGCCGAGCGGGGTGTCCTTGTTCACGCCGTAGGCCTGCGAGGTGCCGGCCAGGAACGCGACCGCGATCATGCCGTACATCCGCCACGGCCAGATCAGGATCCGGAAGGCGAAGAAGCTCAGGGTGAAGGTGAAGAACCCGAACCAGGGGGCCATGATGACCAGGGCCACGGAGAGCACGACCAGCCCGGCGTAGAACACCGCCATCCGCCGCGGCCGGTCGCGCCAGCCCGGGTGGAGCGTGAACATCCCCAGCATCCACCCGGCCACCAGGGCGGACAGGACGAGATCGACGATCAGGGCGTGCGGGTGGCGGCCCTGGATGATCACCGTCAGCGCGACGCAGAAGGCCAGCATCAGGTAGGGCAGGACGGTGAGCGCCGTAGGCCAGCGGCGCTCTCGCGTGTCCAGTTCGGACAGCGGCACCAGACTGCTCATTTCTCGCCCTCCGCCTTTAGAATCTACTCCCGGCTACTCCCAGCGGAACAGCCTGGCCGCGACCGCCCCGAACACCACCGCGTAGGCGACCATGGTCAGCAGCGGCAGTGCGTGCGGCCAGCTCCCGGTGTCCGCGGTCGACATGGCCACCCAGGCCGCACCCAGCGGGGTGGCGTGGCTGATGTGCTGCAGGGCGACCGGCATCGACGGGATGGGCAGCCACAGGCCGGAGAAGAACATCAGCGGGTAGAACAGCAGCGACCCGATCACCTGCGCCGTCCGGCCGGTGGGCGCGATCGCGGCCACGAGCAGGCCGATCGACATCAGCGCGGCGGCGGCCAGCAGCGCGGCGAGGGCAAACCCGGCCAGCTGCCGCGGCAGCGGGACGCTGTAGCCGAGCCTGGCCACGGCCAGGAGCAGGATCACCGTGACCGTTGCGGCGCCCAGGTTGATCAGCAGCTGGGCGGATAGCACCCGCGCCGGGCCGGCCGGGGTGGTCTGCAGGCGGCGCAGGATGCCCTTCTCCCGGTAGCCGGCCAGCACCATGGGCAGGGCCACCAGCGAGAGCAGGCCCAGCATCATCGCGATCAGGATCGGCACGTAGATGTCCAGCGTGGTATACCCGCCGAAGCTGGCCTGCGGCTTGCTGAAGGACGGGATGGAGCCGAAGATGATCAGCAGCAGCATCGGCAGCGCTATCCCCCAGATGGGCCCGACGCGCTCGCGCAGGAACAGCCTGCTCTCGGCCAGGGTGAGCCGCCACAGCGCCGACTGGCGGGCCGGGGCGGGCGGTGGTGCGGTCATGACTGACATGGCTATGACTCCTTAGCTCGTAGTTCGCGTCGTTAGTTCGCGCCGGACCCGGCGGTGGCGTGCCGGCCGGTCAGGGCCAGGAACGCGTCCTCCAGGTGAGCCTGCTCCACCCGCAGCTGCTCGGCCACGATGTGGTTGCGGGCCAGCACGGAGATGACCGCGTTCAGCGCGTTGCCGTCACCGGTGACCACCACGACATCGCCCCTGTGGATGATGCTGGTCACTTCGGGCAGGCCGGCGAGCAGGCTGTCGTCGAACGGCACCGACGGGTGGAACTGGATCCGCTGCCCGGCGTCGACCTTCTCGGCCAGCGCGGCCGGGGTGTCCACGACCACGACGCGGCCCTTGTCGATCAGCGCCACGCGGTCGCAGAGCCGTTCGGCTTCCTCCATGAAGTGGCTGACCAGGACGATGGTGACCCCCCGGTCACGTACGCCCTCGATCAGGTCCCAGGTGTCGCGGCGGGCCTGCGGGTCCAGGCCGGTGGTGAGCTCGTCGAGCACCGCGACCTGGGGACTGCCGACCAGGGCCAGCGCGATCGACAGCCGCTGCTTCTGGCCGCCGGACAGCTTGCCGAACTTGGTGTTGCGCTTGTCGCCTAGCCCGAGCACGTCCATCAGCCCGCGCCAGTCGGCCGGGGTCCGGTAGAAGGAGCTGTACAGGTCGAGCGCCTCGGCCACCCGCAGCCGGGCGGGCAGCTGGCTGTCCTGGAGCTGCACGCCCAGCCGCTGGGTCAGTTCGGCCCGGTCCCGCTGGGGATCGAGGCCGAGCACGCTGATCCGGCCGCCGTCCGGCCGCCGGAGCCCCTCGATGCATTCGACGGTCGTGGTTTTGCCTGCGCCGTTCGGGCCGAGGATCCCGAAGATCTCGCCCTCCTGTACGGCGAAGGAAACGTCGTCCACCGCCACGGTGTCCGCGTACGTCTTGTGCAGGTTCTGCACCTCTATCACTGCTGTCATGGCCCCATGTCCTCCTGCGTTCCGGCTCGATACCGTCAGGGTCGCAACTGGAGGGCAGGGTGCGCATCGCCCGATCACCCGGGCGGGCGGCTGAATCACACGGCCGGCCTGGTGGCGGAGTCACTCCACCGATCGGTTGATAGGCCCGGGCCGGCCCGGGCGATCGCTGGCGCGCCCCGGGCCGGGATTCCCGTGATCGTGGACAGTTACCGCCGTCTGACGGAAGCAGGTGTCCACGATAATTCGAATTCCCGTGCGGGGGCGAGGGTCAGACGGAGAGGACGGTGATGACGGTGCGGCCGATCTTGACTTTGTCGCCGCGCTTCAGGCGCTGGGCGGAGAAGATGCGGCGGTTGTTGAGGAACGTGCCGTTGGTCGAGTTGAGGTCCTCGACGTACCACAGCTGGTGGGCGGCCTGGAACAGGGCGTGCTGGCCGGAGGCGTGCTCATCGTTGATGGGCAGCGAGCCCTGGCGGCCCACGGTGAAGTCCTTGTGGAAGATGTGGGTCTGGTCGCCGGCCTGGACGACGAGCGCCTGGGCGGGAACTCCGTCGGTGACGGTGCCGTCTCCCTGGCTGGTGACGGCGGACACGGCGGCCCGCCAGGCCTTCTTGTCCTGCGCGGTGATGTCCTCCCACGCCGGGGCGGATCCGGGCTGGGCGGCACGGTGGGCTTCGTAGGCGGTCCGGGCGAGGCGGTCGAGGTCGGCGGAGGTCACAAATCGATAATGCCAGAGGTTCCTTCACTCGCGTAGGCCACCTGCCGCGGGCCGGCCAGTTACGTTTTGGCCGCCCGGCACTGGCGATCACGGCCCGCGGTGATGGACGATCGGAGCATGCTGCCAGACCCGGGCCGCTACGAAGAGCGCTACCGGATGACGACGGGCGCGGTACCCGTAGTAGCCGCCAGCCTGGTCCTGTTCGGCCTGCTCTTCCGGACCGAGGCGCTGTGGGCGACCGAGGCGATTATCGCCCTGGCACTGGCCGTCCTGCTGGTTCCGGCGGTGGCCGCGCGCCGCCTGGTGGCCTTCCGCGCGGACTACGCGGGCGTGCTGCTCGGCGTGGAGCCCCGCGCCCTGATGGCGGGCCGCGGCCGCCCGGTGTTCATCCCGTGGCACGAGGTGGACCAGATCGTGCTCCACCCGGATACATCCGGCCTGCACGGCGCCAAGGGCCAGGTCGGACGCGTCGAAGTCCGGCGCCGGACCGTCCTGCCCGCGGGCGATCAGCAGGCCCCGGAGCCCGGGACCGCCGCGGTGACGCGCAGTGTCAGGGGCTGGCGGCTGGACCGGGAGCGGCTGGCCCTGATCACGGGGGCGGTGGCGCCGTGCGTTCCCGTCATCGAGGCTGCCCCGGGCGGCGGGGTGGCCGGTCCCGGGGCCGGGACCGACGCCGGGACCGGGCCGCGGAACTGGGCACCGCGGACTAGCCGCACGCAGCGGACAGGCGGCCGGGCGCGGCTCGGCGTGGCTAGTGCTGGTAGTAGATCTGGACTCCGCTCGGCAGGTGCGTGGTCGAGCGGCTGAACACGCCGTTGAGATAGGACGCCATGTCGCTGCTGAAGATGGCACCCGGTGAGTGCTCGGCCGTGGCCCGCACGATCGCCGAGCACTGGCACTGCCAGCTTCCGGACAGCGCCTGGAGCGTGTGGTCGCCGGGACTGGTGTCCGCTACGATGCTGCCGTCGGACTTCGGGTGGTACAGGGTGATTCCGGCTGGGACGTCGACGGTATCGGCGGCGAAGACGCCGTTCAGGTAGGTGGCCAGGGGCGGCGGGTACAGGCCGCCGGGTGAGTGCTCCGCGGTGAGCCGCAGCACCATGCTCACCTGGTTGTGCAGCTTCTGGCTGGCCAGGTCGTTCAGGCTCAGCTGGCCCTCGGCCGTCCAGACCGATATGGCCTGGCCAGCGCGGATGGCCTTGGCCAGCGCGATGATCTGCGGCCGCTGGGCCTTGCGCACCGGGCCGGGGCAGTCAGGGTGGTCGCCCCAGGCCGCGCCGCCGTCCCCGTGCGTGATCAGGCCGGTGCCGTTGACGTCGTTGGTGATCTGCAGCGGGAAGCCGTCCCGGGCCGAGCAGGCCTCCAGGACCTGGGCGAACGCGGTCAGCTGGGCCTGCGTCATCGGCACGCTGGGATCGGCCATGTCCTCGCACTCGCAGCTGTACCAGTGCGGGTTGCCCGCCTTCTCGGCCCAGGCCACGTAGCCCCGCCCGACCGGCAGGTACTGGTGGACCGTTCCGTCCTCGCCGACGCTGAAGAACGCGGAACGGCTGCTGCCCGCATCCATGAAGGTGGCGAAGGTACCCAGGCGGCCACCGTCCTCGGTGTGCTGCACCAGGCCCTTGGCCCGGGCCGCAAAACCAGTGTTGTAGTGATTGGGCGTCATGTGCTGGCTGATGTTGATCGGCCCCTGGAGCCAGCCGTCGGCGTCGAAATGGCAGCGCAAGCTCATCGTGTTTTCCCCTCCTGTAGGCCTATGTCTGCGTCACACGCCAGCCTCACTCCGCCACGGGATGGCCGCATCAGGGGACGACCCCGAAGATTTCCGGTCGTCAGCCCGGCGCTGCACCCAGGACCGCGGTGAGCTGGTGACGAGCGCCCGAGCCGGCCAGGCCGAGTTTCGCGTAGACGTGCGAGAGATGCGTCTCAACCGTCTTCAGGCTGACGAACAGTTCCTGGGCCACCTCGGCGTTGGAACGGCCCCGGGCCACCAGCCGCGCCGTGCGCAGCTCGCTGGCGGTCAGCGCGTCGACGCCGCTGCGCCGGATGCGGCGCGGCTTGGCCCCGGCGACCCGTAGCTCCTCGCGGGCCCGGGTGACCAGCCGCTCGGCACCGCAGCGATGGGCGAGCTCCATGGCGGCGGCCAGCGGCTCGCGCGCCTGGCCACGCTGGCCTCGCCGGCGAAGCGCCGCCCCGTACTCGACCAGCGCCCGGGCGTATTCCAGCCGGGCCGCGGATCCTTCCAGCCGGGCCACGGACTCCCGCAGGCAGGCCAGCCCGCGGTCGCCGTCCAGCACCAGCCCGGCGTTGCGGAGCGCGACGCCGTGCTGGCGGGGCAGGCCGGTCGCGGCGGCCGACCGGACCTCCTCGGTGACCAGCGCCACCGCCTCGTCGCGGGCTTCGCCGGGCAGCGCCAGCGCGAGTTCCGACCGCCACAACAGCGACGGCGGGCCGACCCGCAGCCGGGTCAGGGTCTGCCCGCAGGCCCGCAGGTCCGCCGCGGCCGCCTCGCGCTCGCCACGGGCCCGGCGGAGCCGCCCGCGGTTCAGCAGCAGCGTCGCGCCGGTCATGGTGGCCATGAAGTCGGCGCCGAGCTCGACGGACTCGACGAGCGCGGCCACATCCTCGAGCGAGGGCCGTTCCAGGATCGCGTCCTGCAGGTACAGCGCCGCGTGCACGAAAAGCATCGGCATCTCGTTCTGGACGCTGAACTCCAGGCCCGTCCGCAGGTCGGCTTCGGCCGCCGCGAGATCGCCGCGCCGGGCCGACACCCAGCCGCGATAGGCGATCGCGCTGAGCGTTCCGACCAGCGCGCCCTGCTGCCGCGCCGCGCCGGCCAGGTCTTCCGCCACCTCGAGCGCGCGGTCGTCGGCGTCCAGGTAGATCAGGGCGGTCAGGGCCTGGGCCGACGCCCACCCGCCCGCGTCGTGCTCGGCGAACAGCCGTCCGGCACGCAGGCCGTGCTCGACCAGCCCGCGCGCATCGGCCAGGTCCTCGCCGCGCAGCACGGCCACGCAGCCGAGCAGCGTGGCCAGCGCCCGGGCGCTCCAGCTTTCCCCGCGGGCCAGCTGCCGGAGACGGTCGCGGTCGGCATCGAAGGCCGGTACCAGCCGGGGATCATAGGCCTGGGTGACGGCCCGGAGGGTTTCCAGGTCGGTGGTCAGGCCGGGATCGCGGTCGCCGAGGCGGGCGAGGGCGTCGGCCACGGCCGCCAGGGCGGCCTGCCACTGCCCGGCGGCCGCCTGGATCTCGGCCAGCCCGAGCGCGATCCAGGCCCGCTGGACCGGATCACGGGTCAGGTCCAGCGCCTCCCGCAGGTGCGGGATGGCCGCCGGGGACCGGCAGGCGAGTTCGATGCTGCCCAGCTCACGCAGCAGCACGGCGCGGGAAGGCTCCGGCGCGGCCTCCCGGAGCGCCCGCTCGAGCCAGCGCATCGCCGTCTCCGGCGCCGCGCGCCGCATGGCGCTGCAGGCCGCCTCCCGCAGGGCAGCGGTAACGCCAGGCTGCCGGGCCGGACGTACCGCTCCGAGGTGGGCCGCGATCAGCTCGGGCGCGGCGTCGGCCTGGCGCAGCCGGACCGCGGCGGCGCGGTGCGCCGCGTCGCGTTCGGTCACCGACAGCGTCTCGTACACGGACCTGCGGACCAGGGGGTGCACGAACGCGGCCGGATCCACCCGGGCCAGCACCTCGATCCGCCGCAGCCGGGCGGCGGCCGCGGCGGCCGCCCGCTCCGCCAGGCCGGCCAGGCTGGCCGCATCGGCCAGCCGACCACCGTCGAGGACCGCCATCGCCCGCGCGAGCGCCACGGCCTCCGGGCCGATGCGGGCGATGCGGCCGATGACGCGCTCGCCCAGAGTCGGCAGCGCCACACCGTCCACCGCTGAGGCGGTGGCCTGCTGTCCCCTGGCCGTCATGGTGGTCAGCAGCTCGCGCAGGTAGAACGGGTTGCCGGCGCTCGCAGACCAGCACGCGGCGCACAAGGCCGGATCGGCCTCAGGAACGGATCCGCGGACGATCTCGGTCACGGCGGAGAGCCCGAGGGCGCCGAGGGTGATCCGGACGGCCGCCGGTTCGGTCCGCAGCGCGTCAAGCAGCGCGGCGGGGGCGCCGGGTTCGTCGGTGCGCAGCGCCACCACCAGGGCGACGGGCAGGTCGGCGATCCGCCGGGCCAGGTAGGCCAGGGCGCGCACCGAGGAGGGGTCGGCCCAGTGCAGGTCGTCCACGGCGAGCATCATCGGTGCTGCCTGCGACAGGTTCGTGACCAGCCGGTAGAGGCCATGCAGGGCCCCGAAGCCGTCATCAGGGGCAGGCCCCGGCCCGCCGGGGCCCGGGCCGCCGGGGTAATCCAGCCCGAGCACCCGGCGGGCCGGAGCGGCGGCGCCGCCGAGCAGGCCGACGCGCTCGGCGGCCGTCGCGGCGGCGACGACCGTCTGGAAGAGCTGCCGGATGACCCCGAACGCCAGGCCGCGCTCCAGTTCGCTCCCCCGGGCGCGCTGCACCCGCAGCCCGCTCGCGGCCGCCTGGTCGGCCGCGAGCGCCAGCAGCGCGCTCTTGCCGTTCCCGGCCGCGCCTTCGACGATGACCAGGCCGCCTCGCCCGATGGCGGCCTGGGCCCGGGCCAGGCGGAGCAGGTCCAGCTCCGCATCGCGTTCGTACAGGCGCGCCCGGGTCATGGCGGCGCCGTCGGCCGGGCCAGGCCGCCCGACGGGGCCAGGACCGGCCCTTACGGCGGGCCATGGCCCGCAGGCGGTGAGCGTTGTTAATGATGAGCCGAAATTGTCGGACACCCTGTGCCCTGCCCCCGTAGCAGAAGTCAGAAAACCGTCGATAGCCATAGCGTTTTCCCGCAGAAAACCTAATAAATAGGAACTACACAGGTGTGGAGACCAGTTGGAGTCCGCGTGAATCTCGCGTCCGCTCCGGCGCCGGTAGTTAGCCGGCCTCGCGGCGAGTCGCGGCCTGGGTCACGGGAAGCGACGGGCAAACCTGGAATGCTCAAGTGTGGTTTCTGCGGATAAGGGCGCTCCCCGCCAGCCGAGGATGTGCAGTGGGTAAACCGGCTGCTGCCGCTGTCGGACGGCGTGATCGCCATCGCGCTCACCTTGCTGGTCCTGCAGCTGCGAGTGCCCAGTCGCGGGTCAGCTGGAGGACCCGGACTCGGCGGCCCACCTGGCGGCGGAGCTGAGCAAGGGTGCGGCGGAGCTGGTCAGCTACGTCATCTCGTTCTATGTCATCGCCCAGTTCTGGATGCTGCACCGCCAGCTGTTCCGGCTGATCAGCGAGCGGGAGGAAGGGCTGGAGTGGTGGAACTTCCTGTTCCTGTTCACCATCTCGATCCTGCCGTTCACCAGCAGCCTGCTCGGCTCCTTCGATAGCAACCCGCTCGCGGTCGACATCTTCGCGCTCAACCTGATCATCGCCAGCCTCGCCATCCGGGTGATGACGGTCCTGGCCCGGCGCAGGGGCCTGCTGATCTCGCCGGCCAGGGCCCGGGCCGGGCAGGTGAACGCGGCGGTGGTGCCGACGGTCATGGCGATATCGATCGGGCTGTCCTGGTGGAGCACCAGCGCGGCCATGTACTCCTGGCTCCTGATCGCCGTGCTGCCGAACATCATCAGCAGGCGGAGGAAGCGAGCGAGACAGGATCCGGCCGACCCGGATCCGCTGGGATAGCTTGACGGTTATCAGCGCAGGCTGAGAACTGCCGGTTGCCCGCTCAGGCGACCTGGGGGTATAGCGCCGCTACCCCGCCGGACAGGCCGGCCAGGACGGTCCGGCTGACGTCATCGGCGATGATCTCGGCCTGGCCGGCCGCAACGCCGTCGATGGCGATCTTGGCTATGCCGGCCGGGTCGGACTTGACCGTATCCAGGCCCCTGGTCATGTCGGTGTCCATGTAGCCGACGTGCAGGGCCGAGACGCGGGTGCCCTGCGGGGCCAGTTCCTGGCGCAGGGCGTTAGTGAGCGACCAGGCCGCGGACTTGGCCGCGCAGTAGGCGCCGGAGCGCGGGATGCTCAGCCAGGACAGCACGGAGAGAATATTCAGAACGACGCTGTGTTCGTGCTGGCCCAGTTGGGGCACGAGAGCCCGGGTGACGGCCAGGGTGCCGAAGAAGTGGGTGTCCATCTCCAGCCGGATGTCGGCCAGATCGCCGGCCAGCAGCGAGGCGCCGGTTGAAGACCCCGCGTTGTTGACCAGGATGGAGATGTCGCGCGTGGCGGCCGCGGCCGCCGCGACCGATGCCGGGTCGGTCACGTCCAGGGCGATCGGGATGACCCCGTCCAGGTCGACCGAGGCCGGGCGGCGGGCCGCCGCGTACACGGTCGCCCCGCGGTCGCGAAGCTGCTGGGCCAGGTGCCGCCCCAGGCCGCGGTTGGCCCCTGTGACCAGGGCCGTCCTTCCTTCGATGTGCATGATCTGCCGCCCTACATCTGAGTTGGCCATCTGAGTTGGTTTCCCCAACTTAGCTCATCTGGATAGGAAAAGGCAATCCAGGGTAAGCTGTGAGGGTGTCCAAGGTCCCTGACAGCAGCTGCGCCATCGCCCGCAGCCTGGGCGTGCTCGGCGAGAGGTGGACCTTCCTGATCCTCCGGGAGGCCACGCTCGGCGTGACCCGCTTCGCCCAGTTCCGCGACAGCCTGGGCATCGCCCCCGACGTCCTCACCGAACGGCTGGCCACCCTGGTCGAGTACGGCGTGCTGGAGCGGGTGGGCTACCAGGAGCCCGGGTCGCGCTCGCGCTCGGCCTACGTGCTCACCCCGGCCGGCCGGGAGCTGAGCGTGGTGCTGGCCGCTCTGCAGCAGTGGGGAGACGAGCACCTGCCCTGGCCCGAGGGGCCGAGCATGCTGCGCCGGGTCCGGGACAGCGACCGCCCGGTACACGTCGGCTTCGTGGACGACCGGGGCCGCGAGGTGCCGGCGGAAGACGTGGCCATGATCCGCACCGGCGCCTACCCGCGCTGAGGACCCGGACCGCCTGCTTACGGGTTAGGGCGGCTCGGCCTCGGACCTGGTGAGCGGGCTCCCGCCCGCGGCCTACTGCTGGCCTGCCTCGAGGCCTGGTGCGCCGTCGCCGACTCGCCTGCGAGCGGCCAGCGGGCCGACGGTCGCGCGGGCGCCCGCCAGCGCGGCGATGACTCCGAGCAGCGCGGCGAAGACCGCGCCGAGCAGCGCGCCGTCCAGCAGCCGCAGCGGCGTCGCCGTCCCGGCCGATGCTGTCGTCTGCTGGATCACCTCTGCCGACGGCTGCATACCCATATAGCTCTGCGAATCGGCGTAGGTGAGATAGCTGTTGACGGCGGCGCCGATGGCGGACTCAGCCTGGGCGGCCGTCCCGCCGGTGGCGGTCATGACCACGACGTCGGGCATCGTCTGCGTGACCTGGACAGTGCCCCGGAACGAGTCCGGCAGCGCGGCCACGCTGTAGTCAGGTGAGAACGCGGGACCGCCGCAGATGGCCCCCGCCGCCGGGCAGGACGGAGCTGAGAACAACACAGCTGCCTTGACCGTGAATCCGGCCGGGTTCAGGGCGGCAAAGACGATGCCGGCGAGCAGGCCGACTACCGCCATATAGCCGATCAGGTACCGGTACCGCCCGATGATCTGAGCGAACCTGAGCTGGTCCATCTGGCCTCCGCCTAACTTCCGGTGCCTCACCCAGCGTGGTCTGAGATGCACACCATCGTACGCCGAGGCCAGCGAGTTCTCCAATGGCCGAAGGCGCCCGGATGATCAGGCGATCAGGGCCCGCCCGTACCAGTCGGTGGCGCCGCGGACACCCGGGAAGGCGAAGAAGTAGCCGCCGCCGAACGGCTGGACGTAGTCGACCAGCGGCTCGTTGACCAGCCGTTCCTGGATCGTTTCGAATTGCCGCCTGATGTCCGCCTGGTAGGCGACGAAGATGTGCCCGGCCTGCAGGTTGCCGTTCTGGTCAGCGCCCAGGTCGTAGTTGTAGGAGCGGCGCACGAGCCGCTGGTCGGCGGTGGCCGTGGTGCGCGGGTTGGCCAGCCGGATGTGCGCGTCCAGCGGGATGACGTTGCCGTCCGGGTCGGCGGCGTAGTCAGGCGTGTCGAACTCGCTGGTGCCGTCCAGCGGCGCGCCGGAGTCCCGGCGGCGGCCGAACATGCCCTCCTGCTCGTTGATCGAGACCCGGTCCCAGAACTCGACCAGCATCCGGATCAGCCGGACCACCTGGTAGGAGCCGCCGCGGGCCCAGGCGGGCTCGGCCGGGTCATCGACCCAGATCAGGCGGCCGGCCAGGCCGCCGGCGGGATTGGCCGTGCCGTCCTTGAAGCCGAGCAGGTTCCGCGAGGTGCCCGACGGCCGGGGCGGGGCGTTGTAGCCCGCCAGCTTCCAGCGCAGCTGCATCCCGCCGCGGGTGTGCCTGGTGATGTCGCGGATCGCGTGGTGGATCGTGTCCGGGTGGTTGGCGCACAGCTGCAGGAGCAGGTCGCCGTGCAGCCAAGCGGGGTCGGGCGAGTCGTTCGGGAAGGCCCGCATCGGCGTCAGCTTCAGCGGCTTGCTCGAGGCCAGGCCGAACCGGTCGTCGAACAGGCTGGACCCCGCGGCCAGGGTGACCGTCAGTCCGTCGGCGGGGATGACCGGGCCGAGGACGTCGGAGTCGGACGGCGGCTGGCTGACGCCGAGGTCGACCGGCGTGCCGCCCGCGGTGAGGAACCGGGCCCGGCCGGTCAGTGCCTGCATGAGCTCGCCGAGGGCCTGTTTGCTCCCGGCGGTGACGTCAAAGGCGGCGAAGCAGGCGAAGTCCTGCTTGGCGGCCGGGCCGGGCGTCAGCACGCCGGCCTGGTTGGTTCCGTGGAACGGGTAGGAGTCGGCGGTGACCGGTCCGCTGGTAGCCGCCTGGGCGTCGGCGTGAGCACCGCCCGCTAGCAGGCCGGCGGTCAGCGCGGTGCCGGCCACCCCGGCCGCGGTGCCGAACAGGAAGTTCCGGCGGCCGACGTTAGCCGGCTGGCGGTCATCGCTCATGACAGTGTTCGTTCCTCCGGGCTTGGTCAGTGGCTGGGCGGCACTTCGAGCAGGTCAGGAACCGACGACAGGCTTTCCAGCAGGGCGCCGATCGCGGCGTCGACCTGTTCTCGCGACGCGAGCGGCACCTGGCCGGCCGGGAGCCACTGGCCGCCGTCACGGGTGGCGAGCAGCGCCGCCTGGAGCGTGCCGAGCTGGGCGTCGATGACCGGCAGCAGCTTGGGGGCGCGGGCGGCGATCAGCGGCCGGAGCTCGCCCAGCACGACCTGGGTGACCTGAGTGTCGGCGTAGGTCTGCGGGTAGGCCGCGCCGGCGCCCTCATCGTCGATACCGGACAGGTGATCGCGCAGCGCGTCCTCGAGGATCTCGTGCGCGCGGATCGGCAGGTTCGTCGGGTCCCCGGCGATGTCGTCGCTGGTGAGCGTGGCGCGGATCTTGCCGATCTCCTGGTTCAGCCGGTCCGTTACGGGCAGCAGCTCGGCGGCGCTCTGCCCGTGGTACAGGCCGTATTCGAGCCGGTGCAGCCCGGTGAAGCCGGGGTCGTTCACCCCCGCGGGCAGGCCGTCGGGCAGCCCGTCCACGGCCAGGCCGGCGTCGCCGAAGCTGTCGTAGGACGCGCCGACCCGCTCCCAGTCCAGCTGCGCGACCAGCCAGTCGCGTTTGGCGGCGGCCAGGTTGTGGCCGGTCAGGTCGGCGCGGATCCTGGCCACGTCCCCGGCCAGGGTGGCCAGGTCGGCCGCCGCGTAGGCCTGGTACAGCCGGTTCGGGCCGGTCAGCTCGGCCAGGGTCACCGGCTTGACCGCCGCGGTGGTGACCTGCGCCTGGCCCGTCAGCTGGACCGGCTGGGAGCGTGTCGTGCCGCCGGACATCAGGCAGACCACGGTGTACGAGCCCGCGCCCAGCGTGGCCGTCATGCTCGCGGTCGTGGCCGGGCCGATGGTCTCGATCTCGGCCACCACGCCGCCCGCGGCATTATCGAGGTTGATCTCGCCGGCCAGGCCCGATTCGTTGTCCACCTGGAAGGTCTGCGTCCCGGTCCGCCCGGAGGTCCACTCCGGGGCGCAATCGTGCTGGGTCACGGTCAGCTCGGTCGCGGCGGCCGCGCTGGCGGACGACGGCAGCGCCGCGATCACCAGGCCGGCCACCAGCGCCGGCGCCAGCACCAGCCCGCCCGCGACCGGCCAGGCGTGCCGGACCGCCAGCCGCTCCCAGCGCCCGGCCTGCGGCTGCGGCCCAGCGGCCGGTGCGGGCGTCGCGGGCGCAGCGACCGTACGCCCGGCGTAGACGAAGGCGGTGACCACCACCACCAGGTACACGGCCCAGGCCACGATCTGGAGCACGGTCATCTTCGGCGACAGCTCGGTCACGCCGGTGATGATCGAGACCCACCAGGAGTTCGGGTCCACGTGGGCGGTCAGGTCGAACGCGATCCACCGCTGGCCGGACAGCAGCCCGGCGTCCTGCAGGTCCCCCAGGCCGTAGGCCAGCACGCCGGCCGCGATCACGATCAGCGCGATCGCCGTCCGGCCGAAGAACTTGCCCAGGTCCAGCCGCACCGCCTGCCGGTACAGCAGCCAGCACAAGATCACCGCCGCCGCCAGCCCGAGCCCCGCGCCCAGCAGCGGCGCCAGCGTCGATCCCGACGCCTTCACCGCCGTCCAGATGAACAGCGTGGTCTCCAGGCCCTCCCGGCCGACGGCCAGGAACGCGGTGATGGTCAGCGCGCCGGCGCCGATCGCGACGGCCCGCGCCACCTCCTGCCGCAGCTGGGCCGACAGCGTCCTGGCCGTCCGGCGCATCCAGAAGATCATCCAGGTGACCAGGCCCACCGCCACCACGCTCAGCAGGCCGCCGACCGCCTGCTGCGCCCGGCTGGACAGGGCGCTGGTGGAAAACGTGAGCACCGCGGCGAAGCTGCCCGCCAGCATGACCGCGCCCAGCACGCCTAGCCACAGCGGCGCGGCTCTTAGGACATCCTACTTTCGGTGATGGCCGGTCGCGTTCATCTTCCGCGCCGCGGCCAGCAGGATGCCTCGGTGACCAGCAGCTCGAGCAGGGACCTCCGAAGCCCGGCCCGGCAACCGGACGCTGAGGTCGGTTCATGGGAGAACGCGCATCAGCCCACCTCACGTGAAGTAAGGTAAGGCAAACCTAACAAACCTGTCCAGACCCTCGGCGAAAACACATGCCGTTCACAGTGGTCACGGAGGCAACGGGAATGGCCTGGCGCATCACCGCTGACAGCATCACGGACGCGTATGGTTGAGACAGACGCAGAGCGGAGCCGAGGTGCCCGGAGGCTGATGCAGGGCTGCCCTAAGGCGGACCGCAGGCGGCGATCTGGGCTCGAATGTCGAGCCGGCCGGATATTCGGCCGCGGATGAGCGATGCGATCTGAAAACGATTCTTGATCGCTACCCGGACGACACCACAGACGAGCTGCGCAGAATCCTCGCCGAGCCGAGCTATGACCGCCTATGACAACCGGTTTCCGGCCACCGGCCGGGACGGTATCCGTTGCGACCGGTCACGATGATGCTGCCCGCCGTGGCCGCGGCCTGGCCCAGAAGTCGCTGAGCATTTCAGCGAGGCGCGCTGGTTCTGCTTGGTGCGGCGGGCTGAGGTGGCTGCGCTCGCTGAATACCTCGGCCTCGGCATGGGGGATGACCTGCACGAGCCGTTCATTCTGCTGCTGCATCCGCGGGTGGCTGCGGCCGCAGTGGATGGCGAGCACAGGCTGGGTGATCGCGGCCAGGTCAGTGCTGGTGAAGCCGACCTGGGCCAGCATGTCCTCGAGCCGGTCCGTCCGGTCATCCCACGGCGGCGGCGGTCCCAGCGGTGGGGGCGGTTGGCCCGGGCGCATCAGCAACTGCCGGAACGCCAGGCCGCGTTGCTGCGCCGGCCGGGCGCGGACGGCGGCGAGGCCGGCCCGCCACGCGGTCTCGCCGGGGTGCCAGTCGTCGTCTCCGATCACGGCTGCTTCCAGGAGGGTCAGGCTCTGGACGGCAGTACCGAGGGCCAGCGCGGCGCCTAGCGCGACGGTTGCGCCAGCGGAAAACCCGAACAGGTGATACCGCGACAAGCCATGCAGCTGGGCGGCGGTGTTTACCGCGCTGACTTCCGCGGCCAGGCCGTAAGGCTCGCCCGGAGCGATGTCCCACACGGCCAGGCCAATCTGGGTGATCACGGCGCGTCCGGCCAGCTCGTGACCGACGGCAGCGGACGACCTGCTGCTGGGACGCGGTCGCCCCGGGCTGATCCAGATGACCTGCTCGGCCGGACGCGAGGGGCGAGAGTCATACGCCACTGGCCGAGCTTAATCCTCGGCACCCGTTCCCTTCGGTCTGGCTGCTCGCCTGGCCGGGCTCACCGCAAATGTCGTGGTGGCTTGTTATAGGTCCGGAAAAGCAGGGAAGCCCACCGAAGTGGACATCGGCGATATAGCTCGCCTGGCCGGGGCCTTGGCGGGAGTGCGCGGCACCGCGGCGGAGGGACTGTCCGAGTGGCGGTACCACGGCAGGCTAGTCGCGCGCCAGCTTGACGACGCCCATTTGGTGATCCGCGCCGATTTCGATTACCGCGATTCGATACTGCGGCAATTTCCCGAAACCTTCAGCGTGCCGGCCCGCTATCTCAAACACATGATGGTTGTCGCTGACTTCGCACGAGGCGACGCTGGCGCTGTCGAGGATGCCCTCGAGGCAGCCTGGCAGCTTCAGCGCGCTGCCGACTGACCGGGGTCCTGGCTTCTGACCGTCGTCATGCTGGGCGTGATCGGTTGTCCCCAGTAAAAGGGCCCGGCGGTCGCGTGACCTTGATGTCCCATCCGAGTTGCTGCAGCTGTCTTTCGAGGTCTGCTGGCTGGTAGGGCACCTTCACGAACCGGTAGGCGGTTCCGGCTGGAATCTGCCGGCGGATGACGAGGACGACGGGCCTTCCGTAAGTTCCTCCGCAGTGCGGTAAGCGTCGTCGGCGAAGAAGACACGCCCCTGTGGTGTCAGGCAGTCCGCCAGCAGTGACAGAAGGACGCAAACTTTCCGGGCGGGACGTGCGACAGCCAGAAGCCCATGAAAACCACGTCGTAGCGGCGGTCGGGTGTCCAGGTGAACAGGTCGGCCTGGATGAAACGCACCCGCTCCCCGCCGACACGCGCTGCCGCGATGGCGAGCATCTCCGGAGATGCATCCACCGCAGTGACGTCGGCCCCGTAGCAGAGCAGCTGGCCGGTCCACACGCCGGGACCGCAGGCAAGCTCAAGCACGCTGCCCGTGGGCTGGAAGGCATCGAGTGCTTCGGCCAGTTCGTCCCCGCCGGGAAGATCAGGCCCTGGTCCAGATAGTCCGCGGCCAGGGCTCGGTAGTAGGCCACTTGCTCGCCAAGGACCTAGCCGAGTTCTTCACCGTCAGCTCGGCCCTTGCCTTCCGATTCTGTGTCCATGACCACAACGATCGGGCTTGCCCTAAGGGCAAGGTCAATAGCTTCTGCCGGTCGCCAGTGCCCCAGCGGTAACGTTCGCCCCGGGATTCCAGGTGAGGAGCCAGCCGGGCAACCGGATCAGATGCACATCTGAGCCGCTGTATCGGCGGTCCCGCTAGGGTGGCTCGCGAGCTGGCGAGGGCGTCGGCGGGCCGGACGGCCGGGCGAACTCCTTCGGGCGCGGCACTAGTTGTCTCCCCCGTCCTGGCCCGGCTCGTAAGTGAGTCCGTTAGCCAATGTGTGCTCTGGCCTGCTGCTTTCTGGATCCGCTAGCCAAGGCGACCGCGCAGCGGGCCACGGATCGTTCGGAGAAAAGGGCTTGAACTTGAAGTGCGGTCCAGGGTTTAGCGTTCCTGTCATGAGGGTCGATCTGGTCACTGGAGCGTTGACGGTCGGGCAGCTGGCTTCCCGGACCGGGGTACGAACGGACACGATCCGGTATTACGAGCGGGATGGCCTGCTGCCGGTCCCGCGGCGGACCGAAGGCGAGCATCGCCGGTACGGGTGGGCTGATGTGGACCGGTTGTTGTTCATCCGAGGTGCGCAACGGCTCGGGCTGCGGCTGGCGGAGATCCGTGAGCTGCTCGTCGTCCGCGATACCGGCGCGTGCCCATGCGAGCCAGCCGCGGGCTTGCTGCGGCGGCACGTCACCCAGATCGAGCAGGAAATCGAGCGGATGTCGGCGCTGCGGGCCGAGCTGCTTGGCATGTTGTCCGCCATGCCCGGCCCGGACTGCCCGGATCCGCTGCCTGGGACCTGGTGCTCTCCGGGTCCTTAACGACAAGGAAGGAGGTGGTGAGGATGTGCGAGTGCTGCGGCACCAGTACCTGCGACGGCTCATGCTGCGACAGCTCATGCTGCGACGGCGTTTGCTGCTGAGCTGACCGCCGCTCCCGCCCCGAGGCGCCAGGGCGGGGACTCGGCTCGTGCTGCTCCAGCTGGTTCAAGGGTCAGGTAAGCCAGTTCGGGCGGACCAGGCCCGTTTCGTAGGCCAGGACGACGAGCTGCGCCCGGTCTCGCACGCCGAGCTTGGTCATGGCCCGGCTTACATGGGTGCGCACGGTCGCCGGGCTCATGTACAGCTTCCTGGCGATCTCATCGTTGCTGAGGCCGTCGGCAACGAGCGCCATCACCTCACGCTCCCGCGGGGTGATCGCATCGAGTTCGGCCGCCGGGTGCGGTTCCTTGGCCCGGCTGGCGAACTCGACGACAAGCCGGCGGGTCATGCCCGGGGAAATGAGCGAGTCACCTTGCGCCACCGCCCGGACCGCCGTCGCGAGGTCGGCCGGCTCGGTGTCTTTCACGAGAAAGCCGCTCGCGCCGAAGCGCAGCGCATCGAAGAGGTACTCGTCGAGCCCGAACGTGGTTGCCTGTGTGCTGTTGTCGATCAGGTCGATGCGTTTGCTTGCCGCCTTTCGCCCAGCGCCGGGCTGAGGTGCGGGCCGGCTGCGAGGTGCAAGTGGGTTTCGATCAGCTCGGCCGCGTGTCGGGCGTCGACGAGCCAGGGGGCGTGTCCGCCGGGCACCTCATAGAGCCTGGCGCCGTGAATCTGGTCGATCGACGGCCGTGCGCGCTCGATGGAGAGGTACGGGTCGTCGGATCCGAGGATGAAGATCGTGGGTGTCGTGATCGCGGCGAGCTCTGCGCTCGTGAGAACACTCTCGAGGCGTGGGCGGCGGAACCGGTTGATCGCGTGCATGAGCGACGCCACGGTTCTCGCGTTCTCCGGCCGGCGTACGGACAGGCGTAGTGCCTCAATCAGCGAGTCCGGCGCGGCCTCTACTTCGGCGGAGCCTTGCCCCTGGGCAAGCAGGGTGCGATAGACACGACGCGGGCTGGGTGAGCGCAAGACAGCGACGCCTAGTCCACGGACGGTCAGCAGCGACAGCGGCATGCGCACGCGTACGCCCGGGAGCGCGACGGCGGGCTCTCCGATCGCGACCACCTCAGAGATCCGCCCGGAACCGGAGGCTACGTGCCACAGGGCGAACATGCCGCCAAGCGAGTGGCCGATCACCGGCACCTCGTCGAGCCCGAGTGCGTCGAGGATGTCCTCGATCAGCCGGCGGGCGTGCTCGCGCACCTGCCCGCGCCGGAAGGCGATCGGGTCGGACAAGCCGTGGCCGGGAAGGTCCACGGCGAGCAGCCGGAAATGACGGAGCTCCGTAAACAACGGCGCCCAGATGGCGGCGCTCTCCGATACGCCGTGGAGCAGGACAACCGCCGGGCCGCGTCCATGGGAGAGTACTCGTACCCGCAGGCCCGTCCGCGCGAGGTCGAGGGAGAACTCCTCGACGTCCGCGCCGACGGCGGCAAACAGGTTCCTTTCCGCGTCACGGATGCGCCGCTCGAGGTTCCCGGTCGCCCGGGTCTGATGGTTCATGACTTCTCCTTCTGTTCGGCTTCGGCGTTCTTGGGGCCTGTGGTCAGGGCCGCCAAGCTGGCCAGCCACGCTCGTACGGTTCGTTCATCCTCGTGGCTGAGATCTGCGAGCGCGGCGTGCTCCACCACGCGTACTCGACGCGTTGCTGTCTCCAGGCACTGGCGGCCTCGCTTCGTCGGGCGCACGAGCACGACCCTTTGATTCCTCGCGCTGCGCTCAATCAGCCCCGCCGCTTCGAGGCTGAGGACGGACGTGTGCATCGTCTGCCTCGTGACCTGCGAGATGCGAGCAAGCTCAGAGGTAGACAGCTCGGGCCTGGTCGCGAACAGGCTCAGGATCCCGTAGTCCTGCGCTGACAGCCCGAGGTCCTGCAGTTCGCTGTCCAGCAGCGCCCGGAAGCGCTGGTGCGCGAGCCGGAACAGGTAGCCGAGATCCGCGTCCGGCTGGGGCAGCGGCCGCGCTGAAGTTGTCAGTCTTTCTGACATAGCAGGCACTGTATAAGTTGTCAGCTCATCTGTCAACTAGGGACACCTCTGACCCGGAGGGAAGGCCAGCCGATGGCGTCGCTTCGCATCTGACCTGGTGTCTTCGCACCTGAAGGGGCGGGACACGTGGCAGCTTGTCATCCGATCTGGCGCGCCGCCGACTGCGGCGCAGCTGTCCCTTCGCCACCCACGGCGTCACCCCGATCGACTACGCCGCGTTCGCCTTCGCCCTCGGCGTCACCGCCGGGCCGCTGATCCGGCGCACCGTCCCGGCCATGGAGGCCTGGCATCGTTTGATGCCGGCCAGGCCGGTGCCGCGATCCGTCCCCCTGCATCCGTGCACTAAGCCGTGCACAAATCAGGTTCCTGACCTGGCTCGAGGTCTTGACCGTTCTGCCTCCGCGCGGAGCAGATCCGGGGATGGCGCAAACACGGCGGCGTCTGCGGCTTCGCGGCCCCGCTGTGAAGCACCACGAGTGGATCGCGTAACGCTTCCGGGCTAGCGTGGCCGTGGGCCCGCCCCAGGCGTGGTCTCGCCGCCGCCCGCAACGTACTGGAAGACCGCAGCTCACCAGAAATATGGGGAAGTACTCCCTATGGAGTCCGAGGTGAGCCGCTCGTAGTGTCAGAGCCGCAGGACTCAGGAGGCCATATGTCCGACACCGCGCTCTCGCTGGTCAAGTCTCACGCATCGCAACGGCGCACCGGCCGGGTGATACTGCTCGAGCGGAAGACGGCGCTGGATGACCTGGCCGAGATGGCGGGGCGAGCGCGCGGCGGTGAAGGCCGACTCGTCCTGGTCGAAGGCGAGGCGGGTGTGGGCAAGTCGGCCCTGCTGGAGCAGTTCACGCATGACTTGCCCGACTCACGTCTTCTTTCTGGCGCCTGCGACGGCATGTTCACTCCCCGGCCGCTCGGTCCGCTCTTCGACATCGCGCAGCAGGTACCTGGCCGCCTGCACTCGCTGTGCCGGGCAGACGCATCCCGGGAGCAGCTCTTCGACGCGTTCCTTACCGAGCTGTGCGAGCCGGGGCCGCTACCGGTCGTCGTCATCGAGGACGTGCATTGGGCCGACGAGGCCACCCTCGATCTGCTGGGTTTTCTCGCGCGACGAATCCGCGAGATCGCTGTGCTATTGATCGTGAGCTACCGCAACGACGAGCTGGCCGACACCCATCCGCTGCGCATTACTCTCGGCTATCTGGCCGTCCAGCGCTGCACGAGGCGCCTTCCGCTCGCTCCCCTCAGTGCCCAAGCCGTGCGGAAGCTGACGGCCGGGCGCGGGGTCGACCCGGAGGAGCTCCACAGGATCACCGGCGGCAACCCGTTCTACGTCCGCGAGGTACTGGAGGCAGGCCTGGGCGAGGTACCGGGCTCGGCCCGCGATGTGGTTCTGGCGCGCGCCGCCCGCCTCGGACCGAAAGCACGGGAGACCCTTGAGGCCGCGGCCCTGATCGGCGGCACCGTCGACGAGCGGCTGCTAAGCCACGTCGTCGCCGGGCCGACGCTGGCCGAGGTCATCTCGTCTGGACTGGTGGCCCGCCAGCCGGTGCTGCGTTTCCGGCACGAGATCGCGCGTCAGGCGATCGAGCAGGCGGTCTTGCCGGCCCGGCGTGCCGAACTCCATGCTCGGATACTTCAGGGGCTGCGCACTCTCGGCTGTGACGACGATGCCCGGCTGGCCTTTCACGCCGACGAGGCCGGCGACGGCCCGGCGGCCTTGGCGCATGCCGCGCGGGCGGGTCGTCGCGCTCGCACGCTGGCATCCCATCGCGAAGCTGCCGGGCAGTTCGAACGCGCGCTGCGTTTCGCGGACGGCGAGGCGCCGGCCAGCGTCGCGGCCCGCTGGATCGAGCTCGCGACGGAGCTGTCGATGATCGATCGCTGGCCCGATGCCGAGACCGCCTACACACGGGCGCTGGAGAACTGGCGGGCGGCCGGAGACCCCCTCGGCGAAGGCGACACGCTCCGGCGGATGTCCGCGGCGTTGTGGCGGCTGTGCCGCGGTGACGAGATCCTCGCCGCAGCCGAGGCCGCCGTCGCCATCCTGGAACCGCTCGGCCCCACGGCGGAACTCGCGGCGGCATACGGCAGCCTCGCCGCGTTTCGCAATGGCCCCGGGTGCCTGGACATCGTCGTCCCGCTCGCCCAGCGCGCCCAGGAACTCGCGGTCAGATTCGGCGTGCCTGCGGTGCAGAGCCGGGCCGCGACGACGGAGGCGCAGGCCGTGTGGTTCGCGGGCGGCGACTGGGAGCCCGTGCTGCGCCGCGCGCTGTCGATCGCGCTCGAGAACGGAATCGAGTACGAAGCCGGCTTCGCGTACACGAACCTGCACGAACTGCACTACGGCCACCGGGACTACGCCCAGGCCGACCCGTACTTCCACGACGGCGTCGCGTATTGCGAGGACCACGATCTCGGCACCTACCACAACTGCTTGCGCGGCATACGGACGTCGAGCCTGGAGCGGCTCGGGCGCTGGGACGAATCGGTGCGGATAGCCGAGGCGGTTATTGCCTCGGTCGCCTCGCCGGTGAATCGCATGATCCCGATGACCAGCCTGGCCCTGGTCGCGGCGCGCCGCGACAAGGGAGATGTATGGCCGCACCTGGATGCCGCGATGACCGCCGCGGACGGCTCGGCCGGGTATATGTACATCGGCGCCGTCCGATTGGCCCGGGCCGAAGCCCGCTGGCTCGAGAGCGACCTGACCGCGGCGCGACAAGAAGCCGAACTCGCGGACGACGCGTGCGCTGACGCCACCGACCCCTGGCTCAACGGCGAGATCGCAGTGTGGCTGCGGCGCACCGGATCGCCCCGGACGGGTCGGCCCGAACTGGCCGAGCCCTACCGGCTGCAGCTCACCGGAAACCATCGCGAGGCGGCCGAACTGTTCGATGCGCTGGGCTGCCCCTACGACGCGGCGCTCGCGCTGCTCGATGCGCCTGACGAGCTAGCGCTGCGACGAGCGCTCGACACCTGCAATTCGCTCGGGGCGGTCGCGACGGCGCGGATCATCCGCCAGAAGATGCGTTCGCTCGGCATTCGATCCGTTCCGGCCGGGCAGCGAGCCGCGACGCGCGAGAATCCACTCGGCCTGACCCAACGAGAACAGGAAGTGCTCGAACTGCTCTGCGAGGGGCGGACCAACGCTGGCATTGCCACCAAGCTGGTGATCTCCCCAAAGACAGTCGACCACCACGTCTCGTCGGTACTGGCCAAGCTCGGCGTGTCAAAGCGAACGGAGGTAGCCGCCGCGAAGCGAGCCGCAGCCACTCCGGAGTAGCCGAGCCACACTGAGCGCACGGGTCGTGCGTCCTTGCCAGGTACGGAACGCCCGGCCAGGCAGGACGCTGGGCGAGGACCGCGGGCCCCGTACCCGAACCCGAACCCGTTAGCAAACCCCATGCAAAGGCCGCCTCCCCGACCCGGCTGTCAGCACCAGCCGGCTGGCCAGGACGCCGATCCGGCGTGGCTGCGCGGTACCACCTATCTGCTCCGTCGCCGCTGTCGCGGATCCGGAAGCTGGAGCGCGCTGGGTGCCGGGGTTGTTCCTCCGGCCCACGCGGATCGGCTCACCGGTTGACGTCTGGCTCGCTGACGCAACGCTTGTAGGCCTCCTCCAGCTCGGGCGAGCCGGGCGGCTCCATGTAGTCGCGAATCGTCTCGAGCTGGAACTCGCAGAAGTCCAGCGCTTCCTGCTCTGCCGGGTACAGCTTCCCGCGGTGCGGTTGCGCCGCGACGTTGCGGGCTTTGTCCGCCTGGCGCAGCGCCTCATGCACGGCACGGCGGATGGTGATGTTCAGCGCGCGCATCTGCCCATCGCTGATGAATCCTTCCCCGCTGCCCGGGTTGTCCGGGTCGAGCGCCCAGCGGCCATGGAACGTCTGCAGCGCGTTACGGACCGACTGTGCCACTACCCAGGTCCGGAACTGCTCATAGGTGAACTTGCGGCCGGCGCGCTCGATGAGGGCCAGCGGGTCGGCGGTTGTCATGACGTGCTCGTTTCTCCGGGCGGGGAGCCTCGGCCTGCTGCCGCGCCCCGCAGTCGCTTGGCGAGGCACCCCGCCGGATTTTGGGGACGGGATCCGGCGGGGCGCACTCGGGCGCATTCCCGGTGCTGCCCCGCACGGCATGGCACCGGAGGGAGCCAGTCACAGAATGGGCGACGAACCTGGCCTTCGTCTGAAATCTACTTGTAAGTAACCCGCATATTTGCTGTAGCAAACCTGACTACTTGCTGCAAGCACGTCTGGCAGGCCGGGGCTGAGGACTAGCACCCTCCAATGGCCGCCCGGGCATAAGGGCGGCGGGCTTCGCTCCGCGCTCGCATCCGGCCCGCACGCCTTTGCCGAACGACCAGCACGATCTGCCCACTGTCTCCCCCGCAGGACAAAGGAGACCTCCCGATGCATGCACCGAATGAGACCCGTCGCTCCCTCGCGATCCGTCCTCATGAAAGTTCTGTTCAGGTCATGGTGACCAGCGCTACCCCGGTTCTTTGCCGACGTGCGCGTTGCCGCCGGTAGCTGGCTGGTCCTCCTCGGCGCCCTCGCGCCCGCTTACGGCTACCGGCGTGCTTCCGAAGGCTCACTGTCAAGGGTGGCCGGAGGCAATTTCCGCAGGAAACGCGAAGCGCCCTTGACAGTGAGGGGGAGCACGTCACCATTGAGGGGCCATCCCCGGATCTGAGCCCAGCCAGGACCCTAACTCTGGTCGTTTTGCGCCGCGGATAGCGCAGCTAGTTAAAATTATTTTATCTATATAACATTTAAATAATATCTGTCAGTTATCTTTTCAGGTGAAGTAGTAGCAATAATCATTCCAGCTATCGATGAAGATATCGATGGCGTTGATGAGGTCGGGTACTTAAGTGAAGTTGCCGCGGCGGATAGACTGCCAAGTAATGATCGAGAAGAACACTCTATGAGTTCAACTCGACCCATACATCGACATGAAGTGCAACGTGATACAAAAGTACTTATACATAAGACATACACATCCAAGTAAGTATACGTAATGTAGTTATCACATATCGTAAAGCTTGCAACACGTGTAAACTTTCACGACTTACTTGAGAAAAGACAAAATTCTTCATACCGGTATGGGTATAACAAACACTGATCACCTAGACGATAACAACTTACAACACGACGAACAAACTGGTAGTACCGTACCAAATATAGACATGTGCGCTTTTCCGGGACCCCGAACGCAACAACAACACCGGCGCCTTGCGTTACAACACCTAGGTCTAGCTTCTCGTCCACTCACAGCACGACGGCTATATCCAGCGGTTGAGATAGAGCCCTATTACATCACATATCTTAGCTACAAAACCAAGTCGGTGGAGAACTACAAACTCTCGACACGCCACGGCTACAAACCCCATTCCCACCACACATCCGCTACCTTGACGTTATACGGACCCAGCTCAACAACCAACAACTGGACGACCAGGCGTCACTCACAGCCGGACTGCGGCGACACCAGTGGCCAACACAACGCTACGTCATCTGTACACCACACCCAACCCGGCCTAAACTGGTCCACCAGGCCACCTGTCCCCTCGGCGACATACGCTACTACCACAAGAACAACGACAACTCGGACGCCCCGGTCCGCGCAGGATCTCGTTAATACCCAGCCCGACACCAACCAGCAGCCGTCCGGGCCCGCGCGCCAGCCCGACCCAGATGACATCACCGCACCCACTAAACCAGCACCTACACACCGCGACCTCCACCCCAGTTAAAACCATAACAACAACCACAACCACCCGTCCGAGTGCGCCTGAGCCCGAGCACCTCAGGGTTCCCAAGGAATAGGGTGCGGACGCGCCTAGGGTCCAGCCGATGGCGGCGGGGATATTCCAGCGCCAGGCCAGCGACCTTACCGTCAGTGTTGATGACCACCTTGCCGATTGCTTCACCGCGCCCGGCAATCAGGGGGACATCCACCACGGTGTAGTCGCCGGACTGGCGCGCGACAGGGGCGCCGACGCGCTTGAAGCTGCCAGCGGAGTCCGCCATGTCCCTCCACCCGCTCGCGAGCCGGTCCACCGCGTGATCTTTCAGCCTCACGTCGAATTCCCGGCGTGCTTCCTCCCAGCGACCTTCGATGAGGTCGCCGAACAGCGCCTGTGCCCGGTCCGTCGCGCCTGGTGGGATGTTCTGGGTCATTGGCTTGCCCCTGTCCTGCCCGGCCGGGCCACCCGGATCTTGCCGCTCGACTTTTAGTGTGCCCTGTCCGCCTCGTAGCCGCCAATCCATCGCGGTCGTGTAGCCGGTGCAGAGGATCGATTGGAAGGCGCTGAGCAAACGCATCGGTCATGCGGACGTGGCGTTCACCATGAAGCAGTACGTCCCCCGCTAGGGCCCGACCGAGGGCCACGTTTACAAATCCGTTTACAAACCTCATGCAGAAGGCCGCCTCTCTGTTCGAGAGACGGCCTCTGGCCTTGGTAGCGGGGGAGGGATTTGAACCCTCGACCTCTGGGTTATGAGCCCAGCGAGCTACCGAACTGCTCCACCCCGCGGTGTGTCCTTAACTGTATGAACTCCCGGCGGGCAAAGCAAATCGCGGCCGGAGGCGGGGCCGCGTCGCGTCATCCAGGGGCGGCAGGGCGTAACCTTCCGGGCATGACCGAGGTCGTGATCTACACCGACGGCGCCTGCAGCGGGAACCCGGGGCCGGGCGGCTGGGGCGCGGTGCTGCAGTGGAACGGCACCGTGAAGGAACTGCACGGCGGCGAGCCGCAGACCACGAACAACCGGATGGAGCTGATGGCGGCCATCCAGGCCCTGGAGGGGCTGAGCCGCCCGGCCACGGTGCAGCTGCACACCGACAGCAAGTACCTGCTGGACGGGATCACCAAGTGGATCCACGGCTGGCAACGCAACGGCTGGCGCACCGCGGCCAAACAGCCGGTCAAGAACGCGGACCTGTGGCGGCGGCTGGTCGAGGCGATGAACGGCCACGAGATCAGCTGGCAGTGGGTCAAGGGGCACGCGGGCGACCCCGGCAACGAGCGAGCCGACGAACTGGCCCGGCTCGGCATCGAGGAGGCGGCGGCCCCGGCACAGTAGGGCGCCGCGGCCCGCTGACTCAGCGGTGCACGACGTCGGTGTGGTGGCAGAAGTGCACCCGGTCCGGGTCGAGGGCGTGGATCCGCCGCATCGAATCGCGCCAGGCCGGGACGTCGCTAGCCTGGCCCGGGGGCAGCTCGTCGCTGGCCGGGTCGCCGTAGACCTGCGGGGTGTAGGCCGCGTCGCCGATCAGCAGGTCGAAGGCATCCCCGGCGCCGCGCACGACGACGCACTGGTGGCCGGCGGTGTGGCCAGGGGTGGCGATCACCTCCAGGCCGGGCAGCACCTCGGCGTCCCCGTCCAGCAGTTCCCAGCGCGCGTCCATCCAGTCGAACCACTCCCACAGCTGGGGCGACTCCCGCTTCGCCCGGTCCAGCTCGGCCCGCTGCACGTAGTGCGGCGCGTGCCGGAACACCGCGTTCTGGCCGCAGTGGTCGAAGTGCAGGTGGGTGTTGATGACCAGCCCGATGTCGGCCGGACTCATATCGATCTCGGCCAGCGCGTCGGCCACCGACCGGTTGACCACCTGCTGGTCGTCCAGAAAGCGCTGCGGGCCGCCGACGCCGGTGTCGACCAGCACCGCGCCGCCCGGGTGGGTGACCACGAACCCGTGCACCGGCCAGACGCCGCCCATGCTCCCCAGGTGCAATCTCGTGATCTCCAGCGGCATCCGGCCATCGTAGCCCGCGGCCGGCGGTCAGTCAGTGCGCGGGCGGGCTGCGCCGGACCACGAGCACGACCGCCCCGACGATCAGCGCGCCGCCGGCCAGCATGGCCGGGGTCAGCTGCTCGTTCAGGATGAGCGTGCCGAGCAGCACCGCGATCACCGGGTTCACGTAGGCGTAGGTGGCCACGGTGGCGGTGGGCAGGGCCCGGACCGCGATCCCGTAGGCGGAGAAGGCCACGATGGACCCGATCACGATCAGGTAGCCCAGGGCCAGCCAGGACCGCGTGGATATCTGCGCGAGGTGCAGCGAGCCGAACTCCCCGGCCGCCGCGCTCAGCGCCAGCAGCGCCGCGCCCCCGCACAGCAGCTGCATGCCGCTGGCCAGCGCAGGGCTGGACGGGAGGGTGACCCGGCGGGCCATGATCGTGCCCAGGGCCCACATGGCCGCAGCGCCCAGGATGATGAACACGCCCAGGGCGGAGATCCCGTGCGAGCGGTCGCCGAGCCCGGATAGCAGGCCGACGCCGGCCAGGCCGAGCAGCAGCCCGCCCAGCGGCGCCCACCCGAGCCGGGCGTGGTTCAGCACCGCGTCCATGCCCAGCAGCCACAGCGGCACCGTGGCCACCAGCAGCGCGGCCAGCCCGGACGGCACGGTCTGCTCGCCGATCCCGACCAGCCCGTTGGCCACCAGCAGCAGGATCCCCACGATCGCGCACCCAAGCCACTCTTTCCGGCTGGGCCACGAACGCCGCTCCACCGGCGAGCCAAAGCGGCGCGGCGCGGCCTGGACTGAGGAGCGACGAAGGAGCGACGAGGGAAGGCGGCGCCTCAAAGGCGCCGCGGAGGCGAGGCGGGAAAACAGAGCGAGGCGGGAAGACCGAGCTCGCAAAGAAAGCAGCGCTATGGGGAACATGATGATGCCCGCGACCAGGTTGCGGGCGGCGGCCATCAGGAGCGGGGGCATGGTCTCGACGCCGACGCGGATGGCCAGGTAGGTGCTGCCCCAGACGATGTAGACGATGACCAGGGCAATCCAGGCGACCAGGCCGGCCCGCCGCACCGCGGATGTCTTTTCTTCGGGCCGAACGGTCCGTGGTGCGTGCTGCGGGTCGGCTTCCACGCTCATGATGAACAAGCCTGCCAGGCGGCATCTATCCTGACGAGTGGCAGAGACGTCAACCTTGCGACAGATCCTGCCATGGCGGCAGGCTGCGGCCCGCGGCGGGCGTGGATACGCTAGCGGCGTGCGCTCTCGCCTGACCCAACTGCGGAATAGCGCCTGGCTGCGGGCCGGGCTGCTGGCCGCCGTGGTCGGGCTGGCGGTATGGGGGCTGGCCTCCCAGTGGGACGCGGTGCGCGCCGCGCTGGACAAACTGGCCGGCTGGGAGGTGGCCGGGGCGTTCGGCTGCGCGCTGGCCGGGCTGGGCTGCATGATGCTGGCCTGGCGGGCGCTGCTGGCCGACCTGGGCTCCCCGCTGCCGCTGCCGGTCGCGACCCGGGTCATGTTCGTCGGGCAGCTGGGCAAGTACGTGCCGGGCGCGGTGTGGGCGGTGGCCGCGCAGGTCGAGCTGGCCCGCGACTATGGCGTCCCGCGCCGTCGCAGCGGCACGGCCAGCCTGGTGGCCATGGCCGTCACGCTGGTGGCCGGGCTGATCGCGGCGGGCGTGATGCTGCCCCTGGTCTCGGGGCACGCGGCCCGGCAGTACTGGTGGGTGCTGGCCCTGACCCCGCTGGCCGCGGCGTGCCTGTACCCCAGGCTGATCAAGTACGCGCTGGACCTGGTGCTGAAGGTCGCGCGCCGGCCGCCGCTGGAGGAGCCGGTCAGCGGGGCCGGCATGGCCCGGGCGCTGGCCTGGACCACGCTGGGCTGGCTGTTTTACGGGGCGCACGCGTGGCTGCTGATCAGCGAGTTCGCGGGCCGCAGCGGGCACGTGTTCGAGCTGGCCCTGGGCGGGTACGCGCTGGCCTGGGCGGTGGGCTTCCTGATCATCTTCGTCCCGGGCGGCATCGGGCCGCGGGAACTGGCGCTCATCGCGGTGCTGGCGCCGGTCATCCCGTCCGCGTCCGCGCTGGTCGTGGCGCTGGCCTCGCGGGTGGTGATGACCGCGGGCGACCTGGCGTGGGCAGGCGTCGGGCTGGCCGTCGGCCGGGCGGGCCGGCCTACCCGGCCAGCAGCGACCGCAGGTAGGCAGCCCAGTACGGCTCCGGGTCCACGGGCCTGACCCCGGCCCGCAGCCGTTGTGCCGTCTCCGGCTCGGCGAACTCGTTCAGCACCCGGGCCAGGTCCTCGACGTCGCCCGGGGCGCAGGTCAGCCCGTCCGCGCCGTCCCGCACCGCCTCCGCCAGCGCCCCGGCCGTGGTGGTGACGACCGGCACGCCGAAACAGAAGGCGAGCAGCACGTTCTGCGAAGCGGTCGCCTCCCGGTAGGGCAGCACCAGCGCGTCGGCCGCGGCGAACAGAGCCGGGATCTCCCGGGCGGGCAGGTAGCCGGGCCGCAGCGTCACGCGTCTGGCCAGGCCGAGGCCGGTGATCAGGTCCTGCGTTGCCGCGGTGCCGCCCCAGAACTCCCCGGCCACGGTGAGCGTGACGTGCGGGGGTGTCCGGGCCAGGGCGCGCAGCAGGATGTCGAGGCCCTTGTACGGGCGCACGATGCCGAAGAACAGCAGCCGGCATTGCGGGTCGGCGGGCGGCACGGACCGTTCGGCCAATTGATCTGCAGGCGGGGCGGCGGAGAGAGCGGGCGCGGCGGCCGGGAGGTGCGGCGGGATCCGGGCCACGACGATGGGGACGTCGGAGGCCAGGTCGCGGGCCTCGGCGGCCTGTTCGGCGGAGTGGACGATCACCGTGTCGACGCGGGCCAGCAGGGTCCGGGTCAGCGCCACGTCGCCCGGGCGGCGTTCGTGCGGCAGGACGTTGTGGCAGATGACCATGGTGCGGGGGCGTCTGGCGGTCCTGGCGCCGACGGTCAGCCCGGTGAGCACGGACAGGTACGAGGGCACCTGCAGCGGGGTGAGCAGGGCGAAGATCACCAGGTCGGCCGAGCGGAGGCGGCGGCCGGCGGCCACCCAGCCGTCCGGGCGGTACCAGGCCAGGCGGCGGTAGGTGCGCGGGTAGGGCCACCCCTCGGGGGTGTCCACGGTCTGCTGGCCGGGGTAGAGCCGCGCCGGGTACTGGGCCTTCCAGGATTCGATGATGACGTCATGGCCCGCGGCCGCGAGCCGGTGCGCCAGTTCGGTGGTGTGCCGGGCGCCGCCGCCCTTGTAGGGGTGCGCCGGCCCGATCAGCGCGATCCGCACGTGTGGCTACTCATTAGTCGGTGCTCACTAGTCTGGGCGGGAGCGGACGATCAGGTCGGCCAGCAGGGCCAGCGAGGCCAGGATGAGGCCGGTCACGAAGATCAGGATCGTGTCGTTGGCGAAGTGCAGCGGGTGCACCACCAGGTCGTAGATGCCCTTGGCGATGCCCAGGCCGAGCAGGAACAGGGCGGGCGGCATGAGCACCTTGAGCGGGTTGAAGTACATGACCATGCGCAGCACCTGGAGCACGTACCGGTAGGCGTCGGAGAAGAAGTGGAACTTGCTCCGGCCGGCCCGCTTGGCGTACTCGATCGGGACGTACCGCACCTCGTGCTCGTTGGACAGGAAGGCCAGCGTGATCGTGGTGACGCAGGAGAACCCGGGGGGCAGCAGCCGCAGGTAGGGGCGGGCCACCGTGCGGCGGAAGGCGCGCAGGCCGGAGTTCAGGTCGGGGATGTCGGCGTTGGTGAGGCGTTCGGCCAGCTTGCGGACGAACCACTTGGCCGGCACGCGGAAGATCTTGAGGCTGCCTTCCTCGCTGGTCCGCGCGCCGACCACCTGGTCGATCGTCGGGTCCTCGTCGAGGATGGTGATGAACTCGGGGATCCGCTCGTTCGGGTAGGTCAGGTCGGCGTCGGTCCAGACCACGATGTCGCCCCGGGCCTGCTGGCTGCCGATTCTTCTTACCGTTCCCGCTCCCCCGTTGCGCGGGAAGTGGATGACCTTGAGGTTCGGGAAGTCCGGCTCGGCGCGGCGCAGCCGGGCCAGCGTCTCGTCGGTCGAGCCGTCGTCGATGGCGAGCAGCTCGTAACCGATCCCGCTCTTGTCCATCGCGGCGCAGATCCGCTCGACCTCCAGCAGCACGTGCTGTTCCTCGTTGAAGCAGGGCAGCACGATGGAGGCGTGCGGAACGGCGGGCTCCGCGGGGTACGCAGGCTCCGCGGGCTCCGCAGGATGCGCGGGCTCCGCGGGGTGCTCCAGCGGGAAAGTGCTCACGACCGGGGAGGATACTCCGCTGCCGGGGGTTTCGCGGCCGGTGGGCCGAAGCTGGTCACGCTAAGTCGCCGGCGGGGGCCCGCTAGTGAACGGCTGGGACAGCCATACCGTGTAGTGGATCAGCCAGGTCCGGGTGGGCGGCGCGGTCAGGTTGTGCGCCTCCTGGGTGGTCAGCAGGTTGAGCACCTCGGTGGGGGAACCGCCGAACGGGGTCAGTTCTGACTCGTACTGGGCGAGCAGGACCGGGCGGCGGCCGGCCCTCCTGATGCCGATGACGACTGAGCTGACGGTGGCCGGGCTGACCTGGGTCAGCTGAGCGGTGGGGGTGTCGCACATGCCCCTGACGATCTGGGCGAAGCGGTCGGCGGTGAGCGAGTCGAGGATGACCACCGAGGCGTCAGGCCCGATCGCCCGGCACAGCTTGTTCACCGCGGCCAGCTCGCCCGCGCCGATGGTGCGGAACGCCATGCCGTGCGCGCTCAGGTGACTGCCGGAGCCGGAGGAGTTGCGGACGAAGCCGGGATCCAGGTTGGTCAGCGCGGGTGGGATCAGCAGCGAGGCCGCGCAGAACGTGGCCACCACGGCGCTGGTGGCCCGGTTGCGGCCGAGCAGGCCGGCCCGCTCGCGCAGCCAGGCGGTGGCCCAGATGGCACCCAGGATCAGGCCGGGCAGCACGAACGGGACCAGGCGCCTGCTGGCCCACGGCTGGTCCGGGGACACCGCCGGGCGCCACAGCACGGTCACGATGACCCAGATGGCGATGAGCAGCGGCAGCGCCCAGATGCGGGCCTCGGCGTCCGGGTCCTTCCAGGTCAGCAGGGCCCGCGTGCAGCGGCGGGCCAGCAGGGCCAGGCCGAAGGCGCCCAGCAGCACCGCGGGCAGGCCGATGTACCAGATGACCCAGTACAGGCTGTCCTGGTAGTACTGCTGTTTTCCGTCGATGGGGAGGCCGGCGAGCTTCTGGAGTTCGGCGACGTAGGCGATCGAGGTGGGGTCGGTCTCGCCCGCTACGGTCTGCACCAGCGGCCGGATGGCGAAGGCGACGAAGACCAGCACGGTGGCCAGGGCGGCGGCTTCCGGGAGCCAGCGGATTATTCGTCTCGGCAGCCGGCGGCGCAGGCGGGCCAGGGTTTTTTGGCTCCGGGTCAGCAGGACGCCGGCCACGGTAAGGAGGATGACCAGGCCGGTGATCAGGGCCAGCGGGCGCAGCGAGGGGGCCTCGAGGTCCAGGTAGGGGCGGGACAGGATATAGCCGTCGGCCAGGCCGTAGCCCACCCCGATGACCAGGCCGATCCCGAACGGGATGCCTTGCCTGCGGCGCGCGGCGAGCAGCACGCCCAGGAACGGGACGGCGGGCAGGATGTCGCTGAGGCCGTCGATGCGGACCAGGATGGTCAGGCCCAGGGTCAGGCCGGCCAGCGCGGCCAGGACGATGTCCTGGGTCGGGTAATGCGTGGGTCCGCTGGTGCCGGCGCTGGCGCTGGTTCCGGTGCTGGCGCTGGCGCTGGCGTTGGTTTCGGTGCTGGCGCTGGTTTCGGTGCTGGCGCTGGCGCTGGCTGGGCGGGTGGCGCGCTTGATCACCATGGAGTCGATCAGCAGGCACAGGCCGCCGAACAGCAGGACCTGGGCCAGGGGCTCGCTGAACGTGCTGCGGCTGGTGTACTGCTCGGGCAGGCTCACGGCCAGCACCGCGGCCGCCACCGGCGCCCACCGGGCGCCGGCCAGCCGGCCGACCAGGCCGGCGAACGAGAGCACCGCGCACGCGCCGATCAGCGGCGTGGTCACCAGCGCGGCCGGGATCCCGCCCAGCCAGATCGCCGCGGCCAGGACCAGCGGCATCCCGGTCATGAACTGCGGCGCGAGCCCGGAGCCGACCGGATAGTAGTTGATGCTGGCGAACGTCAGGCCCGTGTGCGGGCCGCCGAACGCCGCCACGGAATCAGGGATGGGCAGCACGCCGTGGTGGGCGATCCAGTACCCGACCTGGAGGTAGGTGGACGGGTCGCGGAGGAAAATGATCTGTTCGGTGCGCTCGGCGATCTGCCAGACGGCGAACACGACCGCCACGGCGACGGTGGCCGCGACCGTCCACCAGGGCACCGGGGCTCGTTGCGCCTGGGCCTGGGCCTGGGCCTGGGGCTGCGTGTCGGGTTGCTGTTGCGTGTCGGGTTGCTGCCGCGTGTCGGGTTGCTGCCGCGTGTCGGGTTGCTGCGCTTCGGGTTGCGGTCCGGTTGGCGGCTTGGTGCGGAGGCGCAGGCCCGGCCAGCTCGCGGGCAGCTGCCGCAGCGCGAAGTAGCAGAGCCCGACGGCCAGCGGGGCGGACATGAACACCATGGGCGGCGCGGTGAGCCGCCCGGTGAGCAGCAGCGGAAGCCCCGGCAGCAGCCAGGCCGCGGCCAGCAGCGCGGGCACCACGGTGACCGCGGCGAAAACCAGGCCAGGCATCCGCGACCGCGGCCGGACCGGACGCGGCGCACGCATGGCCGCTGCGGCGCCAGCCGGCTCGGATCTGGTCTCTGCGGACGCGGCCGGGTCGGTGATCGTACCTGCGAGGTCGGCCGGCTCAGTGGTATCCGCTCCGGACATCGTCAGCTCGAGCGTGGTCTCTGCGGGTGCGGCCGGCTCGGTGCTGCTCGCTTCCGGCGTGTTCTGGCTGATGGTGGCCGGA
The DNA here is from genome assembly GCA_963790065.1 of uncultured Actinomycetes bacterium. Taxonomy (GTDB): domain Bacteria; phylum Actinomycetota; class Actinomycetes; order Streptosporangiales; family Streptosporangiaceae; genus Palsa-504. Next base: position 66,377 of record CAWBNK010000011.1, on the reverse strand, counting down.
TTGTTAGTACTCGGGCCGGCGGCGTCGTCTTCGGCCGCACTCTGTGCGGTGGAACGTTCCGCGTCGCGGGCCGACTCGGTCGCGTCCGGCTCGGACGGTCCTGCGGTATCTTCCTCCGCGGCATCCTGCCTGACCACATCTAGCTCCGCAGCGTCCGTCTCTGCGGCGTTCGGCTCGATTGCTTCCGCCTCGGTTGCTTTCGCCTCGGTTGCTTTCGCCTCGGTTGCTTTCGCCTCGGTTGCTTTCGCCTCGGTGGCGTCCTGTTCTGGGGTGCCGTCCTCGACTGCCGGGATCGACGCAGTCTTATCGTCTGCCTCAGGAACCTCAGTGACCCCAGAGGCACGCGGTTCACGACGCACGGACCCACTTTAGGGCCTGAGCGCGGAGCAGAACGCCCTCCGCGGGCGGCGCGTGGAACGGGACGGCACGGGATGGACCGCCCCAGCAATGAAGACCGCTGATCGGCGAGCCTGAGGACATCGGGACCGCCGACGCCGCTGTCGCAGTGGCCTGACCCTGCCGACCTATCGAGGGAGCTGTGATCATGACTGCGATGTCACCCGAGCCGGACTTCAGGGGCATGACGCCCCAGCCGACGCCCGACCAGTCGCCTGCCTACCCACCGCCTGCATTCCCACCGCCCGCTTACCCGCCGCCTGCCTACCCACCGCCCGGCCAACCGCTGCCCGAGTTCCCGCGCCACGTCTCCCCGCCGCCCATCCAGCCTTTCCCGCCCCCTGTCTATCCGCCGCCGGACCAGTACGCGCCCAGGCGACGGCCTCGCGCCTACAGCGTGGTACGCATTGTCTGCGGCGCGCTATGGGCAGCGTTCACGATCATCCTGGCCGTGGGCGCCGTTCTGGAGTGGCTGACCGGTCTGCCCGCGGCGTCCATCATGTGCCTGGTCTTCGCCGTGGGCTGCGGCTGGTATGACTACCGGATCTGGACCTTCAAGGCCCGTCGGCTCTGGTTCTAACCTGAGGGCCCGCGGTAACCGCTCGCTTCCGGCGATGGACCATAGAACCGGCTAGCTCGAGCCAGTAGCGGATACGGACATCGTCCGTTTCTGGCACTCTCGCCCTATCTAGCCGCTCTGTCACCACCAGCAACAGCCGCGAAGGGCCGCTCAACGACGTCGTTGTCACAACGATGCGCACCAGACGACATGGTGTCACTACGACTTCGTTGCCGTCGAACCCAGGCCACCCTTCAGCACCATCCGCCTCACAGGCAGCGGGATCGGTCCGCAACTCGCCGGGACGATGGAGCATCGTGCCGGCAATCGGGATATCGAACAAATCCTCCAATAGCTTCGCCAGCCCGGCGCGTCGACTCGCGATCGAGGCTATCTATGCGCTGTTACTTCGTCGCAAGCATAAGCCGCATATCTCCCTCGCGGCAGGTCGTCGGCCGACGTTGGTACCTGCGGGTGACCGCGGTCGCAGCCACGCTCCGCCACACCAGTCCGGGCGCAGGCGCCGTACCGGTTGCTGGCTGCCGGTTTGGCTTCAGGCCGCGATCCGGGCCCGTGTCTGCCTGACATGCTCGATGGTGTCGGCGCGGGTCTGGCAGTAGCAGCCTGGTCGGCGGTTCATCCAGTCGGCGGTTGCCGTTGGGGGCCGAACAGCCCGTCGTATTGCACCAGGTTCCCGGCGGGCCTGACGCCGAGTCTGGTGGCGATGAGCCGCCCGACGGACAGGCAGGCGGCCTGCAGAGATACGAACGGGATCGAGGGCCGGAACCCGGCGGCGTCGAGTCCGGTCAGGCCGATGGCCTGGGCCAGGCCGCACACCGGTTCGTCGAGGTGGGGCCTCAGCAGCTGCTGTTGTCTTTCGGTCAGGCCGGCGAGGTCCTCCTCGGTCAGCGGGTCATCGCCGCGCATTGCCCGTTCGGCGGTCAGGCCTGTTAGGTCAGCTAGGCGGCGTGCGGCGCCCGCCCCAGAGCGCTCGGGGGGGAAGACACAGATCAGGCATCGCCCGGTACCGTACTCGTGGTCGTGGATGCCAAGCATGGTCTCGCCAGTGGCCGCGTCGATGAGCCGGTCTGGCCATAGGCGCTGTGCTTCCCGGCGGGCATTTGCCGAGTCCAGCGCCGTGAGCACAGTGCGGACCCAGGGGATGGTGCCGCTGTCGACCGCTGCGGGAAGCTGCTCCACAGGTCCGCGGAATGAGATGACATCGAACCGGCGCAGCGCCGCCCGGGCGAGGTCGGTTTTCCAGGGCGCGGCCAGGGTTTCCGCTGTCCGCCGAGTGAGTACGTGCCGCGGTTCTCCGGACCGAACCGCTCGCGGTCCGCCGCCAGAAGCCGCCCGGTGGCGTTCATCGCGTCCAGGAGCAGCACGATCCCGGTTCCGACCGCGCCGACGCCCAGGAGCGCGAGATCGAGGTCCATGTCGCGCGGCAGGTCCGGGGCAGCCCGCAGGTCACTGGCCAGGGTTACGGGGCAGAACCACAGATGCCGGTGCAGGACCCTGCGGCCGGGTAGCACGCGGGCGGTCCGCTTGAATGCCTCGGCTGCCCCGAGCGCGGCGGTATAGATGGCGCCGATCGCGTTCCCGGGTCGGGAGGGCCGGATGACTGCCGTGGCCTGGCCGACGATGTGTGCGCCGTATCCCTCCGGGACGATCGGACGGCGCGGGCGGCGCCGGTTCCCACATGGAGCCTGATGGTGCATTCGCTGTCGGCGCGGTTCGCGAAGCTCAGCGGACGGCCCGGATCCACGGCCGCGACGGCCACTGCCAGCTGATCTGCCGCCGCAGGTGACAGCCCGTCGCGTTCGAGGACGAGTTCGCCGGGTCCACGCCGCAGCGTGGTCAGGAGGACCCGTGTGGTCAGCAAAGCGGCGGGCATGTCGATCCAGGCTGACTGTGACGCGGCTTGCCTCTAGCGCCTGTTCCAGCAGGCCCTGCGGTCGGCCGGTGGCCCGCTGCGCCAGGAGCAGCAGGCGGGAATGCTCATCGGCCACGGACGCCATCCTCGTCGAAGACGACCTGCCGAAGATCGCAGCCTCCGGCAGACGGGCTGCCGACCGTGTGCCATTCGCCTCGATCGAATCGCCACCAGGTCCAGGCGTCGGGGCTCATGGGCGGGTCAGCGAAGCCGGGGATGACGGCGGAGATGAATCCGGGGACGCGCAGGCCGTACTCGCGGTCGGTCCTCGACAGGAACGCTTCCCCGGCGTGGGAGTGGAACTGGGCGGGCACCCAGCAGCCCTGCGTTCCGGCATAGGCGAATAGCTGGTCCAGGGCGATCTCGCTGATCTGCAGCTGGAGGCGCCGCCGGGTGATGCCGCTGGTGCAGGCGAACGCCACGGTGCACACGGCGACGGTCCGTTCCGGGGCGAGCAGGAAGCCGCCGGTCTCGACGTCCAGCGCCCCGTAACGGCGGACCTCGGCGGCTATGGCCGGGCCTGCTGCGGCCGGGACGTCCAGCGGCATGGCCGCGGTCATGCCGCCCGCCCGGTGTAGCTGTTGTCCAGGTCGTATTGCAGCATCTCGGCCAGCCACAAGAACGGGTTGCCCTGGCAGGCCAGGCGTCCGGCCCGGACTGCCATTGCGGGTGCAGCGCGAACCCCTCGGCCGTCATCGGCTTGCAGATGTCCTGGCTCGCCGCCCGGTACCCGGGGATGACCGGCCACGCCCGCGGCATCGTGACCCATCCGCCGATGCCGTCGGCGAACTTGACCGACGCCGCCTGATGGGGATAGGCGGTCCAGGTGACCTTGATGTGGTAGGTCTCGTGCGGCGCCGAGGCCGGCCGGACGGTCAGCCAGTACGTGGCCGGGTCGGCCTCGTCCCGGGCGAGGCGGCCGCCGCTGCTGGCCAGGAAGCCCGCGACGGCCGCTTCGTCCGCTGCCGGTTCAGCAGCGTTTCCTGGTCGGCCATCAGCCCTGGGTGATCTTCTTGACCAGCCGGAACTCCACCGCGTCCTTCTCGTCGGCGACCTGGCCGACGGTCCGGTCATCCGGCACGTCGTGCCCGCCGTGGGTCAGCACGTAGGTGTAGTCCGCGCCGTCGGACGCCTCGAAGAACTCCATCGCGGCCACGCGCACGCTCCCGGCCGTGTCCTGCGGCGGGACCTGCGCCCGGTAGGGGCCCTTCGCCGAGACCGGGAAGCTCGCCTGCCCCGTAATCGGCGTACCGCCCGGACGGTCCCGGCCTCATCCTGGATAGTCACTTAAATCCCCTTACGCACCTCCTGCCGCTCTGGCTACAGGTGCTAATCCAGATTAGCGGAGGTGCTAAGGCTTCGCGAACCCGGTACCATCAGTGTCCCAGATGCCCTGCCAGGGAGGGGATCGAAGATGGCGACGGACCTAGGGGATAAGCTCGCCGCCGCGCGCGAGGGGAAGAAGTGGAGCCTGCGGGAGGTGGAGCGCCGCACCGGGATCCACAACGCCCACCTGTCGCAGATCGAGACCGGGACAATCGAGCGGCCGGCGCCGAACGTGCTGTGGGCGCTGGCCGAAGTATACGACCTCGACCTGCAGGACCTGCTCCGGCTGGCCGGACACGTGCAAGCGGCGGCGTCCGCAACGCCCGGATCGGTGGTCGGGGCGGCGCTGCGGACCATGGGCGACCTGACCGCGGACGAGCAGCGCCAGGTCCTGGAGTACATGGAGGAACTCAGGAAAGGACGGGACGTTGACCAGCAACATCGCGGCTGACCTGGCCCGCCGTCGAATCCTGGCGGCCGCCGAGTCAGCGCTGCTCAAGGCCGGGGTCGCCGGGGTCATCCCGACCCCGCTGGACGCGGTGGCCACGGCCGCCGAGATCACCGAGATCATCGACATCTCCCAGCTGCCGACCGACATCGCGGCGCGGAAACCCCGCGCGATGCGACGCATCCTGGGCGCCTTGCTCCATCGTGAACGGGTCGCGTTCGTGGACCTGAACCAGTGCGAGCCGCGGGCGCGGCTGACCCAGGCGCATGAGATCGGTCACCAGATCATCCCGTGGCACCAGGCAGCCTTCCAGCTCGACGACGAGGAGCGGCTACTCGGCAACACCCATGACCAGCTGGAGACCGAGGCCTACCTGGCCGGCGGTCACCTGCTCTTCCAGGGCCAGCGCTTCCTGAAGCACGCGCTGGACTACCACGTCTCGATCGGCACACCGATCGCCCTCGCGCCCGATTACGGCGCGTCCAGGCGCGCCACCATGCGCTACTACGTCCTGCACCACCCGGACGCGGTCGCGCTGCTGGTGGCGGGCCGGTACCCGAACCGCGACGGCAGCGTCCCGATCTGGACCAGCATCGAGTCGGCCTCGTTCGCCGCCAAGTTCGGCAACCTGGCTGACCTCATGAACGGCCGCCTGGCCATCGCGGGCGGCACCGGCCAGCCGCTCGGGGACATCGCAGGTGAGGCGATGAAGACCGCCGCGGTGGCGGCCAAGAACCTCGCGATATGCGACCTGCGCGGTGACCACCGGGACTTCGTGGCCGAGGCCTTCTACAACCAGCACAACGTGTTCGTCATGGTCGCGGAGAAGAAGGCCGCCAGGTTTGGCCGCCGGGTCCGCGTCGCCGCGAGCTACAGACCCGGACAGCCTGGCCACGCGCCGGAACCAGCAACGCGACGGGTTTCCGCCGTCCGGCAGCCCGCCGCACCGCGCACAATACGGAAGGGATGGTGGATGACGCGTCGTGTACAACGGCAGCCAGGTCATGTTCCGCCGCGCCCAGGCGTGTGCCAGTGATTCCGCCCGGCATGCTGACCGGGCCGCAACGGAGATCCGTAGTGGCCTCAGCGGTGCCGAGCCCCGGCAGCGGGAGCGGGACTCCGTCATCGAGACCGTGATCCTGGCACAGGCCGCGGCCGAGAGCTACGTCAACTGGATCTACCTGCAGGCCGACGTCCAGCCCAGGAGCACCTCATGGATCGGCCGCTGGGGCGGCCTGCGGGCCGTCGCCATCCATCTCGGCCGCGATACCTGCAGCCTGCCGTCCGAGTACAGCCGGTTCTTCGAAGAGCTCAACGCCTGGCGTAACTATTTTCTACGCGGAGATCACCGGGCCCGCGCAGCCCTGACGGTCGCGCTCAAGGCCCAAGGACGACACGAAATCACCGACGATGCTGAAGCTCTCCCACATCCTCGGCAGCCACTACGCGGCCACGATCATCGAGCGCGCCGGTACCGCTTTTGGCTGGGCCGCCCAGCGGACAGGCATCCAGCCCCCGTTCCAGGCCAGTTCCTGGATCAGCCCGGATGAATGAACACGACGGCACAATCACGACTGCGGCCGACCGACAGAGCTGTCGCGTCGATCATCAAGGCTTCGAACAAATCCACTGTCTCCCTCAGCCCGGTTCGCCGACTCAGGATCGAAGCTACGTTCACCCTCTGATGCAGCACATGCAGCCTGGCGCCCCGCCGCGCGGCTCTCGAGGTAGCAACGGGATACGAACTCCAGAGACTGGCGCCGACACGTCACGCTAGGTCAGCTCCGTCATCCGCCCGCAGCCGGGCCCTCGTTAAAGGTCACGCCCCACCGCTCGCCGCCTCGATCAGGCTCGCGGCCCGTCGGAGACTAAGGCCAGGCGCCACAGGGAGCGAGAAGGTGATAGTAAGTCACGTATGGGTCGTTGGCCGAGAGGGATTTGATGAGCGGCGACGTGGCGGCGGTGGCGGCCCACATGACTCCGTACATCTCGGCTGCGGTGGGTGCCTACGGCGGGGCGGTCCTGGCCAAGGTGCGTGATGACGCGGCGGATGCGACGGTCAGTCTGGGCTGCCGCCTGCTGCAAAAGGTCTTCGGGCATCGGGACAAGGGCGAGCCGCTGCTGGGGCCGCTGGCTGACCTGGCAGCCGATCCGCAGGATGGTGACGCGCCTGGCAGCATGCCAGCTAGAGATCCGCAAGGCGCTGGCGGCTGACGCGGTGCTGGTGGCCGAGGTTGAGGTCGATGCTAGCCGGTACGATCGGCGTGGCCCAGCAGGTGCATGCTGGCCGGGACGCTTACACCGCAGGCCGAGACCAGACCGTGGTCAACTACCGGCCTGCGGGCGAGTGAGGCCGGCGGCTGGCCGTGTCCGGTGACCAGGCTGATCAAGACGCGTGCGCGCGGCAGCAGCCGCGCGCCGGGCGGGATGCGTACATTGCGGCCGGTAACCCGACGATCATCAACAACACCTTCACGTGCGGCCCCGGGCGGTCCCTGACGCGCAGGCCAGGCGACCGGGCGGGGGGGACTCGAGGATGAGCCCGTCGTGGTGGGCGACGTCCCGCAGGAGCCGCCCGGATTCCGGCGCAGACGCAGCATGCTGTCCAAACTGGACCGGGCCGGGCGTCGGGTGCTGGTAGTACGGGCTGTGACGGGAATGCGGGGTGTAGGCAAGACGCAGCTGGCGGCGGCGTACGCGCGGGCCAAGCTGGCGCAGGGCTGGCGACTGGTGGCCTGGGTCAACGCCGAGGACGCCGCCAGCTTGCAGGCGGGCCTGGCCACGGTCGCCGAGGCCGTCGGGCTGGCCGGAGACCGCGCCGATCGGGGTGGCGATGCGGGCCGGGTAGTACGGCACTGGCTGGAGGCCGACGGGAACCGGTGCCTGATCGTGTTCGACAACGCGACCGATGCGGATATCTTGCGGCCGTATGTCCCGGCCACGGGAGCGGCCCGGGTGCTGATCACCAGTAACCGGCAGTCAGTGGCGAACCTGGGCACCAGCGTCGGGGTGGAGGTGTTCACTGCCGCCGAGGCGCTGGCGTTCCTGGCTGAGCGGACCCGCCTGGCCGATACCGCGGGAGCCGGGGCGGTGGCCGCCGAGCTGGGGTACCTGCCGCTGGCGCTGGCCCAGGCCGCAGCGGTGATCACCGGGCAGCGCCTGTCCTACGCGACGTACCTGGTCCGGCTCCGGGCCCTGCCGGTGCAGATGTACCTGACCAGAGAACCGGGCCAGTCGTACCCGCGTGGAACAGCCGAGGCGATCGTGCTGTCTCTGGAGGCGGCCGGTCCGATCATCGGGGGATGTGTGTATCGCCGTCCTGGAGGTCATCAGCGTGCTGTCGCCACAGGCGTCCGCCGGGACGTGTTGTATATCGCCGGGCAGGCTGGTGCCTTGGGCGGCGGCGGGGCCGGGATACCTGGAGTTCGGTAGATGGGGTGCTTGCGCGGCTGGCCGAGCGGTCCTTACTTTCCTTCAGCGTGGACGGCCAGGCCGTCATCGCGCACCGTCTGGTGATGCGGGTGGTTCGGGATGCGCTGGCGGGACAGGGGCGGCTTGCGGCTGTGTCCCAGGCCGCCGCCTTGGTGCTTGATGCCCGCGCGGGGGTGCTTAACCGATCACAGGACCACCCAGCCATGGGGGATCTCGCGAGCAGGTGATGGCGCTGCAGGACAATACGGTCGGCTTCGCGTGCAATGGCGATGGTGGCCTGGCCAGGGCGCTGCTCGGCCTCCGGCTGCACGCGCTGCACGTCCTAAATGAGCTAGGTGACAGCCACTGGCAGGCCATCGTGGTCGGTGAGCCGCTGATCGCGGACTTCGAGCGGGTGTGGGTCCGGCCGGCCAGGCGCCTTGATGGCACGAAGCAACCTGGCCACCGCCTACTGGGCCGCAGGCCGGAGCACCGATGCGATCGCGCTGTATGAGCAGACCCTGGCCGCCTGCGAGCAGGCGGCAGGCCACAGTCATCCCCTCACCTTGACGCTACGGAACAACCTCGTCCTCGCTTACCAGGAGGCGGGCCGGGCCGCCGAGGCGATCCCGCTGCACCAGCAGACCCTAGCCGAGCTGGAGCGGGTGCTCGGCCCGGACCACCCCAGCACCTTGACCTCGCGGAACAACCTCGCTCTTGCCTACCAAGGGGCAGGCATGGTCGAGGAGGCCATCCTGCCGCTCAAGCAGACGCTAGCTGAGCGCGAGCGGGTACTGGGCCCTGACCACCAGCTGACCTTGACCTCGCGGAACAACCTGGCTGCAGCTTACTGCCAGGCGGGCCGCGCCGGACGCGATCCCGCTGAAGCGACCCTGGCCGATCGCGAGCGGGTGTCAGCCCCGACCACCCCAGCACCTTGAGCTCGCGGAACAACCTCGCCACCACGTACCACGAGGCAGGCCGGTACACCGAGGCGATCCAGCTGCACCAGCAGACCCTGGCGGACCTGGAGCGGGTGCTAGCCCGGACCACCCCAGCACCTTGAGCTCGCGGAACAACCTCGCCACCAGTTACGAGAAGACGGGCCGGGCCGCCGAGGCGATCCCGCTGCACCGGCCGACCCTGGCGGACCTGGAGCGGGTGCTCCCCGGACCAGCCCAGCACCTTGGGCTCGCGAACAACCTCGCCACCGCCTATCACCAGGCGGGCCAGGACACCGAGGCGATCCCGCTGCTCGAACAGACCTTGGCCGACCGCCAACGCGTCCTAGGCCCCGACCACCCTGATACCCTCGCCTCGCGGAATAACGTCGCCGCGGTCTACCAACTGGTAGGCCGGTCCGCAGAGGCGATCCCGATGCTCGAACAGACCCTGGCCGACCGCGACCGGATACTCGGCCGCGACCACCCGACACTCTGGAATCTCGGGACAACCTCGCAAACCCCGGCGGGATATAGGATGATCCGAGTGAAGCTGGCATCGGCGGGCGAGTAACGTCTGAGGCGTAGACCTGTCAGGTCATTTCTTAATCACATAGATTCGGCATGTACCAGAAAGTGGTATGTTTTGCTGGTCGCCGATCTTCCCTCTCTTGAGAAGCTTCTATGGGTTTTGTTTGAAGAAGGACATTCGATGGATCTGATAGACCAGTTTTAACCCGGTATACTAAGGAGTATGACTTTTATAGCCAGGCTGCGTCTATCGTCCAGCAGACGCTTCAGGCGGACTTGCAGGCCGCTGGAGTGCGATCGATTGTTAGGCCCGCGCGAAGGCGATCGCAAGTCTTGAGAATAAGTGCCGCAAGAGAAGTGCTGCGCGCGGCGAATACAAATCGATTGACGAGATTTACGATGACATCGTAGATATGGCGGGCGTTCGCGTCGCGTTGTATTTCCCCGGCGAAATTGGGCAAGCTGATCGTGCGATTACAAGGCTATTCGATGTTATCGAGAGGAAAGAGTTCCCGGACAAAGAAAAGGTCCGGCCGGGCGAGCCGAAGTTTTCGGGGTATTCGGCTACGCACTATAGGAGGGTCATGCAAAACTCTCCTTGAAGAAGTAAAGCCCGATTGCGGCGCGGAACGATGACATAAAGGTCTTCAGCGGCCGACGGTAGTCGGTGAAGAGAATCCGCCATGTCTTCAAGGTGGCGACGGCGCGCTCGACCGGCGCGCGGAAGGAACTCACCTGATTGTTCCACTTGTGCTCCCATTGCAGTAGCTCACGGCATTCCGGCTTGCGGATAGGGGTGGTGATGTAGTCAGTCCCGATGAAGCCCTTGTCGCCGAACACTCCGCCCGCCTTCTTCAAGATCTCCTCGACAGCTGATCCCTTAAGTTTCGCCATGTCGTGCTTATTGCCGGTAACGGGCTCGGAAACGAATGTTATGCGGCCTTGAAGATTCGTGACAATCAGAGATCCGTGCCCCGTGGTCTTATATTTTCCGGACCACAGCTCGCGTTCGCCATCCCAGGACCAGCACGGCCACAGCGTGCCGTCTACCAGCGCGACCGCACCCCTGGTGGCTTCGGCTGCTTCCTCTGGAGCTGGCCTGAATTCCGCGACCGCCTGCTCGACCAGCGGGGTGAGGAATGTGATGATCCGTGAAATCGTTGACTGATCTACGTCGAATATATCAGCCCAGACATCCTCGATGATATTCTGCCTCATGTAGCCGCAGGTGATGACGAGCGCTTCCCGGAAGGTAATCTCCCGCGGGCGTCCTGTACCTTTGTCCCACGACTCTTCAAGGAGTTCAGCGACATGCTCTTCTAGTTCGTCAAGTTGCTTTTCTTCCAGCCCTGACATACGATCGAACAGCAACGGCTTCTCCGTCGTGAAAGGTTTGGTGTGGTAACCTCCTTTCTATCGGCCGGAGAGGTCGTTGCTTGTTATTTAATGCGGTGTGTCGCCATCATTTGAATCATTTCAGGGCAAGAGCCGGACGGCCAGAGACAACGGGGTTTCGCATAAGCCTCTAGGGTTCAGCTTAAAAATGAAACTCTGAGTGAAACGGACAAGCGATACGCCGCGGCCCGAATCGAGATTCAGGTCGCTTCGGTACTTATGCATGCCTGGTCTGAGGTAGAGCATGATCTTGTCTATAAACCTTTTGCAGGTCAGCTTTCCGAGGAGGAATATGCGCTTTTGGATCAGGTCAATGGCCTGGTGATGTCGGGAGAAATCGCGCTAGAAAGGCTGCAAAAGGCAGGTGAGTCCCGTGTAGCTACCATTAACAGGAAGATAGCAAACCACTACGACCTGGCAACACTTCTACTGAGCGCTGGAGAAAGTCTCACTGAGGAGCCGATCGGAGACTCTGGGCTTGGAAGAGTTGATCAATTGTTTGATCTCATCCACGAGCTAGGAATTGATACCCCTGGGTCGCTAAAGCCTTATATTGATTCCTTGCATGGAAACGTTGAGCTGCGACCTCTGGCAGAGCAGATAATTGACGCCTTGCTTGCCGAAGATCCGGGGCGCTACGAAATCTACAATGCTATCCGCGCCCAGCGCTTCGGGACATCCCTTAAGAGTGATTCTAATGAGGAGCTATACCGTCACATCGGCAGATTTCTGAGTAGCTGGAGAGATCTAGAGGCGCTTGTTCGTCAGGCTGGTGAAGTGGCGGGCCGCGGTCGTGTTTTGCCGAACGGCCGTCAACTAGTGACCCTGGAACTACTGAGTCCGGACATGATTTTCGATTTTGAGCAGCTGCGTCGGCTGAGAAATTCCCTGGTGCACGGTGATGAATTGCCGGAACTTGCGGCATTGGATGCTGCGACCAGCCGTCTCGATTCGATCTTGGCGGAGGTCAGACGTCAATTTGAGAAGCGGCAGGATGGCGGCCAGCCTACCAATTAGCCAGCCTAATCGTTGGTCGCCTGAGAAGAGATTGCATACGACCTCCCGGGCGCCGCCCCCGACCGCGAGCCGGTGATCGGAGCCGACCCCTCACACTCACGCGACACGTGCTGCATACTGGCTGCACAGCGCAGTGCCCGCCCGTGCGGCGCTGTGCGCCGCGATTCCGGCCCGGTCTCCCCTCCTGCCTGGGTGAATGCGTCCGGGCCGTTCCGCCTCCGTGATCCTGACCTCACCCCCACTCCGTGCGGCCGAGGTCAGGATCGCTCCGGCTCCACTGTGTAAGAAAAGCCCAGGAGGGGAGTCACTCTGGAATCGCAGGAGAAACAAGTGGTGGTACTGACCCTACCCATTGCTGCGGAAGGTGCAAACAAAAGCCAATACCTGGTGACCGTGGAAGTGCAACAAAAACCAATGCTGGGTGACCGTGAAATCTACATTCGTCGCCCAGGGCCGCCAACTCGCGCTTGTTTCTGAGATTGAATCGCGAAGGGCTGAATCCACAGAGTCAGGCAAGCCAACATCACATTACGTCGTTGTAGTGCCGACCGCGGCAAGGACAAACCTGGCTCAGGCAGCCAGCAACAACGGCCAAGTGGACCAATCCGCCGCGCGCACGCATCTGAGCCGGGCAGGCCGCCCGCGACCCGACGCAATCCTGCCAGATCTCGCCGTTAAGTCAGATTGCTTTAGTATCTCGCGTAGCTCATCAGCCTTGCTGCACAGCTCGCCTAGCATGTTCCTAGCCGAGGTGAGTGACTTGGACGCCTTATCTAGCGCCGTATCTCTCGCAGTGCCGGTGACTTTCCGTGCGGCAAGCAGCTGCGTGTACCATTCGGCGACGAGCTGCTGGGCGCTAGTGAGCCGAGCATCGACCTCATGTGCGGCGGTTCTGACCCTGTTTTCGTTCCGCCTGGCGGTTAGGACAGTGATCGCCCCATGAGCAAGCTTGACCTCATCGGCCTTATAAATCCGCTGCAATCTGGCCTCGGAGTCGTTCTTGTCGAGGCTCTCATCGGCAAGGTCCTCGGTACTCAGGTCTTCAACGTCTAGGGCACGGCGGGCCAAATCGACAGCGATAAGTGCCGTCTCGGCATCGCGCTTCCGAGTGTCCCGCGCGGTCAATCGCATCCCGAGACGCACCCCACCGAGTGTCGCTAGGGCCCCAAGTGCGGTGGCAACGACACCAGCAAGCGCGATCCAATCTGCTGGCGCCCATGTGCTCGCGGTTATCGCCGCTGACATCCGAGTATCTGTACGCGATCGCCCGCCTGGCGGTACGTGATACCGAGCGCCGTACCTGGGATGTTAGACGCGTAGACCGGGACATCGGAGAGGGATGGCACTATCACGCTGGTCATTGTATTCGGCTCTTGACGGTCGAGCATGCGCATCACAGCGAGCAGTCCTGACGCTTCGGCCTGGCTGAAGGGACGCAGCTTCTCACAATCGGCAATGAAACTATCAGTGCGGTCGAGATGGGCGTAGGACATGATCCGTTGGCCCTAGCTCCCGAGCACTTGCGTTAGCTCGCCCTCGTCAAGCGGCCGGATCCGGCCGTCTTCGGCGTCGGTGAGAGCCCCACTTAGGCGATCGAGATGCTCTGACGAATAGGCCCACTGATAGCTGCGCGGCACCGTCACGACAGGTGTAAGCACCAACTCCCCGTCTTCGACCTGCACGTTCAACTCGACCCCTTCGTGGAGGTCGAGTTCATTACGGACGGAGGCTGGCAATGTCACGCGCCCAGACTTGCCGACAGTGACTTTGAGCTCAGCGGCCAGGTCGCCGCCGAACGTGACGACGCGCCGGCGCCGCCCGGCTCCATACACGGCCTCTCTCAATTTTTCGCCGGACGATCCTGACTTGCGCTTCCGTGCACGAGGGCTGCCGCCGACCTTACGGTCAGACTTGTCCGACGGGATAGCCTTCTGACCTCGCTCGTTGGATCCAGATGCCGAAGCCTCGGTCATGACGCGTCCCCTTCCTCCCTGAGCTGCAGCGGCGACCGCTGTGTTCCTATACTGCTGCCACATTGCCGCAGCGGCAAACTGGCAGATCTCCATCTTACCGGTATGTACCGTCCAACGGTCCACATGTAATCACGGCACGCCAACCACCACGAGCTTCGTTGCTGCAGTCGACCATCCCGCCAGAGCGAGCTCATGTCGAACAAACGCGCGTACCCACCTGTCTCAGCAGCCACTGACGATCGAGCGTGGAGCCAAGCTCGCCAGCCAGACTCCAACCGTAAGTAGCCTAGAAGGTCCCCGTCCAAGAAGACGTCCTCCAGCCGCACCTGTGGCGTCGCGACGGACGAGGATCCTCGCCGCGCACGGTACGGAGTACAGCAGCCAGACAGTATGGCTAAACCGACCAATGCCCATCGCTGACTTCTGACCAGCCTTGACGGCTGAGATCGACCCACCCGCAGCTAGATCACATGCGAAGCCCGGCCGCCGCCCAGGCCCCATCAGCGATCGCGAAATCGCGACATCGCCAATGCGTTGCCGAATATTACAGTTGCCGTTTCACGTTGAGTGTTCGCCCGCTATTTTTTCCGTGACGGGTTTGCTGCAGCGCTGGTTACGTGAGTGCCTGCTGGGGCTGGTGTCTCGATTAGGGCACAGGCTAGCGGTGCTGAGGCGCGAGACGGCCGTGGCTCGTTCCCTTGATTTTGTGGAAATACAAAACAACGAGGCCACGGCCGCGGTGGCCAGCATAGAGGATGCCGCGGCCTGTGACGAGAGAGCGGACGCGCTGGTCATCGGCCTGCTGGCCCGGGTGATGCGGCGGCGCGGCACCATCGCGACGGCACTGGACTATGTCCGGTCGCTGGCGCGGGACACGCGGGCGAACTGCTGGGAGCTGGCGGAAAGAGCAGGTCACGGGCTGCCGTACCGGATGCAGGGCCTGCTGGGCAGGAGCAGGTGGCGGTGGGAGGACCTGCGGGAACTGCTGCCCGGCCTGGCCCAGGACGTCCTCGGCGGCGATCCCGGCGACGGGATCGGGCCGGGACTGGCGATCGACGAGACCGCCGACCTGCGCAAAGGGAACGCGACGGCCTGCGTGGCGCCGCAGCACGCCGGGGTGACCGGGAAGATCGAGAACTGCGTGACCTGGGTCTTCTCCGCGCTGGTCACCGCGTCCGGGCAGGCCTGGGTCGATTTCGACGCATACATGCCGGACTGCTGGGCGAAGGACCCGGCGCGCAGGAAAAAAGCGGGGATCCCGGAGGAGCTGGCGTTCGCCACCAAGCCAGAACTGGCCATCGAGCAGGTGAAACGCCTGGTGGCGGGCGGGCTCCGGGTACTGTGGGCCGCGGCCGACGAGGTCTACGGCCGGTCCGGCGAGCTCCGGGCCGCGCTCCGCGGCCTCGGCCTGTCTTACGTCGTCATCATCCCCTGCGATTACCACGTCACGTTCGCGAGGAACAAGGTGACCCGCGCTGACCAGGCAGTATGCGACGCGGTGTTCGAGATGCGGTCCTGCGGGAACGGCACGAAGGGCCCCCGCTACGCGGACTGGGCGCTCATCGGCACGGACGACCCGCGCGAGTGCCTGCTCATCCGCCGCCTGCCGGACCGCGGGAAGAACCAGTACACGTTCTACCTGTGCTACGCCCCGGTGGGCCGCCCGGCGACCATGACGTATTTCATCACCATCGCGGGAAGCCGCTGGCCAGTCGAAACTACTTTCCGGACCGGGAAAGACGCCTTCGGCTGGGACCAGTCCCAGGCCCGCACCTGGAACGCGGTCAACCGGCACACCGTCCTGACCGCCCTCGCCCAGCTGCGCATCGCCGCCGCCCGGGCCGCCCTCACCGGATGCCGCGTCCTCCCCGCGGCAGCGCCAGCAGTCCCGGGCACCGCTCCCGTTCCGGAGGAACCGGCCGTGAACCCCGGTGACCTGCAAATCCACACGGGTGACGCGCCGCTGCCCGCCACCGGCGGGCTCCCGTGCCCGCCCGGCATCCCGCCGATCACGCTGTCGCACGCCGAGACCAGCAAGATCACGCGCCTCGCCAGCGACTGGAAGAAAGGACTCCTCACCCGCGCCCGCCTCGCCTTCCATCTCCGCTGGTCAGCATGGCGGCGGCGTCATCAGGCCCGCGCCCGCTGGCATCACTACTCCGCCCGCCTCCCAGCGCTCGCCGGCTGAACCCGGCCGACCGAAAGGGGGTGACGACATGTAGGCGAGCCATGAGAATCAAGCACCACGCTAGGCTGCAGCGCGGTCACAGACCGAGAAACGGCAACTGTAATACGAATTGACCCTTTCTATAGATCAAGCGCGCCGACGCCTGCGCTCGGCCTCTACCTTGCGAGGCCCGGCCGGCGCGCCGACCCCACGCCTCAGCTCGCCACTGATCAGCCGACTCACCATATGGCGGGCCGATAATCGGATGTTGCATCAACCGGACCGTCGAATTGCGTGTTCCCACACACGAGACCACACCCAGGAAATGATGGCCGACTCTGCGAGCAGCCATCAGCGTCGGCCCGACCTCCCGGCCTTGACCTCGGCGATAAACTGCCCCCACTGCTCGGAGCCGAAGGCCAGGACGGGCCCGTGATGGCTTTGGGAATCCCGGACTGCGCAGATACGCTGGGGCTTGTCGGGTCGGCCTTGTACGGTCGCGATTTCGACGCATTGGCCGCCGTTGCCGCCGCTGTAGGTGCTCTTGCGCCACGCGGCGCCGTTCAGGTCCACGTTCAGCGCCTCGACTTTCCGTTCTGGTGCCTCAGCCTGGCGGCCGTGCCGCCAGTTGCGCGATCAGGGTGCGTGATTCGGCGGGGCCGAGCGCCTGGGCGCGCAGGTAGTCGATCATCAGGTTATACCGGCGGACGTCTTCTGGCTTTTCCAGGTACAGCGCGCCGGTCCCGGTTTCCACGTAGACCACGTCCCGGTCGGCGGGGTCGGGGAACTGCATCACGGTGAACGAGCCGAGCATGGCCGGGTGCGCTCCCGCGGTGAACGGGAGCACCTGGATGGTCACGTTGGGCCTGGCGGCGAGCTGGCCGATGTGGGCGAGCTGGTCCCGCATCACGTCCGGGCCGCCGACCTGGCGGTGCAGCACGGCTTCGTTCATGACCGCCCACAGCGCGGGGGCGTCGGGGGCGACCAGCCGTTTCTGCCGTTCCAGCCGGACCGCGATCTGCCGTTCCATCTCCTCATCGGGGTCGGCGCGCATCGCGGCGGTCATCACGGCGCGGGCGTAGGCCTCGGTCTGCAGCAGCCCGGTGACCAGCTCGGCGTTGTATTCCTGCATCGCGCTGGCGGCGGCCTCCAGGCCGACGTAGAACTGGAACCACTCGGGGATCGCGCCGGAGTACTGGTGCCACCAGTCCTTGGCCCGCGCCGTCCTGGCCAGCTCGAGCACGGCGTCGGCCTGCTCGCCGCTGATCCCGTACAGCTTGAGCAGCCGCTTCACGTCCCGGGCCAGGACCCGGACCCGGTCGCCTTCGATCCGGTACACCTTGGCCAGCGACCAGCCCATCTCCTCGGCGACCTGCTCGCCGGTCAGCCCGGCCTGCTCGCGGAACTGCCTGAGCTCGATGACCAGCCGCCGGCTGCCGACCGTGCGCATGTGCGCGGGCATGGACCGCCTCCCTCAGCAACCAGAAAAAGTCTTAGTGCATCTGTACTATTGCACTGTCCTTAGGGCAGATGCATACTCACACCATAGCCACCCGATCCGCATCACGCCCGGCGGCCCGTGACGGCGGACGGCCCGCGCCGCAGCTGCCGGCCCGGGACCAGGATTTTTGTGCCGAACGGGCCGTGGTACCTGCCCGCTGGCCTCGTCCGCGCCCGCCGGGGCGAGCGCCTGCCCGCCTCATCCGCACGACCAGGAGAACCCTGATGACGACCGGCATGACATCCCCCGCCGCGAATCCCGCCCCGGCCCGCAATCCCCTTGCCGAGCCCGGACCCCCGCCGGGGCCGGCTCCGGAGGCCGCCGCCCGCATCATCCGGTCCCTGCGTGATCATCCCTGCTGGTCCGCGTTCTGGGACAAGGCCTACGGTGTGTGGCGCGTCGCCGACGACGACCCCGACTCCGGGCTGTACGCCGAGAGCAGCGACGCCGACATGGTGATCAGCTACATCCAGGCGCACTCCTGATGCTCCCGCCCGCCCCGTTCCCCCCAGCGCCCGCTCCCGGCCCCGGAGCCGCCACCCCGGCCGGCATCGCAGCTGCACTGGTCCCTCCAACTCGCCGCCCGCGGCATCACCGATGTCTACACCGCGAGCACGTACACGTTCGCGGTCATCTCCGTGTCCGCCGACCTGACCGTATGGACCGGCAACCGCCAGCTCTGGTGCCACCACCGCGGCCAGCATCACACCTGGCCCGCCGCCGACCTGGCCGCGGCGGCCGCTGGCATTGCTGCCCTGACCTGCGCATGACTGCGGCCCGTGCCTCAGCTGCGTCACTTCACGTAGTCATGACGATGCGCTTACGGACATCGTGGTTATCTTCCCCGCGGACCCGTACGCGGAACAATCGTCACATCCCGTGCAGATATGAGCACACGGGGCATCGGAGGCTGCTGTTACTGCGGGAAGGCCAGGGATCGCCATGACGGCACCAGCCCACGACACCACTACTACTCCTGCTCCCGCAGCTCGCCCGTCCCGCCGGGCGGATGCGGGGACGGTCCGGCTGTCCCAGCGGGACATCGACGGCCTCCTGCTCTGCGGGGAGCATTACGGCGCCCCGGTGGACCTGCTCGCCAACGCCTTGCAGGTTGAGGAGGCCCGGCTGCCTGCGATCACGGCCCGGTGGCGGCGGGCCGGGTACGCCGCGACCGGCCGGCTCGGCCCGGGCCCGGCCTGGTGCTGGCTGACCCGGGACGGCATGACCGCGACCGGGCTCGGCTACCCGGCGCTGCGGCCCTCGCTGGGCCGGCTGGCGCATATCCGCGCGGTCCTGGCCGCCCGGCTGTGGCTGACCGCGGGCCCGGCCTGGACCGACGGGAAAGCCTGGTGGCATTCCGAACGGCGGCTGCGCGCCGACCGGCCGGCCGCCGGGCGGTCCGGGCACGTGCCGGATGCGGAGATCCACTGGCCGTCGATTGCGGGCAGCCCGTACGCCGGGCAGGTGTGGGCGGTCGAGGTGGAGCTCACGCCGAAGCCGCTGGCCCGCACGACCCGGATCATGGGCGGGCTCCTGAATCCGATGCGGTACGGGCAGGTGATCTACCTGACCGCCCCGGCCGCCGGGCCGGTCGTCACCCGTGCCGCCGGGTCGCTCCGCCATGACGACCAGGCCCGGGTGGTGATCCGGGAGCTGCCGCCGTCCGCGGTGGGCCCGGAGCTGGCCCGGTGAGCGTATGGTCCTGGCTGAAGCTGACCGTAGCCCTGTGGCTGCTGCGCAAGGCAGTCAAGGGTTTCGGGTGGCTGCTGGGGTTCGCGGTGGTGATCGCGGCCTGGCCGCTGACGCTAGTCACCGGGGCGGGGTACGTGCTGGCGTGGCGGCGCGGCTGGCCGCCCGCCAGGCTGCGCCGCGCCGCGGCCTGGACGCTGCTCATGCCCGCGACGTGGCTCGCCGCCGCGGCCATCCACCCGCACCGGCTGCGGGCGGAGGCGCTGGTCCCGGTCCAGGCCTGGGAGCACGGCTGGCCCTATCCCGCCGGGCTGGCCGCGGCCCGGGAGTTCCTGCTGTTCGCCCCGGCGACGATCCCGGCCGGACTGCTCCTGGCCGCCGGGGTGTGGGCGTGGCGGAACTACGCCATCACTACCGGCCTGGGCGGCATCACCGCGTCGGCCCCGATCACGTTCGATGCCCGGCAGTGGAAACGGCAGGTCCGCACCGCCAAAGGGCTGACCGCCGCGCCGGGTGCCGTGCCGCTGCTGCGGCGGGGCGGGAAGATCCCGGTCGGCGGCACCATCCGCACCATCGGCCACCGCTGGGACCCGGTCTTCGCTCTCCCGGCTGAGGCGTGCGCCCGGCACATGGTGATCGTCGGAGCGACCGGCAGCGGGAAGACCAACCTGATGATCCGCCTGTGGGCCGGATGGTTCACCGCCATCCTGGACTCTCATTTCGCCGGGCAAGGGAACCGGCCGCAGCTGATCGTGCTGGACTGCAAAGGCGGCCAGGACGCCCGCCGCAAAGCCGACCGGACCCGCCGGCTGCTCTACAGCGCCGGGGCCCGCCGCGTGGCCCTCTGGCCGGATGAAGCCCGGCTGTCCCTGTGGGACCTCCCGACCCGGGACCTGGCCGTGCTGTTGTACCAGATGATCGAGACCGGGCAGGGCGCGGCGGCCTATTACGCCGACATCATGCAGGCCGTCCTGACCCTGGCGGTGACCGCTCCGGGCGGCCCGCCGGCCAGCGAGGCCGGGTTCCTGGACCGGCTCGATGCCCGGTGGCTGCGCAACGCCTGGTCCGACGGTCGGCACCCGGCCGAGGTGGCCCGGGTCCAGGCGGCAGCCAAGCACCTGCCCGACATCCAGCTGCGGTTCGCGACCTTGATGGACCGGCTCGGCCCCGGCCTGGACGGCCCCGGCACCCTGGCCGACGCGGACGCCTGGTACTTCATCCTGGAAGGCACCAGCCAGCCATCGGTGGCTGAAGCGCAGGCCATGGCCATCACCGAACTGGCCGCCCACGCCGCGGTCAACCCGTACGGGCCTCAGCGGGCCATGCTGCTGGCCGCCGATGACTACTCCGCGGTCTCAGGCCGGGTGCCGCTGTCCAACCTGTACGAGCGGGGCCGGTCGCTGGGCATCGGCGTCCAGGTCTCCGCCCAGTCCTGGCACGGCCTCGGCGGCGACGATGACGAGCGGTACCGGATCGCCGCCACCGCCGACGGCGGCATCTTCGTCCTGCACACCCCCTACCCCGAGCCGCTGACCCAGCTGGCCGGCACCCGCCGGGTGCTGGAGACCGCCCACAAGCTGGTCGGGAACTCCTGGGGAGATGAGGGCACCACCCGCGAGCAGCGGGCCTGGACCGCCGACCCCGACCTCATCCGCCGCCTGGACATCGGCCAGGCCTGCTACATCCACCGCGGCGCCGCCACCTTCGTCCAGGTCGCCCGGCCCAAACCCTCCCCGCTGAGCCTGCTGCCGCCGCCCGCCGAGCCGGCGCCGCCGGTCCCGCTGCCCGCGGCCCGCAGCGAGGAGCCCGGCCCGGATCCGTGGCCGTCCCCCGATACCCCGGATCTGGGAGATTTCTTCCGTCCAGGAGCCGCCTGATGAACCCCGACCCGCTGACCTGGAACCCGTTCGCCGCCCTCGGCCTGCCCGACTGGCCCGACCTGGACGACGAGACCGTCCACGCCGCCTGGCAGGCCATCGCCGACCAGACCCACCCCGACCGGCCCGACGGCGGGAACCTGGCCCGTTACACCCAGGCCACCGCCGCCTACTACGCGCTGTCCTGCCCGTGGGGCCGGTCCGAGGCCTACGCCGACCTGGTCGACCAAGCTGAACGAGAGGGCCGCTGGGACGCCTACCCCGACCCGTACCCGCCCGGCCACGGCATCCGCACCCGCCCGCTACCTCCCGACTCTGCCCGGATCGAGCTCGGCCCGGTCCCGCTCGCCGAGGTCCTGCGCCTGCTGGCCGAGATCCCGGCCCGGTTCCGCCACGGCCACCCGGTGCGGCTAGCCATCCGCGCGGCGGTCATCGCCGGGCTGTGCCTGGCCGTCCTGACCTTCTTCCCCCGCTGGGCGTTCCCCCATGCCGCCGTGGCCGTCCTGATCTTGCTGTTCCTGCTGTACGCCCGGCAGGATCTGGCGCCCCTTTCCCGGCCGGTCCGCAGGCTGCCCCCGGCCGGAAAGACCTAGATGCCTCCGGCGGGGCCTCGGGCTCCAGGATGGGCAGGGGCCCGCACCCGGCTGCCCGCCCGTCGCCGGCTGGGGTCCCGGGGGCCAGTCCATCCCTTTCCCGCCGGCCCCGGTGATGGTGGCATGCCGCCCGGCGGCCGTCAAGGTCGTTCCTCCAGTGGGGGGCTCCACCTTGACTGCCGCCGTACGGCATGCCCCGAGGGACCCGGCCGACGGTGACGGGATGGACAGGCCGCCGCCCCTATTGCGCATCCGCGGCGCCACGGGAATTACACCAGTACAGTTCCGTGAAAGGAATATAAATGGCTATCAGCAACCGGTCAAGAAATGCCGTAAATGGTCCGGGCGATCAGCGTGAAATAGGTGAGAATGTCCGTGTGATCAGCTATAATGTACCTGAAGAAGATCGTCCGGGCGGGATCAAAGTCCGGTTCAAGGTCCGTGTTGTCACCGGGAAACGCGCGAAGGAAATTGACGCCCGCCAGGTCAAGGCCATTATGGAGGTCCTGCAATGGCTACGCCAGCAGCAAACACCCCAGCACCCCTGAATAACACCCTGGGCGGCCCGGGGGAGCCGGTCCCGGTCGCATTCGTCGGCCGCACCTCCACCCTCGAACTGCAAAACCCGGTCGCGTCCCTGCGCCGCCAGGTCCGGGCCTCCAAAGCCGCCCTGCCCCAGGGGTGGTTCATTGCTGCCTGGTACTGGGACATCGAATCCGGCGGCCTCGACCTCGACCAGCGCTCCCGGGGCGACGCCTACCGGCGCTTCGCCGCCGCGGGCATCCCGCGGGACGGGGGCATGGCGGACCTGCTCGCCGAAGCCGCCAGCCCGGCGCCCAGGTTCGCGGCGGTTATCTGCGAAGACATCGAACGCTCCGGCCGGGATACCTTCAACGCGCTGAAGCTGGAGAAGAAACTGTCCCGGCAGGGCATCCCGGTGTTCGCCACCGACGAGCCCATCGTCATCGACGGCGTCAACGCCACCACCGTCCTGGTCCGCCGGGTCAAGCAGGGCGTGGCCGAATGGTTCCGGCTGCAGCTGAAGGAAAAGACCTGGAAAGGGCTGGCCGAGCACGCCCTGGACGGGTGGAACATCGGCTCCGCCCCCTACGGCTACCTCGCCGACCGGCACCCCCACCCGGTCCCCATCAAAGCCAGCCAAGGCCGCACCAAGACCCGGCTCGCCCTCGACCCGGCCCGCGCGCCGGTGGTCGAGCAGATCTTCACCTGGCGGGTCACCGGCAAGCTCGGCATGCCCACCATTGCCGCGCGGCTGAACGCCGACCCGGTCCGCTACCCCGCGCCCCGGCCGACGTCGGGGTGGACCACACAGACCGTGTTCGCGATCCTGGGCAATCCCAAGTACACCGGGCACATGGTCTACGGCCGACGCCGCACCCGCCAAGGACGCCGCGTATCGGTCCCGCAGGACCAGTGGCTATGGTCTCCGCAGCTCGCCCACCCGGCCATCATCGACCGGGACACCTGGCAGACCGCCCAGCACGTGGGCGCTGAGCACGGCACCAGCCGGGACAGCCACGACCTGTCCAAGCACCCAGCTGCGACCCGCACCTACGTGTACCGCGGCCGGATCCGGTGCAAGACCTGCCAACGGCGGATGGCCGGGCAGGCCTACAGCCCCGGCCCCGTCCCGCTGGTCTACTACCAGTGCCCCCACACCCGCGCCCGTCCCAAGGACCTCGCCGACTACCCGGACCACCCGCGGACGGTCAAGGCGCCCGAGATCCGGCTGGACCAGATCGTGCGGCTGTTCTTCGCCGAGCATGTCTTCGGCCCCCGCCGCGCCGAGCTCCTGGCCGCCCAGCTGCCCGCTACCGACACCGATGCCGCCGCTGACCGGGACGCTCAGGCCGCCGCGCTGACCACCCGGCTCAAGCAGATCGACACCGCGCAGAACGCCCAGATCCTGAGCCTGGAACAGCTCTCCCCGGACCCGGCCGACAGCGCCGCGGCCGCCATGCGGGCCCGGATCACCTCCCGGTTCGCCGAACTCCACCACGAACGCCAGCAGACACAAACCCAGCTCGACGCCTTGGAGGCGATCGTCCCCCAGGCCGCCGACCTGTCCCTGCTGGACCTGCTGCCCGCGGCCGGCGACGTCCTGCCCGGCTTGGACCCTGGCGTCAAGGCCCGCCTGTTCGCCGCCTTCGACCTCGAAGTGCTCTGGAACAAGCCGGGGAGCCAAGCCACCGTCTGGGCCGAGATCACCGACGCCACCCTCAAAGCCCTGCCCGGCCTTCTCAACCCAGACCAGGACGGATACGATGACACTGCCGAACCGCAATCGGACCAGGCAGCCGACGTGGAGGATTTGTTCGAAGCACCGATAGCCGGCTCAATGTTCCAACGTGCCGGTTCCCAGGGTGGTGGCCTCGCGAGCGGCTACCACCATGAGCACGGCTTGGGGTGGAACGCGGCACCAAGGCGTCGGTGCTTGCCCGGGATGCGCGAGCACGCCGCGTAGGTCAGAGATGCCCGGTAGCGGTCAGGAGGGCGCGAGCGAAGCGGCTCAGCTCCAGGTCCGGCAGCTGGTCAGGGTGGAACCAGGCCACCTCGGTGAGTTCGCCGTCGGCGGGTTCGGGGAGGCCGCTGGTGATCTCCGCCTCGTACACGGCGGTGACGTATGCGGCACGGTCTCCGTTTGGGTAGCTCACTTCGTAGTCTGGGCCGCCGAGCATGTCGACCAGCCGTAGGAGCCGGATCTCGACACCGATCTCCTCACGGGTCTCCCGGACGGCGGCCTGAGCCGGAGACTCATCGAACTCGATGGCACCGCCGAGGACGGCCCACCCGTCCTGATGGCCGGCGTGCCGGACCAGCAGCAGCCGCCCGGCCTGGTCGATGGGAAGGACCGATACGGACGGCAGCAGGATCAGGTCGTGTCCGACGGCGGCCCGCAGCCGCGCTATGTGCTCGGGGATGGCCACCTGCGCAACCCTACGATGCAGGCGGGTTCGCCGATGCGGTCAGGCGCTGCGTTCGGCCGCTTGACTTGGAGCGTGCTCTAGTTCCTAGCATCGCGGGCATGAGTGATGTGGCACGGAAGGTCTTGGTCACCGGGGGGACGAGCGGGCTGGGGCTGGCGATGGCGTCCGCGTTGGCCGCGGCGGGAGCGTCGGTCGTGCTGACCGGGCGGTCCGGCGAGCGGGCGGCCGCGGCCGCGGCGGGGCTGCTGGGGACAGGGCTGGCGGGTGCGGCGGGGATGTCGGGCGTGGTCGGCATCGAGATGGACGTGCGAGACGAGGCCTCCGTGGCCCGGGGGGTCGAGCAGGCCTGGTCGCGGCTCGGCGGGATCGACATGCTGGTGAACAACGCCGGGATCGGGATGCGAACGGTCAACCCGGAGTTCATGACCAGGTCGCAGGCGTTCTGGGAGGTGCCTGTCGACGGATTCCGGGCGGTGGTCGAAACCAACCTGACCGGGTACTTCCTGGTGGCGCGCGAGGTTACGCCGCGGATGCTGGCCACGGGCGGCGGCCGCATCGTCAACATCTCGGTGAACTCCTCGACCATGCAGCGGGCCGGGTTCGTGCCCTACGGACCGTCGCGGGCCGGCAGTGAGGCGATGTCACGGGTCATGGCCGCCGATCTGCGGGATACCGGCGTCACCGTCAACCTGCTCCTGCCCGGGGGCGCGACCGTGACCGGCATGGTCCCGTCCGGCGCGGTGACCGCCGGTCAGCGGTTCCTCGAACCGGCCGTGATGGGGCCGCCGATCGTGTGGCTGGCCTCAGCGGAGGCGGCGGGCGTGCATGACGAGCGCATCGTGGCCGCCGAATTCGACCAGTGGCTGCGCGACCGGAAGACAGGCGATAGCGCCGCTAGGTGACCGGCTCGAGCGAGGTGAGCTCCGCCGCCTTACGGCCGGCCTGCGAGACGAGCAGCCACAGCACCAGCGCGGCCGGGTAGATGAAGTAGCCGAACCGGGTCGACGGCGCGAGTATGAACATGGCCGACAACCCGATGACCAGCCGTATCGTGGCCGCGGGCACGTCCCTGGGCGGGCGGATGACCAGCGACACCGCGATGGCCAGGCCGGAACCGATGAGCAGGATGACCACGATCGTGTGGCCTAGGGCGCCGGTCTGGGCCAGCACGTGGCCGAGCAGCGGGCTGGCCGCCTGGGACTTGACGCTGGCCAGGCCGAGCGGGAACAAGATGGTGTTCTTGACCAGAGCGCCGGGCCGCAGCACCGCGAACGGGCCGACGATGACGGCCACCACGGCCAACGCCCAGGCCGTGAAGCGCCAGGCGGCCTGCTTGCCGTCCCGCACGTAGAGCAGGGCGAACGCCACGACCAGGGCCGGCCAGGCGGTCGCCTTCATCGAGGAGGCCACGCCCAGGGCCAGCCCGGCGGGTATCGCGTTCGACTTCCCGACCCGCCACAGCAGGGCGAACCCGAGGCACATGAACGCGACCATGGGCACGTCGGTGCCGCCCACGCACAGCTCGAACGCGATGATCGGCGACGCGGTAAGCAGCAGCGCCCAGCGGACGCAGTCCCGGGCGCCCGCGATCCGCAGCGCGCAGGCGAACACGACCAGGAACACGATCCCGAACCAGACCCGGGGGTCGGTAAGCGGGCCGTGGCCGAACAGCGCCTGCGGAATGCCGAACGCCGCCATCAACGGCAGGTACGGGTTGTAGGCGTTCGGGTTGGTGGTGCTGGCCAGCACCTTGGCACTCTTGTACGGCGTGCCGTGCTTGATCAGCGTCGTGGCCGAGGTGGCCACCACGCCGACCTCGGGCTCGCCGTGGCCGGTCCACACCATCCACAGCAGCGGGACGAGGATGGCGCCGCAGACCATCGCGGCGAGCGCGATGTCCACCCCGGTGGTCGAGCGGGACCGCCAGGCCACGACGGCCAGGGCGGCCACCGCGTAGGCGACCGCGGCCGAGGTGCCCCACAGCCGGTGCAGCGGGTCGGTGCTGAACAGCGCGACCCCGCCGCCGAACAGCGCGCAGGCCGCTAGCGCGCCGGCCAGCCAGATACGGGGCATGGTGGTAATCGATTGCCATCCGGCGGACGACGCGGCTGGCTCGCTGCCCTCGGCCCCCGTCGTTGGCGCGAGTTCGCGAGTGTCGCGACTCCACACTCGATATATCTTACGCCCCTGCCCGGCCTGCCCCCGGCCAATTATGGCCGCCGCGGACCCGGTAGCCGACCGGCGGCAGGGACCAGCCGTCGACGGCGGCATGTCGGTCTAAGGACTAGCTAAGGACTTCAGCCAGGCGGACAGGAAGTCCCAGCCGGCCAGCAGCCACAGGTACACGGCCAGCAGTGCGTAGCCGAACGGCACGAAGCCGCCCACGGCGGCCAGGCTGGCCAGCAGCATCCGCCCGTCCCAGCCCAGGCCGAAGCGGTCCTGGCGGACCCCCAGCCCGGACCGGGCCCGGTAGGCCAGGTCCATGTGCCGCAGCACCACCGCGGCCAGGACGGCGAAGACGACCGGCAGCCACACGTGCCGGGAGAACCCGAGGGCGGCCAGGAAGACGCCCTCGCCGGTGAGCAGCAGCGGCGGCACCAGCCAGTCCAGCCGCCCGTCGTGCGGGTTACGGGCACCGAGCCCGGCGAGCAGCATGGCCATGACCGGGGCCAGGATCAGGATGCCGGGCAGGTTGGCCAGCCCGAGCAGGGCCAGGTCGCACGTGACCAGCAGCCCGACCAGCAGCGGGGGCAGCGGCGGCAGCAGGCCCAGGGCGGCGCGGCCCAGCCTGCGGGCCACGGCGCCGTCACCCCGGTAGGCGATCAGGACGCCGCCGACCCAGGTCAGCTGGCCCGCGCTGGCCACCAGCCCGATCAGCACGTACACCGCCGCCACCACGCTCCAGGCCAGCAGGACGTCGAAGGTCAGGCGGGGCCCGAAGCAGACGACGGTAATGGCGATCACCGCGTAGCGCTCACCAGCCGGCAGGGTGATCACCTGGCCGAACAGGCGCCGGGCCGGGCGGGGGAACATGCGGCCCGAGGCCCGGGCCAGCCCCTCGTAGCACAGCTCGGCCAGCCGGCGGGCGCCCAGCAGGAGCAGCGCGGCCACGGCCAGCCGCCACACACCGGGCTGCCCGGCGCCGCCGAAGCTGGCCACCGCGCTGTGCCGCAGCGCGCCGCCGAAGATCCCGTTCAGCCCGGCCGGGCGGCCGGGGACGATGAGCCCGGCGCTAATGGCCAGGGCCGCGTAGACGGCGAACTCGGTTACCAGGCCCGAGGCCGCGGCGAGCCAGTCGGCGGCCGGCCTGATCCGGCCGACCGCGGCCAGGTGGGCGCCGGACCGTCCGGCCGTGAACGCGGCGAGCAGGATCAAGATGGCCAGCAGCCGCGCCTTCACGGTGGGCTCGGCGAACCATACGGCCGACAGCAGCCCCAGGCCGAGCGAGATCCCGGCCAGCGCGGCCGGGGTCAGGTCGCGCGTGGCCGCCCAGCGGGCCAGGTCCCTGGCGACCGGATCGATGAGCGCCGCGATCACGCCGTCGCCGTCCGGCCCGGCGTCCAGCACTCGCACCCGCACCCCGGCCCGGGTGAGCTCGCCCAGCAGCGCCCCGACCGCGGCTGGGGCCGCCTGGGTGGCCGCGAGCAATTCCGCCGCGCCGGCCAGCGCGGCTAGGTCGTCGGTGTCCACCACGAGGGCGCCGCCGGCGGCGCGGGCCTCGGGCCGTGGCTGGTCCGCGTCGTCGGGTGCGGGCCGGGGTTCCGGAGCCCGCCCGCCGGTGAACGCGGCGGTGCCGGGCGCGCCGAGCAGCCGGGCCAGGATGCCTTCGGGAATGATGTCGTCTCCGACGCAGATGAGCATGCGCTCGCGCGCGGCCCGGGCCGCCGCGGCGACGGTCAGCAGGCCCGGCCCGGTCTGCCCGGCCGCATCGACCCGGCCGACACCCAAGGCCGCCAGCTGGCCGCGCAGCCCGGCGTCCGCCTCGGCCGCCAGCACCAGCGCCACCGTCATGCAGGTCCTCCCAGCGGCGCGCACCGCCGTGACTCACGCCCAGCCATTACACAATGTAGTCGACGGTTCGCCCGGCGGCCCGGACAGACACGCCGGGGCTGCTCAGCGCATACCCGTCCCGCAGCCGGCGAAAACGGCGGTCATCGCGCCGGCCGCTGATCGGTTAGAGTCCGGCTCATGCGGATGGTGGCGGTCGTGCTGGGCGGCGGCACTGGGCAGCGCATCGGCACGGCCCGGCCGAAGCAGCTGCTGAGGCTGGACGGCCGGACGCTGATCGAGCACTGCGTGGCCGCGTTCGAGCAGGCGCCGGGCGTCGACGAGATCCTGGTGGTGATGGCCCGCGGGTACGTCGACGAGGTCGGAACGCTGCTGGCCGACCGGGGCTACGGCAAGGTCAGCGGGGTCATCGAGGGCGGCGTGACCCGCGCCGACTCGACCCGGGTGGCGCTGGCCGCCATTGCCGGGACCGCTGATGATCCGGGCCAGACCGGGGTGCTGCTGCACGATGCCGCCCGGCCGTTCGTCGATCAGCGGATCATCGCCGACTGCGTGGTCGTGCTCGGTGCCCATGATGCGGCCGGAGTCGCGGTGCCGACTTCGGACACCATCGTGGTCACCGGCAACGGCGTGATGCACTCGATGCCGCGCCGGGAGACGCTGTTCCGCTGCCAGACCCCGCAGTGCTTCCGGCTGCCGGTGATCGCCCGGGCCCACGAGCTGGCCGCCGCCGATCCCGGCTTCGCGCCCACCGACGACTGCGGGGTGGTGCTGCGTTACCTGCCCGAGGTCAAGGTGCACATCGTCCAGGGCAGCGAGCGCAACATCAAGATCACCTATCCGCAGGACCTGGCCGTGGCCGAAACGCTGCTGGCGGAGGCACCGCCCGCCGCCGGCTAGCCTGCCCAGCAGAACCCCCGCCGTAGGCCGTACCGGAGAATCAGATGAGCCTGCCCGCCCGCCAGCAGGCGGTACTCAACCAGATCGAGCGGCTCCTGGCGGCGTCCGATCCCCGGCTCAAGGCCACGTTCGCCTCGTTCGGCCGCATGGTGCAGCACCAGGCCATGCCGGTGACCGAGGTCATCGGCGGCTGGACGGCGCGGCGCCTGGTGACGCTGGGCGTCCTGGTCCTCGGGATCGCGGGCGTGCTGGTCTTCGGCATCCGTTCCAGCAGCAACGACTGCCCGGGCCCGCGGTCCGGTCCGGTGGTGGCCACCGCCGCGGTGCGGTACGCGGGCTGTACCGGGAGCGCCAGCGTCTGGAGCAGGGGCACCCGCTGACCGAGCCCGGAAATCAGCGACCGGGAACCTTACGGCCGCCAGTTTCGCTAGTCAGGTGATGGAACAGCCGGAGATGGGCAGAAGCTGGCGCGGCATCTCGGAGCACGCGCGGCTACGCTGGCTGGCCCTGGCGGCGATCGCGGCCCTGGCGGGCCTGCTGTACGCCTGGGCCATAGGCCAGGAGCCGCTCGAGTACTACTACGCCGCGGCTGACCGCAGCATGTCCGCCAGCTGGCACGACTTCATCTTCGGCGCCTTCGACCCGGCGGGCACCATCACCCTGGACAAGCTGCCGGGGGCGTTCTGGTTCCAGGCGCTTTCGGTGCGGGCGTTCGGCCTGCACGTGTGGGCGATCGTCCTGCCGCAGGTCATCGAGGGCATCCTCACGGTGCTGGTGCTCTACCGGGCGGTGCGGCGGCTGGCCGGGCCGGCCGCCGGCCTGATCGCCGCGCTGGTCCTGGCGGTCAGCCCGGCCACGGTGGCGCTGGACCGGGAGAACATCTCCGACTCGCTGCTGATCTTGCTGCTGGTGCTGGCCGCCGACGCGGTCTCGGCGGCCATCGCCGGGCGGGAGACTGATGGTTCCGGCCGGACCTGGGCCGGCTCATCCTGGCCGGCGTGTGGGTGGGGCTGGCCTTCCAGGCCAAGGAGATCGAGGCGTGGATGGTGCTCCCCGCGCTCGGCCTGGCCTACCTGCTGTCCGGGCCCGGCTCGGCGGGGCGGCGGGCCGTCCAGCTCGCGGCCGCCGGTGCGGTCGTCGCGCTGGTGTCGGTGTCCTGGATGACCGCCGTGTCGCTGGTCCCCGCCGCGGACCGGCCCTACGTCGACGGCAGCCACGACAACTCCGCCTTCGCGCAGGTCTTCACCTATAACGGGTTCGGCAGGTTCGGCGACCAGACCCCGCAGCAGGTACAGGCCGCACAGCTGGATCCCGGCGCCGCGTTCCCGGTTCCGCCGCGCACCGCCGACCGCCTGCTGCGCGGCGGCCTGGGCCGCGATGCCGGCTGGCTGACCCCGGCCGCCGCCCTGGTCGCGGCGTGGGGTATCGCCAGCCGCCGCCGGGAGCCACGCGGTGACCCGCTCCGGGCCTGCTTCATCTTGTGGGGCGGCTGGCTGGTGACCTTCTTCGTGGTTTTCTCCGTGATCACCACGCTCCAGCCCTATTACACCGCGGCGCTGTGCCCGGCGGCCGCCGCCATCATCGGGGCCGGCATCGTCGCGGCCGCCGCACCGGAGCGGGCCCCGGTCAGCCGGACGATCGGCCTGGCGGTCATCGTCGCGGGCACGGCCGGCTACGCGGCCTGGCTGGTGTCCTCCTCGGCGCGCGCGCCGGGCTGGCTGGTCCCGGCCGTCATCGCCGTCGGCGTCGTCGCGACCGGCATTATCATCTGGTCGCTGGCGGGCCGCCGCGTCATCCCGTTCACGGCGGCCCTGGCCGCGGGCCTGGTCGCCGTGGCGCTGGCGCCGGCCGTCGCGTCGGTCAGCCTGGCGGCTTACGGTCAGGGCGCCTTTGATACCCCGTTCGAGTCGGCCCGGGCGCAGGAGGTGGTGGCGGACAACACCGGGAAGGAAGCGATCCTGCACGACCAGGCCTTCGTGGCCACTCTGGAGCGCAACCAGAACGGAGCCCCCTACGTGATGGCGGCGCAGAGCATCGCGCTGCCGGCCCTGGTCATCTACTCCACCGGCCTCGAGGCGCTGCCCATCGGCGGCTACGACGGCACCACTCCGTCGCCGACCCTGGCCCAGGTGCAGGCCGACATCCGGCAGGGCGTGTTCCATCTCGTCTGGGTCGCTTCCGGCACCGACCCCCAGCTGCGGTGGATCATCAGCCACTGCCACCAGGTAGGGAAACGGTACTACTTCTGCACGCCCCCGCCGCAGTCGGTGCCTAGCGCCGTGCCGCCTGCTTGATCAGCGTCCGGCCGAACTCCCAGATCAGGCCGCTGCCCTTGCTGGCATCCTCCAGGACCTCGGCGAGCGCCTCGGTGAACAGCTTGACCTCGGTGTCGCCGATCATCAGCGGCGGGATCAGCTTGATCACTTCCATGTGGTCGCCGGAGACCTGGGTCAAGATGCGGTGCCGCTGGAACAGCGCGACGACCACCATCTGGGCGAACAGGCCGACCCGGGCCTTCTGCAGCATGTTCCAGCTGGTCCGGGCGCGCAGCGCGGCGGGCTTGTCGAATTCCAGCCCGATCATCAGGCCGCGGCCGCGGACGTCGGCGAGCACGTCGTAGCGTTCGGCCAGGGCCAGCAGGCCGGCCTGCAGGGCTTCCCCGGTCCGGGCCGCGTTCTCGACCAGGCCCTCGTCCTCGATCACCGCCAGCGAGGCCAGGCCGGCGGTCATGGCCAGCACGCCGCCCTTGAACGTGGTGCTGTGCACCATCATCCGGTCCATGGAGGAGTAGACCTTCTCGAAGATCCACCCCTTGGCCAGCATGGCACCGACCGGGACGAAACCGCCGGACAGCGCCTTGGCCGCGGTGACGATGTCCGGCACGACCTGCTCGTGCTGGTAGGCGAAGAACTTGCCGGTCCGGCCGAAGCCGCTCTGCACCTCGTCGCAGATGAGCAGCGCGCCGTGCTCATGGAGCAGGGCTGCCGCCGCGGCCAGGAAGCCGTCGGGCGGCATGAGCACGCCATGGCCCTGGATCGGCTCGATGATGAGCGCGGCGACGTCTCCCTTGCGCAGCTCGGCCGCGAGTGCGTCCAGGTCGCCGAGGGGGAGGGCAGTGTCCGGCAGCAGCGGGGCGAACCCGCGGCGGAACTCGTCCGCGCCGTTGACTGACAGCGACCCGGTGGTCAGCCCGTGGAAGGCGTGGTCGCAGTACAGCACACGGCCCCGGCCGGTGGCGTAGCGCGCGAACTTCAGCGCGGACTCCACCGCCTCGGTGCCGCTGTTGCAGAAGAACACCCGGTCCAGGCCGGGTGCCTTGGCCAGCAGTTTCTCCGCTAGCAGGCCTGGCAGCGGGCCGCAGTCGAACTGGGTCCAGTCGGCCAGCTGAGCGTCCAGCGCCTGGTGCAGCGCCTGGCGGATCACCGGGTGGTTTCGCCCGGCCGCGAACACGCCGAACCCGGCCAGGAAGTCGGCGTAGGAGTTCCCGTCGGAGTCGTACAGGTAGGCGCCCTCGGCCCGGGTGTAGACCTTGTCGAAGCCGATGGCGTGCAGCACCTTGGGCTGCTGGGGGTTCAGGTACCGGCCGTACAGCTCGTAGCCGTCAGCGCGATGGGCGGCGAGCAGCCCCTGCAGATCGAAGTCCATGGTTCATTGTCGCGCATCGGCCCTGCTGTGCGGGGGGGTCTGAGATGGGGCCGAACGGGCCGTGGCGCGCGCGGCCGGCGCCCGGTGCAGCCCGCGCGGGCTGGTCAGGAACCCCGCCCCCCAGCCCATGTGCATGACGGCCAGGACCAGCGGCAGCTGAGCACGCACCCGGCCCGTTTGGCCGCCAGAAAGGGCCAGGCTTACGGCGGTGATGCCGGCCAGGTACGTCAGCGGGATGACCAGCCCGGCCGCCAGCCAGCTCACCGCGGCCGGCGCGCCGGCCGCCAGTCCGATCAGGCCGGCCAGCCCGGCCAGCGAGCCCAGGGTGACCAGGGCGGCCGCGGCCGGCGGGGCCAGGTAGCGGAAGCTGGCCGTCTCCGGATGATCGCGGACGATCACCCGGCGCCAGCGGCCGTAGTGGAAGTACTGCGCGCCGAGCGCGCGCAGGCTGGCCCGGGGCCGGTAGGTGACCTGCAGCTCGGGGGTGAACCAGACCAGGCCGCCGTGGGCCCGGATCCGGTAGTTCAGGTCCCAGTCCTCGGCGCGGAGCATCTCCTCGTCCCAGCCGCCGGCCTGCTCGATCGCCTCGCGGCGGTAGACGCCGAGGTAGACGCTGTCGGCGGGCCCGGCCTGGCCGCCGGTGTGCCAGCCCGCCGAGCCGACCCCGGCCTTGGACGTCATGCCCCAGGCCACGGCCTGCTGGAACGCGGTCTCGCCCTCGGCGGCCATGACGCCGCCGACGTCGGCCGCGCCGGTCTGGGTCAAGATGTCGATGGCCAGCTTGAGGTAGCCGGGCGGGAAGAGGGCGTGCCCGTCGATGCGGGCGATGACCTGGTGCCGCGCGACGCCGACGGCGAGGTTGAGGGCGGCCGGGATCTTCCCGGCCGGATTGGCCACCACCGTGATCCTGGATTCCGCGGCGGCCAGGTCGAGGGCGATCTGCTCGGTCCGGTCGGCCGACGGGCCGACGGCGAGGACCAGCTCGAGCGGTGCCGGGTAGTCCTGGCCCAGGACGTGCCGTACGGACTCCGCCAGGTGCCGTTCCTCGTTCCTGACCGGCATCACGACGGACACAGGTGGGTATTCCATAACGCTGGTCACGGTACCGCAGCCAGCGTGCCGCCGGCGCCGTTCCGCGCCGGCCTAGGGTGCTACAGGCCAGAGTCCTCCAGCATCTCGGTGACCAGGGCGGCGATCTGGGAGCGTTCGGAACGGACCAGGGTGACGTGGGCGAACAGCGGATGACCCTTGAGCTTCTCGATCACCGCGATCACGCCGTCGTGCCGGCCGACCCGCAGGTTGTCGCGCTGGGCGATGTCGTGGGTGAGCACCACCCGGGAGCCGGAGCCGATCCGGGACAGCACGGTGAGCAGCACGCCGCGCTCCAGGGACTGCGCCTCGTCCACGATCACGAACGCGTCGTGCAGCGACCGGCCCCTGATGTGGGTCAGCGGCAGCACCTCGAACATGTCCCTGGCCAGCACCTCGTCGATGACATCCTGCGTGGTGACCGCGGACAAGGTGTCGTAGACGGCCTGCGCCCACGGGCCCATCTTGTCCGCTTCCGAACCCGGCAGGTAGCCGAGTTCCTGACCGCCGACCGCGTACAGCGGCCGGAACACGATGACCTTGCGGTGCTGGCGGCGCTCCATGACCGCCTCCAGGCCGGCGCACAGGGCCAGCGCGGACTTGCCGGTACCGGCCCGGCCGCCCAGCGAGACGATGCCGATGTCCGGGTCGAGCAGCAGGTCCAGCGCCACGCGCTGTTCGGCGCTGCGGCCCCGCAGGCCGAACGCCTCCCGGTCGCCGCGCACCAGCTGCACCGATTTGTCCGGCCGGACCCGGCCCAGGGCCGAGCCGTTGGCGGAGGTCAGCCTCAGCCCGGTGTGACAGGGCAGGTCGCGGGCGGCCTCGCTCTCCAAGGTGCCTGTGTCGTACAGCTGCTCGACATCACCGGCGGACAGCTCCAGCTCCGCCATCCCGGTCCAGCCCGAGTCCACGGGCAGCTCGGCCCGGTACTCCTGGGCGGCCAGCCCGACCGACGCGGCCTTGACCCGCAGCGGCAGGTCCTTGCTGACCAGGACGACATCCTCGCCCTCGGCGGCCAGGCTGCAGGCCACCGACAAGATGCGCGAGTCGTTGTCCCCGAGCCGGAACCCGGCGGGCAGCACGGAGGGGTCGGAATGGTTGAGTTCCACCCGGACCGTGCCGCCGAGCTCGCCGACCGGCAGCTCCGCGTCCAGCCTGCCGTGCTCGACGCGCATGTCGTCGAGCATCCGCAGGGCCTGGCGGGCGAAGTAGCCGAGTTCGGGATGGTGCCGCTTAGCCTCCAGTTCGGTGATGACTACGACCGGCAGGACTACCTTGTGCTCATCGAATCGTGCGATGGCGGCCGGGTCGGCGAGCAGGACGCTGGTGTCGAGTACATACGTACGGCGACCTTGAGATTTGACCACGCAGACTCCCTTGGGCGCCGGGGCCAGCCCGGCACCTCGACAGGACACAGACGTGTCGGATGGGCCGGGACTGGCCCCCAGAAGGGCCGTGCCGGCCCTTCTTTCGTCTCGCCTGCGCGCAAAGCGCGAAGCCTAGAGATCGAGGGCCTTCCCGGAGGACGGCGCCGCGCCGTCCCACCATTTATGAAGGTACCCGCCCTGGTGTTTCGGCAAAAGCACCGTCAGGTTACTAACGCGTGTCTCGTACCTGACCTGCCGCTACGCGCCGAATCTGCGGTTGCGCGCCGCGTAGGAGCGCAGCGCGCGCAAGAAGTCCACCTTGCGGAAAGCGGGCCAGTAGGCGTCGCAGAAGTAAAACTCGGAATGAGTGCTCTGCCAGAGCAGGAAGCCACCCAGCCGCTGCTCGCCTGAGGTCCTGATGACCAGGTCGGGGTCGGGCTGGCCCGCGGTGTACAGGTGCTCGGCGATGTGCTCGACGTCCAGGACTTCGGCCAGTTCCTCGATCGTGGTGCCCTTGCTGGCGTGGTCCTGCAGCAGCGAGCGCACCGCGTCGGCGATCTCGCGGCGGCCGCCGTAGCCGACGGCCACGTTGACCAGCAGGCCGGGATTATGCGCGGTGGCCTCGCCCGCGTCCTTGAGGATGCGGACCGTCTCGCCGGGCAGCAGGTCGAGCGCGCCGACCGCGTTCACGTGCCACTGCTCGGCGACCAGGCCCTGCACGGTGTCCTCGATGATCTTCAGCAGCGGCACCAGCTCGCTGGCCGGCCGGGCCAGGTTGTCGGTGGACAGCAGCCACAGGGTGACGACCTCGACGCCGGTCTCACGGCACCAGTCGAGCAGCTCGAAGATCTTGTCCGCGCCCTTGCGGTGGCCGCTGCTGACGTCGCGGAACCCGGCCGACTTGGCCCACCGCCGGTTGCCGTCGCACATCACCCCGACGTGGCGCGGGACGACGTCCGGCGACAGCGAGGCCAGGACCCTGCGCTCGTACATCCGGTAGGCCAGGTCACGAAATCCCATGCTGCGGCCTTCCTCGCTACTTAGGAAACGTATCCACGAACGCAACGCTCCGGCTGGTATTAGGGTTCCGGACGCCCGTGTCCGGCATTTGCCCGGGCCGTTCGCGGCGGCGGGCCTGCGCGTATTTCCTATCCGTCCGCGAGCCGTTCACCTGGTACGACACTGCTGTTCCTCCTCCGGTGCCGGTGCCGGTGGAGCACGCCAGCAGCGCGCGACGGTACGCGCATCGAGGCCGGCACGATTTGTTGCAGTGTACCCAGAATCACCGTGATAAGCCGGCCACGCGCCGGGATGGCTAATAACGGAGGAAAGGACGGTCTAGACCAATTGAGTCAGGTATTTCCGGGTCCCTGGTCCCGCACTTCCTCCACCTGCCGCAGGGCTGCGCGCAGCCGGGCGAGCCAGGAATCCGCGTTCTCTCCGGTCAGCCGGACGCACCAGGCCAGGGCGTCACTGCGGCTGCGGGCCACGCCGGCGTCGACGAGCGTGTCGAGCACGCGGCGCTCAGGCTGGCGCAGCCTGGTCATGACCGGGACCGAGAGTGTGGTGAACATCTCAGTCAGGTTCCCGCAGGTGGCACCCCAGGAGACCTTGCGCCGGAACCGGTGCTCGGCCTCCCGCGCCATCTCGATGCGCGCGTTCCTGGTGTCCTCGCGGAACCGGCGGATCCGGCCCGCGGCCGCCAAGGCCCGCTCGGCGTCCGTGTCGCCGGGGGCAGCGGGGGCGGCCAGGGCCCCGATGATGGTAATTTCCTCTCGGTCCACCTGAATGTCCGGCGCGGCGGTGAACCAGTCGGCGGGCAGCCGGCCGGAAAACCAGCCGCGCACCCGGTCGGCCGCGTTGCCGCCCGATGCGGCGTCGGCCCCAGCGTCGCTGGCCCCGGCGGCACCGGCTGCGGTGTCGTCGGTCCCGGCGGCGGCGGTTCCGGTCTCGTCGGTCCCGGCGTCGCGGGCTGTCCCGGCCACCTTGTTCGCAGGCCCGGAATCCAACCGGCGTGTACTCATGTAATCATGATTACACCCTGCGTGGCCAGCGTCAATGCCTAGCCTGGTGGTTCCGGGCCGCGGTCTCCGGTCGGGCCAGGCTGACCGCCGGACCAAGGACGTCAGCCGGGCCGCCTCAACCGGATCGATGTGCATCTAGGCCGGTTCTGACCGGCTCAGAGCGATATCGATCCGGTAGCGCAGTCACGATGGGACGGCAGATATCCGGCAAAACGGGCAGCAGGTTCTCGGTCAGGCCAGGCCGGCGGCCACGTCGGCGGCGAGCTGGGGGTATACGCGGACGGCGCCCGCGAACTGGGAGCCGAAGTTGGCCGGGACGACCTGGACGTTCATCCCGGGCTGAGGCGCCTGGATCATCCACCCGTTGCCCAGGTAGATGGCCACGTGCGAGATGTAGCCGGGGGCCGTCGGGTCGGTATGGTAGAAGAGCAGGTCGCCGGGCTGCAGCTGGCTGGCCGGGACGGCGGGCCCGGTCCTGGCCTGGTCGGCGGCGACCCGCGGCATGAGCACGCCGGCCTGGGCGAACGACCACTGGACCAGGCCGGAGCAGTCGAAGGAACTCGGGCCCGCGGCGCCCCACACGTAGGGCAGGCCCTGCCTGCTCTCCGCGGCCCGCAGGGCCGTGGTCAGCTCCGCCGCGGTCATGGCCCCGCCCGCGGTGGACACGCTGCCCGCGGGCAGGCCGGCCGCGGACGGCTGGGCCATCACGCTGACCAGCGGCTCGACCGACGCGCCCCGGGGCAGGACGCGCTTGATGTCGTTGACCAGGGCGGGCAGGCTGGCGGGCGGCGCGCTGACCACGATGGCGTTGGCGGCGGGCATGCCCAGCGACCGCGCCACGGCGTCCGACACCACGGCGTCGACCCCGCCGATGCCGACCGTGCCGAACGCGACCACCCGCAGGTGCTCCGGCTGCCGCCCGGTCACGGTGAGCCCGCCGCCGAGCGACAGCTTGTCCAGGGTGCCCATGGTGTAGGACACGGCGACCCCGCCGCCGGCCACGCCCTGCCACAGCGGGTTGGACGCGGCGGTGGGCCCGGCGGCGTAGGCGCGGAACGTGGAGGGGTCGACGCCGAGCACGGCCTGCGGCGAGCCGTTGATCGTGACCTTGGCCGCCTCGAGCGGTTCGGCGCTGGTCACCCCGGGCTGCCGCGACACCGCGGCCCGGACCTGGCTGGACAGGGTGAACGGCGCGACCACCAGCAGGTCGGCCTGGCGCAGTCCGTGCAGCGGGGCGACCTTGGGGGTGACGGCGGTCCGGGTGCGGGCCGCCGGGGCGGCGGTTACCACGGGCACCGCGCCGTTCGCGTCGGTCCGGCCGCTGAGCAGCGGCACCACCGGCGCGGCGCTGCTGCCCGACGCCGGGCGGGCGCTCGGGACCAGGGAGGAGGAGGTGGGGGCCGCTGGCTTGCCGCCCGTGGTGGCCAGCACCGCGCCCACCGCGGTCCCGATGACCATCAGCAGGCTGACCAGCACGGGCACGAGTCGCCGGGACCTTCTAGGGTCTCGGGGTGCGCCGGGCTCCGGCGCTCGCCGGAACCGCCGGGCCACGTTGCTCGTCAAGTGCATCGCATCCAAGATGCCGCATAGACCCGTGCAGCGTCCAATCCGGGGTCCGGGATCCAGGGGGTCCGGGATCCAGGGGGTCCGGGGTCCGGGGTGGAGGGATCCAGGGGGTCCGGGGTCCGGGGTGGAGGGATCCAGGGGGTCCTGGGCATCGGACCGGTCTAGTACGGGCGGGCCAGGGCCTCGGTGAGCTGCTCGGGAGTGGTGACCGGAGCCAGGCAGGTGAAGTGCCGGCAGACGTAGGCGGCGGGCGCTCCGTCCACCAGGCCGCGCCCGGCCAGCAGCGGCACCTCGGCGTCGTCCCCGGCGGCGCCGTCGCCGAGGGCCAGGACCGCTCCGGGCGGGGCGGCACGCAGGGCCGTGTGGTGGAGAGCCCGGGTCCGTTCGGCCGAATAGGGGCCTACCACCGCGATCTCGGCCGGGCCGGCCAGCCAGGCCTCAGCCACCGCCAGGCCTGTGCCGGCGGCGCGCGGATAGCGGGCCGTGATGGCGGGCAGCACGCCGAGCGCGGCCCCGGCCGCCTCGCGGTGCCGGGCCGAGCCGGTCAGCGCGGCGTAGCTGAGCAGCGCCCCGGCCACCGCGAATGTGCCGGACGGGGTGGCGTTGTCGGCGGCGTCGGCCGGGCGGAAGATCAGCGCCT
Organism: uncultured Actinomycetes bacterium; assembly: GCA_963790065.1. Classification (GTDB taxonomy): domain Bacteria; phylum Actinomycetota; class Actinomycetes; order Streptosporangiales; family Streptosporangiaceae; genus Palsa-504. The sequence continues at coordinate 26,433 of CAWBNK010000011.1, read as the reverse complement.
CGCCGTCCGCGGCCGTGTCGTAGAAGCCACCCTGGCCGTCGGCGAAGGCGCCGAGCGCCGTGCTGAGCAGTTCACCGGCCAGGGTGGCCCAGCGGGCCTGGCCGGTGACTCCGGACAGGACCAGGAATCCCTCGGCCACGCAGGCGTAGTCCTCCAGCACGCCGGCGCCCTCGCCGACCGTGCCGTCGCGCGAGGTGCGGATGAGCCTGGCGCCGGTCAGGTGCACCTCGGCCAGCAGCGCGGCGGCGTCGCAGGCCGCTTGGGTGAAGTCCGGCCGGTCTAGCAGCAGGCCGCATTCGGCCAGGGCCGAGATGGCCAGGCCGTTCCAGGCGGCGACCACCTTGTCATCCCGGCCCGGCCGGACCCGGGTGCCGCGCGCGGCCAGCAGCGCCTGCTTGATGCGGGCGAACCGGTCCGGGTCGGCGGGGTCGGCGGGCAGCTGCAGGACGGAGGCGCCGTGCTCGAAGGTGCCGTCCGGGGTGACGGCGAAGGCCTGGGCGGCGAACTGGGCGTCGTCGGGCCCGAGGAGCTCGGTTAGTTCGGCGGGACGCCAGACGTAGAACTTGCCTTCGGCGCCCTCGCTGTCGGCGTCCAGGGAGGCGGCCAGGCCCCGCTCGGGCGTGCGCAGCTCGCGCAGCATCCAGGCGCAGGTTTCCTCGGCCACGCGGCGGGCCAGGCCGGAGCCGGTGCGGCGCCACAGGTTCAGGTAGACCCGGGCCAGCAGGGCGTTGTCGTAGAGCATCTTCTCGAAGTGCGGCACGACCCAGGCGGCGTCGGTCGAGTACCGGGCGAACCCGCCGCCCAGCTGGTCGTACAGGCCGCCGCGGGCCATGGCGTCGCACGTGCCTTCGGCCATCCGCAGCGCGGCGGGCGATCCGGTCCGCTGGTGGTGGCGGAGCAGGAACTCCAGCACCATCGACGGCGGGAACTTGGGCGCGCCGCCGAACCCGGCGTTTTTCGCGTCGTAGTCGCGGTCCAGCCCGTCCACGGCCGTGTCCGTGGCCTGGCGGAAGGCCTGTTCCTGGTCGCCGGCCTGGCCCTTCAGGGCCCGGGCGGTGGCGGCCGCGTTCTGGGCCAGTGCCTCGGCCACCTGCTTGGCCCGCTCCGTCACGTCCTGGTGCTGGCTGGTCCAGGCCCGGGAGACGTTCAGCACCAGCTCGCGGAAGTAGTCGCGGGGGTAGTAGGTGCCGCAGAAGAACGGCTCCTGGTCCGGCGTCATGAACACCGTCATCGGCCAGCCGCCCTGGCCGGTCATGGCCTGGGTCGCGGTCATGTACACCGCGTCCACGTCGGGCCGCTCCTCCCGGTCCACCTTGACCGCGACCACGTGCTCGTTGAGCAGCGCGGCCGTTTCCGGGTCCTCGAACGACTCGTGGGCCATCACGTGGCACCAGTGGCAGGCCGCGTAGCCCACCGAGAGCAGCACCGGCACGTCGCGCCGGGCCGCCTCGGCGAACGCCTCGTCGCACCAGGGCCACCAGTCCACCGGGTTGTCGGCGTGCTGCAGCAAGTAGGGGCTGGTCGAATCTTTGAGGTGGTTCACGGTTCCCACGCTACGCGGGGCGGGGAGACCGGGTGACGGCCGCGTAGGCGCGGCTGAAGAGGTAGAAGAAGGCGCCGGCCAGGCCGACGAAGAAGCCTAGGGGCCAGTTGGAGTAGTAGGAGACGGCGATGCCGGCCCAGACCGTGACCAGGGCGATCACGACGGACAGGGTGATGGCCCGGACGGGGCGGGCGGTGAGCGAGCGGGCCGCGGCGGCGGGGCCGATCATCAGGCTGAACATCAGCAGCGCGCCCACCACCGGCACGGTCATGCTGGTGGCCAGGGCCATGACCAGCAGGAACGCGAGGTCCATGCGGCGCGGGGAGACGCCCCGGGCCTCGGCCACCTCGGGCAGCGCCGAGGACAGCATGAGCGGCCGGAACATGATGATGATGGCCGCGATGGATACCGCGCCGAGCACCACGATGGGCAGTACCTCGCTCTCGGCCACGCCGAACACCTCGCCGAACAGCAGCGCGTACGCCTCCTGGGCGTACTCCGTGCTCCAGCTGACGAACAGCGCGCCGATCCCGAGCATCAGCACGAAGGTCAGCGCGGTGGCCACGTCGTTGCGGGCCCGGCGGCTGAGTCCGGCGATGCCGAGCGCGCCCGCCACCGAGAAGACGGCCAGGCCCACGAACGGGTTGAGGCCGAGCAGGCTGGCCCCGGCCGCGCCGGTGAAGGCGCCGTTCGGTATGGCGTGCGCGGCGAACGTCGACCCGCGCAGCACGGCGAAGAAGCCGGTCACCCCGGCGATCACCGCGACCGCCGTGGCCGCGATCCAGGTGTTCAGCATCAGGCCGGTGAACATACCTGCTCCGCGTCCGGGGCCTCCTGCGCGGACCGGCCACGGTCGGGCCGGCGCAGGTAAGTCACCAGGTAGCTGGCCACCACGAGCGTGACCACGAAGAAGCTGACCGGCCAGCCGCGCCCGGCGGGCGGCCAGTAGAAGCTGTCGTAGGCCAGCAGGATGCCGAGCCAGACCGCGGCCACGCCGATGGCCGCCGCGGCGGCGATGGCCCGGACCGGGCCCTTGGCCACGCGCAGCGCGGTGGCGGCCGGCCCGACCAGCAGTGCGGTGCTCAGCACCGCGCCGATGATCACGGCCGACAGCGCCACCGAGACGGCCAGGGCCATCAGGAACACCGCGCCGACGGCGCGGACCGGGACGCCGCGGGCCGCGGCGATGTCCGGGCTGAGCGAGCTGAGCAGCAGCACCCGGGCCAGCATCAGCACCGTGGCCAGGGCCAGCAGCGCCGAGGTGATCAGGGCCGGGACGGTGGAGGAAGTGAGCACGAAGATCGAGCCGAACAAGATGGTGAACGACGCGCCGGTGGTCGAGCTGTACTGGGTGCCCAGGTACAGGAACAGCGCGGCCAGGCCGAGGCCGGCGCCGAGGACCACGCCGGTGGCCACGTCCCGGCCGCGGCGGCGCTGTACGCCGATCATCTCCATGAACGCGGCCGCGCCGGCGCCGAAGGCCAGGTAGCCCCAGAACTGGTTGATGCCGATCAGGAACGCGCCGGAGCCGCCGGTGGTGGCGATGTCGGCCAGCGAGTGGCCGGCGAACGACTGGCCCCGGGTCACCGTGAACACGCCGACCACGGCCGAGGTGATGGCGATGACCGTGCCGACGGCCAGCGCCACGTGTACCGGCCCGCTGCCGAAGAACCCGGGCTCGATCAGGTAGTGCATCAGCCGACCCGCCGGACCGCGGTGGCGTCCTCGGCCGCGGCTGCGGCGTCGTTCATCCCCTCCGGGGCGGCCACCACCAGGACCCGGCCGTGCACCCGGATCACGTCGACATGCCGGCCGTACAGCCGGGACAGGACCTCGGGCTGGACCACCTCATCGGTGCTGCCCACCGCGACGCGGCCGCCGGCCACGTAGACGATCCGGTCCATCACCGGCATCAGCGGGTTCATGTCGTGCGCGGACAGCAGCACCGCGACGTGCTCGGAGCGGGCCAGCCGGGCCAGCACCGAGACCACGCCCTGCTCGCTGGAGATGTCCAGGTTGGCCAGCGGCTCATCGAGCAGCAACAGCCGCGGCTGGCTGATCAGCGCGTGCGCGATCATCACCCGCTGCTGCTCGCCGCCGGACAACTCCCCGATCCTGGCGTCGGCGTACCGCTGCGCGCCGACCGCGGTCAGCATGTCGCTGACCAGCTCGCGGCGGGCCCGCGACGGCAGCCGGAGGCCGAACTTGTTCCCGTCGATGCCGAGCGAGACCACGTCCCTGACCCGCAGCGGCATGTCCGGCTCGATGGTCAGCTTCTGCGGCACGTACCCGATCGAGGTGTCGCGGGCCGGACGCGGCGCGCCGTCGATGAGCACCTGGCCGGCGGTGACCGGCTGCAGGCCGAGGATGACCCGCAGCAGCGTGGTCTTGCCGGCGCCGTTGGCGCCGATCAGGCCGGTGAACTCGCCGGGGCGGATGGCGAACGAGACGTCCCGCAGGATCTCCCGGCCGCCCAGTCGTACGCCGACGTGATCCAGCCTGAGCAGGTCGGTGGTCATAGGTGCTCCGTCGATACTCGGTCGGCCACGGCCTTTTGCAGGTCCTGGACCTCGGTCAGCATCCAGGACTGGTAGTCGTAGCCGGGGGTGGGCATCGTCTCGTACACGCCGAGGACCGGTATGCCGTTCTGGTGGGCCAGCGTGATGAACGATTCGGTCAGCGAGTCCGTCACCTGCTGGTTGTAGACGAACACCTTGACCTGGTGCTGGATGAACAGGTTCCGCTCGATGGCCACGTCTTGGGCCGACGGGTCGGTGCCGTTCATGATGTCGGCCTGGAAGGCCCAGGGCGTGCGGTTGTCCGCGCCCGCCGCCTGCAGCATGTAGTCGGCCACCGGCTCGGTGGTGGCCACCGGCGTGTCCGGGTACTTCGCCCGGAACGAGGCGATGGCGTCGGTCCAGGCCTGCAGCGAGCGGCCGAACGCCGCCGCGTTGGCCTTGAAGTAGGCGGCATGGGCGGGCAGCAGGGCGCCCAGGTCGGCGGCGATCGCGCCGGCCACGGCGGTCATGGTGCCCGGCTTGTACCACAGGTGCGGGTTCGGCGTGCTGTCCGGCAGGCCGAGCAGGTCCTGGACCGTGATGACCTTGCGGGCCCCGCTCGGCACGGCATCCTCGATGGTGTTCATGAACGTGTCGTAGCCGACGCCGTTCTGCACCACGAGCTGGGCGCTGCTGACCAGGCGAGCCACCGACGGGCTGGCCTCGAACGTGTGCGGGTCGGTGTTCGGGTTGCTCATGATGGCACTGACCTGGACGTACTTCCCGCCCACCTGCTGGATGACGTTCGCGTACTCGTTCTCCGCGCCCACCGCCACGACCACGCCTGGCGGGTCGCCGTAGGCCGGGGAGCAGCCGGCCGCCAGCAGCGCCAGGCCGAGCGGCAGCAGCGCCGCGATCAAAGCCTGGAGACGCTTGCGCATGGACGGCACTCCTCGGGTCGGGGGGCTGAGGCTCACCTTCGCGGTAATGATAATGATTCTCAATTTCGTTCGCAACTCGTTCGCCGGAGCGCGGGGTGGCTGCGGGGTTGGTGGTGCGGTGGCCTGCGGGCGGAACCGTTGACGGCATCGGTATAGAGGTCTATACATTTAGATATGAGGCTCCGAACAGGCACGGGTGCATCTTCGGCCGGCCACACGCTCTACGGCCAGGTGGCCGGGCAGCTGGAAGCCCTGGCCCTGGACGGCCCGCTGGGCGAGGAGACGATGCTGCCTCCGGAGGGCGTGCTGGCCGAGCAGTTCGGGGTCAGCCGGGGCACGCTGCGCCGGGCGCTTGACGACCTCGAGGAGTCCGGCTTGCTGCGGCGGGAAGCGGGCCGCGGCACGTTCGTGAACCCCGCGGCGCGGCTGCGCCGGGTGGTCTGGCGGCGGCTGGCTGAGGTGGCGCGGCCGGATTCCAGGTTCGGTTTCGACTTCGCCAGCTTCATCCCGGACTTCGACGGCAGCGAACGCTGCACCGAGTCCATCGCCGAACTCCCGGAGTACCAGGCGGCCCGCACCGTCGTGGTCACGCCGGACAACAACCTGGAGAGCTTCCGCGCGCGCTGCCTGGCCGACGGCAAGCGCATGCTGGTCTGCACGTACGCGCTGGCGCGCGGCTTCGTCCGGCTCGAAGGGAGCGCGCTGGCGGCCGGAGACCGGCCGCTGGCCGCCACCCTGGACGGGATGGAGCGGTTCGGGCCGAACCTGACGCATCCGGAGCTGTGCGCCGAGGACCCGGTCGGCCTGGTGGTGACCGGCGCGGCCGCGGTGACCCGCGAGGGCGTCCACTTCGGCAAGGGCCACGGCTACTTCGACATCGAGTGGGGGCTGCTGGCGGAGCTCGGGCTGGTCGGTGCCGGTACCCCGGTGGCGGCCTCGGTGCACGGCTGCCAGCTGGTGACCGAGGCGGTGCCGCACGCGGTCTTCGACGCCACCGTGGACGTGATCGTCACGCCGGAGCAGGCCATCCGGTGCGGCCCGCTGCCCAAGCCGGCCGGGCTGTACTGGGAGCGGCTGCCCCGCGACTTCGCGGCCGGCCGCCCCTACTTCGCTGAGCTGCGCAGGTCCAGGCGACGCGGCTGGGGAGCGGCATGACCGGAGTCGCCGGGGAGCTGCCGGACGCGGCGGAGGAACAGCGGCTGATGCGGGAGCAGGTCTGGGCCGAGTTCCGCGCCGTGGCCCGCCCGGACTCCCGGTTCCACTGGGACTTCTCCTCGTTCATCGCCGACTTCGAGGGCAGCGAGCGGTGCGTGGACCTGGTGCGCGCCCTGCCCGCCTGGTCCCGCTCGCCGCTGCTGTTCATCACGCCCGACAACAGCACCGAGCTGATCCGCCGGGCCGCCATGGCCGACGGGAAGCCGTTCGTGATGACCACCTACGGCATCCGGCGCGGCTTCCTGCGGCTGGACCCGGCCGACGTCCCGGCGGCCGAACGGTCCTACGCGGCGACGCTGGACGGAATGGACCGCTATGCCCGGCCGGTCAGCCTCGAAGAACTCGGCCGGGGCGAGCGCATCGGACTGCTGATCACCGGCGGCTCGGCAGTCAGCCTGAACGGGCACCGGATGGGCAAGGGGCACGGGTACTTCGACCTGGAGTGGGCGCTGCTGTCCGAGGTCGGCGCGGTCGGCCAGACGAGCGAGATCGTCGACGTGGTGCACGACTGCCTGGTGGTCGAGGGCGCCGTCGCGGCCGGGGTGCACGACGTGCCGGTGGACTGGATCATCACGCCGACCCGGACCATCCGGGCGGATACCCCCGGCCGGGCGCCCGGCCGGGTCTACTGGGACCTCCTGCGCGGCACCGAACTGGAGAGCGTCCCCCCGGTCACCGAGCTCGCGGCCCTGCGCGGCCGGGCCGCGAGCACGGGCACCCAGCAGTTACCCAGCTCGCCAGGTCCCCAGGGAGGACAGGATGAGTCTCACCGCCGGTGAAAACGCGTCAGCCGCCGACACCACGGCCAGCGAGGCCACCGACAAGGTCTTCGCCATCGAGCAGCGGGGCATCGGCCTGGTCGGGCCTGAGGAACGGCACGGCAGGCCGCGGGACCTGTTCTGGATGTGGCTGGGCTCGAACCTGAACGTCTTCTACCCGGTCAACGGGGCACTGGTCATCTACTTCGGCCTGTCCTTCGCGCAGGCCGTGCTGGTCATCGTGCTCGGCAACCTGATCTTCTTCGCCGTCGGGCTGACCAGCCTGCAGGGCCCGAAGACCGGGACGGCCACGTTCGCCGTGAGCCGGGCCGCCTACGGCCCCAACGGCGGCCGGGGCCTGTCGCTGTTCAACTGGGTGACCTGCGTCGGCTTCGAGGCCTCGGGCATCGCGCTGATCGTGCTGGCCGGCCTGGCCCTGCTGGCCAACGCCGGGGTAGGGGCCTCGACCGGGCTGAAGATCCTGCTGCTCATCGTGGCCATGTGCATCCAGGCCTTCCTGCCGCTGTTCGGCCACCAGACGATCATCACCGTGCAGCGGTACCTGGCCTACCTGCTGGTCCCGCTGTTCATCGTCATGGCCATCGTGGTCGCGGGGCGGATCCACATCGGGGCGCTGAGCCACGGCACCGGCTGGGCCACGTTCATGGTGGCCCTGGCCCTGGTCATCTCGGCGGGCGGGCTGTCCTGGGCCAACACCGGCAGCGACTACTCGCGGTACCTGCCCGCGCAGACCCGGGCGCGGAGCATCTTCTGGGCGGCGTCCATCGGCGGCATGCTCCCGGCGGTGCTGCTTGAGATCCTCGGCGCCGGGATCGCCTCGGTCGTGAAGAGCGCCTCGGACCCGATCTCCGGACTGCCGCAGGCGCTCCCGTCCTGGGTCGTGGTGCCGTACCTGTTCATGGCGATCGTGACCCTGTTTGCGGTCAACACCATCGACCTGTACTCCTCCGGGCTGACGCTGCAGGCCATCGGCCTGAAGCTCAAGCGCTGGCAGTGCGTGCTGGTCAACCTGGTCATCGCCACCCTGGTGGCCGGCATCACGATCTTCAACTCGGACTTCAACCGCCTGTACTCGGACTTCCTCAGCCTGCTGATCGTCTGGCTGTCCCCCTGGCTGGCGATCTACCTGGTCGACTGGGCCATGCGCCGCGGCCGCTACGACGCGCCCGCGCTGCTGGCGAACCGGGGCGGCCGGTACTGGCGGTCCGGCGGCGTGCACGTGCCGGGCGTCGTGGCTCAGGTGGCCGGCATGGTCGCGTCCTGCCTGTGGATCGACACGTCCGCCTTCGTGGGCCCGCTGTCGAGCCGCACCGCAGGCTCCGACCTGAGCTTCTTCATGGGCCTGATCGTCGGCGGGGCCGTCTACTGGCTGCTGGCCCGCCGGTCGGTGCGGGCCGAGACCGCGGACCTGGGTCCCGCGACGGCTACTGGTTCCTAGCCCGGCCCTGGTTCCTAGCCCGGCCCTGGTTCCTAGCCCGGCCCTGGTTCCTAGCCCGGCCCTGGTTCCTAGCCCGGCCCTGGTTCCTAGCCCGGCCCTGGTTCCTAGCCCGGCCCTGGTTCCTAGCCCGGCCCTGGTTCCTAGCCCGGCCCTGGTTCCTAGCCCGGCCCGAAATGGCCGGGGCGGCCCGGCCGGCTGGTAGGCGGAAGTCCGCGGACGAGGTAGCGTGCGACTGTGACGACGCAGCAGCCCGAGAAGCAGGTGCAGGTCGAGCCCGCGCGGCCGACCCGGGTGCGCGGCACCAGGCAGGCGCAGGCCCTGGCGGCCGCGCTGGCCGGCCTGCCCGGGTTCTGCAGCGCCCAGGAGATCCACGCCGAGCTGCGGCGCAAGGGCGAGACGGTGGGGCTGGCCACGGTGTACCGGCACCTGCAGGCGCTCAGCGAGCAGGGCAGCGTCGACGCGATCCGGGACGCGAACGGGGAGATCCTCTACCGCCAGTGCGGCACCAGCGTGCACCATCACCATCTGACCTGCCGCACCTGCGGGCGCAGCGTGGAGGTGGAGGGCCGCGCGGTGGAGCAGTGGGCGGAACGGGTGGCCGCCGAGGCGGGCTTCACCGACGTCGGCCACACCGTGGAACTGTTCGGCCTCTGCCCCGAGTGCGCGAGCCGCGTTTCATGATCGCGGGCAGTTCGAGCTAAATACCGACCAAAACTGCCCGTGATCATGGAGGGGTTCCTGCGCCGGTGCGGGCCGCGGCGGGTTTTGGGGCCGGCCGGGGGCTTGGGGCCGGCGGGGGCTTGGGGCGAGGGCAGGGCGGGCCGCGGGGGGTTAGGGGCCGGCCGGGGCTGGGCCGGCGGGGGGCTTGGGGCGGTGCAGGCGGGGGTGGTGGTGTCCGGCCTCGGCGGCGAGCTCGGCTTTGCGGTCCGAGGCGAACATGGGAACGTACTCCTGGCCGGACAGCTCCTGGATGGCGGTCATCACCTGGTCGGTGATCAGGCGCCGGGCCTTGGCCGGGGGTGCGTCGTAGAGCTCCGGGTCGATGACCAGCGGTTTGCCGATCGTCACCGAGATGCGGCCGGGGCGGGGCATCACGCGGCCGGGGGGCAGCACGTGCCCGGTGCCGGCCAGCGCGACCGGGATGACCGGCAGCCGGGACTTCAGCGCCAGCCAGGCCACGCCGGGGCGGCCGCGGTACAGGCGGCCGTCCGGGGAGCGGGTGCCCTCGGGGTAGATGGCGAACAGCTGGCCCTCCTGGAGCCGGACCAGCGCGGCCTCCAGGGTGTCCTGGGCGGCGCGCGGGCCGTCGCGGTCCATCCGCAGCTGGTTGGTGGCCCGCAGGTAGTAGGCCCACAGCTTGGCCGCGGGGCCGGATGCGGTGAAGTACTCGGCCTTGGCCGAGAACGTCACCGGCCGGTCGAGCATCAGGGGCAGGAAGACCGAGTTGACCACGGACTGGTGGTTGGCCGCGAGGATGGCGCCGCCAGAGGCGGGGACGTTCTCCGCTCCGGTCACCTTGGGCCGCCAGATGGTATGCAGGAACGGACCTACGACAACACGTGATAGCTGGTACTGCACTGGTTACTTTCTGCTCACTTACCCGGGGCGAACGGTAGAACCAGCGACGGGGGGGCCGGCGACGGTCGTACCACGATAACCTGCGTCGCGGCCCTGGCACGAGGCCGCGGCCAGGACCGCGATGCCCAGCGGCAGCACCAGGGGCAGCGCGGTGGCCGCCACGATGACCCCGGAGTCGTCGGCCAGCCAGCCGAGCACCGGCATCAGCCACAGCACCCACAGCACCGGGCGCAGCAGCGGCTCGGCCGCGAAGGCCCGCGGCACCGTCTTGACCGCGAACCACGACGGACGCCAGAGCATCAGCCCGGTCCACACGACCACGACCGGGAGTACCGGGCTGAACGCGCTGACCGACAGCGAGCCGATGTTGGAGTTGATCTTCCGCAGCAGCACTCCGCCCGCGTGCCCGTGCAGCACGTCCCCGGCGAACGTGCCGATGTCGGACTTGCCGGTGGCCGGGACGAAGTAGCTGATCAGCGCGAACACCGCGAACAGGACGAGCCCGCTGACCGCGACCAGGCCGATCCGGCGCCAGTTGAGCCTGATCCCGGCCACCGCGGCGGCCAGCAGCAGGAAGCAGGGCACCATGGCGATGGTGCCGCCCACCTTGCCGCCGAACCCGGGCCAGCCGGAGGCGACCACCGCGAACAGCCCCACCACGGCCACCAAGACCACGGCCTTCCTCACCACGGGCCGGCGCCGGTCCGGCGGGTCCCGCCGCAGCGCCCGCAGGCCCAGCCAGGCCGCGCCGAACAGCCCGGTGACGCCGTAGATGCCGAGCGCCTCGTTGCCGATGCCGTAGAACCGGCCCGCCTCGAGCACCGACAGCCCGAACGGCGTCTCCATCTGCAGCCGGGACCCGGTCATCACGTCCAGGCCCAGCACCAGCACCGTGAGCAGGCACACCACCCCGAGCGGCGCGAGCGGATCCAGCCGCCGGGTGACGAGCAGCGCGACCCCGGCGATGACCGCGGTCAGCGCCACCGAGATCGCGTACAGCCCGGCCGCCGGATGCGCGAACTGCCACCACGGCACCACGTTGGCCAGGAAGGTGCTGACCGGCGCCGAGACGGCGAACACCCCGGCCACCCGCCACCACCGGGCCCGCTGCCTGCGCTTGTCCTCGGCCGCGCCCCAGAAGGCCAGGCCGATGGCGGCCATCACCAGGGTGTCGGCCAGCGCGTAGGCCCAGAAGAACTCATCGTGGGTGGACCGCCAGACCTGTTCGGCGGTGTCCCGGCCGGCCAGGGACCGGACCGCCGAGGCCAGGCTGCCCCGCGATCCGCTGGTCAGCTGGGCGCCGACGACGCCGGCGGGCACCGGATGGCCCAGCCAGCCCAGCACGGTCGGGGTCAGGTCGGTGAGCACGACCAGGCCCGGCTGCCGGGTGGAGCTGGCGTGCAGCAGGCCGGCCTGGTAGCCGGGCCCGTGGGCCAGGGTCAGCTGCAGGTGCGGGGGTTTGGTCACCGAGCCGGGCGCGGTGACGAGCAGCGTGGTGTCCGGCGGCAGGTCCGCCACGATGCGGGCGAGTTCGGCGTCGGCGGAGGCGAGCACCGAGGACCGTTCGGCATAAATTCCGAGGTCCACGACGGTCAGCGGGCAGCGGGACAGCACCGCCGCGGACAGGCCCGAGGCCGACGGCAGGTAGGAGGCGACGTGGCCGGCCGGGTCGGCCAGGGCCAGCGCGGCGCCCGGGCCGACGGCGGTGGCGCAGCTCGCGGCGCCGGCCAGCAGGCCCCAGTCGGGGTTGTTGTGGAACTGCTGGTTGTAGGTCTCCAGCGCGGGCAGGCCGGGGACGGTGGCGCCGGATCCGGCGGGCTGGACGGCGGGGAACGTGCCGCAGCCGGCGTTGGTGTGGTCGGACTGTGCCCGGGCGCCCGCGTTCAGCGTGAGCCAGCCGTCGGCCGGGCAGGTCAGCGGGAGCACGGCGTAGTCGACCAGGTTCGCGACCGAGCCCTGGCCCGCCAGCCGCCACAGCGTGGGCGTGCTGGCCTGCGACACGTCGCTCCAGCGCAGCCCGGAGATGCCCACGATGACGACGTGCTTAACGGGCGCGGCGGCGCGGGGCTGCGCGCCGGCCGGGCGGGCGGCGGCGAAGACGGCCAGGGCCGCGAGCAGGCAGGCCAGCAGGACCGCTCGCACCGCACCAGGCCGCATGGTCACCGAAACAGCCTATTCAGAACGGTCCGTGGTGCACGTCGATGTGACCCGGTTCGCCCGCGGTGATGTCGCCGATCAGGGCGGCGGGCAGGCCGCGGGACCGCAGGTCGCCGAGCAGGGCGGGCGCGGTCGCGGGCGGAGCGGCCAGCAGCAGGCCGCCGGAGGTCTGCGCGTCGAACAGCAGCGTGGCGAGTTCCTCGGGAATAGCGGGGTCGAGCGTGGCGTGCGGGGTTATCCGGGCCATGTTGGCCCGGGTGCCGCCGGAGACGAAGCCGGCGGCGGCTAGTCCGGCGGCGTCGGGCAGCAGCGGGACCGCGGCGGCGGCGATCCGCGCGGCGACGCCGCTGGCGGCCAGCATCCGGTGCAGGTGGCCCAGCAGGCCGAAGCCGGTCACGTCGGTGGCCGCCCGCACGCCCGCGGCCAGCGCGGCCTGGCTGGCGGCCGCGTTGAGCAGGGTCATCGAGGCCACGGCGGCGGCCACGGCGGCCGGGTCGGGCGCGCCGCGCTTGAGCGCGGTGGCGATCACCCCGGTGCCGATGGCCTTGGTCAGGATCAGCTGGTCGCCGGGGGCGGCGCGGTCGATGGTCATCAGCCGGTCCGGATCGGCCAGGCCGACGACGGCCAGGCCGTACTTCGGCACCGGATCGTCGATGGTGTGCCCGCCCGCGACGAAGCAGCCGGCCTCGGCCGCCACCTGGGCGCCGCCGCGCAGCACCTGGCCCAGCAGGGCGATGTCCAGCCCGTCGCCGGGCCAGGCGGCCAGGTTGACCGCGAACAGCGGCCGGCCGCCCATCGCGTACACGTCAGACAGCGCGTTGGCGGCCGCGATCCGGCCCCAGTCCTGCGGGTCATCCACGATCGGGGTGAAGAAGTCCGTGGTCAGCACCAGGGCACGTTCGTCGTCCAGGCGGAGCACGGCCGCGTCGTCGCCTTCGGCCGCGCCGATGAGCAGGTCGCCAGAGGCGGGTCCGACCGGGCCCATCGAGGCGAACAGCGCCTCGAGCTTGGCCAGCGGCAGCTTGCAGGCGCAGCCCGCGCCTGGCGACAGGGAAGTCAGCCGGGGGGCCTGGTCCGCCATCATGCTGGCCACTGTAGCCGCCCGCTTCAGCCCGCTTCAGCGCAGCGGGTTGAACGGCGTGAGGTCGAGCGGCGGCGGCAGGCCCAGGGCGGACCGGGCCGCGACGGCCCCGGCGTACGGGCCCATGGTCAGGCCGCTGGCGCCCAGCCCGGTGGCCACGACCAGGCCGTCCAGGCCCGGGACCGGGCCGAGCAGGGGCCGGACGTCCGGGCCGGCCGGGCGCAGGCCGACCCGGGTCTCCAGGTGGACGGCGGTGCCGAGGCCGGGCGCGACGGCCAGGGCGTTGGCCAGCACCTCGGCCAGGCCGGCCGCGGTGACCCGGGCGTCGAAGCCGGAGCCGGTCTCCCGGGTGGCGCCCGCGACCACCCGCGAGTCGTCGAAGGCCAGCAGGTAGTGGCCGGTGGCGGTGGGCAGGATCACCGGCCAGCGGCTGGTGTCGGCGGAGCCGAGGCCGAAGTGCGCGATCTGGCCGCGCTGAGGTGCTACCCGGATCGTTGCGCCGGCCGGGGCGAGGAATTCTGCGGTCCAGGCGCCGGCGGCGGCCACCACGGCATCGGCTTCGATGAGCTCGCCGTCGATGGTGACGCCGGTGACGCGGTTCGCGCGGGTGGCCAGGTGCGCGGTGCCGTGCCTGGTCGTGGTGCCGGCCCTGGTCGTGGTGCCTTGCTTGGTCGTAGTGCCGTGGTTGGCGGCGGCCCGGGTCAGGGCGGCGGCCAGGCGCCGGCCGTCGACGCGGGCGGCCCCGGCGATGTGCAGGGCGTTGAGGCCGGGTTTGAGCGGCGGGAACAGCTCGCGGGCCTGGGCGCTGGTCAGGATCTGTACGTCGCCGATCTCCGGAGCGGCGGTGCGGCGCTCGATGAGCCGCTTCCGGGCCTGGTCCAGATGGCCTGCGTCGTCTGCTAGGAGGAGGGCGCCGACCTGGCGGTAGGAGACGTCGGCCTCGCCCAGGTCAGCCAGTTCCGTGATCAGGGACGGGTACTGCCTGGCGGCGGCGCAGGCGAAGTCGTACCAGCTGGGGTCGTCGACCGCGGCCGTCCACGGGCAGATGATGCCCGCGCCGGCCGCCGTGGCCTGACCGGGCCGGGCCGCGTCGACCAGCGTGACCTGCGCGCCCAGCCTGGCCGCCGTGTACGCGCAGGCAGCACCGACGATCCCGGCGCCGACCACGATCACCTGCATAACGGCTCACGGTATCTCTCTGCGGGCTGGCTGAACCGGCTGGCCGGCCAGCGCTGGCCGTGATCACGGCGCCGGACGGTCCCGGTCCTCCCCGTCAGTCCCCTGCGTCTCACCTGCCCCGGGGCCGAGTCAATGAGAGTGGCACCCTACCGTCTCTAGGGGGTGCGCTGTACGAGCGGTGTGCGGGATTGTTCGGGGTGTCTGATGGGTTGGCCCGCCGCCCCACGCAGTCCCTCGCTGACCCGGCCGCCGTCGAAGGTTGCGGTGGCCAGCCCGGCGCGTGCGTCCGCCGAGTATTTGAGGTCCGCATTGGTGATGCGGACGTGCGTACCTCAGACGACAGCAACTCCTTTGAGACAGCAGGCGGCCCGCTCTGGCTGCGAATCACCCGGTCCGGGAGAGCGTAGGCGTTCCGCGCCCCGGAAAACCGGCATGGCGGCGGCTGCTCCGCGACTTCACCCTCGGCGAGGCGTCGGACGCGCGGGTCGGCTTCCTCGCCCGATCCCCGCAGGGTCCCGGCTGCACCGCGGTGGTCGACAGCATCACCTACCAGCCAACCGTGCCCGCCGACCTGCGCGACGGCAGTTAACTAAGTGAACTCGCCTGGCCCTGCTGACCGCCGAGGCATCAGCCCGCTACGGTCCACCGGCCCGTCTGTGGGCCAAGGCCGGTGTCCAGGGTGTACGTGATGGCCCTGACCGTCGCCGCGCTGGGCACGTCGAACAGCACGCACCCGGTTACCGAGGCACCGGGTGCGATGCTGGCGGAGTCGGAGAGCAGCGGGCAGCCGCTGACCGTGATGAACGTGTCGCCGATGTAGGACTTCCCGGCCGTGTCGATGACCGTGGCTTCGAGGGCAGGGGCCGGGCTGTACGGCACGTGTCCGGTGTTGTCGAAGTGGAACTGCACCGTGTAGTACCGTTCGCCGGCCGCGGGGCCAAAGAGCGGATCAGACGCCGTCGCTGAGTTGATGACCCGGACGGGGGTGATAGTGACCTGCTCGCCGCTGCTGATCCCGGCGAGCTTGATGGCCGAGCCGAACGATGCCGTCGTCGTGCTGGTCGGAGGCAGGTTCACGTTCACGGACACGGACACCGTCGGCACCGGGATCGACACCTGGCTCTGCGCGGCCGGGGCGGAGGGCCAGATCAATGCGAACGTTTCCCCGATGGCTTCCTTGCCCCCTGCGATGAGGGCCACCACGAGAACGCCAGCCAGCCAGCCGCGCCGGTGGTGCGAGATCTTGACTCGCGCCTCGTCCTCCGTCAGGTACGGGGGTTCTTGTGGCGCCTGCACCGGTCCCGTCTGCCCCGCGGACTCGGCTGGTACGGTTGCCGGTCCCCGGGCCGCTTTCTGTCTTCGGTACAGCAGCCAGTTGCGCACCATCTTCACGAAGAAGATCACGATCACGACCGAGAAGCCGATGAACAGCAGGCTGATGCAGATAGCGATGATGGCGGTCTTGCCGGTGTCGATCAGCGCCGCGCCCAGCCCCCACCTCCATAGCGGTTCACGGATCAGGAACGGATGGTTGAGCGGCACCTGGTCCGGCCAGGTGGCGCTCATTCCCGCGCCGCCAGTCTCCAGGATGCCGTTGGTGCTGGTGGAGCAGACGTTCCCCGTGCTGTAGTAATACGAGCAGGTCGGCTGCCACGACTGCGGCACGAACAGGACGCTGTTCCCGCCGGACAGGTACGAGACCCCGTTAACCACGCCGGGCAGGAAGAGCACGCCGAGCCCGAGCATGCACACCAGCATCACCCAGGCGGCCAGGAACGAGAGCCCGTGCTGGGGGGGATACCGGTACGCATGTGCGCGGCGCGAGTGCTGCTCCGTGAACGAGATGGCCTGCCAGCGCAGAGCGGCGGACCGGCGGCTGAGCAGCACACTGTCCACCACCGCCACGACCAGCCCGATGATGGTCAGGGCAGCGAGCACCATCATGATGATCAGGATCGCGACGGGTCCCGATCCGGTCGCCGAGTACCGGTTGGAGTACACGGCGCTGGCCAGCATGAATGCGAGGAAACCGCCGGTCGCGGTCCAGCCCCAGCCGCTCCGCCTGTGCAGCAGGTGCACAGTCCTGGCTAGCTGAGTATCCGAGCTGGCCACCGGGGCGCCCGGGGCCCCAGGCTGCGATGGCGATCTCACGCGGCAAGCGTAGATCCGCTGCACCGGCAGTAGCCGGGTTAGGTTGGATTGTTATAGCCGGCCCGGTTCTGGACCGCGGTAAGTTTGGCCAGCGACTCTGCCAACGTCAGCTGCCACCGCAAGGAAAGTCAGAGTGGGTAGGCGGCCTCGATCACGAGACGGCGCGCTGGGCTGGCCTGGCGGTTGGGGGTTTTATTCAAGATGGCTCTTACCGGCAGAGTGCCACATTCATTGGTTGCCGCATCGGCATGCGGCTCAGGACGGCACTGTCGCACCGAGCCCCGATAGCTCCAGCGTGATCAGCTCCGCTCTGCCATCGCCAGCCCGGTCACGATGGCCCGGGCCACCGGCGAGGGATCCGACCCGTCCAGCGCGAACCCGTCGCGGACCTGCACGGCAGGCTGGGCGATCATCCGCGGTGCGCGGCCCCGGTGCGGCCAGGTCGCGGTATGCACCACGAACGGATGACACAAAAAGACGTCCCCGGCCTGGCCGGTCGCGTGCGCGACCGGCCTGCTCAGCACCGACGGCCGCCAGAACTCGGCATCAGCGCTGGTGCCCGCCTCGCCGTAGGGCGCCAGGAACTCCGGGACATGCAGGTGCGAGCCGCAGACCAGCCGGGTCGGCGCGTCGTCCGGGCCGACATCGGTGAACAGCAGCAGCACCAGCAGCCCGCGCGCCCGGGACCGGACGCTCACCCAGTACCCGCCGGGCCCGTCGTAGCTGCCCTCGATGTGATAGCCGGCATTGGCCCGGTCCTCCGACGGGAAACGGACCACCACCGCGCCGCCAGCATAGACCTGCGGCGTCCACCGGCCCGGGCCGATCAGCTCGTCATAGGCAGCGACCAGGGCGGGGGACATACCCGCGGCAGCGAACGGCCCGCCGCCGCCCAGGCTGTCGATATGCGCGAACGGCGGCCAGGTAGCAGGGTCGTCCTCGCGGACGCCCCGCTCGCGCAGCGCCACCCAGATCATCTCCCGGCAGGCCGTCGCCGTTGCCGCATCGAAAGCGCCGCGGACAGCGACATAGCCATCACGAACGAAGCCGTCAATGTCAAGGCCCACCGGCCCATTCTGGGCCTACCCTGACCGCAGGTCATCTCAATTACGCGCCGCCAGCGGCAAGCGACCCGGACCGGGTGAACGCCAGCCTCTCCGGGATCATGCGTCTGGTGAGCGCCGAAGGGGAGATCGCCGATGGGAACTCCGGGTAAGCCGCGCGTCGCCGTGTTTACCCTCGGCGGCACCATCGCCATGCAAGGGACATCGGGCCGGGGAGTGGCACCGGCCCTGTCGGCGTCCGATCTGCTGACCGCAGTCCCCGGACTGGATGCCGCGGGCGTGGAGCTTAGCCTGCGGGATGTGGCGAACAAGCCCGGGGCCTCGCTGTCGTTCGGCGACCTGTTTGGCCTGGCGGACGCGATCAGCACCGTACTGGACGACGGCTTCGCCGGCGCCGTGGTGACCCAGGGCACGGACACGATCGAGGAGACCGCCTACCTGCTCGACTTGCTGGTGGCCTCCGATGCCCCGGTCGTCGTGACCGGGGCCATGCGCAACCCGTCGCTGGCCGGACCGGACGGCCCGGCGAACATCCTGGCCGCGATCCGGGTCGCGGCCAGCGGCGGCGCACGGGAACTCGGCTGCGTGGTCGTCATGAACGACCAGATCCATGCGGCCCGGTGGGTGGCGAAGGCGCACACCGCCAGCCCGGCGGCGTTCATCTCGCCGGGCTTCGGGCCGCTCGGTCACATCGCCGAAGGTGAGGTCCATATCCCGCTGCGGCTGCGTGACAGGTCGCCGCTGTTCAGCCCGGCTCCCCGTCGGAAGGTCCGGGTCGGCCTGGTGACCATCGCGCTGGGCGACGACAACGTGCTCATCGACGCGCTCGCTGATCACGCAGACGGCCTGGTCGTGGCCGGGTTCGGCGCCGGGCACGTCCCGGCCGGCACCGTGACCAGCCTCGCCGCGCTGGCCGCGCGCATGCCGGTGGTGCTCGCCTCACGGACCGGCGCCGGCCCAGTCCACCACCACACCTACGGCTTCCCCGGCTCGGAGACCGACCTGCTGGCCCGCGGGCTGATCAGCGCCGGATACCTGGCACCCCTCAAGGCCCGGCTCCTGCTGCACCTGCTCATCGCCACCGGGGCTGACAGCACCCGGATCAGGGAGGCTTTCGCGGCGGCGAGCCGGACTTAGC
This sequence comes from uncultured Actinomycetes bacterium, assembly GCA_963790065.1. Taxonomy (GTDB): domain Bacteria; phylum Actinomycetota; class Actinomycetes; order Streptosporangiales; family Streptosporangiaceae; genus Palsa-504. The sequence goes on along the minus strand of CAWBNK010000011.1, from coordinate 7,671 downwards.
TCACCGGCTGGTGAAGTTCGCCGTGGCGGTGGTCAGCATGCTCTGGAGCGTCAGCACGTGGTGGGGCGATGACGCCTGGTGCCCGTGGAGCCCCAGGGCAGGGCCAGTGACCTACACGGGCGCGATCCGCACGCCGTCGGTGCGATCGTGGAGGCAGTCGGCGCATCAGCATCGGTGCCCGGCAACCGATGTCTGGTCCACGAGGACGAAGGAGCACGGAAATGGCGGAAGGCGCACAGCAGACCAGCGGAGATAAGACCGCTATCCGCCCGTTTCAGGTCGGTTTTCCTGAGGCGGACCTCACCGAGCTGCGCCGGCGCGTGAACGCGACCAGGTGGCCCGAGCGCGAGACGGTCACCGACGACTCGCAGGGCGCGCGGCTGGAGATGATGCAGGACCTCGCGCGCTACTGGGCGGCAGACTACGACTGGGGCCAGTGCGAGAAGAAGCTGAACGCGCTGCCCAACTTCATCACCGAGATCGACGGGCTGGACATTCACTTCATCCACGTCCGCTCCCAGCACGAGAACGCGCTGCCGCTGATCGTCACGCACGGGTGGCCCGGCTCACCCATCGAACAGCTGAAGATCATCGAGCCGCTCACCAACCCGACAGCGCACGGCGCGAGCGCGGCGGACGCGTTCCATCTGGTGATCCCCTCGCTGCCCGGCCATGGTTTCTCGGCCAAGCCGACCGCCACCGGCTGGGACCCGGCCCGCATCGCCCGCGCCTGGGTCGTGCTGATGAAGCGCCTGGGATACACCCGGTTCGTCGCCCAGGGCGGCGACTGGGGCGCGGCCGTCACCCAGACCATGGCCGAACAGGCCCCACCGGAACTCCTCGGCATTCACTCCAACATGCCAGGGACCGCTCCCGCCGACATCACCAAGGGCTTCGAGCGCGGCGACCCGCCGCCAGCCGGCCTGTCAGCCGACGAGCTGCGCGCGTATCAGCAGCTGAGCAACTTCTACGCCAAGCACGTGGCCTACGCGCAGATCATGGCGACCCGCCCGCAAACGCTGTACGGGCTGTCGGACTCCCCCATCGACCTCGCGGCGTTCATGCTGGACCACGGCGACGGTACCGGCCAGCCAGGGCTCGTCGAACAAGTCCTGCAGGGAACGCTGGACAGCGCTCTCACCCGAGACGACCTCCTCGACAACATCACGCTGTACTGGCTGATGAACACCGGGATCTCCGCGGCCCGCCTGTACTGGGAGAACAAGGCGGACTTCTTCAACGCCAAGAACATCACGATCCCGTATGCCATCAGCGTCTTCCCCGACGAGCTCTATGAGGCCCCGCGTAGCTGGGCCGAGCGCGCGTACCCCCACAACCTCATCCACTTCAACAAGCTCGACCGAGGCGGTCACTTCGCCGCCTGGGAACAGCCGGCCCTGTTCTCCGCCGAGATGCGGGACTGCTTCCGGTCACTGCGCTAGCCAGGTCCGACCGGACCGCCGAACCCCAGCCAGGACTTCCACCAGAGCAGGTGGAAGTCCTGGCTGGGCTCAGGTTCGGGATGGCCCGCTAAGCGGGCATGCCTGTTAGCTGTCGCCGCTCCGAGCCGGGCGGTAGTGATCTCCAGGTGCGAGGCCAGTCAGCTCTTGAACGCTGCTTGCAGCTCGCTGGTGATCTGGTCGATCGTCGCCTCGATCTCGCGTCTGAAGACCTTGGGGCCACCGGCCAGCGCCTGGTCGACTGCCGGTTCGATGGCGGCACTGCCGACCACGATGAGCCCTGCCTCGTCAGCAATGAGCTCGTCGGCCGCGTCATTCAGCTCCTTGCGGGTCAGTTCTCCGCCGCCGAACCGCTCGGGGATGACGCGGATGTGCCGGTGGTCCATCCGCTTGACGACGTGCGCCTTGCCGTTCTCATTGTCGACCACGGCTGCGTCGTAATCCCCGTTCACCTCGTTGTGCAGGTGCTCGATGGTCTTCAGTACTGCCAGCGCAGCCGCGGCAGTCGGATACGTTACGGCGTAGACGACCACGTACTCCAGCTCAGCCATGACATCTCCTTGTCGCTCGGGTGTTCCTGTGGTTCCAGGTGAGCGCTGCGAGTGGAGGCGTCGGCGCCCGTATTACTGGCTGGTCTCCAGGCACAGAACTATCTTCAACCTTATTATCTTCGAGTTACGCTGGCCCGCGCCTGCTCGGGGGTGACTTCCTCCGCGGCGGTGCCTGGACGTGGGCCGGGAACGACCGGACCGGGGCTGCTCAGGCGCTGAGCCGGGACGCTGCCCTGCGGCGCGTGCGCGGAGACGGTATCCGCCGGAGCCCCGCTGGCCCGCTGCGGGTGGCTGTTGGCGCGAAACATCATGACGAGCCAGAAGGCGAGTAGGACGACCGGGACGATCGCGACAGGGATAATGTCGCCTGCGGTTCCTGTCATGGCGGTCCTCCCTTCGAGACGACAACTTCAGTCTCGTATGGCACCGGCCAGATCGCGCCCGTGGAAGACCCTGGTCTTATCCCTGGGGGAAGCCCTCGCCGGTATCGCCTCAGCCGACCACCAGCACGAGCTTCCCGCGCACGTGGCCCTGCTCGCTCACCCGGTGCGCCTCGGCCACCTCGGCGAGCGGGAAGGTCTGCGCGACCGGGAGCGAGAAGCGCCCGGACTCGATCAGCTCGCCGATCTCGCCGAGCGCGTAGACCGCGCGGCCAGCGTCCCCGCTGCTGAACCTCACCCCGTGCTCCTGGGCTCCGCCGAAATCGGCGACCGTGATGACGTGCCCGGCGCCGCCGGCCAGCTCGATGAGCTCGGGCAGCACGCCGCTCCCGGCGACGTCGAGCGCGACGTCGACGCCGTCGGGCGCGAGCGCGCGAACCCGCTCGACGAGGCCTTCGCCGTAGGCGACGGGCTCGGCCCCCAGCGAGCGAAGGTAAGCGTGATTGGCCGGACGGCCGGTGCCGATCACCCGCGCGCCGCGCACCACGGCGAGCTGGACCGCGGCGCTGCCGACGCTTCCGGAGGCGCCGTTGATGAGCAGCGTGCTGCCGTCTCCGCTCATGCCCCCGCTGGCGAGCTGGTCAAGCGCGCGCGTGGCCGTCTCGATGGCGGCGGGCAGCGCGGCAGCGCCGGGGAAGTCGAGCGACGGCGGGATCGGCGCGTAGTAGGACAGCACCGCCAGCTCGGCCTGGGCCGCCCCCTCGGCGGACAAGCCGAATACGCGATCGCCGACGGCCACGTCCGCAACACCTTCGCCGAGCTCGTCGACGACGCCGGCCGCCTCGTAGCCCATGGTCTGCGGAAGCTCGGAATCCATCAGGCCCTTGCGCTTCTTCCAGTCGCTCGGGTTGACGCCGGCCGCGCGCACCGCAATCCGGACCTGGCCCGGACCCGGATGCGGATCGGGGAGCTCCACGATCTCGAGGACCTCCGGGCCCCCGAACTGGCTGAAACGGACTGCCTTCATCATTCGCTCCGATGCCGACTCAGGGTGTTGCGCTTGCCGCGCATACGACACTCTGCCAGCCTCGCGCGCTCGGCCGCAGGGGTGCCCGGGTGCCTGCCGCACACCCGGGCCCGCGGCCAGGTCAGCTTTCCGGCGGGGCGAGGTAGGGGAAGTAGTCGAGGAGCTTCGCGGGCTGAGTAAGGCCGGAGACGAAGTCCTGGTTGAGGATGACTTTGGTGGCGTTGTCGAATGCGTCCTCGGTCAGGCCCTTGCCGTTGTGGCTGCCCTGCCAGGGGTCCCACAGGGCGTTGGTGCCGGGGATGAACGGGATGACCATGGGCAGGAATACGTCGGCCACATACGCGCCGTAGGCCAGCGCGGTGGGACGGCCGTGGACCCCCTGCTTGTAGGTGCCGCCGTCCGCGACGACGACGGCGGTCTGGTCCCTGATCTGGCCCCACTCCGGTGGCGGGGTCGGTCTCGGGGTGGGCGGGCCTGCCCTCGAGGTCCTGCGACGGGACGGTGGCGTTGATGTTGATCCCGGCGGAACCCGCGGGGAAGCTCCACAGGGTGGTGCCGTTGGGTCCTCCGGCGCGCTGGAGCTGGACCCAGCCGTGGCCCTGGTCGTAGACCGCGGTGGTGGCCCAGTAGTTCAGCTTGCGCAGGCCGGTGATCTCGGCGGGTGCCTCGATCAGGACGGACCTGACGATTTGATTCATGAAAAAGTCGGTTGGGGGGAACAGGGCCGCCAGGTCCGGGAAGAAGCCTTCATTCAGGGCCTTTGCCAACGTGATGGGAAAGGGGAGGAAGTTGAAGAACGAGTCGGTGCGCGGGCCGGCGAAGATCTTGAGGCCGCGTTCCACCTCGAGGACCTCTCCCACGGGCGCGTCGGGGGGCGTGATGATCCTGCCTTTGGCGTTGCGGTCGGTGGCTTCCCGGCCGGTGAGCTCGGCCACCACGACGTGCTGGACGCCGGCGGAGTCGACCGGGAAGGTGAACCGCCAGGTGATGTCCTCGACCAGGTCCTGGTTGGTGTCGACCTTGAGCTCGTAGTAGCCCGCGGGGTCCCAGGGACCGGCGGCATCCGGGGAGGCGTTCATCCCGAAGACCGTGCGCGGGCCGAAGGCGTCGCTAGGCCCGGCGAAGCAGTATCGCGACACGCGTCGGGGCGCCGCGCTCGGGGATGACCGATGCGTCGACCGTGGTGCCGTCGGCGGCCTTCAGGTGCGGCCACGCGGACGCGGCCGACGCGAGGCGCGGGCGGTGGTAGTAATCCAGGACCGGCACGGCCTTGCCGCCCGCCGGTAGCACCAGGCGGGTTCCCGGCGCGAGCAGCGGGGCGTTGTACCGCCGCTCTGCTCCGCGCACCAGGTCCCCGGTCGCCGCCGGGACGTTGCCTGGCCGCGCTGCCGTGGCCGCCAGGGCGGGAGCGGCCGATCCGATGCTGACCAAGACGGGAAGGGCGGCCAGGCCGCCCAGGACGTTGCGTCGGCCCAGCGCTCCGCCGCCCGCGCCGTCCGCGCTCTCCGCATCCTCTCGCTTGCCTCTGATGATGTTCACTCGCGTTCCTCTCTCCCTGCGGCCGGATGCCACAGACACTGTGCGTTACCTGACCGGACCATCGGTTACGTCGTTCCGAGGCACCGGGCGTCCTTCCTGTCGCGGGTAGCCGGTTGGTTGGTTCTCACCTCAGAGTCGTGCCGGGGGACCGCGCATCGCGCCCGTAGCACCCCGGGCGGGAGCCCCCGGTCTGGCGGTGTCGCTACCGGGCGCTGGTGGCGAATGCGCGCTCACCGATGAGCCACGTGCGCCAGCCCCGCGCGGGCCGCACCGGCCGCGGCCGTGTCGCGCAGGGCCGGCCCAGGGACAGTTCGTCCGGCCAGGAGCCCGGGCCAGAGCCTCCCGGCCGCACTCGTCGCCGCGTTCACCCACCGTAGATGTTGGGTTAAGGATGGGTTTGGGTCATGATGTTGGTTTAAGTACCATGCGATCCGGACATACGCACGAAGTGGCTCATTCCGGCCACTCGTGCGGAGGTCCTCATGCGTCGCTGGCCAGTGATTTCTGCCGCCTCAGCCCTTGCCGTGGTACTCCTGGCGCTGCCGTCCGGGGCCCGTGCCGCCGCGTCGCAGGCGCCGCCGGGACCCGCGAGCCCGGTGCCGGAGCCGGTCGCGATCGGCACCGGGGGCGCCGTCGCCTCCATGGGCGCCGACGCGAGCCAGGCGGGCATCGACGTTCTCTCCCACGGCGGCAACGCGATCGACGCCGCCGTGGCCACCGCAAGCGCCCTGGGCGTGACCATTCCGTTCGTGGCGGGCCCGGGCGGTGGTGGCTTCATGGTGATCTACCTGGCCAAGACGCACCAGGTGGTGACGATCGACGGCCGTGAGAACTGCCCGGCCGCGTGCACGCAGACCATGTTCGTCGACCCGAAGACCGGGCAGCCGTACGGCTATGACTACGCATCGGACCAGCCGCTGTCCACCGGCGTGCCCGCCATGGTGGCCACCTGGGCCAAGGCGGTCAGCCGGTACGGCCGCCACAGCTTGGCCGCCGACCTTCAGCCGGCCATCGGCGTGGCTGAGCGCGGGTTCCGCGTCAACGCCGACTTCGTCCAGCTCACCGAGTCTGACCTGCCCGAACTGCAGGCCTACCCAGCCAGCCACTGGCTGCTGACGTCGTCCGGCAACCCGCTGCCTGTGGGTTACCTGCTCCGCAATCCCGACCTGGCCAGGACCTACCGGCTGCTGGCCCGCTACGGCCCGTCCTACCTGTATGACGGACCCCTCGGCCAGGCCATCGTCCAGGCCGACGACCATCCCGTGCTGACCCCCGGGCAGACCGTGGTCGCGTTGCCCGGCATCATGACCATGAGCGATCTGCGCTCCTACCAGGCCCTGGTCCTGCCCCCGACCCACATCCGCTACCGCGGCCTGGACATCTACAGCATGGCGCCGCCGTCGAGCAGCGGATCCACCGTCGGCGAGATCCTGAACATCCTCAGCGGATACCACCTGTCCACCGAGCCCAGGGCGACGGCTCTGTTCCACTACCTGGAAGCATCCCGGCTGGCCTATGCCGACCGCAACGCCTACGTCGGCGACCCCCGCTACGTCAGCGTGCCGCTGACCGGGCTGCTCAGCCCGGCATTCGCGGCCACCAGGCGCTGCCTGATCGGTGACCAGGCGCTCGTCTCACCGGTCGCCCCGGGCGACCCGTACCCGCCCTTCACGGGCTGCCCGAGCCCGACCGCGACCCAGCCGTCCGCCGAAGGCGGCCACACCAATAACATCGTCACCGTTGACAAGTGGGGCAACATGGTCGCCTACACCAACACGATCAACTTCTTCGGCGGCAGCGGCCAGACCGTGCCCGGCTACGGATTCCTGCTCAACAACGAGATGACCGACTTCGACTTCGCCCCGCCATCGTCCGGGCCCCCCGACCCGAACCTGCCCGCCGGCGGCAAGCAGCCGCGGTCCAGCATGGGGCCGGTCATCGCGTTCGCCGACGGGCAGCCGGTGTTCAGCGTCGGCGCGGCCGGCGGATCGACGATCATCGAGACGATCGCGCAGATCATCATGAATCACGTCGACTTCGGCATGTCCCTGCCCGACGCGCTCGCCGCCCCGCGGGTGGCGCAAACCAACTCGGCCACTTCCCTGGCCGAACCCGATTTCTACAACAGCGCCCTGGCCCGGCAGCTGACCAGCCAGTTCGGCGAGCAGTTCACCATGGCCACCGGGCCGATCCTGCCCCTGGACAACTACCCGGGCGACGCCACGGCGTTGCAGATCCTCGGCCACGGCGTGGCCGAGGCCATCGCCGAGCCCGTCCGCCTCGGCGGCGGCAGCGCCCTGGTCGCGCACCCCTCGCAGTAGTCCGCCGGGTGTTTGCCGGGTTCCTAGAGCTCTTTGGCGAATTCCTGGTAGTGCCGGCTGATCCGCTCGCTGGTGCCGTAGTAGGCGTGCCGGCTCATATCCGCGCTGAACCGGCTGGCCGGCGGCGTGCGGCCGAGGGCCTCGGCCATCGCGCGGACGTGGTGGGGTGCGCAGCCGCAGCAGATGCCGAAGTAGTTGACCCCAAGCGCAGCCGCCGCCGTCGTGAACGCGCCGACCTCGTAGCGGTTGGCCAGGAACGGGTCGAGCGCGGTCGGGAAGGGCCGCCCCTCCGGGATCAGGTCGCAATTCGGGTCGGTGAGCGACTGGAACGTCGGCTCCGCCTCTGTCGTGCGGTACGGCACCGGCAAGGCGGCGATGTAGCCGTCGCAGGCA
>CAWBNK010000010.1:0-102142 GCA_963790065.1 uncultured Actinomycetes bacterium | reverse complement strand
GCGAGATCATAAAGGTCGCCGCCGACCAGGGCCTGTTTTGTCGCGGACTGGTAATGACAGGCAAAGGCGATCCCGCCGGATTCGGCGGGCAGCGGCCGCAAGATGGCGCGCTGGACTTGGTCATTGATGCGGATAAGCGCGCTTTCCCGGCGGCCGCGGATCACGGCCACGATCACCGCGACGACACCAGTGCCAATGACCATGAACAACCGGTAGCCAGCGACGGTCGTCCCGGTAATTGCGGCGGCTATCGCGCAAAGCGCGATCGCATACGCGGCAACCAGCGCGGTCACGCGGCCATTGCCGCGCGCGCAAGCCAGCAGCGGACCGGCGGCCAGCAGGCCGAGCAGGCCGGAACCGTGTCCGACGAAAATTCCCGTAACGGCGATCGCGGCATCCAGGACGAGAATCGTGCCGAGCCAAACTGATGGCCGTCCTATTGCCCCGGTGGCACGCCGCAGCAGCACGCTCATGCGTCCCATCCCGTGCGTTCCGGCCCCCTAACTTACTGGACCGCAGATCGGTTTGCGGCATTTATTCCATCATCGGTCGCAGTCGGCAATCTCAGCAGCAACTGCAGCCGGTCAAGGGGCCGGTGAGCAGGTAAACCACGGTCCGTTCGGCATAAAGATCTTTTTGACCTAACGGGCCGTGGTGTGAGCGGCGCTGACCCCGCCGAATAATTCGGTGGCGTGGCGTAAGCGACCGGCGCTACTGTCACGCCGTCACCCAGGATCCGCCGACCGGCGTTTTCTGCACGCTCCGTCATGGACAGGCCGTTGTACACCAGCTGAGACGTTCATCGCGCCGAGAAGGCACGCCGCCCTGACGGGCCCCGAGCCGCATAGCGCCGTTGCGCTGCCGGCCTGCTTCAGCGTGCCCTCGGTAGGTCATCGACGTCCGGCTGCCCGCTACGTGGCACCCGCCGATCGATCCGGCGCCGCGCCCATCCGTGCCGCGCCGATGTCGCAACGAAGATCTCGGAGCAGATCGGCCTTCCCCGGTGCACGACAACACATTCCCCGTGCGCGCCACGACGCAGTGGCTCGTACGCCCGACCAACCTTCCGATCATCCGGCGGCGCTGCCGGACCTGCCCTTCGACGGAGTACCGGACCCAAGGACGATTCCGGGTCAACGCGCACCACAAGCTGCTCGACGTCTGGCTGCTGGCGCTGTGCGTCCAGTGCGGCGAGACGGTCAAGCTGACGGTGCTGGAGCGCGTCCACGTTCGCTCCATCGAGCCCACGATGCTCAGCGGCTTCCACGACAACGTTCCCGCGCTGGCGGCGAAGCTGCTGGCCGATCCTGCGGTGGCGCACCGCAACGACGTCGCGCTCGACTGGTCCGATGCCTGGACGTTGGAGATGAGCCCCGCCGAGCTGCCGAAAGCCGACATCCTCGATATCAGTGTCCAGTTCGCACAACGCATCCCGCTCAGGTTGACGACGCTCATCGCGACGGGCTTGGCGCTGTCGGGTGCCGAGGTCACGAAGCACATCGCCGCCGGACGGATCTCCTGCGACCGCAAGCTGACTGGGCGCTGCGCGCAGGACTTCAGCTTTGTGTTCCGGTGGCAGTGATGCCTCGGGGCCGGACGAACTCGACGGCGCCGCCCAGCCGCCGGGCGCCCAGGGCCAGCAGCAGTGCCACCGACGGCGGGTGGGCGTCGTCGGCCTCGGCGGTGACCTCGGCCCGGCCCTGCTGGTGCAGGGCCCGGAACGCGCGGGCCAGCAGGGCCCGGGCCAGCCCGCGGCGGCGGTAGGGGCGGGTGACGCCGATCAGGCCCAGCCGCGGCCGGCCCGGGCCGTTCCGTACCCGGACCAGGCCGATGTACCGGCCGCTGTCGGCGTCGACGGCGACCAGGTAGGTGGCCGGGTTGAAGTGGGCCGCGTCGAAAGCCTCCTCCTGGAAGTCACCGGGATCCCAGCGCCATCCGTCCGTGCCCGGCACGTCCTGGCGCAGCGTGTCGTCCAGCAGCCGCAGTTCGTCCTCGTAGGCGTCGGCGGCGGAGATGACGACCACGTCGTCCGGTTCGGTGATGCCGATCAGCCCGGTGACGGCGGGGTCGGTGGGGATCAGGTAGCTGCTGACCCGTCGCTGCTCGGTGAAGCCCAGCCCGGCCAGCCGGGCCAGGTGGACCGGTTCGTTGTCGTAGGCGGTGGCGTACAGGTCCGCGCCGGTATTGGCGGCCACGGCGGCCAGCAGCGGCGCGTAGCTGTCGTCCCGGCCGGCCTCGAAGCCCACGAACCACCTGTTGTCCGGGCGCAGGAAGGCCCGGATCGAGCCGACCGCCTGGTCCGCGTCGTACGCGCGCCAGACCAGGCCGGGCGAGGCCCGCACCACGCGCACGCTGTCCGGAGGCATAACGCCACAGATTACTGGGGGCGGGCCCCGAAACGGGTGACGACCGAGGCGGCGATCCCGGTGGCGAAGCCGGCCGCGGCGGCCAGGCCGGCGGAAGTAGGGCCGGCCGGGCCGTCCGCCAGCCAGCGGCTCATGAAGGCGCCGCAGAACGCGTCGCCCGCGCCGGTGCTGTCCCGGGCGTCGGCCGGATGGGCCGCGATGCGGACCGGCGGCTCGCCGGGCGTGGCCAGCACGCAGCCCGCGGCGCCCAGCGTCAGCACGACCACGCCGTAGTGCCGAGTGAGCCGGGCCGCCATGGTGGCCGGGTCGGCCGCGCCGACCAGGACGGCGGCCTCGTCGCGATTGGGGAAGCAGACCGCGGCGCCCTCGGTCCAGCCCAGGAACGCGGCGGGATCCATCCGGGCCAGGAAGGCGGCCGAGCCGGGATCGATGGTGACGGCCAGGCCCCGAGCCCGCGCGTCGGCCAGCAGCGCGAGGGCCACCTCGAGCAGCGCCGGCTCGCAGAACGTGTAGCCGGTCAGGTGCAGCACCGCCGCCTCGTCGAGCAGGCGGTCCGGGATGTCGGACCGCCGCAGGTTCAGGTTCGCGGCCCGGTCGGTGAACATGGTCCGCTCCCCGTCCGGCGCCACCATGATCACGATCGAGCCGGTGCCGGCCTGCGGGTCGGCGGTCAGGTGGGCCCGGACGCCGGCCCGGGCCAGTTCCTGCTCGTGGTAGCCGGCGTCGCGGGCGCCGACCCGCCCGGCGAAGGTGACCCGGGCCCCGAGGTGAGCCATCCAGGCCGCCTGGTTGGCCGCCGAGCCGCCCGGGCAGGCCCGGACCACCGCCGGGGTGTCGCTGCCGGGCGTGATGCCGTCCAGCGGCTTGACCAGCACGTCGTTGATGACGTCCCCGCAGACCAGGACGGCCCGGGAAGTCAACGGAGGCCGGCTGCGCGCGCCGCCCAGGCTCTCGCGATCTGCCCGGCCAGCCCGATGTTGCCGCGGGCGATGGTCATGTTCACCTCGACGCTGGCCCCGCCGGTCACTCGCTGGATCCAGTCGAGCAGGAAAGGGGTGACCGCCTTGCCGCGGACGCCGGCCTCGGCCGCGGCCGCCAGGGCGGCCTGCAGCGCGCCGCTGAGCACCTCCGGGTCGAGCTGGTCCCTGGGGCTGAGCGGGTTGGCGACCAGCAGGGCGGAGGGCTCGCCGAACGCGTCCCTGGCGGCCATGATGTCGGCGACCTCCTCCGGGCTGTCGGCCCGCCAGTCCAGGTCGCAGCCGGAGTCGGCCAGCCAGAAGGCCGGGAAGCGGGAGGTACGGTAGCCGATCACCGCGACGGCCAGCGTCTCCAGGCGCTCCAGCGTGGCCGGGATGTCCAGGATGGACTTGACGCCGGCCGAGACCACCGTGATCGGCGTCCGGGACAGCACGGCCAGGTCGGCCGACTCGTCGAAGGTCTCCGCCGCGCCGCGGTGGACGCCGCCCAGGCCGCCGGTGGCGAACACCCGGATGCCCGCTTGCGCGGCGATGGCCGAGGTGGCCGCCACGGTGGTGCCGCCGGTGACCTTCCTGGCCATGGCGATGCCGATGTCACGGCTGCTGACCTTGACCGCCGACTCGTCGGCCGCGATCCGCTCCAGGTCCTCGGGGAGCAGGCCGACCTTGGGCACGCCGTCGATGAGCGCGATCGTGGCCGGGGTCACACCCTGGCCGGCCAGGATGGCCTCGAACTCCCGGGCGGCGGCCAGGTTAGCCGGGCGGGGCAGGCCGTGCGAGATGATCGTCGACTCGAGCGCGACCACCGGTTCGCCGGCCGCGAGCGCGGCGCTCACCTGCGGGGATATCTCTACCTGGGAAGAGGTGGGGATGATCGTCTCCTTGTTAGTAGCCTTGGCCGCCGACCACGTTGGCCAGGGGCTCGCCCGCGGCGTAGCGGGCCAGCTGAGCCGCCGCGATGGCCTGGACCCGCGGGATGGCATCGGTGCTGGCCCCGGCCACGTGCGGCGTCAGCAGCAGGTTCGGGGCGGACCACAGCGGGTGCCCGGCGGGCAGCGGCTCGGGGTCGGTGACGTCCAGCGCGGCCCGCAGCCGCCCCGAGTTCAGCTCGGCCAGCAGCGCCGCGGTGTCGACGATCGAGCCGCGGGCCGCGTTGACCAGCAGCGCGTGATCGTGCATGCGGCCGAGGAACCGCGCGTCGGCCAGCCGGGTGGTGGCCGGGGTGACCGGTACCAGGAGGATCACGATGTCCGCCCGCGGCAGCAGGGCGGGCAGGTCATCGAGGCTGGACACGCCGGGCCTGGCGTGCCGGGCGACGCGCTCGACGCGCACGCCGAACGGGGCCAGCAGGTGCTCGGTGGCCTCGCCGATCGAGCCGTAGCCGACGATCAGCACGGTCTGGCCGGCCAGCGGCTCGCTGGGGATGGCGTGCCAGGTGCCGGCCTGCTGCGCCGTGACGAACTCGGGCAGGTGCCTTAGCTCGGCCAGGATCACGGCCACGATCCACTCGGCGACCGCCGGGTCGTGCGCGCCGCGTGCGTTGCACAGGGTGACCCCGGCCGGGACGTAGGGGAGCATCCGCTCGGCGCCGGCCGACATCAGCTGGATCACCCGCAGCCGGGGCAGCTTGGCCAGGACCGGCAGCCGCGACTCGGGCACCCCGAACGGGAGCACCACGAACTCGACCTGGTCGGCGGAATCCGGCAGCTGCTCCCCGCCGGTCCAGACGTCGGCGGCCACGCCCTCAGGCAGGCCGCTCATCGCCTCCACCCAGCCCGGCTCGGGCAGCCAGATCCTGATCATCCTCGGCGGCGCCATGCTCGCGAGGCTACCGGCCGGCCTCCCGGAGCGAGCTAGCGGACCCCGGCTCCGGCCGGGGTGCGCTGCCACGAGAAGGGCACGTGATCGCCCTCATCGGCCGGGGCGGTCCCTTCCGAGCCGATGATGACGACCGGGCACGGCGCGGAGCGCAGGCAGACGCGGATGACAGGGCCCGCGCCGCGGTACGGGTCCGGGCTGTGGGCCGTACGGCCCAGCACCAGCATGTCGGCGTCCTGGGCGTGGTCGAGCAGCACGCGCGCCGCCAGCCCTTCGGTGATCTCGGTCCGGACGCTGACGCCGGGATAGCGGCTGGCCGCCTCGCTCACCGATCCGCGCAGGACCTCACGGGCGGCGCCCCAGCTTCCGCCGGACTGTCTCGGCGCGGGTACCGCGTAACTGGCGACCTGATGGCACGCGGCCTCGAGGGCGAGAACCGCGTGCACCTCGGCGGTGCGCAGGCTTGCCTCCCGGCACGCCCATCTCAGCGCGGCCACGGATTCGGCCGAGCCGTCTACGCCGACCACGATGCGACGAACACCGGGATCTATTGTCATGACGAATTCCTCTTCTTACCTCTTCGTCACCTCTGACACACCCGTCCGTCCCGCCCCACAGCCGTACCGTCAGAGTCTTCCAAGCCTTGACTCACAGTTTCCGATGGTAAACCGGGGGAGGGCCGCTGACGAGAGGTGGGGGCCGCATTTAGCAGCTATCCGATGCCCGCCTGGGAACCAAGGGTCATCGTATCGTTATTAGATGTGTTGCGGGCGAAATAGACCTAGTGACCGACTTGTCCGACATATGCCGCCCACAGCATCAATGCGAGGATTTTGGTGAGAGCGGACGTTCTCCGCAGGTGGGCGGTGGTGGCCGCCGGCCTGACGGTGCTCTGCGCGATGCCCGTGATCGCCAGCGCCCTGCCCGCTACCGTGCCCGCGCTGACCGCCAGCCAGCTCCGCGCCCGCATCCTGGCCTCCCCCGGGCAGTCCTACGCGGGCTACGCGGAGAGCAACGCCACCTTCGGGCTGCCGTCGCTGCCCGGCCTCAACGGGGTGGCGTCGCTGCTCGACGGGGTGACCAAGATGCGGGTATGGGTGGCCTCGCCTGACGACTGGCGGGTCGACGTGCTGTCCGACGCCGGCGAACGGGACACCTACCAGCTGGGCGCGGTGTCCTACATCTGGGATTCCGGCCAGGAGCTGCTCACCGAGGTCGACGGCCAGCCGTCGCTGCGGCTGCCGCGCCCGGCCGATCTGGTCCCGCCGGCGCTGGCCGTCCGGCTGCTGGCGGCGGCCGGGGCGCAGGCCAGCTTCGGCCTGATCCCGCCGCTGCGGGTGGCCGGCCAGAGCGTGGCCGGGCTGCGCGTCACGCCCGCGGACGCCTCCTCCACCATCGGGCACGTGGACATCTGGGCCGAGCCGGGCAGCGGCCTGCCGCTGATGGTGGAGATCTTCGGCCGGGACTCGGCCAGCCCGGCCCTGGAGAGCCAGTTCTTCCAGGTCGGCCGCTGGCGGCCGGATCGCGGGGTGCTCACGCCGCAGCGGGGCCCGGGCACCGGCTTCACCATGACCAGCGCACGCAGCCTGGCCGGTGCGCTGTCGCACCTGGCCCTGGAGATCCTGCCCGCCGAGCTGGCCGGGCGGGACGAGGTACCCGGGCCGCCGGGCTTCGGCACGGTCAGCATCTACGGCGGCGGGCTGGCCACGTTCGTGGTGGTGGGGGTGCGCACCAGCCAGGACCTGATCGGCGATGCGCTGTCGGCGGGCGGGACCGCGCTGTCCCTGCCGGGCGCCCGCGGCGCGCTGATCGGTGCGCCGCTGGTCAACGCGGTCCTGGTCCAGCCGTCTGGTTTCGCGCTGACGTTCCTGATCGTGGGCACGGTCAGCCCGGGCGTGCTCGAGCAGGCCGCGGCCACGCTGGTGGCCGACCGGGTGTGGCTGCCGTGATCACCACCCAGGCCCTGTCCAAGCGCTACGGCGCCGTCGAGGCAGTGCGCTCGGTGGATCTGGACGTCCGGGAGGGCGACAGGTACGGCCTGCTCGGCCCGAACGGCTCGGGCAAGACCACGCTGGTCCGCATGCTGCTCGGCCTGGTCTACGCCACCAGCGGCCAGATCGAGGTGATGGGCTGGCGGATGCCGAGGCACGCACGTCAGGTGCTGCCGAACATCGGCGCGCTGATCGAGGAGCCCGCCGCCTACCCGCACCTGTCCGGCCGGGCGAACCTGGCCCTGCTCGATGCGGCTGGGCCGGGCGGGTCCGCCGGGCGGCGCAGCAGGCCGCAGCGGATCGACGAGGCCCTGGAGCAGGTGGGCCTGGCCGGGGTCGGGCGCCGTCCGGTCAAGGCCTACTCCCTGGGCATGCGCCAGCGCCTGGGCCTGGCCGCAGCCCTGATCAGGCACCCCCGCCTGCTGATCCTGGACGAGCCGGGCAACGGCCTGGACCCGCGTGGGATCAGGGACCTGCGGGAGCTGCTGACCAGCCTGAACTCCGCGGGGGTCACCATCTTGCTGTCCAGTCACCTGCTGGCCGAGGTCGAGCAGCTGTGCACGAGGGTCGGGGTCCTGGATGCCGGGCGCCTGGTCCTGCAGGACGACCTGGCCGTGCTGCGCGCGCCGACCGGGCTGGTCGCGGTCGAGACCCCGGACGCGGACCGGGTGGCGGCCCTGCTTGACGGGCAGGTGGAGCAGCGCGAGGGCCCGCACCTGCTGGTGCGCGGCCAGGACGCGGCCGAGCTCAACGCGCGCCTGGTCGGGGCGGGCCTGCGGGTCAGCGCGATCGGCGCGCACCAGCGGACCCTCGAGGAGGTGGTCCTGGCCGTGACCGGGACCGGCTCAGATCACATCGAGGGCACCTCGTGATCGCGGTCGAGCTGGTCAAGCTGGTGCGCCTGCCGCGCACCTGGATCAGCCTGGTCCTGACCTGCGCGCTGCCCTTCATGGTCGCGGTCTTCATCACGATCACGCACCTGACCCCGCCGCCCGGCCAGGGCAGCGCGTTCCTGTCCGCGGTGCTCCAGGACGGCGCCCTGTACCCGGCGGCCGCGCTCGCGCTGGTGCTGCCGGTGTTCCTCCCGGTGTCCACCGCGGTCATGGCGGGCGACTCGATCGCCGGCGAGGCCGCCACCGGCACGCTGCGCTACCTGCTGGTCCGGCCGGTGGGACGGACCAGGCTGCTGGTGGCCAAGCTGGTCGCGGTCACCGCCTACGTGCTGCTGCTGGTGGTGGGGGTCACCGTGACGGCCTACGCGACCGGCGTCTTCCTGCTCGGGCCTTCCCGGGCGGCCGCGGTGGTGCCGGGCCCAGGTGCCCCGGGACCCGGCGGCCCGGTGGTGCCGGGCGGTCCCGGGGGGATCGCCGGGCAGGCACCGACCGCGGGGCTGGCGCCGGGCGGCGCCGTCACCTCGCTGTCCGGCACGCCGCTGAGCCTGCTGCAGCTGGCCGAGCGGATCGGCGGCGCGATCGCCTTCATCACCGTGTCCATGCTCGGGGTGGCCGCGATCGCGCTGTTCCTGTCGACCATCACCGACTCGGCCCTGGGCTCGGCGCTAGGCGCGCTGGCCGCGCTGGTGGCCAGCGAGATCCTCGTCACGCTGAACGCGGCCACGGTCGTCCAGCCCTACCTGCCCACCCGGTACTGGCTGGCCTGGATCGATTTCTTCCGCCAGCCCATCTTCTGGCGGGATATCCAGCGGGGGTTCGGCATCCAGGCGATCTACCTGGTGGTGTTCCTCGGGGCGGCCTGGGCCAACTTCTCCACCAAGGACATCACCGCGTGACGGGCGGTCAGCCCAGCATCGACCGCACCTAAGTAGCCCCGAGGGCCTGCAGGGAACGGCATTGCGACGGGCCGGGCACAGCCGGGCCGACGCGGCTGCTCAGCGTGCGGAGCACGATCCCGACGACCAGCGGGGAGGTCGGCAGCTGGCCGTGCTGGATCTGCACGCCGGGGCAGACGGACTGCAGCGGCACGTTCACCGCGCCGGCCAGCCGGGCCGAATCGGGAGGCTGCACGACCTGGTTGTCGGTGGTCCACAGCGACAGCCAGGGCGGGCGGGTGGCCGGGGCGGTGTCCTGCAGACGGGACAGCATCACGCTGCCCGGCACCAGCTCCTCGCAGGCGGCCGGGCAGGCGTCAGGGACGTCGGCATCGCCGACAGCAGCCAGGTCGGCACCGTGCAGCGGAGAGCCCAGGGTGATGATGGCGCGGGCCTTGGCCACGCCGTCGTAGTCCACGTCCCACAGCCAGGCCACCACGCCGCCCGCCGAGTAGCCGATCACGGTCACCGGGCCCGAGCCCGCGCCCAGCGCCTGATTCACGTACCCGTTCAGCACGCTGGCCTGAACCTGAAGGTCGCCGGTGCCGTCCCCGGCCAGCTGGACCACGGTCGCGGCCCGGCCCGCCGACCTGATCCTGGCGGCCAGGGCATCCAGCGCGGTGGTGCTGCCGCCGTAGCCGGGCACGAGCAGCACCGGGCCGGGACGGTTCCGGTCGGCGGCGGTCACGGCCGGGCCGCCGGCCGCGGCGCGGACCGCTCCGACCGCCGCGGCGGCCACGATGACCAGCGCGAGGACGACCATAAGCAGCCGGCGTCGCGGACTCAGGCCGCCCCACCGGGGGATCCCGGGCACCAGTCCATGGTGCGCCGGGCCCGCGGCCGCGTCCAACCCGCGCAGGAGCCGACTCGGCTGGACGCCACCGGTGAGGCTCAGGACAAGACGAACCCTTCTACCGCGTTGGCGAAGCCCTCGTCCTCATTGGACGCGGTGACGCGGCGGGCGGCGGCCTGAACCTCATGGCTCGCGTTACCCATGGCGATGCTGAGCCCGGAGTGGGCAAACATGAGCACGTCGTTGGGCTGGTCGCCGATCGTGGCGATCTGCTCGGCGGGGATGTGGTAGGTCCGGGAAAGGTATTGGGCCACGGCGCCCTTGTTGGCGTTGGGGTTGGTGACATCGGCGTAGTACGGCTGAGACCGAGCCGCCGACACGTGGTCGCCGAAGCGCTCGCGGACCGCGTCCACGCCCTTCTGGACCGCGTCGTAGTCATCGCTCACCCCGGTGATCTTGGCCGCTCCGTCCGACACCGAGGCGAAACTGTCGGTCACCGTCGCGTCGAACTTGACCGTCCAGGTCTCGCGGGCCACGTGCGGTGCCTTCGGGTCCCGGATAAACCAGTCCGCCCCCCGGTAGACCCACACGTCCAGCCCGTGGGCGCCGAGCAGCTCGATCACCGTCGGCGTCACCTCATCAGGGATGGTCTGCTGCTCGATCACCGACATGTCGGGATTGACATACACGCCGCCGTTGAAGGCCGCGATCGGCGTGGTGAGCTGGAGCGGCTCGATGAGCATGGACATGCCGCGGGGCGGGCGGCCGCTGGTGATGGCGAAGAGTATCCCGGCCTGCCCCAGCTTCGCGACCGCGGCCATAGCCCGATCGGTGAGGACCTTGTCCTGGGTTACCAGCGTGCCGTCGACGTCGGCGAGGAACAGTCGGATGGGCGGGGCCATGTTGTCTCCAGTCTGATCCGGCAGTTTGGTCAGGTGAGGTCAGGAGCTAGATCACGAGTGCTTGAAATCGGTCCGGTCAACTGACTCACCCCGGCCCACCAGCACTGTCGCCACCATCTCCGGTGGGAACAGGCCGTGGTCGACGACCCCGGGCGTCGCCGACAGCCGGGCGGCCAGCGCTGCCGGGTCATCCACCAGCCCGTGGTAGTCCGCGATCACGCCGCCGTCGGGGCTGAGCGGGACGTCGCGCGGCGAGGCCGGCGCGACCCGGCGCATGGTGGCGTGCAGCCCGAAGGAGAGCAGCTCGAGGGGGATCGGGCTGTGCAGGGCCTGGACCGGCTTGGTCGAGTCGGCGATGACGACGAACCGGTCCGCGGCCGCGGCGATGATTTTTTCCCGGGTGTGTGCGCCGCCGCCGCCCTTGACCAGCCAGCCGTCGGGGGCGACCTGGTCCGCGCCGTCGATGGTGATGTCGAACCGGTCGATGCTCGTGACGTCCTCGATCCGCAGGCCCAGCTCGCGTGCGGCGTGCTCGGTGCGCGGCGACGTGGCCGCACAGACGATGTTGAGCGACCGACGGGCCAGGGCCGGGAGCAGGAACGCCACCGTCGAGCCGGTGCCGAGCCCGACGGTCATGCCGTGCTCGACCAGTTCCGCTGCCGCCTGCGCGGCGACCTGCTTCTCCCGCTCGATGCGCCGCGGATCGCCTGGCTGGCCTGCCACCGGGTGCTCAGGTCGCGGCACGGTCGGCCATCACCAGGGAGGCGGCGGCCTCGACGCGGCCCGCCGGGATCGTCGTGTCGCCGGCCAGGAGCCTGGTCAGCGGCCCCTGCTTATCCTCGCCGGTGACCAGCCAGAGGATCTGCCGGGCCCGCGCCAGCGCCGGGTAGGTCAGCGTCATCCGCACCCGCCCCTGGTACGGCTGGGTGAGGGCGACCAGGCGATCGGTGACCGACAGGACCGGATCGCCCGGGACCAGCGAGGCGGTGTGCCCGTCGGGGCCAAGACCCAGGTGGACAAGATCGAAGTACTCAGGCAGCAAGGCCGCGTAGCTCGCGGCCGCGGCGACCAGATCGCTCTCGTTGACCGGCATGGGACGTACCTGCGCCGGGGACGAGCCCAGCGCCTTGGTGAGGTGGGCCAGGTTCCGGTCGGGGTCATCGGGCGGAGCCACGCGCTCGTCCACCTGGTAGATGACGGTCGCCTCCCACGGGACCGTCTCCGAGGCCAGCTCGGCGAACATGGCCCAGGGCGTGTGGCCGCCGCTGACCGCGAAGTGGAAGCTGCCGTGGGCCGCGACCGCGGCGCGGGCGCGCTCGGCCACGAATGCCGCGCCAGCCCGGGCTACGGCATCGGGATCGGCCAAAGTCTGGAGTTCGTGGTGCATGTCGCTCCCTAATGCTCGTTTAGGGGAATTTCGCCAAACCGTAATTGGGCCGTCACATGGCCTGCCGCCGGTCTCTTAGGCGCCATATGCGTCCGGGTCACGCACAGATAGCATTATGGCGCGGGCGCTCCGCTCCAGATCTGGAACGTGAGCCTAAGCCCGGGCTTGATCGGGTTGGCGTGGCCCTCGTTGATGGCCGCCGACTCGCGCTATAACGTGGAAAGCCGGTGGCGCGGCGCCACCACGGCACCGCCGAGGAGGCCGGATGTCGGCAGACCCGTCCAGTTCACCCGCGCTGCGCGCGTCCGACGCGGACCGCGACCGGGTCATCGAACTGCTGCGCGCCGCCGTCGCCGACGGCCGGCTCGACGCGGCCGAGTTCGATCAGCGGCTGGACGCGGCGCTGGCCGCCCGCACCATCAACGCGCTGGCCCCGCTCACCGCCGATCTGATCGCGGCGCCGGGCAGCGACCGCGCGCTCACGCTGCCGCTCGCCGGGACACCGGCCGAGCCGGCCGCCGAACTGCTCACCATCAACGAGAAGCACGGCTCGGTACGCCGCGACGGCCGGTGGACGCTGCCGCATCGGCTCGCGCTGCACACCGCGTGGTGCGACGTGATGCTGGACCTGACCAGCGCGGTGCGCAGCGGACCCGAGCTGATCATCGAGATGCGGGTCCGCGGCGGCGACGTCGAGCTGGTCCTCGCGCCAGGCATGGTGGTGGACGCCAACGAGCTCGCGGTGCGGTACACCACGCTGGCGATCAGCAGGGACGCGGGCGATAACACGCCGGAGACGCTGCTCATCCGCCTGGTGGGCCGGATCCGGCACGGCCGGATCGACACCAGGTGGCTGACGATCTAGCCGACCGGGGCACGGACCTGCAGGTGACTGCCGGCCTGGCCCTTGTGCACGCGGACCTGGGCCGGGATGCGCTGCCGCAACTCGGCCACGTGGCTGACGATGCCGACCATGCGGCCGCCCTCGCGCAGGCCGTCGAGGACGGTCATCACCTCTTCCAGCGTGTCCTCGTCCAGGCTGCCGAATCCTTCGTCGACGAACAGCGCCTCGATCCTGGTCCCGCCCGCCTCCTGGGTCACCACGTCGGCCAGGCCGAGGGCCAGGGCCAGGCTGGCCAGGAAGGTCTCGCCGCCGGACAGCGTGCTGGTGTCGCGGTCGATCCCGGTCCAGGTGTCGCAGGCGAGCAGGCCGAGGCCGGACTTGCCCGAGCCGCCGCGGCGCGCGTCGGTGTGCACGAGCGAGTACCGTCCCGAGGTCATCTTCAGTAGCCGCTCACTGGCCGCCGCCGCGACCTCCTCCAGGCGCGCGGCGAGCACGAACGAGGACAGGGTCATGCGCAGGGTGTTGGCCCCCAGGCCCGCGGCCAGGTCGGCCAGCCAGGCGCGCCTCGGCGGCGCACCCGGCCAGCGGCTCGAACTCGGCCAGCCTGGTGCGCAGCGCAGGGGCGAGATCGGCGAGCTGCTCGGCCTGCCGCTGGGCGTGAGCCTGCGCGGTCACGGCTTCGTCGTAGACCTTGCGGGCCGCCTCCGCCGCGGCCGCGGCGCCGGCCACGTCGGCGGGCGGATCCAGCGCCACGTCGAGTTCGGCATCGGCGAGCAGCTCGGCGACCGCCACGGTCTTCGCCTCATGATCGCGGCGGGCCTGATCGGTCGCGGTCCGCCAGGTGGAGTCCCGGCGCGCCTGCCGGACAGCGTCCAGGTCCCCGAAACCGGCCTCGGCCGCGGCTCGCTCGGCCCGGTCCTGCGCGTCGCGGGCGGCGTTTCCCGCGTGGGCAGCGGCGTCGGCAGCCTCGGCGGCGGCGGTCAGGGCATCGGCGGCGGCACGCACTGCGGCCAGGGCCGAGTCCAGGTCGGGCGCCCCGTTGAGCTGGGCCCGCAGCGCCTCGCGGTTTCGGGCGGCCCGCTCGTCGGCGTCGGCGGCCTGGCCGAGCACAGCCTTCCGCTGGCTGGTCAGCTCGGCCACCTTCGTGTCCGCTTCAGCCAGGGCCTGGTCGAGCTCGTCCAGCGCGGCCTGGTGGTCGGTCCGGCGCAGCTCAGCCAGCCGGGCGGTCTCTGCGGCCAGCTCTCCCGCGGCGGCCTGGAGCCGGGACGCCTCAGCCTCGAGCGTGAACGGGTCCCCGGTGACGGTGAACCCGGCCGCCTCCAGCCGGCTGGTCAGGTCCGCGATCTGGCTGTCGGCGATGCCGATCAGGGCCGCGATCGATTCGGCCCGTTCCGAAGCCCGGGTGGCTTCGGCGTCGGCGGCTTCTTCCTGTTCCCTGGTGACCCGGTCGCCGCGGAGCTCGCACAGCTCCGGGTGATCGAGCGAGCCGCACACCGGGCATGGGGCGCCGTCCACCAGGGTGGCGGCGAGCTCGGCCCGCATGCCGTCGATCCGTTCCCGGCGCAGCCGGGACGCTTCCTCGTACAGGTCCAGGTAGTCGGCTTTGGCGTTGACGTAGGCCTCGCCCTGACGACGGGATTCGACATGAGCCCGGACCAGGGCAGCCGCGTCGTCCGCGGCCCGGCGGTGCCGGTCGGCCTCAGCCTGGACCTCGGGCAGCCGCTCCCCCGCCGCCCGGGCCTGGTCCCGCCCGCGGCTCAGCTCCGGCCGGCGCTCGCGATTCCCTGCAGCCTCGTCTTCTACCGCGGTGACCTCGGCGGCCAGGGACTCGGCCTGGGCGCGGGCCGCCTCGGCGGCCGCGTCCTCGTCCGCGGCCTGGTCGGCCAGGGAGCGGAGCGCCTCCAGCCGTCCCAGCGCGGTGACCTGCTGCTCGGCGTGGGCCCGCAACCCGGCCGTGGCCTCACCCGGCTGCACCCCACGGGCCCCGGGAACCGCCGCGAGAGCGGCGCGCGCCTGCTCCTCGGCCGCGCCGGCCTCGGCCAGGGCGGCGGCGGCACGTTCCGCCTCGGTCAGCGAGGGGATGACCTCGGCGGCCCGGACGGCCGCGTCGAGTTCTAGGCGCAGAGCATCGAGGGCGGGCACGGCCTCGGCGAGCTGATCGCGAGTACGCAGTGCCTCAGCCCGGCGGCGCTGGCGGCCAGCCAGGCGGTCCGCGTCGCGCAGGGCGGCCTGCGCCTGGTCGAGCTCGGCACCGTGGGCGCGTACCTGCCCGGCGCAGGCGGCGGACTGGGCGGCCGCGGCCGCAGCGAGCCCTCCGGCCCAAGCCGGGGCGGGCAGGTCGTCGCCCGGGCCGACGGGTCCGCCCGAGGAGTCATCACCGGCGTCGACGAGATCCAGGGATTCCTCCGCCGCGGGCGGAATGGCGACCTGGGCGATGCGGGCGACCAGTTCAGCGATGCCCTGCCGGGCCTGCTCGACGCGGCCGGCGGTGGTCCGGCGGCGCTCGGCCAGCCACTGTTCGACGGCGCTGAACCGGTCAGTGGCGAACAGCTGCTGCAGCAGCCGCCTCCGGTGGTCGGCGTCGGCGTGCAGGAACTGGGCGAACTGGCCCTGGGGCAGCAGCACGACCTGGAAGAACTGCTCGGCCGACATGCCCATGAGGTCTTTGATTTCGTCGTCCGCCTCGCCCGCCCGGGTGGAGACGGCCCGCCAGGCGGTGCCGTCGGATTCTTCCAGCAGGATCTTGGCGTGCTCGGTGGTGGTGCCGCCGCCCCGGCGCTTGGGGCGTTCCTGCTCGGGCCGGCGGGTGATCCGCATCCGGCGCCCGCCGAGCGTCGCCTCCAGCTGGACCTCGGTCGGCACGCCGGCCGCGGCGTGGTCCGAGCGCAGCCGCCGGGCCTTGCCGCGCTCGCCGGGGACCCGGCCGTAGAGGGCGAACCCGAGGGCGTCGAGCAGGGTGGTCTTGCCCGCGCCGGTCTCGCCGTGCAGCAGGAACAGGCCGGACTGAGCCAGGTCATCGAAGCAGACCTCGACGGTGCCGCCGAACGCGCCGAAGGCGGTGACGCACAGCCGGTGCGGGCGCATCAGCCGGCCTCGGCCATCCGGACGGCCTGGAACGCCTCGGCCAGTAGGCGCTGCTCGCCCGGCGTGGCCGGCGCGTCGCGGACATGCTGGACGAACTCGGCCGCCACGGCCAGGTCGTCGCGGCCCGCCACCCGGTCGCGGTAGCCGCGGCCGTCGGCGACGGCGCCCTCCGGCTCGAACGTGAGCACCAGGACGTGCGGGAACCGGGCCCGCAGTGCGTCCATGGCGCCTTCCGGCCTGTTCCGGTCGGTCAGCGTGACGGACAGGAAGTCGCCCTCGTACGGGGCGTAGGCCGCGGACTCCAGCAGGTCGGGCAGCCGGCCGCGGAGCACGCTCAGCCGCCGGTAGCCGGGCGCCGGGACGCGCTCGGCCCGGGCCGTGCCCTCGCCGTCCAGCTCGACCAGCCAGCTGCCCTTGTGGTGGGCGGCCTCGGAGAACGAGTAGGGCAGCGGCGAGCCGCTGTAACGCAGGTGGGCGGCCAGGGTCTGCTGGCCGTGCAGGTGGCCCAGGGCGGCGTAGCTGAAGCCCCCGAACACCTCGGCAGGCACCTGGCCGATCCCGCCGACGGTGATGTCGCGCTCGGATTCGCAGGCCGTTCCCCCGGTCACCCAGCCGTGGGCCAGGACTACCCGGCGGCGCACGCCGCGGGCGTCGGCGTCGGCCTGGATACAGCGGACCGCATGGCCGAGGACGCCGCGGTGACCGCGCGGCGGGCTGGCTTCCTCGGGGTGTTCCTGGTTTCCCGGGTCGGGCGGCAGCTCGTCGCGGACCGCGTCGGGCTCGAGGTAAGGGATGCCGTACACCGCGACCGGCCCGTGGGCGTCCGCCAGCAGCACGGGCCGGGCCAGCGCGCCAACGCGGGTGCGCAGGTGCACGCCGGTCTTATCCAGCAGGCCGCCGCCGAAGCCGAGCCGGCGCGCGGAGTCGTGGTTGCCGCTGATCAGCACGATCCTGGCCCCGGTGGCGTGCAGCCTGAGCAGGGCGTCCTCGCACAGCTCGACCGCGTCGACCGGCGGCACGGCCCGGTCGTAGACGTCCCCGGCGACCAGCACCACGTCCACCTGCTCGGCGCGGACCACCTCGACCAGGTGGTCAAGGAAGGCGGCCTGCGCGGCCCGTAGATCAGCTCGGTGCAGCGACCGGCCCAGGTGCCAGTCGGAGGTGTGCAAGATGAGCATGGCCCGGACCTTAGCGGAGGGCACCGACAAAGCGCCGCGAGTTGGTTACCCTTGCTGGGCATGAGCCTAGGCAGCAGAGCGTCGCGGCGATGCGCGCCTAGGGCCGCTGCCGCGCTGACCGCGGTCACGGTGCTGGTCACGGGATTGCTGAGCGCGTGCAGTTCGGCGCCCCAGCCGGGGCCGACCGCCAG
The DNA here is from genome assembly GCA_963790065.1 of uncultured Actinomycetes bacterium. Taxonomy (GTDB): domain Bacteria; phylum Actinomycetota; class Actinomycetes; order Streptosporangiales; family Streptosporangiaceae; genus Palsa-504. The sequence goes on along the minus strand of CAWBNK010000010.1, from coordinate 84,783 downwards.
CGCCTTCCTGGCCGCCTGGGCCAAGCAGGACTGGGCCGCCATGCGGCAGCTGACCTCCGATCCGCCGGCCGACTTCACCACGGTGAACCAGGCCGCGTTCACCAACCTGTCCGTACGCACGGCCAGCTTCACCGCGGGCACGATCAAGACCACGGGCAAGACGGCGGCCGGGCCGATCACCGAGCGGCTCACCCTGGCCGGCCTGGGCACCGTCACGATCAGGTCCCAGCTGCACCTGGTCCAGGTCCAGGGGCACTGGCTGGTCAGCTGGTCGCCCGCCACGATCGCGCCGCAGCTCAAGCCGGGCGACCAGGTGTCGCTGCAGAAGACCTGGCCGGCCCGGGCGAACATCCTCGGCTCGGACGGAACGCCGCTGACCACCCAGGGGCAGGTGGTGACGATCGGCGTTGAGGGCCAGCGGATCAAGAACGCCGCGGCGGTCCAGGCGGCGCTGGTCTCGGTCGGCGCCACGGCCAGCGAGGCGAGCCAGGCCATCGCCGCGGCGAAGATCCACCCGACGTTCTTCGAGCCGGTGTTCACCGTCACCCAGGCGCGTTACGACCAGATCCAGCCGACCATCTACCCGATCCCCGGCACGGTGTTCGAGACCAGCGACGCGCGCAACGCCGTCACGCCCGGCCTGGCCGCGGGCCTGGTCGGCACCGTCGGCCCGATCACCGCCCAGGAACTGTCCGAGCTCGGGGCCCCGTACGACGCCGAGAACATCGTCGGCCAGACCGGCCTGGAGCAGGCCGACGAGCGCCAGCTGGCCGGCCAGCCCGGCGCCACGGTCGCGGTGGTCACCGCCAGCGGCACTCATGTGGCGACGCTGGCGACGCTGCCGGCCCGCCCGGGGAGTTCGGTCCGGACCACGATTCAGCCTTCGGTGCAGCAGGCCGCCGAGGCAGCGCTGGCCGGGGAGAAGAAGAGCGCCGCGCTGGTCGCGGTGAACGTCGCGACCGGGGCGCTGCTGGCCGCGGTGTCGGTCAACTCCGGCGGGTTCGACCAGGCCATCGACGGCGGCTTCCCGCCCGGCTCGACGTTCAAGGTGATCACCTCGGGCGCGCTGATCACCCACGGGCTCACCCCGCACTCGCAGGCGAGCTGCCCGGGTACCGCCACGGTGGACGGCGAGGTGTTCCACAACGCCGAGGGCGAGGCGCCGGTCAGCACCATGCTGCAGGCGTTTACCGAGTCGTGTAACACTGCGTTCATCCGGCTGGCCGCCGACGACCTCAAGCCGCCGGACCTGCCTGCGGCCGCGTCGATGTTCGGGCTGAACCGCAGCCTGCATATCGGGCTGACTGCGTTCGGCGGCTCGGTGCCGCGGCCGTCCGACGAGGCCGACCTGGCCGCCACGGCGATCGGGCAGGGCCGGGTACTGGTCTCGCCGCTGGACCTGGCCATGGTGGCCGCGGCGGCTGACACCGGGACGGTCCGCTCGCCGAGCCTGGTCCTGGGCTCTTCCGGCGGTGCTAGCGCGAGTCCCGGCGCAAGCGCCAGCGCGGATACCAGCCAGCTGCCCGCGGCGGTGGTCAGTGACCTGCACGAGATGATGGCGTCGGTGGTGGCCAACGGCACCGCGGCGGGCCAGGGCCTGCCGTCCGGCACGTTCGCCAAGACCGGCACGGCCCAGTACGGGACGACCAGCCCGCTCAAGATCGACGCCTGGCTGATGGGCTTCAAGGGCGATATCGCGTTCGCCGCGCTGGTGGTCAACTCCACCGGCAACGGCGGGCCGACCTGCGGTCCTATCGTGGCCAAGTTCCTCAACGCGATCCAGACAGGCTGAGGCGCACCTCCCGGGCAGCGGCCCAGGCGGCCGGCTCCTGAAGCAGGTCAGCTGGACTTGGCGGCCAGCCAGGCGTCGACCTCGGCGTGCCAGCGGTGCTTGTCATCGTCGGGGGCAAAGCAGGCGTCGAAGGAGTTCCTGGCCAGCACCGCGAGCGTTCCGGCGTTCATCTTGAACTCCTGGCGGACCGCTTCCAGGTTGGCGTCCACGTAGCCGCCGAAGTAGGCCGGGTCGTCGCTGTTCACGCAGGCCAGCAGGCCGGCTTCGAGCATGCCGGGCAGCACGTGCTGGCCCAGCGTGCCGACCACGCGCAGCGCCACGTTGGACAGCGGGCACACGGTCAGCCCGATCCGCCGGTCGCGCAGTTCGGCGATCAGGGCCGCGTCCTCCATAGACCTGAACCCGTGGTCGACGCGCTCGACGTGCAGCAGGTCGATCGCCTCGCGCACGTAGTCCGGGCCGCCCTCCTCTCCCGCGTGCGCCACCAGCCGCAGTCCCTCGGCCGCGGCCATCTGGTACACCTCGGTGAACAGGGCGGGCGGGTAGCCGACCTCGGCCGAGTCGAGCCCGACACCGATGAACCTGTCCCGGAACGGCAGCGCGTCGCGCAGCGTCTGGCGGGCGGCATCGGCGCCCAAGTCGCGCAGGAAGCACAGGATCAGGTCGGCGGAGATCCCGTGCTCGGCCGCGCCGTCGGCTAGCGCGGCGCTCAGCCCGCCGAACACGGTCTTCAGCGGCACCCCGTTAGCCAGGTGGGTCTGCGGGTCGAAGAAGATCTCGGCCCGGCGCACCCCGGCCACCGCGGCCCGGGCCAGGTAGGCGCGGGCCAGGTCGTAGAAGTCCTGCTCCTGCCGCAGCACCCGGAGGTTGGCGTAATACGGGTCGAGGAAGGACTGCAGGCTGTCGAACTGGTACCTGGCCCGCAGCTCGGCCACGTCGGTGGTGGGCAGGGCCACCTCATTGCGGGCCGCCAGGCTGACCAGCAGCTCCGGCTCGAGCGTGCCTTCGATATGAACGTGCAGCTCAGCAACCGGCAGCATGCGAATCCCTTTCCCCGGCCAGATCCTTGGCACCGATGAGTGCGCGTTTATTGTTGCGTCTTATCACGTAGGCGGTCACGGATATCGGGTTGCCCCGGTTCGCTACCGTCACAGTAGGTTCGCGTACGGGGTGCACGGGAGGATGCTGCATGTCACTATTCGACGATTCCATCGGCTTCAGCGGGGGCGGTGAGCGGCCGGCCATCCTGGTCGAGGGCCTGACCAAGTCGTTCGGCGACGTGCACGCGTTGCGCGGCATCGACCTGTCGGTGCCGCGCGGTACCGTGCTGGGCGTGCTCGGTCCCAACGGGGCGGGCAAGACGACCGCGGTGCGGATCCTGACCACGCTGCTGCTGCCGGACGGCGGCCGGGCCACAGTGGAAGGCCGCGACGTGGTACGGGAAGCGGCCGCGGTTCGCCGGATGATCGGGCTGGCCGGGCAGTCAGCGGCCATCCAGGAGGAGCTGACCGGCCGGGAGAACCTGGAGATCATCGGCCGGCTGTACCACCTGAGCTGGCCGCGGGCGCGCAGCCGGGCGGTGGAGCTGCTCGAGCAGTTCGGCCTGACCGCCGCGGCCGACCGGGCGGCCAAGACCTACTCAGGCGGCATGCAGCGACGGCTGGACCTGGCCGCCAGCCTGGTCGGCCAGCCGCGGGTGCTGTTCCTGGACGAGCCGACCACGGGCCTGGACCCGCGCTCCCGGCTGGGCATGTGGGACATCATCCGGTCGCTGGTGGCCGACGGGACCACCCTGCTGCTGACCACGCAGTACCTGGACGAGGCGGACGAGCTGGCCAACGAGATCGTGGTCATCGACCACGGCCTGGTCATCGCGGCCGGCACCTCGGAAGAGCTGAAGGGCCGGATCGGCGGGGACGTGGTCGAGTTCACCGTGCCCGACCGGGACCGGGTGGCGGACGCCGTGGCCGCGATCGCCAAGATCGGCGAGGGCGAGCCGCACGCCGACCCGGAGACCGGCGTGGTCTACGTCGGCGTCGGCGGCCGCGGTTCTGACGCGCTGATCGACGCGGTGCGCAGCCTCGACCAGGCCGCCATCCAGACCCACGGGCTGGGGTTGCGCCGGCCGTCGCTGGACGACGTGTTCCTGGCCCTGACCGGGCACGCCGCCGAGGAAGAAGACCAGCCGGCCGGCCGCCGCCGCGGCCGCCGCCGGGGAGGCAGGAAAGAGGATGCGAGGGCGACATCATGACCGCGATCGCTGAGCGCACGATTGCTGAGCCCGCGGGCGAGCCGGGCCTGGGCACCCGGTTCGGCTGGGCGGTGACCGACACGCTCACCATCACCCGGCGCAACCTGCTGGTCTGGATGCGGGTACCGGCCTACCTCGTGTTCACCGTGATCCAGCCGGTGATGTTCGTCCTGCTGTTCCGTTACGTCTTCGGCGGCGCGATCCCGGTGCACACTGTGGGCGGCTACGTCAACTTCCTGATGCCGGGGATCATCGCGCAGACGGCGGCGTTCGCCACCTTCGGCACGGCCATCGCGCTGGCCCAGGAGCTGAAGAAGGGCGTGATCGACCGGCTGCGGTCGATGCCGATGGCCCGCTCGGCGGTATTGGCCGGGCGGCTGGTCGCCGACACCGGGCGGATGCTGGTTACCATCCTGATCATCGTCGCGGTGGGCTACGCGGTCGGCTTCAGGTTCAGCAACGGCTGGCTGCCCGCTATCGCCATGATCGCCCTGGCCACGGTGTTCGGCCTGGCCATCTGCTGCATCGCCGCCTACACCGGGCTGGCCATCGGCGACGAGGAATCGGTGCAGGCCTTCGGGTTGATCTGGCTGTTCCCGCTGACGTTCCTGTCTTCGGCGTTCGTGCCGATCTCGACCATGCCGGGCTGGCTGCAGGCGTTCGCCAACAACCAGCCGGTCACCTTCGTGGTCAACACCATGCGCGCGCTGGCGCTGGGCGGCCCGGTCGCATCGAGCCTGTGGAAGAGCGCGATCTGGCTGGCGGGCATCTTCGTCGTGTTCCTCCCGCTGGCCGTCCGCGCCTACCGGCGGGCCTCCTGAGCCTGCTCAGGCGTTCGCGGTCAGCCGTGCCGTGACCGGCCCGGCGGGAGGTCCAGCGAACCGCCCAGGCCGCCGAGGATGAAGTCGGCGCTGGCCAGGAAGTCGTGCGGGAAGCCGCGGGCGACGTGGCTGGCCGCATCGAGCCGGGCCAGGGCCTCGGGGGGCAGTTCGGCGTCGAGGCAGGCCAGGTTGTCGGCCAGCTGCTGCGCGGTCCGCGCGCCCAGGATCGGGATGACACCGCCCTGGGCGCGCAGCCAGGCCAGGGCGACCACCGAGGAGCTGAGGTCCAGCTCGCGTGCCACGTCGGCCACCTCCTGGGCCACGGCCAGCCGGCCGGGGTCCACGCCGTCCAGGCGGCGCTGGCCGGGCGGGGCCTGGTTCGCGTACTTGCCGGACAGGACGCCCGCCCCGAGCGGGCCCCAGGCCAGCACGCCCAGGCCCAGGCCGCGGGCCATCGGGATCAGCTCCCGCTCCACCTCCCGCTGGACCAGCGAGTACTCGACCTGCAGGGCGGCGAACGGCGACCAGCCGCGCGCCGCGGCCAGCGTCTGCAGCTGCGCCACCACCCAGGCGGGCGTGTCCGAGATACCCAGGTACAAGACCTTGCCCAGGCGGACCTGGTCGTCCAGGGCCCGCATCACCTCCTCGGGCGGCGTCAGGTAGTCCCACGCATGCAGCCACAGCACGTCGACGTAGCCGGTCCGCAGCCGGCGCAGCGAGGCCTCGAGCGCCTGCACCAGGCTCTTACGGTGATTGCCGCCCGCGTTGAGGTCGCCGTCGCGCAGGTTCAGCGAGTACTTGGTGCCGACCACGAAGTGATCCCGGTCGGCGGCGATCAGGTCGCCGAGGATGGCCTCGGCCGAGCCGTCGGTGTACTTGTTGGCCGTGTCGATCAGGGTGCCCCCGGCCTCGGCGAACAGCTCGAACTGCTTGGCGCTCTCGCCGGGCGAGGCGCCCCAGCCCCAGTCCGTGCCGAAGGTCATGGTGCCCAGGGCCACGTCGCTGACCCGCAGGCCGGAGTTGCCGAGCAGGGTGTAGCGCATGTTCTGCTCCCTTGGCTGTCGTGTCCCCCGTACAGCGATGATCGGGTCGCAGCTGGCGCGGCGTCCAAGACAAGCTGTGATAACTGTTGGCTATGGATGCCCATCTCCGGGACCTGAGGTACTTCCTCGCCGTGGCCGGCGAGCTGAACTTCACCCGGGCTGCCGAACGGCTGCACCTGTCCCAGCCGGCGCTGAGCAAGCAGGTCCGCGGGCTGGAGGCCACGCTGCGCGTCCAGCTGTTCCGGCGCGACCGGCGGCAGGTCGAACTGACCGCGGCCGGGGCGGCGTTGCAGGGGCTGGCCCGGGACCTGCTCCGCGACTGGGACGACGGGGTCGCGGGGGTGGCCGACGCCGCCGCGGCGGAGGCGCGGGTGCTGCGAGTCGGCACGCTGACCTCGATCGGGCGCGACCTGTACCCCGCGATCCTCGATCACTTCGCCAAGCACCAGCCGGGCTGGCAGGTCGAGCTGCGGTCGTCCGGGTGGGGCGATGCCACCGGCGGCCTAGCGGACCGCGCGGCCGACGCGGCGTTCGTCTGGCTGCCGGTCGATGACCCCGGCCTCGACAGCACGGTGCTGGCCACCGAGCGCCGGTTCGTCGCGCTCAGCACCTCCCACCCGCTGGCGGGACGCAGCGAGATCGAGTTCGCCGAGATCCTCGGCGAGCCGTTTGCCGCGCTGCCCGTCTCGGCCGGATCGCTGCGCGACTTCTGGCTGGCGGCCGACGCGCGGGACGGCCAGGCCCCGCGGGTCGTGGCGGAAGTGAGCAGCGCCGACGAAGCCTTCGAGGTCGTCGCGTCAGGCGCGGCGGTCAAGCTGCTGTCCGAGGGCAACGCGGCCATTTACGCCCGGCCGGGCATCGTGTGCATCCCGGTCAGCGGGCTGGACCCGGCCCGGCTGGCGATCGCCTGGCGCCGCGGCGACCGGCGGCAGGCGGTGCGGGACTTCGTCCGGGCCTGCCGCGACGGGGCCGCCGAGGGCTGACGGTGCTCTGGGGGGTCAGGGCTGGCGCGCGGCCAGCTGCGGGGCCATCAGCTCCATGAGCTTCTGCAGCCCGCGCAGGGGGCGCACCAGCACCGTGAAGCTGACCAGGCGGCCGGCGTCGTTCCAGCGCAGCATGTCGACGCCCTGGACGTAGGCGCCGTCGAGCTCGGCCTCGAACTCCAGCACCGCGCTGGCCTGGTCGTGCCATTGGCCGATGTACCGCAGCGAGGGACCCAGCACCGCGATCGCGCTGGTCAGGTAGTGCGTCGTGACCGCCCTGCCCTCCTGCGGGGTGAATACGGCCGGCGAGCGGAACACCACGTCGTCGGCCAGCAGGTCATCCAGGAGGGCCGGGTCCCGCGATTCGACGAAAGCGTGCCATGACCGCAGGGCAGCTGGTAGCTCGGGCATGGCTGTACTCAACCCGAGGCGAAGGCAAACATCAAGGTTCTAGCCTTACGTGCCTGCTGAGGCCGGGACCGTTCGGCCCGCTGACCTGGGTTTCGCGCCTCATACCTTATAAACTTTTGCAATCATCGTTCAGTTAGAGTGACCTGATGCAGCCCGATTCACCCGCAGTTCATGGCGTTAGCCCCCGGGTGACCCTGGCTGTCCTGTGCATGGCGGCCGTGGCCTACTCGGTGCTGAGCTCCGCGGTGATCCCCGCGCTGCCGACCATCCAGCGTAGCCTGCATGCCAGCGAGACCGGGGTCACCTGGCTGCTGACCGGGTTCCTGCTGTCGGCCTCGGTGGGCACGGCGATCATCGGCAAGCTCGGCGACATGTACGGCAAGCAGCGGCTGCTGATATGGACGCTGCTGATCCTGGCGGCCGGCACCTTGCTCGCGGCCGTCTCTGGCTCGCTGCCGGTCCTGATCGTGGCCCGCATCATCCAGGGCGTGGCGGGCGGCATCTTCCCGCTGTCGTTCGCGATCGTCCGTGACGAGTTTCCCGAGGACCGGGTGGCGGGCAGCATCGGGCTGATGTCGGCGATCCTCGGGATCGGCGGAGGGTTCGGGCTGGTGCTGGGCGGGCTCATCGACCAGCACCTGAACTGGCACTGGCTGTTCTGGATCCCGCTGCCGGCCATGGTCCTGGCCGCCTTCTGCACCTGGCGCTTCATCCCGGAATCGCAGGTCCGCTCCCCCGGCCGGGTCAACTGGCTCGCGGCGGCGCTGCTGACCGTCGGCATGTCGACCGTCCTGCTGGCGATCGCGCAGACCACGGCCTGGGGCTGGACGAGCGCGCGCACACTGGTGCTGCTGGGCCTGGGCCTGGCGGTGTGCGCCTGGTGGATCCGGGTGGAGGTGCGCAGCCCCGCTCCGCTGGTCGACATGACGATGATGCGCGTGCGCGGGGTCTGGACCACCAACCTGGCCGCCTTCCTGCTGGGCGGCGGGCTGTACGCCTGGTTCCTGCTGCTGCCGCAGTTTGCCCAGCTGCCCAGGATCACCGGCTTCGGGTACGGCGCGTCAGTGGTGGCCGCGGGCCTGTACTTGCTGCCATGCTCGGTCGGCATGGGCGTGCTCGGCTCGATGGCGGGCCGGATCGAGCGTCGCTTCACCTCCCGCCGCGCGCTGATCGCCGGCGCGGCCGTCAGCACCGTGGCCTGCGCCTGGCTGATCTTCAACAGCCGGCACCCGTACGACATGCTGATCAGCTCGGCCTTGCTCGGGGTGGGAATCGGGCTGGCCTTCGCGGCGCTGGGCAACCTGATCGTCCAGGCCGTGCCGGCCAGCCAGACCGGGGTGGCCAGCGGGATGAACACGGTGCTGCGCACGCTCGGCGGCGCCGTCGGGGGCCAGATCGCCGCGACCTTCGTGGCCGGTGACACGGTGCGCGGCTTGCCGGCCCTGGGCGGGTTCACCCGGACGTTCGCGATGGCCACCCTGTTCCTGATCTGCTGCATGATCGCGGGCCTGCTCATCCCGGCCCCGGTGGCGGCGGTCATGAGCTTGCAGCCGCAGCCCACGGCAGAGACGAGCTAGCGGCCGGGGCCGGTCATCGTCACGAGCTGGATCGTTCGTCGATCATCTGATCGGGCGGGGCGTGGAACAGCGACCGCATGCCGAACCGGGGGATCGCCTCTCGCCACCATTCCTGAGCCTGCTCAGCCATTGCGCCGCCCGGCTTGTGTGGTGCTCAGCGGAGGGAGAGGCCGTGCTGCACGAGCGCCTCCTGCAGCAGCCGGATGGCTTTCGGGCCCACGCCGTGCAGCTTCTTCAGCTCGGCGGCCGGCACGTCGGCCAGCTGCCGCAGCTCGGTGTACCCGGCCGCCGTCAGCGCCCTGGTGGCGGGCGCTCCGATGTTCCCCGGGAGGCCCTGGTCTGCTGCCGCCATGAGCCGCATGATATCCGTGCGGTGGTGGCAGCGACCCGAGCGGGGCGGGAGACGGTGATGACGGAGCGACAGGAGAGCGGGAGGCCGCGCCCGGTGCTGACGGGGCGGCTGGTCAGGATCCGGCCGGGCGGGCCGGGTGATGCCGCGAGGTTGCGGGCGGTCCTGGCCGATCCGTCGGTGTCCCGGTGGTGGGGCGAACCGGATCCGCAGGCGGTCCTCGAGGAAGACATGCGCGGCGGCGATGACACGGTCCTGCTGGTGATGGAGGTCGACGGGCAGGTGGCCGGGGGCATCCAGTACGTCGAGGAGGACACCCCGATGTACCGGCATGCCGGGATCGATATCTTCCTCGGCGGCCCGTTCCAGGGCCGGGGTGTGGGTACCGAGGCGATCCGGCTGCTGGCCAGGTTCCTGTTCGAGCAGCGCGGCCACCACCGGATCACCATCGACCCGGCGGCGGCCAACGTCCAGGCCATCCGCAGCTACGGCAAGGTGGGCTTCCGGCCGGTCGGCGTCATGCGCCAGTACGAGCGGGGCGGCGACGGCCAGTTCCATGACGGCCTGCTGATGGACCTGCTCCGGGACGAGCTGATCATGGATGAGTGAGGCGATCGGGCGGTTGGAGGAGGCCGTGCGTCGCCTGGCCGAGGCGACCGCGGGCCGGGAGCGGCGCGGGTTCAGCCACCAGGACGCCGACGACGTGGCCGGGACCGTGGCCACCGATGACGCGATCGGCTTCAACCCGCTGCCGCTATTGCGGGCCCTGCATGAGCACGGCGCGGTGGTGGCGGTCATGGGCCAGGTGGCCGGCATCATGCACGGGTCGCGTGATCTGACCGGGGACCTTGACCTGCTGTGGGACGGTGACCGCGGGCAGGCCCCGGCCCTGGCGGCGGGCTTCGTCGCGGCCGGGGCTAGCCTGGCCGACGCGGACGGCCGGCCGGTGCCGTGCCACCCGGCGGCGTTCGGCCTGCCCAAGGTACTGTTCCGGTCGGCCCTGGCCAGCGGGGACTGCTGTACCCCGGCCTTGCCGTGGGGCGACCTTCCGGTGACCGACTTCCTGGCCCGGTGCCACATCGCGGCGGCCGGGGACGGGCTGGTCGTCCGCTACCTGGACCGCGCCGACCTGATCCGCATGCGGCGCGCCATCGGCAGGCCGAAGGACCTGCGCCGGGCGAGCGAACTGGAACGTCTGGACCGCGGCCTGCAGGCCGGGCAGTTACCTGGTCGCGGCCGGGAGCTTGCCGGTTTCCGGGGCGCGTATGGTCAGGCAGTACGGCCGTCCCGTGGGGTCGGCCATCGCGGTCCAGTGCGGGAACACCGCCCTGACCCGCGCCCCGGCCGCGGCGTGCACCTCGGCCAGGCGCTGGCGGTCGGTCGCGGTATCGACGTGCAGGTCGAGGTGGCAGCCGCCAGCACCAACCGCGATGCGCTGGACCCGCAGGCAGGCATCCCCGGCTGGCGGCAGCAGCGTCGCGAACTCCGCCGCCGGTCCCCGGAACGGCGACAGCGTGCTGCCGGTCATGTCGCGCCAGAACGCCGCCCCGGGGCCGAAGTCGGCGGCCGGGAAGTCCAGGAAGATGGTGAGCCAGCGGATCGGCACGCCCCCAGGATGCCGCATCGGCCGCCGGGCCGGGTGGGTTTAATGGGACGTACGCGACGGAAGGAGGCGGCGATGGCGCCGCGGGTGAACAGTGAGCTGCTGCTGGTGGGGAGCCTGCCGGCGGACTCGGCCGGTTCGGCGCTTCGCACCGCGGCCGGGTTGTTCGGCGACCTGGTATTCGCGCTGCCTGACGGCGAGACCGGTCCCCGGGCGGCCTGGGTCGGCTACGAGCGGGAGCGGCTCGTCCGGCCGAACCCGGACGTCGTCGTGGTGCAGGAGACGGAGTTGCCGACCGGGATACCGCGGCACGCGTACGAGACGCCGGTATTCGGCATCCGACCCGGTGTCACCGAACTGCACTGGGAGTCCTGGCCGCGCATCGACGACGCCATCGCCGGATACCAGGTGTTCAGCGCGCTGCGCCAGGAAGGTGTCATCCCGGCTCAGCTCCGGTTCCAGGTGGGGCTGCCGTTCCCGTCCAGCGCGCTGAATGGGTTCAAGGCCGACTTCGCCGCCGACTACCCGGTCGCGGAGCGGGCGTTCGAGGACCTGGTGGTCCGTGAGCTGCGGCGGCTGACCGAGGCCGTTCCGCCCGCGGACCTGGCGCTCCAGTGGGACCTGGCCTACGAGACGCAGGACCTGGAACGGGTACTGGCCTGGACGCCGGAAGGGGCGTGGGAGCGGTTCGCCGGGCCGGTCACCCGGCTGACCAGGCTGATCCCGGAGGACGTCCTGGTCGGCTACCACCTGTGCTACGGGACGTTCCCGGAATGGCCGATGTACGAGGCGCGCGACATGGCGTTGCTGGTGCGGATGGCGAATTTCGCGGTGGCCAGCTCCGGGCGCCCGGTTGACTGGCTGCACCTGGCCGGCCCGCGCTACCTCCGCAGCGAGGACCGCAGCTTCTTCCGGCCGCTGGCCGACCTGGAGCCTGGCGATGCGCGGGTCTTCCTGGGCATCGTGCTGCCCATTGACGGGGCAGCCGGGCTGCGGCGCAGGCAGGCGACGGCGTTGCGCTACCTGCCCGACTTCGGCGTCGCGATGTACTGCGGGTTCGGCCGCCAGCCCGGCGCGGACGGCACCGAGACCATGCGCGAGCATGCGGCTGTGGTCCGCGCCGTGCGCGGGGCCCGCTAGCCCGGCTGGGGCCTCTGGCTGCTGCTTGAACTCGCACCCGCGCCTTCGGTCAGGAACGAGGCGGGGATGGGTGCCTGGGCTCATAGATGGGAAGTTCCGAGCCGTCCGGGAGGCGGATGGCGGCCAGCAGCCCCCAGCCTTGGTCGGAGACATCCTGCGCGATTTCGGCGCCCTTTGCCTTCAGCTCCGCAAGGGTCGCGCTGATGTCGTCGCACATGAGGTAGAGCTCGTTACGGTGGTCGTCAGCGGGATGAACGGCAAGCTCGGCCGGCGGCAGGGCGAAGATAAGCCATCCTCCGCCCGCGTCGGCCGACTGCATGCCGAGGACGTCGGCGAAGAATGCGCGGACCTTCTCGGCTTGCGGGGAGAACACGATCGCATGCAGTCCGGTGATCATGCCGCGATACTAGCCGCGGCCGGGGGGCGTGCCCTGACCGGCAGGATTTGCGTGCGCATCGCGTAGCCAGGCCGGTTGGCGAAAACCATTCGACAAGCCGCCCGCGGCCGACCACAGTCGCAGGATGGATATACGCATCCAGTGCCTGTGTGTCGACAGCGGCGATCCGGCGAGGATCGCGTCGTTCTGGCAGTCGGCGCTCGGCTGGCGGCGCACGTCCGAGTCGGAAGATGAGGTTGTCCTCGAGCCACCTGAGGGGAGCCTCGAGGATGGTGTCGCCCCTGATCTGCTTTTCCTGAGGGTTCCCGAGGGCAAGGTAGTCAAGAACCGGTTGCATCTGGACCTGCGGCCTGGCGATCAGGCCGCCGAGGTCGCCCGGCTGGAAGCGCTCGGCGCCCGCCGGGTGAGCATCGGCCAGGGCGAGGTCAGCTGGGTGGCCATGGCCGACCCGGATGGCAACGAGTTCGATGTGCTGCGGCCGCTCACACCCGCTGAGCTGGCCGGGGGCTGAGGCCCCTGGGGCGTAACCGGCCGTCGGCCGGCCGACGGAGTTCGGCGATGGTGCGCTCGGCGCAGTCAAGGCTGGCGCGGTGGACGGCCAGCCCGTGGTCCAGGGCAAGATACGGGTGGAGCTCGTTGACGGGGCGATCGCCGAGTGTCCGGTAGCTCACAAGGCGGGGACGGCGAAGCCTGATCCGCTGCGGCGCCTACGGGACCGCCTACGGCCTACGGGACACGGCCCAGCAGCCCGGGCCCCTGAAGCTGGGACAGCGCTGCCCGGCGGCACACGCAGTGCCGACCGGACAGCGGGGTGGCCCGGCGCCGAGGCTACTGCTGGGAGCGGCGCGGCCGGAACTTGATCCAGGCCAGGATGGCGATGGGCACCAGAATCCAGGGCGAGAACAACAGGTGCACGGCGAAGCCGAGGACGATCAGGGCCACGACGGCGACAAGGGCAAAGACGATGATCCCGGGCATAATGATCGGTCTCCGTTCAGGTCCGCTGTTTGCGGGAAAGGGTTCATGCTTCAAGGCTGCCGCCCACGGCGGCCGCGGTCGATCGGGATCAGCCCGGTTCGCACCCTGATATGTACCCCCGAAGGCATCAGGGTCTGACCCTGACCGCGATCAGGGATGCGCCCAGCCGCAGATTCCCAACCACGCACCGCGTGGGCTGCCCGCCACGATTTCCCGGTCTTCTCGGCCGCCGGCGGGGGGCCCTGTTTTGAGCTGATGCTGGCGGGCAGTGCCTGCTAGGTCGGCGTTTTCTGCAGATCCGGGAGTACCCAAACATGATGGCGAGAATCTGGCGCGGAGCGGTCCGGGCGGAGGACGCTGCAGCGTATGCGGCGTATGTGCAGCGGACCGGCATCGAAGGCTACCAGGGCACGCCGGGCAACCGCGGGGCCTGGCTGCTCTGGCGGACCGAGGGGGACCGGGCCGAATTCGTCACGGTGAGCTTCTGGGAGTCCCGGCGAGCTATCGAAGCCTTCGCCGGCCAGGATATCGACGTGGCTGTCTTCTATCCCGACGACGACCAGTTCCTCATCGAGCGTGACCTGACGGTGAGCCACTACGAGGTCGCAGGCACTCAGTAGGCTGGCGCCTCGCCATCAGCCGCTTTGCGCGGCAGCGCCGCCGCTGAGCTAGGCGGGACAAGCCCGTCAGCGGCGGGACCGCGACTACGAGGCTTTCAGGTCGAGACCAGGTTGCATACGAAGATGAGGGTCTCGCCCGGCGCGATCGCGTGCCCGGCGCCCCGGTCTCCGTAGGCCAGGTCCGGCGGGATGACCAGCTGACGGCGGCCGCCTACCTTCATGCCCGCCACGCCCTGGTCCCAGCCGGCGATGACCTGCCCGGCGCCGAGCCGGAACTGCAACGGGTCGCCCCTATCCCAGCTTGCGTCGAATTCCTCCCCGGTGGAAAACGCCACCCCGACATAGTGCACCGTGACCAGGTCGCCTGGGCCGGCCGCACTGCCGTCTCCCTCCCAGATGTCGGTTACCTGCAGCCCGGTCGGCGGCTCGCCGCCCGGAAAATCGATCTCCGGCCTGCTGATGCTCATAATCGTCCTCTCCTCAGTTGCGCTTTAACGACGGTGGCTGGCTGGGCAGCGTGCGCCTCAACCTATGCAGTACCAGGCTCCCCGCCCAAACCGCGGCCCCTCCGCCGGTCATCGCCCGAGACTACGCGGCGATCAGGACGCTAGCCGCCATCCGATCCTGCCAGGGACGCTTCGGCATAGAGTAAACCGCCCATCATGCCGCCGATCGGGCCTGCTCGGGCCTGGAGATCACGAGCTTAAGGAACAGAGGAAAATAGTGGTCATGGGTAGCGTGCCTGACGACCCCGCGACAGACAGACCGCGGGAATGGCTGGCGTTGCCCGGCGGCCGGATCCGGCCGGTCGTCTCCGTTCCGAACCCGGGCGGCATCGCTGAGCTGCTGGCGTATAGCGCTTGGCTGGCCCGCTTGCGGCCCGCCTGCCGGTGCGGCAGGCCTCGCCTGGGTTCGGGCCGGACCTGCGGAAGCGCGGAGTGCGTAGCCGAACTCCGCATACACGAGGCCGGAATCTAGCCCGGCGGGCCTGCAGGCGACCTACCTGCGACTGCCAGCGCAGCCGGCATACCCAGGGCCCGGCTGAGTGCTCTGGTCCGCGGCCGCGGCCGCCGGAGGAGTCCCGTCATGCTGCGGCGACCGCAGCGCAGCCAGGCGTTCCCGCTCGACCGCCAGCAGGCCGAGCGGGTCACTCAGCGCGGAGCCGCCGGCGAATCGCCCGGGATCAGCAGTCAGGAACCTGCCCAGGTGCTTCCGTACCTGGCTCGCTCGCTTGACCACCGGATTACGTTGCTTCGAAGACCATGACGGGCTGGCGGGCCCGGGCCGGCGGGAGCGCTCGCGGAGGATTCCATGACTCCACCGTGCGTCAGCGACCAGGACCGGCGCCACGACCGGCTTCCTCGCTGCTGGTAGGCGCAGCCTCCCACAGCGCGTATGGCCCGAGACCAGGGCAACCGCCCGGGGTGTTCACGGGTGCGACTGCACGGCGCAGCCGCGACCGTGGAAGCGAGCGGACCAAAGGATCGGAGCCAGGGCCGTGGCCATGCGATTCGAGGCCGACCGTACGCAGACCGTAACACCACGGTCCGTTCGGAATAATTGAAGTTCTTTTGCACCGAACGGACCGTGGTTCACTTCCATAGCACCAGGAGGAGCCGGCCATGGAGTACCTCGTCACAATGACCACCCACGTCCCGGACGGCACGACGGACCAGGCCGTCGACGACGTCCGCGCCCGCGAGGCCGCCCACTCGCGCGAACTGGCCGCGGCGGGGCACCTGGTGCGTCTGTGGCGTCCGCCGCTGCGGCCGGGCGAATGGCGCTCGCTCGGGCTGTTCGCCGCCGCGGACGACGGCGAGCTTGAGGAGGTCCTGGCCTCGATGCCGCTGCGGGTGTGGCGTACCGATGAGGTGACGCCGCTCGCGCCGCACCCGAACGACCCGGCGCTGACGCCCAGGAACGCGGGTACCGAGTTCCTGACCACCTTCACCATCAGCGTCCCGGAGGGCACGCCCGGCGAGGCCGTGGACGACACCGAGGCGCGCGAGGCGCAGCGGGCGAAGGAACTGGCCGGGCAGGGGCATCTGCTGCGGCTGTGGAGGTTGCCCGGCCGTTCGCGCGCGCTGGGCCTGTGGAACGCAGGCGACCCCGCCGAGATGGAGGCGTTCTTGAGGTCGCTGCCCATGGACCCGTGGATGACCGTCGAGACCACACCGCTCAGCCCGCACCCGAGCGACCCGGCGAGGATCATCTCATGACCGGGAACGACCGGCGGGTCGCCATCATCACCGGCGGCTCGCAGGGCATCGGCGCCGGCCTGGTGGCCGGGTACCTCGGGCGCGGCTGGGCAGTGGTGGCCAACGCCCGGACGATCAAGCCGTCAGCGGGCCCGAACGTGCTCACGGTCGAGGGCGACATCGCGAAGCCTGAAACCGCCAACCGGATCGTCGAGGCTGCCCTGGAGCGGTTCGGCCGCATCGACACCCTGGTCAACAACGCCGGGGTGTTCGTCTCCAAGCCGTTCACCGACTACACCGCCGAGGACTACGCCCTGCTTACCGGGGTCAACCTGGGCGGATTCTTCTGGCTGACCCAGCGGGTCATCGCCGAGATGGTGAGGCAGTACGGCGGCCACGTGGTGAACGTCTCGGCCACCATGGCCGAGGTCGCGAACTCGCATTCGCCCTCAGCGCTGGCCGCGCTGACCAAGGGCGGCCTGGCCGCAGCCACCAGGTCGCTGGCCGTCGAGTACGCGTCGCGGGGCATCCGGGTCAACGCCGTCTCGCCCGGGATCATCCAGACCCCGGTGTACCCGGCCGACAGCTACGAGGGGCTCGGCGACCAGCTTCCCCCGCTCGGGCGCGTCGGCCAGGTCAGCGACGTCGTCGACGGCATCTTGTTCCTGGAATCCTCGCCCTACATCACCGGCGAGATCCTGCACATCGACGGCGGCCAGACCGCGGGCCATTAGGCCGGCGTGCCTGGTGGTCCGGGGTGGCACGTGGCCCGTTGCGGCCCGTCAGAGGTGGCGAGTAGCGTTGAGGCCAAGCTTCTCCCCTAGCCCTCGCTGCGGATGGTCGGTGTGACATGCATCCTCCTCCCCGGTTGTTCGGCAGGACCGGCGAGCTGGAGATCCTGAGACGGCTCGTCGCGAACGTGCGCAGGGGCCGTAGTGCCGTCCTGGTCGTGCGGGGAGAGCCGGGCATCGGCAAGACGGAACTGCTGCGCCAGCTGACCGCCGAGGCATCCGGTTTCGCGGTGGCCCGAGTGGCCGGCGTCGAGTCGGAGATGGAGCTCCCCTTCGCCGGGCTGCACCAGCTGTGCGCATCGATGCTCGGCGGGCTCGGGTCGCTGGCCGAGCCTCAGCGTCGCGCGCTCAGCGTCGCGTTCGGGCTCGCCTCCGGCGACAGACCCGACCGGTTCATGGTCGCCCTCGCGGCGCTCAGCCTCATGGCGGAGACCTCCGAGGATCGGCCGATGCTGTGCATCGTGGACGACTCGCAGTGGCTCGACCAGGCCTCGGCCCAGGTCCTCGGATTCGTCGGGCGCCGCCTGCTGGCGGAGTCGATAGCGCTGGTGTTCGCGGTCCGGACGCCGGCCCCGGGAGCGCCCGCGCCGGATTTCCTGGCGGGTCTGCCCGAACTGCAGCTGGGCGGACTGGATGAACAGTCGGCTCGGGCGCTGCTGGCGACGGTCATCTCAGGTCCGCTCGACGAGAGCGTCCGGGCCCGGATTCTGGAGGAGACACAGGGTCATCCGCTGGCCCTGCTCGAGCTCTACCGAGGCCGGAGCGCCGCCGATCTGGCCGGCGGGTTCGCTCTCCCGGACCCGGGAGACCTGCCCAGGCGCATCGAAGATCAGTACGCCGCACGCCTGGCTGAGCTGCCCGCCGACGTCCAGCGGCTGATCCTGCTCGCGGCGGCCGATCCGGTCGGCGACCCGGCGCTGATCCTGCGGGCGGCTCGGATACTCGGCCTGGACACCGGGACCATGAACCTGGCCGCCGCGGCCGACCTGGTGGGATTCGGTGTGAACGTGCGCTTCCGGCATCCCCTGGTGCGTTCGGCTGCTTACCGGACCGCCGCCGCCGATGACCGGCGGACCGTACACGAGGCGCTGGCCACAGTGACCGATCCGCTGGCCGACCCTGACCGCCGGGCGTGGCACTGTGCGCACGCGACGGCCGGGCCGGACGAGGCGGTGGCCGAGGAGCTCATCAGCTCGGCCAGCCGTGCGATGCGCCGAGGCGGGGTAGCCGCCGCCGCAGCCTTCTGGGCGCGAGCCGTGGCGCTCACCCCGGACCTGGGCCAGCGGGCCGCACGGGCGCTGACGGCGGCCGGGGCGAAGTACGCAGCCGGAGACTTCGAGGCCGCGCAAGCCCTCCTGGTAACGGCTGAGGTCGGGCCGCTGAGCGAGCTGGACGAGGCGCGCGTGCAGCGGATGCGGGCGCAGATCGCGTTCGCGCTGAGACGGGGCAGCGACGCGCCGCCGCTCATGCTGCAGGCAGCGCAGCGGATCCAGAGCCTGGACGCCGAAATGGCCCGTCAGACCTATCTCGAAGCCCTGCTGGCCGCGATCTACGCCGGACGGCTCGCGGCCGGACAAGACGCGGGGCAGGTGGCGCGCGCCGCGAGAGCTGTGATGCTGCCGCCTTCCGGGTCGCAGCCGCCGCCGCACTCGCAGCTGCTGATCCACGGCCTCGCCGTGCGCCTAGCCGACGGGTACGTGGCCGCCGCCCCCACGCTCAAGGAAGCACTGCGCCTATACCGGGCTCAGCCGCTCAAGCTGGACTGGCTATCCGTCTCGTACAACATCGTGGCCATGGACATGTGGGACGACGAGGCGTGGTTCGAGCTCGCCGACGGCCAGGTCCGGCTGGCGCGTGCGAACGGCACGCTCAGCTGGCTTCCATTCGCGCTGGACTATCTCGCGGAGATCCACGTCCAGGCCGGCGAGCTATCGAAGGCGGCGGCCTTGCTGATGGAGCGTGAGGGCGCCGACTCGGGAGCCAGAGAGGCCACCTTGCCCTACGTCCCGCTGGTGCTCGCCGCGTGGCGCGGGGACGCGCCGGGCGCGGCCGACCTGGCCGAGGAGATGGCCCGGGGCGCCTCGGACCGGGGCGAGGGCGCGGCACTGACCTACACGGACTACGCGCAGGCGGTGCTGAACAACGGCCAGGCCAGCTACCAGGCCGCCGCCGAGGCAGCGGACCGGGCCAGCGCCGTCGATGAGATCGTCATCTCGCCGTGGGCCCTGTATGAACTGGTGGAAGCCGCGGCACGAAGCGACCAGCAGGAACGTGCCCGCGCGGCGGCTGACCAGCTGTCGCAGGTCGCCGCGGCGAGCGCCAGCAACTGGGCTTGCGGGGCGGCGGCGCGATCCCGGGCGCTGGTAGCCGGCGGACGCGCCGCAGAAGCGGAATACCGCGAGGCGATCGACCTGCTGGGCAGAACCCGGATGGCGACCCACCTGGCCCGGGCGCGCCTGGTCTACGGCGAATGGCTGCGCCGGGAGAACCGGCGGGTCGAGGCCCGCGACCAGCTGCGGCCCGCGTTCGACGCGTTCGCGTCCGTGGGCGCCGAGGCGTTCGCCGAGCGCGCGCGGCGCGAGCTCCAGGCGACCGGCGAGAAGGTACGCAAGCGCAGCGAAGATACCCGCGCCGACCTGACGCCGCAAGAGGAGGAGATCGCCCAGCTGGCCCGGGAGGGACGCACCAACCAGGAGATCGGCGCCCAGCTGTTCATCGGCGCCCGTACCGTGGAGTGGCACCTGGGCAAGGTGTTCGCCAAGCTGGACATCAGCTCCCGCCGCGAGCTCGACCAGGCCCTGAGCAAGAAGAGAGCATCCGGTCATGACGGAACAGATGCCCGGCGAGTTGATCTACGAGTACACCATCTCCTCGACCGGAGTGACTTCGTACGGTGTGCCCGCGCTGGACGTTCTGCTATCCGGGGGCGCAGACATCCCCCCGCAAGGGGCCCGGTACGACCTCACCTTCCGGGGGCCGGTTGCCGGCCGGCGGCTGCGCGGAACGGTTGAGCTGACCGACTACCTCCACATCCGTCCCGATGGTCGCGTTCAACTCCACATCCATGCCGAGATCACGACCGAGGATGACAAGAAGATCGCGCTCTATGCCGATGGCGTCGCCCGCTTCACGAAGGGATCACCCGTGGGCGACCTGCGCGAAAACGTGACCCTGACGACTTCGGAGCCCGACTACGCGTGGGTAAACCCGCTCCAGATCTGGGCCCGGGGCACGGTGGACCTAGCCAACGGCGAGGCACATGTCACGGGCTACGTCGTCTAGCGCCAGCCGGGCCGCCGAGCACGCCCGGCTGCCCCAGAGCCCGCCGCCGAGCACGCCCGCCCGACCCGAGGAGCAAGACGATGGACAGTGACGCCCAGACCAGTGATGCTCAGACCAGGGCCAGGATCACGGAGCACTGGCAGGCCTCTGAGAGCGGAGACAGCGCCACCGAGCACGCCATCTACGCGACGGACGCGATCTTGGATTACCCGCAGTCCGGTGAGCGCTTCCGCAGCCGCGCGACCATCGCGGCGCAGCGCGGCGGCCATCCGGCGGACCGGCACTTTACCGTGCTCCGGATCAGCGGCGGCGGGGACCTCTGGGTGAGCGAGTGCGTGATCACCTATGACGGCAAGCCGTCCTACTCGGTGAGCATCATGGAGTTCACCGGCGGCTTCGTCGCCCATGAGACCCAGTACTTCGCCGACCCCTTCGACCCGGCCCCGTGGCGGGCCGCCCTGGCCGAGCCGATGCCGAGGGCTCAGGGCTGAGCCCTCGGCATGGGTCGCGAAAGTCTCGGGTCCGCGCGCTAAGCATCCCGGTGCTTGGCCTGGTCAAAGCGCACCCGGGTCAGATGCCTGGCCAGCCCCTTCTGGCAGGCTACGGTCATGGCTGACTACTACGAGACCCTCGCGGCCGACTACGACTGGATCTTCGATGACGACACGCTGGCCCGCGGTCTGGCCATCAACCATCCCGCGACGGCGCGCCTGCTGCAACGGACCAGCCACGCCAGCGTCGTGCTGGACGCGGCCTGCGGCACGGGCATTAACGCGGCGGCGCTCGCCCGCCGCGGCTATCGCGTATGGGCATCCGACGGAAGCAGCGCGATGACAGCGGCAGCGGCGGCCCGGTTCCGGAGCGAGCAGCTGGAGATCCCGGTGGTGCACTGCCTGTGGGCGGATCTTCCGGCGGTCGTCAGCGAACGGTTCGACGTCGTGCTCTGCATCGGGAACTCACTCGTGCACGCCGCCGGCCGCGATGCCATGATCGGTGCGCTCACCGGGCTCCGGGAGATGGTCCGCCCCGGCGGGCACGTGGTGGTCGATTCCCGCAACTGGGAGAAGCTCCATGCCGAGCACCGGATCGTGCAGCTCGCCGACAGTGTGGTGACCCGGCACGGCCGCCGGTGCATCGTCCTGTACGCCTGGGAGATACCGGACCGCCTTGACCAGGAGCACGTCGCCCATCTCGTCTTCATCTTCGAAGACGGCAGCCGGATCCAGCCGCACGAGTACCGGATCGGCTTCCATCCCTTCACGCTCGACGAGCTGCGCGAACGGCTCGTGGCGGCGGGCTTGAAGGAAATCGATACCGACTTCGACGATGCCCGTGACCGCTACGCGGTAATCGCCACGCCGGCCTAGCTGGACACAGCCGGGCGCCAGGCCGGCCTCAACGGGTCAGCCGACGATGAAGCTCCGCGTGGTGATGACGACGGCTACCCGGATCGCTCTCACCGCCAGGATGCGGCTGCTGAGTTCCCTAGCTTGTGAATTCGCGCACAAAGCGCTTCCGCGGAGACGGTGACGGGCATGGCCGCCTGGCCTGCGGTCAGCTGAGGAAGTGGGGTCAGCCCTCGCCGATGGGTTCGAGGAATTCCAGCCTGTTGCCGTGCGGGTCCTCGGTGTAGAAGCGGCGCATCCCCGGGAAGTCGCCGTCGAACCGGACAGGAGCGCCCTCGGCGCGCAGCCGGTCAGCCCAGGCGTCCAGATGGCGGACCAGCAAGCCCGGATGGGCCTTGCGGGCCGGGCGGAAGTCCTGGTCCACGCCCAGGTGCAGTTCGATGCCATGACCCCGGAACCAGCAGCCGCCGCGCGCCGCCAGCACGGGCGGCTTAGCTACTTCACCGAGGCCCAGGACACGGCTGTAGAAGTCACGCAGCGCGTCTTCGCTGCCAGGCGGGCAGGCCAGCTGAACGTGATGGATCACCGAGGCCCCGCATCTATCTTGACGTCAAGGTATATCGGTCAGCGTATCAGCTGCGGGCCTGCTCTCACCGGCCTGGGGAGCGCGCCGGGCCGGGGCTGGCCCATCCGGCAGGGTGAGCATCCGCCCGGCCAGGAGGATCTCGGCGGTCAGCCCAAGCGTCACCGCGATCCGCTGCACCACGCCGTTGTACGGCCCGGCGATCCCGGACGCGAAGACCGCCAGGGCCGCCGCGCTGGCCAGTGCGAGCACCTGAACCAGGCGGCTCAGCACCGCCCAATCCGGATCATCACGCAAGCGGCGCCCCAGCAGCAGAGGTGCCGCGAGCATCGCCCCGTACGCGACGCCGCTGACCACATCGTGCACCTGGTTATGCCACGATTCGCCGGCGAAACCCGGGCCGGCCAGCAGCAAATGATCGCGCCGGAACACTCCGGCGGCCACGCTCGCCACGCCAGCCACCACGACCAGCCACCGGCCAGCCGACCTGGGCCCGGTCACCCGGCCGAGCCCGGCGCCGAACGCCACCGTGCCGACGCCGAGCACCAAGAAACCCGCCATCATGATCTGCGGATCCCGGGCATCCTCCGCGGCCAGGCCGCTCAGCTGCACCTCGGCCACGGAATGACCGGCCTGACGCAATGAGCTGACCACCCACGCCGCGGTGAACAGCACCGGACCCGCGACGCCGCTGGCCGCCGCCAGCCTGCTGAGCCTCACCGGGCCAGTATCACCCCGCCCAGCCCATCTCGCCGGGTCTGCCCATGCCCGCGCTCGCCGGTCTGCCGCCGCAGCCCTAGCTCGAAGCCGAGATTCCCAGGCTCACATCGCGTGCTGCCAGTCCACCTCTCTGTCCGAGGCCTTTGCCATCGCGTCCTGGGAGAACTCGGCGACCAACTCGCCGTCCCGGGTGAAGACCTGCCCCCGGCCGAGGACCCGGCCGCTCGCCGCCTTGTCAGCCCAGTGCGCCAGCAGCAGCCACTGCGAGACGTCGAACGGCTCGGCGAAGTGGATCGTGTGGCCGATGACTCCGGTGTTGAGCGTGCGGTGCGCCTGGCTGATGTCGACCGCGCCCCGGTGCGGGCTGAACGCCAGCCCGATGATGTTGCCGCACGTGGACCAGCTCAGCACGGCCTGGTTCGCAGCGGGAGTGCCCACGGCCTGGCCGAATCGGTGCCAGGCGTACATCACCGGCACACCGTCCACGGCGCGGTCGCCCGGCACCGGGCGCCAGTCCGCCTCGGGGAAGGCCAGGCCGCTGGGCTTGGACTCCAGTTCCTCGGGACCCGGCAGATCGGCTGGCAGGTCCGGCTGGTGCCGGATCAGGTCGGGGTCCTGCGAGGTCATCAGCACCAGCGAGCGGCAGAGCAGCCGCCCGTCCTGGTAGGCGGTGATCGTGTCACTCCCCCAGGTCCGCCCGGTGTGCAGCACCTCCACCTGCAACTCGATTGGCTTGGTATAGGAGCCGACCCGGGAGAACAACGTATGGATCGAGCGAGGCGACTTCTGGCGTTCTTCCCTGGCCTCAGCCGCCATCAGCATCTGGGCGATGTACTGGCCGCTGAACACGACGTCGCGGCCCTCCGCCGATTCAGCCGGCTGGGTGACTTCGAACCGTCCCTCGCCCATATCGGTCAGCCGCAGCACGTCGGGAAGATCGGACATGGCGTTCAGGTCCCCTCTTGTTCCGCCACGCGCGTTCAGCACCGCGGCAGGATCGAATGATTCGATAATTTTAGTTTCTTTGACTCATAACCCGCAAGATCGCCCGGACAGCTATCGATCGCCGCTGCTGGGTCACGCGGGGTGACTAGCCCCACAACCCCCGACCCCGCGGCTCGTCAAGCGCGCGGCGGCATGAGCGGGTGCGCCGGACACCGATGATAGAAAGGGCTATGACCGTGCTGGCACACCGTGGTGAAGGACCGGCATTCTCCTACGCCGGCCAGCCGATGCACATCCTGGCGGGTCACGGCGGCCAGCCGCCTGGATTCGCCGCGATGGAGCTCACCGTCCCGCCTCACTTCGCCGGGCCGCTCCCTCACGCGCACGACGAATTCGATGAGGCGATCTACGTGCTCAGCGGGCGCCTGCTGGTTGTCGGCGAGGATGCGCCTCAGGAGGCGGCCCCGGGATCGATGTTCGTCGCGTCCCGAGGTAACAGGCACGGCTTCAGCAATCCCTTCGGGGAGGAGGCCCGGGTGCTGGGCCTGTGGGCCCCGCCGGAGCCCGCCCTGGCCTTCATGCGCGAAATCGGTGCCGCGCTTACGCCGGACACCCCGCCAGACCCGGACCGCATGCGCGAGATTTACGCCCGGCACGCCAGCCGTCTCCTGCCCTGATATCACGCGGCTCCGCTGCCCGCCTCTCAGAGAGCACGAGGAAATGCCCCATACGGGCGGCATGTGCGGATGCCCGCGAAACATCCAGCTGACGATTCCGATCGGCCAGCGGCGCGTGGCGGTCCATCCGGCTGCCGCAAGGTGTTCATCAGGATAGGCCCGTCGGCGCGAGAGCCTAGGGGCCAGTCGGTGACTTCATCTTGATCCGATACCGAGATCGCTCGCCACGACCGGAAAGGCCGCGGGGCCGACACCCTGGCAGATCCGGTCGTTCACGGGAGTATCGCTGGCAGACTGTCAAGGTGCCCGAAACAGGACTGCCGGAGCTGGATACGGCGCGGGTTCGGCGCTGGTGCCAGCAGCGGGTCCCTGAACACGTCCGGAGCCAGGTCAAGGTGGAGTACGACGTGACGCCTCGGCACCTGACGATCGTGGAGTGCAGGCCACCCTGGCGTGCAGATATGGGCACGGAGTGGACGCGATTCCCGATCGCCCGGCTGCGCTACACCAAGGCGACCAGGCAGTGGTCCCTGTACTGGCGCGATCGTCACCTCCGCTTCCACCTCTACGATCGGATAACGCCATCAGCCCGGATCGATGATCTGCTCGACGAGATCGACCGCGACCCCACCGCTATCTTCTGGGGATAGGTCCGAAGCCCAGACCTGGCCAGAACGGCCAGCACCACGCTAATCGCAGATGAGGACGTCCGCCGCCCGGCTGCCGACCGGTAATTTAGCCATACTTTTAGCCATGTCACTGTCCGAGCAGATGCCGCTCGCCGACGTCAAGAACCGCGTGCCGACCCTGCACGTCAACGGCGGCGGAACCTCAACTCGTGAGGACGCCGAGCGCGACTGCCTGTCAGCCATCGCGCAACGATCATCATGGACGCGGCTGAGGATCCGGCACCGCGGTCACCGGTGAAGCCGCAAGCGTCGGCCACTTCGGCCGTCGCTCTCGGCGATCACCTGCCTGCATCGATGACCGGGCAAGGTGGCTATGTGACAAGCTGACGGCAGCAGCCCGGAGCGGGCCGCCCGTGGTAAAGGAGAGCGTGATGAGTGTGTACAGGGTCACCGAGATCATCGGGACGAGCAGTACTTCATGGGAAGACGCGGCGGCGGAGGCGGTCAGAACCGCCGGCGGGACGCTCCGCGATCTGCGGGTAGCCGAGGTCGTCAAGCAGGACATTCATCTCGACGAGAGCGGGGCGATCACCTATCGCACCAAGCTCCAGCTCTCCTTCAAATACGAACCCGACCACTGATCCCCGGTCAGCTGCTCCCCGCGCTGGCGGGTTGAGTGCGCCAGCTTTCAGGGGCAATTCTGCTGGCATGCCTGAATGACCCTCGCGCACGCATCGTAAACATCAGGAACACGTGCCCGATCAGCGGCACGACAGGGCGTTCCTATGCCACCCGCGGCCGAATGCGTTTCCGCAGAAGCGGATTGTGAAACCATGCACAAGACGTCTCCGCGGAAACAGGTAAGAGGAGGTTTGTCAAGCGGTTCCGGGACGTGATTTCAGCGGTTGAACTGAGGGTTTTGCTGCGTCCTGCCGGGTGTTTACGCAGGTGCAGGGCTGGTGCGGGGCGTGGGCTGATTTGCGGGCATGCTGGCGGGCGCCCTGGCGAGCGGGGCCGGGGCGGAGATGCGGCGCTGCGCGCGGACGCGGCCCGGGGCTCCTGCGCTCGACGTAGTTCAAGCGGGCTTGGGGTCCCTACAGCGTTCAACCGGGCTGGTGAGGGCCCCGGGCGGGCCGGGGGGAGCTGCCCTGGGTTTCCGGCGAGGTGGTCCTCTACGTCCGGGCGGGCTCGCTCCCCCCGTGGGGAAATGGCCTGCGGTGTTCGCGCGGCCGCTGCCGGCATTGTGCCTGGCTAGCGGCCCGGCCTGCGGTTATGCGGCCATGGCGTGGTGGTGGCCGAGCTCGCCGGCCGCGATCCGGGCATCCCAGCGGGTGCCGTGCACGGTCAGCGACCAGATCCAGCGCAGCAGCGACGCGGCGCAGGCGGCACGGGCCTGCTCGGGGGTGAGCTTGCTGTCATCGTCGCGGCTGGTCAGGGCGGCGTGCTTGGCGGCGAGGACGGCGCAGTGCCGCAGCACGGCCCAGGTGGCCCGCCAGGCGGCCAGCCGCAGCCCGGGCCGGCCGCGGCGGGAGATCTTGGCCTGGCCGCGGAAGCTGCCGGACTCGTTGCGGGCCGGGGACATCCCGGCATGCTTGACTACCGACGACGACGATTCGTATTTATGCAGGTCACCGGTCTCGGCCAGGATCGCGGCCAGCGTTACCGGGGACAGGCCGGGAATCTCGCAGATCCGGCCGGCGTCCACGCCCAGCTCGGACAGCAGCGCGATCATGTCCGCCTCGGCCTGCTCGCGGCGGGCCCGGGCATACTTCAGGTCCGCCAGCGCGCCGCGGGCGCGGCGCAGCGCCGCCCGCCGCATCCGCGCAACTCCCCGGCCGTCACCCAGCGCCGAAAACAGCTGACGGCAGGTCCCGCCGACCCGCTTGCCGCCCCAGCCGGGCAGCACGGCGGCCACCGCGGCGGCGAACGCCTCATAGCCCATCACGGTCACCGCGGCCACCTCCCCGCCGCAGCGCTCCAGCACCACTTCCAGCGACGCCAGCCAGGTCGCGGAGTCCAACGGCTCGCACGCGGACTCCAGCAGCGCGGGGGCGACCAGGCCCAGCTTGTCGCGGATCAGCTGCTTGGCCGCGGTCGCGCTGGTGATCAGCTGCGCGCGGCGCCGCCCCTCATCCCGCAGTTCGGCCCACGCCCCCTCCAGCCGCTCCGGCACATAGCAGTGCAGCTCCCGCGCCAGCCGGGCGATCAGCCCGCTGTCGCCCTCATCGGTCTTATCCCCGGTCAGGTCCTCTTCTTTGTCGCACAGGTCGCGGTCAGCGCCCTGTCCGCGCCATGAGCGGATGGCTAGCTCTCCCGGCCGGGCTCGAATGGGCCGTCTCCTAGCCCGGACAGCGTCAGAAGCGGAAGCGGGTCAGGCCGCCCGGTTCCGTCGCCGAGACCACGGTTGCCGAGCGTGGCTCGATGCGGTACACGTTCCACGGCGGTGGTCCTTGCGACGGTGCGTTGAACGGGGCAGTGATGCCCGACCCGCTCTCATCGGGCTCCACCGGCCAGCCGTTATCCGCCCATGCCTTCGCAATGCGCGCTACTGCGCCCGGCTCGGTTACCCGCGCCGCGTCACCCTCGATCACGACGTCCGCATCGCGGATCGACACCGCGATCGAACACCGCGGATCGCGCGCGACGTTGCGTCCCTTGCGCGTACCCGCGCTCGTCTGGAACCAGAACGTGCCATCCACCCAGAGAGCACCGACTGCAGTCACATGCGGGCTGCCGTCCTCGTTGACGGTGGACAGCCACGTCGTGCGGGAATTCGCCGCGTCCGGTCGCGGTGTCGACCCCGCATCGAGCTTCTCGACAACGACGGCCCAATCCACGGGCGGCAGTCCGTCCGCCTGACCCAGATTTATGATCTCCATCTCCAGAACCTACCTGCCGTTCTTCGCGGCCATGCGTAGGCGTCGGTCGACGAACTGACAGCGCGCTGACGCATCCGCGCTAGTCCCGTCATCTGCATGTACGAGCAGGATGTCCTGTGCCGGATAAGTCGATCTGTTGCCAACCGATCTGGCTCGCTCGCGTGTCCTGGCCTCAGGGTTGGCCAGCAACGATCGGGCCGGCGATTGAGTCAACTAGGATGCGCGAGCGCATGGCGGCTGGCACCGTTGTGATCGCGCGGGCGAGGATTGGGCGTGGGGTTGCGAGCCTCAGTGCAGAGCCTCTTCGCCTGACGGGAAGGACCGGGGCGTGACAGACAACGTGCCTGTTGGCCAGGAGGATGGTCCGGCCACGCGCGGGAGCGCACGAGGAGCGGACGTCGTGAGCGGCGCGCCGGTCCAGCGGATGGACCCGACGGTCCTGGGATCGGCCTTCCCGCGCACGCAGCACGTGCTGATGCTCGAGTTCGGGGATCGTCGGGACTTCGACAACCCGCGCAAGGAATGGCGGCGGCTGTTCTCGGAGTTGCTGGGCACCTTCGCGCTGGTCCTGGCCGCCGCGGGCGGGGGGCTTTTGCACGCCAAGGGCCAGATCAGCCTGGCTGCCGCCGTCGTCGCCCCGGGCCTGATGGTGACGGCGGTCGTCTTGTTCATGGGCGCCGTCTCTGGCGCGCACCTGAACCCGGTCGTGTCGCTGGCCTTCGCGCTGCGCGGGGACTTCCCGTGGAAGCGTGTCCCTGGCTACATCCTCATCCAGCTCATCGGCGCGACGCTGGCCTGCCTGTTTCTCCGCCTGGTGTTCGGGAACATCGAGCATCTGGGGGCGACGCTGCCGGGCCCCGGGTACAAGAACTGGCAGGCCCTGCTCATGGAGATCGTGCTCACCGCGCTGCTGGTCAGCGTAATCCTGGGCACCGCGTCGGCCGCGCAGAATGTCGGCGCCATCGCCGCGTTCGGCGTCGGCGCCTACATCGCCCTAGCCGGCCTGTGGGCAGCGCCGGTCAGCGGCGTCTCCATGAACCCGGCCCGCTCCTTCGGTCCCGCCCTGGTCAGCGGTGACTGGACAAGCTACTGGGTGTATGTCGCAGGGCCGATCGCCGGCGCGGTGCTCGCGGTCGGCTCCGCGATGGTGCTGCGCGGCCCCGGCGGTGACGTCATCTCGCGGGCGGCGGGCTCCGGCGTGCTGGACGAGGGGATCCTGGCCGCAAGATCCAGACTGGCGCAGGACATCGAGCAAGGCAAGGTCGTCCCCCCGGGCATCGCCGACACCGATGCCCAGCCAAGCGGGCCATGACCGGCACCGCGCTCAGGCCGGAACTACGGCCCTGAGCCAGACGATGAAAGCGACTAGGCGCGGTACGCTCAGGCTTCCCCTCGGGGCATTCCAATGGCTGCTTTGCCGGGTTTGCCTGCGCTGCTGATCCGGCGGAGTTCTGTCCTGGCCGCCCAGGCTCGCTAGTGTTGGCTCGTGGAACCCGCCAGCGCGCATGGCCGGACAGCGAGATGGACTCGCGGACTGCTGTCCTGCGGCCTGGCTGCCGGGCCGGTCTTCGTCGCGACATTCCTCACCGACGGTGCTACCCGGGACGGGTATCGCCCGTCGCGCCATCCGGTCAGTTCGCTTGCGCTCGGGCCACGCGGCCGGGTCCAGACCGCGAACTTCGCGGTGACCGGGACACTGGTCCTGGCCGGTGCCGCCGGGCTGGGCCGCACCGCTGATCCTGCGCTTACCAGCCGGGCGGGACGGGCCCTGATCGGCGCAGCCGGCGTCGGCCTCATCGGCGCCGCCGTCTTCGCTACCGACCCGGTCAGCGGCTACCCGCCAGGAACTCCCGACGCGCTCACCCAGCCCACCCGCACCGGCATGCTGCACAACCTCGCAGCAGTCCCGGTGTTCGTCGGCCTGCCCGCGGCCGCGTTCACCTGCAGCCGGCAGTCCATCCGGGCCGGCGACCGCGGATTCGCCCTGTACTGCGCTGCCACCGCCACGACCATGCTGGCCACCATGGCCCTGGCCGGCCCCGGCTTTAACCAGTCACCCCGGCTGGTCAATCACGCCGGATTGCTCCAGCGAGCCAGCATCATCACCGGTTTCGGCTGGCTCACCGCCCTGTCTGCCCGAGCGCTCACGCGCGCGCCTGCCGCTCCCGCCAGCAAACCGTCAACCTGAAGAGGTAGCGCAAGACATGTCGCGCCCATCGGCCTCCGAGGCAGGGGTCGTCACGCCTACCGGCCTGCTGATTTCGAGGGCGTCAGCGCCAGAATTCGGTGAGCGGCTCGGCAAGGGCTCTGCCTTGGTCGTAACCGGCTCGAGCGGCGGGCGGACGCGTCGACGGATCCATCAGATTGCTGCCGAATGCGTTGCGGGAGTCGCTGTCCGGGAGAACGGTTTCGACTCTGCTGCCGCGGGCGCATAGTTCGGCGACCTGTGCGGCAAGATGCATGCCCCAGTCCAGCGGTGCCCGTGTTCTGCCGCCAAGTGGTGACAGCACCAGCACCCGCCCGTATCCGGCTGCCAGATCGGCATTCTCGCTGGATCGTCGGTAGCCGCCGTCGATGTACCGGCTGTCGCCGACACCGTAGGGAGGGACACCGAAGCCGTTGGCACAGCTGGCGGCGACGGCGTCCACCAAGTCGACTCCGCTGTGGCGGTCGAACACGACCGGTTCACCGGTGTGGGCATCGACAGCTACGATCAGCACCGTTCGTTCCGGCCAGCGCTGACTGGGCAGCCGAGCGGCGACCGTAGCGCGCCACCGCGTTTGCCCGGAGCCGTCCGACGCGGCATCCATCTCGAGCGCCGCCGCACCCATTCTGCGGCGCATGTCGGCCGCATCCTCAGCGGCGGCGATGATCTCGCTCGTCCTTCGCATATGGTCGGCCACCGGCCCAATGGGAACGCGTCCACCGTCGGATCCGACCGGGCCAGTCCGTCGCTGGGGCGCAGCGGAAAGGATGCCGGCAAGCAGTTGGGCCGGGCTCGCGCTAGTTATCTGGACAGCGGCCGTCGATCCGGCCGACGTCCCGATGATCAGATCGGCCTCGGTCACATCCAGCCCGGCATCAAACAGGCCGGCGATGACGCCGATCAACCACGCATTGCCTGCCGCTCCGCCACCACCGAGGACCAACGCTCGCTCACCCGCGCCGCACACCCGCCTTGTGGCGCCGGCCTGCAGCTGATCCTGGTCGGACCTCGGCCGGTCGGAGGCCGTCGTCGAGGTGAAGTGCAGAGTTGAAAAAGGTGTTGTGTTCATGGGAGTCGCCTTTCGCGAGTTGCCTGGCGGGCGCTCCCGGTGGCGACTACCTCAGTCGCGCGATCGTGGACTGCAGCGGAGCACCCACTGCGGATACTGCGTTCATGGGACTCACCTCCTGCCGATGGATCACGATCCCCAAGACGTTAGCACGTCGGCGACACGGCAGCCGACATCATGCCGGCTGCCGTGTCGCTGTCGAACGCGCCGCCGACCGCTACACCCTCATCAGTGATGGGCCTGCATGAACCCTGCGGCATAAGCCCCCGTTTCCGCGGAAACGAGTTGTGAAATCCTTCACAAGGCATTCCGGTCGGCGGACAAAGCGGCACCGTAATCCTTGAGGGATTCGATGCCGGCGTCTCATTCCGGAGCGTCCACGATCCGAAGTCGCACGTAACCCACACCGTGATCTCCAATAGCTCCTATGGTGCCTGGCCAATCACCAGGCGCCTGGATGAACTGCTGGCCGCCTGACAATCTCATCGGAGCTCGGCGGCCGACTGCCTTCTGTCCCGCTGCTTCAGGGATCTACGGCGTCGCAGGGGCAGGAGGCAGCGGCGGCGTCGCTTCCTTCGCCGTGGGGGCCAGGAGCTTGGTCACGTCAAGCTTGGTTCCGACCATCTGCTTGAGCATGAAGTCGTGATTGAGGTCCAGGATCGCGCGGGTTTCGGCGGCGACCACCGCGTTGCGGCTGAGGGTGAGCTCGTTGTCCTGCTGCTGCTCACCCGACAGCGACCAGTTGGTGGAGCCCTTGACGGTGTAAACGCCGTCCACGATCACGACCTTCAAGTGCGAGATCGCGTTGTGCACCGAGCTGGTGCCGATCGCGATGCTGTTGCCGAAGGCGTCGTTGGCCCACTTGGCCAGGATCTCCTTCTCGTGCGCGCCGGTCGCCTGGCTGCGGTCCAGGCTCATTTGCACGTAGACCTTCTCATCGCCGAGCTTGGCCTGGATGATCTTGTTCAGCTCGTCGTCGTCATAGCCGAACATGTTGACCACGATAGAGTGCTGGGCGCTGCCCAGCAGCACGACCAGGAGCCCGTGAATGTCGTCCCGCGGTGCGAAGAAGGTTCGCTGATCGTCGGGATATCCGTCCAGGAACCGCCCTTCAGCCTTGTACTTGGCCAGGTCCTCCCAGGCGAACGGCTGGTCAGCCATCGAACCCCCTCTCATTGCCTCCATAGTCGCCGATCCATGTCGCCGGGGAGGGCATTCGCGGCATCGAGGCGATGCCGACCAGGACACCGGCCTGTTTTGGCCGCACGCAACGGGTTTGCCGGAGGCCTGGAGGCTGTGGAACGCTGCCGGTGATGGAGATAACCCTGGTGAAGGCGGTGGGGCCTGGCGAGCAGGACCGGGCCTACCTGGAGGTGGACGGGATCACCCGGCGCGGGCCTGTCCACGTCATGCATGACCTTCCGCATCTGGTGGTCGAGTCGCTGTTCGGCCTCGATGACGGGCTGTGGGGAGAACTGGCGGCTGGGTCTCACGCGGAGGCCAGCCAGGCGGCGACAGCTCGCGACCCGAAGCGCCAGAAGAGGGGGCGGATCGTCTCGGGGGCGGCAGCCGGAACCCCGACCGGCCAGTGGCTCACTCCCGGGCACCGGCAGGCTAAGACGATGACGAACTGCGTAGTCAACCGCTGGGGTGATGGCCCGGATACCCCGGCCGGCGTCCGGGACCGCGTGGCCCGGCAGGACAGCCCAGCGCTGGAAGACGTGCTTACGCGGGTCGATGACGAGACGATCACCCTGGCCATCCGAGGCGTCCGGGACCTCGTGCAGCGCTGGATGGCGGTGCCGCCAGGCGGGACACTCAGGCTGTCCTGGCCGCTGGCCCCCGACTTCTTCGCGGTAACGGCCTGAGCGCGGGCCTGGCCTCGCCGAGCAGCCAGCCCGAGCCGTACCGGGTTACGGTCGCCTGCCAGCCCAGTTCGGCGAGCTGCCTGGTCAGGGCCTGGCGGTCACGGGCGACCTTGACCAGCTGGTGGCGGGTTCCGTCTTGCAGGCGCCGCTCGACGATCTCGCCGGATCCCGCCACATAGCTCTCGCGGTCAGCGGCTTCCGGCAGGTCATCGACGAACAGCACCCGGCCGTCGCCGGCCAGCGCGCTACGGACCACCGACCAGAACCGGCCGAACGCCGAGGCGGGGACGTGGGAGACCCAGAAGGCGAAGAACACGGTGTCGAAGCGCTGCGCCGGCACCCAGTCCAGGACATCGGCGACGACGAAGGTCACCCCGGCATGGGTGACCCGCTGGCGGGCCAGGGCGACCATCTCGGGGGCGGCGTCGAGCGCGGTCAGGCTACGGGCGCAGGCCGCCAGATGCCGGGTCCAGAGCCCGGTGCCGCAAGCGATCTCCAGCACGTCGCCCGCCGGGCGGATCTGCCCGATGAGGGACTCGATCCGCCGATCGGCCCGCGGCACGTCTTCATAGGACGTCAGGTCGTATTCCGCGGCCCGGCGGCGGTAGTAGGCGACCTGTGCTTGCCATGGGGTCAGCGGCATACCTGACAGCATCGCGCAAGCCGCCCCGGAAGGGTCAACAGGCCAGGGTCAGCCCGGCCGCAGCACCCGCAGGCCGCCGTGATCCCAGTCTCGAAGGAACCGCCGCGCCGGTCCAGGCCTGACCGGAACCGACCTGGTCCCGGTTTGAGGCACCGCGATGCGCCGGGCGCGCCAGCGCCTAGGGTCGGCGGGCCGGGGCCAGGGATCAGGGATCTGCTGGCCAGGGCCAGGGCTTAGGGATCGGCGGGCCGGGGCCAGGGATCAGGGATCTGCTGGCCAGGGCCAGGGCTTAGGGATCGGCGGGCCAGGCGCCGGGGACCGGGTAGGCCTCGTCCTCGCCCGGCCAGGGCGGCATCGTCACGCCCACCGCGCCGAGCGGGGCGTCGCCGTCCGCCCGGAACTGGAAGCGCGTGCCGGCCGGGATGGACAGGCAGGTCCCTGCTTCGAGCGGAACCGTTTCCTGCCGCCCGGCCTTACGCCGCCACATCCGGCCGTGCCCGTGCAGGATGTACCAGAGCTCGTCGACCGTATGGTGGGCCACGGCCCGGGAGACCCGGCCCGCGGCCAGCTCGAAGTGCGCCATCGAACCGCGGTGCAGCTGCAGCAGGACCCGCACGTCCGAGCCGTCCGGTGCGACCGCATCGGGCGCGCCCGGCAGTTGCCTGGTGTCAAAGTTCTCGTCCACGATCCCTCCCTCTCTGGGTCAGTGTGGCCAGGACGGCGCGCGTTGGCGAGAATCAGGGTGTGGGGCATCTGTCGCGGGACCGCCTGGAGGCCGGGCTCGGCACGATCCGGGCCTCCCCCAAAGACGGCGGCCGGATCGTCCTGATCGTCCGCCGCCCGGCGGTCGGCGAACGGGACCTGCCCGCCGAGGCGGTTATCGACCGGGTCACCGGGCTTGCGGGAGACAACTGGCTCACCCGCGGCAGCAGCAGCACCCCGGACCGATCGGCGCACCCGGACAAGCAGATCACGCTGATCAACGCCCGCCTGGCCGAGCTCGTCGCCGACGGGAAAGACCGCATGGCGCTGGCCGGCGATCAGCTGTTCGTGGACCTCGACCTCAGCCTGGACAACCTGCCGCCGGGCACCCTGCTCTCGGTGGGCCAGGCCGTGCTGCGGGTCAGCGAGGCGCCGCATACCGGCTGCGCGAAGTTCCTCGAGCGCTTCGGGGTCGAGGCCCTCCGCTTCGTCGGCTCTCGCGCAGGCCGCCAGCTGCGGCTACGGGGCATGAACACCCGGGTAGTGGCTTCCGGCATCGTCCGGGTGGGTGACCTGGCCGCGAAGGACCCCGCTAGGCTGCCCGTAGATCAGGTTCCGGTGAGGTAAAACCAGGATGGGAGAACGCGAATGACCCGCACCCCGGAAGAAGTCTTCCAGCATCACGCGGAGGCTCTGGGCGCCGGCGATCTGGACGAGATCGTCGCCGACTACTCCGACGACGCGGTCTTCATCACACCCGCGGGCGTCAAGCGCGGCCTGGAAGGCGTCCGGGAGGCATTCACCCAGCTGCTCGCCGACGTGCCTAACGCCGACTGGGACTTGAAGACCTTGATCTACGAGAACGACGTGCTGTTCCTGGAGTGGGCGGCCACCGCCGCCGAGACCAAGGTCGAGGACGGCATCGACACCTTCATCTTCAGCGACGGCCTGATCCGGCTGCAGACAGTCCGGTACACGCTGCAGCACACGTACTAAGGCCTTACCGGGCGGTCAGCGCCGCGATGATGTCGCGGACCTGCTCGGGCGGCAGGGCGCAGGTGGCGTCGCCGACGGACAGCTCGACCCGCTGCACGCCGGGATCGGCGGTGACCACGGCGCTAGGCCAGGTCCAGATCTGCTGCTCGGCGGCCAGCCGCCGGGCAGCCGCCGCGAAACCGTCCTGGGTGGTGTCAAGCAGCAGGTGCATCATCGGCACCTGAGGCGGGTCAGGGATGACCCGCACGCCAGGGATCCCGCGCAGCGCGGCCGCGATCTCGCGGGCGTGGCCGAGGTAGGTGGGCATCAGGGGCAGTCGCATGCGCAGGCAGCTCAGCGCGGAGGCGGCATTCGGCCACAGGCCGTACAGCGTGCCGCCCATGCGCTGCCGCCACTCCCTGACCTCGGCCAGGACGTCGGCCGGGCCGGCCACGCAGCAGCCGGCCAGCGCCCCGATGCCCTTGTAGAACGACACGTAGACGGTGTCGAACAGCGCCGCGATGCCGGCCGGCGGCCGGCCGTACCCGGCCGCCGACTCCCACAGCCGGGCCCCGTCGAGGTGGGCGGCGGCGCCCCGGCCGCGGGCCCAGCCGACCTGAGCCTGCAGGTCGTCCCAGTCTGGCTGCTGGCCGCCCAGGTCACGCTGGGGCAGCTCGATGAGCAGGGCGGCGGGCGGCTCAGCGATCCCGGTCAGGTCGTCGATGGTCAGCAGCCGGTCCGGATGGCCGGCCCGGCGGCCGGTCAGGCCGTGCAGCCGCTGGAAGGCCTGTCCCTCATGCTGATCCAGGTGGCACATGGGATGGAAGACGATGGTCCGGCGCTGCCGCCGGTCGGCGTGCACCCGCAGCACCGACTGCTGCGCCATCGTGCCGCTGGGCAGGAACACGGCCGCGGGCTTGTCCAGCAGCCCGGCGATCTCGGCCTCGAGCTCGGCCACCACGCCGCCGTCGCCGTACCGGTCGGGGGTCGTGTCGGCGGGGATGCCGGCCAGCATCGCGGCCGCGGTCACGGGCCCGTGACCGGCCAGGAACGCGGTGCACTGGCCGCGCAGCTCCTCCTGCTCGGCGGCGGTCAGCGTGCTGGGGGCGGCCATCGGCGCGGTTAGGCCCGCACCGTGCCGCGGCTGTCGAAGGCCATGGCGCGCTGCAGCGCCGCGGCCCGCAGGTCCGCCGGGATCTCGACCGGCCCGCCCAGGCCGGCGGCGTTGAGGCCGGCCTGCGCCGCCTCCTCGACCACTCCGCCGACCAGGATGGCCAGCTCGGGCGTGCGGTTGAAGACCAGGACGCCGTGGTTGGCCAGCAGCACCGCGGGGACGCCCGCGGTCGCGGCCTGCCTGATGTGGGCCACCGCTTCGGCCGAGCCGCGCGGCCCGTCAGCCGGCCACCGGGACGCCGTCCGCGAGGCCGAACATGGCCATGGCCTCGATCCAGCACTCGATCCGGCGCCGGGCCACCGCGTAGGC
The DNA here is from genome assembly GCA_963790065.1 of uncultured Actinomycetes bacterium. Taxonomy (GTDB): domain Bacteria; phylum Actinomycetota; class Actinomycetes; order Streptosporangiales; family Streptosporangiaceae; genus Palsa-504. The sequence continues at coordinate 47,822 of CAWBNK010000010.1, read as the reverse complement.
GGTGGCGTAGGGCGAGTGGGTGTGCAGCACGCAGCCGACGTCGGGATGATCTTGGTACATGGCGGTGTGCATGGCGACCACGGCGCCCTGGATCGGCGGCAGGTCGCCCTCGATCAGCGTTCCGTCCAGCCCGACCCGCACCACGGCGGAGGCGGGATGGCCGCGCAGCGAGGGACCCGCGGTGAAGTACATCTCCGCCGCGCCGGGCACCCGGATGCTGACGTTGCCGTGCCCGTTGGCGGAGATCGCCCCGCTGGCCACCACGCGCTGGGCGACGTCGGCGACCTGCTCAGCCAGGTCCTGGTCCATGATGCTCCTCCCCTAGGCCGGCCCGGGCGGTCCCGGGACATGACGGATTCCGGCGGCGTGGCGCTGGGCCAGGTCACGATAGAAACCGGGATTCGTCTCCACCCACTCCTTGGCCCCGCCGATGACTTCCCTGAGAACCTTGGCCGGGACCCCGGCGGCGAGCATGCCGTCGGGGATGACCATCCGGGGCGGCACGGTGCTGCCCGCGGCGACCAGGGCACGGCGGCCGACGATCACGCCGTCGAGCACCGTGGAGCCGTTGCCCACCAGCGCCTCGGCTCCGATGATCGCGCCGTGCACCACGCACAGGTGACCGATGGTGGCCCCCTCGCCTACTTCGGTGGGCGGGTCGTCGCCGCCGTGCAGGACCGATCCGTCCTGCACGTTCGCTCCGCGCCGGATGAGGATGGGCCCCAGGTCGGCGCGCAGGACGGCGCCGTACCAGATCGACGCCTCCGCCTCCACGCGGACGTCCCCGATCAGGGTGGCGTTGGGCGCGATCCACGCGTCCGGGCTGACGTCGGGCGTCTGGTCTTCGAATGCGAACAGTGGCACCCGCTCATCATGTCAGGAGCCGGGACCCGGACGAGGGCCGGTCCGCTGCCGCGTCGATGATGGCTATGCTGCACCTTATGTCACGCCCAGTGGCCGACAGCGCCGAAGTGCCTGCTGGAGCACCTGACGGGGTGCAGCGCATCCAGGCCGTCGACCGGGCCATCGTGCTGCTCAAGGCGGTCGCGGCCAGCGGCACGCCGCCGACCGTGCTCGAGCTGGCCCGCCGCTGCAGCATCAACCGGGCCACCGCGTGGCGGCTGCTGCGCACGCTCGAGCATCACGGGCTGGTCGACCGGGACCCGGTCACGCAGCGGTACACGGTCGGCTACGGCGCCACCGTGGTCGCTTCGGCCGTGACCGACGACGCGCTGGTCCGCCGGGTCCGGCCGCTGCTGACCGACCTGTGCCTGCGCACCGGCGAGGTGGTCACCCTGGCCGTGGCCCGGCGGTTCAACCTGGTGTACGCCGACCAGGTGGAGCCGCCGAACATGATGGCGCCGAACTGGATGGACAAGCCGGCCCCGCTGCACGCCACCTCGGGCGGCAAGGCGTTCCTGGCCTGGCTGGGCCGCGACGAGCGGGACGGCATCCTGCCCGCGGAACTCCCCCGCTACACCGATCACACCGTCACCGACCGCGAGGAGCTGGAACGCGAGCTGGCCGACGTGCGCCGGACCGGGTTCGCGCTGTGCGACCGGGAGTACGAGGAGTTCTCCTCCGGCGCGTCGGCGGCCGTGCTCAACTCCAAGCGGTCGCCGATCGCGGTGGTCAACGTGTGGGGCCCGGCGCCGATGAACACGGCCCGCCGGCTCCGCGAGATCGGGCGCGAAGCGGTGCAGACCGCGGCCGAGATCCGCGACCTGCTGGACTGACACCGGACCTGACCGGACGCAGCAACCACGCTCCGTTCGGCATATTGACCCGTGCCCGACCGGCCGATACGCTGCACATTGGTAACAAAACGTTCGTATCGTGAACGTCGGGAGGCCCGCCATGGCAGGCAAGGTCATCATCACCTGCGCGATCACCGGCTCGGGGCACACCCCGTCGATGTCGCCCTACCTGCCCTATACGGTCGGTGACATCGTCGACCAGGCGGTGGCCGCCGCGGCGGCGGGCGCCGCGGTGCTGCACCTGCACGCCAGGAACCCCGAGGACGGCAGCCCCTCGGCCGACCCGGCACTGTTCGCCGAGTACGCCAAGGGCATCAAGGCGCGCAGCGACGCGATCGTGAGCATCACCACCGGCGGCGGCACCGGCATGACCGTGGCCGAGCGGCTGAAGGGCGTGCTCGAGCTGCAGCCCGAGCTGTGCACGCTGAACCTGGGCACGATGAACTACGGCAGCTTCCCGATGATCGACCGCTACCAGGGGCAGTTCAAGTACGACTGGGAAGAGCCGTACCTGGAGTCCACCCGGGCCGAGCCGTTCGTCTCCACCTACGCCGACATCGAGTACATGCTCAAGGTGGTCGGCCCGCAGACCGGAACCAGGTTCGAGGCGGAGGCCTACGACACCTCGCACCTGTACACGCTGGCCTACTACCTGGACAAGGGCCTGGTCAAGCCGCCGATCTTCGTGCAGACCATCTTCGGCACGATGGGCGGCATCGGCCCGGACGTGGATCACATCGTGCACATGAAGCGGACCGCCGACCGGCTGCTCGGCGACGCGTACCAGTGGTCGACGCTGGGCGCGGGCCGGTTCCAGCTGGGCATCGTCACCGCGGCCGCGATCATGGGCTCGCACGTCCGGGTCGGCCTGGAGGACAGCCTGTACCTGGGCAAGGGCCAGATCGCCGAGTCCAACGCCAGCCAGGTGACCAAGATCAGGGGCATCCTGGAGGCGCTGTCCCTGGAGGTGGCCAGCCCGGCCGAGGCCCGCGAGATGCTGGGCCTCAAGGGCCTGGACCATGTCGGCTACTGAGCCGCCCGCAGGACACGAGGGCATTACCGGGGTCACCTTCGGCAGCGACGGGCACCGCCTGCTCGGCGTGCAGTACCTGGCCGCCGGGGAGGAGCCGAAGCCGGCCGTGCTGCTGCTGCACGGCTGCCCCGGCCTGGAGCAGAACCTGGACCTGGCGGCTGACCTGCGCGACCGCGGCTGGCATTCGCTGGTATTCCACTACCGCGGCTGCTGGGGCAGCGCGGGCCGGTACGACCTGCGCACCACCCCTCGCGACGTGACCGCCGCGGTCGACTACCTGGCCGCGGACCCGCGGGTCGACCCCGGCCGGATCGCGGTGGTGGGCCACAGCCTGGGCGGCTGGGCCGCCCTGGTCACCGCGGCCGCCGAACCCCGGCTGCGCGCGGTAGCGGTATACGGCGCGGCGGCGCGGCTCGGCGGGACCCTGGCGCTGGACCCGGCCCAGGTGGAGCAGGAGTTCACCCGGTTCCTGGCCGCCACGCCGCAGGAGTTCGCCGTCCAGCGGGACGAGGCGGCCCGGATGGCCGACCCGCTGGAATCCGCGGCGGCCATCGAGCCCAGACCGCTGCTCGTGGTCCACGGCACCGCGGACCGGTGGGTCCCGGTGGCGCACGCCCGCGAGCTGGCGGCGCGGGCCGGGCCGTCGTGCCGGTACGTCGAGGTGGACGGCGCCGACCACGCCTTCTCCCGGCACCGGGCGCAGCTGCGGGAGCTGATGGGCGGCTGGCTGGCCGGGATCCGCGACTGCGAGCCCGGCCAGGCGCCAGGCGTAACGACACAGACAGGGGTGGAACGATGGCCGCTGTGCCACCGGAGCAGGTACGCCGGGTGGGGATCGTCGGGGCGGGGGTGATCGGCGGCGGCTGGGCGCTGCACTACCTGCGCACGGGCTTCGACGTCGACGTGTACGACCCGGCGCCGGGCGCGCGGGCCGACCTGCTCCGGCTGGCGGAGGAGACCTGGCCGCTGCTGGAGCGGATGGGACTGCGCGACGGCGCCCGGCCCGACCGGCTCGCCTGCCACGACAGCCTGGCCGCGGCGGTGGCCGGGGCCGACGTAGTGCAGGAGAACGCGCCGGAGAACGGCCCGGTCAAGCGGCAGGTGCTGGCCGAGGTGGACCGCGCCGCCCGGCCTGACGTGGTCATCGCGTCCAGCACGTCGGGCTTCGCCATGACCATGCTGCAGGCCGACTGCGAGCACCCGGAACGCTGCGTGGTCGGCCACCCATTCAACCCGCCGTACCTGATCCCGGTGGTCGAGGTGGTGGGCGGAGAGCGGACCGATCCCGCGGCGGTGGACTGGCTGGCCCGGTTCTACGCCGGCACCGGCAAGCGGCCGCTGCGGCTGAGCCGGGAGCTGCCCGGGTTCGTGGGGAACCGGCTGCAGGAGGCGCTGTGGCGGGAGGCGCTGCACATGGTCGCGGCGGGCGAGGCCACCGTGGAGGAGATCGACGCCTCGATCGCCTACGGCCCGGGGCTGCGCTGGGCGCTGATGGGCCCGTGCCTCACCTTCCACCTGGCCGGCGGGAGCGGCGGCATGGCGCACATGCTGGATCACTTCGGCGCCGCGCTTGAGGAGCCGTGGACCCGGCTGCAGGCGCCGCCGCTCACGGCCGAACTGCGGGACCGGATGATCGAGGGTTGCCTGCGCGAGGCTGACGGCCGTTCGGTCGCGGAGCTGGAACGGCTGCGCGACGGCTTCCTGGCCGAACTGCTCGAGCTGGTCGACCGCTACGCGGTCGCGGGCGGCGAGGAGGCGCTGGTGCCGGTCGCCGCGGCCGGCCCGACGGCGGCAGCGCTCGGGCAAGTGTGATCCTTGACACACCGCGCGGGCATCTTTACGATCACCTTAAATCACATTATGCACATTATGTTCGTATCGTGAACAGAACTCGTGAGCGTGTAACAGGACGAACACCGCGGCATCCGGATCCATAGCGGCCTCACCGCTTCGCGCACCGCCGGGAGCAAGACATGACCTTCAGCCGCAGAGAATTCCTCAAGGCCGGCCTGGCCGGCTCACTGGCCGTGGGCGCCGGCGGGCTGCTCAGCGCGTGCGGAACCGGCAACACGATCAAGGCGTTCACCACCTCGACCGCGGGTAAGCCCCGCACCGGCGGCCAGTTGCGGGCTGGCCTCACCGGCGGATCGACCGCCGACACGCTGAGCCCGCTCAACGCCATCACGAACGTGGACTTCTCCAGGATCAACAACCTGTACGAGCCGCTGGTCGGGCTGACCCCGGAGGCGCAGCCGGTCAACGTGCTGGCCGAAGAGCTCACGCACAACGCCAACGCCACCGAGTGGACGGTCCGGGTCAGGCAGGGCGTCACCTTCCACAACGGCAAGACGCTGAGCGCCGACGACGTCATCTACACGTTCCAGCAGATCCTCAACCCGAAGGCCCCGGCGGCCGCCGCGGCAGGCCTGGCCTCGATCGACGCGAAGGGCATGACCAAGCTCGACGCGTACACGGTGCGGATCCCGTGCAGCACGCCGTTCGCCACCCTGGGCCAGGCGCTGGCCATACCCGGCTACTCCGACATCATTCCGGTCGGCTTCAGCCCGACGGCCCCGGTCGGCACCGGCCCGTTCAAGGTGAAGAGCTTCAGCCCGGGCACCCAGTCGACCTTCGTCCGCTACGACGGCTACTGGCAGTCCGGGATGCCGTACCTGGACGAGATCGTCATCACCGACTACGCCGACCAGACCAGCCAGGTGAACTCGCTGCTGGCCGGGCAGGTCGACGCGGTCAACCTGCTGAGCGAGGACGTGATCTCCGAGGTCCAGGGCGAGAGCAAGAACGTCCTGCTCTCGCCGGGCGGCGGCTGGAACCCGTTCACCATGCGGGTGGACACCGGGACGTTCAGCGACGTGCGCATCCGCCAGGCCATGCGGCTGGTCGTCGACCGCCAGCAGATGCTCGACCTGGTCTTCGGCGGCTTCGGGACGCTGGGCAACGATCTGTTCGGGATCTGGGCCCCGGAGTACGACCACAGCCTGCCGCAGCGGTACCAGGACATCGATCAGGCCAAGTCGCTGCTCAAGGCGGCGGGCGCCGAGGGACTGCATGTCACGCTGGTCACCTCCGACATCGCGCAGGGCACCGTGCTGGCCGCGCAGGTCTTCGCCCAGCAGGCCTCGGAGGCCGGGGTATCGGTGAGCGTGGACGACGTGACCGTCAACGAGTTTTACGGCACGAACTACCTGAAGTGGCAGTTCGCCCAGGACTACTGGTTCTACAACTTCTACCTGCCGCAGGTGTCGCTGGCCACGCTGCCGAGCTCGCCGTTCAACGAGACGCACTGGAACAACCCCCGGTACAACTCGCTGTACGCCCAGGCCATCGCCACCAGCGACGACGCGCTGCGCACCGAGATGGCGCACGAGATGCAGCAGATCGAGTACGCCGAGGGCGGCTACATCATCCCGTTCTTCCCGCCGGTCATCGACGGTTTCGGCGCCAACGTCGGCGGCCTGGTCCCGTCCAAGATCGGCTTGTCGCTGAACGCCTATGACTTCAAGGGTGTGTGGCTATCGTGACAATCGCGACTGAGGCACCCGAACGCGTCGGCCCCCCGTCCAAGGCCGCCCGGCCGCATCCCATCCGGGACCTGCTCATCAAGCGGAGCCTGATCGGGATCCTCACGCTCGTGCTGGTGTCGATCCTGGTGTTCGCCGCGACGCAGACGCTGCCGGGCAACGCCGCGAGCGCGGTGCTGCTGAACACCGCGACCCCGCAGCGCCTGCACGCGCTGGAGGTGCAGCTGGGCCTGAACCGGCCCGCGGTCGACCAGTACTGGACCTGGCTCACCGGCGTCCTGCACGGTAACTTCGGCAAGTCGCTAGCCAACGGGCAGCCGGTCGGCACACTCATCGGCGGGCGGATCCTGAACTCCCTGGCCCTGGTGGTCCTGGCCGGCGCGATCGGCACGCTGATCGGCGTGGGACTGGGTGTACTCGCCGCGGCGCGCCGGGACAGCGTGTTCGACCACGTGCTGTCGGTCACGTCGCTGGGCGTCACCGCGCTGCCGGAATTCGTCGTGGCGGTGGTCCTGATCATCTTCTTCGCCGCGGTGATCGTCCACTGGTTCCCCGCGGTCTCGGTGTTCGTACCGGGCACCGCGCCGTGGTCGAACCCGAAGGAACTCGTGCTGCCGGTAGCGACGCTGGTCATCGTTGTCGTGCCGTACGTGTTCCGGATGATGCGGGCGTCGATGATCGACGCGCTCGAAAGCGACTACGTGCAGATGGCGCGGCTCAAGGGCGTGCCGAAGTGGCGGGTGCTGCTGTTCCACGCGCTGCCGAACGCCATCGCGCCGACGATCCAGGTGATCGGGTTGACCTTCCTGTACCTGGCGGGCGGCGTGGTGGTAGTGGAATACATGTTCAACTACCCCGGACTCGGGCAAGCCCTGGTATCGGCGGTCTCTGACCGGGACATCCCGCAGATCCAGGCGATCGTGCTGGTCCTCGCGGCCTTCTATATCGCCGTCAACATCCTGACCGACGTCATAGCGCTCGCCGTGAGCCCGCGGCGGCGGCTGCCCAGATCCTGACCGGAGGTGGTCATGGCGCGCAGACCAGAGGCAATCGCCGTGCTAGGCCGCGCGGTGCGCACCCCGCGCGGCACTGCCGGACTCGTGATCGCCGGGCTCGTGATACTCGTGGCCGTGATCGGCCCGGCGGTCGCGCCGTACTCGAGCACCCAGTTCGTGACGGCGCCGTTCGCCCGCGCTTCGAGCGTCGCGTGGCTCGGCGGTGACGTCCTCGGCCGGGACGTGCTGAGCCGGACCTTGAACGGTGGCTGGGAGCTGTTGGCCATGGCGGCCGTCGCGACCGCGCTCGGCGTCGGCGTCGGTGCCCTGCTCGGCGTGATGGCGGCATATTACGGCGGCTGGTGGGACAGCATCATCATGCGCGCTGTCGACGTGATCCTGGCCTTCCCGCAGCTGGTGTTCGCCCTGCTGCTGGTCAGCATCCTCGGCCCGAAGATCTGGCTGATCGTGCTGGCCGTGGCCATCTCGCACGCGCCGCAGGTGGCCCGGGTGACCCGCGCGGCGGCGCTGGACATCACCGAGCGGGACTTCGTCAAGGCCATGCAGATCCTCGGCATCCCGGGCCGCCGGATCATCCGCAGGGACGTGCTGCCCAACCTGACTTCGGTGCTCATGGTGGAGATCGGCCTGCGCCTCACCTACTCGATGCTGGTCATCGCCGGGCTGAGCTTCCTCGGCTTCGGCCTGCAGCCGCCCGCCGCGAGCTGGGGCCTGATGATCAACGAGAACCGGGTCGGCCTGATCGCCAACCCGTGGGGGGTGCTCATGCCGGCCATCCTTATCGCGCTGTTCACCATCGGCGTGAACACGTTCACCGACTCGGTGGCCCGGGCCTCGCTCGGCGTGGGCGGCCGGGCCATAGAGCCGGAGGCCGAGCTCAGCCTGGTGGCGAGGGAGGTGACCTGATGGCCGCCCCATCCGAAGACATCCCGGTGGCCGCGCCGGCCGAGGACACCCCGATGGCGAAGCGACCAGCCGAGGATGGCACGCCCCGGCTGGCGGTGGAGAACCTGCGGATCGTGATGCCAGCGACCCGCAGGCGGCCGGAGGCCGATGTCGTCGACCAGGTGTCGTTCACGGTCCAGCCGGGGCACGTGCTGGGCCTGGTGGGCGAATCGGGTTCGGGCAAGACCACGGTCGCGCTCGCCCTGCTCGGCCTGGTCAAGCGGGGCCTGGCCATCGGCGGCGGCAAGGTGCTGATCGACGGCCGCGACATCCTCGCGCTGTCAGAACACGAGCTGCAGAAAGTGCGCGGCCGGACAGTCGCCTACGTCCCGCAGGACCCGGGCAGCGCGCTGAACCCGGTACTGAAGGTCGGCACCCAGCTACGCGAGGTTTTCTCCATCCACGGCGACGACGCTGACCGGCTCACGCAGGTGATGGCCGAGGCGGGCCTGGAAGACCCCGGCCCGATCCTCGCCTCCTATCCGCACCAGCTTTCCGGCGGGCAGCAGCAGCGGGTGGCCCTGGCCATGGCCTTCGCCTGCCGGCCGCGGCTGATCGTACTGGATGAGCCGACGACCGGCCTGGACGTCACGACCCAGCGCCGAGTCCTGGACACCGTGCGCGGGCTGTGCCGTACCTACCAGGTGGCCGCCGTCTACATCAGCCACGACCTGGCCGTGGTGGCCGAGATCGCCGACCACGTCGCGGTGATGTACGCCGGCCGGCTGATCGAGATCGGCGCGGCGAGCGAGCTGTTCGCGCACTCGGCCCACCCGTACACCCGCGGGCTGATGCGGGCCATCCCGTTGATGGAAACCTCCCACGAGCTGCACGGCATGGCCGGCTCCCCGCCGCGCCCGGGCAACCGCCCGGCCGGCTGCTCGTTCCGGCCGCGCTGCGAGTTCGCGATCGCCGAATGCGAGCTGCGCGAGCCGCAGGCGGTCGTCGTGTCGGGCAACGGGCACGCGGCCAAGTGCGTGCGCGCCCTGGAGGTCACCGCGCTGTCCGGTAACGCCCTGCTGGCCCGGGATCGCACGGTACCCGCGGCCGCCGAACCGGTGCTCACCATCAGCGGGGTATCGGTCTCCTATACGAACAAGCCGGTGCTGCGGGACGTCAACCTCGACGTGGGGGCCAAGAAGTCGGTCGCGATCGTCGGCACCTCGGGCTCGGGCAAGACCACGCTGGCCAGGTGCGTCGTCGGCCTGCACAAAGACTGGACGGGGACGATCACGTTCGACGGTAAGCAGCTTCCGCCCGGCGTCCGCGGCAGGACCCAGGACCAGCTGCGCAAGATCCAGTTCGTCGCGCAGAACCCCTACTCCGCGCTCAACCCCAGGCAGACGATCGGCCAGATCCTCGCGAATCCGCTCACCCACTTCAGCAAGCTCTCCGCCCGGGAACGCGACGAGCGGATCGGGGACGTGCTGACCTCGGTGGCGCTGCGGGCCTCGTTCGCGGCGCGCTACCCCGATGAGCTGTCCGGCGGGGAACGACAGCGGGTCGCACTGGCCCGCGCCCTCGTCGTCGACCCTGAGCTGCTCGTCTGCGACGAGATCACCTCGGCGCTCGACGTGTCGGTGCAGGCCGCGATCGTCGAGCTGCTGCTGCGGCTGCAGGCCGAGCGTGGGCTGGCGCTGCTGTTCATCACCCACAACCTGCCGCTGGTGCGGAGCATCGCGGACGACGTGACGGTGATCAGCGCCGGGCAGGTCTGTGAGCACGGCCCGGTCACGCAGGTGCTGACGGCGCCCCAGGAGCCCTACACCCAGCAGCTGATCGCCGACGTGCCAGGGTTCGAGCACGCCGGGTGAGCTCCGGCGGGCTCAATACCGGCGGCCGGCCCCTTGACACCGGAGGCAGGCTGGTCCCGCCGGAGTGGATCGACTACAACGGCCACATGATGGACGCCTACTACTTCATGGCGTTCACTGAGGCGACCGAGGCGTTCCTAGATCACGTCGGCCTGGGCGCCGCCTACCAGGCACGGACCGGCAGCGGCATCTATACCGCGGAGAGCCACCTGTGCTTCCTGGACAGCGTGACCGAGGGCGCCGTGCTGCGGTACCAGACCCGGCTGCTGGCCCAGGACGCCCGGCGGATGCACGTGTTCCACCAGATGACCAGGGCGGGCGGCCTGGCCGCGACCTGCGAGCTGATGTTCCTGCACGTCAGCGGGGGCCGGGTGACGCCGATGCCGGCCGAGGCAGCGGCCCTGGTCAGCGAGCTGGCCGCACGGCACGCCACGCTCCCCCGCCCGGACCAGGCCGGCCGGCAGATCGCGCTGCGGCAGAAGGCAGCGCCCGCAGCCGGGCCAGCCGTCAGATGAGCCGACCTGGCGGTCAGAAGTGCCGCCGGGGCACGCGGCGCCACGGCCCGGGCCAGCCCCACAGGTGCCCGGGCGGGGCGATCGGCCTCATGAAGGGCCACGGCGGGGGTACGGTCCGCGGGCGCACCAGCGCGGAGGGAGACGGTGCCGCCGGGGACGCGGGCATGCGAGCCGGGGCCGGCGCGATCCGGTCACCCGCCGCGGCGCGCTTGGCCGGGGCGGGCGACGTGGCCGAGGGACGGCCCGCAGCCGACGTCGGATCCGGCCGCGGGGCGTGGGTCACCGCGGCACTTGGGACGCTCCCCGCCCGCGGCGGGGCCGCCGCCTCCGCCGGGTGACCGCCGAGCGTGAGGGCGACCGTGACGATCACGCCCACGACGGCCAGCGCTCCGGCGCCCACAGCCGCGCCCGAGCGGAAGCTCGTCTCCTCCAGGCGGGCGTAAACCGCCTCCCTGAGCCCGCTCCCATCGCTCACGACATAGCACCATACAGCGCCCACTGGGGCATGGATGGATGCTGGAGCGTGTCCGGTGCCGGTTTCGCGCGTCCCTGCCGTCACCCTCGTTTCATGACGGGATCAGCGTGTGACTCCGCCGCGGTCAGACGGAGGTGGCGTCACACGATCATGGCGCGGGCGGGATGGACGGGACGCTTCCGACCGGAAGCGGCGGTAGCTCGCCTCGGCTAGCTGGACGTCCGCCGGGACGACCGGGGACTTTTCTGCCGAACGGTCCGTGGTGCCTGCCCCGGTCACCAGCCCCGCGGCCAGGGCGGCGATCATCGCGGCGCCGCGCGCGGTCAGCCAGCCCGCCCCGCCCGGGTAAAGCGGGACCCCCAGCGCGTCGGCCAGCAGCTGGCGCCAGGCCGGATGCGCGGTCCCGCCCCCGGCGAGCTGGATCCTGGCCGGCCGGGCGCCGGCGGCCCGCATGGCCTCCAGGTGGTCGCGGAGCAGGAAGGCCACGCCCTCCAGGGCGGCTCGCATCAGGTCATCCCGCTGGTGGGCCAGGGTCAGGCCGGCCCACGTGCCGCCTGCCTCGTGATCGTCGCCGCGCTCGCTGGCCAGGTAGGGCAGGAAGACCGGGGTGCCCGCCTGCCACGGCCGGGCGGCCGTGCCGTACAGCTCGTCCCAGGTCGCGCCCAGCGTCCGCCGTACCCAGTCCAGCGTGACGCCCACATTCTGGGCCCCGGCCAGCCGGTAGGTCCCGGCCCCCACCGCCCGGAACAGGCTGATCCGCCCCTCCGGATCCGGATAGTACGGATCCGGAGTATCCGGACGCGGACTATCCGGGGGTGAGTTATCCGGGAGCGGACTGTCCGGGAGCGGACTGTCCGGGAGCGGACTGTCCGGGACGATGAGCTGGCCGCCGGTGCCGAGGGTGAGCAGGCCCCAGCCCGGAGGCAGCGCGGAGGCCAGCAGGGAGGCGGCGGTGTCGGCGGCGCCGGTGGCGACGGGCAGGCCGGGGCGCAGGCCGAGATGGCGGGCCGCGGCGGGCTGCAGGTAGCCGGCGATCCGGGCGGACGGGCGGAGCGGGGGCAGCAGGTCGGTGCGCAGCCCGAGCGCGCGGGCTACCTCGGTGGCCCAGGTGTCACGGCCGATGTCGAACAGCAGCGTGCCGGAGGCGTCGGTCGGGTCGGTGGCGGCCTCTCCGGTCAGCCGCAGCCGCAGCCAGTCCTTGGGCGGCAGCATCCAGCGGGCCCGGCGGTAGGCATCAGGCTCGTGCCGGGACAGCCAGAGCAGGATCGGGCCGGCCATGCCGGCCGTCGGGGCATTGCCCAGCCGGGCCCGCAGGTCCGGGGGCAGCCGCTGGTAGTCACCGGCCTCGGCGGCCGCCCGGCGGTCGAGCCATCCGATGGCGGGGCGGAGCACCACGGCCCGTTCGGCACAAAGAACGACGCCGTGCATCTGGCCGACGACAGCCAGGCCCGCGACCTCGGCCGGCGCGGGACCGAGGGCCGAACGGACCGCGGCGCAGGCCGCCTGCCACCAGTCCTCGGGGTCGGTCTCGGCCCAGCCGTCCCGAGGGGTGCTGATGCCGTAGCCGGCCAGGCCCTGGCCGAGCACGGTCCCGTCGGGCGTGCAGACCAGCGCCTTGACCTGGCTGGTGCCCAGGTCGAGGCCGAGGACCACGCGGTCAGACGGCAACGTCGAGCATCATCGGGGTGGTGGGCCGCACGGTGCCGCCGGCCGGCTCGGCGGTGAGGGCGAGATGGTCCCCCGCGCGCAGGCCGGAGGCGATGACCGGCCCGGTCATGCCGCTACTGCCGGTCGGCAGCATGCCCACCGGGCGGTCCCCGGACGGCCCGATCAGCCACAGCTCGTAGCCGGCGGAGGACGGCAGCGCGCGCAGGCCCTGCGCGGTGAACACCAGGGCGTCGCGGGAGTGAGACATCACGATCGTGGCGGTGCCGCCGCCGGCCACCACGCCGTTCATCATGACGGCGTCCTGCGCGGTCAGCACGGCGGCGACCTGCTGGCTGCTGGCCTGAGCCCGGTCGAGCTGCTGGCGCATGTCGCCGTTGGCGACGCCGAACACGACCGCGATCCCCAGCACGGCCACCGCGGCCACGGCGCCCGCCGCCACCGCCAGGCGGCCCGGCCAGGCCAGCGAGCGGAGCCAGGACCCGGGCCGCATCCGGGCCCGGACGGGCGAGTCCGCCGTGGCAACGTCCGGGACCTGCTGCCTGGTCATCGCCGCGGCCGCCAGCACCCGTTCCTTCAGCCCGGCGGGCGGGGTGACAGCGGTAGCGGCGCCGAGCCGGGCGGTGGCCTCACGCAGGCTGGCAATCTCCTCGGTGCACTCCTGGCAGCCGGCCAGGTGCCGCTCGAACCGGTCCCGGTCCGCCGCCGAGATCGCGTCCATGGCGTACGCCCCGGCCAGGGTGTGCTCGTCGCGGCCTCGTATCCTGCTCATTCCGCCACCCCCAGGCAGTCGCGCAGCCGGATCAGCGCGTCCCGCATCCTCGTCTTCACCGTGCCGGCCGGCACGCCGAGCAGGCTGGCGACCTGGCCGTAGGTGTAGCCGTTGTAGTAGGCCAGGGTGACCGACTCGCGCTGCAGTTCGGTCAGCGAGTTCAGGCAGCGGCGGACCCGCTCGCGGTCGAGGCTGGACTCGACGGCCTCGATCACGTCGTCGTAAGGGATTTCGGCCGTCGCGGTGCGGAGCTCGCGCTCGGTCTGTTTCTGCACGGACCGCACCCGGTCCACGGCCCGGCGATGGGCCAGCGTCATCACCCAGGCCATCGCGCTGCCCCGCGCCGGGTCGAACTTGAACGCGGTCCGCCACACCTCGAGCAGGACGTCCTGGGTGACCTCCTCGGACTGGGCCGGGTCCCGGATCACCCGCCTGACGGTGCCGAACACCGAAGGCCCGACCTGCTCGAAGAGGGCGTCGAACGCCGCAGCATCACCCCGGGCCACCAGGGACAGCTGGGCGGCCAGATCCGGGCCGGCGCCGGCGTCCGGGTCGGCGGCCTGCCGCGCCCGGTTTCCTCGCTCCGAACCGCCCGTAACCTCCATAACTGATATTCGTAGCAGGAGCCGCGAAGGTTTGGCAGGGCCGGGCCTGGGGCTCCTGGTCCCGCGACGAAATCGGCCGGGGGCGCCAAACCCTGCTCCCGGCCGCAACGAATAGAGGACATGAGGATGAACGGGAGCCCTGCCAGGCGCCGGGACAGGCGCCGGAAGGATCTCGGCTCGATCGCGGGCGTGCTGGCCGCCGCCATCGCGCTGGGTGTGGGACAGCTGGTGGCGGGCATCACCGGCGCCAACGGATCGCCCGTGGTCGCGGTCGGCCAGCTGCAGATCGACTTCACGCCGCCGTGGCTGAAGAATTTCGCCATCACCAACTTCGGCCCGGACGACAAGGTGGTCCTGGTCGGCGGGATCGTGATCGTCCTGATCCTCTTCGCGGCCGTGATCGGCGCGGCGGCCACCCGGCGGCTGAGTTACGGGATGGCCGGGCTGGCCCTGTTCGCGGCCGTGGGGCTGATCGCCGCCGCGACCAGGCCCGGGGCCTCCGTGGCTGACGTGCTGCCTACCCTTTTCGCCACCGCGGCGGCGGCCGTGGCCCTGCGCGCGCTGGTCAACCGGATCGGCCCGCCCGCCGTAACCGGCCCGCCGACGTGGAAGTACGAGTGGGATACCGGCCCCAGCGTGACGGCCGGCCCGGAGCCCGCGACCGGTCCCGGGCCCGCCCTGGATGACCAGACCGACGACGGTTTCCCGGTCGTCCCCGACCTGCCGCCCCGGCCTGGCCAGCCAGGCCAGGGCCGGACCGGTCCTCCGGGGGGAGTGATCAGGCCAGCCGCGGCGGAGCGGGGCGACTTGGTGACTGGCCCCGGCGGGGCGGGCCCGGCCCGGCGGGGCTTCCTGGCCGCGAGCGTGGCCACCGCGGCCATCGCCGGCGTGGCCGGGCTGGCCGGGCGGGTGCTGTCCGAGCGGGCCAGCGTGTCCATCGCGCGCCAGGACCTGCACCTGCCCAAGCCGACCCAGACGGTGCCGGCGCTGCCGCCGGGCGTGAACCTCGACATCCCCGGCCTGAGCCCGTTCATCACGTCCAACAATTCCTTTTACCGGGTGGACACGGCCATCGTGCTGCCCCAGGTGGCCCCGTCGAGCTGGCAGCTGCGGATCCACGGCATGGTCAACCGCGAGATCACGCTCACCTTCGACGAGCTGCTCAAGCGGCCGCTGATCGAGGACTACGTCACGCTGTGCTGCGTGTCCAACCCGGTCGCGGGTCCCTACATCGGCAACGCCCTGTGGCTGGGCACGAGCCTGGCCAGCCTGCTGCGCGAGGCGGGCATCCAGGCCGGCGCAGATCAGCTGCTGTGCACCTCAGTGGACGGGTTCACCTCGGGCACCCCGGTGGCCACCGTGATGGACGGCCGGGACGCCCTGCTCGCCGTCGCCATGAACGGGCAGCCGCTGCCGGTCGCGCACGGCTTCCCGGCCCGCATGGTGGTGCCCGGCCTGTACGGGTACGTGTCGGCGACCAAGTGGGTGACGGATATCGAGGTCACCACGTTCGCCTCGAATTTCGCCTACTGGGCCCAGCGCGGCTGGTCGCAGCAGGCGCCGATCAAGACCGAATCCCGCATCGACGTGCCGACCGGGTTCGGCGCGCTCAAGGCGGGCCGGACCGCGGTGGCCGGCGTGGCGTGGGCCCAGCACAAGGGCATCGACGCGGTGCACGTGCGGGTCGACAAGGGGCCGTGGAACCAGGCCACCCTGGCCGCGGTGCCGGGCATCGACACCTGGCGGCAGTGGGTCTGGGAGTGGGAGGCGACCAGCGGCACCCACCTGATCGAGTGCCGGGCCACGGACAAGACCGGCTACACGCAGACCGCGATCGACGCACCGCCCGAGCCCAACGGGGCGTCGGGCTACCCGATGGTCCAGGTGGGCATCGCGTAGGACTTACGCAGCGGACAGCGCCCCGGGCCTGACCTCGAGCTCGGCCTCGAGCTCGGCCAGCATGGCGCCGGCGGCGGCGTCCATGGCCTCGGTGGGCTGCAGGCGGCCGTCCTGGCCGACACGCTCACGGATGGCCTGGACGTTGACCGACTGAGCGGCCGGCCGCATCTGCAGCGCGGACAGGATCGGCTCAAGGGCCTGGGCGGCGTGCGCGCCACCGGAGCCGCCGCCGTAGCTGACGATGCCCGCGGGCTTGTCCCGCCATTCCCGGTGCAGGTAGTCCAGGGCGTTCTTGGTGGCCGCGTTGAAGCTGTGGTTGTACTCGGGGATGACGAAGACGAGCGCGTCGGAACGATCGACGATCGCGCTCCAGTCCTTGGTGTGCTGGCGGGTGTACCGGCCCAGCCGGGGGTGTTCCGGCTCGTCGAACAGCGGCAGGTTCAGCTCGGCCAGGTCGGCCACCTCGACGTCGAATCCGGTCTGCGCCTGCGCCCGGTCGGCAATCCAGCCGGCCACCGCGGGGCCGACCCGGCCGGGCCGGGTGCTGCCGATGACAACCTGGAGGACGGGCTTAGCCACGAATTACCTCGCATATAGTTGAAGGTTCAAGTACTGTTCGTGTAACTCGGCCGGGGTGGCGGCTATTCCCGGCTCGCCGGCGGCCCGTTTCGCCGTTCGCGGCGGCTCGGATGCGTCCGGCAGCGGTATCCGACACCGGTGTCGGGTTTCCCGGGCGGGCGGGGTTTCGGCGCGGCGTGAGCGGTTAGTTTTCTTCAGAGATCTCCAGGCCAACCTAAGGCGCGCCGATGACAACCCCGATGCCAAGACCGGAAGACTCATCCTCCGGTTCCCTCCGCAGGATCGAACCTGGGCCGCTGTGGGCCGGCGGCGTGGCGACCGCGATCGTGGCGGCGCTGATCGCGCTGGTCGGCATCCTGGTATGCCGCTGGCTGTTCACCATCCCGATCCTCGCGCCACGCAATGACGGCGCCTGGGGCGACGTATCCACCGGGATGTACGCGCTGTCAGCCGCCGGGGCCGCCCTGGCCGCCACGGCCCTGATGCACCTGCTCCTGCTGGCCACGCCCCGGCCGCAGGTGTTCTTCGCCTGGATCATCGCGCTGGCCACCGTGGTCGCCGTGGTGTTCCCGTTCAGCACGACGGCCCCGCTGTCCCAGAAGGCCGCGACGGCGGTGGTCAACCTGGTGCTCGGCATCGCCATCGGCTCGCTGGTCAGCAGCGTCGCGGCGCGGGCCGTCCGGCTGCGGCGGCGTCCGCCCCCGGTCAGCGGCGGTTACCAGTCCGGGTACCCCACGCGCACGCCAGGCGACGGGTACCGCTGACCACCGGCGCCGCGGACGGGATGTTTCCTGGGCGGGCCGCTCGACCTGCCAGCCGAGCACGGTCTCGTCCAGCCGCGGCGGCAGCAGCCGGGGCGGCGCGGCAGCCCACTCGAGCGCCAGCGCGCCCGGGTCGAAGCACCGGCCGACCGGGCCGGCGATCGAGGTGAGGTCGGCGAACATCTCGGCCACGACGGCCGCGAACGTGCGCGGGCTGGCCAGCAGCCACGAGTGATAACCGGCGGGCAGGGTCAGCAGGGGCGCGTCCAGCCGCCGGGCCACGGCCGTGGCGTCGGCCAGCGGCACCACCAGGTCGTGGGCGCCGTGCAGCACCGCCGCCGGGACCGCCGCGGCACGGATCGCCGCCAGCCACACCTCGCTCTCGTTGACCGCGATGGCCCGGGCGACTTCGGGGGTGCGGGCCAGGTCAGCCAGGTGAGGCCGGCCAGGGCCGGACAGCATGCGGTAGTAGGCCAGGCGCTCATGCCACGGGATGTTCCGCGCGTCGCTGGTGACGTCGACGATCCCGTCGACCAGGCTGCGCACGGTGGCGGCCTCGCTGCGGAGCCGCTTGATCACGGCCAGGTCAAAGTCCTCGCCCAGCGCCGCGTCGACGAACAGCGCGGCCAGCACGCGGTCCGGGATCGCGGCGGTGAGGCACGCGGCGGACCGCCCGCCCATCGAGTGGCCGGCCACCACGGCCCGCCTGATGCCCAGCGCGTCCAGGGCCCGGCGGATCAGGTCGACGCGGGTCGCGAAGTCCGCGCCGCGCGGCACCGGGCTGCTGTGGCCGTGCCCGGGCGCCTCGATCGCCACGGCCAGGAAGCCGAACTCGGGCAGGTAGGACAGGACCTGCTCGTAGGTACGGTTGTGCAGCCCGATCCCGTGCAGCAGGACGAAGGGGACGCCCGCGCCGGCGACGCTGAGGCCGACCTGCTGCCCGTCATCCAGCTTCAGCACGTGCCGCGTCACCTGATGCGGGGTCAGGTGCTCTAGCCGGGCCGGCTGCGGCGGGCCTCCAGCCTGTTGCGGCGGGCCGTCGGCCGTGGTCCTGACCGGGGCGTCCGCGGCGATGAACCGGCTGCTGGCGGCCAGCCGGGCGTTGAACCGCTGCTTGATCCTCCGGCGCCGGGCCAGGGCCCGTCCTGGCCCGGCCACGCGGCTCAGCGCGCTGAGCCATGGGAGGCGCGGGAGGCTGACGGCGGGCTGCGACGTGGTCATGGAGGCTCCTGAACGCGGGCCGGATGTGCTGCATACGCCAAGCGCTTGCTTGACTTCCCAATCATGCTTGGTATAGTTTGCATGAAAGCTGATGAGGAGGCAAGAACGTATGGCTAGCACCCGCGCCCAGGAGGAGTTCCTGGCCGTTACCCGCAAGAGCCAGGAGGCCGTGATCACTGCGGTCAGGACCTGGGCAGAGACCGTCAGGACCACCACCGAGAAGATCGCGCCCGCCTATGCGCAGCTCACCGACAGGCTCCCCAAGCTGCCGTCGGTCACCATGCCGTTCGCGGACAGGTTCCCCGGACCCGAGGAGACCGTGGCCAGCGCCTACCACCTGGCCGAGCAGCTGCTGTCCAGCCAGCGGAGGTTCGCCGAGGACCTGCTGAAGGTGATGACGCCGCTGATCCCGGGCCGCAGCCAGTCCGAGCCGCAGGCACCCGCGAAGCACACGGTCGCCGTCAGCGCGCCCAAGGCCCCGGTTGCAAGCCCTGCGCCGAAGGCCCCGGCTGCCAGCGCGCCCAAGGCGCCGGCGGCCGCAAGCACCGCGCCCAAGGCCCCGGCCGCAAGCACCGCGCCGAAGGCCCCGGCTGCCAGCGCGCCCAAGGCGCCGGCCGCAAGCACCGCGCCCAAGGCCCCCGCCGCCGTCAGCGAGCCGGCTCCGGCCGCCAGCCCGGCGCCCAAGGCCGCGGCTGCCACTACGCCGAAGAGCGCGCCCGCCACGAGCGCGCCGGCCAGGAGCAGCACAGTAAGGAACACTACGGCCCGCAGCGCGGGCACTAAGAGCACCCCGTCCGGTACGGCAGCGAAGAGCGCGCCGAACACCGCTGCGGCCAGTGCGGCTCGTAAGAGCACGGAGACCAAGCCCGCGGCGAAGAGCACGGCGGCTAAGGCTCCGGCGAAGAGCACGCAGGCCAAGCCGGCGGGCCAGAACCCGGCTGGGGGGACGCAGGCTAGCTGAGCTGTTAGCGCTGACCGGCCGGACCGCAAAGGGTTCAGGCCGGCGGCGCTTCCTGTCCGGCGTGTTCCCATCATGCGCACGGCCAGCCCAGGAAGCCAGCAATACGGGCCTAGGGCGCGGCCGGTGACGGATGCGACACTGATGCGATGGCGATGGCGATGTGGCGGGTGCGTGACTTTCACGCTGATGATCTCGACGCGGCCATCCGGTTGTGGGATAACCCGGCAGCCAGCGGCGAGGCGCCGGCGTTCGGGCTATCTGACCTGATCGCCGCCGCCCGCGCGCATCAGCCCGCGGTCGTGGCCGTGGTGGGCGAGGAGCTGATCGGCACGGCGGTCGCCGCGGTTAGCGGCGAGGCGGCCTGGGTGATGCGGATCAGCCTGGCGGCCGCGTGGCGGCACCGCGGAATCGGCAGTGCCATGCTCGGCGAGCTGGAACGGCGGCTGGTCGCGGCCGGGGTGCACCGGATCCAGTGCTTGCTGGCGGGCGATAGCGAGATCGGCCCGCTGGCGCTTGAGCACTCCGGGTACACCGCCCGCGGCGGGATGGTGCTCTACGAGAAGATCGAGCCCGTCGGCTCGGGCAGCGCCGGGGTCCTGGGCCAGCTGGGCGCGCGGATGGTGCGGGCCGGGGCCTGGGACCAGCTCGGCGGCATGGTCAGGGAAAAGGAGCTGATCGAGCGGCGGGTCATCCTGCCGCTGGCCCACCCGCAGCTGGCTGAGCGGCTCGGCCTGGTACCGCCCCGGGCGGTCGTGCTGTTCGGACCGCCGGGAACGGGCAAGACCACCTTCGCCAAGGGCGCAGCGTCGCGGCTCGGCTGGCCGTTCGTGGAACTGTTCCCCTCGCGGCTGGCGGGTGAGTCCGCGGCCGGCCTGGCCGCCGCCCTGCGGGAGGCGTTCGCCATGGTGGCCGAGCTGGACAAGGTCCTGCTGTTCATTGACGAGGTGGAAGAGATCGCCGGGTCGCGTCAGCCGCGCACGGTCTCGGCGGCGCAGGGCGTCACCAACGAGATGCTCAAGCTCATCCCGCCGTTCCGCGAGCAGGACGAGCGGCTGCTCATCTGCGCCACGAACTCGGTGCGCGCCCTGGACAGCGCGTTCCTGCGGCACGGCCGGTTCGACTACGTGATCCCGATCGGCCCGCCCGACCCGGCCGCCCGGGAGGCGATCTGGGACCGCTACCTGTCCGACGTGCCGCGCGCCGAGCTAGATATGGCCGCCATCGTGGAAGAGTCGCGGCTGTTCACCCCGGCCGACATCGAGTTCGCGGCGCGCCGGACCGCGCAGCTGGCCTTCGAGCGGGTCATGTTCGAGCACGGCCACGAGGAGGTGGGCACGGGTGACGTGCTGCACGCCATCGGCCAGACCCGTCGGACCCTGACCCCGGAGCTGGTGGCCGAATTCGAGCAGGACATCACGGACTACGCCCGGGTGTTAGCGCCGGGCGGCATCGTGGCCCCCGGATAAGCCGATCAGCCGATCAGCGGCAGCCTGTTGTCGCCGGACGGCGCACGGCCCGACGCGGCCAGGATCCAGTCCAGGTCGTCGGACAGCCCGGCGGGCCGCTGCCCGGTGGTGCGCCGGGTCAGCAGGTCATCCAGGATGGCGGCGGTCACGGCGATGCCGTCCGGAGAGGCGAAGTAGGGCAGGTCCAGGGCCTGGGCCAGGTCGATGCCGTGGACCACGGCCTCGACGATCCGGCTGGCCACGAACTCATCGGCCCGCATGGGCGCGAAATAGCCGGGCCCGACCAGGCTGGGCGGGACGGCGCGGGCCTCGGCGACGGTCTTGGTGAAGGTCTCGGCCAGCACGCCCGGCATGCCGGCGGGCGTCTTGCCCTCGACCATGGTGTAGGCGTACCCGTACACCACCGGCCCGGTCTCTGAACGCGGGTTGATGAAGAAGCTGGTCCGGTCCCTGGCCGGCTGGGCCTGCTCCTGCCCGGCGATCAGCATGCGGGTCAGCCCGATGGAAATGTCGAAGTGGCCGGCCAGCTCGAACACAGTCCACTTGGGCAGGTCGGGGTCTACCGGCACCAGCAGCGTCGAGCGCTGCCACTGCTCGGGCGTCAGGCCGCGGAATACGTCCGCCACCGCGGTCAGCTCCGCCTCCAGGGTGCCGATCACGGACTCATACGGCGTCATCGCTGACCTCCCGGGAAGGGCTGGCTGAGTTGGCAGCATGAGCCTAGTCCCGGGCGCGCCGGAGCAGAAGCCGGATGATCAAGCAGGTACTAAGGTACTTTAGTACCAAGTTGGAAAATGACGGTGAGGGCCGGGGAGATACAGCGGTTATGGCTGAGGAGATGCGGCAGTTCAAGGTGTACCTGCCGGCCGATCTCATCCGCGAGATCAAGTACCACGCCGTGGACACCGAGCAGTCGCTGTCGTCGATCACCGCCGCGGCGCTGCGGCAGCATCTGCGGAACGTGCGGCGCGAAGCAGAAGCCCACCAGGGAGACAGCATGGCCACCCACGGAGTCGAAGGGCTCATCATCCAGACCCGCAACTGGGGCAAGACCGTCGCGTTCTGGCAGGCACTCGGCTACCGGGTGGAGTTCGAGACCGGCCGCAACTCCGGTCGGCTGGAACATCCCGACGGCGGCCCGTACCTGTTCGTGGTGGAGCGTCCCGACGGCCCGGACGCGGAAATCCAGCCCCTGGTGGGGACGGATGACGCGGACGAATTCCAGCCGCCCCGCGCAGGCACCGTCGAGCACCCGTTCACCGCCCGGCACTGGGGGGCGGCGGAGATGCTGCTGCGCGACCCCGACGGCCTGGCACGTCAGCATCCAGGCCCGCCGCCCGGGCGGGCCGGCCTGAGGAGGGATCATGGCCACGGTCAGCATCCGCTACATCGTCTACGACATCGACGCCGCGATCGGCTTCTACACCCGGCACCTGGGGTTCAGCGTGCAGATCCATCCCAACGACATGTTCGCCATGCTGACTCGCGGCGACCTGCGCCTGGTGCTGAGCGTCCCGGGTGGCGGACCGGGCGGCGGGCAAGCCGCGCCGGACGGTACGCTGCCCCAGCCCGGCGGCTGGAACCGGTTCTCGATCGAGGTCCCCGACCTGGCCGCCGTCGTCGCCCGGCTGCGCGGGGACGGCGTCCGGTTCCGCAACGACCTGGTGACCGGGGTGGGAGGCCGGCAGATCATCGCCGAGGACCCGTCGGGCAACCCGGTCGAGCTGTTCGAGCCGACCTTGCCGGAGGCCCGGCTATCCTCCGGCTGAACCACCGAAAATGGTTAGCTAGGGAAATGAAAAGACGGTTACCGTTGTTTCGGCTCTGTGGCGGGAGTGGCTGGGTACGGGGACGATCAGCGAGGTGGCGCGGGTTTGCTGTCGATGAGGACAGTACGGTCGAGAAGGACGCGGAGCACGCAGAACGCGACGGCGGCTGAACAGGGGTGGCTGCGGCGGCTGGCCGCGTACTGCTGGCGCTTCCGCCGGCTGGTGATCATCTCGCTGGGCGGCGCCTTGCTCGCCTCGGCCGCCACGGCCGCGATCCCGCTCATCCAGCGGCAGATCATCGACAACGTGATCGTGACCCACAAGCAGTCCATCTGGCCGCTCGCAGCCCTGCTGCTGGTCGCGGCCGCATTCAACTTCGTCGGCATCTACCTGCGCCGCTACCGGGGCGGCCAGCTCTCCCTCGACGTCCAGCACGCCATGCGCACCGAGCTGTTCGATGCGCTGTCCAGCATGGACGGCGCCCGCCAGGACGAGATCCGGACCGGGCAGCTGGTCGGCCGGTCCATCTCCGACCTGAACATGGTGCAGGGCCTGATGTCCATGGTGCCGGTCACGCTGGGCAACCTCGTCTTGTTCGTGCTGACCCTGGTCATCATGCTGGTGCTGTCGCCGATACTGACCATCGTGACCCTGGCGGTCACGCCCCCGCTGTGGCTGATCGCCCTGGCCTCGCGGCGCAAGCTGTTCCCGGCCAGCTGGGACGCGCAGCAGCAGTCCGGCGAGGTGGTCGGGCTGGTCGACGAGGCCATCGGCGGCGTGCGCGTGGTCAAGGGCTTCGGGCAGGAAGAGCAGGAGCAGCAGCAGCTGGAAGGGGCCAGCGCGCACCTGTTCGCGTCGCGGCTGCGGATGATCCGGCTCACCGCCAGGTACAACCCCGCGCTGACCGCCATCCCGTCGCTGGGCCTGGTCGGCGTGCTCGCCCTGGGTGGCTGGCTGGCCATCCACGGCTCCATCACCCTGGGTACGTTCCTGGCCTTCGCCGCTTACCTGGCTCAGATGACCGGCCCGGTGCGGATGTTCACCTATATGGTCACGCTCGGGCAGGAGGCGCGGGCCAGCGTGATCCGGGTCTTCGACATCATCGACTCGCGCCCGGTCATCACCGACAAGCCGGACGCGGTCGAGCTGCCCGCGGACGCCGCCGGCGTGAGCTTCGAGGACGTCCGGTTCGGGTACAAGCGGGGCGAGCCGGTGCTGCGCGGCCTGTCCTTCCGCATCGAGCCGGGTGAGACCGTGGCCGTGGTCGGCGCGTCCGGCTCGGGTAAGTCCACCCTGGCCCTGCTGCTGCCCCGGTTCTACGATCCGCAGGGCGGTTCGGTCCGGATCGGCGGCTACGACATCGCGGACGTCACCCGCGACTCGCTGCGTGCCGCCATGGGCCTGGTCATGGAGGACAGCTTCCTGTTCTCCGATACGGTGCGGGCCAACATCGCCTACGGCCGGCCGGATGCCACCGAGGAGGAGATCGTGGCCGCGGCCCAGGCGGCGCAGGCGCACGAGTTCATCTCCCGGCTGTCCGACGGCTACGACACCGTCGTCGGGGAACAGGGCCTGACCCTGTCCGGCGGGCAGCGGCAGCGGGTGGCCCTGGCCCGGGCCCTGGTCACCGACCCGCGGCTGCTGGTCCTGGACGACGCCACCTCGGCCATCGACCCGCGCCTGGAGGCGCACATCCACGTCGCGCTGCGCGAGATCATGCGGGACCGCACCACGCTGATCATCGCGCACCGCAGGTCGACCCTGAACCTGGCCGACCGGATCGTGGTGCTTGACGCGGGCCGGGTGGCCGACAGCGGCACCCATGAGGAGCTGACCGAGCGCTGCCCGCTGTACCGGCAGCTCATCACCGGCCCGGACGGCGACGAGGAGCGGCCCGCCAGCCTGATCCGGCCGCGCGCGAGCCAGACGGTGGAAGACGTACTCGAGGGGCGGCTCCTGCCGGTCCCGGTATCCGCGGGCCAGGCCCAGGGCCTGTCACGCCTGGGCGGCGCGGGCGGACGGGGCCGCGGCCGCGCGGGCGCCACCGGAGCCGGGAACGTCAGCGGGACGTTCGAGAGCCTGCCGCCCTCTCCCGAGCTGCTGGCCAAGGTGGCGGCGCTGCCGCCGGCCAACGACGTCCCCGACGTGGACATCAGCCAGGCCCGGGCCGCGGACCGGCACTTCACGCTGCGGCGGCTGCTGCAGCCGATCGCCTTCGCCCTGATCATCGGGCTGGTGCTTGACGGCCTGGACGCGGTGGCCGGGCTGGCGCTGCCCGCGCTGGTCAGGAACGGCATCGACCAGGGCATACAGACCAAGGTCTTCCACGCGATCATCGTGGTCTCGGTGATCGGGCTGGCCATCGTGCTGGCCGACTGGGTGGTCAACATCGCCGAGACGATGGTCGTCGGCCGCAACGGCGAGCGGCTGCTGTATGCCTTGCGGGTCAAGCTGTTCGCCCAGCTCCAGCGCCTCGGCCTGGATTTCTATGAGCGTGAGCTTTCCGGCCGGATCATGACCAGGATGACCACCGACGTGGACGCGCTGTCTACGTTCCTGCAGACCGGCGTGGTCACCATGGTCAGCTCGGTGCTCACCTTCTTCGGCGTGCTGGCCGCGCTGCTCATCATCAACCTGCAGCTAGGCCTGGCCGTGCTGTGCATCTTCCCCGCGCTGATCGCGGCCACGCTGGTGTTCCGGGCCAAGTCGGCCAAGGCGTATGCCGACTCGCGGGAGAAGGTCGCGATCGTCAACGCCGACTTCGCCGAGAACGTGGCCGGGATGCGGGTGACCCAGGCGTTCCGCCGCGAGCGGGCCAACCGGGACCGGTTCGGCCGCCGCAGCCTGGCCTTCCGGGCCTCGCGGCTGCGCGCGCAGCGGAACATCGCGCTGTACTTCCCGTTCGTGCAGACGCTGTCCACCGTCGCCGGGGCGATCGTGCTGGTCATCGCGACCGGTGAGATCCACAGCGGAGCGCTCACGACGGGCGCGCTGATCGCCTACCTGCTGTACATCGACATGGTCTTCTCCCCCGTCCAGCAGCTCTCCCAGGTCTTCGACGGCTACCAGCAGGCCATGGTCGGGCTGCGCCGCATCACTGACCTGCTCCGGCTGCGCACCTCCACGCCGCAGGCCAGTCACCCGGTCGCCGTCGGCCGCCTGCGCGGCCGGATCCAGCTGCGGGACGTCGACTTCAGCTACGGCGCTATATCCGGCCAGCACAGCGAGACCAACGCGCTGACCGGCATCAACCTGACCATCAGGCCCGGTGAGACGGTGGCCCTGGTCGGCCAGACCGGCGCCGGCAAGTCCACGATGGTCAAGCTCATCGCGCGGTTCTACGACGCCACCGGCGGGGCAGTCCTGGTCGACGGCACCGACGTCCGCGACTATGACCTGGCCAGCTACCGGCACCAGCTCGGCGTCGTCCCGCAGGAGTCCTACCTGTTCGCCGGCACGGTCCGGGACTCGATCGCGTACGCCAGGCCAGAGGCCACCGATGCCGAGGTAGAGGCCGCGGCCCGCGCCACCGGCGCGCACGACATGATCATGCACCTGCCCGGCGGCTACAACCACGAGGTGGCCGAGCGCGGCCGTAACCTGTCGGCTGGCCAGCGGCAGCTCATCGCGCTGGCCCGGGCCCAGCTGGCCGACCCCGCCATCTTGCTGCTCGACGAGGCGACCGCCGCGCTCGACCTGGCCGCCGAGGCGGCCGTCAACCGCGCCATCAGCCAGCTGACCGCCGCGCGTACCACCATCGTGGTCGCGCACCGGCTGACCACCGCCGCCCGCGCCGACCGGATCGTGGTCATGGATTCCGGCCAGGTCGCGGAGATCGGCAGCCACGCCGAGCTGCTGGCCGCGGGCGGCACCTACGCCGCGCTATGGGACGCCTTCACCGGCGAGTCCGAGCTGGTCGCGTAGCCGGGGAAAGACGCAGCCGGGACCGTTCGGCATAATGCCCTTGATCCGAGCGGGGTGATGAGATGTACCGGCTCCTGTACCGGGTGGTGCTGCGGCGGGTGCCGGCCGAGACGGCGCACCGGGCCGCGTTCGCGCTGATCCGGGCGGCCGGGATGCCGGGGGTCGCGTGGCTGCTGCGGTGGCGGCTGGGACCGTCGGACCCGGCGCTGCGGGTGCGGGCGCTGGGCCTGGAGTTCCCCGGGCCGGTCGGGCTGGCGGCCGGGTTCGACAAGGACGCGCGGGCGGTGGCCGGGCTGGGCGCGCTGGGGTTCGGGTTCGTCGAGGTCGGCACGGTGACCGCCCGGCCGCAGCCGGGCAACCCGCGGCCGCGCATGTTCCGGCTACCCGCGGACCGGGCGCTGGTCAACCGGATGGGGTTCAACAACGACGGGGCGGCGGCCGCGGCGGTGCGGCTGCGCCGACGGGCGGCGGGCGGGCCGGTCGTGGGGGTCAACATCGGCAAGACCAAGGTGAGGGCTGAGGACGAGGCGGCGGCGGACTACGCGGCCAGCGCCCGGCTGGTGGCCGGGGTGGCCGACTACGTGGTGGTCAACGTCAGCTCGCCGAACACGCCCGGGCTGCGCGACCTGCAGGCGG
This sequence comes from uncultured Actinomycetes bacterium, assembly GCA_963790065.1. Lineage (GTDB taxonomy): Bacteria > Actinomycetota > Actinomycetes > Streptosporangiales > Streptosporangiaceae > Palsa-504. The sequence goes on along the minus strand of CAWBNK010000010.1, from coordinate 20,467 downwards.
CGGGCCGACTCAAGCCGGTGCTGGTGGCGGTGCGCGAGGCGCTGGACGCGGCGGCCGGGGCTCGCCGCGTGCCGCTGCTGGTGAAGATCGCGCCGGACCTGGCCGATCCGGACGTCGACGCGGTCGCCGACCTGGCGGTCGAACTCGGGCTGGACGGCATCATCGCGACCAACACCACGGTGTCACGGGACGGACTGGCCACTCCCCCGGCCGAGGTGGCAGCGGCCGGGGCGGGCGGCCTGTCCGGACCCCCGCTGGGGCCGCGGGCGCTGGCGGTGCTGCGGCGGCTGCGCGAGCGGGCCGGGGACCGGCTGGTGCTGATCGCGGCGGGCGGGATCGAGACCCCGGACGACGCCTGGGATCGGCTGCGAGCCGGGGCCACGCTGGTGCAGGCCTACACGGGGTTCATCTACGGCGGGCCGCTGTGGCCGCGGCGCATGCACGCCGGGCTGGCCCGCCGGGCTCGGGCCGCCGGGTCTGGGCCGGCGGCGGCTAGCTGAGGGGCGGATCGAGGAGGCGTAGTTCGGCCTGGCCGGCGTCCAGTTCGGCGGCGATACCGATCGGGAACGTCTGGAACCGGCCGCCGTGGCCGACGTTGGCCCAGGTGATCATGGGGACGCCGAGAACGCCGAGGCGTTCGGCCAGGATGTCGTCGATCAGCTCGTGGGGCCCGCAGTCGGCGAAGGCGCCGGTCACGATGCCCGCCACGCCGTCCAGGTAGCCGGACCGGCGCAGCTGGGTGAGCATCCGGTCCAGGCGGGCCGGCTGCTCGCCGGTGTCCTCGAGCAGCAGGATGCCGCCGCGGGCCGGACGCGAGGTGCCCGTGCCCAGCGAGGAGACCAGCAGGCTCAGCGTGCCGCCCACGGTGATGCCGCGGCCCGTGCCAGGCACCAGGGTGAAGGCCTCCGGGTAGCTGATCCGGGTGGCCTGCTGCGGGCGCATCAGCGTGCGCAGCAGCGAGCCGAACGAATAGTGCGAGGCGCCCTCGCGGATGGCGGCCATCGGGCTGAACAGCGAGGCCCAGCCGAGCCTGACCGCCAGCGCCTCGAGCACGGCCGTGACGTCCGAGTACCCGGCCACGACCTTAGGCGGCAAGCCGTCCAGGCCGTCCCAGTCCATGGCTTCCAGGGTGCGCTGCGCGCCGTAACCGCCCCGGGCGAACAGGATCCCGGCGATGCCGGGATCGGTGAGCGCAGCGCGCAGGTCCCCGGCCCGCATCGCGTCGTCGCCGGCCAGGTAGGGCCGCATGGTGCCCGGGTCGCGGGCCGACGGGTAGGTGACCGGTTCCAGCCCGGCGAAGCGCAGCGCGTCCAGCCCGGTGGCTAGCGGCTCGGGGTCGACCGGGCCGCTGACGGACAGCACGGCCAGCCGGGCCCCCGGCCGCAGCGCGGGCGGGCGGGCCAGCGAACGCGGCTGCGGCGGGCTGGTCACCCGAGCGGGGCCACGGCCTGGGCGTGCGGCCGGGCCGGACGCGAGCCGAGCCAGCTGAGGTCAAGCTGCTGGTAGGCAGCCTGGCACGGCGGGCCGGGCGCGACCCACATCTGCCGCGCGGTCAGGTCCATCAGGACCGACGCGATGGTGGCGCCTTGCTCGAGCGGGTGGAGGTTCGGGTCGGGGTGGGCGCAGATGCTGTGGGGGTAGTCGGCGTGGTCGGCCAGCAGGGCGCGGAAGCGATCAAGGCCCGGCTCGGCCGGGCCTGGCGCGCCGGCCCGGAGTCGTTGCAGGCGGACGGCGCTGCTGGGCATGGACCACAGGGACAGGTCGACCGGGTGCAGCCCAAGGGACAGGAAGTGGTTGGTGTGCAGCAGCACGCCGTGGTCGGGCAGCAGCGGGTACAGCCGGGTGAAGTCACCCGGCGCCGCCTCGATGTCCAGCGCGGCGCCGCCTTGATGGGCGAGGAGGTAGTTGGCCGAGGAAGACCGGGTCCCGGCCTGGAGCACCTTGAGGGCTTCGGTAACGGCGGAGCAGTCGAGCAGGGCTCGCAGCAGCACGTGGTACGGCAGCCCGGGGGTGCCCGTGTCCGTCTCGGTGACCAGGGCGTTGGTGACCAGGCCGAGGCCCGCGGAGTTCAGGCCGGTCTTGGCCAGCAGGCCCGCCTCGACGACCGTAACGAAATCCGGGCCGTCCTCCTGCCTGGCTTCCAGGATGACCAGGGTCTGAGCGGAGTGGAGCAGCCAGTCCCAGTTCTGGCCGATGAGCGTGGGCCGGGCCTGGCCGGGAGCCGGGGCGACCGCGAAGGCGCTGCACTCGGCGGGCGGCCGCGGGACCGACCGCTGCGAGGCCGGCGGGTGCGCGGCCCGGCTGGCCAGGGGCGCGTGACGGGCCTCGGCGGCGTACATCACCTCGGTGCGCACGTTGATGGCCAGCACGTCGGCCAGGTCAAGCCCGGCGCCGTCCGCGATGCCGCGCATCTCCTCCAGGTAGCCGGGCCGGAAGCCGGCGATCGGGGCCTCGAACGCGGTGGCCGCGCGCCGGACCTGGGGCCAGTCCCACCCCGCGTAGTGCGCGAACACGCGCTGATAGGCCTGGACGGACAGGCGCACCCGGTCTTTGGCCTGCGCGCCGTACTGCCGGCCGCGCTCGTAGCTCGTGCCCTCGACGCGCACCCGGGGGATGGCCCCGGTCTCGTTCACTGGCGGCGTAGATGTCATCTCTGCCCTTCGGGTCGCTCGTCCTATAGGCTAATCGAGTGATATCGCGTCAGTTCCAGCTCGACATACGCGGGTGGCTGGTGCGCATGTGGTACCGGCTGCCGTTCGTCCGGCGCCGGGGCGGACCCGAACTGGCAGGCGTGCGCGAGCCGAGGCGGCCGCGACCGCCGGTCCGGCCGCCGATGGCCCAGTCCGCCGAGCCTGAAGACGACAGGTCGTGGACGTCGCCGGTGACGACCCTGGACCGGCCGGCGCGGCACTGGTGGTGGCGGCGGGATCCGCGCGCCGGCCACACCTGACGGGTCTGTGCCCTGGGGAAACGGTGCGGGCATCCCGGGCATCTCGGCATGAGGTGAACCTGGACTTCACCACGCTAGAACGTGGTGAAGTCCAGGTTCACTGCTGTCTAGCCAGCTTCCCCTGTGGGCCGGGCTGGCTCTAGTGGCCCATGTTTCTAGTGATCCTTGTTCTCTAGTCGCTCTTGTGCGAAGGCATGATGAGGACCGGGACGTCGGCATGCTCGGCTACCTGGCTGCTGACCGATCCAAGCAGCATGCGCGCGAATCCGCCGCCGCCCCGCGAGCCCAGCACGATGATGTCGGCGTCAGCGCCGGCGTTGATGATTTCCTCAGCTGGGAAGCCCTCAACCGCGGTGACGCGGACTGAGGCCGGCCTCGAATCGCCGAGGCTGGCCACGACCTGTTCCGTTGCCGCCTTGGCGGCCTCGGCGGCTTTCTGGACCAGGGTATTATCGCCCTGGTAGTGAAGGGGACCACCCCAGAAACCCGCCACGGTCTGGTGCACGGTAAGCACGGTAAGCGACGTGTTGCGAAGGGCCGCCTCCTTGGCGGCCCATTCGAGGGCACGCTGCGAATGACCGGAACCGTCCACTCCGACGAGGATTCCAGACATCTCACTTCTCCTTCTGTTTTAGCTGCCGCGGGTACCACACAAAGCTCTTCGGTACCTTCCACACCGATGCTAGGGACTCCAGGCCCGGCGCAACAGGGTCATTGGGCCTGCTCCGCAGGATCTAGATCATTACACCTGAGGTGGCGGACTCGCTGCCGTAAACGTGGTTGGCTAGCTAACGATTCGCACAACCTGGCCCCTATCGACCTGGCGGCAGCAAGATCATGATGCCGGTGGGGAATGATATGCCTAAAGCACCCGGCGTTTAGGGGTCGGTCAAGGAGGACTTGGACATGGCGGAAAAGCCCATCGTGGCGGCTACGGACGGCTCTGAGGAATCACTGCGCGCGGTCGACTGGGCTGCTCGGGAGGCGGTGCTGCGCGGCGCCCCGCTGCGGATCGTCTCCGCGGCGGCGCTGCTGCCCCACATGACCGAGGACCACGACGTCTCGGGCTACGAAACGGTGACCGACGCCATCACCGAGCATCGCGACGCGGGCCTAGCCGCGGCCGCCGAGCGTGCGGCCAAGGCGGGCCCGGGGCTCCTGATCGACACCGATCACCTGGAGGGGGCGCCCGCGCAGGCGGTCACCGACGCCGGGGCGGGGGCGCTGATGCTGGTGGTCGGTTCCCGCGGCTCGGGGGCGTTCGCGGCGCTGATCCTGGGGTCGGTCAGCAGGTACGCGGCCACGCACGCGTCCTGCCCGGTGGTGGTGGTCCGGGAGGAGACCACGGCCGCGCAGCGGCAGGTCGGCATCGGCATTGCCCGGGCTGAGGGCAGCGCGGCCGCGCTCACCTTCGCCTTCGAGGAGGCTGCGCTCCGCAAGGCCAGCCTGGTCGTCGTGCACGCCTGGAGCATGCCGGAGGGCGACATCTCGCGGGCCGGGCCCATGCTGGGCCTGAAGGGCATCGGAGAATCCGCGGCCCGGGCGCTGGACGCGCTGGTCAGCGAGTGGCAGGCCAAGTACCCCGACGTCCCGGTCAGCCAGGACGTCGTGCGCGGCCACCCAGGGCGCGCCCTGGCTGGCCTGTCCGCGCGCACCGACCTGGTGGTCGTGGGGCGGCGGGCGGAGCACCACGGCCCCGGCACCGTCACGCACGCCGTGCTGAACCACGCGCATGGCCCCGTCGTGACCATTCCCACCCGCTGAGGCAGCGGAGAGGAAGGAAGAGGAGTGCCAGGGCCTGGGCTCGCGGGATCGCCCGAAAGGGACAGGGCGTAGCATTGTCGTCATGAGGCAGCGGGCACGGCGCGGGGACATCGTGGTGTGGAGCGCGTCGGCCAGGCAGGCCGGCCGATATGGCCCGGCGAGGCCGGCGCACGCGCGGAGCATCCGGCGCTGGTTCCGTATCGGCGCCTGGCTGGCGGTCCTGGGCATCACGCGGCTGGCGCACGTTGCGCGGGCGCGCTGGCGGCCGGTGTTCGTGGTGTCCGGCGGGCTGGTCGCGCTGGCGGGGGGGCCGTGCGTGCTGTCGAACGCCGCGATGTTCTACCTGGGCTTGCTGATCTTCCTGGTGGGCCTGCTCAAGGGGACGGGACGGCCCCATTGCCAGTCCGCGAACCAGATGGCAGGAGCGCGCTGGAGCGGTTGAGCTGGCGGCTTAGGGCGAGTCGCCGGGTCGGCCGGGGACCGGGTGCGCGCCGCGCCAGGCCCGGATTGACCACTGGGAGAGTCCGGAGAAGATCGAGCCGATGCTCGCGACCGAGCCGACCGAGAGCAGGCAGCCCAGCGAGCCGACCGAGCCGATCGACAGGAGCGAGCCCGCGGAGCCGATCGACAAGATGGAGCCCGTGGAGCCGATCGACAGGATCGACCCGCTCGAGCCGATGCTCAGGATCGATCCCGACGAGCCTGTAGTCCGGGACGAACCGCGGCTGGTGTGCATGGGCTTCATTCTGGCAGCGGGGCCGGGCGGGCGCGGCGTCGGGTCAGGACGTCTCGGCTTGCAGGATCTCGGCCGCGGGGCGGCGGGCGGCCAGGCGGGCGGGGACGGCGGTAAGGACGGCGACGGCGATCAGGATGCCCAGCACCACGGCGAGGAGCCACCAGGCTGACGGGTTGCTCTGCGGCCCGCCGTTCTGGACCAGGCCGTAGAGAGCGGTCCCGGCCGGAATACCGATGACGGCGCCGAACAGCGCGGGCATCAGCTGAGCGGCCGACAGCCCGGCCACGGTCTGCTGCGGCGTGGCGCCCAGCGAGCGGACCACGCCCGCGAAGCGCCGCGCGTCCAGCACGCTGGCCCAGGTGGTGACGATCGTGTTGGCGGCGGCCAGGACGATCATGGCGATGGTGATGACCAGCAGGACCTGGCTGACCCGGTTGTCTCCTGGATCGGCCGGCCCGGCGTGCGGGCCTACGGTGGCGTGGAAGGTCAGTACGGCCACGATGGCGGTGGCCGTGATGGCCAGGCTGGCCACGCTGAGCAGGGCGCGCCGCGGGCGGCGGGCGACCAGGCGCAGGGCCAGCAGCAGCGGCACCGGGAGCCAGGCCGACAGGGCGATCAGCCGCGCTAGGCGCCGCGGGGACCGGGTTGCCTCGGCCAGCGCGGCCACCGTACTGATGCGCGCGGCCCGGACGGCGGGCACCAGGGTCGCGGCGGCCGCCACCGCGACCGCGGCCGCCACCACCAGGGCGGCGGTGCCCCAGGTGAGCGGGGGTGCGCCGGGGCTGCCCACCAGGGATGCGCCCGGGTTGGACAGCAGCGGGGCGGCCAGCCAGCCGACGGCGAGCCCGGCGGCGGCTGCGGCCAGCGCGACGACGACGTGCTCGGCCAGCAGCACGGCGGCCGCCAGCGACGGGGTGCCGCCCACCGCCTTCAGCAGGCCGACCCGTTTCTCCTGGTCGGCCATGCGGCCGCCGGCCACCACGGCGACGCTCGCCACTGCGAGCAGCCCGAGCAGCCAGCTGGCCGGCATCAGGACTTGCTGCTCCTGGACCACCAGGGTGGCCGCGGCCTGGTCGAGGCCTGGCCAGGCGGTCAGCGCGAGCGGACCCGATCCCTGAGGCGGCTGGTGCTGGTTGACGAAGGCCGGGGCTGCCGCGGGATCAGCCAGCCGGAGGTTGAGGTAGTAGGTGACGGGGTTGCCTGGCGTGGCCAGGGCGCGGGCCGCGGCCTGGGTGAGCCAGACCAGCCCGGTGTCGAAGGCGGGACGGCGGCCGTCCGGGCGGCTGCAGCCGCCGTAGTAGCAGACCTGCGAGAACACCGGGACCGCGGCCGTGACGGCGATGCCCGTGACCCGGAAGGGGTGGCCGTCCATAGTGACCTGATCGCCGACCCGGACACCGAGCGCCTCGGCGAAGGCGCGCTCCACGACCACTCCCCCGGCTCGTACCCAGGTGCCCTCCAGGACCTGCGGCTGGTCGACCGGGGCGGGCGCGCTGTCGCGTCCTTCGGCCATGACGTCCGCGGTGATCCCGTTGACCCGCAGTACCGGCCAGGCGACCGGGTACGGGCCGCTGGCGGCGGTGACGCCAGGCGCGCGGGCCAGGGCCGTGAAGCTGCTCTGGTCTCCCGCTGGGTAGCCAACGCTGCTGGCCACCACGTCCGGCCCGGCGGTAGCCGCCCTGGTCTGCTGGTAGGGCTGGCTGGTCACGCCGTGCAGGATGAGGCCGAGCGTCAGGGTGGCCATGGCCGCCGTGATCACCACCAGCAGCAGCGCCGCCTGGGCCGGGCGGTGCCTCAGGTCGCGCGCGGCCAGCCGGCTGACCAGTGCGATCCGTCCCATCGGAGCCGTCCTCCCGCCCGGCCTGGCGTCGCGGGGGCCCGGCCGCGGTTCTGCCGGGCCCATCCGGTCGCGGGGCCGCTTCGTCTAACCGCTATCCATCACTTCGTTCAATAGATAGCGGTTAGCTATCGGGCCTGTCAAGTGCGCCGGGTCGGGTCCATCAGCCAGTACAGGGACCACTGCCGGGCGGCCGGGTGGTACAGGCGCAGCGTCAGCCCCGCGAATCCCTTGGTAGGGAACGTGATCTCGTCTACGCTGGCCGCGCCGCCGAAACGCCGTGCGGCCTCGGAAACTCCGCGGAATTCCTCCCATTCGCTTGAATCGTCCAGCAAATCCGTGCGCCAGCGGTTGGCTACGTCCCAGGTACCGGCCAGGAAGTCGAAGTCGTCAATTGAGGCAGGCTAGATAACGTTCGCTGACATCTGATGTCAGCGAAGGCTCGCTTTGGGACATTTAAATGCATTTACTGCGGCGCGCCGTTCCGGCGAGACTCTCAGTGGACGCCATGCGGGCGCCTCGGACCGGACCGGTGCCTGGCCATGCTGCGCAGACGCCTTCGCAGCGCATGGAGCAGGGCCGCGGCGACCAGCGTGGCCACGACGATGACGACAGGCGAGGAGAAACTGAGAATCTGGGTCGTCAGCTGGAACAGCGCCATGCCGACGGCGACGATCATTACCGCTGCGGCCGCGTAGGCCAATCCCCGTTGAAGCATTTCGCACCCCTTTGTGCGCCGTGCTGATTCTGTACAATTCCAGGCTAGAAAGCCAGCGCTACGGGATCGTTACGAGAGCGCTTTGATTTGAAGAGGTTACCGTCTTCCCGGGATCACCGGATGGTCAACGGCGGGTGCGCCACGGGTGGATCCGACGCAGGAAGAAATGACGAGGCGCCGCGGCCGGATCCGGGGAACCTGGCCGCGGCGCCGCGGTTGCCGCGGCCGCGCAAGTCACTTGACCTGCATCGGACGCCGGTACAGCCTCCTGGCCCACAGGTAGGACAGCGCAGCGATGCCGACGCCCCAGGCGATCGCCATGATCGCGTTGTCCCCGATCGGGCCGCCGACCAGCAGCCCGCGGACAGTCTGAATCACCGGGGTGAACGGCTGGTACTCGGCGAACCACCGCAGCCCGACGGGCATCGTCTGGGTCGGGACGAAGCCACTGCCCAGGAAGGGCAGGATCATCAGGAACATCGGCAGGTTGCTGGCGGTCTCGACGCTGCCGCTGACCAGGCCCAGGGCCACTGAGAGCCAGGTGACCGCGAAGGCGATCAGCACCAGCAGGCCGGCCGCCGCGAGCCAGGAGAGCGGGTCAGTGCTGGTCCGGAAACCCATCGCCACCGCGATGCCGATCACGAGGGCGATGCCGATCAGGGCCTGGATCATGCTGCCGAGAACGTGGCCGGTCAGCACGGAGACCCGGGCGATGGCCATGGTGCGGAACCGGGCGATGATCCCGCTGCTCATATCCATGGCTACCGAGACCGCGGTCGAGGTGGCCTGCGTGCCCAGGGTGAGCAGGATGATCCCCGGCGTCACGTAGCGCAGGTATACGGCGCGGCCGCCGCCCAGGTGGCCGAGTCCGGCGCCGAGCGTGTCGCCGAAGACGTACACGAACAGCAGCAGGAAGATCACCGGGACCGCGATGATCATCAGCGTCATCGCCGGGTAGCGCTGCATGCGCTTGAGGTTCCGGCGGAGCATCGTCGCGGAGTCGGCGGCCGCGAAGGACAAGGTGGTCATCGCTGGCCGGCTTTCTGCGAGTCGGGTTGGCTGGTGAAGGCGAAGAAGACGTCGTCGAGGTCGGGGGTGTGGATCGAGAGCCGCTCGACCTTGGCCGATGCGTCGTCGAGCCGGTCGAGCAGCTTGCGCAGCGCCGGGATGTTGCCGTCGCTGGGCACCTGCAGGCACAGGCTCTCGTCGCCGCGCGAGGTCACGCCGAGGAGACGTGCGGCCGCCTCCAGCTCAGCGATGTTCTCGAACTCGAGCTGGATATGCCCGCCGGGGATCTGGCGCTTGAGCTCGTCAGCGGTGCCCTGGGCGACGATCCGGCCGTGGTCGAGGACAGCGATCCGGTCGGAAAGCTGATCGGCTTCCTCCAGGTACTGGGTGGTGAGGAAGATCGTCACGCCCTGGGCGGCCAGGTCGCGGATGGTTTGCCACATGTTCCGGCGGCTGCGCGGGTCCAGGCCGGCAGTCGGCTCGTCGAGGAAGATCAGCCGCGGGTTGCCGACCAGTGTCATGGCCAGGTCGAGCCGGCGCTGCATGCCGCCCGAGTAGGTCGCGGCCGTCTTCTTGGCGGCGTCGGTCAGGTCGAACTGATCGAGCAGTGCGGCGGCCCGTCGCCGGCCCTCAGTCCGGCCCAGGTGATGCAGGTCGGCCATGAGCAGGAGGTTCTCCTCGCCGGTCAGCAGGTTGTCGACGGCCGAGAACTGGCCGGTCACGCCGATCGCGGCGCGGACCGAGTCCGCCTCGGCGGCGACGTCGTGGCCGGCGACCTGTGCCTCGCCGCCGTCTGCGGGGATAAGGGTGGACAGGATGTGCACCGTCGTGGTCTTGCCCGCGCCGTTCGGCCCGAGCAGGGCGAAGATCGTCCCTTCCTGGACAGCGAGATCGATGCCATCGAGCACGACCTTGTCGCCGAAGGATTTCTGCAGCCCGGTCACCGAGATCGCCGGCCGGGCTACGGATGTCATTGTCATCGGGGTTTCCTTTTCAGGGGGCGTGAAGAGTGTTCAGGACCGCCGGATCACGATGTCGCCGAAGCTGGTCCGCGCATGGACCTCGAGGACTTCGTCGGTCGGCTCGGGGCTGTCGGCCGTATCCATGGAATTGCGGACGGCGCCGAAGCGCGTGTAGGCGTCGATCTTGGCGGCGGTGCCCGCGTGGACACCGAACTGGATCTCGCCCATGCTCGTCTTGAGCGAAGCCGAGCCGCGGGTGAGGTCATCGACGCGGATCGTGCCGTTCGCGCTGCTGGCCGTGACGTCGCCTCCGGCGCTGCCGATCTCGACGGCGCCGTTGGCGGCGCTCACCCGCAGGTCGCTCGTGACCGCGCCGACCCAGGTGTCGCCGTTGGAGTTCTTAATCACCGCGGGCCCGTCGACCTGGCTGACGCGCAGCCGGCCAGATCCGGTGGTGATCTCGGCGTGACCGGTGACGCGGTCGACGGTGATCGCGCCTGCGCCGGCTCGCAGGTCGACCGGCCCGGCCTCCTCGAGGTCAATGCTGCCGGCACCGATCTTGGCCCGGCACTTGCCGAGCTGGCCCGAGAAACGCAGCGCGCCAACCCCGGCCTCGGCCTCCATCTGCGAGCCGGCCGGCAGCTCGACGGTCACGTCGACAGACCCGATCTTGCGCAGGCCGATGCTGCGCTGCCTGGGCCCCTTGATCAGCAGGCCGGCGGCGGTGTACTCGACCCTGGTCTGCTCGGCGGCCTTGACATCCGGCTCATGTGAGCTGGTGCTCGGGCGGACTTCTACGACGGTGTCGCTGCGATCGCTCGCGAGCACGCGGACATCGCCTGCCACTAGATCGATCGTCGCCGGGATGGGCTCAGGGGTGCTGAACGTAGGCATGGTGGTTTCTCCCTTGGTGTTGGTACGGGTCTTGGTGGGGATCTGACGAGGTGGTACGGAGGCGCTCAGCGCACCCAGCCGGTGAAGCGCTCGTCACCGCGAGCGCCGCGGTGTTCAGCACCGCGGGCTTGGCCGTCAGATTCGAGTGCGGCCGCGGCCGCGCGGGTGAGCCAGCTGTTGACTGACAGTCCGGCCCGGTCAGCGGCCTGCTCGATCCGGCCCTTGAGGGTCTCGCCCAGGCGGAAGTTGATGCGGGCGGTTGCTCCTTCTTCGGTGTCGGTCGGCACGGGCGGCAGAGCCGCTGGCGCCGTGGTGACCGGCTCGGCGAAGGAGTCGGGCAGCGCGGGTGTCACGACGAAACTCGGCTCCCGCCCGCGCAGGCGAACGTAGACCGAACCGGGGGCGAGGTCGCGCGTGATCTCGTCGGACGCTGCGGAAAGGGCCTCCAGCAACGCCAGCCTGGCCGCCGACTCCAGCGGGGCGACCAGGCGCTCGGCGAGCTCGCGAGCCTCGGGTCCCGCCATCTCGGCGGCTGCGGCCAGCTCCTGGCGGAGCGTTGCGACATACGGTTCAAGTTCCATGACGCCAGTATGGCACCATTATGGTGCCATGTCAAATCTTTCTGGCGCCATAATGGTGCCGCTATGGCTCCGCAGGTGTGTTCTCTGGCGCCAGCCTTAGCTTGATGGGCGGCCTGAGCTGGGTCGTATGCGCCTCAGCCGACAAGTCACGGCTGCGACATCGGCGCAGAAGGCTCCACACCCACGCGAGACGGCGAGGCTGGATGAAGCCATTCGCGTTTATCTAGGGCTCTGATCCGTCTTCAGCGCAGGCCAGCGCCGGCCAGGCTGGGTCAGCGCCGTAAAGCGGGTGAGGGCCTGGCCGCGCTGGGCCGCCGCCGAGCACCGGGCCCGCCCACAGACAGCCGATCATCCGGGGGCGGGCGGCGGGGAGTGGCCTGCCGGGACGCTACTCGTCGAGCGCTACTTCTCGACGTAGAAGAGGCGCTTGTTGACGAATTCGTCGACGCCGAGGGGGCCAAGCTCGCGGCCGAAGCCAGAGCGCTTGGTGCCGCCGAAGGGCAGGTCCGCGCCCTCGCCTGCCGGGGTGTTTACGTTGGCCATGCCGACCTCCAGCTGCTCGGCGACCTTGATCGCCCGCTCCTCGTCGGTCGACCAGACCGCGCCGCCCAGGCCGAAGTCCACCACGTTGGCGAGCTGGACCGCCTCGTCGTCGGTGCTGACCTTGTAGACGACGGCGACCGGGCCGAACAGCTCCTCGCGGTAGGCCCGCATTTCCGGGGTCACGCCGGTGAGCACGGCCGGGGCGAAGTACGCGCCCTTACCGTCATCGAGGGTGCCGCCGACGTGCAGCGTGGCGCCCTTCGATACCGCGTCCTGCACCTGGACGAGGAGGTTCTCCGCTGCCTTACGGGAGACCATCGGGCTGTAGGCCTCATCGGAGTCGTCGCCCGCTGGGCGGGGTGACATCGCGGCGGCCCGCTTGACCAGGGCGGCCACGAAGTCGTCGTAAACGTCGTCCATGACGATCATCCGCTTGTTGGAGTTGCAGGCCTGGCCCACGTTCTCCATCCGGGTGGTCCACGCGGTCTCCGCCGCCGCCTCGACGTCGGCAGTGTTGAGGATGATGTACGGGTCGGACCCGCCGAGCTCAAGGACGACCTTCTTCAGGTTGCGGCCGGCGGTCTCGGCGACGACGGTGCCAGCCCGCTCGGAGCCGGTCAGCGACACGCCGCGCAGCCTCGGGTCGGCGATCATCGCGGCGATCTGCTCGTGGGTCGCGAACAGGTTGACGTACACGCCGTCCGGCGCGCCCGCGTCTTTCATGATCTGCGCGATCGCCAGGGCCGAGGTAGGGCAGTTTTCTGCGTGCTTGAGTATGACGGTGTTGCCGACGATCAGGTTGGGCGCGGCGAACCTGGCCACCTGGTAGTACGGGTAGTTCCACGGCATCACGCCGAGCACCGGGCCGACGGGCCGGTACTCGACGCGCGCGGTGTCATGGCCGGGCAGCGGCTTGTCGGCGATGAGTGCGGGGCCGTTGTCGGCGTAGTAGTTGAAGATGGCGGTGCAGAACTCGGCCTCGCCTACACCCTGGGCGGGCCGCTTGCCCATCTCCTTGGTGATCAGCGCGGCCAGGTCGGCGGCGCGCTCGGTGAACAGCTCGGCGATCCGCTTCACGACCGCGGCCCGCTCGGCGACCGGGCGCAGCCGCCATGCCGCAAACGCCTCGGTCGCGGTGGCGAGCGCCTCCGCCACCTCCGCGTCCGTGGCGAAGGGGAAAGCCTCGGTCACCTCACCGGTCGCTGGGTCGGTTACCTGATATGGCGGGGTCTGCGTCATGCCTGCTCCCGGTGTCACTGCAGTAAAGGGTCGAGTAAGACAACGTTACGGGAGCAAATTATCAAGCCCAAGACCCCATCCCCCTCCCCGGGCCGGGACCGGCCCTGCTGGTGCGGGGGCGGCGCAGCCGCTACGAGCCTCCGCTGCTCCTCTAGGCCAGGCTTACGGTGCCAAGACGAGCCATGTCGGGATCGAGCGGCTGCATGAACGCGACGCCCGTACGGACGCGATCGCCGGCTGCTACTCCCGTCGCTGTGACAGTTCTTGCTCGGCGGTGCCTTTCGGCGGTCTCCATTGGGGGCGCGCCGGGCACTCGGCACCGACGGCCACCGTCCAGAGGCGGCCACCAAGGCCGGGCGCTATCCGCGCGGACAGCGAAGATCTGGAGTCTCGTGCGGCTTGAGCACCAACTCCGCCCCGAGGCGCCCTCGCGCAGCAGACACCGAGGCGACGACGCCCTGACTAGCCAGCGACGGTCTCCCGGTCCGGGAACACTTCGCTTAGCCGCCCGGTGCTGACGTCATAGACGAACCCCCTGACCGGGACGTCCGGCGAGATCCATGGATGTGACCTGGCCTTCTGGATCTGCTCCTTGGTGTTCGCCTCGGCGTCGGTGAAGCTGTAGAACTTGGCCGGCGCAATCGGCGCCTGCCCCGTCTGCTTGCGGAGCCGATCCTCCATCTCGCTGTCGGTGAACCTGAGCATCCCGCAGTCGGTGTGATTGATAATCATTATCTCCCGGGTGCCCAGCAGCCTGGTCGAGAGAACAAGCGACCGGACCGAGTCGTCATCGATCACGGTGCCGAAGTTCCTGATCATGTCGACATCGGCGTGGGCAAGACCCAGCATCTGCTCGATGTCGGTTAGCCGGGGATCCGCACAGGTGACGATCGCGATCTTGGGCGCCGGCGGCTTCCCGCGGTCGGAATCGAAGCCGTGGGCGATGGTCTCATTGGCGCTCAGCGCCTCGTCGATGATGCTCATGACCTTTCTCCTTCTCCTTGGGCGTGCCGGTTCTCCCGGTCGCGTCACGACCAGCCCGGTGAGGTTCCCCGGGCTGGCACTAGGCTCAGGATCAGGCTCGGGGCCGGACCGTCGCGCCCTTGTAAGTCCCTGGCCGGTACCCTGGCCTGCCGGCCAGGAGCGGTCCGGCCAGCTCTTGACGATCCGTGCCACCAAGCCGGAAAACCGCCCAGCACGGCCGCCGCGCACCAGCGCGGGTGCGGGCCACCAGCGGGCGGGCGGCCGCGACCGGCCAGGGTACGGCTAGTGTGTTGCACGGGCGCGACGGAACGGCCCCGGGTACGACCATGAGTCCTATGCGTCCTGACATCAGACCTGGCGGCGCCTTCCCCGACTACGCTCTACTGCCCCAGAGAACATCAGCAGCATCTCGAGCTGGCGGCCAACTACTCAAAGGTCGCGGTGGCCTACACCCAGATCGCCACCATCGCCACCATCGCCACCCGCTCTTTTGGTGCTGCCCGCCGCGCGGTGGCCGCGGCGAATGACCCAGGTGGGCCAGGTGAGGCACGGTAGCGGGAAGTGTGTACAGGAGGCAGTGTCGAGCTGGCCCGATTTGACCCTCGCGTCCGCCGTGCGGGTGCGAGACCGCGATGGGAGCACATCATGACCGAGCACTGGCCAGCGGTGGCCTACGACCGGTGGGGTGCGACATGCGACACGCTGCATGCCCACACTCAGGTGCTAGGCAAGCTGGCCGTGGAGCTCGCGCCGCCCGAGCCGGAGCTGCTGCACGCAGCGCTGCGGTTGACCGCGCGCGGCTGGGAGACCGGGTCGCTGCGCGCGCCGGATGGCTCCGGATCGCTAGTGGCGGCGCTGGACCTGCACGCGCACGAGGCGGTGGTGGAGCACAGCCGCGGATCGGTGCAGCGGGTGCCGCTTGTCCCGGACCGGCCGGTGGCCGAGGTGACCCGGGATGTGCTGGCCGCGGTGGCCCGGGCGGGCGGCGCGGTGCGCATCAACCCGGTGCCGCAGGAGGTTCCGTGGAGCGTGCCGCTGGACGAGGACTACGAGCACGCCCGCTACGACCCTGGCCAGGTTGAGGACTACTTCGCCGCGGCCACCCAGGCGGCGCTGGCGCTCGCGGCGTTCCGTGCGCCGTACCGGGGCCGGTCCACGCCGGTCAACGCGTGGTGGGGCTCGTTCGACCTGTGCGTGGTGATGTTCTCCGGTGCCCCGGCCGACCCGCCCTCTGACGACTTCATCGCGCGCAACGCATCCGACGCCCAGCAGGTCGTGGTCGGCTGGTGGCCTGGGGACGCCCGAAGCCGGGCGGCCTTCTACGCTTACGCCTATCCGGCGCCGCCCGGCTTTGCGGGCGCTGCCTTGTCCCCGGCGGCCGCCCGCTGGGACGAGACCCTGGGGGAATACATCCTGGACTGGGATGACGTCCGCGCCGCGCCCGACCCGCATGCCGCCGCCGTGGACTTTCTCCGCTCGGCCTTTCACCATGCCTACCGGACGTCCGGATGGAGCACCGAGCTCGGTGCCACCGCGGAAGGCAGGCCGCCCCCCATACGGCGACCGGACCACCGGTTGCCCTGATCACCGCGAGCATGATCACGCCGCGGCAAGGCGCCGGTGCGCTTTACCTCACGGAAGGGGACAGATGGCTGACTGGATCTTTCAGGCCGGCGCCCGGGGGCACGACCTCGACGCCAGCATCGCTGCCTCACCAGAGCGGTGGTGGGGCACACCCCGCTACCGGGACCAGATCGCGGTCGGCGATCGCGTCTGGATGCAGGAGCCGGGGCCGCATGACCCGGGCATCTACTACGTGGCGACGATTGTGTCCGCGACGTATGAGCACCCCGTCCAGCCGGGCGAGCCGGCGTACGCCCGGTGGCGGACGAACATCCGCGTCGACTGCCGCGTTACGCCGCCCCTGCTCAGGTCCGAACTGCTTGACGACGCGACGCTCGGGTCGTTCCGGCCGTTTCATGGTTTCCAGGGCTCGAACGTGCCAGTGCCCCCAGACATCGCGGCGGCACTATCCGAACGAGCCGCCCCGCGGCTGGTGACCCTACCCCGGTCGGGCGCGGGAGGTGACCCTCGCGCTGGATGACTATGGCTGGGTCATCGCGTAGTGCCCCGGTCGTTGAGATGCCAGGCTCCGGGACCGGCCAGGAGCTGCTCGCGTGGGATCAGGCCGCACCGATCAATGACCGCGCCTCGGCAGGGCCGACTACGAGATCGTGAAGGTCGCCGCCCACCTCGAGCCGGCTCGACTGCTCGATCCCGCCGGCCTTCACCGGCTCGAAGCCGGCCGTCCGGATCAACCGCTCGACTTCCTCGCCGGCCCGGTCATCGTCGGTCACGTAGAACAGGACCGCCGGCTCCGGTGAGCGGTTGCTAGCGGACTCGAACAGATCGGCCGACAGGGATCCAAACGCCATGGCCAACCGCGCCCCCGCCGGCAACCACCCGGCTACCACCTTCCCCGAGGACTGCCCTTCCGGCAGGACACGTGAGATGTTCCCTTGCGCGTCGGCGCTGACCGGGTTGCTCGGAACGACCACGAGCTTGCCGGTCAGCGGGTCGGCGATCTCGTCTATGACGCCCTTCAGCACGGTAAACCGCAGCGCGAGGACGACGGCACCGGCGCCCTGCAACGCGTCGCGGTTGCCGGCGGCGACGACCGCACCGCGACCGATCCCTGCCGCCAGCGTTCGTGCCGACTCATGGTCCGCGCTCGAGAGCCGCAGGGTCTCACCGCCTGAAGCGAGCCGGCGGGCGATGACCGATCCGAGCCCGCCCGTGCCGATGATCGCGGTGGTCATGACCGGAACCTCCTCAGCATCACAGTACTGACAACGGCGGCGTGATCTTCACCGGTCAGTACCTGTCGGCGTCGATGATGGCTCCCGCGAAAGCCTGCGGCGCCTCTTGCGGCAGGTTGTGTCCGATGCCGCCCTCGACGACCCGGTGCTCGTACTCGCCGGTGAATTTGCCGGCGTAGGCGCTGGCGTCCGGGTGCGGCGCGCCGTTGGCGTCTCCCTCCATGGTGATGGTGGGCACGGTGATGGCCGGAAAGCCGGCCAGCCGCCGCTCCAGGTCGTCGTATCGCGATTCACCTGCGCCCAGGCCGATCCGCCACCGGTAATTGTGGATCACGATCGCGACGTGATCCGGGTTATCGAAGGCGGCCGCGCTGCGCGCGAACGTAGCGTCGTCGAAAACCCATTTAGGCGAGGCGAGCCGCCAGATGAGCTTGCTGAACTCGCGCCGGTACTTCTCGTCGCCGGCCTGGCCGCGGTCGGTGGCGAAGTAGAACTGGTACCACCAGGCGAGTTCGGCCTGCGGCGGCAGCGGCGCCTGGCTGGCGGCCTGGCTGCCGATCAGGTACCCGCTCACCGAGACCAGAGCCTGGCAGCGGTCCGGCCACAGCGCCGCGACGACGTTGGCTGACCGGGCCCCCCAATCGAAGCCAGCCAGGATGGCCCTTTCGATCCCGAGCGCGTCCATCAGCGCGATGACGTCGGTCGCCACGGCCGCCTGCTGGCCGTTCCGCAGCGTGTCGTCCGACAGGAAGCGGGTGGTCCCGTAGCCGCGGACGAACGGGACGACGACGCGGTAGCCCGCCGAAGCAAGCAACGGGGTGACATCGGCAAAGCTGTGAATGTCGTAGGGCCAGCCGTGCAGAAGAAGGACCGCCGGGCCATCAGCGGGGCGGGCTTCGGCGTATCCGACGCTCAGCAGGCCCGCGTCGACCTGCTTCAGTGCGCCGAACGGGGTGCTCATGTTCGTATCGCCTCCTTGCTCATCGTGGGTGCGGTGTTCATGGTCGTCTACCGGTGTGAGCCGGCGACGGCCTTGGCCGCCGTCACGATGACGTCGGTGACCGCCTGCGGCTGGGAGATCATGATCACGTGCGAGCCCTCGACCTCGGTGATGTCGGCGCCCGCCCGCTGAGCCTCAGACCGGATGACGTCGGCGCCGGCGGCCTTGTCGCCGGTGGCGACTACCGTCCAGCACGGCAGCTTCTTCCAGGCCGGCGGCCCGGACGCTTCGCTGAACGCCGTCACCGCGGTGGGGCGCTGGGTGGCGGCCATCAGCGCGACGGTCTCTGCGGGCAGGTCGGCTGCGAAGGCCTCGCGGAACAGCGCGGGGTTGACCGCGAGCTCAACCGCAGTCTCCCCGTCCGGTCCGGCCGGATACTTGTACTGCACCAGGGCCGCGCCCAGGATGCTGTCCTTGGAGCCGCTCTCGACATCGTTCAGGTTTTCGCCCTCCTCGGTGGCGAAGGCGGCGATGTAGACCAGGCCGACGACGTTCGGGGTGCTGGTCGCGGCGTTGGTGATGATCGCGCCAGCGTAGGAATGCCCGACGAGCAGTACCGGGCCGTCGATCTGGTTGAGCAGGCTGGCGGTGTAGGCCGAATCGGCGGCCAGGCCGCGCAGCGGGTTGGCCGTGGCGATGACGGTATAGCCCTGCTGTTGCAGCCGCTCGATGACGCCGTTCCAGCTGGACGCATCGGCGAAGGCGCCGTGCACCAGCACGATCGTCGGCTTGACGCCAGTTTGCTCGTCTGTGGCATTCACAGGGAACCTCCTGCATATAGGAACGCGGGCTCGCGTTGAGCCGCAATCCACAGTCGCCCCCGGAGCCATGCGATCGCGCCCTTGAACCACCCTGGCCGGACCCTGGTCTGTCACGGCCGTTCGCCCGGCTCCAGAGCTGGCCCGCTGTCCGGCCGGCTGCCCGCCGCCTTATTGCCTGGGCTTAAAAGTCATTATCCGAACGAGCCATCGTGCGTGCCTGCTTCATGTGCGACTCGTGGCCGCGCCGACGCCAGGCTGGCTAGCGGGGTTCGACGGATTCGTCATCTCGTCCAGCCGCTGAACCACACCCATCCCGGCTCCGTGTTACGTAATAAGGAAGGGTCTGGTTGGTCGGCGGGCGCTCTCACCGCAGATGCCAGTCTCATTTCGTGTCTAAACCCACAGGGCTGACCGAAAGGGGATGACGGTGAGACGGATAACGAAAGCGGTGCTCACGCCCGCGGCCGTGGTGATTCTGGCGGCGGCGCTGGCGGGGGTGACCGCAGGCCAGGCGGCGGCGAAAGCGGCACCGTCACCTTCGCGGTGACCGCGGGCAGCCTGCCGCCCGGCCTGACCATGTCCGCCTCGTCCGGGACCAGCACTGCGATCACCGGAAACCCGACCAGGACCGGGACGTTCAACTTCACGATCAAGGCGACCGACGGGGGCCTGACCTCCACGCTGGCCTACCAGATCACCGTCACCGTGCAGGGGCCGCCGGATCAGCTGGTGTGCACCTCCGCGGTCAACGGCGGCTTCCTGGAAAGCGGGGTCTGCGTGCTGCCCGACGCCGTCGCCGGCCTGCCCTATCAGGGGCACCTGGTCACCAGCCACCAGGCCGGCGGCTCGCTCAGCGTAGTCTCCGGTTCGCTGCCGGCTGGCCTTTCCCTGCCCGCCACGTTTAACGGCTCCGGCGACATCGTCGGCGGTACCCCGACCACGGTGGGCGGTAGCAGCTTCACCGTTCAGGGCACCGGCGATCAGGGCCAGCCCCTGTATCAGGCCTACTCGATCGCGGTGGACCAGAACCAGCCGCTGGCCGTGGTGTTGCCTGCTGAAGGGTCAACCCTCGGTCCGGGGATGGTCGGCGGAGCGTATGCGCAGAACTTCTTCCTCAGCGGCGGAGCCGCGCCGTACAGCTGGTCCGTGGCCTCCGGGCAGCTCCCGCCCGGTCTGAGCCTGCAGACCTTCTCCGACCCGCGCGACGCTAACGACGAGCTCGCCGGAACAGCGACCAAGGCCGGCACCTACACCTTCACCATGCGGCTCACCGATTACAACGGCCAGCAAGCTACCCAGCAATTCAGCCTCACCATTGATCCGGCGCTGCAGATCACCCCCACCACGCTTCCGGCCGGAACCGTTGGCGTGCCGTACAGCCACGACCTCGACCTCAACGCCCAGGGCGGCGCATCGCCGTACGACTGGTTCGTGGTCATCAACATCAATGAGCTCCCCCCAGGTCTTACCCTCGATACGACTTCCCCCGACTTCAACAACGTCCTGGACGGAACGCCGACTCACGCTGGCACCTTCAGCTTCCCCATGCAGCTGCAGGACTCACAGGACAACATGGTGAGCGCGACGCTGACCATCACCATCAACCCGTAAGCCCACCGGCCGCGTCCCGCAAGCCAGGTAAAAGGAGCGGGGCCGCCAACCCACCAGGCG
>CAWBNK010000009.1:0-62296 GCA_963790065.1 uncultured Actinomycetes bacterium | reverse complement strand
CAGGCGGGAATAGCCGGTTACGGGGACGGGCTGGTGGTGGCGGCCCCTGTGAGCACCAGGGCCGCCAGCATGTTGATGAGCTCGGCGGCCACCGGGGCCGGGAGATCGGCGGCCTGGGCGGAGTGCATGCCGGGCTGGCAGGCCGGCGCCGCTGTGCTGGTGCCGGCGGGGGCCAGGCTGGCCAGGGCCTGCCGCCAGGCGGTGACGCCGCGGCGTGTCAGCACGCCGAGTCCGAGCGGGAACGCCTCGGCGCGCGCGTGCAGGGCGGCATGACGCAGTTGCTCGTAGCGGGCGTCCAGCGCGCCGCCGGGAACGGTGTCCTGGCCGGCATCCGGGCGGTCACCCGGTTCAGCAGCCGCGGGGCCAGGCGATGGTGGCAGGGGCAGGGACGGGTGGTCCTCCTTCCGCGTCTCGCGGGCGGGCAGGTCAGCGGCTTTTGGAGTGGCGCTCCCGGCGGCGGGCCAGCGCTTTCTCGACCGACCGGGGGTGCACGCGCACGCCGAAGGACTCCTGGATCAGGGGCACCAGCTGCGCCGGGCGCAGGCCGGGGCTGGCGGCCAGCTGCTGCTCGGCCCAGGTGAGAATCTGGCCGGTGAGCTTGTGCGGCCCGCGCGGCCCGGGCCGGGCCGGGACCAGGCCTTCCAGCCCGGAGCGTTCCAGGGCGGAGGCCGCCTCGTAGTAGGCGGGCCGGGAGTACCCGAACGCCGCGGCCGCCGCGGTGACCGGGGCGCCGTCCGCCTTGACCTTCCGCACCATCTCGTATTTGACCTGGACCGCGTCGCGGGCGTCGAAGAACTCGCTGGCCAGGAACGCCGGATCGGTCACCTGCTCCGGGTGCGGGTTCAGGCAGCGCGCGGCGGCCAGCGCGGCCTCCTTGGGGTCTGGTCTGCCCTGCTGCCCGGCCATGCCGCCTCCCGGTCCTCGGGACTGTCATGATGATTTTACCGGGCATGGACGCCGGGTGCCTGCTCCTGCGCCCGCGTGTTGCTGTCTTCCTGCAGATAAATATAGTCACCGTTGCAGAGAAGATCAGGCTCACGGTGATACCGGCGAACAACAGCGGTGTAATCATCCTGACAATCACGGCGTAATCTTCCTTACAGCCTGGCCGCCGTCCCGGCGCGCGCGGAGCCGGTCAGCCAGATCGGCCAGCGCCAGCAGGCCCGTCACGGTGAACGGGCAGCGGCCGGCCGCGATCACCACGAACGGGTCCGCCGCGGCGACATCGGTCCAGCCTGCGGGCACGGAGAACAGATGCCCGTCCTCGTCATGCAGGTGGACCCGGTCTTCGCCCCAGTTCTGGCGATACGCGACGAACTCGAAGTCCCGGCCATGCAGAGGATGGAACGGGTGCGTCACCCGGACACGTCGGTGCCGATCGAGCGGATCAGGTGTAGTTGACGATGCGTGACAACGCGGTCGCGGAGCGCTGGGTGGGCAGCGCTCGCCGCGAGTGCCTGGACCGGATGCTGATCACCGGCGAGAGGCATCTGCAGCTGGTCCTCGGCGAATACGTAGATCACTACAACGCTCAGCCAGATGTTCCTCCACGGGGTCTCGACCGTCATCGGCCGTGCATCGGCCGCATCGGACGCTGCAGCAGAACCCGCCCGCTGGACGCTCGCATCCGCCCGCGATAGGCGCGAATATCCGGGTGCTGCGGCGGGACCGGCTCGGCGGCCTGATCCGTGAATACGCCCAGGCCGCATAAGATGACAGGGGTTTCGGCACCCACAGGTGCATACAGCCTGCTCCCCGGGGTCCTGGCCGGCTGCGGGACCTACCCGCGCGCCGCCTAGGGTTGCTCCCGCCCTTCCCGGCACTTCCCGGGTCAGGCTGCCCCCAGCTTCGCCGCCCTGCTGCGACAGGGACAGCGGTGAAGGTCTCTCACCTCCACTCGAATCGTCAGCGCCTCACGGCGCACGTGGATCGAGGCTAAGTTCTAGGCTCAGATCACCAGGTTGATTCGTACCCCAGCCCGGCGAGCAACATCGCGCTTGTCGAGATCCTCGCCGGAGGCTTCGTTCTCGCTGATGTTCTGCAGGTTGACGTTCGTCTCGCTGCGCAGAATCACAACCAGGTCAGTCGGGTCGGCCAGGGCGAAGGGGAACTCGTGCCACGTTCCGACGTGCATCGTGATGCCCTGGGTGCCGTCAAAAAGGAATGCCCGAACGTCCGCAGGATCGGGAAACTCGGTCCGCGTCGGCTTGGCCAGAGCGATCACGAACGGTCGACCGCCCAGTGGGATGAAAGTCTGGGTGTGCTTGTAGTGCCGTTCCAGCCACCGGACCTCGAGGGGACGCCGGTGCACCGTGGCTAGCGACAGGATCGTCTTATCGTCAGAGATAAAGCGGACCGGCTTGCGCAGTTCGACAGTCTCCATGAAGTCGCTGATGGTGACGGGGACATCGGTCCGGCCAAGAATGTCGCCGAAACCATCCAGCGCAGCGGGCGTGACCTCCTCGACCGGGACGTTCAGCACGGGAAGCGTTTCCGTCATGTGAAGCCCTTCTCCTCACGGTGCGGATTGGTTCCGCTAAGCGGTACACTGTTCCTGAAAGTGTATTTCTGTCCTTGCCTTATTCGCTAGTGCGTGACCCGGCCGCCTGCCACATCGATCGTGATGCCCGGAGCAGGTATCCGATTTGCGCGGCCGCGACGTGATCCGGTAGTGCGGCCGGATGCAGCACACTATGGTGGGGACTAGGAAGCGCGACGCGCCTCGGCAGCCGGGAAGGCACATGGCCAACGCCGATGACAACGACACCGGGAAAGGCGAGACTGCCAGCGGCATCGAGCGGGCGCTCGACGTGCTGACCCTCTTCACCCAGCCGGAGACACCGACGCTGGGCGTCACCGAGATCGCCGACACGCTGGCGGTTTCCAAGGCGGTGGTGCACCGGCAGCTGTCGGTGTTCCGCTCGTGCGGGTTAGTGGAGTTGGACCCGGTGACCAACCGGTACCGGCTCGGGCCGGAGATCCCTGTTCCTGGGCACGAGCTATCTCGACCAGATCGATGTGCGCACCCTAGGCCGCGAGACGCTGGTGCAGCCGGTGGCGGCGACCAGCGAAACCGCGACCATTTCGGTGCGCGTGGGCTGGAGCCGGGTGTACGTGGATCAGGTCACGCCGCAGCGCGAGGTTCGCATGTCGGTGCAGCTTGGCCGGCCGTTCCCGCTGCACGCCGGCGCCTCGTCCAAGGCGATGCTGGCGTTTATGCCCAGGGACGAGCGTGAAGAGTACCTGGCCGACCAGCATCTGAGCCCGCTGACGGCGCGGACGATCACCGACGCGGCCCGGCTGCGCAAGGAACTCGCGGCGATCGCCAAGCGCGGTTTCGCGGTCTCCTTCGGCGAGCGGGACGACGCCGCCGGATCGGTGGCTGCGCCTGTCTTCGGGCACGATGGCGAGATCGCCGGCGTCATCTCTGTGTCGGGGCCGGTCGAGCGGTTCAGCGCCGAGGTGGAGAAGTCCTCGGACCTGCTGCTCAGCGCCGCGCACCGCCTGGGGTACCGTGGCTGACCGCAGCCCACATCGCATCGCGTCCGCATCGGGCCGGGACAGCACATCGTGGCAGCAGAAGGGCCCCGCGGCTGCCCACGGGGCCCTCCTGCTGCGTGTCACCCCGCTAGCACTTCTTCAGCGAGGACGGCAGGACCAGCTGGTAGGGCGAGGTGTCCATCTCGCAGACATACTTGGCGGACGCGTAGGTCAGCCCGGTCTGCACCAGCGGGATCTCCGGCTTCTGGCTGTTCCAGGCCGCGATGACCTTGTCAAACAACCCGGCCCGCTTCGCCTCGAGCGGGAGCGAGCTGGCCGTGGCGGAGATCGTGTTGACCTGCGGGCTGTCCTCCTTGCCGAACTTCGCCACGCCGCCCTTCACGAAGTGCAGGTCGAACACATACCCGGTCTCGGCCGCCGCTGAGCCCTCATCCGCCAGCCACGCCGGTACTTGCCGCCGGCCACGGCCGCGACGAAGTCACCGTCGCTGGCCACCGTGTTGACCTGGACCTTGATGCCCAGCTTGGCCAACTGCATCGGCAGGTTCAGGGCCAGCGACGACACGTCCACCGACGACACCTCGCCCTGCGTGACGTTCAGCGTGAATGTGAAGCCCTTCTTGTACGGCGTCTTGGCCACAGCAGCGCCTTGGCGCGGAAACGTTGTACGAGTAGTACTGGCCCGTGCCGTTGGTCAGCGGCATCGCCTGGATGATCGGCGATGCCGCGGGCTTGCCCTCGTCCTAGTGGGGGCCCTGCACCAGGGCCGGGCGGTCGATGGCCATCGACACGGCCCGACGCACGTCTGCGTTGGCGAACGGCCCGGAGTTGGGGTTCAGCCGCAGCGAGTCCGGAGGCCCCGGCAGCACCGCAATCATGAGCCAGCCGGGAGACTACCCACAGCACGCCATGTGAACTTCTGGGCTAGCCCTAATGGTCTGGGCTTGGTGACGGGACCTGTTCCCGGAAGGTCGCTGCGATGTCCTCGCGGCGTGCGATCCAGATGTCCCCGCGGTCAACCGCGCGCTTGAGTATCTCCCGCAGCGCGGAAGCTCGCGCCGGCTGCCCGGTCCAGCGAGCGTGCACGCCGATTGACATCATCCGGGGAGCGGTCTTGCCTTCTTCGGCTAGTTCGTCGACGGCCCGGGTGCAGTAATCGACGAAGGCGCTGGGCGACAGGCCGTTGGCGAGGTAACGGTTGTCGTTGTAGGTGAGCGTATATGGGACCACCAGGTGATGCCGACCCCTAATCTCTGTCCAGTAGGGCAGGTCGTCGTTGTAGGCGTTGGAGTCGTAGGCGAATCCGCCATGTTCGACGAGCAGCTCTCTGGTGTTCGGGCTTGCCATCCACCGGCTATACCAGCCCGTCGGCGCCCGGCCGGTGGTCTGGCGGATGGACTCATAGGCTGCCGCAATGCGGCGCCTTTCGTCGTCGCGGTCGGCGAGCCAGTCCTCACTCCACCGGTAGCCGTGCGCGCAGACGTCATGCCCGGCCTCGGCTATCCATCCGGCCGCGTCAGGATTGCGCTCTAGGGCTACGGCTGCGGCGAAGAACGTGGCGGGGAGAGCGAGGTCCTCTAGTATGCGAAGGATGCGGAATACTCCGGCCCGGCTTCCGTATTCGTACACGGACTCGGTCGCCAGGTCGCGTACGGTCGTGTCGAGTGGGCGCACGACTTCGCCGAGTCCTTCGTTGGACTGGTCACCGCTGTCCCAGGAGCGCTCGGACCCTTCCTCGTAGTTGACCACAATGTTGAGCGCAAGCCGCGCGCCGCCGGGCCATCGGACAACAGGGACAGTGCGGCCGTAGCCGACGAAATCTCGTGTCGGCTCCGGGAGCTCGGTCATCGCACGGCCTTAAGTTCGGCGAGGACGTCGGCGGCTGGGCGCACGTCGGCGTACTGGCGGTCGAGGTCGAACAGGGCCGTGACGTGAGAGCGGTCGAAGCGGTCGAATACTGCATCTTCCATGACAGTAGTGCGGTAGTTGTAAGACATGGCGTCCACCGCGGTTGCTCGCACGCAGTTGCTAGTCGAGCCACCCATGAGAAGCAGCGAGTCGATCCTGCGGTCGATGAGGTGCTGCAGCAGCGGTGTACCGACGAAGGCGCTGGGTTTTTTCTTCACGTAGACGACATCTCCTGGCTGGGGGGCCACCTCAGGAACGAAGGCAGCGCCCGTGCTTCCCTCAAGGCACCATCCGTCGGTGTGCTGAAGCGCCCGTTTGCGCAGGTAGACGCCTCCGTCGGAGCCGTCCGCCCGCAGCTCGAAGCGGGTGTAGACGATCGGGACACCCAGCTGACGCAGAGCTGGCAGCAAGTCTGCGAGAACCTTTACCGCAGCAAATCCAGTGGGCCCGCACGCAGAGGGGTACGCTGCAGCCGGGGCGCCATCAGGTCGGCCGACCATATAATTCTGCACGTCGATCACCAGCGCAGCGGGGCGCGCGCCGATCCCGATCCGCTGCCCGAAGCCCGCACTTTGGATGCATGCACGCTCGACGTCCGTGAGCGCGTCGCGCCAGGTTTCCCCGCCCACGTCAGACCACCGCCACAGGCCCGACCATCGACGCGGACGCACCGCGCAGCCGCACAGGCGAGATGACACAGAAGAACTCGGTCACGCCGTCGCGGGAAAGTTCCTCCGTCCGGGTGTTTTCCAGCAGGTACACGCCGTTCCTGGTGATGGTCTCTTGGTGCACGGGAAAGGCCGGGGGCTCGTCGCGGAGGGGAACTCGCTCCACTGCCCAGGTGTCGCTGCCGATCACCGTGACACGGCGCTCGACCAGCCATCGCGCCGCGGACAGTTCTATCCCCGGCTCGCTGGCCGCGTATTTCTGTGGGTCCTCCTGCCAGTACCTGCCCCACCCGGTGTGGACTAGGACGATGTCACCAGCGCCGACGGAGATGCGGGCGACCCCTGCCGCTTCCTCGAGCATCTGCGCGGTCACCGGCTCATCCGGCGCCAGCGTCTCCACGCCTCTCGATGCGGCGACGTCGAGGAGCACACCCCGGCTGACGAGGGGCGGCACGTTCTCGATGCCCAGCTCAGCCAGGCCCTCGGCGTCCACGAATGACGTCCACGGACGTCCGCCGTAGGCGTACGCGCCGATGCCGATGTGGCCCAACCCGTCGAGGTGCGTACCGCTGTGCAGCGCGCCGCTGACCGACTCCTCGACGAATGTCTGCACGTTGATGCCCAAGGCACGCTCAGGCGAGATCCTATCGGTCAGGAGGCAGTGCTTCCAGTACCTCCACATCTGAGTGGGTGATCGCGGATCAAGCACCTGCCCCAGGGCGTAGCGCCGCCCTTGCTTGATGAGCGCAGCTGCCGCCGCGAGCTTCCCCGGGGTGATCTCGTTGGCGGCGCCGATGACATCGTCGTCGCCGTAACGACGCGGCACAATCTCAACAGGTGCCCGCAATGCTGTCTCGGTCATGCCGGTTCCTTCCTGTCAGGCTGCGACAAAGTAACTGTGGACGATGGCGTCTTCACTGAGCTGGGTTCCGGCGAGCTCGGCAGAGAAGTGGCCGCGATTGAGGACGACGACCCGGTCGCACATGTTGGCCAAGCCCTCGCATTCCGATGAGCAGATGAGGACCCCTGTACCGCCGTTGGTGGCCTTCCGGACGATCGCGAAGATCTGGCGCGGGATGCGTTGTTCGACTCCGAGCGTCGGCTCGCGTAGCAGCAGCTCCCGCGGTGCTCAGCAGCCACTTGGCCAGCAGGACTTTCTGCGCAATTGCAGCCGCTCAGGGAACGCAGCGGGAGATCTGGAAGCGGCGGACGCGCGAGATATGCCTTGACCAGCTCGGCTCCCAGCCGGTGCTCGGTGCCGCGATCTAGCAGGGCCCGGCACAAGAGTTCGCCCAGTACGGCTAGGCTCAAGTTCTGCGTGACTGTCGCCGACATCGCTCCTGAGGCGCCGACCCTTTCGGCGGGCACAAACGCGGCCGCGCCGGCGCATCTCCTCGGGGCGGACCAGGGCGACAGACTGCCTGTTGAATCGCAGCGACCCGCCGCGCATTTGGCAGTTCGCCATACAGCAGGTAT
The DNA here is from genome assembly GCA_963790065.1 of uncultured Actinomycetes bacterium. Taxonomy (GTDB): domain Bacteria; phylum Actinomycetota; class Actinomycetes; order Streptosporangiales; family Streptosporangiaceae; genus Palsa-504. Next base: position 54,744 of record CAWBNK010000009.1, on the reverse strand, counting down.
GGCAACTTGTCATGTCCATCCCAACTTGTCATGTCCATCCCAACCAGGCCGGTTACACCCAGGATTTCGCTGGACCGCAACTTGAGGTCAAGGCCTACGACCACACCGCCGGTGAGGCCCCTGGCGCTGAGCGTCACCGCGCCTTGCGCGGGGTCCTCGCCTGGGTAGACCTCGCCCTGAGCGCGACCCTGCATCCGTCGGACCAGTTCGCACTCGCCAGTGCGGTCCGTCGCGACGGTCTCGACGTGCCTGCTATCGCCTAGCACGCTCACGCGATGCGACACCGTGACGATCTCGTCCATCCGGAAGAACACCAGCAGAACTCGGCACCACCGGCGAGTCAGGACCGCCGCCGCGTCGTAGAGCATCGAGGCCTCGCCAGGGGGCCGGTTGGACATGCTCATCGAAGTGCTCCCAGACTGCTCGACATCGCCGCGGCGGCGCTGACCGTGAGCTCAGCCGCGGCCTCGCCGGCCTCGGCGGTCCAGCGCCACGAAGGGCCCGCCACACTGAGCGAGCCGGTCACTCCGCGAGCGTCGAAGATCGGCGCGGATACGGCGCGGATCCCTGCCGTCCGGTCACCATCGGTGTGCAGGTAGCCCTGCGACCGCGCAGACTCCAGGTCCGCGAGGACCCGTAGCCGCTGGTCTGCAGGCAGGCTGACCAGCAATTCGTCCCGTTCGCTGTCGCTGAGATGGGCGAGAATCACCTTCCCCGAAGGTCCCTGGTAGATCGCCAGCGATTCCCCGAGCGTCACCACGCGGCGCACCGGCTTGGTGCTCTCGCGCCCGTCAACGCAGACACGTCGGGCTCCCACCAGAAGGTGAAGGCTCGCGCTCTCCCCAGTCTGTTCCCGCAACCGTTCAAGGTGCGGCCCGGCTATCAGTCTGATGTCGCTCCGGGCACCAACCGCAGCGGCAAGGGCAAAACTGCGAGGGCCGCTGCTATATCGCCTGGTGGCCGCATCCCTGGTCAGCCATCCCTTCTCGGCGAGGAACGCAAGCGCACGCGACGCCGTGCTCTTGTCCAGGCCTGTCTGCTCAATCACGCCCGTCAGCGTCACCGGCCCCGGAGCAGCCACAACAGCTTCGAGCACCTCAAGCGCACGCCCGACGATCTGAGACAAATTCTGATCCATTGATAATAGCCATCAATAACTGAGAATACTTAACTCTGCGGAACACCGCATGTCAACTCAAAGGCTGCCCCGGTGACGACGGCACCGCACCGCCCGGGTGGACCCGGTACCTGCTGGTCCGCCGCTCGCTCACCCGCAACGCCAAGGGCGAGCTCGAGCTGGCCTATTACCTGTGCTGCGCCCGGCCGGAGCGACTGATGAGGATCTGATCCGGGTGGCCGGTTCCCGCTGGGCGATCGAGGAATGCTTCCAGACCGCCAAGACGAGACCGGCCTGGATCAGTACCAGGTCCGCCGCTACGACGCCTGGTACCGGCACGTCACGCTGGCCATGCTGGCGCACGCCTATCTGTCTGTCACAGCGGCGACCGCCCCAAAAGCCCTGGCAGCGGCCTCATCCCGGTCACGCTCGGCGAGGTCCGCCGTCTCCTGGCACACTTAACCGCCCAGCTTCCCGCCCGCACCACGGCCCTGGCCTGGTCCCAGTGACGCAGACGCCACCAGCATCGCGCCAGGACCAGCGAAGACACGCCGATTACAACGAAGTGCGGCTGGAGTACCAAAGATCGCTAGCATGTGAGCCTCGCAGTACCCCAGTCGCCGGGCGAACAATTCGCGCTGGGGTACCGTCGTTTAGAAAACGCTACTGTCAGATCGGTGGTAGCCGCTTCACTTGCCGAAGTCGTGCAACACACCGCGGACGTTGAAGAATGGTTCGCGCGCCAAGTAGGTGTCGATCATTCCTTGGCCTCCGGGCACTTCGAACTGCTTAAGGTCCATCCCGCCGCCCTTACTGCGGTTGAAGATGAGATTTCCGTTTATGCTGGTCAATGGGCCGTGCGGAATCCCGCCTGGTCGCCAGAAGTAATCGCCAGGGCCCATCCCTCCACGCTTGCCCAAGAGGCAGTCGCCCCGCAAGCAAAGCGATTCTTCCACCGCTGAATGGATCTCCTCACGCCCTTCCCGCCGCCCGCGGACCGCGCCCGAGAGCCACGTCCAATCGCCGGTCTCAGGGTCGATGCGCAGAATCTTGTTGAGCACACCTGGGTCTGCATCGGTGAACTCGATTTGCTTCCACGACATCCGATTCGAGTCGATGACCTCGATCGGCTTCGTCGGTCCGGCAGGCTCGCGCTCTTCCTCGAGCATCACGAGCACCAGTGCCGGTGCCGCTGCGCTCAGCACGCGGTCTGCATTGTCGGTGCCTGCGTATGCATAGTCCCCGGGCCCAAGAATCTGGCCGGCGAGCGTGAACGCGCCGTCGAGTCCGAACACCTCAAAGGGACGGGGGGAATCACTGAGGTCGGCCTTCCACCCAGGCGGAAGTGACACAACTGCCGTGTAAGCACCATTCTCGTCGTCCTCGCTAAGCATCCTCCGAAACGCTCCCGCGAACTCGCCGTCCGTTACCTCCTGTTCAGGGACATTGAGCACATTGACAAACTCGATGTGTGGTCGCGCCATCTGTAACCTCCTCAGGAACTTTGATGAATGCGCATTTGCCCAGCAGCGATGCTGAAAAGATCAACCGGATTCGAGAACTCAGCCATACGCACCGCTTGGCCCGTGCACAAGAGCGAGGATCTCGTCGCTATCGCCGCCGATGGGAGTGGGTCCCGTGCGACGGATCGAGCCTGGTGTATGGCTCAGCCGCGGCACGATCGCGGGCATCGCTACCGTCCCCAGATCGTCGTCTGGCACGTACACGTAGGAGCCACGCACACGGTACTGCGGATCTTCCATGATCTGCGCGATGTCGTACACCGGTGCGATCGGCGCCTCCGCCGCTCCGAAGCGCTCAAGTACCTCTGCCAGCGGATGCGCTTTGATCCAAAGGGCGACGACCTCGTCGATTTCATCAGCGTGCTGCCGCCGACCGGCGGAATCCGCGAATCTTGGATCATCAGCCTGCTCCGGACGTTCGATCGCGGCGAAGATGCGGTTGGCGATCTGCTGGGTTCCGCCAGACAGCGCCACCCAGCGCCCATCGGACGTCTCGTAGGCGTTGCGCGGCGAGGTACGCTGCGAGCGGTTGCCATAGCGCTGCTGGATTACGCCAAGATGCTGGAACTCCGCCAGCTGCGGGCCGAGGATGCTGAACAGCGGCTCGTACAGACTCAGGTCAATCACCTGGCCGCGCCCGCCGCGCTGTGCGTCCCGCCAATATAGCGCGATCATCGTCGCAAACGTGCCAGTGATACCGGCGACACCATCGGCCAAACCGAACGGCGGAAGCGTCGGTGGGCCGTCCGGCGTGCCCGTAATATGGGCGAACCCGGAGAACGCCTCAGCCAGCGTGCCGAACCCGGGCTGGCTGCAATAGGGTCCGGTTTGGCCAAAGCCGGTCATTCGCAGGTACACGAGCCGCGGGTTGGCCGCCATCAACTCTTCCGGGCCGAGCCCCCAGGACTCCATGCGCCCAGGACGGAAGTTTTCGATCAGCACGTCTGCGTCGGTGGCAAGTCGACGGACGACATCACGGTCCGCGTCATTGTTGATGTCGAGCGCGATCACACGCTTATTCCGAGAGATGGTTTTCCACCATAGCGGCACGCCGTCCTTGGTGAGACCCCAGCGCCGGACGTCATCGCCGCGGGGGTGCTCGACCTTGATCACCTCGGCTCCGAAGTCGGCGAGGTTCGTCGAGATCAGCGGCGCTGCGTACAGACTCGCGAGATCTAGTACGCGCAATCCTGCAAGCGCCGACGAGGGAGCGGCCGTGTCGTCACCGCCCTCTGACCCAGGTGAACGCGGCGCGTGTGCATTCGTGATCGCGGAGACATCGCTCCCCGCTGCCGCCAGCAGGCGCCGGGCTCGCTCCGCGACCGGATAATCGACGAACCGCCCGTCCAGATGAATATTGGCAACTCCGTCACTCACGCTTCGGTCGAATGCCTCGACAATTTCACGGGCGCGCCTCACCTCGTCTTGGCTCGGCTGAAACTCCTGGCGGATGACATCAAGCTGCGCGGGATGAATCGCATGTTTGCCCTTGAAGCCCAGCAGGCGTGCTTCCTGCGCCTCAGCGCGAAGCGTCGCGAGATCCCTGAAGTCAGGGAATACGCTGTCGTGGGGCGCCTCTAGCTCGGCAAGACGCGAACTCATGACGATTCGCGCCTTCGCCAGCAGGATGGTTGCGCTCAGCCGACGGCTGGGGCTCGGCCATTCGATCCCCAGCTCCAACGAAATGTCGCCGGCACCGAAGCCGAGGCATCGTACCCGTGAGCTCGCGCGCCCAATATCGGCGGCAAGTTCAAGCGCACGGACGCTCTCGATCGTTGGGATGACCTGTATCTGACCTGCCGGCAGGCCCCGCTCAAGCTCAAGCAAGTCAAGCAGTGCGGCGACCGCCCTGACCTGCTCTGCGTCGGCGGCCTTAGGCAAGACGATGCCGGACAGCCCGAGGACCACGACCGCCAGCAGGTCCTGGTGCAGCAAGCCACTCTCGAACGAGTTCACGCGGACAAACAGCGGCACCGACCTCTTGCCGTAGCGACCGATCGCAGCAGCAACGTACTCGCGGGCCAGTGACTTGATGCTGACCGCGACCGCATCCTCCAAGTCGAGGATGAACGCATCCGGCTTGAGTTCCGAAAGCTTCTCAAGCTTGCGCTGATCCCCTCCCGGGACGTAGAGCATCGCCGTCAACGGAGTATTTCTTGATGAATGAGAATTGATTGCCATTAATGAGAGTCTAGAAGCAAGATTCCGAAAACGCAAGGTCGTGCTAGCCAATGTGCACCGGCCTTGCGGCGGCCAGATGCTCCGTACGGTCTGTGATCTCGCGCGCACGCGGCCCGGTGGGCCGCGCTCATCTCGCGCGAGATCTTGGTCGCCAGGCGGTATGCAGGGACGCCGCCGATCTGCACTAGGGCGTGTCCCGTGGATCTTCAAAGCGGGGTCGTGTAGACCAGTGCGATGCCTGACCGCCTGAATCGTCATGACCTGTCCGATGAGGAATGGGAGCGCCTGCGGGTGTTCCTGCCGTCCGGTCCCCAGCAGCGCGGTGGCCGGTGGGCCGATCACCGGACGGTGATCAACGGGATCTTTTTCCGGACCCGGGCTGGGTGCCCGTGGCGGGACCTGCCGGAGGGCTTCGGGAACTGGAAGACCGTCTATAACCGGCATCGCCGCTGGTCCCTGGACGGGACCTGGGAGCAGATCCTGGACGGGCTGCGGACCGGCTGCGACGAGGCCGAGGGCAAGGACTGGACACTCAGCGCGGACTCCACTGTCGCCCGGGCCCATCAGCACGCGGCCGGCGCCCGCCGCGTCCGGGCTGCTGATGACCGCACGGGGGGCTTTAGCGAATGACACGAAACCGGGCCGGGAGGCGATCGGCCGGTCCCGCGGCGGGCTGACTACGAAGATTCACCTGGCCGCGGACCTGCGCTGCCGGCCCATCGCGCGGCTGACCAGCTGCGGCCAGCACGGTGACTCCCCGCGGTTCATCCCGCTGATGGACGCGATACGCATCCCCCGCCGCGGTCTGGGCAGGCCCCGGCAGCGACCCGGTCGCGCAATGGCGGATAAGGCGTACTCCTCCCGCGCGAACCGGGCCTGGCTGCGGCGCCACGGCATCCAGGCCGTGATCCCGGTCAAGGAAGACCAGAAGAAACACCGCCGAGGCCGAGGCCGGGCCGGCGGCCGCCCGCCCGCCTTCGACGCCTCCTGGTACACCAAGCGCAACACCGTGGAACGCTGCTTTGCCAAGCTCAAGCAGTTCCGCGCCGTCGCTACCCGCTATGACAAGCGCGAGCGGATTTACCTGGGCACCATCGACGTCGCCTCGATCAGCATCTGGCTACGCGATCCCGTCCCATGATCCACGGGACACGCCCTAGGCGCTACCCGGACCGGACTTCCGTCGGCAGGCGACGACGAGCTTACGAACACGAAGAAACACCATGGCACTAGGTCACGGTGTCACCTCCTGCTCGGCTGGGCGCACGAAAGCCCGAGGCTAGCTTGCACTTCGCTTCAAAGCCGGTCGAAAAGCGGACAGTCGCGGATGTCTGGAGCGGTTACCGCGCCTTCAGCGATGACTGGCGGAGAAGATCGATGGCTTGGTCGTCTTGCCGCAGGGAATGTGACGAGCCAGCTGGAATCTTGTGGGCTATCCGATCTCGGACGCCACCCCGGGGTCAGTATTCACCCGCCGCCGATAGACGACTACCTGCTCACCAGATCTGACTCCACGGGGCGCAGTCACGCCAGCATTCGCCAAGCGGCTTTCTCGATCTCGGGTTCAGACACCAGTACGTGTGCGGCGGCGTCGCCGAGCGGGACGTAGCTGTCTGCCGCGCACACCCGGCTGATGCGCCCTCGGAAGCCTGCGTCGGTCAGCAAGGCGATCACGCCCTCGGCGACCCCGCCAGAGCGGCGCGTCTCGTCGACGACCAGGACGCGGCCGGTCGCCTCGGCCTCCCGCAGGATGTCCTCGGCGGGCAGCGGGGACAGCCAGCGCATGTCCAGGACGCGGGCGCTGCCGCCTGCCTCGGTCAGCCGCCTGGCAACCCGCAACGACATCGGTACCCCGTTGCCGAACGTGACCAGCGTTATCCGGGTGCCATCGCCGTAACGCCGGGCTTGGCCGACCGGTATGTGCCCGCGGGCCCAGTCGGCGGGTGGGCAGTACCCGGACAGCCAGCCGCCGTCACCGGGTTCGTATAGGTCGCGGGTGTGGTACAGCGCAATGGGCTCCAGGAACACGCACACCGCCCCGTCCACCTCGGCCGCGGCCAGGCAGGTGCGCAGCATCCCGGCGGCGTCATCGCCGCGGGCGGGCACCGCGACCAGCAGACCGGGGATGTCACGCAGTACCGCGACCGCGTTGTCATTGTGGAAGTGCCCGCCGAACCCCTTCTGGTAGGCCAGGCCTGCCACGCGCACCACCATCGGATTGCGGTACTGACCAGCGGAGAAGAATTGTAGGCTCGCCGCCTCGCCGCGGAGCTGATCCTCCGCGTTGTGCAGGTAGGCGAGGTACTGGATCTCCGGCATCGGGAGCAGCCCGGACAGCGCGGTGCCGAGCCCCAGCCCGAGGATCGACTGCTCATCGAGCAGGGTGTTAAATACCCGGCCCGCGCCGAGCCGTCGCATCAGGCCACGGGTTACTCCGTACACGCCGCCCTTGGCCGCCACGTCCTCGCCGAATATCAGCAACCGCGGGTAGGCTGCGGCGGCGTCGATCAGGGCCCGGTTGATGCTGTCCGCGAGTGTCAGCGGCCCCGCGTCCTCCGGCAGCTTCCCGCCGAAGGCGCGATCCCGAGCCGACGCGTCCGCGGCGCGGGCGGCGCCGAGGGCGACCTGGCCGGGACGGCGAGGCGCGAGCGGGGCGATGATCTCCTCCCGGCTGCTGAGCCGACGGTGCGCGACGGCCTGGTCGGCCAGGGCCCGGACCCGGGCCCGGATGGACTCGTAACGTCGCAGCACACCGCCCGGTGTTTCCAGGCCGAGGCTCACCAGCAGCCGTGCGGTGCCGAGCAGCGGGTCGCACTCATAGTCCGCGGCGATCTCGCCCGGGGTTCGGTAGCTGACCTCGGCGTCTGTGCCGGCGTGGGCCATGAACCGCACGACCCGCAGGTGCAGGAAGGCGGGCTGCCGGTTAGTCCTCACGTAATCCGCAGCGACCCTGGCCGTGTCGTAGACGGCGGCGAGGTCGGCGCCATCTGCGGCGAAGTAGCGCAGTCCCGTGCGGCCGCGGTATGCGGCCTCGATCCAGCCGTCCGGCGTCCGCACGCTGATGCCCAGTCCGTTGTCCTCGCACACGAACAGGACTGGCATCGGCAGCCTCTGGTAGGCCACCTGGCAGGCGGCGTTGATGGCGCCGACGGCGGTGGAGTGGTTGGCCGAGGCATCGCCGAAGCTGGTGACGGTGATCGCGTCGGCGGGCCAGGCCGAGCCCAGCCCCAGTTTCCTGGCCCGGTCAATAGCGAACGCGACCCCGACGGCCCGCGGCAGATGCGAGGCGATGGTCGAGGTCTGCGGGATGACCGCCAGCCCCGCGTTCCCGAAGACCTTGTGGCGGCCGCCGGCGATGGGCTCGTCCGCCGCGCCGACCAGTCCGAGCAGGACGTCGCGCAGCGGCTCAGTGCCGGCCACCTGAGCGGCCCGGGCCAGGTAGAACGCTCCAGACCGGTAGTGCAGCAGAGCCGGGTCAGTGGGCCGCAGCGCGGCCGCTACGGCCGCGTTGCCCTCGTGTCCGGCCGACCCGATCGTGTAGAAGCCGTGTCCGCTGGCGCGGAGGTACCGGGCGGCCAAGTCCAGGTGCCTGCTTCCGGCCTGAGCGTCGAAAAGCGCCAGCGCCAGCTCTCCGGTCAGCCCGCTGCCTGGCCGGACCGGGTCCGGGATCCGCCCCATCCCGGCCAGGGGCGCCGGCAACGCCGCGGCCGCGCGCAGGAAGTGCTTGTCCACTGGCTCGGCCGGCGCGCCCGGCGGGGTTGAGGAGGCAGTCACGTGCAGGACGGATCGCCCGCGGACGTCGGCATGCCCCTATTGTCCCTCGCGACCAGCGCCAGCGGCCGGACGGGAGATCCGGTCGCGCCGACCAGCTTCAGCGGGGAGCATACGAACACGAACTCATGAGCCTGCACGGCGGCGGCCGGCTCTAGCTCCAGTGCCTCGAGGATGTAGATGCCCGCCTCGACCAGCAGCACCCGGTGAGCCGGCAGCAGCGCATGCCCGTGCCCAGGCCTGATCTGCTCGAACGCGATCGTATCGGCGCCTACCGCGACCGGACCCCGACTAGCCAGCCAGCGAGCGCCGGCCTCGCCGGGACCCGGGACCCCCGTGGCCAGGCCCTGGTATGCCGCGCCGTCGCCGAACCGGCGCCCCCATCCCGTACGGACCAAGATCACGTCTCCGGGCCGCGGCTCAGTGGCCTGGCGGTGCACCGCCTTCTCGAGGTCGCCCGGCGTGACCTCGTAGCCGGGCGGGCATTCGGTCACGCCGAGCGCGGCTGGTATGTCAAGCAGCACGCCTCGGCGTACCATCGGCTCGATGGTTTCCACACCAAGCTCGGTGAACCCCCCGTTGGCCTGGGCCCTGCGGGCGTCAATCCCGCCGTGCAGCGCACCGCGGTACGAAACGTGGCAGAGTGCGTCGATATGGGTACCTACGTGACCGCCGGTGATGATCAGCTCGTTGGCCGCCGAGGAGCCGTCCGGGCGGCTCATGTCGCCGTGTCGCCGCTCGAGCACCATCCGGAACTGCGGGTGGTTGGGCGACTGCGGCATGCCGCGGAACATCGGCCGACCAAGATCGAAGACCTCGACGGCCTCGGTCATCGCAGCCACGAACGCCTGGTTCCTGGTCAGGGCCTCCGCGCCGCTGCCACTGGTCCGGTCGGCAATACCGCCGCTGCCACCGTCGTCGACAGCGGCGTCGTTCGCGGCCGCTGCGTCAACGGAACGTTCGTTGTCGCGGGCCACCCCAGTCTCGTTCGGTGACAACCAAACCTCCGTTCCGCTTAGCGGATCGATGTTCCATTCATCTTAGAAGAGCGGCGCAGACGCCACAAGAACATCCACATGGGCGACCTGGCAGCAAGTGCAGCGCCGACCGGGTGCCGACTCAGTATGGCGCGATCTTGACACTGGCCTGAAGCCAAGCCTAACATTCAGAAACGCCATTCCTCTCACCGGAACCTCGCAGCTAGGCCTGGCAATGGGGCCAGGTCAGGTCGGCGATGGCGCGCGGCTAAGGGGCAGGACCGGCTTCATGAGCGCTCTCACCACACAACGACATCCTGCGGACACGCGACTCACCGAGCACCCGAGGAGCTGACGACCTTCAGGTAAGGCGATCTCCGGATCGATGACGAGCTGCGTCCGACGACCTTTTCGGCATGACGGAAGGGATCTGATCATGGTCTCGCACAGAAGTACCCGGCATTGTCTCGTCCTCGCGGCGGTGAGCGGACTGCTCGCCATCACGGCCGCGGCCTGCTCCTCATCGGGCAGCAGCAGCGGATCCTCCGCCGCTCCGGCCAGCACTACGCTCACCGTAGCGCAGGCCAGCGTGACCACCTCCATGGACCCGGCCAAGCTGACGGGTGCCACCGAAGACGACTACGACCTGCTGCCGGAGAGCAGCCCGCTGGTCCGGTTCACCAAGCTCCCGGCCAACTACACGCAGCTCCAGTCGATCACCGACCTAACCGGCGAGGTGGCCAAGTCCTGGAGCCGGGAAGCTAACGGCGACTACGTCTTCGACCTGCGCGCGGCCAAGAGCCCGGCCGGGAACACGGTGACGGCCCAGGACGTGCAGTGGTCAATCCAGCGGGCCCTGGCGATCGGGGGGGTCGAGCAGTTCCTCGCCACCTTGACCGATATCAACACCAAGGACCCGATCACGATCTTGTCGCCGACCAGCGTCCGGCTCAACGTCACCGCCAAGTCGGCGCTGACCCTGCCGGTGCTCGCGTACTACGGATTCAACATCTTCGACGAAGCCGCGCTGAAGAGCCACATCACCGCGTCGGACCCGTGGGCCAGCAATTACCTGGCCTCGAACACCGCCGACTTCGGCCCGTACGAGATCAAGTCGTTCCAGTCCGGGTCACAGCTGACCCTAGTCAAGAACCCGAACTACTGGGGCGGCCCGTACGGCAGCCCGTACTTCACCCAGATCGCCTACCGGACCGTGCCCGACGCCGGCACCCGGGTCAGCCTGATCACCTCCGGAGCGGTCCAGTTCGTCACCTCGGTGCTGCCATCGCAGCTCAAGTCGCTGCAGGGCAGCGACGGCGACTACACCGCCGACCCGGCGATCGGCCCGAACCAGCTCGTGCTGCAGACCCTGGATGGTGTCAAACCGTTCAGCAGCGCCCAGGTCCGCCAGGCCATGTCGATGGCGCTGAACCGCACCGCCATCGTGAACACGATCTACAGCGGCTTCGGCACCCCGGCTGCGTCGAACCTTACTACAGCGATCCCGCAGCCGCCGCAGACCAGCGCCGACACGCAGTACACCCAATACGACGTGCAGGAGGCCAAGGCGCTGCTCGCGCAGGCCGGATACCCGCACGGCTTCACCATGACGCTGGCCATCAACAGCGCGGCCGGCCCGGGTCCGGAGGCAAGCAACCTCGCCGCCCTAGTGCAGAGCGAGCTGGGCGTGGTCGGCATCAAGGTCAACATCGATACCATCCCGTCGTCTTCGGAGTTCTATACCGGCTTCTTCGGGCACAAGTACCAGGCAGAGATGTTCGCCGGCGCGGCGCTGCTCGCCGATCCCGCCTACTGGGTGCTGCAAGAGTGGACCCCGGCTGGGAACAAGGTTGCCGACTATTACAGCAACACCCAGCTGAACCAGTTGGCCCAGGCGATCGCGGTTACCCCGCCAGGAGCGGCCAGGACTGGCGACGTCGAGAAGATCGAGTCCATCCTGGGCACGCAGATGCCGACCATCCCGATTGTCAACGAGACCGAGACCTGGGTGGTCGCCAAGTCGGTCTCCGGTATAGAGCCTTTCCCCGACGGCGCGGCCTACCTGCAGGACGCACGGTAGCGGCGGCCACGCCCCCACCCGCAGTAGCGCGGCGGCTCGGCTCGGGGAAGGGCTCTCATCATGAATGAGTCATCGGTGGAAAACCAGAGCCGACCCGCGTCTGTGCCGGACGCGTCCGGTCCGGCCGGGCCGGACGGCATGCAATCGGCCGGGCCGCGGCGGGCACGCCGCGGCCTCGGCCGGTACATGCTGCGTCGGCTGCTGTTCCTGCCGGTCGGGATTTTCCTTGTCATCACTGGCGCCTTTGTGCTGATCAGCTTGATCCCGAGCAACCCCGCGGTGGCCATCGCAGGGAACACTGCCACGCCGCAGACGCTGCACGCCATCGACGTCAGGCTCGGCCTGACCAGCCCGCTGCCGGTCCGGTACGCGCGCTACCTGGACGGCATCGTGCATGGCAGCTTGGGCCGTTCCTACTACACGGGCCACAGCGTGCTAAGCGACATCGGCGCCTATCTGCCCAGCACGGTGGAGCTGGTCCTGCTCTCGCTGATCGTCACGGTCGTGCTGGGCGTGATCCTGGGGTGGCTGTCCGCCCGGGCCGAAGGCACGCCGTCCAGTGTCGTACTGCGGACGATCGTCGGCCTGACGCAGTCGGTGCCCGACTTCCTGCTCGGCCTGGCCTTGATCCTGGTGCTGTTCTCCTTCCTGCACGTGGTGCCCGGGCCGATTGGCCAGACCTCACCGCTGGGCCCGGCACCCCGGAACATCACCGGCGCGGCGCTGTTCGATAGCGCGATCACGCTCAACGGCCCGGCGTTCGGTGCCGCGTTCAGATACGCCATCATGCCGGTGCTTGCTCTCGGAATCATCGGCAGTGCCTACTTCGCCCGCGCTACGCGGTCAGCGCTGATCCGCGCGTACCGGTCCCGGGAGGTGGAGTTCGCCCGCGCTCTCGGCCTGCCCCGCCGCCGAATCGAGTGGTATGCGCTGCAGCAGGCGCTGCCTTCGCTGCTCACCTACGCCGGCCTGCTGTGCACCGCCATGATCGGCGGCGACGCCATCGTTGAGCAGGTATTTTCGTGGAACGGGTACGGCCAGTTCATCCTCGGCCGGATCACCCAGATCGACCTGCCGGAAATCGAGGGGTTCGCCGTCGTCACCGGCACCATCACTCTCCTCGTGTTCTTGCTGGTGGACGTGGCCATCGCGCTGGTCGACCCGCGGACGTCGCTGGCGGCGCGACCCCGCCGCCGGGTTGCATGGCTGCGACCGGAATCCGCCCGTCACAGGTTCGCGGCCCGGCTGCGTGACCCGCGCCGGACCCACCCGTCCGAGGCCAGCGCCGGGGCCGATGCGGGAGCCGAGGCCAGCGCCAGGGCCGGCTCGGCCGACGAACTGCTGACCGAGTGGCTCGGCCCTGGCGCCACGCGGCGGCCCGGCCCAGCCGAGCGCGCCGAGGCGCTCGCGCGCCGCTCCCATCGGCACCAGGTGTACCTCGTGCCATGCCTCGCCGTGGCCGTCCTGGTCGGCCTGATCCTGGCTGCCTACCTCGCCCCGCTGCCGTACCGGCCGAACAGCGTGGATGTGAATGCCGTGCTGGCCGCGCCGAGCCGGACGCATTGGTTCGGCACCGACTCCCTGGGCCGCGACGTGTTCTCCCGGACGATCGCAGCGGCCGGCGTCGACCTGCCGCTGGCGCTCGGCGGGGTACTGGCGTCACTGCTGGTCGGAACCTGCATCGGCCTACTGGCCAGCACCCGGTCCCGGTGGTCGGAGGCGCTGATGCGATGCCTGGACATGTTCCAAGCGTTCCCGCTGCTGATCCTGGCCATCGTCATCGTCGTGCTCACCGGGGACCACACCGGCACGCTGATCGTCGCGATCATGTTGTTCGTGGTGCCGGCCTTCATCCGGATCGTGCGTAACGAGGCCCTGCTGGTCAGGGAACGCCGGTTCATCGAGGCGGCGGTGGCCAGCGGCTGCCCGCCGAGCCGGGTCACCGTCCGGCACATCCTGCCCAACCTGACCGGGCCGATCCTGGTCCAGACCTCACTGGCGGCCAGCACGTCGATCCTGGCCGTGGCGGGCCTGTCCTTCCTCGGCATCGGCATCCGGCCGCCCACCGCGAGCTGGGGCGGCATGCTGCAGCAAGGTTACGAGAACATTGTGACGGGCCAGTGGTGGCCGGTGGTCTTCCCCGGTCTGGCCATCGTGGTGGTGGTCTGGTTGCTGAACACGATCGCGGACTACCTGGATGCCCATCTGGGCCGTGGTGCCCGTGGCTGAGCAGGCACTGCTGAGGCTCTCCTCGCTGTCGGTCGCTTTCCGGCACGGACGCCGGCTGGTCCCGGCCACCTCGGACCTGTCGCTGGAACTCCGCCCGGGCCAGGTTCTGGGCGTGGTGGGAGAGAGCGGCAGCGGCAAGTCGGTCACCGTCCGCGCCATGCTGGGGCTGCTCCCGGCCGGAGCCCGGGTGACAAGCGGGTCGCTGTCCTGGCGGGGCCGCGAACTTGACCTGACCAACCCCCGCGCCGTGCGGCGGCTTCGCGGGGTGCAGCTCGGCTTCGTCCCGCAGGACCCGTTCGGCGCCCTGAACCCCCGTCTCAGCGTGCGGAACCAGTTCCGGGCCGTGCTCAAGCTGGCCGGGACCGCGGCCCGCGACGCCGATCCAGTGGCGGCCGGCGCGCTGCGCCGGGTCGGCATCGCCCATGCCGAGGACGTGCTCCGCCGGTACCCCTTCGAGCTGTCAGGCGGGATGGCGCAGCGGGTGGTCATCGCGCTGACGCTGATGCGAGGACCGCAGGTACTGCTGGCCGATGAGCCCACCACCGGCCTGGACAGCACCGTGCAGAGGCAGGTGCTCGACCTGATGACGTCGCTGGTCGGTACCGGCCGGACCGAGGCCATCATCCTGGTGACCCATGACCTGGGCGTGGTCGCCCGCTACTGCGCCGACGTCGTCGTGATCTACCACGGCGAGGCGGTCGAGGCCGGACCCGTGGGCCAGATCCTGCGGCACGCCGACCATCCCTATACCAGGGAGCTCATCGGCGCCCTGTCCGCGCCCGGCCCGGACGGAGCGGCCAGATGACCGCGTTCGCCCTCTCCGGCGTGTCCAAGACCTTCACCGGCCGCGGCGGCTCGGCGGTCACCGCGCTGGACCAGGTGACGATGCAGGCCGGGCGGGGTGAGGTGGTCGCGGTCATCGGCGAGTCGGGGGCGGGCAAGTCCTCCCTGGCCCGGGTGGTCCTCGGGCTGGTCTCGCCCGACCAGGGCCAGGTCGAGGTGCTCGGCCGGGATCTGTCTGCGCTGCCGCCCGCCGAGCTCCGTCACCTGCGGCGCCGGGTCACCGCGGTGTTCCAGGAGCCTTACGACTCGCTGGACCCGCGGATGACCGTCCGGCAGGTCATCTCCGAGCCACTGCTGGTGCACTTCCCCGGCCTGAGCCGCGCCGACCGGCTCGATGTGACTCTCGCGGCACTGCGCAGCGTGTCGCTTGATTCGCGGCTGGCCTCGCGTTATCCGCACGAGCTGTCTGGCGGGCAGCAGCAGCGTGTCTCGCTCGCCCGCGCGTTCGCCACCCTGCCCGAACTTGTCGTCCTCGACGAGCCGACCTCGGCGCTGGACGCCTCCACCCGGGGCCAGGTCATCGACGTGCTTCGCGGCCTGCAGGCCCGGCGGGGCGTCTCGCTGCTGCTGGTCTCGCATGACATCGTCACGGTCCGCCGGCTGGCTGACCGGGTGGCGGTGATGTACCGGGGCCGGATCGTGGAATCCGGACCGGCGGCGGCGGTCCTCGGCGAGCCCTTCCACCCCTACACCCGGCTGCTGCTGTCGGCCGAGATGACCATCGACACCGCGCCCGCGACGGAAGCCAACGAGACGGACGCGGACGCAGCCGGCACGCAGGCGGGCGCCGCCGCCGACCAGGATGCCGGCCTGGCCGCATCCGCCGCCTGCGTCTTCCGCTCCCGCTGCCCGCTGGGCGACGGGGACTGCGACGTAGGCCGGGTCGAGCTGCGGCCAGCCGTAGGCACGCGGCTGGTGGCCTGCGTAAAGGCCCCCGGCCCGGGAACCCGCGGCACAGACCCGCACACGACCGAGCCCGCTCACGACGACGGACGATGGAGGAAAGTATGAACGGTGTTCTCGACGGCTCGGTCGCGCTGATCACCGGCGCGGCCGGTGACGTCGGCCGGGCCCTGTGCGCGGCGTTCGCCGCGGTCTCGGCCGAAGTCGTCGCGACCGACATCAGGGAGATCCCCGCCGAGGTCCCGGGCCTGCACCTGCGGCACGACGTGACAAGCCCGCATGACTGGCAGCAGGTCAAGGACGAGATCGAGCAGCGTCACGGGCGCCTGGACTGCCTGGTCAACAACGCCGGCATCGTGGTGACGGAGAAGCTGGAGGACACCACACTGGAGCAGTGGCGGCAGGTACTGGCCGTCAACCTGGACAGCGTGCACATCGGTCTGCTGGCCATGCTGCCGCTGCTGAAGGCGGGCGGCGCGCGGCGGCCCGGCGGCGCCTCCGTGGTCAACGTGTCCTCGGTCGGCGGACTGCGCGGACTGCCGTTCAGCGGCGCCTACACGGCAAGCAAGGGCGGCCTGACCATCGTGACGAAGACCGCCGCGCTCGAGTACGCCACGCTCGGGTACCCGGTCCGGGTGAACTCGATCCACCTGGGCGGCGTAGACGGGGAGATGCTCGAGGGCGTCTGGCAACGCCGGATAGAACTCGGCGCGGTGGGCACCATCGAGGAGGCCCGCGCCGCTTCCTACCGCAACAACCCGCTCGGCAGGCTGGTCAAGCCGGAGGAAGTAGCCGGGCCGGTGGTGTTCCTGTGCTCCCCCCAGGCGAGCTTCATCACCGGCGCGGAACTGGCCATCGACGGCGGCTGGACGAGCCGCTGATGACGGATCCGGAACCGGACGCGAACCCCGGGCCGCTGGCCGGCATCCGGGTCCTCGACGTGGCCACGATGCTGGCCGGGCCGACGACCTGCCAGCTCCTCGGCGACTTCGGCGCGGAGGTGATCAAGATCGAGCACCCGTCGGCCGGGGACCCCCTACGCGGCCACGGCACGCAGGTCAACGGCCAGGGACTGTGGTCGAAGATCGCTGGCCGTAACAAGGCGAATATGGGCCTGTACCTGGGTGACCCGGACGGCGCCGAGATTTTCCTCCGCCTGGCCGCTACGGCGGACATCCTGGTCGAGGGCTTCCGGCCCGGCACGCTGGAACGCTGGGGCCTGGGATTCGACCGGCTCCGTGCCGTCAACCCCGGCATCATCCTGGTCCGGGTGACCGGCTTCGGCCAGTCCGGGCCGTACGCCAGCCGGGCCGGGTTCGGCACGCTGGCCGAGGCCATGAGCGGCTTCGCGGCGATGACCGGCGAACCGGACGGGCCGCCCACGCTCCCGCCGTTCGGCCTGGCCGACGGCATCGCCGGGATCACCGGGGCGTACGCGGCGATGCTCGCGCTCTACCACAGGGACGCCAGGTCCGGGCAGGGCCAGGAGATCGACCTGGCGATCTACGAGCCGCTGGTGGCGCTGCTCGGGGCGCCCCCGACCGTCTACCACCAGACCGGCCAGCTCCCGGCCCGCACCGGGAACCGGTCGGCCAGCAACGCGCCCCGCAATACGTACCTGACCGCCGACGGCAAATGGGTGGCCGTCTCCACCAGCGCCCTGACCGTCGCCGAACGGACCATGAAGCTGGTCGGCCATCCGGAAGTGACCGCCGAGCCCTGGTTCGGGACCGGCGCGGGCCGGGTGCGGCACGTCGAGGAACTGGACGCGATAGTAGGCGACTGGATCGCGGCCCGCTCCCGTGAGGAGGTGATGGCCGCCTTCGCCGAGGTCGGGGCGGCCGTCGCCCCGGTTTACGACGCAGCCGACCTGATCGGTGACCCGCACGTGCGGGCCCGGGGCACCTTCGGCTACGTCGAGGACGCCGATCTCGGCCCGGTGCTGATGCCGGACGTGATCGCGCGGCTGTCCGCTACCCCAGGCCGGGTGCGCAGCGTCGGCGGTGCCATCGGCGCGGACACGGACCGGATCCTGATCAGCGAGCTGGGCATGAGTCCCGACACGGTGGCCGGCCTGCGGGCCAAGAAGGTGGTGGCATGACACCCCCTGTGTCAACCTCAGGCCGCGATTTGCTTGACCGGTTGTTCGGCGAGTGCGGCGGCGGCGCCGTGCTGGGCGGGGTCGTAGGGGACTTCGTTGAGCCAGCAGGCCCAGATGACGCGGATCCAGGCGCGGGCCAGGATGCGGATGGCGTGGGGGTGGTCCTTGCCGCGGGCGCGGGCGTCGCTGTAGACCTTGGCGGCCCAGGGGCTGGCGTGCCGGCTGTTATCGGCGAAGGTCGTGACAGCGGCGCGGAACCGCTTGTTGCAGGCCCAGCGGAAGTGCACGTCCCGGTGCTTGCCCGGCTGGCTGGTGACCGGGGTGACGCCGGCGAGGGCGGCGACGGAGCCGGGCCCTGCGTAGGCTTGGCGCGCATCGCCCCACTCGGCGAGCACCTGGGCGGCGTTGACCTGACCCGACCTTGGCAGCGACGTGAAGATCTTCCCGTCCGGGTGCTCCCCGAGGTGGGCGGCCACCGAGCGGTCGAGGGTCTTGACCGCGGCGTTCAGGGCCGTGAGGACGCCGACGGCGGCGAGCACGGCGTCGCGGAGCGCCTCAGACAGCGCTTCGCGGCTGGTGCCCGCCGGGGCGGCGCGCAGGCGGGCGAGGAGCTCGGCGGCGGGCCGGCGGCCGGAGTAGCCGTGCTTGACCAGGAAGGCCGCCATCCGCTTCTTGCCCAGGTGCGCGGCGGAGGCCGGGGTCGGGTAGCGGGTCAGGAACTCCAGGCTGACCGGCGACTCGACGTCGGCGAAGACGGCCTTCGCGCCGGGCCAGTGCGCGTCGAGCAGGGCCGAGAGCTGGTTCGTGGCTGCGACCCGCATCTCGGCCAGGTCGCCGCGGGTGCGCACGGCGGTGCGCAGCGCCAGGGTTTCATCGGAGTAGGGCGCGGCGGTCTTGAGCCGGTGCGCGCGCAGCTGCAGGTACTCGGCGATCACCGCGGCGTCCCCGGCGTCGGACTTGGCGCCCGACAGCACCTCGCCGTCGCGCCAGGTCTTGATCGCGTTCGGGCTGACCGGCACCACCGGGTGCCCGGCTTCCAGCAGCAGGTCCACCAGGCGGCCGTCCGGGCGCTCGATGGCGACCGGCATGACGCCGGCCTCGCCGTAGCGGGCCAGGCGGCGGACCAGCAGCGCGATCCCGTCCGCGGAATGCTCGATGGTGAACTCGGCCGCGATCTTGCCCCCGGCGTCCGTCACGCACACCGCGTGCGTCTCGGCGGCCCAGTCGATCCCGGTGAAGAACAGCGCTTCAGGCAGCGCAAAAGACACGGTAGCTCCTCAAGGTGGCAGCGACGGCCCGGCGGCGGCGAGGCTGGCTCCCGGGCGGTCACTAACTGGCGCTCTGCGGCGCGTCCCGCTGTTGCCGGTCTGCAGCCCCGCGAAAGCCGGGGGCGGTGGTGTCATGCTGGCGTCATGCTGGCCGTTTTCCGGCGACCGCGACAGACCGTCACCCCGGCTCCCGCCGAGTCCCTACAAAGAGCACCGTATCGGTGCCCCTGCTGAGGATGGTGCCCTAGTGACCGGTGCGACGATCGTCCAGCGGCTGGCCGCGTTCATCGCTGGCACGGTGGCGGGCCGGTACCCGGACGAGATGCGGGCCGCCGCCCGGCTGCATGTCCTGGACACGATCGGCATCGCGGTGGCCGCCTCGACGCTGGATACCAGCCTGGCGCTGCGCGACTACGTGACCGAGCAGGGCGGCCGCCCGGACGCGACCGCGATCGGCGTGCCGGGACGGCTGCCGTCCGCGCTGGCCGCCCTGGTCAACGGCACGCTCGCGCATTCGCTCGACTACGACGACACGCACCTGCCCTCGATCGTGCACCCCAGCGCGAGCGTGGTGCCAGCCGTCCTGGCCGCTTCCGAGGCGGCCGGGGCCGACGGCGCCACCGCGCTGGCGGCCATCGCGGCAGGCATCGAGGTATGCGCCCGGCTCGGCATGGCCGGCTACGACCCCGAAGGCCGGGACTCGGTCTTCTTCTTCCGCGGCCAGCACGCCACGTCCATCTGCGGCGCGATCGCCGCCGCCGGAGCGGTGGCCGGGGCGACCGGGCTGGGCGAGGAGCAGATCGCGCACGCGATGGCCATCGCAGCCAGTATGGCCTCGGGCATCATCGAGGGCAACCGTACCGGCGGCACGGTTAAGCGGATGCACTGCGGCTGGGCCGCGCACTCGGCGGTGTCGGCCGCCGGGCTGGCCGCACACGGCTTCACCGGGCCGCCGACCGTGTTCGAGGGCCACTTCGGCCTGTTCCGCGCCTTCCTCGGAGACCGGGCCTTCCCGGCCGCGGCCACCGACGGGCTGGGCGAGCGATGGGAGCTGGCCCAGGTCTCGTTCAAGCCCTTCCCGGCTAACCACTACACGCACTGCGGCATCGACGCCGCGGTCGAGCTGCGCCGGGCGGGCCTGCGCGCGGACGACGTCGAGCGCGCCGACCTCGGGGTCGCGGCGCCGACCCTGCCGACGATCGGCCAGCCGATCGAGGTCAAGCGCCGTCCCAAGACCGGCTACGACGCCAAGTTCAGCGCGCCCTACACGATCGCGGCGGCGCTCCTGGGCGGGCACGGCCTCGGCCTGGGCCTGGATGACTTCACCGACGACCTGGCCCGGGGATCCGAACGCCGGCAGCTCATGGACCGGGTGTGGGTGCACGCGGACCCCCGATGCACCGAGATCTACCCGGAGCAGTTCCCCGCCATCCTGCACGTCCGGCTGCGCAACGGCACCGGGCTCCGCCGCGAGGTGCTGACCAACCTGGGCAGCCCGCAACGGCCGCTGACCGGGCCGCAGCTAGCCCGCAAGTTCGAGGACAACGCGCTGACCGTCCTGCCCGCCCCGGTCGTCTCCCAGGTCACAGACCTTATCGACCGGCTGGACCAGCTGGCCGAGGCAGGCGCCTGCCTGCGCCCGCTGGCCGCCATTGGCCCGGCCAGTGCCGGGTTAGCCGAAGGGATCAGCCGGACAGCACCCGCCGGCCCAGCCGCGCCCCGATCCGCTCCACCGTAGCCAGCAGCTCGGCCGCGGCGGAGGAGATCACCGGCTGGAACCGCTCGGCCGGCCCGGACACCGAGATCACGCCGATCAACTGGCCGGCGTGCCCGTAGACCGGGGCGGCGACCGCCGCCGCGCTGTCATCGCGTTCCCGCACCGACATCGCGTATCCGTTCCTGCGCGCCTCGGCCAGGCTGTCCCGCAGCCGCTGCGGATCGGTGATCGTGTTGCCGGTCAGGCCGTTCAGCTCGTGCTCGGCGATGTACTTCTCCTGCTCGGCCAGGGGCAGCGCGGCGAGCAGCGCCCGGGAGGACGCGCCAGCATGCAGCGGATACAGCCGCCCGACCTGGATGACCATCTTGACGTCCCGGTCCGGGTTCACCTGGTCCACGTACACACGCTGCCAGCCCGCTCGCACCGAGAACGTCACGGTCTCGTTGACCTGCGCGCTCAGCTTAGCCATCTCCTCGCGGATGATGCCCTGCGCGTCGACCCGGTTCAGGAAGATCAGGCCCAGCGCCAGGATCTGCGGACCTGGCATGTACCGGTGCGTGACCGGGTCAAGTTCCAGGAACCCGTTGACCCGGAACGCCGTGAGAATGCGGTGCACCACGGCTTTGGACAGGCCAAGACTCTTGGAGATCTCGGTCACGCCCAGCGTGCGCGACTCGGTGGAGGCGAACAGGGTCAGCACGGCCAGCGCGCGTTCCACGCCCTGGATGCCGGAGAACCCTCCGGTCTCCTCACGGCCGCCCGACGGCGCGGCAGGATCGGACCGCCCGGCCGGGGCCGCCGGGGGAACTCGGGATTGCGTCATCGGTCCTGCCCCCCGCGCAGCACGGCGCCACGTATGGACACACCGTCGTTGCTGTCATCCATTGCGTCTCTCTTCCGCCTGGCCGCAGGCCTCAGCCACCCGGATCATCCCACGGGCCCTACCCCGGCCGAACCTCTCTCATTGTAGTCCGCTCAGCGGAATGCCGTCCCAAATGCTAGTATCCGCGTATCTGACCTGCGGTTAAAAGGCCACTCCTATATGGCTGATCGAGCGTGAACCCGGGCGCCTGGCCGACGGCGCGGACCTAACTGTACGTGCCCGGTGACCGCGACGGGGTGCTGGCCGCGGCGGCCGGGCGCGGCGCCGACGCCCTGATCGTCGACCTAGAGGACGCGGTCCCGCTGGCGGACAAAACCTGGGCCCGGCAGGTGCTGACCGCCTGGCTGGCCGCCGGCCCCGACCACGCCCACGGCCAAAAGAGCGCCGGGATCCCCGGCACAGCAGCGCCCCAGATCTGGGTCCGGGTCAACCCGGTATCGGCCGACCGCGGTGCCGTGACCGCGGCGGACCTGCGAGCGGCCGCCGCGGCCCCGGTAGCCGGCCTCCTGGTCCCCAAGGCCGAGGACGCCGGGGAGATCCGCTACGTGTCGGGGCTGCTCGGCCCGCTGGAGGCCGCCCTCGGCCTGCCGGACGGGCACTTCAAGCTGGTCCCGCTGATCGAGTCGGCGCGCGGCCTGCGGGCCGTGGCTGCCCTGGCGGCGGCCCCGCGGGTGGTCCGGCTGCAGCTGGGCGAGGCCGATCTGGCCGCCGACCTCGGCCTGATCCCGGCCGACGATGAGCTCGAGCTGCTCCCGGCCAGGAGCACGGTCGTACAGGCCTGCACGGCGGCCGGGCTGGCCGCGCCCGCCGGGTCGGCCTGCGTGGAGATCGGCGACCTCCCTCGCCTGGAGGAAACCACGCGGCGGCTGCGCAGGCTCGGCTTCGCGGGCCGCAGCGTCATCCACCCAGCCCAGATCCCGGTCGTGCACCGGGTCTTCACACCGACGCCGGAGGAGGTCGGCCGGGCCCGGCGGGTGGTCGCGGCGTTCGAGCGGGCGCAGCAGGCCGGCTCGGCCGTGGCCGTGGACGAGGACGGCCGGATGGTGGACCAGGCCGTCATGCGCGCCGCCCGCCGCGTGCTGGCCCTGCCCGCCGGGCCCTAGCCGGGCCGCAGGACGTTGACGTGCGGACTTCCCCGGTGATACCGTGAAACATCGTTCCGTTATGCGGAACAAGAGATCCATCCTGGTATCCGGGTCGCTACCGCATGGGCTGGAGGTTCCATGGTCCTGTATGACCTTGTCGTGAGGAACGTGGACACCGTCCGCCACGACCAGCCGGAGCCCAGCCGGGCCGACATCGCGATCAGCTCGGGCAAGGTCGCCAGGGTCGCCGCCCGCATCGACCCGTCCGACGCCGAGGACACCCTAGACGGCACCGGCCTGCACGCCTTCCCCGGCGTGGTCGACGCGCACCAGCACATCGGCATGTACAACCCGATCGAAGCGGACATGGACACCGAGACCCGGGCCGCGGCCCAGGGCGGGGTGACCACCGGCCTGACCTATACCCGCACCGGCCAATACTATCTGAGCCGGTCCGGCCCGTACGCCGACTTCGTGCCCGAGTTGCTACGCCGGGCCTCCGGCCAGTCCTACATCGACTACGCCTTCCACCTGGCTCCCATGATGCGCCGGCACATCGAGGAGCTACCGGACCTGATCGCCGGGCACGGTATCACCTCGTTCAAGATCTTCATGTTCTACGGCAGCCACGGCTTGCACGGCCGCTCGGCCGGCCAGCGGTCCTTCCTGATGATCCCGGACGACGAGCAGTACAACATCGCGCACTTCGAGTTCGTGATGCGCGGCATCCAGGCCGCCCGGCTCCGCTACCCGGAGCTGGCCAACGCGGTCTCGCTGTCGCTGCACTGCGAGACGCCGGAGATCATGACCGCGTACACCAAGATCGTCGAGGAGGAGGGCGAACTGAAGGGGCTGGCCGCCTACAGCGCGTCCCGCCCGCCGCACAGCGAGGGCCTGGCCATCACCATCGCCTCCTACCTGGCGTACGAGACCGGCCTGCCGAACATCAACCTGCTGCACTTGTCTTCGGCCAAGGCGCTGGACGCGGCGATGAAGATGGCGCAGGTGTTTCCTGGCATCGATTTCCGGCGCGAGGTGACGATCGGGCACCTGCTGCTCGACTACGACATGCCCTCGGGCATCTCAGCCAAGGTGAACCCGCCGATCCGGCCGCGCGAGGATGTGGAGGCGCTGTGGGAGCACGTGCTGGCCGGGCACGTCAGCTGGGTGGCCAGCGACCACGCGTGCTGCCGCGAGGAGACGAAGTTCGGCGACCCGGCCGGCGACGTGTTCCAGGGCTCGTCCGGTTTCGGCGGTACCGAGTACCTGCTGCCGGGGCTGATCACCGAGGGCCGCAAGCGCGGACTGAGCCTCGGGCAGATGGCCGGCCTGGTGTCCTGGACCCCCGCCCAGCGGTATGGCCTGCGCGGCAAGGGCCTGATCGCCGAAGGGTACGACGCGGACCTAGCCCTGGTCCGGCTGGACGACCCGTGGGTGATCCGCGGCCAGGGGTCGTTCTCCAGCCAGGGCTACACGCCGTTCGAGGGCATGCCGCTGGACGCGCGGGTGGTGCACACGCTCCTGCGCGGCCAGGCCGTCCTGCGCGACGGCGAAGTGACCGGCCCGCCGCGTGGGGAGTTCCTCCGCCGACCGATGACCAACCCGGCAGCACAGGGGGACCAGTGACGGCCACGGTCATCGCCGCGGTCCCCCCGGCCGACGTGGTACCGGGCGCGCTGACCCGGCTGGGCGGCCTGACCCCGCTGGACGCCGGCAGCGGCTGGGTCCCGCCGGGAACCCGGGGCGCCGAGCCGTTCAACGTGTACCTGCTGCGCGAGGGTGAGGCCGGCCTGCTGGTCGACTCCGGGCCGCGGGCGCTGGCCCCGGTGCTGCTGGACCAGCTCGGGGCGACCTGGGCCGGCCGCGAGCTGAGCGTGGTGCTGCTGCGCAACGAGCTGGAAGCCATCGGCGGGGTCGGCCCGCTGCTGGCTCGCTACCCGGGCACCCGGCTCGTCTACCCGGGCGGCGGCGGCGTCCTGGACTGGATCGACTACCGGCAGCAGGCCGGCAGCCGGGAACACGACCTACGGTATGAGGCCACCCTGGTCCTCGGCCACCCGGACGCGATCGAGCTGGGACTGGCCCGCCCGGTCCGTCTCGTCCAGCCCGCGATCTCGAACCTGACCATCACCTGGCTGTATGACGCGGCGTGCCAGGCCCTGTTCTGCACCGACGCGTTTTCCTTCATCCACGCCCCGGCCGCAGACAGCGCGACGGTCATCCTCGACGAGATACCCGCTCACGTGACCGCAGAGTATGTCGCCGCGCACCTGGCCGAACGCTATTTCTGGCTGCGCAAGGCCGACGTCCGGACGGCCAAGGACAGCATCCGGGCCGCCTTCGAGCGGTATCCGGTCAGCGCGCTGTGCCCCAGCCGCGGCGCGGTCGTACGCGGCCCGGGGGCGGTGGCCCAGCTGGTCGCGACCACGCTGGACGCGATCGACCTGATCCCCCGCTACCAGTGGTGAGGACCCGATGACAAGCGACTACGTCAGCCCGTACGTTCCGGCCCGCGGCCTGGCCCGGCAGGTCTCGGCGTCCTGGTGGTGGGGCGGCGGCTGCTCCGACGTGCGCAAATGGGGCGGCCAGCAGGGCCGGAACGGCCCGCCCTGGAATTCTGGCCCGCTGGACCGGCACCAGTACTGCAGCACCTACTACTTTGTCGGCCCGGAGAAGACCATGATGGTCGAGACCGGGCACCACGCCCACTGGGACCTGGTGGAAGCTCAGCTGGAGTACGTCCTGGGCGGCCGGGACCTGGACTACGTGTTCGCCGCCCAGCAGGAACAGCCGCACTCGGGCAACCTCGGCCCGGTGATGGCCAAGTACCCGTCCTGCGTCACGGTGGGCAGCGTCAAGGACTACCACCTGTACTTCCCCGGCCTGGACCGGGACCGGCTGGCCGCCACCGCATGGGGCGACACCCTGGACCTCGGCGACCGGACCTTCGAGTTCCTCGAGCCGGTCTGGCACTGCCACGCGACCACCCAGTGGGGCGCGGATCTCACCGAACGGGTCCTGTTCCCGGTGGACGGGTTTGAGTACATGCACCTGGCGGAGTGGTGCGGCCTGGTCTCCGAGGAGTTCGAGCTGCCGCCCGCCGACGTCCGCGCGGCGCTGATCACGGTGATCCAGCCCGGCTGCGCGGACATCCCGATGGCGCGAGCATTCGCCGCGATGCAGGCGCTGTGGTCCCGCATCGACCCGGTCCTGGTCTGTCCCACGCACGGGGCCCCGCTGCGCGGCAACCTGGCCGAGGTGGTGCCCTGGATCATGGAGCAGTACGCCACCGCGGGATCCGACCGCGGCTCCCTGTGTGGCGCGGGAGAGGACTGGGTCCGCTTCATCGCGTCGCGAAATGCCGGGTAGCGAGGCCAGCACCTGGTCCGCGGGCGAGATCTCCGCCCGGGTGGCCGCCCGCCAGGTCAGCGTGTCCGAGGTGGTCGCCGCCTTCTTGCACCGCGCGCAGGAGGTCAACCCGGTCCTGAACGCGATCTGCACCTTCACCGCGGAGCACGCCGTAGCCGCCGCCCGGCGGGCCGACGAGCGGCTGGCCTCCGGCCACCCGGTCCGGCCGCTGGAGGGCGTCCCGTACACGGTCAAGGACAATATCCCGGTCGCGGGCGTCCGCTGCACCTACGGATCGCGGCTGTTCGCCGACCATGTTGCCGGGGCCGACGCGATCTGTGTCCAGCGGCTGACCGAGGCCGGCGCGATCCTGCTCGGCAAGACCAACCTGCCCGAGATGGCCGACGACCCCTTCTGCAACACGACCAACGCCGTCTTCGGCCAGACCCGCAACCCCTGGGACGTGAACCGGACTCCCGGCGCTTCAAGCGGCGGCGGCGCGGCGGCCACCGCGGCCGGCTGCGCGCCGCTGGCCATCGGTACCGACTGGGGCGGATCGGTCCGCGGCCCGGCCGCGTTCTGCGGCGTCGCGGGTTTTCGCGCCTCCGCCGGTCAGATCCCGGTCCGCCCCGATACCGGCCGGCTCGGATACGCCCGCGAACTGCCCGTCGAGGACGCGCACGGCCCGATCGCGGTCACCGTCGCTGACCTGATCCGTGCCGCGGCCGTGCTGATGCCGGGCGCCGGCGACCTGGTCGGCGCGTTGACCGGACCGCACGTCCTGACCGGCCGCCGCATCGCGTTCAGCCCCGACCTCGGCGGCCTGGCCCCGGTCGACCCGGAGGTGGCCGGCCGGGCCCGGGCCGCAGCGGAGCTGCTGGCCGGCCTCGGCGGCCAGGTCGTCGAGGCCGCGCCGGACTTCGGTGAGGTCCGGGAGGTCATCGCGGGGCTGCGGCCGCTCGGTCTGGGCCTGCGCTTCGGCGGCTACCGGCCCGGCGAGCGGGACCAGCTCAGCCCGCGGCTGGCCGCCTCGATCGAGGCGGCGCTGGGGGTCGACGTGGCCACAGTGGCCCGCGCCGGCCGACTCCTCAGCCGGGTCCGCGCCGGGTATCAGCGGTTCATGGCGCAGGTCGACCTGCTGGTCACGCCGACCTGGGGCGTCCCGCCGTTCCGGATCGACATGCCGTTTGAGTACCAGATCGCGGGCCGGCCCGCCCCGGACTACTTCGACCACATCCTGCTCACCTACGCGATCAGCGTGGTCGGCGCGCCTGCCGTCTCCGTGCCGGCCGGGCTGGACCGGGCCGGCCTGCCGGTCGGCCTGCAGATCGCCGGGGCAGAGGGCGCCGACCGGGACGTCCTCGCTGCGGCCCTGGCCTACGAGCTGGCCCGCGGGCCGATGCCGCGGCCGCCGGAGGAGGGACGGCAGGCGCTGCGGCCCGCTGACCCGATGTACCTCGCCGACTCCGGTTCGGTGACCTGGCGGTCACCGAAAAACCATTGATACAGGACGAAACGGAGTTCACCTTGCCGGCTACCGATCTCAAGCGCCGTTGGCGCGCGGGCGAGGCGACGTATGCCGCCGCCATCCGGCTCACCTCGACCTGGGCGGTGGAGGTGCTCGCCCGGGCGGGCCTGGACGTCGTCTGGATCGACCTGCAGCACGGGTTCGTCACCGACGACCTGCTGGTACCGATGCTGCAGGCGATGAACGGCTCGGCGGCTACCTCGCTGGTCCGGGTCGCGGCCAATGACCCGGTACTGATCGGCCGGGCGCTGGACGCCGGGGCAGAGGGGGTCATCGTGCCGATGGTGCAGACCCGGCAGGACGCCGAGCGGGCCGTCGCAGCCTGCCGGTATGAGCCGGCCGGGGTGCGCAGCCACAGCGCGCTGCGGCTGGGCTACCTGCCCGGCGGCATCCACCGCGAGATCATCTGCCTGGTGATGATCGAGACCGAGCTCGGAGCGGCGAACGCGGCCGAGATCACCGCCACCGACGGCGTGGACGGCGTCTTCATCGGCCCGTCCGACCTGGCCCTGAGCATGGGTCTGGAGCCTGCCGGGCTGCAGCCGGGCAGGCATGCCGAGGCCATCGACGAGATCGTGGCGGCCTGTCACGCCAGCGGCGTGGCGGTCGCCCTGACCGGCGAGCCCGAGGCGATGCGGGCCAAGGGCGTGTCGCTGATCTCGCTCGGCTCGGACAACATCTTCCTGACCGCCGGCCTGAACGCCGCCCTGGCCAAGCGCTGAGCCGGCAAGTCTGCCCGCCGACGCGGCCGGGGTCAGGCCGTAGGGACAGGCGCGCGGTCCAGCGCGGCCAGCACCGCCTTGCACAGCGCCGGTAGGTCCCACGGCCGACGCGAGGTGATCAGGTTGCCGTCCACCACGACCTCCTCGTCCAGCCAGATGGCGCCGGCCGCCTCCAGATCGTCCCGGATGGAGACGTTGGACGTGGCCCGGCGGCCCGCCAGGATCTTGGCCGAGACCAGCATCGACCCGCCATGGCAGACCGCCGCCACCAGCTTGCCAGCCTCGTGCATGCCGCGCACGAAGCCGACCAGGTCCCGGTCCCGCCGCATCCAGTCCGGCGCGTAGCCACCCGGAACGATCACCGCGTCGAAGTCTTCCACCCGGACGTCGGAACCGGTCAGGTCCGGGGTGACCACCATGCCCTGGCTGGCAAAGCTACCCGCGCGGCTGCTGCCGACCACCTTAAGCTCGGCCCCGGCCTCCCGGAACCGGTGGAACGGGTAGATGAACTCATCCAGGTTGAACTCGTCTTCGACCAGTAGCGCCACGCGGCGGCCCTCGATACCCATGACCTGTCCTCCCTAGAATCCGAACAACCCGGCCGGGTTGTCCACCAGCACCTGCCGCCGCAACTCGTCGGTGCCCGCCCAGGCCATGAACAGGTTCAGCAGTTGCACGCTGTCCGCGGTGTCGTAGTGCGAGACGTGCGGGTAGTCGCTGCCCCACAGAGCCCGGCCGGGCGCGGCGTCGAGGAGCTCGCGGACCAGAGGCCCGACGTCGCGATAGTCCGGCTCCTTGGAGATACGGTAGAACCCGGTCAGCTTGAGCCAGCAGTGACTGCCGGGTGCGGCGGCCAGCTCGAGCAGCTGGGCGAAGATCTTGTAGTCCGTGTTGACGTTGGCGCCGTACAGCCCCAGGTGCGCGACCGAGAAGTCCACGTCAAGCTCGCGGAGCGCGGGAAGCATTTCCCCGGTGAGCCCAGGCGGGGACAGGAAGTCCAGCACCCAGCCGAACCGGGCCGCGACAGCCGCGTACCGGCCGATGCCAGCGACCCAGGCCCGGATCTCCTCCCGGTCCGGGCTCATCGTGTGCATCTGCAACCGGAACCCGCGCACGCCTAGGGCGTGCCAGTCTGCCAGCTCCGCGTCGGACACCTGGTCCAGGTCAGCGATCACGATGCCACGGCCGGTGCCTGGGACCGCCGACCGCAGCGCGTCGAGCAGGCACCGGTTATCCGTGCCGTAGCAGCTCGGCGCGACCAGCACGTGCCGCTTAATGCCCAGGCCGCGCAGATGCTCAAGGTAGTCCCGATACGGGTAAAGCCGTGGGGTGAAGTGAGCCGTCGGCGCCACCGGGTACTCCTCCAGCGGCCCGAACACGTGCGCGTGCACGTCGCACGCCAGCGTCGGCATCGTATACGCCGGCACCGGTCCGTCGCCTCCCCGGGCAGTCCCCGCCATGTTCCCGCCATCCTCCTGTTCCGCTGATTGGAAAGCCGTTTCAGGCTAACATTCGACCCAGGTCCCGTCAACGCTCCGGCGGGCAGCCGCGCACTGTGCCTCAGAGCTGAACAGCCCCGCCGATCGCGAACGCGATTTCTTCCCACAGGCTGGCTGCCGACTGGGCTCCGCTGGCAGGATCAGGCACTGGTCGGGGTCGAGGTCCCGCGGTCGCAGGGCCAGGGCGCCGCCCCGGCGGCAGCCCGTCTCGGTGTGCAGCCCGGAGCAGGATCGTGTCGGGCTCGGGATCGTTGCCGGTTGCGGCGGCGATCTGGTTGATCTCGGCCGGCCGGGCGCCGACTACGGCCCGGCGGGTCGAGGGCAGGCGGCGCGGCTTGTCTACCTTGCGGGCCGGGGTTGTCCGCCTCAGCGATAAGCCCGTCGTCCTCTGCGTGCCGGTACAGGCAGCGCAGCGCGGCGACGAGCTGCTTGGCGGCGCTGCGGCCGCCGCGGGCGTTGCGGCGGGTCACCACATGGGTCTTGACGTAAGCCATCAGCTGCCGGACCTCCGACGGGGTGGGCTTGTCCAGACGGCAGCCGCCCCAGTGCTCCAGGACCCGGTTCCAGTACGAGCCGTACGCCCGCCGGGTCCCGGCCGTGACCGCGGCCGACACGACCGGGACGTACTCCGCGAAGGTGGGCAGCACCGGCCGCTGGCGGGGAACAGCGACCAGGTCCTCCGGGGCCAGGCCCATCCGCTCGAGCAGCACGAGCGCCGCCTCGACGACCGCCTGCCCGGGACCGGCCGTGCCTGCTGTTGTCGTGACGGTCATGGCTGGCCTCCTTGGCTGCCCGGGAACGGGAGATGCGCGCGGATGGCCTGGTCGACTAGGCCGAACGGGTAGGCGGCCAGCGTGTCCTGGCCCGGCTGGGCGGCCAGCAGCATCAGGTCACCGGCGGTCAGCCCGCAGCGGCGGCGCAGCGCAGCGGGGATCACGATGTACTGGCTGGCCGGCAGGGTGAGCATGCCGTGCGGGTCGCGGCGGACGACGATTGCCCCGGCGTGCGCGGTCAGGGTCAGCCGGTCGCCGCTGCGCCAGCCCAGGGCAGCGGCGATGGTGCGTTCGGCGACGCGGCCGGACGCGTCGATCCGGCCGGTCCCGTAGACCACGTTGCCGAGGGCTGGAGGGCTGCCGGGCGGGCTGGCCAGCGGGAGGGGAGAGGCTGCCGACGCCCGGCCTGGCGTGCCGCGCCCGTGGCGGGCGGGACTCCCGGGCGGGATGACGGGGGCGATGAGCGGGGCGGTCACGGCCGCCTCCCGGGCCGGGAGGCGGGGCCGCGCGCCGCGGGGCGGGCGGCCGGACGGAGCTCGGCCGCCGCCCACGTGTTCAAGCGGATGTCTGTTTTAGGGAAATTTCACCGGCATGTGTGTCCGAGGGGGGACTCGGTCCCCGCTGGTGGTGGTACATCCCCGAACGGGGGATCCATCACCACTCCAAGCTAACACGGCAAGGGCCCGCCTGCCCGCATTCCGCAGGTGAAAAGAGGCGGCAGCACCGGCCTGCCCGACCGGTCCAGGCATATGACCTGCGGAAACGACGAAGGCGGTGAGCCGGGACCGGGCCGCACGCAGGGCCGGACCGCGGCAGCCGCAGCACGACGCTTCATCATCGGGGAAGCACAGTGTCAGCCTCCCGCTGCTGCCCGCCAGTCCCCGCACCGCGGCCGCAGCCCCGTTAACCGGCCCAGATGACCTTGCCGCCGAGTTGAAACCTCCTAAACCGAGTTGAACCCCCATAAGGCAGTCCCCGGCGGCTATCCGCGCCAGAGCAGATCAAAAACGGCGCCTTTCCGCGCACGGCGCATAGCCCACCAGCACGCAGCTGATAAGGGCAGAGCCCGCGGTCACGCCGCCTGCGATCCGCGGCACCGGTGACGCACCGCCACTGCCGCTGGCGTAGCTTGCGCGCGCGTACCCGCCTGATATGTCGCCAGGCTCGGCCGATCCGCAGCGTCAGTTGTGTCGTACCCGAATGATTGATATGCGCGCCTTCGCGTACAGGCCATGATTGGTCCAATTCCCAAGCTGATAGTGCGGGTTCGATTCCCGTCACCCGCTCCGCGGGAAAAACCTGGGTCAAACGGGTTTGCTCAGTCTGTGCCTTGATCGCTCACGGGGGCTCGGGTCTGCTGCGATTCACACCGGATTCACGCGTGATCCGCGCGGTCGGCTAGGGTCGGGCGGCCGTAGTCTGCAGGCATGACAGCAGTCGCCCAGACCTCGGAGGTGGCGCGGCCAGCGGCCAGGAGCGGGTGGGATGTCGCCGAGGTGTGCGTGGCCGCCGCTGCCTTCGCGGTGCTGTGCGTGCTGGTGCTCAGAGCTGTGCCGTATCTTCCCGAGCCGGACGATTACGCCTATCGTGCCTCGATCGTGGCGATGACCGACGGGCACTTCTTCACCCTGTCGGGGGCCCAGGCGCACGCGCTCGCCATGCAGCTGGCACCTCAGCTGGGCGGCAGCCGGCTGGGTCCCGGTCCGGGTGGCGGCCCGGTCCAGTGGGTGCAGGTGCCGGGAGGCAGGTGGATCAGCGAGAAGGATCCGGGCTACCCGTACGTGGCCGTGGCGTTCCAGGCGCTCGGCCTCATCCGGCTGGCGCCGCTTTTGTATGCCGCGCTGGCCTGCCTGGGCTTGTACGCCGGGGGCAGGCGCTGGCTCGGCGGGTTCGGCGGCGCGGCCGCCGTCGGCCTGTACTGCTCCTCTGGTGCGGCCATCTTGTTCGCCTGGCGTGATTACATGCCGACCTTTACCGAAGCCTCGCTGATCGCGGCGGGTACGGGGGCCCTGCTGTGGGTGGTGCTGGCGGCCGGGGCGAGCACCAGGCGCAGGACCTGGGCCGGGCTGGCTGGCTTCGTGGCGCTGGAGGCAGCCACGTTCAGCAGGTACACCAACATCGTGGTGCTGGGCTGCGCGGTCATCGTGGTGCTCGTGGCGTGGCGGCGGCGGGCCGGGCGGCTGCCCGGTAGCGCGGTCGCCTGGTGGCTTGGGTCGGTCTGCGTGTTCGGCGCCGGCGTGGCGATCTTCAACACGCTCATCTACGGCGGCCCACTGCGGTCCGGCTACCAGCCAGGGGAGATCACCTTCAGCCTCAGCGCCCTCGGTCCCAACCTGCGGTATATGCCAGCCCACCTGATCCAGGCCATGCCCATGCTGGTACTCGGCCTCGCCGCGCTGGCAGGCATCGCCGTAGCCTGGCTGCGCAGCCGCCGGGCAGGCGGCCAGCAGGCCGTGGCGGCCAGTCGTGACCTGGCGGTTGCCGTCGCGCTGGCCGCCTGCTGGGCCGCGATCTGGGTCTTGTACGCCACCTACACGTGGACCGCGGCGCCAGGCCTGAGCACGCTGCAGGCGGCTCGGTTCTACGTGCCGGCCCTGGGCGCGATCTCGCTGCTCGGCGCCTGGCTGCTGGTCCGCGTGCCGCGCAGGCAGCCGCTTGCCGCGATCACTACGCTCGCGGTCGCCGCGGCGCTGTTCGGGCTCGGCAGCTGGGCCTTTCATGACATGTACCAGCACCCGTTCGGGCCGCAGATCGCCGTGGTGCCCGGACCTGGCGGCACGGTCGAGCTCGAGCCAGGCCCAAGAGCCGGGATCGGCGGACCTGGCGGCGTGGCGCCCGGCGGCCCTGGCCGAACCGTCCGCATCGGGCCTTCCGGCGGGCCCAGTGCCGGCCCGGCACCATGACCGCCAGCCGATGGACGCGGCAACTTGTTACAGTTGGCCCAGTACGAGCCAGATCGCAGGTCGCGGAACCATTACCGGGCCATTTATCCCGCCGAAGAGCGGTCAGTCGAGAGTGATCGGCGGTTACCGTGACCTGCGCGGTCGCTGCAACACGGACTGCCTCGTGACAACTATCACGGTAACGCATTGCGACCGGCGTGATAGTGCCGACGTGCGATATCCGCCGATATGATCGGCAACCTTGCTGCGAGCTGGCCAGCGGCTCTCGTACCGAACTGGGGATCTGTACGCCGCTACGTACACAGTCCGTCAACCCGACGCTCGAATCTGTTGAGAAGTGGACGCGGGGATTCAGCCGATCATATTTGCACATGGTTGATCGAGTCTCGGATCAACGAGTCGTAGACCAGTCGATCAGGTCCATGGTCCGAAAAGTGTGCGCCGAACTCGCAAGCCTGAACGAAGTTAATTGGCCAAGCAGCGGTGGCTAGCTTCTCCCGCAGCCCGGCCAGACTCGCGACCTCGTTCTCCAGCAACGCCTCGAAGCCGCCCCTCGAAGGTCGTCGGCTGGGCCGGTGGATCTTTTCTCGCCAGACATCGACCACCAGTGGCGTAGCATCAGGGCAAATATCATCCATGCGGTGCTGGAAGAGCCAGTGGCCACCGTCAGACCCGAGTCTGAAGGCCCGAAGAACGAGGCAAACTCAGCTCGCAAATGGAGTAACCTGTTAGTGCCCTGGGGTGAGTGATGCAAATCGAAGTCAGAGTCGACGGCGAGGCAGATCTTCGTACGTTGAGTTCCTGGCTCACGAACGAGCCGGGCGTAAGGCAATGCGAGATGACCGCGCCGCCAGTTGCACCGGACGAACAGGGCGCCTTGTCCGACGTGATTCAGGTGGTCTTGAGCGACGGCCTGGCTCTCGCTTCGCTTATCGTATCGATCAAGCAATGGCAAGCGGCGCGGCCCTCGGCGCCAGATGTCGTGGTGAAGAGTTCCGCCGGAGAGAAGCAATTGCTTCCGGGGGCCCTTCCGCCTGATCCTCCAACTAGCTGATTATGGCGCGGCTGCCGCAGCTCGCCGGAACCCAGGTCGTGCTCATCGGGGCGAGCCGCTACGCGTCGCCGTCACTGCCCGACCTGCCGTCCGTTTCCGATAACATCGCGGCGCTGGCCGAGTTGCTGAGTTCGCCCGAGATCCTCGGCCTTGCTTCGTCACAGCTCACGGTCATCAAGGAGCCTGCTTCGCCGCGCGCCGTGGATAAGGCTGTGCGGTCCGCTGCCGACGCGGCCGCCGACACACTGATCGTCTACTTCGCCGGGCATGGCCTCATCGAAGGACGCACTGGCGAGCTGCACCTCGCGATTGGCGACTCGGATCCGTCCGCGACGCACTCCACTGCTGTGCCGTACGGATGGATACGCAACGCAGTGCTCGACGGGCCGCCCCGTCGCGTCGTCATCCTCGACTGCTGCTTCAGTGGGCGCGCGCTGAACACTATGGGTGATTCAGATCAGACGTTGGCCGCGGCCATGGAGGTCGAAGGGACAGCGGTCCTGACGGCGGCGCATGAGAACCGCGCCGCGCTCGCGCAGCCGGGCGAACGATACACCGCGTTTACCGGAGAGCTAGTGTCCGCCCTCCGAGAAGGGATCGACGGAGTTGGTCCGGTAATCAGCCTGCGTACGCTATTCGGACGCATGGAGCATGCGCTTCGGGCGAAGGGGCGCCCGGCGCCACAGTGCGCCTTCCGGAACACAGCCGATGAAATCGGCTTTCGTAACATAGCGTGGAAAGGTCCTCGCAAGCGCGAACCGCTGGCGAAGCCGATACCCTACCGAGCACGACTGCGCTCCGGCCCCGCACTGTCGGTTCCAGAGAGCATTTTCTACGACTGCACAGGTCAGCAGGCGGCGCCGTTCGCAGATCTACTTGCGCGCTTTACGCAGACGCTGACCGGTGACCAATGCAAGGTCTTCACACGCATAACAGATCTGGGCATGCTTTCAGAGCGGTCACTGGTAGTACCAGTCGTAAATTCGGAATATCTGAGCTCTGAGAAGATTTCCGGGGGCATCGGCCGGCTTCTGACGGATCGGACCTCGGGAAGACTTCCGCTGATTGTCCCCGTGATCCTTCAGCAGTGCCAGTGGCAAGACACCGTCCTTGGCGTCTTCAGGTCGCTGCCTCGAGGCGGCGGACACTTCGGCGCCAGCCTGAACGTGGCAGCCGTCGCGGCAAAGGCAGCGCGGGACCTACTGGACATCTATGCCGACTCCGTGTGACCGCAGCCTCGCCTGGCGCAGGCTGCCACCCCAGTTGAGGAGCGGCCGCAGGAGCTGCACGATGGGCAGATCGCGTAAGCCGCCTCGTCTCTAACCCAGCAGGCGACCGCTAGAAAATCGCCGCCGTGGAGGCGGTCGAGTTCCTCTTCGCCCCCGCCTCGGCCGAGCCTGCCGGTGGGGAAAAGGAGCGGGAATCTGATCCCGCAGGACTCGCACCTTCGCAGTTCCCAGCGGGTGCGGCAGTTCGTGCAGGACGCAGAGAACAGTCTGCCGCCACGCTCGATGAAGGTACGGTACTCGCCGTCGGGACGCTCCGGGCAGGTCGGGCAGAGAGCCAGGTGCCTGAGCGCTGTCGTGACCTTGTCGAGGTCTTGTTCGAGCTTTGTTATGCGGGTCGAGTTGTCGCCGACGCCGCGGGCCCGGTCGGTCCGCTGACGAAGGGAGGTCACGGCATGCTTGGCCGCCTCCAGTTGCCGCGCGGTGGGCGGCCGGACTGCCACGATCATGCTGGTTGCCTCGTCGCCGATGAGCCAACCGTGACCCGCCAACACCTCGCGTTCCCGGTTGCTCACCCGAAACTCGGGCGGGTAGCGGTGTAGCGACTCGCCTAGCGTGGCCCACCGCAGGGCGCGTACTAGACGGCTGACGCTTGCGACCTCTAGCGGCGAGATCGGCGCGACAGACGGACCGTGTGGCGAGATCCGGTACAGCGCCTCGCGCACGGGTTCGCCGCACCGCTCGCGGCTAGTGCGCATGCCCGGGTAGACGGTCAGGGCTACTGAGGCCACGGCTGCCGCCGGGCTTCGCTTACCCCTGGCGTCAGGCCAGGCGATCTGGGTCTTGACCACGTCCGATTTGCTCGCCGCTTCGAGGTCGGTCAGCACCGGCCGCACGCGCAGGACCTCGCTTCCCGCCCACGTGACCGTCAGCAGCCCGGCTTCCAGCCACCCGACGGTCAGCGGCTCGCCATGCAGGTCGAACCGGACCTGCCCGCCGGGTTCAGGGCTTTGCTGGCCGGGTTCGGGGCTGGCGTCCATCAGGCTGCACGCTTGGCTCAGCAACAGTGCCGCGTACCTGGTGAACGCGTCCTGCAGTTCCGCCAGCCGCCTCTCCTCCTGCGCCTCGTCTTTTTCCTGTGACGCCACGGCGGCGCAGGCATTCCACAGCGCGGCCACCCGGCGGTACTGGTGGTTGCCGCTGAGCAGGTTCGATGGGTGGAGCGTGATCGGCAGGTCCAAGCGAGCTTCGACCGCGCGACCCAGCGGGGAAGCGAACATCGCCTCCACCATGCCCAGCGCCGACTCCAGCTCCGCTACCCGCTGGCGCGCGGCCGCCCGCGTATGGCCCAGGTCGCCTAGGTCGCGCAGCAGCCCCCACAGCCGCTTGTGCACCGTCCACGAGCTGCGGGCCGCAGGGGTCTGAAGGTCGAGGACGTCCTGGACAAGCATCGTCAGGGAGCGCACGTCGGCCAGGCGCTGCTGCAAGTGCCTGCGCAGCACCGCCAGGGTGGCCACGGCAACGCGGTTCTCGTAGATGTCCAGGTCTTCGTCGGCGCGCCGGGCAAGCACACGACGCGGCCGCACCCCGGTCGGCGTACGGGCGGCCCAGTCCTCCGGATGAGCGGCCAGGTGGCTGAGAGAGGACGCCGCGATCCGGCGTACCCGCGAGGCAACCTGGACCTCGTCCACGGTCTGCAACCGCGCGTGCGGCTTCTGGCAGACCGTGCGCAAGGCGCCCGCCTCCCGGTCGAACGCCTCCTCGATCTGGTGCGGCGCGACCCGGTCGTCGATGTCGACGACGACCGGCGGGACGGCCAGCCACTGCTCCAGCGTCGCGTATGAACCCAGGGCGCGTAGCCGCTCGGCCAGCGCAGTGATGTACCGGGCGTTGGCCGAGTCGAGGCCGATCGGCTCCGTTCCGGCCATCGTCGTGCCCATCACGCGCCCCCGCGTGCCTTCATCTCCTGGGCGAGCAGCGCCGTCGTAGCCGTGGGTCCGCACTCGTCATCCAGCAGCTCCCAGCCCGTCTCAATGTCCTCCGCGAGCCGCCGCAGTGTCTCGGCGTGGATGTCGTACCTGCCGCGCACCATGCGCAGGATCCGGGTTGCCATCAGGTGGTCGGCCGCCTCGCCCAGGCCGCCCCCGGCCGCCCTCACGATCGGGGCGAACCGCTCGATCTGCTGGTCGAGCCGGTTGCCCCAGCCGATGCGCAGATCCTGGGCCAGCCGGTCCTTCCACTGCGCGGCGAAGTAGGCCTTGATCTCGTCAGCCGCCGCCATGTGATCCCGCATCGCGACGTCGAAGCTCCGCTGCAACGCCTCCAGGCTCAGCGGGCGCACCAGCTCCAACTGCCCGGGCTCGACCTCGGGGTGGTGATGCGGCAGTTCGAGCACGAATGAGCGGTCGTACGTCTTGTCCGCGAATCCCACCGTGGTCTCGTCGTGGTTGGCCGTGCCGACGAACCAGACGTTCGGGGCCACGTTCAGGTGCGTGCCGTCCCGCAGCAGGCGAGGGCTGTTCTTAATGCGCGCTGTGGTCAGCGCGAGTCCTCCGTCTGACCCTCGTTCGAGGGCCGACAGCACTCCGCTGAAGTACTGCTCAGGATGGGACAGGTTCATCTCATCGAGCACGATGAAGTATGGGCGGCCCGCAAACTGGGGGCACTGAGCCTGATACAGGGCCTTGGTGAACTCGGACTCGTAGAACAGGCGATCAAAGCTGTTGTAGTAGCCGACCAGGTCCTGCGGATCACGCCAGCCAGCCTGTACCGGCACCACCGCGAAGCACTCCGGCGAGCCGAGCGCGGCCGCCAGCCCGCAGGCCAGTCCCGTCTTGCCGATGCCGCTGATCCCCTGGTAGAGGTGCAGCTTGCTCATGCTCAGCCCGCCGAGCACGAGCCGGATGTGGCGGAGGTCGTACGACAGCGGCCGGTCCAGCTCGTAACGCAGGCGCAGCTGTATGGTCAGGGTGAGCTGCTCAAGGTCCGGGGGCGTCTCGTCGAGGTCGGGCCGCTCGCCGTATTCATCGTCCATGCGGGAGCACTCGGGAAACTGAGTGGCGTCCTTCGCGCTGGCCAGCAACCCCTCGCGCTCCCTGCGCAACTCATCCACGTGCGCCTGAAGGGTCTTGTTCAGGACCTTAAGCCCAGCGTTGTGCTGCGCATAGCTCTCCCGCTCAGAGACCGACAGCGATTCGCGCTGCACGATCGCGTTCAACGACCCGTTCTCGCGCAGCAGGTCCTCGTTGGACTCACTAAGCGTCTGCACGTCGGACTCGAGCCGTTGCAGCCGTTGCAAGTCGAGGCGCGGCACGTCGTCTAGCTTGACCCGAAGCTCCTCGGCTTCCGCCCGCAGCCGGTGCATTCGGCTGGCGGCTTCGGGCAGGCTGAGTCCGCCGACCGCGAACTTGGCCGCGTCGTGTTCCGCGATGACCCGCGTCATCTCAGTGTTCTGGTGCTCCAGGCGCTCGGCCCGCCGCACAGCGGCATCGCGGTCCGTCAGGGCCTCGCCGGTGCGGTGCATCACCTCGCGCTCCATCATCTCCGTACGCTTTTGCGCCAGCTCCTGCGCGAAGCGCTGGGCCTGCTGCGCCTCCTCCTGCGCGATCTTCGCAGCAGCGAGTTCCTCGGCCAGGTCCCGCTCGCACCGGCTGAGGGTGTCCTGCCGGACGAGCAGGTCCGCGTGCTGCTCGTTAATCGAATGCTGGCCTTTCGCCCATTCCTGCCGCCAGTGCTCGCGCTCCTCGGTGATCACCTCGACCTCGGCGGCGCGACGTTGGACACTCTCGGTGCGCAGGTCGGCCTCAAGCTGTTCGCGGCGCTTTGCGAACCCGGTCCCCGCGTCACGCTCGCGCGCCGCGACATCTTCCTCGCGCCGGTCCAGGGCCTCGATCCGGGCCTCCTGCTCCGCGCGCTCGTCGCCGAGCTTCCTGGCGCCTGTGTCCAGGTCCGCCTCGCGCTTGTCCAGGTTCTCCTTTACCCGCTCGAGTTGCTGCCTCGTCTTCTCGCTGTCCGACTGGTCCCGCTTAAGCTGCGACTCAAGCTTCTTGAACTGAGTCCATGCTTCCCTCAGCTCGTCCGCGTCGAGCACCTCGAACGGCTCGACCTCCACGTCCGTCAAGCGTTCGTCGGCCGCGGCCCGAGCTTTGATCTCGACCACGACCGCGGCCTGCGGCGAAGCCGCCACGGCAGGCTTCGCGGCCCGCGCCTGCGGCTGGCCTGAGGTCCTTCTCGAGCGTGAATTCCTGCTCGACATTTTAGCGGCTCCGTCGTGGTCGGGTGCTTACAGGTACTGGCCGCCGAGGTGGCGGACGGAGTCGTGGGCGAGTTCGCGCAACTGAGCGAGAACGGCCGCGGTCGGGGCATTGGTCTCGGCGTGCGTGGCGCGGTTGCGCAACTGGCGGGCCCGGTCGAGGTCCGCCAGCAGGGTCGGCCGGGCGCCCAGGAAGGAGCTGAGAGGGTGCTTCGGGTTGTTCGCCGCCGCTTGCACCGCGCGCACTATGTCACCGGGCAGATCCTTGCGCGGCGACTTGGCGGCCTGCCGGAAGACGGAGGGCACCGATGCCGCCCCGAGCTTCTGCGCGGTCAGCACGAACTCTTGCTCCCGCACCCGCTCTGCCGCCGACGAGGGCCGGGG
Organism: uncultured Actinomycetes bacterium; assembly: GCA_963790065.1. Classification (GTDB taxonomy): domain Bacteria; phylum Actinomycetota; class Actinomycetes; order Streptosporangiales; family Streptosporangiaceae; genus Palsa-504. Next base: position 14,377 of record CAWBNK010000009.1, on the reverse strand, counting down.
CGATACGGGCGGGTGGTCCCGGGTTGCCCGGGGAAGCAAGTATTCAAAGATGCGGATGACCTGGCGAGCCACGTCCTCCCGGTCGTGCGCGGTATCCCGCTCGATACCCAGGTCGATGGCGACTAGCTTGTCCAGCAATTCCCGCTCGTCCTGGAGCTTCGGGCCGAAGACGCGCTCGAGTCCGGCCTCGATGCCCCGCCTGGCCTGCATCTCAGCATCGCGCACCCCACGCCCGGTCTCCCGGCGTGCCGCTCCGGTGAGCTTTTCCATCAGCGCGGACAGCTCGTCGTCCTTGTCAATGGCGGCGATGAGGTCGGAGAACACCGGTGTTTCGCCCACTGCGAAGGGATCCTCGACGTACCAGCCGCGCCCCGTGTGATCGCCGCCCTCGCACAGGAAGCAGACCAGGTATGCGTCAGTCGCCGCACCGTGGAACCGGACCGGCCCGAGGCGGCCCGGGCTAGCGGGTGACGGCCCGCCCTGGAGCGGGACCACCCCCGACGGCTCACCCCGGGTCGCCTTGTCGTGCCTGCGGCTGGCCTCGATGACCTCACGGTCGGTGGGCTGGCGGGCCGCTGCGGGCGCGGCCCGCAGGAATAGGGCCCGGCGGCGCACCGGCTTGCCGCTGCTGCCGAACTCGATGTTGACGAATCGCCCCTCGCGCGCGCGAGTGTCCGCCCGGACCGGGTCCGCCACCAGGATCCGGGGCAGCAACTGCTGCGTTTCTGGGTCCTGAAAGCAGCGCAGGAAACGGGGCTCGGCATCGTCGGCGACGCCGTGCGCGAGCACATCGAGGCCTGCGGACGTGATGGCGCGCTGGGGGGTAAGCAGGCCGCGCTCGGCGAGGCCAGGCCACAGTCTTGCACAGCGCGGGCTTGAGGTTCATCAACCCGCAGAGCTCGTCGAAGTCGCTGACGCCGGCCGCGATGAGCGCCAGCGTCGCGGACTGGAAGACATCCAGGGTTCCGGTGCGGGCGAGAGGACTGGTCACGGCGTGCACCCACACGGGCAGCAGCACCGGGCTGAACTTCCGTTTTGGTGCCTCCGAGAGCTGGAGCACCGGGGTGTCACGGCCGAAGGACAACGCCGACCTCCCCGCAGAGCTGAAGGAAGCGGGTGATCGGAGCTACCCCAGCCGGGGCGGCCGGGCCGAACATGGCGTCGTCACCAACCGCGACGAGCAGCCGCCGCTGCCGGCTCATCGACACGCACAGCCGGTTCGGCGACATCAGGTGACCGTAAGTGCTGCGATCGGTGCCCGGGCGGCCGCTTTCGGCGGAGCGCACAACGGAGAGGTAGACCACGTCGAACTCCATGCCCTGAAAGGCGTCCACGGTGCCGACGCGCAGCCGGTCGAGCGGCGCACCGTCCAGGCCGTGGCGCAGCCGGGCGACCGGCGCCCAGCCGCCACCCTCCTGCTCGGCGAGCTTGCGGCGGCCTAGCTGCTCCCAGATCAGCTCGACCTGCGCGGAGTAGAACGCAATCACCCCGAAGGTCAGCCCAGGGTGCTCGTCGAGCAGGCGGGTTAGCTCGTCGGCGATCACGCTCGCCTCGGCCGGGCGGGTAAAGCTGCTACCGCGCCGCCCCTCACCACCGTCCCCGCGCGGCACGGAAATCCATGCGACGGGCACCTCACCGTACCTGGCGATGCCGTGGGCGAATTCTGCCGCCGGACGCACTGATCGCAGCTCGTTGTCATAGAAGACGTTGCTCACGAACTGACCAAGGGCCGGGTGCATGCGAAACTGGGTATCCAGCCGAACGAAGCGCCTGTGGCCGTCCTCGCTGCCGCGCCCCCACAGGTCCACCAGGCGCTTGAACAGACTCTCAGCCAGGCGGTCACGGCCGCGCTCCTCCAGCTTGGTCAGCTCGCGCTCCACCTCGGGATCGAGCATGTGCGGCAACTGCTTGTGGTCGCCGACCAGGATGATCCTGCGGCGAGCCCGGGCCATTGGGATCATCAGGTCGAGCGGGTTCGCCCGCGCCGCCTCGTCCACGATGACCGTCTCGAACAGGCCCTCCTGCCCGGCGCTGGCCTCGACGACTCCCCGTGACACGGCTTGCTGACAGGTGGAGGCCAGCGACATGGTGTACGCGCGCAGGGTGCGGTCCACGGTCTCGGGATTGCCGCGCAAGTCGTCGAGGTAGTCCAGTAGCGCCGCAGCGACCCCGTCCGGTGAGGCGGCTACGGTCCGCTCAAGCTCCAGGGAGAGGTCATCGAGGAGAGCCACGATATCGGGGTCGGCCACGGGGCTGTCGGGGATCCGGGCGGCGCCGGTGAGCCGGTCGAGTAGCCTGTCGCGCAGCAACGCCAGCTCGTGCAGCACCGTGAGCGGCGGGTCCGGCGGCGACGCGGCGGCCCGGGCGAGCGACGCGGCGAAGTCGATGCCCGCGACTAGCTCCGGCGCGCCGAAGTTGAACATCATCAGCAAGGCCCTGGCCGTGACCGGCCCGTCGTCGGCGAAGCCGGACACGGTAGTGCGCAGGGACCGCACGTAAGGCAGCAGCAGGGCCCGGGCTTCCTCGTCGCCGGCCAGCGAAATCCGCCGCAGCCGCTGTTCGGCCCTTTGCTTCGCATCTCGCAGTGCGCGAGTCTGGAGTTCGGACACTGAGCCCGTGGCAGCGGCGATCACCTGGTCAAGGAAGCCAGGCAGGTTTTCAATGAGCACGGGCGCCATCCGGTAGCCGGTCACCAGCGCGGTGATCTCCCGGCGGGCCTGGAGATGACGCCCTCCCTCGCCCGCACGGACGCGGCCGGACACGGCGCGGGCGGTCTCGACCCGCCACAGGTCCGTCTCCGCGCTGCTGTCCCGCCCGCGCGAGTCGATCTTCACCGGGGGCAGCCCGAGCGGCCTGGCCCGGGTAACCAGGTGGTCCACCGCCGCGTGCTGGAAGCTGGTCAGCAGCACCGAGCCGGCCAGGTCGGCTCCGTCGGCGAGCTCGCTCATCCGGGCCACGATGGCGGCGATCACCTGCGTTTTCCCGGTGCCAGGGGGCCCCTGGATGACGGCGATGTCGGGGGTATTGATCGCCGCGTCGATCGCGTCCACCTGGCTCTTGGTCGGCTCGGCGTTGAAGCAGGCCCGGGTCGCCGGAGTCAGGGCCTTGACCCGACGCCCAACCGGCTGAATCCACGGCGTTCCCTCCAGCAGGGTGGGCAGCGCCGCTAGCAGCACCCGCCCCTCGCGCACGTCCTTGAGGGCCTGGTTACGCCGCTTGAGCCGACTCTTGTCGCCGCGGTGGGCGAGGTAGAGCCATCCCTGCGCGGGCGGAGGGTCTTGATTCGGCATGGTCGCGTGAGCGCGCAGATACTCGTCTTCCTCGATGAAGTCGGAGATGTCTCCCACCCAGGACGCCTCTGCCTTGCCGGCCACTCCCGCCATCCACTCGGCGTCGGTCAGGTCGCGGTTGGTGACCGACTCGGGGACGGCCGTGGCCGCCTCGATCTCGACCCGGTCGGAACCGGCCGTGGCGGCCAGCAGCGCGGCCCGCGTCTCAGGGCGTGCCCGGCCCAGGTCGAGCTGGAAGCTGAACCGGCCTCCCCTGCGGTCGCAGGCGGTGTACCGAACGGACCCGAACTGGTGAACCTGGGCCCTGATAAACCCGGCCTCCACCTCCTGGTAGTGCTCCCACATCGCGAGATAGCCGTTCTCCCGCGAGGCCAGCGTCAGCCCCGTTTGGATCCGGTCGCGGTCCCGGTAAGCCGAGGTGTCGTCGGCGAACTCGACCTCGCCCTCGGCCAGGAAGGGCTGGTAATCGTGGCGGTCCGCGGCGCGGCTGGTCAGGCTCGTGACGTCGGCGCCGGCCGCCCGCAGCGCGACATTCGCGGTCAGCCGGGGCCCGCTTACCGCGAATCCAGCCGCGAGCGAGTTCGCCCGCCCGGCGGACACCACCATCCGGCGGCTCTCCGGCGGGGCGCCGGGCGCAGGCCCAATCAGCAGTTGGCGGCTGAGCCACTCGAGGGCGCGGGCCGTGTCGAGAGCCTCGCGCCGTCCGGCCAGCTTCCTGACCTCGTCCACGATGCGGTCGCCCACCTTGAGCCGCAGCCCATCGGCCAGTGCTGGCAGCAGATCCACCGGGTGCGAGTACTGGTGTACGCGGACCGAGAAGTTCTCGTGCCGCTCGGGTCGCGTCGAGTGGGCTGTCACAGCAATGTAAGGCTCGGTGCCGAAGCGGATCTCGCGCAGCGCGCGGCGGTCCGCCTCGGTCTTACCGGCCACCTCGTAGCGTCCCGAGCCGGGCAGCGCGCACAGGTACACGTCGCGCATCGGGGAAGCGGACAGACGGATCTCGCTGTCACCCGGCCAGTCCGCGACCGCACTGGTCCGCGGCAGGCGCCCCCACTGCAGCACGATCTGCCGGGCGGTGCCGGGCATCTCGGCCGGCATGACGGCGCCTGGCTTGCGGCCGGGACCGCCCCTAAGCGGCGAGGTCATCGGCTCCTCCTGCCCCTAGTGATCACAACTGATTGACGACGGCCCACCGGTGCGTTGACCCGGGCGGTCCGAAGTGCAACTCCCAGCCGTCCCCGAGGTTTCCGGTCCGGGTGCTCGCGGCTGAGCCCGGCCCGATCGGCCGCGGTCCCTCCCCTTCGCCACGGTCGATCCACAGGTTCTGCCGGGAGTAGTTGTGCACCGTCATGGAGCCGTGTTCGAAGCGCATTCCGGCGACCGGCTCCTCGGGGTCCCGCGGGACGACTGCCGCGTGCCGGGCCAGGATCCTCGTCTCGCCGGACGTACCCAGGACGGTGAATTCCGGCAGCTTGGCGGACCGCAGCCCGAGGTCGTCCTCGTCGTCTGCGAGCTCGCGGCCGAGGGACATCATGTAGCGCAGAATCCAGGTTGGGTCCGACGCGCGGCTGCAGAAGAAGCACTCCGCGGCCAGGGCGCGAAAGCTCCAGCCGCACGCGGGACATACGATGATCTGGTCCGCGGCGGCGTAGAGAGCTGCCGTCCACTCCGCCGCGCTCGGTCGGTCGAGCGGATCCGTCACGCCGTCGACGAAGGCACGCTCGCAGAGGCTCCACAGCCGTACGGTGAGCAGTTCCTCGCGCGGCGCGATGCCCCGGTCCGTGGCGTTGGACCGGTCCTTAGGATGGTCGATCCACGGCACGAGGTAGCGGTCTGCTTGCTCCTCCTGGAACTGAGGCGGACCGTCCAGCACGAGGTCGCCGCGGAAGGGGTGCATCGTGGTCAGAGTCTGGAAGATCAGCACGGCCAGGGCATGCGCGTCCGCGAGACTGCTAGCCCCGCTGGCCCCGGAGACGACCTCCGGTGCGCCGTATCCGGGGGTGTAGACGACCGGCTCGGCGACGGTCGAGCGAACCGCGAGGTTGTCCACGTCGATGAGGCGCACCTCGTCGTAGTCGGCAGAGGACGAGACAAGGACGTTACCGGGGGAAAGATCCTGGTACGCGATGGCCCTGGCATGCAGGCGGGCAACGGAATCGGCCAGACGGGCGGCCAGCCGCAGGCGCCGTGCGAGACCTCCGGTGGTCAGGTACCACCGGCCAGGATCGTCCTCGAAGTCGACGGGGACATCCTGGAGGTTGGAGAGCTCGAACATCTCCCCGGCCAGCTCCATGGTGTAACCGACGCGCGGCGGAGCGAGGAGCGCCTGGACGCCTGCGATGCGGATGCCGTCGAGCGGAAGCCGACGCACGCGCTGGAGCTTCGCGTAAACCGCGCGGGCCTGCTCCTGCCCGCGCAGCCCGCCGATGATTTTCACCGCCGTCCGGCCACCCGCCGCCAGCCACACCTGCCCTTGGCCCCCTTGGCCGATCTGGCGGTCAAGCGTCCAGGTCTGCCCGAACTCGTCGACCACCGCAATGAGGCCGTCCAAGTCGAATACTGGCTCCACGCCACCCCCCGGTCCCGCCGTCGCTCCCCGTCAGCCGCCGAACTCGGCTCGCTCGTTCAGTGGGATGACCTCGACCTCGTTCGGGCGGGCACTGTTTACCCGGCGCGTCACCTGCACGGTCACCCAGCGGAAGAAGGAAGCGATCCGGTTGACGTCGTTGGCCTCGAAGACATCCAGGGACTCGTCCGCGATGAAGCGGTTCAGCACCGCATAAGCCTGGCTTGTCATACCCGCCCCGACCCCGACCGCGAGGCGCAGCGCGTTGCGGCCGCGCGGCAGGGTGAGCAGCTCTTCTAGCGGCTCCTCCCACTCGTCGGTGGGCATCCCGTCGGAGACCACGATGAGCGCGGGGTTGAACGCCCGTTCCGGCACCACCGTCTCGTCTCTGAGCATCTGGCCGACGAGAGTCAAGGCTGCGCCGAACGGCGTGGGTCCGCCCGCCTGCATATCAGCCCACTGTGCCTTGGTCGCAGGCGTCAGCTTCTGGTGTTCGTAAGCGCCATCGCCGCCGAACGCCACGACCGCAGTATGGATCGCCCCGCGTCCGTGGTCCTCGATCGCGAAGGCCCGGTACATCTCGGCGATGCTGTCGTTGAGGACGTCGATCTTCCCGTCCTCGTTCATGCTGCCGCTCACGTCAGCCATGATGATCACCGGCAGCGGGCGCTGCTTCGCCGCGACGAACCTGGGGGACTCAGACACGCGACCCTCCCTGAATCTGCGAGCCATGCCCTTGAGATGACCGTCACGTCCTGTCATTGAGCCCGAACGCGTCGTGACGGTAAGGATAAACAGTACCCTAACGCATTTGTCCCGAACTATGAACGATATTCATGACAAGCGAACTTTTGCGACTGTCCCATAAGTATCTGATCGCCAACACCGGCCACACCGCAATCTCGCCAAAGTCGCAGACGGCAAGAGGCAGCACCACGACACGCGTCGGGCCACACCGTGCACGCTCTGGCTCCTGCGGCGGCCGGTCAGCACCAACCGCGCCGGCCTCCTGCTGCGTTCCAGACGAAGCGCACCTTCCATCTTGGAGCCTGGATCGTCACGAGGACGTTCATTCCCCGCGAACGAGACGACGTTATCCTTAGTAACCGGTTCACGGTCCGGCACCGAGTGCGCGTCTTCATCGACGTACACCCGGATACTGCGGACTTGAAGATCCGGGGCTGGGCGCGCCGAAACCACCCTTCGCTGTCCTGCCGGCGGCATGGTGGCTTTGATGTCTACACCCAGTGCGAGCAACGGTGCCCGATGCCGCAGGCGACCTGGCATTTCCGCCACGTCAAGCTCAGTGGGCCGACAGGACCGGTCCGGTTTGACACGTCGTAGCCACGCCGACGAAGGGATCTCAGGTCGACGGTCCAAACGGCACGGCGCTTCGGGTTCTGAAGGGTTGTTCCCGCCTGTTGCCGATCAGACTATGGCGCGGGGTCGAGATGGACGTCCCCCGTGCTGCTATTCATAACAGGATGTTCTGCGCGCCACGACTCGCCAGCGCCTATTACATCGATAGACATTCCTAATCGGCGATACGTTGGCGTGAGGGTTCGTGCTCCAGGCACATTCCGTAGTCGATTCCGATCGGTTTCTGTTTGTGAGCGTCCGTGACCCGCGGCCTCGCACGGCGCGGAGATGTGTGGCGGACTGCCTGGTCGTCGTCTAGCGCTATCTAAAGCAGCGCGAGCGAATGCATGGCTGCCGAGAGGAAAGCGCCAGAAGTCGGATGGCTACCGGTACCGCAAGTCAACGGCCGCCTGCGTAGCTACATTTGAGCCCGGAGAGCGGACAGGAGGCCCGAGTTCGATGACTGATGACCTCAAGCGGCTGGCCGGGCTCGTCCAGGTCAAGAACAACGCCGACGCGGCGATCGCCGAGCTCATCGGGCGGCCCTCCGCGCCGGGCAACATCGGTGAGTTCGTCGCGGCCGCAGTCTTCGCCATCGAGCTGATGACGTCGGGATCACATCCCGGCCACGACGGCGTGTTCACCACCGGATCCCTGGCCGGAAAGACGGTCAACATCAAGACGCACGGCCGTCATGAATCCGTCCTGGACGTCAGCCCTCATCCATGCGATTACTACCTGGTCCTGACGGGCCCGGCCGGGCAGGCGCGGGTTCTGCCCTGGGTCATCGACTCGGTCTTCTTGTTCGAGAGGGAACGACTGCTGGCCGCGCTGACGGCCCGCGGGGTCAAGATCGGCATCGCCACCAGCGTCCGGAAAGCGGACTGGGAGGCAGCCCGGATCTTCCCGCCCCAGCAGGCGTCTCCGCTGCTGCTCTCCGCAACCCAGCTTGCCCAGCTGGCACTCTTTTCGCCATCAGCGTTCCGAGCCGGCTGAGCGATCGGTTTGAGACCGCAGGGCTAACGCCGGAACCGCCGTTCTGTATTTTCAGGGGCCCGTGAGCGACCGGTGGCTGATGCGCGCATATCGGGGTGTTCTGGCGAGTTGGCGATGATGGCCGGGGTGCCTGCTGCTGCGGTGTCAGCGGTCATCGCCGGGGTGGGCCGGGCTGCTGGTAGGCGGCCGCCCTGGCCTGCGCATTTCGCCGGTTCGGCTTGGCAGCCGGCCTGCGTCGGAGAGCGTTTGGCGGAGCAGGTACTCGATCTGGGCGTTGGTGCTGCGCAGCTCGCCGGCGGCCCACCGGGCGAGGGCGTCGTGGACGGCCGGGTCCAGCCGCAGCAGGATGCTCTTGCACTCGTTCACGGTGTAACCGTGCCTGTCGTCTGCGTTGGGGTGTCTTGCCTCACTGGTACAAGGTGCCGGTGTTGACGACCTGCTGAGTGGCCTGCTCGCTGCACAGGACCACGAGCAGGTTAGAGACCATGGCGGCCTTGCGTTCCTCGTCCAGGTCGACGGCGTTTTCGCCTGCAGCCGCTTCAGGGCGAGCTGGACCATGCCGACGGCGCCTTCGGCGATCTTCGTCCGGGCGCCGGCGACGGCGCTGGCCTGCTGCTGGCGGAGCATGGCCTGGGCGATCTCCGCCGCGTAGGACAGCCGGGCCAGGCGGGTCTCGATGACGTGCACGCCGGCCGGGCAGACCTGGTCGGTGAGCTCGCCCCGTCAGCCGCTCGGTGATCTCCTCGACGGTGTCGCGCAGGGAGAGCTTTTCGGTGCCGCGGCTGTCGTAGGGGTAGGCCGAGGCGATGTGCCGGACGGCGGTCTCGGCCTGGATGGTGACGAACGCGGTGTAGTCGTCGACGGCGTAGCTGGCGGCGGCGGTGTCGCGGAGCTGCCAGACGATGGCGGCCGCGATCTCGATCGGGGTTGCTGTCGGTGTCGTTGACCTTGGCGTGGGCTGTTTCCTGGTTGCGGATCCGGTCCGAGACCGTGATCCGTTTGGTGAACGGGTTGACCCATTGCAGGCCGGGTCGTGGATGGTGCCGCGATAGCTGCCGAACAGCTGGATGACGCGGGCCCGGCCGGGCGCGACGGGGGTCAGCCCGCCCAGATCGAGCGAGGCGGCCACGAAGACAACGGTGCTGAGCACGACCGCCGCGATGGCCGCGCGGTGGCCCAGATGAGGGGCCAGCACGTCCAGCGCCACGCGCCCTGGCCAGCCCCGCGATGCCCTAGCGCCGCCATCGGCAGGCCGGGCAGGTGCCAGGCGGCGCGCTCAGTGACCGGCGGGCCGACCGGGTGGCTGCCCCTGGGCAGGGAAAACCCGGGATCCCATCTGAACCGCCTCCGCTTGACATGCCTGATATTACGTATCTAGCATTATGATATCAAATTTAGAGGATGCAACGACCGCCGGCGTGGCGGACGCAAGCAAGCGGACGCAAGCAAAGCGCCCGGACGGGCGGACAGGGAGAGGGCCATGGGTGCATCAGCAAGCGCGGCGGCCGGGCGGCTAGACGTCCGGGCCAGCCGCCTGAAGGTCGCCGCGGGCCAGCGCGGCGCGCGCCGCCCGGCCGGCATTCCGCGACGTGGGAGATGAGCCAGATGAGGTGTTCGGCTACGCGGACCGGAGTTGCCGGCGTGACCCTGCTGGTCGCCGCGAGCCTGGCGGCCGGCGGCTGCGGGAGCAACGCCAGCTTGAGCGGGGCGAGCTGCCTCACCCGGCACGCGGCTACGGGCACGGCAAGTACCGCGGCGGGCGGCTCGCCCGAGCCGGCGACCGCGGCGGCCTGGGCGCTGCCGGGCGGCAACCTGGCGAATACGCGGGATGTCGCCAGTTCCATCAGCAGCTCGGATGTCTCGACGCTCGGCGTTGCGTGGTGCGTGCCGGTCGAGTCGACCGGGGAAGCCGCTGGCGTCGGCCTCACCGATGGCTACGCGACCACGCCGGTCGTCGTGAACGGCGTGGTGTACACCCAGGACCTGGAGTCCAACGTGATGGCGATCAGCCTCGCTACCGGCAAGGTTCTGTGGACGCACGACTACAGCTCGCCTAACGGCGGCCCGGACGGCGTCACCGTGGCCGGCGGCGTTGTCTACGCGGCGACGAACCACGCCGCGGTGGCACTATCGGCGGCCACCGGACGGCAGCTGTGGAAACGCACGCTCACCGGCAACAACCACGAGGGTATCGACATGGCACCCGGCTATCACGACGGCACTGTCTACGTGTCGACCGTGCCGGTCAACCCCACGGTCGGTGAGTATCTCGGCGGCGGCAAGGGGATCTTGTGGGCGCTGAACGCCCGCACCGGCACGCCGGAATGGTCCTGGGATCAGGTGCAGGACCTGTGGGGGAACCCGACCGTCAACTCCGGCGGTGGCCTGTGGGACCCGCCGTCGTTCGACGCGCAGGGCAACCTGTACATCGGCATCGCCAACCCCGGCCCGATCGGCGAGGGCGGGTGGCCCAAGGGCTACCCGCTGGGCAGCAGCCGGCCCGGACCTGACCTGTACACCAACTCGGTCGTCAAGCTGAGCCCGGCCGGGAAGCTGCTGTGGTACTACCAGCTCACTCCGCACGACCTGTACGACTGGGACCTGCAGAACTCGCCCGTGCTCACCACGGCGAACGGGCAGGCGGTGGTCATCGGGTCAGGCAAGGCCGGCATCTTGATCGAGCTGAACGCACAGACCGGCAAGCTGATCTGGAAGCTCCCGGTCGGCGTGCACAGCGGGCACGACAACGACGGCCTGCTGACCGAGAACCTCACGCCGGCCGCACCGGATCCGCTGCCCGCCAAGTACGAGCTGGAGCCGAGCGTGCTCGGCGGAGTCGAGTCGCCGCTGGCGAGCAACGGCAGCATGGTGTTCGCGGCCGTCAACAACCTCGGGCTGCCGATGACCGCCAAGGGCACGACCGAGAGCGGCACGGCGTTTGGAGCCCTGGTCGCTACCGCTACCGGCGAGATGGTCGCGGTCAGCCAGGACACCGGAAAGATCATCTGGGACGACCGGCTCCCGTCGTCGCCCTACGGCGCCGCCACGGTTACCAACAACGTCGTCTTCACCACCACCTACAGCGGCTACCTGTACGCATTCAACGCCGCCACCGGCGCGATCCTGCTCAAGACCCCGCTGTCCTCCGGGTCTAACGCCCCCGTCGCCGTCGACGGCGATTACGTCATCGCCGGCGCCGGCGTCCAGGCACCCAAGAGCGCCAGGCAGCTGATCATCGCCTACAGACTCGGAGCCACGGGCAAGCTCCCCGTGACCGTCGGCCCGTAGCCGGCAGCGCCAGGGGCATCGTTATGGACCAGCTGAACGGCTGCTGAGGAGGCGGAGATGGGCGAGCCGGCGATCGCAGTGACGGGGCTGCGCAAGAGTTTCGGTCCGAAGCAGGCAGTGGTGGGCATCGACCTGGAGATCGCGGCCGGTTCCCTGGCCGGGCTGGTCGGGCCGAACGGGGCAGGGAAGACCACATCCCTGTCGATGATGACGGGCCTGCTGCGGCCGGACGGCGGCCGGGTCCTGATCAACGGGCTGGACATGTGGGCCGACCCGCCTGCCGCCAAGGCGGTCATCGGGGTGGTGCCGGCCGAGGCCAGGGTGTTCGAGCGGCTCAGCGGTGAGGAACTGCTGGAATACGCCCGGGACAGCAAGACCCTGCAGCGGGCGTTCATCGACCTGGTCGGCTCCAGGGCTAACGACGAGGAGGTGCTGTCATGGCTCGGCTCCTCGTCCAGCTGAAGATCCGCCTGCTCCGCAACGCGATGCGCGCCTCGACCGGGGCCAAAGTCGCCTTCATCCTCAGCACGCTGTGCGCGGCGCTGGTCGCAGGCGGCGTCTTCTACCTGCTGGCCATCCTGGGCGGCGGCCTCGCGGCGGCGGATCTGAGCACAGCTATCTTCTGCTTGTTCGGGCTCGCGTGGCTGATTCTGCCCATCGTCGTCTTCGGGCTCGACAGCACCCTGGATCCCGCCACGCTGGCCCTCTACCCGATCCGCACCCGCCCGCTCGCGGTGGGACTGCTGGCCGCCTCGGCCACCGGCACCTGGCCGGCCGCCAACGTGGTCGCCCTGCTCGGGGTGACCGTCGGGCTGGCCCGCGGCGCGCTCGGCGTGCTCATCGCGGTGCCCGCGGTGGTGCTGCAGGTACTGTTCTGCATCACCCTGGCCCGGTTCGTGACCACGAGCCTAGCCGGGATGCTGCGCTCTCGGCGCGGCAAGGACTTCGCCGTCCTCCTGATCCTCCCGATCTTCGCGGTATACGAGGGCTTCATCCAGGTCGTGGCAGCCGACGGGTCACTGACCGCGGCGAGCTTCGGGGGCATCGACCGGTGGCTGCGGTGGACACCGCCGGGCCTGGCCGTGCACGCGATCCTGGACGCCTCCACGGGGCACACCGGCCCCGCGGTCCTGCTCCTGGCGCTGCTGGCCGGCATCATCGCCGGGCTCGGCCTGCTGTGGATCTTGTCCCTGCGCCGCGCCCTGGTGACGACCGATACCTCCACGCAGTCGGCGGTGCACGGCTCGGCGCTGCCGTTCGCCCGGTACGGCCTGCGCGGGACGGTGGCCGCGCGGTTCTGGCTCTACCAGCGACGCGAGCCCTACTCGCTGATCTACTGGGGCATCACCCTGGTGATCATGGGCGTGGTGGGCGTCAGGGCCGCGCTGACCCCGGATTATTTCGGCGGCCTGCTCGCCAGCGGGGCCGCCGGGGGCGCGTGGGTCGGCTTCTTCCACTGCAACGCGATCGGGATGTCCGGACCGGGGTTCGCCCTGGAGGCGATCGCGCTGAACGGCCGGCGCGCGCTGCGCGCCTACTTCTCCGGGCAGAACATCGCGCTCGGCGTGATCGCGGTGCCGGTGGTCACGGCGACCTGTTTCGGCCTGGCGGCCGTGGCCAAGCATCCGATGGACGGGTTCGTGGCCGTGGCTGTTGGTCTGGCTGGGATCGGCGCGGCCCTGGCCCTGGCCAACCTGTTCACCGTCGCGATGGCCTACCCGGTGGAAAAGCGAGGCGGCATCCCCATTCCCAGGGCGACCAGCGGACATAACGGCCAGGCGACCGGGTTGCAGCTCCTGACCCTGCTCGGCGTGGGGGTGGCGGTCGCGCCGGTGATCATCGCGGCGGTAGTCACCCGGTCGGATCCCGCGGCGATCTGGATGCCGGTGCTCGTGCTGGGCGGCGCCGCGTACGGCCTCGCGCTGGCCTGGGGCGGCGTGCGGGGCGCCGCCAACGTCGCCGAGCGGAAGCTGCCGGAACTGGCCCAGATCGCCATCCAGAGCACCCTGTAGGGAACGGCGACGCGTGGTGCGGTCCGCCCGGTATGGCCGGGGCTGCCGGGCGGGCCGGCGGCAGATCTAGTCGGGCTAGGGCCCAGTCGTCCCGGTAGCCGCGCATGACCATGTACCCGCGGCTGGATAGCCGCGACGGCGATCTGGCCCGGCATTCCACTCATCGCTCATGATGGGATCTTCGCCGGCGTCGAGAATCTCCGCCTGCTCTCCAAACTCGGCCTGCAGGCCCAAGAGCACCACCCGCGTCGAGCTTCATCATGCCTGATACGTGCCCAAATCTGCCCTACCATGACCGCGCCCATGTGTATTTCCCAGTTCAGATGTCCTGACGAAGGCTGCTGGCAGTCTGGATCCATAATCCGCCGATCCCTCGGCATGGATGGGCCACGCCAGAACGGATGATCTGTGTGCGCCACGAGGCGCACTGCTATATAGCCCGCTCAGCGGGCAGAGACTGGAGGAGGTGTCTTTGGATCTGATGGCTGACCCGTGATCTGAAAGGTGACCGGGGACAATAGCATGCCAGGAAACCGGTAGCCGTGCCCAGGCGTACGGGACGGTGTGCCGGGAGATCCGCGTGATATGGCGAAAGCCTGATTGCCTGAAGCCTAGTCTCCAGAAGGCAAGAATTCGAGCCTGCCGGAAAGACGCCTGAAACCGGTACCGGTCCCTGCCGCAGGGTGCGCAGATCCCCGCGGTAATCCTCCGGGGCGCAGGAGCGATGTCCTGTCAGGGCATTGAAGGAGACGGACGGGCCGCCTAAGTCGCGCTCGATACGTATAGCAGCTGTGAACGTGGGATCGCCTAAGGGACGCGAGTCCTATGGCGACGGAGTGCCCGTAGTAGTCGCCGGGGTGACGTCC
>CAWBNK010000008.1:0-170069 GCA_963790065.1 uncultured Actinomycetes bacterium | reverse complement strand
CACGGGGGATCTCCAGGGTGTCCATCAGGCCCACCACCTGGTCAGCCCAGGTCTGCACGCCGTAGGTGATGCCCGCGGGCCGTTCGGAATAGCCGAACCCGACCATGTCCGGTGCCACCACCCGGAAGTTCTCGGCCAGGGCAGGCAGCACGAGGCGCCAGTTGGCGTAGGAGGTGACGCCCGGTCCTGATCCGTGGATCAGCACGACCGGATCGCCCTGGCCCGCCTCCAGGTAGTTGGTCTTGATGCCGTTGGCGTCCGCGGTCGCGCCGATCTCCGGCGACTCGCCAGTAGTCATACTCCGCTCCATCCAGGTGCGCACGCGGGGAAGTTCAGGCCACTCTGTGGCAGTCTGCCACCTCCGCCGGAGCCCGGGACCGCACTGCCTCTGCTCAGCAGGAGACCGCCGGCTGCATCAGGCCATCGTCAGCCGCTGGCCGGCCAGCACCAGTCAGCGCCGCTGATACCGCCGGACCCCGCCGACCCAGGTCTCCGTGATCGCCAGACTGCCCAGCTGCCCGGGGCCCGCGACGACCGGATCGCCGTCCAGCACGACCAGGTTGGCCAGCTTGCCGGGTTCCAGGGTGCCCACCCGGTGCGCCTTGCCCGCCGCCCGCGCCGCAGCGATAGTGTGCGCGGCGAGCGCGGTGGCCGGGTCCAGCCGCAGGTCGCGGCCGCCGAGGGGCACGCCCGCGCCGGTCCTGCGCTCGACAGCGGCCCGGATCGCGCCCAGCGGATCCGGCGGCGTGACCGGCGCGTCCGAGGACAGGGCCGGGAGCAGGCCGAGCGCGGCGTAGTCGCCTGCCGGGTTGTAGCGCTGGCCTAGTTCCTCGCCGACCGCGGCCAGTACCCCGTCACCGAACGAGGCATGGTGGGCGGGCTGCATCACCGGCTGGATGCCAGCCTGCGCCATCCGGCCGACCAGCTCGGCCGTCGGCAGCCCGCAGTGCTCCACCGTGTGCCGCACTCGGTGGCCCAGCCGGGCCTGGACCTGCTCGACCGCCTCAACCACCAGGCCGATGGCCCCGGGGGACTGTGCGTGCGTGCCGGTGGACAGGCCGGCCAGGTGGGCGCGGGCGATGATGTCGGCGAGCTCCTGCGGCGAGTGGTACAGCAGGCCGGTGGTCTCCGCCTCGCCGTGGTAGCCGCACGGGAACCAGGCTGTCCACCCGCCGAGGGTGCCGTCGGCGTAGATCTTCACTCCGGTCACGTCCAGCAGGTCACCGCCGAACGGCCCGGTCAGCCCCAGGCCGAGCAGTTCGGGCAGGTAACTGGAGATGATCCGCATGCCCACCCGCACCTGGAGCCGGCTTTCGGCCTGGGCCGCGGTGTAGGCGGTGAGCTCGCGGCGGCTGACCTGCGCGTCGACCAGGCAGGTCACGCCCGCGGCCAGGAACGCCCGCTGCGCGTCATCCAGCCAGCGGGCCGCCTCGCCCGGCGCGGGCGGCAGGTGCAGGTTGGGCCCGTGGCGGCCCAGCTTGACGCCGCCGTCCCCCGTCAGCAGGTCGCAGGCGGCGTCCATGACCAGGCCGTCCGGCCGTCCGCCGGCGTCCCGGCCGATGTGCCCGCCGGCGATGTCCGGCGTTCCGGCCGTGATGCCGCACCGGTTCAGGCCGAACGTGTTGAGCACGCCGCCGTGGCCGGACTGGTTCATCACGTAGATCTCGCGATCGGTGGCCGCGCAGTCGAGATCGGCGGCGGTGGGGTGCCGCCGTTCCGGCAGGGCCCGGTGGTTGTAGCCGTAGGCTCGCAGCGGCTCGCCCGGCGGGAGCACCGCCGCCTGCTGCCGGAGCAGCTTGACCAGCGCCGGGATGTCGGGCGCCCGGGCCGGGGACACGTCTACCCAGGTGCTGGTCTGGCCCAGCATCAGCGGATGGCAGTGGGCGTCGACGAAGCCCGGGATCAGGGTGGCGCCGGCCAGGTCCACCTCCTGATAACCGCGGCCCAGGGCGGCCCGGCAGTCGGCCAGCGAGCCGACTTCGGTGATCATCTCTCCGGTCACGGCCACCGCCTGCGGCAGGTCGCGCCCGGCCACCGGGCGGATGGGCCCGCCCGCGAACAGCAGCCGGGCCGGGGCACCCGCGCTCATGCCAGCTCCGCCGCGGACCCGGCCAGCTCCGCCGCGGACCCGGCCAGCACCGACGCGGCCACCGCGCTGCGCTGGCGGACCCGGAACGCCCAGGCCAGCGCCACCGCGCACGATCCGATCACAGCGAGCGGGCCGACCACGGCCGGATAGCTCACCGGGAAGAAGTTGCCGTATACGGCGAAGGCGAGCAGTCCCACCGCCAGGGCCGGGATCACCACCGTGCCCAGCGCGCCCGCGCCCAGGCTGCTTCGGTACCTGATGAGCCCGATGTTCGCGATGAGCTGGGACAAGATGGCCCCGGCGGTGGCCGCCACGATGCAGACGATGAAACCGTCGATCAGGCCCCAGGCCGCCCCGGCCGCGTAGGCCACCGCGAGCTGGACGATCACCGTGACGGTCAGGGCCGTGACCGGGGTGCGGTGCACCGGGTGAATCCGGGCCAGGCGCCGCGGGACCGCGCACATCCGGGCCTGGTCGAGCAGCATCCGGCCCATGGCGATGTTCACGGCCAGGTTGACGCCGATGATGCTGTTCAGCACGAGCACGGTGATCACGGCCTCGCCGACCGGGCCGGCCACCGTGTGCGTCAGGGTCAGCAGCGGCGCCGGGGCGGCCGAGAACCCGGCCATCTTGGCCAGGCCCCAGCCGACCGTGGCCGCGTAGGAGAACAGCAGGTACAGGCCGATTACCGAGGTCTGCGTGATCAGCAGCGCCCGGCGGATGGTCGCGCGGCCGCCGCGGGCTTCCTCGCCCAGGCTGACCACGGCGTCCGGGCCGCCCAGGGCGGTCGCGGCGATGCCCATCGCGATGGCCACGCCGCCCCAACCGTTGAGCGCATGCCGCGGGTTGAACACGGCCACCGTGTTGTGCTGCCCGGCGTGCACGATGAGCAGGACCGACAGCGTCACGAGCACCACCGCCTCGACCGCGCCGGTGATGACCCCGTAGGTCAGCGAGGGCCGCAGCCGGAAGTAGGAGATGGCGTACGCGGGCAGGATCATCGCGGGCACTACCACCAGCCAGGACCAGGACGGCAGGCTGATGCCGGCCTGGCCGGCCGCGAACTCCAGCAGGCCCGCCGCCACCAGCGCGTTGGCCGGGACGATCAGCACGTAGTAGAAGAAGTAGGCCACCGAGCCGCTGAACCCGACCCGCGGGCCGACCGACTCGCGCAGGAACGCGTACAGGCCGCCCGCGCTGGCGATCCGCCGGGAGAACTGGAACGGGGTGTTGATCCAGGTCAGCGCGACCACCGCGGCCAGCGCGAAGGTCAGCGGCAGGGCTCCCAGGCCGAAGGCCGCGGTCGCCGTGAAGGCCACGGCCGCCGAGGCCAGCGGCCCGTTGCTGGTGAAGCCCTCGCCCAGGACGTGGCGCAGCGAGACCGCGCCGGCCTCCAGGCTCGCCTCCTCGGCGTGAGCGGGGTGATGTCTGTTCATGGCGAGCCTCCGGCCGCTTGTCGGGTTATCGCAACGTTAACTTTGCTGATATCCTTGATGTCGAGTGAATCGGCGCCGAATCGAGCATTCTGCAGACGATTCAACGGTGTGACCGACGCCGGGAGGCGGTCGCCGTGCTGGAGGAGATCGACGCGCTGCTGGTGCAGCAGCTGCAGCGCGACGGCCGGGCCAGCTTCCAGGCCCTCGGCCGGGCCGTGGGCCTGACCCGCACCGCCGCACGGGCCCGGGTCAGCAGGCTCCTGGACCGCGGCGTGATCAAGGTCGTGGCGCTGCCCGACGCGTCCGTGACCGGCCAGGCCGTGGTCGCGCACGTTTCCGCCGACGTCACCGGCTCGGCGCTGGCCGTAGCGCACGCGACGGCCCGGCTCACCTCGGCCGTCTTCGTCTCCGTCGCATCCGGCCAGTACCCCGTCATCGCGGACCTGCGCTGCCCCGACGAGGCCGTGCTGGCTGCCGACCTGGACCGGCTGCGGGTCCTGCCGGGGATACGGGGGATCGAGGTCGTCCGCGCGCTCGCGCTGGTCCGGGACGCCTACCGCCCCTGGCCTGGGCGCCCGGCGGTCAGTACCGACGCGCTGGACCAGGTCCTGATCACCGGGCTGGAACGCGACGGACGGATGACCTACGCCGACCTGGCCGGGCTGGCCGGGCTCTCGGCGGCCGCCACCCGGTCCCGGGTGCTGCGGCTCATCCGCGGCGGAGCCGTGCACGTCACCGTGCTGGTCGATGCCGGATACACCGGGCGGCTGGCCCGAGCCGGGCTGGGCATCACGGTCCGCAGCGCCGCACGGCTCGTCGCCGAGCAGGTCGCGGGTCTGCCTGACGTGACCTACGTGCTTACCGGCACCGGCCGCTTCGATGTGATCGCCGCCGCCGACACCAGCAGCGAAACGTCCCTGCTGCGTGCGATCGAGCGCATCAGGGCGCTGCGCGGGGTGGACCGCGTGCAGAGCTGGCGGCACCTGCAGATCGTCAAGGAGAGCTATCCGCGGCTGACCCAGCTGGAGGCCGCCGTTCCTGGCCGCCCGTGAATCCCGAGACCCGTCACTCGCCCAGCTTGTCGGCCAGTTCCTGGGCGTTGACCTGGGCGTAGTTGCTGTAGCAGTTGTTGAACAGCACCTGGGTCAGCTCGGCGCTATCGGCCAGCCCGCGGACCTTGGGCGCCCACTCATCGATCTCGCCTGCGCTGTACTTATAGCCGAACCGCTCGTAGATGTCCTTGCTGTCCCACTTGTCCGAGTGGCCGTGCATGCGGACCACGGCCAGGTCGCTGGTCGCGGCCAGCACCGGCGGGATGGAACTGGGGTAGCCCTGCGGCATGTCCACGCACACGTAGGGCAGCTGATGCGAAGCCAGGAAGCCGAGGGTCTCTTCCTGGTTGTCCGGCGTCATCCAGGTCCGGTTGCGGAACTCCACGCATACCCGCCGCGGCGCGGCGCGCTGCGCGCAGGCCACGATGTACTCCTTGTTCGCCCGGGAGATCGGGAACCAGGGCGGGAACTGCAGCAGGATCGCGCCCAGCTTCCCGGCCCGGTTCAGCGGCTCGAGCGCGGCCAGGAACCGCTCCCAGGCCGCCTCGGCCACGGCCGGGTCGACGTCCTTGAGGTACACCCGGCTCTTGCCCGACTGGCCCGCCGCCTCGCGCAGGTCGGTCGGCAGTGCTTTGACCGGAGTGGGGTGCGTGGTGAACAGGCTGAAGGCCTTGATGTTGAAGCTGAACCCGGCCGGCGTCCGCTCCGCCCAGGCGCTCGCAGTCTGCTCGGCCGGCAGCGCGTAGTAGGTCGCGTCCACCTCGACCAGCGGGAACTGGCGAGCGTAGAACCGCAGCCGCTTCTCCGGCGTGCTGGCCTCGGGCGGATACCAGCCCGACTCGATCAGCGTCTTGTCCGTCCACGACGCCGTGCCTACCCGGATCTCTCCCATACCCGCAGCTTAGGAAGTACCCCAGTTCCCCGCCGTACGGACCCGGCCCCGTGACGTCCGGCCGGGCCATCCTTCTTATGCCGAACGGGCCGTGGTCAACGCCCGCGCCTCACCCCGGCGCGGCCGCGCCTGCCCGGCAGCCGGAGCGGTGTCCCTCGCTGGTCACGGCTCCGCACTCCGGACAAACCAGGTGAGCCCAGCAGGCGGCGTCGCCGCCTAGATCCGATTCCTCGTCCGGCGCCATCGCGTTCCTGAGCCCGCCGGGATCGGTACCGAGCAGTTCGGCCAGTACCGCTGCCTGGCTGCGGCTGACGTCCTTGGTCGCGGTCAGCAATATCACCGGGCCGGCCGCCACCCGCGTCCGCAGCCGGCCGAGCGCGGCGCTGGCCCCGGGCTGGGCCAACTCGGCGATATACCGACGGCGGAACTCCCCGAACCTCGCCGGGTCATGCCCGTACCAGGTCCGCAGCTCGCCTGACGGCGCGACGTCGCGGGCCCACTCATCCAGGTGCGCGGCTTCCTTGCGCAGCCCGCGCGGCCATATCCGGTCGACCAGCACCCGCGCGCCCTGCCCGGGCTGCGGGTCGTCATAGACGCGCTGGACGGTTACCTGCGGCACTATCGTCGGCCTCCCGTTCGAAAGGGCCAACAGAAATGTCAGTGGTAGCTGCCACGATAAGACAGACGAGACAAGAACAGAAAGTAGGGAGGTCTGCTCATGGCAGCAGGCGATACCGCGATCACGATCGCGGGGAATCTTGTCGATGATCCGGAATTGCGCTTTACCCCGGCGGGTCAGCCGGTGGCGCGGTTCCGGGTGGCCTCGACGCCGCGGTTCCGTGACAACGCGACGGGTGAGTGGAAGGACGGTGATTCGCTGTTCCTGACGTGCAATGTGTGGCGGCAGGCGGCGGAGAACGCGGCGGAGTCGCTGACCCGGGGGATGCGGGTGATCGTGTCCGGGCGGTTGCGGCAGCGGTCGTATGAGACCAAGGAAGGCGAGAAGCGCACCGTCTATGAGGTTGAGGTGGACGATGTGGGTCCCTCGCTGCGCAACGCCTCGGCCAAGGTGAACAAGATGACCCGTAACGGCGCTCAGGGACCCGGCGGCTCCGGATCGCCCGGTAGCTCCGGTAGCTCCAGTGGCCGGTCCTCAGGCAGCCAGGGCAACTCGGGCGGCGGTACCGACACCGACCCGTGGACTTCCGATGGGGCCGAGGCCTACTCCGACGAACCGCCGTTCTAAGACGGAACCCGGCTGGGGCGGCTCCACCCAGAGGCAATCCCCCCATGCCTCATCGCCCCCTGAGGCATCATGTACCCCAGAAGACGCAGGTCAAGGCATGTGAATCATTCGTCACGGTGCACGGTGCCCGGTGCGAAGGCGGGCACGCAGACGGAGATGTACTCCGCGCCGGCGGCGCTCGGTGTGCTGTAGCGCACCCACTCACCGGGGCGGGCATGAACTGCCTGCCCGGCCTGCACCGTGATCTGGCCGTCCTCGGACTCCACGACCAGGGCGCCGCGCATTACGATGGTGAACTCGTCGAACTCCGGGCGCTGGCCCGGCTCGACCCAGCCGGACGGGCTGCGCATGTGCGCGATGCTGACGCCGTCCTGGCCGGTGCTCACCCGGCCTACGTACTCGTCGATTAGCTTCGGCGGCTCGCCGGCCGCCGGAACCCGGCTCGGCTGGCGGATCAGTTCAGGCATGCCCGCCAGTATCGCGGGTCGGGCCATATCATGGACAGCGGTCGTGCTTGCGCCCCTCACCAGATAGCTGGCGAGCACGATCCGTACCGCCAGGGCGCCCTATCGAAGGAGCGCCATGGTAGTGCCTGTCCTGGCCGTTGCTGCCTCGTCCTGGGGTGTGCTGATGGGCATCGCCCCGCTCCTGCAGATCCGCCGTATGCTGCGCGAACGGTCCTCACGCGACGTGTCGCTCGGCTACTTCATGATCTTGCTGGCCGGCTTCCTGCTGTGGATCTCCTATGGCATAGCCGCCGGGAACCTCGTGCTGGTCATCCCGAACAGCGTGGCCCTCCTGGTCGGCGTCGCGCTGGTCATGGTGGTGCTTCGGCTCCGCCGGCGGTCAGCGGATAAACGGTCGCCACAGCCAGGCCGCTAGCATCGAGGCGATGCGACGTAACAGCAGCACCGTGGTGGTTCTGGTCGGCGCGGCACCCGGCGAGGTCCTCTCCGCTCTCGACCGGTCCATGAACGTGGCCCTGGTCCGGCCCCCAGATCCGGCCAACACAGACCCGGCCGGCACAGACCCGGCCGGCACAGACCCGGCCGACGACGACAGCAACGGACTGCGGGCGGCCGCGGAGGCACTGCAGCGGGCCGGGCGCGCCACCTCGCCCTACGCGCTGGTGACAGCTGACCCGCTGGCGGCGGTGGCGGCCGGCTGGCGGGCCATGTGGGACGTGTCACGGCCGCAGGGCCCGGCCGGATTCGAGCAGGAGGCGGCCCGGGCGCTGACGGCCTGGCGGGCGGGCCGGTTCGAGTTGCCCGATTACTACCTGGTCCTGGCCACGGCCCTGGAACCGGGCGGGGCCATTGATAAGCAGCCGGATTTCCACCTCGGACCGCTGCGCGCGGCCCGGTCGCACCGGGTGGCGTTCGTCGCCGCGGCGGAACCCGCCCAGCAGGCCGCGGGCGCCTTGCATGCTCTCGGTTCCCTGCGGCACGGCCCCTGGTGGCCCGGCCTGGACGAGGTCATCGACATAGCCCGCCGGTTCTATCCCGACAGCCTGGCCGAGGGCAGCGCTCCGCTGGCCACTCTCAGCTGATCCTGCTCCGCTTGCCTGACCCGCTCAGCTGACTGGCTCAGCTCCAGTAGGGGACCGTGGTCTGGTAGCCGCGGCGGGCGTACTCGGCCACGGGCAGCCGCCGCAGCTCGGCCGAGAGCACTTCGACGGCCACCACGCCGCGCCATCCGCGCTGGCGCAGCGTCACGGTGAACCAGTCCAGGTCGAACTCGCCGTCACCCGGCCAGGCCCGCCGGTCGATCGTCTCGTGCATGTAGTCGTCAGACTCGGCCGGTAGGGCGTCGTTGAACTGGACGATGCTGATGTGCTCGACCGGGACCGACTCCAGCATCGCGCGGGTGCTCCCGCCCCGGAAGAAGTGAAAGGTGTCGGCCAGTATCGTGGCGCGGTCCGGGCCGACCGCGCCGACGATCGTCTCGGCCGCCTCCAGGGTCGCGACCGGTCCCGGAGCGAACTCCAGCGCTACCGGGACACCGAGCAGGTCGGCGACACGGCCCAGACGGTCCAGGCTCTCCTCGCTCACCCGGGTCCACAGCATGGTCAGCACGGCGGCCGCTCCCACGGCTTCGATGGCGGGCCGGAGCGCGCGCGCCGCTTCCAGCGAGGCGTCTTCATCGCGGGTAACTCGCACGGACATCAGATCGCTGCAGGCCAGCCCGTGGGTGCGCAACAGCCGCGCCGTGCTGGCCGGATCGCCGCCCAGCTGGTCGGCTGACAGCGACACCGCGCGGAATCCCGCGTCGGCCACCGCACCGAGATAGCCGTCCAGATCGGCAATGGTCCGGATCGTCACGCCCGCTCCCGGCGTCAGCCCCATCGTGATCGGCCCGTCAGAGGCATCGCGATCCGGCACCTGGCTGCTCTCCACCATCCACCACCCTCTAGTACCACCAGTCACATTAGCGTGAGATGGTTGAATCGTGGAATATCGCCATATCGGATCGCTGACCGTGCCCGTGGTCGGACTTGGGTGCAACCAGTTCGGGACCTCGGCGTGTGACGAGACCACCAGCATCGCCGTCGTCCATGAGGCGATCGAGGCCGGAGTCACCTACTTTGACGTCGCAGACGAGTACGGCCAGAACTACGCCGACCCCACCGATCCGCGAGGCTGGGGAGCTTCCGAGGCGATACTCGGCCGGGCGCTGCGAGGCCGCCCAGGCCACCCTAGCCGTGCTCACCGCCGCCTGAGCCGATCTCCCCCTCAGCACACGCGGTCGGCGCTCTCGGCCGTGCGAGGCGGCTGAAGGCAGGTTCCGCGCATTGACGCCCTGCTGGCCAGGGGTCTACGGTTGAATAGATTGGAGTGTCTCTAAGTTTCGAAGTTTGCGGTCGCGGCAGTTGAGGAGTTAAGGCATGGCATTCCCGAAGCGGCAGGCGGCCATCGTCGGCACCTACACCACTGAGCAGGGCCGGAACCTGGATCACCGGACCAGCGCCTCGCTGGAGCTGGAGGCGATCAAGGGGGCCCTGGCCGATGCGGGCCTGACGCCCGATGACGTGGACGGCGTAGTGCCCATGGCGGCCGGGCCCGAGGCGCCGCACCGGCCGGAGATGTACTGGGCCGCCCAGTTCGGCGGCAGGCCGATGTCCTACGGCGAGCTCGGCTACCCGAACGGCGTCACCAAGGCGGCCCTGGCCATCGCGGCGGGCCTGGCCAACGTGGTGGTCGTGTTCTGGGGCAAGGCCGGCTGGAAGATCGGCCCCGGCGGGCGGCCGGTGCCCAAGTCCGCCCCGCGCACCTACGACTGGGCCGCCGACGTGCACGGCACGTACATGACCCCGTGGTACGCCATGTGGGCCCAGCGGTATATGCACGAGTTCGGGGTGACCAGCGAGGATCTCGCCGAGGTGGCCGTGCGGCACCGGTACCACGCCACGCTCAAGCCGGACTCGATCATGGGCTCGCGCGGCCCGCTGACCGTCGAGGACGTGGTGAACTCGCGGATCGTGGCCAGCCCGCTGCACCTGTTCGACTGCGCCCTCGACACCGACGGCGGCTACGCCATGGTGGTCGCCTCCGCCGAGGTAGCCAAGGGCACCCAGGGCAAGCCCGTCTGGGTCATCGGCGGCGCCGAGGCCACCCACACCGACAGCTACACCACCTTCGACCCCCCGTGGTTCCCCGAGCAGGGCCACTCGGTGCGGCGATCGGGTGACATCGCCTTCGCCCAGGCGGGCGTGAGCCGCGACGACATCGACGTGGCCGGCCTGTACGACTGCTTCACCATCACCATGCTCCGTGACCTGGAGGAACTCGGCTTCTGCAAGCTCGGCGAGGGCGCCGCCTACTTCAAGGAAGGCCACACCGCGCTGGGCGGGTCGATGCCCAGCAACACCGACGGCGGCCTGCTCTCCAACACCCACTGCGGCCTGCCGCACGGGCTGTTCACCGTCGAGGTGGCCCGCCAGCTGCGCGGCGAGTGCGGCGACCGCCAGGTGCCGGACGCTAAGATCGGGCTCTCGCTGGCCCAGGGTGCCTCCGTGCACGGCTACGCCGGCACCCTCATCATGGCCGTGGACTAGCCCGCCCAGGAGAACCGCATGACCATCACCAGTGAAATCACGCTGCCTACCGCCGACGGCCCGATGCCCGCCTACCGGGCCCGGCCGGCCCGGCCCGGGGCGCCGTGATCGTCGTCCAGGAGGCGTTCGGCGTCAATCCCCACATCCAGGACGTCACCCGCCGCTTCGCCGCGGCCGGCTGGGATGCGATCGCGCCCGCCTTCTTCCACCGGCAGGGCTCGCCGATCTTGGACTACGACGACCTGGCCCACGTCATGCCGCTGCTGGGCCAGATGACTCCTGCGGGCCTGGCCATGGACCTGAACGCCGCCGTCGACCAGCTCAGCGCGGATGGCTACGCGCCGCGGAACATCGCTGTGGTCGGCTTCTGCATGGGCGGCACGGTGACGTTCTACGCGGCCACCCTGCGCCCGCTCGGCGCGGCGGTCACCTTCTACGGAGGCGGCCTCGCGCAGGGACGGTTCGGCCTGCCCAGCCTCATCGACCTGGCGCCGGAGCTCCAGACGCCCTGGCTCGGGCAGTTCGGCGACCTGGACGGCAGCATCCCGGTGGACGACGTCGAGGCGCTGCGCGCCTCGGCGGGCCAGCAGCCGGTCGCGACCGAGATCTTCCGGTACGCCGACGCCAACCACGGGTTCCACTGCGACGGGCGTCCCGCGGTCTTCCACGCCGAAGCCTCCCGCCAGGCCTGGGACCGCACCCTGGACTGGATGAGCCAGCACGCGGCCCGGGCCTAGCCGGCCGTCTCGGTCAGGAAGGTCGGGGAGGTCAGGGGGTGCGGGCCACCCAGCGCCACATGGTGATGTCCTCGTCCGGGATCTCCTGGTAGGCGATCTTCAGCGGCATCCCGACGCGGACGTCCTCGATCGCGGTGCCGACCAGGTTGCCCAGGACCAGGCACGGCCGCGGCTGCTCGGCCAGCTCGCCCAGGGCAATCACGTACGGCACTTCGGCGTTGAAGGCACCGGGACCGCGGTGGCACACCGTGAACGTGTACAGCGTCGCGTCACCCGAGACCGGCGTCCAGGTCTGGCTCTCGGACAGGCAGCTGCGGCAGGCCGGATACGGCACCCAGTTGTAGTCGCCGCAGTTGTCGCACTTGGGCACCACGAACTGGTGGTTCCGCAGCGCGTCGAAGAAGGGCTGGTGGTCCGGGCTGATCGCGGGCAGGGGCTTGAGGTAGGGCGCGGGAGCCGTCTCGAGAATGGTCATTGGTCTCTCCTAGGAGTTGGCGTAAAGATCGGCTCAGTCGGCGGCCATGACGAGGACCCCGGCCAGGCCATGGACGGCCCAGCCCTGCTGCAGCGACACGCCAAGCTTGGCGTCGGGCACCTGCCGGTCGCCGCACTCGCCGCGCAGCTGCCGGACGACCTCGATGGTGTGCATGCCGGACGGGTCGCCGCAGTGGCTGTTGGAGAGCAGGCCGCCGTCGGTGTTGGTCGGCATTGACCCGCCCAGGCGCAGGTGCCCGTCCTTCACGTAGTCAGCGCCCTCGCCGATCTTGCAGAAGCCCATCTCCTCCAGGTTGCGGATCGTCGTGATCGTGAAGCAGTCGTACAGGCCGGCCACGTCGATCTCGTCCCGGGAGATCCCGGCCAGGCCGAGCGCCCGGTCGGTGCATTTCCTGACCGCCTTGCCCTCATTCGGGAACCACGGGTCGTTGATGGTTGCATAGAAGTCGGTGTAGTACGCTTCCGCGCCGCCGAGCACCCAGATCGGCTGCTTGCGGCAGTTGCGGGCCACGTCGGCCGAGGCGATCACCACGGCGTAGCCGCCGTCGGTGTCCAGCGAGCAGTCGAGCAGGTGCAGCGGCTCGCACACGAACCGCGAGGCCAGCACGTCGTCGACGGTGATCTCGCCGCGGCTGCCCATGACCGAGTCCGGGTTGAGCGTGGCGTGGTACCGAGTGAACACCGCCACCTCGGCCAGGTCGGCGTTGGTCACGTTGAACTCGTGCATGTACCGCTGCGCCCACATCGCGTACCACGAGGTCATGTAGCCGCCCGCGGTCGCGAAGCTGAAGTCATCGGCCACCCGCGGCGCCCGGCCGGTAGGCACCGGCGTGCCGCCCGGCCCGGTCCGCCTGCCCGCCCGGCCGAAGAACAGCACCGCGCAATCGGTCAGGCCCGCCGCGATCGACGCCGCGGCCTTGGCCAGCATGCCGGATGCGCCGCCGGTCTCCACCAGGCCCAGCGGGCGCTCGCCGAGCTGCTCGGCCCAGAACTGATGCGCCGAGGTACCCGGGACGTGCTCCGAGCCGGACATCGGCAGCAGCCCGTCGATGTCGGCGGTGGTCAGGCCCGCGTCGTCCAGCGCGCCGGTGATGGCCTCCAGCTGCAGGGAGAACGAGGTCCGGTCCGGGAGCTTGCCCTGCTTGGTGGTGTACACGCCGACGATCGCCGCCTGCCGCTTGGGAAATGCCATCCCGGCCTCCGTGAGCTCTGCTGCTCGCATAGAGCGAAGTATTTACAAACTTAAATGTAACATTCCCGGCCCGGCGGGTGCAGACCCCGCCGCGCCCGCCGCCGCGAATTCCCCGACCACCCTGAATTCCGCAGGCACCCTCCACATTCGATAATTTGATAGCTATGATATGAAGGTAAGCAGAGCTGAGGCCTTGGCAGCGTCATGAGTACGGATGGGAGTCCAGATGGCGATCGGCAAGCTGTTCCACATCATCCACATGACTGGCGACCTGGATTCCCTGGAAGCGTGGTACGACGATGTCTTCAGCGTGCGGCGCGGCTTCCTGGACCACCACTACATGGAGGGCGAGAAGCGGGACGCGTCGCTGGTGACTCTGGGCGATGCGGTGATCGAGCCGCTGGCTCCCGCCTTCCGGGTGGAGGGCTGGGACGCCATGCCGCTCGGCCGGTTCTACAAGCGGTTCGGCAACCACTGGCACTCCATCGCCTGGTACACCGACGACCCGGGCGAGATCTGGCAGCGCTGCACCGACAACGGCGTTCGGGTGTACGTCGAAGGGGGAGTGCTGACCAGCGAGCGGCCGGGGCCCGACTCGGCGATCATGACCCACCCGAAGGACACCATCGCCCAGCTGGAGTTCATGCGCCCCATCGGCATGCTGGTGCAGAACGACCCGCGGTTGCAGCCGGACTTTGACCCGAACTGGTGGGCGGAGAACCACCCGCTGGGCCTGGAGCGACTGGCCTACACCACGGTGCTGACCCGTGACCTGGACCGGGCCAAGTTCGTCTACACCGACGTGCTGGGCGGCAGCCTGGTGAGCGAAAGCGAGTCGGCCCTGACCGGTACCCGCAACGCCTACATCCAGATAGGCGAGATCGTCGTCGAGCTGGCCACGCCGACCCGCGAGGACACCCTGGCCGCCGAGGACATGCAGGCCAACGGCCAGATCCACCACGCGGCCGCGTGGAAGGTGGGGGGCCTGGACCAGGCCGAGAAGTACCTGCAGTCCAAGGGCATCGAGACCCTCGAGCGGGACGAGTTCACCATCCTGAGCAAGCCGGCCACCACCCATGGCGCGAACTTCCGGTGGACCACCCAGGACGTGCCGGGCCGCTCCTGACCCAGTGATCTCCTTCTTGCCGTCAGCTGACGCGCTCGAAGGCACATACGGACCCCGGGCGGGGCTGCCCGCCCGGGGTCAACCACGTAAGGACGGCACGCCGCGGGAGGCATCTTGTGCCGGCCGTCACCTGGCCATAAGTTATATTTTCTTCTATAGTTGGATAACTACCGAACGATCTCCAGCCCGGAGGACCCCATGGCGCTGCCCGACACCAGCTCAGGAACGCTCTACATCGAGGGAAAGTGGCGTCACGCGGCTTCGGGGCAGACGTTCGCCGTGACCAACCCGGCCACGTCTGAAGAGCTGGCCCAGATCAGCTCGGCCGGCACGGAGGACGTGCGGGAAGCGGTGGCCGCGGCCGAGGCGGCCTTTCCTTCCTGGTCGGGGAAGACGGCGTATGAGCGGGCGGGGTTTCTGCTTGATGCGCATCGGCTGATGCTGGAGCGGGCTGATGAGCTGGCCCGGGTGATGACGATGGAGCAGGGCAAGCCGTTGCGGACGGCGCGGATCGAGGTGCAGTACGCGGCGGATTTCCTGATCTGGTTCGCCGAGGAAGCCAAGCGGGTCTACGGGTCGGTGATCCCGTCGGCGCGGGCCGACCAGCGGTTCCTGGTGCTGCATCAGCCGGTCGGGGTGGTGGGGGCGGTGACGCCGTGGAACTACCCGATCTCCATGCTGACGCGGAAGCTCGGCCCGGCGCTGGCGGCCGGGTGCACGGCGGTGCTCAAGCCGGCCAAGCAGACCCCGCTGTGCGCGGTGGAGGTGTTCCGGATCCTGCACGAGGTGGGGGTGCCGGCCGGCGTGGTCAACCTGGTCACCGCGGGCCGGGCCGCGGTGGTGGGTGATGAGTTCCTGGCCAACCCGGCGGTGCGGAAGCTGACCTTCACCGGGTCCACGGAGATCGGCCGGCAGCTGGCCCAGGGGGCCGCCGGGCAGATCAAGCGGGTCTCGCTGGAACTGGGCGGCCATGCGCCGTTCATCGCGTTCGGTGACGCCGATCCGGCGCATGCGGCGCGGGGGGTGTCGCTGGTGAAGTTCCTGAACACCGGGCAGGCGTGCATCTCCCCGAACCGGATCTTCGTGCACCGCTCCATCGCCGGCCAGTTCCTGGCCGTGCTGGCCGACCGGGTGGGGAAGCTGAAGGCCGGGAACGGGCTGGACGACGGGGTCACGATCGGCCCGCTGATCGACGACGGCGCCCTGGCCAAGATGGACGAGCACGTCACCGACGCCGTGGCCAAGGGCGCCACCCTGGTCTGCGGCGGGCAGCGGCTGACCGGCGAGAAGTTCGACGCGGGCACGTTCTACGCGCCCACCATCTTGTCCGATGTCACGCCGGAGATGGTCATCTACCGGGACGAGACCTTCGGGCCGATCGCCCCCGTCGTCATCTTCGACGACGACGACGAGGTGATCAAGATGGCCAACGACACCATCTACGGGCTGGCCGCCTACCTGTACACCAAGGACCTGTCCCGCGCCCTGCGGGTCAGCGAAGCCCTCCGGTTCGCCATCGTCGGCATCAACGACATCAACCCCACCTCCGCCGCCGCCCCCTTCGGCGGCATGAAGCAAAGCGGCCTCGGCCGCGAAGGCGGCCAGGAAGGCATCACCGAATACCTCGAAACCAAACTCATCGGCATCAGCATCTAACCCCGCCAGCACAGCCCACGGCCAAGCAGCACTTACGATCCGCCGAACGGTCCCCGTCCAGGCGGCCCGCCGCCCCTGCCGCCCCCACGCCGTCGGCGCCAGATCGTCAGCGCTAGTGCCACCGCCAGCACAGGCACGGCGATGTACCACGGGGCCGTGGAGTGGACCGCCGCCCCGGCGACGACTGGCGCGGCCAGGCCGCTCCAGGTCCCCGCCGTCATGTGCCTGGGTTCCTCGGCTTCTTTCCGGCTCATGTCAGTTCCCTTCCGGTGCGGGCGAAGCGGGCCGTATCGCCATCCCGGCGATCTTTCCGTCGCCGCTGAACCGTACGATCCCCCTGGCGTCGCCCGCCTCGAAGTGCAGCGGGACATCGACCACGGTGTCGTCGCCCGCCCGCCGGGCGAACGGCTCGCCGGTGCGCTCCAGGCG
This sequence comes from uncultured Actinomycetes bacterium, assembly GCA_963790065.1. Lineage (GTDB taxonomy): Bacteria > Actinomycetota > Actinomycetes > Streptosporangiales > Streptosporangiaceae > Palsa-504. Next base: position 153,665 of record CAWBNK010000008.1, on the reverse strand, counting down.
GCCGAACATCCCCGCCATGGCCGCCCAGCCCCGGGACAGCCTGGCGGGGTCATGGCGCGTGCGCATCGCGTCGTCGAGTTCGTCGAGGATTTCCTGCCAGCGGCCCTGGTTGTGCCAGTCGAAGATGGCCACCGCCCGGTCCGCCGCATCGGGCGGGATCTCGCGGCTCATCGGCCCGCCGGTGCGCGGATCGATGGGGTGCCCGAACCGCTGGAAGGCGGCCTGCCTGGTCGTGCCGAGTACCTCACCGATATCTCTCCAGCTCTGTCCGGCGGCCCGTGCGCGGTCAACGGCCGCCTGCAACGCCGCTTCGGCCGCGGCTGACAGTTCCCGCGCCGCGGCCACCGCGCCATGCGGCGAGGAAGGATGGCTCAGCTCTTCTGCCAGGTGGCGTGCCGCGCTGACGGCTCGAGCGGCCACCGGGTCATCTGGGCTGGACTTGCTGTCCGTAATGTCAAGGTACTCATGACGACGATGAGCTGTCAACCCTTGCTTTACGCTAGGCTCCTGCCGTGCCCGCTCGCGCCGTGCGGTGCTCCGGCATCTCGCGTCGCAGTACTGGCGTCGACGGCCCTTACCCTGCTGCGGAGGAAGCGCGCGTCCGCAGGCTTGGCACGCTCCCGGCTCGGCGATGTCCGCCACGATTCCACCTCCGGTCATTTCCGTGCGCTCTATTGTGTCACGTAATTCTAGAATCGTGTCACAGCGAAGCACACGGAAAACGGAAATGGGAACGGGAACGCGGCGCCGGGCGGCTCAGGCCAGCGACGGCGCCGGCTTGGCCTCGCGCTTGCGGTCGACCAGCACCTTGGCCCCCGGGTAGCTGGGCTTGGGCAGCCCGAGGACGTGCTGGGCGATGATCCCGTGGAAGACCTCCAGCGTCCCGCCGTAGGTCGCGGTGCCCTGCGCGAAGCGGTGCGCGTACTCGATCATCCCGGTGACCTCGGCGCCCGGACTGCCCTCCGAGACCAGCGCGCCGGTGCCGACCAGGTCCATCAGCTCCGCGGCGCCGGTTACCAGTGCCTCCGAGCCCTTGACCCGCCCCATGGGTCCCGGCGTGGACAGGCCCGCCTCCAGGTTCATGGCCACCCGGCCCAGCCGGTACCGCACCATCCGGTCGTCGATGGGCCGGCTGCCGTCGCTGCGCGGGGTGCAGGCCCAGTCCACGGCGGCGTCCAGGGCCAGCTCGAGGGTGTGCAGGAAGCTGGTGCCGATGGACAGGTCGGAGAGCCCGGCCCCCGGGCCCTCCCGGCCGATGCTGTGCTCCTCGTCCAGCGGCCCGTGCAGTACCGCCCAGCCGTCGTTCACCCGGCCCAGCCGGTACCGGTCGGAGATCCTGACGTCGCTGTAGTAGACGATGTTCGTCCGCTCGTTGCCGAACGTCCTGATCCCCTGGATCTGAACGCCGGGCGTGCTCAGCGGGACCAGGAACATGGTCAGGCCCTTGTGCTTGGGCAGGTCCGGGTCGCTCCGGGTGATGAGGAAGGTGTACTGGCAGTTCTGCGCGCCGGTGGTGAAGATCTTCGACCCGTTGATGACCCACTCGTCGCCGTCCCGGACCGCGCGGACCTTGGCCGCCGCGATATCCGACCCGCCGTCCGGCTCGGTGTAGCCGAGGCAGAACCGGACCGTCCCCTCGGCCACCTTCGGCAGCAGCTCGGCCGCCAGATCGGGAACCGCGTACTTCTCGACCGCCTTGACCACCAGGCCGGTGGTGCCCCTGGTGATCGACGGGATCCGGGAGCGGCGCATCTCCACCTCCAGGATGCGCAGCCGGACCGGATCCAGGCCCGCACCGCCCTTCCCCACCGGCCAGCCGGGCATGATCCAGCCCTTCCGGCCCAGGGCCAGGTGCAGGCGCTCGTTGAAGCCGCTGCCGGTGAGCCGCTCCTCCTCGAGCACCTCAGGGGTGACGTGCTCGGCCAGGAAGGCGCGCACCTCGTCCTGGAACGCCTGCTGCTGCGCGGTCAGCGGGACCGGGCTGAAGTCCATCCTCGTCTCCCTCGCTAATGCGATCGCCGGGCCGCCAGGGCGTCCCCCGCGGCGATCAGGTCCTCAGCCGGGTCCCCGGCCAGCAGGCTCCAGCCCTTGGCCCGCAGGAAGTACAGGCTGGCGTCGGCCTCGGTGGTGAAGCCCAGGCCGCCCTGCATGTGCGCGGAGGTCGTGGCTCCGTGCGTGGCGACCTGTGCCGCGTAGCCGAACGCCGCAGGCACCAGCACGCCGGCGTGGTCCCGGTCGTTCTCCAGCGTCCACGCGGCCCGGCGGATCAGGTTCCGCCCGCCGGACGTCCCGATCGCCACGTCGCCCAGCGGGAAGGACACGCCCTGCAGCGTCCCGATCGGCACGCCCATGGTCTCGCGGGTCTTGGCGAACTCGACCGCGACCTCAAGCGCGCGCTGGGTCAGGCCGATGAGCGCGGCCGCGGTCAGCAGCTTCCATTCCGCCCGGGCGGTCTGGTAGATCGCCTCCGCCTCCGGTCCTTCGGCCAGGACGGTCCTTTCCCCGCCCGCCAGGTTCCACCAGGCCAGCGGGGTGCTGCCCTGGTTGGCCACCAGCGGCGGCGGCTCATCGGCGTGCACCGCCACCAGCGCCCGGCCATCCAGGGCGATGACGTCGCGGGCGACCGCGCCGCCCGGCACGAGCGGGCGGGCCTCCCGGTCGGCCGGCTCCATGGCCAGGGCCAGGATGCGGCGTCCGGCCGCGGCCGCCGTGAGCAGCTCGGCCGGGGCGCCAGGGACGGCGGCCAGCGCCCGCGACGCGGCGGCGTGCTCGATGAACGGCACGGGCGCCAGCGCGCTGCCCGCTTCCTCCGCGATCAGCGTGAGGTCGACGAGCGTCGCGCCGTCGCCGCCGGCGCTCTCCGGCAGGCCCATCGAGGCCGCGCCCATCTCGGTCAGCTGGCCCCAGAGCTTCTCGTCGTGCCCCAGCGGCTCGGCCGCCCGCACCCGCGGGCTTGGACACTCGCTGGTGAAGAAGTCGCGGAACGCGTCCCGCACCGATTCCTGGTCGTCGGTCAGTGCGTAGTCGGAGTACCGCAGTTCAAGGCCGTCCATAAAACCCGCCCTGGGATGAGAAGCCGGAGGAAGGTGCCGTTGGCGCGGGACGTCATTGGTCCAGACCCGGGCCTTATCATCGCATAGATTTGCATTTTTCGAAACGATGGTCAGCCTGCCGGAGCGGCCCGGACCGCCGCCCGGATCGCATCCTCCAGGCCTTCCAGCGGGAGCTTGCCGTCGATACGCTCGCCGTCGACATAGAACTTGGGCGTGGCGTTGACCCCGCTCTTGATGCCGTCCTCCAGGTCCCGTTCGATCTTGGCGGCGTACGCGCGGCCGGTGACCTCGCGGCGGAACCGGCCCGTATCCAGGCCCAGGCCCGCGGCGTAGTCCATCAGGGAGTCCAGGTCCAGGCCGGCGGACGGCCGCAGCAGCAGGTTGTACATCTCCCAGAACTTCCCCTGGGCCGCCGCCGCCTCGGCCGCCTCGGCGGCCTGCTCCGCGTTCGGGTGCAGCTGCACGATGGGGAAGTTCCGGAACACGAACCGGACCTGGTCCGGGTACCGCTCGAGCATCCGGAGCACATCCCGCGCCGCGCCCCGGCAGTAGGGGCACTCGTAGTCGCCGTACTCCAGGACCGTCACCGGCGCGTCCGCCGGCCCCAGCACGTGGTCGTCGCCCGTCACATCGGGCACCGCGAACGTCTCCAACGTCATCCTCCCGGCCGTGTCATCTGTCCCTGCTGCCATCGTGCCCGTTCCCGCCGCCGTCCTGACCGTCTTTTTTCTTTCGGCCGAACGGTCCGTGGCACCCGCGTCCCGCCCGCGCCGTGCTTCCCGTCTCATTGCTGGACTGCCCATCGACGGGCCGCATTTAATGCTCGTTAAGCTGAGGAAGATCCAGGAGGGTCATCCAACCCGAAGGAGCGTCGATGAAGACCAAGGCCGCCGTCGTCTACGAGCCGGGCAAGCGCATCGAGATCGAGGAGCTGGACCTGGACCGTCCCCAGGACGGAGAGGTCCTGATCCGCTACCTGTACGCGGGCCTGTGCCACTCCGACATCCACGTCGCGCACGGGGACCTCGAGGCACGCCTGCCGATGGTGCTCGGCCACGAGGGCGCGGGGATTATCGAGGAGGTCGGACCGGGCGTGACGAGGGTGAAGCCCGGTGACCACGTCGTCTGCTCGTTCATCCCCAACTGCGGCGTCTGCCGGTATTGCTCCACCGGGCGCCAGTCGATCTGCGACTGGGGCGCGACGATCCTGGAGGGCTACCTGCCTGGCGAGCACTTCCCGTTCACCGGGCCGCGCGGCCAGTACGGTGCCATGTGCATTCTCGGCACGTTCAGTCAGTACGCCGTGATCCACCAGAACTCGGCGGTCAAGGTCGACGACGACCTGCCGCTGGACAAGGCCGTGCTGGTCGGCTGCGGGGTACCCACCGGCTGGGGTTCGGCGGTCAACACCGCGAACGTCCGCGCAGGCGACACGGTGGCGATCTTCGGCATCGGCGGCATCGGGATCAACGCCGTGCAGGGCGCCCGCTACGCCGGCGCGAAGAACGTGGTCGCCATCGACCCGTTGGAGAACAAGCGCGAGAAGGCCATGGAACTCGGCGCCACGCACGCGTTCGCCACCGCGGAGGAGGCGCAGGAGGCCATCGTCCAGATGACCAGGGGCCAGCTCGCCGACTCGGCCATCCTCACCGTCGACCTGATGACCCCCGAGGTCGTGGGGGCCGGGTTCAACGCGGTCGGCAAGGACGGCATCGTGGTGCTGACCGGGCTGAACAAGGTGATGGCGCCCACCATCCAGCTGCCCGGGACGGTTCTGACCCTGTGGCGCAAGACGGTGAAGGGCAGCCTGTTCGGCGACTGCAACCCGACCACCGACATCCCCAAGATCCTGGGCCTGTACCAGTCCGGCGACCTCAAGCTCGACGAGATCATTACCAGGACCTACACCCTGGACCAGGTCAACGAGGGCTACGAGGACCTGCTGGCCGGCAAGAACATCCGCGGCATCGTGGTCCACGAGCACTGACGAGTACGGGCCCATGCCGATCCAGGTTGTCGGGCGCCGGCGCGAGCTGGAGCTGGTCCGGGCCGCGCTCGCGTCCGGCGCCCACATCCTGCTCGAGGGCCCGCCAGGCACCGGCAAGTCGACGCTGCTCAGGCAGGTCACGGAATCCCGGCACACCGAGTTCGTGCTGGTCGAGGGCAGTGCCGAGCTGACCCCGGCCCGGCTGATCGGGTCGTTCGACCCGGCGCTGGTGCTGGAGCAGGGGTACCGGCCGGAGAACTTCTCCGACGGCCCGCTGGTCCGGGCCATGCGCGAGGGCGGCCTGCTGTACGTCGAGGAGCTCAACCGGGTGCCCGAGGAGACGATCAACGTACTGCTGACCGTCATGTCCGAGGCTGAGATCAACGTGCCCAGGCTCGGCCGCATCGGCGCGGATCCGAACTTCCGGCTGGTCGCGGCCATGAACCCGTACGACTCGGTGGGCACGTCCCGGCTGTCGATGGCGCTGTACGACCGGACCTGCCGGATCTCGGTCGGGTACCAGGACGCCGAGCACGAGCGCCAGATCGTCCGGCTCGCCGCCGAGCAGGCCAAGCCGGCCCTGGTCGCCGAGGCCGTGGCCCTGACCCGCGCCACCCGCGACCATCCCGACCTGCGCTTCGGCGCCTCGGTCCGGGGCGCCATCGATTACGCGCGGCTGGTCCCCGAACTGGCCGACGTCCGCGCCGTCCCCGCCGACGACTGGCAGACCGGGCTGGACGCCGCGCTCACCACCTTGTCCGGCCGGATCCGGCTGCACGAATCCTGCCGCCGTTCGGCCGATCAGGTCATCGAGGAGATCTTCCGGCGGATCCGGGCCCAGGTCGATGCGGCGGGAGGCGAACCCGGCCTGGGGGAATGACGGGCCCGCCGGCCGCTCCGGTAGCCGGGGGGCAGCGCCAGCGGCCGCAGGCCAAGTCCGGCGCGCGTGACGGCAAGACAACGGGACGGCACGAACTGTCCCGGCACGCCCGCTTCGCCGAGATCAGCCCGGCGGTCGGCGTGCTCGACGAGCAGGCGCTGCACCGGGCCCTGGCCGACGACCCCACCGCCTTCGAGCTGCTGGCCGCCATGACCACGGCCACCGACGAGAACCTGCGCGCGGCGGCCATCCGGCTGTGCGCCGCGATCGTGCTCGAGCGGGCCCGGGCCGGGCGCGTCTCGGCGCGCGGCATCTCCCGGCTGCGGCCGGTGCGTGGCGCCCCCGACGGTGACCTGGATATCGACGCCTCGATCGAAGGTGTTTCCGCGGCCCGCGCCGAGGCCCGGCCGGTGGCGCTGGACGACCTGACCACCGTGCAGTGGGCCCGGGCGCCCACCGCATTCGCGGTGGTGGTCGACCGGTCCGGCTCGATGAACGGAGCCCGCCTGGCCGCGGCCGCCACGGTGGCCGCCGCCTGTGCCCTGCGGGCCCCGGCCGAGCACGCCATCTTGTCCTTCGCCGGATCGGTCGATGTCATCCGGCCGCTGGTCAGCGACATCGTGCCCGCCGTGGTGGCCGAGCGGCTGCTGCGGCTGCACGGCCACGGCGTGACCCGGCTGGCCGACGCGCTGCAGGCCGCGCAGGAGCAGCTCGCGCGGGCCCGGGCCCCGCGGCGGGTGGTCATCTTGCTGTCCGACTGCCGCAGCACCGAAGACGACGACACCGTCGAGACGGCCCGCGCCCTGCCGGAGCTGATCATCCTGGCCCCGGCGGGCGACCACGAGCAGGCCGCCCACCTGGCGGCCCAGGCCGGCGCCCGCTGGGCGGCGATCGACCACCCGCTGGACGCGGCCGCGGTCCTGGACCGGCTGCTCGAAACCCGCCCGGCCAGCGCCTAGTGAAACCCACCCCGCCAACCCGCCCGGTCAGCGCTTAGGGTCGTGGTATGAGCTCAGCACGCGATCCCGGCGCCGAGGTCATCGCGGTCGAGGTGCCCGGCGGCGCCCTGGCCGTCGAGGTGATCACCTCGGGCACCGAGCCAGTGCTGGCCGTCCACGGCATCAGCAGCCAGCGCCGGCTGTGGAACTGGCTCCGCGCAGCCGCGCCCGGTCTCAGCCTGATCGCCCCGGACCTGCGCGGCCGCGGCGACAGCGTGACCGTCCAGGGGCCTTCGTCGATCAGCAGGCACGCCGCCGACCTGGTGGCCGTGCTGGACCGCCTGGGCCTGGACTCCGTGCACGTGTGCGGCATGTCGATGGGCGGCTTCGTGGCGGTCGAGCTGGCCGCCGCCTACCCCGGGCGGGTCAGGAGCCTGATCCTGGTCGACGGCGGCTTCCCGATGGGCGACCCGCCCGGCCTCACCCGCGAGGCGCTACCCGCGGTCTTCCGTGACCGGCTGGCCCGGCTGGACCGCCAGTGGCCGTCGGTCCGCGACTACGCGGAGTTCTTCGTCGCGCAGACCGCGCCGCTGCTCGACCCCTCCGACTCGCTGCTGCTCGACTACCTGGACCATGACCTGGACGGCCAGCGGGTGCGGCTCAGCAGCGAGGCCCTGATCGCCGACGCCGCCGACATCTTCTTCGGGGCCGCCAAGTGGCGGCAGCTCCAGGTGCCGGCCCGGTTCCTGGTCGCCGAGTGGAGCACTGGAGCGGGCAGCGCTCCCGCGTACCCGCCCGGTGCCGTGCAGGCCTTCAGGGAAGCGCTGCCCGACGTGCTGGTCACGGTGCGGCCGGTGGCCGGCGTGGATCACGCGGCCTCGATTATGAGCCCGGCTGGCGCGCGGGCTACTGCCGACCTGATCCTGGAGGCGATGCCCTAGTGACCGCAGCCGACGTCCTGGTCGAGGCGCTGAGCCGGGGACTGCCCGGCGACCGCCTCGTGGTCGATCCCGACGTGCTCGCCGCCATCTCCCACGACGACGCCGAGTGGGCCCCGGCCGAACGGGCCGCGGTCGGTGTCCGCGCCCGTTCGGAAGCCGAGGTCCAGCATGTGGTGCGGACCTGCGCCGAGCTGGGTACGCCCATCGTCCCGCGCGGCGCGGGCACCGGGCTGTCCGGCGGCGCCAACGCGGTCGGCGGCTGCGTCATGCTCGACCTGTCCCAGATGAACCAGGTCCTCGAGATCGATGCGGACAACCTCGTGGCCGTGGTCCAGCCGGGCGCGATCAACAACGACGTCAAGGCCGCCGTCGCCGAGCACGGCCTGTGGTACCCGCCCGACCCGGCCAGCGCGCCGTGGTCGACGATCGGCGGTAACGTCGCCACCAACGCGGGCGGCCTGTGCTGCCTGAAATACGGTGTCACCCGCGACTACGTGCTCGGCCTGCGGGCGGTCGTCGGCGGCCCGGTGGCCTACGGCGACGTGGTCCGCCTCGGGCGGCGCACCACCAAGGGCGTGGCCGGCCTCGACCTGGTCAGCCTGTTCGTGGGGTCGGAGGGCACCCTCGGGGTGGTGACCGAGGTGACGCTGCGGCTGCGGCCCGCCCGGCTTGGCACGCCCCGGACGGTCGTCGGCGCCTTCGCCGACCTGGTCACGGCGGGCCAGGCGGTGGCCCAGATCACCCGCCGCGGGCTGACCCCGGCCGCGCTCGAACTGCTGGACCGGGTCTGCCTGAAGGCGGTCGAAGACTGGAAGCACCTGGGCATCGAGGCGGACGCGGAGGCGCTGCTGCTGGCCCGGGTCGACACGCCGGGGGACTCGGGCGCGGCCGAGGCCGCCGACATCGCCGCCGCCATGGGCGAGGCCGGGCCGATGTGGGTCGAGCAGTCGACCGACGACGCCGAGGCCGAGGCGCTGTTCGACGCCCGGCGGCTGGCCTACCCGGCGCTCGAGCGGCTGGGCCCCGTCCTGACCGAGGACGTCTGCGTGCCGCGGTCCAAGGTTCCCGCCATGCTGGACCAGATCAAGGCCATCGCCGCGCGGCACGGCGTGCAGATCGCCACCGTCGCCCACGCCGGTGATGGCAACCTGCACCCCCTGCTGGTCACGCCGCCCGGCGACGACGAGGCCCGGCGCGCGGCCCAGGCCGCGTTCGAGGAGTTCCTCGACGCGGCCATCGCGCTCGGCGGCACCGTCACCGGCGAGCACGGCGTCGGGATCCTCAAGCGGGACGGCATGCGCCGCGAGCTCGACCCGGGCTCGCTCGCCCTGCAGTCCGCGGTGCGCAGCACGCTGGACCCGCTGCAGATCTTCAACCCGGGAAAGGGCTAGCCAGTGCCGCGCCCGAAGACGTCCGCCCGGCCGATCCGGCCGGCCGGCGTCCTCGCCGAGCCTCACTCAATCGGCTGCCTGGCGATCAGCGGCGGCTCGCGGCCGGCCATCAGCCAGCCGCCGACCGCGGCGATCAGCGGCAGCCCGACCAGCAGGATCAGCACGTCACTCAGCGGCACGTCGCCGAACATGGCGGACAGGCTGCTGTGCGCCCAGGCCAGTACGGCGATCAACGCGCCTGCCATGCCGAGGATCGCGCCGAGCAGGCCGAGTGCGGCGGCGGTCGCCGCGGTGATCATCCGCCGGGTCCCGGCGCCGGCGCCGGCCGCGGTAAGCGTGCGCAGGTCCCGCGCGGTCTCGCTGCGGATCAGGCCGACCGACGCGGCCAGCACGCCGAGCGCGATGAGGATACCGAGTGCGGTGGCGCCGTCGGCGAACTCGCTGAGGCTCGGCGCATTGGTTTTGGTCTCGACCGTCACCTGGTAGCTGAGCGCGAGGTGCCGGGCGGCGCTGATCTGCGTGGCGGTGAGCGGGGCCGGGGTCTGGATCAGCCAGCCGTCCAGGCCGGGCTGCAGGTGGTACTTGCTCATCGCGTACTCGGTGATCACCGTATTCGGCGCGGAGGTGCCGCCGGGCAGGCCGCTGACCGTCTGGATCGCGGGGTTGGCCAGGCAGTCGCTGCTCAGCGTGCAGGGCGGCAGAACGTTGTCCTTCTGCGTAAAACCGCCGGGAGTGGTCTGCACGCCGTAGTTGCCCCAGGTCAGCTCGGTGTGCGGCAGGCTGGCCAGACCTGACCGGATGGTGAGGATGTCGGTGCCCGGGCGGACCTGGCTGGCCTTGATGCCGTACGCGGCGAGCAGCTGCGGGGTGGCGACGTACACCGACCCGTTGAAGTGGTCGTGCGGCCCCTGCACGCCCGCCTGGTACAGCTCGACGGAGGAGTCCTGCAGCGGCACCACGGACTGGGCGTGCAGGCCAGCCGCATAACTGTCCACTTGCCTGCCCAGGCTGGCCAGCTGGGAGTTGCTGAGCTGCATCATCATGCCGGGCGCCGGGCTCGCCTGCGCGGAGATAATCAGCTGGCTGCTGGACAGGTTCGAGCCGAACCAGTTCAGCGGGTTCCCGAACTGGATGCTGGCCACGAGGCAGATCGCCATGGCCAGGAATACCGCGAACGTGGTGGCGGCGAGCGCGGCACCGGACCGGGCTCGGTAACGGACCAGGTCGCGCAGCGCGATCCGGATCGAGACCGGCAGCCGCGGGCCCGCCCCGGCGGCCAGCACGCTGACGGACAGCGGAGCGAGCAGGAGGATCCCGACAATCACGGCGACCAGGCCGGCCAGCAGCAGCAGCGCGTCCTTGCCCCCGCCCCCGCCAGCGCCGGCCCAGCCGCCGGTGAATGCCAGGCACGCGGCGCCGACCGCGAACACGATGACGCCAGGCAGGGCGGAGCGGTGTACCGCCTTCGGCGGCGCGGGGCGGCCGGACAGCGCGGCTACCACCGGCACCGCGGCCATCGTCTTGGCTGGGCGGCGGGACGCCAGCACCGACGCCGTGATGGCGACCACCACCCCGATGGCGAACGCCAGCCACGGCAGGTTCGCCGCGTCCACCACGTGGCCCGTAGCCTGCTGCAGCGCCGGCACGTAAGCGAACCAGGCGGCGAAGCCCAGCACCGCCCCGGCCAGCGCCCCGGCCACGCCGACGACAACGCCGTTGACGATCATGACCAGGCGGAGGTTGCGCTCGGTCGCGCCGATCGCGCTCAGCATGCCGAGGGCCCGCTGCCTGCGCTGGGCCATCACCGAGAAACCGGCCACCGACACCAGGCCGATGAACACCAGGCCGAGTACCTCCACCACCAGGACGAACGTCGCCGGCGGGGGCCCGCCCGACACCGCGTTGGGGGGCACGACCGTCGCCGCCGCCGGGATACCGGGCAGCGTCGCGGTGCCGTCGCTGATCGCATGCTGGACGGCGGGGGAGCCGAGCAGCATGATCACCTGGCTGGGGTGGGGGACCTGGCCGGGGGCGACCAGGGCGAACTCGTCCGTCAGGTTGCTCGGGTTCTGCACGGTGCCGGTCACCCGCCAGGTCGTACCTGCGGCCTGCCAGGTGCCGCCCACGTGCGTGCCGTACAGGCCGGCCACCTGGCGGGTCAGCGCGACCTGACCGGGGCCCGCCGGGTAGCTGCCGCTGACCAGCCCGAGCAGCGGAGAGTTGTAGTGCCCGCGCGGATTCTCGGCCCGGAGCTGTACAGACTGCGTAGTGCCAGTAGCGATTCCCTGACTCTCAATGAGATCAGCCGGTCCCCAGCGGCCCGCAATGGCGGCGATGTCGGCGGCCAGGTTCGGGTCGGTGCCGGGCAGCGTGACCTGCACGGCGGCGGTACCGAACGTGGCGTAGTCGGGCTTGGGGAGCTGCACGTTGGTGACGGCGCTGGCGCCCCAGATCGTCGCCGCGACCGCCGCCGTGAGCAGGCCGAGCACGAGCAACTGCTGGCGCCATTCCCGGCGGAACAGCCGCCAGCCCCAGCGGACCACCGCCCGTCGGGCGACAATGCCGGATCCGGCGCCTCGGGCCAGGTCGGGAGGTTCGCGCAGCGCGGTGCTCATCTGCGCGCCTCCGGCACGACGCTCACCGGGTCTCCCCACGCGTGAGGAGGGATTCGGGGCCGGGCGGCCGGGTGGTCTGGCCGGTCACCCGCCCATCACGCAGGAACACCACGCGGTCGGCCCAGGCGGCCAGCTGCGCGTCGTGGGTCACCACCACCGCGGCCACGCCCCGCGTGCAGGCCTCGTGCAGCAGCCGCATCACCTCGTCCGCGTTCACCGAGTCCAGGGCGCCGGACGGCTCGTCGGCCAGCAGCAGACGGCGGTCCCCCACCACCGCGCGGGCGATGGCGACCCGCTGCCGCTCGCCGCCGGACAGCTGATCGGGGAACCGGCCCGCCTGGCCGGCCACGCCGAGCGCTTCCAGCGCGGCCCGCCCGGCCGCGCGCGCCTTCGGCACCGCGACGCCGTCCAGTTCCAGCGGCAAGGCGACGTTCTCGACGGCGGTCAGCCCGGGCAGCAGATTGAAATCCTGGAACACGTACCCGATCACCCGGCGCCGCAGCCGGACCTTGCGGCCCCGCGGCATCCCGGCCAGCGCCAGGCCGCAGACCAGCACGTCCCCGCTGGTAGGTTCCTCCAGGCTCCCGGCGATGGTCAGCAGCGTCGACTTGCCCGACCCGCTGGGCCCCATCACCGCCACCATCTCCCCGGCCTGCACCGACAGGTCCACCCCGGCCAGCGCGTGCACCTTGGTCGGCTCCTGACCGTAGGTCTTGGACACGCCGCGCAGCTGCAGCACGCTCAGCGCCGTGCTCGATTCTTCCCCGGCGCCTTCCCCGACCAGGCCCGGCCGGCTCACCGCCGTGCCCCCAGCCGGCGGAGCTGCGGAGCCGGAGCGGAGGCCGGGGCGGGCCGGGACGGCTCAGCCGCGGCCCGCCTGAGCCGCGTATCGGCGGCGTCCAGCCACCGGATCACCGCGTCCAGCCGGAACAACTCGGCGTCCACCACCAGCGCCAGGCCCAGATCGTCCCGGGCCTCGCCCTCTTTCAGCCTCGTCCACTGCTGCATCAGCTCGACCAGGTACATCCGGTGCGCCTGGATCACCTCATGCGCGTCGGTACCGGGCACCCGCGCGGCCACCAGCACCTTCATCACCAGCTCGTCGCGGGGCGGGGAGGTCAGGTCCGGCGGCGTACGCAGCCAGGTGGCCAGCGCCTCCGCACCGCGGGGCGTGATCCGGAACCGCTTCTGCCCCGTCTTCTCCCGGCCGTCTGGCTCGGTACCGTCGGATTCAGCCAGCCCGTCACGTTCCAGCCGGCCCAGGGTCTTGTACACCTGACCCACGTTCAGCGGCCACACCTCACCGGTCCCGGCCTCGAATTCCTCCCGCAGCTGCAGCCCGTACTTGGGTCCCTCGGCTAGCAGCGCCAGCAGGACGTGCGGGATACTCATGACGTCACCATGCCAAGCATCATGCCGGACATAATACCCGGCATACTCGTTTCGCGGAAGGCCGGTCGTGCAGAGCCGAATGTCGGGTGCCGGCTAGCTGCGGCCCCCGCTGGCCGCCACCACCCGGTCGAGCCAGCTGATCAGCTCGCCGATGACCTCGGCCCGGTTGGTCTCGTTCAGGATCTCGTGCCGGGCACCGGGATAGGTGCGGACGGTCACGTCGGCCAGGCCCGCCGCCGCGTACCTGTCGGTCAGCGGGGTGAGCAGGGCCAGGCCGCCGTTGACCGGGTCGGCCTCGCCCACGGCGATGTAGACCGGCAAGGCTGACCGCATGGCCGCGACCTCGGCCGGGTCGGCCAGCCGCCGGGCCCCGGCGAACATGCGCTTGGCCGATTCCGTGTCGATCCCGAAGCCGCAGTACGGATCGGCGACATAGGCATCGACGATGGCCTCGTCCCGGGACAGCCAGTCGAAGTCGGTGCGGGCGGGCTGGAACGGCGCGTTGAACATGGCCAGGTCCAGCGGCTGGTCCAGGTCCAGGGCCGGCTCGAGCACGTCGATGGCCGCGGTCCCGGTCAGCACCGCGCCGTCGACGTCCTCGCTATGGTCGAGCAGGTACTGCTGCGCGGCGAACGATCCCATGCTGTGCCCGAGCAGGATCAGCGGCAGGCCCGGATGCTCGGCCCGGATCCGGGCCGAGAGCAGCCCGATGTCCTCGACCAGCGCGGCCCAGCTGCCCCGGCCCAGGTCACCGAGCGCACCGGGATCGGCGCTGGCCCCGTGACCGCGGTGATCCTGCGCGTAGACGGTAAAGCCGGCCTGGTTCAGGGCCCGGGCCACGTGGTCATACCGCCGGGCGTGCTCGCCCATCCCGTGGGTCAGCTGGACCGCCGCCCGCGGCTCGCCGGCCGCGTCCCACCGGTAGGCGGTGATCTGCGTGCCGTCGGGCGATGGGAAGCTGAAGGTGCTCGATGGCATCGGGATGTCCTGTCTCGCGCGACCCGCCGGTGACGGCAACCTGGCCAGGGCTAACTTAGGTTAAAAAACATCCCGGGACAAGAGCGGCCGAGCCGAGGAGGCGCCACCGTGCCAGATGCGACGCAGACCGAGGACTGCGTGTTGGCCGCCGACCGCGGCGCCATCCGGGTCCTCACCCTGAACCGGCCCGCCAGCAGGAACGCGATCGACCTCGAGCTGCGCGTGGTGCTGGCCGAGGCGCTTGAGGCCGCGATGGCCGACGAAGCGGTCCGCGTCGTCGTGCTGACCGGGGCGGCCGGGACGTTCTGCTCCGGGGGGGACATCTCGACCATGCGGCGGCAGCCCGCGGACGGCAACCGGGCCCGCATCCAGGCCGCCCAGTGCGTGATCAGGGCCATCTGGAACGGCCCGAAGCCAGTCCTGGCCGCGGTCGAGGGCTATGCCGCCGGAGCCGGGGCCTCGCTCGCGCTGGCCTGCGACCGGGTGGTGGCCGCCGAGGACGCGACGTTCGTGATGTCATTCACCCGCGTCGGCATCGCCGGTGACATGGGCATCTTCGCCTCGCTGCCGGCCCGGGCCGGGATCGCCGCCGCCCGGCAGCTGATGATGCTGCCGCGCGGGGTAACCGGCCGGGAGGCGGTGGACCTGGGACTGGCCGACACCATGGCCGAGCCGGGCCGGGCGCTGGCAGTCGCTCTGGCCGACGCTGAGACGATCGCGGCCGGGCCGCCGCTGGCCCTGGCCGGGATCAAGGCCATGCTGGGCCGGTGGCCGGCGGATCCCGGCGAGATACTGGACCGGGAGGTCGACCTGCAGACCAGCCTGATGGATACCGATGACTTCGCCGAGGGCATCGCTGCCTTCCGCGAGCGCCGCCCGGCCGTCTTCCGCGGCCGGTGACCGGGAGCCACCGCAGCCGGGCCCCGCGACCTCCGGGACACGGCAGCCGGGACGCGGCCGAGCCGGGCCCCCGTTGTCCGGCCCGGCCGGGACAGTTATTCTAACGCTGATTAAGAAATGCCGGAGCGGCTGCGGGCAAGCCGGCCCGGCCGGTACAGGAGGCCCATGACGGATCCCGCACCGGACTACGCGCGGCTGATCGAGCCGGACCGGGTGCACGGCTCGCTCTACACCGATCCGCGCGTGTTCGCCGACGAGCTGTCCAGGATCTGGTACCGGACCTGGGTCTACGTCGGCCACGTCAGCGAGATCAGGCAGCCGGGCGACTACGTGCGCAAGCATCTCGGCCTGCAGGACGTCATCATGACCAGGGGCGGCGACGGCCGCTTCCACCTGCTGCTCAACCGGTGCGCGCACCGGGCCAACCTGGTCTGCGAGGCCGAGCGCGGCAACACCAAGTCCTTCCGCTGCCCCTATCACGGCTGGACCTACCGCAACACTGGCGAACTGATCGGCTTCCCGTTCAACCAGGGCTACGGCGGGAAGGGCACCATCGAGGCCGAGCTGTCGCTGGCCGCCGTGCCGCGGATCGACTCCCACCAGGGCTTCGTGTTCGGCAGCATGGCGGCCGAGGGCCCGAGCCTGGCCGAGCACCTCGGCGAGGCGGCCGGCGAGCTTGACCGGCTGGCCCGGCTGTCACCCGACGGCGAGGTCGAGCTGACCGCCGGCTGGCTCAAGCACCGGACCAGGGCCAACTGGAAGCTGCTGGCCGAGAACGAGACCGACGGCTACCACCCCCAGTTCGTCCACGGCTCCATCTTCAGCGTCACCGGCAGCCCGATCGGCGCCTTGTACAGCGACAAGTCGACCGCGGTGACCAGGAACCTGGGTCACGGCCACAGCGAGAACGACCTGCGGCCTGAGTTCCGCCGGGCCGGCGAGCCGATGCGCTGGTTCGGCACCACGCAGGCGCGGGTCCCCGGCTACGTGACCGGGATGCGCGAGGCCTACGGCGCCGATGCCGAGCGGATCCTGGTCGAGGGCGCCCCGCACGTCATGGTGTTCCCCAACCTGTTCATCGCGGAGATCCAGGTCTTCGTGATCCAGCCCGTCTCGGCCGGGGAGTGCGTGCAGTACTCGACCGCCGTGCAGCTCAAGGGTGCCGCCGAGTTGAACGGCCGGATGATCTCCCAGTCGGTCGGGTCGGTAGGCCCGGCCGGGATGCTGCTCGCCGACGACACCGAGATGTACGAGCGCAACCAGCGCGGCCTGGCCATGCTCCGGCCCGAGTGGCTGGACCTGCGCCGCGGCCTGCAGCGCGAACGCGTCGACGAGCGCGGCCTGAAGGTCGGCCGGGCCACCGACGAGACCGCGATGCGCGGCTTCTGGTCGCACTACCTGACCCTGATGGAGGCCGCATGACCGCGCCGGCCGGGCAGGATCTCGACCTGCGGCAGATCGAGCAGTTCCTGTACCGCGAGGCGCGCTACGCCGACGAGCACGACTACGACGCCTGGGAGGCGCTGTGGACCGACGATGCCCTGTACTGGGTGCCAGCCAGCGGTGACCTGACCGAGCCCGGGGCGCAGATGTCGGTGATCTACGATAACCGGAGCCGGATCACGACCCGGCTCAACCAGCTGCGCACCGGCCGGCGCTACGCCCAGTCGCCGCCGTCCAGCCTGCGCCGGGTGATCTCGAACGTCGAGGTGCTCGGCCGCGAGGGCAGCGACATCCTGGTCGGCGCCAACTTCATGCTGGCCGAGTCGCGAGACCGCGGGGTCGAGTTCTGGGCCGGCCGGACCACCTACCGCCTGCGCATCGTGAACGGCCAGTTCCGCCTGGCCGCCAAGCAGGTCCTGCTGGTCAACCGCGATCAGCCGCTGCCCACGCTGGCGTTCCTGATCTAGGGAGACCGCATGCCTGAGCCGGACGGGGGAGTCGTGGACAGCGAGTTCGCCGACGTGGCCGTCGCGGTCGACACCACCGCGAACGGGCCGCGGCTGCGGCTGGAGGACCGGCGGACGGGGCGGGTGCGCTTCCTGGACGCGCTGGAGCTGGAAACGATCATCTGGCTGCCGGAAGGCCACCTGGCCCAGCTGCTCGACCCCTCAGCCGACCGCTGGCGGGACGCCTGATGGCCACCCCGGATAGTCCCGCCCCGGATAGTTCGGGTTCGGACTTTCCGGCGCCGGACAGCACCGTCGTGGAGTTCTCGGTCAGCGACGGGCTCGGCGTCATCCGGCTGAACCGGCCGCAGGCCCGCAACGCCATTGACGAGGCGTTCGGCCGCGACCTGCACCAGGCGGTCCAGCGCTGCGTGGGCGACGAGACCGTGCGGGCGGTGCTGATCCGCGCCGAAGGCCCAGCCTTCACCGTCGGCGGCGACGTGGCCATGTTCGCCCGGACCGGACCCGGCGACCTGCCCGCGAGACTCCGCTGGCTGACCGCCACCTACCACGAGGACCTGCTGACCCTGGACCGGCTGCAGGTCCCGGTGCTGGCCGCCGTGCACGGCGCCGTGGCGGGCGGCGGCCTCGGCCTGATCTACGTGGCCGACATCGTGCTCGCCGCCGAGGGCACCCGCTTCGCCATCGGTTTCGCCGGCCTCGGGGTGTCCGGCGACGGCGGCAGCTCCTGGTTCCTGCCTCGCCTGGTGGGCGCGCGCCGGGCCGCGGAACTGTACTTCGGCCAGCGCGTCCTCGACGCGGACGAGGCACTGGAGTGGGGGCTTATCACCCGGATCGTTCCGCCTCATGACCTGGCCGCCGCGGCGGAGACGGCTGCTCGCCAGCTGGCGGCCGGACCGACGCGGGCCTTCGGCGAGATCAGGACCTTGCTGCGGGGTTCGGGCCAGGCCAGCCTGGACGACCAACTGCAGGCCGAGACGGCGGCCCTGGCCCGGACGGCCGCGACGCGGGACGCAACGCACGGCATCGAGAGCTTCATGGCCAAGTCCCGGCCCGACTTCCAGGGATGGTGACCACATGAGCGGCTTCATCGCCGACACCGGCGACCAGCGGCTGATCCGGCAGAGCACCGGAGCCATCGCGGCCCGCTACGGCCACGCCTACTACGCCGAACGGGCCCAGGCCGGCGGTCACATCGCCGAGCTGTGGGCCGAGCTCGGCCAGGCCGGCCTGCTCGGCGTGCACCTGCCCGCCGAGTACGGCGGCGGCGGTGCCGGGCTGACCGAGATGGTCATCATCACCGAGGAACTCGCCGCAAACGGCCTGCCCTTGCTGATCGCGGTCATCTCGCCCGCCATCTGCGGTTCGATCCTGGCCGCGCACGCATCGCCGGCCATGAAGGCGAACTGGCTGCCCGGGCTGGCCGACGGCACGCGGCGGATGGCGTTCGCGCTGACCGAGCCGGATGCGGGATCCAACAGCCACAACATCAGCACTGCCGCACGCCGGGATGGCAGTGGCTGGGTCATCACCGGCGGCAAGTACTACATCTCGGCCGCGGACGAATGCGAGGCGCTGCTGCTCGTGGCCCGCGACGACAGCGCGGCGGGCCACGGCCGGAGCCCGCTGTCGCTGTTCGTGGTGCCCACCGACGCACACGGGCTCACCCTGCGCCCGATCCAGACCGCCCTGGTCTCACCCGACCGGCAGTTCACCGTCTTCCTGGACGAGGTCCGCATCGGCGACGACGCGCTCATCGGCGCCGCGGGGGAGGGCTTCAGGCAGGTCTTCGCCGGCCTCAACCCCGAACGGATCCTGGCCGCCGCGCTGTGCAACGGCATCGGCCGCTACGCTATCGGCAAGGCCGCCGACTACGCCCGCACCCGCAAGGTCTGGTCCGAGCCCATCGGGACCCACCAGGGCATCGCGCACCCCCTGGCCCAGGCCCATGTCGGCGTCGAGCTGGCCCGGCTGGCCACGGCGCGGGCCGCGGAGTTGTTCGACGGCGGGCACGACGCGGCCGAGGCGGCCAACATGGCCAAGCTCGCCGCGGCCGACGCCGCGCTGACCGCGCTGGACCAGTCCATCCAGACCCACGGCGGCAACGGCCTGGCCATCGAGTACGGCCTGGCCGACCTGTGGTTCGTCACCCGGCTGATGCGCACCGCCCCGGTCAGCCGGGAGATGGTGCTCAACTTCGTGGCCAGCCACAGCCTCGGCCTCCCGCTCTCCTACCGGCAGTGATCCGCATGGACGCGACATTCGACGTCATCGTGGTCGGCGCCGGGGCGGGCGGCCTACTGACCGCGGCCCGGCTGGCCCGGCTCGGCTACCGCACGCTGGTCGCCGAGCGGCTGGAGTACCCGGGCGGCCGCGCCTCCACCCGCGACATCGACGGCTTCAAGGTCAACAACGGCGCCATCGTGATCGAGACCGGCGGCATCACCGAGCAGACCTTCGCCGAGGTCGGCGCCGGCTTCGATATCCGGATGCCGGACCCGCCCGTCCTGTACCGGATCGGCGGCCAGGACGTCGACGTCACCGGCGGCGGCTGGGGCTTCCTGCTGAGCCGGCTGACCCGCCAGGCCGCCAAGGTACTGGCCGGCCTGGCCGACGCGCGCCGGGACGAGGGACTGCCCGACGGCCAGCTCTCCACGGCCGACTGGCTGGCCCGGTACACCAAGAACTCCTCGGTGCACGGCATCTTCCGCAGTATGTGCGGGTCGGTGTTCGCGGTCGGCGCGGACGAGCTTCCGGCCCGGGTCTTCCTGACCTACTTCACCCGCAAGAGCGCGTTCAAGAAGTTCGGCTTCTGCCCGCGCGGCACCATCGGCCTCTGGGTGTCGCTGGCGCAGGCCATCACCGCCGCGGGCGGCCAGGTCTGGCTGAGCGCCGAGGTCCGGTCGCTGACCGTCGAGGGCGGCCTGGTTACCGGCGCTTTCATCGAGCGCGACGGCCGGCCCCAGCACATCGGAGCCCGGGTGGTCATCAGCGACGCCGGCCCGGCCGCTACCGTGCGGCTGGCCGGCCCGCAGCACCTGCCGCCGGATTACACCGAGGCCGTCAAGCGCGCGGACCGGCCGTGCGCGATGATCTCGGTGAACTTCGCCAGCCGGGAGCCGCTGATGACGGCGCCGGGGCTGCTCAGCTTCGTCCGGGCCCGCCTGCTGTGCTACGCCGCGAACTTCACCGCCACCTGCCCGGAGATGGCCCCGGACGGCTGGCACCTGTACGTCGGGACCGCCGTGCCCCGCCCGGCGGTCGGTGACTTCGACGAGGCCGCCGAGACCGCGCTGCTGCTGGCCGACCTGCGGGAGGAGTTCCCCGGCTTCGACCGGGCCCGGATCCTGTCCACGGTAGTGACCAGGGATGACTGGCCGCCGCAGCGGGCCGTGGCCGGGTTCGACCTGCCGCCCGCCACGCCGATCCCGAACCTGTGGAACGTCGGCGACGGCGTCAAGGAGTACGCCAACGGCGGCACCACCGCCTGCGCCGAGACCGCCCAGCTGGTCGCCGCCCAGGTGGCGGAGCGCTACCCGCCGAAGCGGTGAGGGATGGCCATCCGCCGGACGCCCAGGTGGCAACGGCTAGGCAGCTACAGTCGCCTTATGTCGCACTACTTCGCCTTCGTTGCGCTCGTGGCGGTGCTCGTCTTGATACCCGGCCCGGCGGTCATCCTCGTCATGCAGAAGGCAGTGACGATCGGGCGTTCCGGCGCCCTGCGCGTCGCGGCCGGGGTGCTCACCGCCGACCTGGTGTGGGCGACTGCGGCCGCGGCCGGTGTATCCGCGGTGATCGTGGCGTCCCAGCCTGCCTTCCTGACGCTGCGGTTCGCAGGCGCCGCGTACCTTATCTACCTCGGTGTGCGCCTGCTGCTGGCGCCGAAGGAGAAGCTGCTGCCATCCGCGCTGGCCAGGCGTGAGAATGAAGCCACGGCCCGGGCGGGCGCCAATGCCGTGGGCTTTAGGTGTTTGGCTGGTTGTGGGTAATTTCTGGTTTTGGTTACTGCGGGTAGTTCCCTTCCGGTGGGCATGCCGACGGCCGGCGTGTCGCGCCGGGGCGGCCGGGTCCACGGTCCGGCGGGGTCCTCTTTCGGACGTGTTTTACGGTGCTTTCGCTGGTCAAGCGGGGATGTTAGCCATGGTGACGACGGCGGGGGCGATGCGGGTGGCGGTGTCCTTCGCGGTGGCGTGCGCGAAGCAGGACGGGGACTTGGACTTGCGTACGCGGTGCCGGTCACGGTCGACGATGTTCCGGTATCGTCCGATCCCGCTGGTCACGGCCTGGTAGCAGTCGTGCCCGAGGCGGATCGCGGACAGGACCGCCCGGACGGCGCGGGCATGGGCCAGGTCACGGGGCCGGACCGTGAGCCCGGCCCGGCGGCCCTTCCCCGCGGGTGCCGCGGCGATGGCGGCGTCGCGGGTGACACCGCGGGTCATCTCGACGGCGGCGGCCCAGGCCGCGAGCTCCTGCTGCACGAGGTCCGGGGAGCCGGAGCGGAGCATCGGCCCCGTGCCGGGCCCGGCGCCGCGCAGCGGCGCCTTGGCCTCGCGCAGCGCGGTCTCCGACCCGTCCCACCGCCGTCTATAGAGCGCGGCGAGCTCGGGAGCGGGGTATTCCTCGTAGTCCATGAGGTCGGTGACCAGGCAGAACATCTCCGGGACCTCCTGGCCCTCCACGTCGATGAAGTACTCGATGACCCGGACCGCGACGGTGACGCCGTCACCGGACAGCTCGGCCCGGTAGGACCCGTCGGGCAGGATCTCCGAGGTCCGCTTCAGCGGGATGTCGCTCTTGAGCCTGATCAGCACGTGCGTGCGCCCGATGAGGCGGGCGATCCGGGGCGCGCCGTGGTAGTTGCGGTCCATCAGCCAGATCCAGCCCGGCGAGAACAGGGCGGGGAACCGTTCCATGGCCTGGTCCAGCAGCGCCTGCTCGGCGGCGGCCTTGTCCCCGCTGGCGGGGCCGTGCGGCATCGCGAGCAGCGACCGGCACGAGCAGCAGGTCAGGGGAAGGGCCCGGGCGTACGGCCAGGGCCCGGAATCGTCCCCCGTCCCGACGGTGCCGAAGGCGGCCCTGTTCGCGGGCGTGTCCGGCATCCTGACCAGCGTCCCGTCCAGCGATCCCGTCTTCAGCAGCCTCGTCGTGCCGATGGTCACGGCACCGGGGCAGCCCCGGTCCCGGTGCTCCTGCCAGGCCGAGCCGAGCACGGCGTCCCGCAGCTCCTCCAGGGGAGCGGCGCCGAGCGCGTTCCGCCAGTCCCCGGCCGCCCGCGCCGACGCCGGCCGCCACGGCCGGGCCCAGGGGACCAGCACGAGGTCCCCGGCCAGCGCGATGATCACGTCCTCGATCCGGGCCTCCGGCATCAGCGTCATCAGCACGATCACCCGGATCATGAACGCCGCCGACAGCAGCCGCTCCCGCTTCCCCTTCGCAAACCGGCCGTCCAGCCGCGCATTCCCCGCGATCCGGCCGATCACGCCCGGCCCGGCCCCGGCCTCCAGCCGCTCCTCCAGCGGCCCCAGCGTCGCGTGATGCACCGGGCTGCCCTTGGCCCGGACCTGCCCGTCCCGCTTGACCTGCGCCTCCGCGACCGCGATCACCTTGCAGAACACGACCGCGCCGCCCGTGCAGATCTTCTCCGTACCCCCGATGACCAGCGCGGACCGGTCCCCGTCGCCCAGCGGCCTGCCGTTCTTCAGCGGCGACGCCAGCAGCTCCAGCGGCACCGCGATCACCATCCCGCCCGGAACAGGCACGGCGCACGACGGGACAGGATAAGAAGAAGGCACGTGAGGCTCCGGCGAAGAAGTGGGATCTAGGCAATCACCCTTCTAGCGGGAGCCTCACCCATCTCGCAGGAAACCTGAACAACACGCCTGCGGCCAGGAACGATCACACAGCGCGACTAGAAGCGGAGCCCGACCTCAACCGTTTCGCCTTAAAGCCGCTGGCATTGGGGCGGGGCGCCCGCGGGCCTTCTATCAAGGGTTCCTGTGCGACATGACGAATCCTAAGACGCTCCTGGTGTTCACCAGCGTTATCCCTCAGTTCGTCCCGGCCGGATCTTCGCCGTTCCGGCCGGCGCTGCTCGGCGTGACGTTCGCCGCGCTCGGATTCGCGTCCCTGGCCTTGTATTCCGTTGCGCTGGCCCGCGCCGGTGGCGTGGTCCGGCGGCCGAAGCTGGCGCGCCGTCTCATGCGCGGATCCGGTGGCGTCCTGGTCGGCTTCGGGGTCGTCCTCGTGGCCGAGCGGTAACCGGCACAGGCTGAGAGTGAACCAGACGTCCTTGCCGTCTGTGGTGGCGCGAGCGCCCCAGGTGGTAGCGAGCATCTCCAGCAGGCTGAGGCCGCGGCCGGATTCGTCGGTCGGGCCGGCCAGGCGGGGCTGGGCCCGATACCGGCCCCGGTCGGAGACGATGACGGCGACCTCGGTATCAGTGCGGCGCAGCCAGAGCCTGACCGGGCCTAAGCCGTGCACGACCGCGTTGGTGAGGATCTCGGACGTCAGCAGGGTCGCGGTGTCGGTCAGGTGGGCGCAGGCCCAGTCGTCCAGCAGCGCGGCCACGAACCGGCGACCGGCGCGAACCGAGGCGGGATCGCTGGCGAATTCGGTGACTGCGGTGGCTAGGGGAGCGTCCGGCAGGCGGACGAGCAGCAGTGTCACGTCGTCGGTGAAACCGCCGGCTTGATCTCCGGTGTCGCCGAGCAGCCCGGCGATCACGCGGTCGGCGATCTTATCCAGGTCGAGCCCGTCGGTGCAGGCGGCCTGCAGCTCGGCCCCGGCCTTGTCGATCTGCAGGTCAAGGTCAGTGTCACGGGTTTCGACCAGCCCGTCGGTGTAGAGGGCGAGAATCGATCCGGCGGGGGCCGCGAAACTGGTCTGCTGATGCGGGATCTGGCCCACGCCGAGTTGGATCAGGCCGGCCTTGTCCACGATCACCATGGCGTCCGGCGCCGATTCGAGCAACCCGCTGAACCACCGCTCGGCGGCATCGCCTGCCGCCACCCACGCCATCGTTTTACCCACATGTCCCCCCACGTGGTTCCTGCGGTCAGGCGCGCCGCACCGCACGCCGCCCGGTGGCCAGCAGCATCCGGCCACCATTCGAGCCGTGCAGGGCCCGCGTCCGGTCGCGCGACCTGTCGGTAAATAAATGCACGCCGGGAGGGGTCGACGCTAAACCGATAATACGCAGCGGCCAGGCCTGAAAAAGCGCCGAACGAAGAATTAACTGCAAGTAGTTACGTGAAATACGCCCAAATATGACATTAGCGATATGTCCTAAAGGCTTTCAGGGTATGCCCGGACACATAAGCCGCCGAGGCCGGAACTGAATGAGCGGCGACCTTGAACTCACGGTGCGCAACCAGCAGGCCACGGAGAACGTATTGGGGGTATTCGCCCGCTACCGTTCATGGCGGGCGAGTCGGTCCCTGGACCGGAGTCCCTCCGCGGACCCGTTCATGTGTCGGCCCTGACGTACTGCACAACGATGACGACCTGCCCGTCGGGACTCTCCATGACTGTGTACCAAATCGTCAGGCCGTCCGACGGAAGATGGAGACGGTAGGCACCTGGCGGCGGATCTACCTCGGGAAACGGATCGGCGAGCGCAGGGACTGGCTCGTCGAGCAGTTGAAAGATGGCCCTGTGGGCGGCGTTCCGAAGTGCGGCAGTCCTTCAAGCTCGTCCCAGGTCCTGTCCGGGAAGCGAAGGATTCGGTCACTCACTAATTCCCCACGCCTCCGCCAGGTCCTCACGAGTGAACGTACGGCCTTCCCCGGAGTCTGACCGGATGCGCTTCAGAGCTTCATGATCCCCAGCTTCGCGCCGCAGGCGTCGGTTCTCAGCCCGGAGCGCGTCCAGCTCTGCTCGCGGAATCGAAACCACATCGTCGGCACGTGCGATCATGGAACTCCTCACCATCACGAGGGCCCTTCATCCCCGAGTCTACTCACCAGGCGTCGCCTTAGCTGTCAGCCAAAAGCCAATGCGTATCAGTCGGCGGCCAGGCGGCCGCGGGCCCGTGGCTTGCGCGACGGAGACCTCGGGAGCTCATCCGCGCCGGCTGCGTCAGGCCCGGCCGCTGTCTGGCCGGCCGCCAGTCCATGCCGGACCAGCGACTGCGCGGTGCGCACCACGATCTCCAGGGAGCCGCGGCGCGGGTTCCACCACTCGGCCGCCCAGTTGAGCGCGCCGAGCACCAGCATCCGCGCGGCGCTGGGATCCAGGTCGGGCCGCAGCAGGCCGGCGTTGTCGGCGTCCTGCAGGAGCTTGCGCCACATGTCGCCGTACTGGGACGCCTCGGCCGTGTACCTGATGGCGATGCTCTCCGGGACCTGGCCCGCGTTGCGGATCGACGCGGTGGTGTAGTCGGAGATCTCCAGGGCGTACCGCAGGTGCGCCTCGACCGCGGCGTCGATCCGGTCGAGCGGCCCGGCATCGGGCGGCAGCGCGGCGAGGCTGGCGGCCATGTGCTCACGCATGTGCGCGATGCCCGACCACATGACCTCCTCGATCAGGTCGTCACGGGACGGGAAGTAATAGTAGATGGCCGGCGCCTGGATCTCGGCCTGGTCGGCGACGTCGCTCAGCCGGGTGCCCGCATAGCCTTTCCTGCTGAGCACGTGCGCGGCCGCGTCCAGGATCCGCTCCCTGGTCCGGGCGGACTTCGAGGCGGCTTCCTCGCCCAGCTCCGCCGGTTTTCTAGGCACGAATCAATTATAGGTTCCGCGGCGGCTTCCAGCGGGTCACTGGGCGGGACCGCCGCGGGGACCTGGGCGCCGGTAGACCGGCTGCTGTTTTTAGCTTAGATTCAATTGTGGTCGGCAGAGCGACGAGGGAGAACGTGATGGGCGAGGCGTACATCGTGGACGCGGTCCGGACGCCGGTCGGGCGGCGGCGCGGCGGGCTGGCCGGGATCCACCCGGCGGACCTGGCCGCTCACCCGATCCGTGCGCTGGTCGAGCGTACCGGCGTCGACCCGGCCGCGATCGATGACGTCATCTACGGCTGCCTGGACGCGATCGGCGGCCAGGCCGGCGACATTGCTCGCACGGCGGCGCTGGTCGCGGGCCTGCCCGAGCACGTGCCCGGCGTCACCGTGGACCGGCAGTGCGGGTCCAGCCAGCAGGCGGTCACGTTCGCCGCGCAGGCCGTCATGGCCGGCACCGCCGACCTGGTCATCGCGGGCGGCGTGCAGAACATGAGCCAGTACCCCATCCTCAGCTCGTTCACGGTGGGTCAGGCCTACGGCGCGGCCGACCCGTGGAGCGCCAGCCCGGGCTGGCGGGCGCGCTATGGCGACGCGGAGATCTCCCAGTTCATCGGGGCCGAGATGATGGCCGAGAAGTGGGGGATCAGCCGTGAGGCCATGGAGGCGTACTCGCTGACCAGCCATCGGCGGGCCGTGCGGGCGGCCGCCGAGGGCCGGTTCGGCCGCGAGATCGTGCCGCTGGCCGGGGTCAGCGCGGACGAGGGCCCACGGGCCGACACCACCCGGGAGAAGATGGCCGCGCTGCCCACGCTGACCGAGGGCGGCCGGCTCACCGCGGCCGTCTGCAGCCAGATCTCGGACGGCGCGGCCGCTCTGCTGATCGCCTCGGACCAGGCCATCAAGGCGCACAGGCTGACGCCGCGGGCCCGGATCCACCACGTGTCGGCCCGCGGCGCCGACCCGGTCTGGGTCCTCACCGCACCGATCCCGGCCACCGAGTACGCGCTGGCCAGGACGGGCATGTCGATCCACGACATGGACGTGGTGGAGATCAACGAGGCCTTTGCCAGCGTGGTGCTGGCCTGGCTGATCGAGACCGGGGCCGATCCCGTCCGGGTCAACCCCAACGGCGGTGCCATCGCGCTCGGCCACCCGCTCGGCGCTTCCGGTGCCCGGCTGATGAGCACGCTGCTCAACGAGCTGGAGCGGACCGGCGGCCGGTACGGGCTGCAGACCATGTGCGAGGGCGGCGGCCAGGCCAACGTGACGATCCTCGAGCGGGTGTAGCCGGAGAGCGCCAGAGGCGGGCGGCCAGGCCCGGGATCAATCTTTTTAGTCCAGGATCAAAATACGCCTCTATACTGGCATGGCCACCAGACCCGCCCGGCGAAGGACTGCGCGAATGTATCCAGGCACGCACGCGGCCGAGGCGCCGGACCGGATCGCGGCGGTCATGACCGGGACCGGCGAGACGCTCAGCTACGGGCAGCTCGAGCAGCGCTCGGTCCAGCTGGCCCGGGTCCTGCACGACGCTGGCCTGCGGCCCGGGGACGTGGTCGCGCTGCTGACCGAGAACAGCCTGCGCGCCTTCGAGGTGTACTGGGCCGCGCTGCGTTCTGGACTGTACGTCACCGCGGTCAACTACCACCTCAAGCCGGACGAAGTCGCCTACATCGTCAACGACTCGGTGGCAGCCGCCCTCATCGTGTCCGCTGAGCAGACCGCCACCGCCGAGGCGATCATCGATCAGACCGCGGCGGTCAAGCTCCGGCTGGCCTTCGGCGGCCCGGTCTCCGGGTACGACTCCTACGAGCGGACCATCGCCGCGGCCCCGGCCGTGCCGCTCGCCGACCAGCCGCACGGCGCCACCATGCTCTACTCGTCCGGGACTACCGGACGGCCGAAGGGCGTCCGCCCGGCACTGCCCGGCCACCAGATCGACGAACCGGGCGATGCCCTGGTCGGCCTGGCCTCGCAGTTCTTCGGCGTCGGCCCCGGGACCCGCTATCTCTCACCTGGACCTATCTATCACGCGGCGCCGCTGCGCTGGTCCGGTGCGATCCAGGCCAACGGCGGCAGCGTGGTCATGATGAAGCGGTTCGACGCGGAGCAGGCACTGCAGGCCATCCAGGACCGGCGCATCACCCATGGCCAGTTCGTGCCCACCATGTTCGTTCGGATGCTGCAGCTGCCCGAAGAGGTCAGGAACCGCTACGACACCTCGAGCCTGAAGGTCGCCATCCACGCCGCCGCGCCGTGCCCGGTAGAGGTCAAGCAGAAGATGATCGACTGGTGGGGCCCCATCCTGGTCGAGTACTACGCCGGCACTGAGGGCAACGGCATGACCGCCGTTGACAGCAGGACCTGGCTCGCCAAGCCGGGCACCGTCGGCCTGCCCATCCTGGGCGCCGTGCGCATCTGCGCCGACGACGGCACCGAGCTCCCGGCCGGGCAGACCGGCGGCGTCTACTTCGAGCGCGACGAGGTGCCGTTCACCTACCACAACGACCCGGACAAGACCCGCGCCGCCCAGCACCCCGGCCATCCCGGCTGGACCACGCTCGGCGACATCGGCTACCTCGACGGCGACGGCTTCCTGTTCCTGACCGACCGCAAGGCGTTCACCATCATCTCCGGCGGCGTCAACATCTACCCGCAGGAGACCGAGAACGTGCTCGCACTTCACCCGGCCGTCTACGACGTCGCGGTCATCGGCCTGCCTGACCCGGAGATGGGCGAGTCGGTCGCCGCGTTCGTCCAGCCCGCTGCGGGAGCCGTGCCCGGACCCGAGCTCGAGCAGGAGATCATCGCGTTCGTGAAGTCGAAGATCGCTGGCTTCAAGGCGCCCAGGACCGTTCGCTTCGTCGATGACCTGCCGCGCAGCGAAGCGGGCAAGCTGATGAAGTCGGAGCTCAAGGCCAAGTACGCCTCGCCGGCCTGACCTAGAGGAGCACCCATGAGCCAGCTTCGGGACGCGGTGATCGTCGACGGCGTCCGCACGCCCGCAGGCCGGGGCAAGCCGGGCGGCGCGCTGGCCGGCGTGCATCCCATCGACCTGCTGGCCGGGACGCTGGACGGCCTGGTCACCCGCAACGGCCTGGATCCGGCGCTGGTCGAGGACGTCATCACCGGCTGCGCCCAGCAGGTGGGGGAGCAGTCGGGCAACATCGCCCGCCACGCGCTGCTGGCCGCCGGCTGGCCCGAGTCCGTCCCCGGCACCACGATCAACCGGCAGTGCGGATCCAGCCAGCAGGCCGCCGCCTTCGCCGCCCAGGGCGTCATGGCCGGCGGCTACGACATCGTGGTAGCGGCCGGGGTGGAGATGATGAGCGCGGTCCCGCTCGGCAGCTCCCGCCCGGTCAGCACCGGCCGCCGGAACGCGGAACGTTACCCCGAAGGCCTCGTCCACCAGGGCATCTCCGCCGAGCTGGTCGCCGCGCGGTGGAAGCTGGACCGCGACGAGCTGGACGCCTACTCGGCCCAGTCCCACCAGCGGGCAGCGGCGACGGCCGCCGCCGGCGGCTTCGACCGCGAGATCGTCCCCGTGGCTACCGAGGCCGGGCCGGTCACGTCCGACGAGACCATCCGGGCGGGTACCACCGCCGAAGCGCTCGCGGCGCTACGGTCCTCCTTCCGTACCGAGGAGATGGCGGCCAGGTTCCCGGAGATCGGCTGGCTCATCACCCCGGCTAACTCCTCGCCGCTCACCGACGGCGCCTCGGCCGTGCTGATCATGAGCGAGGAGGCGGCCCGCACGCTGGGCCTGCGGCCGCGGGCCAGGTTCCACGCCTCCGCCGTGACCGGCGATGATCCGCTGCTGATGCTGACCGGGCCGATCCCCGCCACCCGCAAGGTGCTGGCCCGCAGCGGCCTGTCGCTGGATGACATCGACGCCTACGAGGTCAACGAAGCCTTCGCCCCGGTGCCGCTGGCCTGGGCCGCCGAGCTCGGGGCCGATCCGGCCCGGCTCAACCCGCGCGGCGGCGCGATCGCCCTGGGCCACGCCCTCGGCTCGTCCGGCACCCGGCTGCTGGTCACGCTGCTGAACCACCTGGAGCAGACCGGCGCCCGCTACGGCCTGCAGACCATGTGCGAGGCGGGCGGCATGGCCAACGCCACCATCATCGAGCGGTTGTGAGGATGGACAGCGTGAACGAGGCGATCGACGCCAGGCGGGCAGCGCTGCGGGCCCGGTTCCCGGCCTGGGAGCCGGTCACCCTGAGCGAGTTCCTGCGCCGGTGCGCGGCCGAGTACGGCGACCGGCCGTTCGTGATCACCGACGACCGGACGGTCAGCTACGCCGAAGTCGACGCCTGGGCCAGCGAACTGGCCGACGGCCTGGCCGCGCTGGGCGTCCAGCCCGGAGACCGGGTCGGGCTGCTGATGGCCAACTACCTGGAGTTCGCGCCGCTCAAGTTCGCCATCGCCCGGGCCGGGGCGGTCGCGGTCCCGTTCAACTACCTGTACCGGCAAGACGAGCTCGGCTACGTACTGCGCCAGTCTGGCTGTCATGCCCTGGTCACCATGACCAGCTTCGCGGGACTGGACTACCTGAAGATGCTGGACGCCATCGCGCCGGGCTGGCCGTCCGGACCGACCGGCGAACTGCCGGACCTGCGTCAGGTAGTGCTGCTCGACACCGGCGCTCCCGGCCGGGGCGGCGTTCCTGACGTCGCAGGGCTGGCCTCCCTCGGCCGCCAGAGCCCCGGCGCCGCCGACGCCTCCGCGATCACCCCGGAAAGCGCGGGAGACATCCTGTACACCTCAGGCACTACCGGCCTGCCCAAGGGCGTGGTGGTGACCCACGACGCGGTGCTGCGCACCAGCTACGCCTCGGCGCTCACCCGCGCCTATCAGGACGGCCGCCGGATCCTGTTCTCGCTGCCCTGCTACCACATGTTCGGTTACGTGGAGGGGCTGCTGTCGGTGATGTTCGTCGGCGGCGCCATCATCCCCCGCACGGCCTTCTCGCCCGCCGACTACTTCGCCGCCATCGAGCGGCACCGCGCCACCGAGATCCTGGCCGTGCCGACGATGACCGTCGCCCTGCTGGAATACCCCGGCCTGGCCGGCTGCGACCTGTCCTCGCTGACCGCGATCTTGTCCGGCGCGGCTCCGGCCCCGGTCTGGGTCTGGCAGAAGGTCCAGTCCGAGCTGGGCGTCACCGAGATCACCACCGGGTACGGCATGACCGAATGCGGCGGGGCGATGACGCTCACCCTGCCCGAGGATCCGCTGGAGGTGCACGCCTCCACCGTGGGACGGCCCAAGCTGGCCGGGGCGGCCGGGGTGGCGCCCAGCGGGGACCTGTGCGTCTACCAGACCGTGGACCCGATGACCGGCGAGGACCTGCCCACCGGCACCGAAGGCGAACTCGCCTCGACCGGCCCCACTCACATGCTGGGCTACTGGGACAAGCCAGACGAGACCGCTCAGGCGCTCCGCGGCGGCTGGGTGTACTCCGGTGACCTGGGCGTCGTGCAACCCGACGGGTATCTGCGGGTGACCGGCCGCAGTAAGGAGTTGTACAAGAGCGGCGGTGAGCTGGTCATGCCCCGGGAGATCGAGGACCTGCTCACCCGCCATCCCGGCGTGAGCCAGGCCTTCGCGGTCGGCGTGGCCGACGAGCGCTGGGGCGATGCCGGCTGCGCCTGGATCGTGCCCGAGCCCGGCGCCGCGGTCAGCACCGACGAGCTGCTGGCCCTGTGCCGGGAGAAGCTGGCCCGCTTCAAGGTGCCCAAGCACATCATGTTCCTCGAGCCCGGCGACCTGCCCACCACGCCCACGGGCAAGGTGCAGAAGTTCCGCCTCGCCCAGCGTGCCGCCGACCGCCTCCACAGCGACTCCTGATCGAGCCACGGCTTTTACTGTGTCCAGGCGCGGTATTCGGTTCCCCGCCGTCAGGGCGTGGTTTGCGGGGCCAGGTACCGGGCCAGGCCGTCGAGCATCTCGGTGGTGCCTTCCTTGCGGAGCGACGAGGCCTGGGGCCCGTCGATGCCGTCCAGGTAGGCGCCCTGCTCGGTCCAGGTCAGTGCGGTGCCGGCCGCGTCCTTGGTGAATTCGATCGTGGCGACCGACACCGAGATGCGCGTGTCGTTGGCGTACATCTCATAGGCGTAGATGATCCGCTGGTCCGGCACGATGTCGTAGTAGCGGGCGTCATAACGGTAGGTCGTGCTCTGCATCTTGATGCCGAAGCGCTCCCGCCCGCCGGCCCGAAAGTCGAACTCGGCGATGCCGGCCTGGCCGTCGGTCGGCTCCAGGTCCCCGGTGTCGCCCCAGGTGTTTTTCGCCTCGGCCGAGGCGAACGCGGCGAACACCCGGGACGGGGCTGCCGGGTAGCTGCGCCCGATGGTGAACGTGTCGTGGATAACGGAACGCCCGGTCATCGGTTCTCCTCTTGCTGGATGGGTTCCCGGGACTGCACGGCGGCCGGCCCGGTGTCCGAAGGGCTGGCGGTCGCGGCCAGGTACTCGCCGAGGCGGTCCGGGCGGCGCTCCACGAAGGCCCGCCGCTCGGCGATCCAGGACTCGGCCGAGCGCAGCACCGCCGGGTTGATGCTGCAGGTCCGGGTCCGGCCTGTCTTGTGCGACCGGACCAGGCCGCTGGCCTCTAGCACCTGGACGTGCTGCAGGACGGCGGCCAGCGACATCGCCAGCGGTCGGCCAAGCTCGCTGACCGAGGCCGGGCCCGTGCTGAGCCGCTCCACCATGGCCCGCCGGCCCGGGTCGGCCAGCGCATGGAACACCCGGCCCAGGTCCGCCGCTTGGTCAAGCATGTGGTTGAGTATCGCTGCCGGCCCGGCGGTAGTCAAGTGAGTGCTTCAGCATTGACCCAGCCAGCCCGGTCCCTCCGCGTGCCTTCCGGACGCCCCCGTGTACGCAAGACAAAGCCCTACTGGCCGAACCTATTTCGCTGAGATCACCTCAATGCAGATCGTTCACTCGATCCGAATAGCGGCAACCGAATCAGGTTGTGTAAGCAGACCACACGTTCTACTTACCGGTTTGCCTCGGGCCATGATGATTGTAGGCGGCCGTAGGCCCTGTCACTTCTCAAGTAGCGGCTCGTAAGTATGTCGTGAACGCTCCCGCCGGGTTCAGGTGACGTTCGCGCAGCCGGGCGTGAGTGGGCTGGCGCATAAAGGTACGAGACCGGCGGAAGTCGCCGGCCCGCGCCTGGCGCGGAACTCGCGAATGGAGAAGATCATGGCAGCCGACATCGCGGACGCCGCAGTCGAACGGAAATGTAAGCTCGAGGTCCGGCCCGAAATCTGGGATCTGAGCGGAGAAATGTACGCCACGTTCTCGGTCTCGGGCGGCCCGCCCATGCCCGCCGGGTTCATGAATTCCAACGAGACGCTGCAGGTCGTGGTCACGGTCGAACTGCAGGGCAACATCCTGAACTACCTGTGCGAGACCTGTATGTGCGTCTGCCTCGCCTTCGAGGCCTGCGGGTGCGCCCCGGTCGAAAGTGACCTCTACAAGTGCATCATCCTGACCGGTAAGCAGAGCCCGTGCCAGACGCACCGGTGGGAATTCGTCATCGACGTGCCGCCAGGCACGTTCAACCCCGGCCGATGCGGACGGGAGTACAAGCTCTGCATCACCCTGGGCTCGAAGGACTGCTGCGGCAAGGTCGGGTTCGTCTACGGCAGCTGCGACGCGTACAAGATCACCGTGGTACCGCCGCAGACCGACGACCCTCCGAAACCGGCTGCGGCACCGACTGCCACACCGACTGCCACACCGACTGCCACACCGACTGCCACACCGACTGCCGGAGCGTAGACCGGGCGGTCATACTCAAGCCGTCTCGAGCGAACCGTTAACCCGGCCACCTCGGCACCTGACGACCGGGACCTGACCCGGGGTGGGAGGTGTGGCTGATGGACAACGGACTGGCTGATGGCGGACAGCCGTCCGCCCCATCTGATGTGGCGCCTGGCCGGTGGCAGCAGCGCGCCGGGTTCTCGGTCTTCTTCGACGCGCAGGCAACCGGGCCAGGCGGGTCAGGTGAGCTGCGCCGACGGACCAGGCTGTATCACGAGGAGACCGGGAACGAGACCACGCTTCGCGGCTGGGAACCGGCAGAGTGGGTGAGATGGATACTCGACCGGCTCGGGTCAGCGCAGCCGCCGTCCGCACCGGCGGGTGCGGCTGCTTCGCTGGTATCGATGGAGATCGTCGACGTGCGGCTGGTCGGGGACCCGGAACCCCGCAGCGAAGCTGTCCAGGATCGGGGGGATCTGCAGGGGGCGTCCCCCCGCAGGGGCAATGACACCGTAGCGGTAGAGCTGCAGCTACGCGTAACCGGGATGGCTGAGCTGCGCCAGACGCTGAGGGCGAAGGTGGTCGGGGTGCTGTTCGGGCCCTATCCGCAGTGAGCCCGCCGGGCTTCCCGCGCGGCTCGGCGGACCGGATCTGGTTGTAGACGCGGCTGGTCTGCGCGGCGGGTGTTATCCCGAACTCGCGGGTCAATGCCGCGGCGCAGGAGCGGTAGGCGGCGGCCGCCATGGAGCGGGCGCCGCTGCGGGCATGACAGCGCATGGTGACCACCGTGGCGTCCTCGTTCCACGGCTCCATGCTCAGCACCGGGTCCACCACCGCCAGCGCCGCCGCATGATCGCCGCGCCCGGCGAGCAGCTCGCCCAGGTGAATGCTGAGCTGCACGAAGCGGGCCCGGAGTCGGCTGCGTTCGGCCGTGGCCCAGTCCGCGCAGGTGGCCTGGCCCAGGAAATCGCCGCGATAGAGGTTCAGGGCCCGTCGGCCCACGTCGATCGCCTCGTCGGACCGCCGCGCGGCGAAGCAGCGCGACGCGGCCGAGACGAGGTTGTCGAATTCCTCGACGTCAACCCAGATGGGTACCTCATGATCGACCCGGTATCCGCCCTCGATGCAGACGACTGGGGAACGGTCGGGGTCGATGGAGTGCAGGATACGGCGCAGTTCATAGACGGCCTGGTGCAGCCGGTGGCGCCCGTTATCTTCGTCAACGTCCGGCCATACCGCCACGATCAGCTCGTCTCGCAGCACGCTGCGGTGCCGGTGCGCGGTCAGGAACTGCATGAGCAACTGGGTCCGCTGCCCGCGCCAGTCCGTGACGCGCTGGCCGTCGATCGTGAGCTCAAAAGCCCCCAGCATGCGCACGGCCAGACTTCCGCGCGTGTCACGGCTGGGGCTCGGTCGTGGCGCCTGAGTCAGCCTCCCCGGTGCCTCATGACCCGGACGGATCGGCGCTGGTGCCAGTTCCGACGGCTCGACGAACTTGTCCAGCAGGTCAAGCACGCACTCCAGCCTGGACAGCGCCCTCGACTCACACTGGGCCAGCCGCTCGTACTCACCGTTCAGGTCCCTCAGCCGACCGGCCAGGTCCTGCCACTCCGCCAAGGCCCTGCGGCCCGTAACCACCGCGCTGGTCAGCGTTTCGTCACTGGCCTCCGCTGCTCGGGCCTCAAGCTGGCCGAGCATGTGCTCGACCGCCTGGGGGGTGAACCGGTCGGATGCGGGACCGCCGTTCCTCCCCATATCAGCGTCCTCGCATTCGTCCTTTTCTGGTCCTTCACCATCCCTCGCCGAATCAAGACGGCGTGCGGCTTCCTGGGATTCTCACTATCTAGTATGCGGAGTCGCACGTCTTGACTTTGATACGCGATGACTCAACTGTCAACGACAATCTCAGACCGCCATAAGCGGTAGCTCATGTAATGATCCCGTCGCCGCGGCCCCGGCGGTTTCCGCCGGTCTCGTGCCTTTGTGCGCCGACCCACTCACGCCTGGCTGTGCGAACGTCGCCTGAACCCGCCGGGAGCGCTCACGAGATACTCACGAGCCTCTACCTGAGCAGCGACAGGGCCTGCGGGCACCTAAAACGCGCCAGTCGAATTCGGCGCGTTGCCGCAAGATCGCCCTTTGCCATTCGCGGCGCACGGCCTTGTCCTTGATCTTGCTGTCCGGGTTGCATGTCGCTCAGCGCCCGCAGCGTCTCCGTCCCTGCCGGTTCAGGGCATCGTAGAGCCGCCGCCGACGGCGATGACCTGGCCGGTGACCTGGCGGGCGGCCAGCGGCGACGAGACCCAGACCACGGCACTGGCGATGTCGGCGGCGGTGGTCATCCGGCGCAGCGGCTGCTGGCGGAGCACGTAGTCGGCCTGCTCTGCGGTGAAGATCGCGTCCCGGCCCGCCGCCCAGACGCTGTGCGGCCCGACGGGCTCACCAGCGTCCGGCATGACCAGGCCGGGCGCCACCACGTTGGAGCGGATGCCGTGCCGGCCGTTTTCCCGGGCCACGGTGCGGGCCAGCGCGATCAGGCCAGCCTTGGCGCTGCCGTAGATGCCCTGCCGGATGGCGCCGAAGGCGGAGTCGCTGGAGATGAACACCATGGCGCCGCCGCCCGCCTCGCGCATGGGGCCCAGTACGGCCTGCGTGCAGGCGATCGAGGTGAACAGGTTCACCTCGATGGTCTTCTGCCACAGGCTGCGGTCGGTCTGGTCGGCGAAGAAGCCGGGCTGGCTCCAGCCCGCGTTGTTCACCAGCACGTCGATGCCGCCCCAGGCGCTGACCGCCTGCCCGGCCATGGCGTCCGCCGCGCCCGGCTGGGTGAGGTCAGCGGCGGCGACGTGTATGTCAGCCGCGCCCGCCTTCGTTGCCTCGGCCGCGACAGCCTCGGCCTGCGCTCCGTCGATGTCCGCGACGAGCACGCGCGCCCCCTCGGCGGCGAAGCCCAGCACGATGCCGCGGCCGATGTTCGCGCCGCCGCCGGTGACGATGACGCGCGCGTCCCGGTGGCCCAGGTCCATCCGATCAGCTCCCTCGGACGTTACTCTAATGTGTCTTAAAAAAGAGGCGGCGGCCCGGGAGACATCGTGACCGAGAAGCTCATCAGCGACGGCCTGGTCCTGCTCGACCTGGATGCCGAAGGAGTCGGCCGCCTGCGGCTGAACCGGCCGGAGGCGTCCAACGGCATGGACGTGCCGTTCCTGCGGGCGCTGCATGACGCGGTGATGGCCGCGCACGGCGCAGCCCGGCTCCGGGTCCTGCTGCTGACCGGCGAGGGCCCGAACTTCTGCGCGGGCGGCGACGTGAAGATGTTCGCCAGCCAGGGCGCGGACCTGCCCGACTACCTGCGCGAGGCGACCGCGTGGCTGCAGACCTGCGTTCAGGGACTGTTGTCATTGCAGGTGCCGGTGATCGCGTCGGTGCACGGGTACGCGGCCGGCGGCGGCGGGTTCGGCCTGGTCTGCGCCAGCGATCTCGTGGTGGCGGGGGAGTCGGCGAAGTTCCTGGCCGGTGCGACCCGGGTTGGGATGGCGCCGGACGCCGGGGTGTCGGTGACGCTCCCGCTGCTGGTCGGGCTGCGCAAGGCGCTCGAGATCATCATGACCAACCCGGTGCTGACCGCCGCCGAAGCGCTCGAGATCGGCCTGGTCACCCGGGTCGTACCCGATGGCGAGCTGGCCGCGCGGTCGCTGGACCTGGCCCGCTCGCTGGCCGCCGGGCCGACCCGGGCGCTGGGCGCGGCCAAGCGCCTGGTGTGGTCCGGGCTCGGGGCCCGGGTGGAAGCCCAGCTGCCCGAGGAAGCACGCACGGTCGCCGAACTATCCGGCACCGCCGATGCCCGTGAGGGCCTGGCCGCCGTCATCGAGCGGCGCGCTCCCGTCTTCAGCGGCCGGTAGCCAGGGAGTCCGCGGTCGGCGGGAAGCCGAACCGGCTGAACAGGCCCGGATCGCCGAACACCACCAGCCGCGCGATCCGGGTCGCAGTGACGGTCAGGACCACGATCGCGAACGCGCGGTAGACGCCGTCGGGTCCGCGCTGGTAGGCCGCCGCGGCGGGCTGGCCGTTGGCCGCCGTCGGGAACATCCGCCATTCGCCCGGGGCGCCGAGCCCGGCCACCGCGGTGGCGATGGCCTCACCGCCGGAGAACCAGACCGCAGACGGCGGCAGCTCGAGGGCGGCGTCCCGGCGCAGCAGCCGCTCCAGCGCGGCCGCGTCGGCATGCTCGAAGGCGGCGATGTACTGGTCGAGCAGGGCCCGGGCGGCTGGCTCAGGCGGCTCGCTGACCTGGTCGGCCGCCGGGGTCACCTGGCTGAGCCGGGTCCGGGCCCGCTGCAGCGCGCTCTTGACCGCGACCGTGCTGGTACCGAGCATCCGGGCCACCTCGTCGGCCGGGAACGCGAGTACCTCGCGGAGCAGCAGCACCGCCCGCTGCCGGGCGGGCAGGTACTGGAAGCTGGCGATCAGCGCCAGCCGCAGGCTATCGCGGGCCTGGGCGATGACCGCCGGATCGGCGGACTCCGGCGTCACCAGCGCGTCCGGCACCGGCTGCAGCCACGCGATCTCGGACCCCGCGACATCTCGGTCCTCGCCCGGCGCGCCGAGACCGGACGGGAGGGCACGCCGGGCTCCTTGCTGCCGAGCGGTCAGGCACGCGTTGGTGGCGATCTGGTAGAGCCAGGTGCGGACCGACGACCGGCCCTCGAATCCGCCGTAGGCTCGCCAGGCTCGCAGGTAGGTCTCCTGGACCAGGTCTTCGGCGTCATCGACCGAACCGAGCATCCGGTAGCAGTGCGCCAGCAGCTCGCGCCGGAACGGCCCGGTCAGCTCGACGAACCCGGCGTCCGTGATGTCTTCGACCGTCATGGCCTTCCTCTCGCAGCGACGATCCGCGCCTTCAGTAGTCAAGACCGGTCCGGCGCCGGAAAGGAATCGCGACCGGACGCCCCGATTCCTTCTCGGCCGCCTGCTGGTCTGGTTGTGCATGCGCATAATCCATCACGAAGTGAGGCAGGCATGAACGAGCTAACAGGCAAGGTAGCGCTGGTGACCGGCGGCAGCCGCGGCATCGGGGCGGCAACCGCCCTCCGGCTGGCGGGCGACGGAGCGGCCGTGGCCCTGACCTACGCCACCGCTGCCGACAAGGCCCAGGCCGTGGCCAGGCAGATCGAGGCCGGCGGTGGGCAAGCCCTGGTCATCCAGGCGGATAACGCCGACCCGGGCGCGGTCATCGCGGCGGTGGAACAGACTGTCCGTACGCTGGGCCGGATCGACATCCTGGTCAACAACGCCGGCATCATCGAGAGCGGGCCGCTAGAGGAGATGACCGTCGAGCAGGCCGACCGGCTGTGGGCAGTCGACGTGCGGGCCGTGTTCGTCGCCTCGCAAGCGGCCGCCCGGCACATGACCGAGGGTGGCCGCATCATCACCATCGGCAGCGCCCTGGCCGACCGGGTCCCGGTACCCGGCCTCACCCTGTATTCGATGGCCAAATCCGCGCTAACCGGCCTGACCAGGGGCCTGGCCCGCGACCTGGGCGCGCAGGGAATCACGGTCACCGTGGTGCACGGCGGCCTCATTGACACCGACATGAACCCGGCCGAAGGGCCAGGGGCCCGTTTGCTGGGCCACATCCCGGCACTCGGCCGTTACGGCACTGCGGCGGATATCGCCGCGACCGTGGCCCACCTGGCTGGCGACGGCGGCCGCTATATGACGGGGACAGCGGTCGCGGTCGACGGGGGATTCGCCGCCTGACCTTGCTGAGTCCGCCTCGCCGGAGCACAATTAGGCCCCCGCCCTCCACCCACGTTTAAGGCTCCGGCTGTACCATCTCGGCCATGAACCCACTGTCAGGCGTTCTCGACGAAGCATGGCGGATGTACAAGGCACACGCCAAGCACCTGCTCGCGATCGCATTCGTCATCTACGTCGTCGCCGCGATCATCACGGCGGTCCTGGCGCTGGCCGGCGGCACCATCGGCATCCTGCTAGGTTCCTTCGTGTCCGTGG
Organism: uncultured Actinomycetes bacterium; assembly: GCA_963790065.1. GTDB lineage: Bacteria > Actinomycetota > Actinomycetes > Streptosporangiales > Streptosporangiaceae > Palsa-504. The sequence goes on along the minus strand of CAWBNK010000008.1, from coordinate 114,174 downwards.
TCGCAGCCTTCCTGCTCCAGGCGACGCTGGTCAAGGCCGTGCAAGACGTGCGAGACGGCCGCGCCGACCTGTCCATCAAAGAGACGGTGAACGAGGCCACGCCGTACATCGGGCCCGTCGCCCTGGCCTCGATCCTGGCTGGCATCGCGATCACGATCGGGCTGATCCTGATCATCGTGCCGGGCCTGTACCTGATCACGATCTGGGCCGTCATCATCCCGGTCATCGTGATCGAGAGATCCGGCGTGATGGCATCCTTCGGGCGCAGCCACGACCTGGTACGCGGGCACGGCTGGCACGTATTCGGCACGCTCGTGATCGTCTACATCATCATGCTCGTGGTCAACATCGTGCTCGGCGTCATCTTCTCGGCCCTGCCGCACGTCCTCGGTGACGGCCTCAGCTCGGTCATCTCGGGCACCATCATCTCCCCGTTCCTGGCCATAGTGGTCACACTCGTGTACTACCGGCTCTCTATCGGAGCGGCGGCCCAGCAGGCTGGCGGCGGCGATGCCTGGGGCGGCTTCCAGCAGACACCGCAGGACCCCCAGAACTATGGCGGTTACGGCCAGCCTCCGCAGGGCGGCGGCAATTACGGCGGCTTCAACCAGCCCCCGCAGGACGCCCCGAACTACGGCGGCTACAACCAGCCCCCGCAAGGTGGCGGCTACAACCAGCCCCCGCAGGGTGGCGGCGGCTACAACCAGCCCCCGCAGGGTGGCGGCGGGTACAACCAGCCCCCTCAGCCCCCGCAAGGTTACGGCGGCTACAACCAGCCCCCTCAGGACACCCCGAACTACCCCGGCGGCTTCAACCAGCCCCCGCCGGGCGGCGGGAACTACGGCGGGTATAGCGGGCCCACCATACGCAGGGACAATTTCGGCGGGTACAGCCAGCCGCCCCAGGATGCCCAGGATGAGGACGCTGGCGATTACCGCCAGCCGCCCAGGGACGGCCAGCGCTAGCAAGCGCTAGAGGGACGCTGACGGCCTCCTGAGCGGTGCAGGCCCGCTCAGGAGGCCGTCTCGCGGACGGCGGCGCGGCCCGTCTGCCTGCCGCTGAACAGGCAGCCGCCCAGGAAGGACCCCTCCAGCGAGCGGTAGCCGTGCATGCCGCCGCCGCCGAACCCGGCCACCTCGCCGGCCGCGAACAGCCCGGGAACGGGCCGGGTTACCCGGTCGGGGCCACCAGCGGGCCCAGGAACCATGACCTGGCTGAGCACCCGGCCCGACAGGTCGGTCTGCAGGCCGCCCAGCGTCTTGCGGGTCAAGATGTTGAGCCGGACGGCGATCAGCGGGCCGGCCTTGGGGTCGAGGATCCGGTGCGGCGCCGCGGTCCTGGCCAGCCGGTCGCCGCGGAACCTGCGGGCGTTGCGGATCGCCATGACCTGCAGGTCCTTGGTGAACGGGTTGTCGATCTCGCGGTCCCGGGCCACGATCTGCCGCTCCAGGTCGGCCAGGTCGATCAGCGGCTCGCCGGTCAGCTCGTTCATCCCCTTGACCAGCTCGGGCAGTGAATCGGCGACCACGAAGTCGGGGCCGTGCTGCTTGAACGCCTCCACCGGCGCCGGGGCGCCGGGTCGCACCCGGGACAGCGTGAGCCGGATGTCCTTGCCGGTCAGGTCGGGATTCTGTTCCGAGCCGGACAGCGCGAACTCCTTCTCGATGATCTTCTGGGTGAGCACGAACCAGGAGTAGTCGAACCCGGATTCCCTGATGGCTCCCAGCGTGCCCAGAGTGTCGAAGCCTGGGAAGTTCGGAGCAGGGAACCGCCGTCCCCGGGCGTCGAGCCACAGCGACGAGGGCCCGGGCAGGATCCTGATGCCGTGCCGGGCCCAGATCGGATCCCAGTTCTGGATGCCCTCGGTGTAATGCCACATCCGGTGGTGGTTGACCAGCCGTCCACCGGCCCGCTCGGCGATGGCGAGCATCCGCCCGTCGACGTGCTCGGGCACCCCGGAGATCATCCGCTCTGGCGGGGCGCCGAGCCGGGGCGGCCAGTTCTCCCGGATCAGGTCGAAGTTGCCGCCGATCCCGCCGGAACACACGATCACCACCGGCGCGTGCAGCTCGAACTGCCCGGCCTCGGTGCGGGAGCTGCGGGTTCCTCGTGCGGCGTCACTGGGCTCCAGGACCGCGCCGCGTACGCCGTCCACGGCCCCGCCGGTGACGGTGAGCTCGTCGACCCGGTGCCGGAACCGGAACCCGACCCGCCCGGCGGCCTCCGCCTCCCGCACCCGCCGCTCGAACGGCGCCACCACCGCGGGTCCCGTGCCCCAGGTGACATGGAAGCGGGGCACCGAGTTGCCGTGCCCGTCGGCCAGGTAACCGCCGCGCTCGGCCCAGCCCACCAGCGGGAACCAGCGCATCCCCATGGCGTGCAGCCAGGATCGTTTCTCTCCGGCAGCGAAGTCGACGTAGGCCTGCGCCCACGCCTGCGCCCAGTAGTCCTCGCCCGCCGGGTCGTCGGCGCCGCGGTCGAAATAGGCGCTGCCCACCCAGTCCTGCCAGGCCAGCTCGCGGGAGTCCTTGATCCCCAGGTGACGCTGCTCGGGTGAGTCCACCAGGAACAGGCCGCCGAACGACCAGAACGCCTGCCCGCCCAGGCCGGACTCGGGCTCCTGGTCGAGCAGCAGCACGCGCCGGCGGCCCGGGTCAGCTCCGCGGTGGCGGCCAGGCCGGCCAGCCCCGCGCCCACTACGATCACATCCGCATCCACGTGCTCATATAACCGCATCCGCCCGGGCAGCGTCACCGCGGAGCGCCCACGGGCGGGCACGGAAATCCAGTAAAATCGGGCGATGGCTGACCGCGCTGATCCCCCCGCCGCCTTCCAGCCGGACCGGCCGCACGTTGCGCGGGTCTATGACTACCTGCTCGGCGGGAAGGACAACTTCGCCGCCGACCGGGCGGTCGGCGATCAGATGATTACCACGCTGCCCGCGATCCAGCTTGGCGTGCGGGCCCAGCGCGACGTGCTCGGGCGGGTGGTCCGCTACCTGGTGGGGGAGGCCGGCCTGCGGCAGCTGCTCGACATCGGCTCGGGCCTGCCCACCGCGGACAATGTGCACGAGATCGCCCAGCGCGTCGACCCGGCCACCCGCGTGGTCTACCTCGACAACGACCCGGTGGTGCTGTCCCACGCCCGGGCGCTGCTGGCCGACGAGCAGGTCACCTTCGTCGCCGAGGGCGACCTGCGCGACCCCGAGGGAATCCTGGCCAACCCCGACATCCGCAAGCACCTGGACTGGGACCGGCCGATCGGCCTGCTGCTGTGCGGCATCCTGCACTACGTGCTGGACGAGGAAAACCCGGCCGAGGTCATGGCCGCCCTCTACGACGCGCTGCCGCCCGGCAGTTACGTCTTCATCCATCACCTGCTGGACACCGAGGATCCGGCCACCGCCACCCTGCAGGAACAGATGCGCAGCGGCGTCGGCCGGGCGCAGTTCCGCACCATGGCGCAGATCAGGAGCCTGTTCAACGGGCTGGAACTGGTCGAACCCGGCCTGGTGCTTGTCCCCGACTGGCGGCCGGAGCCTCCGGCCATCCGCGATCATCCCGTCCTGGAGATGGCCTGCGTCGGCGTCGCCCGCAAGCGGTGAGCCGCCCGGCCGTCCTTTCCTATTTATCCGAACGGGCCGTGGCGGGTGTAACCGCCGACCTTGCCGCTGCCGCGCGGACGGCGCAGATCAGGGCGCACACCAGGACGAGGGCGAACAGCGCTAGGCCGCCGAGGATGTAGGCGTTGCCCGCCAGCCAGTGGCCGCCAGTCCAGTGGTACTCCAGGAACCAGGTCTTGTCCCCCTGGGTCGTGTAGATCTCGGTGTTGCTGTTGGGCGCGATCCAGATCAGCCCGAACGCGAAGTGGCTCGCGGCCGTGGGCAGGCCCCAGAGGCTGTCGGGCCAGGCCCCGTACACGGCGACGATCGCGGCCGCCAGCGCCCAGAACCCGATCGCAGGCCAGCGGGCTGCCGCCCGCCACCAGGTCCCGTGCGCACCGGCGCGCATAACCGTGATCGCGTAGTGGGCCGCCACGGCCACGGCCGGGGCGATCCACACCCAGTGATGATCCCAGCTGATCGGGGACACCAGCAGCCCGGTCAGCGCGCAGGCCAGGATGGCCGGCACCTGATGCCCGGCCCGGTCCAGGATCGCCGCGGCTGTCACGCCGAGCAGGCCGATCAGCACCGCCGCGACCAGCCATGTCGGCTTAGCCGCGGCGACGCCGCGATCCATCCGGGCCAGCAGCGCCCACAGGGACTGGCTGCCGCCCCAGGAAACGAACCCGGTCCGGCGGCTGGCCAGGAACATCCCGTGCAGCCACCACTGGTCGGAGTCGGAGGGCAGGAACACCCATCCAGCGAGCACCGTAACGACGAACGCCGCGGCCGCGACCGCGGCCTGACGGAACTTCCTGGCCAGCAGCAGGTACGGAATGAAGATCAGCGGGATCAGCTTGATTCCCGCGGCGATGCCGACACCCGCGCCCTTCCACCACCGGCTGGACTTGGTGTCGGGCTGGGTCAGGTCCCACAAGATCAGCGCCATCAGGGCCAGGTTGACCTGGCCGAGATAGATCGTGCGCAGCACAGGTTCGGTCCACAGCACGACCGCCGCGGTGAGCAGCGTGGCCCCCAGTCGCACCCGGCCGGACCGGTAGCCCAGGGCCCGGAAGGTGACCCACAGGGCCGCCAGCAGGAGGGCGAGATTCGCCGCGACGGATAGCCCCTTGAGCAGCGACCACGGAATGAACGACACCACCGCGAACACCACCGCCGCGAAGGGCGGGTAAGTGAATTGCAGGTTTTCTCCGCGGAAGCCCGGCCAGTCATAAAGCGGCGCGGCCAGGTGCGGGTTGTACACCGGCAGGATGTGCCGGACGATTAGCCCGCCACCTACGTAAACATGCAGGTCACCTGGGTTAAGCGTCCATCGCAGCGGATGGATGAGGACATACGCGAGATAGCAGGCCAGCGAAACGCCGAACGCGATGACCCCGGCCAGCAGCACAAATCCGTCCCGGGAGGGCGTAGCCACCCTGGCTGGTGGGGGTGCGGTTACCTGTCTCACCCGGCTAAGACTATTGGTGTCGGTCCGCGCTTGCCGCCACCTCCCGGTGGTGGCCCCGAGAACTCGGGGCCACCCGTGCGGCGGGTCAGTGCCCGATGGCCATCTGGACGAGCCTGACCACGACCAGGACCATCGCGATGGCCAGGTAGGACCGCAGCACCGCCAGGCCGACCTTGCGGCCGGTGGACATCACGGGCTTGGCCACCGTGGCCAGCGGCGGCATCCGCCAGTTGTCCCGGCCGGTGCGGTCGACCGGGACCTGGCCACCCGAGCGGCGGGCCCGGATCAGGGTCCAAGCCCCGCCGACCGCCGAGGCCACCCCGCACGCGCAGAGGATCTCGACGATCTGCCGGGCGGTGATGGCCGGGAACAGCACCGAGGCGGTCAGCACCACCGACAGCGCGACCAGCAGCGCGACCACGGTCGCGGCGAACATGGTGGTCTTGCGGCCGTTGACCCACGGGCCGAGCACCGCGCGGTCGGTGCACAGCAGGAGCAGGTACACCGTGGCGCTGGGCAGCAGCACGCCGGCCAGGGCCTGGACGCCCTCGGTCAGCAGCCCGAGCGGAGTGCCGGGGATCAGCACGATGGCCGCGGCCCCCGCGATCAGCGCGGCGTAGATGGCGTAGAAGCCCTTGGCCTGCCGGAGACCGCGGTGCAGCGAGTGGTTGAGGCCGAGCACGTCGCCGATCGCGTACGCGCTGGACAGCGAGACCGCGAACGCCCCGATGATGGAGGCGTCGAGCAGCGCGACCGCGAACACCACTCCCGCGGCGCGGCCCGCGTAGGCCGCGATGCCGTGGGCCAGCCCGGCGGAGTCGGTGAAGTTGCCCGCTCCCTTGGTCCCGGCGAAGGCGGCGGCGGTGGCGCCGATCACGGCGGCCGCGCCGACCACCACGATCACGATGCCGATCCACAGGTCGGCCTTCTCGTAGCGCATGAACCGGGGCGTGATCCGCTTGTCGATCACGTAGGACTGCTGGAAGAACAGCTGCCACGGCGCCACCGTGGTGCCGACGATGCCGATGATCAGCAGCATGACCGTCGCCATCTGGCCCGAACCGCCGGGCAGCCCGGGCACCACGAAACCACGCGCCACCTGCCCGACGTTCGGGTGGGTGAGCAGGACCAGCGGGATCAGCAGCAGCGACCCGGCGCAGAACGTGATCGCGATCCGCTCGAACCGGCGGAAGCTGCCAGTGAACGCGGCGGCCATGATCACCACGGCGGCGAGCAGCACCGCGACCGCCTTCGGCACGCCCAGGTAGCTGGCCGCCAGCGTGATGCCGATGAACTCGGTCACGATGGTCAGCGCGTTGAGGATGAACAGGTCGATGACCGAGAACGCGCCCCAGAACTTGCCGAACCGCTCGAAGATCAGCCGGGCGTGCCCGATGCCGGTGACCGCGCCGAGCCGCAGCACCATTTCCTGGTTCACGTACAGCACGGGAACCAGCAGCAGCAGCGTCCACAGCAGCCGGGTGCCGTAGTTCTGTCCCGCCTGCCCGTAGGTGGAGAACGCGCCGGCGTCGTTGTCGCCGCACATCACGATCAGCCCGGGGCCCACGATGGCCAGCAGCGTCTTGAGCTTGGCGGACAAGCCGTGGCGCGGAGCGAAGTCGTCGACCGCGATCGTGCCGAGCGCGCCGCGGATGTCTCCCACGTGCGCGTCATCGAGGACAGTGTTGTCGAGCACGGGGCGGGAGCGGGTAATGGCGGCCATAGTGAACACCCCTTTCACGTCACGAGATCGGACGAGATCAGGGGCACACGCCCAGAAGACCCTCGGCTTGGTACGCAAGCCAGCCTGCCCGGCCCGAGCGGGGGCTCAGGTCAGGGACAGCCGGGATTCAGATCAGCTAAGTTCAGCGGGTCAACCTTCAGGGCCGGGCGTGTGCCGGAACAGGATGGGAAAGCAGCGGCGAGATGGGCCAACTTCGGCCCGGACTATCAGAGTCCATCGCGTGCCTCCCTTCTGTCGCGACGCACGGGGGCGCCAAGCCGCACGTGCCGTTAAGGCACTGTCCGCATGACACTCGAGGAAACACTGGCCAGGAGGGTGGTAATCCTGGCGTCACCTCTCTCGTAAGAGCTTTGGCACTCCACGGCGTATTGCGACCTGACCACGGGATCTGATCGCCAGCCACTTGGCCTCACCCCTTAGGCCGGGGAGAGGTGTCCTGATCCGGAGCGTCTCTCGACGGTTGGGATCAGTGGCCTATGTCCGTGAAGACGCCTCACCGAACGAGGTGTCTTGTTTGTCAACCTCACTCAGCATGCCGTCGGTCAACCCGGCTGTCAAATTGACACGCCGCTTCAGCTGACAACCGAGTCAGGCCTACAGCGATCTGGTAACGGTGGACGGGCCCTCCACCCAGCGGTGGCCGTTGTAGACCGGCGGGCGCGTTCCCGGGTAGAGCAGGGTGACGTTGGTGTACCGCTGGGTCCCCGGGTGGCCGCGCGCCGGACGCGAGCACTCGGTTGGCAGCTCTACGGGTTAACCGGTAGGCCCAGTCCGGGCAGTACCTGCGCGCCCGGGAGCGCGGCCACCAGGTGCCCGGGAAGCCGCAGCTTGGAGCCGCGGATACCGGAGCCGATCACCACGCTGCCGGTCTTGGCCACCGCCTCGTCGACCAGGACCGGCCAGTCCGCGGGCAGCCCGATCGGCGTGATCCCGCCGTATTCCATACTCGCGGCGGCCGTCACCGCCTCGACCGGCGCGAACGACGCCTTCCGCGCATCTATGTGCCTGCGGACCAGGCCGTTCACATCCGCTCGGGTGGTCGCCAGGATCATGCAAGCCGCGTACATCGTGTTCCCGCCGCGCTTGCCCGCGATGACCACGCAGTTCGCGGACTCCTCCGGGGACACGCCGTACCGCTCGCAGAACGCTGCGGTGTCCGCCAGCGCGGGATCGATCTCGGCCACCAGGACCTCTTCCGCGTCCGGCCAGTCGCGCAACGCCGCCGCCACCGGCGCGGCGAGCAACTCCGGACGGGACAGCGCGGGAACAAATGACAGCACCTCGCTCATGCGCCCCATCCAACCACTCCGGCCCTGCGGTCCGGCGCTCAGCTGAAGAGCCGGCCGCCGTATCTACGGTCGTGCGGCGCGCTCCGATCTGTAGGGGAACGGCAAACGACCACCGAGAACTACGGAGGCACTCATGGCCACCAGCACCACTCCAGCCGGCATTAGCATCCAGCCCAGGCCGGCCGACGGCTTCGACCCGCGCGCCGCGTCGCCGCTCGAACTGCGGCGCTACGGCCTGCCGCAGCGGCCCGACCCGGCGGCCCAGCCGGACCTGGCGGCCCGCTGGGACGCCGTGTTCTCTCGCCAGCTCAGGTACATCACGCCCGAGTTCACGCCGGTGCAGGAGCTGGCGCCGGGCATCGAGCGTCAGCCCCGGCCGCAGCCGGACATGACGACGACCAACCCCACCTGGTCGGGCACCGTGGTGCACGCCCCGGCCGGCCAGGCGTTCGGCTGGGTCACCGGTGAATGGAACGTCCCGGATGTGATGCCTCCGCCGGGCGGCGGCACGGGGATCTGGCAGTGCCTGTCCTGGATCGGGATCGACGGAAACGACGACGTGACCCAGATCGGCACGCTGCAGCTCGTGTCGACCGAGAACCCGTTCCTGCTCAAGCAGTGCTACGCCTGGTTCGAGTGGTACCCGAACAGCTGGCAGGCGATCTCGAACTTCCCGGTCAGCTTCGGGGACACCATGTCCGGCCTGGTCTGCCTGCAGTCCCCGACCGAGGCGTCCTACAGCATGATCAACCTCACCCAGGGCACCTACACCGGGTGGCGCTACTTCAGCGCGCCGGGTGGCACCACCTCGCTGGAGAACCAGGTCGAGTGGGTCCTCGAGCGGCCCTTCGTCAACGGCGCCCAGGCGCAGCTGCCGAACTTCGGCGAGATCTACTTCGACTCCGCCGTCGGCGGCGAGGGCCTGGAAAACGTCGTGCAGGCGGGCCAGGACACGGTGATCAACATGACGGAGAACGGCAACACGGTGGCCACGACCACGGTCGAGACGCCGACGCTGATCAAGATCACCTACACCGGCCCCTGACCAGCTCAGGAAGGATGTGCGGCGGAAAAGTGTTATGTCCTGGGGGCAATCTGACTTATTCTTCCGGCCGGTATGGAGTCGCGATCCACGATGTCGTCGCACGCTGAGCTTGCCGCGCCCGAGGCGCAGCCCAAGCTCACCGAGACGCACGCCGAGCGCGGGTCCGGGCGCTCCCGGCCGAGGCGTTCCGGGCGCGGCCGGTCCGGATCGGCGGGACCGCGCGCCGAGCAGCTGGTTGCGGCCCGGGCCGCGCGCCGGGCGGCCATGCCGCCGATCACCTACCCGCCCGAGCTCCCGGTCAGCCAGCGCAAAGACGAGATTGCCGAGGCCATCCGCGACCACCAGGTGGTGATCATCGCGGGGGAGACCGGCTCGGGCAAGACGACCCAGATCCCCAAGATCTGCCTCGAGCTAGGCCGCGGCGTCACCGGGCAGATCGGCCACACCCAGCCGCGCCGCCTGGCGGCCCGCACCGTGGCCGAGCGGATCGCGGAGGAACTCGGCAGCCCGCTTGGCGAGGCGGTCGGCTACCAGGTCCGGTTCACCGACGTGTCGTCCGACAACACGCTGATCAAGGTGATGACCGACGGCATCCTGCTGGCCGAACTGGCCCGCGACCGGCAGCTGCGCCGCTACGACACGCTGATCATCGACGAGGCGCACGAGCGCAGCCTTAACATCGATTTCATCCTCGGCTGCCTGCGGCAGCTGCTGCCTGCCCGCCCTGACCTCAAGGTGATCATCACCTCGGCCACCATCGACCCGGAGCGGTTCGCCGCGGCCTTCGGGGACGCGCCGATCGTCGAGGTCTCCGGCCGGACCTACCCGGTCGAGGTGCGCTACCGCCCCATCGAGACCGGCGAGGACGCCGACCAGGGCCAGGCCATCAGCGACGCCATCGACGAGCTGTCCACCGCAGGACCCGGGGACATCCTGGTCTTCCTGTCCGGCGAGCGCGAGATCAGGGACACCGCGGACCTGCTGGCCGGCTCTCCGGGGCGGGACCGGCTCGAGGTGCTGCCCTTGTACGGCCGGCTGTCGGCCGCCGAACAGCACCGGGTCTTCGAGCGGCGCCCGGCCTCCAGCTTCACCCGGCGGGTGGTGCTGGCCACCAACGTGGCCGAGACCTCGCTCACCGTGCCCGGCATCCACTACGTCATCGACCCGGGCACCGCGCGCATCTCCCGGTACAGCCGCGGGACCAAGGTGCAGCGGCTGCCCATCGAGCCCATCTCGCAGGCCTCCGCCAACCAGCGCAAGGGCCGCTGCGGCCGTACCGCGGACGGGATCTGCATCCGGCTCTACTCCGAAGCCGACTTCGAATCCCGGCCCGAGTTCACCGAACCGGAGATCCTGCGCACCAACCTGGCTTCGGTCATCTTGCAGATGGCGGCGATCGGCCTAGGCGACGTGCCGAAGTTCCCTTTCATCGACCCGCCCGACGCCCGCAACATCGCCGACGGCCTGATTCTGCTGGCCGAGTTGAACGCGTTCAAAGACGGCCGCATCACCGGCCTGGGGCGCAAGCTGGCCCGGCTGCCCGTGGACCCGAGGATCGGCCGGATGATCCTGGAGGCCGACCGGAACGGGTGCGTCCGCGAGGTGCTCATCATCGCCGCGGCCCTGTCCATCCAGGACCCGCGCGAGCGGCCCATGGACGCGCAGCAGGCCGCCGACGACAAGCACCGCAGGTTCGCCGACCCCGACTCGGACTTCACCGCCTACGTGAACCTGTTCCAGTACCTGGCCGACCGCCAGCGCGAGCTGTCCTCGTCCGCCTTCCGGCGCCTGTGCCGCGCCGAGTACCTGAACTACCTGCGGGTACGCGAATGGCAGGACCTGGTAGGGCAGTTGCAAAGGCTGGCCGGCGACATCGGGGTGGCGGTCGATTCCACTTCGGCCGAACGGACCGTGGTTCTCCTCTCCCTGCTAGCTGGCCTGCTGTCCCAGATCGGCATGCTCTACCAGACTGGGAGGGCTGAGCCTGCCCGGCTCGCATCCTCGGCGCCGTCCGGCGCGGCCGGCGGGCGGCGGCCGCGGGCGGAGTACCTGGGCGCCCGCAACGCCAGGTTCGCCATCTTCCCCGGCTCGTCCCTGGTGCGGAAGGCCCCGGACTGGATCGTGGCCGCCGAGCTGGTGGAGACGTCCCGGCTGTGGGCGCGCACGGTGGCGCGCATCGAGCCGGAGTGGGTCGAGCCGCTGGCCAGGCACCTGGTCAAGCGGAGCTACAGCGAGCCGCACTGGGAGAAGAAGCGCGGCGCGGCCGTGGCGCTGGAGAAGGTCACCCTGTACGGGGTGCCGATCGTCACCGACCGCAAGGTGGGCTACGCGCGCATCGACCCGGCCGCCGCGCGGGAGCTGTTCATCAGGCACGCCCTGGTCGAAGGCGACTGGCAGACCAGTCACCGGTTTTTCGCCGAGAACCGGCGCCTGCTGGCCGAGGCCACCGAACTCGAGCACCGCGTCCGCCGCCGGGGGCTGGTGGTCGGCGAGGACGAGCTGTTCGCCTTCTACGACGCGCGCATTCCCGCCGAGGTGGTTTCGGCGCAGCACTTCGACAGCTGGTGGAAGCAGGCCCGCCGGGCCGATCCCGATCTGCTCACGTTCAGAGCCGCCGACCTGCTCAGCGACGATGCCGCGCAGGTCAGTACGGACTCCTATCCCGACATCTGGACCTCGCAGTCCGCCGGGCTCAAGACCCTGTCGTTGTCGTACGCCTTCGAGCCGGGCAGCGAGGCCGACGGCGTGACCGTCGACATCCCGCTGAGCAGGCTCAACCAGGTCGATCCGGCCGAATTCTCCTGGCAGGTGCCTGGGCTGCGGACCGAGCTGGTCACCGAGATGATCCGGTCACTGCCTAAGGCCCTGCGGCGGGACCTGGTACCGGCGCCCGACGTGGCGCGTGAGGTGGTGGCCCGCCTCGGGCCGCCATCAGGTGACCTGCGTGACGCCGTGGCCCACGAACTGCGCGCGCTGCGTGGCGTGACCGTACCGCGGGACGCCTGGGACGCCACGAAGCTGCCGGCGCACCTGCGTCTCACGGTCCGGGTAACCGACGGGGACCGGGTTCTGGCCGAGGGGAAGGACGTCGCCGAGCTGCAGCGCCAGCTGCGACCGAAGCTGCGCGCCGTGCTGTCCCAGGCGGCCGCGGGCCTGACCCGCTCGGGCTTGACCTCGTGGGACTTCGGCCCGCTGCCGAAGGTGTTCCGTGAGGGCACACTGGTCGCCTACCCGGCCCTGTTCGACGCGGGCCAGGCGGTTGACCTCCGCCTGTTCGAGACCGAGAGCGCGGCCCGCGCGGCCATGTGGGCCGGGACCAGGCGGCTGATCCTGATCGCGGCGCCGTCGCCGGTCAAGTCCATCGCCGACCGCCTGTCCACGCAGGCCAAGCTGGCCCTCAGCCGCAACCCGCACGGCGGCGTAGCGGCGCTGTTCGCCGACTGCGTGAACTGCGCCGCCGATTTCCTGATGGCCGAGGCGGGTGGCCCGGCCTGGGAGCCCGAGGGCTTCGCGCGGCTGTCGGCCGCGGTGCGGTCCCGGCTGCACGAGGTGACCGCCGCGGTGGTGACACACGTGGAATCGGCGCTCCGGCTGGCGCATGCGGTCGAGACCAGGCTCGACGACCTGCGCGGCGACGCCGTGCGGCCGGCCGTGGCTGATATGCGCGAGCAGCTGTCGGGGCTGGTCTTCCCTGGTTTCGTCGCCGCCACCGGCTACCGGCGGCTGCCGCACCTGACCCGCTACCTGCGCGGGATCCAGCGGCGGCTGGACAAGCTGCCGGAGAGCCCGGCCCGGGATGCGGCCAGCATGGCGATCGCGCAGCGGGCCGAGCAGGCTTACCGGCAGGCCGTGGCGGACCTGCCCGCCGCCCGGCGGCACGACGAGGACGTCACCGAGGCCCGGTGGATGCTCGAGGAACTGCGAGTCAGCCTGTTCGCTCAGACCCTGGGCACACGCGCCCCCGTATCAGAGACCCGCGTCCTAGCCGCCCTTGCCCGCCTCCACCCCTAACCCGCTCAGCCGCTTCCCAGCCACCCATCGGGCGTGTCCTTGCCGAATCTGGACTACTTAAGGTGCTACGTTGCTCCTGAAGTACGACATACCTCGCTTTGCGGCGAGAAATCCGCAGGAAGGTAGGAACCGTGACCGGAGATCCCCCCGTGCGGCGGCGCCTGGTCGGCGGCGCGCTGCGCCGGTACCGGGAGAGCGTGGGCTATGCGCTCGAAGACGCGGCCCGGGTCCTGGAGTGTGACCGCTCGAAGATCAGCAGGATCGAGACCGGCCAGCGCGGCATCAGGCCAAAGGAGCTGCGCGAGCTGCTGGCCGAGTACGGAGTCCCCGCGAGCGAGCAGCTCGCGCTGGTGGCCATCGCCAGCCGTGGCGGCCAGCACAGCTGGTGGCACCCCTACGCGGAGGTCCTGACCGACGACTACCTGGACTACGTGATCATGGAGTCCGCCGCCGCCGAGATCATGACCTACGAGGCGCAGCTCATACCCGACCTGCTGCAGACCGACGAGTACGCCCGCGCCATCGCCGCCGCCGAGCCGGGCTACCTGACCGATCAGCAGCGGGAGGACGCGGTGGCAGCCAAGGCCGTGCGACGGCAGGCGGTGCTGAACGGCAGTCGGCGGCTCGGCGTAGTGCTCGGCGAGGGCGCCCTGCACCAGGCGGTGGGCGGCGCGGACGTGCTCGCCGGGCAGATCGGCTACCTCGCGAAGCTGAGCAGCGAGTTCCCGGCGGTCACAATCCAGGTGCTGCCGTTCTCGGCCGGAGCGCACGCGGCCGCGGGCGGCGGCTCGCTGGCCATCTTGCGGTTTCCCGATGCGCCGAGCCTGGGCGTGGTGCATCTCGAGGCGCTGTCCGGAGGTGTCTATCTGGAGAGCCAGGAAGAAGTCGCCCGCTATGTCCGCGCCTTCGCATTGCTCCGCGCGGCCGCCCTGAGCCCGGCTGAGAGCGCCCGCCTGCTGCGGAGCCGGACCGGGTTAGGCCGGATAGACCCGGATCGCCAGGTCGCAGCCCGTTAGCGCGATGAACCGTGCAGGCTGCTCGCCGGCCTGCCAAGCTGCTGCGTGACCGCGGCGAGCTTGTCGATGATGTCCTGGATGTCCTGCAGAGGTCGCGGGGCTCCAGCAGGCTGCGCCGACGTGCCGCTGCCGCCGTCATCGGCGGTACCGGAGTCGATGGCGTCATCCTGCGCTGGCCGGCATGACAGTTCGGCGGCTGGCCTGCTGTTGCCGGAGTTCATGCGTGATGTCTCCTGGAGAAAAGCGTTTTCGTCATTATGTCACGTGCCGGCCACGTTGCGTGCAGTATTCAAATTCTGCGGGCCGGAATTCATGCCCGGCCCTGATTCGCCAAACTGATACCGGGCGGTTAACTCGGCTCCATCCGGATGGCCGCGCGCTGGCTCGCGCGTGGTGTCCTAGCTGCGATGGCGCCGCGGCAATAGCCGCGCTTCCGCGCAATTGCGCGGCGCGTCCGGGATCCGCGCCCATGTGCCAACCGCGCAATTGCAGATGCAATCCAGGAATTCGCAACTGCTGGGCCCGGATGCGGCCTGCGCAACACCGGGAAACGTCAGCGGCGCTTCGGCGCGTGCTGACGCATGGCCTTTTCCATCTCCTCCGGGCGCCGCGCACGGTCAGCCGTCCTGATCCTCGATGACGTCGGCGACCACGCAGGCGATGTTGTCCGGGCCGCCCGCCTGGTTGGCCAGGTCGATCAGCCGCCCGACGGCCAGCTCCGGATCACCGGCCGCGCTCAGCGCGTCCTGGATGAGCGCCGCCGAGACCACGCCGGTCAAGCCGTCCGAGCACAGCAGGTAGCGGTCCCCGGACTGGGCGTCGTGCAGGGAGACGTCTGGCTCGGCCCCCCGGCCGTCGCCGATCGCCTGCAACAGCAGCGACCGCTGCGGGTGCGTATCGGCCTCCTCCGGGGTGATCTTGCCCTCGTCAAGCAGCGCCTGCACCACCGAGTGATCGTGGGTGATCTGGAACAGATCGCCATCGCGCAGCAAGTACGCCCGTGTGTCGCCGACGTGCACCAGGGCCAGCTGCGACCCGGACCAGAGCATCGCCGTCAGCGTGGTGCCGGTCCCTGGGTCGGCGGCCGCCAGGTTCCGCACCGCCGGGCCGGCCTGCCGTACTGCCTCGGCCATGGCGTTCAGCAGGTTCCCGGCCGGCAGCGCGGCTTCCAGCGGCTTAAGCGCATCGATGACGGCCGCGCTGGCCTGGTCCCCGCCGCTGCCGCACCCGTCGGCCACGGCCAGCAGCCGCCCGCCCGCATAGGCGGTGTCCTGGTTCCGGTCGCGATGGCGGCCGATGTCCGAGCGGGCGGCGTAGCGGATGGCCAGCGCGGGCCGAGGTGCGGGCACGGCGGTTTCCTCTCCGGCCAGGTAGCCGATCAGGTAGCTGGCCAGCGCTCGCCTACTGGCCAGTTCGGCCTCGGTCTCCGCCCAGTACGCGGCGATCTGCTCGGCCGCCTGCTCCGGGGCGTCAGCGGTCAGGTCGCAGACCACCCGGATCCGGGTTAGCGGCATACCGAGGCGCCGCAGCCAGGCCACCAGGCGCGCCCGTTCCAGCTGCTCGGCGCGGTAGAACCGGTAGCCGGAAACCTCGTCGACGTGCGCGGGCGTCAGCAGGCCGAGCGAATCGTAGAGGCGCAGTGCCTTGGGCGACAGGCGCGAGGCGCGGGCGAACGCCCCGATCGTCACCAGTTCCACGCGTCCCTCCTCGGGCCGGACCGACCCATCCATGCTGGGGCTTGCCCAAGGGGGAAGGTCAACTGGGTACACGCCATTTTGTAGTGCTCATGACGTGGCGGCTCTGATGGCTGAGATCCGCTCCTTCATGAAGGCGATCTCGGCGGCGTTGCCGGTGCGTTCGATCGCTGCGCGGTAGGCAGCCTCAGCTTGGTCTGCGCGGTCGAGGCGTCGCAGGAGATCGGCCCGGATCGCGTGGAAGAGGTAGTAGTGCTCGAGGGGCAGTTCCTCGAGCAGTGCGAGGGCCGCCTGCGGGCCGTCGATCTCCGCGACCGCGACAGCGCGATTGAGGGCGACGATCGGGATCGGGGTGATCGCCAGGAGCTGGTCGTAGAGCGCGAGGATCTGAGTCCAGTCGGTTTGCGCAGCGGCAGGCGCGTCGCTGTGGACGGCGTTGATCGCGGCTTGGATCTGGTAGGGCCCTGGCTGCTTTCGCCGCAGGCACCGGCGCACGAGCTCCTGTCCCTCCTGGATCAGGCTGCGGTCCCAGCGGCTGCGATCCTGCTCGGGCAGCGGAATGAGCCTTCCCTCCGCGGTGCTGCGCGCCTGGCTGCGTGCCTGTTCGAGCAGCATCAGCGCCAAGAGCCCGACCGCTTCCGGCTCGTCCGGCATCAGCTCGACCAGCAGCCGGCCGAGGCGGATCGCTTCCTTGGTCAGCTCCTCGCGGATCAGCCGGTCACCTGAGCTGGCGGCGTAGCCCTCGTTGAAGATCAGGTAGATGACGGCGAGCACCGACGCGAGGCGGTCCGGCAGGTCGGCCTCCTTGGGGACCCGGTAGGGGATGCCGGCGTCGCGGATCTTTCCCTTCGCGCGTACCAGCCGCTGGGCCATCGTCGACTCGGGGACCAAGAACGCCCGCGCGATCTCGGGTGTGCTCAGCCCGCCGAGCAGCCGCAGCGTCAGCGCTACCTGGACGCCCCGGGCCAGCGAGGGGTGGCAGCAGGTGAAGATCAGGCGCAGGCGATCATCGGCCACCGGGCTCTCCTCGTGCGGCTCGCCGCGCGCCTGCAGCAGCATCGCCTGGGCGTGGCGGTCATGACGGGACGACTCGCGGCGCAAGCGGTCGATCGCGCGATTGCGGGCCGTGGTGATGATCCAGCCGGCCGGGCCGGCGGCAGGCCGCTGCCGGGCCAGCTCGCCACCGCCGCGGTGAACGCATCTTGGACTGCTTCCTCGGCCAGGTCGATGTCGCCGAACACCCGGACCAGGACCGCCACGGCGCGCCCGTACTGCTCGCGGAACACACGCTCGATCTCCGAGTGAGGGACGGCCGGCACGCCCGCCGTCAGTCTTCCAGCTCGCCATGGAACGGGCGTACCTCGATCGGGAGGGTCGTCGCGCGCGCGAGCTTTCGCCCCCACTCGAGCGCTTGATCGAGGTCGACCGCCTTGATGATGGTCAAGCCGCCGATGTGCTCCTTGCCCTCCACATACGGTCCGTCCGTCATCGGCATCCCCTCCTGGCGAGGATGAACCACCGTCGCGGTGCCCGGCGCGTGCAGGCCGCCGGAGAACACCCAGGCCCCCGCTGACCGCATCTCCTCCTCCACCGCACCTACGTCGCGCATGATCGGCGCCAGTATTTCGGCTGGTGGCGGGTCGCCGTCTGGCTGGTAGATGCTGAGCAGGTACTGCTTCATGGTCGGCTGCCTTCTTTCCGGAGCGGCTCGTTCACGTTTCGTCCCTGGCCGGCTCATAAGTGGCTATCACCACGCCGGCGGGCGTCGTGACGCTGTCGGTAAGCCGCAGCGACACGTGCACGCCCGCCGGGAACAGCCGTCCTCCGGTGCCGAGCACGAGCGGGTGGATCATCAGCAGGTACTCGTCGATCAGGTTCGCCGCCATCAGCGAGCCGATCAGCACGCCGCTGCCCATGATGGCCAGGACACCGGCGGATTGCGCCTTGAGCACCCGCAGGGCGTCAACGATATCGCCGCTCAGCAGCGTCGAGTTGGGCCACGGCAGGGGCTCTTCGAGAGCGGTGGACACCACGTACTTGGGCGAGTTGTTCAGCGCGTCCTTGAACGGGCCGCCCCGGGCGTTCCAGGTAGCCAGCAGCTGCTCGTATGTACGCCGTCCGAACAGCCATCCGGCCAAGCCGCCCCCGGCCGCCATCCTCTCGCCCATCGCCTTGCCCGTGGCGTCATCAGGCGTAACCGATCGCTGGGCCCAGCCACCCTGCGTGAACGCGCTCCGGGTGTCCTCGTCCGCGCCGCCAGGTCCCTGCATCACGCCGTCCAGCGTGACATGGTTCATCACCACGATCCGACCCATTCCAGGCCTCCGTTGGTTCATACGGCGGCGCCGGTTGCGCTGCCGATCGGTGGCGAGGCCGACCAGGTACGTGCCTCTCACCTCCCACACGAACGGCGCGGGCCGAAATCGACAGCGGCTGTAGCTACCGATGCCAGGCAGGCGGAAATGTCGTATCCCGGTGAGATGATCTGCGGCATCGTGGGCCACGAGCAACGCAGGCACCTGGCCGCCGGGCACGAGCAGATCCGCCAGGCGTACGCCGAGTTGCTGGCAGGCAGGCCGTCATTCGCCTCGGCCGGGCAGCAGCCGGTGATCAGGAACGCAGACCTGGCCCTGACCTCGACGCGACTGCCGGGCGGCGGCGCCACCGTCGAGATCGCCCGCCGCCAGCCGGACGGCAGCTGGCGCTGGGTGATCGATCAGCCCGCCGTACTGTCCTGAGCCGGCCAGGGGAACGGCAGCAGGTCCGGCTCGACCCAGCCGCTGCGTGCCGGGCCCGCGGCCAGCGTCGACGACCGGTAGTGCCTGCTGAGCAGCCGCTTGTCGAGCAGCGCGGGATTCCGGTCGGCGAAGGCGCCGAAGTCGGGGCAGCCCGGATCGGCGGCGACGTGATGCGCGACTAGTTCCACCCAGGCCCGCGAGACCGTGTAGTGGTACTTCTGCGGCGCCCGCTCATAGGCCGTAAGGTGGCGGATCCAGCCGCAGATCTTGCCGATGGCCTCCGGCATCCCGTACCGCCGAATGGCGTAGTAGGCCAGGTTGATGTGCTGCCGGTGCCTGAACTGCCCGCCGGGTCCGGCAATCCCGGGCAGGATCGCCGCCAGCTCGGGATCACCCAGCCCGGAAAGGTCATGCGGCTCGTGCGAAGGGTGCGGCTCGTGGGAGCCGGGGGAGTCGTGCGGGTGCGGCATCAGGCCTCCAGCAGGGCGTTGACGACGGCGTGAAAGCCTGCGATCTGGGTGGCGGACAGCCCGGCCAGCGCGTCTCGCTCCAGGCCCGTGACGGCCGCCTGCACCCGGGCCGCGACCGCCTGGCCAGCCTCGGTCAGCGGCAGCCGGAACGACCTGCGATCGGTCGGGTCAAGCTCCCGGCTGAGGTAGCCGCGGCTCTCCAGCCGGTCCAGGACGCCGGTCAGCGTGCTGGACCGGGTGCCGGTCCCGGTGCTGAGCTCACGGACGTTCAGCGCCCCCCGGCCGGCCAGGTTGGCCAGCACGTTGATCTCGGCCGCGGTCAGGTTAAGGTCGGCCAGCGCCCCGCTCAGCGCGTGCACCGTGTGATGCGCCGCCCGCTGCACCGCCAGTACGGTTCCGGGTAGTCCATTCTCGGGAGTTCCATTTTCGGATATCACGAAAATGAATTATACGGTATCGGAGGATCGGGGCAAGTGGGCGGGGCAGACAGGCGGGACCCGGTACGGGCGGCGGGGGCAGACGGGCGGGGCCAGGGCACAATGAACCGCATGGCTGAGTCCTGGATGGTCGACGAACTGGCTCACGCCGGGCCCGAGCATCTCGACCCTGAGTTCGTGGCGGGCTACGACAGGAAACAGGGGTATCCCGGCCCGGAAGAGGACCTAGCCATCTTCGCGGCGCAGGGCCTGGACGGGACCTCGACCGTGGTAGACATCGGGGCCGGGTCCGGGCAGTTCGCGCTGGCCGCGGCGCGCCGGTTCGGGCACGTGACGGCGGTGGACGTCTCGCCGGCCATGCAGGCGGTGCTGCGCGAGCGCGCGGCGGCCGCCGGGCTGGCCAACCTGGAGTGCGTCCGGGCCGGCTTCCTCAGCTACGAGCACTCCGGGCCGCCCGCCGACGGCGTGTACACCCGGCACGCGCTGCATCAGCTGCCTGACTTCTGGAAGGGCATCGCCCTGGACCGGATCGCGCGGATGCTGCGACCCGGCGGCGTGTTCCGGCTGCGCGACCTGATCTACGACTTCCGCCCGGCCGAAGCCGCCGCGCTGTTCGCCGGCTGGATGGACGGCGCGGCCACCGATCCCGCCGCCGGGTACACCGGCGCGGACTACGCCGAGCACATCCGCACCGAGTTCAGCACCTACCGGTGGCTGCTCGAGCCGCTGCTGGCCCAGGCCGGCTTCGAGATCGAGAGCGTCGAGTACGCCGGCCGCCTGTACGGCGCCTATACCTGCGTCAAGTCAGGCGGGTAGCGGCCGGGCAGGCCGGCTCACCCGAGGTCGCCGCCGGTCAGCCGCGAGTACAGCTCCAGGTAGCGGGCCCGGGTGGCGGCCACGATGTCGGGCGGGATGGCCGGACCGGGCGGCCGCCGGTCCCACTCCAGGCCTGATGACCAGTCGCGCAGGAACTGCTTGTCCAGCGAACGCTGCGGGCGGCCGGGCTGCCAGTCGGCGGCCAGCCAGAACCTGGACGAATCCGGGGTCAGCACCTCATCAGCGAGCATCACTGTCCCGTCGTCAAGCAGCCCGAACTCCAGCTTGGTGTCGGCGATGACGATGCCGCGGGCGGCGGCCAGCTCCGCCCCGCGCCGGTACACCTCCAGCGTGACCCGCTCCAGGTCGGCCGCCACCGGCGCGCCGACCAGCCCGGCGACCTCGGCGCTGGTCATCGGCTCGTCGTGGCCCGCCGCGGCCTTGGTGGTGGGCGTGAAGACCGGTTCCGGCAGCCGGGAGCCCTCGCCGAGGCCGGGCGGCAGCCGTACGCCGGAGATCGCGCCCGTCTCGTTATAGGACACCAGCCCCAGGCCGGCCAGGTAGCCGCGGGCGATGCACTCCAGCGGCAGCATCCGCAGCCGCCGGCACCTGATCGCGCGTCCGGCCCACGGCTCAGGAACGTCGGTGCCGGAGATCACGTGGTTGCCGATCACGTCGCTGAGCTGGGAAAACCACCACAGGGACAGCTGGGTCAGGACCCGGCCCTTGTCCGGTATCGGCGTCGGCAGCACCACGTCGTAGACGCTGACCCGGTCCGAGGCGACCATGATGAGGTCATCGCCATCCGCGTACAGATCCCGGACCTTGCCGGAATACAGCAGTTCCACGCATGCTCCTTCACGCCCCGCTACCTGCCGGGAGCCTCGGGCGCCGACCAGGCGATATCCGGGCCAGCGTACTAGGCCCGGTGAGCGTACGATCGGGGCCATGGCGGACCTTGAGGTGCAGTACCTCCAGGTGCAGACGACGACCGACTCGCGCGCGGAGGCGATGGAGCTCTCCCGGGCCGCGGTCGAGGCCCGGCTGGCCGCGTGCGGGCAGGTGGCCGGCCCGGTGGCGTCTGTCTACTGGTGGGACGGGGGCCTGGAGCGGGCCGAGGAGTGGCTCGTGCTGCTCAAGCTCCCCGCCGACCGCTACGACGAACTGGCCGCCTTCATCACCGAACGGCACAGCTACGACGAACCCGAGATCGTCGCGCTGCCCATCCTGGCCGGGTCGGCTGCCTACCTGACCTGGATGCGGGAGGAGACCCGGCGAGCCGAGGGAGCATTAGGATGACCCGCCCGGTCGGACCGCGGGGGCTCACCGTCCTGGTCATCGTGGGGATCGCCGGCCTGCTGCTGGCCGTGCTCGGCTGGACTCAGCGCGGCACCGCGACGGTGGCGCCGCGCTCGGCCGGGATCGCGGTCTACCTGGCCGTTGCCGGGACCGTCAGGTGAGCAGGCGCTGGGCCAGCGGCGGCCCGAGATCTCCGGTCACCCTGCCGATCCCCTCTCCCGGGCCCGCCGAACCCGAGCCGCTGCCGTCTGCCGGAGCCGGCCGTCCGGGGGCCATCGCGCCCGAGGCCGCGCGCGACCTCACGCTGGCCGGCCGGGCCGCCGCGATCACCGCCGACTGGGCGCCGACCGCCGGGCGGATCCTGCTGGGCGTGGTGTTCGCCTGGTTCGGGTATCACGAGCTGCTGCAGCCCGGGCAGTGGACCCAGTACGTGCCGGTCATCTCCGAGTCGTCGTCGCTGGCCATCATCGGTGTCCTGGCGCACGGCTGGGTGCTGCTCGTCCTGGCCGCCGCGCTGGTGGCGGGCATCGCCCCGCGCGCCTCGGCGGCCCTCGCCAGCCTGCTGATGCTGGAGATCGTGATCTCCCTAGCCGTCACCGGGCTGTCCGACACCGCGTTGCGCGACGTCGGCGTGCTGGGCCTCGCGGTGTGCCTGACCGGCAGCCGGAACCAGCGCCTGGTCCTGCGCGACTGACTGAACCGGGGAGAGCGATGAGAGCCGTGGTATGCGACCGCTACGGGCCGCCGGACGTCCTCGCGCTCCGGGACGTCCCGCGGCCGGTGCCCGGTCCAGGCGAGGTCCGCATCAGGATCCGCGCTACCACGGTCAACCGGTCCGATGCCGCCTATCGTGCGGCCACCCCGCCCGTGGCCCGCCTGGTCAGCGGCCTGAGCCTGCCGCGGCGTCGCATCCTGGGCAGCGAGCTCGCGGGCGAGGTCGAGGCCGTCGGCCCGGCCGTTACCCGGTTCAAGGCCGGCGATCAGGTCTTCGGCGTCAACCCCTGGCGGTTCGGCACGCACGCGGAGTTCGTGTGCATGCGGGAAACCGGGCCGCTGGCGCTCATGCCGGACGGCGCGAGCTTCACCGAGGCCGCGGCGGTCTGCGACGGGGCGATCCTGGCCCTGATGGGCCTGCGGCCGGCCCGCGTAGGAACCGGGCGGAGCATCCTGGTCTACGGCGCCTCAGGCTCCATCGGCACCGCGGCGGTCCAGCTGTCCGCGCACTTCGGCGCCGAGGTCACCGCGGTGTGCGGCCCCCAGAACCTGGACCTGGCCCGGTCCCTCGGCGCCAGTCAGGTCATCGACTACACGCGGGAGGACTTCACCGTCGGCGGCCAGGCCTGGGACGTCATCTTCGACGCGGTGGGCAAGCACTCGTTCCGGCGCTGCCGCGCCTGCCTGCGCCCCGGCGGCATCTACCTGGCCACCGATCACCTGAGCAACGTGCCCCGGGCCTGGTGGACCCGGTTCGCGGACAAGAAGGTAGTGTTCCCGATCCCGCCCCGCTACACCCGGCAGGACGTGGAGTTCCTCAAGGGCCTGATCGAGGCCGGCCAGTACCGCCCCGTCATCGACCGCACCTACCCGCTGGCCGACGTGGTCGAGGCCACCCGTTACGTCGAGACCGAGCAGAAGACCGGCAACGTCGTCCTGACGGTGCCCTAGGAGCAGGCTCATACAGGCACGACCGGGTAGTTACGGGCCTGGCGGCTAGTCGGCGCCGTCAGCGGGCCGCGCCAGGTAGCCGCCGAGAGCCGGCTCGAGGAGGCCAAAGGCCTGGTCGGCAGCGGCGCCGAGCGCGGCGCAGATCTGCTCGCGTGGTTCCCCGGCCACGCTGCGCTGGGTGGCCTCGGCGTACAGCACCCGGTGTACCGACGACAGCAGCGCGGCGGCGATCCGCTGCTGCGGATCATCGATGCCGGTCTCGGCGGCTATGGCGTCGCCGAGCGCCCGTTCACGCTCGTACAGCATTTCCGGGCCGCGGCTGGCGAGCACCGGGCTGTTCTCGATCATCCGCGCGAACTCGGGGCTGGACAGCCCGATCGTCACGTCGGCCCCGGCCGCCCGCTCGGCGTAGTCGCGGCGGATCGCGGCGAGCAGGCTCTCACCGGGTGCCCGGGAGGTTATGACGTCGGCCAGGCCGCGGATGACGGCCTCGGCACGGTCGAAGACCAGGTCCTCCTTGCGCGGGAAGTAGTTCGTGACCGTCATCTTGGCCACCCCGGCCGCCGCCGCGACGTCGGCGATCGTCACCTGCTCGAAACCACGGGCCAGGAACATCGTCGTCGCCACGTCGGCGATGGCCTGCCGGGTCGCCTGCTTCCTGCGCTCGCGTAGTCCGGTCGTCATGCTGCCACCATAACTGTTGCTTAGGTCGAATACAAGATTAGGTTTGACATATATATAGGCCGAGCCTAAAGTGCTGATCGGGCCCGTGAACGACCCCACACCGGCACGGCCCCGTCCGGCAGCGAGAGGAGACCGATGCGCGGCAAGGGCATCAACTACGACACGGGGTTCTCTCCGGGCGGCGAGATCAGCCGGCCGGAGTTCGACCCTGAGATCGTCAGGCGCGAGATGCGGGTCATCGCGTCGGAGCTGCGCTGCACCGCGGTGCGGATAACCGGCGGCGAGCCCGGGCGGCTGAGCATCGCCGCCGAGCGCGCCGCGGCGGAAGGTCTGGAGGTGTGGTTCTCCCCGTTCCCCTGCGAGCTGCCGACCGAGCAGCTTGCGCCGCTGCTCGTGGACTGCGCCGACCGGGCCGAGCACCTGCGGCGCTCCGGTGCCCGGGTAGTCCTGGTTACCGGGGCCGAGCTGACCCTGTTCGCGGCCGGCTTCTTTCCCGGCGGGGACTTCTTCGAGCGCGTCAGGCTCCTGCAGTCCCCCAGCCAGGAGCACTACGCCGCGTTCGCCGCGATGCCCGCGAAGCTGAACGGCTTCCTCGCCGAGACCGCCGCCGCGGCCCGGGAGCGCTTCTCCGGCCCGGTGAGTTACGCGGCCGCTCCGTGGGAGCCGGTCGACTGGCGGCCGTTCGACATCGCGTCGGCCGACGCCTACCGGGACGCGGCCAACGCCGGCGGGTTCCGCGCCGAACTGCGCAAGCACCTCGGGCACGGCAAGCCGCTCGCGGTCACCGAGTTCGGCTGCTGCTGCTACGCGGGCGCCGCCGACCGCGGCGGCATGGGCTGGGCGATCATCGACGAGTCCGCCGACCCGCCGCGGCTCGACGGCGACTACATCCGGGACGAGGCCGAGCAGGTCAGGTATCTGGCGGACCTGCATGCGATCTTCGCGGAGGAGGGCGTGGACCTGGCGTTCTGGTTCACCTTCGCCGGGTACAACCTGCCGCGCCGCGCCGACCCGCGCCAGGATCTGGACCTGATCAGCTACGGCCTGGTGACCATGCTCGAGGCCGGGCCGCCAGCGGGTTACCAGGGCCTCGGCTGGCAGCCCAGGCTGGCGTTCGGCGCTCTGGCCAAGCTGGGCCAGGGGCTTGACGGCTGACGCCCTGGTCTAACCCGCGGGCGGGACGTTCCAGCACAGGATGACCGGCTCGTCGTGCTCCGGGCCGAGCGTGCTGATCGTGCCGGTGTCCAGCCGGAACAGCTTGCCTGCTGACGGCTCCAGGCACAGGTACCTGGCGGTGAGCACCCGCAGCATGTGGCCATGCGCCACCAGGACCACGTCGCCGCCCGACAGCAGCGGCGTGACCCGGGCCAGCACCCGGTCCGCCCGCTCGCCCACCTGCTGCACCGTCTCCCCGGGATGCGCCGCGTCGCCCGGGATCACGCCGTCCCGCCACAGGTACCACCCGGGACGCTGCTCCTGGATCTGCGGCGTGGTCAGGCCCTCGTAGCCGCCGTAGTCCCATTCCCACAGATCAGGATCCTGCTTGACGTTGGTCAGGCCGGCCAGCTCGGCGGTCCGGGCTGCGCGCTGGGCCGGGCTGGAGAAGGCGGCCACGATGTCGCGCCTGGCCAGTGCCGGCGCCAGCGCCGCCGCAGCCGCCTCACCGCGGGCGGTAAGCGGGACGTCCGTCCGGCCCGTGTGCTTGCCGGCCTGGCTCCACTCGGTCTCACCGTGCCGCAGCAGGATCAGGTCTCCCATGGCTCGATAACATATCGGCAATGGATATTCGCGATGTTCCGGGTCCGCTGGCAGGAATCCGGGTACTGGACCTGACCCGGGCGCTGTCCGGGCCGTTTGCCACCATGATCCTGGGTGACCTCGGCGCCGATGTCATCAAGCTCGAGGACACCTGGCATGGCGATGACACCCGCCGCTGGGGCCCGCCGTTCCAGGGCGACGACGCCTCCTACTTCCTGTCCATCAACAGGAACAAGCGCGGCTTGTCGGTCAACCTCAAGGAGCCGCAGGGCCAGCAGGTCGCGCAGCGGCTGGCCGTGGCCACCGACGTCATGCTGGAGAACTTCAGGCCCGGCACCGCCGCCCGCCTGGGCCTGGGCTACCAGGAGCTTTCCGAGCGGAACCCGCGGCTCATCTACGCCTCGATCAGCGGCTACGGGCAGACCGGGCCGAGCGCCCCCCTACCCGGCTATGACGCGGTGGCGCAGGCCATCTCCGGCATGATGAGCGTCACCGGCGAGGCCGACGGCGAGCCGGTGCGCTCCGGCACGTCCCTGGCCGACGTCGGCGCGGGCATGTACGCGGTGATCGGCATCCTGGCCGCGTTGCACGCCCGGGAGAGCACCGGCCGCGGCCAGCAGGTCGACATCGCCCTGCTCGACGGGCAGCTGTCCTGGCTCACCTACGTGGCCGGCAAGTACTTCGCGACCGGCGTCACGCCGGGCCGCTTCGGCAGCGCCCACGAGAGCGTGGCGCCCTACCAGGTGTTCCCGACCGCGGACGAGCCGCTGATGGTGGCCGTCGGCAGCGACGGGCTCTGGCGCCGGTTCACCGCGGCCACCGGGCTCGACGAGTTGAACGACGATCCGCGTTACGCCACCAACCCGGCCCGGGTCAGCCACCGTGACACGCTAGTCCCGGCCATCACCAAGGCCCTGGCCACCCGGGGCTGCGTGGAGTGGGCCGATCTGCTCAACGCGGCAGGCGTGCCGGCCGGCCCGGTCAACACCGTACCCGCCGCGCTGGAGCAGCCGCAGGTCGCCGCGCGCGAGATGGTG
The DNA here is from genome assembly GCA_963790065.1 of uncultured Actinomycetes bacterium. GTDB lineage: Bacteria > Actinomycetota > Actinomycetes > Streptosporangiales > Streptosporangiaceae > Palsa-504. The sequence goes on along the minus strand of CAWBNK010000008.1, from coordinate 87,399 downwards.
GTGGAGGTGGAGCACCCGGTGGCCGGGACGCTCAAGATGCTCGGCAGCCCGCTGAAGCTGTCCGGGCAGCCCGTGAGCTTCCGCCACCCGCCGCCGACCCTGGGTCAGCACACCGACCAGGTGCTGGCCGAGGCCGGGTACACCGCCGCCGAGATCGCCGGGCTGCGCGACGCGGGCATCGTCAGGTGACTGCGGGCGGGCTCCTGACCTCGGTCGGCCCTACAGCAGCCGGCGCAGCGCCAGCAGGTCGCGCAGGCTGGCCTGGACCTTGACCCGGCCCGCCATCCACATGCGCGCGATGTTGGCCGGGGTCGCCGCCAGCGAGACGACATCGTCGCTGCTGGCCGTCAGCCTGATATCGGCCTGCGGCTCGTCCGGTCCTGCTTCCTTGATCGGCTCGGCGCCATGGTCGGTGATCCGGGTCACGAACGTCACGCCGAGATCGGTCACGTGGCAGCTGAACGAGCGGTTGCTGAAGAAGCTAGACCGGTCCTCGGGGTTCATCTCGCCCAGTCGGGCCGTCAGGTTCGTCAGCGCCTCGCGGCACTCCTCGGCTGAAGCCATAGCGCGCCTCGCTCTTGTCAGCATCGGACGGTAGCGTTCCAGCCGGAGGGTAGCGCATATGAACGACGAACATCCCCAACAGGGTGCAGCAGATATAGATCAAGATCATTCTTCAGAACGGGCCGTGGCAGCTGCGCCGGCCCGCGATGACGCGCGGGCGGCGGACGCCCTGGGGGGTCCGCCCGCCACCGGCGACGCCCGAGTGGATGAGGCCCTGGCCGGGCTGAGCCGCCTGCCCGGCCGCCCGGCGGAGGAGCACGTCGCCGTGCTGGAGGAGGTGCACGGGCGGCTGCGGGACATCCTCGACGAGCTGGCCGAGAACCAGGGAAGCCAGGGATAGCGTTGGCCGCACCCCGCGCGAGGCTCGACGCCGAGTTGGTCAGGCGCGGCCTGGCCCGGTCGCGCGAGCAGGCGGGAGAGCTGGTCTCGGCCGGGCTGGTCACGGTGGCCGGCCATCGGGCGGCCAAGCCGGCCACCCAGGTGGCCAGGGACACGCCGATCGCCGTGTCGGAGTCGGCGGAGCCCGGCTACGTGTCGCGGGGCGGCCACAAGCTGGCCGGGGCGCTGGCCGCCTTCCCTGATCTGATCGTCGGGGGACGCACCGCCCTGGACGCCGGCGCGTCTACCGGGGGATTCACCGACGTGCTGCTGCGGGCGGGCGCCGCGCACGTGGTAGCGGCCGACGTAGGGTACGGTCAGCTGGCCTGGTCGCTGCGCACCGACCCGCGGGTCACCGTGCTGGACCGGGTCAACGTCAGGACGCTGGAGCACGTGACCCCGGTGCCCGACCTGGTGGTGGCCGACCTGTCTTTCATCTCGCTCACCTTGGTGCTGCCTGCCCTGGTGGCCGCGGCGGCACCGGACGCTGATTTCGTCCTGCTGGTCAAGCCGCAGTTCGAGGTGGGCAAGGGCCGGGTGGGGGCCGGGGGCGTGGTCCGTGACACCACGGACCGTTCGGCCGCTGTAGAAAAGGTATGCCGGGCGGCGGCCGAGATCGGCCTGGGCGTACGCGGGGTTACGGCGAGTCCGCTGCCGGGACAGGCGGGCAACGTGGAGTATTTCGTGTGGTTGCGCCGGGGCGCGCCGCCGCTGGAGGCGGAGCAGCTGCGCCGGGCGATCGAGGAGGGACCGCAGTAGTGGGACAGCGGACGGTGCTGGTGACGGCGCACACCGGCAAGCAGAGCGCGCTGCGCAGTGCCCGGCTGGTCGCCTCGCGGCTGGCCGCCGCCGGCGTCGCCGTCCGGACCCTGGCTGCCGAGCTCAGCGTGCCCGGCGCCGAAGAGGTCCCGGCCGGCCCGGCCGCGGCCGAGGGGACCGAGCTGGTCATCGTGCTGGGCGGTGACGGCGCGCTGCTGCGGGCGGCCGAGCTGTCTCGCCCCGCCGGGGTCCCGCTGATCGGCGTGAACCTGGGCCACGTGGGGTTCCTGGCCGAGGCCGAGCCGGACGGGCTAGCCGACACGGTCGACCGGGTGGTCTCCGGCGACTACGTAGTCGAGGAGCGCATGACCATCGACGTGACCGCGCGCGCCGACGGGGACGTGATCGCGTCGACCTGGGCGCTGAACGAGGCCACGGTCGAGAAGGCGGCCCGGGAGCGGATGATCGACGTCGTGGTCGAGGTGGACGGGCGGCCGCTGTCGCAGTGGGGCTGCGACGGGGTGGTGTGCTCGACCCCCACCGGCTCGACGGCGTACGCGTTCTCCGCGGGCGGTCCGGTGGTCTGGCCCGAGGTGGAGGCGCTGCTGATGGTGCCGATCAGCGCGCACGCGCTGTTCGCGCCGCCCATGGTGGTCTCGCCTAAATCCGAACTCGCGATCGAGCTAGTGGTGTCGGTCGAGACATCCGGCGCGGTTTTGTGGTGCGATGGTCGGCGTAAGGTCGACTTGCCGCCCGGAGCCCGGGTGGAGGTCCGCCGCGGCGCGCTGCCCGTGCTGCTGGCGAGACTGCACGCGCCGGGAACCAGCGGCAGCCGGTTCACCGATCGGCTGGTGGCCAAGTTCGGCCTGCCCGTCACCGGCTGGCGGGGCCGTACCCGGGAGGACGCTGGCGAGCATGCTTGAGGAAGTCCGCATCAACGGCCTCGGCGTAATTGACGACGCGGTGCTTGAGCTGTCCGCCGGGTTCACCGCGCTGACCGGCGAGACCGGCGCCGGGAAGACCATGGTCGTGACGGCGCTCGGCCTGCTGTTCGGCGGGCGGGCCGATCCGGCGCGCGTGCGGCCGGGCGCGGGCCGGGCCGCGGTCGAGGGCAGGCTCCTGGTGTCCCCTGAGGTGGCGCGGGAGGTCGAGGACGCCGGCGGTGACCTCGACGAGGACGGGACCGTGCTCGTGCTGAGCCGGTCGGTGTCGGCGGAAGGCCGGTCGCGGGCCTTCGCCGGCGGCCGCTCGGTACCTGTCTCGCTGCTCCAGGTGCTGGCCGATGACCTGGTCGCCGTGCACGGCCAGGCGGATCAGCAGCAGCTGCTCAAGGCCGGGCGGCAGCGGGACGCCCTGGACCGGTTCGGCGGGGCGGAACTGGCCGGGGTGCTGTCTGACTACCGGCGGGTGTTCGGGCGGCACCGGGCGGTCCGGGACGAGCTCGAGGCGCTGACGCTCGCGGAGCGGGAGCGGGCCACCGAAGCCGAGACGCTGCGGCTCGGCCTGGCCGAGGTCGAGGCGGCGGCCCCGGCGGCGGGTGAGGACGTGGCGCTGCTGGCCGAGGACGAACGGCTCGCCAACGCCGACGCGCTGCACGCGGCGGCCACGACGGCGCACGAGGCGCTCCTGGGCGACCCGGCCTCGTCCGGGGCCGAAGCCGCGGACGCGGTGACGCTGCTCAGGATCGCGGGCCGGGCGCTTGAGGCGGTCCGCGCGCATGACCCGGTGCTGGCCGGGCTGGCGGGCCGGCTGGCCGAAGCCAGCTACGTTGTCTCCGACATCGCCACCGAGCTGGCCTCCTACACCGAGTCGCTGGACTCCGACCCGGCCCGGCTGGCCGCGGTCCAGGAGCGCCGGGCCGCGCTGGGCCGGCTGGTCCGCGCCTACGGAGGCCCCGGAACGGACGTGGCGGGCGTGCTGGAGTGGGCCGAGCAGGCCGGCGCGCGGCTGGCCGAGCTCGAGGGCGCCGACGACAAGATCACGGCCCTGGCCGCCGAGGAGGCGGAACTGGCCGCGCAGGTGACCTCGCTGGCCGCCGAGCTGACCGCCCTGCGGTCGGCGTCGGCGGAGAAGTTCGCGGTGGAGGTAACGGCCGAGCTGACCGACCTGGCCATGCCGCACGCGTCCCTCACCGCCGTGCTCGTCAAGCTGGACGCACCCGGCCCGCATGGCGCCGACGACGTCGAGATCAGGCTGGCCGCGCACCCGGGCGCGCCCGCCCTGCCGCTGCACAAGGGCGCCTCGGGCGGTGAGCTGTCCCGCGTGATGCTGGCCATCGAGGTGGTCTTCGCCGGCGCGGACCCGGTGCCGACCTTCGTGTTCGACGAGGTGGACGCGGGGGTGGGCGGCAAGGCGGCGGTCGAGATCGGGCGGCGGCTGGCCCGGCTGGCGCGTTCGGCCCAGGTGATCGCGGTCACTCACCTGCCGCAGGTCGCCGCGTTCGCGGACAACCACCTGGTGGTGGAGAAGTCCGGCGACGGCCTGGTCACCGCCAGCGGCGTGGTCCGGCTTGACCAGCCGGCCCGGGTCAGGGAGCTGTCCCGGATGCTGGCCGGACTGGAGGACTCCGAGTTCGGCCAGGCGCACGCCGAGGAACTGCTGACCCTGGCGGCGCACGAACGCGAGGCCGACTGGCCCTGGGATGCGTAGCGCGGATGCCGCCGGGTCCGGCTGAGCCGTGGACCCGGGGTCGCTGTCACGGACGAGCCAGGCGGTCGCGCTGACCCGGGCCGGGATGAGCCGGCTGCACACGCCGCAGGGCGATCCCGACGCGCAGCGCAGGCTGTGCGCCGGCATGCGGCCGCTGCGCCGCCCCCGCGAGGGCATCTACGCCCGCACCCGGTTCTTCGACGACCAGGTCCTGGCCGCGATCTCGGCCGGGATCGGTCAGGTGGTGATCTGCGGCGCCGGGTACGACGACCGGGCGCTGCGGTTCCGGTCGCCCGGCGTGCGGTTCTTCGAGCTTGACCATCCCGCCACCCAGGCCGACAAACTGCGCCGGCTGCGGGACATGGGCGCGGACCTGCGCCACGTGGTGCTGGCTCCGGCCGACTTCCGCGGCGACGACGCCGCGGCCGTGCTGGCGGCCGCCGGGCACGACGCGGCCCGGCCGACCTTGTTCCTGTGCGAGGGCCTGCTGATCTACCTGGACGTCGCGGTGATCGCGCGGCTGCTGGCCGCGCTGCGCTCGCGGGCCGCGGGCCAGTCCGGCCTGGCCGCCAGCGTGGCCACCCATCCCGCCGGGCAGGATTCTGCCCAGGTCGCCGCGGCGGCGAACGCGGGGCGCAGGCACGGCGATACCGAGCCCTGGCTGACCATCCTGCCCGCGCCGGATTACCTGCGGCTGCTCGCCGGCGCCGGCTGGCAGGCCCAGAGCCAGGCTGATCCCCGCGCAGGCGGTGCCGGGGAGGGCCGGTCGCTGCTGGTCGTGGCCCGGCCCGGGCCGGTCAGAACTGAGCCTTAAGACCGCGGCCGGGTCAGGTCCCCCCGGCGCGCGCGATTGGTACCGCCAAAAGATCCCGGATTGGACCTCGACCGCCGTCCATCGGGCCTTATATCGTGCATGACGGGCGATTTCGACGGGGCGAAGAGATCGCGCGATCAATAACGGGGCAAGCGAGAGGGGATCTCCGATGCAGTGGCGTGATGCCACCGTCGGCGGCATGGACACGACGGGGTTGATGGTGGCTGGCTCGAGGGCCATGCTTCCGGTGGGTCTAGATCTTCCGTGTACACAGGACCCGGAGCTGTTCTTCGCCGAGTCTCCGCAGCATGTGGAGCAGGCGAAGGCCATGTGCCAGGGGTGCGGAGCCAGGCTGGCCTGCCTGGCCGGCGCGCTGGAGCGCAGGGAGCCGTCCGGTGTGTGGGGCGGTGAGCTGCTGGTGCGCGGCGTGATAGTTCCGGGTAAGCGTCCCCGCGGACGTCCGCGCCGGATCCAGGTGGCCGCCTAGGCGGTCCCGCTGGGCTCAGCCCGGCCGGGCGCGAGCTCAGCCGGGCTGGGCGCGGCGGGCCCGCAGGTTCCTGTTCTTGATCCGGTTGCCGCATGAGGCCATGTCGCACCAGGCGCCCACGCCGGGGCGCGACCGGTCGTAGAAGGCCCACCGGCAGTCGGGGTTCCCGCACAGCTTCAGCCGGCTCCAGCTGCCGTCGGCCTGCGCGTCGCGGATGATGAGCAGCAGCCCGAGCAGCCCGTCGGCCAGCCTGGTAGCCGGGGGTGTCGGCCCCAGCCGTACCTGGCCGGAAGCGTCGATCTCCAGCCGGGGGCGGGACTGGCTCAGGACCTGCTCCAGCGGCGCCAGGTCGCCGTCGGTCAGCGGGCCGGTTCCGGTGTTGGGCCCGATCAGCGCCCGGATGCTCGCCCTGACCTCGCGGGCGAGCCGGAGATCGGCGGTGAAGTCCCGGCCGGGCGGCCCCGGATCCGGCGCGCGCAGGCCGGCCTCGGCCAGCCAGGCGCGGGCCTCCTCGTCACGGGCGAACATGTCGGTGCGCAGGTCCAGGTCGAGCGTGTCGACGAACGCCTGCACCAGCAGCAGCGGCATCGGCGCCGGCTTGTCCGCGATATGGGAGGCCCACGAGGGCAAGGTCATGCCGTTCAGGCTAACCGTGCGGACCACCGCCTCTCTCGTGACTGATTAATTAACTTTACAGGTAATGCATGACCAGTATACTAGATTTAGAGGTCATAAAATCGGAGGTGGCATACCATGCACGTCCTGGTTGACGATGATCTGGGCCGTCTGGTGCTGCGGCGGGTATGGCCCTGGCACCGGATGCTGGCCTGCAGCCGCGCGGGGCGGCTCGACCGCGAGCTCGCCGCGGGCACCAGCCCGGAGGCCAGCGCCGTCCTGGCCGCCCGGGCCGTCCGGCTGACCTCGACGGAGTTCCGCCGCGACCTGGCGGCCAGCCTGCGCCGGATGCTGGCGGCGGCCGGCCAGCCCGCCCGGGCCGTTGCCGCGCAGCGTCCTGGGCTGGGCGGGGCCCGCCCGCCGCGGGTCCCGGTCCGCACGCCGCGGATCAGCCAGACCGCTCCGCGGCTGGCCGAGCTGGCCAGCCGGCTGCTCGAGCCCGGGCCGGTGCCGGTGCGCGGGGTGGCCATGGTGACCTTGCTGCTGACCGACGGCACCGGCCCGCTGTACCGGGAGGCATCCCGGGCCGACCTGGGCGCTATCGCGGAGCGGGCGGCACTCGCGCTGACCTGGTAGCCGGCCTACCGACCGAGGTAGGCGCGCTTGAGCTCCTCGTTGCTGAGCAGCTCGGCGGCCGGGCCCTCGAGCACGATCTCCCCGGTGGACAGGACGTAGCCGCGGTCCGCGATGGACAGCGCCATCGCGGCGTTCTGCTCGACCATCAGGACCGCCACGCCGCTGGCGTGGATGGTCTTGATGATCTCGAAGTTCTGCTGGACCAGCGCGGGCGACAGGCCCATCGACGGCTCGTCCATCAGCAGCAGCCGGGGGTGCGACATCAGGGCCCGGCCCATCGCCACCATCTGCTGCTCGCCGCCCGACAGCGTGCCCGCCAGCTGGTTGCGCCGTTCGTGCAGGCGCGGGAACAGGGTGTGCACCTGGTCGAAGTCCTCGGCCAGCGATTCGCCCTTGCGCAGCACGGCGCCGAGCTCCAGGTTCTCCCGCACCGTCAGCTGGCCGAACAGCCGGCGGTTCTCCGGCACGATGGCGATCCCGGCGGCGATGCGCTGCGGCACCGGCCACTGGGTCACGTCCTGGCCGCCGATCAGCACCCGGCCCGAACGCGGGCGGACGATCCCAAGGATGGTCTTCAGCGTGGTCGACTTGCCGGAGGCGTTCCCGCCCAGCAGGCAGACCAGCTCGCCGTCGGCGACCTGCAGCGAAATTCCCTCCAGGATCCGCATCTGCCCGTAGTAGGTGGTCACCTGGTCGAGCTTGAGCAGGATCCCCGGCTCCGGTGCCGCGGTCATTCTGCGTCCGCCAGGGCCTCGGGGTCGCGGCCCAGGTAGGCCTCGACGACTGCGGGATGGTTGGCTACCGCGTCGAAGCCGCCCTCGGCGATCTTGACGCCGTGGTCAAGCGCCACCACCCGGTCCGAGCAGCCCGCCACCACGTGCATGTCGTGCTCGATGACCAGGATCGCCACGCCTCGTTCGTCTCGGAGCCGCCCGATCAGCTCGGTTATCTCGTGCGTCTCGGCCGGGTTCATCCCGGCAGCGGGCTCGTCGAGCAGCAGCATCCGGGGCCTGGTGGCCAGCGCCCGGGCGATCTCCAGCCGCCGCCGGTTCGCGTACGAGAGCGAGTACGCGGGCTGGTCCCAGCGGTACCCGGCCAGCCGCTGGCCGAAGAAGGACAGCACCTCCTCGGCCAGCGCGCGAACCTCGCGCTCCTCACGCCGGGCCCGGGGCAGCCGCAGGATCGATTCCCAGGCCAGTGCCTTGGTCTCGCCGTAGGTGGCCGCCATCACGTTCTCGAGCACGGACATGTTCAGGAACAGCCGCAGGCTCTGGAACGTTCGGGCGATCCCCAGCCGCGCGATGACGTGCGGCGCCTTGCCCGCGATCGACTCACCCGCGAACCTGACGTCCCCGCCGCTCGGCTGGTACACGCCGGTGATCACGTTGAAGACCGTGGTCTTGCCCGCGCCGTTAGGCCCGATCACGCTGACGACCTCCCGGTCGGCGACCCGCAGGTCCAGGTCGGACAGGGCCCGCAGGCCGCCGAAGGACAGCGAGAGCCGGTCGAGATCCAGCACCGGCGCGGCACCGGGCGACGGCGCCGCACCCTCAGCCGCGTCCGGGCTGGCGGGCTCGGCGCTCATGTCAGGGCCTCCACACGCCGCTGCCCCAGCAACCCCTGCGGCCGGGCGTTCATCATCACGATCAGGATCGCTCCGATCATCAGCTGCCGGGTGATCGACGGCTCCACGACCAGCCTGGTCTCCCACACGAACGAGGCCAGGCAGAGGGTCGGCACCAGCAGGATAGTCCGCCAGCGGTTGCCGACCTGCACCAGCGTGATCAGCAGGCAGACCAGCGCGACGAACCCCCAGTTTCCCGCCGTCTGCGGGTTGGCCGGGACGATCACCCAGTCGCGCAGCGCGTCGGCGATCCAGCCACCCGACTGCGGACCGCCCGCGACCGCGCTTTCCGATATCGCCTTGGCGATGGCGTGCGCCGCGAAGCCGAACGCCACGGTGGCCGCCAGCACCGCGGCCAGCCTCCGCCACGGGCGCAGCCTGGCCAGCAGGGTCAGCACGATCAGCCCGTAGAACAGGTAGCCGGCCTCGGTGGGGCTGCGCAGCAGCCCGTCGTAGATGATCATGACCACTAGGGCGCCGAGGGCGGCGCCGGCGATGCTGCCCGCGCCGCCGAGCACGAGCCCGGCGTAGACCAGGATCAGGATCGGCGTGTCGAAGTCGGTCGGGAACACGTTGGCCTGCTGGGCGGCGTAGATGGTGCCGGCCAGCGCGGCGACCACGGCGCCGGCCGCGAACGCGGCCAGTTTGACCCGGTTGACCGGGATCGTCATCGAGGCCGCCGCCAGCGGGTCCTCGCGGACCGCGCGCCAGGCCCGTCCGGTGCGCGACTTCTCCACCAGCCGCAGCACCGCCATGACCACGACCAGGATGACCACCAGCAGGTAGTAGTAGCCGAAGTTGCTCGTGAGCTGCCACCCGAACGCCCTGATCGGGTCGATCCCGACGATCCCGTCCGGCCCGCCGAGCTTGCTCGGGGCCACGTTGTTGGTGAACTCCACGAACGCCTCGCCGAAGAACAGCGTGACGATGGCCAGGTAGTCGCCGGACAGCCGCCGGGACGGGAGCCCGACGCCCACCCCCAGGATGGCCGCGGCGACCATCACGATCGGCAGCGACAGGTAGGCAGGCAGGTGGATGCCCGTGGTGGCGATCTGGGCCGAGGACAGCAGCGCGAACCCGTACGCGCCGAAGCCGAAGAAGGCGACGTAACCGAGGTCGAGCATCCCGGCCCAGCCCACCACGATGTTCAGCCCGACGGCCAGCAAGGCGATGGTGAGCGAGTCGATCCCGACCTGCAGCTGGAAGCCGGACAGGCCGAGGGTTGGCAGCAGGGCCCCGGCCAGCCCGGCGATCGCCAGCCGGGGCCACCAGCCGACCCGCTCGCCGCCCCGCTGGGCATCGCCCAGCCAGGACGGCAGGTACTCGCGCCTGTGCACCTGCCTGGCCACCCACTCGTCGGCGCCGACCTGGGGCCCGGTCGCCGGGGGAAGCTGCGGATCGAGGCTCACGCGCGCATCACACCTTCTGCAGCTGTACCTGGCCGAGCAGCCCGCTCGGCCGGACCAGCATCACGACGATCAGGAGCCCGAACACGATCAGGTTGGTGAAGGTGGAGGAGATGTAGCCGGTGACGAACGATTCCGCGAGGCCGATCACCAGGCCGCCGAGCATCGCGCCTGGTATGGAGCCGATCCCGCCGACCACGGCCGCGGTGAACGCCTTGAGCCCGACGATGAACCCGATGGTGGACGTCACGGTGTTGAACAGCAGTCCGCCCATCACGCCCGCGATGCCCGCGAGCGCCGAGCCGAGAAGGAACGTGGCCGTGATGACGAAGTTCACGTTGATCCCCAGCATCTCCGCGGCCTCACGGTCGGCCGCGACCGCCCGCATCTGCTTGCCCAGCCTGGTCCGGTTGACCAAGATCCGCAGTCCGGTCATCAGCACGAGGCCCAGCACCAGGACCATGATCTGCACACTGTCAATGGTGACCGAACCGATCCGGATGCCGCTGGACAGCGAGATGAACTCCGAGGTGTTATAGACCCGGAACTGGGCGCCGAACAGCAGCAGGGCCGAGCTCTCCAGGAAGAACGAGACGCCGATCGCGGTGATCAGCGGCGCGATCCGCGGCGCGTCCCGCAGCGGCCGGTAGGCGAACCGCTCGATCGCCACGCCCAGGCCGCCGACCAGGCCCGCCGCCACCACAAACATGATCACCAGCAGCAGCGGCACCGCGATGCTCAGGTCGGCCGCGCCGCCAAAGAACTGGATGACGAAGAAGCCGATGTACGCCCCGACCATGTACAGGTCGCCGTGCGCGAAGTTGAGCAGCTTCAGCACCCCGTACACCATCGAGAAGCCCAGCGCGACCAGCGAATAGAGCGCACCGGTGGTGATGCCGTTCACCAGTTCCTGGAAAAAGAAGCTCATCCGGTGCGACTCCCACTCATCACCATCCGCCCCGCCGGGCCCGGGTCGGCCCGGCGGGGCGGATGCCTCAGCGCTAGCTCGGAATCAGCTGGTACTTGCCCGTCGAATTGATCTTGAACAGGAAGAACTTGCCGTTGAGCTAGGTCGCCGTGCGAGTCGAAGGAGATCGGCTGGCCCAGGATCGAGGTCGGCTCGTTAGTCTGCTTGATGGCGGCCAGCACGTTGGCGCGGGTCGGGGTCTGCCCCGCCTTGCACACCGAGGCGATGGCCTCGTCGATCACGTGGGTGGCCGCGAACACCGGCGGGCCGAAGGTGCCGAACGACCCGTACTTGGCCTGGGCGGCCGCGGCGATCGCAGCGTCCGCCGGGATGCCGGTGATGTCTGGTCCGAACGAGGACACGTACGAGCCCGAGATGGTGAACGTGCCCGGCGAGAACAGGCCGTCCGTGCCGAAGATCACCGCGGTCTTGTGCTCCTGGGCCAGGTCGCGGCCGAACTGCTGGGCGTTGGCGGCGATCTGCCAGGGCAGGACCACTATCGACTCAGCGGAGGTGACCTTGGCCACCAGCGAGGAGAAGTCTGTGACCTTCTGCGAGACCGACTCGTGGTCGACCTTGATCCCGGCCGCCTGGAAGACCGGCAGCATGGCGCTGACCAGGCCGGTCGAGTAGGCCTCCTGGTCATCGACGATCATCAGGGCCTTCGGGTGCAGCGTGTTCACGATGTAGTTCGCGTCCTGCGGGCCCTGCACGCTGTCCTTCGACACGACCCGGAAGAACGTCGGGTAACTGCCGGACGTCAGCGCCACGGCCGTTGCCGACCCGGAGATGAAGGCCATCCCGGCCCGCGCCATCAGGGAGCCGACCGCCTCGACCTCCTGGCTGCCCGCCGGGCCGACCACGGCCAGGATGCTCGCGTTCGAGGTGAACTGCTGGGTGACCGTCGTGGCCTGCGCGGGCTGCAGCTGAGTGTCGCCCTGGACCAGCGTGATCTTGGTGTTGTTGGCCGCGTTGTCCATCGACACCGCGAGCTCGGCGAAGTGCAGCTGCTCGGCGCCGAGGCTGGCCACCGGGCCGGTGATCGGGCCCTCGAACCCGATCGACGCGATGCACGACTTGGTGCTGGTGCTCGCGGTGCTGCTACCGCTCGCGCTGGAACCGCTGCTACTGCCGCTACTGCTGCAACCAGCCACGGCCAGCGAGCCAACGGCTGCGGCGGCGAGGATCAGGCGTCCCTTCATTGGACACGCCTCCATTTCCCGGGATATCTCACGATGTGGGTGTGTCCCCATTAGTAAAGGGCTGTCGTCTGTCTCGGCATGCGTTAGAGAAGCTCACGACGCCCTCCCCGCTGGCCGAATTCGTATCGCTGATCAAACCATCGACGTTTACGCCAAGGCAAGGGGGCTAATGTGGGACACGCTGGCAGTTGTGAAGTCGATACCGACCGGGCGGCGCTCCCGCCTCATCGGTCCGGGAGGGAGCTTCGGTGGCCGAAGTGCTCAGCGCAAGCCTGGATGTCGCCGCGATACGGTCCCGTTTCTCGTCGCTACGGCAGGGTTTCGCCTTCTTCGACGCCCCGGGCGGGACGCAGGTACCCGACGAAGTGGGCGACGCGATCGCGCGTGCGCTCCGCGAGGCCAGCGCCAACCTCGGTGCGGGCTACGCCACGAGCATGCGGGTGGCGAAGATCCTCGAGGAGGCGGAGGATAAGGCCGCCCGGTTCCTCGGCTGCGAGCCCGGCGAGGTGATCTTCGGGCCGAACATGACCACGCTGAACTTTTCGCTGTCCCGGACCGCCGCGCGCGCGTTCAGCCCGGGGGACGAGATCCTGGTCTCCTGCCTCGACCACGACGCCGGCGTCGCTCCCTGGCTGGAGATCGCGCACGACCGGGATCTGGTGGTCAGGCACGTCGAGCTGCACGATGACACGACCCTCGATTTCGGCGACCTGGAGCGCAAGCTCGGGCCGCGCACCAGGGTGGTCGCGTTCGCCTGGGCTTCGAACGCGGTCGGCACGGTCACCGACGCCCGGCGCGTATGCGAGCTGGCGCACCAGGCCGGAGCGCTGGCCTGGGTAGACGCCGTCCACTACGCGGCTCACGAGCCGATCGACGTGCGCGACATCGGCGCCGACGTGCTGATCTGCTCGCCCTACAAGTTCTGCGGCCCGCATCTCGGCATGGCCTTCGGGCGGACCGAGGTGATCGAGAGGTGGCGGCCCTACAAGGCGCGGCCGGCGCCCACCAGCCCGCTGGGGCGGCGCTTCGAGACTGGCACGCTCCCGTACGAGCTGCTCGCGGGGTTCAACGCCACCATCGACTACCTGGACTCGATCGGGGGTTTCGCCGCGGTCATCCCCTACGAGCGCGGGCTGGGTCAGCGGTTCCTCGACGGCCTGTCCGGCGCGGTCACCGTGTACGGGCGTCCCGAGATGGACGGCCGCGTGCCGACGTTCCTGGTCAACGTCGAGGGTGTGGCCGCAGCCGACGTGGCTGCCCGACTAGCTGATGCGCAGATCGGGGTCTGGGCGCACGATTCGTGGTACTCCCTGGGCCTGTACCAGCGGCTCGGTTATCACGACAAGTCGGTCCGGATCGGCTTCATCCACTACAACAGCACCGACGAGGTCGACCGGCTGACCGAGGCCCTGAACGGGATGCGTCCCGCCTGACGCGGCTAGCCTGGCGCGCCGCCCAGGATCTCGGCCAGCGTGCTCAGGTTGATGTTGCCGCCCGAGACCACGCAGACCACCTTCCCGGTCCCGGCCCGGCCGCTGAGCGCCGCCGCGGGCGCCAGCGCGCCCGCGCCCTCGGCGATGACCCTGACACGCTCGGCCAGCGTGCGCACGGCGTCGGCGACCTCGGCCACCGGGATGGACAGCGCGCCGTCGACGAGCGGCGCGACCAGCGGCCACATGCTGTCCAGCACCCGGCGGCTGCCTGAGCCGTCCACGAACGAGGGCCGGTACTCGACATCGGCCGGATGCCCGGCGGCCAGCGCGGCCACCAGCGCCGCGGCGGTGTCGGGCTCGGCCGTGAAGATCTTGGTACCGGGCCGGAGCGCCTTGATCGCGCTGGCGATGCCCACCGTCAGCCCGCCTCCGCCGTACGGGATCACCACCGCGTCCGGGTCGGGCAGGTCCTCGAGGATCTCCAGGCCGATCGTACCGTTGCCCGCCATCACCCCGTGGTCCTGGACGGGGTGCACGAACAGGCCCTTCTGCCCGTCGACGTGACTGGTGACGATGATGTTCCACCACTCGTCGTACGGGACCTTCAGCACCCGGCCGCCCAGGCGCTCGATCGCGGCCACCTTGGCCTCGGGCGCATGATCAGGCACCACGATCGTGGCCGGGATGCCCAGCGCGCGGGCCGTCCACGCGATTCCCTGGGCCATGTTCCCGGCGCTCGCGGTGACCAGCCCCTCGGCCCTGGTGCCCTCCGGTGCGAGCATGACCGCGTTGGTGGCCCCGCGGATCTTGAACGAGTTGATCGGCTGGAGGTTCTCCAGCTTGAGGTAGATCTCGGCGGGGGCTCCGTCCACGTGCAGGCGCACCAGCGGGGTGCGGACCACCGTGCCTGCGATGCGCGCCCGCGCTGCCTCGATCTCTGCCAGCTCGATCACTGCTGCGCCTCCACGTCAGTTTCCGGGCTGAGGCCTGCCACGGCCTCCTCGATCGCGGGCCGTTCGATGCTGGTCACCGGGTACGCCAGAGCCTCGGCCACCGGGGCCAGATGCTCCGGGCGGCCAGGCCCGATCACGACCTGCGCCACCCGGTCGTCGGCCAGCAGCCAGGCCAGGGCGAGGCCAGCCAGCGAGGTGCCCCGGTCGGCCGCGATGGCCAGCAGCCGGTCCAGGGCCTCGAAGGTGCGGTCGCTGGTGAACTCCCGGTACGGCTCGGGCCGCTGCGTCATCCGCGAGCCGGCCGGGTACGGCGCGCCGCGCCGGTACTTCCCGGTCAGCCAGCCGCCCGCCAGCGGGCCGAAGGCCAGGTAGGCGACTTCCCGCTCGGCGCACAGGGGCAGCAGCTCCGGCTCGTCCTGCCGGGCCAGCAGGGAGTAGCTGTTCTGGATCGCCCGCGGCGCGCCGGCTTCGAGCGCCGCGGCCAGCTGCGCGGCGTCGAAGTTGCTGACCCCGTAGGCGCCGATCAGGCCGTCGGCCTGGGCTGCACGGAAGGCCCCGAAGGTTTCCGCCAGGGGCACGTCCGGGTCGTAATCGTGGGCCAGGTACAGGTCGACGCGGTCGACGCCCAGCCGGTCCAGGCTGGCGCTGAGCTGACGGGCGATCCGCTCCGGCCGCAGGCCGTGGTCCGCGCCCTCCTGCATCGGGTTGAACGTCTTGGTGGTGAGCCGCGGCCGGACCCCGCGGGACCGGATCCAGCGGCCGATGGCCTGCTCGCTGCGGCCGCCGCCGTAGGCGTCGGCCGTATCGAAATGGGCGATGCCGGCCTGGTAGGCCTCGTCCATCAGCCGGAAGGCCTGGTCCTCGGTCAGCCCCTGGCCGAAGAACTCCGGCGCCGAGCCGACCCCGCCGAAATTGCCGCAGCCGAGCGCGATCCGCGCGACGGTGAGTGCCGGCATCCCGCTCCCTGCGTCAGTGATCATCGGCCTGCTCCGGGAAGTCTGCCACACCCGGGGCCGGCCGGTCAGGCCTGGTGGTCGGCCTTGATCAGGCGTCCCGGCCGGCGCCCGGACCGCCTCCGCCCTGCGCGCCATCCGGGGCTGGCCGGGCCGGTCGTGCGGTACCGGCGACCTGGAGAACGGCCTGCCGGACCAGCGAGGGAAGCGATTCGGTGCCCTTGATCACCCGCCAGTAGCCGACGGCGGCCCGGGAGGCGCTGAGGACTGCGGCGGCTAGTACCCGGGGGATCAGGTCCCGCTGCAGGTCGGTACCGGTTCGCGCGGCGATGGCCTCGGCCAGCGGCAGCTCGGCGTCGGCGAGGGTCTTGAGGAACTCTCCACGCAGCGCGGGTGATGAGGTGACCAGCTCGATACGCTCGATGTCGTGCCGGTCAAATGCGGCCGCCTCTTCGTACTGCTCGGCGAAGACCTCGGCTAGGGCGTCGGCCAGCGGCTCGTCGGCGGGCCGCTCCCGCAGCGCCTCGACGATCCGGGCGGAACGCTCGGCGTTCACCGACGCGATGGCCTCCTCTTTGCAGGAGAAGTAGTTGGTGAAGGTCCGGCGGGAGACGTTCACCGCGTCCGTGATGTCCTCGACCCGGACGTTCTCCAGGCCGCGCTCGATAGCCAGCTGCAGCGCGGTCTGGGCCAGCGCCTCCCGCGTAGCCAGCTTCTTACGCTCCCGGAGTCCGGTGCCCGACACCTGTCCGTTGCTCATGAACCCACCCTACGTCAATCTTGCGCATTGCGCAAGATTGCCTGATAAGAAGCTTCCAAGCCGAGGCGAGTGCCTACGCATCGATCGGGTCCAGTACCGCGCATCACCTGGCCATCCGATCTCCCATACAGGGATTCGAATTATTGTGGGTACTTGCCTACCCTATAGGGGCAGTAGCAATCCACGATCATGGAGTCTCTCGGCAGGCCACGTCAGCAGCCACGCCAACCCCAGTAGCTACCAGGCAGCCAGGGCCGTGCGGGCCGAGTAGTCCGGTCCGTTCCAGCGGTGGGTGCCGGCCAGGCCGCTGCTGGAGGCGGTGGCCAGGCCGCCCAGTAGCGTTGGAGCATGGCGAAGCTCAGGGTCTTGTTCATCGGCGGCAGCGGGGTCATCAGCTCGGCGTGCTCGCGGGCGGCGGTCGAGGCCGGCCTCGAGCTGTTCGTGCTGAACCGGGGGACGAGTACCGTCCGGCCGCTCCCGCCCGGGGCGAGGCGACTGCAAGCCGATATACGGGAACCAGGCTCCGTTCGGCAGGCCATAAAAGACCTTGAGTTCGACTCGGTTACCGACTGGGTGGCGTTCACGCCCGACCAGGTCCGGACGGACCTCGAGCTGTTCGGCGGCCGTACCGGGCAGTACGTGTTCATCAGCTCCGCCTCGGCCTACCAGACACCGCCTGCGCGGATGCCGGTCACCGAGTCCACCCCGCTGCGCAACCCGTTCTTGCAGTACTCCAGGGACAAGATCGCCTGCGAGGACCTGCTCGTCGCCGCCTACCGGGACCGGGGCTTCCCGGCTACCATCGTGCGGCCTTCGCACACCTACGACGAGACGCTGGTGCCGTTCAAGGGCGGCTGGACCGTGCTCGGGCGGATGCTGGCAGGCAAGCCCGTGATCGTGCACGGCGACGGGACCTCGCTGTGGACCATGACCCATCACGACGATTTCGCCCGTGCCTTCGTGCCGCTGCTTGGCCATCCGCGGACCTTCGGCGAGGCGATCCAGATCACCTCGGACGACGTGCTGACCTGGAACCAGATCGCGGATACCCTCGCGGCCGCGCTCGGGGTGACCGCGCGGGTGGTGCACGTTCCCTCGGACGCCATCGCGGCCGCCGAGCCGGAGTGGGGCGCCGGGCTGCTGGGCGACAAGGCGCACTCCATGGTGTTCGACAACACCAAGATCCGCGGCCTGGTGCCGGGCTGGCGGGCGGTCATCCCGTTCGAGCAGGGTGCCCGCGAGATCGCGGACTGGTACCTGGCCGACCCGGCCCGGCAGGTCACCGACGCCGGCCTGGACGCGGTGATGGACAAGCTCGCCGCGGCCTGGAGCCTGTCCTGAGCACCGTCACGGACGTCCTGGCCACCGCCCGGGCCTTGGCCGATGACGTGCTGTTCCCTGATGCCATGCGGGTGGACCGGCTGGACGCGCTGCCCGCCTCGCACCTGGACGCGCTGGCCGCCGCGGGCCTGTACGGCGCGCCCGCCCCGGCCGAGATCGGCGGGCTCGGCCTGGACCTGCGCCAGCTGAGCGCGGTGGCCGAGGAACTGGCCAGCGGCAGCCTGGCCACCGCGTTCGTGTGGATCCAGCACTTCAGGCTGCTCATGACGCTTGCCGTCGGCGGCGCGCCGGCCGCCCTGCGGGATCGGTGGCTCGCCGCCGCCTGCCGGGGCACGACACGCGGCGGCATCGCGCTGACCGGGCTGATGCCAGGACCCGCGGCCCTGCGCGCGGAGCCCGCCGCCGACGGGTGGCAGCTGGACGGCGCGGCGCCGTGGGTGACCGGCTGGGGCCTGATCGACCTGCTGCTTGTCGTGGCGCGCGGACCAGGCGACACGGTGGTGACGCTGATCATGGACGCCGCGGCCCAGCCCGGGCTCACCGTCACCCGCCAGCGGCTGGCGGCGGTCGATGCCAGCGTCACGGTCCGGCTCGGCTTCGACGGCGTGCAGGTCCCGCAAGCCCGCTTCGCCGGCCAGGAGCCCTTCGACCCGGCCGCCAGCTCGCAGCCCGCCGCGCTGCGGGTCAACGGGTCGCTGGCCCTCGGCGTGGCCCGGCGCTGCGGCCGGCTGCTCGGATCCGGCCCGCTTGACGAGGAGCTGACCACGTGCCGGGAACGCCTCGACGCCGCGCTCGAGGCCGATGCCGCCGCGATGGCGCTGGCCCGGGCGGACGCCTCGGAGCTGGCCGTCCGCGCCACCGCGGCCCTGGCCGTCCGGGACGGCAGCAGCTCGATCACGACCGCCTCGCACGCCCAGCGGCTGGCCCGCGAGGCGGTGTTCCTGCTGGTGTTCGGGTCGCGCCCGGCGATCAAGGCCGCGCTGCTGCGCAAGCTAGGCGCCGCGTCCGGCTAGGGCGGTGTCTGGCTAGCGCTCGCGGCACGCGGCTAGCGCTGGGTGGCCTGCCTAGCGCTGGCCGACCTGGCCGGTGATGACCTCCGCGAGTCGGCCCGGGGCCCGCAGCGGGAGCAGGTGATCGGCGCCCGGGATGATCACGTGACCGCAGCCGGGGATCCGGGCCGCGATCCGGTCCGCGCAGTCGGCCACCATCGGGTACTCGCGGTCGCCGCGCACGACGATCGCGGGAGCCCGTACCTCGCCCAGCCGGTCATAGACCGGCGGGTCAGGCTGCTCAAGCTCGCCGACCCGGAAGAAGCCGGCCACGGCCGCGCTGACCTCGGACCGGGCCGCGGCGTCGTCGCCCGCCGCCGCCCACGTCGCCAGGCCCAGCCGGACCAGCCCGTCCTGGTCGCCCGCCGTGTACAGGCGCATGAACTCGGCCATGTAGGGATCGTCCTGCGGCCACGGGTAATCCGGCGCTCCCGGAGCGATCAGGATGAGCGACGCGACCCGTTCCGGGTCGGACAGGGCCAGGGCGAGCGCGGTCCCGCCGCCGCCGCTGTGCCCGACGATGACCGCGTCTGGCGCGCCCGCCTGGTCTAGCACGGCGCGCAGGTTATCCAGCCGGGTGAACGGGACCGCGGGGACCGGCGAGCGGCCGAAGCCGGGTTCGTCGTACCTGATCAGCCGGCAGCGGTCGCCGAGCACGCCAATCAGCGGTGACCAGATGCTCGCGACCGCCCAGTCCGGGTTGACGAGCACCAGGGGCGTTCCGCCGCCGCCGGTGTCATCCGCCCGTATCTCGCCGCCCGGAATCAGGATCGTCAGCTCCACCGGCCCAACCTATCGCCGGCGCGTCATCGCCCGGGTGAGCCGCCGGCCACCTCGTAGGACCACAGCTCGCTGCTGATGCCGACCGCCGGCGCCGCCTGCCCGCCGGCCCGTTCGGCGGCCGACCGGTGCCCCTGCCCGAACGCGGGGGAGTGCAGCCAGGCCTGGAACGAGTCCTCGTCCCGCCAGCGGGTCACGACCAGCCAGGTGGTGCGCTCGTCGGTCGGCTTGAGCAGTTCGAACCCCTCGAACCCGTCCTGGTCGTCCACCGCGCCAGCCCGGGCGGCGAAGCGCCGGGCCAGCTCGTCGCCGCTGTCCGCGGGCACGGTAATCGCGTTGATCCTCACCACCGTCATGCCCACGATCATGCCAGGTCCGTGCGCACGCGTGATCAGGCTCGGCCCGCCGCGGGAAGCAGGTGCGCCCGATGCCGTCAGTCCCCGCGACGGTTAAAGCGCGGCACCGGGGGTATCCGGCGCTGATGATCCCTGCCGCAACGCTCCTGGGTGGTCGCTACCAGCTTGATGAGCCGATCGGCACCGGCGGGTACTGCGAAGTGTGGCGCGCCACCGACACCGTCCTGGCCCGGCCGGTCGCAGTCAAGCTGCTGCACCCCGGATATGCCCACCAGGCCGAGGCGCTGGCCCGTTTCCAGGCCGAGGCCCGGCACGCCGGGAGCTTCTCCCACCCGAACATCGCCCGCGTCTACGACTACGGCGAGCCTGCCGGCGGCCAGCCGCCCTACCTGGTGATGGAACTGGTCGAGGGGCCCAGCCTGGCGGTCGTCCTGGGCCGCGGCCCGCTGGACGCCGTGCGGGCCATGGATGCCATCGCGCAGAGCGCGGTCGGCCTGCAGGCCGCGCACTCGGCGAGCCTGATCCACCGCGACATCAAGCCGGCCAACATCCTGTTCGCGCCGGACGGCATGGTGAAGATCACGGACTTCGGCATCGCGCACGCGGTCGGTGCGGCGCCGGTCACCACCACCGGGATGGTGATGGGCACGCCCGGTTACATCGCGCCCGAGCGGGTGAGCGGGGCTCAGGCCCAGCCGTCCAGTGACCTGTACGCGCTGGGCATCGTGGCCTATGAATGCCTGACCGGGGCGCAGCCGTTCACCGGCTCGGCGCTCGAGGTGGCGCTCGCGCACCGCGACCGCCCGCTGCCGCCGCTGCCCGCGTGGGTGCCGGCCGGGGTGGTCGAGCTGGTCATGAGGCTGACGGCGAAGGATCCGGCCTGGCGGCCGGGCAGCGCCGCCGAGGTGGCCGCCTGGGCCAGCCGCCTGCGAGACGACCTGCGCGATGGCTCGCCTGACGGTCCCGGCAACGACCCGGACGCCGCGTGGTTCGTTCCCGTCGCGGTACCTGAGGTACCGCCGCCAGGCCCGCCCGAACCGCCGCCCGGTCTCCTGGCGGAGCCGCCGCCCGGTCTCCTGGCGGAGCCGCCGCCCGGTCTCCTGGCGGAGCCGCCGCCCGGTCTCCTGGCGGAGCCGCCGCCCGGTCTCCTGGCGGAGCCGCCGGATAGCACGATCGCTGACGCTTGGCCGCCGACCCCCGGCGTGCCGCGCCGGACCCGGACCCGCGCGCGGGCCGGGCGGTTCCGGCGAAAGCGGATCCCGGCTCTGGCCGCTATCGTGCTGGCCGCGCTGGCCGGTCTCGGGCTGGCCAGCGTGACGGGATTCAGCCTGGTCCCGCACGGCTCCGGCAGCCCGTCATACGCGCCGTCATCGGCGCCTGCCGACCCGGCGACGCCACGGCCGCCGTCGCCGGTCTCGTCCCCGGCCGGTCCCAGCGGCGAGACCAGCCCACCCGGCAGTAGCGGCACGGACTCCCGCGCGACGCCCGCCGCGACTGTGAGCGGAGCTTCCGCCGTGCCGTCCGGACCCGGCCATAAGAAGGGCCATGGCCACGGCAATGGCAGTGGCAAGGACCAGGGCGGCTAGGCCGGGAGGAACGGCAGGACCGGCCAGCCTGGATCAGCTGGCCGGTCCCAGTGGTGCTAATCGGTTAAGGCGCGCTTAGTAGCCCGACTGCTGTTCGCCGCCGTACTGGTCGCCGCCCTGACTGCTTGTGCAGCCCGTTCATAGCGCCGGCGGCATTGCCGACGGCTGGCAGCCCCCTACCCGAGCATCACGGCCCGACACGTGGCACCAATCAGCCGGTTAACGGACCACGTTCGAATCGGCAAGCCCGGACCTATAGACCGCGCGAATCTGCAACAACCCGGGCCGTCAGCTGGCCAGCCGCGCCGCCTGGAGGGCCAGGTAACGGCGTTCGGGCAGGCTGGTCGCGCGCCGTGCCGCCTGCAGGTAATCCTCCGCCGCCGCCGGCCGGTCCCCGTCCAGTTCAAGCAGGTGCGCCCGGGCGGCGAGCAGCCGGTGATGCTGCGCCATCCGCTTGTCCGCGGCCAGTTCGTCCAGCGCCCGCAACCCGGCCGCCGGCCCGTGCACCATGCCCGCCGCCACCGCCCGGTTGAGCGCGGTGAACGGGTTCGGCGCCAGGGCTTCCAGCAGGTCATAGAGGGCCAGGATCTGCGGCCAGTCCGTGTCAGCCATGGTGGCGGCCTCGTCGTGCACCGCGGCGATGGCCGCCTGCAGCTGGTAGGGCCCTGCCTCGCCGCGCGGCAGGGCCGCGCTGATCAGCGCGGTGCCCGCACGGATCTGCTCGTGATCCCACGCCGAACGATCCTGGCTAGCCAGCGGCACCAGCGACCCGTCCGGCAGGGTGCGGGCCTGCTGCCGCGCGTCGGTCAGCAGCATCAGCGCCAGCAGGCCAGCCACCTCGCTGTCCTCGGGCAGCAGCCGGTGCAGCCAGCGGGCGAGCCTGATCGCCTCCCGCGACAGCTCCGGCACGGTCAGTGCGTCGCCGTCGGCAGAGCTGTAACCCTCGTTGAACACCAGGTACAGCACGTGCAGCACCGCCCGCAGCCGCTCGGTCCGCGCCACCCCGGTCGGCAGCCGGAAGTCGGACCCGGCAGCCCTGATGGCCTGCTTGGCCCGGCTGATGCGCTGGGCCATCGTCGCCTCGGGCACGCCGAACGCCGCGGCGATCTGCGCCGTGCTCAGCCCGCCCACCGCGCGCAGGGTCAGCGCGATCTGGCTCGGCGCGGACAGCTCCGGATGACAGCAGGCGAACAGCAGCGCCAGCGAGTCGTCGCGGTCGGCCGGTTCGGCGTCTGCAGGCGCGCCGAGCAGCTCGGACTGGGGTGTCGCCACCGCGATCAGCTCCTCACGGCTGCGCCGGGACTGCTCGCTGCGGACCTGGTCCGTCAGCCGCCGCGAGGCGACCGTGAGCAGCCAGCCGCGCGGGTTCTCCGGGATCCCGGCCTCCGGCCACTGCACCGCGGCGGCCAGCAGCGCCTCCTGGCTGGCGTCCTCACATAGGTGAAACTGCCCGTACCGCCGAACCAGCGTGCCGAGGACCTGGGGCGCCAGCTCGCGCAGCAGGTCCTCGACGGCCGGCCCGGCGTTCATAGGTCGGACTTAGCCTCGTGCAGCACCGGCCAGAACTCCACCGGCTCCACGTCCGCCCACGGCATATCCGCCGCGATCTCCAGCGCGCGTTCCTCGCTCTCGCAGTCCAGCAGGTAGAAGCTCGCGATGTACTCCTTGGTCTCCAGGTACGGCCCGTCGGTCACGGCCGGCAGCCCGTCCTGACGGCGGACCAGCTTGGCCGCCGCCGCGTCGGCTAGGCCGTAGGCGCCGATCAGCTCGCCGGTGGCCTGGTACTTGCGGTTGAATGCGTCCTGCTTGGCGATGGCCTCCGGCCACTCCTCGGCCGGGATCGAGGCCCACTTCTCCTGGTTGCCGTAGATCAGCAGCATGTACTTCATCTCGGTGCCCTTCAGCGTCGGCGCGCCCCGTCGGCGCGCTGTCACCCGGCAGTCGTAACCGCCCCGCCGTTCTCGACATGGCCCGCTACACGAAACGCAGGTCGGCGTGCCCTGCCTGATGATCCGGGGCCTCGTCATCGACCAGGCGATCGCAGGTGGGGCAGTACCAGCGAGCCTCGATCGGGGTGCCGCAGGCCGGGTGCCGCGGTATCTCGGCCGGATCGGCATGCCCGGCTCCCCATTGCGCCAGCAGGCGCAGCGCACCGGCCAGATCCTTGCCCTCGGCGGTCAGCTCGTAGTCCGACCGCGGCGGCCGCTCGGAGTACGGCCGGGCCACCAGCAGTGCCTCCCGCTCCAGCCGCTTGAGCCGCTCGGACAGGATGTTCGCCGCGATGCCGGGGATCTGGCCCAGCAGGTCGTTGAACCGGCGCGGCCCGTCAAGCAGCGCCTCCACCACCAGCAGCGTCCACCGGTCGCCGACCCTGGCCAGCGCCTCGGCCAGCGGTGAGGCGGCTGTCTCCCGTCCGGTCATGCCCCGATCGTAGCCGTCCGTTGACATCAGAACCATTAGTAGTAGATTGCAAGTTACTACTTACTGGGAGGCGAAGATGGCACTACTAGACGAGATACAGGCCGGGATCAAGCAGCAGGCCGAAGGCGCGGGCGCCTCGGTCGTGGGTGTCGGGCAGCGATGGGGCGTCGGCTCGGGCGTGGTGCTCGGCCCGGGGCGGATCCTGACCAACGCCCACAACGTGCGCGGCGACCAGGTGACGATCACCTTCGCCGACGGGCGCACGGCCGAGGGCAGCGTAGCCGGGCGGGACATCGACGGCGACCTGGCCGTCATCGACGTCGACACCGGCGAGGCCCCGGCGCTGGCCTGGGCGGCCAGCCCCTCGGCCGGCATCGGCACGCCCGTGTTCGCCCTGTCCAATCCGGGCGGGCGGGGCCTGCGGGTGACGTTCGGCTTCGTCTCCGGCGTCGACCGGACCTTCCGCGGCCCGCGCGGGCGCCGCATCACCGGCTCGCTGGAGCACACCGCCCCGCTGCTGCCCGGATCCTCGGGCGGCCCGGTCATCGACGGCGCGGGCCAGCTCCTGGGCATCAACACCAACCGCCTCGGTGAGGGTTTTTACCTGGCCATACCCGCCGACGAGACGCTGCGGGCCCGGATCGACGCCCTCGGCCGCGGCGAGTCCGCCGCGCCGCCCCGGCTCGGCATCGCGATCGCCCCCGGTCACGTGGCGCGGAAGATGCGGCGGGCTGTCGGCCTGCCGGACGTCGAGGGCCTGCTCATCAGGGAGGTCGCCGAGGACAGCCCGGCCGCCCGGGCCGGCCTGGCCCAGGGCGACCTGATCACGGCGGCCGGCGGGCAGCCGCTGCGCACGGCCGACGACCTGTTCGACGCGCTGCAGGCGGCGGGCAGCGGCACGGTCGAGCTGAAGATCGTGCGCGGCGCCGACGAACGGACCGTCCAGGTCACGCTCGGCGGCGACAGCCCCGCGTCCTGATCCACGGCTGCTCTTTTCTGGGCCCGGCCCGGCACCCGGCCGCTCATCGCGGACGAAGGTGCCGGGCCGGGCTCTTCTTATCTGGCCGAACGGTCCGTGGTGCACCGTCCGCGGGATTTCGATCAGTTCCGGGGCGAACCGCTGTCTTTACCTCAAGCCCCCCAGCAGGCAGGCTTAGACCCGGCGGAGGGGACCCGATGAACAAGGAATTCACCGCGACCTTGCGGCAGAGCGAGGCCAAGGGCGGCTGGACGTACCTGATATGGCCGGAATCAGTGGAGTTCTTCGGCACGCGGGGCCTGGTCAAGGTTCGCGGCACCATCGACGGGCACCCGTTCCGCAGCTCCTTCATGGCCCTGGGTGACGGTACCCACAAGCTCCCGGTCAAGGCCGACATCCGCGAGGCCATCGGCAAGGAAGCCGGCGACATCGTCACCGTCTGCCTCCAGGAGCGCCTCGCCACCTGAAGTCTGCGTGCCCTCAGGCCGGCACCGACAGCGAGAGGCCGAACTGCGCCGCGCTATCCGTCCACCACGACCGCATCGCGAAGCCGGCCGCGGTCAGCTCGGCGGCTACGCCCGCCCGGCGGAACTTAGCCGATACCTCGGTCCGCATCTCCTCGCCCGCGGCGAACCGCACAGTCAGCCCGATGGCGGGCAAGCGCACGGTCTGGTCAGCCAGCGAGCGCAGCCGCATCTCGATCCACTCGGCCTCGGCGTCCCACACCGCCACGTGCTCGAACTCGTCCCGGTCGAAATCGGCGCCCAGCTCGGCGTTCAGCACCGCTAGGACGTTCTTGTTGAACTCGGCGGTCAGGCCCGACTCGTCGTCGTACGCGGCCACCAGCGTGACCGGGTCCTTGACCAGGTCGGTGCCGAGCAGGAAGAAGTCGCCCGGCCGCAGCCCGGCCCGGACCCGGGCCAGGAAGGCGGCCCGCTGGCCCGGCAGCAGGTTCCCGATGGTGCTGCCCAGGAACGCGACCAGGCGGGGCGCGGGCACCTCGCCGTCGGCGGGCAGCCCCAGGTGCTCCTCGAAGTCGGACACCACGGCCCGCACGTCCAGCCCGGGGTACTCGGCGGACAGCGCGGCGCCGGCCGCGACCAGGGCCGGCTCGCTGACATCGACTGGCACGTAACAGCGCAGCATGCCCGCCGCCCGCAGCGCGTCCAGCAGCAGCCTGGTCTTCTCCGACGACCCCGAGCCGAGCTCGACCAGCGTCCGGGCGCCGGTCTGCGCGGCGATCCCGGCCGCATTGGCCTGCAGGATCTCCCGCTCGGCCCGGGTCGGGTAGTACTCACGCAGCTCGGTGATCTTGTCAAACAGCGCGCTGCCCTGTGCGTCGTAGAACCACTTGGGCGGCAGGGATTTCGGATCGGCGGTGAGCCCGTCGTGGGCATCCGCCCGTAGCGACTCGGCCAGGAAGCCGGCAGAAGCCGGCGGTCGAGGGAAGTCAACGGATCGCGGTCCTTCCATCTGAGGTCTCTGGTGTGCCAGGGGTTTCTGGGATTTCCGGGGTTTCATGGACTGCCGTGCTGCCCGTGATGACGGCTTCCAGGACGGGCAACGGCGTCACGCTCACCTCCTCAGTTGTCGCGGTCACCAGCGCAGCGCGGGGGACCTCGGTCCAGCCGGCCTCGTCATCGCCCGGCTCCGAAGCGACGGTCACCGCGCCCGCCCGCCGCCGGTAGTACAGGGAATGCCCGGCCGCGGTGGCGGCGATCTCGCGGCCGTCGGTGAGCAGGAAATTGAGCCGGCCGGTCACGCCCGCGGCCTGTAGCGCTTCCGCGGTGCCGGCCAGGGCCTGCGCCGGACTGAGCCCCTGGCGGAGCCGGTGCAGGACCAGCGCCCACATCAGCGCCGAGTCGACCCGCGCCTCCAGTTCGAGCAGCGAGACCGCGGGCAGCGCCGTGGCCAGCCCGGCGGTCGAGGCGGGCCAGCCGTCGACCGCACCGTTATGGCTGAACAGCCAGCGGCCGTGCCGGAACGGCGCGACCGCCGCCGCGCCGCCGCTGGTGCCAGGCGTGGCGTTACGCACCGCCGCCAGCAGCGCGCCCGCGCTCGTCAGCCGGGCTATGTCAGGGAACGACTCGTCCGCCCAGATCGGCATGGACTGCCGGTACCTGGCCGGCTCTGCCTCACCGTCCGGGTACCAGCCCACGCCGAACCCGTCCGCGTTGATCGCCCCGCAGCCCTGGTAACGCGGCGCCCAGGCCTGCCGGTACAGGCCGTGCGGCGGGTCGACGATCACCGAGCGCAGCGTGGCCGGCGGCCCCAGGTAGGCCAGGTGCCTGCACATCAGGCTGTCTCGGCGGCCGCCGAACGCGCCGTGCGGAACCCGGCGAAGATCTGCCGCCTGATCGGGTAGTCCCAGTTCCGGAACGTGCTGCGGCAGGCCACCCGGCTCACCGCGAACGACCCGCCGCGCAGCACCTTGCACTCGGGGCCGAAGAACACCTCCGAGTACTCCCGGTACGGCCAGGCGCTGAACCCCGGGTAGGGCAGGAAGTCGGAACTGGTCCATTCCCACACGTCGCCGATGAGCTGCCTGGCCCCGCACGGCGCCGCGCCCGCCGGGTACGAAGCGGCCGGCGCCGGGCGCAGGAACTGCTGCCCGAGGTTGGCGTGCGCGGCCTCGGGCTCGGCGTTGCCCCACGGGTACCGCCGCGACAGCCCGGTAGCCGGGTCGAACCTGGCCGCCTTCTCCCACTCTGCCTCGGTGGGCAGCCGCCGCCCGGCCCAGCGGGCGTACGCGTCGGCTTCGTACCAGCACACGTGCAGCACGGGCTCGTCCGGCCGGACCGGCTCGGCCTGGCCGAACACCCGGCGGATCCACTGGCCGCCGTCCCGGCTCCAGTACAGCGGGGCCGACAGCCCGGCGCGCTGGCGGTGCTCCCAGCCGGCCTGCGTCCACCAGCGCGGGTCGTCATATCCGCCGTCCGCGATGAACTCCGTGTACGCGCCGCAGGTCACCGGCGTGGTGTCGATGAAGAACGGCGCCACGGGCACAGTGTGCGCGGGCCGTTCGTTGTCCAGCGCCCACGGCTCGGTCGAGGTGCCCATGGTGAACGGGCCGCCGGCCACCAGGACCTCCGGCGGCAGCCGGAACGCGTCGGCAGGCGCGGGGCCGGGGGACGGGGCCGCCAGCACCGGGGCGCCGGCCCGGATCTGATGGGTGATCAGCATCGTCTCGTCGTGCTGCGCCTCGTGCTGGGCGATCATCCCGAACGCGAACCCGTCGCCGAGCAGGCGGGTACCCCAGTGCTCCAGGCCCCCGTGCTCGAGGGCCCCGTGCTCGAGGACACCGAACGGCGCCCGGTCGAGCAGGTCCAGGACCCGGCCGCGGACCTCGTGGCCGTACGCCCGGGCCTGCGCCGGGGGCAGCAGCGGCAGCGTCGGCCGCTCGGCCCGGGGGTGCTCGAACGCGTCGTACAGCGGGTCGATTTCCGGGTGCATCGACTCGCGGCCGCCGACCTCACGCAGCAGCCATAGTTCTTCCTGGTTGGCGATGTGCGCGAGATCCCAGACCAGCGGGGACATCAGCGGTGAGTGCTGCCTGGTCAGGTCGGTGTCGTCCACGCAGTCGGTGAGCAGCGCCGTCCGCTGCCGCGCCCCGGTCAGTTCCCTGGCGATCAGGCCGCGGAGGGTCTCGGTGTCGAGCTGTGGCTCGGTCATGTGACTCCGTCCAGTTGGTCGTCGGCGGGACATCGGTCGTTGAGCACGTAGCGTTCGGTGAAGTCGGCCACCGCCTGCCGGATCTCGGTCGGCGCCCCGGACCGGCCGAGCGCCGCGTCGGCGGCCTCGAAGCATTGCCTGCTGGCCCGCCCGATGCGCGGATCGGCCGGGCCGGACCTGGCCGCGCGCAGCCAGGGACCGTGCGCGTCGTCCCGGCCGTCCCCGGCCGGGCCGTCCCAGACCTGCTCGGCAGCGGCCAGCGCGGCGTCGGCGGCCCGGTCGTCACCCGCCAGGGCCGTGGCCACCGCCGCGGGCACGATCCACCCGTTACCCGGCTGCGCGTCGATCATGCGCAGCTCCATGTGCCCGCGCGGCCGGACCGGCGGGAACAGCGTGGACAGGTGATAGTCCAGGTCTTCCCGCGTGGGCTCCCGCAGCTGGCCCGAGCCGCCGTCGCGCAGCCAGCCGCGGAAGGTCAGCCCCGCCGGGGCGGTCCAGTCGGCGGAGTCCGGTTCGCGCACGCACATCATCTCGGCGTCGAGGGCGTAGGAAACCCACGCGTCGCGCGGGTCGCCGTCCGCCCGGGGCGCCCTGGTCCGGCCTGGGTCCATGTTGGCCCACACCTGCTGCCGGGCCGACCGCCAGCCGGTGGGCCGCCCGGCCCGCAGCGGGGAGTTGGCGAACGCCGCCACCAGCACCGGCCCGATCGCGTGCAGCAGCTGCCAGCGCGACCGGTAGCCGGACTCGCCCGTGCTGTCGTCGCCCGCGTCCAGGCAGACCTGGACCGACGCGGTGCCGCACATCATCTGGCGGCCCCACGGACCATCACGGTCGAAGAATTCCTCCATCGCGGCGTACCGCGGCAGGTCAAGCACGCGCCGGGGCGGGCGTAGCGGATCAAGGCCGTAGCCGCAGAGCTCAAGCCCGACCGCCGCGGCTGCGTCACGCAGAGCGGCCAGGTCTTGCCCGGTCACCTTGACGAGCTCACCGAGCGTAGCCGCGGGAGCGGAGCTGAGCTCCATCTGCCCGCCAGGCTCCACGGTGAGGGTGGCACCGGAAGGAAGATCAGGATATTTATCCCGAACGGTCCGTGGTACGTGTTGCGAGTAGCCCTCATCGTCAGCCGGGGTCTCCGCACTTATGCGGGCCAGGGCGGCGGCTACCTTCTCCGCCTGGACCGGCAGTGCTGGGTCACGTTGATCGCGGACCAGCCACTCGAGTTCGACGCCCACCCGTTCCGGCGGGCCTGTCTTGAAGCAGATGCCGTGTACGTGAGCCTCGGCATCGCCCTCCGTGAACCGTGTCCCCTTGATCACGATTTCAACGTTACCCGATGGGTCTGACAAAACTCCTGCGGGCGGAAACCGCCCCCCGCGGTTGTTACCCGGCATCCGGGGCAGATGGCGTTCTCGCAGGCAGGTCACAGGTTGAGGTGGTAGCTTGCAGCCCACCCCGCGCGACCGGCGCAGACGCTCGGTCGCATGATCCATGACACGCCGTAATCGCCAACGTGGCCGTTGAGGTGTTTGGCCTCTGGCAGGATGGACCCCGATGAAGTTGCCGTCCGTGATCCCGCCGGTTTTCCGGGGCAAGGCTGGTGAGCCGCCCGGCATCACCGCTGTCGCGCGCGTGGATCGCAGGACGAAAGCCATCACCAAGCGCCTGAATCCGGGCGAGATTGCCATTATCGATCATTCCGACCTGGACCGGGTCAGCGCTGAGGAACTGATCAGGAAGAAGGTCTCGGCGGTCGTCAACGCGTCGGTGAGCATCACCGGCCGTTACCCTAACCTCGGCCCTCAGCTTCTGCTCGACGCGGGCATCCCGGTCATCGACGGGGCCGGGCCCGACGTCCTGGTCAAGATCGCCGACGGCAGCGTGATCCGCCTGGACCAGGAGACCCTGTACCTGGGCGACATCGTGGTGGCCAAGGGGACGCCGCTCACCCAAGAATCGGTCGAGGCGGCGATGACCGAGGCCAGGTCCATGGTCGCGGTCCAGATCGAGTCGTTCGCCGCGAACACGCTTGAGTTCCTCCGGCGCGAGCACGAACTGCTCACCGACGGTATCCAGGCGCCGCAGATGGAGACCGATATGTCCGGCCGGCATGTCCTGGTCGTGGTGCGCGGCTACCACTACCGCGAGGACCTGGCCGCCCTGCGGCCGTACATCCGGGAGTACAAGCCGGTGATGGTGGCCGTGGACGGCGGCGCGGATGCGCTGCTCGAGGCCGGCTACCAGCCTGACGCCATCTTCGGCGACATGGACTCGGTATCGGACGAGGCCCTGTGCTGCGGGGCCGAGCTGGTGGTACACGCCTACCCGGACGGCCGGGCGCCCGGAATGGCCCGGGTACATGAGCTCGGCCTGGACGCTGTGACCTGCCCGGCCCCGGGGACCAGCGAAGACATCGCCCTGCTGGTGGCCGACGCCAAGGGTGCCAGCCTGATCGCTGTGGTGGGCACGCACCACACGCTGGAAGAATTCCTCGACAAGGGCCGGCCGGGGATGTCGAGCACGTTCATCACGCACCTGAGGGTCGCGGGGAAGCTGGTCAACGCCCGGGGGGTGCACCAGCTGTATCACAGCCGGATTTCCGGCTGGTCGCTGCTCGTGCTGGTCCTCGCGGCCGCGGTGACCGTGCTGGTCGCCGTGCTGTTCTCGCCCGCCGAACCCATCCTGGCCAGGTATTTCGAAGCGACCTGGCATTCCTTTACCTACTGGCTGACCGGAAAACTCTAGTGATTGATTTTCGCTATCACCTGGTATCCATCGTCGCGGTGTTCCTCGCGCTGGCTATCGGGATCGTGCTCGGCTCCACCGAGCTGCAGGGACCGACGTACAACCTGCTGGACCGCACCACCGCCAAGCTGCAGGCCGAGCTGAATCAGGTGAGCGGTCAGCGCAATACGGCCCAGGCGCAGGCGCAGGTGGGTGAGGCTTACGCGCAGGCGGTCGAGCCCGCGGTGCTACACGACCTGCTGGCGGGCCAGCGGCTGCTGATCGTCAGCGAGCCCGGCGCGTCGGCCTCCGTGGTGGCCGGGATCACCAACGCGGCCACGGCCGACGCGGGCGCGACGGTTACCGGGCAGATCGCCCTGCAGAACAAGTTCTTCGACAACAGCGACACCACGCTGGATTTCCTGAACCAGACCAACCAGGCCGTGGCCCAGCCGGCCGGGATCCAGCTGACCACCGGGGAGACCTACCAGCAGCAGGCCGCGGAGGTGATGGCCAGGGAGATCCTGGTCAAGTCGGCGGGATCCGCACCTAACCAGTCCGGTGTCATACCGCCCGCGGGCAGCGAGCCGGACAGCACCGTGCAGGCCATGCTCGAGGCCTACGCGAACTCCGGGTTCCTGACCACCAGCGGTCAGCCGTACCTGCCGGCCACCCTGGTCATCGTGGTGACCCCGCAGACCGCGCCCTCCGACGGAACCGCCGACCCGCTGGACGCGGTGCTGATCCCGCTGGCCACCGAGCTGTCCACGTACAGTGCCGCCACCGTGGTGGTGGGCACCTCCGCGGGTTCCGGGCCGGGCAGCCCGATCTCGGTGCTGCGGGCCAACAGCGTGGCGAACCAGGTCTCAACGGTCGACGACACCGATCTGGTGTCCGGGCAGACCGTGGCCATCGAGTCGCTCGCCGTGCTGCTGTCCGGCGGCAAGGCGGGCAGCTACGGCCTGACCGCCAACGGCGCGACCGCCGTGGCTCCCTCGCCGGCGCCCACGCCGTCCGCGAGCGCGTCGCCGAGCGTGTCGCCCTCCCCGACGCCCACCAAGAAGGTGAAGAAGTGAGCAGCCGGGCCGGGCCGAGCCTGATCGCGGTGGCGGCCGGGGTGACCGCCGCGGGCGCCGCCCGGCTGGCCTACTCAGCCCTGAACCAGCGCCCGCCCGGCGGGCCGAAAACCTGGTCACGGACCAACCACCGGGGCGAGCCCGTAACCCTGCTCGAGGGACCCGCGGTCGCGGTCGGCGCCGTGGTCGGCGCGCTGGCCGGCCTGCGGTCGGCCGGCGGCCGGACCAGCCTGGCCATGGCTGTCGGCGGGGCGGGCGCGGCGGCCTTCGGCACCTATGACGACCTGGCGGGCTCGGGAGACCGGCGCGGTTTCGGCGGCCACCTCGGCGCGCTGCGGCACGGCGAGGTCACCACCGGGGCCATCAAGCTGGGCGGCATCGGCGCCACCGGGATCATCAGCGCCGCGCTGGCCGGGGGGTCACCCGCGGACGTCGTCATCAACGCCGGGCTGGTCGCCGGGGGCGCTAACCTGCTCAACCTGTTCGACCTGCGGCCCGGCCGGGCCATCAAGGTCGCGGTCGCCTCCGGCGCGCTGATCACGGCGGGCGGTGCGGTGTCGTCGTCGGCTGCGCTGGCCCCGCTGCCGCCGGTGGCGGCGGCCCTGGTGCTGCTGCCCGAGGATCTGGGCGAACGAGCCATGCTCGGCGACGCGGGCGCGAACGCCCTGGGCGCCATGCTCGGCGCCGCGGCCACCGGCCTGCCCCGCCCGGCCCGGATCGCCCTGCTGGCCGGGATCGCCGGGCTGACCGCGGCCAGCGAGAAGGTCAGCTTCACCAAGGTGATCGAGCGCACCCCGGCCCTGCGGTGGCTGGACATGCTGGGCCGGCGGCCCGCGCACCAGGCGCCCGCGGTGGTGATCCCGGCCCAGCGCTCGGCGGACCTGAGCTTTGCCGGGACGACCCGTTCGGCTGACGACACCGACGCGACGCCGCCGGAAGAGTGACGGCGCCCGTGGCCGAGCGGGGGAGCACTCGGCAACGGGGCGGCGGGGGAATCGGCCGCGCGGCGGTGCTGATCGGGGCCATCACCATGCTGGCCCGGGGGATCGGCTTCGGCCGGCAGGTCGTGTTCGCGCACACCGTGCAGGCCTCCTGCCTGGGGACAGCCTACACCACCGCGAACATGGTGCCCAACATCATCTACGACATCGTGATGGGCGGCGCGCTCACCGCCGTCGTGGTGCCGGTCCTGGCCCGACCCGCCCAGGGCGGATCCGCGGACCGCGGGCAGATACGCCAGACCTCAGGCGCCCTGCTCACCTGGACCGTGCTGCTGCTCGTGCCGGTCAGCGCCGTGGTCGCGCTGGCCGCGCGGCCGCTGGTATCGCTGCTGCTCGGCGCGACACCAGGCTGCCCGCGGCCGGACATGGTCGCCGTCGGCACCCGGATGCTGGTGGTGTTCGCGCCCCAGATCCTGCTCTACGGCCTGGCCGTGGTGCTGTACGGCATCCTGCAGGCGCACCGCAGGTTCGCCGCGCCCGCGCTGGCGCCGGTGCTGTCCAGCCTGGTCGTCATCGGGGCGTACTTCTGGTTCGGCGTGGTGGGGAACGGGTACCAGGACATGCTCAGGCCGGTACCGACGGCGGCGTGGTTCGTCCTGGCCGCCGGGACTACCGCCGGGGTGGCGGCCCTGGTGGCGGTCCCGCTCATCCCGGCCGCGCGATTGCGGCTGACGCTGCGGCCTACGCTGCGGTTCCCGGCCGGGGTCGGCGCCCGGGTCCGGTCCCTGGCCACGGCGGGCGTCGCCACGCTGATCGCCCAGGACGCCTCGGTGGCGGTGGTGATTGTGCTGGCCAACTCCCGCGGCGGCAGCGGCACGTTGGTGCTGTACAGCTTCGCCTGGGCCGTCTTCTTCCTGCCCTACGCGGTGCTGGCCGTGCCGATCGCGACCAGCGCGTTCCCTGAGCTGTCCGCGCGCTCGGACCGTTTCGATGCGACCAGCGCCACCTCGACCCGTGCGGTGATGGTGGC
This sequence comes from uncultured Actinomycetes bacterium, assembly GCA_963790065.1. GTDB lineage: Bacteria > Actinomycetota > Actinomycetes > Streptosporangiales > Streptosporangiaceae > Palsa-504. The sequence continues at coordinate 53,247 of CAWBNK010000008.1, read as the reverse complement.
GTCCTGGCTGGGAGCGGCCGGGATGGCGGGCACGTGCCTGCCGCTGGCGCGGGTCTTCCAGTCCCACGCCGGCCAGGCCGCCGACGCCCGGCAGCTGGCCATCGGCCTGGCCGCATTCGCGCCGGGTCTGGTCGGGTACGGGCTGACCGCGAACCTGTCCCGGGTGCTGTACGCGGACCTGCACAGCCGGGCCTCGGCCCTGGCCGTCAGCGGCGGCTGGCTGCTGGTCATCGCGGCCGATCTGCTGATCGTGCCGTTCGTGCCACGCTCGCAGGTCGTGCCCTGGCTCGGCGTTGGCACCACCATCGGGCTCACCGGTTCCGGTGTGGCCCTGCTCGTGCTGGTCCGCCGGTTCCGCGGGGCCGACGCGCTGCGCGGGTGCGCGCGCGCCGCGATCGCGGGCCTGGCCGGGGCGGTGGCCGGAGCCGCCGCCGGGCTGGGCGTGGCGTTCGCCCTCCCGGTGGGCGGCTTCCTGCCGAACGTGGCCGTCACGCTGCTGGCCAGCGGCGCGGTACTTGCCGCCTTCCTGGCCGTGGTCGCCGTGGCCGACGGCGGTGACCTGCGCGCGGTGGCCCGCCGCGTGATCCGCACATGAAGGTCACCTTCGTGCTGGGCACCAGCACCGGTGGGACCGCCCGGCACGTCAAGATGCTCGCCGCTGGCTGCGCGGCCCAGGGTGTGCAGGCCGAGGTGCTCGGCCCGGCGCGAACCGACCGTGACTTCGCGTTCGGTGTCGGGTTCACCCCGGTCGAGATCGCCGACCGGCCGCGCCTGGCCCGGGACCTGCGGGCCGTCGCCCGGCTGCGCGGCCTGCTACGGCGCAGCCGGCCCGACGTCGTGCATGCGCACGGCCTGCGGGCCGGGGCGCTGTCCGCCATCGCGGTGGCCTTCGCCGCGCCCCGTGATCCCGCGGCTCGCCCGGCCCTGGTCGTCACCGTGCACAACGCGCCGTCGGCGGCCGCAAGCACTGGAGCCATCTACCGGGTGCTCGAGCTGATCGTCGCACGCAACGCCAGCCTGGTGCTGTGCGTATCTGCCGACCTGGAAGACCGGATGCGGGCCGCGGGCGCGCGGCGGGTCGGCCGCGCTGTCGTGCCCGCGCCAGTGGTCTCGCTGACCCAGCAGGGCGTTTCCGCGGAAACGCGGGCGGCCACCCGGGCGGGCCTCGGCGCCGCCCCGGACCAGCCGGTGGTGCTGGCCGTGGGCCGGCTCGCCGCGCAGAAGGGGTTCGGCCTGCTGCTCGAGGCGGCCACGCGCTGGCGGGACCTCCAGCCCGAGCCGCTGCTCGTCGTCGCCGGCGAGGGACCGCTGCGCGCCGAACTGGCCGGCCAGGCGGCGTCGCTCGGCGTGGCGGTGAACTTTGCGGGCCAGCGGCAGGACGTGCCGGCCCTGCTGGCCGCCGCGGACATCTTCGTCCTGCCCAGCGGCTGGGAAGGCCAGGCCCTCATCCTGCAGGAGGCACTGCGGGCAGGAGCGGCGATCGTCGCCACCCAGGTCGGCGGGAACCCGGACCTGGTCGGCGAGGACGCCGCGCTCCTGGTCCCGCCAGGCGACGCGCAGCGCCTCGCCGACGCGGTACGCGCGATCCTCGCCGATCCCGCGCTGGCCGCCCGGCTGCGCCAGGCCGCCGCCGACCGATCCGGCGTCCTGCCCGGTGCGGACGAGGCGGTCGCCGCGGCCCTCGCCGAATACCGGAAGATCACGTGCTAGCCGAAACCCTTCCCGCTGCAGCCCGCCGTCCAGCACAATGAAGCGTGACTTATCCCCAGGCAGGGGCGGTATGCCCCAAGTGCAGCAGCTCCGCCGCGGTACGCACAGTCGCGGAATGGGCCTCGATTTCCCAGGGACAGATGGGCGGGCTGTTGCCAGGCTTCGGACAACCGCAGCCGGGCTATCAGGCCGGGCAGGCCCCGCAGCCGGGTTACCCGGCCCAGCAGCCGGGCTACCCGGCATCGGCGCCGCAGTCCGGTTTTCCTGACCCGTCGCAGTACCAGCAGTCGGGGTTCCCTGACCCGTCGCAGTACCAGCAGTCCGGTTTCCCTGACCCGTCCCAGTACCAGCAGTCCGGTTTCCCTGACCAGTCCCAGCACCAGCAGTCCGGTTTCCCCGACCCATCGCAGCAGCAGTCCGGTTTCCCCGACCCATCGCAGCAGCAGTCCGGCTCTCCTGAGCGGTCCCAGTATGTGGCGCCCGGGTCGTCGGACCAGTCGCGGTATCCGCAGTCGGGATCCCCTGATCCAGAGCAGCATCAGCAGTCCTCGTCGTCCCCGGCCCCGCCGCCCCCCGGCCAGCAGCCCGGTTACTACGGCGTGCCCCAGTCCGGCTACCAGGGGCAGCCGTGGCAGGGCCAGTCGCCGTCGCGGCCCAGAAGGCTCTTCGGCTCGGAAGAGATCGTCTCGGATACCCTGGAGGGTGCCATCGGGGAGGCCGTCCTGGGTGCGGCCACGAAGGCGCTCGGCGGGGTGATCGGCCGCCGGATGCGTCGCGCCTTCGAGGAGAAGGTCGTGCCGGCCATGGCTGCCCGGCAGGAGTCGATGACGCGCAACCGGATGTCCATCGCGGAGCGGCATCCCGATCTGCGTGCCTGCCTCAACGACCAGGTGGTCTTCCTGGCCGGCGGCACCCGCACGATTCCACTGGCGCAGGCTATGGCAGTACGCACCCCTGAGCAGTCCGACGCCCTGGTCGCCCAGCTGCGCGGCTGACAACCAGGATCCCCATCAGCCGGCAGCCCAGCCCGCTCCCGCCATCATCGTGGATGGTTACTGCCCCCCGGGGGGCTGTTGCATATTTAGGTTGGCCGGTTTTCTGGTGCTGTTCCGGGGTTTTGCTGCTGTTTGCGGGCATAGTGGGGTCCGGCCGCCCGGGGCGGCGGGTGCTGTTTCAGCTGATGGCGGTCAGCAGCCGGAGGTTGTGGGCGAGGCCGGCGAACAGGAACTCGCTGGTGGCGTTGTGCAGGCCGCGGAGGCTGAGGCGGCGCAGGCCGCCTTGGTCTTTGAGGCTGGCGTGCAGGCCCTCGACGTCGGGGGCGCGGCGCTTGTAGGCAGCGCGGCCCTCGGGGGTGGCCAGCCGGTGTGCGTTGGCCTCCGCGGGTGTGGCGCCGGCGGGGGGCGGTCCCTGGGCGGGCTCGCGGCGGGCAAGGCAGCTGGTCTTGCCGTCGGCGATGAGCCGGCCCGGGCCGGGCGCGGTCAGGTTCGCTTCGCTGTGGTAGCCGGCGTCGGCGACTAGCACGCCGATCTGGCTGGTCATGGCGTGGTGGCAGGCGGCGGCGTCATGATCCGGGCTGTTCTTGTCCGTGGCCGGGAGGGTGCACAGCCGGCCGTGGCAGGCGCGGAGCAGGGCGGGGTCGGCTGCGTGGGCGGCGTGGGCGGCCGCGACGACCGCGGCGCCCTTGGCCGCCACCCGGCCGAGTTGCTGTGCCTGCAGCACGTCGCCGGTGTCCTGGCAGGCGTAGCCGCCGAGCATGAGCCGGTCATCGGCCGCGGCGTCCTGGCAGTTGTAGCCCTGGATGAACCCGCCGCCGCGCACCGGCAGCAGCCGGGAGCCCGGGTCGGTGAGGTTGCGCTGCGGCTCTTTCGCGCCCGGGTTCCCGGTCCCGGCATCTCCTGCCTGCCCTGCTTCCGCGGCGGCCTCGGCCTGCCGTGCTTCCAGGCGGGCGCGGGCCTGGCGGGCCTTCTTGCCGGTGCCGGGGATGGCCGGCGGGCGGGTGACCCGCTGCCCGGCGGCGCGGCGGGCCTGCCAGGCCGCGGACGCGGCCTGCTCGGCGGCGATGGCCCCGGCCAGCCGCAGCTGCGCGGCGGCCAGGGCGACCACGGCCGGGGGCCGGCCGTTCGCGGTGCCGGCCGCGACCGCCTCCAGGTAAGCCTGCCCCTGCTCCCGGGCGGCGGCTTCGGCGGCCTCCCGCTCTGCTTCCAGGTCCTGCAGGCACGCCGCGATCCGCCCGGCCCGCGACCGCGGATCCGCCGGCCGCGGCACCGTATCCGCACCCAGCAGCAGGTCGGTGCCGGGCTGCACTCCCCTTGTCCGCGTCCTCGTCCGCGGCAGCCTTCCGGGCGCCCGCGATCACCTGCGCGGCCAGTTTCCGCAGGCCAGCCTCGGTCCGGCTGGCTTCCTTCGACGCATTCGCGGCGATCTTGACGCCGTCGCCGGCCACCACGCTCAGCCGGCCCAGCCCCGCGCATGCGCACACGTGCAGGACCCGGTAGAACAGATCCTCGGCCAGCCCGTCCTGCGCGAGCAGGTGCTTGCGGAACCGGGAGAACGTCGTGTGGTCCGGGACCAGCCGCCCGCACGCGACCCGGAATGTCGCATCGTAGCGGCACCGGTCCTCCACCGCCCGGGTGGACAGCACCCCGCGCAGGTAGGCATACAGCCACACGGTCAGCAGCATCACCGGGTCATACCGGGCCGGGCCGGCCGCCGACCCTTTCGGGGCCGGCGGTGCCAGCCGGACGACGAGGTCCCGTGTCACCAGCCGCTCGGCCGTGCCGATAACGACCCGGACAGCATGACCCTCCGGCACCCAGTCGAGCATGTTATGGGGCAAAAGCATCTCGACGTCACGGTCAACCGGCTTGAACTGGTGTGCCATAAACCAATTCTGCCAGCAATAACACCAGAAAACCGGCAAACCTAAATATGCGACAGGCCCCCGGCGGGAGGTAACCATCCACGTTAGTTTGATCATGGAAAGGCGCGATTACGGCTGGGGCGGATGGGGCTCGCGGGGCAGGTGCGCAAGGCTGTCGCGCGGTCCGGGCCTGCTCACGGGAATGAAACCGGGGCTTCATGCCCAGGGGAGATGCTGGACCGGTTTTCATGTCACCGGCACCGCCGCTACGACCTAGGGTCCGCGGCCCGGCTGGGGCGGGTGGGACGTGCAGGGCAGGTGCGCGCGCCTGGTGACGGGCCCGGGCCGGCGGCTGGGCAGGGTCTTCGGGCCGGGCAGCGGACAGCCGGCCGGATCGAGGGCGTCTTGCTGTCAGGCGGTCTGGTCCCAGCGCCGCTGAACGGCGGCCAAGCCGTCCTCGGTCAGCGATCCGTACAGGCGCAGCCGGGCTACGCCGCCGTCGGGGAAGATATTGAGCCGGACGTGGGTGGCCGGCTGGCCGCGGACCCGGAACCGGTGCGGGGTGTCGGGCAGCAGCTTGGTCTGGGGCAGCAGGTCATGCCAGGCGCGCTCGTTGGTTAGCGATCCGCCCGTGGCCGGGTCCGTGGCGTCCAGCGTCTGCAGCGAGGCGCTTTCCGGCTGGTTGCCCCGGTACCAGGACGTGTCGATCTCGGCCAGGTCGACGATGCCGCGACCGGCCAGCCGGACGACCAGCCACTCGTGCCCGGCCCGGCGGCGCCTGCGGGTCTCCCAGCCTTCACCCATCACCCGGGACAGGCCGGGGGAGATGACGTTGCGCGGCGAGGAGTAGAACTGATCGCTGCGCGCCACGATGTCGGCGCCGTTCTCCAGCGCCCCCAGGTCGACGGTCAGGCCGTCCAGCAGTGCCGGATCCGGCACGACCTCGCCGTGCACATGCAGCCGGGCCACGCCGCCGTCGGGGAAGATATTCAGCCGGATGTGCGTAAAACGGCGGCCCGAGTTGACCTTGAACGCGTGCCTGGAGTCGCCGGTCACCAGGGCGCGGGGCACGATCTCCTGCCACGGGCCCGGGTCGGCGGCGAGATCCTCGGCCGAGGGATAGCCGCTGACCGAGCATCCGTCCGCCGAACAGGCCTGCGGGTAGTTGCCGGTGAAGAATGCGGTGTCCACCACGATCGAGCGCACCACGCCGGGCACGCCGAGGCGGACGGTCACCCAGTCCCGGGCCGCGTGGTCGGGCAGCGCTCCGCCCGGCCCGCGCCGCCGCCTGGTTTCCCACCCGTCGTAGACCTGGCCCTTGGCGTCGAAGGTCTCGGGCACGAAGACCGGCGCGTTCGGCTTGATCAGGTTTTCCTTGGCGGCGTAGAACTCGTCACTGGCGGCCACGACCGATCCGCGCAACCGGAGCAACTCGGGCAGAAGCTGATCGTCCATGGACGGTTCATCCCCGTTTTTGCAGCCGTCCAACTGGCGCTTCACTGGCACCTTCAAGCAACGCCGTACCGCGCAGCCACGTCTGCCTCACCCGGCCGGTCAGCGTCCGCCCCGCGTAGGGCGTGATCTGGTGCCGGTGCCGCAGCCGGGCCGGGTCCACCGTGTAGGCCTCGTCCGGGTCGAAGGCCACCAGGTCGGCATCGCATCCGGGCGCCAGCCGCCCCTTGGCCGGCAATCCCGCCAGCGCGGCCGGGGCCGCAGCCATCCACCGGGCCACGTCGTCCAGCGTCCGGCCCCGCCGCCGGGCCATGGTCCACACCGCGGACAGGCTGAGCTGCAGCGACGCGATGCCGCCCCAGGCCTGGCCGAAGTCTCCCGTGTCCGGGGCCTTGAGTTCCGGCGGGCACGGAGAGTGGTCGGACACGACGCAGTCGATGACCCCGGCCTCCAGGCCCCGCCACAGCGCCTCCCGGTTGATCGAGTCCCTGACCGGCGGGCAGCACTTGAACTCGGTGGCGCCGTCGGGCACCTGCTCGGCTGCGAAGTACAGGTAGTGCGGGCAGGTCTCGGCGGTCAGCCTGATGCCCGCGGCCTTGGCGCCCGCGATCATGGCCACGCACTCGGCTGCGGACAGGTGCACGATGTGCGCCCGGGCACCGGTCGCGGCGGCGGCCGAGATGACCTTCTCGATGGCGCGCCGTTCGGAGACCGGCGGGCGGGACGCCAGGAACGAGCCGTAGTCACGGCCGGACGTGGGCTTGATCTCGGCCGCGTCCTCGGCGTGCACGATCAGCAGGGCGTCAAGCGCGGCCAGCGATCCGAGTACCGCCCGCAGCTCGGCCACCTCAAGCGGCGGGAACTCGGGCACCCCGGAGTCGATCAGGAAGCACTTGAAGCCGACCACCCCGGCCTCGTGCAACGGCCCGAGCTCGGCCGCGTTCCCCGGCACCGCGCCGCCCCAGAACGCCACGTCGACCCAGCACTTCCCGGCGGCCGCGGCGCGCTTCTCCTCCAGCGCGGCCACCGACACCGTGGGCGGCAGCGAGTTGAGCGGCATGTCGCAGATGGTGGTCACCCCGCCCGCCGCGGCCGCGCGGGTGGCGGTCGCGAACCCCTCCCAGTCGGTCCGGCCGGGCTCGTTGACGTGCACATGGGAGTCGACCAGCCCGGGCAGCAGGGCCAGGTCGCCCAGGTCGACATCCTGGCTGGCCTCCAGCCGTTCGCCGTAGTCCCCGATGGCCGCGATGGCCGGTCCGCTGACCGCGACCGCCGCCGGCCGGGTGCCGTCGGGCAGCACCGCCCGCCGAGACCGGACGACCAGGTCGTATCTCATGTGTCCCCCGACATCGACTCGATGACCGTCAGCATCATGAGCAGGGGGCGGTAGGTCAGCACGCCCGCCAGTCTCTCACCATGCCAGGGCCGGGCGGGCGTGTCGCCTGGCGTCCCGCTCCGGCGGCCGGGCCACCAGCAGCGGCCGGGCTGGTCGTCGCGGTCAGCCGCCGGCCTGCAGCTGACGGCGCGCGGCGCGGACATCGCGGGCCGCCGCGGCCGCGTCCACGGTACGGAGCTCACCGTGCTCGACCACGGTCGCCCCGCCGACCAGCAGCAGCTCGAGCGGTGCGGGCGGCCCGAGCACGAGCGCGGCCACCGGGTCGCCGCCCGCGGCCCCGTCCGGCCCGCGGGCGGTGGCGTCGTGGGCCAGCGTGTCCACCCGCCACAGGGCGATGTCCGCCAGCATCCCGGCCCGCAGCGCTCCGATCTCGTCCGACCGGCCCAGGCAGCGGGCCCCGCCCCGGGTGCCGACCCACAGCGCCTGCCGTGCGGTCAGCGCGGCGGGCCCGGCAGAGTCCCTGAGCCGGGCCACGAGCAGGGCCTGGTGCAGCTCGCCGGCCAGCGAGGTGCCCTCGCTCGACGCGGCTCCGTCGACCCCGAGGCCGACCGGCACGCCGGCCTGCAGCAGCTGGCGGACCGGAGCGATGCCTGCGCCCAGCCGCGCGTTCGAGGTGGGGCAGTGCGCCACCGCGGTGCCGGTCGCGGCGAACCGGTTCACCGCCGCCTCGTCGAGGTGCACGCAGTGCGCCAGCCAGACGTCCTCGCCGAGCCAGCCGAGGTCGTCGGCGTACTCGGCGGGCGTGCGGCCCGTGGTCTGCCGACAGTAGTCGTCTTCCTCACGGGTCTCGGCCAGGTGGGTGTGCATCCGGATGCCCAGCCCGCGGGCTAGCTCGGCCGTCTCGCGCATGAGCCGGGCGCTGACCGAGAACGGCGAGCACGGCGCCACGGCCACCCGCACCATGGCGCCGGGGGAGGGGTCATGGAACCGGTGCACCGCCTCGGCCGCCGCGGCCAGCGCGGTGTCCGGGTCCTCGACGATCTCGTCGGGCGGCAGCCCGCCTGCGGACCGGCCCAGGTCCATCGAGCCCCGGCACGGGTGGAAGCGCAGCCCGATGGACGCCGCGGCGGCGACCTCAGCCTCGAGCGCGTCGGCCCACCGGCGGCCCGGATCCCGGCTGCCCCGCGGCGGGAAGATGTAGTGGTGGTCGGTGCTGGTGGTGCAGCCGGACAGGGCCATCCAGGCCAGGCCCGCAGTCGCCGCCGCATGCACCTGGCCGGGATCGATCCTGGCCCAGACCGGGTACAGCTCGGTGAGCCAGGCGAACAGGACGGACTGCTGCGCCCGGCCCTGGGTGAGCCACTGGTACAGGTGGTGGTGGGTATTGACCAGGCCCGGCGTGGCCAGGCAGCCGGTGCCGTCCACCCGGCGGGCCCCGGTCAGGGTTCCGGTCGCGGCTCCGGTCGCGGCTCCGGCCAGGGCATCGGCGGGGGCCGGTCCCTCGCCCACCGCGGTGATCCGGCCGCCGGCCACGACGATGTGGCCGGTGCGGTACTCGGTGCCGCTGTCGTCGTGCCGCGCGCCGTCCATGGTGGCGATCGCGCAGTTCTCGATCACCAGCGGCCCGGGCGCCGGGCTGCCTACAGAGGTCGTCACGGGCTCAGCACCTTCGTCAGCCGCAGCTGGGTGATCTTGAGGAGTTCCTCGCGCACCACGGCCCGTTCGGCCTCCGGGTCGTTTCCCAGCCGGGCCCGGAGCTGATCCAGCATTTCCTGGCCGGAACGGCCGCTGGCACAGATCAGGAAGACGTGATCGAAACGCTTCTCGTAGGCGCGGTTCCCCTCGGCCAGGGCCTGCCGCACCTGGTCGGTGGCGCTGGCGGCGCCGGATTGCTCGGTCGCCGACACGCCAGCGGCGCGGTCACCGATCCGCGGATGCCCGCTCAGGCTCTCGAGGATGTCGTCCCAGCTCAACCTCGTGAAGGCGGCGTCTACCGCGGCCCGCAGCGCCTCCGGGTCTCGGTACGGGCGCCCGCTGGCGATGGTCGCGGCGAACGTCGCAGACGCGCAGCAGGCGAGCATCTCGCGCTCGGCGTCCGGCGCCGGGGCGGCGTTGAAGGCCTCGAGGGACGCCGGAGCGGAAACCTGGTCACCGGGGTTCGCCATGCGGCCATCAAATCAGCCCGCGTGGCGAGCGTGGTAGACGCCTCGCGAATCAATAGCCGGTAACCTGACTCCAGCCCTTTTGTAGCTTTCGCTAAATTAAGGACGGCTATGGGTACGTGTTAAGGGCTAGTCACCAGGAGGTGATCCCTTGCGAGTACGGGACTTGCTCGACGTCTCCGGCCTGGGGCTAAGGCTCCTGACCGACGTCGCGGGCGCCGACCGCGTGATCACGCACGTGTTCACCACCGACCTGCCCGACCCCAGCCGCTACCTCACGCCGGGCGACCTGGTGCTGACCGGCATGATCTGGTGCCGGGAGCCGGGCGACGCCGACCGGTTCGTCAGGACCCTGGTCGATGCCGGAGCATGGGCGCTCGGCGCCGGGGAGGCAATGGGTGAGGTGCCGCCCGAGCTGATCGAGGCCTGTGAGCGGCACGGCATCACCCTGCTCGCGGTGCCCGCCGAGACCTCGTTCGCCGCCATCACCGAGGAAGTGGCGCGGCGGCTGAACGGGGACCGGGCCTCGGCCATGACCAGGGTGCTCGGGCGGCGCCGGCTGCTGCTGTCGGCGGTGGCCGAGGGCGCGGGCCTGGACGCGATGTTCCGGCTGATGGGCCGCGAGATCGGGACGGAGAGCTGGCTGCTGACCGGCCTGGGCCGGGTGCTGGGCGGTACCGGGACGCCCCTGCCCGAGCCGCTGGCCGCGCGGCTGGCCGCCGAATACCTCAAGGCCGACCGGCTGCCGGTCGCCGTGCGGATGACCGGCCAGCATGTCACGGCGGGCGGGGACGGCAAGTACTCGCTGTTCGGGGTGGGCGGCGAACCCAGGATCACCAGCTGGTTCCTGGCCTGCGCGGGAAACGAGCAGGATTGGGCGCCCGAGCCGCGCGAGTCCGTGGCCGAGCTGGCCGCGGACGCCGCGCTGGAGCGGGCCAGGCTGGACGCCGGGCGCGCCGGGAACAGCAGGCTGGCCGAGGCGATCGTGACGCTGCTCGGATCAGAAACCGGCGAAGGGGGCGCCCTGGGCGAGATCGCCTCGGTGATGCGGGCCGCTGGGCTGTCGCCGGACGGCAGCTACCTGGTGGCCGCGATGCACGCCGAGGCAGACCGGATGGTCGGCCCGAACGCCAGCCGATGGCGCACCGACCTGGCCGAGGAGCTCGTCATACCGCACGCCGAGGGGGCCGTAGCCGCGCCGCACGGCGATCAGACCGTGGTCCTCATCCCGCTCCCGGCCCAGGCCGCGGCCGGGCCGGACCCGGAGACCGCCCCGGCAGCCGCCCCCGCTCTCGAACCTGCCGCCCCGGCGGCCGCCCCCGCCGCCGCGCGAGCACTCGCTGCCTGGCTGCGTGACCGCCAGCCCGTCGTGGAGTCCGACCGGGCCCGCATCAGGCTCACCATCGGGATCAGTGCCCCCGCCGCCGGCGTGGCCGCCCTGGCCGGCGCGCTGCACGAAGCGGAGAGCGCGCGGCGGTTGGCCGAGCTCCGGGCCAGCGGACCCGCGCCGGCCGCCGTGTCGGTGGTCACCAGCGACGAGGTCGCCTCGCACGAGCTCCTCATGGCCAGCGTGCCAGGCGCCGTGCTGCGCTCCTTCCGCGAGCGGCTGCTCGGGCCGCTGCTGGCCTACGACGAGCGGCACCGGGCCGAGCTGCTGTCCACCCTGCGCGAGTTCCTGGCCTGCTCGGGATCATGGAACGCCTGCGCGGCCAGGATGTACGTGCACGTCAACACGGTGCGGTACCGGATCAGGCGGATCGAGGAGCTCACCGGGCGCGACCTGTCTTCGCTCGATGACCAGGTAGATTTCTTCCTCGCGATGCGCATTCGCTAGCGTGTCCGGGTGGTGGTGATCCGATCCGCCTCCCCGGCGGACGCGGCGCAGATCGCCGCCGTGCAGCGGGCGAGCTGGCTCGCCGCCTACCAGGGCATCATCAGCCGCCAGGTCATCGACCGGGTGACCGTGCCCGACGGCGGCGCCAGGATCCGGCAGTCGTTCAGGACCAGGCCCTGGCAGCGCATGATCGCCGCGGTCAGCGTCCCCGCCATCGTCGGCTACGCGTCCTTCGGGCCCGAACAGGACGTGCTCGAGGCCCCCTGGCCGCATCCGCAGACCGCGGCGGGCGCCGACGGCCAGGTGGCCGAGCTGTACGCGCTGTACGTCCACCCGGACTGGTGGTCCACCGGCACCGGCCGGGCGCTCATGGACCGGTCCCTGGCCAGGGTCGCCTCCGCCGGGTACACGAGCATCACGCTGTGGGTGCTGCGGGACAACACCCGCGCGCGCCGCTTCTACGGGCGGGCCGGATTCGCCGCCGACGGCGCCCGGCACGTACTCGACGACCTCGGCGGCGTCACCGAGATCCGCTACCGCCGCGCGCTGGATCGCTGACCATGACGACGTGGACTTCTGGTATCGCTCGCGGCAGGCTGGAAAGCCAGCAGCCAGTGACACGAACAGGAGGATCACCACCATGGCTCATGACGACAGCGCGGCCAAGGCGGCCGCCACCTACTTCGACGCCTGGCTGGCCGGGGACCTCGACCGGCTGCGCTCGGTGCTGGCCGACGACGTGGACTTCGCCGGGCCGTTCGGGCGGGTCAAGGGCGCCGATGACTGCCTGCGCGGCCTGCAGGGGCTGGCCCAGGTCATGACCGGGATCGAGGTCCGGAAGGTCTTCACCGCCGGATCCGACGTGCTGACGTGGTACGACATGGCTACCAAGGTGGCCGACCCGGTGCCGGTGGCCAACTGGATGCAGGTCCGGGACGGCAAGATCACCCGGATCCGGGTGGCCTTCGACCCGCGGGGCCTGATCAGCGGCTCATGACCGGGGCGCGCCCCGGTCCGGCCGGCGGGCCGGTCAGGCGCAGGCCGTCACCACGGCCCGTTCGGCCCCGTAAAAAAGCCAATACGGCGGGAACTGGCCCTACTGACAGGGAGCCAATTCTGGCAACCTGGCTGCATGCCGCGACGCCTGATCCAGCTGTTCGCCGGGCTCGTGCTGTACGGGATCAGCGACTCGATGCTGCTGCTGGCCGGGCTGGGCCTGGATCCGTGGGACGTCCTGCACCAGGGCCTGGCCCGGCGGACCGGCCTGCCCGTGGGCACCTGGGCGATCATCGTGGGGGCGGCGGTGCTGCTGCTGTGGATCCCGCTGCGGCAGCGGCCCGGGATCGGCACGCTGTGCAATGCGGTGGTGGTCGGCGTGGTCATCGACGTGATCCTGGCCGAGGTCGCGCCGCCGCGGGGGCTGCCGGTGCGCGCGGTCGTGATGGTGTCGGCGGTACTGCTGAACGGCGTGGCGACCGGCATGTATATCGGCGCGGGCCTCGGGCCCGGGCCGCGCGACGGCTTGATGACCGGGCTGGCCGCCCGCGGTCATTCGCTGCGCGTGGTGCGCACCGGGATCGAGGTCACGGTGCTGGCCATCGGCTGGCTGCTCGGCGGCACGGTGGGCATCGGCACCGTAATCTACGCGGGCTGCATCGGCCCGCTCGCGCACGTCTTCGTGCCGCTGTTCAGCCGCCGTGACCCCGTGGAAGCTCCGGTCAGGCGCCCGACCGAAGCGTGGCCACGCCGTCGCCGGTGAGGTCATCGAGCGCTGCCTGGCGCCCGGTCATGGCCATGACCAGGGACAGGATCGGGCCCGACACCTCCGGGCCAGTGCCGTGCGACCAGTCGGCGTCGGTGGCCCGCAGCGCCACGCCGCCTACCCGGCGCTTGCTGCCGATGAGCAGGTTCGAGCCCTTGTAGAAGTCGGCCACCTGCACCACGGCCTCGGTCGGGTACTTGTGCTCGATGCCGAGCGGCCTGCGGATGTCCTCGGCGTGCACGATGGTCTCGCCCAGCCAGGTGTCGGCCGGGCCCGGCGGGTGCTTGACCGAGGTCACGATGGCCTCGAAGTGCGCTAGCGTCTCGGCGGGGGAGTTGCCCCGCTGCCCGGCCACGCCCTTTTCCTGCAGCTTGTCGAAGCTGAACCCGGACGCGGCCAGCCTGCCGAAGAACGCCGGCGGCGTCATGGTGGCGGCCGAGGTCATGTGGGCCAGCACGTCACGAACGGTCCACGGGCTGCACAGCGAGGCCCTGGCCCAGTCGTCGGCCTTGCGCTCCCGCAGGTCCTCGGCCAGGGCCTTGCGCTCGGCGTGGATCACCGGCCAGGTGTCCATGGATCCTCCCCCTGGGCCCGGCCGCACTGCCGTATGCCCGTATTGTTCGGTCAAGGCCAAATTAGCCAGCTGCCGAATTAGCGGCAATCGTATAGTGGGGGTCAGCGGGAGGCAAGGTGCAGGACATCCAGAAGGTGATGGCGGCGCTGGCCTCGCCCGTCCGCCGCGAGATCCTGGGCCTGATCTGGGATGACGAGCTTTCGGCGGGGGAGATCGCGGCCGCCTTCCCGGTGAGCAAGCCGACCATCTCCCAGCACCTGGCGGTCCTGCGCGAGGCGGGCCTGGCCGCCGCCACGGCGGTCGGCACGTCGCGTCGCTACCGGGCCAGGCAGGAGGCGCTGCGCGGCCTGCACGGCGCGCTGGGCAGCCCGACCATGTGGGTCAACGCCACCGACATCCCGGAACGGGCCACCTCGCAGGTCAGCACCAAGCCGGTCGTGGTGGCCAGCACGGTGGTGGATACCAGCCAGGCCACTACCTTTGCCGCCTTCACCGACCCGGCCGTCTACTCCCGCTGGCTCGGCGTTCCTGTCACGATCTCCGACGGGCGTTTCGCCTGCACGCTGGAGTGGGGTACTAGCGTGCGCGGCCGGTACGAGCTGGTCTGCCCGCCGGAGCTGATCGTGCTGCGCTGGGATTTCGACGACGACAACGTGCCGGTCCCCGGCGGGGAGGTGACCGGCTACCTGCGGGTCAGGCCGCACGGGCCGGGCGCGCAGGTCGAGGTGCACCAGATCGTCGAGACCCCGGCCGAGGCGGAGTTCATGGAACGGGCCTGGGCCCTAGTCCTCGGCCGCCTGCGGGCTGGCGTGGCCCGCGCCAGCGATTCCGGCTCGCCCATGCCGTCACGCTCCGCCCGGCCGAAGCGCCGCGATCCCGCCTGAGGGTTCTCACCAGCCGCGGGCGCGCCATTCGCCGAGGTGGGGCCGCTCGGCGCCGAGCGTGGTGTCCTTGCCGTGCCCCGGGTAGACCCAGGTCGGGTCGGGCAGCGGGCTGAACAGGCGGTCGGTCACGTCGGTGAGCAGTGAGGTGAAGTCCGCCGGGGAGCCGGTCTTGCCCACGCCGCCGGGGAACAGCGAGTCGCCGGTGAACACGTGCGGCCCGCCGGCCAGGCGGCCGCCCGCGTCGTACAGGACCGCCACGCTGCCCGGCGTGTGCCCGCGCAAGTGGATGAACGACACCGCGGCGTCGCCGAACTGGAGCACTTCGCCGTGCTCGACATGGCGGGTGACCGAGACGGGCAGGAAATCAGCGTCGGCCGGGTGCGCGGCCACCTCGGCACCGGTGTGCTTCTGCAGCTCAGGCAGGGCCTGCCAGTGATCGGAGTGCCGGTGCGTGGTCACGATCACCCCGACCGGCACCTCGCCGATCAGCTCGATCAGCCAGGGCCTCGTTGGCCGCGTCGATCAGGATGGCCTCGCCGGTGCTCGTGCAGCGCAGCAGGTAGGCGTTGTTGTCCATGGGGCCCACCGCTATCTTGGTCACGGTCAGCCCGTCGAGCTCCCTGGTGTCGGACGGACCGCCGACACGTACGTCTCCGGTGTAGGTCACATTCAGAACCTATACCGAACGATCCAGGGTGCGCCGATCGCGCCAGCTTGTTCGCGTCCCGTGGAGGGCCCGTGAAGATACTGATCCTGTCCGGCCGCCAGGTGCGTGAGCTGCTGCCCTACGACGAGTGCGCGGACGTGATGCGCGAGGCGCTGACCGGGCTGGCCCGGGGGGAGATCCAGCAGCCGCTGCGGACGGTGGTCAAGCCCGCCGGGGCGGCCGGCTTCATGGGCCTGATGCCCGCCTACGCGCCCAATAGCGGGTACGGCCTGAAGGCGATCTGCATCACGCCGGGCAACCCGGCCGTCGGCAAGGACGCCCACCAGGGCGGGGTGCTGCTGTTCGCGGCGGACACCGGCGAGCCGCTGGCGCTGGTGAACGCCTCGGCGGTGACCGAGATCCGCACCGCGGCGGTCTCCGCCGTGGCCACCGGCCTGCTGGCCCGGCCGGGTGCCGCCGAGCTGGCCATCCTCGGCACCGGCGTGCAGGGCCAGGCGCACGCGCACGCGCTGGCCGCCACCCGCGCCCTGTCCGCGATCCGCATCGCCGGCCGGGACGCCGGCCGGGCCCGTCAGGTCGCCGCCGAGCTGGCCGGGCAGCTCGGCCTGCCGGTCCGCTCGTACGAGACGGCCGCCGACGCGCTGGCCGGGGCGGACATCGTGGTCACCGCGACCAATTCCAAGCAGCCGGTGCTGCGCCGCGAATGGCTGGCCCCCGGCGCTCACGTCAACGCGGTCGGCGCCTGCCTGCCCGCCGACCGCGAGCTCGACACCGCGACCATGGCCGACGCGGCCCTGTTCGCCGATAGCCGCGAGTCCGTCAGCAACGAGTCCGGCGACTACCTGCTGGCCGCCCGCGAGGGCGTGGCCAACCCGGTCCGGGCCGAGCTCGGCGAGCTGCTGACCGGGACAGCGGCGGGCCGTTCCGCCGCGGACGAGATCACCGTCTTCGAGTCGCTCGGCCTGGCCGCCGAGGACCTGGCTGCCGCCGGCTACCTCTACCAGAAGGCCCGCCGCCTCGGCGCCGGCACGGCCGCCGACTTCTGACCCCCGCCGAGGCGGAAGACCTGCGGGCGCGCGCTGAGGTCCTTCGCTATCGTGGAGGGAGCGGGGCGGGCATAACGGCGGATGATTCGGTGCTTGTTACTGGTACGGGGCAGAACCCGGGAGCGGCGACCCTCAAAATGTCAGACCCCCCGGCTACCATCGCCAAGCGATTCCTCTACCCGTTCCGGAGCCCCCTCAGAGAGCAGAGGCGCAGTGGCTGATCGACTTGTCGTTCGCGGCGCCCGCGAGCACAACCTGAAGGACGTCTCGCTTGACCTGCCGCGAGACGCCATGATCGTGTTCACCGGGCTATCCGGCTCAGGCAAGTCCAGCCTGGCCTTCGACACCATCTTCGCCGAGGGCCAGCGGCGGTACGTGGAGTCGCTGTCGGCCTACGCCCGGCAGTTCCTCGGCCAGATGGACAAGCCCGACGTCGACTTCATCGACGGGCTGTCGCCCGCGGTCTCCATCGACCAGAAGTCCGCCAGCCGGAACCCTCGCTCGACCGTCGGCACGATCACCGAGGTCTACGACTACCTGCGGCTGCTGTACGCCAGGATCGGCAAGCCGCACTGCCCGATCTGCGGCCGCCCGATCGCGCGGCAGACCCCGCAGCAGATCGTGGACCGGGTGCTGGAGCTCGAGGAGGGGACCAGGTTCCAGGTCCTCGCGCCGGTGGTGCGCGGCCGCAAGGGCGAGTACGGCGAGCTGCTGCGGGAGCTGCAGACCAAGGGATACTCCCGGGCCCGGGTGGACGGCACCATGGTGCGGCTGGACGAGGCGCTGTCCGGGCAGCTGCCCGCGCTGAAGAAGTACGAGAAGCACGATATCGAGGCGGTCGTCGACCGGCTCGCGGTCAAGGACACCGCGCGGCGCAGGCTGACCGACTCGGTGGAGACCGCGCTGGGCCTGTCCGGCGGGGTGGTGGTCCTCGACTTCATCGACCTGCCGGACAACGACCCGCACCGCGAGCGGATGTACTCCGAGCACCTGGCCTGCCTGTATGACGGGCTGTCCTTCGACGAGCTCGAGCCGCGCTCGTTCTCGTTCAACTCGCCCTGGGGCGCCTGCCCGGACTGCACCGGGCTGGGCACCAAGCTCGAGGTCGACCCGGAGCTGATCGTCCCCGACGAGAGCAAGTCGCTGGCGGACGGCGCGCTGGCGCCCTGGAGCAGCGGCCATCTCAGCGACTACTTCGTCCGGCTGATCGAGGCCCTGGGCGAGACGCTCGGGTTCCGGATGGACACGCCGTGGGCCAAGCTGCCCGCCAAGGCCCGCCAGGCCCTGCTGCGCGGCTACGACCTCCAGGTTCACGTGCGCTACAAGAACCGGTACGGCCGCGAGCGCTCGTACTACACGACGTTCGAGGGCGTGATCCCGTGGGTGGAGCGGCGGCACGCCGAGGCGGAATCGGACTCCAGCCGGGAGAAGTTCGCCGGCTACATGCGCGAGGTGCCCTGCCCGTCCTGCGGCGGCGCCCGGCTCAAGCCGGTATCGCTGGCGGTGACCGTGGACGGCCGGTCCATCGCCGAGCTGTGCGCGCTGCCCGTGGGCGAGCTGGCCAAGCTGCTGCTCACGCTGGAGCTGTCCGACCGCGACCGGCAGATCGCCCAGCGGATCGTGAAGGAAGTCAACGCCAGGATGGGCTTCCTGCTCGACGTCGGCCTTGACTACCTGACCCTGGACCGCGCGTCGGCCACCCTGGCCGGCGGTGAGGCGCAGCGGATCAGGCTCGCCACCCAGATCGGCTCCGGGCTGGTCGGGGTGCTGTACGTGCTCGACGAGCCGTCCATCGGGCTCCATCAGCGGGACAATCACCGGCTGCTCGAGACGCTGCTGCGGCTGCGTGACCTGGGCAACACCCTGATCGTCGTCGAGCACGACGAGGACACGATCAGGGCGGCCGACTGGGTGGTGGACATCGGCCCGCGGGCGGGGGAGCACGGCGGCCACATCGTGGTGGCCGGGACGGTCGCCGACCTGCTGGACAGCCCGGACTCGCTGACCGGCGCCTACCTGTCCGGACGGCAGTTCATCCCGGTGCCCGCGGTCCGCAGGCAGCGCAGCAAGGGCCGCGAGATCACGGTCAAGGGCGCGGCCGAGCACAACCTGCGCGGCGTGGACGTAGCGTTCCCGCTCGGCTGCCTGGTGGCCGTCACCGGCGTGTCGGGCTCGGGCAAGTCGACGCTGGTGAACGACATCCTGTACAAGGCGCTGGCCCGCGAGCTGAATGGCAACCGTACCGTCCCCGGCAGGCACGTCAGGATCACCGGCACGCAGCAGCTGGACAAGGTGGTGCACGTCGACCAGGGCCCGATCGGCCGCACGCCCCGGTCCAACCCGGCCACCTACACCGGCGTGTTCGACCACGTCAGGAAGCTGTTCGCGGCCACCACCGAGGCGAAGATCCGCGGCTACCAGCCCGGCCGGTTCTCGTTCAACGTCAAGGGCGGCCGGTGCGAGGCCTGTTCCGGTGACGGCACGATCAAGATCGAGATGCAGTTCCTGCCCGACGTGTACGTGCCATGCGAGGTCTGCCACGGTGCCCGGTACAACACTGACACCCTGCAGGTGCACTTCAAGGGCAAGACGATCGCCGAGGTCCTCGACATGCCCATCGAGGAGGCGGCCGAGTTCTTCGAGGCGGTACCGGCCATCCACCGGCACCTGAAGACCCTGGTCGACGTGGGCCTGGGCTACGTCCGCCTCGGCCAGCCCGCGCCCACCCTGTCCGGCGGCGAGGCGCAGCGGGTCAAGCTCGCCTCGGAACTGCAGCGCCGGGCCACCGGCCGCACCATCTACGTGCTGGACGAGCCCACCACCGGCCTGCACTTCGAGGACATCCGCAAGCTGCTCGGGGTGCTGAACCGCCTGGTCGACACCGGCAACACGGTGATCGTGATCGAGCACAACCTGGACGTCATCAAGACCGCGGACTGGGTCATCGACCTCGGGCCCGAGGGCGGCGCCGGCGGCGGGCAGGTGGTGGCCTGCGGGACGCCGGAGCAGGTCGCCGAGGTCGAGGAAAGCTACACCGGCCAGTTCCTCAAGAAGACCCTGGCCGGCGGTGTCCTGGCCGGCGGCGGGGAATCCTGATCGCCGCGGGAGTGCCGTGAGCGGCGCGAAGGCGGTTGCGTAGAGTACAGGCGTGCCAGCCGACAGGTCGGGCCGGCCGCGGGTAGCGGTGGCAGCGTGGCGTGTGCTGGTGGGGCAGCCGCTGCGTGCCCGGGATATATCCCGGGAGCAGATCGTTTCGGTCGAGGGCCTGCCGGCCCTGTCGCTGGACGCCCTGACCTCGGTGGCCTACGGGCCCGAGGCGATCATCGTCGTCCTGGCCGCCGCGGGCGCCGGGGCTCTGCACCTGGTCCTGCCGATCACGATCGCGATCGTCGCACTGCTGGCCATCCTGGTCTTCTCCTACCGGCAGGTGATCGATGCCTATCCGGGCGGCGGCGGGGCCTATGCGGTGTCGCGAGACAACTTCGGGCCGCGGGCCAGCCTGGTCGCCGGGGCCGCGCTGGTGGTCGACTACACGCTGACCGTGGCGGTCTCCATCGCCGCGGGCGTCGCCTCGCTGACCGCGGCTTTCCCCGGCCTGACCTCGGCCACGGTGCCGGTCTGCCTGGGGATCCTGGCCCTGATCACGCTGCTCAACCTGCGCGGGCTGGCCGACGCGGCCCGCGGGTTCCTGCTGCCCACCCTGGTGTTCATCATCGGGCTGATGGTCATCATCGTCATCGGCCTGATCCACCCGCTGGCGCTGCACGCGGCCCAGCCGGGCCGATCACTGCTGCCCGCCAAGACGGTGGAAGCGGTGAGCGTGCTGCTGGTGCTCAAGGCGTTCTCGGCCGGCTGCAGCGCGCTGACCGGGGTGGAGGCGATCGCTGGGCCTATCAGGCCATGTCGGTGATCATCACGCTGGTCCTGGCCCTGGCGGCCAACACCTCGTTCGGCGGGCTGCCGGTGCTGGCCAGCCTGCTGTCCCGGGATAACTACCTGCCGCACCTGTTCGGGCTGCGCGATGACCGGCAGGTGTTCAGTTCCGGCATCTGGGCGCTGGCCATCCTGGCCGGCGCGCTGCTCATCGCGGTCGACGGCAACACCTTGACCCTGATCCCGCTGTACGCCATCGGCGTGTTCACCGGTTTCACGCTCTCCCAGGCCGGGCTGGTCGTGCACTGGCGGCGGACCCGCCCCCCGGGCTGGCCGCGCCGGGCCGTGATCAACGGCACCGGCGCCGTGGTCACCGCCGTGGCCACCGTGATCTTCCTGATCAGCAAGTTCACCGAGGGCGCCTGGGTGGTCGTGCTGACCATCCCCGCCTTCATCGCGGTCTTCGTCTGGATTCACCGCTACTACCGCCGGGTCGCGCTGGCGCTCGGTTTCGGCACCGTGCCGCCCAAGCCGGAGCCCAAGCCGTCCCTGGTGGTCGTGCCCGTGGTCAGGGTGTCCGAGCTCGTGCTGTACGCCATGTCAGCCGCGCTGTCGTTCAGCGATCAGGTCGTCGCGGTGCACGTGGTCACCGACATCCCTGGCCAGCAGGCCCGCCCGGACGCCGAGATCCTGCAGGAGTGGGACCGGTGGAACCCCGGCGTGCCGCTGCGGGTGCTGCACACCGAGTACGCCGCCATGGCCGGGCCCATCCTGGCCTTCGTCGACGAGCTCAGGGAGCGGAAGAAGGAACAGATCATGGTGCTGATCCCGGTGGCCGTGCCGGAGCGGCTGCGCTACCGCTTCCTGCACGATCACTTCGACCTGGTGCTGAGCAGGGCGCTGCGGGACAGGACCGACATCATCACCGCCCGCGTCCCGATGCCGCTGCACCTGCCTGCGGCGCCGCGGTGGCGACGCTGAGTGACGCCTGACCGGTGCGCTCACTCGTGGCCGGCCAGGCGGGCGGCCCGGGCGTACAGGTAGCGCTGCTGGGGGAGGTTGCTGGTCCGGCCGGCCGCGGCCAGGTAGGCCTCGCGGGCGGCCGCGCGGTCGCCGGCCAGCTCGAGTAGGTGCGCGCGCACGGCAGGCAGGTGATGGCCCGAGGCGATCCGCTGGTCGGCGGCGAGCCCGCCGAGTACCTCGAGCCCGGCCCGCGGCCCGCGGACCATGGCCACCGCGACCGCGTGGTTCAGCGCCACCACGGGGTTATCGGAGATCTGCATCAGGACCTCATACAGCGCCATGATCTGCGGCCAGTCCGTCGCGCTGGCCGACGGTGCCTCGTCATGAACGGCGGCGATGGCGGCCTGCAGCTGGTACGGGCCGGCCGGGCCGCGGCCGAGCGTCCCGGTGATGAGGGCCACGCCCTCGGCGATGAGGTCGGCTTTCCAGCGGCTCCGGTCCTGTTGGGCCATGGGGATCAGCTCGCCGCCCGGCCCGGTCCGTGCCGGGCGCCGCGCGTCGGTGAGCAGCATCAGCGCGAGCAGCCCGGTCACCTCGCCGTCCCCGGGCAGCAGCCGGTGCAGGATGCGGGTCAGCCTGATCGCCTCGGCGGTCAGCTCGGCACGCTGCAGGCTGGGCCCGGACGTGCTGACGTAGCCTTCGGTGAAGATCAGGTACAGCACGTGCAGCACGGCGGCCAGCCGGGCGGCGCGGTCCTGCGCCGCGGGCATCCGGAACGGCACGGCGCTGTCCTTGATCTGCTGCTTGGCCCGGCTGATGCGCCGGGTCATGGTCGGTTCGGGGACCAGGAACGCCCGGGCGATCTCGGCGGTGGCCAGCCCGCCGACCGCCCGCAGCGTCAGCGCGATCTGCGAGGCCGGCGACAGCGCCGGATGGCAGCACATGAACAGCAGGATCAGAGTGTCATCCGCCTCAGCCGGCGTGTCGGCGGCGGGCGCCAGCCAGTGCTCGGGCAGCACCCAGCGGGCCACGGTGTCCTCGCGGCGCCGGCGGGCGGCCTCGGCGCGAAGCAGGTCGGTGAGCCGGCGCGAGGCGACGGTGATCAACCAGGCGCGCGGGTTGCCCGGGATGCCCTCGTCCGGCCACTGCCTGGCCGCGGCGATCAGCGCTTCCTGGGTGGCGTCCGCCGCGGTGTCGAAATGCCCGTAGCGCCGCACCAGCGCGCCAAGAACCTGCGGCGCGAGCCCGCGCAGCAGGTCCTCGGCATCGGCACCGGGCATGGCCGGTCAGATGTCCAGTTCGGCGCGGGAATCGGCGATCGGCCGCACGTCCGCGTAGGCCCGGGCGCGGACGCTCTCCGGACCGGGGCAGTCGGCCAGCCTGGCGGTAATCTCGGTCGCCCGGTCGAAGCTCTCGCACTCCACGATCCAGTAGCCGGCCAGGACCTCCTCGGTTTCCGCGTACGGCCCGTCGGTCACCACCGGGACGCCGTTCTCGAGCCGGATCCTCCTGGCGTGGACCGGGGCGGTCAGTCCGCGCGTTTCCACCAGTTCGCCGGAGGTGGCCAGGTCCGTGGTGAACGATTCCATGAACGCGCCCAGCGCCGCGAAGTCCGCGCCGGTCCAGGCATCCCGGCTGGCCGCGTCCTTCCCGGACATGGAGTCGTAGTCCCGCTGCGAGCCGGACAGCAAGATCATGTACTTCATGATGTCTCCTTCTGCGTTGGCTGGTTAGTTCCCGTAACCGCCGTGCTCATCTCTGCCTCCCGGGCGCGGGCACATGCTCCCGCGCCTGCACCGGAGACGTCGGAGCCGTCAGCTCATCCCGGACATCGGCGGGCGCTAGTCTGCCTGCCGTGGAGATCATGACCGATGGCGGGCTCGCGCGGGCCGAACTCGACCAGGACGGTCCGGCCGAGCCTGGCCGGGCGCGGTTCCTGCTCGTGCTCACCCATGGTGCGGGGGGCAGCCCCGGCTCACCCGACCTGCTGGCGGCCCGCGATGCCGCTCTCGGGCTGGGCGGGCTGGTCGCCCGGGTGACCCAGCCGTACCGGGTCAGGGGGGCCCGCGCGCCCGGCTCGGCCGTACGCCAGGACGCCGCCTGGGTCGAGATCGTGGCCGTGCTGGCCGGGCTGGCGCCCGGCCTCCCGCTCATCCAGGGCGGCCGGAGCAACGGCGCCCGGGTGGCGTGCCGTACCGCCGCCGAGGTCGGCGCGCGGGCGGTGGTCGCGCTGGCGTTCCCGCTGTGCCCGCCGGGCCGGCCCGGCCAGAGCCGGGCCGCCGAATTGCAGGCGGCACGCGCCGGCGGGGCGGCGGTTCTGGTGGTGAACGGACAGCGTGACCCGTTCGGGATCCCAGGGGCCGATCAGGCGGACCGGGTGGTTATCGTGCCGGGGGAAACGCATTCACTGAAGGGTCACCGCGCGGTGATCGCCGGTGCCGTGGCCGAATGGCTGGCCACCGTGCTGGGCTAGGGGTTCAAAAGGGGTGACTGTACCGAGCACCCCGCTCGCTGCTGCCGACGGCGGATCAGGCCGCCGGAGCGTGCCCGCCATGCGGGCCCGCGGCCCGCGCCGGCCGGTCGAAACACAGGTCGGTGGGGCGGTGCGGTGCGATGGACGCGCCGTCAGGCAAGAGCTCGCCCGTGTCCTCGAAGATCACGATG
This sequence comes from uncultured Actinomycetes bacterium, assembly GCA_963790065.1. GTDB lineage: Bacteria > Actinomycetota > Actinomycetes > Streptosporangiales > Streptosporangiaceae > Palsa-504. The sequence continues at coordinate 29,460 of CAWBNK010000008.1, read as the reverse complement.
CCATTGCAGAGCAGGCTCCAGCCCTGCTCGGGGTGGCTGACGACAGTATGTGCCGCCTCGCGGTCCGGGGCTGATGCCTCCGGACACTGCGGCGTGTGTGGGCACATATCAGTGCCTCCTGGCTGGTTCATCATGCGTGGTGTTGACCCGTGCTAGTGTGCCGCAGCTTCCGCGATTGCCACATGGCTCGCGATGACCGTTTTCCCGCTGGCCATTTGTAGCTTTCCGCCGGTTGCTCCCTGACACTTAGTGACTACTACTCGTAACTACCTGGTTTTACTATGTGGAACTACCTGCGTTTATATTTTGTTTACGGCCCTGCCACCTAAGTGGCCTAGACCAACTGTGCTCCTCCCATGCTACCCGCGCAAGCGACACGCCATGTTGTAACAATCGATTGCTGCGGATGCTGCCCACATCGTGTCGCCGGGCCGCGGCCGCGAGGCCCGTCAGACTAGAGACGTTGCAGGTACCCGGAAGGTTCACCGGGAGAGACCGGGAAATTCTCAGCAGGTGCGAAACCTGGCCAGACCGGGCTCAGGCCTCGGCGGCGGGGGAGATCAGCGGACCCGGCTCGAACTCGACGGCCGGGATGCCGTTGAGGCGATGGGTCTCACGCAGCGTCAGCAGGTGCTCCGCTTCGGCGGTAAGGGCGTGCACGCGCGGCGTGGCCTTCGCCTTGCGCCGGTAGATGCGGTCGTCGTAGCCGCGCGGGCCGATCTCGGCGCGCTGCGCCGCGAAGGCGGCGTGCATGGCGTCGGTGAGCGCCGTGTCGAGCTCGAGTGCGAGCCGGCGCACTTCGGCGTCCGGGGCGCGCCGGGCCTGCGCCTGCCGGAACCGGCTCTCCGCCTCGCGAGCGGCATCCAGCAGCTCCGACCGCCGGGCCGCGAGCGCCGCGTCGGCTTGGTACTGGTGTTCCGCCTCGCTGCTCGGCTTCGGCCGGCCCGTGACCCCAGGTCTCATGACCCCATAGAGTACGCGGGCCGGAGCCGGAGCCGGAGCCGGGGTGAAGCAAAATGCGGGCCGACCGGGCCGTCAGGCCAGGCTGGCGGCCCAGCTGGAGTGGAGCGCGGCGTACTCGCCATCACCGGCCATCAGCTCGCCTGGCGGGCCGTCCTCGGTGATGCAGCCGTGGTCGAGGACCAGGACCCGGTCGGCGATCGCCACGGTGGACAGGCGGTGGGCGATGATGACGGCCGTCCGGTCGGCCAGCACGGTGCGCAGCGCGGCCTGCACCAGCCGCTCGCTGGGGATGTCGAGCAGCGAGGTCGCCTCGTCCAGGACCAGCACGGCCGGGGCGGCCAGGAACGCCCGCGCGAACGAGATGAGCTGCCGCTGCCCGGCCGACAGCCGCCCGCCGCGCTTGCCGACCGGGGTGTCGTACCCCTGGGGCAGCGCACTGATGAAGTCGTGCGCGCCGATCATCCGGGCCGCCGCCTCGATGTCGGCGGCGGACGCGTCCGGGCGGCCGAGCCTGATGTTGTCCGCGACCGACCCGTCGAACAGGAAGTTCTCCTGGGTGATCACGATGATCTCGGATCGCAGCACCGGGTCGGGCAGCTGCCGCAGGTCGGTCCCGTCCAGGGTGACCCGGCCCGAGCGCGGGTCATAGAACCGGCCCAGCAGCCGTGCGATCGTCGTCTTGCCCGCGCCGGTCTCGCCGACCAGGGCCACGGTCTGGCCGGCCGGGATGTCCAGGTCCAGGTCGGGCAGCACCACGGAGTCCCGGTAGCCGAAGGTGACCGAATCGAACCGCACCCGCCGCCCGGCCGAGGCGGCTTCGCGCATGGGCAGCCGTCCGGGCGACGCCGGTTCCGGTACCGAAGGCTCCTGCTCCAGCACGCCGGAGATCTTCTCCAGGCCGGACGCCGCCGACTGGAACGTGTTGTAGAACTGCGACACGTCCTGCAGCGGGTCGAAGAAGCGCTGCAGGTAGAGCAGGAAGGTGGCCAGCACGCCCACCTTCATGTCGTGGTCGATGACCAGCAGCCCGCCGTAGCCCAGCACCACGGCGGTGATGAGGTTGCCGACCAGCGAGATACTCGGGCCGTAGACCGCATACAGCCGGGAGGCGTCCCGGCTGTACTCGGCGTAGTCCTGGCCCAGCTCGGAGAAGATGGCCGAGTTCCGCGGCTCACGGCGGAACGCCTGCACCGCCCGTATCCCGCCGAAGGTCTCGACGAACTGCACGATGACCAGCGCGATGGCCTCCCTGGTCCGCCGGTAGGCGCGCGCCGACTCGCGCCGGAACCAGGCGGTCAGCCAGGTCAGCGGGATGAAGCCGGCCAGCACGACCAGGCCGAGCTGCCAGTTGAGCAGCAGCATGCCGGTGCCGACCAGCAGCAGGGTCAAGATCGCGGCGATCAGCGAGTCCAGGCCCTCCTCGAACAGGTCGGAGATCGAGTCGATGTCCGAGGTCTGCCGGGAGATGACCCGCCCGGAGGTGTAGCTCTCGTGGAAGGCCACGTCCAGGTCCTGGCAGTGCGCGAACAGGCGGTTCCGCAGCTCGAGCACCACCTTCTGGCCCACCCGGCCGGTCATGGTGACGAACATGCGGGTGGTGATGGCCTGGACCGCCACCGCGAAGGCGAAGGCGGTGGCGATGACCAGCAGCGGCGCCGCGTCATGCGCGCTGAGCAGCGGCGGCAGGCCGTTGTCGATGGCCAGGCCGACCAGCCACGGGCCGGCCAGCGCGGCCAGGCTCTCCACCACGATCAGCGACACCGTGGTGATGACCGCCCGCCGGTGCGGCCGCAGCAGGTCGCCGAGCAGCCGCCTGCTGCGCTCGCGCAGCAGCGCGGCCAGCCCGGCGGTCACCTCGTCGGCCTTCTCGGCGGCGACGCCGCGCCAGGCGCTGCTTTCCAAGGGGGCCGACCCCCCTTGCCCCCCGGCGGGCGCGTCGGTAGTCACGCGCTCTCCTCCAGGTCTTCTGAGTCCATCAGGTCCGCGTACTCGGGGTTCGAGGCCAGCAGGTGCCGGTGGCTGCCGGTGGCCGCGATCACGCCGCCGGACAGCAGCGCCACGGTGTCGGCCAGGGCCACCGTGGACGGCCGGTGCGCCACCACCAGGGCCGTCGCGTCAGCCAGGATCTCGTGCAGGGCGCGGGTCACCCGCTCCTCGGTGTGCACGTCGAGCGCGGACAGCGGGTCGTCCAGGATCAGCACGTCCGGCCCGGCCAGGATGGCGCGGGCCAGCGCGATCCGCTGCCGCTGGCCGCCGGACAGGGCCATGCCCTGCTCGCCGATCCTGGTGTCCAGGCCCCACGGCAGGTCGTAGGCGAACCGGGCCTGCGCGGCGGTCAGCGCGGCCTCGACCGCCTCCTCGTCCGCGTCCGGCGCGCCGAACATGACGTTCTCCCTGACGCTGGCCGAGAACAGCGTGGCGTCCTCGAACGCGCAGCCGACGGCCGCGCGCAGCCGCTCCAGCGGCAGGTCCCTGATGTCGGTCCCGTCCAGCCGCACCGAGCCCGAGGTGGCGTCGGCCAGCCGCGGCACCAGCTGCAGCAGGGTGGACTTGCCCGAGCCGGTGGCCCCGGTGAGCACCACCGTCTGCCCCGGCGGCAGCTCGAGCACGACGTCGCGCAGCACCGGCTCTTCGGCTCCGGGATAGCGGAAGGCCACGTGGTCGAACACCAGGTGACCCCGGTCGCGCGCCGCCTCACCGCGGGCCGGGGTCCGCGGCAGCGCGCGCACCACAGGCCGCGGCGCCGTTGCCGGCCGGGGAACGCGGGGCTCGGGGGCCTCCCGGAGCGCGGCGTCGCGGGGGGAGGCGGGTGCCACGGTCCGTTCGGCATACCTATCGGTGCTGTCGGTGATCTCGGGCTCGGCGTCGAAGATCTCCAGCACCCGCTGCGCCGCGGTGGCCGCCTCCTGGCCGGAGGCGATGATGTAGCCCAGCGCCTCGACCGGCCAGACCAGCTGCAGCGCCAGTGTGATGAACGCCACCAGGCCGCCCAGGCTAAGCGTGTGCTCGCTGACCGCGAGCGCGCCGAGCACGATGATGATCCCGATGACCGCGTTCGGGATCAGGTCGAGCAGCGCCCAGAACGACCCGAGCAGGCCCGCTTTCTCGACCTGAGTCCGGTAGACCTCGGTGGCCTGGGCGTTGTGCCTGATGCCCGCGTGCCTGCCCCGGCCCAGCGCCTTCAGCACGCGGATGCCGGTCGCGGCCTCCTCGATCAGCGTGGCCAGGTCGCCCTGCTGGTCCTGGACCCGGCGGGAGAGCACCCGGTACCGCTTCTCGAACCTGAGGCAGACCGGCAGCACCGGCGCGAACACGGCGCCGGTGACCAGGCCGAGCCACCAGTTCAGGTGGATCAGCAGCGCCACCACCGCGGCGAACGTCATCACGTTGGTGACCATGAAGATCAGGCCGAACCCGGCGAACCGGCGGATCGCCGACAGGTCCGTTGTCGCCCGCGACAGCAGCTGACCGGACTGCCAGTTGTCATGGAACGACGCCTGGAGATGCTGCAGGTGGTCGTACAGGTCGTCCCTGATGGTCTTCTCGATCGCCGCCACCGAGTCGGCCTGGATCCAGCGGCGGATCAGGTTCAGCGCCGCCTCGGCCACGCCGAGGCCGGCCGCGGCCAAGGCGAGCGGGATCAGCTCACGCCGGACGCCGTGCGCGATCGCCCCGTCCACGACCACCTTGGTGAGCAGCGGGATGAGGATCTCGGCCGTGACCGCGCCGAATGCGGCGGCGAGCATCACGATCATCTGAACCCGGAACGGCTTCAGGTAGCCTCGCAGCCGCCACAGCGCCCCGACTGGTCGGACCCGGGCGGAGGCGCGCGTGACCAGGGAAGGCATAAACGGGGGCATTATCGCGAGGTTAACCGGGCTGGCACGAGGTTGTCATCTGATTTTTCTTCCGGCGTACGACTTGTCGCCGGGCCTCAACTCTGGCACGCTGGCTGACCCAGAGGCTTCGCGAACCGGTTGCCGGAGTTTCCGGCCAGGGAGAGGAACCGTGAAGCGCAGCAGGACCAGCCCCCCGTGGGGGTATGGGGGAGCGGGGAGCTCCGTTAAGTGCGGGGGGTTCCGGGCCCGGCGCTATCCCGCCGGGCCGACGCCGTGAGCCGCGTGTCACGCGCGGGTATCCTGGCCGCCTACCGCGACGGCGTGACCGTAATCTGCGAGCTGGCCAGCCAGTTCACGGACACGACGTGGCTGGCCGTGACGCCCTGCGCGGAGTGGCGGGCCGTCGACCTGGCCGGTCACCTACGGTGCGTGGCTGACGACTATCACGAGTACCTGGATGACGCGCCGGCCAGCAGGCTGGCCCGGCTGATGGCGACCAACGCGCCCGCCGACTCGCTGGCCCGCAAGCTGGCCCGGCAGAACGCCGCCGAGCTGGCGGCGCTGCCTGACGCACCCGGGCCCGAGCACATCGCGGCGTTCGCCGAGTCGGCCCGGGCCTACGGCCGGCGGCTGCCCGCCTGCTGGGACCTGCCGCACCACAGCTACCGGGGCGTCGAGGCCACGGTCGGGGCGATGGCCGGGGCGGCCTGCGCCGAGTGGCACCTGCACGCGTGGGACCTGGCCAGGTCGCTGGGCAAGGACTACCGCCCGGCCGATCCCGGGCTGGTCCTGGCCGCCTGGCGGGGCGGCACGCCCCAGCTGTGGCCTGAGGTCTCCGTCAAGCAGGACGACGAGGATCCGTGGCTAGTCCTCCTCGGCGCGTCGGGGCGCGATCCGGGCTGGAGCCAGATGTTAGAGTGGTCCGCCGTGCATCGAAGTGTAATCATTTCGCTACGGAGGGTTATTCATGGATTCGACGGAGTCTGCTGGCTTCTCGGGGCCGCCTGTTTCCGCCTGCTCGCGCTGGTCCGGGCGCTATGTGTCCGGACTGTGCGCGTCCGCCGTGGGCCTGTGCGCGGCGGGCTGGCTGGCGCTGACCCCGTTCGCGTTCGGGTACTGGGATCAGGCCCGTCACGGACCGCATGACGCGGCCCTGACCGACCTGGCCACCGCGGGCGCCCTGGGGGCCGTGTCCCTGGCCACGCTGGCCTGCTGGGCGGCCGCCTGGCGGTGCAAGCTGCGCGCCGACGGTGTGCTGCCCGCGACCTCGCGCCGGCAGGCCAAGCGCCAGGCCCGCGCGCTGCGCCAGCAGGCCCACGGCGCCGCGGCGGGCGGCATGCCCGATCCGGCGCGCGTGCTGGACGACCTGCGAACCCTGCTGGGCGCGCTGACCGCCGACCCGGCCGCCGGCCCCGCTCAGGCTGGCGACACGGCCGCAGCCGCCGACACAGTGGCCGCCGTGCTTTCCGGGACATCCGGGGCCTGGCCGGAAATCCCCTGCCCCAGGAGCGCGCCGGAGGCCGGGCGCGTGCCCCGCGACTGCCGGCCGGTACCCGCCGGGCCGGACGAAGGCGAACCCGCCGCGGCCGTGGCCTCGGCCACCCAGGGGGCTATCGCGGCCGTGGCCCCCGCCATCCCGGCCGGGGCCCCCGTTACCCCGGAGGCGGACTCGGCCGGAACCGGCAAGCGCGACGGGCTCGCGGCCCTGGAGTCGATGCTGGCCGGAGCCGAACTGCTCATGGTGGGCTGCGGCGAGGAGGAGGAAGCATGGTGAACCGGTTCGCGCTGGCCGGCCTGGTGATCATCTTCGCCGCCGGGGCCTGGCTGGTGGCGGCGCCGTTCGCGATGCGCTACCAGCCCGCCGGGGCGCCCTGGACCGGCGCCGCCCGGATGGACGTGGCCGTCGGCGCGATCCTGGCCGCGACCGGGCTGGCCGGCTTCCTGGCCGGGCTGGCCGGGCGGGTCAGGGAACTGTACGCCGAGGCGGGCCAGCGGGCGGGGTCCGGCCGGTCCTGACGTTGTCGCCAGGATAGAGTCCTTGGTTTGTGACCTTTGACGTTAACCGGGTCCGGGCGGCCTACCCGGCGCTGAGCGATGGCTACGCCTACCTGGACGGCGCCGCCGGCACCCAGGTGCCCGCGCCCGTCATCGAGGCCATCGCGGACACCTACCGGTCCGGGATCGGCAACGCCGGCGGCGCGTTCCCGGCCAGCGCCCGGGCCAGCAGCATCGTGGCCGAGTGCCGCCGCGCCCTGGCTGACCTGACCGGCGCCGACTCCCACGGCGTGATCCTCGGGCCGAACATGACCACGCTCACCTACCGCCTGGCCGACACGCTGTCCCGCCGGTGGGAACCGGGGGACGAGATCGTGGTGTCCCGGCTCGATCACGACGCGAACGTCAGGCCCTGGGTCCAGGCCGCAGCGCGGCGCGGGGCCACGGTCCGCTGGGCCGAAGTCGATATGTCGACGACCGAGCTGGCAGCCGCGCAGTACCGCGAGCTGGTATCCGAGCGCACCCGGCTGGTCGCGGTCACCGCGGCCAGCAACATCGTCGGCACCCGGCCCGACCTGGCGGCCATCGCCGCCGCCGCGCACGCGGTCGGCGCGCTGTGCTACGTGGACGGCGTGCACGCCACCCCGCACGTGCCGGTGGACGTCCGGTCGATCGGCGCGGACTTCTACGCCACCAGCGCCTACAAGTGGTCCGGACCGCACATCGGCACCGTGGTGGCCGACCCGGCGCTGCTGGAGACCCTCCACCCGGACAAGCTCGAGCCCGCCCCGGCCGGCGTGCCCGGCCGGTTCGAGCGGGGCACCGCGGCCTTCGCCGACCTGGCCGGGGTGGTCGCGGCGGTCGAGCACCTGGCCGCGCTCGACCCGGGCGCCGCAGGCAGCAGGCGGGAGCGGCTGCTGGCCTCCATGACCGCGGTGGAGCGGTACGAGGGCGAGCTGTTCGCCCGGCTGCTTGACGGCCTGGGCTCGATGCGGCACGTCACGCTGTACGGCAAGGCCGCGCGGCGCGCGCCGACCGCCTTCTTCACCGTGGCCGGGTACACGCCAGGCGAGGTCGCGGCCCGGCTGGCGGACCGGCAGATCAACGTGTGGCACGGCGACAACTACGCCTGGGAGCTGGCCGGTGCCCTCGGCCTGCGGGAATCCGGCGGCGCGGTCCGCGCCGGGCTCGTCCACTACAACGACCAGGCCGAGGTGGACCGGCTGCTGGCCGCCGTCGCCGACCTCGCTTCGGCAGGCGTACTCTAAAAGGGAGTTCTCCCGCGGGGAACCGGGGAGAGTTAGCCGCTCGGCGGAGGTCGGGTGAACGCGATGCTGACGGGGCTGGGCAGCCTGCTGGCCATGCTGGCCGGGCTGCTGCGTGACCTGGCCCAGATCGCCCTGAGCCCGTCCGGTTCCGCAGCCCTGACCGGGCTGGCCGCCGCCGTCCTGGCCGGGGCCATGCTGGCGGCCGTGCTGGCCCTGGTCGCCTCCGTGGCCAGTGTGTCCGGGCTGGCCGCCGCGATCCCGCTGATCCGCCGGGCCTCGGCGTTGCGGGAGAAGTCCTGGCGGGCAGCGTTCTTGCGGCAGCGCGACCCTGATGCGGCCGGACGGACCAGACCCAGAGCACCAACGGCGGCCCCGGCGGCCGCCCCATCCCGCTGACCCGCGGATACCGCGGCCGCTTCCAGCACCCGATTCGTTCCAGCTGGAAGGCCGTTCCTCATGACCAGTCTGTTCGGTGTCCCCGTGGACGCCGCGTACCACCTTGTCTCCGGATTCACCCGTTTCCTCACCCCCGCCCTGGGCGGCCTGGCCGTGGTGGCCGCGATCATCGCGGTCACCATCATCGTCCGCCTGATGCTCATGCCGCTCAGCCTGCGCGCCTTCCGCGGCCAGCTGGCCATGGCCCGGCTGGCGCCGCAGCTGCAGGCCCTGCGCCAGCGTTACGGCAAGCAGCCCGAGCGGCTGCAGCGCGAGATGACCGCCCTGTACAAACGGGAGGGCACGAGCATGTTCGGCGGCTTCGCGCCGCTGCTGCTCCAGGCGCCGGTGCTGTCGGTCGTGTACCTGCTGTTCCGTTCGGCGCAGATCGGCGGGAAGCCGAACACGCTGCTCGGCCACCACCTGCTCGGCGTGCCGCTCGGCACGCACTGGCTCAGCGGCGCCGGAGTGCTCAGCGCGCAGGGCCTGGTGTTCGCCGGCCTGTTCGTCCTGCTGGCCGGGCTGTGCTGGCTGTCGGCGCGCCTGGCCAGGCTGATGAGCGTCCAGCCCGCTGCCGCGGCGCCGGGCGCGGCGCCGGGCGCGGCGCCCGGCGGGGCCGGTCAGGCAGCCGGATTGGGCGCGCTGACCCGGCTGCTGCCCTACCTGACCGTGATCTTCGCCGCCTTCGTGCCGCTGGCGGCCGGGATCTACCTGCTCGTCTCCACCGCCTGGTCGCTGGCCGAGCGGCGGCTGTTCCGGCGGATCACCGCACCCGCCCCGGCCGCCGAACCGCAGCCCGAACGACACCAGCCCGAGCGGCGCCGGCCCGAGCGGCGCCAGCCGATCAGGAGGTGAGCAGCTGGCGCAGCAGCCGGGCCGGTGGCGAGCCGTGGGCCAGCATGCGGTCGTGGACCTCCCGGTCGGTCAGGCCGGGGTCCGCGGCCCGCAGGTCCCCGGCCAGGTCGGAGACTTCGGTGTACCCGACGTAGTAGGTGGACAGCTGGGCGGAGGTGAGCTGCGCCCGGCGCCACTTGCCGGCCGCCTCGCCTTCCTCCTGGTGGCCCCGGCCGGTCATCAGCGCCATCGCCTCGGTCTCGGTCATGCCGTGCTCGTGGATGCTGGCGTCCAGGATGGCGTTGATGATCGTACGCAGCTGCATCTTGAGCTGCTGCATGCGGACCGCGCGGGGATCCCCGTCACCGGGGTATCCCTGCTCGGCCATGACCCGCTCGGCATACACCGCCCACCCCTCGACGAACGACCCGGACCGGAGCGCGGACCGGATCGACGTACGGGACCCGGCGAACCGGCGTGAATGCTGAAGCTGCAGGTAGTGGCCGGGCATCGCCTCGTGGACCATCAGGTTGTGCACCAGATGCCGGTTGTACTCGCGGTAGAACGAGGCGACCCGCTCGGGCGGCCAGTCGGCCGGCGTCGGCGAGACGGCGATGAACGTGGGCAGCGGCGCAGGCTCCAGCGGCCCCGGCGAGTCGCAGTACGCGACGGCCACCCCGCGGTCGATCTCCGGCATCGGGATCAGCTCGACCGGGTCGTCGTAGACCGTCACCAGCCGCCGGTCGGTCACGAAGGCGATCTGGGCCGCCAGGGCGTCCCGGCAGAAGCCCAGGATGGTCGCGTCGTCGGGCACGTCCTCCGCCAGCCGGTCGAGGACCTGCCGGACGACGTTCGGGCCGGCCGCCGCGGTGCCGGCCATCTGGCCGGCCAGCTCGGCGATCTGCTCGCTGACCCGGTCCAGGTCGGCCCGCGCCCGGGCCAGGATGGCGTCCGCGTCGGCGGCCGCGCTCAGCGTGAGCGATAGCTTGCGGGGGAACAGGTCAGGCCCGATCCTGGGGTTCCTGTCGCCGTCCGGCCCGGGTGCCGCCTCCGCCAGCCGGGCGGCCAGCCACGCGCGGTGCCCGGCCAGCGCCTCCAGGGCGGCGGGCCGGACCTGCTGCAGCCGCGGGCCGCATTCCGGTGCGGCCTCCAGGGCCTGGCTGACCTGCTTGCTGACCATCGTGATCGTGCCGTCGAACTGCCCGAGGGCGGTCTCCAGGTGCACCCGGGGCATGGGCCCGAGCAGCCGCCGCGCCTCCGCCAGCAGGGCGGGCACCGCGGCCAGCCGCCCGGCCAGCGCGGCCAGCCGGTCGGGCAGCGGGGCGAAGTCCCTGGCCAGCAGCTGGTAGATGGCCCGCCCCGGGTTGGCCAGCAGCGGATTCCAGGTCAACTCGCGCAGGTCATCGAGCTCGAACTCGCGCCGCGCCACACTGCCCGCCATCATCGCCGCGTCGACCTGGTGCTCGGCCGACAGCGCGCCGACGTCGAGCGCGTCCAGCCGGGCGGCCCAGCCGTCCAGGGCGTGCCGCTCGTCGGCCAGGGCGTCGGCGGACAGGTCGGGCAGCCGGTCGTCGAACCTGTGATCGCCCAGGCTGGTGGCCGCATCCGGGTGCCGTGCCGCCAGGTCATCAACGTAGTCGCCCGCCAGCCGCGCAAACTCGACATCGACTTCGCTGTCCATCGAGCCTCCCATTCACCTCGTGAGCCGCCTGACCACAACTGCCAACCGTAGCCAATGAGACCATGGCCGGGTGCGCGTGCTCCTGCCCCTTCCCGACCGGGATTTCGACGTCACCGAGGTCGCGGTGCCGTGGCGGATCCTGCGCGACGCCGGCCACGAGGTCGTCATCGCCACCGAACAACCCGGGACCGTCCCGGCCGCGGACCCTCGCCTGCTTACCGGCGTGGTCTTCGGCAAGCTGGGCGCGGCCCCGGAGGCCGTGCGGGTGTACCAGGAGCTGACCCGGGCCCCGGAGTTCGCCGCGACGGCAGCCTGGGCCGGGCTGGACCCGGCCGCCTTCGACGGGCTGCTGCTGCCCGGCGGGCACGCCCCGGGGATGCGGCAGTACCTCGGCTCGCCCGTGCTCCAGGAGCAGGTCGCCCGGTTCTGGACCCTGGGCCGGCCGGTCGGCGCGATCTGCCACGGCGTGCTGGTGCTGGCCCGCACTCGCGACCCGGCCACCGGCCGCAGCGTGCTGGCCGCTCGGCGGACAACGTGCCTGCCGAAGTACATGGAACGTTCGGCTTACCTGGCCACGGCCTGGCGCCTGGGCCACTACTACCGCACCTACCCCGCCTACGTCGAGGACGAGGTCAGGGCGGCTCTGGACGACCCGGGCCGCCAGTTCAGCCGCGGCCCGGTCACGCTGTCCGCGCGCGGCACCGCCGCCGACGACAGCCCGGCCTTCGTCGTCCAGGACGGCAACTACCTGTCCGCGCGGTGGCCCGGCGACGCCTACCTGTTCGGCCGCAGGTTCTGCGACCTGCTCCGGCCTGCGGCTTAAGGCATTTTCGGCCGAACGGGCCAGGCTTCCCGCCGCCGGTTTCTTGCGTGCTGCGCGTGGCGAAGGCCGGAACCCGTGCCGTCAGGATCCGCCGACCATCACCGCCGCGGACGGATAGCCGCTGGCGCCGTTCGGCACCGTCGGCTCGGCCACGGCCGTCTGGGTGTAGCCAGTCGCGTCGGTGGCCCGCGCCTCGAGCAGATGCTGGCCCGGGGTGGCGTCCCACTGCCACACCCACTGCCGCCAGGTATCGATGTCGGGCACCGCGGTCAGCTGGGCGGTCTGCCACGGTCCCTGGTCGACCCGCACCTCGACGGCGGCGACGCCCTTGTGCTGCGCCCAGGCCACGCCGGCTACCGGCGTCCGGCCCGGAGTCAGGGTGGCGTTGCCGGCTGGCACGTCGATCCTGGACTCCGTCTTGATCGGCGCCTGCTGTGACCAGCCGCGCTGCACCCAGTACGCGAAGGCCGCGGGGAACGTGGTGACCTCGATGTCGGTGACCCACTTGGTCGCGGACACGTAGCCGTACAGCCCGGGCACCACCATCCGGGCCGGGAAGCCGTGCGCGACGGGCAGTGCCTGGCCGTTCATCGCCACCGCCAGCAGCGCGTCCCGGCCGTCCAGCACGACCTGCAGCGGAGTGCCTGAGGTAAACCCGTCGACCGAGGTGCACAGCAGCTGGCTGGCGCCCGCCAGCGGCCGGGCCTGCCGGATCAGGTCGGCCAGCCGCGCGCCGAGCCACCGCGCGTTGCCGACGTAAGGCCCGCCGACCGGGTTGGACACGCAGGTGAGGGTCACGTAGTCCTCGACAAGCGGGCGCCGCAGCAGCTCATCGAAGGTCAGCACGACCTCGCGCTGCACCATCCCGTGAATGCGCAGCTGCCAGGTGGCCGGGTCCACCTCGGGCAGCAGCAGGGCGGTGTCGACCCGGTAGAAGCTGCTGTCCGGGGTGATGAACGAGCTGAGGCCGGGGATGTTCAGGTTGCTGCCGGGCGGAAGCGGCGGCGCCGGGACGGCCGGCTTCGGGAACCGTACGGCCGCCCGGGCCGCGCCGACGTTGTGCCTGGTGATCAGCTCGCGTCCGGCCAGCGCGCCCGCCGCCGCCGTGGCCACGGCCAGCCCGCTCGCCGTCAGGAAGCGCCGCCGCGCAGGCCCCCGGGCCGGCCCGGGATCATCCGGGTTGTCCAGGAAGCTAAACGACGAACCGCCCGGCGCAGCCCCGGCAGGCTCAGGCCCGGCGATTGGCCCGCCGCCCCGTGCCGGCTCAGGCAAGTCAGGCGGTTCCAGCTCACCGGCGGGCCCCGGCTCGGGCAGGTCGGGCGGTTCCAGCTCACCGGCGGGCCCCGGCTCGGGCAGGTCAGGCGGCTTCAGCTTGCCGGCGGGTTCCGGCTCGGGCAGGTCGGGCGGCTTCAGGGGGATGACGGCCGTGCCGGAGGCGCGGGAGCCGGAGGACGGGTCGGCGGGGGATCCGGCCGGCCGGGCACGGCTCGCGGGAGCGCTGAGCGCGCGGGCCCTCCGGACTAGCCTGGTCAGCGCGAAGGCCCCGGCCGCGGCGCCGGCCAGGGTCGGGACCACGTATCCCGGCGTCGCGTCCGGCCTGGTCAAGGCAGCCGCCAGCCCGATGCCTGCGAACACCGCAAGGCCGGCCAGGCCGCGTTCCAGCCGCCGCACCGCGAGCATCCCGATCACCGCCGCGAACACCGCAAGCACGATCAGGATGCCGGTCAGTAGTGCGGTCTTGTCGTCGGGGCCGAACGTGGAGATAGCGAAATCCTTGACCGGCGTCGGCGTGAGGTCGATGGCCGCCTGGCCGACCGCGATCACCGGCGAGCTCTCCGGGTTGGTCAGCCCGGCGAACAGCTGGCCGATGCCCATCGCGACCGCGGCGGTGAGGATCCCGGCCACGGCCCCGGCGAGCGCGCTCGGCTGGCGACGTTGGTCGCCAGGGGCGGTCGGTGGTGTCATGGCGGGCTCGCAGGTAGGCGATATCCCCACGCTACCCGCCGCGCCGCCCCCGTCCGCCGCGCAGATCTTGCCGTCTGCTAACCACCACCGTGCCGGTCAGCCCAGCCCTCTCAAGGATCGACTTATCGTGTGACGCCACCCCTGTGAGACGGAGGTAGCGTCACACGATCATGGCAGGCCCCGGGCTGGGGTCAGTCTTCGAAGGTCCAGCGGGTGGGGGAGCCGCTGAAGTCGACGGCCCGCAGGCTGAACACCCGGCGCGGCCGTACCCCCACCGTCGCGTTGATCGCCGGATCGAGGAAGTCGACCCCGAAGTCCGTGTGGTACTTGGCGTTCATCAGGTCGGTCACCCGCTGCAGCACGGCCGGATCGGTCGAGATGCGCGCGGTGCCCTCGATGACCACGGGATCAGCGGCGTCCTCGGTGGTGACGCAGCAGCGGGGATCGGCGGTCAGGTTGCGCACCTTGCGGGATCCCACGGTGCTGCTGAACCACAGCGTGCTGTCGTCCCACATGCCCCAGACCGGCATCACGTGCGGCCTCCCGTCGGGCCAGACCGTGGCCACCCAGTAGTTTCGCGCCGCGGTCAGCCGTTCCGCGGCCCAGGACCAGTGCAGGAGCCCGCTGCCCTCCTCCGGCCCGGCGATGCCGTACCCAGGCATGTAGGGCCGGCCAACCCGAGGGATCTCCATGGCGCAGGTCTACCATGCGACATCACTCGCCGGGGGGACTAACGTTGGGACCCGTGAAGGCATCACCGCAAAGCCAGCTCCGCCTGCTCGAACTGGCCGATCTGGACGCCGAGCTCGGCCGCCTCAAGCACCGCCGGGGCAGCCTGCAGGAAATCGCTGAGATCGCCGCTCTGGAAACCCGGGCCGGCGAGCTCAGGGACGCCCTGGTCGGCACCGAGACCGAACTCAGCGACCTGGCCCGGGAGGAAAGTCGCGCCGAGCGCGACGTCGAGCAGGTCCGGACCAGGATCGACCGGGACCGCGCCCGGCTGGACGCGGGCCAGGTGTCCGCAGCCCGCGAGCTGGCCACCCTGCAATCGGAGATCGAGTCGCTGCGCCGCAGGCAGGGCGACCTCGAAGAGGTCGTCCTCGACCTGATGGAACGCCGGGAAGGGCTGGTCAGCAGGCACGACGAGCTCATTGCCGAACGCGAGAACGTCGCCACCCAGACCGCCGAGCTGACGGCGCGCCGCGATGCGGCGTTCAAGGAGATAGACGAGCAGGCGGCCAAGGCGTCCGACCAGCGGAGCGATATCGCCGCCGAGGTCCCCGCCGATCTGCTGGCCTTGTACGAGCAGATCCGCGACTCCCGCGGCGTCGGGGCGGCCATGCTGCGCGCCGGGCGCTGCGAAGGGTGCCACCTGAGCCTGAACCGGGTGGACCTCAACCAGATCAAGGCGTCGGCCCCGGACGAGGTGGTCAGGTGCGAGGAGTGCCGGCGGATCCTTGTCCGCACGGCTGAGTCTGGCCTGTAGGTGAGCGCCGGAGTCAGCTGGCGGCCCGCCCAGGGCGAGCCCACGGCCACGCTGCTGCTGCGGCACGGGCAGACGCCGATGTCCGTGCAGAAGCGCTACGCGGGCCGTTCCGACGCGCCGCTTACCGACGTTGGCGTGCAGCAGGCCGCCGCGGCCGCCAAGCACCTCGCCTCGGCTGGCCTGGACGTCATCGTGACCTCCCCGCTGCAGCGGGCCGTCCGCACCGCCGAAGAGGTAGCCGGAGTGACCGGCGCGCCGCTGGTCACCGATGAGGGTTTCCGCGAGACCGACTTCGGCGCCTGGGAGGGCCTGACGTTCGCCGAGGTGCGTGAACGCTGGTCGGCCGAGCTCAGCACGTGGCTGGCCGATCCCGACGCGGCGCCGCCGGGCGGAGAAAGTTTCGCGGCGGTCAGCACCAGGGTGACCGAGGCGCTGCACCGCGTGCTGGCGGGCCGGGAGCGGCAGCGGATCCTCATCGTGAGCCATGTCACGCCGATAAAGACGCTGGTCGCCGCGGCCCTGCTGGCGCCGTCCGCCGCCCTGTTCCGCATGCACCTGGACGTGGCCGCGCTGTCTGAAATCGACTGGTATTCCGACGGTCCGGCCGTGCTGCGGTCGTTCAATGACACGAGCTACCTGCCGAGCCAATAAAATCCTCACTCATGAGAGATAGCGGGCGGCTGACCGCTCCAGGCAGCTTGCTGCACGGGCCGGCGCTCGAGCCCGAGGCCGAGACCGTCACCTCGTCATCCCAAGACCTGGCGCAGATGGCGGCCGAGTTCGGGCTGCGGCCGAGTTCCGCGCGTCCCGACCTGATCAGCTACCTGCGCCTGGTCTGGCAGCGGCGGCACTTCATCGTCGGCTACGCCACCGCGCGCAACGTGTCGATGTACACCGAGGCCAGGCTGGGGCAGCTCTGGCAGGTGCTGACACCGCTGCTCAACTCCCTCGTCTACTACCTGATCTTCGGGGTTCTCTTCGAAGCCAACCGCGGCATCCAGCACTACCCCGCATACCTGGTCACCGGCGTGTTCATCTTCTCCTTCACCGAGCGGTCCATCGTGGTCGGCTCCACGGTGATGCGGGCGAATATCACGCTGATCCGCGCGCTGTACTTCCCGCGGGCCTCCCTGCCGCTCGCCTACGTGATAGTGGAGTTCCAGCAGCTGATGCTGTCCATGGTGGTGCTGTTCGCCATCGTGCTGGGCAGCGGGGAACCGCTCACCTGGTACTGGCTGCTGGCGGTGCCGACCCTGGTGCTACAGGCCACGTTCAACATGGGTGCCGCGCTGATCATGGCCCGGCTCGGCGCCGGCGCGCAGGACTTCAGCCAGCTGATCCCGTTCCTGACGCGGATCTGGCGGTACTTCTGCGGGGTCATGTACTCCATCGCCTCGCTTCCCGCCACGCTGCCGGCATGGTCCAAAGGCGTGCTGTCGCTTAACCCGGCCGCGGTGTACATCTCGCTCATGAGGTACGCGATCATGTCCTCGCAACGGGCGAACGCGCCGGGCGCGAAACCGTACAACGCGGCGGCGTGCGCCATCTTCAACGCGAAGAAGATCCCCGCGCTGCAGGCCTACTGCCACCCGACCACGTCAATAACCGAGCTGTGGCTGGTGGCCCTCGGCTGGGCCGTGGTCACGCTCGTGGCAGGCGTGCTGTTCTTCTGGCAGGCGGAGACGAAATACGGCCGCGGCTGACCTCACGGGCGTTCAGCCAGTCGCCGGACAGCAGCGCGGCCATGGTGGCCAGTGCCCAGGCCGCAGCCGGGTCGGCGTGCGGCGGGCGCAGCACCCGCTCGGCCGCGGGCCGGCGCACCAGGTCGAACAGCCCGCCCGCGGCGCCGAAGTCGAGGGTGTACTCGCGCAGCAGCCGGGCCATCTGCTCCCCGTAGGCGCGCCGCCAGTCCGCGCCGCCGCCCGGCTCCGTCCCGGCCGGTCCAGGCGAGCCCGGTCTAGGCGAGCCCGGTGCTGACGAACCCGGACCTGACGCGGCCTGGGCCGCGGGCACGCCTGGCACCCGCGGGCCCGATTTCCAGCCGCTGCCCGCCAGCGGCAGGTCGAGCAGGTCCGGGCACAGCTCGGCCAGCACCCCGCGGTGCAGCCGGTCGGTGATCCGGTCCGGCAGCGGCACGATCCGTGCTGCCCGGACGACCCGGTCGTCGAAGAACGGCTGCAGCAGCGGCGAGCGCAGCAGGTAGGCCTGCCGCGCCGCGGCCGACCACCGGCCCGCCCGGTTGGCCAGGTAGAAGTCATCCAGCGTGCGCAGCGACCCGCGGCGCAGCGCCGCCGCGTACGGGGCCAGGCTGGCCAGGTACGCCGCGGCCGGGCCGGGGCGCAGCAGTCCCGCGCGGCGCGTGGTCAGGCGGCGGAACAGCTCGACTCCCCGGGCGTCGCTCCAGGCCCGGGCGGGCTTGCGGTCAGTCCAGGCCGGCGGCGCGTACCCGCCGCGCAGCAGTTCCCCGCCGTGCCCGCCGGCCTGCACCGGCTCGGCGGCGTGCCGCGGGTCGGGCCGGCCGATGTTCTCGAACGCCGACAGCATGCCGTCGGACATCAGTACCGCCGAGCGGAGCCTGGCCAGCAGGTCCGCCTCGTCGGGCGGCTGCCCCGCGTCGGCCGGCCTCGGCTCGGTGACCACATGCTCGACGCCGAGCCGGCTGGCGATCATGGCCGCCACCACGACGTCGGGGTGGCTGGCGAAGCCATGGGTCCGGGCCCGGAACGGCACCTTGGCCGCCGTCAGCGCGGCGGCGATCAGCCGGCTGTCCTTGCCTCCGGTCAGGGACAGCTCCACCTGGACGCCGGATTCGCCGGCCGGCCTGACCGCATCGACCAGGGCGCCGGCCACCGCGCCGTACCGGCCACCATCGGCCCGTCCGGCCAGCGTCCCGCCGTCGCCGCCGGCCGAGGTCACCGTCACCCGGGCGCCGGTCGCCGTCAGCCGCTGGTCGCAGCCCAGGGCCCGGACACCGCGGAACGGGGTGACGGCGCCGACCGGGTAGCCGACGGCCAGGAAAGCGCCGGCCATGACCGGGTCGTGCGTGTCCAGGCGGCCGGTGACGGCCGCCGCCCAGCAGGCGCGATCGCTGACCACCGCGGCCTCGCGGACCTCGGCCAGGTAGACCGGGTCGACGCGGGCCACGCCAGTGCGCGCGTGCAGCGTGCCCCGGTCGGCCCAGATCGTCCCGGCGTGCGACGCGGTCACCTGATCCCCGTCGGGTGGCAGGCCCCAGCACACCAGGGCCGCGCGCTCGTCAGCGGCCCGCCACGTCACGGACGGCGGGCCGGGGATGGGCATGACCCGCGGGTCGGTGCTGGTGGCGGCGCTGACCAGTCCGGCGCACGCCTCGGGCGTGGCCGCGCTGATGGCCAGCGTGAAGTACACGCCGTCAGCCCGAGCCGAGCAGCTCGGGCACCGGCGTGGCCGCCGCCGGGTCGATGTCCCTGGTCAGCAGGCCGCGCCAGGCCTCGCACACGAGCGGCAGGTTGAACGCGGCCTTGGCCTGGGCGTGCGCCTCATCGCCCGCCTGACGCCAGCCCTCCTCGTCCAGCACGCCGATCGCGGCGGCCATGTCGGCGGGCGTGTCGTGAATCCAGCGCCGGTCGTAGATGGTCTCGGCACCGGGCCAGTGCCGGAGCACCGGCACCGCCCGGGACGCCATCCCCTCGGCCGGCGCCACGTGGAAGCTCTCGTCGTCGCTGGTGGACAGCATGAAGCCGACCCGGCGCAGCCAGGACGCCACGTCCGGCCCGGCGTCGTCGAAGACCACGGCGCCGCGCAGCAGGGGGGAGCGCTGCGCCCGGCGCAGCGCGGTGGCGTAGTGCTCGCGCTCGGCCGGGTTCTTCCACACCCACCAGTGCTCCCACGGCATCCCGGACTTGATGAACAGCAGGTACCTGTCGTCCTCCCGGCGCAGCTCCTCCAGCACGTCCAGGGCCAGGTCCAGCCGCTTGCGGGACGGGACGATGCCGATCAGGCCCAGATGGAACCTGGCCCCGTCGAGCTTGGGCCGGTCCAGCTGGGCCACGTCGATGGCGTTGGGCACGGTCGCTATCTTCGCCTCCGGCCAGCCGGTGCGCTCCCGGCACAGCCGCGCGTAGTGCCTGCTCACGCACAGCACCTGGTTCACGGCCGAGATCTTGACCTGGCCCGGGTATGGCGACTCAAGCTCGAACCGGTGCAGCCGGACCAGCAGCCGGGACCCGCGCCGCTTGTGCTTGCTGTACCAGACCGCATTCGGCCCGCACCACTCGCAGATCACTACGTCGGCCCACTCGGCCAGCTCCCGGCTGGCGGCCGGGTCGTGCTGGCCCAGCGCGGCCCACTGATCCAGCCGGACCTCGAGGTCCGGCTGCAGCCGCAGGTAATCGAGCAGCGGGGTGAAGAACTTGAGATCATGCCCGGCCACCACCACCCGCTGCGGTTCATTTCCGGCAGGCCCGGAGGACCCGGCGGACCCGGCCCGGCGGGCCGGGATCGAACGGGCCAGGTAGCCGCGCAGCCGATCCGCGGCCTGATCCAGCGTGAAGCGCTGGGCGGCCTGGCTGGTTCTCGTCGCCGCCCGGCGGAACAGGGCCGGGTCGGCCGCCGCCGCGGCCGACGCGTCCACCACATCGGTCAGGCTCCCCGCGAACAGCGGGTAGTCGGCGCCCAGCAGGCCCTCGTGCATGGGTGTGCGGTTGAGGATCACCGGCAGCCCGATGGCCCCGAACTCCAGCACCTTCGTGGACAGCTCCAGGCTGGCGTCCAGTTCGGGGTCGCGCCAGCTGAGCCCGATGTCGCAGGAGGCCGCGAGCCGCAGCGCGTCCTCGCGTGAGTGCCCGCCATGCCAGGTCACGCCCTTGGTGTCCAGGGCCGCCCGCATCCGCTGCTGGTAGTCGCCCGGCGCGCTGTGGATCTTGTCGCCGATCATGTGCAGCTCGGCGGCCACGCCCCGGGCGGCCAGCAGCCCCGGCAGCTCGGTCATCTCCAGCGTGTTCCAGCGCGGCGCGAACTTGCCCGAGTAGACCAGCCGCAGCGGCGACCCGGCCGCCTCCGCGCCGCGTGACGCCGGGATCTCGGCCAGGATCGGCGGCAGCAGGACGCACTTGCCGCAGGCCGCGGGGATGCTGCCCTCCAGGAAGCAGCGCAGCTCCTCGGTCTGGCAGAGCAGGTAGCGCGAGGCCGAGGCGATCATCCCGAGCTCGTCGGCCATGTCCGGCGTGAGCCCGGGGACCGCCTGCGGGACGTCGGTCAGGTACGGCCACAGCCGCCCGGAGAACGCGCCGCTCTTGGCCGCCACGGCGGTGACTGCCCGGCCGCGCAGCACCACCAGGTCGTGCCGTGTTTCGGCGTCCAGGCGGGCCAGCAGGTCAGGGGCGTCCGACGCCCGCAGCGGGCCGGGACCCTCCAGCAGGTGCTCCTCGAAGGGCCTGCGCACGGTGACGCCTGGCTCGGTCAGCAGCGGCGCGATCAGGCGGCTGGTGCGGACCGGCGCCTTGAGCACCAGTGTCACCGCGCAGCCCGCACCCGCCAGCGCCTGGGTTACGGACTGCAGCCAGATGGCCGAACCGTCGATCAGGTTCAGGTCGATGTCTCCGTAGACAAGCGCGCGCGTGGTCAACGCGGACAACTCCTTAGGCGAGAGAGAAGAGGCGGAGCCCCTGGGCGGAGCCGTCCGAGCTGAAGAACTCCCGCCGGGCCAGTTCCGGCTCCAGCGAGCTCACGTACTGGAAGCCGGTCCCGGCGTGCCCCACCGCGTCGGCCTGCGCGCATTCCCGCCCGCAGGCCAGGTCGAGCAGGTAGGACCCGCCGGGCTCGTGTCCGGTCGGCCACCGCACGGCCCACGGCGAGCTGGCTATCGTGGCGGCCTGCGCCAGCCACGAGGCCTGCCCGGGCGGCTCAGGTACGGCCGGGTCATCGGGGATCGCCTGGATCCGCACGCCCCGGGCGGCCAGGTCGCCCAGCGCCGCGCTAACCGAGCGGCAGGCCACCTCGGCGGCTTCGCCCGGCCGCGCCGCAACCGCCATCACGACCTCGGCGGGCGCCAGCTGCTGCCGCCGCAGGCCGGCGGACAGCGCGCTGGCCGCCGCGGCGTCCTCGACGCGGGCCAGCACCGCGACCTGGCGTCCGGAGATCTGCCCGGCCGTCAGCCCGGCCAGCTCGGCCAGCGCGGTCAGCCGGACGGGAGTGGCGTGCCCGGCGAAGATCTCGCGCAGCTCAGGAAGGATCTCGGCCTCGGTCAGCGGCGGCTCCGCCTGCGCGGAGGTGACCAGCTTCCGCAGGTCATCCTGCTCGTCGCCGGCCATGATCACGCGCGCGCCGCACGCCTGCTGCTCGCGCGCCTGGCCGGGCGACACCGTGACGAACAGGCCGTTGTCGCGGTACAGGGCGGGCCGCTGGCGCCACGCGATGTCGCCGGTGACCTTCACCAGGCCGGCCACGGAGTCGAGCATGGCCCGCACGCCGGGCGCCTCGCGCGGGTCGCGGGCGTCGGCGTAGATCGGGTCGCAGGGGCGGCCGGAGGCCAGGTCGATCGGGTTGAAGCTGGCCAGCTGCACGCCGAAGCCGTCGTCGAAGACCGCGTTGCAGCTGGCCGCGACCCAGTCCAGGCCGGGCGCCAGGTGCGCCGGGACGTTGCGGATGAAGATCACCGGCTTGCCCAGGGCCCGGGCCGCGGCGATCAGCCGCCCGAGCCGTCGGCCGCGGTCCGCGGCGGCCGGGTCGGCCGCGTACGCCCAGGGCGACGTGGCCAGCATGGCCGCAGCCTCGATGAGGACGAGATCGGCACCCGAGCTTTCCATCATCACGTCCGCATCGTGCGGCAGCAGCGCCGTCACCGCCGCGTCGGGGGCGAGGGTCGCGCACGCCTGCGTGCTGAGCACGCCGGTGACCACCAGCGTCGGCGGGGCGAACCTGGCCGTAGCCGAACCTGGTGCGCCCAGCCCGGGCGCGGTCAGCGCGGAAAGGAAGCGCTCGCCGACGCCGGCCACGTCGTCCAGCCGCGCCGAGGCCAGCGCCAGGGCGGCCGTGCCCGGCCCGGTCAGACTGCCGCGCTCCCGCCACATCCGGATCAGGTGCAGCGGCAGCTGCACGCCCTGTGACCAGGGGCGCCGGGCAGCGCGGGCCAGGGCCCGGCCGATCTCAAGCGACGCGGAGCGCTCCAGCGCGGATAGCCGCGACTGCGTCATGGCCAGCTGCAGCCGGGTGTCGCGCAGCGTCCGGGCCAGCCGGTCACGCTCGGCGGCCAGGCCGAGGTCCCCGGCCGGGACCTTATCGGCCCCCGGCGGCTCCGGCTCACCTGTCATATCCGTGACCGTACTCATCGGCCGCCCTCCGGGTCGAGCCACGCGGTGATGATCCTGGCGATCCGCGGGCCGGCCTGGCCATCCCACAGCGGCGGCAGCTCGCCGGCGTACGGCCCGTCATGAACGGCCTTGAGCACCGCGGCGGCCAGGTCCCGGCGGGTGACCAGGCGGTTGCTGCCGCTGGTGATGGTGATCGGCCGTTCGGTGTTGGGCCGCAGGGTCAGGCACGGCACCCGGAGCAGGGTGGTTTCCTCCTGCACGCCGCCGGAGTCGGTGATCACCGCCGTAGCGCCCTTGACCAGGCCCATGAACTCCAGGTATCCGAGTGGGTCGCAGGCGTGCAGTCGCGGGTGCGTGCCCAGCCCGGCCGCCTCGAGCGCGGCTCGGCCCCGCGGGTGTACCGGGATGATCACGTCAAGCTCGTCGGCCACCTGGTGCAGGGCCTGCACCAGCTCGGCCGCGGCCTGCGGGTCATCGACGTTGGCGGGCCGGTGCAAGGTAGCCACCACGTACCGGCCCGGCAGCCCGGCCGCCGCCCGGGCCGCCGCCACGTCGAAATGGTCCAGGTGCGTCAGCAGCGTGTCGATCATCGGGTTGCCGACCAGGTGCACGGAATCCACCGGGCGGCCCTCCCGGGCCAGGTGCCCGATCGCCTCCGGGGACGTGGCGAACAGCAGCGCGCACACCTGGTCGGTCAGCCGCCGGTTGATCTCCTCGGGCATCGTGTCGTCGAAGCTGCGCAGGCCGGCCTCCACGTGCGCCAGGGGCACCTGCAGCTTGGCCCCGGCCAGCGCGGCGCCTAGCGTGGAGTTGACATCCCCGTACAGCACGGCCAGCGCGGGCGGGTTCTCGGTGAACTCCCGCTCCATGCCGGTCATCACCTCGGCCGTCTGCCTGGCATGGCTGCCCGACCCGACGCCCAGGTTCACATCCGGCCGCGGCAGGCCCAGCTGGTCGAAGAACACCTCCGACATCCGCTGGTCATAGTGCTGGCCGGTATGCACGATCCGCTGCTCGTGACCGAGCCCGGCCAGAGCCCTGATCACCGGCGCGGCCTTCATGAAGTTCGGCCTCGCGCCCAGCACATGCGTGATAGGTGCGCGCATCGCGTCCTTCCCGTTCACCTGAACCGATATCATCTGCCGTGATGACGCCCGCCCCGCGCCGGCCGGGCCCCGACAAGCCCAGAGCCTCCCGCCTTCACGACACGCACGTGTCGCCCCGTGCGCTCACGCTCGCGGCCTCGATTGCCTGGCGGCACGCGGCCGCCGACCCGGTCCGCGCCCTGGTTCTCGCCCAGAGAGTACTGCCCGGCGCGCTCCGCGCGTGGCTTCGCCTCGCCGGGTCTTACGGGCAGGCGGCGCTGCTGTGGGGCGCGGGGGACAGGCCCGCGGCGCTGGCCGTGCTCGATGCCTCGCCCCGCCGGCTGGCGGCGTTCAGCCTGGCCGTCGACCAGCCCGAGACCGCGGCCGCCGCGCTGAGCCGGCTGGCCGACGACGACCCCGCCCGGCCGGTGCTGACCGCGCGGCTGGCCTGGCGCGAGGGCCGCCTCACCGAGGCCATCCGGGCGCTCGACACCGCACGTGGCCGCCGCGCCCGCCGCCTTCATGTCCTCCTGACCGCCGAGCAGGCCGTCCTGCTCGCCTCCCCGGGCGGATCCATGATCGCGGGCAGTTCGGGCCGTATAGCGACCGTTTCTGCCCGCGATCATGAAACAGCCCGCACCCGCGGCCGCATCCTGCACCTGGTCAACGACGCCCTGCCGAGCACCAGCGCCGGGTACACGATCAGGACCCACGAGATCGTACTGGCCCAGAAAGCGGCCGGGCTCGATCCGCACGTGGTGACCAGGGCCGGATTTCCGGTCACCCAGGGCACCCTGGACGGCAGGCGCCTGGTCACGCTGGACGGCATCCCGTACCACCGGCTCCTGCCGTGGCGCCTGCCCCGGCGCGCGGACCAGGCCGCCGCCCTGGGGCTGAACATGGCCGCCGAACTCACCGGGCAGCTGCAGCCGAGCGTCCTGCACGCCGCGAGCAACTACGCCAACGCCAGGATCGCGCTGGCCCTCGGCCAGCGCTACCACCTCCCGGTGGTGTACGAGGTGCGCGGCTTCTGGGAGGACACCTGGCTGTCCCGCCATCCGAACGCCGCCGAACTCGCGCATAGCGAACTGTACCGGCGCAACCGGGAGCTTGAGACGAAGTGCATGCTGGCCGCCGACCTGGTGGTGACGCTCGGTGAGGCCATGCGGGACGAGATCGTGGCTCGCGGGGTTCCCGCCGAGAAGATCCTCATCGTGCCGAACGCCGTCTCGGATGACTTCCTCCAGCCGCTGCCCGACGCCACCGCCCTGCGCGAAAAACTGGGCATCGCACAAAACGAGCACGTCATCGGCGAGGTGACCAGCCTGGTCCCGCACGAGGGCGTTGGCACCCTGCTCGAGGCGACCCGCCTCCTCAAAGATCGAGGCCTGGACGTGCGGGTGCTGATCGTCGGCGACGGGCCGGAGCGCGCGGCCCTGCAGCGTCAGGCGGTGGCTCTCGGCCTGAGCGACGCGGCCATCTTCACCGGCCGGGTCCCGGCGGCGAAAGTACGTGAATTCCACGCGCTCCTCGATGTTTTCGTCGTCCCCCGCACCCCGGACAGGGTATGCCAGCTGGTTACTCCGCTGAAACCGGTGGAGGCCATGGCGAGCGGGCTGTGCGTGGTCACCAGTGAAGTGAAGGCGCTGGCCGAAATCATCAAACCCGACGTGACGGGGGCGCTAACAATACCGCAAGATCCGGTGGCCCTAGCCGATAGTCTTGAACTCTTGGTTTGCAGTCCGGATATAAGAAGGAAACTCGGAGACAACGCCCGAGAATGGGTGGCCAGGGACCGGACCTGGGCCCATAATGCGGCACGGTACCGGGACGCGTATGCGCGCCTGGGCGCGATCTAGATAGAGGGACATATGGACGTACTGGTGATCGGTCTCGGCTACGTCGGCCTCCCGCTCGCCATCCAGGCGGTGCGGTCGGGGCTCCGGGTCACCGGCTACGACACCAGCGAGCAGATCGTGGCCGGGCTGATGGCCGGGCGGTCGCATGTCGATGACATCAGCGACGCCGACGTGGCCGAGATGCTCGCCGCGGGGTTCCGCGCCACCACGGACGAGGCCGCAGCCGGGCCGCAGGACGTCATCGTCATCTGCGTGCCGACGCCGCTGTCGGAGGCCGACGGCCCCGACCTGTCCGCGGTCCGGGCCGCCACGGCCACCGCGGGTCGGCTGCTGCGGAGCGGGACGCTGGTGTCGCTGGAGTCGACCACCTACCCGGGCACCACCGAGGAGGTGGTCCGCCCGCTGCTGGAGAAGGCTTCCGGGCTGACCGCCGGGATCGGGTTCTCGCTGGCGTTCTCCCCGGAGCGGATCGACCCGGGCAACCCCGTCTACGGCTTCCGCAACACGCCGAAGATCGTCGGCGGCCTGACCCCGTCCTGCACGGACGCGGCGCAGGCGTTCTACGCCCAGATCTGCGACCAGGTGGTGCGGGCCAAGTCGGCCCGCGAGGCGGAGATGGCCAAGCTGCTGGAGAACACCTACCGGCACGTGAACATCGCCCTGGTCAACGAGATGGCGATCTTCTGCAGGGAACTGGACATCGACCTGTGGGACGCTATCCGGTGCGCGGCCACCAAGCCGTTCGGGTTCCAGCCGTTCTATCCCGGGCCGGGCGTCGGCGGCCACTGCATCCCGATCGACCCGAACTACCTGTCCTACAAGGTCCGCACGCTGGGCTACCCGTTCCGGTTCGTGGAGTTGGCCCAGGAGATCAACAGCCGGATGCCCAGCTACGTCACCGACCGGGCCGCCGAACTGCTCAACCGGCACGCCAAGCCGGTGAACGGGGCCAAGGTGCTGCTGCTCGGCGTGACCTACAAGCGCGACATCGCCGACCAGCGGGAAACCCCGGCCCGGCCGCTGGCCCGCAAGCTGCTCAGCCGCGGCGCCCAGGTCAGCTACCACGACCCGTACGTACCTGACTGGCAGGTCGACGGGCAGGCCATCGCCCGGCGGACCGACCTGGACGCGGCTCTGGCCGACGCCGACCTGGTCATCTTGCTGCAGGCCCACCGGGCCTACGACCCGGCCCACCTCGCCGGGGCCGCCCGCCTGCTGCTCGACACCCGCGGCGTCGTCCCGGACGCACCGCACGTCGAGGCCCTGTGATTTGGGGACACTGTGATGGGAACACGGTGAGGGCTCCGTGCGCGTAGTGGTGTGCACGATCGTCCATCACCCGGCCGACGCGCGCATCTACCACCGCCAGATCAGGGCCCTGCTCGAGGCTGGGCACCAGGTGACCTACATCGCGCCGGTGGAGGCAGAAGATTTTTCGGCCGAACGGGCCAGCTCGGCGCTGTCCGTCATCCCGGTCCCGCGGGCCGTGGGCAGGCGCAGGCTGGGCGCGCTGCTGGCCGCCCGCCGGGCGCTTGCCGTGCAGGCGCCGCGCGCTGACCTGCTGCTGATCCACGACCCGGAGCTGCTGCTGGCCCTGCCGCCGCGCCGCAAGCGCCCGCCCACCGTGTGGGACGTGCACGAGGACACTGCCGCCGCGCTCAGCACCAAGCCCTGGCTGCCGCGCCCGCTGCGGCCGACTGCTGCCCTGGCCGTTCATGCCGCGGAACATACGGCCGAACGGCGCGTACACCTGATCCTGGCCGAGCAGGGCTACGTCACGCGGTTCCGCCGCCCGCACCCGGTCGTGCCGAATACCACGTACGTACCGGAAACCGCGGCCCCGCCCGCCCCGTCGGGCACCGAGCAGCGCGCGGTCTACGTCGGGCACCTGTCCCCGGATCGCGGCGTCGGGGAGATGATCGAGGTGGCCAGGCTGCTGCGCCCGCACGGCGTAGCAGTCGATCTGATCGGCCCGGCCGATGCCCGGGCCCGGGCCCTGATCGAGCCCGCGCAGGCCGAGGGCCTGGTCCGCTGGCCAGGCTTCGTCCCGAACGACCAGGCCATGCCCATGGTGGACGGGGCCCTGGCCGGCCTGTCGCTGCTCCAGGACGAGCCGAACTTCCGGCACTCGATGCCCACCAAGGTGGTGGAGTACATGGCGCGGGGCGTGCCGGTGGTGACCACGCCGCTGCCGGCCGCCTCGGACCTGGTCACCCGCTACGAGTGCGGCTTCGTGGTGCCGTTCGGCGACTCCCGCGCGGCGGCCGACGCCGTGCTCGAACTGGCCCGGGATGCCTCGCTCCGGGCCAAGCTGGGCGGCCGCGGTCATGAGGCGGCCTACCGCTCGCTGGGCTGGCCCACCGACGCCCGTGCCTTCGTCGCCCAGCTCGAAGCCTGGGCCAAGTCGCCTTCGTGATATGGAACTAAGCCTGGAGCAGGCCCGGCGGCTGGCCATCCGCGGCCAGCACCTGAGCGGCCCGCAGCCGGGCCAAGGCCTCGACGGGATGCGAGAGGTGCTCCGCTCGCTGCGGGTGCTGCAGATCGACCCGGTCAATGTCGTGGCGCGCAGCCACCTGCTGGTGCTGTGGAGCAGGTTGGGTGAGTTCGACCGGGCGGATCTCGACACGCTGCTGTGGCAGGAGCGGTGGATGTTCGAGTACTGGGCGCATGCCGCGTCGCTGGTGCTCACCGAGGATTACCCGATCCACCAGCACCTGATGCGGGCTAACCGGGAAACCCTGGCGCCGAAGTGGCTGGCGGCCAACGACGACTTCCGCCAGCATGTCCTGGACCGGCTGCGCGAGTCCGGGCCGCTGCCCATTGGTGCGATCGAGGACCGCGCCGTCGTGAGCTGGACGTCGACCGGCTGGACCAACGGTCGCAACGTGGACAAGATGCTGGACTTCCTGTGGAAGCAGGGCATCATCATGGTCGCCGGCCGGGACGGGCTGCGCCGGCTATGGGCTCTGGCCGACTTCCCTGCCTCCGTCACGCAGGAGGAACTTTCCGAGGAAGAAGCGGTAACCCGGGCCGCCGAGCACTCGCTGCGCGCTCTCGGCGTCGCCCGGGCCCGAGACGTCGAGCGGCATTTCACCATCGGGCGGTACCCGGGCCTGGACCTGGAGGCCATGGCCTGGGCCCGTCCGGTCCGGGTCGAAGGCGGGACCGAGCAGTGGTATGCGCACCGGGACACGCTCGAGCGCCTGGACGAGGAGTGGCAGCCGCGCACCACGCTGCTTTCGCCGTTCGACAACCTCATCTGCGACCGGGACCGCATGCAGCGGCTGTGGGACTTCACCTACCGCAACGAGATCTACGTACCCAAGCACAAGCGGCAGTTCGGCAGCTACGTGATGCCGGTGCTGTCGGGGGACCGGCTGACCGGCCGGGTGGTGCCGCGGATGGACCGGCGCCAGGGCGTGCTCGTGGTGGAGGGCGTGTTCCCCGAGCCCGGCGCGCCATCCGATCCGGAGCTGGGCCGGGCGATCGAGTCGCTGGCCGGTTTCGCCGGCGCCGGCTCGGTGAGCTATCAGGGCCCGGTGGCCGTATCCTGAGTGCGGGTGAGTCGGCCGGGCGGTCGCGCCGGACGTTACGTCCGGTGAGGAAGGTCCGGGCTCCACAGGGCAGGGTGGTCGGTAACACCGACCCGGGGTGACCCGCGGGACAGTGCCACAGAAAACAGACCGCCCCGCGCATGCGCGGGGTAAGGGTGAAACGGTGGTGTAAGAGACCACCAGCGTCGCAGGTGACTGCGGCGGCTAGGTAAACCCCACCCGGAGCAAGGTCAAGAAGGGGAACCAGCGGTTCCCTGCGCGAGCGTTCGAGGGCGGCCCGCCCGATGCTCGCGGGTAGACCGCACGAGGCTGTCGGCAACGGCAGTCCCAGATGGATGACCGCCGCCCCGCGCAGCGGGCGCACAGAACCCGGCCTACAGGCCG
>CAWBNK010000007.1:0-308534 GCA_963790065.1 uncultured Actinomycetes bacterium | reverse complement strand
AGCCGCTGCCAGGCATTTCGCCTTGAAAGTCCACGATGTCGGCGGTGATTTCGCGCGGCGGTTTGTTGCTGGCGTCGTGCTTGGTCGGAATCATCGGCAGCGGTGGGCCGCCGTCGTACCACCAAAGCGTGACCGCCGAATCTGTTTCAGCGTGTGGTGGTGATGAAAGAAAGCTTGGGTGCGCCGCCGGCACGGCCTTATCGGCGCGCGGGGAATTCAAAACGGAATTTGAACCGATCGGATACGTTTCCTTGTTCATTTGCCAAAAGGCAGCGGCTTCAATTTCCGTCGGATAACCGAGCTTGAAGGCGCGGAACGGCCAATTGACCGTGTGACAAGCCATATCGCCGAGCGCTCCCGTGCCGAAATCCTGCCAGCCACGCCAAACGAATGGATTGTACACATCCTTTTTGTAAGGCCGCAACGGTGCCGTTCCAGCCAAATGTCCCAATCAAGATTATCCGGCACCGGATCCGAACCAGCGGGACGATCCATGCCTTGCGGCCAGATTGGGCGATTGGTCCAGATATGAACCTGGCTGACCTGGCCGATGATGCCCGCCTGAATGCACTCGACCGCGCGGCGCAACCCGTCCGCCGCGCTGCCTTGATTGCCCATTTGTGTCACCAGTTTTTTCTCATGCGCGAGGTTGCGCAAATAACGCGCCTCGTAAACTGTCTGCGTCAGCGGCTTCTGGCAATAAACGTGTTTGCCATGCGCCATCGCCATCGAAGCCGCAAGCGCGTGAAAATGATCCGGCGTGGCCACGCCGACCGCGTCAATGCCGCTGGCCATCTCGTCAAACATCACGCGGAAATCGCGGTAGAATTTTGCCGACGGATAACTTTTAACCGCGTCGGAGGCACTGTTTGTATCCACGTCGCACAAAGCCACGATGTTTTCAGTGTCGTTGCAGCGAATATCGCTGCGGCCTTTGCCGCCCGCGCCGATTTGGGCAATGTTTAGCTTGCTGTTCAGGTTTTGGCCCCGCAACAACGCAGGCACGCCAAACGCGGCCGCGCCAGCGGCAAGCGAGGTGGTTTTGATGAAATTACGGCGGTTCAATGACAATGATTTGTTTTTGTGCGGGCTCATAAGCAAGTGATAAGTGCTAACAGTCTAGACGCAAATGAAAAAGAAAAAAAAACACCTTTTTCAAATTTTTTTGCGCTTAAAATCCATCGGGCGATCCATCCGGCGATGTTTCGTTGGAAACATTTGTTTGACATTTGAGCGCCGTCACGCAATTTCTGTTCAAACATTATCATGAAAATCCACCCACACCTCGCTCTCTGCACTTTTGCCAGCGCCATCTGCCTCGCCGTGGGTACCAGCCTGGCGACGCCGATTCCGGATGATTGCAAAACCGGCGGTTTCGCCATCGGTTGCCAATCGTGGACGTTCAACCACTTCACGGTCATGGAAGCGATTGATAAAACCGCCGAAGCTGGCGGCAAAGTCATTGAATTTTATCCCGGCCAGAAATTCAGTCCCGAACATCCCGACTGGAAATTCGATGAAAACGCCAGCGACGAAATGATTGCCGAGGTCAAGGCGCGCCTGGCCAAGGACGGGTCCGCGCGGTGAATTACGGCGTGGTCGGCATTCCCCAGGACGAAGCCGGAGCCCGGAAAATTTTTGATTTCGCAAAAAAACTGGATCTCTACGGCATCACCACGGAATCCGTCGAGTCCATTGACACGATTGAAAAGCTCGTGAAGGAATACGACATCCGCGTCGGTTTCCATGACCATCAACGGCAGCCGGAAAATCCCGGCTACAAAATGTGGGATCCCAATTACGTTTTGAGCGTGGTGAAAGACCGCGATCCGCGCATTGGCTCCTGTGCGGACACCGGTCATTGGGTTCAGTCCGGCTTGAAACCGGTGGACTGCCTGAAAATCCTGCGCGGCCACATCATCAGCATGCATCTTCACGACATGAATCATTTTGGGGCGGACGCGCACGATATTCCCGCCGGCACCGGCGTCTCGGACGTGGCGGGAATTCTCGACGAATTGAAACGGCAGAATTTCGACGGCAACATCTCCATCGAATACGAATATAACTGGGACAACAGCGTGGTTGATGCCGCGCAAGCGGTCGGTTTTGTGCGCGGTTACGGCGCCCGGCAGTAATCACGCCCGCGCCGGGAGGGCGCGGCTGCCGAGGCTGCGCCACGATTCCAGCTCGCGCAAGAACACGAGCCACGTTTTATCCCGCGTCAGCACATCGTTGATTTCGTTCTTGTCCAAGACCATGGCTGCCGTTGAAAGCGCATCGGATTCAGCGGCAGTATCCGTCAAAGCCCAGGCGCGGCTTTCCCGTTGCGCCGGCTGACCGGTGCGCGGATCTAAGATATGCTGGCCCTTGACCGCCAGGCCGGAGCCACTCAGGGAACAATTGGCCAGCCAATACCGCTGGGGAGAATTATCATCGCCCAGACCGCAGGACCAACCGGCGTTTTCCGCCGGCGGATCTCCCGCCAAAATACTGCTGCCCCCGGCAACCAGGAGAAATGCCGGGCAATGCCAATCGCGCAGGACCGCCGCCATGCGGTCGAGCGCGAAACCTTTGCCGATCGCGCCAAGATCAAATTCCAATTTCCCCAAGTCACAGCGGACGGAAAATTCCCCCGGCAGCAGGGTCCGCCGTCCGCGCCGGTTGCGATATTAACGCGGCGGGCGCGGCCGAAAACGCCCCGCCGGTGGCGTGTTCCATTTTTTTGGCGATTTCCAGACACGCAAAAGCCGGTTCGCTCACGCGCAGTTTTTCGCCGGGTTTCAGTTCTTTGATTTGCGAAAGGTCACTGCCCGCGCGAAACCGGCTCAAATGCGATTCCAGCCGTTCGAGCAAACTGAACGCCGCTTGCGCCGCCGATTCCGCGTAACTTTTCGCTTCATTCGCAATCCGCACCTGAAAGGTCGTGGCCATCGCGCGATGGTCTATGACGTGAATGCCACTCATAAAGCGCTCATAAAGGCTTTTTGGCCGGAACTGGCGTCCAGAGCATGATCAGCACTTCCGGCCGGACGCCGAAATATTCGGCATTGAAATTGGTCAATTGGCCGCTCATTTTTTCGGCCGCTTCGGGCGACGTAATATATAAATCCGCCGCCCCGGTCGCCTGTCCCGGCTGCCAATAACCGACTTGCGAATATTTGCGCAGATACCACGGCAGCGGCCAGGCGTCCGCAGCGACGACGGCGATGCGCGGTTGCACCCAATTTTTTTGCTTCGATAATTCTTCAATCCGCGCCGGCAAGCCCAGTAAATCTTCAACCGTGTGCGCGTAGGCATAGGGATTATTTTCATCCGCCGGAGCGGCAAACACCCTTTGCCGCGTGTCATGCGCGATCAAAAATCCGAGGGTGAGTAAACCGCACACGATCACGGCGCGGATGGGAAACTTGGGAGTCGCGAACCAGATCCATTCCACGGCAATTCCAACCAACCAGGCCATGGGCAGCCAAAAGTTCAGCGCAAGCCACGGCGTTTTATAGGGAATGACACTATAAATGGCAAAAATGGCGAGGCCATAGATGGCCAGAAAAAAACGGCTGGCCGATCGCTTGGGGCCGCCAGCAGTGGATGCAACATCCATCCCCGGCGGATGCTTTCCCCGGCGGGTAAAAAAAACGCAAATAATCCCGAACCCCACCAAGCCGAGAACCACCGCACCTGACCAACCATCGCCGAGAAGTTTGCCGTAGTACCAAAACGGTTTTTCGTGGCCTTCGCCTCCGGCCCGAGTGACAAAACCCGGAATGGCGTGAAACAAATCGGCAAACACACCCGGATTCCGGCCAAACCAGGTGAAGAGTAAAACGGTTGTCACCAGAAAAACCAGAGAGGCGGTCGAAATCATTTTAAACCAGGGAAAGCGGGTGGAAGTTTTCGATGGTTGAACCAGCCAGCAACCGAAGGCGGCCAGGGCCAACAAATACCGTAACTGAACGAGTAGGTTAGACATAACGGCCGCCTCCCGGTCTCCGGCCGCCCCCGGCCTGGGGATCGAGCTCGATCCGGAGGTCATCGCGCGGTACCGGGTGGCCGCCGCCGGCGGGGTCGCCGACGGCAATTACGCGGACCTCGTATTCGGCCGGGAATACCTCCGCGGGCGCCGCTGACCAGCGCGCCGACCGCGGATCCGTTGACACGATTCTCACCGTCCTGCTAACTTAATTTCACAATACGATAAAATGTTTCAAATAATGAAACAATTAGAAAGACGCGATGGCCATGACCGATCCACCGCGGCCAGCACGGCCGGCAGCGCCTCGCCGAGGACAAGGCGGATCAGGCTGGCCTGTTCCAGGCCCATGGTGGTCAGCCGGGCCAGCGTCAGGTCGCGCTCCGCCGACCCCAGGGCCAGCCCGAGCAGCAGGATGACCAGGCCGAACCCGGCCGCCACCGCAAGCGACAGCCGCATGATCAGATCGGCGGAGGCCTGCAGGGGCGAGCTGATCAGCTCGTCGAGCGCCGCGGAACGGTACCGGAGCACCGCGCCCGGCATGTCCTTGCTCACCACGGCGGCCAGGGCGGAGTGGCTGATGCCCGTCCCGGTGACCAGCAGCAGGTTGGGCGTCGGCGGGCCGGTCTCGCCGGTGACGCGCTGCAGCGGCACGATGACGAACATCCCGCCGTCGATGGCGGCGGGCGTGCTGGCCACGGTCGCCGCCACCCGTACCCGCAGCGGGCCTATGCCGGACCCGGAGGTCAGTTCGCCGAGGCCCGGGCCGAGGGCCGCGGCCGCCGACGGGGACGCCAGCACGGTGGTGATGCCGGCCGAGGAGCCGAGCCTGGCCAGCGGGGCAGCCGGGTACGGCACGCTCGCGGTATAGGCGGCGTAGCTGGCGGGCTGGACGGCTAGGACGGTCACGATCTGGTTGTCGGTCAGCTGCCACGATGTCACCCAGGCCAGGGCGGTGCCGCGGACGCCGGGCACGGCGGCCACGGCCCGCTGCACGGCCGGGGTCACGATGTCGGGGGTCCCGGTCGCGTCGACGACCGCGTCGCCGCCGGTCACCTGCCAGGATGTCGCGACCTCACCGCGGGCCACGGCGTCCCGCATCATGCCGGCGAACGAGGCCAGGGTGAGGGCCAGGACCAGGGCAAAGGCCGGCGCGGTGGTGGCCAGCGAGGTCCGCGCCGCTCCGGTCAGGGCCAGGAACCCGGACGCGCCCGCGCGGCGGGCGAACACCCGGAGCAGGCCGCCGACCACCAGCGGGTAGAGGCGGCCCACCACGATGACGGCCAGGATCGCGACCAGCGCCGGGGCCGCGGCGATGTACAGGTTCACGCTGCCCGGCGGGGGCGCGCCCTCGTCGTGCAGCACCAGCAGCCCGCCGACGGCGGCAGCGCAGGCGGCGACCTCGGCCACCGCGCGGCGGTGCGGCCTGCGGACCCGCCGGGCCGGGTTCCAGGCCGCTACCGGCTTGCGGTACCGCCAGGCGACGATGACCGGCAGATCGCAAAGCGCGGTCAGCGCGGTCAGGCCGCCCAGCCACCAGCCCAGGCTGGCCCCGGGTCCCGGCGTGACCAGCAGCGCCAGGCCGGCGCCCGCCAGCGCGGCGGGGACGCAGGTGAGCAGGCTGCCGCGCAGCATCAGCGCGGTCAGCTGGCGCAGCGAGGCGCCGCGGCAGCGGACCATCTCCAGCTCCACCGCCCGGCGTGCCAGGTAGATCCGCGCGGCCAGCAGCAGCACCGCGGCGCCGACCACGGTCAGGCTGACGAACAGCAGCGACAGCACCTGCTGCACCGCGGTGTCGGTCAGGGTGAACGCGGTGAGCTGGGTGAGCAGCTCGGCATGGACGGTCAGCGGCAGCGTGGCGCCGGCCAGGTCACCGGTCAGCGGCACGGCCGCCCCGGCGGCATGGTCGAGCGAATGCTCGAGCGCGGGCACCTGGCCGGCCTGCAGGCCTGCCAGGCTGAGCGGGAACTCCCAGGTCAGCTGCATGGCGAGCTGGACGAAGACGGTCTGCATGGCGGTGAACTCGCCGGGATCGGCGAACACCGCGCCCGACCAGTAGGGGCCGGCCCGCCGTCGGGCCCGGCACGTTGTAGGAGGGGGCCAGGGCGGCGGCGTCGACGTTCCAGAACGCCGAGCCCGGAGCGCGCGGGCGGACGATGGCGGTGACGATCACGGGCACCTTGGTGTCGTACACGGCCAGCTTGAGCACGGATCCGGGGTGCAGCCCGAACCGCGTCGCGGTGGCCTCGGTCACCGCGACGCGCAGCTTGCTGCCCAGGCTGCCGGCCGGCGGGAAGGAGCCGGCCACCAGCGTGACATTGCTGGTCAGGGTGTCACGGTAGAGGACCTCGAGTTCCGGCGAGATCCCGCCTGGTTGCGCGCTGGCCGCCGCGCCCGCGGTCACGATCAGCGGGTTAGTCGACAGGCCGGCCCACTGGCCTGGGCCGAGCGGCAGCGGCGTCCTGGTCAGGAACTGCCCGAGCTGCTGCCGTGACTCGCTGAGCTGGCTGTCCTCGAGCAGCGGCGGGTTGGCGTTGCTGACCTGGCTGGCGAACGAGCCCCAGTCGGCGGAGACCTGGACCGCGCTGTCCACCGGCGCCACCCCGGCCAGGGCGTGCTGCAGCGCCCGGGTCCGGGCGTGCAGGCTGTACCTCGGGCCCGCGACGGACACGAAAACGCAGCCCAGGACCAGCAGCGCCAGCGCCAGCGCGCTCACCGGCGTGCCGCCCAGCTGCGTGCGCAGCCACGAGCGCCTCATGCCGACTCCGCCGCGCGCAGCTGGGCGGCGGGATCCGGCCTGCGCGCGATGACAAGCGCCGCGACCAGCACGGGCAGGGCCGCCACGGCCAGCGCCAGCGGCAGCGTCTGAGCCCAGTCGAACTCGATGATCACCGGCGGGACCGGCAGGCTGGCGGTGCCGGTGAGGGTGACGGCCGGGACCAGCAGCTCGGCGATGACCGCGCCGAGCACCAGGCCGGCCAGCGCTGAAGGCAGGCCGAGCAGGAGCCGTTCCAGGCAGAGCTGGCGGGCCGCCCCGGCGGGGGTCACGCCGAGCGCGGCCAGCAGGGCGCTCTCGGCTCGGCGCTGGCGGATGCCGGCCGCGATAGCCACGCAGCACCCGGTGATGGCCAGCACGGCCGCGGCGATGGCGATGGCCAGCAGCGCCTCCTGCGGCACGGCGGTCATCGGGTCGCCGGCCAGCCCGGCGGCCAGCCCGGCCGCGCTGGTGACGGCCGATCCCGGCGGCAGGGCCGCCGCCAGCTGCGGCGGCACCAGGTGCCCGGCGGTGGACAACCACCACTCGGTGACCGGCAGCGGCGCCAGCGACTGGCTGGCCAGGTAGTCCTGGACCGAGGCCAGGTCGACGATGACGGCGCCGTCGGCAGCGGTCACGGTCGGGAAGGTCGAGACCGCCGCGACGATCGTCACCGACAACGTGGCGCCGCCGCCAGTAGTCACCGCCACCGTGTCGCCGACGTTGAGGCTGTTCGCGGCCAGGAACGCCCGGGTCGCGATGCCCGGGATAGTGGCCGCCGCCAGGCGGGCGGGCACGCTCAGGTCGAGCTCACCCGGGATGGGCGTGCTGGGCTCGTCCGGGCTGGCCGTCGCGGCTGACCCGTAACCGGGTTCGAACGTGGTCGTCCACGCGCCGCCGACGGTCTGGGTCAACAGCAGCGACGGGGGCTCTGACTTGCCTGAGGCGCCGAAGGATTCGTTGAGCGCGGTCAGTGCGGGGGAGGAGGGGGCGGCCTGCCAGGTCGACAGGGCCGTCCCGGCCGCCGCGTCGACGGACAGCACGCGGAACGTGGCCGGCTGCGGGGTCAGGGCCGCGGGCAGCTCGTAGGCCACGCTGATCGCGGTCAGCCGCAGCGGATAGAGGACCTGGCGGCCCGCCGGCGCGACGCGGACGGTCAGGGTATGCGATCGGCCGTCGGCGGGCAGCGAGCCCGCGGCGAGCTGATAGGTCTCCCCGTCGGCGTATTCGACCGTGATCGTCAGCGCGGCCGCCGCCAGGTGCAGGCTGGCCGGGCCGAAGGAGGCCGTGATCCGGATCTGGCCGGCTCGTCCCTGTTGCCCCTCAAGCGTGACGCCAGGCCCGGCGCGAGCGGGTTCTATCTTCCTGAACAACGCGGCCGCCGGCAGCGGCGACTGGTCGGTCCGCAGCAGCGCGGTCTGGGCTGCCTGGCTGGGGTCCAGCGCGAGGACCGGGCTGCCGGCGCTGGTCGCGGACGGGATGGTGACGGCAGGCATGGCGGCGCGTACCCCGCCGACCGTGCCCAGCTGGCCGGCCTGCGCGGGCGGCAGCGGCTGGGCCAGGTCGGCCCGCACGTCGGCGCCCGCGCTGAACGCCGCCTGGTCGCGGTTGGACCGCAGCCAGCTCTGGTGCTGGGCCAGGGCCAGCGTGCTGGTGGCCACGGCCAGCACGATCAGCAGCATCGTCCCGCCCTGGCGCAGCGGCTGGCGGCTGACCTGCCAGCTGGCCAGGGCCGTGGTCAGCCGCTTGCCCCGGGCGGCCAGCCGGTCGCCGGCCTTGCCCGCCACGGGCAGGATCCGCAGCGCCGCGACGGTCCCGCCGGCCAGGGCCAGGGCGGGGGCCAGGGTCAGGACCGGGTCGATGCCGGTACTGCCGTTCGCCCCGGCCGATACGGCGGAGTAGCGGCGCAGCTGCCACCCGGCCAGCACGGCCAGCACCAGCACCGCGACGTCGGCTCCGGCCTGGCTGATCGCGGAGATGCTGGCTTGCCGGCCCAGCCGGACGCGCGCCGCTCCCGGCGTGGGGGCCAGCACCGCCGGCATCACCATGATGATGGCGGCGCCGGCCGATACCGCGGCCGCCGCCCACCACGCCCCGGCCAGCGTGCCGCCGCCCCGGGCCGCGATCCGGCCCGCCAGCCAGACCCCGGCGGCCGCGCCGCCCGCCCCGGCCAGCAGGCACAGCGGGATGGCTTCCGCCGCCGCCATCCGGGTCACCTGCAGGCGGGTGGCGCCCCGGGCGGTCAGCATGGCGTACTCGCCCTCACGCTGCGCCGCGAGCAGCCGCGCCACCGCGACCAGGGCCGCGGCGGCCAGCAGGAACAGCTCGACCGCGGTGATGCCCAGCAGCGATCGGGACACGCCGAGGCTGGTCGCCGTGCCCGACAGCACCGAATCCAGGCTCGTGGACAGGGCCAGGCCGGAGATGCTGACCGACTGGGACACCGTCTGGCGCAGCGCGGAGACGTGCGTAGCTATCGCGCTGAACCGGCCCAGCGGGATCGCGGGCATGTCCGGCTGGTCCACCCACGAACCGCCGAAGATAGCGAGCCGCCCGGAGAAGGCCGCCGGGTCGACCACCAGCGGCCCGTAGGTGATGAATCCGCCCAGCGTGCTCGACCCACTGGGCCCGACCTGATCGAGATTCCAGTACGCCGCCGACGTGACCTGGAACAGGCCCGTGACCTGGAACGACACTTCGCGGTTGGTGACCCGGTCCGTCAGCCGCAGCAGGTCGCCTGGCGCGAGGTGCAGCAGCGCCGCCGCCGAGGCGGGCAGCGCCGCGGGTATCGGCCGGCCGGGGGACGGGGCGGTCGGCCAGGCTCCGGCCAGCAGCCGCGCGTGGGCGGTGACGCCGCCGAAGGTGGCGGCCTCGGTGATCGGGGTGTCTTTCCCGGTCTTGACCGGGAGGCCGAGCGGATCTGAGTAGTAGGCGTGGTAGAAGGCCGACGGCGCGCCCGCCAGGGCGGCGGTCAGGTCGCTGCGCAGGGCCGCGGTGTAGCCGGGCGCGGCCGCGTTGTTCACCGGCCCGCTGATGAGGATCGACGTGCCGGAGGCCGCCGCCAGCCGCTCGCGTACCGAGCGGGGCAGCGCCTGGCCGGAATAAACGACGATGGTAGTCGCGAGCGCCGCCGCAACCAGCGTGGTGAGCGCCGCCGCCGCTAGTACCACCCGGTGGGCGTTCAGCCTGGGCAGCGTGAACGTTCCCCGAACATGCATCAATGTCGCAAGCTACCGACTTCGCTGGTTATCCGGGAACTCCGTTTGATCTCATCTTGATCTCGTTGATCCCGGCCCGCCCAGTCGGCCCGCCCGGTCAGCCCGCCCCGCACAGCCCACCTGCCCAGCCGGCGCGGACTCGCGGGCTGCGGCTAAAAGATCGGTCAGCTGACCGATGTCTTGCGTTGCAACTTGCAGCAATATTTTTTCTGCAACCGGCTCCGGGTCTCCTCTGCGTATTGCCCGGCCTTGCCCGGGAGCGGCCGCGCCAAGCAAACCGGCGCTCGATCTCGGCCGGCCGCTAAGGAATGCCGGTGAGCACGATGGCGCGGCCGGTCTCCCCGTCCGGTGAACCGCGCCGGGGCCGCGTCCGGCTGACCACGGGACCGGGCGCGGCCCAAAGCCCCCCAAGGAAGGAAACATCAATGGCACGTAGGTTCGCGCGGGCCGTCCGGGCCGCCGAGGTCGCAGGCGCGGTGCTGGCCAGCGTCGTCCTGGCTATCTTGTTCCTGCCCCGGCTGGCCGGCGGCGGGAACGCCGCCACGTCCGACGTCAACCTGCCGAACCTGAACGTCGCGGTGGTGCCCGCCGTCGATTCCGCCGGCTTCTTCGTAGCCCTGCACCAGGGGCTGTTCACCGCGCACGGCCTGCACGTGACGTTCATCCCGGCGATCAGCTCCGAGACGGTCATCAACGCTCAGGCGCTGAACCAGCCACAGGACCGGATTGACATCTCCTGCGGCAACTACGTCAGCTACATCCAGGCGCAGGAGAACTACGACCGGGGCCAGCGCCCCGCCTCGGCCAACGACGCCATGGTCGCCGCCGACCTGGACCTCTTCGCCGAAGGCTCGGTCATGCAACCCGGCGCCCAGGGCCTGTACGTGCTGCCCGGCTCGCGCATCACGTCGCTGGCCGACCTGGAAGGCAAGATCATCGGCGTCAACGCGCCGGGGAATATCCTCTACCTGCTGGCCGCGTCCGCGCTGGCCGATAGCGGGCTGAGCGTGTCCGGGGTCCGGTTCGCGTACTACCCGCTGCCCGAGATGGCGGCGATGCTCAAGGCCGGGAAGATCGCGGCGGCGGTACTGCCCGAGCCGTTCGCCAGCCAGGCTGAGCTGTCGATGGGCGTCACGCTGCTCGCCGACCTGGATCAGGGCGCGACCACCGCGTTCCCGGTGCAGGGCTGCGCCGTCACCCGCCAGTGGGCCAAGCAGCACCCGGCGCTGCTGGCCGCGTTCCGCGCCGCGTTCGAGCAGGGCCAGGGGATCGCCGACACCAACCGCTACGCCGTCGGCCAGGCCATGGAGGCGCTGCCCGCCCCGCTCGGGGTCTCCCGGGTGACCGCGGCGGTGATGGCGCTGGACAGCTACCCGGTCGGGCCGGTGGATACGGCGCGCGTCCAGCGGGTGGCCGACGTGATGCGGCAGTTCCTCGGCTTCCCCGCCTTCAACATGACCACGATGATCGGCGGCTGACCCTCTCTCAGCTCTCAACGTAATCTCGTGAGGTGTCGTCTATGGGGGTGACGGCGACAGTCAGGGGAATACGTGGATTCCAGGCAGGCACGTGCCTTCGAGGGCTTCGTTTCCGAGTCCGGTGACGCGCTGCTGCGGATGGCGACGCTGCTCACCTCCGATCCGGACACGGCCGAGGACGTGTACCAGGAGACGCTGCAGCGGCTGGCCATGCGGTGGTCGCGGGTGGGAAACCCGCGGGCGTTCTGCCGCCGGGTCCTGCACAACATCGTCATCGACCGGGCCCGGGCCCGGCAAAGACGGCCCCGCGAGCTCCTGGTGGCCCACGATCGCAGTGACCCGCGGTCGGGCGATCCCGTGACGGGGGTCGAGCTCCGGCCGACCCTGGTGGCCGCGCTCGGCACGCTCACCGCCCAGCAGCGCGCGATCGTGGTCTTGCGTTACTTCGAGGATCTCAGCGAGAACGAGGTAGCCGATCTGCTCGGTGTCTCGGCCGGGACGGTCAAGAGCACCGCCTCCCGCGCCGTGGCCCAGTTGCGCGTCCAGCCCGGACTCATCGCCTTGTTCGCCGCCGCCGATACCGCCGGCACTACCAGGTAAGGAGCATCATGCCCGGAACCGACGAGGACATCGTGCGCGAGCTGATGAGCCGCAGCACCGACGACCTCCACGCATCATCGGCCATCACCGCGGGTATCGTCCGGCGGCACCGCCGCAGGCGGCTGCGGAACCGCGCGCTGGGCGCCGTCGTGACCGGCGCCGCGGCCGGAACCGCGTTCGCCGTGGTCGCGTCCGCTCCAGGCGGCGTGCCGCGCCCGGCGGCCAGGCACTCGGCCAGCGCCGCCCCCGCCCTGAGGCTGACCGCCGCCCAGACCACCCTGTACCGCCTCAGCTCCGCGGCCGCCGCCACGGCCGCCCGGCCGGCCGGCCGGTATGTCGAGATGACCGAGAAGCAGGACGGCTACGACCGGACGAGCATCATCGACAGCCTCACCGGTGACACCTGGACGTACCAGCAGGGCGCCGGGATACCAGCGGAACTGCCCGTTGACCGGCACGGCTCACCCACCGAGGCCGCGTTCGACGCCATGCCCACCGACCCGTCAGCGCTGCGGGCCCTGCTCCTCACCCAGGCCAAGCAGCAGCAGGCCCAGGCGACAGCCGAGGAGAAAAGGATCATGGCGGAGCGCGGGAAGAAGGCCGCCGTCCCCACCCCGGTCAACCTGTCGGACGACGATTACGTCTTCGACCAGGCCACCACCATGCTATGGAACCCGCTGGTCAGCCCGGCCCTGCGGTCCGCGCTGTACAAGGTGCTGGCCGAGACACCCGGAGTGCAGGTCCGCACGGGCGCCAGGGACAGCCTCGGCCGGCCGGCCGTGGAGATCAGCCGGTACGAAAGCGCGGCCGGCGTCAATGAGGAGACGTTCGAGGATCTCCGTACCGGCGCCGTGCTGGAAACGGCCTTCGTCTACCGCGGCGACACCTCCGAGGGCACCGACGTGTACCTGTCGGTGACCGGCCACCACAACCTGCCGCCGGACCCTTACGGCAGCTGACCCGCGGCCAGCGGCGATCGACAGGGCGTAGCCACCAGCTGCCGGTTGCGTAGTTCCGGCCCGGAGACGGGAGCCGGTGATGCAGCCTGGTGGGTTAACAGTCCCGACCGAAAGCCTGATGGTGTCTTCGACGCTGGCCCGGCACCGCAAGCCGCCGCCATCCGCAAAGGCGCGTCCCGCCTCCGCGGCGCCTCCCGTTGCGGCGGTGCCTCCCGTTGCGGCGGCGGAGCCCGTTGCAGCGGTGCGTCCGGCTGCGGCGGAGCGGCCCCGGCAGCAACGGGTGCGGCGGGGCAAACGAGCCAGGGTCGTGGCCATCGCGGTCGCGGGTTCGGTGGCGCTGCTGTGCGCCGCGCCGGCCGCGGCGCACTGGCGGGCGGAAGCGCCCAGCTTGGCCTGGGTGAACCAGGCTGATGCCATGCTCGGCCTGCAGGCGGCGGCCTGGCTGGGAGCGCAGGTCAGGCAGCCGCCCGAGATCGTCAGCGCCGGGGTCGC
Organism: uncultured Actinomycetes bacterium; assembly: GCA_963790065.1. Lineage (GTDB taxonomy): Bacteria > Actinomycetota > Actinomycetes > Streptosporangiales > Streptosporangiaceae > Palsa-504. Next base: position 295,059 of record CAWBNK010000007.1, on the reverse strand, counting down.
CGTCGTGCCCGGTTACTCCAACCCCCTGCGCGATGTCGGCGGCCTGGTGCCGGAGCGCATCGACGAGGGCGTCGATTTCGCCGGGTCGGGCCCGGTCTTCGCTCTCGGCAACGCGATCATCACCAACGCGACCGGAGATTCCGCCGGATGGCCCGGCGGCGGGTGGATTACCTACCAGCTCACCGCTGGCCCGGATGCCGGATTGATGGTGTACCTGGCCGAGGACGTCACGCCGACGGTCTATGCAGGCGAGCACGTATCGGCGTCCACCGTGATCGGCAACATGTTCAACGGAAGCGACGGAATCGAGACCGGATGGGCGCAGCCCAGCGGCCTGTCCGCGGAATCGCAGCTGCCGCAGGCCGGCGGCATCAGCGGCGGCGGACCGTTCCCCACCATGGTCGGGCTCAACTTCGAGGAACTGCTCCAGTCGCTGGGAGTGCCCGCCGCACCAAACCGCGACCACACCGCATACGGGCTCCTGCCGGTGAACTACCCGGCGATCCAGGGCTGACCAGGGCTAGCGGGCCAGCGAATGGTCGGCGGGCCGGCGGCCGGGTTACGCTGGCTCTAGTCTTCCTGCCGGGAGGTGCCGTGATCGCAGGCCCGGGAGACGAACAGTCCGCCGCCGCCGCGGCACGCCGCGGCCGTCTGCGGGCGTCGCCCGATGAGCGCGAGCAGGCCATTGCCGCTCTCCAGGTCGCGTTCGTGCAGGACCGGCTGACCAAGGACGAGTTCGACGCGCGAATCAGCCACGCTCTGGCCGCACGCACCTACGCGGAGCTGACCACGGTCACCGCCGACCTCCCGCCCGGGCTGGCCGGAGTCCGGCCGCCGCGCAAGCGGGCCCCGCGGCAGATGACCAATGCCGCCCGGTGGGGCGCAGCCGGATTGGTTACGCCGGCCATTCTGGCCGTGGCGTTGGGGCTGGACTCGCTGCGCGGAGGTAGCGGATACGGCGTGGTGACCCTCGTCATCGCCTTTTCCTACTTCTTGTTCTGGCTATCCGCCGGGGTGGACATGCTCTGGCAATGGCATTGCATGACTGTGCCGGGAGCGGGAATGTGCGTCCGGTGCGCGCACACCGCCGCGTCCCACCCCACGCCAGCATCCTGTACTGTCCGGCCGGGCGGCCTGAGACTGAACCGCTGCCCGTGTGCGGGCTATGTTCCGCCCGGGGTGTCACCAGAAAGCGCCGACCTGCGCGTTCTGACCAGCAGCTGCCCATAGGCCTGCTGGCCTATTGACCTGCCTCGTGCGGTAGCGAGCGGAAGGACCCGGATGACCACAGCGGAACCCGCGGCGCGGCCCGCTGATGCCAGCGGCACCCCGGCCGCGGTGTTTACCAGCCGCCTGGCTGACGTGGCGATCCCGTCGGGAACCCTGTCCGGGTACGTCCTGCGCCGGGCCGAGGCGCTCGGCGGCAAAACCGCCATTCGTGACGCGGCCACCGGCGATACCCTCAGCTACGCGCAGCTCGCCGCCGCGGTCGGGTCGTTCGCCGCCGGGCTGGCCGGACGCGGGTTCGGCCGCGGCAGCGTCCTGGCCATCCTCGCGCCGAACATCCCCGAGTACCCGGTTCTGTTCCACGGGGCGACCTCGGCCGGTGGCGCCGTCACGACGCTCAACCCGATGTGGACGGCCGGCGAGATCGCCGGCCAGCTGCGCGCGTCCCGAGCCTCCTGGCTCGTTACCGTCCCGGCCCTAGTGGAAACGGCGAAGGCGGCGGGCGGCGGCCTGGAGATCATTGTCACCGGCGGTGAGCACATGCCGGGAACGGTGTCCTACTCCTCGCTCCTGGCTGACCGCGCGGCCCCGGCTCCCGCGATCGATCCCGCGGTGGACCTCGCCGCCCTGCCCTACTCCAGCGGGACGACCGGCTTGTCCAAAGGGGTCATGCTCACGCACCGGAACCTGCTGGCCAGCATGGCGGTGCTGGATCCGGCCGTGCACCTGCGTGAAGACGACGTGGCGCTGGCGGTCCTGCCGTTCTTCCACATCTACGGCATGAACGCCATCATGAACCCGGCCCTGGCCGCGGGCGCCACGTTGGTCACGATGGCACGCTTCGAGCTCGGCGCGTTTCTGCACGCGATCGAGCAGCACCGCGTGACGATCCTGTACGCCGTGCCGCCGATCATCAACGCGCTGGCCCGCCACCCGGCCGTCGCCGACGCCGACCTGTCCAGCGTGCGCTGGATCATGAGCGCGGCCGCGCCGCTCGACGCCGAGACGGCGTCGGTCTGCGCCCAGCGGGTCGGCGGCCGGCTATTCCAGGCCTACGGCATGACCGAGGCCAGTCCGGCGGTTACCGCCACCCCGGTTTACGACGACGCGCCGTTCGACTCGGTCGGGATCGTCCTGCCGAACACCGAATGCAAGATCGTCGATGCCGCCACCGGGCAGGCGCTCGGGCCGGGCCAAGACGGCGAACTGCTGTTCCGCGGGCCGCAGATCATGCAGGGATACCTGGACGACCCGGCCAGTACGGCAGGCGCCTTCGACAGCGAGGGCTTCTATCGCAGCGGCGACATCGGGCACATCGACGCCCAGGGGCGCCTGTTCGTGGTCGACCGAATCAAGGAACTGATCAAGTACAAGGGCTACCAGGTCGTCCCGGCCGAGCTCGAGGCCATCCTGCTGTCCCACCCGGCCGTCGCCGACGCGGCCGTCATCGGCCGCCCGGCCGGAGCGGACGGCGAGATACCCAAGGGCTACGTCGTCCTGACCGCCCCGGTGCCGCTGGCGGAGATCTCGTCCTACCTCGCCGAACGTGTCGCGCCGTACAAGAAGCTGCGCGCGCTCGAAGTGGTCACCGAGATCCCCAGGTCGGCCACGGGCAAGATCCTCCGGCGGGTCCTCAGGGAACGCCAGGACGGCTGAGGTCAGCGACCGCCGTACTGGCCTGCCGGGGCGGACCGCACCACGGATCGCCGTTCCTACAGGGCGCTCTTGATGGCGATCTGGGCCAGTTCCGGTAGCTTCTGCTCGGCGAGGTTAGCGGCGCCGCGCACGCCGGCCCAGGCCAGCGCGAGGCCGTACGCGGCGCCGCCCAGTACGAGCACCGGCAGCCAGATACCCGCCGGATCCGAGCGGGTCACTACCACGGCGAGGATCACTGGCGTCACCGCCACCCCCACGCCGAGCAGGGTGAGGAGCTGCGACCCGGCCGCCGCGCCGTTATGTCCGCTGGCCGCCCTGGGTATGGGGGTGCCGCCTCGCTTTTCCATCGGGTAGGCCGACGCGACGCTGAACAGGTTGGCCAGGGCCAGGCCCGCGCCGATCGCGGCCAGGCCCACCGCCATGGCTGCGAAGCCGTCCACCGGATGCTTGGCCACGGCCGCCAGGCCGAAACCCACCGCCGTGACCAGCGGCACCGCGATCGCGCCGAGCGCGATGTTCTGCCCGGAGAAGTAGGCGCGCAGCGCACGCCGGCCGTTCAGCGACGTCGCCTCCAGGCCGAACCCTGGTCCTGACCACCCGATCGCGTTGCTGTGGAAGGCGCCGACGAACGCGCCCCCGGCAACCCCGCTGGCGAGCAGGCCACCAAACCAATCCGGGGTCAGAACGGCCCTGATGGCCACGACCGCCATGATGACCGCGGTGATTCCCCAGTAGATCAGCGAGTAGGGCTCGCGTCGCTGGTAGAGCCAGAACCGCGCCGCTACCGTCCCGCGCAGGCCGTACCGGGCGAACGGGAGCGCCGAACCGCGCACCGCCGACTGGGTGGAGGTATCGGTCGTCACCAGGGCGCGGCGCAGCGACAAGATCCAGAGCAGGCCAAGCACGACGATGATGCCGGCCAGCAGCGCCAAGCGCAGCAACGCGGTGCCGGGGTGCCCCGAGGAGGCGTCCCAGATCGCGTGCACGGCCAGACCCGGCGGTGTCCAGCGCAGCCAATGGTCCACCCCCCCGAAGCTCCCCGCGGTCAGCGCGCCCTCGCCGGCCAGCTTCGGCACGATCTGGATGAAGCCCTCATACAGCGCGAAGATCGGGATGATCAGGAGGGCAGCGAGGTCCTTGCCGCGGCGCGAGCGCAGCACCCCGGCCATACCCGTGGTCACGAACCGGGCCAGCGTGATGCAGAACAGCACCTGCAGCACCACCGCCAGCAGCGCGATGAGCACCCCGAGCGCGCCGTGAGCCAGCCCGATCGTCACCCCGAGCAGGCCGAGCAGCGTGGCCGCCGGCCAGGCGCCCGTGGCCGAGGCGGCCAGCAGCCCCACCGCGAGCTGGCGGGTCCGGAGCGGGTAGAGGGCCAGCGTGGCCGGGTCCAGGGTGCTGTCGAGGCCGAAGACGATGACCGGCAGAATCAGCCACGCGAGCGCGAAGAAGGTGAAGATCACCGTGGTCAGGTCCGCCGCCGCGATGCCGTCGCCGCGCAGAATGGACAGCAGATAGAAGACTCCGCCCGCGACCAGCGCCGCCAAGGTCGTGCTGAGCACGAAGGCGATCCGGGCCCCGGTCGACCCAAGCAGCGCGTTGCGGAGCAGGCGCAGCTTCAGCTGGACGAGGAGCCGAGCCATGACAGCACCTCCTCGTCGTTGGCCCTGGAGCCGACCAGGTCGATGAACGCCTGCTGCAGGGTCTTGCCGTGCCGGACCTCATCGGTCGTGCCAGTGGCCACGATCCTGCCCTTGTCGATGATGGAGACGTGGTCGCAGATCTGCTCGACGAGCTCCATGACGTGGCTGGAGAACAGTACGGTCGAGCCCGAGCCGACGAAGCGGCTCAGCAGCCGGCGGATGACGTCAGCGGAGACCGGATCGACGCCCTCGAGCGGCTCGTCCAGGAACAGCACCGAGGGGTTGTGGATCAGGGCGCAGCCGAGCATGGCCTTCTTGCGCATGCCGGTGGAGTAATCGGCCACCAGGCGCCTGGCGTCCTCGGTCAGGTCGAGCACGTCCAGCAGCTGCTTCGCCCGGGAGCGGGCCTCGGCGGCCACCATGCCGCGCAGCCGCCCGGCGTATTCGAGCAGTTCCTCACCGCTCAGCCGCTCGAACACCCGGGCCTCGGCAGGCACCACCCCGATGACCGCCTTGGCGGCAGGCGGATCGGACCACATATCCAGCCCGTTGATCAGGACCCGGCCGCCGTCCGGGCGCAGCAGGCCGGTCATCATCGACAGCGACGTGGTCTTCCCTGCCCCGTTCGGCCCGACCAGCCCGGCCAGGGAACCGGCCGCGATCTCCAGGTCGATGCCCGCCACCGCCTCCTTCGCACCGAAACTCTTGCGCAGCCCCGTCACTGCGATCGCTGGTTCGCCCATGTCTGCCTCCGCTGCTTATCCAGGTAGCATGAGCTTATCATTCTGATATCACATTACAAGACCCATCTGCGGGCCTTTTTTACGGCCTGAGGGAGAGGCGTGAGCCTTTCGCCACCTGGCCGAGGCTGGGTAGCATGGGTGATGGCAGGAGCGCCTGCCGCACTCCGAGCTGCCGTGGTCCGCGCCCGCGGCGGCGAACAGGACAAGGGCCGCCGGTTCGCGCTCGCTGGGACTGATCAGTCACCGCTGAGCCAGGCGATCAGGGCGCGGGGCAGCATCGCCGCGAGGGACATGGCGTGACTGACGACAGCGCGTTCAAGAAGCAGGTCCGGGCCCGGATGGCCGAGACCGGGGAGAACTACACCACCGCCCGCCGGGCGGTCATCGCCGGGCGTGACCCGGGCCAGCCGCCAGTGGCATTGCGGGTACACCTGAATCCCCACGTGGACCTGGAGCTGACCGACGAGGTGGCCCGGGCCTATGCCGCTGCTGATGAGCAGGGTAGGCGGGACATGGCGAACCGGCTGCTGGCCGACCACATCGAGCTGGCCGGGGCCGGGGAGGCCGGGGTCGCCGCCGGCTCGGAGATCCTGACGGTCCAGGACCTGCGCATCGACGAGATCGCTGACGCGATACACCGGCGGATACCACGGGCGGCCGGGGTAGCCACGATAGCGGTCAGCGGAGACCTGGACCACGTCCGGGTTGCTATCCAGGCCGCCCGGCCTGGTGTGGCGTCCGGCCATGGCGGTGCGAAGCTGGAGCGGCTCCGCGCCGAGTTGGAGGAACTGACCGGCAAACCGGTGCAGCTGAACATGGTGACGGACGATGGCCCGCCGGAGCGGCGGAAGGAAATAAAAGTGGGGCCCGAGCTGACCGCGGACTGAGGCAGACGTGACGCTGGCCATGGTGGGGAGATCGGCGCGGATGGCGGGCTGACCCGCGTCCTTCAGTGGATCGATCCGCCTGCCGGGAGGATGCGGGCAGGCCGGGTATGCCAGCATGGACCGCATGCCTCCCGTTCCCGGCCAGGGCGCTCCGCCGGCTGATCCGCCCAGGGTCAACGACTATGACATCCTCGCTGAGGCGTACACGGCCGAGAACGAGGACAGCCTCATAAATGCCTATTACGCGCGGCCCGCGATCCTGGCCCTGGCCGGGGACGTGGCGGGCCGGCGGATCCTCGACGCCGGCTGCGGCTCCGGCCCGCTGTTCGCGGCGCTGCGCGACCGGGGCGCCATCGTGACCGGCTTCGACTCCAGCACCGGGATGCTCGAGCAGGCCCGCAGGCGGCTTGGTGACGGCGCGGACCTGCAGGTGGCCGCCCTGGGCCGCCCGCTGCCGTTCCCCGACGGCGCGTTCGATGATGTCATCGCGGCCCTGGTGCTGCATTACCTGGAGGACTGGGGGCCGGCGCTGGCCGAGCTGCGGCGCGTGCTCAAGCCGGGCGGCCGGCTGATCGCATCCGTCGACCATCCCTTTGCCATCCACGGGCTCCAGCGCCAGGCCGGGCGCAAGACCGACTATTTCGCCACCTACAACTGGACCGAGGACTGGATCATGGGCGGCCAGACCGTCCCGATGAGCTTCTGGAACCGGCCGCTGCACGCGATGACCGACGCCTTCACCGCAGCCGGCTTCCGGATCTCCGTCATCAGCGAACCGGACCCGGTGCCGGAAGCCCGCGAGCTGTTCCCCGAGCAGCTCGGGGCCACGCCGAGCTTCCTGTGCTTCCTGTTCTTCGTCCTGCACGCCGCCTAACGGCTCGGTCAGGCGGTGCGGCCGTAGAACAGCTTCTGGGTGAGTTCGCTCAGCTTCATGTCCGGGTGTTCCCCGTAGGTCAGCACCGAGTTGATCCTGGGGCGGGGCCCGCTGACCGCGGTGACCCGGTGCAGAGCGTGCTGGCCGCGGAACACCGCGAGCGTGCCCGGGCTGCCCGGCAGGCGGAGGGCGTCGCCGCAGTCTCCGAGCAGGATCTTCTGGACGCCCGGGTAGTTCTCGTCCTGGCCGTCACGCAGCCAGGGATAGTAGTCGAAGTGACCCCCGGCCTCGGCCTGCTGGTACATCACGGTGACCGAGAACTCGCTGTTGTCGAAGTGCCAGCCGAGCTCGTCGCCCGCGCCGAAGACCGCGATCTCCAGGGCGTCCAGCGGGTCGGCGCTGCGGTACAGGACCTGCTTGCCCAGCACCGCGGCGATGAACCTGGTCAGGTCGTCGGACTCGTACAGCCGCCGGATCGGGGCGCCGGGCGGGATCTGGTCGTAGGCGATGGCCTTCTTGGCCGAGTGCTGCATCAGCGCGCGCGGGTGATCTGGTCCGCCGGCATCATAGGCAGGCTCGAAGTAGACGGTGTGGGTCTGGTCGCTCGCCCAGGCCTGGCCGTTCAGCCGACTGGCCAGGGCGAGCATATGGTCGACGGCGGCCGGGGTGAGGAAACCGGCGAGCTGGGCGACGCCCTGGTCACGGAGCTGGTCCTGGCACGTCTGGACCAGGGCCTGGTACGCGGAGCCGGCCGGGTCGTCGATCGGGTAGCGGCCCAGGTCGACGACATCGTCGTAGGCGGAGGCCGGCGGCCCGCTGGTGGCGGTCATGGCACTGGCTCCTTCGGGATCCCGGCCCGGCACCGTACCGGGCCATTGACCTGATGCTGGCAGTAGTCCTGGACCAGGGCAATCCTGGACCGTTTGGCATCCTGGGCCCTACCGCCCAGCCACAGATAACCTGAGCATCGTGCAGCATATCCTCGCTCTTTCGCGCTCGGCCGTCACCATCCGGCACTGGTTCGAGATCAACCTCGACGACGCTTCCATGGAACATGGAGCCCGGATCGAGATCCGGGAGCTGCAGGCTCATTCCCACCGAGGCACCGAATCGGCGTCCCAGCTCACCACCGTCGATCGCCCGCTGTGGCGGGCCGACCTGTTCGACCGGCTCACGGACCCGCCGGGCAGTTTCCGCGCGGCCCACTACCATCCGCAGTTCACGGACAACGAGCCGTCTGCCCGGAACTGGGATGCCGCCCTGACCGCCGATCCCTGGGCCTGGCTGGGTGACCAGATCACCAGCCTCGGAACGGCGGCCGGGGGAGAGGGCTGGCCGCTTGACCCCGAGGACGCCGCGGAACTGCCCGGATTGGCCCCGGAGGTAGTGGCGACGGCGAAGCAGTTCGCACCGGCCGGGTGCCGCTCGGCGACGGCGTGCTACCAGCTGACCAGGGACGTCCAGGACGCGGTCCAGCTCATGATCGCTACCATGCGCGCGCCGGAGCAGCTGGACCGGGACCGAACGGCACCCTGGCTCGGGCTCACCTGAAGGCGGCCGCCACCGGGGCCAGGCGCAGTACGTCCTCGGGGCCGGCCAGATCGGGGAGCGAGACGAACACGGTCTGCACGCCGCGGTCGGCCAGCAGCCGGTAGCGGCCGATGTGCTCGTCGGCCGGGCCGGCGTGATGCCGCCGGGCGAAGGCCGCGGCGGCGGTCCCGCCGTGCAGTCTCTCCACGATCGATGCAGCGTGCTCGCGGTCGCGGCCGATGATCGGGACGTCGAGCACGGTCACCTCGGCCTGGGCCGGATCGCGCCCCGCCGCCAGGCAGTGCTGGCGGAAGACGGCGAGCTTGCGGTCCAGCGTGCTGAGGTCAGAGGGCAGATTGCAGCCATCGCCGAGCCGGGCGGCAATGGCCAGCGTGCGCTTCTCGCCGCTGCCGCCGACGATGACCGGGACCGGCGAGGCCGGCCGCGGGTAGCAGGTGGTTTCCGGCAGCCAGACCCGCTCACTGCGGTACTCCCTGGTGCCGGGCTGCCACAGGGCACGTAGCGTCTCGATGGCGGACTCCAGCTCATCCAGCCTGGCCCGGGCGGACGGGAACGGCAGGCCGTAACCGGCGTGCTCGCGCGCCCACCAGCCGGCCCCGATGCCGCAGAACGCCCGACCGCCGCTCAGCGCGTCGAGCGTGGCCACGGTCTTGGCCAAGATCCCCGGTGCCCGGAACGTCACCGGTGTCACCAGGGTGCCCAGGCGGAGATCCGGTTCGAGGCCCGCGAGCATCCCGAGCGTCACCCACGGCTCCGGGATCGGCTCCCAGGCGCGGCCGACCTGGGGGATCTGGATCAAGTGGTCCATCAGCGCGATTCCCTGCAGGCCCGCCTCCGCGGCGGCGCGGGCCACCTCGGCCAGCCAGTGCGCCGGGCCCGCCGGGTCGCGATCCCAGCCAAACCGCGACAGCTGCAGCACGAAGCCCATCCGGACCGGCTGCTGCCGCTGCTGGCGGGCCGCCGTCCTCGCGCCGGGGGTGTGCGAGGCCTCCGGCTGAGCCTGCGCGGCCGTGGCCACCACGTCCCATCCCTCGCCGGCGATCTCCGCGGCCGCCGCCCGCATCCGCCGCAACTGACCCTCCAGCGCAGCGGCGGGCACCGCCTGATCGCGGGCCCGGTTACGACGGCGGCACTCGGCCGGATCGGTGTCCGCGAGCACGGCGACGGCGGGCATGCCGCTGCTCCTGGCCAGCTCCAGGTAGCCACGGCGGCGCGCCGGGTCGAGGCCCAGCGTGTCCACTACGGCGGTCAGGCCGCGGCGGAGCCGGGCCGCCACGATCAGGTCCAGCACAGTGAAGGCGTCGGCCGAGGCCTCCAGGTCGTGCTCGCCGCTGCCCACCAGCGCCCGCAGCCGGTCCGACGAGATCACCTCGTCCGGGCGGTACCGCTGCGCCGCCCAGACCGACTTCCCCGATCCCGACGGACCGACCAGCACCACCAGTGCCGGATCGGGCAGCTCCGCGGCCGTCGCCAGGTCCCCTGGATCCACGCCCCCAGCTTGGCAGACGCCCTTGCGTGGTACGACTGACCGCATGATGCCTACGCGCATTGACTGGGTTGCTGAGCATTGCCGGCTGCTTCGGTCGATCTCGGCGGAATTCAAGGACACGCAGCCGTTCCGGGGGCTCACCATCGGGACCGGTATCCACCTCGAGGCCAAGACGGTGGCCTTGATCTTGACCCTGCGAGACGGCGGGGCGCGGCTGGTCTCGACCGGCAACCTGAACACGACCCAGCCCGATGCCCTGCAGGCGCTGGAGGCCGAGGGCGTCACGGTGATCGGGGGCCCGACGAAGGACAGCCAGGTGCACGGCCGGTACCTCGCTCAGGTGATCGCTGCCCAGCCGGACCTCATCCTCGATAACGGCGGCGACCTATTCGCCAGGTACCTCGATGCGCCCTACGACGGTCTGCGCGGGGGTACCGAGGAGACGACATCCGGCCGGATGCGCCTGGAGCCGCTGCGCGACCGCCTGAACCTGCCGATCCTGGTGATCAACGACAGCCCGATCAAGCAGTTCGCCGAGAACGAGCACGCCGTCGGCCAGAGCACGCTCGAGTCCTATCTGCGCTTCACCAACCGCGTGACCAACGGCGAGAAAGTCACGGTCTTCGGCTACGGCGCGTGCGGGCGCGGAGTCGCGGCCAACTTCCGCGGCGCCTGCGCCCGGGTGACCGTGGTGGACATCGACCCTGTTACCCGGCTGCGGGCGCACCTGGACGGCTTCAGCACACCGCCTCGGGACGAGGCTATTGCCGGCGCCGACGTGATCATCACGGTTACCGGCGGCCGCGATGTGCTGACGGCTGATGACCTGCCGCTGCTGCCTGATGGCGTCATCCTGGCCAACGCCGGCCACTTCCCGCTCGAAATCGACGTCGAGGCCCTCGCCGGCGCTCCCGGCGTCGCCGGCGTCCGCGAGTACGAGGACGACCTCATGACGCTCGAGCTCGACGACGGCCGGCGCATCCACGTGATCTCGCGCGGGCACATGTTCAACCTGGCCGGACCGCGTCCGCTGGGCAATTCGATCGAGTCGATGGACCTTGGCTTCGCGCTGCAAGCACGGTGCCTGGAGGCCGTCGCAACCGGCAGCGTGGACGCCAGCAGCTGTGTCGTTCCCGTCCCGGCCAGGATCGACGCCGCCGTCGCCAGCAGTTACCTCGACCGCAAGTACCCGGCCACGCCCAGGCCATAGGACCCGCATCCGCCGCCTGGGGTCAGTTCACGCACAGGCAGAAGGGATGCCCGGCCGGGTCGAGGAACACCCGGAAGGTCGTACCCGGCTGGTGCTCGTGCTTGGTCGCGCCGAGATCGAGAACCGCGGCCTCGGCGGCGTCAAGGTCGTCGACGATCACGTCGAGATGCATCTGCTGGGGCACCTCCTGAGCTGGCCATCTCGGCGGGGTATAGCCCTCCACCTGCTGGAAGGTGATGCACTGACCGTAATCCGCGCGGACCTCGCCCCAGCCGGGGCGGATCTCCGCCTTCCAGTCCAGCATCGCGCCGTAGAACGTCGCGAGAGCGCCCGCATCGGGACAGTCGATGACGATGCTTGGGAAGCGTGCGATAGCCATGGAGGCACGGTACACGCAATAGCGGACGATCTACGTCCGGTTTGTACGTGTGCCGGTTAGACTCTGTTCCGGATGTTCTGATCCGGGACTGGTGAGACGTGCTAAAGCCTGATGCGAGCCCCACGGCACGGGCCCTGCTAGCTCTCGAGCTGATCCAGGGCAGCCCGGGCATCTCCGCGGACCGGCTGGCCGGCAAGCTCGGCGTCTCAGAGCGGGCCGCCCGCCGGTACGTCGGCATCCTGCGCGAGGCTGACATCCCGATCGAATCGGTTCGCGGCCCTCACGGGGGCTACCGAGTAGGTCGCAGCCTGCGGCTTCCGCCGCTGATGTTCACCGGCGCCGAGGCTCTCGGCCTGGTCATGGCCGTGCTCGACGGCCATCACGACGCGAGCGATACCGCCGACCCGGTCGGCAGCGCGCTGGGCAAGATCATGCGTGCGCTCCCGGAACCGGTGGCCGCCCAGGCCGAGGCGGTCCGCCGGACCACGGCACCGGCACCGGACCGCGCCGCCGCCCGGCCCGATCCTGCGACCACGGCGGCTCTCGTGCAGGCCTGCTCAGACCACCGTCGGGTGCGGCTCGGCTACCGCTCCGAGGCCGGGTCGGAGAACGTCATCGAGGCCGACCCGTGGGCGGTCGTCGTCCGCCACGGCCGGTGGTACCTGCTGTGCTGGTCCCACGCCGCCGCGGCCCGGCGGGTCTACCGGATCGACCGGGTCGGCGAGGTGCAACTGCTCGAGGACTCCTTCAGCACGCCCGCCGGCCTCGACCCGGTAGCCGTGCTCGAGGAGCATCTCGCCGTCGGATGGGAATACGACGTCGAGATCATCATCGACGCGCCCCTCGAAACCGTGACGCGCTGGCTGCCCCGCGCCCTCGGGCGGCTTGAGCCGCTCGACGCCGAGCGCGCCCGCCTGGTCGGCAGCACGAGCAACCCGGTGTGGTACGCCGGGCAGATCGCGCCGATCCCGGCGTCGTACCGGATCGTGAGGTGTCCCGAACTCCAGGAGGCCGCGCGCGTCCTCGGGCAGCGGCTGCGGGCCGCCGGGAGTCCAGGTCCCTGAGGCGACGGCCCGCCGCTCGCCGGTCCGGCCCGGAAAGGTTCGGCGAGGCCCGCCCACATCGAGAACGAACCGGTGTCTAAACACGGAGGAGGTGCGCTGAACCAAACGCCCGGGCCACCAGCGACAGATCGACTCTCAGCCACATCAGCGGACAGGCAGGGATCATGGAAAAGGTAATCCTCGGAAATCACTCAGCGGTTCGGGTTCCCCGAGCAGAAAAGGACAGGATTCGTGAATTCTATCGCGATGTCCTAGGTTGCGAGATCGTGAGAGAGAGTGACCTGAAGGACGACATTCGCATGGGAGATAACTTCTACATCGCGTTTCTCTACGAGGACGAGGACGCCTGCCTGGACGAGGGCGGGTTTTTGAAGGCGATCTACCTGGAGCTGAAGGCCGACAACGTCGACGAAATGAGGCAGAAAATTGTCGCCTTCGGCGTCAAGGTGCTTGACGTCCCGGATCCGCACCTCTACTTTCAAGCCCCCGGCGGACAAGTCCTGCGGCTGGTCTGGATCGGCGAGGACCTCTCCAAGTATGAGGGGACCGAGCACGGCGAACAGTTCGTCGGGGTGGCCTTTGAATGAACGCGCGAAGACAGCGCCTTTTCATCCTCCGATCTCGCGTGCTTGACGGGCACCGATGGCCGGTCCGCGAGTCATGTCGAGGACGGCCCCCTGGCTTCGTCCTAGCGGTTGACAGGGCTGTTCCGCGACGCGAACGCGGAGCGGCAGGCCACGACCGGTAGGAGGCCAGGATGCGGAAGGTGATCGCGAACGAGTGGATGACGCTGGATGGGGTGGTGCAGGCTCCCAGCTATGCCGATGAGGACATGACCGGTGGCTTCCGGCATGGTGGCTGGCATCCCCGCTACTTCGATGACCTGTCCATGAACTGGGTGATCGAGAACGTGCGCGGCGCGGGCGGCTACCTGCTGGGGCGCGGCACGTACGAGATCTTCGCTGCCCACTGGCCCAACGCGCCGCCGGATCAGCAGGCGCTCGCCGAGCCGCTGAACGCGTTGCCGAAGTATGTCGCCTCGACGACTCTCGACGAGCCGCTGGGCTGGCAGAATTCGCGGCTCCTGCGGGGCGGCATCGGTGCGGCCGTGCGTGCGCTGAAGGCGGAGGAGGGCAAGGACCTGCACGTGATCGGCAGTCCCGGGCTGGTCCAGACCCTGATGGGCCTGGGCCTGGTGGACGAGCTCCGGCTGATGATCGACCCGCTGTTGGCGGGCGGCGGCAAGCGCCTTTTCCGCGATGATGGCGCGCTTCGTCCGCTGCGGTTGGCCGACAGCCAGGTGACCGGTACGGGCGCGATCATCGTGACCTACGCGGCCGCGGGTGGCTGACGCGGCGATGGTCCTGGGTGTGACGACGGCATGATGGCTGCCACGGGATATGAGGAGTGACGATGCCGAAGTACCTGCTGCTCAAGCACTACACCGGTGGCCCGGAGCGCCACCCGGACTTCGTGCCGATCAGCGAGTGGACCGCGGACGAGATCACCGCGCACATGGCATTCCAGCGCCACGTGGGCGAGCTGCTGCGCGAGCGGGGCGAGTTCGTCGACGTGCAGGCGCTGAGTCCCGAGCGGACATACGTCCGCTACGGCGGGCCGGGCATGGCACCGGTGACCACGGACGGCCCGTTCCCCGAAACCAAGGAACTCGCCGCCGGCTGGTTCATCATCGACGTCGAGTCCGAAGCGCGGGCGCACGAGGTCGCGGCCTATCTGTCGTCTGCGCCAGGTAAGGACGGGCAGCCGATTCATGAGTGGATTGAGGTGCGGCCGGTGATGAGCGGCGCTCCGGCCGCAGCGGAGTGAACGAGGACGTCGTCCGCGTCCTGGCACCGCAGGTGCTCGGCATCCTCGTCCGTCGCGGGAACGACTTCGCGGCGGCCGAGGACGCCGTGCAGGACGCGCTGTTGGAGGCGCACCGGTCCTGGGGCGACGCGCCTCCCGACGACCCGAAGGGCTGGCTGCTCACCGTCGCGGGCCGCAAGCTAATCGACTCCCGGCGCTCTGCTGCGGCGCGGCGCCGGCGCGAGGACGCGCTGAGCCACGAGCCCGAGCCCGGAACGGCCGAACAGGCCGACGACACGCTGCTGCTGCTGTTCCTGTGCTGCCACCCGGCGCTGAGCCCGGCATCGGCGATCGCGCTCACGCTACGCGCCGTCGGCGGGCTGACGACCAGAGAGATCGCCGAGGCGTTCTTGGTTCCGGAGGCGACGATGGGCCAGCGCATCAGCCGCGCGAGGCGGATGGTCAGCGGCCAGCCGTTCGCACAGCCCAGCGACGTGGCGGTCGTGCTGCGCGTGCTGTACCTGATCTTCAACGAAGGGTATTCCGGCCGGGTCGACCTATCCGCCGAAGCGATCCGCCTCGCCCGGCAGCTGGCGCTGGCGTGCGACGAGCCCGAGGTCGCCGGGCTGCTCGCGCTGATGCTGCTGCACGACGCCCGTCGTGCCGCACGCACCGACCAGCACGGCACCCTCATTCCTCTGGACAAGCAAGATCGCACTCGATGGAACGAGGCCGAGATCGCCGAAGGCGTGCGCATCCTGCAGGCCGCCCTGGCCCGCGACCAGCGCGGTGAGTACCAGATCCAGGCCGCCATCGCCGCGCTGCACGACGACGCCCGCACCGCCGGGGAAACCGACTGGCCGCAGATTCTCGCCTGGTATAACGAACTCCTCGAGCTCACCGGCAACCCGGTCGCCGCGCTCAGCCGTGCGATCGCGGTCGGCGAGGTCGACGGGCCGCTTGCCGGGCTGAGCGCCCTTGATGAGCTTGCGCCGCGACTCGGCAACCATCACCGGCTCGACGCGGTGCGTGCCCGCCTGCACGAGCGGGCCGGACACCTCGACATCGCCGCCGAGCACTACACTCGCGCGGCGGCCCAGGCGCGTAACACCGCCGAACGGGACTACCTCACCAAACAAGCGGCCCGATTGCGCCACAGGTCACCGTCACGAGCTACCTCCACGGACGCAGCGCCCGATGACCCTGAGAACAGACGGCGCGGTCGGCGCTGAACTCCAGGGCAGTCTTGTCCCAGTCCCATACCGGTCCCGAGCGTCGTTCTTGAACCGGAACGATGGAACATCGAGCCAGCTAGAGGTGCTGCCTAGCCCTTGCATTGGCCCCTGCCGGACGTGGGATGAACCTGAGGTCTCCATTGACACCGGTTCGTTCTGATTTAATTTTGAATTTAGAATTCAGAGCGATGCCGATTCTTGCGCTCGGTGCTGCGCTAGCGGCGCCCAGCCCACCTGGTTTACCAAGCTGAGCACGGAGCTTCGATGCCACACTCTTTCCTGACCCAGCTCGACTGCCCGCGCTGCGGTCGCACCCACGACGCGGACCGGCTCACCGGTCTGTGCACGTGCGGCAGCCCGCTGCTCGCGCGGTACGACCTGGGTGGTGTCAGGTCCGCGATCACGCCCGCCGGCCTGGCCGCACGCCCGGAGACGCTGTGGCGCTACCGCGAGCTGCTCCCGGTGCGGGATCCGGCGAACATCGTCGGCTTCGGCGAGGGGATGACGCCGCTGCTGCCCATGCCGCGGCTGGCGGCAGAGGTCGGCGTGCGGGAACTGTGGATGAAGGACGACGGGCAGCTGCCGACGGGGACCTTCAAGGCCCGCGGCGCCGCCGTCGGAGTCTCGAGAGCCGCCGAGCTCGGCGTCCGGTCGGTAGCCATGCCGACCAACGGCAACGCGGGCGCCGCCTGGGCGGCCTACTGCGCTCGCGCGGGCCTGCGCAGCCTGATCGTCATGCCGGTAGACGCACCCGAGGTCAACCGGGCCGAGTGCGCGGTGGTCGGCGCGGAGCTGCACCTGGTCGACGGGCTGATCAGCGACGCCGGCCGCCTGGTCGCCCAGGCCGTGGCGTCCGACCACAGCATGTTCGACGCGTCCACGCTGAAGGAGCCCTACCGGATCGAGGGCAAGAAGACGATCGGGCTGGAGATCGCCGAGCAGCTCGGCTGGTCGCTGCCGGACGTCATCTTGTGCCCGGTCGGCGGCGGCGTCGGACTCATCGCCATCTACAAGGCGCTGCTGGAACTGCGGGAACTCGGCTGGATCGACGGCACCTTCCCGCGGCTGGTCGCGGTCCAGGCGGCCGGCTGCGCGCCGATCGTGGCGGCCTTCGAGAACGGCGCGCAGGAAGCCAGGGAATGGCCGGACGCGAAGACGGTCGCCTTCGGCGTGACCGTGCCCAAGCCGCTCGGCGACTTCCTGGTCCTGGACGCC
Organism: uncultured Actinomycetes bacterium; assembly: GCA_963790065.1. Lineage (GTDB taxonomy): Bacteria > Actinomycetota > Actinomycetes > Streptosporangiales > Streptosporangiaceae > Palsa-504. The sequence continues at coordinate 278,080 of CAWBNK010000007.1, read as the reverse complement.
GTGTACGCGACCGGCGGTACCGCCATCGCGATGTCCGACGAGGACATCCTGGCCGCCGAGCGCGAGGCCGCCAGGCTCGAAGGCACGTTCGCCTGCCCGGAAGGCGCGGCCTGCTTCGCCGCGGCACGGCAGCTGGCCCGGGACGGCTGGCTCTCGCGGGCGGACTCCGTAGTGGCGCTCAACACCGGGACCGGGCTGAAGTACCCGGACACCGTCGCCGTCGCCGCCCCGATCGCGCGGCCCGGCGGCGCGCTCGCCCGTTACGACCCTCGCGACGCCCGTGTCGCCTAGGCCGCCGACAGACGACACGCCGGACCACGCGGTGCAGCGTTCCACGCTGGCCGACCAGGCCTACCGGGAGCTGCGCTCGGCGATCGTCAGCGGCGAGCTCAAGCCGGGGTCCAAGCTGGTGGTCCGGCCGCTCGAAGCGCGGCTGCGGCTGTCACCGACGCCGATCAAGGCCGCGCTGATCGCGCTCGAGCGGGAGGGCTTCATCACGGCGGTGCCGCACCACGGGTTCTACGTCACCGAGATCACCGCCGAGGACATGCAGGAGATCTACGAACTGCGCGAGGCCCTGGAGTCGATCGCGGCCCGCAAGGCCGCCGAGAGCGCAGACCGCGAAGGGCTCGCGGACCGGCTCACGGCGCTGCTTGAGGAGCAGCTCGCCCGGGTCGAGGCCGGGGACCTGTTCGCCTACAGTGACCTCGACCTCGATTTCCACCACACGATCTGGACAGCCGCGTCCAACCGGCGGCTGCTGAGCGCGGTCGAGAACCTGGTCGCCCAGGTCCGGTTCGGCTCCGGCACGTCCTCCAGGCTCGAAGGCCGGCTGCCGAAGGCGCTGAGCGAGCACGTGGCGATCATCGCCGCGATCCGGGCCGGGAACGCCCCGGTGGCCGCCGAGGAGTCCCGGCAGCACGTGCGCCTCGCCGGGGAGGCCTTCGCGCAGTACTTCGCCCGGCGCCGAGCGGCCGGGTAATGGCTTCGCGATCTCGAGGCTGCGCCGGTCGCTCTGGGGATGATGGTCTGGAGCTGCCGTTGGGCTCGCGGGCTGCGGGAAGATGACGCTCACGGACAGGCCGCCGTCTGGCCTGGGGTGGGCGGCGATGGTGGCGTCGTGTGCGGTCGCGATGGCTCGGACGATGGACAGTCCGAGCCCGTGCCCGTCCGTGTAGTTTGCCCGGCGCCGGTCGAGGCGTTGGAAGGGCTGGAAGAGGCGGTCGATATCCGCCAGCGGGATAAGCGGCCCGGTGTTGGTCACCGACAGGACGGCCCGGCCGTCCGTCACCCCGGTCCTGACTTCGACACGGCCGTCGGCCACGTTGTGGCGGACGGCGTTGGTGAGCAGGTTGGCCAGGAGCCGTTCCACGAGCAGCGGGTCTCCATCGAGGGCCGCCGGTTCCGTCACCGCGCCGATGTTGATCCCGAGTCGGACGGTCTCGGGCTGCAGGTCGGCCAGGGGCGCGGTGACGGCGGTGGCGAGGTCGACGGGTTGGTGGCCGGTCAGCCCGCCTTCGCTGCTGGCCAGGGTGAGCAGGGCTTCGATCAGGCGCGCCTGCTCATCGCTGGAGGCGAGCACCTCCTGGGCGGTGGAACGCCAGGCCGCGGTCGTCGTGTCGGGGTCGTCGAGCGCAACCTGGAGGAGCGCGCGCTCGGCCGTCAGGGGGGTGCGCAGCTCGTGGGAGGCGTTGGCGACGAAGTGCCGTTGGGCCTCGAAAGAGGCTTCGAGCCGGGCGAAGAGGCTGTCGAGGGTGTCCCCGAGCTCCTTGAGTTCGTCCGGCGGGCCGTCGAGGGCGAGGCGCTCGTGCAGGCTGGTTGAGGAGATCCTTCGGGCCGTGCGGGTGATGGTGCGGATGGGCCGCAGCATCCGGCCTGCGACGAGCCAGCCGGACAGGAGGGCGAGTACGGCCACGATGGCCAGGGCGATCCCGGAGTTGACCAGAAGCTGATGTGAGTCGGCCGCGCGCTGTGCAGCTTGGACGGTCCCTGCCTGGGCCAGCTGATGCACGGCCTGTGCGAGCTGATGCACGGCCTGGGTCAGCCGATGCTGGTCCTGGGTCAGCTGCTGCTGGTCCTGGGTCAGCTGCTGGTCCCGCGTCGCAAGCGGACCTGCGGGCAGTCCCGCCAGCTGATTCCGGACCTGGGCCAGCTGATTCTGGGCCTGGGCCAGCTGATTCTGGAGCAGGCCGTACTGCTGAGGCAGGTTCTTGGCCAGCGGGGACGGAAGCTGGAGCTTGCCGATGGCGGGAGCGGGCGGGATCTTCGGCAGGGGCGGCGTCCTGTAATCGGTCGCACGTTCAAAAAGGACGTAGGTGATCGCGGCCAACGCGGCGCCGGTGAGGAGGAAGAGGCCACCGTAGAGAGCGGTGAGCCGCAGCCGGGCGGTCCGGCGAGGCCATCGCAGCCACGGGGGTGAGGCGAGCCGGGGATGCGCGATGCCCATCACTGGTCTCCGATGCGATAGCCGCGCTCACGGATGGTCTCGATCATCGGCGGGTCACCGAGCTTGGCGCGCAGCCGGTTGATGGTGGCTTTGACCGTGGTGGTGAACGGGTCGGTCGCCTGATCCCACACCCGTTCGAGCAGTTCCTCTGCTGACACCGGTCTTCCCTCGGCGACGAGCAGGCATTCCAAGACGGCGAACTCCTTCGGGCTGAGCGCCAGGCGTCGTCCGGCGCGGGCCGCGAGACGTCTTTCCGGGTCCAAGGTCAGGTCGCGGTAGCCCAGGTGCTCCGGCTGCGGAGCGCCGGGCCGGCGGCCCAGCGCCTGAACCCGGGCGACCATCTCGGTGAAGTCGAACGGCTTGGGGAGGTAGTCGTCGGCGCCCAAGCCGAGCCCCTCGACCCGATCCCTGACCGAGCTGGCGGCGGTGAGCATCAGCACCCGGCTCTCACGTCGCTCGGCAGCAAGGGTGCGGCAGATCTCGTCGCCGTGGGTGCCGGGCAGGTCGCGGTCCAGCACCACCACGTCATAGCGGTTGGCGCCCAGGCGAGCGAGGGCGTCGTCGCCGTCCAGCGCCACGTCGACGATCATCCCGCGGCGGCGGAGCCCGGCCGCCACGGCCCTGGCCAGCCGCTCGTGGTCTTCTGCCACCAGCACTCTCATCGTTTCTCCCGCTCAAGCCTGGCCGTCCCGGTCGATCGGGCAGCATCTCGCCAGCGGTTTCCCCTCGGTCTACAAGATGCCACGTCGCCGGTCACAGCCAAGTCACAACCGTGACCGGGCTATGACCTTCCGCTTTGTACAACTGTCCCCACCATCGCCTCGATTGGGAGACAGAGCAATGAAAGGTAACCAGGAAGGCCGTGAAGCGCGGGCAGCGGCGCTTTGGTGCATGGAAGGCGCTGGGATATGACCAGGACTCATCGGCGACCGTACGCGCTCGCGGTCCTCGCCGCGGCGGCCGCGCTCGCGCTGGCCGCGTGCAGCGGCGGGTCCAGCATCCCCCAGGTCGCCAGCCTGGGGACCAGGGCCAGCCCGGGGACCGGCAGTGGCACCAGCGGCGGGAGCACCCCGGCCACGCAGCCGGCGGGCAACGTGACCCGGCTGGTGAACGAGTGGGCTGCCTGCGAGCGCTCCCACGGCGATCCGGACCAGGCCGATCCGACCATTGACGCCTCCGGGGTCATCCACATCACCATCCCGCAAGCGGCCCTGCCGACCGGGGATATTCACGAGCTCACCGGTACGTGCAGCGATTACCTGGCCACGGCCCAGAACGAGTTGCGGGCCGCCAACCCGGTCGCCCCCCCGCCGGATCAGACCGAGTACCTGAAGTACGTCAGCTGCATGCGGGCCAACGGGGTCCCCGACTACCCCGACCCCAAAGGGGACACCACCAATTTCCAGGGCAGCGGGGTGGACCCGGACAGCCCGTCCTTCGAGAAGGCCAACCAGTTGTGCGGCAAGAAGCTCGGCCTGCCAGCTTGGTGGGTTAACGGCACGGATACGCCGGGATCGATCGAAGTTCACACGGCCGGACAGCCTGTCAACCCCACGGCCCCGGCATGTTTCTTCCAGAAAGTAGATCCGTGCAGCGGGGATATCACAACGTCGCCCGGCAGCGCGTCGAGCAATGGCCCCGGGGCGGGCTTCGATGGCTGAGCTCACCACCAGGCAGGTCGCTGCCATCACGGTCGCGGCCGGAGCCCTGGCCGGGGCGCTGGTGGCCGGCCCGGTGGCCGCGACAGCTGACAGCGGCAACGGCACGTCCTCGTCGGCCGGCGGCAGCAGCAGCAGCAGCCAGGTCGCTACCGCGCCGGTGGTGCGCACTGACCTCAGCACGACCGTGCAGGTGGGCGGCTCCATCGGCTTCAGTGGCTCGTACACCATCGCCGTTCTGGGCGGGGGCGGGGGTGTCTACACTTCGCTGCCCGAGCCAGGCCAGGTCATCAAGCAGGGCCAGCCTGTCTGCTCGGTCAGCAACCAGCCGGTGCCGCTGCTGTACGGCTCCGTTCCCGCCTACCGAGCGTTCGATGCCAGCATGTCCGACGGTCCCGACGTAGGGCAGCTGACCCGCGACATGATCGCCTTGGGCTACGGCGCCGGGCTGACCCAGAGCGACCACTACTCCTCGGCCACCGCCGACGCGGTGGAACGCTGGCAGCGTGCGCTCGGCCTGCAGGCGACCGGGATGATCCCGCTCGGCGGGGTGGTCTTCGAGCCTGGCCCGATCCGGGTCACCTCGGTCGCTCCGTCGCCTGGCGCGCCGGTCCAGGGCGCGGGCAGCACGGTGCTGACGGCAACGAGCCTGACCCCGGTCGTCACCGTCGACCTGGACGTAAGCCAGGAGTACCTGGTCAAGCCGGGCGACGCGGTGACGGTCGTGCTGCCCGACGGCACCACCACCGTGGGCGGGCACATCGAGACGGTAGGCACCGTGGCTACTTGCCCGGGCGGGGGCGGCACCGGCGCCGGCGCCGGTGGCAGCTCGCCGTGTGAGTCCAGCGGGTCCGGCACCGCGTCGACGCCGACGGTGACGGTCACCGTCACCCTGGACAGCACCCCGCCCGGCGCCACCTTGGACCAGGCCCCGGTGAACGTCAACATCACCACCCAGACGGTCGACAACGTGCTGGCAGTGCCGGTAGACGCGCTGCTGGCCTTGCAGGGCGGAGGGTACGGCGTGGCGGTGGTGACCGGCAAGACCAGCCACCTGGCCGGGGTCACCACCGGCCTGTACAGCGACACCTTGGTCCAGGTCAGTGGGTCTGGCATCAGCTCCGGCACCCTGGTGGAGGTACCGGCGTCGTGACCCAGACCGTCCCAGTCCCGGCCGGGCCGGGCGCCGGCCCGGTGCCAGTCCTCGAGCTGGCCGGCGTGGTCAAGTGGTATCCCGGCGAACCGCCGGTCGTGGCCCTATCCGGCGTCAGCCTGCGAATCGACCAGGGCGAACTGGTCGCCATCGTCGGTCCGTCCGGGTCGGGGAAGAGCACCCTGCTGCACGTGATGGGCACCCTCGAACGACCCACCAGCGGCGTAGTCCGCGTCGCCGGGCATGACACCTCGGCCATGTCCGACACGCAGCTGTCGGGCTTGCGGGCCCGGCGCCTCGGCTTCGTCTTCCAGCAGTTCTGCCTGCTCGACGGCCTGTCCGTGCTCGACAACGTGGCCGACGGCCTGCTCTACCGAGGCGGGCGGGCCGCCGAGCGGCGGCTACTGGCCCAGGCCGCCATCGAGCGGGTCGGGCTCAGTCACCGGGCCGGGCACCGGCCGAACCAGCTGTCGGGCGGCGAGCAACAGCGCACCGCCATCGCCCGGGCCCTGGCCGGGCCCGCCCTGGTCATGGCCGACGAGCCGACCGGCAACCTGGACACCGCCACCGGCGCGTCCCTCCTGGAGCTGCTCCGCGAGCTGCACAGGGACGGCACGACCATCGTGATCATCACCCACGACCGCGACGTGGCCGCGGCCATGGAACGGCGCATCGAGATCCGGGACGGGAGGATCATCCGTGATACGCCGACGGGTACGTGACGGCGGCAGTTCCCGGCTATCGCGCCGGGACCTGCTCCGGGTCGGGAGCCTCGGACTGCTGAGCAGGCGGGTACGGGCGGCGCTGTCCGCACTCGGCATCAGCATCGGCATCGCCGCCATCGTCGGCGTGCTCGGCATCTCCCAGTCATCGAAGACGGGCCTGCTGAACGAGCTGGGCCAGCTAGGCAACCTGATCAGCGTGCAGCCCCAGAGCACCGCCTTCGGGCAGCAGACCGAGCTGCCCACCACCGCCGAAGGCATGGTGTCGCGCATCGGGCCGGTCACCAGCGTGTCCGAGATCGGCAGCATCGCGAACGTCTACGTGTACCGCAACTCCCTGGTTCCGGCCAGTGACACCAGCGGCATCTCGCTGACCGCGACCGATGCCGCCCTGCCCGCCACGCTCGGCGCCACCCTGGCGTACGGCACCTTCCTCAACGCGGCCACGGCTCGGTACCCGGCGGTCGTCCTCGGCGCCGAGACGGCCAGCCTGCTCGGCATCAACAACCTGGCGCACCCGACCCGGGTGCTGATCGGCGGACACTGGTTCACGGTGGTCGGCATCCTGAGCCCGGTGGAGCTGCTCTCCGAGCTGGACAGCATGGCCTTCATCGGGTTCCCCATCGCCGAGCAGTATTTCGGCTTCGACGGCCACCCCACCGGGCTCTACCTGCGCAGCGTTCCCAGCCAGGTGACCGGCGTAGCCGCCGTCTTGCCCGCCACCGTGGACCCGGCCAACCCCTCCGTCGTGGCGGTCAGCTACCCGTCGGACATCCTGAAAGCCGCGCTGGTCACCAAGGGCGCATACAACGGGTTGTTCCTGGGTCTCGGCGCCGTGGCCCTCCTCGTCGGCGGCGTCGGGATCGCCAACGTCATGGTCATCTCCGTCCTCGAACGCCGCTCCGAGATCGGCCTGCGCCGGGCCCTGGGCGCCACCAGGCGCCACGTCGCCGAGCAGTTCCTGGCCGAGGCCGTGCTCCTGGCGGTCCTCGGCGGCCTGGGCGGCACCATCCTCGGCGCGGCGGCGACCATCATCTATGCCGTGAGCCAGCACTGGTCGGTGCAGATCCCCGCCGTGGCCCTTTACGGTGGGCTGGGCGCCGCCCTCGTCATCGGCGCTATCGCCGGACTGTACCCGTCGATGCGGGCCGCCCGCCTCTCGCCGACCGAAGCGCTGCGCACGGTATGACCTGGTGCGCCGTCCTCACCATGGGCTACGTCGTCGCCTGCCGCTTCACGCGGCGCAGCCAGAGCAGTCCGAACACGGGAAGGACAAGCGGGACGAAGCCGTAGCCGCTGCCATAGCTGGACCACACCGTGGCGTCGGGGAAGGTGGCCGGGTCGGCGAGGCTCCAGGTGCCGACCGCCAGCACGCCGACGAGTTCGACCGAGCAGGACAGCACGGCAATCCGCCGTGCTACCGGGCTGCCGATGGTGAGGGTGACCGTGGCGAGGATGTAGACCACGGCCGCGAAGGCCGACAGCAAGTAGGCGACCGGGGCGTGGCCGAACTTCGTCGCGATCTGCACCCCGGCACGTGCGGAGGCGGAGAGCGCAAAGAGCCCGTAGACGGCGACCAGCAGACGGCCTGGGCCTGTCCTGGTCGAGTCCGGCCGCGGTGGCGTGGGCTCAGGTGATGCCGTGGGCTCAGGCGGTGCCATTGGCTCAGACACGGATGACCGGCCAGATCTGATGCAGCCGGACCATCAGCACGGCCGCGACGAGCCCGGCTACGGCGATGACCGCCGGACCCCACCGTGATCGCTCCATCAGCCCCCAGAACGCGGCGACCACCAGGACGATCGGCGTCGCGATCAGGTATCCGATGAGCGTAGCCACGCTGGCCGGACGCTCGCCGCCGGCAAGCTTGGCCACGATGATGCCGACCTGGACCAGCAGCAGGATCTCAAGGACGCCGACTGCGGCGAGGAGGGGGACGTTCATCCGCCGGTTTAGGGCGGTCATCAGCAGCGCGTACCCGGCAAGCGCAAGACCGGCGACAATAATCGTCGTGGAGACGGCGCCGTTCACGGACGACATGTTACTACGTTTCGTAGTAACAAGCGCTGGCCCGGCAGTGCGAGCCCCCTGGACCAAGGCCTGCCGGGCCGCGATGCGCGTCAGCTGACTGCTCCCAGCGCGGTACTGATGGCGACGATGATGGCCCCGGCCACCGTCACGTAGATGAACGAGCGGAGGAAGCCGGTGCCGAAGAACCGCCGGCGGATCCAAGCGAGCGCCAGCAGCTCGAACGCCATCACGGCGAGCGCGAGCAGCACCGCAGCCCGGAACTGCGGCAGGAGAAACGGCAGCGTGTGCAGGACGCCGCCGAGGAAGGTGGCGAAGCCGGTGATCGCGCCGCGCAACTGAGGGCTGCCGCGGCCGGTCAGGTCGCCGGTGTCGGATAGCCCTTCGGAGAAGGCCATGCTGACGCCGGCGCCGATCGCGGTGGCCAGCCCGGCGAGGAACGCGTCGTGCGGCCGGTGGGTGGCAAAGGCGACGGCGAAGATCGGGGCGAGCGTCGACAGGGAGCCGTCTATGAGCCCGGTCATCGCTGGCTGCGCCCGCTGGAGCAGGAAAGATCGCTGGTCGCGCTGCCGGTACGTATCTGTCAGCATGTGGCTCCTCCTCGGGTCGAGGTGAACGTTCGGGTGGTTGCCGCTGCTGTCAGCCGGAGTGGGCAGTGGTGGCCTGCGGCACGGCTGCCCTAGCCGGAGCGGCCGCCGCGGATCCGGAGGCGCGGAGCGGGCCGGAGCGGAACAGCGTGCCGCAGGTCACCGCGCCGGCGCCGAAGATGGCTGCCGCGACCCAGAAACCGGTGGTGTAGCCGTGGATCAGCGACATCTCGGTCAGGGACGCGGCCGGGTGCCCGTGGACCAGGGTGGCGGGGCTCAGGTGGCTGGTCAGGTAGTGCGCCACCGCGCTGGCGAAGATCGTGTTGAGCAGCGAGGTGCCGATCGAGCCGCCGATCTGCTGGCCGGTGTTGAGCGTGGCCGAGACCACGCCCGCGTCCTGTGGCGCCACGCCGAACGTCCCGGTGTTCATCGACGGCGCGATCGTGAAGCCGAAGCCCAGGCCGGCCGCCATCAGCGGGCCGAGCACCGCCGATGCGTAGCTCGAGTGCACGCCGATCCTGGTCAGCCATATCAGGCTGCCTGCGGCCAGCAGCAGGCCGGCGGTGACCAGCGGCCTGGGGCCGAGCCGGGGCAGCAGCACCACGTTGGACAGGTTGGCGGCCACCACCAGCGTCGCGATCAGCGGCAGGAAGGCGACGCCGCTGACCACCGGGGAGTAGCCCAGGGTCTGCTGCAGGTAGTAGGTGAGGAACAAGAAGACGCCGAAAATGCCTGCGCCCGCGGTCAGCACGGCCAGGTAGGCGGCGCCCCGGTTGCGGTCGAGCACCACCCGCGGCGGCAGCAGCGGGCTGGCCGCGCGGGACTGCCACCACGCGAACACGGCGAGCAGCGCCACGCCGGCGGCCAGGAAGCCGTAGGTGGACGGCGTGTGCCAGTTGTGGCTCGCGGCGTTGGAGAACCCGTAGACGAGGCAGAACATCGAGGCCGCGACGAGGGCGACGCCGGGCAGGTCCAGCCGGGTTCCGGCCCGCGTGCGCTGCTGCTTGAGCAGCAGCACCGCTCCCACCACCGCGAGGCCGGCGAAGATCAGGTTTACGTACAGGCACCAGCGCCAGGTCAGGTACTCGGTCAGGACCCCGCCGAGCACCAGGCCGATCGCCCCGCCTGCGCCGACGATCGCGCCGTAGACGCCGAACGCCTTGCCGCGCTCCTTCGGGTCGCTGAACGTCGTGGTCAGGATCGACAGGGCCGCGGGTGCGAGAAGCGCGCCGAACGCGCCCTGGGCCGCGCGAGCCGCCACCAGCATGCCCAAGCTGGTGGCCGCCCCGCCGACGGCCGACGCGGCGGCGAAGCCGAGCGCGCCGGCCAGGAACGTGATCTTGCGCCCGATCAGGTCGCCCAGCCGCCCGCCGAACAGCAGCAGGCTGCCGAACGCGAGCGCGTAGGCGGTGACCACCCACTGGCGGTCGACGGTGGTGAAGCCCAGCGCTCGCTGCGCGGACGGCAGCGCGATGTTCACGATCGTCGCGTCCAGCACGACCATAAGCTGGGCGACGCCGACGGTGCCTAGGATCAGCCACCGGCGGGGGTCGGGGGATGTGCTTGCGGAAAATGTCGTTGCCATGCCATCGATGCTGTCGGCTGGACGGCTCGCCGTCGTCGTGCGTCGGAGGTGACTTCTGCCTGGTCAGCCGGGATGCCGTCGGGTGCCGGGGTACCACGCGGGGAGTAGCCGGCATTAGCTACCGGAGGCGGATGCGCGCGCGGGCAGGACGCGTACGCTCGGAGAATGCGCACGGATCGTGGTCGGCGAAGGTTCTACGCGGCCGGATGGCTCATCTCGGCGGGCGTCATGGTCGTGACGTCCCGCATATGGCAGCTGCACCTGCGCGAGGTCGAGCAGCGCGCGGAAGAGGCGGAGCGGACCAGTGACGAAGTCGCCCGGCGCAGGGCCGTGGAAGAGCGCCTGCGCATCGCCCGTGAGCTGCACGACTCCCTGACGCACAGCATCTCGGTAATCCAGGTCCAGGCTGGCGTGGCGGTACACCTGGCCCGCAAGCGCGGCGAGGATGTCCCGCCCGCGCTGCTGGCGATCCAGGAGGCAGGCGCGGACGCCGTACGGGAACTGCGCGCGACCCTCGGCGTGCTCCGCAGCGAGGAGGACGGCGACGGCAGCGGCCTCAGCCAGCTGGACAGCCTGGTGGCACGCGCACAGGCGGCCGGTCTCCCCGTGACCGTGACCGTGACCGGCGCGCAGCGGCCGCTTGCGCCCGAAGTGGACCAGGCGGCCTACCGGATCGTGCAGGAAGCGCTCACCAATGTGGGCCGTCACGCCGGCTTGGCCGGCGGCGGCGATCAGGTGAGCGCGTCGGTTCACTTGCACTACACCCCAGAAGCCCTCTCGATCCAGGTCGACGACGACGGCCAGGGCACTGTCGCTCCCGCCGGCACCCGGCCGTCAGGTCCAGGGCTGGGCCTCGTCGGCATGCGGGAACGGGTGTCCGCCCTCGGCGGCCGGCTCCAGGCCGGACCACAGGACGGCGGCGGCTTCCTGGTACGCGCCGAGCTGCCCGCGCGGGCGCCGTCGTGATCAGGATCCTGCTGGCCGACGACCAGGCGCTGATCCGCAGCGGCATCCGGTCGCTGCTCGATGCGGAAGACGACATCGAGGTGGTCGCCGAGGCCGCCGACGGGCAGCACGCGGTCGCACTGGCCGCCGAGCACCGCCCCGACATCGTGCTCATGGACATTCAGATGCCGGTGCTAGACGGCCTCGAGGCCACCAGGCAGATCGTCGCAGATGAGCGGCTGGACAGCGTGCGCGTGCTGATCCTCACCAACTTCGGGCTGGACGAGTACATCTTCCGCGCGCTGCGGGCGGGTGCGAGCGGATTCCTGCTGAAGGACACCCAGCCGGCTGAGCTGCTGCAGGCGCTGCGGGTCGTTATGCGAGGGGACGCGCTGCTGTCCCCTGCGGTCACCAGCCGCCTGATCAGCGAGTTCGTAGCCCGGCCGCCGGACGCGGTCGCCGCGGCAGGGATGGAAACCCTCACCAACCGGGAACGGGAGGTGGTGGCCCTGGTCGCGCACGGCCTGTCCAACGACGAGATCGCCGACGCCCTGGTGCTCAGCCCCGCCACCGCCAAGACGCACGTCAGCCGGGCGATGATCAAGCTCGGCGCCCGCGACCGGGCGCAGCTCGTCGTCTTCGCCTACCAGACCGGCATGGTCGCCCCGCGCGCCGCCGGGCAGGCCCCGGGCCACTAGTCGCCCCAGTCCAGTCGCCCCAGTCCAGTCGCCCAGTCCAGTCGCCCAGTCCAGTCGCCCAGTCCAGGCCTGCTCAGCCGGCCGTCACCCTACTCCTGCCGCCACCTGGTCCGGCCGAACATCGGCCCGTACATCTGGTTCCCATACCGGCCCGTGTATGTCTGCTGGGACGGGCCGGCCTGATCGATGGCGTTGGCGTAGAAGACGGGCGCGCCGGACGGCGGCTGGAGCAGCGCGACCTGCGACCGGTCCAGGTCGCACCGGATATCGCCGACGGTGATCATCGCCACCTTGTCCGCCTCGACGAACCGCAGGTCGTTGTGGCGGAACGTCTCAAGGAAATGGGCGGCGGACTGGTGGCCCATGCTGAGCTCGCGCTGGATCTTGCGCTCGGCCCAGCCTCCGCCGCCGACCCACACCACGATGCCCTCGAAGATGTCTTGCTCCTCTACCGCGAGGACATGCTCCAGGATGCCGAACTGCTCGCCGTCCTTGGTCAGCACCGGGACACCGAGCGTGACACCCTGGTAGGAGGTCTGGAATTCATCGTCCATAACAGCTAACGTACCGCTGCACTCGGGTGGTTCTAGGCGGGGTGCGGTTGGTCGGCCATGGCGTCGATCGCGGCCGTGAACTGCTCGTTCATGCTTCCGCCGAAGTGACCGGCGTCGTCGATGACGACCAGGCGGCTCGCTGGCCATGCCTTGTGCAGCTCCCACGCAGTGTCGAGCGGGCCGGAGACGTCGTAGCGGCCGTGGATAAGCGTGGCGGGGATGTGCGCGATCCTCGCCACATTGGCCAGCACCTCGTTGTCGGCCAGGAAGCTGCCGTGTCCCCAGTAATGCGTCACCAGCCGGGCGAAGACCATCTGCCAGGACAGCTCCCGCACACTGAGGTGCGGCTCGTAGCCGGGTGCGAGGGACATGTGGGTGTCCTCCCACTCGCACCAGCGCCGGGCAGCCTCCTCACGCACTGCCTGATCCGGGCTGGCCAGCAGCCGGGCGTAGGCGGCAGCAAGATCGCCATGGCGTTCGGCCTCGGGCAGCAGTTCCACGAAGCGGTCCCACTGACGAGGGAACACCCGGCCCATGTCCCTGGTGATCCACTGCGTCTCCCTCCAGTGCCCTGCCGTCACTGCCGCCAGCACCATGCCGATGACCCGTTCCGGGTGGCGCTGCGCGTAGACCAGGGCGAGTGTCACGCCCCACGAGCCTCCGACCACGACCCACCGGTCGATGCCGAGGTGCGTGCGCAGGCGCTCCATGTCAGCGATCAGGTGGTCAGTGGTGTTGGTCGTCAAGTCTGCGTCGGCGTCGCTAGCCAGGGGGCGGCTGCGCCCGCACCCCCGCTGGTCGAAGATGACCGCGCGGTAGCGAGCGGGATCGAAGTTCCGCCGGCTGCCGGGGGAGGCCGGCGCGCCCGGGCCGCCGTGCAACCAAATCGCCGGGAGACCGTCAGGCGAGCCGACGACCTCCCAGTACACGACGTGACCGTCGCCCACCTGAAGGTGGCCGGAGTCGTACGGCTCAATGGACGGGTACATGGCAGCGATCCTTCCAGGCAACGCGAACGGCTCAGCGGGCAACCTGATCGCGGCCGTCCTCGGCGGGCCTGCCATTACCGTCCAGGCCGCCGAGCAGGTTGCGCAGCGCCCTGGTGTAGGCGCCGAGCGCTGCCCGGCCCTGGCTGGTCAGGGCCACCGTGGTTTTCTGCGTGGACCCGTTCCTGGTCTTCTCGCTGGCGAGGTAGCCGGCTTCTTCGAGCTTGCGCAGCTGGATGATCAGGTTGCCTGGGGTCAGCTCGAGCATGTCCTGCAGGCGGGTGAAGGACAGCGTGTCGCCGTCGGGCAGCGCCGCCAGCGTCGCGACGATCCGCAGCCGCGTAGGGACGTGGATCAGCGGGTCGAGCTCGTCGGCGGTCATGACCAGACCGCGGTGCGGCGCTGCTGCCGGGCGATGAATCCGGCGATGCCCAGGCACACCGCGGCCAGGCCGATGCCCATGATCAGCCATGCGCCCGCCGGGCCGCCGAACCCGGCGGCCACGGCGACGAGGGCGATCGCGAGGCAGGTGCCGGCTCTCAGCCAGTCTTGCCGTGCCGTCGCGACAGCCGCGCCGATCAGGCCGATGATCAACCACGGTGCGCTAGCCGGGTACAGCCCCCAGACCGGGTGACTTGTCCCGGAGTGGTACAGCGGCGCCATGACCGCGTACGCGACGACGAGGGCCGCGACCGTCGCGCCGACCCAGGCCCGCTTGGCCCGCTGGGCCGGGCCGCTGACGCCCCACCCTCCGCGCCTGATCACCGAGGCGGTCCAGCCGATATTGACGGCCACGAGCACGAAGGCAACGGCCGGGGCCCAGCCGCCGGGCCCGGAGTAAGGCTGCTGGCCGCGCACGGACAGCCAGCAGCCACCGCAGGCGACAAGCCCGATGACCGCCCGGAAAGCCCACAGCAGCGGCGGGCCGAACGGCATGAACGTGCGGCGTGCCTGCCCGGTGGCCTGCTCCAGCAGGGCAGCGGCCTGGCTCGGGTCGAAGTCGCCGTCGTTCTCGGCGGCGGCGGTACCGGGCGTGTGGCTCATGATTCCTCCGCAACCGACTCTACGCCATAAAGTAGATGCGTGCGGCCGCTGCAGTTGACGGTCGCTGCAGATCGCACCACGATGATGACGACGGTCACCTAGCAGGAGGAAACATGATCTTGATCAACATCAAGATGCAGATCCGGCCCGAGAAGATGGACGATTGGCTGGCGCTGGCCGACTCCTACGCCAAGGACGTCAACTCCGAGGACGGCTGCTTGTTCTTCCAGTTTGCCCGGAGTCTTACCGACGACAACCAGTTCGTCTGCATCGAGGGCTTCAAGGATGCCGAGGCGGGGGGCACGCACGTCAAGCAGCCCTACGTGAAGAAGTTCTTCGACACCGCACCCGATTTGGTGGCCACGCAGCCGCAGATTATCTACATCGACACGCCGCATGACGGCTTCGGCCCGATGGGCGAGATCCAGCCTCGCTGACCAGCTGAGCTTGCCCGCCCGGTCGGCCCGGGCGGGGTGCGGTCGATGACCACCGATGTCGGATGCCGTGGTCAGCTGAGCAGGTCGGCGACGGCGGCGATGGCGGGTTCGATCGTTCGCTCGCGGACGTTTCCGAAGCCCATCACCAGCGCGGGTGGCGCGGCGGTGCTGGGGTTGCCGCGGTAGTCGCCGATGCCGTGCAGCCCGATCCGCCGGTCACGCGCCGCGGCGATCACTGCCGCCTCGTCGGAGCCGGGTGGCAGCGGCGCGACCGCGTGGAATCCGGCCGCCAGCCCGCTGAGCTGGGTTCGCGGCACGTGTCTGGCGAACGCGTCGGTCAGTGCGGTGCGGCGGGCGGCGTAGACAGTTCGCATCCGCCGCAGGTGGCGGTCGTACCGGCCGGTGGTGAGCAGGGTGGCCAGGGCGAGCTGGTCTAGCATGCAGGAGCCGCGGTCGCTCATTTCTTTCTCGGCGGCGACCGCTGAGGCCAGCGGTGCAGGGGCGTGGACCCAGCCGAGGCGGACCGCGGGCGCCAGCGCCTTGCTGGCCGTGCCGAGCAGGAAGACCCGGTCTGGGGCTAGTCCCTGCAGCGCGCCGACGGGTTCTTTGTCGTAGCGGAACTCCGAGTCGTAGTCGTCCTCGATCACGTACCCGCCGGCGCGCCCCGCCCAGTCGGTCAGGGCGTGCCGCCGGGCCGGGGACAGGACCACCCCGGTAGGCGACTGGTGCGCCGGGGTGACCACGACAGCCTGGGCTCCGCTGGCCGCCAGTTCGCTGACCACGAGACCTTGCTCGTCAACCGGTACGTAGGCGACGTCGATGCCCATGGCCAGGACCGCGCGGACCGTCTCGTCTACCTGCGCGCTGCCGTAGCCCGGGTCCTCGAAGGCCACGCACGTCACGGCGCCTTCGCGGGCCAGGGCGTGCAGGACCAGGTTGAGTCCTTGCGCAAAGCCGGTGCTGATGATCATCCGCCCCGGGCTGGCGGCAGCGGCGCGCACCCGCCGCAGGTACCCGGCGAGGACCTCGCGCAGCACCGAGCTGCCGCGCGGGTCGCCGTATCCCAGGTCCGCGGAGGCAGCCTGGGTGCACGCCTGCTTGACGGCCCAGGCCCAGTCGGTACGCGGGAAGCTGGACAGGTCCGGTACGCCGTGTTCGAAGTCCGCGATCAGCGGCGGCTCCGCGGAATGGCGGGGCGGCAACGGCGCGACCGCGGCCGGGCCGGGCCCGGGCTGGTCACCGGCTTGCTGGCCGCTGATGCCAGCGACCCGGGTGGCGGATCCG
This sequence comes from uncultured Actinomycetes bacterium, assembly GCA_963790065.1. Classification (GTDB taxonomy): domain Bacteria; phylum Actinomycetota; class Actinomycetes; order Streptosporangiales; family Streptosporangiaceae; genus Palsa-504. The sequence goes on along the minus strand of CAWBNK010000007.1, from coordinate 261,953 downwards.
GTGTGGCTGGTCAGGTAGCCCTCGGCCAGCAGCTGCCCGTAGCAGTCCTGCACCATGCCGCGGGAGACGCCGAGCTCACGCGCCAGCTCCCGCGAGGACGGCAGCCGTTCCCCGGCGCGGAGCCGGCCGCCCCTGATCGCCTCGCGCAGGCTCGCCTCCAGTTGGCCGCGCAGCGGCTGGCTGGCCGAACGGTCGAGCCGGACCAGCAGCCCCGGACTCAAACCGGACCACTCAATCGCCATGAAATCGGACCTTACCAGCATGCCGGCTGGGTTCTAGCGTGCGTGCTATGAGCACCTTGACCCAGACGCAGCCCGATACCGCAGTCCCGGCCCGGCTCCTCAGCGCGCCGCTGGCCGCCACGTTCGTGGCTGAGTTCACGTCGCTCACCAGCTTCTTCCTGCTGCTGTCGGTGATGCCGATGCTAGCGGCGGCGGCCGGCGCCAGCAGCTCCGGCGCCGGGCTGCTCACCGGGTCGCTGCTGCTCGGCACCGTGGCGGCCGAGGCCACCGCCACCGCGGCGATCAGGCGGTTCGGCTACCGGATGGTGCTCGCGGCCGGAGCCGTACTGCTCGGCGCTCCGGCCCTGGCCATGCTCGGCCGCGAGCCCCAGGCCGTCATGGTGAGCGTCAGCTTGGTGCGCGGGCTCGGCTTCGGCCTGTGCGGCGTGGTCACCGGCGCCCTCACCGCCAAGCTGCTGCCTCCTGCACGGCGCGGTGAGGGGCTCGGCCTGCTCGGGATCGTGTCCGGTGTCCCGGCGATAGTCGCGCTGCCGGCCGGGGTCTGGCTCGCCGGACACCACCTGGCCGCCGCGGCCGCGGCGATGGCGGCCACGGCCGGCCTGCTGCCGCTGGCGACGATCAGCTGGCTGCCGGGCGGGCGCGAGGCATCGCGTACCGCCCCGGCCGGGTCGATGCCGGGCACCCGCAGCTCGCGGCGGATGACGGGCGCTGCGCTGCGGCTGCCGCTGATCTTCGCCGCCGCCACCATCGCGGCCGGCGTGCTGGACTCGTTCCTGCCGCTGGCCAAGGGGATCCCCAGCAACTTCTCCTCAGCTGCCCTGCTCGTGCAGGCGATCACCGCCACGCTCAGCCGCTGGCAGGCGGGCAAGCACGGCGACCGGCACGGTCACGCCCGGCTGCTCATCCCGGCGCTCACCGTGGCCTCGCTCGGCATGGCCACGATGATGATGCTGGGCTCGCCCGTGATGATCTTCGCAGGCATGGCGCTGTTCGGCGCCGGGTTCGGGGTGGTCGAGAACGCGACGTTCGCGCTGATGATCGAGCAGCTGCCCGAGGAGAAGGCCAGCGCGTTGTGGAACTTCGCCTACGACGCCGGGTATGGCGCGGGCCCGGCCGTCTTCGGCCTGATCTGCGTCCGCACCGGCTACCCGGCGGCCTTTGCCCTGACCGGCGCGCTGGTCCTCGCCGTGGTCCCGCTCGCCGTGCGCGAGCGGAAGGCCGGTCCGCTAGCGTGATCGTTCGTGACGTACCTGGCGTGACGTACAGGCCCGGCGTGCGGTCAGGCACCGCGCAGGCTCCGGACGAAGCGAACCCGGTCGCCGCCCTGGCCGTCGTAGCCGGAGGAAACCGGGATGCCGTCGACCTGCGTGTCGCCGGGCTCGAGCTGGAAACCCATTCGCTGATGGAACGCGACCGAGCCGCGGTTCACCGGGGACGTGACCGCGCGGACCACGACGCCGCCGCGAGCCTCGGCCGCGGCGAAGAACGCCTCGTAAAGCAGGCGGCCGAGGCCGCTGCCGCGCTCTGCCGGATCCACGCCGACAAAGTGGATGTAGGCCTCGCCAGGCCTGGACTGGGAGATGAATCCGGCCAGGAAACCGGCCAGCTTGCCGTCGCGTTCGGCCGCGAAACTGGTGTCGGTGAAGTGCTCGAAGAATAGCCGCGGAAGCAGGTCCGCCATCTGGCGGCCGCCCCACCACTGGTCGATGACCGAGATCACAAATGGGTAGTCAGTCGTGCTGAGCTGGCGGATCTGGAACGTCATGGTGTAACAGCCTCCACTGATACGACGGTCGGCATAGCGGCTCGGTAATCATCGCCGGCCTGGAGCTAAACCAGGGTTCCCGCCCGCCGCGAGCCGGGATAGTGTTGCCAATTTATTACGCGGCACTCCGCGTTTGAACGCGCCGGTCAGGCGGACCGTATTCGGGGTGAGTGGCTAATGCCGTGTTGCCGTTACAGGTCTCAAGCCTGCTGATATAGCGCGTTAACTGTCACGGACTTGATGACTACCGCCATCCCGGTAATGGCGGTCGCGGCGCTGGCGCGTTACTCACAATTATGCGCCGGGGTGGAACGACTGAGGGAGTGCTGTGAATTCAGCGCACGGGCACCGCCGGCCGCGGAAGATCAGGCGGACGGGCAGGCACACCAGGCCGTCGCAGGTACAGAACGTAGCGGAGACGGCATATAAGGCAGCCCCGGCGATGGCGATCGCGGGCGTGCTCATCGCCGGCACCCAGGCACACGCCGCCGCGCAGGTCCCCGCCAGGGCCACCACGATCGTTGAGCAGATGTACACCTCCAGCATGGTCCCGGCCAGGGCCACCGCGATCGTCGAGCCGATATACACCGACGCCCTGGTCATACATCATGAGCCGACCCGCCGCTATACCGTCCGGCCGGGCGACACGCTGTCCTCGATCGCGCAGCGGTTTTACGGCAACCCGGCGGACTGGCGATGGCTGTACCAGGCCAACAGGCCCGTGATAAAGAACCCCAACGCCATCTACCCGGGCGAGGTGCTCAACGTTCCCTTCGAGCCGCCCGCCAGGATCACCACATCGGCTCCCGCCGGGCCTACCGTGCTGACCACCTCGGCGCTGAGCGGGACGCTGGGCTGCGCTGGGCTCGAAGAGCTCTGGGAACAAGCAGGCGGCTCGGATGCGGAGGCCCTCACGGCCGCCTCGATTGCCATGGCCGAATCCAGTGGCCAGGAGTTCGCCACCGGCGCGGCCGGCGAGCGCGGCTACTGGCAGATCAACCCGGACCACGGCTCGCTGTCCACCTACGACCCGCTGGGCAACGCCAAGGCAGCCGTCATCATCTCCGACGACGGCACCGACTGGACCCCCTGGACCACCTTCACCAGCGGCGCCTACCTGGGACGCTGCTAACAGGTTCCCTGGCGGTACCGGCCGAGCCCGCGGCGTCCGCGGCCGGCAGGCCGCGCTTGCTCTTGCCATCGGGCGCTTGCTCTTGCCATCGGGTACCTGTTCGGACTCATCGGCGTTTTCCGCGAACCCAGCGGAATCTGGCTGCGTGGATGAAGATAGGGAGCGCAGCGTACCGCGCGATGAGCCGACCCGCGGAGATGGTGGAGTGACGATGGAGGAACCGCTTGCCGACCGAGAGCGGCGTGATAACGATGCACGGTGACGTGGCCATCGCGGGTATCCAGGTACCGGATCTCGTACCCATCGCCGAGCGGGTGATCGTGCTCTCGGTGGTCGTGACCTTCCTCGGGATCGGCCTACTCAGGGTCCTGGCGGCGAAATCCGTCGGGCTGATGCTGACCATCGTCGTCGGGATTTCGGTCCTCTGCTCGCTGCTCGGGGTGATCGTCATCGCCTGGCTGACGGCCACCGCCTCTGACCGTGACGTCATGCTCGACCTGATCTCGATCGCCGGGCTGGGGGGCTTCGCGGTGGCAATGTTCGTGGGGCATCGGCTCGTCACGGCCAGCCACGCGCTTTCCTCGGCAGTGCGGGGTGTCAGCGAGACCGGCGTCTACGTGGCGCCGCGGATGACGCTGCCCGCCGAGCTGAACGAGGTCTCCGAAGCGCTCGAGGGCACGCACGAGCGGCTGGTTCAGGCCCTGACCAGGGAGCGGGCCCTCGAGACCAGCCGCCGTGAGCTCGTCGCCTGGGTCAGTCACGACCTGCGCACCCCGCTGGCCGGGCTGCGCGCCATGGCCGAGGCCCTCGAAGACGAGGTCGTGATAGATCCGCGTGAGGTGTCGCAGTACCACACGCAGATCCGCCTTGAGGTGAACCGGCTGACCGCGATGATCGACGACCTCTTCGAGTTGTCCCGCATCCACGCGGGCGCACTGCGGCTGTCCCGGCGCATGGTCGGGCTTGAGGACCTGGTCGCCGAAGTGGTCGCCAGCGCCGAGCCGGTCACCAGGGCCAAGGGCATCAGGCTGACCGGGGCCGCGGTCCGCGGCATGCCGGTCTTCGTCGACACGGCCGAGATGGGCCGCGCGCTGCGCAACCTCGTGACTAACGCAATCAGGCACACGCCGCCGGAAGGCGGTATCGACGTGCAGGCCGAGGTGCAGAGCGGGATGGCCTGCGTAGTCGTGTCGGACGCCTGCGGCGGGATTCCGCCCGGCGACCTGCCGAGGGTGTTCGACGTCGCGTTCCGTGGTAAGCCGGCGCGAACTCCCGGCCCGCAGGAAGGCGCCGGGCTCGGCCTGTCGATCGCGCGCGGCATCGTCGAGGCGCACTCCGGCCAGATCGCCGTGCGCAACGCCGGTCCCGGCTGCCAGTTCCTCATCAGGCTGCCACTGGCCCGCCCGGCCGTGCCCGCCGCTACTCAGCTCCACTCAACCTGCCTCCTGGCCAGCTAAGCCAGCTAAGCCAGCTAAGCCTGGCCGAGCCTGGCCGGCTGAAGTGGGACGAGTCCGGTGCGCTGGCTCGCGGAGCACGGTCGACACGGCGATCGCCAAGAGGGGGATCGTGGCCAGCACGACGAAGACGCCGCGTGGGCCGTGGGTATCGGCGACCACGCCGAGCAGGGGCATGAACAATCCTCCCGCGCTGACCGCCAGTCCGAGCGTGACGCCTGCGGCGGTGCCCGGACGGGTGGGCAGGTAGTCCTGACCGAGTTTGATGAGGACGGCGAACGGGATGTTGGCGGTCAGGCCGACGAGTAGCACAAGGGGCAGGGCCGCGTACTTGTCGTCGCAGGCCAGCAGCGCGATCAGGGCCGGAACGAGGAGCGCGTTGCCTATCTGGACCGTTCGCACGAGACCGATCCGGTCGCCGATGCGCCCGCCGGCGAGGGTGCCCAGCACGCCTCCGGCGAGCTCGAGAGTCAGTGCGATCCCGCCGAGGCCGGTCGACGCGCCGAGGTGGTGGATCCAGTACAGCGACACGAAGGTATTGGTCCCGAACGACACCGTGGAGCGGACGACTTCGACGCAGGTCAGCGCCGCGAATAGGCCCGGCCGGCTGACGCCGCCGCCGTGCCCGGCGGTGCCGTGCTGAACTGATGACCGGCGCTGGCTCCGGAGCAGGACGAAGCTCATCAGCACGGCCGGAGGGATGAACAGCGCGGTCGCCCCGACCCCGAGGCTGTTCAGCGCGGGGGTAGCGGCAGCGGGCGCGAGGAAGAACCCGACGCTGCCGCCGGCGGCGAAGTAGCTCATCGCGGTTGCGCTGCCTTCGGCCGCTGCTCGGGCGTCGCGGCCGGCCGGAGGGTGGAACATCGCCACCCCGAGGCCGGACAGCAGCAGGAACGTGAACACCATGAGATAGCGCGGGGCCAGGCCGGCCAGGCCTGCGCCGGTCCCGGCCAGGATGATGCCGAGCGATGACATCCACGGCAGCCGCCAGCGGTCGGCGAGCACGCCGACGGCAAGCTGGGGGAGTGCGCTGCCGAGGGTGGCGGCCATCGCCAGGCCCGAGGCGCCAAGATAACTGAAATGACGTTCGAGGACGAAATAGGGCACGGTGGCCGGTACTAGGCCCTGGTAGAAGTCGTCGACGGCATGCGCGCTCGCCCAAACCCTTATGCGCTGCCAGTTCGTCCTGGCCTCGCCGCTCGCGTGGTCGCGGTCGACGGCCGTCTTTGCTGCGCTCACCCTTCGACGATGCCGTGCGCCCGGCTCGTCGGGCTTCCGATATTCTGCCGGTATATGTCGAATATCCGCCACACGCCGCGCGCCCCGACACAGGTGCAGTCACGAGCCGGGGGCGAGGTCATCGATCGGCACCGGCACGACGATCACCAGCTCGTCTACGTCAGTACCGGCGTACTCGCGATCCAGACCGAGGCAGGTGCCTGGGTCGCCGCCTGCGGCCGCGCGATATGGATCCCCGCCGGAACCTGGCACGAGCATCGCTTCTACGGGGCCAGCTCGTTTCACACCGTCGGCTTCCCGGTCGCCGGCGCGCCGCTTACCGACCATACTCCGGTCATCGTCGCGGTCAGCGGCCTGCTCCGGGAGCTGCTCATCGCGTGCACCGACCCCGGCCTTCCTGCCTCGGAGTCACGCCGAGTCCGCGCGGTCGTCCGGGACCAGCTCCGCCGGGCACACGTGCAGCCCATCTCGCTGCCGACCGCACACGACGCCAGGCTCGCCGAAGCCTGCGACCTGGTCCTTACGGACTTGCCGCAGCCCAGAACGCTGGCCTGGCTAGCCCGCAGAGCCGGCACCAGCGAGCGGACCCTGGCCCGGCTCTTCCGGTCCGAGTTCGGAATGACCTACCCGCAGTGGCGGACGAACTTCCGCCTGTTCCACGCCATGATCCAGCTCGCCGGCGGCGCCAGCGTCACCGAGACCGGGCATCGATGCGGGTGGGCGACCACCAGCGCCTTCATCGACACCTTCCGCCATGCCATGGGCCAGACACCAGGCTCCTACCAAAGCGCCGTTGCCGCAAGCGCCCTGACAGGACCCGCAGCGACGTCACGGCCGCTCACGGCCTCCTCGCACCACTAGCCGAAGGATCCCAGCGGTAATGCCTGTTCATGAATCCAGGCATCCGCCAGCGTGGTCCAGATCGCGGCCTCGCCGGCGCCCTCGGCCAGGCCAAGGCTGTGCGGGCCGTGGGCGAACATGTGCACGGCGTGGGACACCTGGCTGGCCGCGAGCGCCGTGGCCAGGCGGTAGGTGTGTTCGGGGGGAACGTAGGGGTCCTCTGCGGTGTGCCAGATGAAGAACGGCGGCGCTGCAGGCGTGACCAGCGAATCGAGCGAGGTCGACCGGCGCAGCTGCGGGCTGGCGTCCTCGCCGAGCAGGATCAGCCGGGCCGGGCGGTAGGTCTCGGTCTCCATCGAGGTGATGGCGTAACCGAGGACGGCGAACTGCACCCTCTCATCGGGTGCGGCACCTGGCGCGAGGGCGGCCAGCCCGGCCAGATGACCACCCGCGGAGAACCCGATGAGCCCGATGCGCTGAGCACCCGCGGCCCGCCGCCGGCCGATCTCAGCGCGCAGTGCGTCCAGCGGTGCGGGGTGCCGGACGTCGAGCGGATAGCGGAACACGCTCGCCTGCACGCCTGTCTCGCTGAGCCACCTGGCCACCGGCTCGGCTTCATGCGGAGCGTGTTCGGCATACCCGCCGCCGGGCAGGACGATCATGTGGGTGCTGGTCACCGGAGGAGGGCCTCGACGTCAGCGGCAAATTCGGCGTGGTGCTGGAACAAGAACCCGTGCGCCGAGTCGGGGTAGATCTTCACCCGGGCCTGCGGGATCAGGCCGGCCAGCAGGTAGGAGTAGTGCGGCAGGATCATCGGGTCGCTGTCCCCGTTGGCCACGAACACCGGCATCTGCAGGCAGCTGAGCCGCTGGAGCAGCGCGTGGTCGGGGATCCCCCACGTGCACACCGCATCGTACTGCGCTTGGCGAGTGGCCCAGGTGGTGGCCGCGTCCCGGTCCTCGGTCCTGGCGTACATGCGCTGCATGGCTTGCTGGCCGGCCTGCTGGCTTGACGAGGATCGGGCGAAGAAGATACCGAGGTATTCCTCGGGGCTGGTCTGGGGCGTGCCGATGGCGCCGATGACCTCGGGGGCCCAGCCGTGCATGCCCGCGGCGCCCTGCGGTGCCGTGGACGCCAAGGCCAGTCGCCGCACGATGTCCGGCCGCCTCAGCGCGATCTGCTGAGCCACGAAGCTGCCGATGGAGAAGCCCAGGAGATCAACCTGTCCGAAGTCCATGGCGGCGATGAAGGCGATGGCGTCGCGCGCCATCTGCTCCACGGTACCCGGTGTCGTCCCGGTGGAGCCGCCGACTCCGGCGTTGTCGAAGGTGATGACCCGCCGGGCCGAGGCCAGCGCGTCGATCAGCGCCGGATCCCAGTTGTCGAGATTTCCGCGGAAGTGCTGGAACAGGACCAGCGGCACGCCGCCGCTGGCGGTTGGGCCAGTGTCGCGGTACGCGTAGCCGGTGCCGTTCGCGGCGCTGACCAGGATGTTCGGCAAGCTGGAGTAGGGGCCATCCCGGCGTGCCGGGGTGGTGCCGTCGTTGGTGGCAATGGTGGACATGTGAATACCTTCCTGCGGGTTGATCCGCGGCCTGCATACGACGATGACCCGGGCGCGCCAGCCACCGCATGACACGTTCCTGTCATTTCTTCCGGACACCGCCGCCGAACCGCTGTGGTGCCTAGAGCAGCTGAAAGACAGCACGATCGTGTCGTGTGCCGGCGTTATCCGCCGGGCGACGCTGGTGAACCACGGACCCCAACCAAAGGAGAGATCATGAGCAGCGAGCTGAAGGTCGGGTACCGCACCGTGGACGGGCTGCAGATCCGCTATGCCCACAGCGGCGGCTCGGCCAGCCAGCACCTGGTCCTGACCAGTCCGTGGCCGGAGAGCCTGTACGCCTACGACCGGATGTGGGCTCGGCTGTCTGGCATCGCGCGGCTGCTGGCGATCGACCTGCCGGGCTTCGGCCGCTCCGAACGGCGTACCGATCTGCTGTCCCCCACGGCGATGAGCGAGTTCTTGATCCGGATCCTGGAGGAGTGGGACATCGCCGATCCGCACCTGGTCTGCCCCGACGTCGGCACGCCAGCGGCGCTGTTCGCCGCGGCCCGCCATCCCGAGCGGATCCGGAGCCTGGTCGTCGGCGGCGGGGCTACCGCCTACCCGCTGGAGGTCAGCGGGACACTGAAGGACCTGATCGACGCGCCGGGTATCGAAGCCTTCCGGTCCGTAGACCCCAGGGCACTGGTCGACGGGCTGATGGCCCCCCTCGGCCCGGCCGCGCCGGCCGCCGACATCATCGCCGACTACGTTGAGTCCAGCATGGGCGACCGCTTCGCGGAGTCGGCCCGCTATGTGCGCAGCTACCCCGAGCAGCTCCCGCTGCTGGCCGGGCTCCTCCCGCAGATCTTCACTCCGGTGCAGATCATCGCCGGGGGGCGGGACCTGATCGTGCCCGTCGCCAACGCCGAGTTCCTCCACGCCCGGCTGCCCAACAGCCGGCTCGACGTGCTCGACGCCGGCCACCTAGCCTGGGAAGAGGCGTCCGGCGGGTACGGCGCCATCATCGCCGCCTGGGTCAACGGCGGCTACCTGGCCGGCAGTACGGGGATGGGCGGTACGTGAGCACTCCAAGCACGAATGAACGCGATGCCGCCGTCCCGGCGGGGAGCCGTTACGTCGCGATGGGCAGCTCGTTCGCGGCGGGACCTGGCATCGCGCCGCGGGTCCCCGCCAGCCCGCGCCGGGCCGGCCGGTCGGCCAGCAACTACGCCCACCTGGTCGCCCGTGCGCTCCGGCTCGACCTGCATGACGTGACCTATTCCGGCGCCACCACCAGTGACATCCTGCGGCCTTCCGCCGCCGGCCAGCCCGCGCAGCTGGATGCCGTCACGCCGGATACCCGCCTGGTGACGATCACCGCGGGCGGCAACGATGTCGGCTTCCTGCCCCGGCTCACCCTGGCCAGCCTGCCCTGGCCACTGCACGCGCTGCCGCGGGTCAAGGCCCGCGTCGCCGGGTACGGGGACCGCGACGCGACCGATGAGCGCTTCGCGCAGCTTGCGGGCAACCTGGCGATGATCGGGCGTTCGCTGCGCGACCGCGCCCCGGCCAGCCGGGTGCTCTTCGTTGACTACCTGACGATCTTGCCGCCGCACGGCGATGACCGCGGCGGACCTCCGCCAGCCGAGATCGCGGAATGGGGACGCGCGATCGCCGCCCGGCTCGCCACGACCACGCAGGCAGCGGCGGACGCCGGCGGGTGCGAGTACGTCGCCGCCTCGGCCGCGTCGGCCGGTCATCATGCCTGGTCGGCGGTTCCGTGGACGCGCCGGTTCCGCCTGTCATTGCGTGGTGGGGCGCCGTACCATCCCGACGCGGCCGGGATGGCGGCCGTCGCCGAGCTGGTGCTCGAGAGGCTGGCCGGGCGGCCGGCCGGCTCGACTGATCCGTTACGCCGGTCCGGGGTGTTCGGCTGCGACCCGGGTCAGGGCGACGCGGGAGCTGATGCCGAGTTTCTCGAAGGCGTGGCGGAGGTGCCCGTTGATGGTGTGGGGGGAAACGTAGAGCCGTTCGGCGGCTTCGCGGTTGGTGAGGCCGTCGGCGACGAGCCGGACGACGCCTAGCTCGGATTCGGTCAGCGCAGCCCAGCCCGCGGTGGGCCGGCGTTCGGCGGGCAGGCGGCGGTGGATCCCGAGCTGGCGGAGGCGCCGGCGGATCCGGGCCAGGTCCCAGCGGGCCCCGCAGGCGGCATGTATGGCCAGGGCGCGGTCGAGGGCGGCGATGGCTTGGTCGCCGCGCCCGGCCCGGATCTGGACCATGGCCAGGTCTTCGAGGGCCGAAGCGAGCGCGAGGCGCCGCTGGCCAGTTTCGAAGGTGGTGACGGCCTGGACCAGCAGGGCAGGGTCGCCGGTGAGCAGGCCGCGGGCGTGGACGGCGCTGGCCAGGAACCCGGGCACCGCGGGGTTGATCTCGGCTCGCCGCTCGGCACCGGCCACCGCTGAATCGGCCAGCTCCCGGTCGCCGCTGGCCAGGGCGATGCGGACCAGGTGCGGGTCGTCGGCCGGGTCGAGCGGGAACAGCGGGAACAGGGACAGGCGCTCCTTGTCGCCCAGGGCGGTCAGCCACCGGCGTGCCTGCGCCGGGTGGCCGCCGGCCTGGGCTTGCAGGGCCAGCAGCCAGGCGGCGTGCCGTTCGATACCGGGCACGCCGGACCTGAGCATCACCCGGGCGATGACCGAGGTCAGTTCCGTCTGCCGCTGGTCGGCGGTATGCAGGGCGATCCGGCCGAGGACGACCACGCCGTCGGCGTCGAGCACGCTGAGCACGAGGTGGGCCTCGTCGGGGCTGAACCGCCCTTCGAGCGCCGCGGCGGCGTCGGCCAGGTTGCCCAGCTGCAGTAGCTGGCGGGCCCGGCTGGCCTCCAGCAGCTGCAGCGCCCGGCCCTGGCGGCCCTGCTGGGCCGAACGGATGCCCTCGGTCACCGCGGCCAGCGCCTCGCCGAAGCGGTCCATGACGGCCAGGATCCCGCAACGGAAGGCACGGGCCTGCCACTGGCGGGGGTCCTCGCCGACGTCGGCGCCACTGCGCAGGCCGGTGTCGGCCAGGGCGAGCGCAGTCTCGAAGTGGCCGCGGGTGTACTGGAACGCGGATTCAGCCACCTCCAGGGTGAAACGCGCGGCGCTGTCATGGGTCTCGTTGACCGCCTGCTCCGCCTCCTTGAGTACATGCTGCGCCTGCCCGGGGCGGCCGGCGACCACCAGGTTGTGGAGCAGCAGGGCCAGCAGGCGCGCCCGCAGGTCCGGCGGTACCCCGGCCAGGTCGAGCGCCCGGCGGCACGACTCCGCGCGTACCTCGGGGGAGATGGAGAACAGGCTGGCGATGCTGAGGCGGACCTCGGCCTCCTGCCGCACCGGCAGCGCCTGGCGCAGCGCACCGTCGGCGAAGGCCTGCGCCTCCTCGCTTCTGGCGGCGGCGTTCAGGAGGATGGCGGCCCGGGCGACCAGGGGACCGCGCAGCGGGTGGCCCTCGATGGTCAGGTCGAAGGCCCGGCGGGCGAGGTCGGCGGCCTGCCCTGGGTCGGTGCTGCCCAGGGCGTCCGAGGCTTTCATCAGCGTCGTGATGGCGACCTCGTCACCTGGCGCAGCGCTGGAGGCCAGCTGTGTCGCGACCTCGACCGGGAGCGCACCGGCCGCCAGCAGCGCGAATGCTGCCTGGCGGTCGAGGGCGTGCACGGCCGAGGAGGGCTGGCTGGCGCGCACCGCCTCCCGGTTCAGGTCATGGGTGAAGCTCAGCATCTGGCCGCCCTCGGCCATCAGGTCGCTGCTGATGAGCTCCTGCACCGGGTCGAGCAGGCTCGAGGCGGGCACCTGGAGGACCGCGGCGAGCTGGGCCACGGTGAACCGGCGTCCCAGCGACGCGGCGACAGCGGCGGCGTTCCTGGCGGCAGGCGACATGTGGGACAGACGTCGGCGCATGCCCTCGCGCACCCGGAGCGGGAGCCGGGCTTCGGTCAGCGTGGCGCGGCCAGCATCGAGGCTGACGAGGTGCTCCTCGCGGATACCGGAGAGCAGCTCCATGAGGAAGAACGGATTCCCCCGCACGCCTTCGGCCATCCTCAGCAGGGCGTCGTCGGGAGCGGCGCCGAGGACGTCAGTCGCCATTTCTGCGACAGCGGCCTGGTCTAGGCGTCCGAGAACGGTCTGGTCGGCCCCGTTTCGGAGCAGTTCGGCGACCGCACGCCGCAGATCGCTGCCCGCCTCGACCGGGCGGAAGGCCAGTACCCAGCCGATAGGCAGGGAAGCCAGGCGAGCTGGCAGGGTGCGTATCGCTGCCCTCGTGCCGCCGTCAGCCCACTGCAAGTCGTCGAGGCAGATCAGGATCGGCCGCCGCAGCGCGGACTGCTCGAGCAGCGTCTGGATGTCCTGCACCAGCCAGTAACGCTGCTCGCGGGAGGCGTGCGAATCCCCGAGCGCAGAACGCTCGAGCAACGGCTCAGGCCCCTCGAACAGCGCGTCCATCAGCACGGCCAGCTCCACGGCCGCATCGCCAGGCTCGGCTACGCCGTGGCCGACCGCGAAACCGGTCTCCCGAGCGGTCTGCAAGACCTGTTCGATCAGGCGGCTTTTACCGAGTCCCGGACCGCCTTCAATCAGCCAGCTGGTCCCGGCCCCGGTCTGCAGCCGGGCCAGCTGATCGTGTAGCTTGGCCACCTCGCCGGCCCGGCCGCGCAGCGGGTTCGGCTGCCGTACGGCACGATCGCGCCACTCCGACACGGCCATACCAGCGACACTACGGGCCGCTCCCGCCCGGGCGCATCAGCATGACGACTGCACGTCGCCGACCTGGCCGCGGGCGGCACGGTCAGTCATCGTGCGGAATATCTAGCCGGCCGGACGCGGCGGCGGTACGGCCGGCAGGTCAAGGCTCATGGCGGTCAGCTGCGCCCGGCTGGTGATGCCGAGCTTCGGGAAGATGCGGTAAAGATGGCTGGCCACAGTGCGATGTGACAGGTAGAGGCGCTCGCCGATCTGGCGGTTCGAGAGCCCCTCCGCCGCCATCCGTGCGACCTGCAGCTCCTGGGCCGACAGTGAACTCCACACCGTCGGCGTCGGTGCGCGGCTCGGCACTCCGGCAGCGCGCAGCTCTTCGCGGGCCCGCTCGGCCCACGGCCCGGCTCCCATGCTGTCGAAGCCCTCTCGGGCCGCCCGCAGCAGCTCGCGCGATTCTTGCAGCTGCTTGCGCCGTCTCAGCCGTGACCCGAGCATGAGCTGCATGCGGCTGCGCTCGAACGGCCAGCTGCCGACGTCCTGGTCCAGCGCGGCCCGGATGCGTAGCTCGATGAGTTCATGGGGGGCCAGCAGGGCATCGGCGTAGATCACGTTCATGCGCAGCGTCGGCCCGATCGGATCCGGCGGCAGCTGTGAGGTCAGATGCTGGATCAACTCACGAGTACGGTCGACCCGGTTGCACTGGACCGCGGCGTACGCCAGATGCGACAGTGACCACACGGCCTGGAACGGACTCGAGCCCGGGTCGGCCTCGCGGTGCAGCCGGCTCAGGTAGTCCCAGGCCACGGAGAAGTCGCCTTCTGCCGCCGCCGCCGTGGCCCGCGCCAGCAGCGTCAGCGCTGCCACGTTGGTCATGTGGCCGGGGACAGCGATCCGTTCGGCCCGGTCGGCGGCGGCCGCTGCCTCGGCCACCTCCCCGCGCAGGGCCGCGACCATGGCCCGGCCGACGAACCCGGCCGCCAGCCACTCCGCCTGGCCGGACTCCTCGGCCAGGCGGCTGCCTTCCTCCGCCAGAGGCATGGCCGTCGACCACTGGCCCCGTCGCAGCCGGGCCCACGCCTGCATGACGACCGCCCGGGCCAGCATCTGAAGCCGCCCCTCAGCGCGGAGCCGCGCCGCGGCATCGGCCAGGAACATGTCGGCAAGCTCGAAGTCCCCGATGCAGGACGCGGCGTGGCCCAGGGTATAGACGGTTACCGAGTCCAGATCGGTGGTCACCACGGCGTGCATGATTTTCGTTACCGCTGGCGAGCTGCCGACCGGGTCGGCGTAAGCCAGCATGATGGCGCGCTGCGGGTCGCTCAGCGAGTCGGCCCAGTCCGTGACGAGCGTCGCTATGGTGCGGGCCACGGCGTTTCCCGGTTCCCGCATCCAGCAGCGGTACGCCGCCGAGCGGAGGAACGATTCCGCCAGCCGATCGTCCCCGAGCCAGCGTGATCGCTCGGCCAGGCCGATGAGCGCCTGGATCCGGGCGACTCCGCCGCCGGCGCCTACATCAGCCATCTCGCTGAGCTCTTCGAGCTGCAGGCGGGCGTGCTCGTTGTCGGCCAGGAGAGCCAGGACTGCGCGGTGCGCGTCGCCGACATCCGCCTGGCCGAGCTCGTAGGCCAGGACCGACGCTCGGAACAGGTACCGGCGCTTGTCCGGCGCCGAGCTTGTGAGCTCCGCAGCGCGGGCCAGCGTCGTCACGGCGGCCGAGATGGCACCGCGCCCGACGGCCCGCTCGGCGACCAGGTCGAGCTCGGCGGCGAGGGCCTCATCGAGTCCGGTCGCCGCCTGGGCCCGGTGCAGAATTCCCCGGTCGGTGCCGGCGCCCACGGCGCGCGCCAGCGCCAGGTGCCCGGCCGCCCGGCTGCTCGGCGACGCGAGATTGAACACGGCGGATCGCATCAGCCCGTGGCGAAAACGCAGTTCACCGTCGGACAGCTGGACGAGGCCCGCGGCGATGGCCGGCTCCAGGACCTCCAGCTGCGCCGGTATCTCCGCCGCACCAAGGGCGTCAAGTAGTTCCGGTAGTGACTGCGAGTCGTGCAGCGCCAGCAGGATGAGAGCGGTCCGGGCGGCGGACGGGAGCCGCTCCACACGTGCCGCGAAGGCGGCCTGAAGACGCTGGGTGAGCGGCAGCCACTCCGGACCCCCCGATACTCGCAGCGTCAGGCTGGCCGTTTCCGGCAGTTCCACCAGGGCGAGCGGGTTGCCCTCGGCGACCCGCAGTACCCGGGCCCGGGTCGCGCTGCTGAGGTCCGGCGCGACGGAGGCGAGGAGCCGGCGGGAGTCGTCTGCGCCGAGCGGCTCCAGGTCGAGCACGCGGCTGGCGGCGCCGTGCAGGGGATCGGGTTCCTCGTCCCGGGTCGTAGCCAGCAGTACGATCGGGTCGTGCTCAAGGCGCCGCCCGATAAAGCGGAGCACGCCGACGGTCGCTGGATCCAGCCACTGCAGGTCCTCGGCCACCACCAGCACGGGCTGCTCAGCAGCTGCGTCGGTCAGTAGGTCCAGGGTCGCTGCGGCCAGCGCGAAGGGCTCGGGTGGCGCGCCGCCGGTGATACCGAAGGCCACCCGCAGAGCCGCCTGCCTGGGCTCCGGGATCAGGTGAGCCAGCGGCAGCAACGGCTGGAGAAGCTGGTAGAGCCCGGCCATGGCCATGCCGGTCTCCGGCGAATTGCCGGCGGTCCGCAAGATCCGCCGGGACGGGCCGGCCCGCCGCACGGCCTCATCGATGAGTGCTGTCTTGCCGATGCCGGCCGGTCCCCGGACCAGGATCGCGCTGCCGGCCTCCCGGTCGGCCAGGCGGGCGGAGATCAGGTCCTGCTCGGCATCCCGGCCGACGAACAGGCCGCCGCGAGCACGACCGTTCGCTCCCGTCATGATGCTTGACTATCCCACCGTCACAGCTTCTCCAGGTAGCGGTGCACCAGCATGACCGCCATGGCGCCCTCGCCGACCGCGGAGGCGACCCGCTTGGCGGATTCGGCCCGGGCGTCTCCGGCCACGAATACCCCGGGCACGCTGGTCTCCAGGTGATACGGCATCCGGTCGAGGGGCCAGCCGCGCGGCCGCTCCCCGCCAGGCGACAGGTCCGGCCCGGCCACGACGAACCCCCCGGGGTCCCGCAGCACGACGCCGTCCAGCCAGTCGGTGAGCGGCTCGGCGCCGATGAACAGGTACAGCCACTGTGCGTCCACGGTCTCGGCCGTCCCGTGCGTGGTGTCCCGCAGCGTCAGGCTCTCCAGGTGGGCCTGGCCGGAAGCTCCGATGATCTCAGTGCCGGTCCGCACCGAGATCGAGGGAGTGTCGGTGATCCGCTTGACCAGGTAATAGGACATCGACTTCTCCAGCTCAGGCCCGCGGACCAGCAGCGTCACCGACCTGGCGTAGCGCGACAGGTACAGGGCTGCCTGCCCGGCCGAGTTCGCGCCGCCGACGACG
The DNA here is from genome assembly GCA_963790065.1 of uncultured Actinomycetes bacterium. Lineage (GTDB taxonomy): Bacteria > Actinomycetota > Actinomycetes > Streptosporangiales > Streptosporangiaceae > Palsa-504. Next base: position 245,558 of record CAWBNK010000007.1, on the reverse strand, counting down.
TACACGTCCTGCCCCACGCAGGCCGCGGCCGAGGTTAGCGCCGACCCGTAGTAGACCCCGCGCCCGGCCAGCTCATCCAGGCCCGGCACGTCCAGTTTCCGGTACGAAACCCCCGTGGCCAGGATGACCGTGTGCGCGTCGATGAAGGTGCCGTCCGCGAACGCGACCCGGCGCGCCGAGCCCCGGACCTCGAGGCCGGTCACGTCGCGGGTGGTCAGCACCTCAGCGCCGAACTTCGCTGCCTGCCGCCGCGCCCGGTCGGTCAGCTGCGCGCCCGACACCCCGTCGGGGAAGCCCAGGTAGTTCTCGATCTGCGAGCTCTGGCCGGCCTGGCCGCCGGTCGCGAGCCGCTCGACCAGCACGGTACGCAGGCCCTCGGACGCGCCGTACACCGCGGCGCCGAGCCCGGCTGGCCCGCCGCCGATCACGACGAGGTCGTAGAAGTCCTGCGACGGCGCCGTGGCCAGCCCCACCCGTGCCGCCAGCGCCGCGTCGGTCGGCTCGACCAGCGGATCGCCGTCCGGCGTGATCACCACCGGCAACGCCCGCCCGTCCGTTCCCGCGGCAGCCAGCAGCCGCTGCCCTTCGGCCTCTTCGGCGGAATACCAGCGATAGGGGACCTGGTTGCGGGCCAGGAACTCGCGCACCTCCGACGACCGTGCCGACCAGCGGTGCCCGACGACCTTGGTCTCCGGCACCGGCCGGTGATCCGACGTCTCCCACGCGTCCAGCAGCGCGTCGACCACCGGGTAGAGCTTCTCCTCCGGGGGATCCCAGGGCTTGAGCAGGTAGTGGTCGAGGTCGACCACGTTGATCGCCTCGATCGCCGCGTTCGTGTCGGCGTAGGCGGTGAGCAGTACCCGCCGTGCCCCCGGGTAGATGTCCATCGCCTGCTCGAGGAACTCGATGCCGCTCAGCCCGGGCATCCGGTAGTCGGCGAGGATCGCCGCGACCAGGTCCCCGCGCAGCTTCATCTGCTGGAGCGCCTCCAGCGCCGAGGCCGCAGATTCGGCCCGCACGATCCGGTAGTGATCTCCGTACCGCCGCCGCAGGTCGCGGGCTACCGCCCGGGATACCGCCGGATCGTCGTCCACCGTCAAGATCGCGGTGCGGGATCGCTCGGCTTGCTCGCTTACCGTGCTCATACCAGCTAATCAATCTCGCCGATTTGTGATCTATTCCACATCGGCCGGACCGATAAGAGCTGGGATATTCCGAACGGTCCGTGGTGCCAGCCTTGACTACTTCGGGTGGCGCAGATGGCGGCTCACGTCGCCGGCGAGATCGACGAGGACGCGCCGCTCCGCGAACCGCCACTGCCCGTCGCAGGAAGAAGTCATGGCAGCAGCCTGCCGCCGCCGACGATATATGTCATCCCTGGTAACTCGCCGCGGCCGGGCGGAACCCCTAGTGTGGGCAATTGGCGTGAGCCTGCCGTACAGGCGGTCGATCAGTCCAGGAACGGCTCCCAGCAGCGGACGAATGGCCATCACGAGCGCTAAGCTGACGTCGTGACGTCCAGGCCCGGCGAAGACGCCGGCTCCGGCCCGCAGGCGCCCTCGCTCGATGACGTCGACCGGGCCATCGTGGCCGTGCTGCGCGAGGACGGGCGCATCTCCATGCGGGCGCTGGCGGCCCGGCTGCACATCTCGCGGGCCGGTGTCTACCTGCGCGTGCAGCGGCTGGAGGAGGCCGGGGTCATCACCGGCTACTCCGCCCGGGTGGACCCGCAGCGGTACGGGTACGGCCTGTCCGCGTACGTGCACCTGAAGATCGCCCAGCCCGCCTGGAAGCCGCTGCGGGCCAGGCTCATGACGATCCCGGAAGTGGAGCATGCCGCGCTGGTATCCGGCGACGCCGACATCGTGCTGCTCGTCAGGGCCCGCGACATCGGGGCGCTGCGGGAACTGGTCCTGAACAGCTTCCAGAGCATGCCCGAGGTGCTGTCGACGCAGACCGTGCTGATCTTCGATGAGCTCGGACGCGGTCCCGCGTGGCCTACAGGTGCCGCAGGGCATTCGCCGGGGACTCAACGCAGTCGGCGATGAAGCGCAGGAAGCCGCCCGCCGTCCCGCCGTCGCAGACCCGGTGGTCGAACGCGAGCGTGAGCTCGGTCATCTGGCGCGGCACGACCTGGTCGCCGACGACCCAGGGACGCGGGATGATCCGGCCGATGCCCAGGATCGCCACCTCGGGGTGGTTGATGATGGCGGCCGAGCCGTCCACGCCGAACACGCCGTAGTTGTTGACCGTGAACGTGCCGCCCGTCAATTCGGCGGGGCTGAGCGTGCCTTCCCTGGCGCGCCGGGCCTGTTCCGTGACGGCCGCGGAAAGCTGCTCCAGGGTGTGCACCTGGGCATCGCGTACCACGGGCACCAGGAGCCCGCGGTCGGTCTGGGCGGCGAAGCCCAGGTGCACGCGCGGGCTCAGCACGATCTCGTCGCCTTCGATCGTGGCGTTGAGCTCCGGATAGCGGTGCAACGCGAGAATCGTGAACCGGGACAGCAGCGCCAGGAGGCTGATCTTCGGCGCCGAGGAATCGGCGTTGAGCGCCGCGCGGAGCCTGAGCATCTCGGTGGCGTCCGCGTCGACCCAGACGGTCGCCTCCGGAATCTCCCGGCGTGACCGGCTGAGCTTGTCCGCGACGGACTTGCGCAGGCCCCGTATCGGGATCCGGGTAACCCCGGCGAACCCGGCGGCCGGCGCGGGCGCCGGGACCGCCGCCGGCCGGGGACCGCCACCGGCCCGGCCTGGCGGGCACTGATCGCCTCGTCGACATCGGCGCGGGTGATCAGCCCGCCGCGGCCGGAGCCGCGGATGGCCGCGAGGTCAAGGCCGGCGTTCCGCGCGAGCTGCCTGATCGGCGGCGAGGCCACGGGCAGCCGGCCACCTGCCGCGATCACCCGAACGCCCCCGTCGCTCGTCGCCGCGGTGCCGGCCGCGGGGGAGCTGGGTGCCGGGATGGTGGCCGGTGACCGCGTGGCCCGGTGACGGCGGCGGCGCCCGCCGGACGTGCCGTAGCCGACCAGGACGCTGCCGCTCTCGCCCGCTTGATCCGGGTCGGCTGGGGGCGTGACGACGCCCGGCTCGGCGAACCGGTCCGCGGTATCGACGGTGACCAGGGGCGCTCCGACGGCCACCACGTCGCCGGGCTGGCCGTGCAGCGCGGCGACGCGGCCGGCGAACGGCACGGGGACCTCCACCAGCGCCTTGGCCGTCTCCACCTCGACGATGGGCTGGTCGACGGTGACGGTGTCCCCGGTCTGCACGTGCCAGGCCACGATCTCGGCCTCGGTCAGGCCCTCGCCCAGGTCCGGCAGCAGGAACGCGGGCATCTAGCCGCCCGCCTTCACGGCCGGGCGCGTCTCCTGCCACTGTAGGCGGTCGATCGCGTCCAGGATCCGGTCGACGCTGGGCAGGTGATATTCCTCCAGGTGCGGCGGGGGATAGGGGATGTCGAATCCGGCTACCCGCAGGACCGGGGCCTCGAGATAGTGGAAACACTGCTCGGACAGGCGGGCCGCCACCTCGGCGCCGTACCCGCAGAACCGGCTCGCTTCATGCACGACGATCGCCCGGCCGGTCCGCCGGACCGATGCGGTCACCGTCTCGTCGTCGAACGGGGACAGGCTCCGCAGGTCGATGACCTCGACGCTCCAGCCCTCCTCGGCAGCCGCATCGGCCGCCTCCAGCGCGGTCTCCAGGGTCCCGCCGTACCCGATGAGCGTCACATCGGACCCTGCCCGGCGCACGACGGCCTGGTCCAGGGCGGCGCCGGAGTGATCCAGGACCACGGCCTGCTTCGACCAGTAGCGGCGCTTGGGCTCGAGGAAGATGACGGGATCCGGGCATTCGATCGCCTGCCGGAGCAGCGCATACGCGTCCCCCGGCGTGGCCGGGGTGACCACCCGCAGGCCGGCGGTGTGGGCGTAGTAGACCTCGGAGGAGTCGCTGTGATGCTCCACGCCGCCGATCCCGCCGCCGTAGGGAATCCGGATCACGACCGGCAGCGCGACGCGGCCCCTGGTCCGGTTGCGGAACTTCGCCAGGTGGCTGGTGATCTGCTCGAAGGCCGGATACGCGAACGCGTCGAACTGCATCTCCACGACGGGACGCAGCCCGTTCATCGCCATGCCGATCGCCGTGCCGACGATGCCTGACTCGGTCAGGGGAGTGTCAAAGACCCGCGCGTCCCCGAACCTGGCCGTCAGCCCGTCGGTCACCCGGAACACCCCTCCCAGCGGCCCGACGTCCTCGCCGAAAACCAGGACGGTCTCGTCCTCGCTCAGCGCATCGGCCAGCGCCTGGTTCAGCGCCGCCGCCATCGTCACCTCGGGCGTCGTAACCGGCCGCGCGTGGCCGCGTTCGGCGATCGCGGTCATCGCGATACCTCCGGATCCTCCGCTGCGGCGGCAAGTTCAGCCGACAGCTCCTGCAGCTGCCCGCGCAGCGCCGGGGTCTGCTCGGCGTAGACGTGCCGGAACAGGTCAGCGGGATCCTGCTCGGTGCGGGTGTTCATCCGCTGCCGCAGCGCGGTCGCCTCGGCCTCAGCCTCGGCCTCCAGGGCCGCGACCGCCGGCTCGTCGAGCAGGCCGCGGCCGAGCAGATGCTGCCTGATCCGCGCCAGCGGGTCGCGGGCGAGCCATTCCTCTACCTCGTCCTGGCGGCGGTACCGGGTGGCGTCATCGGCGTTGGTGTGAGCCTCGACGCGGTAGGTGAGCGCCTCGATCAGCGTCGGCCCGCGGCCCTGCGCGGCGCACGCCACCGCGCCCCGCACGGCCGCGTACACGGCAGCGGCGTCGTTGCCGTCGACCAGCATGGCGGGGATTCCGTAGCCGATTCCCTTGTGGGCCAGCGAGGGGGCGGCGGTCTGCTTGGACAGCGGGACGCTGATCGCGTAGCCGTTGTTCTGCACGAAGAACACCACAGGCGACTGCCAGACCGCCGCGAAGTTCAGCGCGGCATGCGTGTCACCCTCGCTCGTCGCGCCGTCACCGAGCATGACCAGGGCCACCGTGTCCTCGCCCTTGAGCCTGGCCGCGTGAGCCACGCCGACGGCATGCAGCGCATGGGTCGCCAGCGGGGTGCACTGCGGGGCGACACGGTACTCGTACGGGTCATACCCGCAGTGCCAGTCCCCCCGCAGCAGCGAGAGCGCCTCAACGGGATCCACGCCCCGGCACACTACGGCCATCGAGTCGCGGTAGGTCGGGAACAGCCAGTCCTGCGGGCGGAGCGCGACCACCGCGCCGATCTCGCTCGCTTCCTGGCCGTGCGCCGACGGGTACACAGCGAGCCGTCCCTGCCTGGTCAGGGCCGTCGCCTGCGTGTCGAAACGCCGGGCCAGCACCATCTTCCTGTGCAAGGCGACAAGCACGTCGTCGGCCGGCAGATCAAGATCGGCGGGCCGAACGATCCGGCCATCAGCCTCCAGCAACGTCAGCGGGGTCCCGGTCGGTAGCAGCTCCCGAGGTTTTCTGCCGCGGGGGACTACACGCGTCACAGAGGTCACACACGCTCCGATCGAAGACAGACAACTAGTAGCAATCCTGCGATCATGCGCGCCGAACATCTAGTAGTCAGCGAAAAATAGAGACAGAGTGGCAAATATGACAGCAGTCTCTGGACGTACGGTGCCCGCGATCGACCGTCGCGGTCTCCGGATGGACAGGTGGCCCTCGGCCCGGCCGGGCGGCATCTGACCAGGCGCCGACCGGGCGACAATGCCGGGTGACAATAGCTGTGATGGACGATTCAGCAACGGATGCCGCGGATGCCGTCCTGGACGAGATCGCTCTGCTGGTGCCGCGCCTGACCGGTACCCTCGACACGCTCGCGGCGATCGCGCGCGGCATGCACCCGCCCCGGATCACGGCGCTGGTCGAGCTGATCGGCGATCAGGACGCCGACCTCGGCGCGGCGGTGCAGCGGTTCCGGGCCGCTCCCTGGCCGTCCCGTCTGGGCAGCTTCCGGGACCAGCTGGGCGAGTCAGCCGATCTTGCCCTGAGTGCGTGCGCCGGCCTGCGCGAGGCGGCCTCGTCACCCGCCGGGCCGGGCGAGGCCTTCCGCGCGCTCGGCCACTACACACGAGCGGTCGAGGCGCTCTACCCGCTGAGCGCTGTCCGGCCGGCCATCGGGCGCTGGTTCCTCAACCCGCCGCAGCGAGACGACGCCGATCTGCTGGAGCGGCTGCGACAGCCGCCGGCGCCCGGCACCGGCGTGCGGCACGCCCGCAACGAGCGCGGCACGCGCGGCGGATTCTCGGTGTACGTGCCCGAATACCTGGATCCGGCGACGCCGGTGCCGGTGGTGATGGCTCTGCACGGCGGCTCGGGCCATGGACGGACGTTCCTGTGGACGTGGATCCGGGAAGCCCGCGGCCGCGGCCTGATCGTCATCGCGCCGACGTCAACGGGCCGCACGTGGTCACTCGGCGAACCGGATGTCGACATCATCCATCTCGAGGCGGTACTGGAGCAGATCCGTTCCCGGTGGAGCATCGACCCCGAGCGAATGCTGCTCACCGGCATCAGCGACGGTGGCACCTTCACGCTGCTGAGCGGGCTGATCGAGACCTCGCCGTTCACCCACCTGGCGCCGATCGCGGCCAGCTTCCATCCCGTCCTGCTGGAGATCAGCGATCCGTCACGCACGATCGGCCTGCCGATCTACCTGATCCACGGCGTCCGGGACTGGATGTTCCCCGTCCAGGTCGCGCGCACGGCCAGCAACGTCCTGAGCTCCGCGGGTGCGCGCGTCAACTACCGCGAGATCCGCGATCTGTCGCACACCTATCCCACCGAGGAGAACGAGCGGATCATCGACTGGCTGTACCGCGACCGTGTCATCCCGGGGGATGACCCGCTCCGCCACCGGTCGTAGCTGAAAATCGCCTCTCCCGCCGACGCGCTCCGCAGCGCCTTCCCGGTTACCTGGACGCAAGGAAGCACCAGGGAACCTACGGAAGGAATCGGGGATGATCGAGGCACGGGGCCTATCAAAACGTTACGGGGACAAGCTAGCCGTCGACGACCTGTCGTTCACGGTGCGGCCCGGCCGGGTCACCGGCTTCCTGGGGCCGAACGGCGCGGGCAAGACCACGACCATGCGGATGATCCTCGGGCTCGACCGCCCGACCGCCGGGTCGGTTACCGTCAACGGCAAGCCGTTCGCCGCGCTGTACAGCGCGATGCGCGAGGTCGGCGCGCTGCTGGACGCCAAGGCGGTGCACGGCGGCCGCAGCGCGTATAAGCACCTGCTGTGCCTGGCCGAGACCAACGCCATCCCGCGCCGCCGGGTCGACGAGGTCATGGGCATCGTCGGGCTGGAAGACGTGGCGGGCCAGCGCTCCAAGGGCTTCTCGCTCGGCATGAGCCAGCGGCTGGGCATCGCCGCGGCCCTGCTCGGCGACCCGGACGTGCTCATGTTCGACGAGCCGGTCAACGGCCTGGATCCGGAGGGAATCCGGTGGATCCGGCTGCTCATGCGGTCCCTGGCCGCCGAGGGCCGCACGGTGTTCGTCTCCAGTCACCTGATGTCGGAGATGGAGAACACCGCGGACCACCTCATCGTGATCGGCCGCGGCAAGCTGATCGCGGACTGCCCGGTGGCGGAGTTCACCGCCGACGGGACGGCGCAGGCCGCGACCGTGAAGACCCCGGATGACCGGCGCCTGGCCGAGGTGGTGACGGCGGCCGGCGGCAGGCTGGAACGGGGCGAGGCCGGCGACCTCACGGTCCGCGGCCTGTCCGCCGAACAGGTCGGGGGACTCGCGCTCACCAACGGCATCCTGCTCCACTACCTCGCCCCGTCCCGGGTCTCCCTGGAAGAGGCGTTCATGGAACTGACCGCGGACAGCGTTGAATACCAGGCGAAGGCGAGGGCTTGATCATGACCACGACAGCAATACCCGCCACCCCGGCGCGGACCCGGGCCGTCCCGCCCGCGTCCAGCCGGCCTGGCCTGCCCGGCGCGCTGCGCTCGGAACTGACCAAAATCCTCTCGGTCCGCTCCACCTACTGGACGCTGCTGGCACAGGCGGTGGCGAGCGTCGGCTGGGCCGTCCTGTTCTGCGCGGGCACGGTCTCGCACGGGAAAGGCTCTGACTTCAACGCTGCGCAGGCGAGCCTCTTGGGGCAGGTCGCCCTCGGTGAGCTGATCATCGTGGTGCTCGGAGCACTGGTCATCACCTCGGAGTACTCCACTGGGATGATCCGCACCTCGCTCGCGGTGATGCCGCGCCGCGGCGTGCTGTACGCGGCCAAGGCGATCGTGTTCGCCGCCGTCACGTTCACGATCTCCCTGGTCACCAGCTTCCTGGACTTCTTCGTCGGGCAGGCCATCTTGTCCGGCAAGCACTACAACACCACGCTGACCCAGCCCGGGGTGCTGCGCGCCGTGCTGCTGTCGGCCGCGATCGTCACCGTCTTCGGGCTGCTCGCCTACGGCGCCGGCGCGATCATCCGGCACACCGCGGGGGCGATCACCGCGATCCTCGGGGTGATCTTCCTGATCCCGGCGCTGGCCGAGGCGCTGCCCACCAGCTGGTTCCAGGCCATCGTCCGGTGGCCTCCCGGTGGCGACGCGCTCACCCCCATCGCCCGCTCCACGCCCCCGTTCGACCACTACCTGTTCTCCGCCTGGGGCGAGTTCGCCGTGTTCTGCGGCTACGCGGCGGTCCTGCTCGCCCTCGGCGCCTGGCTGTTCATCCGCCGCGATGCATGACACGACGGCGCAGCATCAGGCTGGTTACCCTGGATCCGTGGAACGGGCCTACCCCTGGCCGCGCCGTCACCCGTGGCTCGTGGACGGTGCACTGGCGGCCGTCCTGCTGGCAGGCAGCGCCAACGCCTACCTCGGCCACCCTGCCGTCCTGCCGGCCAGCCTCGCGCTGGCCGGCACGGTGCTGGTGCGCCGGCGCTTCCCGGTCGGCGCCTACGCCGCCGCGGTCGCGCTCGGTGTAACCCAGGTGGCCATCGGCATCGGGCCGACCTTCACCGACAGCCCGCTGCAGCCCACGTTCGCCGATGTCGGCATCCTGGTCCTGCTCTACACCCTTGCTGCCGAACGGGCTAGACGGGTCTCGCTGCCGGGCCTAGTAACCTGCGTGGTCCTGTTCGCGGTGGCCTTCGCGCGGTGGAACCCGGGACCGCAGCGGGGACGTCCGATGGAGTTCTTCGTGGTCGGCGTGCTCTACTTGCTGGTCCCGGTGAGCGCCTGGGTGCTCGGCGACTCGATGGGCTACCGGCGGGCCTACTCCGCCGCGCTGGAGGAACGCGCCGTACGGGCCGAACGGGAGCGGGACACCCAGGCGCAGATCGCCGCCGCGGCCGAACGCGCCCGCATCGCCCGCGAACTGCATGACGTAATCGCTCACAACCTCAGCGTCATGGTCGCGCAGGCCGACGGGGGCGCCTATGCCTTCGACGCCGCACCCGAGCGGTCACGTCAGGCCCTGGCCGAGATCGGCCGCACCGGCCGTCAGGCCCTATCGGAAATGAACAGCCTGCTCGGAGTGCTGCACACCGGCCCGGAGGCGCCGCCGCTCGCCCCGGCGCCTGCGGCGGCCGAGATCGACCAGCTGGTAATCCAGGCTCGTGAGGCCGGCATGCGCGTCAGCCACACAGTAGAGGGCTCCCCGCGTCCCCTCCCGGGCGGCCTGTCGCTCGCGGCCTACCGGATCGTGCAGGAGGCCCTGACCAACGTCCGCAAGCACGCTGGCCCGGGGGCGGCTGCTGAGGTGACACTGAGCTACGGCCCGGACGAACTGCTGGTCCGGGTCACTGACGACGGCCGCGGTACCGCCGGGCTGCCGCGCTACGGTGCGGACCCCGCGGTCCGTGCGGACCCCGCGGGTCACGGGCTGGCCGGGATGCGAGAACGAGCGGCGATGTACGGCGGTACTGTCCAGGCCTCCCCGCGGCCCGCCGCCGGTTTCGAGGTGACCGCCCGCCTGCCGCTCCCGTCGGCCGGCGAGTCGCCTCCCGCCCGCGACCCTCGCGAACCACGCCCCGCCAGCGAGCCGCCCGGCCCCCGCACCCTGTCGCGAGGTGTCGCATGACGATCCGGGTGCTGCTCGTAGACGACCAGGACCTGGTCCGGGCCGGATTCGCCATGGTGCTCGGCAGCCAGCCCGACCTCACCGTAGTGGGGGAGGCAGCCGACGGGGCCGCCGCGGTCCGGCTGGCGCGGGAATGCCCGGCCGACGTGGTCGTCATGGACGTGCGGATGCCGGGCCTGGACGGCGTGGCCGCGACCCGGGAGATCTGCCAGGCCGCCGACCGCCCCCGGGTTCTCATTCTCACTACGTTCGACCTGGACGAGTACGCGTTCGCCGCGCTGCGCGCCGGGGCCAGCGGGTTCCTGCTGAAGTCGGCCCCGCCGGAGGAGCTCCTGTACGCCATCCGCAGCATCCATAACGGTGACTCGGTGGTGGCGCCCTCCACCACGCGCCGCCTGATCGGCCGTTTCCTGCCGCACCTGCCCGCTACGGAAGGCGTCCTGGACCACAAAGGCCTCGCCGAGCTCACCGTGAGGGAACGCGAGGTGCTGACCGAGGTCGGCTCCGGCCTGTCCAACACGGAGATCGCCGCGCTGCTGCACATCTCCGAGGCCACGGTCAAGACGCACGTCGGCCACATCATGGCCAAGCTCGGCTTCCGCGACCGGATCCAAGCCGTCGTCTACGCCTACGAGACCGGCCTCATCGCCCCCCAGAGCCGCACCAATTCAGGCTGACGTCGGCGACGATGCGCTGGCCGGTGATGAACCCTGCTCGAACCCATTCGCGGCCACTGACCACAGCCCGGGGCTCATGCTGCAACCAGGATGATTCCGATCGCGGCGAGTCCGAGGCCGACTCGCTGCACCCAGTGCAGCCGCTCGCCGAGCACTACCCTGGCCAGCAGGACGGTGACGCCGGGGTAGAGCGAGGCCAGTACGGTGGCCAGGCCGAACATGCCGGTCCTGGTGGCGGCCACGTAGCAGATGTTCGCGGCGACATCGATCACGCCTGCACCGGCCGCCGCCAGCAGCAGCCGACCGCCTGCGCCGTGCGGCAGCGGGCCGCGCCGCAGCACGGCTGCGGCGATCAGGACGATGGCGAGTTCGCCGATCCGCCCGGCAGCCACGGGCCACAGCTCTCCGGACTGGCCTGCGTTGCGGATGAGGAGGAAGAACAGGCCGAACAAGGCGCCCGAGGCGGCGCCGTAGCCGATGGCCCGGCCCGGCCCGGTCCGGTCGGACCGGGGGGCGGCGCTGGTGCCGCCGCCCGAGCTGGCCAGCACGATCGCGACCAGGCAGAGCAGCGCGCCTACGTAGACGCCTGCGCCGGGCCGCTCTCCCTCGGCCAGCGCCACCGCGACCGGCAGGATGGTGGACACTAGCCCCGCCACCGGTGCGACCACGCTCATCGGCCCGGTCGCCAAGCCGATGTAGAAGATGATCAGGCCGAGACCGCCGCTCAGGCCGGCGCCGATCCCCCAGGCCAGGCCGGCCAGGCCGGCCGGGCCGGGCCCTATCACCGCGGCGGTGAGCGCGGCGATCACGGCGGCGGTTTCGGCGACCGTGAGCACCGCCAGCACGTGCACCTTGCGTGTCGCCATACCGCCGAGAAAGTCACCGCTGCCGTATAGCACGGCGGCGGCGAGTCCGAGCAGGATCACCATGACATACACCTCCGATCGGCCGGGCCGTCGGCGGGTCGGCACCCAGCCGCATTGTGACCATTAAAATAAGTTTATAGGTCATCATAAGACCAGTCAAACCGCCTAGATGGTCACGGGTGGTAGGCTGCTGGTCATGACCGCGCCGTCATGGGTGCCCGGCCAGGAGATCAAGCCTGCCCGGACCCGGCCGAGTTGCACCTCGCCCGTGGCGTGCGCGAGGGCATCCGGGCGATGCTGGCGGCCAACGGCGGCGGACCCCGGCCGGCGCCCGCCGCCCAGCCCGACGCCGGACTGCTCACCCCTGCTGCTGGTGATCCGCGACGCCCAGCATGCTGGCACCTGGCCCCGGTTGAAAGCTTGCGGTAACCCGGACTGCCGATGGGCCTTCTACGACCGCTCCCACAGCCAGGCCGGCGCCTGGTGCGACATGGCCACCTGCGGCAACCGGATCAAGAACCGCAAGCTCAGACAGCGGCAGCAGTCTCTGGACGCCTTCAGGCCGTCTCCGGCCTAGCGGGCGACGGCACGCACGTCATCCGCCGTGGATCCCCGGTCACGGGCCGCTGCTGCGTTCGGGATGAGTCGGCGCGAAATGCTGAGGGAAGGCCAGGTTGCGGCACCGCTGATGGCGCAGCGCACCGCACACGGGGCACTCGGACTGGCTCACTGCCGGTTCCAGCCGGGCCCGGGTGTCGGCATCCAGCTTGCGCGGCTCCGGCGGAGTGGCCAGCCTCGGCGGCCTTCGCATCGCCAGTTCGGACACGAAAAGCTGGTACTCGCGTTCGCACTCTTCGCACCGGCAGCCTCGCGCCCAGGCCAGTACGGTGCCGTGTGGCGGCAGCGCGGGCGGCAGGTTGCCCCATGCGGTCATACCTCCACGGTAGGACAGCGGTTTCTCCAGTAGGTACTTCCCGAACGCTATGAATGGTGTTCGACGGCTCGGGTGAGATCTACCCGGGACCTGATGTCCAGCTTGTCGAAGACATGACGCAGGTGGGTGTTCACGGTATGGGGTGAAACGAACAGCCGGTCGGCGATCCCCCGGTTGGTGTAGCCCCCCGCGGCGAGGCGCGCCACCGCAAGCTCGGCGTCGGTAAGCGAATCCCAGCCCACTTTCGGGCGGTCCAGCGACTGGACCCGGCGCCGGATCCCGAGTTCGCGTAGCCGCTTCCGGGCCCGGGCCGCGTCGCGTACGGCCCCGGTGCCGACGCAGATACGCAGGACACGGTCGAAGGCGTCCGCCGCACCGCTGCGGTCACCTTCGGCCAGCCGGGTGCAACCCAGATCCTCCAGCACGGCTGCCAGCGCCAGCGGCCGCGGGCCGGGCGCGAGAATCGCGGCCGCCTGTTCCAGGTCGGGCTGGGACTGGCTGAGCAGGCCCCGGGTATGCGCGGCGGCGCCAGCTATGGACGCCACGCCGGGATTGAGTTCTTGTCTGCGCGCGGCGAGCTCGGTGACGGCCTTGGCGAGCTCGGAATCGCCGACGGCTAGGGCCATGCGGACCAGCAGCGCATCGTCGGCGGCCTCCATCGGGAAGAGGGGGAACAGCGAGAGCCGCTCTGCCTCGCCGAGCGCGCACAGCCAGCGGTGTGCCTGGCCCGGGTCGCCGGCGGTCATGGCCTGAACGGCGAGGTACCACGCGGCATGCCTGCGGACGACAGGAGCGGTCGTCGTAAGCATGACCTTGGCGATCTCGGCGACCTCATGGGCGCCGCGCTCATCTCCGATGTGAAGCTTGGTGCGACCGAGCGCCGCGACCGACGCCGCGTCCAGGACTCCGACGATCAGGTGCGCGTCGGCGAGGTGGAACCGGCCTTCCAGCACCGCATTCGCCTCGTCGAGCCTGCCGAGGTGGAGCAGGTTCCGGCCGTTCCACGTCTCGAAGACATGGACGGCCCAGTTCTGCCGGTCGCGCTGGGCGGAGGCCAGTCCGTCCTCGGCGACCGCGATCGCCTCATCGAGCCGGTCGAGGGCGGACAGCAGCCACGAGCGATAGCTGTGCGTCAGGCGTTCCCGCGGATCGTCGAAACCGGCCAGTACCCCGGGGTCGACATCCTGGAGCAGCCGCAGGGAATGCTCGAAGCGGCCGAGCTGGTATTCCATCGCCGAGCGGCCGATCTGGAAAAAGTACTGCGCCGCGAGGTCGGTGCTGGACAGCACGCTCGTGCGCACCTCGGGCTCGATCGCCAGACCCTCGGCGAGGCGGCTGGCGACCATCAGGTTGTGAAACAGTGACGTCCGCAGCCGGGCCTGGGTGTCGGCTGACAGGCCGGTGAGGGACAGGCCCTGCCGGGCGGTGTCGGCGCGGTCGTCGGCTGAGATGGCGAACATCGCCGCCAGGCTCAGTCGCACGTCGGCTTCCTGTTCGGCGGGCAGGCTCTGACGGAGGGCGTTGTCGGCGAAGGCCCGTGCTTCCTTGCTGCGGCCAGCGGCGAACAGGGACACCGTTCGGCGGGCCACGAGCGGACCTCGCAGCGGGTGCCGTGACGGGAGCAGTGACAGCGCCGCGTCCGCAATGTCTGCCGAGGCACCTGGATCAGTCATGCCGAGCACTTCAGCGGCCTCCGCAAGAGAACGGACCGCGGCGACGTCACCAGGCTCAGCGCTGGCGGCCAGCTGGGCCGCGACCTCGACCGGCAGGGCTCCGCTGGCCAGGAGCACGTCAGCCGCCTCCCGGTCGAGGGCCCGCCGGACCGCGTTGGGTACGGCGCTGCGGACCGCCTCCCGAGCCAGGTCGTGCTGGAAGGCGAGGCGAGCGCCGGCCTCGATGAAGATCCCAGCGTCGATGACCTCCCGAACCGGATCAACGAGGTCGGCTACACCGATGCGGGCCATCGCCGCGATCTGGTTGAGCGTGAACTGGCGGGCCAGAGAGGCGGCCACGGTCACGACTCGCTGCCCGGCAGGAGTGGTGCGCGACAAGCGTCGCCGCATGCTGTCCTCGAGCCGGTGCGGCACACGGTTCTCCGCCAGTCTCGCCCGGCCGTCGACCACGCGGACCACGTTCTCCTCGCGCAGGCCGGCCAGCAGGTCCACGATGAGGAATGGGTTGCCTTGCACGTCGGCCAGGGTCCGCAGGAGGTCACCCCCGGCCGGTGCTCCCAGTACGTCCGCCGCCACTTCCGCTACCGCCGAGGCCGTCAGCGGTGTCAGACGGATGGTCGCGGCCCCGGCGGTGGTCAGCTCGGCCAGCGCCCGGCGGATCTGCGGTGCTCCCTGGTTCGGCCGGACCGCGATCAGCCATGCGACCGGCAACGGCGCCAGCCACTGCGTCAGCATGCGCAAGGCGAAGCCGCATCCGGCATCGGCCCACTGCACGTCATCGAGGCACACCAGCAGGGGCTGCTGAAGCGCTGCGCGTTCCATCAGGGTCTGCACGTCCTGGAGCAGCCAGAACGGCTCCTCGCGGGAGCCGTTCTGTGATCCCAGCGCAGTCCGGTCGATCAGCGATTCGGCCCCGCCGAACAGCGCCTCCATCAGCACGGCCAGTTCGACCGAGCTGTGGCCTGGCTCCGCGGCACCGAGCCCGGTTCGGAACGACAGCGCGCGGGCGGCCGCCCGCGCCGCGGCGAGCAGCCTGGTCTTGCCCAGACCCGCGGCACCCTCAATGATCGCGACGCCGCCCACCCCGGCCCGGACGCGCTCCAGGAAACCGGTGATCACATGCAGCTGCTCGTCGCGGCCGCGGATCGGGAAGGCGCTCACGGTCGAGCCGCCAGCGCCGGAAACATGAGGAGTGGAGACCATCGCGAGCTTCCCCGTCTCTGCGGCGCGAGGGGTTGCGTGCACTGACGCATAACGAACATATTCGTGGCATGAGTCAATCCGCGAGCCCTGATGCGCCGGAATCATTTGCCGTCCGTCCGGATTCCGCGCCCACCGGGGATATTCTCTCGACCGTGCTGCGCACGGTTCACCTCGCCGGGCACGACGTCACGGAAGTCGCCGCGGACCCGCCGACAACATCGGTGCAGCGCGATGACGTCGGCGCTGTTCACCTCGTCGAGGGCGGCGAAGTCCAGGTTGAGGTCGCAGGGGCCGAGCCGCACGTACTGCGCGCGGGCGACGTCGCATTGCTTCCCGCTGGCCGGGCTCATGTGCTGAGGGTCACCGGACCCGGCACGAGATGGCTGACCGGGACGTTCGTCCACGACGGCGCGGCGAGTAACAGGCTGCTCGCCGCCCTCCCGGAGGTAATCGCCTTCGAGCGCCTGCGTGAGCTCGGCTACGAGTGGTTCGACGTCAGCTACCGGCTGATGGCCAAGGAGCGGCGCGAGCCGACCCCCGGCGCCGCGGTCATGATCTCGCGGATCCTGGACCTGATGTATATCCAGATGCTGCGACTCTGGGCCACCTCCACCGAGAGCAGCCCGGGCTGGCTGCGCGCGGGCATGGATCCCGACATCGGCGGCGTGCTGGACGCCATCCACGCCGACCCGGCGCGGGCCTGGTCGAACGCCGAGATGGCGCGGTATGCCCACCTGTCCCGGACCGTCTTCACCGAGCGGTTCACCCGCACTCTCGGGCAGCCGCCGATGGCATACCTGACCGAGCTCAGGATGGAACTGGCCCGCGAGCTTCTGCTGGGTTCCGGGGAAACGGCCAAGCAGGTCGCGCGACGGACCGGCTACAGATCCGACGCCGCCTTCAACCGGGCGTTCGCCAGGCACCACGGCCGCTCGCCGGGGCAGTGGCGGCACGAACACGTCACCAGCTGACCGGCGAGCACCGGGCGCGGCACTAAGGAATAGCGCGTTCGTGCGATGCCCGGACCGGCGGGCCGCCCTAGCGTGAAGCCGTCATCGTGACGTCTCGTCGAAGGAGCAGGCATGCCAGCCAAGGCAAGCATCGTATTCGCGCACGGGCTCTGGGCCGACGGCTCGTGTTACAGCAAGGTGATCCCCGCGCTTCAGGCGGACGGGCACCAGGTAGTGTCCGCCCAGAACAGCCTCGACACGCTCGAAGGCGACGTCGCCGCCGTAACCCGTGCGCTGGGGCGGGTCAGCAGCCCGGCCGTTCTCGTCGGCCACTCCTACGGCGGCACGGTCATCACGGCCGCGGGCACCGACGACCGCGTCGCCGGGCTGGTCTACATCGCCGCCCTCGCCCCGGATGAGGGCGAGACGTCGCAGAGCCTGCAGGAGCAGTTCCCGGCCACGGACATCTTCGCCCACATCGAGATCGCGGACGGACGCATATGGATGCTTCCGTCGGGCATCGGGTGCTTCGCGGGCGACCTGCCGGAGCAGGAGCAAAGGCTGGTCTGGGCGGCCCAGGGCGTACCGGCCGTGGACCTGTTCAACCAGAAGCTCGACGGCACGGCCTGGCGGACGAAGCCGAGCTGGTACATCGTCGCCAATAACGACCGGACCGTCCAGCCCGACCTGGAGCGATTCGTCGCCAAGCGGATCGGCGCCCACACCTACGACGTCGACAGCAGCCATGTCGCGATGCTGTCCCAGCCCGACTTCGTGCTGGACGTCATCCGGACCGCGGCGAACTCCATCTGAACCGGCGACCCGAGTTCAGTTATGTCTTCCGAGCACATACTCGAAGTCCTGATGCGCCGCCACGTCTTCGACACCGAACGGCCGTTCTCAGACGTACTGGACGGTGTCTTCGGCGGCATCAGCCAGCCCGACATCGAGCTGCTGTTCAGCAAGCTCGCGGCCAGTACCTCCTACGAGGAGTTCAGCTCGCTCGTCGCGCAGGCGCAGGGGAGCGCGGGCCTCATGCGGTTCCTGCAGCTCGACCTGGATCATGCGCTGACCCTCGATCCCCAGGCCCTGGACTGGGCCGGGCGACGCCTGGTCCGCCTGATCGCCGGCAACCCGGTCACCATGGGCGAGATGACCCGCCACGTGGCCGACGCCGGCTCGTACGCGCCGGTCACCATCCTCATCCAGGAGATGGCAGGCGGAGGAACCCGAGTCGCTTACGACACGGTCGCCAGCGCGATCGGCCCCTACCATGATGCGGCCGCGGTGCAGGTCGCCCAGCGGCTCGACACCGAGGTGCTCGGGCTGCTGCGCCAGGTGACCGGAGCCCCGGGACCCGGCCCTGCCTGAGCCCGTATCTTTCCGCTCGCTGATATGCCAAAGGACGGTTTGCCATGCCCATGATCGACGTCTATGCCACGGCCGGGACCTTCGCCGATAAGCACCAGCTCGCCACCGACCTGGCCACCGCGGTCATGACCGTCGAGCAAGTACCGGACATCCCGATGTTCCGGCAGAACACCGCGGCCTTCGTCCACGACCTGCCCGCAGGCGACATCTCCAACGTCGACGGTCAAAGCAACTACGTACGGATCCAGGTCCTCACCAACGCAGGCGCGCTGGACCGCAGCAAGCAGCTGGCCGTCGTCGAGCGGCTGACCAGCATCGCCGCCGCGGCCGCCGGCGACTCGACGCTGACCGGCCGGACCTGGGTACTGCTCACCGAGGCCCCCGACGGGGGCTGGGGCCTCAGCGGCCACGCGAACACCAACAGCGAACTAGTGGCCGCCGCCCGCGCGCAGATCGCGAGCCTGCAATCAGGCCAGCCCGCAGACGGATGACACCGCCACGGAAAACACATGAGACGGCTTCCTGTTCCTGGACCGGGACAAATTCCACGCCTCGTTCGCCGCCGACCTGCCCGCCGACCGGGCCGCGTTCATGGCCGACTCGCAGGTCCCGTGGAACGTGGACGCCCCGGCCGGAGCGATTACCGAAGCCGCCTGGCAGTCCAAGCCCAGCCGGTACCTGGTCACCACCGAGGACCGGATGATCCCGCCGCCGGCGCAGCACACCATGGCCAACAGGATCGGCGCCGCCGTGGCCCCGTTGATCGCACGCTCACCTGGCCTCTGTAGTGTTCGGGATCGATACCGGCCGCTCGGCGCAGAAAGGGGCTGGCGATGACCGCAGCGAGCCAGCCGCAGCAGGTCACGCTCCGCTCCGGTGACGTCGTGCGGATAAGGCAGATCCGGCCGGATGATGCGTCGGCCCTGGTCCGGGCCTACGCGAACCTGGGCGAGCAATCCCGTTACCGGCGGTTCTTCACGATCATGCCCGAGCTTCCCGAAGCCACCCTCAAGACGGCGGTCGAAGTCGATCACGTCGACCACGAGGCGCTCGTCGCCGTGCCGGTGGAGTCGGAGGAGATCGTCGGGGAGTGCCGGTTCATCCGGCTGCCGGACCAGCCCGACACCGCCGAGGTCGGGGTGACCGTGGTGGATGCCTGGCAGGGCCGCGGACTCGGCTCCGCGCTGCTCGAGCGCCTAAGCGAGCGTGCTGCGGAGGCCGGGATCGAGTACTTCACCGCCGAAGTGCTCGCCGAGAACCGGACCATGCTCGCGCTGCTGCCTGGCCTGGGCCACGTGGAGACCGAATCGCGCGGTCCCGTGGTTTCCGCCCGCGTGGAGCTCGCCGAACCGTCCCGCCAAGCCGGCCCGGACCTCCTTGCCCTGCTGACGGCTGCGGCGCGTGGCGACATCATGAGTCTTCCCGTACTCCTCCGTCGCCTGATCCGGGTGCCGGAGGGGCTGGTTCATATCGTGCGGTTGCCGGTGAGCACTGTGCTCAAGACGTGGCGGCCCGGTCCCCGGACTCCTGACGCCCCCGACGACCTCTAGCTGATGGCTAGGCCACGACGCCAGCGCCAGCCGGGGCAGCTGATCGCTCCCGGGCCTGCAGCACGGACGAGCCGAGCCACTGGCTGGCCCGCAACGCGAGCTCCACGTCATGGCGGTTCTCGCCCACAGGCCGGCCGAGGCTCTCCTCGGCCTTGCGGATCCGGTACTGGACCGTGTTCTTGTGCAGCACCAGCCGTTCGGCGGTCGTCTTGTAGCTCCCCCCGTTCTGCAGGAACACGAGCAGGGTGTCGCGCAGGCGAGCGTGGTGCTCGTCGTCGGTGGCCAGGCCCCCCAGCGTGCTGAGCACCCAGGCCCGCAGCAGATCTGCCGATCCGAGCATCATCGCCACCGGCGCGACCTCGCTGAACGCCACCGCCCGCGGCGGGGCAGATCCTCCGGCCAGCGCGACGGCCTGGGCGGCGATGGCCTGCTGGTGAGTAAGGCGGAACCCCGCGGTGCCTTTGGCTGCGTCGCCGAACGCGAAGTAGATATCGCCGTCTAGGCCGGCCGTGCTGGCCGCCGCGGCGTCGAACCGGTCCCGGATCCCCAGCGGCAGCCAGGCCCAGGCGCTGGAGACGTCGCGCGGCAGGAAGACAGGCTCGCCTGCGCAGCCCGCCTGCACGGCAACGCGGCTGATGGCGTGCTCGAGCCGGGTGATGTTGTCTACCGCCGCCGTGGCGTCGGCCGACCAGCACACCAGGCCCACGTGGTACTGGCGCAGCCGGTAGCCCAGGGTGGCCTCGGTCGTGCTGACATTGATCCGCTGGCCAGAAAGCAGGTCGCGGATCCGCGCCCGCCGCGCGGCGCTGCGGTTCCGCAGCCAGTTCTCCCTCTCCTTCGTATAGGCCGCGACGATCTCCTCGGAGGTCTGGTCGACGTACCCGGCCACGATCCTGGACATGCCCAGCGTGGCGGCGGTCAGCATCTGGGCGTCACCAGTCTGCCGGGCCAGCTCCTTGAGCAGCCAGTCGGCGACGCACGTGTGCCCGAGCCGGTAGGCGCGCAGCAGCGCGGTCAGCGGCGTGCCGCGCTGCGCCCGCCGGCGCGCGTATTCCAGGGACGCGGCCGGGGCTTGCACGGCGCTCAGCTCGATCTGGTGCTGCATGATCTGCAGGCACGTGGCGACGTTGCTGAGGACGCTCGAGGCGAGCAAGTCGAGCACCGCCTGGTCATCGTGCAGCTGCGGGATCTCCCGCAGGATCACCTCATAGACGTCCTCGGAAACCGCGGCGACCTCACGACTCACTGCCGCCGCGACGCTGGCCATCAGCTCGGCAACCGCGGGACCATCCATGTCCACCTGCGGATTCTTGCACATTCCGGCGAGCATGCCGAGAGGCAGCCGATCACGGTTCGAGGGCGGCGCCGATGTCACCGAGCCGGGGCCACGTTGACAGTACGCGCGCTGGCCTGATACCGAGAGGAATGTGTCGTCGGCGGCAGGGCGTCAGGCGCGGACACAGGGCGGACCTGTGACAGCGGATCGGGTGACCCCCCGGCTGATCGAACGGGGTGATCTTCTCGCGGCGCTGGATCGCGCAGTGACGAAGAAGGTGACGATCATCTCGGCTCCTGCGGGAAGACGTCATTGCTGCGCGCCTGGGCCGGCCGCCCGGGTCAGCGGCACCTGCTCGTTTTCCTGCAGGTCCAGCGCGACCAGCAGGACGCCCAGCAGTTCTGGCTGGCCCTGCTCGGCGCGGTCCGCCAGGCCACCGGTACGGCCGGTGGTGCGGAACCGCCGGCTGCGACACCCGAGTTCAACGGGCGGGCGATGGTTGACCGGGTGCTGTCGGAATTAGCGGGCGCTTGCGGCGGCATCACCCTGGTCATCGACGATCTGCACGAGCTGAACTCGCCGGAGGCGCTCGCGCTGCTTACCCGGCTGCTGACAGACCTTCCCGCCCACGCGCACGCGATGCTGGCCACGCGTCACGATCTGCGGCTGCGCGTGCATCAGCTGCGTCTGGCCGGTGAGCTGGCCGAGATCCGCGCGGCGGACCTGCGGTTCACCGGCCGCGAGACCCGCGAGCTGCTCGCCGCCTCAGGTATCACCTTGTCCGGGGCCGGCGTGGCGCTGTTGCACCAGCGGACGGAGGGCTGGGCAGCGGGCTTGCGGCTGGCGTCGCTGTCACTGGCTGGTCATCCCGATCCAGAGCGGTTCGTGGCGGAGTTCTCCGGCAGTGACCGCACGGTCGCGGAGTACCTGGTCGCGGAGATGCTCGAACGCCAGCCGGGCGAGGTGCAGGACCTGCTGTTGCGGACCTCTGTGCTGGACCGGGTCAACGGCGAGCTGGCTGACGTGCTGACCGGCCGAGCGGGTTCGGAGCGGATCCTGCTGGACCTGGAGGACGCGAACGCGTTCGTGGTGTCGCTGGATCCGGAGCGGACCTGGTTCCGGTATCACCACCTGTTCGGTGACCTTCTCCGGCTGGAGCTGCGCCGGACGCTGCCCGAGCAGGTGCCGGGGCTGCACCTGCGGGCCGCGCAGTGGTTCGCCCGGCATGGCCAGGTGGTCGACGCGATCCGGCACACGCAGGCAGCGGGGGACTGGCCCGGCGCGGCCCGGCTGCTGGCTGACCAGTGCTTCAGCTTGACGCTCGACGGGCAGGCGCAGACCATCCAGGCGCTGTTGCGGGCCTTCCCGCCGGGCACCGAGCATCCCGAACTGGCCCTGGTGCGGGCCACGGGTGACCATATCCTGGGGCGCCTGGACGAGGCGGCCGCCCACCTGGCCGTCGCCGAGGCGTACGCGGCCACGGCGCCGCCGGAGCATCAGCGCCGCCTCCGGGTAGCGATCGCGGCCTTGAAACTGTCGCTGGCACGCCGGCGCGGTGACCTGGCCGGCGTCCTGGAACAAGTCAGCTTCCTCGCCACCCCGCTCACCGGGCAGTCCGGTGAGGACATCGCGCTTGGAAGCGACCTGCGCGCGGTGGCGCTGCTGAACCTGGGCACCGCCGAAGCGTGGTTCCTGAGGCTCACCGACGCCGAACGCCACCTGACGGAGGGCGCCGCCCTGGCCCGGGAGATCGGCCGGCCCTACGTCGAGGTCGACTGCCTGTCCCAGCTCGGGTTCGCGTCGAAGATCCACTCGTTCGCCACGACCCAGGTGCGCTGCCGTGAGGCGGTCACGCTCGCCGAGCGGTACGGATGGGGCTCGGAGCGGGTGGTCGCGCCCGCGCTGGTGACGCTGGCCGGGGTGATGACCTGGACGGGTGAGTTCGACGAGGCGGAGCGATGGCTGCAGCGCGCCGTGCAGGCCCGGCAAGCTGACACCGGGCCGGACATCGGGCTGCTGCTGCATCAGACGAGCGCCATACTGCATGCCTGCCGCGGCCGCCTGCATGAGGCGCTCGAGGAGTTCAGCGCTGCCGAGTACCTGCAATCGCAGCTAGAAGGCTCGCACGCGCTGGCGGGCCAGGTGACCGGCTGGATGCTGGCTACCCGGGCCCGGCTCGGCCTGCCGGGCGAGGCCTGCGCCGAGCTCGCCGCGCTTGACCACGAGCGGGCCAGTACAGGCGAGATCCGTAACGCGTATGCCGTCATCTGCCTCGCCGAGGGCGACCCGGCCGCGGCCCTCGGCGCGGTACAGGACGTCCTGGGCGGCAGGGCGCCGGTCATCGGATACGTCACGGTCGTAGAAGCCCAGCTGCTGGCCGGGCTGGCCCACCGTGAGCTCGGTGACGAGCTCGCGGCGCACGCCTCCGCCGAGCGCGCGCTGGCCCTGGCGGAGGCTGACCGCCTGGTCCTGCCCTTTGTGCTGACCGGCTCACGGGAGCTGCTTGAGACGCTGCCGCGGCACAAGACGGCCCACGCCGCCCTGCTGACCGACATCCTCGATGTAATGCGCGGCGCATCCCCGGCGGCCAAAGGGCAGGCCTCGCCGCCCGTGGAAGAGCTCAGCCCAGGCGAACTGCGGGTCCTGCGGTATCTCCCGACGAACCTGTCCAGGCCCGAGATCGCGCGCGAACTGTCGGTCTCGGTGAATACCGTCAATACGCACGTCCGCAGCATCTACGCCAAGCTCCAGGCCCGTGACCGCTTCTCGGCCGTGCAGCGCGCGCGGGAGCTGCGGCTACTGGTCGGCCGCGCCCAGTAGCCGGCCCCGCGCTATTCCCGGCGTGGCTCCGCCGCGCCCCGAACCGGCGGGGAATCACCGGAATCCGGTGACCACAGTTCACCTGTAATGAGGCGAGCCTGGCGACATGACGAGCAGAGAGACAAAGGAGCCGCGTCAGCTCAGGGAGGTCACTGAGATGTCGGGCCGGCTAGCGGGAAAAGTCTGCGTGATCACGGGTACCGGCGGGACCAACTCGACTCGAGGGGAGCTGGCCGACGAGAAGTTTGGCCGTCAGATGCGCGACAGGACGCTCCTCGGCCGGTTCGGCCAGGCCGAGGACATCGCGAACGCCGCGCTGTACCTCGCCTCCGACGAGAGCTCCTACGTGACCGGCATCGACCTCGTCGTCGATGGCGGCATGCGGGTCTGGTGATCACGGTGTCCACCACAGACGGAGGCCCGATGGCCGGCATTGACGCTTCCGCGGTGCCTGCACCGCACAGACTCCGGCCTGGCTCCGGCTTTTGGGTCGTGGCGTTCGCCTTCCTGATCGTCATGGCGGTCGCGACGCTACCGAGCCCCCTGTACGGCCTCTACCGAGCCCGAGATCATCTCTCGGCCCTCACGATCACCGTGGTCTTCGCGATCTTCGCGGCCGGCACGATCGCCACGCTGCAAAGGGACAGCTCCCTCACTGCGCGCATCGGGCGCCGGGGCATGCTGCTCGGCGCCGTCGCGATGATGATGGTGGCCATGGGGGTGCTCGCAGCGTGGAAGGACCTGCCGGGGCTCCTGATCGGGCGCGCGCTCACCGGGGTGGCGGTCGGGCTGGCCGCGGGCCCCGCCATCACGTACCTGGTCGAGTTGCGCCTGCGCGCGGATCCGAACGCATCGGTCGCCCGGGCCAGGACCATCGGCACGTCGGTGAATGTTGGCGCACTCGGGGTCGGACCGTTGATCGCCGGCTGCCTGGCGCAGTGGGTGAGCCAGCCGCTGACCGTGCCGTACCTAGTGTTCATCGCGCTTGGAGCGGTTGCCCTGATCGGCCTGTGGGTCACGCCCGAGACGGGTGCGCCGGCTTCCCGGGCGGCAACGCAGAACCGGCCGGCCGGTGCGCGACGCCAGGTCAGGCTTCCCGTGCCGGCGGCATCCGCGACCCTGGCCGGTTTCGCCGCAAATGGCCTGTTCGCCGGGCTGTCCGGGCTCTTCCTCGCCACCACCCTGCACCATCCCTCGCTCGCCCTGTCCGGCGCCTCTCTCTTCTTGTTGTTTTCCTGCGGAGTGGCGTCCCAGCTGGCCACGGTCCGGCTGGCAGCGTCGCGCGTGCTCGCCCTCGGGACGATCTCCATGCTCGTGGGTCTCGTGCTGCTGGTTGTTTCCGTGCGCCTTTCCGCCCCGAACCTCGTGCTGTTCCTGATCGCGGGTGCGCTGATCGGCGCGGGTTCTGGTGCTGTCTTCAAAGGGACCACCGGGATCGTGCTCGAAGCAAGCCCGCCAGAAAGCCGCGTCGCGATGACGTCGGACCTGCTCATTGCGCTGTATGTAGGGCTCGCGGTTCCGGTGATCGGAGCCGGAGTCGCGCTCAGCCTAGGCGCGAGCGCACCCAACACCGTGCTCGGGTTCGCCATCCTCGTCGGGCTGGGCGTTGCTGCCTCGGGTTGGGCGCTGCTGGGACGCCGGGGCGAGGTAGCTCACCCGGAGGCAGGCCGGTGAATCACCTGGATCAGGTGATGGTCGCTCACCACCCCTGCTCATAGGACTGTGGCATGATGTCGGTCTTCCCGCTCGGCCAGCTGCAGGTCCGGCGGTCGGGGTACGGGGCGATGCAGCTCGCCGGCCCGTTCGCGGCCGGGACCCCGCCGGACCGCGCGGCGGCTATCGGCGTGCTGCGGGCCGCGGTCGCCGCCGGAGTCGATCACATCGACACGGCCCAGTACTACGGTCCCGGCGCCGTCAACGACCTGATCAGTGACGCGCTCTACCCCTACCCCGACGGGCTGGCGATCGTCAGCAAGGTCGCGGTCCGGAGCGACGACCGCGGCGCCGTCCTGCCGTCCGGCGATCCGGACCAGCTGCGCGCCGGCATCGAAGACAACCTGCGCAGCCTGCGGATCGGCCAGCTGGCCGCGGTCAACCTCCGCTTGCCGGGCGGCGGCCACGTCGACGCACGCTTCGATGACCAGCTGGCCGTGCTGGTGGCGGCCCGTGACGAGGGCCTCATCGCCGGGGTGGGCCTGAGCAATGTCAGCCTCGGCCAGCTGCGGCACGCCGTGGCGGGAACCGGCATCGTGTGCGTACAGAACCTGTTCCACCTCGCCGACCGCCGCGATACCCCCGTGCTCCAGGAATGCCTCGGGCGCGGCATCGCGTACGTGCCGTTCTGCCCGCTCGGCTGGCCGCGCGGCCAGGACAACCCCGTGCTCACCAGCCCGGTGGTCAGCCAGGTAGCCGCCCGTCTCGGTATCACGCCGGCGCAGGTCGCCCTCCAGTGGCTGCTGCGGCTAGCTCCCAACGTGCTGCTCATTCCCGGCACCGGCTCGGTCGCCCACCTGCGGGAGAACCTGGCCGCCGAGGGCGTGACGCTCGATGAGCAGGCGCTGCGCCAGCTGGACCGCGTGGGCGCGTAACGCCGGTGCGGTGGCCGGCTCAGTCGCGTCGCACCGCGCTGGCCGCTGACCTCAGGCAAACCAAGCTAATCAGGGTCCACTCCCGCGTAGGCGTGGGCGAACCAGCGCGCGAAGAGCGGGTCGTTCTGCAAGGCGGCGATCCAGCCGTGCCTCAGCCCGTGGGAAAAGCCTCCGGGCACGGCGGCGGATGGTTCTTTCCCATCCCGCAGGCTGGTGAGGAGTACGTGCAGGAACCAGTTGGAGAAGGCCTCGGTCTGCCAGATCGACGGAAGTCGTGTCCGTGAGTAGGCCGACAGCCGCGCGTCGTCCTGCCGTGGCCCGAAGCGCTCGATGAGGCCGTGGGCCAACTCGATGCCGTCCTGGATGGCGAGGTTCATGCCCTTGCCGCCCGCCGGCGTAATCAAGTGGGCCGCGTCGCCGGCCAGAAACAGCAGGTCCTGCTGCATCGGCTCGATCACCCTGACCCGCAGATCGAGAATTCCCATCTCGCCCAGCGGCGCATCCAGCGGCCTGCCGATTCCCAGGCGGGCCGCCAGCTCGTCGCGGACCCGTTGCTCCGGCCAGTCCGCGGCGATGTCGCTACCGGGGATCTCCAGGTAATAACGCGTCTGAGCCGGGCCGCGGCGCATCTGCCCGGCGAACCCGCGGGGATGCGCGGCGTAAATGGTGTGCCGCTCCAAGGGCGGGCCCGCGGCCACCATGACCAGGAACCGGCCCGGCAGCAATTGCTCGTTGACCTGGGCCTCCGTCATGGCCGCCGAGACGAGGCTGCTTGATCCATCGCACCCGACTGCGGCCTCGCACCGGACCTGCGACAGCTCACCGTCCGGCCCCTCGACCGACAGGACGACTCCGCTGGGATCCTGGGTCACCGCCCGGACGGCATGGGAGAACCGGACGTCGCCGCCTGCCGCGGTCAGCGCCTCGAACAGGCGCTGCACCAGCTCATGCTGCGGGTAGATGTAGTGCGGCCGCCCGCCGGTCAAGGCGGCGTACTCCAGCAGCACTGACTCGTCCGGCGTGCGGAACTCGGAGCGATGATTCTCAGTAGTGAACTCCAAGATGGAGCCCGCGATGCCCTCCCGGGCCAGCAGTTGCACGGTGCGGTACTCGACTAGTCCCGCCTTGGGGAGGCGGGCCAGCTCTGCGAGCGCCTGCCGCTCGAACACCACGAACGGTATGGCCTCGCGCTGCAACAGGTGCGCAACCACCAACCCGGCGGGGCCCGCTCCCACGATCGCGACACCCGGCCTGCTCGGCATCAGGTCACCGGCCCGCCAGTCCGAGTGCCTGCTCGATGACGGCGGGGAACTGCCGCGCGCTGTCGGGGGTGTAGCGCATGGATCGCCAGGCCACGTGCCGGTCCGGGCGCACCAGGACGCAGCCTGCGGTCTCCACCTCCCGCAACCCAGCCCACTCGCCGTAAGGGTCAGTGACGCCTTCGCGGCCTCCGATGACGTGGACGCGGACGGGTACCCCGATGCGTGCGGAGACTTCCGCGGCCGGCCCGGCCCATGCCTCGCCCCCGACCCCGGTGAGCAGTGCGAAGCCCAGGTCGTCAACGAGGTCGAGCGAGGAAACCGGTACGCCGTCGTGCTCGAGCCGTGCGTGCGGGAGCCGGGCGCCGGGGCGGGTGGTCGGCTGGTAGTACAGCTGGGGGTCACGTGCCGGGGTGGGGTCCGGGCTGCCGTCGTCGACGATGGCGTCGCTGCGGTAGCGGTACCCGAGCTCGATGCCGTGCGCGTTGAACTGGTAGTTGCTCAGCTCGATCGCCTTGTGCAGCGCGTTCCTGCGCTCATCGCCGGCCGGCCCGGGTTCATACAAGGTGTTGAGGGCGGCCCAGCCCGCTTCGGCGGGCTGGGCCGGCTCGAAGCCGAGCGCGGCCTCGATCGCGGCTCCTTCCTGCAGGCTGGTGATGGCGCGCTGGACGCCCTGCGCCCCGACGGGCTGCCGTTCGGGGGAGTAGCTGTCCAGCAGCGCGGTGCCCGCCCGCCCGGCTTGGACGAGAGCCAGTTTCCAGCCGAGGTTGTACGCGTCCGCGATGGACATGTTGAGCCCGAGGCCGTTGGTCGGCGGGTGCCGGTGAACCGCGTCGCCCATGCAGAACACGCGGCCCGCGGAATAGGCCGGGGCGATCTGCGCCCGCACCTGCCATCCGGCGACGCCGAGGATCTCGGCCTCGACATCCTCGCCCACGAAGGCATGTATCCGTTCTCTCAGCTCGTCGGCGCTCAGCGCGTCCAGCGACACCTGCTCCGGGTCGTACATGAAGGCCAGCACGAACTCGGTGAAGGGCTTGTGGCAGATCATCGTGCCGAGCCGCAGCGGCGGCAGCGGCCCCGGCATCACGTTCCAGGTCAGGACTCCGGGGCGGTGCGCCAGGTACCGGGACAAATCGGCGCGGAACCAGATGTTCGCGGCCCTGGCCAGATCGTCGGGTCCTTCCGCCGTCAGCCCGGCCTGGCCGAGGACCCGGCTGCGGGCTCCGTCGGCGCCCACCACGTACTGGGACCGCACGGTCAGCGTCGACTCTCCGTCACGCTCGCGGATCACGCTGGTGACGCCGTCCTGATCCGGCGCGAGGCTGGTGAACTCCCAGCCGAACCGGATGTCGGCACCCGTGTCCCGGGCCGCCGCCAGGAGCATCGGTTCCAGCACGGTCTGCGGGCAGTTCGCCATCGGCTCGGGACTCGCCATCCGGTAGTCGGCGGCTCGCTCGGCGCCGGTTCCCCACGTTTCGGATCGCGCGACCTCGAGGCCGGCCAGGGTAGTCACCCACAGGTTGTTGGCCATCAGGTGCTGCGGCGTGGCGACCGCGTGGAACCGGTCGCTGATCCCCAGGTGCCGGAAGATCTCGACCGTGCGCTGGTTGATGATGTGAGCACGCGGCGTATGGGCGGTGTCCCGGTGCCGCTCCACGACAAGATGCCCCACGCCGTACCGCGACAAGGCGACGGACAGGGCCAGCCCGGCCGGCCCGGCCCCGACGATCAGCACGGGCACCTCGACAGTCTCAGAACCGGGAATCGACATCGGCCGCCTCCAGCTCAGGGCATCACCCTTCGGGTGGTGCCGGGCTCCTCTGCGTCAGTTAATCAGCCAAGAATCGACAGATCAATAGTTTATCGATATTTTCTGCAGAAAACGTTAACTGGGGAAAATGAGCTATGCTGCTGGGGTGACGACTGCCGCAACTCGTACCGAACAGGTGTACGAAGTAATTCGGTCCGAGCTGCTTAACGGCGGCCTCCATCCCGGCCAGAAGCTAAAGATGGTCGAATTCACCGAACGGTTCGGGGTGAGTCAGTCCGTCATCCGGGAGGCGCTCACCCGCCTGACCGAGCAAGGCCTGCTGATCGCGACACCGCAGCGCGGCTTTCGGGTGCGCGACCTGTCGATCGAGGACATCGCCGAGCTGACCGAGACCCGCATCCAGGTCGAATCGCTCGCTCTGCGCCTGGCGGTCGAGCGCGGCGACCTGCAGTGGGAGACCGGGATCCTGGCTGCGCACCACCGGCTCGAGCGGACGCCCGTCACCCGGGATGACGGAACGGTCAGCGAGGACTGGTCGGTCCAGCACCGTGACTTCCATCAGAGCCTGCTGACCGGCTGCAGCAACCGCCGGCTCGAGTCGGTGGCCAACTCGCTCCGGGACAGCGCCGAGCTCTACCGCCGGTGGTACTGGGTACTCACCGACGATCACCAGCGCGACCTGGCCCGGGAGCACCGGGAGCTCAAGGACCTGGCGCTCGCCCGCGACGCGGACCGGGCCATTGAGGTGCTGACCGAGCACATCGACCGCGCCCCGTCTCTGCTGATCGCGTACGCCCGTGAGCACGGCGTGGACAACCTGACGCCGCCCGCCCCGCAAGACCACGCTCAGCCGTCCTGACGGCGCCCGTCTGCAGCGGCGGCCGCATGCAGGGTCGGGCGCAGGTCAGTGCCGGTGATGTTGGTGATCATCGGGTTGGTGGCGCCCGCGGCCCGGTAACGCGCCAGGCCCGCCACCACGTCCTCCGGATTCCCGATGGCGCAGAGGTCCTCGATGAATGCGTCGCTGATCGCGGCGCGCTGGGCAGCGACGTCAGCCGCGGCGTCGTAGGCCGCGATGTCGGCTTCGTAGCCCGCCTGGGCGAACATGGCCCGGTAGAAAGGCAGGCCGAAGTAGCGATGCAGCTCCGCTCGTATGCCCTGGCGGGCAAGCGCGGGATCGGCGACGACAGCGCTCGGGACGGCAGCGCAGATGTCGAACCCGGTGAGATCCTGGCCGACCCGCGCCCGGCCCGCTGACACCTCCCGCACTACCACGTCCCCGACGTAGGAGGCGGGGCAGGCCCATAGCACCACCCCGTCGGCGATCTCTCCGGCCAGGCGCAGCATGGCCGGAGACAGGCCCGCCAGGTAGATGGGCACGTCCGCCCGGGCCTTGAAGCCGTTGAACGCGAAGCTCGAGTTCCAGCGCTGGCCGGCCGGCGGGTCGTCGCCCGCCAGCAGGGCACGGACCAGCGCCACGTACTCGCGCATCTCGGCCACCGGGCTCCCGATGTCCTGCCCGTGCCAGCCGCCCATGGTGGCTCGGTGACCTGTGCCGAGCCCGAGCCGGAAGCGGCCGCCGGACAGGTCGTCGATCGTGGCGGCCGTCTGCGCCATCGACGCGGGGGAGCGGTGATAGATCGGGGCCACCGCCGTGGCCAAGGTCACCGAGGGGGCCAGGTAGGCCAGTCCGGCCAGGGTCGTGAACGAATCGCGGGCGGCGATGTGCGAGCAGTTGATCGAGTCATACCCGAGCTGATCGGCCAGCGCCGCGTGCTCGCGCACGGTGGCGATGTCGCCGGTCGTGGGGATCAGCACGCTTGTCTTCATGCGATGGAGGTCCTTGTCTGGTAGGCGGCGAACCACCGCAGAGCGTCCGGGTTGTCCACCGCGCCGGCCGCCATGACCTGGCTCGGATCGCCGCCCTGCAGGATCCGCTTGACCGGGATCTCGAGCTTCTTGCCTGTGCGGGTGTGCGGGATGGCCGGCACGGCGATGATCTCGTCGGGCACGTGCCGGGGCGAGGCTCCCTCGCGGATGGCCTGCCGGATCCTGGCGGTCAGCGCGTCGCCGAGTTCATGCCCGGGGTTGAGCACCACGAACAGCGGCATCCAGTAGTCACCCTCCGGCCGTTCGACCCCCACCACCAAGGCCTCGGCGATCTCAGCCAGCTGCTCGACCACATGGTAGATGTCCGAACTGCCCATCCGGATGCCGTGCCGGTTCAGCGTGGCGTCGGATCGCCCGTGTACTACCACTGAGCAGCGGTCGGTGATCGTGATCCAGTCACCGTGCCGCCACACCCCGGGATAGGTCGCGAAATAGGCCTCCCGGTACCGCGAGCCGCCTGGGTCGTTCCAGAAAGAGACGGGCATCGACGGCATCGGCTTGGTGACGACAAGCTCACCGACCTTGCCGCGCACCGGCTGGCCGCGCTCGTCCCACGCGTCGAGGGCCACCCCCAGGCACGGTGCCGACAGCTCGCCCGGCCGCACCGGCAAGATCGGCGAGCCACCCGCGAAGGCGCTGACCACGTCCGTCCCTCCTGATGTCGAGTTGACGCGGACCCTGCGGCCCACATGATCGGCCACCCAGAAGTAGGCGTCGCTGGGCAGCGCCGAGCCCGACGACCCGAGCGACCGCAGCGCGGACAGGTCGTGGTCACGGGCAGGTTCCACGCCGGCCTGGGCGCAGCCGCGCAGGTGCGCGGGGCTAGTGCCCAGGAGCGTGACGCGATGCTCGGCGGCCAGCGCCCACAGCGCATCCCACGACGGGTAGCTCGGGCTCCCGTCGTAGCAGACGATCCGGGCTCCGGCCAGCAGGCCGGAGACGAGGTAATTCCACACCATCCAGCTCGGCGAGGTGTACCAGAAGAAGGTGTCCTGTTCGCCGAGATCAAGGCTGAGCGACATCGCCTTCAGGTGCTCGAGCAGGACACCGCCGGTGCTGTGCATGATCCCCTTGGGCAGGCCGGTGGTGCCCGAGGAGAACAGCACCCATAGCGGGTGGCTGAACGGTACCGCTCGCGGTACCAGGTCAGCAGAACCTGCCGGGCTAGGCCAGCTGAGCGTTCCGGCCGCCGCTTCAGCGGGCAGGCCCAGCCGGGGAAAGACGATCGTCGCGCGCAGGGTCGGCAACTGCGCAGTCAGCTCGCGGACTGCCCCGCGTCGGTCGAGTTCCCGCCCGCCGTACCGGTACCCGTCGGCTGCGATCAGCACCGATGGCTCCAGTTGTCCCAGGCGCTCGGCCGCCGCGGCAGGCGAGTAGTCCTGGCCGCAACCGGACCAGACGGCGCCCAGGCTGGCCGTGGCCAGGAAGGCGATGACCGCCTCGGCCGTGTTCGGCACGTACCCGGCGACCCTGTCCCCGGGGCCGATGCCCAGATCCCGCAGCATCACGGCCAGGTCGCCGACCTGCTCGCGCAGCATCCCCCAGGTCAGGCCGCGGCTGACCGGCCCTGCTCCCGGCTGAGCGGATTCCCGCGCGTCGATCAGCGCGATCCGTTCCGGGTCGCGCCCGCGGAATACCTGCTCGACGTAGCTGACCTGCGCGCCGGTGAACCACTGGACATCCGGCATGACCGACCCGGACAGCACCCGCTCATGCGGGGTGGCTGAGTGCAGGCCGAAGTAGTCCCACACCGCTGACCAGAACTCATCGAGCCGGTCTACCGACCACCGCCACAACTCCAGGTAGTCACCGGTCAGCCGGGCCCGTCCTTGCTGGGTGAGCCAGCGGGCGAAGCGTGACACGTTAGCGGCCGCGACGTCGTCCGGGGCGGGCACCCAGATCGGCTCGCCGTCCGCGCTCACCCGTCACCGCCCGGCCGCGGAAATCCCCGCCCGGCGACCAGCGTATTCCGCAGCTCACCCAGGGCCTCGATCGTGCTGACCAGCGTCGTGCCAGGCCGGAGGAACTCCTGCGGCTGCCGCCCCATGCCGACCCCGGACGGGGTGCCGGTGAAGATCAGGTCACCAGGCAGCATGGGGCACACGGCGGAGATCCGGGCCACCAGCTCGGGAACGGAGAAGATCATGTCCCGGGTCCGGCCGTCCTGCAGCACCCGGCCGTCGACCGAGCAGCGCAGCCGCAGATCGTCCCGGTCCGGCAGCTCGTCGGGTGTCACCAGCCACGGCCCGATCGGGCCGAAACCGGGAAACGACTTGCCCAGCGAGAACTGCGGCACCGGGCCGGCGAGCTGAACCGTCCGCTCCGACAAATCCTGGCCTACCATCACGCCCGCCACGTAGGACCAGGCCTTTTCCTCCGGCACCCGTTCCGCGGGCCGGCCGATCACCGCGACCAGTTCGACCTCCCAATCCACCCGGTCGCTGGGCAGCTCGACGACGGCGAAGGGACTGGCCAGGCAGCTGCGAAATTTGGTGAACACCGGCGGCACGTCCGGCGCGTCGACACCGGACTCAGCGGCGTGCTCCCGGTAGTTCAGGCCGATGCCGAACACCTGAGACGGGGCCAGCACCGGCGCGCCGAGCTCCTGCGGCACCAGCTGGCCGGTGCGCCTGCCGGGACCGGCGTGCCCCTGGGCCCATTCGGTGAACCGGTCCCACACCGCGAATACCTGGTCGGGGTCGGCGCTGAACCTGCCGCCGCTGACGGTCGCGGCGTCGACGACCCCGTCGCCGTCGATGATCACGAGACGGCCATTGGCGCGCCCGATACGCATGAAGTCTCCTTCCGGCCGGGATCAGGCCGTGGGCGCGTGACTTCCGGTCATCAGCGCGGCCAGGTCCTCGGGGTGAATGAATGACGGCGGGGGAGGGGGACCCCAGTTGTACAGGCCGCGGGCGCCTTCGACGACCGACGGCTGCCACAGCTGGTCATCCAGGATGATGTCCAGGTCCGAGTAGTACTCGGAGAAGTTGCCGACCGGGTCCTTCAGGTACCAGAAGAAGTTGGACCCGATGTGGTGGCGGCCCAGCCCCCAGACGTGCCGCTCCGGATGGCCTTCCAGCATCGCCGTGGCACCCCGCCCGACCTCGTTGATGTCGTCGACTTCCCACGCGGTGTGATGCAGGAAATTCAGCGGTGCCTGCTGCACCAGCAGGTTGTGATGATCGGTCGAGCACCGCATGAACGAGGCCAGCCCCGGCACCCGGTCGCTGACCTTGAACCCCAGGCCCTCGGTGAAGAACCGCTGCGACGCCTCCTGATCAAGCGAGCCCACCACCACGTGCCCGAGCCTGCGCGGCTGGACCCGGCCTGTCCGCTCGATCGCGGGCGCCCGGCCGTTGGGCCGGTCGGGCCGGCCCGGGCCGTTCGTCGGCTCCTGCTTGGCGGCCGCCTCAGTGATCCGCGGACTGACCTGGACGCTGACCTGAAGCGCCGAGTTCGGATCGCGCACCCGCAGGCTCGCCGCGTCGCGCTCGAACTCCACCCCGAGCCGCCGCAGGCCCGCCTCGACCCGGCCCAGGTCATCGGGATCGTCGGCGCCGATCCCGATCTCCAGCAGTCGGCGCCGCTCGGCAGACCGCAGCGCCAGCTGCTCGCCGCCGTCGGCGGTGGCGAAAACCAGGCCGCGGCCCGGCCGGTCACCGATCCGGCGCAGCCCGAAGTCCTCGTAGTAGGACGCGACCGCGTCCACGTCCGGGACACCCAAAGTTATCGATGTCAGGCCATGCAAGCTCATCGCGTCGCCGTCTCCCTCCGAGCGCCATCCCGGTCCGCAGCCCAGGCGATGCACCAGGGCTACCACTCCAGGTCTATCCCGTTTCTGTCGACAGGTCAAGAAAATATCGATATTAATAGCCTGGGCGGCGAGACCTTCTCCGGCTGGCGGCGGCCGTCCGTCGCTTGCGGTAGTTCCCATGGCGGAACTCGTCGGCGATCAGGTACAAGCGGCAGGGCCCAAATCACCGGAATCAGGTGACAGCCGGTCACCGTGATGGCCGCTAGCTTCGGCACACTCGACCGGACCACGACCAACTCCTGGGAGGACATCGAATTCGTCCAGGCCGTCCACGCCACCGGCCGCCGCAAGCTCATCCTCTGCGCCCTGTGGACCGAAATCTGCATGGCCTTCACCGCGCTCGACGCGCTGCGCGAAGGATACGAGGTCTACCCCGTGGTCGACGCGATCGGCGGCACCTCACCCGAGGCCCATCGCGCCGGCCTTGACCGCGTGATCCAAGCCGGCGGGCAGCCGGTCAGCTGGGTCTCCCTCGCGGTCGAGCTGCAGCGCGACTGGGCCCGTCAGGACACGGTCCCGGCGATCGTCGAGATCGTCCTCACCGACCGCCTGCTGAAGGAGTAGGTCGGCGCATCTCGCCAGCGCAGAACGCGTCGCCGCACCTGTAGCAACGGATGAATCTAGATCCGTCACGACTTGAGCGATCAAGTTTAATCAAGCTGACTTCTCCGGTCTCCAGAGCTCTGTAGTGCGGCTCTGCCGGGTCGGTGGGCTCCCGTATCTGAATCATTTGACGATTCAAGTCATAGCAACGTATAACTTGACTCATCAAGTGACTATCACTCGCGTAGCGCTGAAGGAGCTGCACATGAGCGAGATCGCCAAGCACTGGATCGACGGTGAATGGACCGGTTCCGACACCGTCTCGGAGTCGATCAACCCTGCTACCGGAGCGGTGCTGGGCCGGTGGGCCGACGGCGGCGAAGCCGAGGCCCGCGCGGCTATCGCGGCCGCCCGTCGCGCGTTCGACACGTCGCCCTGGTCCCGGGACCGCAGCCTGCGTCACCGGGCCCTGGTTGAGATGGCCGACCGCTTCGACGCCCACGCCGAAGAGCTCGGCACGCTGGTGACCAAGGAAAACGGCAAGAAGATCGCCGAAGGCCTGTTCGAGGGGACATCTCCCAGCCCCACGCTCCGGCACAACGCGGCCCAGGCCCTGACCGACACCGGCATCTCGGCCGAGGTCGCGCCGGGACAGTGGTTCAGCACCTACGCCGAGCCCGCAGGCGTCGTCGGCATCATCGTGCCCTGGAACTCTCCCGTCGCCCTGCTCATCCGGTCCCTCGCCCCGGCCCTGTCCGCGGGGAATACCGTCGCGGTCAAGATGCCCGGGCAGACCGCGCTCGTGGCCAACCTGGTCTCGCAGATCATCGCCGAGGTCACGTCGCTGCCCCGCGGCGTCGTCAACATCTTCACCGAGTCCGGCAACACGGGCGCTCCCTACCTGGTCGCCTCACCCGACGTCCAGGTCATCAGCTACACCGGCAGCACCACAGTGGGGCGCATCGTCGCCGCGAACGGCGCCCCCACCCTCAAGCGGATGAACCTCGAGCTCGGCGGCAAGACGCCGATGATCGTCTTCGACGACGCCGACCTCGACAGCATCGTTCCGCTGCTCGCAGCGGGGATCACCACCTTCGGCGGGGAGTTCTGCATGACGGGCTCGCGGATCCTGGTCCAACGCGGGGTGGCCGATGAGGTCCGCACCCGCCTGGCCGCCATCCTCGAAAACGTCCGCGTCGGCGACGGGATGGACCAGGAAACGGATATGGGCCCGCTCATCGACAAGGCCGACGTGATCCGCGTCGAGGGCATGGTCCAGGCGGCCCTGGCTTACGCCAAGCCGGTCGTGCGCGGTGGCCCGGCGACCGAGAGCGCCCTCGCCGCCGGAGCGTTCTACCGGCCCGCTCTGCTCGAGGTCGAGGACGTCAACACCGACCTGGTCCAGAAGGAGATCTTCGGCCCGGTCGCGACTTTCGAAGTCTTCGATACCGAGACCGACGCCATCGCGCGCGCCAACGCCACCGAATATGGCCTGGCGGCCGGCATCTTCACCAACAACATCAACATCAGCCGCCGGGTGAGCCGCGAAATCCACGCCGGCACCGTCTGGACCAACACGTGGGCGGCGATCAACGACGGCTTCGCCGAGGGCGGCTACAAGCAGAGCGGCATCGGCCGCCTGCGGGGCCCCCTCGCCATCACCGAGTTCCAGGAAGCCAAGACCGTCGTCCATGCCATTCCGCCGTTCCAGGCCTAACTCCGGCGCCCCGCCCGAGAAGGAGACTGACATGCCTACCAGCCCGATCGAGGTCGTCGGCCAGTGGATGCAGAACCTGCTGGATCCCGATGTCGTCCACCGCGTCGTTGCCCCGGACGCCACCTACGTCTCGCTCAACACCGAGGACGCTGAGCTGAACAAGATCATGCCGTGGGCCGGCACCTCGCACGGCCCGCAAGCGTTCCTCGATAATCTCGGCACGATGTTCAGCCGCTGGGAGAACCAGGCGTTCAACGTGACCACAATGTTCGGCTCCGACGAGAACGTGGCCGTATTCGGTGACTTCCGCTACAAGTCGAACTCCCTGGGCAAGGTGGTGAGCTCCCCGTTCTCGATCCTGGTCAAGGTCGTCGACGGCCAGGTGACCTACCTCCAGTTCCTCGAGGACAGCTATGCCACGGCGGCCAGCTTCCGCAAGGACGGCACCTGGACCGTCCAGACCGAAGCGGGCGCCGAGCCGTTCCGGGTGTGACCTTGAGCATCGGAGACAGTGCGCTCCGGCGCGGGCAAGCACCGCGCCGGAGCCCACCTACCACTTGAATCATCGAGTGATCGGTATCTTTGGTCTATGTCCGAAGGAGCCCGCCAGGGTGCCGAGCAGCCGCCGGTGAAGTGGCTAACCGCCGCGGAAGTGGACTCCTGGCTGTCCGTAGTGCGGTTGATGACCTGGCTTCCCTGGTCGATCGATCAGCAGCTGCGCCGCGATTCCAACCTGGGGATGGTCGAGTACCAGGTCATGGCCAGGCTGTCCAACAGCCCGGAGCGAACCCTGCGGATGAGCTCGCTGGCCGACCTGGCCAACGCGTCGCTGTCGCGGCTGTCGCACCTGGTCAAGCGGCTCGAGGAGCGAGGTCTGCTGCGCCGGGAGGCCGATCCGGCCGACGGGCGGTTTACCAATGCCATCCTGACCGACCTGGGCTTCCAGACGCTTGCCGAGGCGGCGCCCGGGCATGTGGCCCATGTGCGATCGCTCGTCATCGACGTCCTGTCGCCGGAGCAGCTGCGACGCCTCGGCCTGGCCGCGGACCGCATCATGTCCCGCATTGACACGTCCGAGATCAATTACTAGCCACACCCATCCCGGCGGCGCAGCGGTCAGTCGTTCCTATCCGATGTTGAGTAGGACGCTCAACCGGAACTCGGTCTCCGAGTGGTGCCTTCCTGGGCCGCGGTTGTGGTGGTGTCGGTCTGGCCGGGTCAGATGGCTTTCAATGCCTCAGGGATTCGTCACGACTCGGCCCAGGGCATCGTATTCGCGCAGGTCGCCGAACACCTCAAGGCGGATGGATCCGGTCCAGGCCGCCCACCCGGACGGCCGACGGTAGCGCTGGGTTGCAGCACGGTTGAGCCGAGCCAGTGGCTGGCTTTCAGCGCGAGTGCGATGTCGTAGCGGTTGCGGGCGGCTGGCCGGCCTAGACTTTCCTCGGCTTTGCGGATCCGGTAATGCACGGTGTTCTTGTGCAGGACCATCTGCTCGGCTGCTGTCTTGTAGCTGCTGCCTGATTGCAGGAAGACCAGCAGCGTGTCCCGCAGCCGGGCGTGGTGCTCGTCGTCGGTGGCCAGGCCGCCCAGGGTGGCCAGCACCCACGCCCGCAGCAGGTCCGCCGAGCCGAGCATCATGGCCACCGGCGCGACCTGGCCGAACGTCACCACTCGCGGCGGGCTGCCCGCGGCCAGCGCGACCGCCTGGGCGGCGAGAGCCTGCTGGTGGGTCAGGCGGAACCCGGTGAGGCCCCAGGCCGCCTGGCCGAAGGCGAAATGCAGGTCGCCGTCCGCCCCGGCCGCGGCGGCTGCGGCGGCGCCGGACCTGTCCCGGATGCCCAGCGGCAGCCAGGCCCAGGCGCTGGATTGGTCACGGGGCAGGAAAACCGGCTCGCCGCCGGCGATCTGCGCGGCGAGGTGGCTGACCGCATGCCCGAGCCCGGTGAGACTGTCGGCGCCGGCGGTCCAGCACACCAAGCCCACATGGTACTGGCGCAGCCGGTAGCTCAGGGCGGCCTCGGCCGCGCTCACGCTGACCCGCTCACCGGATAGCAGGTCCCCGATCCGGGCCGTCCACGCGGCGTTGCGCCGCCGCAGCCAGTTCTCCCTCTCCCGGGTATAGACGTCGGCCATCTGCTCGCAGACCTGGTCGAGGTACTCGGCCAGGATCCTGGACACGGCCAGCGCGGCCGCGATGATCATCTTCGCGTCACTGGTGTGCTCGGCCAGCTCGGTGAGCAGACAGCCGGAGACGCCCGCGTGCCCGAGCCGGCAGGCGCGCAGCAGCGCGGTCAGCGGGATGCCGCGCTGCGCCAAGCGGCGCGCGTACTCCACGGCCACCGCCGGGGCCCGCACGTCGGCCAGGTCGATCCGGTACTGCATGACCTGCAGGCACGTCTCCACGCTGCTGGCGATGCAGGCGCACAGCAGCGCCCGCAGCGGCTCGTCATCATCCAGCTGCGGGATCTCCCCCAGTATCACCTTGGAGACATCCTCAGGCACAGCAGCGGCCTGCCGGGCCACCACCGCGGCGACATCGGCCGCCAGCTCAGCGACCGCGGGACAGTCCAGGTCCACCTGTGCATCCCGGACGTGGGCATGCTGTCCGCCCGCCGCAGCGGCCCCTGGGCATGTGGCCCACGTGCGGTCGCCAGTCATCGATGTCCTATCGCCCGAGCAGCTGCGACGCCTCGGCCTGGTCGCAGACCGCAACCTCTTTCATTCAACTCATCTAATCTCTAATAACTTGATACGTCAAGTATAAAAACAAGTCGCGCTGGCTGGCGATCCGATCCAGGGCGGTTTAGAAACCTGGTTATCGTCAGGTGCCAACACGAGCGTGATGATTCCTGCAATACCGGAGAGCGCTAACCTTGACTTGAATAATCAAGCCGGGAACAATGTTTGGTGGTTCAAGTCCTTCGCTTAGGAGCACAGACGGCCATGGCCATCAGGCACCTCCCCGTCCTCGGCAGTCCGACGAGCGCGTCGACCCCGCTGCGCAAGATCGCCCTCAAGGAGCACTTCGTCGATCCCGCCCAGGCCCATCCCAATGTGGGGGAGCCATTCTCCGGTGAAAACGACCGGCGCAAGCTCTGCTGCGGCAACGCCGCGGCGCTCTTCGGCCTCCCCAGGTGATCCGGTGACCAAAGCAGCCCGGCCCGGTGCCGAGGAGCCGCCGGTGAAGTGGCTGACCGCGGCGGAACTGGATTCGTGGATCTCCCTGGTGCGGTTGATGACCTGGCTTCCCTGGTCGATCGATCAGCAGCTGCAGCGCGACTCGAACCTGAGGGTGGTCGAATACCAGGTGCTGGCCATGCTGTCCGGGAGCCCGGAGCGGAGGATGCGCATGAGCTCGCTGGCCGAGGTCACCAACGCATCGCTGTCGCGGCTGTCGCACCTGGTCAAGCGCCTTGAGGAGCGAGGCCTGGTGCGCCGCCAGCCCGATTCCGCGGACGGGCGGTTCACCAATGCCATCCTGACCGACCATGGCTTCCAGACGCTCGCCGCAGCGGCACCCGGGCACGTGGCCCAGGTCCGATCGCTCGTCATCGACGTCCTGTCACCCGAGCAGCTGCGACGCCTCGGCCAGGTCGCGGACCGCATCATGTCCCGGATCGACACCTCCGAAATCAACTGACTCCGGACACGCCCGTCCTGGCCGAACCGGGGGCGTGGCGCCGCCAGGGTCGGCGCCGCCTCTCCTCACCCTCGGTCTCGTCCTTGACCTCCCCTGGGGACTCGCCGTCGCGCGCCGCCTGAGCGGGCGGAACCGATCCGCCCGCTCAGCCGAGCTGAACGCTGCCCTGCCCGGTGCGGGGGAGCGGTCAGATCGCCGCCAGGGCCTCCGCCTTGGTCACGGCCCGGCCCAGGGCGCCGTACTCGTGCAGGTCGCCGTACATCTCGATGCGGATGGACTGGTCCAGGCCGCCCACGCGAACCGGGTCGAAGCCGGCCACGCTGATCAGGCTGGCGACCAGGTCTCCCGCGTTATCGTCGTCGGCGGCGTAGAACAGCACCGCCCGCTCGGGCTCCCGCCTGGCCGCGGCGGCCAGGGTAGGTGCCGACAGCGTGCCGAACGCCTTGACCAGCCGGGCCCCTGGGGGCAGCAGGCCGGCCAGGATCTGGCCCGAGGACTCCTGTTCGCCGATCACCTTGCGGTAGCCGCCGGCGCCGTCCGGTCCGACCGGGTTGGTCGGGTCGACGATCACCTTGCCGGCCAGCCGCGGCCCGTACTGGGCGATGAGCTGCTTGAAGGCGTCGAGCCAGACGGCGATCACGAGCACGCCGGCCCGGTCGACCGCCTCATCGACGCTCACCGCTTGGGCGTGCCCGTCCAGGTCGGCCGCGATCTTGCGGGCGGCCTCCTGGTCGCGGCCGGCCAGCAGGAAGTCCTGACCGCCCGCCGCGAGGTTCGCCGCGATCTTGCTGCCGATGTTGCCGGCGCCGATGATGGCAACCGTGGTATCCGAGATAGTCACCTTGATCCACCTTCCGTGCTGGATTTCCGTACCCTTGGACTTGAATGTTCAAGTTAAATCTTAAGGAGCAATGACTTGAACTGTCAAGTGAATTGGCGATTTAGCGGCTCGGCTGGATCATCTGCGGGGGTGATCACTTCTAGTTCAAGTCAACCAGGATGCTCCCTGCGGCTCAGACGGGCTCGGTCACCGGGTTGTACGAGAACAAGCCGAGCGTCACCGCGGTCTTCCCGCTGCCAGGCCCGGAGGCAGTCGAGCCATGATGCTGCGTTCCCTGGTAGCGGGCGGCCAGCTGAACGCCATTGGCACGGTCTCGCCGCGCCGCCTCGTAGCGAGAAAACGCCTCCGCCAGGTCCTGCGACGCGGCGAAGGCGCGGCCCAGGATCATTCCGTCCTCGATAGCCATGCAGGCGCCCTGACCCAGGTACGGGGTCATGGGATGGGCCGCATCGCCCAGCATGGTGACCCGGCCGCGGGTCCACACCGGCAACGGCTCCCGGTCTCTCAGACCCCACTTGAACAGATCAGGCTCGGGGATCGCGGCGATAAGCTCTCGCACGGGTTCCGGGAAATCATCGAACAGGCCTCCGAACTCCCGCACCGTGGCCGGGATAGACCATCCCTCGGCCTGCCACTGCGAGGCCTGGGCGTTGCCCAGCAGGTTCATCGCGGTCTGGCGCCGTAGCGGGTAATGGATCAATGACCGGCCGGCCCCGACGTAGAGCGCGTAGGGATCCGCGACGATGGCCTGGGGTACGCGCGCGATAGGAACGAGGGCCCGCAGCGCCACGTGCCCGGTATAGGACGCGTCCTGCCCGCCGAAGACCGCGTCGCGCACCGCCGATGCCCCGCCATCGGCGCCGATCAGGGCCGGAGCCGCGAAGCTGGCGCCGTTCGAGAAGTGCGCGGTGACCTTGTCGCCGTCCTGCTCGAGGTAGTCGAAACGGTGACCGAGCGCAATGGCGTCCGGGTCGCCCTTGGTCACGGCGTCGGTCAGCGCCAGGTGGAGGTCGCCGCGGTGCAGATTGCAGTAGGCGGCGCCGAACTCAGGCATGAATGAATCGGGGTCAGGCCCCCGTTCCAGCTCGCGGCCGTCGGCTGCGCTGCGGACGAAGTAGCGCGGCGCATCTCCGGCCTGCTCAGCCAGGGCCGGGCCGATCCCGAGGAAATCAAGGGCGCTCATGGCGTTCGGCGTGATGGTGACGCCCGCGCCGATCTCCCGCAGCGCCCGGGCCTGCTCGAATACGCGCACCGGCACGCCGAAATGCTGCAGCGACAGGGCGGCCGTCAGGCCGCCGATCCCGGCCCCGATGATCGCGACCGGGCCGTCAAGATAGCGTGCGCCTGGCTGTGTCACTACATTCCCTCCAGCCCGGCGTGCATCTCCCAGATCAGGACCTCGCTGGGCTCGGCGGCGGCCAGGCGGCGCTCCCCGGCCGCGGTCAGGCGGGCGGCGTCCCCCGCGTCCAGTGCGCCTTCCGCTTCCAGCTCCATCCGGCCCCGGGCCAGGTAGACGTGGGCGAACGGCGCATCAGGGATGGCTACGGTGTCGCCGGGATCGAGTCGCGCGACATGGAGGGCGGCGTAACGGTTGCGGATGCGGATCGCCGCCTGGCCGCGGTGCCGCTCCATCCCGGACGCCACCACCGCCAGCTGGCCCTGGAGGTCGGCTGGGTCCAGTTCGAGCTGCTCGTATCCGGGTGCGACCTCGGGCTCATCCGGGACGACCCACATCTGGACCAGGTCCAGCGGCCGGTCGGCGTCCGGGTTGACGGCCGACCGGTCGTTCTTCTCCGAGTGCCGGATGCCGGTGCCGGCGGTCATGCGCTGGGCCAGGTTGGGATAGATGACGCCGGCGTGACCCTCTGAGTCCTGATGCACCAGCGACCCGTTCAGCACCCACGTCACGATCTCCATGTTGCGGTGCGGATGGGTCTCGAACCCGGATCGGGGCGCGATGGTGTCGTGGTTGCTGACCACGAGCACGCCATGGTGGGTATCGCCGCCGAGCGGGTCGATTCCCGTGTCGAACGAGTGGCGTCCGTGCAGCCAATCGATCCTGGTCTGATGGCGATCCGCACCGCGGCGGATGCTCACTGCCGGGCGAGCGATCGAGGATGTACGCATGTAAGTCTCCTTCAATGACTTGATACGTCAAGCTAAAGCATGTAGTCACAGTAGGCCGGTTTGTCAAGGTCGAGGCGTAGGCTGGTCAGATCCAGCCTCGTTCTGCCGCCAGACGGGCACGGCAACATGCTGAAAACACTTGACAGTTCAAGTCACTATCCTCTAGATTCTACTTGAAAGGTCAAGTGAAACTTCGATTATCTGAGGACCAGGCATGTCTCTGTTCCGGCTTGACGCCAGCATCCGCGTCGAGGGTTCCCACAGCCGCGCCATCGCCGACATCGTCGAGCAGGAATGGCAGAACGCCCACCCCGGCGAGCCCGTCACCCGCCGTCACGTCGGGATCGATCCGATCCCGGCCACCGCGTGGGCGACGGCGGTCTTCGCCGCCCGCGCGCCCGAGGAGTCACGCACGGACGAGCAGCAGGCCGCGCTGGCGCTCGCCGCGGGCCTGACCGACGAGCTCGTCGCGGCCGATGCGCTGCTGTTCGCGGTGCCGCTCTACAACTTCGGGGTATCGCAGCACTTCAAGACCTGGGTCGACATGGTCATCACCGACCCGCGCATGGCCGCGGGCACGCAGCCCGTCCTGGCCGGCAAGCCCGCCGCCCTGGTGACCGTGCGCGGCGGCAACTACCGGCCCGGAACTCCCCGCGAGGGATGGGATCACGCGAGCGGGTGGATGCGCCGCATCCTCGGCGACGTCTGGGGGCTCGATCTGAGGGCCGTCGAGGCCGAGTTCACCAATGTCGGCGTCAATCCCGCCCTGGACCGGTTCCAGGACCTGGCCCGCCAGCTGCGCGCGGAGGCCGAAGAGCAGGCCCGCCGCCATGGTCGCGAGCTCGCCGCCCCGGTCGCGATGGCCGCACCGAAGGCCGCCTGAAGCCCCGCCTGTGCCCGCGGAACCACACCCGGCCCCGGCTTCGTGACGAGCGACCAATGGTAGAACGCGTCCCGTGGCCTAGGCTCAGCTGAATAATGAGCGCCGATACTGACTCCAGCACCTCCGCCGCGGCCGAGGCCGCGGCGGCACCCCTTGACCTTCTGCTCGGCGACGCGGCTCTAGGCATGCTGCGCCGGCTGAATCCCGGCGGCTCTGGCCTGCGCCTGGCCGCGGCCCTGGCCAGCCGCCCGCAACTGGTGGCCG
Source organism: uncultured Actinomycetes bacterium (assembly GCA_963790065.1). Lineage (GTDB taxonomy): Bacteria > Actinomycetota > Actinomycetes > Streptosporangiales > Streptosporangiaceae > Palsa-504. Next base: position 200,832 of record CAWBNK010000007.1, on the reverse strand, counting down.
GGCGCGGGCGGCAACTGCTCGGCGAACTGGGCCGCATCGCCGTGGGCACCTCGCAGGTGCAGCCGTCCCGGCGGGACCGCCGGTTCGCCGACCCGGGCTGGGCAGGTAATCCGCTGCTGCGCCGCGCGATGCAGGCGTACCTGGCCGCCGCGGAGAGCGCGGAAGGCGTCGTAGCCGACGCCGACCTGGATGAGAAAGACTCCGAACGCGTCGGCTTCGTGGTGACCAACCTGATCGACGCGCTGGCCCCGAGCAACAACCCGCTGCTGAATCCGGCTGCGATGAAGGCCGCCGTGGACACCGGCGGCGGCAGCGCCCTGACGGGCCTGCGGCATTTCGTCGCCGACATGGCCGCTCCGCCCCGCGTGCCGTCCATGGTCGAGGCCGACGCGTTCGAGGTCGGCAAGGACCTGGCCGTCACGCCGGGGTCGGTGATCCTGCGGACCCCGGTGTTCGAGCTGATCCAGTACCGTCCCACCACCGCGACGGTCCGGCAGGTCCCGCTGCTGATCGTCCCGCCGGTGATCAACAAGTTCTACGTGATGGACCTGGCGCCCGACCGGAGCATGGTGGAGTACCTGGTCGGCCAGGGCCTGCAGGTGTTCATGATCTCCTGGCGCAACCCGGACGCGCGGCACGCGAAGTGGGATGCCGACACGTACGGGCAGGCCATCCTGGACGCCATGGACGCGACGGCCCGGATCACCGGGAGCGAGCAGACCGTCCTCGCCGGAGCCTGCTCAGGCGGCATCATCGCCGCGATGGTGGCCGCGCACCTGGCGCACACCGGCCAGCAGGACCGGCTCGCCGCGTTCACCCTCATGGTCACCGTGCTGGACCAGGCACACGCGGGCCTGGCCAGCGCGGTCATCGACGAGCGGACCGCGAAGCTAGCCGAGGCTTCCTCCCGCGCCCGCGGCTACCTGGACGGGCGGTCACTGGCCGAGGTGTTCGCGTGGCTGCGCCCGAACGACCTGATCTGGAACTACTGGGTCAACAACTACCTGCTCGGCAAGAAGCCGCCGGCGTTCGACATCCTGTTCTGGAACGCCGACACCACCCGGATGACGGCCGGCCTGCACCGGGACTTCCTCGAGCTGGGCGCCGGCAACGCGCTGGTCAGCCCCGGCGCCGCCACCATGCTCGGCTCACCGGTGGACCTGGCCGCGGTCGACCGGGACAGCTACATCGTCGCCGGGATCACCGACCACATCTGCCCCTGGCAGAGCTGCTACCGGACCACCCAGCTGCTGGGCGGCCGGCCCCGGTTCCTCCTGTCGACCAGCGGGCACGTCGCCGCGATGGTCAACCCGCCGGGCAACGAGAAGGCCAGGTACCAGATGGCCAAGGAATGCCCGGAAGACCCGCAGGAGTGGCTGCGGATCGCGGAGACCTGCCACGGGTCCTGGTGGCCGGACTATGCGGGCTGGCTGGCCGAGCGCTGCGGGGAGGAGCAGGCCGCGCCCGAGGAACTGGGCGGCGGCGGGCTGGCGCCGATCTCCGAGGCGCCGGGAACCTATGTCTATGACCGTTGACCCGCCCGCTCCGGAGCCGGCCGGGGAAGAGCGAGCGGGATCTGGGCTGGGCCGGGTACTAGGCCGGCTACGGCGGGTCGGTCCCCAGGGGCCGGCCGAGCGGATGCGGATCCTGACCGTCGGCGGCCGGGCCATCCGCGTCTCGGTGCGGCCAGGCATCGCGGGCTGGCCGCCGCTGCTGCTGTGCAACGGCATCGGCGTGAGCCTGGAGCTGTTCCAGCCGTTCGTCGACGCCCTCGATCCGCGGCGGCCCGTCATCCGGTTCGACATGCCTGGCATCGGCGGCTCGCCGGCCCCGGTCGTTCCTTATCACCTGGCCATGCTGCCGTCGCTGCTGGCCGGCCTGCTCGACCAGCTCGACTATGAGCAGGCCGACGTCCTCGGCATCTCGTGGGGCGGCGGGCTCGCGCAGCAGTTCGCGCTGAGCCGGCCGGACCGGGTGCGCCGCCTGGTGCTGGTGGCGACCGCGCCGGGCTCGATCATGGTCCCCGGGAATCCGCGGGTCCTGGTGCGCATGCTCACGCCGCGGCGGCACCGGGACCCCGGATACGCGGCCCGCATCGCCGGCGAGCTGTACGGCGGTACCGCGCGGGAAGACCCGATCGTGGCCCGTGACCTGCTGCACGCCACCACCCGGCTGGGTCCGGCCCGGGGCTACTACTACCAGCTGATCTCCACCCTCGGCTGGACCAGCCTGCCGTTTCTGCCGAAGCTGCGGCCTCCCACCCTGATCATGGCCGGAGATGATGACCCGATCATCCCGGTCATCAACGCCCGGATCATGCACCGGCTGATCCGGCGCAGCCGGCTGCACATCTACCACGGCGGCCACCTCGAGCTGGCCGCAGACTCCGGACGCCTGGCCGCCGAGGTGGAGGCGTTCCTCAATGCCGACCTCACCGCGGAGGCGAGCGAACAATGACGCAGGTAGCAAGCGCGCATCTCGGGGAATCTCTCGGCACGGACTTCTTCTCGGTTCGCGAGCAGTTCACCGACGAGCAGTGGTCGCACTTCATCACCGTCCGGCGGTTCGTCGACGAGGAGGTCGTGCCGGTCGTCGGCCCGTACTGGGAGCGGGCCGAGATCTGCTGGCCGCTGGTCAGGCGGCTGCCCGAGCTCGGCATCGTCGGCGAGGACATCAAGGGATACGGGTGCGCCGGGATGAGCCCGATGGCGTGCGGGCTGGTCACCATGGAACTGCACCGCGGCGACGGCAGCCTCGGCGTGTTCCTCGGCGTGCATGCGGGCCTGGCCATGCTGTCGATCGCGATGTGCGGCTCGGAGGAGCAGAAGGCGCGCTGGCTGCCGGACCTGGCCCGGATGGACAAGCTGGGGGCCTTCGCGCTGACCGAACCGCAGCACGGCTCGGACTCGGTCGCCCTGGAGACCTCGGCCCGCCGGGACGGCGACGGCTGGGTACTGAACGGCCGCAAACGGTGGATCGGGCTGGGCACGGCCGCCGACCTGATCGTCGTCTGGGCCCGCAACACCGAGGACGGCCAGGTCAACGGGTTCGTCGTGGAACAGGGAACACCGGGGTACGAGGCCCGGGTCATCGAGGGGAAGGTGTCGCTGCGCTCGGTGTGGCAGGCCGACATCACCCTGGACGAGGTGCGGGTGCCGGTCGAGAACCGGCTGACCGAGGCGCGCTCGTTCAAGGACACCACGCGGGTCCTGGCCACCACCCGGAGCACCTGCGCCTGGGCGGCGTTGGGCCACGCCACCGCCGCCTACGACGCTGCCTTGCGGTACGCGCTGGAGCGGCGCCAGTTCGGCGAGCAGCTGGCCAGCTTCCAGATCATCCAGCAGCGGCTGGTGTTGATGCTGGCCGACCTGACCGCCATGCAGCTGTACTGCCTGCAGATCGGCCGCCTGGCCGAGGCCTGGCTGACCCCCACCGTGGCCGGGCTGGCCAAGATGCACAACACCCGCAAGGCGCGCGCGATAACCGCCGAGGCGCGCGACATGCTGGGCGGCAACGGCATCCTGCTCGACTATCAGGTCATGCGCCACATGGTGGATATGGAGGCGATCCACACCTTCGAGGGCACCGAGACCATGCAGACGCTCATCGTCGGCCGCGCCATCACCGGCATCGGCGCCTTCATCTAGAACGGGCGGCGCGGTCAGCCGGGCGCGGCTATCCGGCCACCGCTATTCCTGGCCGATTTCCGGGAAGATCGAGCCGCCCTCCATCGCGTTTTCCGCCCGGTTCTCCCACAGCGATAGAAGCAATTCCTCCTCCGGCTGACCGGTAAGGCGCGTCCACATCTGCGACAGCTCCCGGAGTATCCGCTGCCGCGTCTCCACATCCCGGCCGAGCCGGATCGCGCCGCTGATAACCGAATGACCAGACGGCTTCCCGGCCACGAAGCACCGGCCCGACGGCATGTCGGTGAACATGACGTTGACGTACGACCGCGGGATGCCGGTCGCGTCGCAGTGAATGCGGGTGATTTCCTCGGCCAGCTTTTGCCTGCCGGATTCGTCGAGCAGCCCTTCGGGACTTACGCACTGGTAGATGGGCATGCTCCTGACCGTAAAGCGCCGCCACAGGTGCCTACATCGTGAGCCGGGCACGAACAACCTGCTCCGTTTCGTGTGCCCGGCCCGATGCCGGGCCGGCCGGCCGCTGGGACAGTGAGCACAAATGAGGAAACTGCTCACGCCCCACGTACGGGCCATCGGCCGGCCAGCAGGCCCGGCCCAAGACGATGCGGTCGATCCCGCCGGCGCCGAGGGCACCCCGGCGGCCCTGAAGCATGACCTGATCCAGCTGGTCGGCCAGGAGCAGGTGCTGCACCGGGTCTCGGACCTGGTCCGGTACGCCTCCGACGCCAGTCCCTACCGGTACCTGCCGCAGGTCGTCGTCGTCGCTCGCACCGTCGATGACGTGCGGGCCATCCTGGCGTACTGCACCCGTACCGGGCGGCACGCCACGTTCCGCGCCGGCGGCACGAGCCTGAACGGGCAGTCACAGTCCGACGACATCCTCATTGACGTACGCCGGCACTGGGGCGGCCTGGTGGTCGAGGACGGCGGAGCCCGGCTCCGGGCCCGCCCCGGAACGATCCTGGGTCAGGCCAATGCCGTCCTACGGCGCGTCGGACGGCGCCTGGGTCCTGACCCCGCCTCCGCCGACGTGGCCACGATCGGCGGTGTCATCGCCAACAACGCCGGCGGCATGCGCTGCACCCTGGAGCGCAACGCCTACCACACCGTGTCGTCACTGACCTTGGTGCTCGCCTCGGGGACGGTCATCGACACCGCCGCGCCGGACGCCGAGGCGGCGTTCGCTGCCGCCGAGCCGGAGCTGGCCGCCGGGCTGCTGCAGCTCCGCGAAGAGCTGCTGGCTGACGACGAGCTCGCCCAGCGGATACGCCGCAAGTTCACCATCCGTAACACCAACGGCTATGCGCTGTCGGCGCTGCTGGACGCCGACACCCCGCTGGGGATCTTCCGCCGGCTCATCGTCGGATCCGAAGGAACGCTCGCGTTCATGGCCGAGGCCGTGATCGACACCATTCCGGCGCCGGCCAACACGACGGTCAGCTGGATCGTGCTGCCGTCGATCGGCGAAGCGGCCGCGCTGGTCCCCGGCCTGGTCGCCAGCGGCGCCGAAGCGGTAGAGCTCATGCTCGCCCCCGCGCTGGCCGCGGCCGCGCAGGCCTTCCCCGGCACCCCGCAGTACTGGCGCGGTCTGGATCCCGCCGCCGCGGTGCTCCTGGTCGAGTTCCGCGCGGACAGCCCGGCCGGCCTGGACACTGCAGAAGCCAAGGCCACCGCGCTGGCCGCGGGCGCGCACCTGGTCCACCCGGTGGAATTCACCCGCGACGAGGACCAGATCGCGCTGTACTGGAAGGTTCGCGACGGGCTCCTCGGCATCGTCGGGCAGCGGCGCCCCGACGGAACCGCCCTGGTCATCGAGGACGTGTGCTTCCCGCCGGCCCGCATCGCCGAGGGCGCCCAGGATCTCCAGGACCTGCTGTCCAAGCACAGTTACCTGCCCAACGCCGCCGGGCACGCGGCCTACGGCAACCTGCACTTCACCCTGACCCCCCGGCTCGCCGACCCGGCCGACCGCGAGCGATACGCAAGCTTCATGACCGACCTGGTCGCGCTGATCATCGACAAGTACGACGGCTCGCTCAAGGCCGAGCACGGCACCGGCATCAACATGGCCCCGTTCGTCCGCCACGAGTGGGGCGACAAAGCCACGGACATGATGTGGCGCATCAAGCAGCTGGCCGACCCGCGCGGCGTCCTGGCGCCGAACGTGATCCTGACCCGCGACGACGGCATCAACCTGAAGCACTTCAAGTCGGCGCCGCCGATCGAGGACCTCGCCACCCACTGCATCGAGTGCGGGTTCTGCGAGGCGGTCTGCCCGAGCCGCAACGTCACCGCGACGCCTCGGCAGCGGATCGTGCTGCGCCGGGAGATGGCGCGCCAGCCCGACGGGTCGCCGCTGCTGGCCCGGCTGCAGGAGGAATACGAGTACGACGGCATCGAGACCTGCGCGGTCGACGGCAGCTGCGCGATCCCGTGCCCGGTCCAGATCAACACCGGCGCGCTGGTCAAGACGTTCCGGCGGGCCGAATCGACCCCCCGGCGGGAGAAAGCGGCGCTGCTGATCGCCCGCCGGTGGGCCACCGGGGAAAAGCTCGCCCGCACCGCGGTCGGCGCCGCCGACCTCATCCAGCGCACCCTCGGCGTCAAGGCCCTGACCGGCCTGACGGGCGCCGCCCGGCTCGTCGTCAGCGACGACCTCATCCCGTCCGTACCCGGGCCGATGCCGCGCGCCCAGCTGCGCAAGCTGCCGGCCACCACGCGGGAGGGCGCCGCCGCGGTGTACTTCCCGGCCTGCGTCAACCGCATCTTCGGCCGCAACCCGGGCCAGGCCCGGCAGCCAAGCCTGCCGCAGGTGCTGGTCGAGGTCTCGGCGCGGGCCGGGAAGCCGCTGTGGATCCCCGGCGACGTCGCAGGCAAGTGCTGCTCCACCCCGTGGAGCAGCAAGGGCTACCTGCGGGGGCACAAGTGGATGGCCGCTGCCACCTGCGATGCGCTGTGGGAGTGGAGCGGGCACGGCACGCTGCCGGTGGTCATCGACGCGGCCTCCTGCACCAACGGGCTGCTGGACGACGTCAAGAACTACCTCGACGCCTCCCGCCGCGCCCGGCTCGAGCAGATCACGCTGCTGGACTCCATCGCCTGGTGCGAGAACCTGCTCCCCAAACTCACCGTCACCAGGCGCGTCGAACGCGCCGCGGTCCATCCGACCTGCTCCACCACCCATCTGGGGCTGACCAAGACCCTGGAGCGCCTGGCCGCCCGCCTGGCCGACGAGGTCATCGTGCCGGTCGGCACCACCTGCTGCGGTACCGCGGGTGACCGCGGGCTGCTGCACCCCGAACTCGTCGTCTCGGCCACCCGCGACGAGAAGGCCGGGCTGGATAAAACACCGGCGCAGGCCTACCTGTCGGCCAACCGGACCTGCGAAATGGGCCTGCGCCAGGCCACCGGCCGCCCGTACGAGTCGTTCGTATTCCTGCTGGAGGAACTGACCAGATGAGCGAGAACTCCACCGTCCGGACCGTGACCTTTGACCTGCTGCGATCCCTCGGGCTGACCACCGTATTCGGCAATCCCGGCTCCACCGAGGAGACTTTCCTGCAGGAATTCCCCGACGATTTCAGTTACATACTGGCGCTGCAGGAGGCCTCCGCCATCGCGATGGCCGACGCGTTCGCTCAGGTCACCGGGCGGCCGGCCCTGGTCAACCTGCATTCCTCGGCGGGCGTGGGCAACGCCATGGGGAACCTGGTCGCGGCCTACCACGGGAACACCCCGCTGATCGTCACCGCGGGCCAGCAGCAGCGGGAGCTGATGATCGGGGAGCCGTACCTGGGCAACCGTGAGGCCACCACCATGCCGAAGCCGTGGGTGAAGTGGTCCTACGAGCCGTACCGGGCGCAGGATGTGCCTGAGGCGTTCATGCGCGCCTACGCGATGGCGCTGCAGCCGCCGGCCGGACCGGTCTTCCTGTCGGTACCGCTGGATGACTGGAACCAGCCGCTGGCCGGCCCGGCCCGCGTCCGGACGGTGAGCGACCGGTTCGCCCCCGACCCGGAGCGCCTGCGGCTGTTCGCCGACCGCATCTCCGCCAGCCGCAGTCCCGCGCTGGTCTTCGGACCCGACGTGGACCGCAGCGGCGGGTGGGATGCGGCCGTCGCCCTGGCCGGGAAGCTGCGCGCCGCCGTCTACGGGGCACCGCTGCTTGACCGGGCCTCCTTCCCTGAGGACCACCCGTATTTCCGCGGGCCGCTAGGGATGTCGGTGAAGACGATCAGCGACCGGCTGGCCGGGCACGACCTGGCCATCGTGATCGGCGCGGAGGTATTCCGGTACTACCCCTACGTTCCCGGCGACTTCCTCCCGGCCGGCACCGAACTGCTGCAGATCACCGCCAGCCCCGAGGTCGCCGGATCCGCGCGGGTGGGCGACGCCCTGCTGGGCGACCCCAAGATCGCGATCGAGCTGCTCCTGGACCTGGTCGCGGAGGGCTCGGCGCGGACCGCCCCGGAGCCGATGGCGCGGCCGCGGCTGCTTCCGCAGGCGCCGAGCAGCCCGCTCACCCCGCCGGAGGTCTACGCCGTGCTGAGCCGGGTCAGGCCAGCGGATTCGGTCATCGTCAACGAATCGACCTCCACCATGGCCCAGCAGATCGAATGGCTGCCCACGGTCCGGACCGGATCGTTCTTCGCCACGGCCAGCGGGGGCATCGGCTGGGCCGTGCCGGCCGCGGTCGGCGTAGCGCTGGCCGACCGGGACCGGGGCGTCAGCCGGCCGGTCATCGGGCTGATCGGCGACGGCTCATCCCAGTACTCGGTGCAGGCCCTCTGGACCGCCGCTCAGCACCAGCTGCCGATCGTGTACGTGGTCTTGCGCAATAACGAGTACTCGATCCTCAAGTCGTTCGCGGTGTTGGAGGAGACACCGGGCGTTCCCGGGCTGGACCTGCCCGGTCTCGATGTCGCCGCCCTGGCTCGCGGCTGGGGCTGCCGCGCCGTCGACGTCGCAACCACCGAGGAACTGGAGCAGGAGTTCAAGACCGCCCTGGGCGCCGACACCACCACGGTCATCGTGGTCCGCACCCAACCCCAGAAGGCGATGCTGTAAGAGACCTCAGGCGTGGTCGACGAACAGGTCGACCTCCGGCTCGGCGCCCGGCTGGTAGGAGTACTGGCCGAGGTCGGTCACGCCCTCGGCGGCCAGCACGTCCTCGCACAGGAACGCGTTGCCGGTGCAGTCCCGGCTGGGCCTGGTGATCACCGCGTACGCCGCGTCGGAGTACAGCTCGGGCCGGCGGGCGCGGGCCATGGCCGCGTCGCCGCCAGCAGGTTCTGCACCGCCGCGGTAGCGATCAGCGTCCGCGGCCACAGCGCGTTGGACGCGATGCCGTCGCCGGCGAACTCGGCGGCGAAGCCCAGGGCGCACAGCGTCATCCCGTACTTGGCGATCGTGTAGCCGATGTGCGGGCCGAGCCAGCGCGGCTCCAGGCTGATCGGCGGGGACAGGGTCAGGATGTGCGGGTTCGCCGCGCGCTTCAGGTGCGGGACGCAGGCCCGGCTGACCACGAACGTGCCGCGGGTGTTGATCGACTGCATCAGGTCATAGCGCTTGATCTCCAGCGCCTCGGTGCCGGACAGGTTGATCGCCGAGGCGTTGTTGACGCACACGTCGATCCCGCCGAACCGCTCGACGGCCAGCGCGACGGCGGCCGCGACCTGGTCCTCGTCGCGGATGTCGCCGACCACCGGCAGCGCGCGGCCGCCGGCCGCCTCGATCTGCGCGGCCGCGGTGTACACCGTCCCCTCCAGCTTGGGGTGCGGCTCGGCCGTCTTGGCTACCAGCGCGACGTTGGCGCCGTCCCGCGCCGCGCGCAGCGCGATGGCCAGGCCGATGCCGCGACTACCGCCGGAGATGAACAAGGTCCTGCCCGCCAGCGTCATGGCCGCGGTCCTTTCCGGTGATGGTGCGTACGAAGCACCACGGCCCGTTCGGCTCATTTAATTCATTTTTCCGAACGGACCGTGGTATCTCCTTCCGCCTCAGCCTGGCTCGTGGGTCTCCCGCAGGCGGCGCCGTGAGGCTTCTATCTCCGCTTCGGCCGCGGCGCGGTCGGCCCAGGATGCGCCCTCGACGCTCTTGCCCGGCTCGAGTTCCTTGTAGATCGTGAAGAAGTGCCCGATCTCAAGCCGGTCGAATTCGGGCAGGTGGTGCAAGTCGCGCAAGTGCTCCTGGCGCGGGTCGGTAGCGGGCACGCACAGGATCTTGTCGTCGCCGCCCTTCTCGTCGGTCATCCGGAACATGCCGATCGGGCGGGCCCGGATCAGGCAGCCGGGGAACGTGGGCTCAAGCACCAGGACCAGCGCGTCGAGCGGGTCGCCGTCCTCGCCCAGGGTGTCCTCGATGAAACCGTAGTCAGCCGGGTACTGCGTCGCAGTGAACAGCGTCCGGTCCAGCCGGATCCGGCCGCTGTCGTGGTCGACCTCGTACTTGTTCCTGCTGCCCTTCGGGATCTCGATCACTACGTCGAATTCCATGGCTATCAGTATCCCCGGTGTTCAGGTCGGCGGCGTGCTGAGCAGCAGCGCGTAGGCCCGCCGGTCGAGCCGGCCGGACAGGTCGAGGTGGACGAATTTCTCCTCCGTGTACTCATCGAAGGCGTGCGGCCCGAGTTCGCGGCCCAGCCCGGATTGCTTGTAACCGCCGAACGGGTAGGCGGCGTTGACCATGTGCCAGTCGTTGACCCAGACCGTGCCGGCCTCGAGCTGGCGGGCTACGTCGAGGGCCCGCTGGTCGTCGGTGCTCCACACCCCGGCGGACAGCCCGTACTCGGTGTCGTTGGCGATCCGGATCGCCGCCTCCGTGCTCTCGCTGCGGATCACGGCCAGCACCGGGCCGAAGATCTCCTCGCGGGCAATCGTCATGTCGTTGCGGACGTCGGTGAAGATCGTCGGCTCGACCCAGAAGCCGCGCTCGAACCGCGGGCCGGCCTGGCCTCCGCCGCAGGCCAGCGTGGCGCCTTCGGCCTGGCCGGAGTCGATGTAGCGCAGGATCCGGTCCTGGGCCTCGGCCGAGATGACCGGGCCGAAATCCGTGGCGGGGTCGAGCGGGTCCCCGATCGTGATCGTCGCGATCCGCTCGATCAGCCGCTCGACGAACTTGTCGTGCACGGCGTCGGCCACGATGATCCGGGTGCCCGACTCGCACGCCTGCCCCTGGTTCATCAGGCAGCCGAACAGCGTGCCGTCCGCGGCCAGGTCCAGGTCGGCGTCGTCCAGGACGACGTTCGGCCCCTTGCCGCCGAGCTCGAGCGTCAGCCGCTTGATGTTGCCCGCGGCCATCTTCATGATCTCCCGCCCGACGGCCGTCGAGCCGGTGAAGGCGATCTTCCGCACGTCGGGGTGGCTGGCCAGCCGGGCTCCGACGACGGTGCCCTCACCGGGCACCACGTTCAGCACCCCAGGCGGCAGCCCGCACTCCTGCGCGATGCGGGCGAACTCCAGCAGCGTCAGCGGGGTGTGCTCGTCCGGCTTGACCACGATGGTGTTGCCCGCGGCCAGCGCCGGGCCGATCTTCCACATGGCCAGCAGCAGCGGGAAGTTCCACGGCACGATAGCCGCGCACACGCCGATCGGCTCGCGGCGGACCAGGCCGCTGGCCAGCGTGGGCACCTTCAGCAGCGGCCCGGTGCGCTCGAAGGCATAGCTGCGGGCCTGGTCGGCGAAGTAGCGCAGGTGCGCGATGGAGAAGCCGATCTGGAAGGCCCCGGCCTGGCGGACCGGCGCGCCGTTCTCCAGCGCCTCGAGGACGGCCAGGTCGTTGATCTGCTCGGTGAGCCGGTCGGCGATCGCGTCGAGCACGGCGGCCCGCTCCGCCGGCGGCGTCCGCCGCCACTGGCCGTCGGCGTGCGCGGCCTTGGCCGCCGCGATCGCCCGGTCGGCGTGCTCCCGGCCGCCCTTGGCCACGCTGGCCACCAGCTCCTCGGTGGCCGGGCTGCGGATATCGAACCGCTCGTCGGTGTCGACCCAGTCTCCGCCGATGAGCATCGAGTAGCGCCGGATGGTGTCCATCCCGGCCCCCTTTCGCGGTGTGCTCCCCGACGCTAAGCCCCGGCTGAACGCGCGGATAACGTGCTGGCGGCACGAGGATGGGCCGTTTCGTCGGGCCGTCGGCACAATTGTTGTGCCGGCGTACCAACGCCGGGGGACAGGCTTGATACGGCAGACCGACGACCACCCCGGGTCACCGGCCGGACAATGATCAGCGTGACGAACCTGGCCAAGAACCTGACGGACACCACCCGCGCGCACGCCGGACGGGTGGCCGTGCGGGTAGACAACGCTGCGATGACCTACCGCGCCCTGGATGAGGCGAGCGCCCGGGTGGCCGGCCTGCTGCACGAGCGCGGCCTCAAGCCCGGCGATCGGGTCGGGATCATGATGCCCAACGTCGCCGAGGTGCCCGTGGTGTACTACGGCGTGCTCCGGGCCGGCGGCGTGGTCGTCCCGATGAACCCGCTGCTCAAGGCGCGGGAAGTCGCCTATTACCTCGGCGACTCCGGGCCGGCCTGGTCTTCGCCTGGCACACGTTCGCAGATGCCGCCCGCGGCGGCGCCGATGAGGTCCAGGCGGACTCCATCGTGGTGGACGGGGTCAGCTTCCCCGACCTGCTGGCCTCCGCCACCCCGGACTTCCACGTCGCGGACACCGATGACGAGGACACCGCGGTGATCCTCTACACCTCAGGCACGACCGGCCACCCGAAGGGCGCCGAGCTCACCCACGGCAACCTCATCAGCAACACGGCGGTGACGCGGACCGAGATCGTCGGCGCCGGCCCGGACGACGTGATATTCGGCGGCCTTCCGCTGTTCCACGTGTTCGGGCAGACCGTCGCGCTCAACGTGGCGGTGGCCGCCGGGGCCTGCCTGACCCTGCTGCCGCGGTTCGACGCCGAGCACGCGCTGCGGATCATCGTCGGCCACCGGGTCACCGTCTTCGAAGGCGTGCCCACCATGTACGTGGCGCTGCTGCACCAGCCCAACCGCACGGACTACGACACCTCCTCGCTGCGGATGTGCATCTCCGGCGGCGCGGCCCTGCCAGTCGAGGTCCTGCGCGGGTTCGAGGAGGCGTACGGGGTCCCGGTGCTCGAGGGATACGGCCTGTCGGAGACCTCGCCGGTGGCCTCGTTTAACCACCCCGACCGGGAGCAGAAGCCCGGCTCGATCGGCACACCGATCCGCGACGTGCAGATGCGCATCGTGGACGGCGAAGACCACGAGGTCCCGCAGGGTGAGGTGGGCGAGATCGTGATCCGCGGGCCGAATGTGATGAAGGGCTACTGGCAGCGGCCCGAGGCCACCGCCGAGGCGATCCGCGACGGCTGGTTCCACACCGGTGACCTGGCCCGGGTCGACGAGGACGGCTACTTCTACATCGTGGACCGGAAGAAGGACATGATCATCCGCGGCGGCTACAACGTCTACCCGCGGGAGATCGAGGAGGTGCTCTACGAGCATCCCGCGGTCGCCGAGGCCGCCGTGATCGGCCTGCCGCATGACGCCCTGGGCGAGGAGGTCGCCGCCGCGGTGGCCCTCAAACCGGGCGCCACGGTCACCGCCGACGAACTGCGCGACTACGTCAAGAGCCAGGTCGCGGCCTACAAGTACCCGCGGCACGTATGGTTCGTCGACGCGCTGCCCAAGGGCGCGACCGGCAAGATCCAGAAGCGGGATATCGTCATCCCGGCCGACCTGACCGCCCAGTGAGGCTGCCCAATGAGGCTGCCCAATGAGGCTGCACTGTGAGGCTGCCCAATGAGGCTGCACTGTGAGGCTGCCCGTGATGCTGCACCGTAAGGCTGCACGGTGAGGCTGCTGCTGCTCGCCCCGCCCGGCGCCGGCAAGGGCACCCAGGGCGAGCGGCTGGCCGACTGGTCCGGCGCCCGCCATATCGCCGCCGGTGACCTGCTGCGGGCCCAGGCCCGCGCCGGCGGCGCGCTCGGCGACCAGATCGCGGCCCATCAGGCCCGCGGTGACCTGGTTCCCGACCAGATCGTGCTCGACGTGCTGACCCCGGTGGTCGTCGAGGCTGCCGCCGAAGGCGGGTACATCCTGGACGGCTTCCCGCGGACCCTCCCGCAGGCCACCGCCGCGGCTGAGCTCGCCGCGCGGCTCGGCGTGACGCTGGACGCGGCGATCTACCTGCACGCGCCCGAGCCGGTACTTACCCAGCGGCTGCTCGACCGGGCCAGCCAGGGCGGACGCTCCGACGACAAGGCCGACGTGATCAGGCACCGGCTCCAGGTGTTCGCCGAGACGACCGGCCAGCTCGTCCTGTACTACACCGAACGGGGCATCCTGGTCGCGGTCGACGCCGACCAGCCGCCCGACTCCGTCACTGCCGACATCCAGGCCCGCCTGTCCGGCCTCTCGCTACCCGGCGCCGCGCATCCATGACCAGCCCCACCCGGATCCGCTGCCGGCCCTGGTCACGCGCAACCGGATCGATGGCGCATTGGGCGAGGGATGTTAAGCCTGTAGAGCAGCGGGGCCGGTGATGCTGTGGTTACGTGACCGGCACGCCCTCGTCCCCGGACCTGTGACCTGAACAGGTCGAACGTGCCGTGCCGGGCGTAATCCTGGCTGCGAGGGCCTAGCCGCTCCCGTCCCTGGCCAGCTGACTCGGCACCCGCACCCTGCCATTGCCTCTCCCGCGTTAGTATGTATAGTACCTACTAGCAATAATTTCATTCGGGTCGGGCTGACTCGGCTTGGGAGGCTGACGTGGACTTCGATCTCACCCCCGCCCAGATCGACCTGAAGCAGCGTGCTCGTGACGTCGGGTTGCGCTGGCGCGGTCAGCACACCTCGTGGGACCGTGATGACGTCAGCCCGTACGGCGAGATCAGCGCCTCCCTGCGTGAGGCCGGCCTGCTCGGCCTTACTATCCCGACGGCGTACGGAGGACAAGGCGGGACCGCTCTGGACTACGTGATCGTGGTGGAGGAGCTGTTTCGCTCATCGCAGAGCTGGATCCTGGGGGAGCCGCCATTCTGCACCACTGGTCCGGGGCCGTCCATGATTTTGCTGGCTGAATCGGAGGAGACCAAGCAGAAGTTCCTCCCCGATGTCGTAGCCGGCGTGAAGGGCTGCGCGATCGCGCTGACCGAGCCTGAGCACGGTTCGGATCTGACCGACCTGGAGACGGTGGCCGAACGGCAGGGCAGCGAGTATGTCCTCACCGGCAGCAAGCGCTTTATCACCGGGGCGCCCGAGAACGAGCTCTACGCCGTCTTCGCCCGCTTCGACGGCCTCCCCGGGGCCCGCGGCGTAGGTTGCGTGCTAGTCGAGAAGCACACCCCGGGTCTCGAACTCAAGCGAGGCTCGCACTTCGTCGGTTCACGCGGGCTGCCGCACGGCGAGGTTCACCTGCACGGTTGCCGTGTACCGCAGGTCAACGTCGTCAGCGGGGCGGGCAGCTTCGCGACCTTGATGACCGCCTTCAACATGGAACGCCTGCACAACTCCATCTACAGCCTCGCCTTCGCCCAGGCCGCTTTCGAGGAGACGGTGGCCTATTGCGAGAAGCGCCAGTCGTTCGGCAAGGAGATCATCGAGTTCCAGGCCACGTACCACACGCTCGTCGACATGTACGTGGCGATCCAAGCGCAGCGGCTGCTGACCTACCAGGCGGCGGCGACCGCGATCGACGGCCGGTTCCCCAGGCCGCTGGAGTCGGCCGTCTCCAAGCTGTCCGGGGCGACCATGCTGCCGGACCTGACCCTGAAGGGCCTGCTGCTGCACGGCGGTGACGGTGCCACGGTCGACTTCCCGATCCAGCGGCTGCACCGTGACGCCATCGCGGCGATGGTGGCCGGCGGCTCGCCGCCGGTGCTGCGTAACACGATCGCGGCGCAGCTGTTCCCGTCCCGCCGCTTCCGCCAGAAGTAGCAGCACGCCAGGCCAGCCCCCGCCACGCCAGCCCGCCGACCAGATCCTTCAGGAGTCGCCATGCCGCTCGATCCCGATGTCGCGATGGCCGCGCCGCAGTCCGACTTTGTCGACTCGTGGCAGGCCGACCGGGTACTGCTCTACCACGTCGGGCTTGGAGCCGGTGCCCGGGCCACCGATCCGGCCGAACTGGCCTACGTGAACGAGCGGCATCTCAAGGTGCTCCCGACCTTCGGAGTGATCCCCGGTTTCGAGGCGGTACGGCCAGCCATGCTGGGGCCTGGGCTGGACTATAAGCTGTCGAGGCTGCTGCACGGCGAGCAGGACCTAATCGTGCACAACCCGTTGCCGCCGGAGGCCAGCGTCATCACCACTCCCGCGGTTGAGGCGGTTTACGACAAGGGCAAGGCCGGCCTGCTCGTGCTGCGCGGACAGACTCGCGCGAGCGACGGGACGCCCCTGTTCACCAGCCGCTTCCGGCTGTTCATTCGCGGGGAGGGCGGCTTCGGGGGAGACAGCGGTCCCTCGCCCGAGCCTTGGGAGGTCAGCGGCGAGCCGGCGCTGCGCGCGGAGGTTCCGACGCTTCCGCAGCAGGCTGCCATCTACCGCCTGTCCGGCGACCGCAACCCACTGCACATCGACCCCGCTTTCGCAGCCCGGGCCGGCTTTGACCGCCCGATCCTGCATGGGCTCTGCACGTACGGAATGGTCTGCAAGGCCATCGTGGATGGCCTGCTCGGCGGTGATACCGCGGCGGTACGGGGATGGTCGGCCCGCTTCGCCGGGTTCGTCTACCCGGGCGAGACCCTCATCGTGTCGGCCTGGAAACAGGACGATCGGTATCTCGTCCAGGCCGAGGTGGCCGGACGCGGCGTCACCGCGCTGAGCAACGGCGTGCTGCGGCTGCGCTAGCCGATGGCACCGCGGCGCGAGCCCGGGGCGCCGATCGACCTGATCGCCACCCATGGCTACGGCGGCTCGGCTGCCGTCTGGTCCCCGCTGCTGACCGCGCTGGGCGGCCTGGCCAGCGTCCCGGTCGGAGCACAGGTCTGGGATCTGCCAGGTCATGGGGCGCGCCGGGACGATCCGCTCGGGCCGCATGACATCGACATCGTGACCGGGGAACTGCGGCTGCACCTGACGCGCAGCCCGCGGCCGCCCGTACTCCTGGGGCACTCCCTCGGCGGCTACCTGAGCCTGCGCTGCGCGCTGACGACAGACGCGCCGGTGCGCGCCGTGGTCCTGGTCAGCACGGGGCCGGGTTTCCGCGATCCGCGCGCCCGGGCGGCGTGGAACGCGACCATTGACCGGCTGACCGGCGCGCTGAGGTTGCCGACCGGGACCGCGGCCATCGCCTACATGACCGACGGGCTGGTGCTGGAGCGGCTGCGAGAGGGGCGCGTTCCGGCGTTGGTGATACGCGGCGCGGTTGATCGCCCGGAGTACCGCGCCGGCGGTGCTGTCATCGCTGACCGGTGGCCGGGCGCGCAGTTGTTCGATGTACCGGATGCGGCGCACGAACCGCACCGGACCCATCCTGCCGAGGTCGCCAGGGCCATCGTGCAGTTCTTGGAACGGAACTTATCCGGGCCGGCATCAGCCCCGGGTCGGCAGCACCACCACGCCGGTGCCGATGGCAGAAGTGTGGCCGTGCTGGTTCTGGGCCCGCTGCTCGATCGTCACGGCTGGGCGGCCCTGCTCGTCGAGCCCCTTGGCCGTCACGGTGCCAGAGATGCGAAGGTTGTCGCCGACCACGTTGTGGTGGCGGATCTGCGTCCGGTGACGCGTGAGAAATCCGGCGTCGCCCATCCAGTTCGTCAGGTGCTGGGTGAGCCAGGAGCATCGCTCCGGGCCGTAATCGTACGCCGCGGGCGTGCCGACGTCGGTGGCCAGTTCGTCCTCCCAGTGGACGCGCTCCGGCACGTCCGGGATGCCGAGCTCGTTCTTGATCCCCAATCCCGGGTGCTGCTTGATCAGCTTGTAGGCGATCTTGTTGGCCCGGATGTACAGTCCGCCCCAGCCCTGGGCGAACGCGATGAAGCCGGTGACGGTCATCGGGCCGTTGCCATGACCGGAAGCTGCTCACCAGCCTCGACGTCCTCGTAGTAGCGAGGCTCGGCGCCGCGGATGACCTCTTTCTCGTACAGGTCGTAGACCGCGCGCAGGTCCTCGTCGGAATACCGCGTCTTGCCGGCCGCCTTCTGCTCGGTGTACTTCGAGCCGCGTTCACGCGCGGCGTCGCGCTCGGTACGGAAGCACCACGAGTCGCCCGAGACGAGCGTGGCGCCCGTCTGCTGGTCGGAGAGCTCGACATGGTAGATCTGCTGGAACGCCCGCCCGGCGAAGCGCGTCTGGTGCTCGACGAGATCCTTGAGGTGGGCGGCGGCGGTGATCTTGGTGTCGCGGGGGATCGGCTGGTGCCAGGTCAGGTCGGCGCCAGCCCACATGGCGTGCACGCCTGGCAAGCCGCCCACGTAACCGGACAGGATGCGACTGAGGGCGAAGGCGAAGCTCGGCGGCGCGATCACGTCACCGTAACTCGTGCCGGCCGCGTAGTCCGGGTCGCACCACAGGGGATTGTCGTCGCCGATGCCGTTGGCGTAGTGGCGGATGTTGTCGCGCGTGGCCTCGTAGCACCACGGCTCAACGGTGTTGGTGATCGGAACGCCGATCAACTCACGCAGGCTTTCCAAGGCCGGGCCAGTGATGTTGGCGTAGCGATCTTCGCTGGTCGGTGCTCGCGTCGACGACGGTCTGCGACATCTGGGACTCCGTTCCTGTCATACGAGTCGTCGGCCCGGTTCCTGTGATACGAGCCACCGGCCCGAGCCTGCCGACCTCCGATCCGGTCCCTGCCTTCTCGGATTAAGTTTGGTTAGTAATTACTACATCATCGTCAGAATGCGGCCGTGTCGAGCGCTGCGGGCCGTGAGAACGGGAGGCACGGAGGGGCGGGTGAGCTAGTTGGCGGCCCTGGCCATGCCCGGCGGCGAGCAAAAGGGAGCTGCCTCGCTCGCCGCCGTGCCGGGCGGTGAGTGAGCAGCGGTCCCACCGCAGCGGGCAGTGAGCGAGCAGCGCCCTCCACCGCCGCGGAGGGCAGGGAGCGAGCTGCGGTCTTAGCGCTTGGTCGATCGAGCGGAGGGCGGCTGGGCCCGGTTGGCGGTCTTGGCCTTCGGGGCCGTGACCGGCCTGGCGGTCT
Source organism: uncultured Actinomycetes bacterium (assembly GCA_963790065.1). GTDB lineage: Bacteria > Actinomycetota > Actinomycetes > Streptosporangiales > Streptosporangiaceae > Palsa-504. Next base: position 182,075 of record CAWBNK010000007.1, on the reverse strand, counting down.
TGGCCGTGCCCTTCTTGGTCCGCATGCTGGTGCCCCCGAGCCCGACCGCGAACATGGTGGTCACCTGGCGCGCCACGGTCGGCACGTCTACCTGCTTGTTCTCCAGCAGGTGCTCGAGGGCGATGGTCATGTGGATGCCGATCATGGCGTCAACGAACAGGTCCAGCTCGAACGCCTTGAGCGGGTAACCCGTGATGTCGGGGATCACGAGGGCGAGCACGTTGCGTAGGCGCGGGAACAGGTGATCGGCGTAGAACTGATCGCGGCTACCCCCGGACAGCAGCGCCGCGGCAACCAACGGGGCGATCTCGACCATGCATTCCAGCAGGAGCTCATGCGAGCGCAGCAGCACGTCGATCCGCTCGACGTCGCTGCGGGCCGCGAGCTCGCGAGTCTCATCCCGCAGATGCGTGATCATCTCGTCAAGCGGCCGGTCGATGGCCAGCATGAAGATCTCGTCCTTGGAATGGAAATGCCGGTAGAGATAGGCCTCGGTAATGCCGGCACGCTGTGCGATGTCACGTGAACGCGCCCCGTTCACGCCCTGCTCGATGAACACCTCGCGGGCATCGGCGATGATCTTGGCCCGCCGCTCCGCGGCGCTGAGCCGCTTCCGTACCTGCAGTTGTGCAGCCAATGGAACTCGCGGTGACACAGAACCACCCTACTGTTGCCCGACGCTGGCGCCCGGTTGCCGCGCCGCACGGGCAATGAGCGCGCGTCCAGCCGCCTTCGTCATCAGATCACTCGACAGAAGTAACTACTATCCATAGTACGTGACTATGGCAACGACCGTCGCTGACGCAGATCCGCTACGAATCGACGCCGGGACCGAACAGCTTGAGGTAAGTGTACTCAGCGGCATTGCGACGGTAGTACTTAACAATCCGCTCCAGAGAAACGCGCTCAGCCGCGCCATGGTGCAAGCCCTGCCGCACGTCTTGATCACCTGGCCGCAGACCCGGCGGTGCGGGTCGTCGTCCTGCGCGGCGCAGGCGGGCGCGCGTTCGCCGCGGGCGTCGACATCACCGAATTCGCCGACGCAGCCGGACGGTCGGTGGTCGTGGCATTCGAGGCCGACTATGCCGCCATGCTCGACCGGGTGCGGCGCCACCACGGGGTCACGATCGCGATGATCGAAGGTGCGTGCGTGGGCGGCGGCGTCGAGCTGGCCCTCGCGTGTGACCTGCGGTTCGCCGCCGAAGGCAGCATCTTCGCGATACCGGCCGCACGGCTCGGACTCGGCTACGTGGACGTCGAGCCACTGGTGTCCGCGATCGGTGCGCCGCGGGCGGCCGAGATGCTCTTCACCGCGCGGGCCTTCGACGCCGGCGAACTGGCCGGATCGGGGCTCGTCAACCGGGTCGTGCCGGCGCCGGAGCTGGCCGACCTGGTCCGCGAGACCGCCGCCGCGATCGCGCGGAACGCGCCGCTGGCCCTCGCGGCCTCGAAGCTGGCCCTGCGCACGTCGGCCAGCGGCCGGATCGTCCGCGACAATCCGGCCGTCAGGGCCGCGGTCGCGGCGTGCTACGCCTCGGCGGATTTCGCCGAGGGCCGGCAGGCGTTCCTGGAGAAGCGTGTCCCGCGGTTCACCGGCCGCTGAGCCGTCACGGGGCCGGCGGGCGCTGGCTGGCCCCGGCCGATCCGCCGCCGATGGTAGCCTGCGGGTTGTGTACGAGCCATCACTTGTCCGCCCGAAAAGCAGGCTCTCCGCAGCCGAGCGCCGCAAGAAGATCATTGCCGCGGCGGCTGAGGTCTTCATCGAGCAGGGCTACAGCGGCGCGCGCACCAAGGAGATCGCGGAACGCGCTGGAGTGACCGAGGCTTTCCTCTACCGGCACCTGGCCTCCAAGGAGGAGATGTACGAGGCCGCGATCCTCGAGCCGCTGCGGGATGGCCTGGCCGCGCTGGCCTACGACATCCAGATGTACTACGACACGCTGGCCGATCCGATCGCCTTCATGGACGCCGTCAACGAACGGTGCCTTCGCTTTTATACCGACATGGCGGCCGTCCAGGCTGTGGCGCTGTACTCGGAGCTGGCCAAGGGCCGGGACCTCTACCTGAACTCGCTCAAGCCGATCCTCGACCGCATCGGCGAGCTGCTCGCCGAGCGGATGGGCTGGGCCGAGCGCGGGCTGGAAGCCGACCTGGTGCGCCGGGCCATCCTCGGTGCCCAGTGGGCTATCGGGCTCGACTTCATGCTGCGCTACCGCAAGGGTGACCTGAACGAGACGGCCCGGCGGCTGACCGTCCTGTTCACCGGCGGGGTCCGCGAGAAGTCCGCCTGATCGCCGGGCCGCCGGTCAACTGGCCGGAAGCCCGCGGGCGGCCCGGAGCTCGTCGATTTTACGATACATCTCGTCGCGGTCAGCGAGCCGGTGCTCGGTGCGCTCACGGCCGCGCTCGATATGTCCCTCGGCGCGGCTCCAGTGGTGGACGTACACGTCGCGCGTGCCCATCTCAGAACCGAGGGCGGATTACGCGGGTCGTGCAGCATCCGGTAGAGCACGTTGCCAGGCAGCGCGCGCATCTTATCCGTGAGCGGGAGGAGCCACTCGTCGAACGCGGCGCCGTCGCCCTCGACGCGGAACTGGGACGGCGTGATGTACATTCATCTCTCCTTGCTGGACGGTGGTGTGGTCAGTCGGTGCGGGCGAAGAGCGCCGCGGGCGCCCAGGCCCCCGCGGAAGCGCGCACGTTGACCAGGCGGCTGAACCGGAAGGCCTGAAAGCCCGGCACGCCGGTCACCGAGCCGCGGCCGGACCACTTGCGCGGGTCGCGCGGGGCGAGCAGATTGGTGGTGTAGCCGTTGATCGTGACGCTGCCGGTGTCCAGCCGCGAGGCCACGCGGCGCGCCCGCTGCTCATCGGCCGAGAACACGCCGCCGCCGAGGCCGTAGTCCGAGTCGTTGGCGATATCGACCGCGTCGTCGTCGCCGTCATGCGGGATGACCGTGACGACAGGTCCGAAGACCTCCTCGCGGGCGATCGACGTGTCGTTAGCGGAGACGAACAGGGTCGGCTCGACGAACCAGCCGCGCGGCTGGCCGGCCGGACGCCGGCCGCCGAAGACCAGCTGGGCGCCGTCGCGCTCGCCGGCGGCGATCCGCTCGAGGACTCGCTGCTGGTGGGTGACGCGAGCGGTCCCATCGTCGTGGCGGGCTCGAACGGGCTGCCGATGACCACGGCCGACACCTTCTCCCGCAACCGCTCCACCGCCTCGCCGACGGCCGCGCGGGACGAGCATCCGGCTCAGCGCGCTGCAGATCTGGCCGGAGTTGTAGAACACGCCCGAGGCGACGGCGTCTACGGCCGCGGTCAGGTCGGCGTCGTCGAGGACGATCGCGGCGGACTTGCCGCCGAGTTCGAGGATGACCCGCTTGAGGTTGCGGCCGCACAGCTCGGCCACCCGGCGGCCGACCGGCGTGCCGCCGGTAAAGACGACCAGGTCCACGCCGGGATGGGCGACCAGGTACTCGCTGACCTCGGCTTCGGCCGGAAGGATGCTGTACGCGCCCTCCGGCAGGCCGACCTGGTTCAGCGCGTCCGCCCAGGCCCTGACCGCGAAGGGAGCAGACGGCGGCGGCTTGCTGATGACCGAGCAGCCGGCCAGCAGCGCCTGCGCGGACTTCAGCATCGTGGCGCTGAAGGGACTATTTCACGGCACGATATCAAGTACCACGCCGGCCGGCTCGTGCTCGATCTGGAACTCCCACAGCCCGGTGCCGGTCTCGACGTCAGGGACGCTCGCGGCCAGGTCACGCATCCGGTCGATGACAGCGGTCACGACCTGGACGAACATCGTCGTGACGCCGAGCGGCGCGCCGATCTCGTACGCCGACGTGACCGCGATGCCGGCGAGCTGCGATCGGACGATCGCGGCGGCACGCCGGAGCAGCGCACCGCGCTCGTGGACCGAGCGCGCGCCAGGACCCGTCCAGGAACGTCCGGCGGCTGGCCGCCACGGCGTCGTCAGCGTCGGCCTCGGCCGGCTGGACCGATCGTCCGTAGATCTCCTCGGTGGACGGGGCGGCCCACGCGGCTACCGGCAGGCTGGTCCCGGCCGACCAGTGCCCGCCGATGTACAGAGTGTCCGTGTCGTACTCGAGCTGCATGGGAACAGGGCCCGTCCTTTCCTCGGTGACAGACGGAGCGGAGGCCGCTCAGACCACGTGATCGGCGTGCAGCTGCGCGATCTCCGCCGCGGCATAGCCGAGTTCGGCCAGCACCTGGTCGGTGTCGGCGCTGGCCAGTGGTGCAGGCGACTTAGCGGCGGCGGCAGTGCGGCTCATCTGGATCGGGCTGCGCAGCACGCCGACCGGCCCCCGGGAGGGATGCTGGACGGTGGTGACCACGCCGAGATGGCGCACCTGGTCCTCGGCGAAAGCCTCGGCGACCGAGTTCACCGGGCCGCACGGTACGTCCGCGGCATCGAGCAGCTTCACCAGCTCGGCCCGCGGATAGCGGCCGAACTCGGCCTCGAGCAACTCGGTGAGCCGATCGTGGTGGGCGTGGCGCCCGGACACGCTGGCGAACACGGGATCGTCCAGGGCGGCCAGGCCGTCCCAAGGCGATGCGCAGCCGCTCCCAGAGCCGGTCGTTGGGCGCGGCGACGTTCAGGAAGCCGTCGGCTGTCCGGAACGTGCCCATCGGCGTGATCGTGGGATGGTGGTTTCCGGCCTGCCCGGGCTCCTCGCCGTCGACCGTCCAGCGGGCGGCCTGGAAGTCCAGCATCGAGAGCAGCGCCTCGATCAAGGAGACCCGCACCCACTGGCCCCGGCCACTATGCGTGCGTTCGAGCAGGGCGAGCAGGATCCCGGTGGCGAGCAGCTGGCCGGCGGCCATGTCGGCGATCGCGATCCCCACTCGCGTCGGCGGTGTGCCGGGCTCGCCGGTGATGCTCATCAGACCGCTCATGCCCTGGATGATCTGATCAACGGCGCCCCGGTCACCGAGCGGACCGTCCTGGCCGTACCCGGAGATGCTGCCGTACACCAGCCGCGGGTGCCGGGCGGCCAGGGTCTCGTAGTCGAGGCCGAGGCGCCTGGTGACCGGCGGCCGGAAGTTCTCGATCAGCACGTCAGCGTCCTCGATCAGGCGCCGGACGATCGCCGCGCCGCGCGCGTCCTTCAGGTCGGCGGTGATGAGCCGCTTGTTGCCGTGCAGGTTGATGTAGTCCGAGCTGTGGTGGTCCGCGGCGATGCCGAGGCCCTCGCCGGGCGGCTCCACCCGGATCACCGAGGCCCCCCACTCGGCCAGCAGGCGTACGGCGGCCGGGCCGGCCCGCGCCGCGGTCAGGTCGACGATCTTGATGCCGTCGAGGGCCGACGCCGTCATCGGGACCAGCCGTCCTCTCCGAGGTCGAGCATCAGCGTCCTCCTCCGTCTCCGTCGGCGGGCAATAAGATGATATAACACTTACTAACTATGCACCACAAGAAGGGCGTGAACGGATGGTGACTTCGGACGCGGATGTCTCCGCCGAATTCCTCGCCGCGGCGGCGGACTTCATCCAGGCGGCGGCCGGGCGCCGGGCCCGGATGCCGTCCGCGCCGGGCCGGGACCGGGTCGCGCTCTTTCCCGACCTGACGGCGGAGGAGGAGCAGGCCGAGCTCGAAGCGGCCAGGGCGTGGCGGCAGGAGCGCTTCGACGCCGGATTCGGCTGGCTCAGCGGTCCCGCCGAATACGGCGGAGCCGGCCTGTCCGCGGCCCACGAGCGGGCTTACCTCCGGTTGGAGCGGACCCGTACCTTCCCGCCGCAGCGCATATACGACATCGGGATCGGCATGGTTGCGCCCGCTATCCTCGCCTTCGGCTCGGACGCCGCCAAGGCTTGCTACCTGCGCGCGCTGCACCGCGGCGACATCATCGGCTGCCAGTTGTTCAGCGAGCCTGGCGCGGGCTCCGACCTCGCCTCGATCTCGACCCGGGCCGAGCGCCACGGGGACGGCTGGCTCGTCAACGGCCAGAAGATCTGGAGCTCGGGCGCGCACCTGAGCGATGTGGGCCTGCTCGTATGCCGCACCGGTGAGCCCGCGGCGCGGCACCGGAACCTGACCGCATTCGCGGTGCCGCTGCGCGCCCCGGGCGTCACCGTACGTCCGATCCGGCAGATGACCGGCGGAGCCTCGTTCAACGAGGTGTTCTTCGACGGCGTCCGCATCGCCGACGAGCTTCGGCTCGGCGCGGTGAACGAGGGCTGGGACGTCGTGGTGGCGACCCTCATGAACGAGCGGGCGGCGGTCGGCGCGCCCGCCGCCGGAGGCAGCGGCATCCTGAGCACCGAGCGGATCGCCGGGCTGCTGCGGCGCTTCGGCCGTCTCGACGACGCCGCCGTGCGGGACGAGCTCATGCGGCTGCACTGCTCGCTGGTCGCGAGCCGGATCACCCGGCTGCGCAGCGAGGCACGACGCCGGGCCGGCCAGCCTCCCGGCCCGGAGATGTCGATCGGCAAGCTCGCGCTGACCAATAACCTGGCCGCGCTGTGCCACCTCATCTCGGTCGCCCTGGGCCCCCGCCTGATCGCCGACACCGGCGAACCCGGGACCTACCAGTGGGCGGAGTTCGTGCTGGGCCAGCCTGGCCTGCGCCTGGGCGGGGGAACCGACGAGATCCAGAAGAACATCGTCGCGGAGCGGGTGCTCGGGTTGCCGCGGTGAGACCAAGGCTCGTTGACACAAAGTAAGTACCAACTATACTTAGAATATGACGAGCTCGAACTCAATGGGCCGCGACGCCGGCGACGTCTGGGGCAGCGACGTTGCCGAGGTCGAGGTGCTCGGCCATCCGTGCCTCAGTTTCGTCAGGCGCCGCCGCCACCTGGCCGACCTCCTGATCGACGGGCGGCGTTTCGGTGCTCGCGAGTACATCGTCCAGGGTGAGCGGCGGGTCTCCTTCGACCAGCACGAGGCCGCCGTGCGACGGGCCGTCGGGTTGCTGCGGGAGAGCGGCGTACGGCGCGGGGACCGGGTCATGCTCTTCGGGGCCAACAGCGTGGAGTGGGTCGTCGGGTACTGGGCGATCCTGGCGGCCGACGCGATCGTCGTCCTGGGCAACGCCTGGTGGAGCCAGGCCGAGCTCGCCCACGCGCTCAGGAACGTGGCCCCCAGCCTCGTCCTGGCCGACGTCGCCCGGGCCAAGTCGCTGCCCGGCGAGCAGGCCCGGCTGACCTTCACCGAGCTCGCCGCGGCGCTGGCGGCCGAACGGCCGCTGCCGATAGTCGAGCGGACCCCTGCGGGCGAAGACGATCCGGCCGTCGTGTTGTTCACCTCGGGCACGACCGGACTGCCGAAGGGCGCGGTGCTTTCGCACCGAGGGATCCTGGCCACCCTGCAGAGCCTCGCGCTGCTGACCCGGCGGCTGCCGAGACCCGGAGCCGAGCTGCCACCGCCCAGCCGGTCGCTGCTAAGCATCCCGCTGTTCCACGTCGGCGGGCTGCAGCAGATCATCACGCCCATGCTCGGCGGCGGAACCCTCGTCTTCACCGAAGGCCGCTTCGATCCCGGGCGTGTCGTGGCCCTGCTCGATCAGGAACAGGTGGCGGTCTGGTCCACCGTCCCGACCATGGTGAGCCGCGTCATGGACTGGATGGAGGAGACCGGGCACCCCGGGCTGGCCGCGGTGCGCACGGTCGGCCTCGGCGGCTCGCCGGTGGGGATGCAACTGCGCCGGAAGGTGCCGCGCTGGTTCCCCAACGCCTCGGGCGGGGTCGCCGTCACCTACGGGCTGTCTGAGGGCGGCGGCGTGCTGGTCACTGCGGCCGGCCGGGAACTGCTCAACCGGCCCGGCGCGGTCGGCAAGCCGCTGAAGGTCGTGGCCCTGCGCATCGACGATCCGGACGAAGCCGGGTGCGGTGAGATCCTGGTGCGCAGCCCTTCGGTGATGCTCGGCTACTGGCCCGACCCAGAGCAGCCGGATGACGCCGGCCCGATCACGGCGGACCGCTGGCTGCACACCGGCGACATAGGCCGGATCGACGAGGACGGTTACCTGTACGTCACCGACCGCAGCAAGGACATCGTGATCCGTGGCGGGGAGAACATCGCCACCCCGAACGTCGAGAACCGCCTGATGGAACACCCGGCGGTCCGCGAGGTAGCGGTGATCGGCCTGCCGCACGAGCACCTCGGCGAGGAGGTCGCGGCCGTGGTGGTGCTGGCCGAGGGCGCCCAGGCCGGCCCGGATGAGCTGGCGGCCTTCGCGGCCGGGCAACTGGCCTACTTCGAGGTCCCGACCCAGTGGCAGATCCAGCACGAGCCCCTGCCGCAGAATGCGACCGGCAAGATCTTGAAACGGCAGCTCCGCGACCAGTGGCTCGCCCGGCGGACCGGGCCCGTGCCGGTGACCCGCGGGTGAACCGTCCCCGGGCGTGCCGGTGAAGCTTGCGCTCATGCTCGACTACACGAGCGACTTCAGGATCAGCACCGACGGCCTCGCCGACCTGGAACGAGCGGGCCTGGACCAGGTGTGGGTGCCTGAACCCTACGGGTTCGACGCGTTCAGCCAGGTCGGTTACCTGGCTGCCCGGACATCGCGCATCGAGATCGGCACGGCCATCGTGAACGTGTTCTCCCGCACGCCCGCGACGATCGCGATGAGCGCGGCCGGCTGCGACTATCTCAGCGCGGGCCGGTTCAACCTCGGCCTCGGCGCGAGCGGGCCGCAGGTGGTGGAGGGCTTTCACGGGGTGCCGTTCCGCAGCCCGCTGCAGCGCACGCGCGAGTACATCGAGTCGTGCCGGGCGATCTGGCGGCGCGAGCCGTACGCCTTCGACGGACGCACGGTCCAGGCGCCGCTGCGGCCGCCGGAGGGCTCGGGGCTCGGGGTGCCGCTGAAGCTCGTCCAGCATCCCGTGCGGCCCGGCATCCCGATCTGGTGGGCCAGCCTGAAGGCCGGCAGTGTCGCCGCCACCGCGGAGGTCGCCGACGGCTGGCTGCCGACGATGTTCCTGCCGGAGCGGGCCGGGGAGATCTGGGGCGCGCCGCTGGCCGCCGGCCGCCACCGCCGCAGCCCGCAACTCGGGCCGCTGCAGATCGCGGCGGGAGGCCGGCTGTGCGTGGGGGAGGAGGTCACCGGCACCCGCCGCGACGAGGCGCTCGAGCCGGCCCGGGCGCACACTGCCCTGTACGTCGGCGGCATGGGAGCCAGGGGCCAGAACTACTATCACGACCTGTTCTGCTCCTGCGGCTTCGAGTCCGCCGCCCGCCAGGTGCAGGATCGCTTTCTCGCCGGCGATCGGCGCGGCGCGGCCGGACTCGTTCCCGACGCCTGGCTGTCGGCCACCAACCTCGTCGGGCCGCCCGGGCACGTGCGCGAACGGGTGGCCGCCTACCGCGCGGCCGGGGTGACGTCCCTGCTGGTCACTCTCGACGCCGCGGACCGCGCCGGCCAGATCAGGCAGATCGAGCGACTGCGCACGATCGTCGACGGGTGAGGCCGGTGTTAACCGGCAGGGCGTTCACCGGCCGGGCCAGGCCCCGGTGAACGAGGCGGGGCGCCGTTGCCTGAAGGCGTCCCGCGCCTCGGCGGCGTCGGCGGAGCCGAGGTTGTCCACCTGGGCCATCGCCTCGTGATTGACCGCCTGTTCCAGGGTCGACTGCAGCCCGTCGTTGAGCAGCCGCTTGGTGAGCAACTGGGCGATGGGAGCGCCCTGGCTGACCCTCCGGATCAGCTCGGTCACCGCCTCATCGAGACCCTCGGCCGGCGAGAGGCGGTTGACCAGCCCGATCCGGGCCGCTTCTGGCGCGTCGATGATGTCACCGGTCAGGCAGAGTTCCTTGGCCCGGTGCAGGCCGACCAGCCGGGGCAGGATCCATGACCCGCCGAAGTCGACCGACAGCCCGCGCCGCACGAAGATCTCGGCGAACCGGCTGCGGTCGCTCGCCACGACCAGGTCGCAGGCCAGAGCCAGGTTCAGCCCGGCGCCCACGGCGGCGCCGTCGACCCGGGCAATCGTGATCTTCGGCAGCCGGTGCAGGGCCAGGACCACGTTGTTGATCTCGTCCATCTGGATCAGCGGGTGCACGGCCGGGGGAGGGCTGGCCAGGTCGGCGCCCGAGCAGAAGTCGCCCCCCGCGCCGGTCAGCACCACGATGCGGACCACGGGGTCGAGGGCGAGTTCGCGGAAGATGGCGAGCAGCCGCTGCCACATCGGCCAGCTCACCGCGTTCTTGCGTTCCGGCCGGTTGAGGGTGATGGTGACGACGGCGGGACCGGTGGCATGCGGCGCGACCAGGACGCCGTTGTCGGCGATGAGGTCCATCTCTCGCTCCCGAAAATGTAAGGTAAGTGCTATACAACCTAGATATAGCAAAATCGGCCGGTGCGGAAGGGCGCCAGCACTTATTCGCGGGAGGAAGCATGAAGTTGCTCGTCGTGGCCCGTCCGACCGGCACCGACCGGGCCCCTTACCAGGAGGCCGAAACGCGCGGCGTGCGCGCGCTCCGGGAGCGCGGCATCATCGAGCAGCTCTACGTACGGTTGGACGGCTCGGTCTCCTACACGGTCGTCGAAGCCGAATCGGAGGAGGCGGCGCGCGCGGCCTTCGAGCAGTTGCCCTTCATCAGGCACGGCGTGCTCGCGATCGAGTTGTTCCCGGTCCGGGTGGCGTGACCGTCAGGCGCCCAGCACGATCGCCTCGAGGTCGAGGCCGTGCCCGAACAGGGGCGCGCACGCGTGGACCTCGTAGGTCCCGCTGATCAGCGGGACCAGCCGTTCGCGCTGGACGGCACCGTTGGCGCGATGCGCCTGGAGGGCCTCGGCAGAAGCCCATACTTCGTACAGCCAGATGACCGACGGGGCGGCGCGATCGACCTGAACGGTCTGCACCAGCGTGCCTGGCTCGCCCCCGTCCAGGACGACGATCTCGCGCAGTATGCCGAGCACGGCGGCGGTGTTGCCGGGCTCGGTGACGACCTTGGTGATCGTGACGAACGCGTCCGGATGGTGGGCCACGGCGATCCCTTCCGTCGGCTTAATAGATATGGTAAGTATTCACTATAGAAGGTCGTCTCGCTACGACGTTGATCGGAGGACCCGGGTGACAGGGCGCTGGCGCAGCTCTCCGGACGACCCGCTGGCAGGCCTCGGCTACTGGCGACGGTTCGACTCCGTCGCGGAGGCCGAGCGCCTGGCCCGCCGCCGCCTCCCCGGCGCGATGTTCGACCGGCTCAGCCGCGGCGTCGACGACGACGTGACCTTCACCGCGAACCGCCGCGCCTACGGCGAGGTCAGCTTCCGCCCGCGCGCGGCTGCTGTCCGGCAGGCGCGCAGCACGCGGACCACCGTCCTCGGCGCCGAGATCAGCACGCCCGTGCTGCTTGCGCCGGTCGGCGCGCTGCGGCTGCAGCACCCGGCCGGCGTGCGGGCCGCCGTCGCCGCCGCGGCCCGGTACGGTACGGCGTGCGCGATCAGCCCGGCCGCCGGCCACTCCCTCGAGGAAATCCCGGTCCCGCCCGGATCCGTGCTTTGGTACCAGGTCACCACCGCTCTCGGCGGGCGCGATCTCGCCGAGCGTCAGCTCGATCAGGCCCGCGCACGCGGCTACCGGGCGGTGGTCGTTACCGTCGACTCCGGGCTGCGGCCGAAGGCCGTGCCGCTGCGCTTGGACGCGCGCACCGCGGTCGACCTGGCTCCCGACCTGATCCGGCATCCCCGCTGGACCTGGGGATTCGTACGTGACGGCATGCGCCTGTCGGTGGCCAGCACGGCGCTCGGAGCCGGCGCGGCGCCTGATGCCCGGCCCGTCGGATGGGACGACCTCGACTGGATCGCCCGGCGATGGGGCGGCCCGGTCGTGGTGAAAGGGGTGCTGACCGCCGAGGACGCGACGGAAGCGGTCGCGCGGGGCGCTGCCGCCGTAGTCGTCTCGAACCACGGCGGGCTCACCCTGGACGGCATCGGTGCGACCCTGCCGGCCCTGCCGGAGGTCCTCGAGGCGGTGGCCGGCCGGGCCGAGGTGCTGCTCGACGGCGGTATCCGGAGCGGAACGGACGTGGCCAAGGCCCTGGCCCTGGGAGCGCGGGCGGTGCTGATCGGCCGCGCGTACGTGATGGGCCTGGCCGCAGGCGGAGCGGCGGGCGTACACCGCATCCTCGAGGTGCTCGACCGAGATCTCGACCGGGCTCTCGGCTTCCTCGGCTGTGCCGGGGTCGGCGACCTCGGTCCCGGGCACGTCACCGTGCCGGCTGCCTGGCTCAGCAGAAAAGTTGTATAGCATTCACTTGCATTCAAGTCGATAACTAGTTATCTTCATCACACGGTCAGGTACCTGCCGCGCGAGCGACGGGCAGCGAACGGCCGCAGACGCTCAGCCGACGCGGCCCGGGCTCGCCTGGATACCGCGGTGGCCTGCGGCGCCGCCGGCTCCGGCAATTCCGATCTTTCGATCGCTGTTCGAGACCAGGAGACAGGCCATGAGACCAATCCGATGGGCAGCCGCCCTCCTCGTTGTCATCGTGCTGGCGCTGAGCGCATGCAGCAGCAGCGGCACGTCGTCCGGCAGCACCGCGAGCGGGGCGGCGGCGGACAAAGCCACCGGTTCGCCCTACAAGCTCGGCGTCATCTGCTCGTGCTCCGGTTCCAACGCCGCCAGCATCACGACGATGACCAACATCATCTCCGCCTGGTCCTCCGCGGTGAACGCGGCCGGGGGGATCGCCAACCACCCGATCCAGCTGTTCACGGCCGATGACTCGCAGAACCCCGGCACTGCGCTCTCGGCTGTCACCAAGATGGTCCAGCAGGACCACGTCATCGCGATCGTCGACCTCAGCAACGTCGACAGTTCCTTCGGCACCTACGTGGCGAGCGAACACGTTCCCGTCGTCGGCGGCAACCTCGACAGCGACCTGTTCGCCAGCAACCCGGACTTCTTCACCGCCGGCGGTACCTCAGACGCCATCCCGGCGGGCATCGTCGCCGCGGCCAAGACCGCCAAGGTTGACAAGCTCGGCGTGCTGTACTGCTCCGGAGTGCCGATCTGCGCCGAGCTACCCCCGGTTCTGAAGCAGATCGGAGGCCCAGCCGGCGTCAGCGTCTCGTACTCAGGGGCCATCCCGAATGCCGCGCCGAACTACACCGCGCCGTGTCTGGCCGCCCAGCAGTCCGGGGCGAACGGCTTGTTCGTCGCGAGCGGGCCGCCGCAGACCCTGGCGGTGGCCCAGAGCTGCATCGCCCAAGGCTACAAGCCGGTCTACATCGCGGCCGAGTCCTCCCTGGCCAACTCGTTGCTGAGCAACCCGGCCATCGACGGGGCCGTCGGCGAGATCACCAACCTGCCAGCCAGCGACACGAGCAATCCTCAGATCAAGGCCATGGACCAGGCGCTCAACACGTTCAAGCCCGGCCTGCTCGACAGCGCCGAGTTCAGCGCTGGTTCCTCGATGGTGTGGGCGGCAGGCATGCTCTTCGAGGCGGCCGCACAGGCGGGCCACCTCGGTGACAGCCCCACGCCGGCCGGGGTGCTCGCCGGGCTGTATGCCCTCAAGGGCGAGACGCTGGGGGGCCTGACCGCGCCCCTGACGTTCACGAAGGACAAGCCGACCAGCCTGAAGTGCTGGTTCTACTACCAGGTCAAGGACGGCAAGTTCACCAACCCGTTCGGCGTGATCCCGACATGCGCAGGTTAGCCACCAACTGAAGGAGCCCGCGGTGCCCGTCGAGCACGTTACGGTCGTGCCATCCGCCACGCCGAGGGGTGGCGTCGTCGTACTCCAGGAGGCGTTCGGCGTCACGCTGTACCTGCTCGACGTGGCCCGGCGGCTGGCCACGGCGGGGTGGTCGGCCGCGGTTCCCCATCTCTACCACCGCAGCGGCTCGCCGGCGTTCGCCTACGACGTCAACTACGGCGACGGGGTCGACGGCCGCGAGCCGGCGGCCGAGGCCGCCGCCGCGGAGGCCATCGGGCCGCACGCCATCCAGCTCACCGAGGCCGGCGTGATGGCCGACGTCGACGACGCGATCGCCGAGCTCGGCAATCTGGGCATCCCGCCCGCGAACGTCGGCGTCCTCGGCTTCTGCTTCGGCGGTTCGGTCGCGCTCTATACGTCGGGCGCACGCCGGCTCGGCGCGGCGGTGGCCTTCTACGGCGCCGGCATCGCCACCCCGCACTTCTCGGTGCCCGCGTTCACTGAGGTGGCGGCGGCGCGGACTACGCCGCTGCTCGGCTGCTACGGGGCGCTGGACCGCTGGATTCCGGCTGCCGACATCGACACCCTCCAACTCCAGATCGCCTGCTCGCCCGCCCCCGGACAGGTGAACCGCTACCCCGGGGCCGGGCACGGCTTCCACTGTGACCTGCGCAGCACCTACCACGAGGCCGCGGCCCGCGCGGGCTGGGCGCAGACCCTCGCCTGGCTGGATAGCTACGCCGCCCGCTGAGGCCGGCACCGAGCGGCCAGCCGCCTGTACCGGCAGGCCGCGTGCCCGGTGCCTCAGCTGCCCCGGGGCAGGCCGAGCAGCCGCTCGCCGATGATGTTGCGCTGGATTTCCGCGGTACCGCCCCAGATCGTGCTGCTCCGGCTCCGCAGCAGGGCCAGCGTCCAGTCGTCGGGCTCGTAGCTGCCGGCTGGCTGGTCGGGGAGCAGCATGGCCTGCGGGCCGCGCACGTTGGCGACCCGGTCGAGGAACCGCTGCGAGTATTCCGACCAGAAGATCTTGCTGATCGACGCGCGGGCTCCCGGCTCCCGGCCCGCGACCATGTCGCCGAACGCCGCCAGGCCCTGGTAGCGCATGATCTCGACGTGGGTGAAGGCCCAGGCCAGCTCCTGGCGCATCCGGGCATCCTGAATCAGGCCCCGGTCGCGGGCGATCGCGACGGCGGCCCAGAACTGCCGGGTGAACGGGAGGTGCTGCGTCGGGCTGCTGCCGGCCCGCTCGCTGCCGAGCGTGGTCATGGTAACCCGCCAGCCGTTGTTCAGCCCGCCGATGACGTTTCCGAGCGGCGCACGCGCCTCGTCGAGGAACGTGGCGGTGAAGTCGGCGTCACCGTCCAGCTGCCGGATCGGGCGCAGCTCGATCCCGTTGCTGGCGCCCTCCGCGGTGCGCAGGGGGACGAGCACGTAGGAGATGCCGCGGTGGCGCGGTGCCTGCGGGTCGGTCCGGCACAGGCAGAACAGCATGTTCGCGCGTTCGGCGCCCGAGGTCCACACCTTCTGCCCGCTGATCACCAGCTCGTCGCCGTCGACACGACCCACCGTCTTCAGGCCGGCCAGGTCCGAACCCGCGTCGGGCTCGGAGAACCCCTGGCAGTAGCGATCGGTCCCGTCGGCGATGCGCGGCAGGAAGTGAGCCTTCTGCTCCGGCGTCCCCCACTGCAGGATGGCCGGGGCGACCAGCCATTCGCCCACGCCCCGCGTCATCCGGGGCAGTCCGGCCCGGGCGAACTCTTCGTCCAGGATGGACGACTCAAGGCGAGACAGCCCTCGGCCTCCGTACTCGACCGGCCACGTGACGCACATGTAGCCGGCCTGATGGATGTCCTCGGCCCACCGAGCCAGGCGGCACGCCTGCTCCGGGGTAGCGTCGTCAACGTCCACGCCGCTCAGCTCGGCCGGGGCATGCGCGCAGAGCCACTCGCGTACCTCCGCGCGGTAGGCACGCGCGGCCGGGCCGAGGTCTGTCTGGTTGGTCACGCTTTCGCTCCTCATCCAGGGCTACCCAAGAGTTTGATAGTAACTACTATCTATATAGATAATCCACCGCCGCTTATCCGCGCGGCAGCCTGCTGGGCAGATGTACTGGCGCGGCTGGCCGAGTCGTTCTATTTCTTGCTCAGGCCACTAGCGTAGTAAGTACTGTACTTGTATCGTGTACTCATGACTACCTCTGCCGGGCAGATCCCGATGGTCAGCTACCTCGTGTTGAACGGCGACGCGCCCCCGCACCTGCTCGCCCAGCGATGCACCAGCTGCCACGCGACCTTCTTCGATCGCCGCAACGCGTGCGCCAGCTGCGGCGCACGGCGGTTCGAGACCGTGCCGCTACGGAACGCGGGCATGCTGCGCAGCTACACCATCGTCCACCGGGCTGCCCCGAACGTCCCGGTGCCCTACGTCTCGGCCGTGGTCGAACTCGATGGCGGCGGCGTTATCAAGGCCAACCTCGTCGGCGTGGACCCCGATCCCAAGGCCATCCACCTCGGCGGGCGTGTTCACCTGACGACGTTCGTGGCCGGGACCGACGACGACGGAACCGAGGCCGTGGCCTTCGGCTACGCCCAGGACGAACAGGATTCGTGATGAGCAACCAACCGACATGGATCATCGGCGCGGCGATGACGCCGTTCGGCAGGCACAAGGACCGCGACCTGATCGACCTGGGCGCCGGCGCGGCGCTCGATGCGCTCGCCGACGCGGACATGACGATCCGCGACATCGGTGTGTTCGCCGTCGGGAACGCCTACGAGTCCAGCGGCATGGTGGCCCAGCGGATACAGAAACAGATCGGCCAGACCGGTATCGAGACGTACAACGTCTTCAACGCCTGCGCGACAGGCGCGACCGCGGTACGGGTCGCGCACCTCGCCATCCAGGCCGGCGAGGCCGACGTGGCGCTGGTCGTGGGCGCGGAGAAGATGGGCAAGATGGGCATGCTCGGCGCAGCCGGCAAGGCCCGCCCCGATCGCCGGGTCTTCACGCCCAGCGGCCGCTTCGGAGCGGTCATGGGGACCGAGGGCATCCTCGGCACCGGGCTGATGCCGGGCGTATTCGCCCAGGCCGGCATGGACTACGCGCGCCAGCATGACGTGACGTTCCGGCAGTTCGCCAAGGTGGCCGAGAAGAATCATTTCAATTCCTCGCTGAACCCGCTCGCGCAGTACCGAACGGTTTACGACCTCGACGCCATCATGAACGCCGAGATGATCGCCTATCCCAACAGCGTGCTCATGTGCTGCCCGACCGGTGACGGCGCGGCCGCGCTGGTCCTGGTCTCGGACTCCAAGCGGCGCTCGCTCAGTGCCGCGGTCCGCCGCCGCAGCGTGAAGGTCAGCGCCTCGGTGCTGACGACCGACCCGTACACGCCCAGCGGGCACGCGCAGCCGGACATCAACACGCTCACCCGGCGCGCCGCGGACAAGGCATACGAGCTGGCCGGCGTCGGCCCGCAGGAGCTCGACCTGGTCGAACTGCACGATTGCTTCGCCACCGCCGAACTGGTCCACTACGACAACCTGCGGCTGTGCGAGGCCGGAGGAGCAGGCGCCTTCATCGACTCCGGGGCGCCGCGCCGCGACGGGCGGATCCCGGTGAACGTATCCGGCGGCCTTATCTCGAAGGGACACCCGATCGGCGCGACCGGGGTCGCCGGGCTGTACGAGGTGGCCACGCACCTGCGCGGTGAGGCAGGCGGCCGGCAGGTCGACGGGGCCCGGGTGGGCCTGGCCCACGTCATCGGCCTCGGCTCGGCCTGCGGAGTGCACGTCCTGGAAAAGGCCGCGGCATGAGGAGCGCCTGTTTTCCCGGCGCCTAGTTGGTATCGCTGAACAGGAACGGAGACACGAAGATGGGGCTTCTGGATGACCGGGTGGCCGTGGTCACCGGCGCAGGCCGGGGAATCGGGCGGGACGAGGCGCTGTCGCTGGCCGCCGAGGGCGCCCGGGTGGTCGTGAACGACATGGGCGGCGACTGGAACGGCGAGGGCAGCGACCAGCGCCCGGCCGCCGAAGTGTGCGAACAGATAAGGGCACAGGGCGGCCAGGCCGTGCCGAACTTCGCGAACGTCGCTACCGAGGCCGGCGCGCAGAGCCTGCTCGACCAGGCGCTGAGCGCGTTCGGCCGCCTCGACATCCTGGTGAACAACGCCGGCATCCTGCGCGACAGCATGGTGTTCAGCTCGGACCCGGCCGACTGGGGTTCGGTGCTCGATGTGCACGTCCGCGGCCACTACCTCCCGACCCGGGCCGTGACGGCCTACTGGCGCGAGCAGAGTAAGGCCGGCGCGGCCGGACATCGCGCGATCGTCAACACCACGAGCGAGTCGGGCTTGTTCGGCAACGTCGGGCAGTCGAACTACGCCGCGGCCAAGCTCGGCATCGTCGGGATGACGCTCACCGTGGCCAAGGAGACCTCGAAGTACGGCGTCACCGTCAACGCGGTGGCACCCCGCGCGCGCACCCGCCTGACCACGACCACGTTCGAGAACTCAGGGCGCGCTGGCGAGTTCAAGGATGTCGAGGGCGGGTTCGACGCCATGGACCCGGCGAACATCGCGCCGTTCGTGACCTTTCTCGGCACCGACGCAGCCCGTGAGATCACCGGCCAGGCATTCATCGTCTACGGCGGCATCGTCGCGCACGTACGCATGCCGCACCTCAGCGACATGATCGTCAAGGACGGGCGGTGGACCGTGGCCGAACTCGCCGACCAGCACGGCGCGCTGTTCAAGGAGGTCGCATCCGGCGCCTACGAGGGCCCGCGCGGGTACGCGCGGCTGCCCAAGCAGTAGCGCGACGGCCTGCAGGTAAGGGGCGCGAGGTTATGCTTTCGACGTTCTTGCCGTTCATCGTCATCGGCATCACGACGGGCGCGGCGTACGGCCTGGCGGCGACCGGTCTCGTGCTGACCTACAAGACGGCCGGCATCTTCAACTTCGCCTACGGAGCATTCGCGGCCCTGTCGATCTTCGTGTTCTTCTTCCTGCACGACGAGCACGGGTGGCCGTGGCCGCTGGCCGCGCTGATCTGCCTAGGCGTCCTGGCCCCGGTCGAGGGCCTGCTGATGGAGCGGCTCGCGCGGGCACTGGACCGGGTCGGGACCGAGATACGGGTGGTGGCCACCGTCGGCATCCTGCTCTTCGTCCTCGGCGTCGGCACGCTCTGGTACGGCCAGAATCAGACGATCATCCCCTCGTTCCTGCCTACCACGTCAGTCCACGTCCTGGGCGTGAACGTCAGCTACGACCAGATCATCGTCACCGGGCTCTCGCTCGCGCTGACAATCGGGCTGTACCTGTTCTTCCGTTACCTGCGGGCAGGTATCGCCATGCGCGGCGTGGTCGACAATCCGGCCCTGCTCTCGCTCACCGGGGAGAGCCCGGTGCGCGTACGGCGGTGGGCCTGGCTCATCGGCTCGGTCTTCGCCTCCCTGGCCGGGCTCATGCTCGCCCCCGCGCTCAGCCTCGACGCGCTCATCATCACGATGCTGGTCGTGCAGGCCTTCGGCGCCGCGGCCATCGGCTACTTCTCCAACCTCCCGCTGACCTTCGCCGGCGGCCTTCTCATCGGTATCGCCGGCGCCCTCGCGACCAAGTACGTGGTCCAGGTGCCGTGGCTGTCGGGGCTGCCGGCTTCGCTTCCGTTCGCCATCTTGTTCATCGTCCTGGTCGTCACGCCCCGGCGGCTGCTGGTCGACCGGCGCATCACCTTCACCCGCGCCGTCCGGCCGCCCTACCATGCGCCGCCGCTGGTGCGCGGCGGGTTCGGGACCCTGGTGATCATCATCCTGCTGCTCATCCCGGGATTCGCCGGCGCCGACATCGGCGTGTGGTCAGCCTTCCTGATCGAGGTGATGCTGCTCCTCTCGCTGGGATTGCTGGTGCGGACCTCGGGCCAGCTTTCGCTGTGCCAGTACGCCTTCGCGGCGATCGGCGCGGCGACGTTCAGCCACCTGGCCGATGCGCGTGTGCCCTGGCTGCTCGCCCTGATCGCCGGGATGTTGCTCGCGGTCCTGATCGGCGCGTTGCTGGCGGTGCCCGCCATCCGCCTGTCCGGCGTGTTCCTGGCCCTGGCCACGTTCGGCTTCGGGATCTTCGTGGAGCAGATGTTCTACAACCAGTCCTTCATGTTCGGCTCGCTGACCGACGGGGTGGCTGCGCCTCGTCCGCATATCGCTCTCGCCGGCTGGCACCTCGACAGCGACATCGGCTTTTACTACGTGATCCTGCTGATCGTGCTGCTCGCCACGGCGTTTACCCTGGCCGTCCAGCGTGGCCGGCTCGGCCGGCTGCTGCGCGCGATGTCCGACTCGCCGCTCGGCCTGGAGGCCTACGGCACCTCCGTCAACGTGACGAAGGTGGTGGTGTTCTGCGTCGCCGCGGCCATGGCCAGCGTGTCCGGCGCCTTGCTCGCCATGCTGTTCCACTACGGGGTCGGTAGCAACTACGCCTCATTCAACTCGCTCACCCTGGTAGCCGTGGTCGTGATCGCGACCGTCGGTGACCCCTGGTATGCGGTACTCGGTGCACTCGGCCTGATCGTGCTGCCCGGATACTGGACGGCGTCCAACGTGAACACCTACCTCGAGATCGCGGCCGGGCTCTTCGCGGTGATTTTCGCGCTGCAGGTCGACCGGGTGCCGCGGGTACCGCAGCGCCTGCGCGAGGTCCTCGACCGCGCCGGCCGGCGTCGGCCCGCGGCCCCCCTCGTACCGGACGGCGAGGCGGCGGCGCTGCCAGCAAGGCGGCCCGCCCAGGCCCGGGAGACAGCGCCCCGGGAGGCAGCGCCCCGGACCGGCGCGCCCGGCCTGGATGTCAGCGGCCTGACCGTCCGTTACGGGCAGGCGACCGCCGTACGTGACGTGAGCTTGCGCGCGCCGATGGGGAGCATCACCGGCCTGGTCGGCCCCAACGGTGCCGGGAAGACAACGATCTTCAACGCGTGCTGCGGGTTGCTGCGGCCGAGCCAGGGGCGGGTTGTCCTGCACGGCCGGGACGTGACCCGGTCGAGCCCGTCGGCGCGGGCCCGGCGGGGTCTCGGCCGGACGTTCCAGAAGGCGCAGCTGTTCGACTCGCTGACCGTCGCCGAGAACGTGGCGCTCGGCCGGGAGGCAGCGCTGGCCGGCGCTAACCCGCTGCGGCAGCTCGCGGCCAGCCGTCCGCAGATCCGGCAGGTGGACGCCGCCGTCTCCGGCGCGCTCGCGACCGTCGGAATGGCGCACCTGGCGAGCGCGCAGGCCGGGTTGCTCTCGACCGGGCAGAAGCGGCTCATCGAGCTGGCCCGCGTACTCGCGGGCGGGTTCGACGTCATTCTTCTCGACGAGCCCTCGTCCGGGCTGGATGCCACGGAGAGCCGGCAGTTCGGTGACATCCTGCAGCAGGTAGTGGCCGAGCGCGGCGTGGCCGTGCTGCTGGTGGAACACGACATGGAGCTGGTGACGCGCATCTGCCGCCACGTGCACGTCCTGGACTTCGGCTTGCTGATCTTCGACGGCACCGCGCAGCAGATGACCAGGAACTCCACCGTCCGCACGGCCTACCTCGGTGAGCGCAGTACCGAACTGGACGCGGAGAACCTCAAGATGGCGGGCGGGTGAGCGCCGTGGCCGATGGGGCTGGGCAGGATGCAGCGGAGTCCGGAACGGGCGTGCTGCTGCGGGCGGAGAACGTCACCGCCGGGTACGGCGATACGGTCGTGCTGCGTGAGGTCTCGCTGACCGTCCGGGCGTCGTCGGTAGTAGCCCTGCTGGGACCGAACGGAGCGGGGAAGACAACCCTGCTGCGGACGATCTCGGGGCTGATGCGGCCGATGTCGGGACACGTCTGGCTAGGGACGGAGGAGATCACCTCGCGGCCGGCCGAGTTCATTGCGCGGGCCGGGTTGTGCCACGTGCCCGAGGGACGCGGCATCTTCCCGTCCCTGACCGTTCGGGAGAACCTGGTCCTGCAGGCCAGGCGCGGCGCCGAGCGGGCGGGCATCGAACGGATCGCCGCGATCTTCCCTGAGCTGGGTCGGCGTCTCAGCCAGGTCGCCGGCAGTCTGAGCGGCGGCGAGCAGCAGATGCTGGCGCTCGCGCGGGCCACCCTCAGCGAGCCTTCGCTCGTGGTCGTGGACGAAGCCTCGCTGGGACTGGCCCCGATCCTGGTCGATCGGATGTTCGAGACCTTCATGAGCATCACCGCGTCCGGCACGGCCCTGCTCATCGTCGAGCAGTACGTGCCGCGCGCACTGGAGATCGCCGACACGGTGTACCTGATGGACCGCGGGCAGGTCGCATTCGCAGGCCCCGCGGACGCGATTGACGGCGCGGAGCTCACCAGGCGGTACCTGGGCGTCGGTTCGTGAGCGGGCCGCTGGCCGGGATCCGCGTGGTCGAGATGACCAGCGCGGCCCCCGCCCCGTTCGCCTGCATGATGCTGGCCGACATGGGAGCCGAGGTCCTGCGCGTCGATCGTGCTGACCGCGTGGGCCGGCCACCCGTGCGGCCGGTCGATCCGCTCGCGCGCAGCCGGCGATCGGTCGCCGTCGACACCAAGAGCCCGGCCGGTGCGCAGGTGGTGCTGCGGCTGGCCGCGGGCGCCGACGTCCTGGTCGAGGGTTTCCGCCCCGGTGTCATGGAGCGGCTCGGGCTGGGGCCGCGGGAGTGCCTGGCCCTCAACCCGGCTCTGGTATACGGGCGGATGACCGGCTGGGGGCAGCAGGGAAGCCTGCGGCAGCGGGCCGGGCACGACATCAACTACCTCGGCCTGTCCGGCGCGCTGTACCCGCTGGGCCGGGCGGGGGAGCGCCCGCACGCGCCGATCAACCTGGTCGCGGATTTCGGCGGCGGTGGCATGCTGCTCGTCACCGGCGTGCTGGCGGCCCTGGTCGAACGGGCCCGCTCCGGGCTCGGCCAGGTGGTGGACGCCGCGATGGTCGACGGCTCGGCCACGCTGACCGCGTTCGTCCACGCGCTGCGGGCGAGCGGCGACTGGTCGGACGAGCGCGGTACCAACCTGCTCGACGGCGGGGCGCCCTTCTACGACACCTACGAGACCGCCGGGGGCGGATATATGAGCGTCGGCGCGCTGGAGCGCCGTTTCTACGCGCTGTTCGTCACCGGGCTGGGACTGTCAGCGGACGACCTGCCGCCCCAGATGGACCGGGCCGGCTGGCCAGAACTGCGCCGGGTCTTCACGGCGGCGTTCAAGACGCGCACCCGGGACGAGTGGACGGCGATCTTCCGTGACGTCGACGCCTGCGTGTACCCGGTGCTCTCCCCGGGTGAGGTCGCGGATCATCCCCTGACCCGGGAACGGCACGGCTTCGTGACCGTGGACGGGATCGCGCAGCCGGCGCCGGCGCCGCGCTTCGGGCGGACGCCCACGGCGCTGCCGGAGGACGCGCCCAAGCCCGGGGAGCATACCCGCCGTGCCCTGCTCGACTGGGGCTTTGCCGCCACGGAGATCGATGAGCTCGAGCACGCAGGAGCCGTCGTCAACGCCTGACCGGCTGGCTTGCTCCGCTATGCGCCGGTCACGCAGACGCCGCGGATCTCGCCGAACTCGCGGTCGGCCGGCTGCCAGTGCTCGCCGCCGTCGGCGGAGGTGAGGACCTGCCCGAACAGCGTCACCGCGATGACAAGGCGAGAACTGGCCGGATGGCCGGCCATCTTCCATACGACCGAGCGCAGTACCGGGCTCACCGGACGCCAGGTCAGCCCGCCGTCCGCGCTGCGCTGGATGCCGCCGAGCGAGCCGTGGTCCGGTGGCCGCCGCCCGACGCCGCACAGCACGGTGGCCGGCGCGGCCGGGTTGATGTACAGGCTCCTGCTGTAGAACAACGAGGCCTCGTAGGGGCCGTCGACGGGATAACGGGTACAGCGCCAGGACGTCCCGCCGTCCTCCGAGGCGAAGAAGCCGATCGGCGTCGCGGCGAACAGGGCCGGGCGGCGGTCGGCCGTCTGCCCGACGGCAACGTCGTGCATGTCGAAATGCCGCTCGTCGGTCCACACCTCGTCCGGGCCGAGCAGCACCCGGCCGCCCTCGGTGTGGACCTTTTCCCACGTGTCGCCGCCATCGGTGCTGTGCAGCAGGCCGCCGATCTCCACCGCCACCCAGATCTCCCCGGGTATCTCGGTGTGCCGGATGCTCGTGACCCGGGTGTGGCCGATGCTGGCCGCCTCGGCGACCCCGGTGTCGAGCGCCGACCAGGTCGCCCCGCCGTCAGCGCTGCGGTACACGCCGGCGGGCCGGCTGCCGGCCAGGATCGTATCGGGCTGGAAGGGGTCGATGGCGAGCGCCCAGATCTGCCGGCCGGGCGCCGGCACCGCGGCGAAGGCGTAGGTCTCGCCGCCGTCGGCGCTGCAGGCCACGGCGTCCTCGCCGTGCTCGCTGTCGATCGACGCCCAGACCACTCCGGGCCGCGCCGCGGTCGAGGCAACCGCCCGCGTGCACAGCTCGTAGGGATACTTAGGATGGTCACAGCGGGAAAGCAGCCAGCTCTTCCCGCCGTCGTGGCTGGTCCAGAGCCCAGCACCGGTCGTGGCCAGGCAGATCGAGTAGTCCATCCGGCTCGCCGCCCTTCCGTGCGCAGCAGGTCTCACTTGCAGGCTAGGGGAGCGCGGCGATCATTGCAAGTAAACGCTATACATAATTTCCAAGGGAACCGCGGGCGTCCCGCGGCGTAGACCGCCCGGACGATAAGTAGTACAGTACTTACTACCCAATTGGCAGCTGCGGAGGAACGTGTGATTTTCGCCTTCAGTGAGGAACAGGAACAGCTGCGCGCGACCGTCCGGCGCTTCCTGGCCGACAAGTCGCCCGAGCCCGCAGTCCGCCGGCTGATGGAGACCGTCTCGGGTTACGACCCCGAGGTGTGGCGCCAGGCGGCCCGGCAGCTCGGGCTGCCCGGCCTGGCTATCCCGGAAAAGTTCGGCGGCTCGGGATACGGCTACGTCGAGCTGACCGTGGTATTCGAGGAAATGGGCCGGGCGCTGCTGTGCGCGCCCTTCTTCGCGACGGCCGCCCTAGCGGCCAACCTGCTGCTGAGCATTGATGACGAGATCGCCAAGGCCGACTACCTGCCCGGCCTGGCCAGCGGCGATGTCATCGCCACCGTCGCGCTCGCCGAGCCGTCGGGCCGGTGGGACGAGGCCGGCGTATCGCTCGCGGCGGCCCGGACGGCCGACGGGTGGACGCTGACCGGTGCGAAGCTGTACGTGCTAGACGGCACGATCGCTGACCTTCTCCTGGTGGTAGCCCGGACCCCGGCCGGGGTTTCGGTCTTCGCGGTGGAGCGCGGAGCGCCCGGCCTGACCGTGGAGCCGCTGGCCACGATGGACCAGACCCGCAAGCAGGCCCGGGTGCTGCTGCACGCGACGCCCGCACGGCTCGTCGGCGCCGAGGGCGCGGGGTGGGCCGCAGTCAGCCGCATGCTCGACCTCGCGGCCGTGGCGCTGGCCGCTGAACAGGTCGGCGGGGCCCAGCGCGTGCTGGATATGGCCGTCGACTACGCGAAGACCCGGGTGCAGTTCGGCAAGCCGATCGGCAGCTTCCAGGCCATCAAGCACAAGTGCGCCGACATGTTCCTCGAGGTGGAGTCGGCCCGGTCAGCGGCGTACTACGGCTGCTTCGCGGCCGAGGATGGCGATGAGTTGCCGGTCGCCGCGAGCCTGGCCAAGGCGTACTGCTCCGAGGCCTATCTTCACGCGGCGGCCGAGAACATCCAGATCCACGGGGGTATCGGCTTCACCTGGGAGCATCCGGCCCACTTGTACTTCAAGCGGGCCAAGAGCAGCGAGCTCCTGTTCGGTGATCCCGCCTATCATCGCGAGCTGCTTGCGCAGCGCATCGGAATCTAAAGGGGCCACGTTCATGAAGCTCGAGCCTGGACAAGTCGCAGTCGTCACCGGCGGGGCGGCCGGGATCGGATTCGCGTTGTGCGAGCAGTTCGCGCGGGCTGGCCTGCACGTGGTCATGTCCGACGTCGACGATGACTCGCTCACCGTCAGCGCGAATCGTCTGGCCGGCGCCCCTGGTCGCGTGCTCCCGGTCCGGGCCGACGTTACCGCGCCCGACGACGTCGGCCAGCTGGCCGAGCGGACGCTGGCCGAGTTCGGCCGGGTCAACGTCGTCTGCAACAACGCCGGAACGGTCGGCAAGAACATGCCGATGTGGGAGTTCGAGCGCGTCGAGTGGGAATGGATCATGGCCGTCGACTTCTGGGGCGTGATCCATGGCATCTCGGCGTTCGTGCCGCATCTGGTCGCGCGGGGCCGGGGGCACGTCGTCAACACCGCCTCGATGGCCGCCCTGACCACGGTCGCGCTGAACGGTCCCTACAACGCCGCCAAGCACGCGGTGCTGTCCCTGTCCGAGACGCTGGCGGCCGACCTGCGCACCCAGGGCGTCGAGGTCGGCGTGACCGTGGTCTGCCCCGGCCCCACCCGGACCAGGCTGATGACCGAGGGCCCGCGCGAGCGGCCCGAGCGGTACCGGCCGAAGACCGACCGCGGGGTCGCACCGCAGCGCAACCCGAATACGTTCGCCGGCAGCACGGATCACCTGCTCGAGCCGGACGGGCTGGCCAGGCAGATCCTCCAGGCCATCGAGTCGGGCCAGTTCCTGCTCGCCCCGCACCCCGGTTCGCTGCCTCGGGTCGAAGCGCGCTTCAGGCCGCTGATCGACGACCTGATCGCCTCCGGGGGCAGCTGAGGTCCGGCCGGCCAGCGGCCGGAGGTCGGCCATCTCCGCACTACCACAGGACCCGAGAGGACAACGATGGGACGCTTGATGAACAAGGTCGCGCTGATCAGCGGCGTAGCCCGAGGGCAAGGCCGCTCACACGCCCAGCGGCTCGCCGCCGAGGGCGTGTCGATCATCGGCTTCGACGGGCTCTGCACTTACGACACCGTGCCGTACAAGCAGGCGACGCAGCAGGACCTGGACGAGACGGTCCGGCTGATCGAGGCCGCCGGCGGGACGATCTACGCCGGCCGCGCGGACGTGCGCGAGCGCGGCGAGGTCGAGCAGATAATCACGGCGGGCGTCGCTGAGGTCGGGCCGATCGATATCGTCGTCGCCAACGCGGGGATCGGCATCAACTCCCGGCCGTTCTGGGAGGTCTCCCAGCAGGAGTGGGACGACGTCATCGGGGTGTGCCTCACCGGCGTCTGGCACACCGTATCCGCGGCCGTGCCGTCCATGATCGCGGCGGGCAACGGCGGCTCGGTGATCATGACCAGTTCGGCCGCGGCGCTCAAGGCCGCGCCGCAGCTGTCGGCCTATATCGCGGCCAAGACCGGTGTCATCGGGATGATGCGTTCGATGGCGAACGACCTCGCGCCCTACCGGATCCGGATCAACTGTGTCGCCCCGACCGCGGTGCCCACCGACTTCGTGCTGAACGACCGGCTGTACCAGATCTTCAGCCCGGACTCGCCCGAGCCGAACCTCGAGGACGCCAAGAAGGTCATGCGGTCCATGCACCCGCTGGGCGAGCCGTGGATCGAGACACGGGACATCTCCGCGGCCGTCGCCTACCTGGCCTCAGAGGAGGCTCGCTACATCACGGGCATCGTGCTGCCGGTCGACCTGGGCCTGTCGTTCGCCTGGTGAGTGGCGGGCCAGGGGAAGTCCAGCATGAGCAAGGCACAGCCGGTCGCGCCGGCCCGCACGCGCAGCGGGGAGTCGGTGCGGGCCTGCCAGCCGATCGAGCGAGGGCCATAAGACTCCCCGCCGACTTCCACCTCGCCATCCACAATGCACAGCGCCCGGCCCGAAGTGCCGCTCGCGTCGGGCGCGTTCCAGGCCGCGCCGGGCCCCAGGCGCACCAGATTGGCGGCGAGACCGTCGGCGGCGGGGCGGAAGATCTCGGCCGTCTCGGCTGCGCCCGCAGGCGGCCGGCTCACCGCATCCCAGCCGTCCACCCCGGCCGAGAGGTGACGCCGGCCCAGATACGGCCGCTCGCCGCGGGCGCCTGGCATCACGCCGCCGTAGTTGTCAGAGCGGGCCCGGATCGTCGCGTACAGCAGGGAGGCGTCCGGAGCGGCCGAGAACGGGCCGTAGGTGGCGAACGCGTCCGCGTAATGGACGAAGACCGGGGGAACCGGCTTGCGCTGGAAGCGCGCCCCGTCGGTGCCGAAGAAGACCTGGAACTGATCGATGCGGTGGAAGTGAGCGCTCAGCGTGACCCCCGGATCGACGCTGTTCATGTAGACCTGCGGGCCCGGACCAGAGTACTTCCTGCTGCCGAAGAACACGTAGCTGTCGAAGCTATAGCCCGGCGCGGCCACCCGCTGGAACTCGGTGTCTTCGAAGGCGACGAACCTGGTCATGAGGCCTCCCTCGGGTTGACAGGCGAAAGCCCTTCGATGTAAAAATGTATAGTACTTACTTGACTAAAACAAGTCTAGCTCTTATCGTCGGATCCAGACGGGACCACTCTTCCCAACCGGAGCAGTCATGGCCATCGACGTGAAGTTCCATCACATCGGCATTACCGTGACGAACCTAGAGCGAACTCTGGAGTTCTTCAAGGACGCGTTCGGCCTCGTCCCTGGGATGGCCCTGCAGGTGAAGGCCGGCCACAAGACCGCAGAAGCTCTCGGCCTTCCCGAGCACGAGCAGCGCGTCGCCCTCCTGGCCGTCGGTGACGTCATCCTGGAGCTGATCGAGTTCCATCCGGTGAGGCGGGCATCGTTCGACGGCCGGCAGGACGACGTCGGATACGCCTATCCCTGCTTTCAGGTCGAAGACATCGATGCGGCCTACCGGGAGTGGACCGCCAAGGGCTATACCATCCATGCCGAGCCGCAGGTCACGCCCGATGGCCCCGTCGAGGGATCGAAGTTCATGGTGCTCGAAGACCCGGACGGCAAGAACATCGAGATCGTGGAGACCGGCCAGTACCTGGTCGCCTGCAACATCCACGCCGGCGAGGGAAGCGCCTCGCTCGACGCCCCGATCTTCATCGGCAAGCACTGAGCCCGGTCCGTTCGGAAGATCATTATTTTTCAGCCGAACGGGCCGTGGTGCTTGCTCCCGGCAGGCCCAGGTGCTCGGCCAGCCACGGCCCGGTCACGCTGCCCTGGTCCTGTACCACCTCCACTGGCGTCCCGGCCGCGACGATGTGCCCGCCGTCCGGGCCGCCGCCCGGGCCCATGTCGATGAGGTGATCCGCGGCGGCGAGCAGGTCCAGGTCATGGTCGATGACGATGATCGTGGCCCCGGCCCGCATCAGCCGGTCGAACACGCCGACCAGCGTGGCCACGTCCAGCGGGTGCAAGCCGGTGGACGGCTCGTCGAAGACGTACAGCGTGCCGCGCTGGCTGCTGCGCAGCCGGGAGGCGATCCGCAGCCGCTGTGACTCACCGCCTGACAGGGACGGCGTGGGCTCGCCCAGCCGCAGGTAACCCAGTCCGACCTCGCTGACCGGTCGCAGCGCCGCCGCGACCGAGGTCCGGCCGGCGAACTGTTTCAGGGCGTCGTCCACGCTCAGGGAGAGCACGTCAGCGATGGTCAGGCCGTCGACCCGGACGGCCATGGTGGCGTCGTTGAAACGGGTGCCGTGGCAGGTCGGGCACTGGACGGCGATGTCGGGCAGGTACTGGACGTCGAGGTCGATGTGGCCGAGCCCGCGGCAGGTCGGGCACTGCCCCTCGCGGGTGTTGAACGAGAAATGCCCGGGCTTCCAGCGCCTGCGCCGGGCGTACGCGGACTCGGCGAACACCCGGCGGATCTCGTCGAAGGCCCCGGAGTAGGTTGCGGGCGTGGACCGCGCGTTCTGGCCGATCGGCGTGGCGTCGACCTGGACGACCTGCCGGATGCCGTCGAGGTCCAGGCGGCGGACATGACCCGGCAGCGCCGATCCGCTCAGCCGGGCCCGCGCGGCCGGGATGAGGCTGTCCAGGACCAGGGCGGTCTTCCCGGCCCCGGACGGCCCGGCCAGCGCGGTCAGCCGGCCTATCGGGAAGGCCACGGTGAGGTCGTGCAGGTTGTACAGATCGCCGATCGCGATGGTGATCTCGCCGCCGGGCCCGGCCGGCTCCGGGCGATCACGCGATACGGCCGTGGCGCCGGCCAGGAACGGGCCGATGATCGAGTCCGGGTCGGTTTCCAGCTCGCTGGGGGTACCCTGGGCGATCACCGTCCCGCCCCTGGTCCCGGCCGCGGGGCCGAGCTCGATCACCCAGTCGGCGCTGCGGATGACCTCCCGCTCATGCTCCACCACGACCACGGAATTACCGTTCCCGGCCAGGGCGGCGATCGTCTGGCGCAGCCCGGTGACGTTACTCGGGTGCAGCCCGACCGAAGGCTCGTCCAGCACGTACAGCATGCCCGTGGTGCTGGCGCGCACCGTTGAGGTGAGCTCGATCCGCTGCCGCTCGCCGGTCGACAGCGAGGCGCCGGCCCGGTCGAGGGTCAGGTAGCTCAGCCCGATGTCGAGCAGCGGCGTGAGCCGGCCGGTTAGCTCGGCCAGCAGGCCGGTGGTCATCCGGCTGAGCTCGGCGGGCAGCCCGGCCGGGCAGGCCGGCCGCGAACTCGCGCAGCTCGTCCAGGCTGAGCGCGCTGATCTCGGCCAGGTTGCGCCCGCCGAGCCGGGAGGACAGCGCCTCCGGGCGCAGCCGGGTGCCGTGGCACACCGAGCACGTCCTGGTGATGAGGAACCGCTGCACCAGGCGGCGGGTGCGCTCGTTGTCGCTACGCAGCGAGCGTTCGACGGCGGCCACGGCGTTGTCGTAGTTGACCGAGAGCTGGACGGTCCGGCCGGGCCGATCCGAGTGCAGCGTGACCTGGCGCTTGACCGGCTCGCCGTGCAGCACGATGTCCTTCTCGCGGTCGGTCAGGTCCTTATACGGGACGTCGAGCCGGACGCCGAGCTCGCCCGCAGCGTACATCGACAGCCGCCGCCCGCCGGAATTCCACGGCAGCACCGCGCCGTCCTCGATGGTCCGGTCCGGATCGGGCACCAGGGTGCTCTCGTCAACCTCGGACCGCACGCCCAGGCCCTGGCAGGCCGGGCAGGCCCCGTAGGAATTGAACGCGAAGGACTCGGCGCCGGGGTGCACGAAGCGCGCGCCGCACACCGGGCAGACGATCTCCTCCTGTTCGACCGCGATGGACGGCTGGACCATGTGGCCGTTCGGGCAGCGGTGCTCGCCCAGCCGCGACATCATCAGGCGCAGCACGTTGAGCACCTCGGACATGGTGCCCACCGTGCTGCGCGGCCCCGGGACCGGCGGGCGCTGCCGCAGGGCCAGCGCGGGCGGCAGGTGGTCGATCCGGTCCACGTCCGGCCGCTGGGCCTGGGTCAGCCGCCGGCGGCTGTAGGTGCTCAGGGCCTCCAGGAACCGCTGCAGGCCTTCGGCGTACAGCGTGCCCATGGCCAGCGAGGTCTTGCCCGACCCGGACACCCCGACCACCGCGACCGTCCGCCACAGCGGCACGTCGACGTCGATATCGCGCAGGTTGTTGTGCCGCGCGCCGCGCACGCCGATGACCGCGGGCAGCGTCTCCGGCACAGGCATCTCACCAGGTGTCATACCAGGCAACCTAAGGCCGTTCGTCGTGCGGGCAGCCGGCCGGGGCCGGCATCGGAGCCGGCGTGCCCGGCCGGCCCCGATGCACGGCGGTCAGGGGTGAACCGGTCCGCTGTGCCCGCGGTCCAGGCGGTACGACTGCATGATCTGGAACGTCGTGGAGGTGGTGAACTCCGCGATGTCCGCGGCGGCCAGCACGCCGGTGTACTTCGCGATGACCGGCGTGGCGGCGCGTTCCACCACCGCGTCGAGGTGGCCCTTGACCCCGGCCCACATGTTCGGCCAGGCCTGGGTGTAGAAGGGCACCGGGTCGACCGCCTCCAGTGCCTCTCTCGCGCTGGCATCGATGTCGGCGATGTACTGCTGGTGCACCGCGACGTCGTCGCGGGTGGCGAGCCGGCCGAGATGCCCGCTGATCAGGTGCGTCCACGGATAGGACAGCGCGATTTCCGGGGCGCCCATGTACCCGATGACGTCCTCGGACAGGTTGACGTTGTAGATGGGCACCCAGCCGGCGTTGACCACGTTGATGAACATCAGCGTGTCGTGGCCGGGGAAGTGGATGTAGATGTTGTCCGGCGTGTGGTTGGGGCCGTGCCAGGCCAGCTCGACGCGCTCGCCGCCGACCTCCAGGGTGTAGGTGTCGGCGAAGGTCACGTCCGGCAGCGGGCGGGCCTCCTCGTCGTCGTCGCGCGCCAGCAGCCGCCGGGTCTCCTCGTGCCCGATGCGGGTCACATCCCCGCCGAACAGGAACGCCGCGCTGCCGTGGTCGGCGTGATGATGGGAGTAGACGAAGTGCGTCACCGTGTTGGGCACGCCCTCGGCGGCGGCGATCTCGTCGATGGCCCGTCGCAGGTTGCCGCCGATGCTCGGGGGCGCGTCGAACAGCACCACGCCGTCCCTGGTGGCCAGGAACGCGCAGTTGTAGACGCTGTTGGTGACCCAGTACAGGTTCCGCTCCACGCGGCCGACGTAGTATCCCTGTTCGTTGAGGGCCGGGCCGAGCGCTGAGGGGGGGATCGGTGCATAGTCCGGCACGTCTGGCGATGTCACAGTGTCTCCCTGGATTCTCCGGGCACGTCCCTGGCGGCCGTGCGACCGTTCGCAACAGATCCAGGCTGGCCCACGGCCAGGTGAGAAGCCGTCACCTGATCCTGGTGATTCACGGGCGGCCCGCCATACCTGCTGTGGCCGTTGCTCGGCTGCGCAGCGGGCGCGGGAGCTGCGGTTGCTGGCGGTGCCCCGGTGAGCCGGCCGGGCGATCACCGGATCCCGGTGATGCGGTTTCACCTGGCCGCCCTGGACCATGGCGGCATGGACCCGGCACCTGCCCTGTATGTGATCCGGATTGACGGGCATCTCGGGGCCACCGTGCTGTCCGCGTTCCCGGCGCTGACCTCGCGGCGGGACGGCGGGTATACCGTGCTGACCGGGCTGCTGGACCGGTCGGCGCTGTACGGGGTGCTGGCCGAGATCGAGGCCCTCGGCCTGGACCTGCTCGAGGTCCGCCAGGTCACCAGTCACCGCAAGTCATCAGCATCCGGTGACTACCTCTGTCCATAACGGCCATTCAGTCGTCCGACCTCGAGGAGATCGAGCCCGAGCGCCGCCCGGTCAGCGCGTGGGGCCGGCCGCCAGCAACCGCAGTTCCCGCGCCCGCTGCACGGCCGAGGATCGGTCACCGACCTGGAGCTTGGCGTAGATGCTCCGAAGATGCGTGCTGACCGTGTTCAGCGAAACGGACAGTTCGCCTGCGATCTCAGGCCTGGACAGGTTCGTCGGTAGGTATCGCAGCACCCGCAGCTCGCCCGGGCTGAGTTCCTCTGTCGGCGGCGTTGAAGAACGCTGTCCGGCCGCCTCGGATGAATCGCGCAGGACATCGAGAATCCCGGCGAGCAGCGCGGCGTGCGCCGTCTCATGCCGCGGCAGGGCCTCAAGCAGCTCCCCGGAGCCGGTCATCGCGAACGGCAGCACCAGCCGGTCGGACTCCGCCAGGGTCAGTGCACGTTCGGCCGCGTGGTTCGCTGCGTGCTGGTCGCCGAGTTGACGGTGGGCGAGCCCGGCCAGCAGCTGCGCCTCGACGAGGGTGACGTAGCCGATGACCGGGGCTGTGCCGTCGAGAACGTCCCGTACCATGCGCAGAGCCCCGGCCGGGTCGCCTTCCGCGAGGCAGATCACCGCGTCGGCATCGCGGAGCTCGCCGGACCCGGATCGTTCGTCATCGATCGCGGCGAGCACCCTGCGAGCGTCGCCGGGGCGGCCGAGGCGGGCTTGCGTGGCCAGCATCCAGCTGGTCACCTGGCTGGCCAGAGCGTGCGATCCCGTTAGCCTCGATTGCAGGCGTTCGGCCGCGCTGAACTCCTCGAAGGCCTCATGCAGGCGGTCTTGGCAGGCGTACAGCATGCCGCTCACGATATGCATGAGCAGCGCCAGGTCCGGCCCGGTGTCTGTTTGCAGGGCCCGTGCGGTGCGCCGTAGCCACCGCTCGGCTTCGTCGAACTCGCCGGTCCAGATCATCGTGCTGGCCAGCGTGATCAGCGCGGGTGCGATCACCGGTTCCGTGCCCCAGCCGTACTGCTCGGCCAGTGCTATGGCCTCGCGGCAGCGCGCCTGAGTGGTGGCGAACGGATGGACCTTCGACGCGAACGCTAGCTCCGCGAGGCAGCCGACTTCCAGGTATGGGCGGCCGATCTCCCGGGCCAGCACGGCGCCCTCCTGGAGGTGGCGTTCGGCGTCGGGCAGCCCGAGCGTCCACGCCTCGGCGGTCCCCAGGTTCATCAGCGCCACCGCTCGCAGGTCGCTGCCCAGAACGATGTCCTCGTCGGACTGCCCGGTTACCGGCGAGGCGAGGATCCTGACCTGCTCGATGACGCCGGCCAGATGACCGCGTTGCCTGGCCAGCGAAAGCTTCAGCGACGCGATTGCCACCTGGAGGCGGCGCCGGTGGTCCGGCGGCGCCGCCTCGGCGTACGTCTCCGCGACCGCCAGGTGGGCGGCTGATTCGTCCAGGCGTCCCTGGACCAGGTTGACCGCTGCCCGCACCAGGGCTAGCTCGGGGTGATCCTCGCCCGGCGGAAAGGCCCGCAACAGGGTCTGGATGGTCTGGGCCTGCCCGTCGAGGGTCAGGCTGAACGAGTAGTCGGCGAGCAGCCGGGCCGCGCCGGGCCAGTCGCCCGCCGCCTGGGCGTGCCGGACGCCGTTGGCCACCTGACCGTGCTGGATGAACCATTCGGCGGCCCGCCGGTGCAGCGCCGGCACTTCCCCGGGCAGCGCCCTGCGCAGCTCCAGCCGCAGGAGATCGCCGAAGAGGTGATGGTAGCGGAACCATCTGCGCTCGGGATCGAGTGACACGACGAACGCGTTCGCGTCCTCCAGGGCCAGCAGGATTCGTTCCGAGCCAGGGCGACCGGTGAGCAGATCTGCCAGTTCGCCGTTGACCCGGTTGAGCAGGGAGGTGCGCAGCAGCAGATCCTTGACCTCGTCCGGCTGGCGCTCCAGCATTTCCGCGATCAGGTACTCGGCGACCGTACGCTCGCTCCCGGAGAACTCCGCGACGAACCGCTCCGGGTCGGGGTGACCGGCCAGGGAGATCGCCGCGAGCCGCAGGCCCGCGGCCCACCCCTCGGTCCGCTGGTACAGCAGCGCCGCACCCGCCTCGGACAGCGCGATACCCGAGGCGTCAAGCAGCTCGCTGGTCTCGCGCTCGGTGAACTGCAGGTCGGCCGCGCGGATCTCGGCCAGCTCGCCGGCCAGGCGTAGCTGGTGCAGCCGCAGCGGGAGATCACGCCGGGTGGCCAGCACCGCGTGCACCTGCGGGGGAAGGCCCGTCAGCAGCCGGGCGAGCTGAGCGAGTGCTTCTGGCGAGGTCAGCTCGTGCAGATCATCAATCACCAGCGTGACGCCGCTACGGGCATCGGCGAGCTCCGACAGCACCCGGCCGGCCATCGCCGGCGCGTTGAAGTCAGGAGTCGCTGCCGGTGGTCCCGCGCCGCCGTTTGCACCGGTGGCATGACGCACCGTGTCGAGCAGGGCAAGCCAGAACTGCTGGGCGTCTTGCTGGTCGCGTTGTACCTGCAGCAGAGCGAGCCGGCGCGGCTGCTCCGGACGGCTGGCCCAGGCGCGCAGCAGGGACGTCTTCCCGCTGCCGGCCGGAGCGGAAATGATCGTCACCTTCCGCGTCGCTGCGCGATCCAGGGCAGCGACAAGATCGCCCCGGTCGATCAGCCAGGGAGTCGCCCGAGCCACACGGCAAGCGTACGTACTGTCAGGTACCGTGCGAACCCCGGACGCACGCCTGGCCGCCGCAGCGCCCGGCGGCTACGACGTGATCGTCGGCTTTCTATGGTTATGCGGGCCCCGACGCCACAGGCCGAGCCGAGCCAGGACCGGGTTCGATGAGCGAGTATGCCGTCCGGCCGGCAGATCACCGGAATCCGGTGATGACAGGCCGCCTTCCCGGTGACGAAGCTGAACAGGCCTGATACCGGAAGGAGAAACACCATGACATCCGTTTTCCGCGCCACTTTCCCGGAGGTGGCGGCATGAGCGAGCGTGTGGCGATCGTGATCGGCGCGGGCGGTGAGCTCGGCCGGGCGACGGCGGCGAAGCTGGCGGCCGCCGGGTTCACCGTGGCCGGGGTCGACCGGAGCGAGGAGGCGCTCAAGGAATTGCCGGACGGCATCCGGCGCGAGGCGGCCGACCCGACCGATCCGGCCGCGGCCCGGAGCGTAGTCGACCGGATCGCCGCCGAGGTCGGCCCGCCCGAGGTGCTGGTGAACACGATCGGCACCTACCACCTGGGCGACGCACTCGCGGCGACGCCCGAAGACCTGCGGCTCATGATCGACGTCAACGTGGGCGCGGCGCTGTGGCTGACCCAGGCGGTGGTTCCGTACCTACGGGAACGCGGTTCAGGTTCCATCGTGCACGTGGCCGCCCGTCCAGGCCTGGAGCCGACCGCCGGGATGGCCGCCTACGCCGTCAGCAAGGCGGCCTTGGTCCACCTCACTCGCGTGCTCGACCTGGAGCTGCGCCCGCTCGGGATCCGGGTGAACGCCGTTGCGCCGCAGCTGCTCGACACGGCCAAGAACCGTCCGTACCTCACGCCCGACCTGCTGGCGCACGCGGTCGCGCCGGAGGCGGTCGCCGACATCATCGCCTACCTGGTCAGCGACGCCGCCGCGCCGGTCAGCGGTGCGATCGTGCCCACCTACGGCGCATAGCCGCTCGAGCGTTTAAGGAGCAGTAGCCTCAAGCGAGAAGGGAGTTCGATGACCGAGGATGCCAGCCGCGCCGGGTGGCTGCAGCAGGCGCGCGCCTACCTGAGCCACGCCGACCCCGTGCTGGCGCGGCTCATCGACGAACGGCCGGACTTCGACCCTCGGGCCTGGCTGACCGAGTTGCCGCCGATGGACCTGTACGGCGCCCTGTTGTTCCAAGTCACCGGCCAGCAGCTGTCCGTCGCGGCCACCCGGCGTACCGTGGCCCGCATCCAGGCCCTGTTCGACGGGCATCTCCCCGCGCCCGCCGAGCTGCTGGCCGTCGATCCCGCTCAGCTCCGCCAGGCGGGCCTGTCCTGGCGGAAGGTCAGCACGCTGCGCGACCTGGCCGAGCGGATGACGGATGGCCGGCTGGACCCGAACACGCTGAGCACTATGTCCGACGATGAACTGCTGGCCGAGCTCACCGTGATTCCCGGCATCGGCCCGTGGACCGTGCAGGGCGCCCTGCTGGTCGCGCTGCGGCGCGAGGACGTTGTCTTGCCGGGCGACCTGGCGCTCCGGAAGGCCATCCAGGCCGCATACCAGCTGGATCACCGGCCGGCCGAGCAGGAGGTGCTGGCCATCGCCGAGAAGTGGCGGCCCTACCGCAGCCTGGCGACCAGCTACCTGTTCTCGGCTGCCTTCGAGCGGGCCGAGGCGCCACCCGTCGCGCCGTCAGGACGCCGCGAGCAGGCCTAGGCCGGCGCTCAGCGAGGCGATGATCGCCCCGCCGACGGCGACCGCGAGGAACGACCGGGCGAAGCTGGTCTGGAAGAACTTGTGCCGCAGGTAGGCCAAGGTGAGCAACTCGGCGGCGACCACGATGATCGCGGCGCTGATCGCCGCGCCATAGCCGGGGATCAGGAACGGCAGGGTGTGGAAGATGCCGCCGGCGAACGTCCCGCCGCCGGTGATCGCGCCGCGGAGCACCGGACTCCCGCGCCCGGTGAGGTCACCGGTATCGGACAGCCCTTCGGAGAAGGCCATGCTGACGCCCGCGCCCAGGGCGGTCGCGGCGCCGGTGAAGAACGCGGTCAGCGGGTGGTGGGTGGCCAGCACCACCGCGAATATCGGGGCTAGGGTCGACAGCGATCCGTCCATCAGTCCGCTCAGCGCGGGCTGGACCCGCCTGAGCAGGAACGACTGGCTGTCTGTGGTGGCCGGTGAAGCCTCGGCGTGCGTGATCGTGGTCATGTCATCTTCCTCCGGAGGGATAGGTGCTCTCAGCTGGGTTCAGCTTTCCTGGCGCCAGGGTGAGGCGTTACACCGCCGGGTGATCTGGCGGTCCGGCTTCCAGACGCCGGACCTCGAGCAGTTCCAGCCTGAGCGCTTCGATCCGCGCCAGTACGCCGTGCAGCGCGGCCTGGTCCGGCAGGGCGCCGGTCAGCAGCGTGTCCTCGCCTTGTGTCTCGGCGTGCAGGGAAGGGAACGCGGCCCGCATCGTCCGTCCCAGCCGGGCGCGGACGCGGATCTGGTAGTTCACCGGGCGCCTCCGGCCGGGGCCACGTCCCGCGCGAAGCGGGCGATCGAGAACAGGCACAGGACCGCGAGCAGGATCGAGAAAGTCAGCACGGCCGGGAAGGTCCCGGTGAACCCGGACAGCACGCCCACTCCGACCACGGGAATGATCAGGCCGGCGTAGCACGCCACGAAGAAGGCGGAGATGGCATGACCGCGCCGTTCGGCTGGAGCCAGGCGGTTGGCGGTGGCCAGGCTGCCCAGGAAGATGGCGCCGACGGCGACTCCTCCTACGACCGTTCCGGTCAGGAACAGGGCCATCGCGGACTCGGCCAGGGCGGCGACGATCAGGGCCAGCGCGGCCAGGAACAGGCCCAGGCCGGCCAGCACCACCCGGCCGCTGCTGAACCGCGACAGCGCGACCTGGGTGACGGTCCCCACCGCGAGCAGCAGGAACACCACGGCTCCCTGGACGGCATGGCTGCCCTGATGCAGCTGGCCGGCGATGAAGCCCGGTACCAGGGAACTGAACAGCCCGAGCAGCGCGAAGGCCGCGAAGGCGGACACGCCGGCAGCGATGAACTCCCCCCGGCCCTGCTCCGGGATGCCCAGCCCGGCGAAGCGCAGGGCGGGTCGCGTGCGGAGGGGCACCGTCTCCGGGACGGCCAGCAGGATCGCGGCCGCCACCGCTAGGATCGCCAGGTACACCTCGAACACCAGCGTCGTGGGGTGCGGCGCGTACTGCGCGAACAGCCCGGCGATCAGGGGACCGAGGCCCAGCCCGGCCATGTTCGCCGCCGTGGCCACCAGCGACGCCCGGCGCCCTGGCGCGGCCGGGATCAGTTCGGTGAGCGTGGCCGTCGCCGTGCCCGTCATCAGGCCCGCCGACAGCCCCGATACGATCCGGGCCGCGATGAGCGCCCCTAGGTCGGGGGCCAGGATAAAGATGACCGTGCTCAGCGCGCTGGCCCCGAGCGCCGCGGCCAGCACCGGCCTGCGCCCGGCCTGGTCCGAGGACCGGCCGGCCAGCAGCAAGGTCGCGATCACGGCCGCGGCGTAGACCGCGAACGTCACCGTCACCATGGCCGCGGAGAAATGCCAGCGGCCCTGGTAGATGACGTACAGCGGGGTCGGTAGGGTGGTGCCGAGCATGGTGACGGCCAGCACCACCGCCAGCAGCCAGAACGCGACCTGCCGCGGGACGGCCGGAGCTCTGTGCCCCGTCGGTGCTGGCTGACCTGGGTGGCCGGGGCCGGGACGGCTGCCTACCTGCCGCTCAGTGTCCATCGTGGTCATGTCCAGTTCCTTCCGGTCTGTGCGTGAGATGGCATCAGCCTCCCGGCCGGCCGGGTCAGCCGGCGTCACACGGCCGGGTGATCTGCCGGTCAGCCTCGGCCGCCGGTCCTGGAAGACGTACTGTTGGAGCGGTGCCTGCCGAGGAGAGCCGCCGTGGAGCCTGCCGCCTGGTCCGGGGCCGCGGAGGCTCCGGCCGCTCCGGCTGTCCGGGACGGAGTGGTCGCGCGTCCCGGGCTGGTCCGGCAGCTGACCCAGGCGCACCGCGTGGTGCAGGTGGCGGCGCCCCCGGGGAGCGGCAAGACGGTCTTGCTGTGGTCCTGGATCGCCGAGTCGGGCCTGGCCGAGTGCGCCGCCTGGGTGTCGGTACCGAGCGAGGAGCGTGACCCTCAGCGGCTATGGATCTCGGTCATCGCCGCGCTGCGGGACACGGCCGCCGGGCGGCCGCTGGTGCGCGAGCTGACGGCAGCGCCGGGCCTGGACGGCTGGGCGGTCGTCGAACGGCTGCTTGAAGACCTTGCCTCGCTCGAGGACCGGATCTGGCTGGTGATCGATGACCTGCACGAGCTGTCCTCGCCCGACGCGCTGCGCCAGGTGGAGCTGCTGATCATGCGCGCCCCGCCCGCCCTGCGGTTCGTCCTGGTCACCCGGCATGACCTGCGGCTGGGCCTGCACCGGCTGCGCCTGGCCGGAGAGCTCACCGAGATCCGCACCGCCGATCTGCGGTTCAGCCGGACCGAGGCGCGGGCGCTGCTGGACGCGGCCGGAACGTCTTTGTCCGACGCTGCGCTGGACCTTCTGTACGACCGGACCGAGGGCTGGGCGGCCGGGCTGCGGCTCGCGGCGCTGTCACTGGCCGGGCACCCCGATCCGGAACGTTTCGCCGCCGAGTTCGGCGGTAGCGAGCGCACGATCGCCGAGTACCTGCTGGCTGAGGTCCTGGACCGGCAGAGCGACGAGGCCCGGCGGCTGATGCTGCGGACTTCCCTGCTGGAACGGGTCAATGGCGAGCTGGCCGACCTGCTGACCGGGAGCTCCGGCGGGGAACGGGTCTTGCAGCAGCTCGAAGAGGCAGGCGCGTTCGTCGTCTCGCTGGACGCCCGCCGGTCCTGGTTCCGCTACCACCAGCTGTTCGCCGACCTGCTGCAACTTGAGCTGCGCGGGAGCGCGCCGGGCGAACTGCCCGCGCTGCACGATGCTGCCGCCGGGTGGTACGCGGAACACGGTTATCCCGTCGAGGCGGTCCGCCACGCTCAGGCCGCGCAGGACTGGGGCCTGGCCGCCCGCGCGCTGTCGGACCACTGGGTCGGCCTGGGCCTGGCGGGCTTGGGCCGCACCGCGCACGAGCTGCTGGCCCGCTTCCCGGCCGGCGTGATCGCCGCCGATGCCGAGCTGGCCGCGCGGGCAGCGAACGACCAGCTGGTCCGGGGATCATTGGCCGAGGCCGAACGGTACCTGGCTCTCGCCGCCCGGGCCCTGGAGTCGGTTCCCGTGGGCCGGCGCGGCCGCTCGCAGGTCGTCCTCGCCGTGGTGCGCATGCGCCTGGCCCGCCAGCGCGGTGACATCACGGCCGTCGCCGAGGAAGCGGAACGGCTGCTGGCCCCCGCCATGATCGCCGGATCAGAGCAGTATGACCGGGCGCCCGCGCCGCAGGCGCCAGGTTACAGAGCAGCGCAGGCCGGGCTGGGCGAGGACCTGCGGGCGCTGGCGCTGATCAACCTCGGTGCCGCCGAGCTCTGGGCGTCCCGCTTCGACGAGGCGGGCCGTCACCTGGAGGACGGCATCGCCCTAGCGCGCCAGATCGGCCGGCCCTACCTGGAGGTCGTCGGCCTGGTCAACGAGGCGCAGCTGGTGAGCTGGCGGTCCATCCCGGCCGGCGTGCAGCGCAGCCTGCAGGCGATCGAGCTGGCCACCAAGCACGGCTGGGCCGATGAGCCGGTCGCAGGCGGCGCTTACCTGGCCCTGGGCGTGGCCATGGTCATCCAGGGGCGGATTGAGGAAGCGGAACGGGCGCTCGAGCGGGCCGAGCGCACGGTCCGGGCCGAAGCCGATCCGGCCGTCGGAATGCGGCTGGTCTACGGCCGGGGCCTGCTCGAGTTCGTCAGCGGCCGTCACGGCACCGCACTAAGCGCCTTCCAGGCCGCCGAACGCCTGGCCCATTCGCTCGTCGCGCCGCACACACTCGCCGCTCGGCTGCGCTCGCACCTGCTGCAGACGCTCGTGCGCAGAGGCGACACGCAGCAGGTCGAGCAGGCCCTGGCGGCCATGGACGGACCGGAGCGGGACCGGGGAGAAATACGCATCGCCGAGGCATCGCTGCGGCTGGCCCAGGACGACCCGGCGGCCGCGGTCGCCGTGCTCGCGCCCGTCATCGACGGCTTGGCTCCCATGCAGAACGCGCATCTGTGGGATCTCCAGGCGTTCCTGCTCCAGGCCATCGCCTACGACGCGCTCGGCGACGCGGCCGCCGCCCGGCGCGCCCTGGAGCGGGCTCTGGACCACGCGGCGCCCGAGCGCCTGCTCTTGCCGTTCCTGTT
This sequence comes from uncultured Actinomycetes bacterium, assembly GCA_963790065.1. GTDB lineage: Bacteria > Actinomycetota > Actinomycetes > Streptosporangiales > Streptosporangiaceae > Palsa-504. Next base: position 140,353 of record CAWBNK010000007.1, on the reverse strand, counting down.
CGACCCGGCGCCCGACCTGCTCGACCGTCAGCGCCGGCATGGCACCGCGCACGCCGGCCTGATCGCCCAGATCCTGAACGTGCTGGCCGGGAGGAAGCCCGGCTCGCAGCCGGCCGGGCCGCCGCGGCTGCGTGAACCGCTCAGCCACGCCGAGGCCCGGGTCCTGCGCTACCTGCCCACCAAGCTCTCGGCCCCGGAGATCGCCGATGAGCTGTACCTGTCGGTGAACACGGTCAAGACCCACATGCGTCACCTGTACGACAAGCTCGGCGCGCACCGCCGCCACGAGGCGGTGGAACAGGCCCGCGCCCTCGGGCTGCTGGCACCGTCCCCGCGACGGCCCACCTGAAGGTCTCAGCCCGCCGGCTGCCAGAGGCGGAACGTCGTGCCCTGGTCGTCGGTGCACTCGGCGAGCAGCCCGAACCGCCTGCGGGTGGGCTCGTCCGCGTGACCGCCCGCCGCCCGGACCCGCTCGAGGGCGGCCGTGAGGTCATCGACGCGGTAGGACAGCTGCACATCGGTTCCGGCGGCGGGCAGTATGCTCAGCGGCGGCGTGACCTCCTCGGTACGCCACGTGCCGGGGTGAGCGGCGAAGAACGGCACCTGCAGCACGGCCTGGTAGAAGTCCTTGGCCCGCTGCGTGTCCGGGGCCAGCATGGCCACGTTCGCGACATCGCCCTGGCGCAGCCGGGTGGCTTGCGGCGGCCGCCGCAGCAGGATCCAGCGGTGGCCGAATGGGTCGACGATCACCGCGGCGCGGCCATAGGGCTGGTCCGCCGGCTCGCGTTCTACCGCGGCGCCGCCGCGCCGGGCTCGCGCGGTGCTCGCGTCGACGTCGTTGACCTCCAGGTGCAGGGAGTGGCTGAACGTCGCGGGCGAATCGGGCGCGCGGACCGGCACGTCGGGCCACAGATCCGAGGCCTCGGACACCATCAGCACCGCGTCGCCAAGCCCGACCTCGGCGTGGCCGATGGTGCCGTCCGCGTTGACGATGGGCTCGCCGCGGCGCTGCGCGCCGAACACCTCGGTGTACCAGTCCAGGGCGCGCCGGGCGTCGGACACGACGATGTAGGGGGTCAGGGACGGCGGCCAGGCCGGCTCGCGCTCGACCCTATGGGCGACGGTCTGCTGGGACATGGTTCCTCCTGGGGGTGCGAAGACCTCCCGGGTCAGCCGCAGCCGCAGCCGTTCCGCGAAGTCGGGGTCGGGGTCGGCCGGCGTGACGGGCTCGCGCAGCGCCTCGAACGGATCGGTCATCGCGAGCCCTCCTCTCCCTCGTAGATCCGGCGGAACGCGGCGCGGGCCCGCACCAGCAGCGCCTCGGTGGCGTGCAGGGTGCGGTCCAGGTGTCGGGCCACCTCGGGCACCGGCAGCCCGTCGAGATAGCGCAGCGTGAGCGCGGCCCGGTGGTGCGCGCCGAGCCGGCCGAGCACCTCGCGGGCCCGGATCCGGTCGACGAGCGTCTCCCACGGGTCCTCGACCGGCGCCATCTCGCCGTCCAGCAGGCGCAGCCCGCGCTGCTCCCGCTCGACCCGCCGCCAGTGGTCGGCGAGCTTGTGCCTGGCCACCCCGATCAGCCACGGGATCGACGGATCGGGCGCGCCCGGCTTGCGGATCGCGTGCACGGCGGCCAGGAACGACTCGGCCGTGAGATCCTCGGCCAGGCTGATGTCGCCGCAGCGCGCCAGCAGGTAGCCGTAGACGTGCGGCAGCGCATCGTCGTACAGCTCCAGCAGCCCGAACGCCGGATCGGGCCGCACCTGCGGGTGCGTCATACCCTTATCGTCGTCCGGGCGGCCGGAACTCCGACGGGCAGCGCCCGACTTCTCTCCGCACGGTCAGGCCGGCCGCTAACACCACGGCCCGTTCGGGGCCTAGATCGGCGCGCCGAAATTGAGAGGCGCCTGAGGTGATGCCCGGCTACATTGGGCGGTCGTGAGCAACGGAGTCCCTCTAGGCGATCGGCGCGCCTTCATCGCGGAACGGCGCCGGGTCAGCGTGCAGCGCTTCGACACGCTGCTCAGCCCGGACTACGACGAGAACTGGGGCGCGAGCAGCCCGTCGCACGCGGCGTTCGTCACCCGGCTGATCACGCTGATCCCGCCGGGCGGGGACGTCCTCGACGCGGCCTGCGGCACCGGCAAGTACTGGCCGGCGGTGCTCGCCGCAGGCTTGCGGGTTACCGGAGCGGACCAGTCCGCCGGCATGCTCGCCCAGGCCCGGCGCAAGCACCCGGACGTCCCCGCCCGGGTCCTCGCGCTGCAGGACCTCGCGGCCGCCGCGGATCTGCGGGGCCGGTTCGACGGCCTGCTGTGCGTGGACGCGCTGGAGTACATCGCTCCGGAAGACTGGCCCGGCGTGGTCGCCGGCCTAGCGGCCACGCTCAAGCCACGGGCACCGGCTTACGTCACCGTGGAAGTCCCTGACGGCCCGCTGCCTGCGCCCGTCGACCCGCGCCAGGTGCCAGGCGAGCACTACGAGGGAGGCGGTTACCACTACTATCCCACCCGGGACCAGGCACGTGACTGGCTGGCGGCCGCCGGGTTCGGCATCGAGGACGAGCAGGAGGCCGACTACTACTGGCACTTCCTGCTGGAACGCCGATGAGCCGGGTGATCACCCACGAATGGCGCGGCCTGTTCGGCAATGCCGCGCTCAACGCGCTGCACGCAGAGGGTTTCGGCCACCGGGTGCTCGACGACGACTGGTGGGCTCAGGTGAACCGGCACAGCCTGGGCTGGGTCTGCGCGCGGGAGGGAGACGACCTGGTCGGCTTCGTCAACGTGGCCTGGGACGGCGGCGTCCACGCGTTCATCCTCGACACTCTCGTCACCGCACGGATGCGGAACCGGGGGGTGGGAACCGGGCTGATCGCGGTCGCGGCGGAAAACGCTCGCGCCGCCGGGTGCGAGTGGCTCCATGTCGACTTCGATGACCACCTCCGCCCGTTCTACTTCGGCAGCTGCGGGTTCACGCCCACCAACGCCGGGCTCATCGCCTTGTAACCGGGGCGTTCCGGGGCACCTGGCCCGTGCGGGGCTACCGCTCCTGCTCGGTCGGGCGGATCAGCATCTCATTTACGGCGACGTGCCGTGGCCGGGTCACGATGTAGGTGATCGCGTCGGCGATGTCCTCGGCTCGCATCGTCTGCCCGAACTGGTTCCGGATGCTGTCGAGCACCTCGGGCCGGTTATGGCTGGCTAGCTCGGTCGCGGTCGCGCCCGGCTCGACCAGGCTGACGCGTACGTAGCGCTTGGTCACCTCCTGGCGCATGGACTCGCTGAACGCGCCGATACCGTGCTTGGTCAGGGAGTAGACGCCGTTGCCGTTGCGGGCCACCCGGCCCGCGACCGAGCTGATATTCACCATGTCGGCGACCTGGCGGGGGCCGTCGTCGGCCGCGCGCAGCAGATGGGGCAGCGCGGCGTGCGCGCAGTAGAGCAGGCCGAGCACGTTGAGCTCCACCATCTGCTGCCACTCTGACAGCGGCGCGCCGGCCACCGGGCCGAGCAGCATCACCCCGGCGTTGTTGATGAGCGTGTCCAGCCGCCCCAGCTCGGCGACCGTACGCGCCACAGCGTCTGCCGCCTGCGGCTCGTCCGTGACGTCGCACTCCAGCACCAGCGCGGTGCCGCCCTGGTCGCTGATACTGGCGGCGAGCGCCTCCAGACGGTCCCTGCGCCGCGCGGCCAGCGCCACGGCCGCGCCTTGGGCGGCGAGCGCGGCGGCCGTAGCCGCGCCGATGCCGCTCGAAGCCCCGGTCACCAGCGCGACCGTGCCCTCTAGTACCGGCTTCACCACAACCCGCCTCCGTTGCTCTTAGGATGACTGGCCCGACCTGTACAACTAAGCACAACAGCCTGCCACGTGAACACACTTGATACGCTGACTCGCGTTGGCGCGAAGCCTCGTACCGAAAGCCCGGCGGGCCGAATTCCGCGCCGAAGGAGCATGAACTATGGATGGAGCCGGCCGCGGCTTTCCGCCCGGCGACCTCCGGGTATCCGATGCTGACCGCGACCGGGCGCTGTCCGAGCTGAGCGAAGCCTTCCGGGTCGGCCGGATCACAGCCGACGAATTCGACGAGCGATCCGGGCAGGCCCTGCGCGCCCGCACCGGGAAGGAACTGACCGCCCTGCTCGCCGACCTGCCACTCGCTGGCCCGTCAGCGACCCGCACCGCCGGCCCGGAGCCAGCCAATCATGCCTTCGCCGTCCGGGCCGTCATGGGCGCGTCCGCCCTCTCGGCCACCCTCCTGTTCGCCAAGGCGGTAACCGACGCCCTGAGCCCCGGCATCGGCTGGGCGGGCGGCACGCTAGCGCCAGCAGGGATCGCCGCATTGCTCGTCGGGCTGATCATCTTCCTGCACGTGATCCGCGCCGACCGCCCCTAGCTGGTCAACGCCCTGCGCCTGCTGGACCGTGGCCGGTTCAGGTGACCTTGCGCATCGGTGTTCTCAACTCCGGTGGCGACGTTGACGATACGCGGACCCGGTGCTGGCATGGGACATCGGAACTCCTTCGCAGCTGCAGGCCAACAAAACGATTCCAGTCACAAAGTCGGAGCGGTCACGACCGCCTCGACATCCCGGCAGAAATGAGCGTGGCGTGACCTTCGGGCAGACGCGGGCCAAGATGACCAGATGGACTCACATGACGGGCCGGGCCACCCCGACAGCGCGCTGATCCTCGACGGCATCCGGGCACTGCATGCCCGGCTCAACGAACTCGAGCACCGGGCCGCGCCTGCCGGAAAACCTGTCCCGGCCGTCGTCCCGGCCTGGAAGCGGCCCACGGAAGGCGAGGCCCGCTGGCAGGCAGCGGTGGCGGTCGCAGTCGCGGTGGCCTTGCAGTACCCGCTGCCTGGCCGGCTCGTCCTGCTGCATCCGGTCTGGCTGCTGCCGACGCTGCAGGGCCTGCTGCTGATCGCCCTGGTGATGGCCAATCCGCGTCGCATCAACACCAAGTCGCGGGCCATCCGGCTGCTGGGCCTGACCCTGGCCGCCCTGCTCAGCCTGGCCAACGCATGGTCGGTGGTCCGGCTGGTGGACGGGCTGGTACACGGCACGGCGGGTAACAGCGCCGGGCCGCTGCTGGTGACCGGCGGCACCATCTGGCTCATCAACGTCATCGTCTTTGCCCTGTGGTACTGGGAGTTCGACCGCGGCGGCCCGGTAGCCCGGGCGCAGGCCGTCCGGATGTACCCGGATTTCCAGTTCGTGCAGATGGCCAGCCCGCAGCTGGCCCCGCCGGACTGGGAGCCGACCTTCGGCGACTACCTGTACCTGTCCTTCACCAACGCCACCGCGTTCAGCCCGACCGACACGATGCCGCTGTCGCGGTGGGCGAAGATGGCCATGACGGCCCAGGCCACCGTCTCGATCGTGACCGTGGCCCTGGTCGTGGCCCGTGCCGTCAACATCCTCAGGTAACGCCCCGCGGCATATGCGGGCCGGCGGCGGCGGTGAGGATCTGGCGGGCGGCCGGGCGGCGCCCGGGTCGTCCCCCACCGGGTGTCACCCCCAGGGGGGACGACGCGGCTGTGATCTGCCTGGCAGGGTGGCCACATGGCACTGGCAACCATCGTCGTTCGTCTTGTCTATTCGTGAAGCACGGCCAGGCACACTCGGCGGACGGCAGAGGTAATGCCGGCCAGCCGTCACAGGTCATGGTGGCGGCGGAGGATATCCGCCGGACCTTCGGCAGCGGGCATACGGCCGTTCATGCGCTGCGCGGGGTCTCGTTCACGGTGGGCCGCGGTCAGCTCGTTGCCTTGCGGGGGCGATCCGGCTCCGGCAAGACCACGCTGCTGAACATCATCGGTGGCCTGGACGATCCGACCGCGGGCCGGGTGTGGGTGGACGGCCGCGAGGTGAACCGGATGTCCGAGCGGCAACGGCTGGCGCTGCGGCGGGATCGGGTCGCCTTCATCTTTCAGGCCTTCGGGCTGGTGCCGATGCTGTCCGCGGCGGAAGACGTCGGGATTCCGCTGCGTATTGCGGGCCTGCGGCCCAGCGAGCGCCGGGAGCGGGTCGCGGCCATGCTGGCGCTGACGGGGCTGTCCAGCCATGCCGCGCACCGCCCGGATGAGCTTTCCGGCGGTCAGCAGCAGCGGGTGGCCATCGCCCGCGCGCTGGCTGGCCGGCCTGGCCTGCTGATCGCGGACGAGCCAACCAGCCAGCTCGACCTGGAGACCGGTCGGCAGATCATGGAACTGCTGCTCAGCGTGGTGCGTTCGGAGGGGATCACCGCCCTGGTCGCCACCCACGACGAGGCGCTGATCGACCTGGCCGACCAGGTCCTCATGCTGGAGGACGGGTCCATCACCAGCACCTCGGGCAGCTAGGGGCGATCTGTGCGCGGTCTCGGGGTTTCCTTCCTCCTCCGCCGGGCCAGGTCCTCGTGGCTGCTGCTGGCCTGCGTCGCGGTCACGGTCCTGCTCACCACCGGGCTCGCGGCCGTGCTCTGGGCCTTCTCGGCCGCGGTGATCCCGCTCGGAGCGGGGAGCATCCTCGCCCCCACGCAGGCCCGGGTGGTCGGGCTGTCCGGCGTGGCCAACGCCGGGGATGCTGCCGCCGATTCGCAGCTGATCCGGGCCACGCTTGGCCAGGCTTGGCCGGGGGTCGGGTTCCAGATGGCCAGTGCGCTGTGGGCGAACCCGATCGAGCTCCCGGCGCCGGCCCTCAGCACGAGCGTCACGCAGATGCTGCCGGCGTCGCTGGCCGGGATCACCGCCCAGGCCACGCTGACCGCCGGGGAATGGCCTCCTCCGCCGCACCGCGGCGGTCCGCTGCCGGTGGCGCTGCCGGCCGCCGTCGCCAGCCAGTTGCACCTGATCTTGGGCTCGGTGCTGACGGGCACCCCCCAGGGCGGCGGGACGCCGATCTCGCTGCAGGTCACCGGCCTGTTCCGGCCCAGGGACCCGGCGTCGCCTTACTGGGCTCTTGACCTGCTGCCGACCTCAGGGATCAGCGTCCAGCCTTACACCATCAACGGTAACGGAGCGGGTTCCGTCGTCAGCTACGGTCCGGCGGTGGTGAACCCGGCTGCGTTCGGCGGGGCGGTCAGCACCGGCCAGGCCTCGTGGCTGGTGCTGCCGCAGGCGCCCGCCATGGCCCGCGGGAACATCGAAGCGCTCACCGCGGGCACCAACCGGGCGTTTTCGCAGCTGTCCGTGATCCTTCCCGATGGGCTGAAGGTGACCTCCAGCCTGCCGCAGATCCTGGACGGCATCGCCAGCACCATCGTGCTGACCCGGTCGCTGTTCACGATCGCCGCACTGCAGTTGCTGCTGGTGGCGGGGGCGGGACTCGTGCTGGCCGCGCGGCTGCTGGCCAGCCTGCGCGAGGAGGAGTCCGCGCTGCTGCGGGCGCGTGGCGCCACCAGGTGGCAGGTGGTGCGGCCCGTGCTGGCCGAGGCGGTGGTGCTCGGAGCGGCGGCCGGCCTAGCGGGCGTGCTGGTCGGCACCCGCCTGACCGGTGTGCTGGCCGGCCTGGGCCACGTGCGCCTGGACGGCCATCCGGGCATCAACCCGCTGGCGTGGCTGTCGGCCCTCGCCGTGCTCGTGCTGTGCGCCGCGGTGATGGCCTGGCCGGCACTGTACGGCCTGACCCCCAATGCGGCCAGGCGCCGCCGGGGCCGGCAGGCGCGGCTCGCGGCGATCGCCTGGGCGGGCGGCGATCTGGCCCTGGTGGCGCTCGCCGCGGTCGCGGTATGGCAACTGCGCGGTTATTCGGCGGTCGCGCATCCGGCCACGGGATCGCTCGGGATCGATCCCGTGGTCGCCCTCGCTCCCGCACTCGCGCTGGCCGGGGTGGCGCTCATCCCGCTCCGCGGGCTGCCGTTGCTGGCCAGGCTGGCGGACAAGGCGACCGACCACGAACGGCGGCTGGCCGCCGCCATGGTGAGCTGGCAGATCGCCCGGCGGCCGATCCGCCAGGCGGGCCCGGTCCTGCTCGTGGTGGTCGCGACGGCCACCACCACGCTGGGGCTGGCCGGGTACGCAAGCTGGCGGCAGTCGACCGCGGACCAGGCCGCCTTCGCGGTTGGCTCGGACGTGCGGGTTGACGCCGCGGGCCCATTGCCGCTCGGCGCGGCCAGTCCGATCATCCGGGCGCCGGGTGTCACCGCCGCCACGTCGGCCAGCGTCACCGGCATCGGCACCGGGGAGCAGCTGATCGCGCTGGACGCGAGCACGGCGGGCAGGACGATCCTGCTCCGACCCGACCTGTCGCCGCTTCCGCTGAGCGCGCTGTGGCGGCGCATCACCCCGCAGCCGTCCGGGCTGACGCTGCCCGGCGAGCCGGACCGGCTGGAGATCCTCGCCGTCCTCGGGGCGGGCCCGGACACCAGCGCGGCCGAGATTCGGACGGCTCTTGGCTCGGTCACCGTCACGGCCACGATCCAGGAGGCCACCGGCGCCACCTACCAGATACCCGCCGAGGAAAGCCTGCCTGCCGACGGCCAGCCGCACTCCCTGGTCTTCATGCTGTCAGGCCCGCGGCAGGCCAGCTACCCGCTGCGGCTGCTCGGGCTTACGGTCACCCTGGTCCTGCCGCCCTACGACCCGGCGCACCCGCTGTCGAACCCGGCCGCCGACCTCGCCATCAAGTCCCTCGCGGCGGCCGCCACGGCCAGTGGCCCGTTCGGCCCGCCGTTCAGCCACGGGGCCGCCCTGGCCGCATGGGAGGGCATCGGATCCTCGATGTTCGTGCCGACCGGGCCACCGGACCAGTACGGGCAGCTGACGCCGGCGAACGGGACACTGCCAGCGTTCCTTGGCTGGCATGTCGCCGCCGGGGGCGGAGAGCAGCTCACGTTCAGCGCCGGGCACGATCCTTCGTTGCAGGTCATCTCCGAAGTCCCTTTCTTTCCCGGCCAAGCCACCGGGCAAGTCGAGGTTGTGGTACCGCCGCCCCAGGCCATCCCGGTCGTCGCCACCAGCGGTTACCTGGCGGCCACCCGGCTCGGCATCGGATCGACCACCTCGGTTTCGCTCGGCGGCGGGTCCTCGGTCCCGGTCCTGATCGTGGCGGAGGTGGCCAACTTCCCGACCGTCTTCGGGCCGAACGAGGCGCTGATCGCCGACCTCACGGAGATCAACGACCTGCTCGCCGCCAACCATGCGTCCCCCTTGCCGGTGACCCGCTGGTGGTTGCGCACCGCTGACGACCGGGTACCGCGCCTGCCGGCCGACCTCGGCCTGTCCGTCACCAGCCGCGCCAGCCAGCAGGCCGCCATCTTCGGCAACACGCTGCTGACGTCCCCCCGGCAAGCCATGCTGGCCGTCGGGGTGGCGGCGGTGCTGCTCGGCGTGCTCGGGTTCTCGGTCAGCGCCGCGGCCAGCCTCCGCTCGCGGCGAACGCAGAACGCGGTGTTCGCCGCGCTGGGGGTGGGGAAAAACGCCCAGGCCGGTCAGCTGTGCCTGGAGCAGTGCGCGCTCAGCCTGCCGGCCGCGGCCGCGGGCCTGCTGGCCGGGATCGGCCTGGCCGAGTTGATGGTGCCGGCCATCACCCTGACCGCGGATGCGGCCGCTCCGTTCCCGTCGGCCCTGGTGGTACTGCCACTCGGCCTGGCCGTTGCGCTGGCCCTGGTCACGGCGGCCGCGCCGGTCGCCGCCGCGGGCCTGTCGGTCCTGCGCCGACCTGACCCAGCGGTGCAGCTGCGGGCGGAGGCGGGATGAGGACGTTGTGGCTGCGGCTGCGCGCGGGCTGGGTGACGCTGACCGGTACCGGAGCCGCCGCCAGTGTCGCCTTCGGCTTGCTCGTGTTCGTCTCCGTACTGGCCAGCCTGGCGATCCCGCGGGAAAGCGTGGCGTTGCGCAACGCGGCGCTGCAGCGCGTGATCGCGGCATCGCAGCCCGACGACCGGACCATCGGCGGGACCGAGGGTGAGACGGCCATGCTGGACCAAGCCGACCGGGTTCTGGCCACCGACATCGCGGCGGTCGGCGCCTCCTTGCGGGCGCGGCTGGCTGCGGACGGGGTGCCGGTCGCCAGCAACCCGCCCGCCTGGGCGAGCCTGACCACGAGCGACGTGCCGGTGGCCGGGACGGCCCGGGCCGCCGGGTACGGGCCGCCGCAGTTCGAGCTGACCTACCGCACGGCGCTGGCCCGTTACAGCCAGATCGTGGCCGGACGGCTCCCGGTCGGCGGCTCGGTGGCCGGGCACCAGGCCGTGCTGCAGGCGGCGGTGACGACCACCACCGCGGCCAGGTTCGGGCTGCACCTCGGCACCCGGCTGAACGCGGGGCCGGTGCAGCTGGTAGTCACCGGGATCATCCGGCCGGCGAACCCGGCTTCCGCCTTCTGGACCGACGATCCCATAGCGGCCAGGCCCTCGCTGACGCCAGGCTCGCCGCCCGCGCTGCCGTACCTGATCGGAGCGCTCTTCATCGGCCCCGGTGCGCTCCCGCTGATCGAAACCAGGCTCGGCACCGATGAAATGCTGGTGACCTGGGGGTACACGGTCCCGCTCGGTCGGCTCACCGCGGGCCAGGCGAGCGGGCTGGAGGCGAGCGTCGCCAGCCTGGTCTCCTCCGGCGCAACGTTGATCGTGCCCGGGATCGTGGGCCTGCCGATCTCGGGGAGCGTGAGCCCGTTCACGGTGTCGATCGCCTCCCCGATTCCCTCGATCCTGTCGCCGTTCCTCGCCGGGGAAAGCGCCGCCGCCCCCGTGCTCGAGCTGCTGTATGTCAGCCTGGCCGTCATGGGGGCGGTAGTGGTGCTGCTCGGCGCCCGGCTGGTAGCGCAGCGCCGCGCCGCGGAGTTCACGCTCATGCGAGCACGCGGCGCGGCGCTGTATCAGCTTGGCTGGCTGGTACTACGCGCCAGCGTGATCATCGCCGCGGCCGCCGGGGCGGCGGCCGCGGCCCTCGCCATCGGCCTGACCCCCGGCGACAGCGACCCGGTGGGCTGGTGGCTGGCTGGCATCACGATCGCCGTGACGCTCGTCGGCCCGGTGCTGATCAGCGTGGTCCCGCAGCGCGTGGCGGCCCCTGCCACCGGCAGGCCGAGGCGCCGGGCAGGCGGCCGTAAGCTCGCGGCCCGGCGGATCGTCATCGAGACGGCGCTGGTCGCCGTGGCCATCGGCGGCCTGGTCGTGCTCCGGAACCAGGGCCTGGGCTCCGGGAACAGCGGCCTGTACACCAGCGCGGCGCCGGTGCTCGTCGCGATCCCGGTGGCCGTCGTCGTGCTGCGCTGCTACCCTCCCCTCGCCCGCCAGCTGGCCCGGATCGCGGGCCTGTCGCGCGGGGTGGTTGCGTTCGTCGGCCTGGCGCGGGCCACCCGCACCCCGCCCGGCACCGTCTTGCCGGCGTTCGCCCTCGTGCTGGTGCTGGCCATGGTGGCGTTCCCGGACATGATCAGCACGTCGGTAGCCCGCAGCCAGGCGGCCGCATCCTGGCGGCAGGTAGGCGCCGACGCGATCATCTCGGCCCCGTACGGTCAGGTCATCACGCCGGCCCTGCAGCGCCAGGTCTCTTCGGTGCCAGGCGTCGTTTCCATCGCTACCGCGGTCGTTGACGAGGCCACGCTGCCCACCGGGTTCGAGCTGTCCGTGGTGTTCGTCGACCCGTCCCGCTATGCGGCCGTGGTCGACCAGGCGCCCGGCCCGCGATTCCCGCTGGCCGCGCTGTCGGGGGTCGTGCCGCCCGGGAATGGCGGGCCGGGCCAGGCGGCGACCGTCCCCGTGGTCGCCACCGCCGCCGCCGCCCAGCTCGTCGGCACCGCGCCGACCGACCTCAGCGTGGGGAACGGTCCCATCCCGATCCGGCTGGCCGGACAGATAAGCGGGGTCCCCGGCGTGCCTGGCACCGTCGTGGTGGCGCCACTGCAGGCACTGGGGCCCCAGCCATCCGGGGCGGATCTCATGCTGGTCGCCGGGCCCAGGCTGGATGCGGCGCGGCTGAGCGCAGTCGTCCGCAGCGCGCTGCCCGGGGCTTCGGTGACGTCGCGTGCCACGGCGCTCGCCGCGCTCACCACGGCGCCGGTGCCGCAGGCGGCACAGACGGCCCTGGAGCAGGGAATGGCTGCCGCGGCCGGATTCGGCGCGCTGGTCCTGCTGCTGTCGCTGCTGCTGAACGCCCAGACCCGCGACCTGACGCTGGCGCGCCTGGCGACGATGGGGCTGCGGCGCTGGCAGGCCCAGCTGCTGCTGGCCGCCGAGACGCTTCCCCCGGTCGTGGCCGCCGCCGTCGGTGGCGTCGCGTGCGCCTGGCTGCTTGTGCCACTGATCGGGCCATCGCTGAACCTGGCGGCGTTCAGCGGGATCGGGTCGGCCATCGTGGTGGCGCCCGTGATCTCGCTGGTCGCCTTCGCGGCCGGGCTGGTGCTGGCCGCCCTGGCCGTCCTGGCCGTTCAGGCCGTGATCACCTACCATCGCGGCAGCGCCAGGGCGCTGCGCATCGCTGATTGAAGGAGGCCCATGACCGAGCCTGCCGTACATCTCCCGCAGGACCAGCTGCCCACCGGTGCGGACGGGATGATCGTCTGTGACCGGCTGGTCCGGATCTACTCCGGCGAGGGCCTCGAAGTACAGGCCCTGCAAGGGCTGGATCTGCTGATCGCCGAGGGGGAGCTGGCTGCGCTGGTCGGCGCGGCGGGCAGCGGCAAATCCACGCTGATGAACATCCTCGCCGGGCTGGACACCCCGACGGCGGGGGCGGTGTGGGTGGCCGGCCGCAGCCTGGGCGCGATGACTGCCAAGCAGCGGCTGGCCTACCGGCGGACCGCCGTCGGCTTCATCTGGCAGCAGACGTCGCGGAACCTGCTGCCTTACATGACCGCCCGGCAGAACGTGCTGCTGCCGATGCGGCTGAGCTCGCACGGGCGCCGCAAACGGCTGCAGCGCGCCGGCTTCCTGCTCGACACCCTCGGCATCGCGCACTGCGCCGACCGGACCCCGGACCGCATGTCCGGCGGTGAGCAGCAGCGCGCCGCCATCGCCACGGCGCTGGCGAACCAGCCGAAAGTGCTGCTGGCTGACGAGCCCACCGGCGAGCTGGACTCCGCCACCGCCCAGGACGTGTTCTCCGCCCTGCAGACCGCCAACACCGAGCTCGGCGTCACGGTGCTGGTGGTCACCCACGACCCGGCCGTGTCGTCGCAGGTCCGCCGGACGATCGCGATCAGGGACGGCAAGACGAGCAGCGAGACGATACGGCATACGGCCACCGACGAGCAGGGCACCACCACACAGCACGCACGCGAATACGCGACGCTGGACCGGGCGGGCCGGGTTCAGCTCCCGCGCGAGATGACCAGGCGCCTCGGCATGCGGAACCGGGTCGAATTGCAGGAGGAGCCCGACCACATCGGCGTCTGGCCGGACCAGGGCGCCGATCAGGAACGGGAGTAGCCAGCCTTGCTGCTGGCTGTGCCGAGACGGCTTGTCAACGGGGCGAGCGGATCCTGCTCCCGGTGCCTTACGCGTTCGCCTCTCGCGCGAGGCGCGCCTTGGCCATCATTCCGGAGTTGACGGCCATGATGCTCTCGGACAGCCCGGCCAGCAGTTTCCCTAGCTCCACAAGATCGTCCAGGTCGGGGGTGGCATCCCCGTCATCGAGGCGATGCTGGGCTTCCCTCGCCGAGTTGAGCGCTTCGTGCAGAGCGCGATGTACGCCGATCGTCGTCGTGTCGTTGCTGCTCATTTCGCTCCTCAGCTAGCTGGACGCCATGTCCGCCGCGTTCGTCCTCACGATCACTGACGGACAGGATACGCAGAAACGAGCCGGGGCCGTCCAACAAGCCGGCAATGCCATCGATCTAGGCCGCCGCGGCGGCCAAGACCGGCCTGGGGAGCTCGATGACCAGGGCGGCTCCCGCGCGGACGTGCGGGACCTGCATGACCGAACCGCTGTGCTGGTCTGGCCGCTGGCCGGGATCGTGCTGCGGTGGCTTGCTGCTCGGCCCGGAAAGGCCGAGCGGTACGCCGATTCCCGCGCACACGACGACCAGGCTGACGGCCCCGGCGACGCGGCGCCGGCGGGTCTTGCGGTGACGCGCGATCACCCGGCCGGCCAGGCCCTCGCTGGGCAGCACGTCGTCCAGCTCGCTCTCCAGCGCGATCCTCAGGCTGAACTCGTCATCAGCGTGGATGGACATGGCGACCTCTCTTGTCTTCGTCGTACAGTAGCTGCCGCAGCTGATCGAGCCCTCTGCTGGCCGCGGACTTGACCGTGCCTTCGGCGATGTCCAGCGCGGTGGCGGTCTCGGCCACCGTGGCATCGAGCAGGTAGCGGCAGACGAGCACCTCGCGCTGGATGTCCGGCAGCTGGCGCAGCACGCGGACCAGCACGTGACGGCGGTCCACCGCTTCGGCGAACGAGACCACGTTGGCGAGCTCGTCCACGTCCCGGCTGATCTCCGGGTGCCGGCCGTGATGCCGCCAGCGTTCACGGCACGCGTTCACCAGCACGGCCCTGGCGTAGGCCTGGGGCGCCGCCTTGGCCTGCTCCCACCGCCGGTAGGTGCGCAGCATCGTGACCTGCAGCGCGTCCTCGGCGTCCTCCCGCGAGTCGAGCAGCACCAGGGCCGCGCGCAGCAGCGAGGGGGACGCGACCTGGACGAACTCGGTGAACTCCGCGTCGCGGCTGGCTCGCGCGCCGGCCGCGATGGCTCGGACTCCTCTCACGTCATCTTTAATGCCGGCGCGCGGTGCCAGGTTCCAGCGGATTTTCGCCAGCGAATATTACTAGCGCAGGAAACCCTGGTAGGAGTGCTGCTCAAGCTGGCTCTGGATCTGCTTGACGGTATCCAGCCCGACGCCGACCATGATCAGCAGGCTGACGCCGCTAAGCTGCAGGTCTTGGCCGAGCCCGATCTTGTCCAGCGCCACCAGCGGGAACATCGCTACCAGGGCCAGGTAGACCGATCCCGGCGTGGTAAGTCGGCCGAGCACGTACCTGAGGTGAGCGGAGGTGGGCGTGCCCGGCCGGATGCCGGGCACGAAGCCGCCGTACTTCCTGATGTTGTCCGAGACTTCGTTTGCGTTGAACGTGATCGACACGTAGAAGAACGTGAACCCCAGGATCAGGCCGAAGAACGCCAGGAAGTAGACGTACGGCGCGACGAGCAGGGCGGGATCGAGGTTACGGTCCATCCAGCTCACCCAGCCCTGCGGATGCTGCTGATTGCCGAACAGTGACATAGCGAGCTGCGGCATTTCCAGCAGCGAGGAGGCGAAGATGACCGGGACCACGCCTGCCTGGTTCACCTTCACCGGGATGAACGTGGACCCCCCTCCGTACACTCTCCGGCCGGTGATCCGCTTCGCGTACTGGACCGGGATGCGGCGCTGCGCCTGCTCGATGAAGACGATGAGCGTGGTTACCGCGATGATCACCAGCACCGCCGCGGCCGCGTAGAAGAACCGCTTGACGACATAGATCTGCTCGATCTCGCCGGGAATGACGGCCATGATGCTGGTGAACATCAGCACCGACATGCCGTTGCCGACGCCGCGGTCGGTGATCATCTCGCCCATCCACATGATCACCGCGGTGCCCGAGACCATCGTGATGACCATGGTGATGATGGTGAACAGGGTCGGGTTCGGTATCAGCGGGTGGAACGCCGGGCCGCAGCTGCTGCCCGGGAACGCCGCGCCCGTCCTGGCCGCCTGCACGTACCCCACCGCGTACAGCAGCCCCAGTCCCACCGAGAGATACCTGGTGTACTGGGTGATCTTCGCCTGGCCGGCCTGGCCCTCCTTCCGCAGCGCCTCCAGGCGCGGGATCACCTGGGTGAGCAACTGCAAGATGATGCTGGCCGTGATGTACGGCAGGATGCCGATCGCGAATACGGTCAGGTGCAGCAGCGCGTTGCCGCTGAGCAGGTTCAAGATGGCGAAGACCCCGCCCGCGCTCGACATGTGCGAGCAGTAGCTGACGTTCTGTTCGGAGATGCCCGGCGCGGGCAGGTTCGCGCCGAACCGGAACACGACGATCATGGCGCCGGTGAACAGCAGCTTCTTGCGCAGGTCAGGCGTGCGGAACGCCCGGACGAACACGCTGAGCACGAGCGTTGCCCTGGGGGACCTAGTCACGCCCCCTTGAATGCCGCCCAGCGCTCCCCGGTTCCGCGGGCACCCCGGGCGTCCGCACCGGGCGGGTTAGCGCAGCGACATCCAGATCTTGGTCGTCACGTCGACGAACCCGGTGCGCCGGTAGATCCGTTCCTCGCCGGGCTCGGCTTCCAGGAAGACCAGCGGGATCGCCTGGCCGTGCGCTGTCCTGGCCAGGTGGGCGCTCAGCGCCGACGCGATACCGCGACGGCGGAATGCGGCGCGGACCGCGACGGCCGCCAGCTCGCCGGTGCTGGTGCCCGGGCCGATGACGTCGACGAGGCCGGTGCCGGCTATCTGGCCGGACGCCTCGTCCGCGGCGACGCTGACGACACCGCCGCGCTGCAGGACGCTGGCCAGCCGCTCGACGTCGCGCGGACCGGGCGGCTGGGGTTCCTCGTAGGCTTCGTGCTGTACCGCGGCGGCGGCGTGCAGGTCGGCGTCGCCGGCCGCCGGCCGGACCGTGATGCCAGCGGGCTCGCGTGGCGTCAGCACGATGCCCGGCCCGGAGACCATGACGGGAGTCCGGAGCTCGACGGTGAAACCGGCCGCGGCCAGGGCCCTCTCTACCTCGGGCGCGCTCGCCTCGACATACTCGAGCCGGGGGATACGCTCGTGCTGGCGGAAGCTGGCGATAAGCGCCTGCACGTCATCGGGCGTGGGGCGAGCGCCGTCGGCGGGAACGGCGTAGTTGCGGAACGGGTCGTTGCTGTGCGGGTCGAAGCCGATGCGGAACGGGCCGGCCTGGTCCCTCTGCCGGCGGCCGGCCGCGGCGCGCATGTGGGCGGCGATCAGCTCCGGAGCATGCGAAAGCAGCGTCGTGCTCATATCGGTGCGAGATCCTTTGCGTTCAGCGTGAATGACCGGAACCTGGCTGCCGTCATAGGTCAGCGGCAGGACTTACCGAGAAGCGGGAGGCCTCAGCCCTTCCGGGAGCAGCGAACGCGACAACATCATCGTCGCCGATCCGCCCCCGCCAGGCAAGGCATTCCGGTCTGCCACGGCCGGTGGCACGGGTAGAGCCGGCTGCCGTGGCGGTAGCGCTGGTAGCGTTTGCGCGGTGACACGTCCCCGGGACGCGCTTGGCCGCGACGCCGCTGGCGACAGTACCTTCGGGGCCGGGCGGCCGGCCTGGCTTGGCCGGCTCGGCAACGTGCGCAACGTGGTCAGGCAAGAGATGATCTCCCGTCAGCTGGACAGGCACATGACGAAGCAGCCGGCCCGGGTTCTCGATGTGGGCGCCGGCCAGGGAACGCAATCCATCCGGCTGGCCCGCGCCGGCCACTATGTGCTCGCGGTCGAACCCGATGCCGATATGCGCGCCGCGTTCGCGGCCGCACTGGGCGCTGAGCCTGGCCAGGTCAGGGACCGCGTCCTGCTGCGAGAGGGCTCGGTCGCCAGCCTCGCCGCTGTGACCGGCGGTGAGGTCTACGACGTAGTGCTGCTCATGGGGGTCCTGATGTACCTGTCGGCCAGCCCGCCGGTGATCGCCGAGCTCGCGGCACATGTCGCGCCTAGCGGGTTCATAGCCCTCGCGATACGCACCACGACCTCGGCGCTGTGGCGTCCGGCGGCTCGCCAGGACTGGCAGGCGGCGCTTGCGGCGTTCGAGGAGTATGACGCTGCTCAGATCGAGGGGCGCGACATGCGCTACATCAACGAGATCGGCACGCCTGCCCGCGCCGATGACCTTGAGACGTTCACTGCGGCCGCGGCCGCGGCGGGGCTGGAGCTGGAGAACTGGTACGGCGTGCGGATCGCGGTTGACCTGGAGGAACTCGACCCCGCACCGCCTTCGGACCCACGTCAGCTGGCCGCGCTGCTCGACGTCGAAGAACGCCTCGGCGCCGCCGACCCGTACCGGCAGCTGGGGCAGCTCGCGCACCTGATCCTGCGCCAGAGGGAAAGGCGGGGCAGTTGACAAGCGGTCATGAGCCAGCGGGCGGGAGTATTCCGTTCGACACGAGCAGGCCGCATATGGCGCGGGTATACGACTTCTGGCTGGGCGGGAAGGACAACTTCGCGGCCGACCGGGCTGTCGCCGATCAGGTCGCCGCCGCGTACCCAGATATACGGGTCGCGGTCCGGGCGCAGCGGGCGTTCTTGGCCCGGGCGGTGCACTTCCTGGTCACGCAGGCAGGCATCCGCCAGTTCCTGGACATCGGGACCGGGCTGCCCTCGGCGAATAACACCCACCAGGTAGCCCAGGCGGCGGCGCCGGCCTCGCGGGTACAGCGTTACAACAAGCAGGTGGCTGCCCCGGTCGCGGCGCGCACTCACGCCGAGGTCTGCCAGTTCTTCGCAGGTCTGGACCTCCTCGAGCCCGGTGTGGTGCAGGTGCACCAGTGGCGGGCCGGAGCCGGGGACCTGGGCAATGGCCGCGACCTGGCCATTTATGCCGGAGTCGGGCGGAAACCGTAACCGCGGGCCCTGCTCGCGCGTGCGGCCATCAGGGTGATCCGTCGCGCGGCGTGGTGAGTGATCGGAAGACCTGCCATGCGTCGTCGTGGAGTTCGAAACCGATTCCGGGAGCGTCTGGGAGGTGGATGCGGCCGGCATTGACCGGCAGAGCGGGCGGCGGGCCATGGAACGGGCGGAAGGCTAGCGGGTTGATCTCGGCGCCGCCGAGGCCGAGAGCCGCGACGAGGTGGAGGCTGAACAGGTGACCGCCGTGCGGCTGGAAGGCGCGCCGGGGCCAGCCGGCGGCTGTGAGCGTATCGATGATCTGCAGGTAGCCCGGTAGGCCGTAGCAGTGCACCGGATCGAACACAAGAATGTCACGAGTGCGCCGCAGGCCCGCGTATCGGTCGAGCAACGTTGCCTCAGCCGCAGAGAACAGTGCCTCGCCGGCCGCGATCGGCGGGTCGTAGCGCGCGGCGACGCGCGCGTGGGTGGCAAAATCCAGCGGATCGCAGATGTCTTCGAACCACCACAGTCCGAAGCGGGCCAGCGCCGAAGCCGCGGTAAGCGCCATGTCGGGGTCGTAGGTATTCATCGCGTCGACGGCCAGGCACTCGCTGCCGGTCAGTTGCGCGGCGGCCGCCTCGATGCGGCGCAGGTCGTGATCCAGCGTGGCAGCACCGATCTTGATCTTCACATGGGTGAAGCCGAGGTCGGCGAAGTGCCGTATCTCCTCGGCGAGCGCTGCGATGTCGTTGTCCGGGTACGGGTATCCGCCGCTGGCGTAGACGGGTACATGCCGGGTGGTGACATCTCGCTTGAGCCGGTCGGCGAGGAACTGGTGCAGCGGCATGTCGGCGATCTTGGCTGCGGCGTCCCAGAGGGCCATGTCCAGGGTGCCGACCGCGACGCACCGTTCACCGTGGCCGCCCGGTTTCTCGCCGGTCATCATGACGGTCCAGGCGCGGAACGGATCGAGGTTTGCGCCGTCGTCAGTGGTGATGTCCTGCGTGGCCGCCCGCAGCAGACGGGGAGCGAAGCGGTCCCTGATCAGTCCGCTCTGGGCGTAGCGTCCGATCGAGGCGAAGCCGTAGCCGACCACCGGCTGTCCGGTCCGGACCACGTCCGTGACGACGGCCACGAGGCTGGTGGTCAGTCCGCCGGACGGGATGTGCGGGTGGCGGTAGCGGGAGATCCTGATCGGCCGTTCCCGGATGTCGACGATGCGCATTTGGCTTCCTGGTTGCACGTTGCTTGGTGGGACAGGCTGGATTATGCATGCCGCCGGTACCGTCATCCTTAGGGTGGTTCTCAACGAGGGAGGTGCTCATGCCGGCTGCGCCGCCGCGCCTGGACGCTGGCGTCGAGCGTCAGCTTGCCGCGGGCCTGTTCAACCAGGTGTGGGTCTTGCTGGACAGGCTTGATCGCAGCGCTGGTGATGATGACCAGATGGTTCACATGGCGCACGCCAGCCGGTACCACTGGGGCGCGGCTGGCGGCCCCGTGCAGTGGGCGCGCGGCGAATGGCAGTGCTCGCGGGTCTATGCCGTGCTGGGCCGCGCTGAGCCGGCGCTGCATCACGCACGGCGGTGTCTAGAGCTAGCCATCGAACATGATCTGGGTCCATTCGACGTGGGTGCCGCTCATGAGGCGCTCGCCCGCTGCTACTGGATCATCGGCGATGCGGGAAAGACGGCCGAGCATGTGACCCTGGCCCGGGAGCAGTCAGCCGGCATTGCCGATGCCGAGGACAGGGCCATCCTCGATAGCGACCTGGCCACCCTGGTCTGATCCTCACCGCCGCTATCCCAGCTGGTCGCGGCGGCGGGTCAGGGCGGCGATCTCAGCGGTGTTGCTCGCCAGTCCGATGGCTTTGTCGTACGCCGCGCGCGACTTCTGACTGCGGCCCAGCCGGCGCAGCAGGTCGGCGCGGACCGCGTGGTAGACGTGATAGCCGGCCAGTTTGTCCTCAAGACGGTCCACGGCCGCCAGTGCCACCTCCGGGCCGTCAAGCTCGGCCACCGCGATGGCCCGGTTGAGGGCGATGACCGGCGAGGGGTCGATGCGGACGAGCTGGTCGTAGAGGGCAACGACCTGTGACCAGTCGGTGTCACGTACGTCGCGGGCGGAGGTATGCACGGCGCTGATCGCGGCGAGTATCTGGTAGCGGCCTGGAGCCACCCGGGAGGCCAGGCGCTCGCGCACCAGCCGGTGACCCTCGGCGATCAGTGTGGCGTCCCAGGTCCCGCGATCCTGCTCGTCGAGGGCCACCAGTTCGCCGCTCGCCGATACCCGGGCGGTGCGGCGGGCCTCGGTGAGGAGCATCAGTGCCAGCAGCCCGGCCACCTCACCGTCCTCCGGCATGAGGGCACGGATTAGGCGAGTCAGCCGGATCGCCTCGGCGGTCAGGTCCTGACGTACGGGATCGGTGCCGGGGCTGGTCGCCAGGTAGCCCTCGTTGAAGACGAGGAACAGGACAGCAAGCACGCCGGAGACGCGGGCCGGCAGGTCCTGCGCGGACGGCACGCGGTACGGGATGCGAGCCGTCTTGATCTTGGCCTTCGCGCGGGTGATCCGCTGCCCCATGGCGGTCTCCTGGACCAGGAAGGCGCAGGCGATCTCGGGCACGGTCAGGCCGGCGATCATGCGCAGCGTCAGCGCCACGCGAGCCTCCATGGCGAGCGCCGGGTGACAGCAGGTGAAGATGAGCCGGAGCCGCTCGTCATCGATGGCGCCGGGAGGTTCGGGCGGGTCGTCGTCATACAACAGCTGAGCCTGCTTCTGCTTGCCGTCGCGCTTGCTCTCGCGCCGGATCCGGTCGATGGCCGTACGGTTGGCCGTAGTAGTGAGCCAGGCGCCGGGGTTGGGAGGTACGCCGTCGGCCGGCCATTGCTCGACCGCGGTCGCGAACGCCTCGGCGGCCGCCTCCTCGGCGATGTCGAGGTCACCGAAACGCCTGGTCAGGGAGGCAATCACCCGGGCCCACTCCTCGTGGTGGGCCCGGGTGATCGCCTCCCGCACGTCGGTCACGCTCACAGGAACGGCCGCACCTCGATCTTCCGGTTGCAGGCCTTTGACCCCGCGGCGGCGAGCTTGAGCGCCACGTCGAGGTCGGCGGCCTCGATGATCCAGAAGCCGACGAGATACTCCTTGGACTCCAGGAAGGGCCCGTCGGTGACTATCGCCTCCCTACCCCGGTTGTCGACGACGGTGGCCGAGGTGGGCGCCCCGAGGCCGCCGGCGAAGACCCAGTGCCCCTCCGCCTGGAGCCGCTCGTTGAACACGTCGATGGCCGCATCCTCCTCCGGCGTGGCAAGGTCGGCCGTGTCGTTGATAACGGAAACCAGGTACTGCATCTGGGATCATCTCCTGTGGTTCAGGGCGCCCCTCGTGGGCGGCCTCTCACCTCTGCTACGAACAGCCCTGCCCCGATCCGACATCGCCTCCCGGATGTCTTTCGAGACATTCTGGTACGGCTCGCCGGTATCACCAGCCCGCAGAGCTGCTCCGCCATATAGATGTCAATAGTGCCGGCCCCGGTGACGTGGGTCAGGGGAATCAGCAGTCGAGGAGGCTCATGATGCGGCCAGCAATACACCACCTCAGTAATAGCGCCATCCGGGCCGACGCCCTGTTCGTGTCGGCACTGCAGCGCGGTGACCATCCTGGTGCCGGGGAAGTCCGGCAGGCCGTTGCCGCGGCTGTCGAGGCATTCGGCCAGCGTGGCTGTGCCGGACGGGTAGCGCAGGAGTTTGGCGATCATCCCGAGACTGCGGTCACGCGGATGCGCTGGGCTCGCCAGCTTGCTGGCCAGGCGTTCGGCGACCCGGGACCGGCATCAGCCGGTGCCCGGACGCTCGCCCGGCGCACCGGAGTTGACACCGGCCGCGCTGCGTAAACTGCCGCGGGCCGACAGCCACCCCGCAGCGCCGAAGACACAGGCGGGACGCAGCCAGCAAGCGCGTATCGCATTACAGTTTGCTAAGTGGCGGGTGATCAGAGTGGGCGGGTCGATAGCTGGATCTGGTCGGTGCGGCTGGCCAGCACCCGTTCGGCCGCGTCCGGTGCCTGCCGGGCCGGGCACGTCAGGGTCAACGGGGTACGCGTCAAGCCCGCGCATCCCGTGAAGGTCGGCGATGAGGTGCGGCTGCGCTCCGAAGGACGCGAACGCGTCGTGGTGGTCCAGCGGGTCATCACTAAGCGTGTCGGCGCACCTGTTGCCGCTGAGTGCTATATCGACAATAGCCCTCCTCCTCCGCCCCGCGAGGAGGTGGCTGCGGCGGCTGTCCGTGACCGCGGCACGGGCCGTCCGACCAAGCGAGAGCGCCGCAGTATCGAGAAGCTGCTCGGGCGGGCGGTCCGTTGAACCCCGTTTCCGGGTGCGCTGATCGCCAGCCCCTACCGCCAGCCGAGGGCAGGCGCCACATGGGTGAGGATGGCGTCGATGACGTGGGCGTTGTAGTCGACGCCGAGCTGGTTGGGCACGGTGAGCAGCAGCGTGTCGGCGGCTGCGATCGCCTCGTCCTCCTTGAGCTGCTGGATCAGCACATCCGGCTCGGCCGCGTAGGTGCGGCCGAAGATCGCCTGGGTCTTCGCGTCAATGAACCCGATCTCGTCGCTGTCCTGGTTCCGCTGGCCGAAGTACGCCCGGTCCCGGTCATCGACTAGGGCGAAGATGCTCCGGCTTACCGACACCCGCGGCTCCCGCTCGTGGCCAGCCTGCTGCCATGCCGCTCGGTATGCCTGGATCTGCTTAGCCTGCTGCAGGTGAAAGGGCTTGTCCGACTCGTTATTGATCAGCGTTGAGCTCTGCAGGTTCAGGCCCAGCCCGGCCGCCCACGTGGCGGTCTGCTGGGACGCGGCGCCCCACCAGATGCGCTCCCGCAGCCCTTCTGAATGCGGCTCGACACGCAGCAGGCCGGGCGGGTTCGGGAACATCGGGCGGGGACTGGGCTGCGCGAAGCCCTCACCGCCCAGCACCTGCAGCAACACCTGGGCATGCCCGCGGGCCATATCGGCGTCCGTCTGATCCTCTTGCGGCTCGTAGCCGAAGTACCGCCAGCCGTCGATCACCTGCTCAGGCGAGCCGCGGCTGATCCCCAGCTGAAGGCGGCCGCCGGAGATGAGGTCGGCCGCGCCCGCGTCCTCCGCCATGTACAGCGGGTTCTCGTACCGCATGTCGATGACTGCCGTGCCGATCTCGATCCGGCTGGTGCGCGCGCCGATCGCCGCCAGCAACGGGAACGGCGATCCCAGCTGCCTCGCGAAATGGTGCACCCGGAAGTACGCGCCGTCCGCGCCCAGCTCTTCGGCGGCGACGGCCAGGTCAATCGACTGCAGCAACGCCTCCGACGCCGACCGCGTCTGCGAGCCAGGTGATGACGACCAGTGCCCGAACGACAGAAAGCCAATCTTCTTCACCAGCGCGTCAACGCGAACCGCCCAGACGGCATTCCGCCCCGGCCAAGCTCCAGCCGTGCGTCGCACCCGACATGACTACTCAATCTTGAGTAGTCGTGATTTACTACTCCCATGAACCCGACGAGGTTGTTCGTGCTGGGCGCTCTGGCCAGGCGCGGGCCGATGTACGGCCATCAGATCCGCAGGGACGCCCGGATGGACCGCGCCGACCTGTGGTCCGACGTGCGGCCCGGGTCGCTGTACAACGCGCTGCACCGGCTGGCGGCTGAAGGCCTGATCGAGCCGGTACGCACTGAGCAGCCCGGCAACCTGCCCGCCCGCACGGTGTACGCCATCACCGCGGAGGGTCACAGGGAACTGCGGGCGCTGCGGGCAGAGGCGCTCCAGGAGGTTGGGTTGCGCCCCGATCCAGTCGACCTGGCCCTGGTCATGAGCGGCGACCTGGACGCTGACGTGCTGCGCGGGTACGTCGAGGACCGGATCCGCGCACTGAGCGTCCAGGCGGCCTGCTACGCGCACCACGGCGAGCGGACCTGGCCGGACCAGACGGTAGCCGATGACCTGGTCGTCGAGCACGCCCGGCTGCGGATCGAGGCCGAGCTCACCTGGCACCGGATGCTGCTAGATGGGGCCGCCAAGCTGACCGCGGAAAGCGAGGCAACCAGCTCCGCCGACCTGTCAGTGCCGTGACCGTCCGTCCGGTACGGCTGCTCGGCGACCCGGTACTGCGCACGGCGTGTGAGCCGGTGACCAGGTTCGACAGCCTACTGGCCCGGCTGGTGGCCGACCTGCTCGATACCGTTCGGGTGCCGGGCCGGGCAGGCGTCGCCGCCAATCAGATCGGCGCCAGCCTGGCGGTCTTCGCCTATAACGTAGACGGCAAGCTCGGGTACGTGATCAACCCCGCGCTGACCGTCACGACAGGCGACCAGGAAGGCCCCGAGGCGTGCCTAAGCATCCCTGGCATCACCGCGAACCGCCGCCGCGCCGCTCACGCCGTGGTCACCGGCGCCGACCTGCGGGGCGACCCGGTCACCGTCCAAGGTGACGGCGAGCTGGCCCGCTGCCTGCAACACGAAACCGGCCACCTGAAGGGCGAGCTCTACATCGACCGGCTGGCCGGCCCCGAACGCGCACAGATCATGCGCACCCTCCGCGAGCAGATCGTCGAAACGCACCCATGAGCATTGATGCCACCAGGTCAGCCGGCCCGGATGGCGATACCTGGGTAGTCGATCACTAGGCCAGATAGGTCATAGACCAGGCGACATTGGAAATCGAAGACGGGAGCGGCGTAGTCGTAGCAGGGGCCAGTGGATCCGTCCGGAGCACGCAGGTAAGTCTGCTCCAGCCTGTCCACCGCCAGACCGACTGCGTGGACGTAAGCTGCCGGAGCCGCTGCCCGCCCCGCCACGGCGAGACCGAGCCGCCGCACGGGAAGCGCGTTCGTCATGGCCGAGGACTCCAGGTCGACATCGAGGCAGCCCTCTAGCAGGGGCGCTGGCTCCCCGTCGACCAGCCAGCGGCCCATGCCGTCGCCCTCCAGTACCGTCGAACCGGACCCGGCTGCCGACCGGCCGCTGACCCGGGCGCTACGGGTAGCCCCGCCGCTATCCAGTTCGATGGCGTATTCGACGCTCCAGGGCGTACCGTCCTCGATCGCGGTTGTGCACCCGCGGATAAAGCACCCGCTGTCCCGGGCACGGATGAACACCACCTCGAAGCCGTTCCTGGCGCCGCGATGCTGCCATGCCGCTTGCGGCGGCAACGATACGAACGGCACGGCATCCACCTTCTCATGAGGCGCTAGTTACATGCCTGCCACGGTCCTGAGCACGGCCAGGCCGGCCACCGTGACGATGATGCCGCCGATGACCAGCCATGCGGCCGGGTTGCCGAGGTTGAGGGTCCAGCTGACGCCGATCCGGGCGGGGACCACGATGGCGGGGTCGGCGCGGTTGATGTAGATCAGGCCGGCTTTCCAGAACCGGTCGTCGTCCCGGCCGGCCGCTGCGGCCCGGCCGGGCCGCTGGCCGCGGCGGATGCGGTCCCGGCCGGCCCAGATGGCGACGGCGATCAGGAGGAGCACGCCGGCCGCGGCCGGCACCAGGGGCAGGGCAGCGCCTGCGCCGTGCAGGTGGTAGAGCTGCCATACCTGGAGGGCGGCCAGCAGAAGGGTGAGGTCGACGAGCGCGAGCAGGCTGAGCGCGGCCTTGGCAAAGCGGTCCAGGAGTACGCGGTAGCGGCGGACCGAGGCAGCAGGGTCGGCGGGGTCGATGTCCGGCCGGGAGCGGTAGGTGAGCACCAGCAGCCCGGTCCACATGCCGGTGACATACAGCTGGGCGATCACGAAGGCGAATGCGCTGACTGGCGATCTAGGGACCCGGCGGCCGCCCGGCGTGGCCAGCCCGGCAGCCAGATGAGCAGGCAGGTGGGGGTAGCGGATGGCGCCGATGACGATGGTCGCGGCGATCACGCCGATAGCCGGGATGAGCCAGCGGACGGGGAACGGCTGCGGCTGGGTGCGCCAGCTGGTGTCGGCGACCACTGTCTGCCGGAGCCCGGCGTACCAGCCTTCCGCGGTCTTGGCCGCGATGATCTTCCTGCGCGCCAGCCAGATGCAGCCCAGGTCCGCGGCTATCTCCAGCAGCAGGATGATCCTGGGCAGCCACCGCGATCCGGATCGCCAGAAGATGATCGCCGCGGCGGCGCAGCAGACCGCCACCGCCGCAGATCTCCAGTAGTAGATGCGCCGTTCCCGCCGGATGACCGCCGCGCCGCTGTGGTCGGGGGGAATCCGGACCCCGAACTGCAGGGTCGGCTGGGTGAACGCCGGTGTCGCGCACATCAGCGCCCCGAACACCGGCACGGCGACATACCCGGCCAGGGCGGCCGGCGTCATGACCAGGCTCCTGCCGCGGTACCGTCCTCGGCTGGCGGGGCGGGGAAAGCGAACCCGGCCAGCGCGGCCTGGCCGTGCCGGAGGATGTCGTCTGCGGGCAGGCCCTGAGCGGCGGCCTCGGCGAGCAGCGTCCGCAGCCGGCCTGCCCAGTCCTGTTCCCAGCCGGGCCGCGGCGCGCCGCTGGCCGCGTCGCGCGCCACGACCGCGCCGGACTTCCGGCCGATCCGCAGCAGCCCTTCCTGGCGCAGCAGATCGTAGGCCTTGTTGACGGTGTGGAAGTTGATCCCCAGGTCCACCGCGAGCTGGCGGGTGGCGGGCAGGCCGGACCCCGCTGGCAACTCGCCGTCGGCGATCGCCTCCACGATCCGGTCCCTGATCTGCTGGTAGATAGCTACGGGACCGTCTGGTTCGATGCTCAGCAGCATGCCTGCTCCGCGGCTTAGTTACGCGTGGTTACTCGTGCTTGAGCAAGATCCCCAGATCCGGCACAACGAACGACAGCACCCATCGTGGCCAGAAAATCGCCCCGCTACAACGGAATTCGACCGCATCGCCGTCGGCCACGTCGAACGGGAGCTCTCGGCTCGAGTACCGGCCTTTCCGTACCTGCACGATGTGATGTCCCGGCTCGACCGGCACCTCGATGATCTTTCCGAAGTCGATCGAGCCGGTGCTGTGGCCATCGACCCAGATCTCGAACCGGCCGCGCCGCAGCTCGATGCCGAAGGTTTCCCGGCTCATCCTGAGCGTTGCTGACATTGGTCTTTCTCCCTTCTGTAAGAGCTTTCCCATTAATGCTGTCGGCCTGCCACGAGCCGTTCCCGGTCGAACAGCCGGGCCACCACCAGGCAGGCGGCGCAGTCGATGGCCAGCAGGCCGCCGGCCAGGGCAGCCGCCAGGCCGAACGTCGGGCTGATCACCTGGAACGACATCAGCGCGGCCAGCGCGGCCGGGGGCAGGCTGCCCAGCACGGACAACTGCTGCGCGACGCGGGTGTCGCTGACCCTCGTCGAGATCGCCAGGCCGACCCAGATCGACCAGGCAGCCAGCAGCGGGATGAAGACCAGCGCGGCGGGCAGCTGCGGCGCCTGCCGCACGGCGGCGGCCACCGGCGAGCTGGCGGCGAGCTGCGTGATCGCCACGAAGACGCCGAAGATCAGGTAGCCGAGGGCGACCGCGGGCATGAAGATCGCCGCGGCTTTGCCAATGACCAGTTCCGCCCCGCTGACCGGCGTGGTCAGCACCGGCTCGAGGGTTCCCTGCTCGCGCTCCCCGACCACCGAGTAAGCGCTCATGAGCGTGGGCACGAGCACCGGGACCAGCAACGGGAGAAACAGTGCGTAATCGACCCGCTTGTCCAGTGCCGTGCTCAGCGCCGACGCCTTGATCGTAAGCATCGAGGCGGTGGGGCCGATCAGGAACAGCACGGGCAGCACGGCTGCCGTGGCGACGATGAGCCGGTTGCGCCGGAACTCCGCGAGCTCCTTGCGGATGACGGCGCCGATACGGGATGTGCTCGCGCTCACTGTGCCCGTCCTCCAGTGTCGTTGACCAGCTGCAGGTAGACGTCCTCTAGGGTGTGCCGCGATTCGGCGATCGACAGCACGTCCGCCCCGGCCGCCACCAGCGCCCGGGTCACGGCGGGCGCCGCCTGCGCTGGATCCGTCACGGACAGCTGGTAACCGGCTGGCCCGCCGCCCGCCTGCTCGCCGTGCTGCCACCCTTGCACGGCCGCCAGCCCGCCGAAGACCCGGCCGGGCTCGGCCAGCGGAGCGGCGGTCGTGACGTCAAGCGATCTGGTGAACAGTGTCCGACGCAGGTCGTCTGGCCGGCCGATGGTCCGCAGGCTGCTGTTTATGATCGCCACCCGGTCGCACAGCCGCTCCGCCTCCTCCAGCCGGTGGGTGGTGAGGAAGACCGTGACCCCGCGGTCGCGCAGCGCGGCGATCAGGTCCAGCACCTCGTGCGCCGCCACCGGGTCCAGCCCCGAGGTCGGCTCATCGAGGAACATGACCGCCGGATCGTTCAGCAGCGACCGGGCCAGGGCGGCCCGTTGCCGCAGTCCCTTGGACAGGCTCCCGGCCAGGTCGTGTGCGCGGTCGCCGAGTCCGACCGCCGCTAGTGCCTCGCTTATTCGCGCCTCCCGCCGCGGCAGGCCGTACAGGCGCGCGAAGTACTCCAGGTTCTCGGTCACCGTCAGCCGCTGGTACAGCCCGGAAGACTCCGGCATGATCGAGATCCGCTGGCGGATCTGCGCCGCGCTGACCGGCCCCACCGGGATGCCGGCCACCGTGGCCGAGCCAGCCGTCGCCGAGATCAGCGTGCCGAGGATCCGCACCGTCGTGGTTTTGCCCGCCCCGTTCGGGCCCAGGAAGCCGAACACCTCGCCGCGGGCGACGGTGAACGACACATCGGCAACGGCGGCCCGCCCGCCGAAGTTCTTGGTCAGGTGACTGACCTCTATCGCCGGAGCCCTGCCCCCTCGCGGCGGCGCGGCCTCAGCGCCTGTATGGCTCACCGAGCCGGGTTCCCGGTCCAGTCGCAGTTTCATGGGCCCCGTCCTTTCAGCGCATCCGACCCCAGCCCGCAGCCGCGTCGCCTTTGCTCTATCTATTATAGAACAAACATCTACGTTTGGGTTCGCTGGCTACCAGCCGGGCTGCCGCCATCCACACCATCGCCGCCGGCGACGCCGTCCTCGCGCCGACCGCCACCACCCGCCTCGTCCGCCAGTTCGCCGCCAGCCCATCGCCCGGACCACCCAGCAGCCCCCCGCTGCCCAGTTGCGGCAGACCCTCACCGGCCGCGAGCAGGACGTCTTCTCCCACATCGCGGCGGGCATGTCCAACAGCGAGATCGCGGCCAGCTTGTTCCTGTCCGAAGGCACAGTGAAGATTCACGTGGGACGGATCCTGGCCAAGCTCGGCCTGCGCGACCGTGTCCAAGCCGTCGTGCTCGCCTACGAATCCAGGCTGATAACCCCCGGAACTCCCGCACCCGAGGAACCCGGCCAGTCGCACTAGCTCGTTTGCGCGAGGGCCTGGTCCAGGCTGGTGAAGTTGGGGATCATGCGGTCCATGGCGGTGAGCGTGAAAACTCGGAGGACGGCAGGCGCGGGGATCACCAGCAGCAGCTGGCCGCCTTCAGCCTGGGCGCGCTTGTGCGCGTCGAGCAGGGTGTGCAGCCCGGAGGAATCGCAGAACTGGGTCCGGGTCATGTCGGCCACGACCGTCCCGTGTCCGTGCGCGGCTGCCTCCAGCAGGGCCGAGCGCAGCTCCGGGTCATTGTCGTACAGGACAGAACGGCCCCGGACCCTGACAGCGTTAGCCTGAGATCACCGATACGGTGTCGTCGCCGATGTTGGCGGTGTAAACGGCGCCGGTCAGCGGGTTGACCGCGACCCCGACCGGGCCGCTGCCGACTGGGATGGTGGCGGTGACCGCATTGGTCCGGCCGCTGATCACCCACACGATCCCATTTTTGATACTGGTGACGTAGACGGTGCTGGTCGACGGGTTGACCGCGACCCCGACCGGGCCGCTGCCGACTGGGATGGTGGCGGTGACCGTGTTGGTCCGGCTGCTGATCACCGACACGGTACCGTCGGAGAAGTTGGTGACGTAGAGATCGCCGGTCAGCGGGTTCGCGGCGATCGCACCCGGGTTGGTGCCGACCCAGATGGTGGCGGTGACCGTGTTGGTGCGGCTGCTGATCACCGACACGGTACCGTCAGAGAAGTTGGTGACGTAGACATCGCCGGTCAGCAGGCTGACTGCGACCCCGTACGGGCTGGTGCCGACCCAGATGGTGGCGGTGACCGTATTGGTGCGGCCGCTGATCACCGACACGGTACCGTCAGAGAAGTTGGTGACGTAGACATCGCCGGTCCGCGGGTTGACCGTCACCGATATCGGGCGGCCGCCGACCGGCGTGGTGGCGGTGACCGTATTGGTCCGGCCGCTGATCACCGACACGGTACCGTCGTTGAAATTGGTGACGTAGACATCCCCGTTCGGCGGGTTGACCGCCATCCCTTGCGGGTTGCCGACCGGGATGGTGGCGGTGACGGTGTTGGTCTGGCCGCTGATCACCGACACGGTGTTATCCAGTTGGTTGGCGACGTAGACAGAACCGGTCAGCGGGTTGGCGGCGACCGTATCCGACTCGCTGCCAACCGGGATGGTGGCGGTCACTATCGGAGCCGAGGCGACCGCCGCGAGCGCGGCCCGGTTCATGGTTATGGTGCCGCTCGGACCAGGCGCGCCGCTCCTCTGGGAATGTCTCATGACCCCGGCTCCTTCAGCTGTGTCCTGCACGCAGTTGTCCTGCACAGACGGCCGGGGTCCAGAGCCGACGGTATAGCCTCAATGATCTCGCGGCACGACGCTCCGTCAAGACTTTGACGGGACACATCGCGATCTATCGGCCATCTGCATACGGCGGCAGCACCAAACCACCCGCCATCGACCTCGTCCGACCGCCGTAACGTCGGTAGGCGGTCTGGTCCGGCTGGCGGCATATCATCGCCCACTGGTTCAGCGGTGGACGTCGTCGCTGGCTGGCGGGTTGGGCTGGGATGGTCTACCGCCGACGAAGTCTTCCCAGCCGGTCTGGAGAGGGGCCCAGCGCCGGTCAAAGTCGGCGGCGCGGCGCTTCGCGCGTTGCAGGCGCTCGCCCCCGTAGTGATGCCGCGCCCAGATCGAGGACGGCCGCGCGAGGCGCAAAGCCCCGATCACCCCCACAGGGGGCAGGAAGAGCCCGAACAATGCCGTCCGGTACTTGCCTTTCAGGACGCAGATGAAGGCGAGCACACCGTCGGCGATGAGGATCCCGGTGGCGGTCAGCCGCAAGGACAGCTCGATGCCGTCGACGTCTCGCACTCCGAATGGGCTGAACCCGACGAGGGACAGACCGAGGCAGGCGGCGGTCAGGCTCACCGCCTCGACCGACAGCTGGCCCTCGCCGCTCCAGTAGACGTCCTGCAGATGCAGGATCAAGGCGAACTCATCCAGGACCAGCGACGTGCCGGTACCGACCGCCACTGCGGCGAACAAGCGCCAGCCGAGCGAGTCAGGGCCGCCGACCGCCGTGAAGGCTCCGATGATGAGCAGGATGATGCCGGGGACAGAATGATGAATATGGACCCCGCTGGCTGTCACCCGGTTCCGGAACGGGCCGCGACCGTCGCGGATCAGGCGGGTGATCGTCCGGGTCAGCACGAACGTTACGACGAAAGCCAGAAAGCACAGCATAAGGGGCAGCTTGTCGGCCGCGAGCACGTTGCGCTGCCACCATGAAGCCATGCCGCCACCATAGAACGGCCGCCGTGCTCACGATGCATTCCGGCTGACCGGCCCGGCTGCGGATCCGGCCCGCCGCCGCTCGGCCGCCTCGGCGAGGTAGCGGTCCCCGTGTGCGACCGGGCTGAAGGCGAAGGCGAGCGCGATGGCAGCGGTAAGGCCGCCGGTGACGGCGTAGACGCCTGTCACACTCCCGCTCAGGTTGATGGCTGCCGCTCCGGCGAGCGACCCGAGGGGGATGGCTGACCAGGCCAGGACCTGGGCGACGCTTACCACCCGCCCGTAGAGCTGGGGCGGGACGATCGCCTGGCGCAGGGCGATGGTGTTGATGTTGAACAACATGCCAAAGCCCGATGACGCCGCCCACAGGACCAGCGCGGCCGCGTAGGAGCCGGCCAGGGCCATGACCGTCGTGGTCAACCCGGCGAGGACGAGGGCGCCGAGGGCGGTGACGGCGAACGAGAGCCGCTGGCGGATCGGCCCGGCGACGAGACTGACCGCGACGACGCCGACGGCGCCAGCGGCGTAGAGGAAGCCGATCTCGGAGTTGGTGGCGTCCAGGGCGCGTCGAGCAAACAGGACGAGCTGGGAGTTGGCCGTCGTGGCGACGAAGTTGATCAGGGCCATCATGATCGAGATGGAGCGCAGTACCGGGTTGGACCACACATAAGCCAGGCCCTCCCGCACGTCGGCCAGCAGAGCCCGGATCGCTGACCCGGCGGGCCGGCCGGGCGGCGCGGCGGCGTTGAAGCTGCACCGGATCAGGGCCAGGCAACCCGACGAGACGAGAAAGGAGCCGGCGTCCACGAACAGGAGGCCGGCTACCGGCACGAAAGCCACGAGCGCGCCGGCGAGCGCGGGGCCGAGGATCTGACCGGCGTTGTTGGTCGCCATGATGCGGGCGTTGGCCGTGACCAGTTCCCGCTCGCCGACGAGCGAGGGGATGGCCGCGAACTCCCCGCAGTTGAAGATGATTCCCAGCGTCGACTGCACGAAGGTCACGGCATAGATGTCCTCGACCCGCAGCAGCCCTCCGATCGCCAGGACGGGGATCACGGCGATAACGAGCGCCTGGGCGATGTCACTGCCTAGCATCAGGCGCTTGCGGTCGAACCGGTCGACGACCGCGCCGAGCAGGAGACCGAACAGCAAGTAGGGCACGAACTCCGCGGCGGTGGTCAACGCCAGGCTCGTGGCCGAGTGAGTCAGCCTGAACACCAGTAGCGGCAGGGCGAACGTGGTGAACGAGCCGCCCAGCTGGGAGACGGCCTGCCCGCTGAAGTAGAACCAGAAGTCCCGCCCCAGCCGGGCCTGCCCGCCTGCTGGGGCTTTCTGGGTACGACGCTCGTTGCCCATCCGGAAAAACTGTACTTGGTGCGCGGCCAGCACGAGCAAGACCAGCAAGGCTCAGCTGCCCGGCTGGATAGCTAGGTACCTGCCCGGAGCAGTGGCCGTCACGCCGAGGCGGCCCGCAGTGCCTCTGCTTGCCGGATGAAGCGCGTCGCCTCCACCGAGCGGAAGAAGCTCAGGGCCTGCCGGAGCTGGTCATCAGCCTCGGCCCGCCGCCCGGTCCGGGCGAGCTCCTGGGCGGCGCGAAGCTGCGCGAGGGCGGCCGACCGGACTGCGCCCATCGATCCAGCGACTCGGCGGCCGCCACGAATTCCTGGTCAGCCAGCTCTCGGGCGGCAGCGTACCAGGGAGAATCGCGCCGGGCTGAGAGCCACCGCCGCATCTCGTCACGACGCCCCAGGATCTGGGCAGCGAGCACACAGTCAATGGCCGACTCATCGAGACCGCCCCGGTCGAACGTGCCGCTGCCGAATAGCTCGGAGAGCATCGGCTGCGCTTCATCGGCCCGGCCGGCGACGGCGAGCACGTAGGCGGAGACAGCCAGCGCCTCAGACAGGACCTGCGGGTCTTTCGCCTGCCGGGCGTTTATCAGCGATTCCCGCTGGTCCTGCAGGGCCGCCTCGATGTCATCGCGGGCCAGCCGCATCCAGGACCGGAAGCTCCGGACCCAGGTGTCCTGGTAGCGCGGTCCCAGGGCGGCGGACCCGGCCAGGAATCCATCTGCGGCAGGCCCGCACTTTTCCCAATTCCCCAGCTCAAACCACAAGGCGACTAGGACGCCGCGCGTCCACCGCGCCGTGGCATTGGTGCCGAACCGCTGGGACGCCTTCTCCGCCTCCAGCGCCATGCGGAGCGCCTCAGGCAGGTCGCCGTCCACTCTCAGCACAGTGGAGAGATTCGCCGGCTTCGCCGGTGTCCGTCCGCCACGTCCTGGTTGCGGGTCTGTCTCGGACTCGCCTCATCCCCGCGCCCGGCATCGGGCATCACACGAGCAGGGCGGGGAGAGCCGAGCCGGGGCACGCTGGGCTCATTCTCGCTCGGCACGCAGTCGTTCGCGCAGCATTGGCTTGGCGATCTTCCCGACCGCGTTCTTGGGTAGTGCCTGCTCGAGGCATATCTCGCGCGGCACCTTGTACCGGGCCAGGAACCCCAGGCAGTGCTCGATGAGGTCGTCTGGCCCGGCGCTGCGGCCGGGCCGGAGCGCCACGAACGCCACGGGCTGCTCGCCGAAGACCGCATCGGGGCGCCCGACGACCGCGGCTTCGAGCACCGCGGGGTGGGCGTAGAGGACGTCCTCGATT
The DNA here is from genome assembly GCA_963790065.1 of uncultured Actinomycetes bacterium. GTDB lineage: Bacteria > Actinomycetota > Actinomycetes > Streptosporangiales > Streptosporangiaceae > Palsa-504. The sequence goes on along the minus strand of CAWBNK010000007.1, from coordinate 105,618 downwards.
TCCTTGGGGTAGATATTCTCCCCGCCCCGAATGATCAGGTCCTTGACCCGGTCGACCAGGGTGAGATATCCGTCGTCGTCGAACCGGCCGACATCGCCCGTGTGCAGCCAGCCACCGCGCAACACCTCAGCGGTTTCCGCTGGGCGGCCCAGGTAGCCGCGCATGACGTTCGGCCCGCGGACCACGACCTCGCCCGCCTGCCCAGCGGGCAGCAACTGGTCCGCCGAGTCGACCACGCCGACCTCGACGCCGGGCAGCGGCAGCCCGACGCTGCCCGCCTTGCGCGCGCCGTGCACCGGGTTGGCGGTGCAGACGACCGTGCACTCCGACAGTCCGTATCCCTCCACCACGGGAACGCCGAAGCGCTGCTCGAACTCGCCGATCAGCTCCCGGGGCATCGGGGCGGCGCCGCAGATGACGTAGCGCAGATTCTTGGTATCGGCCTGCTCGCCGGGCCGCGATACCAGCAGCGCATAGATGGTGGGGACAGCCGAAAAGAACGTGGGCCGGGCCCGCTCAACGGTCGCCCAGAAGGTGGCCGCGTCGAACCTCTCGGCGATGAACGTCGAGCCGCCGGCCAGGAGCGGGGACACGACGCTGACCATGATCCCGTTGACGTGGAAAAGCGGCAGGACGAGCAGTGAGCGGGTTTCCTCGGTCATCTCGAACCAGGCGACGATGAGTTCCGCGGTCGCCCGGACATTGCCGTGATCCAGGATGACGCCCTTGGGCCGGCCGGTTGTCCCGCTGGTATAGATCAGCAGCGCCGGCGTGCCAGGTTCAGCCTGCACCGGAACTGGCTCCTGCGGCCGGGCGGGTGACGTCACGTCCTCCACCGGCATGATCCGCAGCCCGCCACCCTCCAGTTTCGCCGCGGACGCGCCGTCGGCGACGACGACATTCGCGCCCGCATCATCGATCTGGTACCGGGCTTCCTGCCCGGTCAGGGCCGGATTGACCGGGGTTACCGCGGCCCCGAGCCGCCACGCGGCGAACATGCTCGTGATCAGCTCGACCCGGTTGGGCAGCATGATCGCCAGCACGCCACCGCGGCGCAGCCCCGCGTTCGCGAGCAGGGCCGCGACCGCCGATACGGTCTGCGCGAAACCCGCGTTGCCGAGCTCCTGGCGCTCGTCGGCGATGCAGGCCCCCGCGGGATCCCGCGCGGCCCGCTCGTCGGGAATGGCGGCTGCGAGCATGGGGGTACCTTCCGTGCCGTCCGGGTTCTGTGCTGTCCCGACGCTACGGTCGACGTCATCTCTCGGCATTGGGCGCACGTCACCAAACCCGCGCCGCCGGTGGTGCTCCGCGTACATCCTCGCAGCTGACGGGCGGCGATTGGACTGCTGGTCCGTGGCGGGCACGGTCTTTCGTACCCGCGCCACGATGTGGCGATCCCGTCCCCGCTCTTAGCCTGCCGTCACGGCGAGCGAAGAGGTGCCCCATGACACGACTGATCAACATCGACAATGGCGGGACGCTGACCGATTTCTGCCTCGTCGACGGCGGCGACGTGCGCTACACCAAGACCCTGACCACCCCCTACGACCTGAGCCGGTGCCTGTTCGACGGCCTCACCAGGGTCTCGGAGCTGGTCTACGGGGAACCTCAGCTGGCGGCGCTGCTGCAGTCGACGGATTACATCAGGTACTCCACTACGCAGGGAACCAACGCGCTCGTGCAGCGGGCCGGGCCGCGCCTCGGCCTGCTGCTGGCCGATTCTGCGGTCGCAGCAGGCCTGGCCGCTACCCCGGCCCAGGAGGACCTGCTCGCCGCGCTGGTCGGCGACCGGTGGGCGGTGATCGGCCTGGAGCAGGACGACGATGCCCTGAGCCAGGAGCTCGTCACCAGGGTCAACGACCTGTCGGCCCGGGGCGCCCGGCGCCTGGTGGTCGCGATCAGCGGTACGGACGGCGCGGACCAGGAGGCCCGCATCAAGCGCCTGCTCCTGAACCTGTACCCGCGGCACCTGCTCGGGGCGGTACCGCTGCTGTTCTCATGGGAGCTCGTCGCCGACTCCGATGATGTCCGCCGCACCTGGTCGAGCCTGCTCAACGCGTTCCTGCACCCGGCGATGGAGCTGTTCCTGTTCAACGCCGACCGGCGGCTCCGCGACGCCCGGGCCCGCCAGCCGCTGCGGATCTTCCGCAACGACGGCGGGTCGTCCCGGGTCTCGAAGTCCGCCGCGCTCAAGACCTACAGCTCGGGCCCGCGCGGCGGCCTGGAGGGCACCCGGGCGCTGGCCAGCCATTACGGCCTGCGTCACCTGGTCATGGTGGACGTCGGGGGCACCACCACCGACATCGGGGTCGTCACCGACGGTGCTATCCGTGTCGACCGGCGCGGCATGATCGACGACGCGCCAAGCTCCCTGGAGCTCGCCGCCATCACCAGCTACGGCGTCGGCGGCAGCTCGATCTTCCGCGTCGTCGACGGGCAGATCCAGGTCGGCCCGGAAAGTGTGGGCGCCGCACCGGGTCCGGCCTGCTTCGGGCTGGGCGGCGACGAAGCCACCCTCACCGATGTCCTGCTGCTGACCGGTCTGCTCGACCCGGCGACCTACCTGGGTGGCACCATGGTGCTGCACCCGGACCGCAGCGCGAAGGTGATCGAGACCAAGATCGCCGGACCGTTGGGGATCACCCTCGACGAGGCGCTGCGGCAGCTGGAGGAAGCGCACGTCGCGGCGATCGCGCGGGCTCTGCTCGACGCCACCACCGTGGACGAGGACACCGTCCTGGCCGCGTTCGGGGGCGGCGGGCCGATGACCGTGTGCGGCGCCGCCAGGAAGGCAGGTGCGCGGCATGTGCTCATCCCGCGCACCGCCGCGGTGTTCAGCGCGTTCGGCATCGGGTTCTCCGACCTGTCGCAGGTGTACGAGCAGCCGCTGCCCGACGCGGATCCCGCGACGATCAGCGCGGTCGCCGAGCGACTGCTGGCGGCGGGCGCGCGGGACCTGTACGCCGAAGGGGTCGACCCGGGCCAGTGCACCGCCCGGTTCCGGCTCACTGTCGAGCGCGGCGACACCGAGTCCGTCATCGACCTGGCCGACCCGCAGGACGCCGCGGCGCACCTGCCGCATAGCGACCGGGCGTCGCTGGAGCTCGCGCTGGTGGCTCCGCTCCCGCACGTCACGCTCGGCCAGGGCGACGATATCGCCTTGTCGCCGGCCGAAGCGGACGGGAAGCGGCTGCTGCGGGACGGCCACGGCGGCCGTACGGAGGTGCCGGTGTACGCGCTGCTGAGCCAGCCGCCAGGGGCGCAGGCGTCGGGGCCGGCCGTGATAGAAGGTCCGTTCTTCACCATGCGGGTCCCCGCGGGATGGCAGTTCGCCACCACCGCCGCGGGCGACCTGCGCCTGACCGACAGGGGCCAGCAATGAGCACCGTGATGCGCATCCCCATGACCGAATACCTCGAGATCGATCTGGGGACCGAGCGCTGGCTGTGCCGGCGCTGCGGCCACGACTTCGGGTCAGCCCGCGCGAACTACAAGGAAGGGACGCTGGTCTACAACCGGGACCCGCGCGAGATCCACCGGCCGCTGATCGACTCGGCCCGCTACGAGTTCACCTTCGCCCCCGACCCGGCCTGGTGCCGGATCCTGGAGTACTACTGCCCTGGCTGCGGAACCCAGATCGAGACCGAGTACCTGCCGCCCGGCCACCCGCCGACCTACGACATGGAAATCGATGTCGATGCGCTCCAGGCGCAGTGGGCGGCCCGCCCGCCCGGCACAGTGATCCCGCTCGGCCGTGACGTCCCCGCCGAGCCGCTGCGGGTAGACGGGGGGAACCCGGCGTGAAGCGCATTTCCGTCGACATCGGCGGCACCTTCACCGACTGCTTCGTGGCGTGGGACGGCCGCTATATCCAGGCCAAGGCGCTCACCACCCACCACAACCTGGCCCTGGGCTTCAACGAGGCGCTTGATCACGCCTGCCTCACCTTGGGCCTGCAGCGCAACGACGTGCTGGGAGAGGTCGACTCGGTCCGCTATGCGACCACCCTGGGCACGAACGCGCTGATCGAGCGCCGGGGCCCGCAGGTGGGGGCCATCGTCACCGCCGGGTTCGAGGCCACGATCCCGTTGTCGCGCGGCCGGGGCTACGGCGAGGGCCTGGACGAGCTGGCCAGGAACGACATGTCCAGCGGGACCCGGCCGGATCCGCTGGTGCCGCAGACGCTGATCCGCTCGGTCGGCGAGCGCGTGGACTTCCGGGGCACCGTCCTGCTGGAGCTTGACCGCCAGGATGTCAGACGGGCCCTGCGGGAACTCGTCGACGCCGGTGCCGAGGCGCTGGTGGTCTGCCTGACCAACGCGGTCGAGAACCCGGTGCACGAACTCGCCGTCCAGGAGATCTTCCTGTCCGAGTACCCGGCGCACCAGCTCGGGGCGATCCCGATGCTGCTCAGCCATCAGCTGTCCGGGCGCAAGGGCGAGTACGTGCGCGCTACCTCCGCGATCGTCGACGGCTTCCTGCACGCCACCATGTACCACGCGCTGTCGGAGCTGGAGCAGAACCTGCGCGAGCATGGCTACGCCCGCCCCATGCTGGTCATCCACAACTCCGGCGGGATGGCCCAGCTGAACTCCACCGACGCACTGCAGACCATCCACTCGGGGCCGGTGGCCGGCATCTCGGCCAGTGAGCACCTGGCCGGCCAGGCGGGCCTGGGGAACGTGGTGGCGACCGACATGGGCGGCACCAGCTTCGACATCGGCTTGGTCCCCGCGGACGGGGTCAAGCACTACGACTTCATGCCGGTCATCGAACGGTGGCTGGTCAGCGTGCCGATGATCCACCTGGTCACGCTCGGCGCGGGCGGCGGGTCGATTGCCAGCTTCGACCGGCTGCACCAGTCGGTGGCCGTAGGCCCGCGCAGCGCCGGATCCGACCCCGGGCCGGCCTGCTACGACCGCGGCGGCCTGCGGCCCACCGTCACCGACGCGGACCTGCTGTTGGGCTACCTGACCCCGGAACGCTACGCCGACGGCCAGATCAAGCTCAACCGCGCCCGGGCCGAGTTCGCGATCGAGGAGGAGTTCGGCGACTGGATCGACCTGGAACCGGTCGAGGTGGCCAGGTTGATCAGGGCCGAGGTCGATGAGCAGATGGCCAACGGGATGGCCAAGGAACTGCGTATCCGCGGCTACCTGCCGGAGGAGTTCACGATGCTGGCCTACGGCGGCAACGGCCCGCTGCACTGCTGCGGGATCGCGCGCCACCTCGGCATCGACAAGGTGCTCGCCCCTCCGTACAGCTCGGTGTTCTCCGCTCTCGGGGCCGGCAACATGCCCCAGCTGCACATCCACGAACGGTCGGTCCCGCTGGTCCTGTTCGACGCGACGACCAAGGCGATGTTCGCCGACTTCCCGCGGTTCAACGGGATCGTCGCCGAACTCGAAGACAAGGGCCGGGCCGACCTGCGCCGCCAGGGACTGCCGGAGAGCGCGGTCAGGCACCGGCTCGAACTGGACATGCGCTACGGCAACCAGCTGGTCACGATGGCCGTCGTGGCCAAGAAACAGCGGCTGGAGAGCGTCCGCGAGGTGGTCGATCTGATGCGCCTGTTCGCCGACGACTACGGCAGGCGGTTCGGCCAGGGCAGCCAGTCCCCGGAAGCCGGCATCCGGGTCACCACGATCCGCGTCGCGTCCTACGTCGAGGGCGAGACCGTCGAGTTCGACGCTACGCCGCCGGGCCACACCACCTCCGCCACCCCGCAGGGATCGCGTCGCTGCGCCTTCGCCGGGATGACCGGATACGTGGCCACCGACGTATACGACGAGAGCGCCCTCGAGCCCGGCCGCCTCGTGCGCGGCCCGGCCATCGTCACCACGCCCGCCACCAGCTACCTGGTCGAACCCGGCTGGCGCATCGAGACCGGTGCGCACGGCGCGATCTGGTTCCTGAGGAACTAAAAGCCCGAGGATGATGCGAAATGACTGACCAGAACCTGCAGGAGTTCACCGATCAGGAATGGGTCGACCAGTTCCTCGCGGAGACCACGCTATTCCTGGCCCCCGATCCGGAGATCATGAACAACCACCGGATGGCGCCGAGAACCGCCGAGGAGGACCGGCTGCTCTCCGGCCCGGTCGACGCCAACGACCTGGACCGGGTGCGCAAGCGGATCGTGGCGGGCCTGGACGAGGCGTTCGAGATGATGGAGCAGACCGGCGCCGCGCCCGGTGCGAAATGGGGTGACCTGACCAGCGCGGTGTACTCGGCGTCCGGCGACCTGATTCACATCAGCACCGGCGGGGTGCTGGCCTTCGCCTCGGTGCTGCACTACCCGGTCCGCTTCATCAACAAGTACTGGGCCAACGACCCGACCGTCGGCGTTCATGACGGCGACGCCTTCATCCATAACGACGCCAGGTACGGCAACATCCACAACACCGACCAGAGCATGATCCTGCCGGTCTTCTACGACGGCGAGCTGATTGCGTGGGTGGCGACGATCATCCACGAGGGCGAGAACGGGGCCAAGGAACCCGGCGGGATGCCGTCCAGCTCCGAATCCGCCTACGACGACGGCATCAGGATGAGCCCGTTCAAGATCGTCGAACGCGGCGTGATCCGGCGCGACCTGCTGACGTTCCTGCAGAACTCGGTCCGCGAGCCGAAGCTGCAGTACCAGGACCTCAAGGTCAAGCTGTACTCCGCGCTGCGGATCAGGGACCGGCTGGCCGCGCTGATCGACGAGGTGGGCCGGGACGCGTTCATCGCCTCGCTGCGCAAGTCGCTCGAGGACATCGAGGCCGAGGCGCGGCGGCGCATCTCGATGCTGCCCGACGGCACGTTCCGGGTGAACTTCTTCTCCGATTCCACCCTGCGCGAGAACGTGTTGCTGAAGTACCCGTGCGCGATCACGGTCGAGGGCGACGAGATGACCATCGACTGGCGGGGCGCGGCCCCGCAGTTCCTCAACCGCGCTTTCAACGCCACCCTGGGCACCGCCAAATGCGGCCTGGGCCAGGCTCTGCTCGGGTTCTTCTGGCCGGACCTGCCCCGGGGGATCAGCGTGATGAACCCGATGGAAGTCCTGACCGACGAGGGCAGCTGCGTCAACCCGGGCCTGGACGCGCCGCTGGGGCAGAGCCTGCAGGGCGCGTTCAAGACGTTCGGGGTAGTGCAGTCGCTGTTTGCCAAGGTGCAGTTCTCCTGTCCCGAGAAGTACGGGTCGGTGATCGCGCCGTGGTTCAACCAGATCAACACCTTCCTGTTCGGGGGCGTCACCCAGCACGGCGAGTTCGTCGGCAATGTCTGCGCCGACCTGAACGGCATGGGCGGCGGCGCCCGGGCGCACCGCGACGGCGAGCACTCCATGGCGCCGTTCTTCGCGGCCATGGCCGACCTAGGCGAACAGGAGATCATCGAGGACGATGTTCCGTTCCTGCAGCTGATTTCCAAGAAGATCAAGCGCGATAACCAGGGCTTCGGCAAGCGCCGTGGTGGCATGGGCTACGAGATCGCGGTCGCGGCGCACGGCACCCCGCTGTGGGGCTTCGCGACGGTATCGAGCGGCTCGAAGTTCCCCGCGGTCCCCGGCCTGTTCGGCGGCTACGGCTGCCCGACCTATCCGCTGTCGAAGATCAAGGGTGTCAACGTCTTCACGCAGATGCACGATGCGCCGCAGACCTGGTCGGTCGATTACGAGACGCTGATGAACAGCCAGCCGTTCGCTGGTGCCCGGTACTCCACGCACCACATGGGCATGCCTTTCGAACTCGCCGAAGAGGGCGAGGTGTACATGATCTGCCAGGGCAGCGGCGGCGGGTACGGCGACGTGCTTGAGCGTGACCCGGATGCGGTGATGGCCGACGTCGAGGCCGGGTACCTGTCGGGCGAGACGGCCCGCGAGATCTACTTCGTCGACTACGATCCGGACACGCTCGCCGTGGATGCCGAGGCCACGCAAGCCGCGCGGGACGCCGAGCGCCAGGCCCGCCTGGGGCGAGGCCTGCCCTACCGGGAATTCGTCAGTCAGTGGGCGACCGAGGAGCCGCCCGCGCACCTGCCGTACTACGGCTCGTGGGGCGACGACAACAGCGTCATCCATGCCACCGCCTGGGCCACATCCGGGCCGGTGCGGGTGGCCGCGCCGATGGACCAGCTGCCGCAGATCTTCCTGCCCGATCCGAATATCCTCGCCCTGGCTGCTCAGCAAGCGCGGATCGCCCAGCTGGAGGCACAGCTGGCGGCACCGCCGCAGGAACGGGAAGGTCGGTGAGCCGCCTGCTGGCCAGCCTGGCCGCGCCGCCGTCCGGCCGTGAGCGCGCGATCTGGTTCGACGCCGCAGACTACGGCCGGGCCAAGCTGCTGGCCGGCGCGGTGGTGCCGTGGGACTCCCCGGCCGAGCTCGCCTCGTTCGCCGCCAAGCTGCAGGGCATGTTCCGTTCGGACGCGATCCTGGCCGACGTCGGCGAGGTGTTCATGCAGCGAGCGGCCGGCGATCCGCAGCTGCGCGCCGCGATGGCCGCGCGGACCAGGCCCGGTTATGCGCTGCGCACGCTGCTCGCCGACGAGCATGGCCCGCCGCGTCGCAGCCGAAGCGGTCCGGGCCCTGGCCGCGACGGCTGGCGGCGTCCCCCTGATCCTAGCCGTGCCCATACCGGCCCGCTGGCTCAGCACGGCGGCCGGGCAGGCGGGGTCGGACCCTGGACCAGTCGATTCCGGCCGGGCCGAGACGGCCGCGATGTATGTCGCCGATATGCTGCGGACATTCGGCAGCCTGGAGGTCGACGGGCTGCTCCTGGACGAGGGGTCAGCCCACGGGAGCGACCTGATCCACCCGGAGGCGTACCGGTCCATGCTCAACGTCGCTGACCACTACGGGTGGCCGGTACTGGTCCGCGCCGATGCCGCCGCGGCGTGGCCGCACGGGAGCATCCCGGGCATCACGGCGTGGCTGGGGTCGGCCGCGGCCGATGGCACCGCTGGCCGCTGGGGGGTCGTGGCCGGGGCAGGTTTCTGGGACGGCGACGATCCGGCCCCGGACGCCGAACTCGCACTCGTGCCCGTCCCGGCGCAGGCCGATCCAGAAGCCGTCATGAAACGGATCCGCGCCCTATCCTGACCAGCAGGACCCTGACCACCGGGGCCGTCAGGGCCGGGCCGGGTCGGCCTGCCGCAGGACCGCCGGGCCTAGCCACTGGGCGGCGAGCAAGGCCAGTTCAATCTGCAGCCGGTCATCGGCGATCGGGTGCCCCAGACTCTCCTCGGCCTTGCCTATCCGGTACCTGACGGTGTTCTTGTGCAAGGTCAGCCGTTCGCCAGTGGCCACGAAGCTGCCGTTCTCCTGCAGGAAGACACGGAGCGTATCGCGCAGCATGGCGTGCTGGCCGTCATCGTCCGCGAGCGACCCGAGGGTCTCGATGACCCAGGCCCTGACGAGCTCGGTCGAGCCCGACATCAGGGCCAGCGGCGCGACATCGGCGAACCTGGTCATGGGCTGTCCAGACTGGCCTGCCGCCAGCGCGACGGTATGCGCGCCCAGGGCCTGCTCGTGGGTGCGGCGGAAGCCGGAGACACCGGAACCGGCCGAGCCGAGGGCGAACCGGATTCCGGATTCTGCTACGAGCGCGCACACGCTGGTGAAGGCGTCTTTGGAGCCGAGCGGCAGCCAGGCCCACGCGCTGGATTCGTCTTGCGGCAGGAAGATGGGCCTGCCCTCGAGGCCCGCCTGGCGGGCCAGCTCCACGGTCGCCTGCTCCAGCCCGACCAGAGCGCCACCGCCCGGCGTCGCTTTGTCGCCCCAGCACACCACGCCAACGTGGTACTGCCTGAGCCGGTAGCCCAGGATCGCCTCGGAGGAAGCCACGTCGACCCGCTCGCCTTTTAGCAACGCCTGGACCCGGGCCGCCCGGGCCACGCTGCGGTTACGCAGCCAACCCTCCTTCTCGGCTTCGTAGGCGAACAGCAGCTCTTCTGACACCTTGTCGATGTACGCCGAGGTGATCTCGGCGATGCGCAGGGCAGCCGTGCTGACGATCGACGCATTGTCCGTGCTGCGCCCGAGCTCCTCCAGGCATCGGTCCTGGAACCGGGCTGACCCGATGCGGTAGGCGCGTAGCAGCGCCGATGCAGGCACACCGCGTTGCGCTAGCCGTCGGGCGTATCCCTCCGCCGCCGCCGGGGCGTGCACGTTCTCCATCTCGATGCCGTGCTGGATGATGTGCAGGAGGGTAGCCACGTTTTCCCCGACGCTGGCTTCCAGCAGCGTAAGGACCCGCTTGTCGCCACGAAGCTGCGGGATCTCCCGGACGATCAGGTCATAAATCTCGGCGGACATCTCCGCGGTTCGGGGCGTGAGTGAACCTGCGACGTCCGACGCGCTCTGCACAACAGGTGCGCTTGACCTGTCCATCGGGGAATAGTACGCCGGAGCGAGACCGGGGCGATAGGAGCCAACGATGGCCCAATAGGCAGCGGCTCCTGGCCCGTAACGGTGGTCAGCGCTGTACTTCGGATGGAAGCGTCGTAAGCGGCGGCGATTTTCCCGCTCTCGACGTGGAAACGCTCATCGTTGCGCAGCCGGCAGCTATGCCTCCATAGGCGGCAGATGTTGGTCGGAATCACCGGCCGTCGGGTCTGCTGAACAAGACACCTACCACGGACCTAACGGTGATGCGGCTGAGGCAAGCGAAGGGGCGGGCTATTGTCCCCGGCAATGCCGCGACAGGTACCAGCACCTTTCCGTTGACGATCGCCTGGGGTGGAGCGGAGAACAACCGAGGAAGGTAGATGTCATGAGCGGAATCAGATTCTGGGCCAAGAATCCGGACCGCCGGCGGGAGAGCGAACAGGCGGACGGCGCCCTGGCCGGGACGCTCACCGCGACGGACCGGTGTGACCGCCGCGGCGCCCGGGTCATGCTGCCCAGTCGCTTGGAATTGCTGTTCTGTGCGCATCACAACCGGCAGTACGCGTCGGCCCTGACGAAGATCGCCGTAGAAATCCGCGACGAGACCAGTCGGCTCGCGCGCGTCGCGGCGTAGCCTGGCCCGGGGTCAACCGCTGACCATCACATGGTTCACCTGAACAGGACGGAGGGGCGATTCGTGGCCCGCACGCATGTTGTCGAGTCGACGCCGGGGACGGTTCGTTCGGGGTACCTGGATCTGGCGGCCGAGCCGGTGGCGGTGATCGAGCCGGGCGATACGGTCCGCTATCCGGATACCTGGACGCACTGGGGGAACGAGGCGAAGTTCGGGATGAGCTTCGCCGACCGGGAGCCGTTGCGGCACCAGTACCCGCATGGGCCGTACTCGATGCTCGGACCGGTGGAGGTGACCGGCGCGCAGCCGGGTGACGTGATCGAGGTCAGCATCACGGCGCTGCGCACGATCGGGTGGGGCTGGAACTCCTTCCCGCTGGGGGTGGGGGCGCTGCCGCACGACTTCGCCGAGCCGTACGTGCACTACTTCACCTTCGACGACGCCCGCACGACCGCGGCGTATACCCACGGGATCACGCTGCCCATGGCCCCGTTCCTGGGTGTGGTGGCGGCCGAGCCTGCCGGCGCCGGGCAAGTCAGCGCGATCGTGTCCGGCAGCTATGGCGGCAACCTGGTGCTGCGTGACCTGGGCGTGGGCAGCCACCTGTTCCTGCCGGTGGCCAAGGCAGGCGGCCGCGTGTGGACCGGCGACGTGCACGCGCTTCAAGGTGACGGGGTAGTCGACCAGACCGCCATCGAGACCGCCGCCGAGAACCTCGAGATCCGCTACGACCTGCACCGGCAGGTCGCCCTGCGCGGGCCGCTGGGCGAGACCGACACGGCGTGGATCGTGGTGGCCTTCGCGGCCAGCCTGGATGACGCGCTGGTGGCCTGGCTGCGGCCCGGCTCATGAGCCTGTCCGCCGCCGACCAGCTGGCCATCGCGGAGGTCATCACCCGCGCGGACGAGGCGGCCAGCCGCCGCGACGCCGACGGCTACGTCGCACTGTTCACGCAGGACGCGGTGCTGGACGGGACCCAGGGCCTGCACGCCGGCCGGGAAGCGCTACGTGCCGCGGTCGGGCCGGTCTGGGCCGCCGAGGGCCCGGTCACCCTGCATCTCACCCTCAACCCAGTCATCGAGCCCGGCCCGTCCGACGACCAGGCCACCGTGCGGTCCGTGCTGCTGATCATCGACCCGGCCGCGCCGCCCGCCCTCCGCACCGCCGCGGCGATCACCCAGGAACTACGCCGGGCCGACGGCGCCTGGCGCATTACCCGGCGCACCGTCGCGCCGGCAGTGCCGCGCTAAGGCCGCTCGATCGCCGTCCTTCGCCGCACGGCAGCGCGTTCGTGCTCGCTCTGGCCGCCCCAGATGCTCCCGGGCCGGGCCGGAATCCGAGATCGGAAAGAACAGATCAGGGTCGGCAGACCGGCAGGCGGCCGCCGACCGCCACTGTCCACGGGTGATGAGCCGCGCTGTCCCAGGCTCGTCGGCCCGCTGGCGGCGTTCGTGGACTCCGCTCACCAGCCCCGCCTCCTCGACATCGGCCGTCGCACAGACCATTGCGGTTGACATCAACCAGTTCACCGTGCCGGGCCGCGGCGGCCCAGTAGGCGCTGGCTGTCGTCGCATAGTCGTCAGTCATGGGTCGCCGGGCTGGGACCGCGTGATTCGGCGTCCACGGCCCAACCGTCAGGGAACTTACGCCGAGCCTCCGGTCCACGCGGTCACGCGCCCGGAGGCGACGGCTGCGGTGAGGGCCTGATGGTCACGCTCGTTCTGGTCGGCGTAGGCAGAGGCGAACTCGGCGATGGCACGGTCGAAGATGGCGGCCTGGCCGAGGTAGGCCGCGATGGCGATACGGTCCCCAGATCGGGCATGTGCCCGGGCCAGCGTCCAGCCGCATAGCTCGCCGTAGGCGCGCATTCCGGCCGCGGTCATCGCTTCGATATCGGCGGAGAACTTCTCATCCCGTAGCTGGCGGACGTAGAAATCATGCGGCTGGCCGTCGGGATCGACCTGGCTGCGCTGCCAGCCGAGGAAGATGTCGCTGGCGGCCTGCATGAGCCGCTGCCCGGCCACCACCCGCTGGCCGTGGTTGGCGTATTCGCTGGCTCCGGCGAAGTCCTCAAGTACGGACCGTTCGGCCTCCTTCACCTGCAAGAACAGCGGATCCGAGGCGTCGCGGCCCAGCAGAAGAACGATCCAGCAGCGGGTTCCGACGCTGCCTACGCCGACCACCTTGCGGGCCATGTCGGCGACCTCGAACTGCTCCAGAAGGTAGCGGCGGTCGGTTTCCACGGTGCGCCGGTAACCGCTGATCAGCTTCCTGAGTTCGGTTTCCAGCTTCGCCTGGTCCGTGGAGTCCGCGACCAGGTCGGACAGCGGCACGACCAGGGGCGGGTCGGCTACGATCCGCGGCCTGCCGTCCACCTGCTGAGTCAGTTTGGCCAGCGCCTGCAGGCTGTCCCGGGTCCGCGCCTTGGCCACGGCCGAGTCCGCCTGTCGCTGCTCACGGGCAGCCAGCTGAGACCCGAACTGCTCGCGCAGAGCCCGGGTTTCCGCTCGGGCGTACCAGACGGCCAGGTTGCCCTGTCCGGCGAAACCGCGCATCGCTTCGCGATACCGGCCAACTGCCGCGGTCACCACCTTGCGGCGCAGCCCGGACGGGTAGCCGTTGCCGCGCCCGGCTACCTCCAGGCTGGCCGCCAGCCGCTTGACGTCCCACTCCCAGGGGCCCGGCAGCGTTTCGTCGAAGTCGTTGAGGTCGAAGACCAGGGCACGTTCGGGCGATGCGTAGACGCCGAAGTTGGCTAGGTGCGCGTCGCCGCAGGCCTGCACAGCCAGGCCCGATGCGGGCGTGGCCGCGAGGTCGGCGGCCATCGACAGGGCCGCCCCGCGGAAGTAGCTGAAGGGTGAGGCCAGCATCCGGCTGTAGCGGACCGGTACCAGGTCGGGCAGCCGCGTGGCGGCCTGGCGTTCCAGCAGGCCAACCGGATCCGGGCGGTCCGCAGGCGGGTCGTAGGCGGCATGACTGTCCCTGGGTACCGCAGACCGGGCCGCCTTGCCCCGCTCGGCCCGTTCGGCCGGGGTCAGACGGGCGGCCGAGGAGTCCAGGGCGAACCGGCGGCTGGATCCCCGCGACACCGAGTTACGCGTGGCGTTCATGCACCCAGCCTCCGCGATCAGGCGGCGCCTGGCCAAGATGCGTGACCGATAAGCACATAGATTGATGTAGAAAACCCTGTCACCGATCACGGCCTTGATACCGCGCCAGTCTCTCATGCCTGCTCTGCTGGGCTCGCTACCGGCCCAAAAGGCCGGAGCATGGGCATCCTGTCAGGTCGCCGGCCCGTCGTTGCCGGTCAGGAGGGCCAGGACCTCACCGACGGTGCGTTCCCGCCCGTCCGGTTCTGGCAGCGGGAGGTGAGCCTGGACGTGGTAGCGGTTGCGGCGGCCGTTCTTCTCTTTGACCACGTAGCCGGCCTCGACCAGATCCGTGATGATGCCGAAGGCGCTGCGTTCGGTGATGTTCAGGCTGGCTGCGATGTCGCGCAGGCGCACGCCGGGGTCATGGGCGATGAGCAGGAGAACCCGGGCGTGATAAGTCAGGAAGGTCCAGCTTGCCACTCAGACAGGTTACCAGATTCCGGAAAAAACTTGCTAGTTTCTTTATGCGGGTATAGCGTGGCATTAAGGCACCGGACGTCAGCCGTCACCAGCGGCCAGCATCCCGGGGCTACCGGAGGAGCAGATGCGCACCGATTCGGTCATCACGATCGTCGGTGCCCATGATGCTCGCAGTGCCGTGTCCCGGCTGACGAGGCCGGTGCCTGACGGAAGCTGCCGGGCCGGAATCCTGGCCTGGGCGTCGGCGGTGACGCGATGAATGCCAGCGTCCGCCATAGGGTCAGCGCGATAGCGGCCGCCCTGGGCCGCAGCCGCCGGCAGCTGACGCCGGCGCTACTGGGCGTCGGCTAGCAGCCATTCGCCCGCCCGCAATCCGTCGCAGCGTTCCGGTGGCCCGCTAATCACGCGGTCGCCTAGGACGCTGCGCCGGGCCCTCACCTGCCAAGGGAAAACATCGTGCCTGAACCAGCCGTACCCCACCCGGATCCGGGTCCTGCCACCACCCAGCCGCGCCCATCCGTCAACGGCGCCGCCCCGCCAAAGCCAGCGGTCCCGCCGATGCCATCGGAAGTCACCCATAACGGCGCCACCCTGCCAAAGCCAGCGGTCCCGCCGATGCCATCAGAGGTCACCCATAACGGCGCCACCCTGCCAAAGCCAGCGGTCCCGCCGATGCCGTCAGAAGTCACTACGGCCCGCACGCACGCACAGCGGCCCACGGCCGGCGTGTTCCCCACAGCGATGTCGGCGCTGCGAAAGATGATGCACCGAGCGCCTCGCCATGCGTAGTCCCGGCCCGCGAGCCGGCGGCCGCCGTGATAACGGCGTGCCACGCGCCGCCCGGCTTGTCCCCGGCTCACGTCACCGGAAGCGCTGTGACACACCCCGCGGCTGATGGGACCAGCCTCAGTTTCACCTCCCGGACAGACCGCGGCGGCTACGTCATCGCCGCGCTCAGCGGGGAACTGGGCATCGCGTCTGCTCCCGCCCTGCGCGAGCAACTCGTCAGCCTGCTCCGCGCTGCCAGCCACCTGATCATCGACCTGTCCGCGGTAGAGCATGCGGAAGCCGGCTGCCTTGCGGTCCTGGTGGGCAGCGGACGCCGCGCCAAGCTGCTCGGCGGATCCCTGCGCCTGGCCGCACCATCACCCGAGGTAGCCAGGGTCCTGTCGGCCACGGGCCTCAGCCAGCACCTCGATATTTTTCCTACGGTCCGGGCGGCGGCCGTCGGCCAGGCGAGGCTGCCCGACGCGATCTGCCTGTTGGCGACTGTCCCGGCTCGCAGCCGCATCGACGGCGTCCTCGCGGGCGGGGCTGCGCAACCGGCCATGCCTGCCATTGACCGAGCGACCGCCAAGGCAGGTTAGGGCTTGATCAGCTGACTGGAACGTGCCAGGACGGGTGCTGAGCGGAGACGCGGCCAGCTGACGGTAGCGGCATGTGCTTCAGCGGTCATCTCCTCCGCTGGCGACCTCCTGCAGCCAGGCTGACTGCTCGGGATCCGACTGGTCCAAGCTCTCGAGAAGCTGCCTGGTTTCGGCTTCGAGCTGGCGCAGAAGGGCGAGGTTACGTTCGGCGTGCCCGTACGCCATGGCCTTCTCCTTTCCTGCACTCAGGGCCCGACCTCTGGTGCTGGGGTGGCGTCGATCCGGATCGCCGCGGCCCGCGCTGGCAGCCGGCTTCCTCTCACCATGGGGCACGGCCCGTCAGGAAGGTATCCGCCATCTGACTGCACATCGCCGCCCGTGCGGTCATGTCCCGCATGCCCGCGCGGACGCCACCGTTGGCCTCCGCAAGGTGCAGTCACGTTACGGATACCCCGGCAGCGGCCTTGCTCCGCAGAATGACCGCAAGACACGACCACGAAGGGACCCCCGAGATGAACGCCCGACCGAATGTCGTTCTCATCCACGGCGCATGGGCCGAAGGCTCTTGCTGGAGCGGCGTCATCGAGCGCCTGCAGGCCGACGGCTACCACGTGACCGCACCCCAGTTCCCGTTGACCGCGCTGGCCGATGACGTGGCCCGGCTGCGCCAGGTGCTGGACCTGCAGGACGGTCCCGCCATCGTCGCCGGGCACTCCTACGGCGGCCAGGTCATGACCGCCCTGGGCGCGGATGCGCCGAACGTCGCCGGCCTGGTCTACATCGCCGCGTTCGGGCTTGACCAGGGTGAATCCCTGGGCGGCCTCTTGTCGCAGGGACCGGTGACCCCGGCGCTGGCGCACCTGTTCACCGACCAGCGGGGCTTCGGCTGGCTGTCCGAAGACGACTTCGTCCATCACTTCGCCGCCGACGTCGACCCGGTCCAGGCCAAGGTGATGTACGCCGTGCAGCAGCCGCTGGCCATGTCCGCCTTCGGGGACGTGATGGGTGTCCCGGCCTGGAAAACGCGGCCATCCTGGTACCTGGTCGCCGCGGACGACCAGGCCCTCCCTCCTGATGCCGAACGGCAGTTCGCCGCCCGCATGGGCGCCACCACCATCGAGATCCCGTCCAGCCACGTCGCGATGGTCTCCCACCCCGGTGACGTGGCCCAGCTGATCGAGACGGCGGCCGAGGCCGTGCTGGCCGCGAGCTAGCCCGGCTCGCCCGCCCACGGCACGCCGAGTCCGTCAATCTGAGGGACGAGAGATGAACGACCAGCGAGATCTCGAGGGGCTCAGTGCCCTGGTTACCGGG
The DNA here is from genome assembly GCA_963790065.1 of uncultured Actinomycetes bacterium. Classification (GTDB taxonomy): domain Bacteria; phylum Actinomycetota; class Actinomycetes; order Streptosporangiales; family Streptosporangiaceae; genus Palsa-504. The sequence goes on along the minus strand of CAWBNK010000007.1, from coordinate 88,359 downwards.
GCCACCTCGGGCATCGGCCAGGCAGCGGCCGTAGAGCTCGGCCGGCATGGCGCCGAGATCGTCGTGCACGGGCGCGACGCCGATCGCGGCTCTGCGGTGGTCGACAGGATCACCGCGGCGGGCGGCAAGGCCCGCTTCGTGGCGGCCGACCTCACCGACCCGGCCCAGGTGGACCACCTCGTCGAGCAGGCCGGCCCGGTCGATGTGCTGGTCAACAACGCCGGCTTCGCCTGGTTCGGGCCGACCGCGGACCTGGACGTGGCGAGCTTCGACCGGCTCTTCGCGGCCAACGTCCGGGCGGCGTACTTCCTGGTTGCCGCGCTGGCCCCGAAGATGGCCGCCCGGGGGAGTGGCAGCATCATCAGCATCGGCAGCATGGCCGGCCAGATCGGCCTGGCCGGCGGGGCCGCCTACGGCGCGACCAAGGCGACCCTGGCGGCGATGACCCGTTCCTGGGCGGCCGAGTTCAGTCCCTCCGGTGTCCGGGTCAATGCCATCGCGGCCGGGCCGGTCCTGACCAACGGCGCCGCCCCCGACCGCATCGAAGCACTCGGCGCCACGACCCTGCTGGCCCGGCCCGCCCAGCCCGGCGAGATCGCCGGGGTCATCGCCTTCCTCGCCTCCCCGAAAGCCAGCTACATCACCGGTGCGGTCATCGCCGCCGACGGCGGCCGCACCGCCATCTGATCCGGTCCGCTTGTGAAAGGGAATGCCGATATGAGCAATTCGCCGGTCGCAATCGCGATCGACTGCGCCGACGCCCCTGCTCTGGCCCGGTTCTGGGCCGATGTCCTCGGGCGGCAGGTTGCCGAAGACTCCACTTCCGAGCACGTGATCCTGCTCGCCTGCTGAGCATGGGCGCCCAGAAGCTCCGCGACGTCCGGGGAGACAAGTCCCGCTGGACGACCTTCGCCGACATCGAAGGCAACGAGTTCGACCTGATCGCCGGGTAGATCCCCGAGGCCATGACCGTCGTTCTGCTCATCAATCCAGGCGGCACGGGACACCGGGCGGCTCAAACGGCCGCAGTCCGGATCAGTCGGCTCGTCCGTTCTGTCGTCGGTCGGCTTGGCCTGGGTGGCCGATGAAGTCGAGCAGTGCCTGGTTGACCTCGTCGGCGTGGGTCCAGATGATCGCGTGCGGCCCGCCCGCGATGATGGTCGAGCTGGCGTTGGTCAGCAGGGCGGGAAGCCTGCTGCTGGTGGCCTGGTAGGGCAGCACGCGATCGTGGTCGCCGTGGATGATCAGGACGGGGATGCTGATGGTGGCGATGTCCCCGCGGAAGTCTTCCTGGCAGGCTGTGACGCAGCCGGCGGCGGCGTGGGCTGAGGCGGAGAGGGCCGCGTAGAAGCTGTTCTGCCAGGCCTGGTCGCTGACCCGGTCCCCGCCTAGGTGGTCGATGTTGTAGGAGCGGTCCATGAAGTCTTTCATCGCGGCCGGCCGGTCGGCGGCGATGCGGGCGGTGATGCGGTCGAAGACGCTGCGGTCGATGCCGTCAGGATTGTCGTGGGTCTTGAGCAGGAACGGCAGCAGCGGGGCGACCAGCACGGCCGCGGTGACCCGTCCTGAGCCGTGAACGGCCAGGTAGCGGGCTACCTCACCGGTGCCCATGGCGAATCCGGCCAGCACCACTGCGCGTAGGTCGAGCGTGCTGAGCAGGGCATGAAGGTCGGCGGCGAGGGTGTCGAAGTCGTATCCCGTGCTGGGCCGGCTCGAGGCGCCGAAGCCGCGCCGGTCGTAGGTGATCACCCGGTGCCCGGCGGCCAGCAGGGCTGTCTCCTGCTTTTCCCACGACTGCCCGTTCAGCGCGTAGCCGGGCACCATGACGACGGGAGGACCGGATCCGTGATCTTCGTAGTAGATCCGGATGGCGGCTGAATTCTCCCGCCCGGCAGTGACAAACGGCATCGTGATCCCCATCGTCTGGTGCCCCGCGGCGGTAACGCCCGGGCCTGGTGTCCACTGTGGCGGCAGGCCGGCCCGGGGCGGTATCGGCCGGGTGACTGCACTTTGCGTGCCCCGGGCATGCCCGGGGCACGGCCGCTGTTGGCCTTGGGGACGGCGTTGATGCAACGCACTGGCCGAGAGGACGGGCCATGCCAGGTCCCGGTGAACTGCCCGCACCGCAGCCCGCACCGATCATTGGCCGGGACGCCGCGGTGGCCCGGCTGCGCGCGCTGGTGGATCCGGTCCCGCCCTCCAGCCGGGTCCTGCTGGTCACCGGTGAGGCCGGGATGGGCAAGACCGTGCTGCTGGCCGGCACCGCCGACCAGGCCCGGTCGGCGGGGATGCGGGTGCTGTCGGTCACCGGCCGGGAGTCGGAGGCCAGGCTCGCGTTCGCCGGGCTGCATCAGCTGCTGCGGCCGGTGCTGTCAGGCGCCGCCGGCCTGCCCGGCCGGCAGGCCCAAGCCCTGCTGGGGGCCCTGGGTCTTTCTGCGGACCCCGGTGCTGCCGACCCGCTGCTGACCGGGGCGGCTGTCTTGACCTTGCTCTCGGACCTGTCCGAACACTCCCCGGTTCTGGTGGTCGCCGATGACGCCCACTGGCTGGACCGCAGCTCGCTGGACGCGCTGGCCTTCGCCGGCAGCCGCCTGGACGCCGAACCGGTCGTCCTGCTGGTCGGCGCCCGCGGGCAGGCCCCGCCCCCGGGCTTCGATCGGGGATTCCCGGAGCTGCGGCTGGAGCCGCTGTCCGCGGCCGACGCAGGCCGCCTGCTGGACAGCCAGCCCCGCCCGCCCCGCGGGCGGGCCCGGGCCCAGGTGCTCGGCCAAGCCGCCGGTAACCCCATGGCGCTGATCGAGCTGGCCAAGGTGGTCGCCGACGATCCGGCGGCCAGCCGCCGCTGGGCCGCCGAGCCGCTGCCCCTGACTGACCGGCTCACCGCCGTCCTTACCTCCCGGTACGCGGCCCTGCCCGAGCAGACACAAGCCGCACTGCTGCTCGCCGCCGTGGCCGACAGTCCGGACCTGAGCGCAGCAGCCAGCCACGGCGCCGGCCCAGATGCGCAGGCCCTCGCGCCGGCTGAGCAACTGGGTCTGATCAAGGTGGATCGGACCGGGTTGCGCTTCTCCCATCCCCTGGTCCGCTCCGCCATCTACCACGCTGCACCCTTTGCCCGCCGCGCCGCGGCGCACCGCGAGCTGGCGGGTGTACTGCACGACCAGCCCGACCGGCGAGCCTGGCACCTGGCCGCCGCGGCCCTGCAACCGGACGAGGACGTCGCTGCGCTGCTCGAGGCCACAGCTGCCCAGGCGCAACACCGGGGCGGCGCGGCGGCCGCCGCGCTGGCCATGGAACGCGCGGCCGAACTCAGCCCTGGCCCCGAGGACCAGGCCCGCAGACTGGTAGCGGCCGCGTCGGTCGCTGTTTCTACCGGCCAGGCCGACTGGGTCCAGGATCTCGCCACCAGGGCCCTCGCTGTCACGGCGGATCCGGAACTGCGGCTGACCGCCCGCCATGACGCCGGGTGGGCGCTGGCCTGGTCAGGCCGGCGCTCCGCAGCGCTCCCGGCGCTCATTTCCGTCGCCGAAGAGGCGTCACGTGACCAGCCGGACCTCGCCTGGGACGCGCTCGGGAGTGCAGCCACTGTCGCCTACCAGTCCGGAAAGCCCGCCAGCCGCCAGGCTGTCAGCCGTGCGCTCGGCCTGCTGGAACGTCAAGGTCCGCCGCCCCCTGTTCTGGCCCCTGGCCTTGATGTCAACGTGCTGAGACTCTGGATACGCGTCAGCGCCGACCCAATCGGCAGCAGAGACGAGCTCCTCCCGTGCCTGCGCAAGATCGTCGGCTCGCCCATTGAAGAGCCCTCTTTGTGGCGAATAGCTTCGGCCGCGTGGATCCTGGACGAATCCGACCTGGCGGTCCGCTTGCTGGAAGACGCCATGCAACGGCTCCGGGCTCCCGGCGTACGGGGAACCAGCGGCGGGGGCCTGACCGTGCTCGGGTGGGCATACATCGACACCGGGCGCTGGGACGAGGCGCTGGACGTGGCCGCCGAGGCTGCCAGCATGACCGAGGCGAATCAGATGGAAACCGTTGCCGCGTCCGCTGACGTGATCACCGCCACCGTCCTCGCCCTGCGCGCCGACTCCGGCGCGGCACGCAGGCATGTGGCCAGAGCGCTCGCCACCATCGATCCGGCCGACTGCGGGCTGGTGGTCGCCCGGGCCCGGCGTGCCCTCGGCGTCGCGGCTCTCGCCGACGGCAGTTACCTCCAAGCGTTCACCCAGCTCCGCGGGTTGTTCAGCGAAGACGGCACGCCGATGCACAACTACGCCTCCTACCTCGGGGTGGCAGATCTCGCCGCCGCTGCGGTACGCGCCGACCGGCGGATGGAAGGACAAGACGTCCTTGAGGAGGCGCTCAGCGAGCTGGGCGGAACGGTTTCTCCCCGGCTGGAGCAGCTCATCGCCCGCGCGCGCGGCATCCTCGCCGGTCCGGGCGAGGCCGAAGCTCATTTCGACAAGGCGCTCTCCGACCCTGCCGGGGACCAGTGGCCGTTCGAGCGGGCCCAGCTACGCCTCGACTACGCCGAATGGCTGCGGCGGTGCCGCCGGATCAACGACGCCAAGCCCGTCCTGGCACAGGCTCTGGAAACCTTCCGGCGGCTAGGTGCCCGGTCATGGACGCAGCGGACGCAGGCAGAGCTGAGAGCGTCCGGGGTGACGGTTACCGCCGCACCCGCCGACCGCGATGCCCTAGAGGCGCTTACTCCCCAGCAGCGCCAGATCGTCCGCCTGGCCAGCGAGGGCCTGACCAACCGCGAGATCGCCGACCGCCTCTTCCTCTCACCGCGCACGGTCAGCTCGCATCTGTACCGGTCCTTTCCCAAGCTCGGGGTAGCCGACCGCCACCAGCTACGCGACGTGATCGCCCGGTCAGGCTGATCATTCGCCAGAAGCGAGCCCGGTGCCTGACTTGTCAATCGGCTCAGGGAACCGCCATGCCCACGGCCAAGCCGTCCCGATGCCAGGTGACGACGACATAAGCAAACGTGTTATGCTCCTTTCACGGATGCACGGCGGCCCGCCGCAAAGGCACATGTTTCCGCGGCGGACCCGAAAGCTACTTTGAGGAGGCACCCATGTCCACAAGCTCACCGGCTCCGCTGTCCTATGACGTCATCGTCTCGGAAGGCCCCACCGCCGCCGGCGGCGAGCTCATGCCCGACGGAACCCCGCAGAAGTGGTCACCGCTGTCGTCGACGCTGATCTTCGGAGCACAAGACGCCCTCCTGGTGGACCCGCCCTTCACCCGTACGCAGATCCAGCGCGTCGGCGACTCGGTAGAGCGGTCCGGCCGGAGGCTCGCCTACATCTACTCCACCCACGGGCACGGCGACCACTGGTACGGCACCGGGGAGCTAGCCAGGCGCTTCCCCGGCGTCACCGTGTACGCCACTGAGGGCACGATCGAGGTCATGCGCCAGCGGGGCGCATCGAGCCGCGAGCAGCTGTTCGACCGGATCTTCCCGGGCCAGATCCCGGAGTCGCCGGTGCTGGCCGAGCCGATTCCCGCGGCAGGATTCCTCCTGGAGGGCAACGCGGCCGTGGCCGTCGAGACCGGGCACAGCGACACCGACAAGACCACGGTGCTGCACGTGCCCGCCATCGACCTGGTCGTGGCCGGCGACGTCGCCTACAACGGCGTGCACCAGTACATCTCCGAAGGCGGCGGCGACGGCCTGCACGAATGGCTGCGGGCCCTCGACCGGGTCGCCGGCCTTCACCCCCGCGCCGTGGTCGCAGGCCACAAGAACAAGAACCGGCCCGACGATCCGGTCATCTTGGACGAAACCCGGCGGTATCTCCAGGACGTGATCCGGCTGCTCGAGGAGAAGCCGGCCGTCCGGGAGCTCTACGACCAGATGATCGGGCTCTACCCCGACCGGCTCAACCCGGGCGTCGTCTGGCTCGGGGCACGGGCGCTGCTCGGCAGCTGACAGGGAGTCCACGTGCGCGCCATCCAGATCACCCAGTTCGGAAGACCAGAAGACGTCCTGCGCGTCGTCGATGTCCCAGAGCCGCCCGCTCCTGGTCCCGGCGAGGTCAAGGTCGCTGTCGAGCTCTCGCCGCTGAACCGGCACGACCTTCTGCTCGTCAGCGGCGCGCTCCTCCAGCCGCCGCTCCCGCTGGTCCCCGGCAACGAGGGCGTCGCCCGGGTCGTCGAGGTGGGCCAGGGCGTCGGCACGGTCGCGGTGGGCGACCTGGTGGTCGTGCCGCTGTTCGCCGGGGCCTGGCGCGAGCGGCTGCTGCTGCCCGCCGAGGGCCTGTTCCCGCTGCCGGAGGGGAGCACCGAGCAGTTCTCGATGCTTGGCAGCAATCCGCCCACGGCCGGCCTGATCCTCAGCGAGTACACCGACCTGGAGCCCGGCGACTGGATCGTCCAGAACGCGACAGCGCCCTTCCCGACTTCTTCATGGCGCACCTCAACCTCGGCAGATTCGGCGAGTTCGACGACGGAATGCCGGTCTGGTTCGACATCGTCAGCCGCCTCGGGCAGGCCCGTTTCATCTCCGTCGGCTCCATCTGCGGCCGCGTACGCGGTATCGGCAATGAGTTCCTGACGGCTCTCGACGTCCGGTTCGCGAGCCGGGAGAACGCCGTGCTCGGCCAGTTGGAGATCGGCTCGGGGATCATTCCCGGCTGCGGCGGGATCGAGCGGCTGTGGCGGCTGACCGGTCGGGCCCGCGCACTGGAGATCATCGCCTCGGGGGAGGACTACGACGCTGACACGGCTGAACGCTACGGCTGGATCAACCGCGCCGTCCCCCGACACCGAGCTCGACGCGTTCGTAGAGCGCTTCGCGCGTCGCGTCGCCTCATCATCGGAATCGCGGCGTGGAGACCCCGGCCTTCAGGCCGGGGAGGAAACGCCGCTTCACCCCCCCTGAAATGTCGGCACCATCCGATAGTGTGTTCGCATGTCCCGGTACCGGCTCAACCCCGCACCCGCCCAGGAAGCGGTGCTGCGGGACCACTGCGGCCACGCCCGGTACATCTGGAACCTGGCCGTCGAACAGCACTCCCACTGGCACCCTGGCCGGCCGAGCGCGCCGGGCTACCTGGAACAGTGCCGGCAGCTTACCGCCGCGCGAGCCGGGCACCCATGGCTGGCAGCCGGCTCCCAGACGGTCCAGCAGCAGGCCCTGCGCGACTTCACCCAGGCGATGGCCGCGTTCTTCGACCCGGCCAACCCGGCCCGGCGGCCGTCGTGGCGCAAAGCCGGCCGCAATGAAGGATTCCGGATCGTCGGGCGCGGGCGGCAGTGGGACGTGCGCCGGGTGTCCCGTAAGGTCGGCGAGGTCTGGGTGCCCAAGGCCGGGTGGGTGCGGTTCCGCTGGTCCCGCGAGGTACCGCCGGACGCGAAGTCCTACCGGGTGACGATGGACCGCGCGGGCCGCTGGCATGTCGCCTTCGCGGTGATCCCCGCGCCAGTGCCCGCCCCCGGTAACGGCCAGGTGGCGGGCATTGACCGGGGGGTGGCGGTCTCCGCGGCCCTGTCCACCGGGCAGCTGCTGCACGCCCCCGCCCTGACCGGGCGGGAGCGGGCCAGGCTGCGGCGCCTGCAGCGCAAGCTCGCTCGCGCCAGGCGGGGATCGAACCGCCGGGGCCGGGCCAGGCACGCGATCGCCCGGCTGAAGGCCCGGGAGACGGACCGGCGCAAGGACTGGGCCGAGAAGGCGTCCACCGGCATCGCGCGGCGGTTCGACCTGATCCGGGTCGAGGACCTGAAGATCCGCACCATGACCCGGGCTGCGAAAGGGACCCGGGAGAACCCGGGCCGCGGCGTCCGGGCCAAAGCCGGGCTGAACCGGGGCATCCTGGCCTCGGGGTGGGGCTTGCTGGGGCTCGCGTGAGAGCCAAGCCGTGTTCCGGTGCACTGCCTGCGGTTTCGCCGCCAACGCTGACGTGAACGCGGCCATCAACATCGCGGCGGGGCACGCCGTGACTGCGCGGGGAGGCGACGGGGTTACCCGGCCTGTGAACCGTGAACCTCAACTGCTGCTCCCATCGGGGTAGTAGCTGGAATCCCTCGCCTTCAGGCCAGGGAGGATGTCAATCGACATCGAAGCGCTACAGGCGATCAAGCAAGTCCTCAACGAGGAGATCCCCCCGCCCAGCCGGCAGAGCCTGGCGGCCACGCACACGCGCTTCGCCCGCCTGCTGGCCCGGCAGTCGGTCCAGAAGCGCTTTCAGCAGGCGGCGAAGCTGAGCCCACAGGCGGCATTCGACCTCGAACTGAACATGGGCGAGCGCATCGGCCCCCGCACCTGACCGCAAGCCGGCCACACGGCCTGCCTCGTCATTCCCCTGCGTCGATGGTGGCGGCATCGATGAGCGTTTCGGCGGCCGATCGCGCGTGGAGCAGGGGGGAGGTGTCGTTGAGCGATGTCGCCAGCGCTCTGGCGCCCTCGAAGAGCACGGCGAGCTGGTGGCCCAGCCGGTACGGATCTCGGGCGCCGGCTTCGGTTGCGGCGCGGATGAGCCGGGCGGTGAAGTCCAGTTTGTGTTCGTGCACGATGTCTTCCACCCCGGGCATCGCGTCCGCCGCCTCGACCGCCGCGTTGTGGAACGGGCAGCCGCGGAAACGGCTGCCTGGCGCGCTATCGAAGAGAGCCAGTATGCGGGCGCGGGGCGAGCCGTCGGTGCTGTCGATGGCCTGCTCGCTGGGTATCCCGCCGGCTTGGTGGATGCTGCGCAGGTACTCCTCCACGAGGTCGTTCTTGCTGGAAAAGTGCTGGTAGAACGTGCGTTTCGAGACGTGGGCGTATTCGGTAAGCCGCTCCACCCCGGTGGCGTGGATCCCCTCGCGGTGAAAGAGGGTTGTCGCGGCGGTGAGGATCCGCTCGCGCGCTCCGCGACCACCGCGATCAGCCGGCCGGGCCGGGACCGTCCTTGTTCCGCTCATGGCAGCAAGCATACCGAGTGGTTTACATTTCGGCTCGCCCGGTTAATGCACACCGATCGGTGTACAACTAGCTAAAGAGCGTGTTAGATTGCAGCATCTTCACAGAACGATAGGTTTACATGATCCCACTGGGAGGCAGCGTAGGGCTGTCGGCCCGACCCATTGCCCGCCCCGCAACCGCAGGAGGCCCAACCATGACCGACATCGACCTGTCCGACCTAGCCGCCGACCGCGGGGGCTCCCGACCGCTTCGCGGCTACCTGGCCCGCCCGGCGGGCACCGGTCCGTGGCCCGGCGTGGTGATGATCCACGAGATCTTCGGCCTCGACGATGTCATGCGCGGCCACGCCGACCGGCTCGCCGGTTTTGGCTACCTCACCCTGGCCGTCGACCTGTTCAGCGCGGGTAGCAACCCGCGATGCCTGGTCACCACGATGACGACCCTGATCCGCGGGCACGGCCGCGCCTTCGCCGACATCGGCGCCGCCCGGGATTACCTGGCTGCTTCTCCCGACTGCACCGGCAAGGTCGGCGTCATCGGGTTCTGCCTGGGCGGTGGCTTCGCCCTGCTCAGCGCCGGCGAAGGTTACGACGCCGCCGCCGTCAACTACGGTCAGCTTCCCCGCCACCTCGACGAAGCGATGGCCGCTGCCTGCCCGATCGTGGCCAGCTACGGTGGCCGCGACCGGTCGCTTCGAGGTGCCGCCGGCCGGCTCGACGCGGCCCTCGAAAAGGCCGGAGTAACCCACGACGTCAAGGAATACCCCGCGGCCAGCCACGCCTTCCTCAACGACGCCGAAACCGGCCCCCGGGCACTACGTCCCTTGCTGCGGGTCGCCGGCATCGGACCAGAGCCCGAGTCGGCCAAAGACGCCTGGAACCGGATCGAACTATTCTTCGCCACCCACCTCAACTAACCATCTTCGCCTCAATCCGCTAAGGAGCCACCAGATGGCAACTGCCGGTCCCACCACGAAGCTTGCCGACGATTTCACGGTCGGTGCCATAGGATTCGGCGCCGGGGCGCTATCGGCCTACGGTGACGTCGACGACGCCGAATCGCTGGCCACGCTCAATCACTGCCTGGACCTCGGCGTGACTCTTATCGACACTGCCGACGTCTACGGCGGCGGCAGCAACGAGCGACTCCTGGCCAAGCTGCTCGCCTACCGCCGGGACGAGGTCACGCTGGCGACGAAATTCGGCGTCACCAGCAACCCGGCCGACCGCGCCGCGGGCCGGCCACCCGTCCGCGGCGACGCTGCCTACGTGCGTCAGTGCATCGACCAAAGCCTGGCCCGGTTGCAGACCGACGTCGTTGACCTGTACTACATGCACCGGCGTGACCTGACCGTGCCGATCGAGGAAACCGTCGGCGCGATGGCCGAACTGGTGCGTGCAGGCAAGGTTCGCCACCTCGGGCTCTGCGAGGTGACCGCCGACGAACTGCGCGCCGCCGTGGCGGTGCACCCGATCGCGGCCGTGCAAAGCGAGTGGTCGATCTGGAGCCGCGACGTCGAGCGCCAGGTGGCGCCGACCGCCGCCGAGCTCGGGGTGGGCTTTGTGCCGTACTCCCCGCTGGGCCGCGGCTTCTTGACCGGAACCATCCGTTCGGCCGCGGACCTGTCGTCGCCGGGCGACTTCCGCCACACCATGCCCCGGTTCGCCGACGGCGCGCTGGAAGCCAACCTCGCGGTGGCCGATGTGGTCTCCTCGGTGGCCGGGGAACAGCTGGCGACGCCGGCCCAGGTCGCGCTGGCCTGGCTGCGGTACCGCGCCGAGGCCCTCGGTGTGGCCTCGGTACCGATTCCCGGCACCCGGCGGGCGTCGCGTGTCGAGGAGAACCTTGGCTCGTTGTCGGTCACCCTGACCCCGGCCCAGCTCACCGCCCTGGACGCGGCGGGCGCGGCGGTCGCAGGGAACCGCGCCCACGACCTGACCTCGGTCTCGGCGGGGCGCGAATAGCATGGCACTTCTCCAGGGCAAGACCGCGGTCATCACTGGCGGTTCGACCGGCATCGGGTTGGCCACCGCCAAGCGGTTCGCCGAGGAGGGCGCGTACGTCTTCATCAACGGACGGAGTCAGGCCGAACTCGATGCGGCGGTCAAGGAAATCGGCGAGAACGTCACCGGTGTACAGGGTGATGGCAGTAAGCCAGGAGATCGCGACCGGCTCTACACCGCGGTGGCCGACGCGGGCCGGGGCCTGGACGTCGTGTTCGCCAACGCCGCGGCCATCGACGTCGCACGGATCGGCGAAGTCACCCAAGAGCACCTGCAAAAGGCGCTGCCGCTACTGAACGAGGGCGGATCAATCATCTTGAACTCGTCGAACACGAACACCAAGGACAACGACGGCATCGGCGTGTACGCGGCGATCATGGCGGCGCTGCGATCATTGGCCCGCACCTGGGCCAGTGAGCTGCGGGACCGCAAGATTCGCGTCAACGTGATTAGCCCTGACGCCACCGAGACGCCCGGCCTCGATACGCTCGCTGGCACGCTCGGCATCGTCCCGCAGGCCCGCTACGCCACGGCCGAGGAGGTCGCGAACGCGGCGCTTTTCCTGGCCGCGGACCTAACGGACGAAACGTTACGGGGAGCAGGAACCACGGTCCGTTCGGCCGAAAAGATTTAACCACGGACGGCACGCGACCTCAGATTTTCCGAACGAAAGGTCGGGCTCCTGAGTGGACTGGCACACGGCAGGCACCGCGGGTGGCGGGTCGGGAAAACCCGCGGCCTATTATCTGCCCCGCGGGAACCGGCGATACGAGCCGACCCGGGCGACTGAGAGCCCGTGGGACCGTACGGCTCAGCACGGCGGACCTCCGGCTGCCCTCCTTGCCCATGTGATCCACCAGAGTGTCGAGGGGCCGCTTCGGATCGGCCGCATCTCGGTCGACATGCTTGGCCCCATCCCGCTCCGCGAGGCCGTGGTCGAGGTCTCCGTGATCAAGCCCGGCCGGCGGGTACAACTGACCGAGGCCCGCATGATCGTGGACGGCCGGGTTGCCGTCACGGCGAGAGCGTGGCACATCGCTACCGGCGACCGCCCGGGGATCACAAGCGAGGAGCAGACCGTGCCGCCCACGGTGCCGCCGACGCCGTCAACCCAGTCCTTTTTCCCGGGCCTGGATGGCTGGGGTTACGGACGTTCGATCGAGTGGCGGTTCACTCGCGGCAGCTTCGACAGCCTCGGTGCGGCGGATGTGTGGGCGCGGGTCCGCCTGCCGCTGGTTGATGGCGTGCCGCTGACCGGCCAGGATCGGGCGCTGATCCTGGCCGACTCGGCGAATGGCCTGTCCCTGTCATTGCCCCTGGAGCAATGGTTCTCGATTCCCCCCACCATGACCGCGACCCTGCTGCGCCCGCCGGCGGGGGAATGGGTGTACCTAGCCTGCCGCACCTACCTGGCTGACGATGGCGTCGGCCTCGCCCGCGCCGACCTGTTCGACCCGGACGGGCTGGTCGGCGAGGTCGCCCAGCCACTGCTTGTGCAGAAGCGCAAGCCAGACGGCGGCGCCTCCTGACAGGCGGGCGCCCGCCGGCTCAGCGGAACGGCTATGTCCCTACGCTCAAGGTCACCGTGCCGAACGGCCGGTCCTCGATCAGGTGGCGGAGCGCCTCGGGCGCCTGGGCCAGGAGGAAGGACCGGTCGTGGGCGGGGGTGATCTCGCCGCTGGCGATGAGAGGCAGGACCGCGGCATACGCCTCCGCCTGCTCCTCGGCTGAGGCGGCGAACAGCGAGAACCCGCTGATGCGGGCCAGCTTCCACACCAGATCGGTGACGCGCATGGTCGTCTCTGTGCCCGCCGCGTAGCCCATCACCACCACCCGGCCACCGCGCGCCAGGCCGCCCACCGCCTGACCCGTGATTGCCCCCCCGAGCGCATCAATCACGACGTCGACGCCGCCAGGAGCGAGCCGGGCCAGCCCGTCGGCGAGGCTCTCACGCTCGAGGTTGACGATGTCGACCCGGCGCAGTCCGCCGTCGGCAGCGGCAGCGGACTCCTTCGCCGAACTTCCCGCCGTTGACACCAACTGCGACGCTCCGAGCGCACGGGCCACCTTGAGGGTCGCGTTACCGACGCTTCCCCCGACACCGGGTGCCAGTACGGATTGCCCTTCGCGAAATCCCGCCTGACGCAGCGCCAAGAACGCGCTCAGGTAGGGCACCGGCAGGCCGCTGGCGATCTCACCGGGAATCTCGCCGGGCAACGGCGCGAGGTTCCCGCTCGGGACCGAGGCCATCTCGGCGAAGGTGCCGTCCTGGGTGACACCGCCAGGGCCAGCGAAGAACAACACGCGTTCGCCGGCGGAGAAGCGCCCGGAAGGATCCTCGATGACGACGCCCGCGCCCTCGTTGCCGGGTACGAGCGGCGGCGCCGCCGCACGCGGGTGCAAACCGGCCAGGACGGTGCGGTCCAGTGGGGTTACTCCCGCTGAGGTCACCCGTACCAGGGCCTGGCCGGCTTGAGGCTGCGGCTGGGGCATGTCGACCAAGCGCAGCGCCTCGTAGCCGCCGCGCTCAGCAGCCTGTATTGCCTTCATCGATTACCTCCGTGGCAAAGCGGGGCGCAACGGGCGCCATGCGCTCGTGCCCGGCGAGATCTGACCCCACCGGGCCTGGGCGGCCTGGGCATCGAGCAATATCGAGCAACATAAACGAACGACTTATGCTTCTGTCACGTCAACATAAACATACAACACATGCTTCTGTCATGACAATCGGATCAGGTACTCTGGTTCCCATGCCCGACCCGGCCACCGAGCGCTACGCAGCGGCCCCGGCCCCCGCGTCCTTGCAGCGTGTGCAATCCTTCCTGAACACCCGCTCGACAGGCCTCCCAGCCAAGCCCGACCTCCTGGCGAGCCCGGCGTCGGCGAATAGATGGCTGCGCACCCTCGAGTGGCCCCGTACGCCCCGGTTGACCACAGATGACCTGACGCCTCTCCGCGAGCTACGCGAAGCCCTCCAGGCACAACTCGAAGCCGGCCGGGATGTACCGGAGCCGCCGCACCAGCCGGACCTGGCGCATCACCTCGACATGCTCCGCTGGAAGGTGACCGTCAAAGACGGGCAGTTCGCTCTCTCAGCAGACGGCGCTGGCTGGCGCCAGGTCGCTGGCACGCTGATAGGCGACATCCTGGTCGCCCAGCAGCATGACCTGTGGCCCCGCCTCAAGGCGTGCCGGAATCCCGTCTGCTCGGTGATTTTCTACGACAGCTCGAAGAACCAGGCACGGGTGTGGCACAACACCGCGGTCTGCGGCAACCTCATCAACCTGCGTGCCTCCCGGGCCCGCCGACGCGAACAGACTTCGTTAGCTCGCTGGGTTCCGAACAACCTTAATTTCGAGCGCCGCTGATAGAAGTGCAGTCACGGGTCCGATACCCGCTGCCAGTTTCCTGACGCACAGTCGAAGCAGGGGAATTGCCTGTTGACTCCCCTCCATGCGACCGAACGGTCGCTCGGCATGCCGCAAAGGAGATCACCGTGAACGTCGCGCGAGCCGTGCAGCACGCAAAGCTGCGCCTCATCATCCCGGCCCTGGCCGTGGCCATCGCTGCCCTGCTCATCCCCTTCAGCCAGATCGCCTCCGCCCATGCGACGACCCGCGCGGCCGCCAGCGGCGGGCCGAAGCCCACCATCGTGCTCGAGCACGGAGCCTGGGCCAACACCGCCAGCTGGGTCGGCGTCATCCAGCGGCTGCAAGCCGACGGCTACACCGTCTACGCGCCGCCGAACCCGCTGCAGGGGCTCACCTATGACTCCGCGTACCTGGCCGATTTCCTGCACAGCATCTCCGGGCCCATCGTGCTGGTCGGCCACTCCTACGGCGGGGCCGTCATCACCAACGCCGCCACCGGCGACAGTCAGGTCAGGGCGCTGGTCTACGTGGACGCCTTCGCTCCCGCTCAGGGCCAGACCCTCGAGCAGCTCCTGACCGCCTATCCCGGCTCGTGCGCCGTGCCGTCGAACCTCACCGTGGTCCCGTTCCCTGGTGCTCCCGCAGGCGTCGGGGACGCCTACATCACCCAGAGCGCGTTCCCGTCGTGCATGGCCAACGGGCTGCCCGCCCGCGTGGCCCAGGCCGCGGCCGCCGACCAGGCGCCGATAGCCACGAGCGCCCTGACCCAGCCCTCGGGCGTGCCGGCTTGGAAGACCATCCCGTCCTGGGCCGTAGTCGGCACCATCGACCACGCCATCCCGCTGGCGTTGCAGCTGGCCATGGACGAGAACGCGCACGCCCACATCACCGAAGTGAAGGCCCCGCACCTGTCGATGATCTCTGACCCCGGCGTCGTGACCAGCGTCATCCTGCAGGCCGTCCACGCCACCACCTGATCCGCAGCACCCACCAGCCTTCACCCCGCCCGCCGATGGCCGACGGTGCTCTGCTCACCGGACGGGACCGTCGGCGGGCCTGCCGTCGTGAGACCGGCCGACGTGATTAGGAGCAAGCCAGCCATGATCGCTTCCCTCGCCACAACCGCGCCCACCCGGTTCCTCGACGTCGGCAGCACCCGTTTCGCCTACCGCGCCTTCATCTCCCGCATCACAGCGCGCACCGACGACCTGGACGCCGCCGTCAGCGACGAGACCATCGCCGCGTACCGCGCCGCCGCGCGGCGGTGGGCTTCAGCACCCGCCGACAACTTCGGCTACCTCGCCGGGATCGCCCAGCCCGCCCTCGTCGTCAACGGCAGCAACGACATCGTCATACCGACGATCAACTCCTACCACCTCTACCAGCACCTCCCCGACGCCGAGCTGATGTTGCTGCCCGACTCCGGCCACGGCTCCCACTTCCAGTACGTCGAGCGCTTCGTCCGCCGGGTCATCGACTTCCTCGACGTCCAGCCGCACGACACCGCTACCGCCGCTTGAGCGGGACACGCGCCCTGTCACGACTCAGCAGAAGATCAGCATCCCTTGATGCCGCCCTTTCCCGGCCCGCCCTAGGCGGTAACGTCGGCACCATTGCCGCCATCGAGCGTCTCGTCGGAAAGCACCTGTGCCCATGAGCCCCACTGAGCCGACCGCGAACCCCGGCGAACCCGGCCACGAGGAGATCGCATCGCCCCCATCGGGCTCGACGGAACCAGCGGCGGGCTGGCGGCCCCGCGAGCCGCCGCTGATTGTCGTCGACCCTGCCTTCGTGCTCGACCGCTGGCGACCAGGAGACGGGGCCGCGCTCCGCCGGATGGACCTCGACCCCGATACCGCACGGTTCTTCGGCTACACCGTCGAGCAGGCCCAATCCATTCCCGACAGCCACTATGACGGCGACGAGCGCGCGCGGGGGAGCCTGCGGGCATGGCATGAGGGAAGAGACCTCAACTTGGCGATCCGGCGACGCTCGGACGGCGAGGCGGTGGGCTGGATCGAACTCCGGCCGGCCGGCCCTGAGGCCGAGGTGTCCTACAACGTCATCGCCGAGCTGCGCGGACAGGGCATCGCCTCCCGTGCGCTCCAAGCGTTCCTCACCTGGGCTGCGCAGCAGATCGGCCTTCGCCGTGCCCACCTGGCCTGCCACACCGGCAACCTGGCCTCCCGGCGCGTGGCGGAGAAATGCGGCTTCGTCCTTCTCGGCCAGCAGGGCGGCGAGCACCAGTTCCTGCTGGCTCTCGACCCGCCAGAACGGCCGATCTAGTTCGCGTGAGCGAGATGTCTTGACTGCTGATGGTATTTCGCGGACGCTGCGTTTATGGCTTTAACTGTGTGCGTGGAGGTCCCGCCGCGTGATCGTGAGGTGCTGGCCTCGTGGGTGCGGTCGACGTCGATCCGGGCCGGGCTGGCGCAGCGGGCCCGGATCGTGCTGCTGGCCGGCGACGGGCTGGGCACTAACGAGATCGTGCGGCGGACCGGGGCGTCCAAGCCGACGGTGATCTTGTGGAAGAAGCGGTACGCCGCCGAGGGGACCGGCGGCCTGGAGGACCGGCCCAGGCCGGGCCGGGCGCGGTGGACCGATGACGTGGCGGTCGTGCTGGCCACCTTGGAGCCGCCGCCGGCCCGGCTGGGAGTGACGCACTGGTCGTCCCGGCTGCTGGCCGCCGAGCTGGGCCTGTCCAACGTCAAGGTCGCGGACGTGTGGCGGGAATGGGGCCTGCAGCCGTGGCGCGCCGAGAGCTTCAAGTTCTCCACCGACCCGGCCCTGGAAGCCAAGGTCCGCGACGTCACCGGGCTCTACCTCAACCCGCCGGACAAAGCCGTCGTGCTGTGCGTGGACGAGAAGCCCCAGACCCAGGCGCTGGAACGCAAGGCGCCGGTGCTGCCGCTGCGCCCCGGGGTCCCGGAAAAGCGCAGCCACGACTACATCCGGCACGGCACCACCAGCCTGTTCGCCGCGCTGGAAGCCGCCACCGGCAAGGTGACCAGCGCCTGCTACCCCCAGCACCGGCACGAAGAATTCCTGGCCTTCCTCAAGCAGGTCGCGAAAGCCTACCCGCGCCGCAACCTCCACCTGGTCTGCGACAACTACGGCACGCACACCCACCCGGACGTGCAGGCCTGGCTGGACAAGCACCCCCGGATCACGCTGCACTTCACGCCGACGTCCGGGTCGTGGCTGAACCTCGTCGAGGTGTTCTTCTCGATCATCACCCGGCAGGCCATCCGCCGCGGCAGCTTCACCTCAGTCCCCGACCTCATCAACGCCATCGAGACCTTCATCGACAGCTGGAACGACCGCTGCCACCCCTTCACCTGGACCAAGACCGCCGACGAGATACTCCCGAAATGCCGTCCAGGTAAAAGAACCTCGTTCACACGACACTAGTTCTCGCCCTACGGGCTTGGAAATACGAGTGGCGGGCGGCGCAGACCGACTGTCAGACTCCCACTCAGGGGAGAGGCAGGCGGCGGACCAGCCAGCGCTGGAAAGGCGCCTGAGCGCAGCCACCGAGGAGTGCCCCCCTCATATGCATGACGACATCGTTCGCTGGCCGGACCGCCCGGTCATGCCCGGCCGGGTCGCGGTCATCACGGTCTCGTTCAACACGCGTGAGCTCACCGCGCTCTTGTTGTGGTCACTGCGACGGATTCTGGCGTGGGAGTCGCTCGAAGTAATCGTCGTCGACAACGGATCGAAAGACGGATCGGCGGAGCTCTTGGCGAAGATCGCGGCCGCCGGCGGGTGCCGCCTCATCGCGAATGCGACCAATCGCATGCACGGCCCTGCGCTCACCCAGGCCATGTCATTCCTTGCAGCACGCGAGTCAGACCTCCCGCAGTGGGTTTGGGTCCTCGATTCCGATGTCGTGATCAGCCGACCCGATGTTCTCGGGAAGGCGCTTGGGAGAGCCGACGAAACGACGGCCGCGATCGTGGGCGAGTCGTGGTGGGACCAGTGGCACGAGACGGACCGTTTCCTTGCGTACTCCCTTGTGATCGATCCCGTTCGTGTCTGGCGCGATGGAATCAGGCCCTTCATCGATGGGGGTGATCCGGCGTTCGATCTGCTCCAGTCGGCCAGCGCCGCTGGCGAGGCGCTCGCCGAATTCTCCTTCGTGAGAGACCGCTATGTGATCCACCGAGGCCGAAGCAGCCTCAGGGCAGTCTGGGAATCGGGCGAAACCACGCACCCTGACTACGAGTGGACTCTCGAGCATCACGAGCCGCACTTCGGCCTGGTCGACGGTGCCGCCGCCGACCACAAGGAACTGCTGAGGAGGTTTCGCGCCGAAGTCGGGTCACTTGATGACCCGAAGGCGATCGCAGCTCTTTCTGACCGGGCTTGACGGCTTCACGTACGGGGAAACGTGATTCGGCATTCGCCCGGATGACTAGTGTCGCGTGAGCGAGATGTCTTGACTGCTGATGGTATTTCGCGGACGCTGCGTTTATGGCTTTAACTGTGTGCGTGGAGGTCCCGCCGCGTGATCGTGAGGTGCTGGCCTCGTGGGTGCGGTCGACGTCGATCCGGGCCGGGCTGGCGCAGCGGGCCCGGATCGTGCTGCTGGCCGGCGACGGGCTGGGCACTAACGAGATCGTGCGGCGGACCGGGGCGTCCAAGCCGACGGTGATCTTGTGGAAGAAGCGGTACGCCGCCGAGGGGACCGGCGGCCTGGAGGACCGGCCCAGGCCGGGCCGGGCGCGGTGGACCGATGACGTGGCGGTCGTGCTGGCCACCTTGGAGCCGCCGCCGGCCCGGCTGGGAGTGACGCACTGGTCGTCCCGGCTGCTGGCCGCCGAGCTGGGCCTGTCCAACGTCAAGGTCGCGGACGTGTGGCGGGAATGGGGCCTGCAGCCGTGGCGCGCCGAGAGCTTCAAGTTCTCCACCGACCCGGCCCTGGAAGCCAAGGTCCGCGACGTCACCGGGCTCTACCTCAACCCGCCGGACAAAGCCGTCGTGCTGTGCGTGGACGAGAAGCCCCAGACCCAGGCGCTGGAACGCAAGGCGCCGGTGCTGCCGCTGCGCCCCGGGGTCCCGGAAAAGCGCAGCCACGACTACATCCGGCACGGCACCACCAGCCTGTTCGCCGCGCTGGAAGCCGCCACCGGCAAGGTGACCAGCGCCTGCTACCCCCAGCACCGGCACGAAGAATTCCTGGCCTTCCTCAAGCAGGTCGCGAAAGCCTACCCGCGCCGCAAGCTCCACCTGGTCTGCGACAACTACGGCACGCACACCCACCCGGACGTGCAGGCCTGGCTGGACAAGCACCCCCGGATCACGCTGCACTTCACGCCGACGTCCGGGTCGTGGCTGAACCTCGTCGAGGTGTTCTTCTCGATCATCACCCGGCAGGCCATCCGCCGCGGCAGCTTCACCTCAGTCCCCGACCTCATCAACGCCATCGAGACCTTCATCGACAGCTGGAACGACCGCTGCCACCCCTTCACCTGGACCAAGACCGCCGACGAGATACTCCCGAAATGCCGTCCAGGTAAAAGAACCTCGTTCACACGACACTAGGTCGTCAAGGGCCGATATACGTGGCCAAGTAGCGCAAACGTTTCCAACTGGACGCGGAGCCTGACCCCTTTGATGCGGCCAGCGCGCGTGTATGCAGGAAACATAGTGACCGTGTGTAGAACGTATGGAGATTCCGCCTACCGCAGACCGGTTCCTGCCAGGCAATACCTGCTGCACGTGGCATCGCGCCTGTCACCACAGAGGGCAACACTTCGGGAGCGCCCCTAAGCGTAGCCATTGGCTTCGATTTCCACTCGGGCGCAGCTCAGCAAGATTCCGGCCGCATCACTCCTTCTACTGACCAGGGCTATACCGCCGCCGGGAGCTTCCGGGGTGCCGGCCTCCGCCGAGCAAGTCCCAGTCGTGTCGGCGACGGTATAGGCAAGTAAGAACCGCTCAGCGTGGCTTGGCCCGGACTATCATGATGCTTATCCAATATCCAAGATCTACGAACGGAGCGCCGGGACATGGCTCAGAAGATTCAGACCTTCTTTATTGATGACATCGACGGCGGCGAGGCAGAGGGAACCGTGCGCTTCGGGCTGGACGGCATGGACTATGAGATCGACCTGAGCACGAAAAATGCGGCGGCGCTGCGCAAGGCGCTGGCCAAGTACGTCGATGCCGCTCGCCGGGCACCTAGCGCTTCCCGGCGGCCAAGCCGAAACGGGCGCAGGGCTGGTAACGGTGCCGCCGACTCAACAGCGGTTCGCGTGTGGGCCAAGTCTCAGGGCATTGATGTCAAGGATCGCGGGCGCGTGCCAGCCGAGCTTGTCGAGAAGTTCAGGGCGGCTACGGGCTATAAGCGGTCGTCAAGGGCCGATATACGTGGCCAAGTAGCGCAAACGTTTCCAACTGGACGCGGAGCCTGACCCCTTTGATGCGGCCAGCGCGCGTGTATGCAGGAAACATAGTGAACGTGTGTAGAACGTATGGAGATTTCGCCTACCGCAGACCGGTTCCTGCCAGGCAATACCTGCTGCACGTGGCATCGCGCCTGTCACCACAGAGGGCAACACTTCGGGAGCGCCCCTAAGCGTAGCCATTGGCTTCGATTTCCACTCGGGCGCAGCTCAGCAAGATTCCGGCCGCATCACTCCTTCTGCTGACCAGGGCTATACCGCCGCCGGGAGCTTCCGGGGTGCCGGCCTCCGCCGAGCAAGTCCCAGTCGTGTCGGCGACGGTATAGGCAAGTAAGAACCGCTCAGCGTGGCTTGGCCCGGACTATCATGATGCTTATCCAATATCCAAGATCTACGAACGGAGCGCCGGGACATGGCTCAGAAGATTCAGACCTTCTTTATTGATGACATCGACGGCGGCGAGGCAGAGGGAACCGTGCGCTTCGGGCTGGACGGCATGGACTATGAGATCGACCTGAGCACGAAAAATGCGGCGGCGCTGCGCAAGGCGCTGGCCAAGTACGTCGATGCCGCTCGCCGGGCGCCTAGCGCTTCCCGGCGGCCAAGCCGAAACGGGCGCAGGGCTGGTAACGGTGCCGCCGACTCAACAGCGGTTCGCGTGTGGGCCAAGTCTCAGGGCATTGATGTCAAGGATCGCGGGCGCGTGCCAGCCGAGCTTGTCGAGAAGTTCAGGGCGGCTACGGGCCAGTAAGCGACGGGGGTGGCGGTCGCCATTGTCACGCAGTGCGCCGGGCGAGCGAGCTCCTAGCCCTCGACGATGCTCTGGATTACCAGCTTAGAAGGCCCTTTCCTGATTCGCTTGGAGGTGCGGCCCTGGGTCATGCCCGGCGTCACTCCTGGAACGGCCGCACCTCGACGGTGCCGTGCGAGGCGACCGGGTGCTTGGATGCCATCTCCGTGGCTTCGTCCGGTTCGGCGGCCTCCCGGGTCGGCTGCTTAGGCCGGCTGCGGTCGGCCGGGAACCCAGCGTCCCAGTATCCGCCGCCGGCGGGCGTCCCGCCCGCCGGCGTCTGCAGCCGAGCCGGGCAGGGGCAGCGACCCGGCCGCCCGCCCAGCCCGGGCCTGCCGGGCCTGCCGGACCAGCCGCGCCGCCGCGGCGGCGGAGTGCTTCTCGTCCACCCGCAGGGCGGCGATGGTCTTGGTGATGTCCGGGTGCATGATGTCCTCCTCGCTGCATGTCCGTCTTCTGTCCCTACGACGAGCGGGACGCGCCGGGATGGACAGTCTGCAGCCCGAGACGGTCCGGGAGCGAGCCGGAGGGCGCAGCGCCGTCGGCTGCTGCCGCGGCCTGGCCGACGGCACGCCAGACCGGCTGCGTGAAGGTGCCGGAACTGGCGGTTACGGATGAGGGTGGGCGACAGGGCCCCCGGCGGTCTCGTCGCGATAGGCGGTCAGCGACCTCGACCCACTGGCCAGCACGGTCGAGATCAGGGCTCGCACCGCTGGGCGCTGGCTTGTTCGCGGGTTAGTCAGCAGGACCAAGTCGATCGTGCCGAGTTCGGGCAGCCGGTGCCCGGAGCCGAGAATAGCGAGCTGAGCCGGGACCAGGCTGACCGCGAGAGCCGAGATACCGATGCCGGCGGCGACGGCCGCGATGAGGCCGTTGACACCACGGCACACGCAGGCGCTGCGAAACGGCAGCCCGGCCCGGTTCAGGGCCCGGCGTATCTCGGTTCGCGAGATGCTGGGCGCCGGATAGATCACGAGCGGCAGGGGCCTGGTCAGGTCGAGCCTCGTCGACGGCGTGCCGACCCAGACGAGGCGTTCCCGTTTGACGAGCTGACCGCGCTCCTCGCCGCTCGGGCGCTTGCCGATAAACACGTCGAGTTTGTCGCCCTCCAGCCGCTGGTGGAGCAGGCCGCTCTGGTCAACCGTCAGGTCAAAGTCGACGAGCGGGTTGTCCCGGCGGAAGTCACGCAGGATCTGGGGCAAGCGGGTGAGGGCAAGGTCGTCCGAGATGCCGATGCGGAGCCGTCCGCGCGGCCGGGATCCACGGAAATAGGCAGCCGCCTGATCGCTGACGGCGAGGATGTTACGCGCGAATCCTGTCATCGCCTCGCCGTCGGCGGTCAGCGATACGGAGTGCGTGTCCCGCAGCACAAGCGTCCGGCCGACCTGCTCCTCCAGGCGACGGATGTGCTGGCTGACGGTCGGCTGCTGGATGCCGAGCCGGGCCGCTGCACGGGTGAAGCTACCGGTCTGCTCGACGGCGAGAAAGGTCGCCAGAAGCTGCGGATCATAGCCAGTCATAATTTTCCATAATAACTGTTATGTAAGTAATTGCCTTTCAATATAAGCGGGTCCGGGCCGAGAATGTCGAGGGACAGCCGGCGACAGGAAGGCCCTTTTGTGATCACCGCCGAGGCAATTCGGCAACCGAGGGGCGCCTTCGCCGCCCTCACCTCGCGCAGCTACCGGATCTACCTCGGCGGCCAGAGTCTGGCCAACACCGGCACGTGGATGCAGAGCATTGCCCAGGACTGGCTGGTGTACGACCTCACGCACAGCTCGACCTGCGTCGGCGTGACGATGGCGCTGCAGTTCCTGCCGATACTCTCTCTCGGCCTGTACACCGGGGGAGTGGCCGACCGGCTGCCGAAACGGCGCATCCTGCTGACCACGCAAACGCTGAACGCCGCCGCTACCGCTGCGCTGGCCGTCATCACGATCGCCGGCGCGGTGCACCCGGCCGACGTGTACGCATTCGCGCTCCTGAGCGGGCTGATCTTCGCCTTCGACGCGCCGGCCAGACAGGCGTTCGTGGCCGAAGTCGTGCCGCCCGGCCGGCTCCGGGCCGCGATCGCCCTGAATGCCGCGGTGTTCCAGGCGACCCGGCTCGTCGGCCCGGCCATCGCCGCCCTGCTCATCGCGAGCGTGGGCACTGGGTGGGTGTTCGCGGTCAACGCCGCCTGCTACGCCGGGCCAGTCATCGGCCTGCTGCGGCTTCGGCCATCCGATCTCACCCCCGCTCCGGCTGCCCGCCGCGAGCCCGGCGCGCTGCGGACGACGGCCCGGTACCTGAGCCGGCATCCGGACATCATGTGGACGATCTTCCTCGTCGGGATGTTCGGCACGTTCGGCCTCAACTTTCCGATCGTGCTGACGGCGATGGCGAAGTCGACGTTCCACGGCAATGCCAGCACGTACGGCCTGTTCAACATCGCCCTCGCCATCGGGTCGGCCGCCGGCGCGCTGTTCGCCGGGGCGGCCGCCCACCCGAGGCCTCGCATGATCGTGCTCTCGGCCGCCGCGTTCGGCCTCCTCCAGGCGGCTGCGGCGGTCGCGCCGGACCTGGCGATGTTTCTCGTCCTGCTGGGTGCTCTGGGTTTGGCCAACCTGGCGTTCCAGTCCATGGCGAACGCATCGGTCCAGCTTGCCGTGGATTCCCGGCTGCGCGGCCGCGTGATGGGGCTGTACATGCTGGCCTTCATCGGCGGTACGCCCATCGGCGCGCCGCTCATCGGAGCGCTCACGAGCCAGTTCGGCGCGCGGGTCGGAATGACCGTATGCGGTGTCGTGCCGGCTCTGGCCGCTGTCGTCGTGGCCACGGCCCTGGCGCGTCGGCGGCGCACCCAGGCGAGTGCCGTGCACCTGGAGGCCGGCCCCCTCCGGCCCGGCGTTATGAGCTGATCTGCGGCTCGCCGAGCTCGCAGACCATCAGCTGCCGAGCGTGCCTAGGTTGATCGGTGCGAGGCTGGTCATCGGTCCGCGGTGTCACTGTTCGCGCTGGTTATGCCCGGTACGGCCCGGGATTCCCCATTCCCGGGCGGCATCAGTCCGCGGGCTTCGAGCCAGTCCCGCAGGTCCACGCGGACGTCCGCCTCGGGGCGGTCAGTGCTCAGCTCAAGCAGGATCCCGCGGCCGCGATAATAGTCGACCAGGGGCGCGGTCTCCCGGGTAAAGACGGCGAGCCGGTGGCGGATCACGTGGAGCGTGTCATCGACCCGGCCATCACGCTGCGCCCGGTCGAGCAACCGCATGACCAGCTCCTCCTCCGGCGCGGTCAGATAAATCACGGCATCGGCCTTGAGATCGAGTTCCACGCCGTATTGCGCCGCGCGCAGGGCCTGGCGCATCGTGCGCGGGAAACCGTCGAGCACGTACCCGCCCGTGGTGCGGGCTGCAGCGACCACGGCTGGGATGAGGATGCTGAAGATCAGCTCGTCCGGGACCAGGTCGCCACGCGCCGTGTATTCAGCGACCTGCCGTCCCAGACCCGACCCGCGCGCGACCTCGGCCCGCAGCAGATCACCTGAGGAGATATGGGCGGCGCCCGTCTGCTGCGTCAGCCACCTGCCATGCGTGCCTTTCCCGGCGCCCGGCGGGGACAGCATGACCACCTGCACCATGGTGACGGCACCTCCTCTAGCCTGGGCACGCCCTGCATGTCCAGTATCCCTAGTGGGCATGTCCAGTATCCCTAGTGACCGCCAACGCGCGAACTGTGATTTAAGCAACCCGGGAGGCTGGGCTTCTCCGCGTGACGCGAACATACCTCCTAAAAGCGGATGAACAGGGCAGAAACACGCAGATGTTCGATCGGGACTTCCGGGCGGGACGCGGGCCGGGATTAGGGCAGCGCCGGAGCCTCGGCCGAGGCGTGATCGATCCTTTCCCGGATCGCGATGCGCGGCAGCTCAGCCCCCAGCCTCAGCCGCTCGAGGAACAGCACGATCGTCGCGGCTACCGTCCGGTGGGTCACGTCGTTCAGCACGTCGTGCCTGCCGCCGCTGATACTGACCAGTTCTGCCGCCGTGGCCGCCGCGTACCGGGCCCGTACCGCAGGAAGCGGGCTTACCGGGTCGTCGGCGCCGTGCAGGCCGAGGACCGGCTGGGGCACCGCGCCGAGGTCGGCCCGTTCCGCCCAGCCGTCAGGGACCGGCTCGTAGAGCGCGCCGCGGCGCAGGCCCGGAGCGGATAGCCGGGCCCGGTGGGCGGGGCACGCGGTCCGGACGTCGAGTTCCTGCTCCCACGAACCCGGGTCAGGGCCGGCCGCCGGGGTGGGCAGGCCGGCCAGCACGAGCGCGTCCAGCCCAGGGACCTGCCCGGTTCCGGCCAGCCCGGCCGCGAACAGGGCGCCGGTGTCGGATCCGGCCAGCACCCTGGGACCCGCTGTCCCCGGCTCGGCCAGCTGGCCGGATACCTGCGACGCGGTGAGCGCCGGGTCCGCTGCGGGTTCCGCCACGGCGTGCACGCGGTACCCGTCGGCCGCGATGCGGCGGCCGAGGCGCTCGTAGTGGGCGGGCTGCTCACCGCGACCGGGAATGACGACGAGGGTTCCGCGGCAGGCGATGCCTTCGGGCTCGGTCCAAGTGAGGACCCGAACGTGCTGACCTACCAGGGTCATCAGAAATCCTCGGCCGTACGGGGCGGGACACTGGCACCGCAGGCCGGTCGCATGTCGTCGGCCCGGGCCGATCCGCCCGCGGTGAGAGGGGGCCGCCTAATTACTATTATGTCGACTAGAATAATAGGATTATGGCAGCCTGTCCAAACGACAAACATCGATCGGGCTGGCCCGATGAATGGAGGCACCGATGAGCATCGCCGTGGTGGTCGGTAATCCCAAGCCACGTTCCCGCACCTACCAGGCCGCGCACCTCGTCGCCGAGAAACTTGCCGGCCAGCAGCCCGACCTCAGCGTCGATCTCGCCGATCTCGGCGGCGCGCTGCTGGACTGGTCGGACGCCAGCGTCGGCGATGTCGTGACCGCGGTCCAGGGCAGCGATCTGGTGATCGTGGCCAGCCCTACCTACAAGGCCACGTACACCGGCCTGCTCAAGCTTTTCCTCGACCGGATCGCCGGCGGTGCGCTCGCCGGTGTCACCGCCGTCCCCGTGATGCTCGGCGGGCACTGGCGGCACGCCCTCGCCGCCGACCTGCTCCTCAAGCCGGTCCTGGTGGAACTCGGCGCAACCTGCCCGACCCGCGGGCTGTTCCTGCTGGAATCCGAGTACGCCGGCGGTGAGACCCTGGACGGCTGGCTCGAACTGGCGCGCCCGCAGGTCGCGGCTAGCCTCAGGGTCCCGCAGCCATAAGACTATTTATCCTATCAAGATTATGGGTTATTCTGGGACTGTGTACCTAGCGGATGATCCTGCTGCTGGCCAGGAGCCCGTGATCGCGATCGTCGGCGGCGGGGCCAGCGGCACGCTGGCCGCCATCTACCTCCTGCACGAGGCCGCGAGCCGGCGAACGCCGCTGCGGGTCGCCCTGATCGACCGGCACGGCCGCCACGGGCTCGGCCAGGCCTACTCGACCACGCATCCCGCCCACCTGCTGAACTCACCCGCCGCCACGATGAGCGCGCTCGCCGCCGACCCGGGCCACCTGACCCGCTGGGCCGCCGAGGCCGGCCTGGCGCACGACGGGTTCTTGCCCAGAGGGGCCTACGGCCGTTATCTGACCGAGAGCCTCGCCGCGGCCGAACGATCGGCGCGGCCCGCAGCCCGGGCCTGTCACATTACCGCCGAGGTAGTGGCGATCCGGCGCCGCAGCCGCGGCCGTCCGCTGCGCCTGCATCTGGCCGCGGACGGCCGGATCGACGCCGACGCCGTGGTGCTGGCCAGCGGCAACCTGCCGCCGGCGGCGCCCTGCCCGGTCCCGCCGGGCCGCTACATCGCCGACCCGTGGGAGCCCGGCGCGCTGGCGGCGGCCGCGGACGGCAGCCCGGTCGCCGTGCTCGGCACCGGCCTCAGCATGCTGGACGCGGCCATCGCACTCACCGACGCACACCCGCGCACGGTGATCCACGCCATCTCCAGGCACGCGCTGCTGCCCCGGGAGCACAGTCGGCCGCACCCGGGCGCCACGGTGAGCGCGCTGCCGGCCATCCGCGCCGCGGGCGGCACGCCCCGCCTCACCAGGCTGATCCGCGAGGTCCGGGCCAGTGCTGCCGCCCACCCGGCCGGCTGGCAGGACGTGGTAGACGCCCTCCGGCCGCAGATACCCGCTCTCTGGGCGCAGCTGCCGGAGGCGGACCAGCGCCTGTTCCTGGCCCACGTCGCCCGTTACTGGGAGATACACCGGCACCGGGTGCCGCCGGCAACCGCCCGCCGGGCCGCCGCGCTGTCCTCGGACGGCCGGCTGTCGGTGCACCGCGGCCGGGTCGTCGCGACCAGCGACCAGCCCGGCGGCGTGCAAGTGCGCATCGACGACGGCGGCTCGGCCGCCGAGCTATCGGCCGGCTGGCTGGTCAACTGCACCGGTCCCGCCACCGACGTCACCGCCACCGCCCATCCTCTGCTGCGCCACCTGCTCGAGGCGGGGATGGCCCGGCCGGACCGGCTGCGGCTGGGGCTGGACGCCGACCCGCGCGGCGCCCTGCGCGACGCGGGCGGCCGGGCCGCCGGCGACATCTTCGCCCTGGGCCCGCTGCTGCGCGGGTCGAGATACGAGACGACGGCGATCCCCGAGATCCGCGGCCAGGCCGCCGCGCTCGCCCGTTACCTCCTGGCCGGGCGGGGCGCCGCCCGGCCAGGCAGCGCCGCCTAGGCGCTCTCCGTCACGAGTTCCCGTCCGGCGGCTTGGCGGGCCCGGGTGTAGCGGTTTTCCGGTACCGGGAGGCCCAGGTTCCCGCGCAGCGTGCCGGCCTCGTACTCGGCGCGGACCACGCCGCGCTCGCGCAGGATGGGCACCACCTCGTCGACGAACCGCCGGAACTGGGCGGGGTGCCCGATGTGGATGTTGGCCCCATCCAGGGCGCGCTCGGAGAACCACTGCTGGAGGATGTCCGCCACCGTCTGCGGCGAGCCGACGAACGGGGTCGGCTTCGGCGCGGATATGTGCTGCACGGTCTGCCGGAGCGTGAAGTCGTTGTCCCGGGCCAGCTTGACGATCTTCTCCGCCTGAGTGCGGAACCCGCGTTCGGCGACGTGCAGGACATCGGGGAACGGCGCGTCAAGGTCGTACTGCCGGAAATCGTGCCACGCGAACGGGCGGCCGAGCTCGGCCAGCGAGCGATCGAAGTCCTGGTCGGCCAGCTGCAGGTCGTGCTCGATCTCCCGGGCGTGCTCGTCGGTGTCGCCCACGAACACGGTGATGCCCGGCATCACGATGATGTGGTCGGGATCGCGGCCCTTGGCCACGGCCCGGGACTTGATGTCGCGGTAGAAGGCCTGCCCGGCCTCGATCGACGCCGCGTGGGTGAAGATCCCCTCGCCGATGGCGGCACCTAGGTCACGGCCCTGCTCGGAGTCACCGGCCTGGAAGATGACCGGCTGTCCCTGCGGCGAGCGGGACACGTTGAGCGGGCCCACGACCGAGAAGTGCTCGCCCTTATGGTTCAGCGCGTGCTGCCTCGAGGGGTCCAGGAACCGGCGCGTCTGCCGGTCGCGGGGGAACGCCTCCTCCTCGTAGGAGTCCCACAGGCCCCGCGCCACTCGCACGAACTCGAGCCCCCGGCCGTAGCGCGTGTCGTAGTCGTAGTGCTCCTCGCGGCTGAAGTTCCCCGCCGCGCCCGCGTCGCCGCTGGTCACGACGTTCCACCCGGACCGGCCGCCGCTGATGAGCTCCAGCGACGCCAGCCGCCGCGCGACGTTGAACGGGTCGTTGTAAGAGGTCGTCATCGTGGCCACCAGGCCGAGGTGCCTGGTGCTGACGGCCAGGGCGGACAGCAGCGTCATCGGCTCGAGGCGATTGAGGTAGTGCGGCGGAGAGTCGGCCGTGATGAACTGGCTGTCCACGATGAAGATGAGGTCGAACCTGGCCGCCTCGGCGAGCCGGGCCTGCTCGATGTACCAGTTGACGTCCACGCTGGCGTCGCCGGGAATGTCGGGGTCGAGCCACAGGTAGTGGTGGCCCGGGCCGCCCGCGCCCATGGTCACGGCGCCGAGCTTGAGCTGCCGTCGGCTGGTCATGGTCGTCCTTTCGTTTACTCGGCCACGGCGCCGGTCGGCACCGCCGCCAGCGGTGCCCGCTGGCGGTCACGGTGGCTGATCTCCTCGCGGACCAGCGGCAGCAGGTGCCGCCCGTAGTCGATGGCGTCGTCGTAGGGGTCGTAGCCCCGGATGAGCAGGGTGGTCACCCCGATGCCCACGTAGTCGAGCAGGGCCTGGGCCACGGTCTCCGGCGTGCCGACCAGCGCGGTGGAGTTGCCGGCGGCGCCGGTGGCGGCGGCCAGCGGCGTCCACAGCGCCCGGTCATGCAGCTCGCCCTTGGCCGCCGCGGCCAGCAGCCGCTGGGAGCCCCGGTTCTGCGGGTGCACGCCGCCGAGCCCTCCGGTCGGCCGCCGCCACTGGCCCCGGAATTCCTCGATGTTCGCCCGCGTCGTGGCGAGGATCTGATGTGCCCTCTCCCAGGCCAGCTCCTCCGTAGGACCGAGAATCGGACGGAACGAAACGCTGATCCCCGGGGCCCGGTCACGGCCGGCCGCTGCGGCGGCGGAACGTACCGAGGCGATCTGCTCGGCCGTCTCGGCCAGCGGCTCGCCCCACAGGGCGTAGACGTCAGCGTGCTTGCCGCCGACCCGGTAAGCCGCTGCCGAGGAGCCGCCGAAGTACAGCGGGATCCGCGGCTGCTGCGGTGACCGGACCTCGGCGTAAGAGTCCTCGACCTGGTAGTACCGGCCGCGGTAGCCGAACGGCGCGTCCGACGTCCACGCCTGCTTGACGATGTCGAGGTACTCGTCGGTGCGGTCGTAGCGCTCGTCTTTGGACAGGTGATCCCCGTCCCGGCGCTGCTCGCCGTCGCTGCCCCCGGTGATGATGTGCACCGCGATCCGGCCGCCGGCGAACTGGTCGAGGGTCGCGAACGTACGGGCCGCCAGCGTCGGCGCCACGAACCCGGGACGGTGCGCGACCAGGAAGCTCAGCCGGTCGGTCTGGGCCGCGGCATACGCGGCCACCTGGGTCCCGTCGGGCTGGGACGAGCTGTAACCGATGAGCACGCGGTCGAATCCGGCGTCCTCGTGCGCCCGGGCGAAGCGCCGCACGTAGTCGCGGTCGACGACCGGGCCGCGGGAGTGCCGGATCTCGGACTGGTCGCGGGTGCTGATCATCCCGATGAACTCAACGGGCATGGGTCGGTCCTTCCTAAACGGGCGGACTGGGCCAGGGCGGCCCACTCCTCATGGCGATGGCAGGCCACGCTCCACCGCTCGCCGACCGCGGTCAGGGGCGGCTGGACCGCGCAGACGGCGGCGGCGAAGGGGCAGCGGGCCGCGAACACGCAGGCTCCCGGCCCGGCTGGCGGAGCCGGGTCGGAGTCGGTGCGGCGCAGCTGGCGCGGGGAGAACGGGCGATCGTGCCGCACGCCGTGTTGTCTGATGCTGGGCGCGGACGCCATGAGCAGGGCCGTATACGGGTGCCGCGGCGTGGTAAACACCCGGTCGACGGGTCCGTCCTCGACGATCCGGCCCCGGTACAGCACCACGACCCGGTCGGCGATGCCCGCCAGCGAGCTGAGGTCGTGGGAGATGATGACGATCGCCAGCCCGAGCGAGGTCCGTAGCTGGTCCAGCAGGCGCAGGACGTAGTTGCGGGTGCTCGCGTCCAGGGCGCTCACCGGCTCGTCACAGATCAGCAGCCGGGGCTCGACCGCGAGCGCCCGGGCGATTGACACCCGCTGGCGCTGGCCGCCGGAGATCTGGCCCGGGGTGCGGTCCAGCACCGTGGCGTCCAGGCCGACCTGCTCCAGGGCGCCGGTCACCCGCCGCCGGATCTCGTCGCGGTCGGTCTGGCCGCGGATCCTGAGCCCTTCGGCCACGATCTCGGCCACGGTCAGGTCAGGGTCGAGCGAGCGCAGCGGGTCCTGGAACACCAGCTGCACGTGCCCGCGGCGCCGCTCGGCTCGCCGGGCGCCGCGGCGCAGCGCGGAGATGGGCAGGCCCGCCAGGAGGATCCGGCCGCGCTCGGGGTTCACCAGCCCGACCACGGTGCGCGCCAGCGTCGTCTTCCCCGAGCCGGTCTCACCGACCAGCCCGACGATCTCGCCGGGCCAGACGTCCAGGTCGACGCCGGACAGGACCTGGTTGGCCCGCCAGCCGCGGCCGAGGGTGACGTCGACCGACTCGACCGCCAGCAGCGGCGGCGTGCCCGCCGGGGCCTGGGTCATCGGGTCGGGCGGGGCCGCCGTCATGAGGCCACCATGGCGCGGGCGGCCAGCACGCAGCGCGCCTCATGCCGCTCGCCGACCGGCACCGGCCGGACCGGGCCCGCCTCGCATTCCGGCACCGCGACCGGGCAGCGCGCGGCGAACCGGCATCCCGTGATGTCCTGGCCCACCCGCGGTGGCTGCCCGGCGATGATCTCCAGCTCGCGCCGGCGGAAGTCGCCCACCGAGGCCACCCGCAGGAGCGCCTGGGTGTAGGGATGCCGCGGCCGTTGCGTGATCTCCTCGGCGGGCCCGGACTCCACGATCTCCCCGGCGTAGAACACGGCGATGCGGTCGCAGAGCTGGGTGATCACGGCCAGGTCGTGGGACACGAACAGCACGGCCAGTCCCCGCTCGTCCCGCAGCCGCTGGAGCAGCTCGAGGACCTCGGCCTGGATGGTGACGTCGAGCGCGGTCGTCGGCTCGTCGGCCACCAGCAGCTGAGGGTCGCACGAGATCGCGATGGCGATCATCACCCGCTGCAGCATGCCGCCCGACAGCTCGGCCGGGATCTGGTGGAAGACCCGCTCAGGCTGGCGCAGGCCGACCGCCTCGAACAGCTCGAGCGCGCGGCGGTACGCCGCGCGCCGGCCGAGCCCCAATTTGACCCGAACGACCTCGGCGAGTTGCGGCCCCACGGCGGTCACCGGATTCAGGTAGGACGCCGGGTCCTGGAACACCGCTCCCAGCTGGCTGCCGTGCAGGCGCTCCCAGCCCCGCCGCGCCAGCGAGGTCACGTCGACCCCGCCGAACGACACCGAGCCGCTCTCGACCGCGCAGCCGGGTGGCAGCACGCCGAGGATGGCCCGGCAGGTCAGCGTCTTGCCGCTGCCGGACTCTCCGACCAGCCCGACGATCTCCCCGGGCCGGACCTGCAGCGACACGCCGTGCACCGCGGTGGCCGCCCCGTGGTGCACGCTGACGTGCAGGTCATCGAGGTGCAGCACTTCGCCAGCCGCTTGCTTTCCTGGGGCGGCGGAAGCCAGGTCAGGCAACGGATCGCGATTGTCGATCGCCATCGGCACGCTCCAGGTTCGGGTCGATGTGGATAAGCGGCGCGAGGGCCAGCGTTCCGGCGCCGCTGCGGTCGCGGACCGCGTCGGCCAGCGCGTTCAGCGCGCCGACGGTGATGGCGATCACCGCCCCGGGGATGAACGGCGCCCACGGCGCCTGAGAGAGGTAGTCGAGGTCCGAGGACAGGATGCCGCCCCAGGTGGGGGTGGGCGGCTGCACGCCGATGCCGAGGAAGGTCAGGAACGACACGGTCAGCAGTGCGGCCGCGGTCATGGCCGCCGTCGTCACCATGATGTTCGGCAGCACCTTGCGCAGCACGTGTACCCGGATGACGTGCAGCTTCGAGGCGCCGAGCAGTTCGGAGGCCTCCACGTACTGGGCCCGGGCGTGCTCGATCGTGGCCGCCCGGGTTACACGGAAGAAGGCCGGGGCGAGCAGGATCCCCACCGGGATCATCGCCTGCACCAGGCCGTTGCCGAGCGCGGCGGTGACCGCGACGACGAAGAAGATGTACGGGAAGGTCATCAGCGCGTCGCTGACGCGGTTGATGGAGAAATCGAACCACCGGCCCATGAACACGGTGGCGATGCCGGGAATCGCGCCGAGCACCAGCCCGATGCCGACCGCCTCGAGCGCGGTCAGCACCGACAGGCGGGTACCGGCCATGAGCCGGCTGAGCACGTCCCGGCCGAGGTAGTCGGTGCCGAGCAGATGGTGTGCGCTCGGTCCCTGGAACAGCGCGTTGGCGTTGATGGCCAGCGGGTTCTGCGGCGCCAGCGTCGAGCCGAACGCGACCAGGATCGCGATGACGGCCAGGACGCCGAGCGCGATCCTGACCGACGGCAGCCGCAGCACCGACCCCGGCCCGATCACGGGAAGCCGGCCGCTCACGTACCCACCTCGTCGCCGGCCCGGTACAGCCAGTTGAGCGTCGTGTTGATCACCAGGTTGACCACGATGACGAAGGTGCTGATCACCAGCAGCAGCCCCTGCACCACCGGGATGTCCCGGGTCTCCGCGCTCTCCAGCAGCAGCTGCCCGAGCCCGGGCAGGGAGAACACGGCCTCAGCCGCCACCGCGCCGGCCAGCATCTGCGGGAAGTCGTAGCCCAGGATGACCAGCGCCGGCCCGGTAGCATTCCGCAGCGCGTGGCGGACCAGGATGCGCCGGGACGGCAGCCCCCGCACCCTGGCGCCGACGATGTAGTTCTGATCCAGCACCTGGACCAGGGAGGTGCGCAGCTGCCTGGCGATGTCGGCCGACACCTGCAGGCTGAGCGCCAGGCTCGGCAGGAAGATGTGGCTGAGCCAGGGGCCGACACCGGAGGCGGGCCCGACGTAGCCGTTGGCCGGGAACGCGTGCACCGACACGGCGAATATCACCACCAGGATGATCCCCACGACAAACGCCGGGAGCGTCGAGACCGCCGAGCACACCGCTGTGACCCCGCGGTCGAACCAGCCGCCCC
This sequence comes from uncultured Actinomycetes bacterium, assembly GCA_963790065.1. Taxonomy (GTDB): domain Bacteria; phylum Actinomycetota; class Actinomycetes; order Streptosporangiales; family Streptosporangiaceae; genus Palsa-504. The sequence continues at coordinate 54,034 of CAWBNK010000007.1, read as the reverse complement.
GGCGGATGGCGGCCACCGTCCCGGCCGTCCCGCCGATTCCGATCGCGAGGATGACCGCCAGGATCGCGATCGACAGGTCGACCGGCAGCCGCTGGCTGATGCTCTGGGAGACCGGGATCTGGGTGAAATACGACCGGCCCAGGTTGCCGTGGACCGCCTGTACCAGCCAGTTCCAGTACTGCACGATCAGCGGGCGGTTCAGGCCCAGGTACTTGTCGAGGCGGGCCACCGCGGCCGGGGTGGCCGCGTCCTGGCCCAGGATCGTGGCCGCGGGGTTGCTGTTCGATAGCGCCCCCAGGCAGTAGGTGATGAACGAGCTGAGGAACACGATCGGCACCAGGACGGCGAGCCCGCCGCCGATCCGGGCCAGGGCGATGCGGCCGCGGCGCCGCCGGGGCGGCGGGGCCCCGGCGGCGTCCGCGGCATCGCCGCGGGTCAGGCTGATGACAGTCATAGGATCAGGTCAGCCCGCCACCCGGACGCCTTCCCAGCGCTGCTGCACCAGGTCGGACGGGATGCCGCTGACCGTGGAGCTGTACGCGAAGATGCGCGGGTTGGTGTAGAGCCAGATGTGGATCGGGTCGTTCTGCACAGCCGTGGCCACGGCGTTCTGCAAGGCGCTCGGGTAGCCGGGCGAATCGAGCGGGACGGTGAGGATTTGCGACAGTGCCTGGGACACCGTTGCCGACGTGGTCGCCGCCTTGCCGTCCACATTCATCAGGCCCTGCTGGCTGTACAGCACGTCGAGCATCTCTACCGGCGAGGCGCGCCCGGCCGTGCCGTCGATCGCGAACGGGATCGTCTTGTCCAGGTACAGGTACTGGGTCGAGGTGTCGGACGGGATGTTATTGATGGCGGCCGTGATGCCGACCTGCGCCAACTGGCCTTGGATCTGCTCAGCCAGGGAGGTGTCGGCGGGGCTGTCGTTGGTCAGGGTGATCTTCAGACCGTGGGCGTAGCCCGCCGCGGCCAGCAGCTGCTTGGCCTTGGCCGGGTTGTAGGGATACAGGTTGGCCAGCTGCGTGCTGTAGCCGACAAACCCCTGCGGGAACGGCTGGTAGGCGACCGATCCGTAACCCGACGCCTGGACCTGGACGATCGCCTGGCGGTTGATGGCGTAGTTGATCGCCTCTACCACCTTCGGGTTGGTGAACGGCGCTGTCGTGGTCTGGATGTCCAGCTCGTTCACTACTTCGGACGGGATCACGGCGATCTTGAACCCGGCCGCCTTAGCCGCCGCTACCTGGTTGCCGGCGATGTAGGCCACGTTGACCTGGCCCGACTCCAGGGCGGCCATGATCTGCTCGGGCTGGGTGATGTCTTGCACGGTGAAGTTGGCGACGTGGATCTGGCTGGCGTCCCAGTAGCCAGGGTTGCGCACCAGGTTGGCGTGCGAGTCGGGGACATAGCTGGTCAGCTTGAACGGCCCCGCGCCGACCGGCTGCGTGGGCAGGCTATTCACGCCCGCCTTCGTGGCGAAGGCCTTCGGGCTCACCAGCATGCCGTCCTTGCCGGCCAGCAGGTACGGCAGCTGGTAGTCGACCTGGCTCAGGTCCAGGGTGAAGCTGGTCGGGCTGTTCACCACGACCTTGGAGATGACGGCCAGCTCCGAGGCGATGTTGGAGTTCTGCTGGGTCTGGTCGCGGGCGATGTTCTCCTTTACGGCCGTGGCGTCGAGCGGCGTTCCGTCGGTGAACGTCAGGCCCGGCCGCAGCGTGAACGTCACGCTCCTACCCCCCGGGGCGTATTTCCACGACGTCGCCAGGCCGGGTCCGGGGTTTCCGGTCGGGTCGAGCGTGGTGATCGAGGCGTACACCAGGCCGAGGACGTGCATGTCCCAGCCCGCGCTCGAGGTGACCGGGTCCCATGACGTCGGGAGCTCCCACTCCCAGTTGAGGGTCCCGCTTACTCCGGCGCCGACGGGCGCCGCGGATGATGTGGCGGGCGACGAACTGCCGCAGGCCGCCGCGGCCAGGGAAACGGCGAGGGCGGTGGTGAGCAGCACGCCGCTGCGGGCAGCGCGCGGACGAAGGCGCATGAGCGGACTCCTGTCAAGGGGGGCGCACCGCCACAGCGTCGTAGCCGGGTGCATCTGCCGGTTCAGGCTAATTCAGATAAAATCGATTGGTCAAGTAGACATTAGGCGATTCGACCCGTCGCCACCGGGCGCTGCCCGGCCGGCCGTGGCCACGGCACAGTCGTCCTGCGGCGTGTGTAGCCGGGCCCGCGGCATCGTCCCGGTAGTGCCGATCCAGCGGATATTTCCTGGTCAAGCCGTTGTTGCCGGCCCTCTGCTCCACCGCCTTGCGGCCACCCGCTACAAGGCGACCCGCCGGGCTGGCCGGTGCGGCTTGCTTGAATAAGATTTTATCGGTCGATATAATCGACAATGGACCAAGGCCAAGCCGGTCATCCATACGGTGCGCGAGCCGATGTCCGTGCGGGCATGAGGCACGGATCGTTCGGCCGAATAAAGAAGAGGAGAGGTCCTGTGCCCGTTGAGTTCATCGGCATTGCCCGTACCGCGGACCGGTCCGAGACCATCGCCGAGACCGGTCCCGCCGTCCAGCCGGAATACCTGTACCACCTGGCCGTCACGCACGAGCAGTCGGGCTTCGACCGGGTGCTCGTAGCGCATAGCTCCTCCTCGCCCGACGGGTTCACCGTGGCGGACCAGGTGCTGAACGCCACCAGCCGGCTGGGCGTGCTGCTGGCCCACCGCCCGGGTTTCGTCGCCCCGACGATCGCCGCCCGCAAGTTCGCCACGATCGATGCCTTCTATCCCGGCCGGATCGCCCTGCACGTCATCACCGGCGGCGACGACGGCGACCAGGCCCGCGACGGCGACTTCACCGACAAGGGGACCCGGTACCGCCGGACCGACGAGTTCCTCGACGTGGTCAAGCTCGAGTGGAGCTCCGAACAGCATTTCAGCTATGACGGCGAGTTCTACCGGGTCGCCGACGCCTGGTCGGCGCTGCGGCCGCCTGGCGGCCACCTGCCGATCTACTTCGGCGGTGCCTCTGCCGACGCCGTCCGGGTCGGCGGCAGGCACGCGGACGTCTACGCCTTCTGGGGCGAGCCGCTGGAGGGCATCCGGCAGCGCATCGCCCAGGTGCGCGCGTCCGCCGAGGCCGCGGGCCGCGGCCTTGACCGGTTCTCGGTCAGCCTGCGCCCCATCGCCGCCGACACCGAGACCGCCGCTTGGGAACGGGCCCGCGAGATCCTCGAGGTGACCAGGGAGCGGGCCGGCGACTTCCTGGGCCGGCGCGACACGTCCCAGGCCGAGGGATCCCGGCGGCTGCGGCAGTTCGCCGCGGCGGGGGAGGTGCACGACAAGCGGCTGTGGACCGCGCTGTCCGAGGCCACCGGCGCTGCGGGCAACTCCACCGCGCTGGTCGGCAGCTACGAGCAGGTGGCCGAGTCGCTGCTCGACTACGTTGCCGTGGGCGCCACCACGCTGCTCATCCGCGGCTACGACCCGCTGCTCGACGCCGCCGCCTACGCGGACCTGATTCACCTGGTCCACGAGCAGGTGGGCGAGGACATCGACAGTTACCGGGCCCGCGTCGCCGCCTGACCCGGCCGTGCTAATGAGCCGGGCCGGGTGGGTCATCACGCCTCCAATTACCTATTAAATCGAGCGATAATATCTGATACTATCGCTAAGTGATGCGGCATTCAGAGCCACCCGGCGGCTGCTCGGCCAACGCCGCGGTGCATAGCCGCGATGGAGGCCGGACCCGGACGCCCGGCCTGTCCACTGGCCTTTCGAACGGACCGTCCGGCAGCGTGGCCTGACGATATGAAAATCCTATTTACATATCGAGATGGCGGGATTTTAAGGTCATGGCAGCTGTTGAAGAGTCCACCGAGGTCGGCGCCCCCGAGTTCCGGCAGGCGATGGGCCACTTCGCCACCGGCGTGACAGTGGTGACGTCGATCGGCGATGATGGCGAGCCCGTCGGCACCACCGCCAGTGCGGTCACGTCACTGTCGCTGGATCCGCCGCTCGTGCTGGTCTGCTTTGACCGCGCGAGCCTGACGCTGCGGGCAATCGGCTCGCACGGCGCGTTCGTGGTCAACGTGCTCGCAGCACCCCAGCAGCACCTGTCGGCCAACTTCGCCCGCCGCGGCCTGGCGGCCGCCTGGGACGGCGTCCGGCACTGGGCCGGCCCGACCGGCAGCCCGCGGCTGCACGGCGTCCTGGCCGCGCTGGAGTGCACCGTCGAAAACCGGATGCCGGGCGGTGATCACGAGATCGTGGTCGGCCGGGTGCGGGACGTCGAGATCAGTTCTGACCGCGCCACCCCGCTGCTGTACTGGCGCGGCTCCTACCTGCCGCTGGGCGAGGCATGAGCGTACCTGCCACTGGGCGAGGCATGAGCGCCTGACCGGCGCGCGCACGCGGGCGCCGATGGCCCAGCTGAATTCCTATTATTAAGATGGGAAAACTTGACTAGGTCGTGCTTCCCTGTCATGCTCGGGTACATGCGGCGGGCCCGGCCGCCGCGAGCTCGCGTCGTCCACTGGTCGTGAGGAGAGCCCGATGACATACGCGATCCCGTTCACCGATCCAGCCGCGAGCGGACGGCCGTTGCAGCCGGACGAATGCGGCTCCGCGGCCCAGCGCGCCGCCGGCCTTCTCGATCCGGGCACGCTGGCCCGGGCGCGGACCTGCGGCGGCTCGGTCGTACTCTGGGAGGATGAGCACTCGGTCTGCTGGCTGAACGTCATGCCGGAACGGCGGGACACCGGCTACCACGACCATGACGGCTCCGCGGTCGGCGTGTTCGTGATCGAGGGGAGCGTCACCAACGAAGGCCTGCCGATCGGCCGCCCGCGGCGCGTCCATCGCTACGGTCCCGGCGACTCGTTCTCCTTTCCCGGCTCGGGCATTCACCGGATGGACCACGATGCCGGGGCGATCACGGTCCATGTCTACTCGCCGCCGCTGCGCTCCATCGGCTACTACGAAGTCGTCGGAGGCTTGCTCCAGCGCACGCCGGGTCCGCCGGACGAGGCCTCGCCCGAGAGCCCGCTCCTGCTGACCGCCCTCGCCGACCGTTAACAGGTATCCCCGGTCAGGCTCAGCAGACCGTCGGCGAGCTGATATCGCGGCGTCGGCCACGCCCTGCCACGCTGGTCCCTGCCTGCATGCCAGAGTTTGCTTATGGCCAACCCGACCGGCGAGATCGGCCAGCTCCGCGATGAGGAACTGCCCGCTGTCCGCGTGATCGTCCCGCCCGACCCCAGCGGCCGGGTATTCGAGGATGACCTGGATCCCGGCGACCTGGTCTTCGACGGCAAGCTGACGCCGATGCTCGTCTGGCACGAGCGTTATCCGGTCGGCCGCGGCTGGCGATCCGGCTGGGTGCTGGTTTACGACACCGACGGCCAAGGGAACCCGGACGACTACATCGTCGGTCTCGGCCTGCGGGACGTGGATGCCGCGGTAGCGCAGGCGCGCGAGTACTTGCGGGCGGTAGGCTACCCGGCCGGCGGCTGGCCGCCGTCATGACCAGCACAGCGTCCGGTCAGTTCGGGCCGATCGGGACGGCCGGACGGGGTTATCGCCGGGCCCACTCCTCGGCGAGCAGCGCGTAGGAACGCACCCGGTCGGCGTGGTCGTGGGTAATGGTCGTGATGATCAGCTCGTCGGCTTCGGTGGCGTCGCGGAGGCGCTCCAGCTGGTCCGCGACCTGGCCCGCGGTGCCGACGAACTGCGTGTCGATGCGGTCGGCGACCAGCTCGCGGTCGGCGTCGCTCCAGACATGGCGGCAAGCCTGCTCGGGGGTGGGGAACTGGATGGCACCTTCGGCGGTGCGGATGCTGCGCACCCACAGGCCGTAGCCGGTGGCCAGCTCCCGGGCCGCGGCCTCGGTGCGGCCCACCACGACGTCGGCCGACACGCTGACGTAGGGCTGGCTGAGGACCGCGGACGGCCGGAACGCGGCCCGGTAGCCGTCCGCCGCCTCGAGCACGGTGGCCGGGCTGACGTGGTAGTTCGCGGCAAACCGCAGGCCCTTGTCGCCGGCTACCTCGGCGCTTTCGCCGCCGCTGCTGCCGAGAATCCAGACCTGCAGCGCCGCGCCCTCGCCGGGCACCACATGGGCTTCCTCTCCCTCTGGGGAGCGGTAGGTCCCGGCGATCAACGCGAGCACGTCGGTGACCTGCTCGGTGTAGTTCTGCGGCTCCGCGTGCGGCAGCTGCAACAGCGTCTTCTGCATCGCGAACCGCGGCGAGCCGAGCAGGTGCTTGAAGGAGAACCGCGGCGGGATGAGCAGCCCGTTCGGGGTCCGGCCGCCTACCACCGTGGCCGCGGTGCTGCCGCCGGCCAGCGCGGGTGCCTTGGGCTCGCGTGGCCGGCCGCCGGAGCGGCCCAGGCCGAGGTCGAAGCGTCCCGGGTGCAGCGCGTCCAGCAGGCCGAACTCTTCGACGGTGGACAGGGCGGTGCGGTGTCCCATCTGCACCGCCCCGGAGCCGAGCCGGATCGTCGACGTAGCGCCGGCGGTCAGCGCCAGCACCACGGCCGGGGAAGTCCCGGCCACGCCGGGGTTGAGATGGTGCTCGGCGAACCAGTAGCGGGTATAGCCGAGCCGTTCGGTCTGCTGGGCCAGGTCGATGCTGTTCCGCAGCGCCTGGGTGGCGTTCGAGCCGGACGAGATCGGGACCAGGTCCAGGACCGTCAGCGGGGTGGTTGTCATTCGGGCTTCCTCCTCAACCGGTAGCGGAACCGGCAGCGGCGACGGTCCGGGCGGCCACCGCGTCGTCGCTGATCGGGCCGCCGTCCCAGCCCCAGGGCGGGTCGGGGATCTCGCGCCGCAGCACCGGGGCGATGTCGGACTGGAACAGTTCGAGGCTCGCCCGGTGCTGCGCGTCGGTGAGCCCGCCGGCGTCGGCGTGCAGGTGCAGGACCGAGTGGCCGAACTGCTCGTGGTAGCGGTGCACCTTCTCGATCACCTGGGCCGGGCTGCCGATCAGGGCCGATGAGCGATCGATGAAGTCCTCCAGCGTCGGGAACACCGGTGGCACGCCGAGCCGCTGCTGGAAGGCCAGGTAGCCGGCGAACACGGGGCGGTAGGCGTCGATCGCGTCCTGGGAGTTGCGTTCGGCGTAGTAACCGGCCGTGCCCGCGCCGACCGCGATCGCCGCCGGGTCGTGGCCGTAGTGGGCCCACCGCTCGCGGTAGTAGCGGATCAGGTCCGCGTAGGGCTCGATCGGGTTGGTGACGTTGGCCGAGAACAGCGGGTCGCCGTACCGGGCGGCGAGGTCGACCGACGCCTTGCTGGTGGCGCTGCCGTGCCAGACCCTGATCGGGTGCTGCAGCGGCCGCGGCCACACCTCGGCCTCGGTCAGCGGCGGCCGGAACCTCGTCTCGTAGGTGATCCTGCTGTCACGCCACAGCCGCCGGAACACCTCATAGGACTCGGCGTTGCGGTCCCACTGATCCTCGGGCGTGACGTGGAACAGGTCGCGCTGGGCGGCGCCGTTGCCCTTGCCGATGATCAGCTCGAGCCGGCCGCCGGACAGGTGATCCAGGGTGGCGTAGTCCTCGAACGCACGGACCGGGTCCAGCAGCGACAGCGTGGTGACCGCGGTGAACAGCCGGATGCGCGTGGTCCGGGCGGCGACGTGGCTGAGGACCACCGTGGGGGAGGAGGAGATGAACGGCCGTTCGTGCCGTTCCCCGACCCCGAACCCGTCGAAGCCGAGTTCCTCGGCCAGTTGCGCGTTGCCGATCACCTCTCGGAACCGCTCCTGGGTGGATTTCTGCTCGCCCGTATGCGGGTCCGGGGCGTGCACGATAAGGGTGATGGTGATGAACCTCATGAGGCGGCCCGGGCGGCCGTGGTCTCGTGGCGGCGGCCGCGCGGAGCCAAGGGGTCCAGTCCGAGGTGGTCGCGCAGCGTGGTGCCGGTGTAGTCGGCGCGGAACACCCCGCGCTCCTGCAGCAGCGGGACGACCCGGTCGACGAAGGGGGCCAGCCCGCCCGGGGTGATGTGCGGGACCAGGATGTAGCCGTCGGCGGCGTCAGCCTGGACGAGCTCGTTGATCGTCGTCGCGACCGTCTCCGCCGAGCCGATGAACGACTGCCGTCCGGTCACCTCGATGACGACCTCGCGCGCCGAAAGGTGCCCGGCTTCGGCCCTGGTCCGCCACTCGGCGGCCAGCGCGCCCGGATCCTTGGCGAACTGCCGGACACTGGCCCGCCCCTGGGAGATCAGGTTGTCGCTGACCACCGGGTCGAAGGCGGGCAGCGGCCCGTCGACGTCGAAACCGGGCAGCTCGGTATTCCACAGCTGCTCGATGAACATCAGCGCGGTCTGTGGCGAGACCTGCGCCCGCCGTACCTCGCGGGCGATCTCGGCTGCCTCGGCATTGGTGTCGCCCAGCACGAACGTGGCCGCGGGCAGGATCAGCAGCTCGCCGCGGGTCCGGCCGAACCTGGGCAGCCGGCCCTTCACGTCGGCGTAGAAAGCCTGCCCGGCCGCCAGCGTGGAATGCCGGGAGAAGATGGCATCCGCTGACGCGGCGGCGAAGTCCCGGCCCTCGTCGGAGTCGCCCGCCTGGAAGATCACCGGGCGGCCCTGCGGGGAGCGGGGCACGTTGAACTGCCCGGCGATGTCGAAGAACGCGTCCTGGTGACGGAACGTCCCCGGTTCCGGGGTGCTCAGGAACTGGCCGGTGTCCTTGTCGGCCAGGATCTCGTCGCCGTGCCAGGAGTCCCACAGCTCGGTCGCGGTGGCCAGGAAGGTCCTGGCCCGCTCGTAGCGGTCGCCCTGGGCCAGGAAGCCGCCGCGGCGGAAGTTCTCCCCGGTGAAGGCGTCCCACGAGGTCACCACGTTCCACGCCGCCCGCCCGCCGGACAGATGGTCAAGGCTGGCGAACTGGCGGGCTACCTCGTAAGGCTCGTTGAACGTGGAGTTGATCGTGCCGGTCAGGCCGATGTGCTCGGTCACCGCGGCCAGGGCGGCCAGGATCGTGAAGGTGTCCGGCCGGCCGACCACGTCGAGGTCGTAGATCAGCCCGTTCTGCTCGCGCAGCCGCAGCCCTTCGGCCAGGAACAGGAAGTCGAACTTCCCCCGCTCGGCGATCCGGGCGAACTCGCGGAACGAGTCGAACTCGATGTGGCTGCCGGCCGCGGGATCGCTCCACACGGTCGTGTTGTTCACGCCGGGAAAGTGTGCGGCCAGGTGAATCTGCTTGGTCATGGTGTCCTCGAAGAGTCGCGGGTCACGTCAGGCGGCGGCGTAGCGGTTCGCGGGGCGGCCCAGGCCGAGCAGCCCCCGGAGCGTGCCCGCCTCGTAGCCGGTGCGGAACAGGCCGCGGCGCTGCAACTCGGGAACCAGGCGTTCGGTGAGCTGCGTCAGGTCGTGCGGCAAGGCGGCCGGGCGCAGCCGGAAGCCGGATAGCCCGGCGCCCTGCCAGTCCTGCAGCAGGTCGGCCAGGCCCGCGGCCGTGCCGACGAAGATGCGGGCGTCGCTGCGGTACTCGGCCCCGGCCCGCTCGTCCAGGCGCTGCTGGCGCGCGGCAGCGGCGGTCTGCGTCTCGTCGAGAAACACCACCAGGTCAGCGAAGACGTGCACAGTCTGCCCGGCCCGGCCGGCCCGGCCCTGCTCGGCCCGGATCTCCGCGACGATCTCGGCCGCATGGGCCCCGTCGCGCGGGGTGACGAACCCGACATCGGCCGAGCGGGCGATCAGCTGGTACGGCACGCTGCCGTGGCCGAGCGCAGCCACGACCGGCTGGCCCTGCGGCGGCCGCGGGGTGATCGACGGGCCCTTCACCGAGAACCAGCGGCCCTCGAAGTCGATGTAGTGCAGCTTGTCCCGGTCGATGAACCGGCCGGTGGCCACGTCGCGGATTTCCGCGTCGTCCTCCCAGCTGTCCCAGAGCCGGCGCAACACCTCTACGTAGTCGGCCGCCTCATCGAAGCGGTCGGTGATCAGCCGCTGCACGTCCGGATCGGTGAGGCGATCTCGCCGCAGCGGCTCGACCTCCCGGCGGCCGAAGTGGGCCGCCGTGTCGGCGCGGGCGCCGACCTGGACCCTGATCCCGGCCCGGCCGGTGCTCACGTAGTCCAAGGTGGCGATGGCCTTGGAGAGGTGGAAGGGCTCGGTGTGGTAGGTGATCGCGGTCGGCACGAACCCGATGTTCCGGGTAGTGGGCGCGACCCGCGCCGCGATCAGTACCGCGTCGAGCAGCCCCCGGATCCGGTCGCTCTGGGAGTCGGCCTCGAAGTGGTCGTCGGACTGCAGGTTCAGCGCGTCCTCGATGGTGAGGAAGTCCAGCAGGCCGCGCTCGGCCTGCTGCGCCAGCTGGGTCCAGTAGCCGGCGGTGAACAACCGGTCCGGCTGGGCGTCGGCCTCCCGCCACGCGGCGGGATGCCAGCCAGCGCCGTCGAGGGCTACCGCCAGGTGCAAGGGGGCCGGTCGGCCAGCCGGGGCGCTCGTCACGGATCAGCACGTCCTTTCCGGTCAGGGGCAACAGGTATAACGGAATGACGTTACCCATTATTTCGCTAGACATAGTGGACTATGCAGGCAGCGCAGAACGCCTAGCGCCCGGGCGCGCATTAGGGCGTTACGGGGCACTCGACCATGGGATGGCGTGGCAGCCGGGAAGCTGGCCGGCCAGGTCCTCGAAGTCGTCGCCCGGGCCTGCGGTCGGCTGGAGCCGGGCGGTGATGCGGACGGCGAGAGGGTCGCAGCCGACACTGGCGAGGTGCTCGCGGAGCAGGTCAGCAGCTTGAGCGGCCTGGCCGGCGGCTGCGGTGGCGACCACTTCGATGTGATGGCGTTCCCAGTTCATCGCCCGGCCGGCGGGCTGCTGGCCCGGTGTGCCGGTGAGGGCCTTGAGGTCAGCGGCGGCCACGGCGAAGCCGGGGTCGGCGCCGACGGCTAGGCGCAGGGCTGCGGCGGCCCGGTCCGGGTCCGCAGCTCGCTGGGCCCTGCGGTACCACGCCGCCGCCCGGGGGCTGGCGGTGACGACCCGGCCGTGGTCCTCAACCGCGGGTCCGGTGGCGGGCAGATGATCATGGCGGCCGGGATCCTGGCGTGGCGATGGCTGCATAACGGCCAGGGTGCCCGCCACGCCTGAAGCGGCGCTGAGATGGTGCTGAGGTCAGCGGGCGAGCAGCGCGAGGCGGGCGGTGAGCGCGGCCACATCTGGCTCGTCGGTCAGCGAGCGGTACGCCAGCCCCCGGGCGCGCCGCAGCGCGAGGGCCGTGAAGGCTTCGGTGTGGTCGCGGGTCGGGTCGGCGATCGCGTTGACCGCGGCCACGGCGGTGTCAGCGAGAAGCTGGGTGGCCGGGTCCCCGCTGGCCGAAGCGCCGTCGGCGGCGTCGGCGGCGAAGACGGCGGCCTGGTCTGGGTGGCCTGCGGCGAGCGCCCACCAGGCCAGGCCGGCCAGCACCCGGGGCGGGCCGGCCGGAAGGTCGATGTGCCGGTAGTGACCTGCCGCCGCGTCGAGCAAGGCCCGGGCTCGCGGCAGGTCACCGAGGCGACGGGCCACCGCCGCCTGGCCGACCATGGCGTCAGCCGTCACCCATGGGTTGAAGCTGCAGCCGATCGCTTCGGCGTACAGGGCGTCGGCGGCCGCGTCGTCACCTTGCCTGGCCCGCAGCGTGGCCAGGGCGACCAGGCTGAACGGCACCTGGAGGGGCTGTCCGGTGGACCGGCACCGCTCCAGGAGCGCTTCGTAGGCCGCCGAGGCCGCATCGAGGTCGCCCCGGATCTCGGCGATGCTGGCCAGGGCGTTCAGCGGGGTGACGACCAGCAAGACCTCGCCCGCAGCCTCGAAGCGTTCCAGGCTCGAACGGGCCACTGGCTCGGCATCTTCCAGCCGCCCCAGTGACAGCAGGTTCCACGCGACAATCAGGTCGTGCACGCCGAGCAGCCAGCCGTGGTCGGCTGGTTCCAGCAGGTCCCGGGCCTCGCCCAGCGCGTCGAGCGACCGGCCGAAGTGGTGCGCGAACCCCAGCACCGTCGCGCAGATCACCAGCGCCTCGGCCAGGAGAACCCGGTCGTGGCCGGCCCTCAGGACGGCCACGGCCGCCTCGCATTCGACGACTCCTGCGGCCGGGTTTCTCGACATGCCCACGCAATAGCCGTGCCAGAGGCGGGCGGTCGCTTCCACGTCGGGACGGCGCGGCCCTTCGGCGCCCAGCGCGTCGCCGAGCCAGCGGGCTCCTTCGAGGAAGTCGGCGTTGATGAACCACAACCAGGCCATCCCCGAGGCCAGCGACAGCGCCGCGTCGGCGTCGCCCGCGGCGATGTACTCCTCGAGCGCGGCCCGCAGGTTGCCCGACTCCGCAACGAGACGGTCCCGGCACCCCGGACCGGTGGGGCCGCGCAGGGCCTGGTGGGCTTCGGCGGCCAGCTGCCGGTAATACGCCCCGTGGCGGGCCTGGATGGCGTCGGCTTCGCCGGATTCACCGAGCCGCTCCCTGCCGTACTGCCACAGCGTCTGGAGCTGGCCGAACCGGGCCTCGCCGTCGCCGCCGGAGGCGGTCACGAGGGACTTGTCGACCAGCCGGCTGAGCACATCGAGGATCTCGTCGGCCGGCACCTGGTCGTCGGCGCAGACGGCCTCGGCCGCGGCCAGACCGCAGCCGCCAGTAAACGCGGTCAGCCGGGCGAACAGGCGGCGTTCGTCGGAGAACAGCAGATCGTAACTCCAGTCCACCACCGCGCGGAGCGTCTGCTGGCGGGGCCGGGCGGTGCGGGCGCCCCGGCTGAGCAGCCGGAAGCGGTCGTCGAGGCGTTCGGCCAGGGTGGCCAGCGGCAGCGCGCGGAGGCGGGCCGCGGCGAGTTCGAGGGCCAGCGGCAGGCCGTCCAGCCGGCGGCAGATGTCCTCGATCACGTCGGCGGCCAGCCCGTCAGCGGTGAAGCCGGGCCGCACGGCCCGGGCGCGATCGACGAACAGCTCGGCGGCGGCCGCCGGGGCCAGCCCGCCCACCGGGACCAGGACCTCGCCGGGAATGCCGAGCGGCTCACGGCTGGTGGCGATCAGCCGGAGTCCGGGTACCGCGCCGACCAGGGTGTCGGTCAGCGCGGCCGCCTCGCCGATGACGTGCTCGCAGTTGTCGAGGACGAGGATCAGCGACCGTCCGGCCAGGTGGCGCACGATGAGCTCGGTGACCGATCCGGCCGGCTGCGGGCTCGCGAGCGCGGCGGCCGCCGCTCCGAGCGCGGCGGCGGCGGCCGGCACCACCCCGTCGGGCTCGGTGATGCCGGCCAGCTCGACGAGCCAGGCGCCGTCGGGATGCTCCTGCCGCAGCGCGGCGGCCGCCTCGACTGCGAGGCGGGTCTTGCCCGCCCCGCCCGGGCCGGTTAGCGTGACCAGCCGGCTCGAGCGGACCGCCTCACGCAGCTGGGCCAGCTCGGCGTCGCGGCCGACAAACCGGCCGAGCCGCTCCCGCAGGTTGCCGGCGGTCACCGGCGCAGCCACGTCGGCGGTCACCGGCGTCGCGACCGTCCCGGCCGCCGGCACCGGAGCCGCGCGGGCCGGGGCGCCGGTCGGGGCGAGCGACGGGTCCTGGGCCAGGATGCGGGCCTGGAGCTCCCGCAGCACCGGGCCCGGGTCAAGGCCCAGCTCGTCGGCCAGGTGATCTCGGACTTCGGCGTAGGCGCGCAAGGCCTCGGCCTGCCGTCCGCTCCGGTACAGGGCGAGGATGAGCAACTCCCACAAGCGCTCGCGCAGCGGGTGTTCCCGGCACAACACCTCCAGCTCGCCGGCCAGCTCCCCGTGCCGCCCCAGGCCCAGGTCGGCGTCAGCGCGGGATTCGGTTGCCACCAAAGCCAGCTCATCCAGCCGGGCCCGTTCGGCATCAGCGAAGCCTGCATAGGCGAACTCGGCCAGCGGCTCGCCTAGCCGCAGCCCGAGCGCCTCGCCCAGGGTCGCTGACGCCGGCGCCAGCTCGCCGTCGGCGGCCAGCCGCCGGCCCTTCCGCACCAGCTGCTCGAAGCGGACGACGTTGACCTGATCGGGACGCACATCGAGGGCATAGCCGGCGTCGCTGGTGACGATGGCCGCCGCCCCGAAGGTGCGGCGCAGCTGGCCGATCTGGGCCTGCAGCGCGTTGGCCGGGTTCGCCGCCTGCCCGTCACCCCACAGCGCGTCGATCAGCCGGTCGGCACTGACCGGCTGTCCCCGCTGCAGGGCCAGCAGGGCCAGCAGCGCCCGCTGCTTGGCACCGCGCACCGGCACGGGCACGCCTGCGGCCAGCGCTTCAAGCTCGCCGAACAGCCGTACCTGCATGACCTCACCATAGGTCCCGCCTCAGCATTCTCGCGTCAGCGTCACGACAGTGCCGCCTCAGCACCCCGGCGCAGGCTGGCGTCCAAGACCACAGCACCTCAAGGGAGGACGAACCATGATCGAGGCCCAGCACCTCACCAAGCAGGGGACCACCGACGGGACCATGATGCAGGCGATCACCCAGGACCGCTACGGCGAGGCTGAGGACGTGCTGCGGCTTGAGGAGATCGCCCGTCCCGCGATCGGCGAGGCGGACGTGCTGCTGCGCGTGCACGCTGCCGGCGTCGACCGGGGCGTCTGGCACCTGATGACCGGCCTGCCCTACCCGGTACGCCTGGCCTGCGGGATCCGCGCCCCCAAGACCCGGGTGCGGGGCCGGGAGGTCGCCGGGCGAGTCGAGGCGACCGGGTCGGCCGTCACTGCGCTGCACGTCGGCGACGAGGTGTTCGGCATCGCCGACGGTTCGTTCGCCGAGTACGCCAGCGCCCGGCCGGGCAAACTGGCGCCCAAGCCCGCGAGCCTCACCTTTGCCCAGGCCGCGGCCGTCCCCGTCTCGGCGCTGACCGCCTTGCAGGCGGTCCGCGACCGCGGGCGCGTGCACGCCGGGCAGAAGGTGCTGGTCATCGGCGCGTCCGGCGGCGTGGGGGCGTTCGCCGTCCAGATCGCCAAGGCGGCCGGCGCCGAGGTCACCGGCGTCGCTAGCACGGCGAAGCTGGACCTGGCCCGGTCGCTTGGCGCGGACCACGTGATCGACTACACCTGCGATGACATCACGGCCGGAGGCCACCGCTACGACGTGATCCTCGACACCGGCGGCCACCGCCCGCTCCGCCAGCTACGCCGGGCCCTGACCCCGCGCGGGACGCTCGTCATCGTCGGGTCTGAGACCGGCGGACGATGGCTCGGCGGAAGCGACCGTCAGCTCCGGGCCCTGATGCTCTCCCCGTTCACCAGCCAGACGCTGACCACGTTCATCTGCTCGGAGAACACGCAGGACCTGCAGACGCTCACCGAGCTCATCGAGTCCGGCCAGGTCCGGCCGGTCATCGACCGGACCTACCCGCTGAGCCAGGCGCCCGAAGCCATCCAGTACCTGCGGGACGGCCACGCCCAGGGCAAGGTTGTCATCGGCGTCTGAGCGACAAGCCGCGCGGAAGGTCGCTCGCCGGCGCCGGTGCCTGCTTTTGGTCCCGTGCCCGGTGGCATAAGCCGCCCGGCAGGCCTGGCCCATGGACGCTGGCAGCGAGCCCGGAGGACTGCTGTATCGTTACGATAACGCGAGCGGCTATTAACCGTTGCAGTGGCGACGCGCGATCTGGGCGCCGGCAGATACCCCTCTGACGAGATGGTCAATGACGGCTACGAGCATTTCCCTCGGCGTCAATCCCAGGCGGCCGCCGGCCGCGATTGTGCTTGCCGCGTCACTAACGCATTCAGTTTGATGAGCACCTCTGCCGGTTTCGTGGGGCGGCAGAGCGAATTGCGCATCCTTGGTGAACGGCTGGCCGCCGCAGAAATGGGCCATCCGCAGGTCGTCTACGTGGAGGGCGAGGCTGGCGGAGGCAAGTCGACTCTGCTGTCCCGGTTCCTCGGTGCGCTGCCGGACGCCGTCATCGTCCAGGTTGGCGGCGACGAGGCGGAAACATTGCTCTCGTACGGGATCGTCGATCAGCTGCAGCCGGGGACCGTGACGGAGCCTGGGACGGATCCGATGGTCGTCGGGGCTCGGCTGCTGGATATGCTCGACCGGCTGCAAGCCAGCGGTCAGGTCGTCGTGCTCGCCATCGATGATCTGCAGTGGGCCGACCGGCCGTCGTCGCGTGCGGTGCTGTTCGCCTTGCGGCGGCTGCGGGCCGACAAGGTGCTGGCGATCGTCTCGGCGCGGGCCGGTGAGCGGGTCGATCCCGGCTGGGCGCGGTTCGCGGGCGGTGATTCGCGCGTCACCCGTATCCGCTTGGGCGGCCTTGGCCCAGGCGAGCTCACCGAGCTGGCGAGCACGCTGGGGCTGGGAGTGCTGTCGCAGCGCGGCGCCTCTCGGCTAGCTGCCCATACCGGAGGCAACGCGCTCTACTGCCGGGCGCTGCTCGACGAGATCGGCATCGCCGCGCTGAGCACGGCGGGGGACCGTGGACTGCCGGCGCCCCGGGAGCTTTCCGCGGTGATCCTGGCCCGCGTGGCAGCGCTCCCGGCGGCAACTCAGTCATTCCTGGCGGCAGCTTCGGTGCTAGGACAGCACGCCCCGATCCCGGCGATCGTGTCGACCGCCCGGTTGCCTGATGCGCGGAGCGAGGTGGACACGGCGGTCGCGGCGGGACTGCTGACCGAAGCTGACTCGGCGCTGGAGCTGGCCTTTACCCATCCGCTGTTCCGGGCGGCGATCTACGCCGATCTCAGCCCGGCGAGTCGCCGCGAACTGCATGCACGGGCTGCTGAGGTCGTGGCCGGCCGCGGGCGGCTGGCCCACCTGGCCGCGGCGGCGGTGGGTCCTGATGAGGTGCTGGCCGGTGAGCTCGAAGCGTCTGCCCGGGCCGCTGCGGCCGCTGGTGACGCAGACGCCTCGGCCTGGGCGCTGGAGCAGGCAGCTGCCCTTTCGCCGGCCGGGCAGGCCCGGGAGGGCCGGTTGCTTGACGCCGCCGTGGTCCTGCTCAACGCCGCGGATACACCCGCGGCGGCGCGAGTTCTTGCCTCGTGCCAGGCCTCCAGTGCTCGTCGCGACGCCCTGACCGGACTTCTGGGTGTGTTCACCGGATCGCCGAGTGCCGAGGGCTGCCTGCTCGCCGCGTGGCAGGCTCACGATCCGGCGGCCGAGCGTGAAATCGGGGCGCGTGCCGCGACCTCCCTGGCCAATTGGATGGTCCTGTCCGGCCGCCCCGACGAGGCGCTGACCTGGGCCGACCGAGCGGTAGGCGGTACTGCTCCCCGCACGGTCCTGCGGGTCATGGCGCACACGGCACAGGCCTACGCGTTCGCTGCGGCCAGCCGCACTCCCGAAGGACTGGCCGTGCTCGGCTTCCTCCCCGTATCGGGAAACGAAGTACCGATGGCTGAGACCGACGCGCTCATCATGCGAGGCATGCTCAAGGTCTACGTCGATGACCTGCCCGGGGCCATCGCGGACCTCGGCGTCGCGGCGGCCCGGCTGCGCACAGGCCTGCCGGCGACCTACCCGGGTCCGTGTCTGGCTCATCTGAGCGATGCCCACTTCCGCCGGGGCGACTGGGACGCGGCAGTCGCGCACGCTCAGCTGGCGATCTCACTGGCACAAGACACGGACCGCCCGCTCGACCTCGCGCGGGCGCACGCGCGCATCGCCCAGGTCCTGGCCTTCCGCGGCCAATGGCCTGCCGCACAGGCGCACGTCAGCGCGGCCCGGGCCGCAGCCGAGCGGTTTCCTGCGGTCCTGGCGGTGGCCACCGCCACGGTGGCCGGCGCCTCGCTCGCTTTCGCGCGCGGCGACCTGGCCGGGGTGCTTCTCGCGACAGAACCGGTGCGCGCCACCGGGCGCCTCGGTGTCGGGGGCCGCCCGGGCATCTTCAACTGGAGAGGCCTCGAGGCGGCCGCGCTGATCGGCTTGGGCCGGCTCGACGACGCCGAGGCCGCGCTCGGCCAGTTCGAGAACGCCATGCCTGCGGCCGGCCTTACGTCGGCAGCCCTGACGCTTGCTCGCTGCCGCGGCACTCTGGCCGTGGCCAGAGGCCAGGCGACCCAGGCGGAAGCGGCGTTCACACGAGCCCACTTGATCGAGGCGCAGGTGCCGATGCCGTTCGAACGCGCCCTGCTGAGCCTCGACGACGGCCGCCGCTTGCGCGCGGCCGAGAACCAGCCGGCGGCTGTCGCACAGCTCGAAACGGCCCATCGTCTGTTCTCCGACCTGGGCGCAGATCCGTACGTGCAGGCCTGCGCCACGGAACTAGCCGCCTTGGAGGTCAAGGCCGCGGCTGGCAGTCCCGCCGCGCTGCTAGGGCTCAGCCGGGCCGAGCTAGCAGTGGCGCGACTGGTCGCTACCGGACTGACCAACCGGGAAGTGGCCAGCCAGCTGTACGTGTCAGTGAAGACAGTGGAGTACCACCTCCGCAACAGCTACATCAAGCTCGACATCACCTCCCGCCGAGCCCTAGCCGCTCTTCTGCGCTGACCCCGAAACACACTGACCCAAAACACAGGGTCGAACCTAGGGTCACACCCTGGGGACAATACCGCGCTTTCCGCGTTGACTATGAGCCGTGGACGCCTCACCAACGCCGAGGCAGACGATTCGCCTTCTGCTCGATATCAACCGAACTCCGGATAGACGGCTCGAGGGACGAATTCGTGCCGACGGCACCGACGCCTGGAAGCCTTTCTCCGGGGTGCTTGAGCTGCTCAAAGCGCTTGAGGATATATCCGCTGCCATCCGGTGAGCCATGTCTGCTACCTGGCAATGCATTGCTTTTGCTGTGAGAAAGGAACGTCATGACCCCAAACCCATCCATATTCGAGCGCTGGGGCCGCACCGTTTATCAGCGCAGGCGGCTGATCCTGGTGGTCGCCCTGCTCGTCGCGGGGCTCGGCGCCCTGTGGGGAACCAGCATCTTCGCCAAGGTGCAGACGGCCGGCGGGTTCGACGCCCCGAACAGCCAGAGTCAGCACGAAGCTGACCTGGCCACGCAGGCATTCGGCCGCGATGCCGGGGACGTGGTCGTGCTGTACTCCAGCAAAACCCTCACCGCGGCATCCCCGGCGTTCCGGTCCGCCGTCACCAGCACCCTGGCCGCGCTGCCGCACGGCAAGGTCGAGTCGTACGCCAGCTACTGGTCGACGGGATCCCGGCAGTTCGTCAGCGCCAGCGGCCATCAGACCTATGCCGTCATCGAGCTGGCCGGGTCCACCGACACCGCCCGCCAGGACAGCTACGACGCGATCAAGGCCCAGCTCAGCGCGCCCGGCCTGCTCAGCCAAGTCGGCGGGGTGGTCCCGACCGACGAAACGATCGACCAGCAGACCACCGCCAGCATCACCCGGGCCGAAGGGCTGTCCTTCCCCATCCTGCTGATCCTGCTGC
Organism: uncultured Actinomycetes bacterium; assembly: GCA_963790065.1. GTDB lineage: Bacteria > Actinomycetota > Actinomycetes > Streptosporangiales > Streptosporangiaceae > Palsa-504. The sequence continues at coordinate 34,728 of CAWBNK010000007.1, read as the reverse complement.
TGGTGATCTTCGGGAGCCTGACCGCGGCTAGCCTGCCGCTGGCGATCGGCGCCCTGGGAATCCTGGGCTCGTTCACCGCGCTGCGGCTGCTCACCCTGGTCACCGGCGTGTCAGTGTTCTCCCTGAACATCACCACCATCCTCGGCCTCGGCCTCGGCATCGACTACGGGCTGTTCCTGGTCACCCGGTTCCGGGAGGAACTGCATAACCAGGGCACGGTCGAGGACGCGGTCGCCCGCACCGTGACCACCGCGGGCCGAACGGTCCTGGTGTCCGGCGTCACCGTCGCCATCGTGCTGGCCAGCCTGATGCTGTTCCCCGAAACCATCCTGCGGTCCATCGGCTACGGCGGCGTGGCCACCGTGCTGGTCGACATGATCGCCGCGCTGACCGTGCTGCCCGCACTGCTGGCCGTCCTGGGGCCGAGGGTGAACTCGCTGCGCATCCGCCGCTCGGTGCGGCGGCCGCCGGCTGGCGAGGCCAGCGGCGCCTGGTACCGGCTCGCGCACAGCGTCATGCGCCGCCCCGTCCTGTACGCGGTGCCGATCGTGGTGCTGCTGGCCGGCCTCGGCTCGCCGTTCCTGCACGTCGTGTGGGGCGGCGTCGACGCCACCGTGCTGCCCGCCAGCGCCGCGCCCCGCATCGTCACCGAGGCGCTGAACCGGGGCTTCCCGGGGAACCCGACCGCGCCCATCGAGGCCATCGTCCAGTTCCGCGGTCCGGTCGCCGGCTCCCCGTCGCGCACCGCCCAGCTCGCGTCCTACACCAGCCGCCTGGATCGGGTTCCCGGCGTCACTGCCGCGCAGGTGACCGGCATCCGCGGGAATGTCGCCCGGATCGATCTCAGCTACGGTCCCGGCCCCTATACGCCGCAGGCTCGCGCCATCACCGGCGACGTCCGCGATGTCGCCGCGCCCTCCGGCGCGACCGTGCAGGTCGGCGGGCAGACCGCCGCACTGGCCGACGAGCTTTCCAGCATCGGCGACACCCTGCCCTGGATGGCGCTGGCCGTCGTGCTGGCCACGTTCGTGCTGCTGTTCCTCGCGTTCGGCTCGCTTGTGCTGCCGGTGGAGGCGATCGTGGCGAACATCTTGTCGCTGTCAGCGATGTACGGGGTGGTGACGTGGATTTTCCAGGACGGGCACCTGTCCGGACTGCTGGGCTTCACGCCGAACGGGACGATCAGCCCCACCATCCCGGTCCTGATGTTCGCGATCATGTTCGGGCTGTCGATGGACTACGAGGTCTTCCTCCTCTCGCGGATCCGCGAGCGGTACGTCGCGACCGGTGACAACACCACCGCGATCGCCAGCGGCCTGCAGCGCACCGGCGGCGTCATCACGAGCGCCGCGCTGCTCCTGGTCATCGTGATCGGGATGTTCTCCCTGTCCAGCATCACCTTCATCAAGCTGCTGGGGGTCGGCATGATCGTCGCCCTTGTCCTCGACGCGACCCTGGTGCGGGTGCTGCTCGTGCCCGCGACGATGCGGCTGCTGGGCGACGCGAACTGGTGGGCGCCCGCGCCCCTGCGCCGCCTCTACGCCCGGTACGGCATCCGCGAGGACGAACTCCCCGGCCCAGGCGCCGCCACGCAGCCCGAACCCCAGCCGGCCCGCACCTAGAACGCGCAGCCCTGGCGGCACGCAGGGCCGACGGCATGCACCACGGCTCGTTCGGTATGGAGATAAGATCTCAGATCCCGAACGAGCCGTGGTGTTACGCCCCCGGCTGGTGCGGGGCAGGCACGGCATGATGAGAACATGGCTTTGCAGCTAGCCCCGGAAGAACCCGAAGCCGGACCGTGGCGCGTGGAGTTACTAAGCACAGTCGTCAATGGGGTGACCAGGCGGAGACCGGACCAGGGCAGTTCTGGCCGACCGGCCGTGCTGGCCATAGACGGGCGCAGCAACAACGGCAAAACCACGCTGGCGGCCCGGATCGGCGAGCTGGTCCCGGGATCTGTTGTCATCCACACCCGGCGGTGCGGTAAGGACGAGGCTTTCGTGCCTTCGGCGGACGTCGTCATGCCTTCGGCGGGGGCTTCGGCTGCCTGCTGAGGTCCGGGCTCCGGCGGGACAGGGCGGCCGCCGCGCAGCAGGGACGCGAAGGCAGCCACCGTCGCCAGTGAGGCGGCCGCCACGAACACCACGACCAGGCCGTGGTGGAACGGCGCCGAGATGAGCGCGGGGAAGAACTCCCGCCCGGTGAGCACCCGCTGGCTCGCGGCCGGGAGCGAGGACAGCGCGTGGGCCTGCGCCAGCAGGTGCTGCACGGGGTTGACCCCCAGCACGGTGGCGAACAGCGACGATACCGGGGGCAGGGAGCCGATCTGGTGGGCGACGGCGTGCGGGACGCCGTACTGCTCCAGGCCGCGGGTCATCGTCTTCGGCAAGCTGGCCGCCAGCCCGGCGATCATCAGTGAGAAGAACACGCCGATCGACAGCGCCGTGCCGGAGTTCTGGAAGGTGGAGCGCATGCCGGAGGCCGCGCCGCGGTGCCGGGCCGGGATGCTGCCCATGATCGAGGAGGAGTTGGGTGCGCCGAACATGCCGTTGCCGATCCCGTTCACGGCAATGACCAGCGCGAATGCCCAGAAAGGAAAGCTGACGGGCAGCAGCATCAGGCCGATGAAGCTGGCGCCGGCCACCGCCGCTCCCGCGGTGGCGATACCCCTGGAGCCGAAGCGGTCGGACAGTATCCCGGCGACAGGGCCCGACACGAGGAACCCGGCGGTCAGCGGCAGCAGGAAGATGCCCGCCCACAGCGGGGTCTGGCTGAAGGCATAGCCGTGCAAGGGCAGCCAGATCCCCTGCAGCCAGATGATCAGCATGAACTGCTGGCCGCCCCGGGCGATGGCCATGACCAGGCCGGCGATGCTGCCGGCGGTGAACGCCCTGATCCGGAACAAGCTGAGCTGGAACATGGGCTCGGCGATCTTGCTCTCGAGGACGCCGAACGCGACGAGCAGCAGCAGGCCCCCGGCCAGCAGGCCGATGACCGTGGGGCTGGTCCAGCCCATGGCATGGCCGTGATAAGGCTGGATGCCTACGGTGACGCCGACCAGGACCGCGCCCAGGCCGGCGGCAAAGGTGAGGTTGCCCCACCAGTCCATGCGGGCGCGGTGCCGCTCGCCCATCTCCTTGAGCCGCAGGTAGGCCCACAGCGTGCCGAACACGCCGACAGGCACGTTGATCCAGAACACCAGGCGCCAGTCGATGGCGGCCAGCAGGCCCCCGGCAACCAGGCCGACGAACTGGCCGGACAGGCCGGCGATCTGGTTGGTGCCCAGCGCGAAGCCGCGCTTGGAGGCCGGCCACGCATCGGTCAAGATCGCGGCCGAGTTCGCCATCAGCATGGATCCCCCGATGGCCTGCGGGAACCGCCAGCCGATCAGCCACATCGCCCCGCCCCCGGCGTGGAACGGGTCGAACGAGAGCATGATCGAGGCGAGAGTGAAGACGACGAAGCCCGCGTTGTAGATCTTCACCCGGCCGTACATGTCGCCGAGCCGGCCGAGGCTGACCACGGCCACGGCCTGGACGAGCCGGTAGCCCATGATCATCCACAGCAGGTAGAAGATGCTGCCCGGGGCCAGCGGATCCAGCCCGATCCCGCGGAAGATGGCCGGCAGAGCGATGATGACGATCGAGCCGTCCAGCGTCGCCATGAACATGGAGGCGGTCGTATTCGTCAGCGCCACCCATCGGTAGCGATCGCTTACCGCGGCCGGCTCCTTCGCCATTCACTCTCCTCGTATCGCGCCCTCCGGGGGGCCGCTCAGATGCTCTCGGCCAGGCGTTCGATCAGCGGTGCGGCCGCCATCAGCTGGCCCAGTTCGGCGGGTGTGAACCCGGCCGCCAGCGCCCGCGCCAGCTGCCCGATCCGCGCGTTGCGCTTGTCGCTGAGCGCGGACAGGCCTGCTTCGGTGACCGACATGACCGCGCGCCTGCCGTCGGCGGGGTCGGACTGGCGCTTCACCAGGCCACGTGCTTCCAGCGCGCTCAGCGTCGCTCCCATCGACTGCGCGCTGATCTGCTCGGCCCTGGCCAATGCGGTCACCGTGGCCGGGCCGCCGCGCTCCAGTTTCCGGAGCGCCGAGGACTCCGGCAGCGACAGCTCGCCCGGGGCCGGCACCTGCCGGAGCCGCCGCTTGAACAGGCCCACGCTCAGGTACACGGCTGCAGCCACCTCTTCGACTTCCTGCTCCGCGTGCATATGCCAAGGCTAACCTTACAAGTTCAATATTGCAAGGCTGGACTTTCTAACTCAGCGGTTCAGCTCGCCTATCAGAAGGTGATGCGCATGCCCGCCGCCCTGGCCGAGCCTCCCGTACGGCAATCATTTCATAGTCATGGACATATCACACGAATTTGGGTTACAGTATGTGACGATGCATACCTTTTATGTCGGTGACCGGGCGATAAATTACCGCCGGACCGGAAGCGGCACGCCTGTTGTCTTGACGCCGGGCGGTCGCCTGGGGGCCTCGGCCCTGGCCTCGCTTGCTCGTGCCCTCGAAGGTCACATGCAGCTCATAGAGTGGGACCGCAGCAACACAGGGTCAGCCGACCTGTACCTCGATGCGCCATCGGAACAGCACCGATGGGCTGACGATGCAGCACTGCTGGTCGAGCACCTAGGCTTGGGCAGCGCCATCTTCATCGGAGGCTCAGCCGGTGCCCGGCTGGCCTACCTGACCGCCATCCGGCACCCTCAAATCGTCAGCGGGCTCATCCTGTGGTCCGTATCAGGGGGCGGCTACAGTTCCCAGTTGCTCGGGTACCAATATCACACGCCCTACATCGAGGCCGCCGTACGCGGAGGCATGGCCGAGGTCGCCGAAACGCCGCACTTCAGCGAGCTAATACGGGCGAATCCAGGTAACGCGGCGCGCCTGCTGGATATGGACGCCGACACGTTCATTGCCGTCATGAAGTCGTGGAACGACGTCTTCTATCCCACGATGGCAGCACCCGTGATCGCCGCTACAGTCTCAGAGCTCCGTACAGTGACAGCGCCGACGCTTGTTTTCAACGGCAACGACGACTTCCATCCGGCCTTCGCGGCGGAGGCACTGCATGAGGCGATCCCTGGCTCGCGTCTCCTGCCGTGCGCATGGACCCGCGACGACTGGATGTTGCGCTACGTCGGCCGAATCCCCGAGAGCGTGGTGGAACTCTACCCGCGCATGTCTGAGGTGATCGTTGACTACATCCGCGAGATCGACCAGATCTAACCCAGAGGCCGGACCTGGCGGCTTGGTACGGTGGCCATTTGTGGGCGACGTCGAGGTGGCGGTGGTCGGCGACCTGGTGCCGGGCGGGGTACTGCGGGCCGCGATCAACCTGGGTAACCCGGTCCTGGCGCAGGGCACGGTCGCGGCGCCGGCCGGGGTGACAGTAGAGATCGCGCGTGAACTCGGGGCGCGGCTCGGAGTCCCGGTGGACCTGGTCTGCTGTGATGCTGCCCGGGAGAGCTTTGCGGCGATGGTGCGGGGCCGCGCGACATCTGCTCCGGCGGCGGTAAGGACGAGGCTTTCGTGCCTTCGGCGGGCGTCGTCATGCCTTCGGCGGGGGCTTCGGCTGCCTGCTGAGGTCCGGGCTCCGGCGGGACAGGGCGGCCGCCGCGCAGCAGGGACGCGAAGGCAGCCACCGTCGCCAGTGAGGCGGCCGCCACGAACACCACGACCAGGCCGTGGTGGAACGGCGCCGAGATGAGCGCGGGGAAGAACTCCCGCCCGGTGAGCACCCGCTGGCTCGCGGCCGGGAGCGAGGACAGCGCGTGGGCCTGCGCCAGCAGGTGCTGCACGGGGTTGACCCCCAGCACGGTGGCGAACAGCGACGATACCGGGGGCAGGGAGCCGATCTGGTGGGCGACGGCGTGCGGGACGCCGTACTGCTCCAGGCCGCGGGTCATCGTCTTCGGCAAGCTGGCCGCCAGCCCGGCGATCATCAGTGAGAAGAAGACGCCGATCGACAGCGCCGTGCCGGAGTTCTGGAAGGTGGAGCGCATGCCGGAGGCCGCGCCGCGGTGCCGGGCCGGGATGCTGCCCATGATCGAGGAGGAGTTGGGGGCGCCGAACATGCCGTTGCCGATCCCGTTCACCGCAATGACCAGCGCGAATGCCCAGTAAGGAAAGCTGACGGGCAGCAGCATCAGGCCGATGAAGCTGGCGCCGGCCACCGCCGCTCCCGCGGTGGCGATACCCCTGGAGCCGAAGCGGTCGGACAGTATCCCGGCGACAGGGCCCGACACGAGGAACCCGGCGGTCAGCGGCAGCAGGAAGATGCCCGCCCATAGCGGGGTCTGGCTGAAGGCATAGCCGTGCAAGGGCAGCCAGATTCCCTGCAGCCAGATGATCAGCATGAACTGCTGGCCGCCCCGGGCGATGGCCATGACCAGGCCGGCGATGCTGCCGGCGGTGAACGCCCTGATCCGGAACAAGCTGAGCTGGAACATGGGCTCGGCGATCTTGCTCTCGAGGACGCCGAACGCGACGAGCAGCAGCAGGCCCCCGGCCAGCAGGCCGATGACCGTGGGGCTGGTCCAGCCCATGGCATGGCCGTGATAAGGCTGGATGCCTACGGTGACGCCGACCAGGACCGCGCCCAGGCCGGCGGCAAAGGTGAGGTTGCCCCACCAGTCCATGCGGGCGCGGTGCCGCTCGCCCATCTCCTTGAGCCGCAGGTAGGCCCACAGCGTGCCGAACACGCCGACAGGCACGTTGATCCAGAACACCAGGCGCCAGTCGATGGCGGCCAGCAGGCCCCCGGCAACCAGGCCGACGAACTGGCCGGACAGGCCGGCGATCTGGTTGGTGCCCAGCGCGAAGCCGCGCTTGGAGGCCGGCCACGCATCGGTCAAGATCGCGGCCGAGTTCGCCATCAGCATGGATCCCCCGATGGCCTGCGGGAACCGCCAGCCGATCAGCCACATCGCCCCGCCCCCGGCGTGGAACGGGTCGAACGAGAGCATGATCGAGGCGAGAGTGAAGACGACGAAGCCCGCGTTGTAGATCTTCACCCGGCCGTACATGTCGCCGAGCCGGCCGAGGCTGACCACGGCCACGGCCTGGACGAGCCGGTAGCCCATGATCATCCACAGCAGGTAGAAGATGCTGCCCGGGGCCAGCGGATCCAGCCCGATCCCGCGGAAGATGGCCGGCAGGGCGATGATGACGATCGAGCCGTCCAGCGTCGCCATGAACATGGAGGCGGTCGTATTCGTCAGCGCCACCCATCGGTAGCGATCGCTTACCGCGGCCGGCTCCTTCGCCATTCACTCTCCTCGTATCGCGCCCTCCGGGGGGCCGCTCAGATGCTCTCGGCCAGGCGTTCGATCAGCGGTGCGGCCGCCATCAGCTGGCCCAGTTCGGCGGGTGTGAACCCGGCCGCCAGCGCCCGCGCCAGCTGCCCGATCCGCGCGTTGCGCTTGTCGCTGAGCGCGGACAGGCCCGCTTCGGTGACCGACATGACCGCGCGCCTGCCGTCGGCGGGGTCGGACTGGCGCTTCACCAGGCCACGTGCTTCCAGCGCGCTCAGCGTCGCTCCCATCGACTGCGCGCTGATCTGCTCGGCCCTGGCCAATGCGGTCACCGTGGCCGGGCCGCCGCGCTCCAGTTTCCGGAGCGCCGAGGACTCCGGCAGCGACAGCTCGCCCGGGGCCGGCACCTGCCGGAGCCGCCGCTTGAACAGGCCCACGCTCAGGTACACGGCTGCAGCCACCTCTTCGACTTCCTGCTCCGCGTGCATATGCCAAGGCTAACCTTACAAGTTCAATATTGCAAGGCTGGACTTTCTAACTCAGCGGTTCAGCTCGCCTATCAGAAGGTGATGCGCATGCCCGCCGCCCTGGCCGAGCCTCCCGTACGGCAATCATTTCATAGTCATGGACATATCACACGAATTTGGGTTACAGTATGTGACGATGCATACCTTTTATGTCGGTGACCGGGCGATAAATTACCGCCGGACCGGAAGCGGCACGCCTGTTGTCTTGACGCCGGGCGGTCGCCTGGGGGCCTCGGCCCTGGCCTCGCTTGCTCGTGCCCTCGAAGGTCACATGCAGCTCATAGAGTGGGACCGCAGCAACACAGGGTCAGCCGACCTGTACCTCGATGCGCCATCGGAACAGCACCGATGGGCTGACGATGCAGCACTGCTGGTCGAGCACCTAGGCTTGGGCAGCGCCATCTTCATCGGAGGCTCAGCCGGTGCCCGGCTGGCCTACCTGACCGCCATCCGGCACCCTCAAATCGTCAGCGGGCTCATCCTGTGGTCCGTATCAGGGGGCGGCTACAGTTCCCAGTTGCTCGGGTACCAATATCACACGCCCTACATCGAGGCCGCCGTACGCGGAGGCATGGCCGAGGTCGCCGAAACGCCGCACTTCAGCGAGCTAATACGGGCGAATCCAGGTAACGCGGCGCGCCTGCTGGATATGGACGCCGACACGTTCATTGCCGTCATGAAGTCGTGGAACGACGTCTTCTATCCCACGATGGCAGCACCCGTGATCGCCGCTACAGTCTCAGAGCTCCGTACAGTGACAGCGCCGACGCTTGTTTTCAACGGCAACGACGACTTCCATCCGGCCTTCGCGGCGGAGGCACTGCATGAGGCGATCCCTGGCTCGCGTCTCCTGCCGTGCGCATGGACCCGCGACGACTGGATGTTGCGCTACGTCGGCCGAATCCCCGAGAGCGTGGTGGAACTCTACCCGCGCATGTCTGAGGTGATCGTTGACTACATCCGCGAGATCGACCAGATCTAACCCAGAGGCCGGACCTGGCGGCTTGGTACGGTGGCCATTTGTGGGCGACGTCGAGGTGGCGGTGGTCGGCGACCTGGTGCCGGGCGGGGTACTGCGGGCCGCGATCAACCTGGGTAACCCGGTCCTGGCGCAGGGCACGGTCGCGGCGCCGGCCGGGGTGACAGTAGAGATCGCGCGTGAACTCGGGGCGCGGCTCGGAGTCCCGGTGGACCTGGTCTGCTGTGATGCTGCCCGGGAGAGCTTTGCGGCGATGGTGCGGGGCCGCGCGGACATCTGCTTCCTGGCCATCGAGGCGGCCCGGGCGGTCGAGGTCGCCTTCACCGCGCCGTACGTGGTGATCGAGGGAATCTACGTGGTCCGGGAGGACTCGGGCTTCGCCGCACTCGCCGACGTCGACCGTGAGCATGTGCGCATCGGCGTGAACGAGGGGTCGGCGTATGACCTGTTCTTGTCCCGTACGCTGCGGCACGCTGCCGTGGTGCGCGCGCCGGACGGCATCGGCGTGTTCTGCCGGGACGGGCTGGAGGCCGGCGCCGGCATCAGGCAGGTGGTCAGCGACTTCGCCGCCCGCACCCCGGGATTCCGTGTGATCGATGAGCGGTTCATGCAGATCCGGCAGGCCGTGGGGGTTACGCGGACCGTTGCCCCGGGCACGGTCCGGTTCCTCGCGGCGGTCATCGAGGAACTCAAAGCCAGCGGCTTCATCAGCGACGCGCTACGGCGCTCCGGCCAGGACAGCTCCCTCGTGGCGCCGCCCGCCTAGCCGGCCTGAGCCGGGTCCGCGCCAGGCCACCTCCTCCCGTCCCTATGGACGAGGTCGCACGGCGTTATGATGCCAATGTGAGTAGCACCAGTCGCATAGTGGAGATTGATCCCTCGAGCTCGGTACCGCTGCACGAGCAGGTCGCGGCGGCGATCCGGCGTGCGATTCACCTGGCCGGCCCGGACACGCAGGCCACGGCGGTCCCGTCGTCGGCTGCGTTCCTCCTGTCAGTAACCGCATGGTCGCCGGACAGCTCATGGCTGTTCTACCAGGGACCCGGTCAACGGATGTGGGCCTACCAGGCGACCACCGGGCAGGCGCGGTCGTCCGCCATAACGTGCTGCCAGTACGCCGTGATGGTCGCTACCAGCAGCCCGCCCGGCTGATGCGCATGCCCGCGGCGACACTGGGGGCCGGGGGACCGGTGGTCTCCCGGATCGGGCTGGGGCTGGCCGCTTTGGGCCGCCCGGCGTACATCACCAGTGGCCGTGCGGAGGACCTGCCCGACCGCAGCGTGGCCGGCCTGCGGACCCGGACCTTCTCGATGCTCGACGCTGCCTACGCGGCCGGGGTCAGGTACGTCGACGCGGCCCGTTCCTACGGCCGGGCGGAGGAGTTCCTGGCCGGCTGGCTGGCCGAGCGCGGCCATGCGGACGTGATCGTCGGTTCGAAGTGGGGATACCGCTCTACCGGTGGCTGGCGGCTCGACGCTCCTCAGCAGGAGGTCAAGGAACATTCGCTGGCCACGTTCACGACCCAGCTGGCGCAAAGCCGGGCCCTGCTCGGTAACCGGCTGACCTTGTATCAGGTGCATTCGCTGACCCTTGATTCCGGGTTGTTTACCGACGCTGCGCTGCTGGCCGCGCTGTCCCGGCTGCGCTCCGAGGGTGTGATCATCGGGCTGAGCGCGAGCGGCCCGCATCAGGCCGAAACGATCCGCCGGGCGCTGACCTTGACCGTTGACGGGCAGCAGCTGTTCACGGCGACGGAAGTGACATGGAACCTCCTGGAGCCATCCGTCGGTCCCGCCGCGGCCGAAGCCGCGGCGGCAGGGTGGGCGGTCCTGGTCAAGGAGGCGGTCGCCAACGGGCGGCTGACTCCGGCGGGCGGGCCGCCGGCGTCGTTGACCGCGCTGGCGGCGGCGCGCGGTGTCACCGAGGACGCGATCGCGCTGGCCGCCGCGCTGGCCCAGCCGTGGGCATCGGTTGTGCTGTCCGGCGCTGTGACCCGCACGCAGCTGGATGAGAACCTGGCCGGGCTCACCGTAGGCCAGGTTCCGGCGCTCAGCCTCGCCGAAGCCCCCGACGCCTACTGGGCGGAGCGGGCGGCCAGGCCATGGCACTGAGCGGTTCCCCACGGTTCCAGCGATCTCATGAAGGAGATCATCGGCCGCTCGCTCGCCGCTGAGTGAAGGCAGGTCTATTACTTCCGGACCGGCTCCATGACGCGGTAAAGCTGGAGCGCCTCAGTAAGCCGCTGACGCGCTTCGGGAGTGTAAGGTGCACATTGAAACATTAGGTGCTGTACGCCGATTTCCGCGTAGCCAAGCATTGCCGTTGCGATCTCCTGTACCGTACCTGTCAGCGGATTGTCGAAGAAATCCGGTTTCTCTGCTCGGAGATCGGGAAACCAGAGACCGATGAGCGCAGTTACGCCAATCGTCGCGGGGTCGCGCCCTACCTGGCGGCACGCGGCTCCGATTCTGGCGAGCGGCTCGGCCATTGTTTCAGGTTTGCCCATATAGCCTATGTTCCACAGGTCGGCATACTGTGCTGCCAGCCTGAGCATGCGGGGACCTTCGGCTCCCACCATCAACGGCGGCCCCCCTGACCGCGGACCGCGCGGCACGTTGTCACAGTGCCGCGCTTGATAATAATTTCCCGCGAAATCGACATGCCCTTCTTTCAACAGTGGCCTGAGGATCTGCAAGGCTTCTTCGAAACGGTCCACGCGATGATCGAAGGGCAACCCGAACGCCTTATACTCCGGCTCGTTCCATCCCGCGCCGACACCCAAGGTCAAGCGCCCGCAGCTCACCTCGTCGGCGGCCGTTGCCATTTTCGCCAAGACCGCCGGATTGCGGAAGGAATTGCAGAGCACAAGCGTGCCGATCTCCACGCGCCGTGTGGCCTCGGCTAGGGCGGCCAGCACGGTCCAGCATTCCCATATCCCTCGGGGCGGCTCACCGGGATCGTGATAGAGAAGGTGATCAGCGAGCCAGATACTATCGAAACCGTCTATTTCCGACTGCTGCACGATAGCGTGGATCGTATCATAAGAACGCTCGCTGCCGGTTTCGCGATCGTTAGCCAAGAATATCAGAAGTCCGATCTTCACTGCTTCGCCTCGGCTTTCGTCATCCGAAATGGTCCTTAGCCATCGTTGCGCGCAATGAAGGGCACGCTATGACCGGTCTCCTGACACCTTCTGTCAGTAGACTCATGCGAGCTTGGGGTGTGGAGATTGCTCGGGACGGCTTCACCCGCTAACGGGACGGTCTCCGGATCCCGGTGGTGCAGGTCCACCTGCTTGAACCACCTGGATCAGGTGAGGATCGCTCACTGCTCCTGGTTATAAGACTGTGGCATGATGTCCGCCTTCCCGCTCGGCCACCTGCAGGTCCGGCGCTCGGGGTACGGAGCGATGCGGCTGGCCAGCCCGTTCGATTCCGGTAGGTCCGACGCGATATGACCACGGGCATCGCTTCGGCGGTCAACAACGACCTGGCCCGGTTCGGCGGCCTGCTGGCGGTCGCCATCCTGCCGGCGCTGGCGGGCATCACCGGCCAGGCCTACCTGCACCCGGACGCGCTCGCCGCCGGATTCAGGATCGCGGCGCTCATCTCGGGCGGGTTGTGCGCCGCGGGCGGGCTGCTCGCTGCGGTCACGATCACCAACCCCGGCATGAGCTCCCAGCCGGCGGGAGCGTCCGTGCCCGGGCACTGCATGCACTGCGGCCTCGATGCGCCGCCGCTGACCACCGATCCTGCTGCCTCAGCAGGCAGTTGACGTTCAGCCCGGCTGTCTCAGCCGGCGTCACTGCTGCGTATCCAGGCGGCCACCGGGGGGGTGCGGCATCGACGGCGCGGGCGAGTTCGGCGGCATGGCCGCTGCCGCCCTGCTCACCACGCTCACCCAAGTCGCAGGCGGCCATCCCCTGGCCGAAGCCGTAACGTGACGGCGGCCTGCCGCCTGCCACCGGAAGGGCCGAGGTGCGCGACCTCATCGGCTGCGTTTTGATCACGGTGATCTTTCCGCTCTGTCCCATTTTGTGGCCCCGGAGTTACTGTGACTCATCGATGGCCGGACCGAGCTGGGAAGCGCAGCCTGGCCCTCCGATCTGACCCGAGAGGAGGACCCACGGTGAGAGGACCCGCGGTGAGAGGTGGCAGGTGGACACGACAGGTCACGGTCCTCGGCATCGTGATCGCACTGGGCGCCGTCGCGTGCGGCGGTACCAGCAACAATTCGTCCGGTAGTAGCGGTTCCGCTTCCGGCGGCACCGTCTCCATCTCCGACGAGTACGGCGAGACCTGGAACTGCCAGTTCAACCCCTACAACGCCTCCGTCGAGTTCGCCTCGTTCGGGCCGGTCTACGAAGAGCTCGTCTACGTGGACTCGCTGAAGAACGGCGCCACCACACCATGGCTGTCCACCAACTGGGCGTGGTCCAACAGCGACAAGACCCTGACTTTCACGATCCGTAACGGAGTCAAGTGGTCAGACGGGCAGCCCTTCAGCGCGAAGGACGTGCTCTTTACCTTCGACCTGCTGAAGAAGTACCCGGCGCTCGACCTGAACTCGGACTGGTCGGTGCTGAGCAGCGTCGCGATGTCAGGTTCTAACCAAGTCGTGTTCAACTTCAAGACCGCCGCAGTGCCGTATTTCTACTACATAGCGGACGAGACGCCAATCGTCCCCCAGCACATCTGGTCCACGATCAGCAACCCGGTCACCTACCTCGACCAGCATCCGGTGGGTACCGGGCCGTTCACGATGTCGAGTTGCAGCGCGGCCAACATCCAGTACAAGAAGAACGCGAACTACTGGCAGCCCGGGCTGCCGAAGATCGAGACGGTCAACTTCCCGTCTTACCTGTCGAACAACTCCGCCAATGCCGACCTGAAGGACGGCACGGACCAGTGGGGCTCGCAGTTCATTCCGAACATCCAGTCGTTCTACATCAGCGCGAACCCGAAGAATTACCACTACTGGTTCGAGCCGGTCTACAACGTCATGGTCTGGTTCAACCTGACCAACCCGCAGCTGAGCCTGCCGGTGCGCCAGGCGATGGCATACGCGATCAACCGGGCTCAGGTCTCGACGACCGGCGAGTACGGCTACGAGCCGGCGTCGAACCAGACCGATATCGTGAAGCCGACGTTCTCGAGCTGGTACGACTCCAGCGCGGCAGCCCAGTACGGCAACGCCTACGCCTATGACCCGGCCAAGGCCATCCAGATCCTGACCGCGGCCGGCTATACCCGGGGCAGCAACGGCATCTTCGCCAAGAACGGCCACTCGCTGTCGTTCACGATCATCAACAACGGCGGCTTCTCCGACTGGGTCGCCTCGGTCCAGGTGCTCCAGAGCGAGCTGCGGGCCGTCGGCATCGCCGTCACGCCGGACAACCTGTCCAACACGACGTTCGACTCCGACATCTACACCGGCAACTACCAGCTGGCCTACGACTGGGACAGCGGCGGCCCAACCCCGTACTACGAACTGCGGGCCATCCTGTACTCGCCGAACTCCGCGCCGATCGGCAAGACCGCCGCGACCAACTGGGAACGGTACTCCAGCCCGTCGACCGACGCGCTGATCGAACAGTACGCGGCCACGACGAACTCGACCGTCCAGCACCAGGTGGTCGATGAGCTGCAGCAGGTGATGCTGTCGGACGTGCCGGTGATCCCGGTCACCGAGGCGGTCGACTGGTACCAGTACGACACCCAGAACATCGGCGGATGGGTGACGCAGAGCAACCCGTACGCGCAGCCGGCCCAGTACGCCGTCCCGGACTGGGCGGTGCTCCTGCTGCACCTGTACGAGAAGTAAAAGGCGCGGGATGCCGTTCGTCCTGCGAAGACTGGGATTCTTCGTCGTCACGTTCTGGGCGGCGGTGAGCCTGAACTTCCTCATCCCGCGCCTCATGCCGGGCAACCCGGTCCAGGCCCTGGAGGCAGAGCACCCGCACCTGAACCCGCAAGCCATCCATGCGCTGACCGTCCTGCTCGGCGGCGGTTACCAGGGAGGCCTGGTCTCCCAGTACTTCGCGTACTGGGAACGCGTCCTGACGCTGAATTTCGGCATCTCGATCACCACGAGCTTCGGCACGTCGGTGACCACGATGGTGCTGCACGCCCTGCCGTGGACGGTCGGGCTGGTTGGGGTCACGACCATCCTCGCCTTCCTCCTCGGCACGCTGATCGGCTTGGTCAGCGCGTGGCGGCGGGGCACCTGGCTGGACAGCGCGCTGCCGCCGATCTTCGTGATCACGTCGGCCTTCCCCTATTTCTGGTTCGGGCTGATCCTCATCTACGTATTCGCCATCAGGCTCGGCATCTTCCCGCAGGAGGGCGCCTACAACTTCCTCAACGACACGCCCGGGCTGAACGCGCACTACCTGATCGACGTGTTCGAGCACGCCGTCCTGCCGGGCCTGACGATCCTGCTCACGGCCATCGGCGGCTGGATTCTCACCATGCGGAACAACGTGATCACGGTCATGGCCGACGACTACGTCCGCACGGCGCGCGCCATGGGCCTGAAACCGTGGCGCATCATGTGGGCTTACGTCGGGCGGAACGCGATCCTGCCCAACCTGGCTGGATTCGCGATGTCGCTCGGCTTCGTGGTCTCCGGCGCGATCGTGGTGGAGTACGTATTCAACTACCCGGGCCTCGGGACCCTGCTGCTGACCGCCGTGCAGGGGCTGGATTACCCGGTCATGCAGGCCCTGTTCCTGCTCATCACCGTCGCGGTCCTGTTCAGCGTGCTGGCCGCCGACGTGGTCACCGCGATCATCGATCCCCGGACCAGGCAGGCTGGTTAGCGCGCCGCCGATGATGAACCGCAGGGACAGCAGGAACGCGAGCAGCAGGTTCGTGCGCGCTCTCCTGCGGGACCGCAAGGGGACCGCGGGCGCGATCCTGTTGCTGTTCTTCGTGGTGCTGGCCTCCTTTCCCGGTCAGATCGCGCCGTACAGCCCGACGTACATCGGCTTCCCGCGGGCCCTAGGACCATCCGGCGCGCACTGGCTCGGCACGACCTCCCAGGGGCAGGACATCTTCTCGCAGCTCATCTGGGGCGCGCGCGAGACGCTCATCATCGCCGTGGCGGCCGGCGGGCTGGCCACCCTGATCGCGGTGCTCGTCGGCGTCTCGGCGGCCTACCTCGGCGGGGTCACGGACGGCGTCCTCTCGCTCCTGACCGACGTGCTGCTGGTGATCCCGATCCTCCCGCTGATCATCGTCATCGCGGCGTACCTGCGCAGCGCCGGGCTGACGGACATCATCATCGTCCTGGGCGCGCTGGGCTGGTCCTACGGCGCCCGGCAGCTGCGGGTGCAGGCGCTCTCCCTGCGGAACCGGGATTTCCTCACCGCGGCGAACGTCCGCGGGGAACGCCGGCGCTACATCATCGTGGCCGAGATCTTGCCCACGCTGACCTCGCTCATAGTGGCGACGTTCCTCGGGTCGGCCGTATTCGCGGTGCTCACGGCGGCCGGCCTGCAGTTCATCGGCCTCGGTGACCCGAGCGCACAGAGCTGGGGCACGATGCTGTACTGGGCGCAGAACAACGAGGCGCTCGGCGCCGGCCTGCCGCTGTGGGCGATCATGCCGGGCGTCTGCATCGCCCTGCTCGGCGGGGCCTTCGCGTTCCTGAACTACGCCTTCGACGAGATCTCGAATCCGGCCCTTCGCCCGGTGCGCCGCCTGACCCGCAAGCCCGCGGTCCGTTCCGATCCCGGGCCCGCCAGCACCGACCGCGCCAGCACCGACCGCGCCAGCACCGACCGCGCCAGCACCAAGCGCGCCAGCACCGCGCCCGTCGGCAACGGGCCCGCGCCGCGGTCCGGCTCGCTGCTCGAGGTCCGGGGGCTGTCGGTGGCCTACGCCACCGACGCCGCCCCGGTCGTCGCCGTCGATAACGTCGACTTCGACCTCGCCGAGGGCGAGTTTCTCGCCGTGGTGGGCGAGTCCGGGTGCGGGAAATCGACCCTCATGCTCGCCATCTCGCAGCTCCTGGTCAAGCCCGCGGGCATCACCGGCGGCAGCGTGGTCTTCCGCGGCCGGGAGATGGCGCAGCTGAGCGACAAGCAACTCCGGCAAGTCCGCTGGCAGGAGTTCTCCGTCGTCATGCAGAGCGCGATGAACTCACTGAACCCGGTGATGACCATTGGTCAGCACATGCGGGACGCCTGCAAAGCGCATTCGGTCATGTCGAAGGAGGAAATTACCGAACGGTCCAGGGAGGTCTTGCGCCTCGTCTCGATCGACGCGATCCACCTGGACAGCTATCCGCACCAGCTCTCGGGCGGGATGCGGCAGCGGTGCATGATCGCCATGGCGCTGCTGTTCACCCCCGATTTGGTCATCATGGACGAGCCGACCTCGGCGCTGGACGTCGTGGCGCAGCGATCACTGATGCGGCAGATCAAGGAGCTGCAGAACCGGCTCGGGTTTGCCACCATCTTCGTCACCCACGACATCTCGCTAGTGGGGAACTTCTCCGACCGCGTGCTGGTCATGTACGCCGGCCAGGTGGCCGAGCTCGGCTCTACCGCTTCGCTGCTCGCCGCGCCGCGGCACCCGTACGCCCGCGCGCTCCTCGAGGCGTTTCCCTCGGTCCGCGGCCCCAAGGTCCCGCTCACCGGCATCGCCGGATCGCCGCCGAATGTGGCCGCGCCCCCGCCGGGCTGCCGTTTCCAGCCTCGTTGCGCCGACGCCCTGCCCGAGTGCTCGTCGGTGCAGCCGCCCCTGTACAACATGGGCGACTCGGTCGTACGGTGCCTGCTGTACCAGCACGCGCCGGCCGGGACCGGCACCCTGGCCGGCCGGTCGGCGCGCGTCGCCGAGGCCGCGCCCGCCCCCGCCCAGGCCCAGGACCAGCCGCAGCACGTGGCGCAAACCCCGTCGGCTCCGCTGCTCGAGGTGGACGACGTTTCCCGGCAGTTCAGCCTCCCCGGCTTCTGGTCGAAGAAGACACTGCACGCAGTCGACGACGTAAGCTTCGCGATCGGGCGCCGGGAGATCGTCGCATTGGTCGGCGAGAGCGGCAGCGGCAAGAGCACTATCGCCCGGCTGCTGACCCTGGTCTACGCCCCGGACTCCGGTGAGATCCGGTTCGAGGGCAAGCCGATCAGCGCGCAGCGCGGACGGCGCGACCGGCTCGCCTATCGCGGCCACGTGCCGATGGTCTTCCAGGATCCGTACGCCTCGATCAACCCCGCCTACCGGGTCTCGCACGGCATCATGCGCGCGATCGAGCTGCACCGGCCGGACATCCGCAGTGCGGGCCGCCGCGCCGAGGCGATCCGGGTCATGGAGGCCGTCGGCCTCCAGCCCGCCGAGACGATGCTGTCCAAGTACCCCTACGAGCTGAGCGGGGGCCAGCGCCAGCGGGTCGGCTTCGCGCAGGCGCTCGCGCTCCGGCCGAAGCTCATCGTCGCCGACGAGCCGGTATCCATGCTGGATGTCTCCATCCGGGTTGGCCTGCTGAACCTGATGGCCGAGCTACGGGCCCGCGAGGACGTCTCGCTCCTGTACATCACGCACGACCTGGCCTCGGCGCGGTACCTGGCCGACCGGCTGATCGTCATGTACGCCGGCCACATCGTGGAGGTCGGCCCGGTCGAGCAGGTCATGGCCGCTCCTCGCCACCCCTATACGCAGCTCCTGCTTTCCGCGGTACCCGACCCCAGGGGCCCGCGCGACGACTCGGGGCCAGCGGATGCGGCCGAGCCGCCGAAGGTCGTCAACCCCGCGCCCGGGTGCCGCTTCGAGCCGCGCTGCCCGTTCGCCATCGAGGAGTGCCGTCACATCACGCCGCAACTCGGGGAGGTGGCCCCGTCGCAGTTCGCCGCGTGCCACGTCGCGCTGATGGAGGCCAGCACGGACGGCTCGGTCCCGGCTGGCAGCCCGGCGAGATGAGCCACCCCGTCATACCGGCCCCGGTCCGGTTCGACCCCGGCGCAGGCCGGTTTGCGCTGCGGCCGGGCACCAGGATCGCTTACACCGCTGCGGAGGTGGAACCGATCGTCGAGCGATTCTGCTCGGAGATCCGGCGCCGCACGGGGCTGCGCGTCGCGCCGATGGCCGGCCATCCGGGGTCAGGCGAACCGTCCGTCAGGATCGAGCTCGCCGCCGGGGACGAATCTGGCGTGCTCCCGGCGCCACTGGGTGTCCCGCCGACGGGCGACGGTCCTCCCGACGAGCGGTATTCGCTGACGGTCGATGCCGGTCAGGTTGTCCTGCGTGCCCCGGAACCGGTTGGCGTCGCGCGCGGCTTGACCACGCTCATCCAGCTGGCCGCGACTCAGTACGGCGGGGCGGGGGAGGTCTCGCTGCCGGGCGGGCGGATCGTCGACGCGCCCAGGTACGCCTGGCGCGGTCTTTCGCTTGACCTGGCGCGCAGGTTCTTCACGCCCGGTGAGGTCCGGCGGGTGATCGACCTGCTCGCGCTCTATAAGCTCAACGTCCTGCACGTGCACCTCACCGACGACCAGGGCTGGCGCCTGCCCGTGGGGCGTCCGGCCGAGAGCCGCGAGCCGGATGCCGCCTTCTACGGCGCCGACGATCTCCGCGCGCTCGTCGCCTACGCCGCCGACCGTTTCGTCACCATCGTCCCCGAGGTCAACATGCCGGGACACGCGTCGGCACTCATGCGCATGCGTCCGGAGCTGACCAGCGGCCGCAACGACGTCGAGTTCCCGTGCGGCCACGGAGGCGGCGCCGTATGGCTCGACCCGGCGCTGCCTGCTACGTGGCCGCTGGTGGAGGACGTGCTGTCCGGCGTGGCCGAGATCTTCCCGGGCCCGTACATTCACATCGGCGGTGACGAGCCCTGGGGGATGCCGCATGACCTCTACGGGTCATTCGTGCGGCAGGTGCGGGACTTCGTCCGCGCCATCGGCAAGCGGCCGCTGGCGTGGCAGGAGTCGGCCCGGGCAGGTCTTGGTCCGGACGACATCGTCCAGTACTGGCGGTCCGGCATCGCCCTGGCGGCCTCGCTGCCGGCCGAGGTCCGCGCGAAGGCCGACGCGGACCTCGCCCTGGCGCGCCGCGACGTCGAGACGGCGGCCGCGGCGTCGGTGCCCGCGGTCGTGTCGCCGCAGAGCCACTGCTACCTTGACGTGCCCTACGCCGAGCCGTCCGCCGATCCCGCCCAGGCAGACAGGAACGGCCGCGTCGGCCTGCGGATCTATGCGCCCATGACCGTCGCCCAGTCGTTCGACTGGGAACCCGCCGAAACGCTCGGCCCGGGCCGCGCTGCGCAGATCGCGGGAGTCGAAGCCGCGATCTGGGCTGAGACCATCTCCGACTTCGGCGACCTGTCCTTCTTGCTGTTGCCTCGCCTGCCCGGCGTCGCCCACAAGGCCTGGAGCGATCCACAGCTCGCCACCTGGGCCGATCACCGTGATCGCCTTGCTTGGCACGGCCGGCTGTGGGCGCAAGACGACCTCACGTACTTCCGGACCTCGAAGGTCGACTGGACACAAGCCGCGCCCGGATGACTGGCACGGATTACAGTTCCGTTTCACGTTGAGTGTTCGCCCGCTATGTTTTCCGTGGCGGGTTTGCTGCAGCGCTGGTTACGTGAGTGCCTGCTGGGGCTGGTGTCTCGATTAAGGCACAGGCTAGCGGTGCTGAGGCGCGAGACGGCCGTGGCTCGTTCCCTTGATTTTGTGGAAATACAAAACAACGAGGCCACGGCCGCGGTGGCCAGCATAGAGGATGCCGCGGCCTGTGACGAGAGAGCGGACGCGCTGGTCATCGGCCTGCTGGCCCGGGTGATGCGGCGGCGCGGCACCATCGCGACAGCACTGGACTATGTCCGGACGCTGGCGCGGGACACGCGGGCGAACTGCTGGGAGCTGGCGGAAAGAGCAGGTCACGGGCTGTCGTTCCGGATGCAGGGCCTGCGGCAGTTCTACCAGGACGTCTTCGGCTGGACGCGAGCGGCGGACGACGATACGATCGTGCTGCGTTTGGGGCATGTACGTCTTCGTGCATGCGGCGGCAGCGGCGAAGGAACCGTGCCGAGATTGGAGAGGCCCGGAAGGGAGGGGCAGTTCGCCATCATCGTCGGCGAGTGGACGCGGTGTGTTCGAGTGGCGGGGGGGTGAGGTGTCAGGGGCCGGCGGATCGTCCTGGGGATGCGGACGGTCACTTCGCGATCGGGCGGCACATCTGGGAGATCGCGCAGGAGATACCCGGCGACACCAGCTGATCCACCCGGCGGCGACCGTGATGAGCTGATCAGCAACGGGGAGGGACGTGTCGGAGAGTGAAGGGGCGAGTGCGCTCGAACTCGGCCTCGTGCGGCAGGTGCGCGGGCCGCGCTCTCGAGCCGAGGGAAGTGTCAAGCGGCTTCGTGCTCCATGCTTTCAGCGACGGATTGAGGGTCGCTTGTCGGAAGGAATTTCCATGCGGCCTTCACGCGGTCTCGGCCGCAATTCCACCTGCCTGGCGCTGAATGCCGTTACGAGATATTTGCGCATCCGAACTCCCGCGTCAGGAACGGCTAGCAGGTCCCCGCGGAAGCGACTGGGAGCTACCCGTCACCAGAATCGCGGACGTACGTTCCTGGTGATCAACTCGGGCCGCTAGATAATCCCTCGGATTCCGGAGCTGTTCGGTTATGGCCATATCGGGCTCGGGCTTTCTAGGGATACGCTGCTCGGACTCCACGACATTGGAGGTACAAATGAGCAACCATCACAACTTCGATCGCACCCAGGCGATACTCGATGCGGTCCGGCAAGGTGACTACGCACCCACCTTCGACCTCTACGCCGACGATATCGCGTATGAAAATGGCCCTGGCGCCGGGCCCTGGCACCGCGCTCGCGGCAAGGATGACCTGGCGCTCATGCTTACGGAGTTCGCGGCGGCTCTCGATGGCACCTTTTACCAAGACGGCCGTTGTATCTACGCCGATGACCGTATGGCCATCTGCCTGATCCACGAGACTGGAACGGCGCCCAGTGGCGATCGGTTCGACAACCTCGCGGTATACACCATCCGTCTTCGACCGGATGGGCAAGCGGACCGGGTTTGGACCGTTGACCTGGACGCCGAGCACTGTGAAGCCTTCTGGCAGAAAAACCCTGGCATACCCTCAAAAGACTTTTCCTAGCAGCTGGGCGGCCTGTGCCTAATGGTGTCATTCCTTGCAGGCGCCGATGCCGCTTACCCTGCTGGTCCGCGCTGATCCTCTAGCACGGTGCTGAGGGTGCGGCGGCCGGCTTCCAGGAGTACCGGATTGTCTTCGGAGTGGGCCAGGAACACGATCGCGAGGTTCAGTGCCCAGCCTCTGGCCCGCGTCCGCAGGGCGTCGTCGACCAGGCCGCCGGCGCCGCCGGCTGCCTGGTAGGCCGACCAGAAGCGGTCATGGCAGCCGAGCGCGAGCAGCATCCAGGCCACTGACAGGTCGTTGGCTGGGTCGCCCGCGGTGATGTCGCCGAAGTCGATCACGCCGCTGACCCGGCCGTCATTCACGAGAATGTTCGCCGGGTGCAGGTCGCCGTGCAGCCAGACAGGCGGGCCGCCGTAGCCGGGGGCCGCGAGCGCCGCGTCCCACACGCGGAGCACCGCGTCCCGGTCGGCTAGCTCGTGGCTGGCTTGACCGGTGACCAGGGCGAGGTTGGCCGCGAAGCTGCCGGCGCGCTCGGCCAGCGGGACGCCGCGGAAAGGGTTGGCCGGCGCGTCCGCCGGGGCCGGGACGTGCAGCGCGCCGAGGAACCCGCCGACAGCGACCGCGGCTGCCACCGGGTCGAAGGAGCTGGCCTCCGCCGCGGGCACACCCGGCAGGTAGGGCACCACGCTCCATGAGTAGGGATAACCGAGCGCGGGTACCCCGGTCCGTTCTGGATAAGGGATGGGCAGGGGCAGCCTCGGGGCGAGCCCGGGCAGCCAGCGCTGCTCATTCTTGATGATCGCCGCGCCCAGGGCGCGGCGCGGCAGCCGCGCTACGAGCCCATCCCCGACCCGGTACAGCTCGTTGTCCCAGCCGTTCGCCAGGAACTCCACGGGCAGGCGCGCGAGGTCAGGGTGCTGATCGGCGAGCAGCCGCCGCACCAGATCCGCCGACACCTCAACCTCGGCGGCCGGCATCCGGTTCACCGCCACAACGATCAATCCTGCCATCGCGGGCTTCCACGCCACCACCAGGCTCGACCCCGCTTTGCGGTTGTTTGCCGGGATTCCAGTACCCTGCGCACGGTCAAGGCTGGGCGGCGCGGCGGCGGCGGACGGTTCGGTCGAGGATTCCTAGCGTCGCCTTGAGTGCGCTCTCGGGCACCACCGGGAATGAGCCCGACGTGCTCTGCCAGCTCGGGTCGAGCTGCGACCAGTCGTAATAGGAGGTCACGAGGACCCCTGTGCCGGCAGGCTCGAGCCGGTAGCCGTACACGTGGCGCAACGGGGGCTTGAGCCGCCCCTCGATGGTCCAGGCGATCTCGCGGTCGGGTTCGAAGACCGTGATGACTACTTCGACGTCGTAGTCTTCCCAGGGCAGGTCACCAAGTGCCCGGCGGTCCATGTGGACCGTGAACCGGTCGCCTGCGGCGCTGACCGGTTCGCCAGTGGCGTCCATGAGCATGCCGGAGGCGTCGATGTCGACGTGGCCGCGTGGATCTCGCAGGACGGTGAATACCTCGTGGGCTGGTGCGGCGATCAGACGCGACACCTCGATACGCATGGGCTTGTCTTCGGGATCGGTCATCGTGTGAGTATGTCACCGGGCTCGACGGCTCGACACCACCCTTGCCGCCGTAACTCTTGCTATGTAGAGTTAGGGCCCCGAAAGCTACTCGCCGGCCACCGCGACTCAGCCGGCCCCACGATGTGGCGAATGCGGTCGCGGCTGGAGGGTGAGATGGTTGTCCTGCTCGCGGTCGTCGTCATCGGCGGCCTGGCGTGGCTGGCACGGCTTAATCGCGGCGGCAGCCGTAAGGACCGGGCAAGCGCAGACGGCGCCGGGCCGGGTTTCCCTGACCGGCCGCTCGGCGGAAAGCGGATCTCCCCCGCGCTGATGTCCCAGGGACGGATCGACGTCTGCGGGCTGACCAAGGAATACCGCGGCGTCAGGGCCGTCGATGACTTGTCGTTCACCGTGGAACCCGGCCGGGTTACCGGGTTCCTCGGCCCGAACGGTGCGGGGAAGACGACGACATTGCGGATGCTGCTCGATCTGGTCGAGCCGACCGCGGGCACGGCCACCATCGGCGGCGTCCGCTATGCCGACCTGGATCAGCCGATCCGGCGCGTCGGCGCGGTCCTCGAGGCAGGCGCGGCGCACAAGGACCGCACCGGGCGCGATCACTTGCGTATCGTCTGCCAGTCCGCGGGCATCCCGCTGGCACGGGCGGACGCGGTGCTTGAGCTTGTCGGGCTCGGCGTAGCCGGGAACCGAACGTTCCGGGGCTACTCCCTTGGCATGCGCCAGCGTCTCGGCGTAGCGGCGGCCCTGCTCGGGGACCCGCAGGTGCTGATCCTCGATGAGCCTGCCAACGGGCTGGACCCGGAGGGCATCAGGTGGATGCGTGACCTGCTCAGGACCCTGGCCACGCAGGGCCGGACGATCCTGGTATCCAGCCACCTGCTCGGGGAGATGGAACAGCTCGCTGACGATCTGGTCATCATCGCGGCCGGGCGGCTGGCCGCCCAGGGAACGGTGGCGTCAGTGATCGGTTCTTTGCCATACCTGAGCCGGACCCTGGTGCGCACTCCCGAACTGGAAAAGCTCGCGGCGGTCCTCGGCGGCGACGTGGTTGTTACCCCGGCTGGCAACGGTGGCGCGTACGTCACCGGGGCGGATGCGGTGGCGATCGGCGACGCCGCGCTGCGGGCGGGCGTCGCCATCCACCAGCTGGTCACGCAGCTCCCTGACCTGGAAGCGGCGTTCCTCGAGCTCACCGCGGGAAAGGCGGCGATCCGATGACAGCGCTGCTCGACAGCACCGCCCTGGACCAGGCTGGCGGCACCGGGACCACCCTGGCTCGCCTGGTCAGGGCCGAGTTCATGAAGATCCGCACGACGGGCACCGGGTGGTTCTTCCTCGCCGGTTTCATCGTGTTCACGGCGCTGGCGCTGACGACTAACGGGATCGGTACTCACAATCAGCTTTACCCGCAGCAGGGCCTCAACGGCCCGCAGGCTCTCGCGGAGGCGGCGCGTTCCCATACTCCCGCGGGCGTGGCCGCGATCGCCGCCAGCATGATGACCTCGGGGCAGCTGTTCGGCGTCCTGTTCGCGCTGCTCCTCGGCGTGCTGGTCGTGACGAGTGAGTTCGCGAACCAGACGGCGGCCGTGACGTTCGTGACCGTTCCGCGGCGGGCCACGGTCATGATGGCCAAGGTGGCTGCCGCAGGCTGCTGCGGAGGGCTGTTCTGGCTGGTGGGCGCGGTCCTCGCCGCGGTGGTCACGCCGCTGTTCCTGTACACCCAGCACATCAGCACGTCACTAGCCGGATGGACCATGGCCCGTTCGGTGCTGGTGAACCTGCTCGCGTTCGTCGCCTGGGGGGTCTTCGGGCTCGGTCTCGGAGCGGTACTACGCAGCCAGATGGCCGCCGTTATCGGCGCGATAGTCGTGTACGCGGGCAGTTTCGGCTCGGAACTCGTCTTTACCGCGCTCTACAACTTCTTCCACCAGGGCTGGATGCTCGGGGCGCCGGTCATCGCCCCCGCGGTCGCCTCCGAGGTCATGATCAGGTCTCGGTCGGCATTTCCGTACGCCCCGCCCGCCTGGGTCGGCGGGGTCATCATGATCGGATACACGGTGGCTCTCGTCGCTGCCGGAATCGCCCTGACCAAGCGCCGCGACGTGATCTGACGCAGCTAGCCAGGAGCGGGGACCCCGGTCCGTTCGGAGATAAAGACCTTCTTTCCGAACGAGCCAGGCTGCGAGCTTCCTGCCACGCCGTCACCAAAGCGGCCCCGGCTATCGGGATTCATTCCGGCTCAGGCCACTTTGCCGGGCGGATACACACATACTCGTCGGATTCGGGGTACGGGAACAGATACGGTGCCAGGGCCCGACCCGGCACCGTGCCGCGCCGCCAGGACCGGCGGTCGACGGATCAGGTAGTCCGCCCAGGAGGTAGTCCGTGAAGCCCTTCGTGATCAATAAGCACGACCGACTGGTGTTCCCGGCTAACTTCCTCGGCGAGCTGGATTTCTCGGTGCTGGAGTCCCTCGACCAGTTCACCGCGGTGATCGGCCGGGACTTCGAGGCCAAGGCGCCGACCGGTACCGACATCCTGGCCCGGGTCGAGGCCGGCAGTTATCCGGGGCGCTTCGAGCTACTGCGTGACCTGGGGCAGAACCTGTTCTGGGTCAACCGGTACGCGATCACCATGTTCGACAAGCGGCCGACCAGATGGCGTGACCTGCCCAAGGGACGCGACGACGTCTTCCTGCCGGTGCTGACCCCGTGGGAGGACAGCGAGCGGAAGGTGACCGCGGTCGAACACGCCTTCCGTGAGCTGCCCGCGACGTGGGACGCCGGCACCGAGGACAGGGTGTTCGACTTGCTGTTCGGCGTGTTCAGCACCAAGCTGCACCACGCCACCGAACTACCCGCGATCAAGCCGACCGTGGCCGAGTTCCTTAGCCAGCCAGCGGCGCTGACGTTCGTGATGCCGGACCATGACCCCGACTACCCGGCGTTCACGTTCGAGCAGATCCTCGACGCGCACGAGGACGTCCCGGAGCTCGAGGCGCTGATGCGGTGGGCGATGGTGCTGCACAACCAGTACCCGTGGGATCGTGCGCGCACCGAGCTGCGCGGGCCCGGCGAGATCGGCGACGACGACTTCGTGGTCGCCCTCCATCCGCGCAACCGCGACGTCCTGGCCTTCATCGAGCGGGTCAGGCGCTCGACGGCCGGCGGCCGCGAACCGGACACCGTGGCCAGCCAGAACGGGCCGATTGAGGCCGTGGCTCCGGTGAGGCCATATCCGCCGGTCCGGGTGCGGGAGGCGTTCCGGATCCAGCCGAAGCTCGAGGCCCTCGCGGTCGTGCGCGGCGAGTATGTCTGCAGCAACGACGACGTCATCAGGAACGCGAGCTTCTCGTGGTCGCCGATGACCGCCGCGGAGATCAGCGCGAAAACCGGGATCAATCAGCGCCGCTACAGCAGCCGGGAGCCCGAGCAGCTGGCCCTGCCCGCGGTCCGGGCGGCGCTGGCCAAATCCGGCCGCGCTCCGGAGGAAATCGGCGCCGTGCTGGTCAGCACGTGCACCAGCAACCGCCTGATCCCGTCCATAGCGTGCTGGATATCCGGTGAGCTCGGCCTGCTGCAGACCCATGCCTCCGCCGACCTGGTCGCCGCCTGCGCGGGGCTGCCCTACGGGATGGCCGAGGCCATCCGGCAGCTCCAGGAGGTCGGCCGGCCAGTGCTGCTGGTCTGCGTGGAGAAGTTCTCCGACAAGATCGGCAGCGTCCGCACCTCGCGGATGATCTTCGGGGACGGGGCGGCGGCGATGGTCATCGGCCCGGCCCCCGACGGCGACCCGGGCGACGTGGAGGTCGTGCAGACCTACGCCAGCGGGCCGCATACCGAGGTCAACTCGATCATCTGGCCGAACGCGGACTTCGACAACGACATCACCGTGTACGGTCCCGAGGTCAAGTCGCTGGTGCAGCGCTACCTGACCCAGATGCTGGACGAGCTCGGCCAGCTCCCCGATCCCGACGACCCCGGGCGCACGCTGCTCGAGAGCATCGAGCTGATCGTGCCGCACCAGGCCAACAAGACGATGATCCTCAACCTGGCAGGCAAGGCCGGGCTGGCCGCCGACCAGCTGTACTTCAACGTGGAGCGGATGGGGAACGTGTCGGCGGCGAGCATCCCGATCGCGCTGTTCGATGCGGTGCGCGACGGCGTGATAACCCGCAGGACGCGGGTCTTCGCGCCCGGCTTCGGGGCCGGGGCGGTCGGCGGCTACGCCGTGCTGCAGGTCGACCCGGCCATCGTGGCGGACGAGGTGGTGCTGGACGTCGTCCCACAGGCCGCGGCGCCGCGCCGGGCGGCCGGCGGCACCAGTGACGACATGCGCGCGGCGTTCGGTGGGTGACCCGATGAGCATCGACAGCCAGGGCGCATTCAGCCGGGTCGCGGTCGTCAACCGGGGCGAGCCGGCCATGCGGCTGATCAACGCCGTCCGGGAGTGGAACGCCGAGGGGCGGCCGCCGCTGCGCGTCATCGCCTTCTACACGGCCGCCGACCGGCGCGCGACGTTCGTGCGCGAGGCGGACGAGGCGGTGCTCATCGGCCCGGCGGACCCCGGTGAGGCGTTCGCCGCCAGCCCCTACCTGGACTACGCCGAACTGGAGCGCGCGCTGCGGGAGTGCCGGGCCGACGCGGTGTGGCCGGGCTGGGGGTTCGTCTCGGAGAAGGCCGAGTTCGCCGAGCTGTGCGAGCGGCTGGGGATCACCTTCATCGGCCCGTCGGCCGACGTCATGCGCAGGCTCGGCGACAAGATCGAGTCCAAGCGGCTGGCCGAAGAGGCCGGCGTGCCGCTCGCGGCGTGGAGCGGCGGCCCGGTGGCCGACCTGAAGGAAGCGCAGGCCGCAGCGGAGTCGATCGGCTATCCGCTGATGGTCAAGGCGACTGCGGGCGGCGGCGGGCGCGGCATCCGGCTGGTCCGGTCGGCCGAGCAGCTTGACGAGGCGTTCGAGCGGGCCAGCTCGGAGGCGTCGAAGACAGCCGGCGACGCGACGATGTTCCTCGAGCGGGCCATCCGCGGCGGCCACCACGTCGAGGTGCAGGTCGTCGCCGACGCCAAGGGCACGGTGTGGACGCTGGGCGTCCGGGACTGCAGCGTGCAGCGGCGCAACCAGAAGGTGATCGAGGAGTCCGCCTCCACGGTGCTGCCCGCCGAGCAGGAGAAGATGGTGCGCGCCCACGCCGCGGAGCTGATCCGGGCCGCCGGCTACGTCAACGCCGCCACCGTGGAGTTCCTCTACGAGCCGGGGGAGCGGCTGCTGTCGTTCCTCGAGGTCAACACCCGGCTGCAGGTCGAGCACCCGGTCACCGAGGCGACCACCGGCCTGGACATCGTCAAGCTGCAACTGCACATCGCGGCCGGCGGCGCCCTGGCCGAGGCCGGGGCTCTGCTCGACAAGGTCACGGGCGAGCCGCCGGTGCACGGGCATGCCATCGAGGCCCGGCTGACCGCCGAGGACCCGGAACGCGACTTCGCGCCCGCGCCGGGCCTGATCGAGCACCTGGCGCTGCCCGCAGGCCCCGGCATCAGGGTCGACACCGGGGTCTCGGCGGGCGATGTCATCCCGCCGCAGTTCGACTCGATGATCGCCAAGGTGATCGCCTGGGGCCGGGACCGGGCCGAGGCCCGCGCCCGGCTGTCCCGTGCGCTCCGGCAGACCGCCGCGGTGATCAAGGGCGGGACCACGAACAAGGGCTTCCTGCTCGACTTGATAGACCGGCCGGAGTTCATCCGCGGTGAGGTCGACACGACCTGGCTGGACACGATGATGGCCGACGGCTACACCCCGCCGCGGCGGGTCGATATCGCGCTGCTGGCCACCGCCTTCGAGGCCTACCAGGCGCACGCACGGCGCCAGCAGGACCGTTTGTTCACCTCTGCTGAGCACGGGCGCCCGGAGGTAGGCCACGAGACGTGGCATCAGGCCGACGTCCGCGTCGGCTCCGAGGCCTACCAGCTCCGGGTGTCCCGGCCGCGGCCCGGTCGGTACCGGGTGCAGCTGGACGGCCGCGCGGTGCAGGTCGACGTCGAGCAGTCGGGCCGGTTCGAGCTCACCCTCGGCGTCGGCGGCCAGCACTTCGACGTGCTCTCGGTCGCGCAGGGCCCGGATTACCTAGTCGAGGTCGACGGAGCGGTGCACCGGCTCTCCGGCGGCGAGGCGGGACTGGTCCGCGCCCCGGCCCCGGCCATGGTGGTAGCCATTACGGTCGGCGCCGGCGACGAGGTCGCGGCGGGCGACGTCGTGGCCATCGTGGAGAGCATGAAGCTGGAGACGGCGTTGCGCGCCCCGGTGGCCGGCCGGGTCGCCGAGGTGCTCGTCGACGTCAACACCCAGGTCGAGACCGGCGCCAAGCTGGTCAGGATCGAGCAGGATCAGGAACTCGAGACTGGCGGCGGCCGGGAGTCGGACGCCCGGGTCGACCTGAGCGCGCTGGCCGGCGCAGGCGGCGACGAACACGACCCGGCGGCGGCCGCCGCCGACGCGCTGGCGGCCCTGCGCTCCATGGTGCTCGGCTTCGACATCGACGGGGACGAGGCCCGACGTCAGCTGAAGAGGCTGGCCGCCGCGCGAGTGGAGCTTCCGGCCGGCGACCCCAGGCTGCTGGCCGGCGAGACCGACATCCTGCGGATCTTCGCCGACATTTCCGCGCTGTGGCGCAACCGGCGGGTGCCAAGCGAGACCGAAGCCGACGACGAGGCCGCGGTGGACGCCGAGGCCGCTCACAACCAGCAGGAGTACCTGCACGCCTACCTGCGTTCCCTGGACGCCGACGCGGAAGGACTGCCCGAGTCGTTCCGGATCAAGCTGCGCCGGACCCTCGCCCACTACGGCATCACCGGACTCGAGCCCTCGCCCGAGCTCGGGCCGGCGCTGTACCGGATCTTCCTGGCCCACCGCCGCGCGGCTGATCACATGCCGGTCGTGGCCGAACTGCTGCGCTGGCGGCTGCGCGACCCGCAACCGCTACCGGACAACGCCCGCGAGGACTACCAGCGGGTCGTCGACCAGCTCATGTCGGCCACTCAGTTGCGCCACCCCGCCGTCGGCGACCTGGCCCGGCAGGTCCGGTACCGGTGCTTCGACGCCCCGGCCGTCGCTGCCGAGCAGGCCCGGGCCCAGCAGCAGGTACGGGCAGAACTCGACCACCTGTCGTCCGACCCCCAGGCCAGGGCGGCCCAGATCGAGGCCATCGTCGCCTCAGGCGCGCCGATCCTCGGCGTCTTCACCGAGCGGGACCACGCGGTCATGCTCGAGGTCATGACCCGGCGCTACTACCGGATACGGCCGCTGGAGAACGTTCAGGTCACCGAGCGCGACGGCCGACCGCTGCTGACCGCCGAGTACACCCACGACGGGCAGGACTACCTGGTCATCGCGACCGTCGCCGAGGGCACGGAAAGCGCGGCGGAATCCGACCTGCCGGAGTTGCCCGGCGCCCTCGCGGCCGGCCGTACCGTGCTCGTCGACCTCTACGTGACGTCCCAGACCCCCGAGGACGAGGCCGACGGCGACCCTGATGCCCGCGCCGGGCGGATCCGCGGCAAGCTCGGCGCCGTCCCGCCCGCCGTCGAGCGGGTCGCGGTGGCGGTACGCAAGACGGGCGACGGCTGGCCGGCCTGGTACACCTTCCGCCCGGGACCGGACGGTGTACCGGAGGAGGACCGGACCCAGCGCGATCTGCACCCGATGATCGCCGAACGCCTGGGCCTGTGGCGCTTCTCCCGGTTCGAGCTGACCCGCCTGCCCGCGGCGCCCGACGTGCACCTGTTCCGCATCCGGGGCCGCGAGGTACCTGACGACCAGCGGCTCATGGTGCTGGCCGACGTCCGCGACCTGACCATCCTGCGCGACCAGGACCGGCGGGTCCGCGGCCTGCCGCAGCTCGAGCGCACCCTGGACGACTGCCTGGACAGCCTGCGCGCGGCGCGTTCGGCCGACCGCGAGCTGGCCAGGCTGGACTGGAACCGGGTCAAGCTCTACGTCTGGCCGGTCGTGGACGCCACGATCGACGAGTTCGAGCAGGTGATCAAGGCGCTCGCGCCGCGCACCGAAGGCCTCGGCCTGGAGCAGGTGATGGTCCAGTTCAAGATGGCTTCCCCGGACGGCGGGGCCCGCGAGCTGATGCTGCGGATGTCGCGGCCGCCGGGCGCCGGGCTGACGCTGCGGCTCACCGACCCGCCGCCGGAGCCGCTGCGCGAGCTGAACTCCTACACGCAGAAGGTAATCCGGGCTCGCCGCCGCGGCACCGTCTACCCGTACGAGCTCATCCCGCTGATCACCCGGTCGCCGGATCCTGGGGGCGCCCCAGGCACGTTCACCGAATACGACCTCGACGAGTCGGGCTCCCCGGCACCGGTGGACCGGGAGCCGGGGCTGAATACCGCGAACCTGGTGCTAGGCGTGGTCAGCACGCCGACCATGCGCTACCCCGAGGGGATGCGCCGGGTCGTGCTGATGGGTGACCCGACACGCGCGCTGGGCGCGCTGGCCGAGCCTGAGTGCCGCCGGGTACTCGCCGCCCTCGACCTGGCGCGGCGGCTGCACGCCCCGGTGGAGTGGTTCGCCATCTCGGCGGGAGCCAAGATCTCCATGGACTCCGGTACCGAGACGATGGACTGGATCTCCCGGGCGCTGCGCGGGATCGTCGAATTCACCCAGGACCGCGGCGAGATCAACGTCGTGGTCACCGGCATCAACGTCGGCGCCCAGCCGTACTGGAACGCCGAGGCCACGATGCTGATGCACACCAAGGGCATCCTGATCATGACCCCGTACTCGGCCATGGTCCTGACCGGGAAGCAGTCGCTGGACTACTCCGGCGGGGTCTCGGCCGAGGACAACTTCGGCATCGGCGGTTACGACCGGATCATGGGCCCGAACGGCGAGGCCCAGTACTGGGCGCCGGACCTGTCCGCGGCCGTCGACGTGCTGCTGGCGCACTACGAGCACGCGTATGTGGCCGAGGGCGAGCGCTTCCCCCGGCCGGCTCCGACCACCGACCCGGACGACCGGGATATCTCGGTGTCGCCGCACTCCGGCCCGGGCACCGAGTTCGGCGCACTCGGCGAGATCTTCGGCGCCGCGACCAACCCCGAGCGCAAGAAGCCCTTCGACATCCGCTCGGTGCTGCGCGGCGTGGCCGACGCCGACCATCCGACGCTGGAACGCTGGGCCGACATGGCCGACGCCGAGTCGGCCGTGGTGCTCGACGCGCACCTGGGCGGGCAGCCGGTCGCGGTGATCGGCTTCGAGTCCCGCCCGCTGCCCCGGCACGGGCTCTCCCCGGTGGACGGCCCGTCCCAGTGGACGGCCGGCACGCTGTTCCCCTTGTCGTCGAAGAAGACGGCGCGGGCGATCAACGCGGCCAGCGGGAACCGCCCGCTGGTGATCCTGGCCAACCTGTCCGGGTTCGACGGCTCGCCGGAGTCGCTACGCCGGCTTCAGCTGGAGTACGGCGCGGAGATCGGCCGAGCGATCGTCAACTTCGACGGCCCGATCGTGTTCTGCGTGGTCTCGCGGTATCACGGCGGGGCGTTCGTCGTGTTCTCTGGGACGCTCAACGACACCATGGAGGTCGCCGCCGTGGACGGCTCCTACGCCTCGGTGATCGGCGGGGCGCCCGCCGCCGCGGTGGTGTTCGCCGCGGAGGTCAACAAGCGCACGTCGGCCGATCCCCGGGTGGCCGGCCTGCAGGCCAGGGCCGCCGAGGCCACCTCAGGCGGAGACGAGGACGAGGCGTCCAGGCTGCGCGCCGAGCTGGCGTCGGTCTGGCCCACGGTGCACGCCGAGAAGCTAGGGCAGGTCGCCGACGAGTTCGACCGGGTGCACAGCATCGAGCGGGCGCACCAGGTGGGTTCGGTCCAGGCCATCGTGCCTCCGGCCCGGCTGCGGTCCTACCTGATCGACGCGGTCCGCCGGGGGATGCGCCGCTGAAATCCACCGACCATCAAGGTTCGCGGCCTGGACCCGTCCGGACCCCGTGAACAGGGCGCACAGCCCTCATGACGCGAGCGGCGCCAGAAACGACTCCACCAATGACGTGTAGCGGGACCGGTCGGTGTTCCACGACTCCAGGTGGCCAGCGCCCGGGAACACCTCGAAGATGACGAGGGAGGGCTCGAGCTCACTCAGCCTGAGGCTGATCGAGATCGGCACCCGGGGATCGTCGCCGCCGTGAGTGACTAGTGCGGGGACCTTGAGCCAAGTCGTCTCATCGAGGTATCTGATAGCGGACCAGTCGATGCCGAAGCGCGCGCTGGCGATCCTCTTGGCCGTCCGTATCAACGGAGCCGGGAGACGTCCGATGACCGGGATTAGGTGCCGGTCGACCTGGTAGTCGATGGCGGCTTGCAGGTCGAGCATGGGCGCATCCAGCACCGCGCGCGCCACCTTCGGAGCGAGCGATGAGCGCTGCAAGAACGCCGCCACCACGCTTGCGCCCATTGACTGGCCGACCAGGACGATATTCCGGGCGCCCTGCGCGAGCGACCATCGCACCGCTGCCTCGATGTCGCTCCATTCTGCTTGCCCGTAACGGTGGTAACCCGACGGGTCGCGGGCAGCGCCGAGGTCGTTGCGGTAGGTGACCGCAAGAGCAGGAAATCCCATGCGGCACACGCTGTCGATAACGCGCAGCACGTCCTTTCTGGTGCCGTTCTGCCCGTGTACCCCGATGATGAACGTGCTGCCCGGCCCCGGGAAGTACCACGCGGGAAGCGGCCCGAGCGGACCCGGCACCACTACGTCCTGGACGGGAATACCCAATGCCGTTTCCGGATCGCTTAGGAAGTACGACCTATCGAGCGCGGCGAGCTGCCCCACTGCAGGAGCCGATCCGGACACCACGGTCAACGGGCGTGTGACCACGCCGACGGACACAGATGCCACGGCGCCCAAGTGCCCGGTGCCGCCCGGCCAGGCAATGCCGCAGAGCATCGGCTTGAGCAGGGCCGCCTGGTCGCCGACGGCTCGCAGCCGGACCAGCCCGGGCGACACGCCTACGAACTGCACGTCGTCGTACGCGGGCATCGCCGGGCCCGGCCCGACCGCCAAGGCCTCCGAGCGGATCTTGTCGGCCAGGTACCAGCTGCTGGCGAAAAAGGACGCAGCTATCAGGCTCACCCCACCTGGGATCATGGACCACGCAGGTTGCCGCAAGTTCCGCTGCTCTTTCTCCAGGTCTAAATCGGGACGAGCTCTACGTGAATCCCGGCTGCTTGCGCAAGTGCGCGCAG
>CAWBNK010000006.1:0-1139097 GCA_963790065.1 uncultured Actinomycetes bacterium | reverse complement strand
ACGGGCGCAGCGTGTATCAGCGGCACGGCGGCATCCGGTACGCGACGCGCGCGCAGCTGGTCATGGAAGAGCGCATGCTCGCGCAAGCCGGCGCGAGCGGCGCGCGAGTGCCCTGGCCGGACGACCCGGCCCGGCTCCGTAGAGTAACAGGAAGGGAACAGGCGGATGGCGGAGCAGTCCGGCGAGCGGCGGGTCACGGCGGAGGTCGGGCGGAGCTGATCAGGCTCATGGTGCCGGACGTGGACCTGGATCTTGTTCAGCTCATGCTGAGTCGCATCGTCCGCAGTGCGGAAGGTGGCCGTGGTGACGACCAGGGCCACCGGGACAGAGGCGGCAAACCCCAGGCCGCACTACTCCAGGAGTATGCGGAACTGCTTGCTCTCATCCGCGACACTGGCATCGACCGCGCCCAGCTCGGTGCGATCCTCGGGCTGAACCCGGAGCCCCCGTCGATCGGCGATGAAAACCCGCATCCACCGACTCAGTGACGGACCGAGCTCCAGCAGGTGCTTTACCCAACGCTGTCGCCTGCAGCGCACTCTCCCGAAAGGCCAGGAGCGTACCCTGCGCGACGACCTGACCTCAGTCGGCCCCGCCCGACCGGGAAGTACCTGACCGATCAGTGAGAACGAGCCGCACGAACGGATGTTTGCCTGGTAGGCGAGGCTTGACGGCTGAGATGCCTCGCGGAGTGGCGTCCCACGGCGGGTGATATCCCCCGCCAGCGAAGGGCTAGGCCACAGGCCGCAAGAGCCCCCAGTCCCCCCCGAGAGCGATGACCATCGAGGGAGGTATCACCTCGGCCGCCGCTCCTGCCAGTGCGAAAGCCGCACCCTGGCCGGCGACCAGCCCGGCATTGGCGAAGCTGAAGGCCTGAGCTCGCCGTTCGTTCGGAACCCTTTCAACGAACGCGGTGTTGGCTGCGATCTGATACATCCCGAACGAGCCGGACAGCGCGAAGATCACCATCGAGGCGGCCAGACCCGGCCGGAACGCGGTAAGCATGAGTGTGCCGCAGGCGCATGCAGCCATCGGCCCCATCCACTTCAGCCGCGTCATCGGCCCGATCCGCTTCGCGAAGACCGGCGTGGCCATCGCGGCGCCTAGCTGCGTAGCCGCGATCAGCAGGCCAGCCGCGACCGGCCCGCCGCCGAGCCTGGCGGCATAGGGCGCCGCGATTCCCCCCGGTACCTCGTAGAACGCCGCAAGCCAGCCGAGCATCAGCAGGATACGGAGAGCACGGTCACCGAACACCACCCGTACCCCGCCGCCAAGTTGACGCAGCGCGTTGGCGGCCGGCGTCGCCGCGGCGGGCCTGGCGAGCACGCAGAACTTGATGAGCAGCGCGGAGACCACGAACGTGGCGGCGTCGAAGCCCAGCGCGGGTCGCGCGCCGAGCAGAGCCACCGTCAGGCCGCCGACCGCGGCACCCGCCACCACCAGCACCCGGAACGTGGACTGCATAGTCGCGGCAGCCAGCGCGTAGCGCTCTCCCTGGACGATGTCCCGGAGGATGGCGGAGCGCGCGGCGTCGAATGGCGGCTGAAAGGCCGTTACCGCGTACAGCAGGGCGATGAGGACGTCCAGCGGCATCCGCGGGGCCAGCATCGGCACCACCAGCGCCGCCCGTGCCACGTCGCAGGTGACCATGACTTCCCGGCGCGGGAAGCGATCGGCCATTCCGGACAAGAACAGCGCGCCTATCAGATAGGGCAAGGTTCCTGCTGCGTAGGCGATCGCGGCGAGCAGCGGCGACCGGGTCCGGTCGTAGATGAGGAGCGCCAGGGCGACCAGAGCCAGGCGGTCGCCACCTGCCGAGAGGATCTGGGAGAGCCAGAGGGCCCGGAACTCGCGAACCGCGAAGACGTCGCGAAAGGTTGCACGTTGTGCCGGGGAACTGCTCACGGCGACTCCGTACCGCTGACGCGTGACGGTCATCCGAAACGCTCAGGCCTGCATCAGTCGCCATCCTTACAAGAAAGAGCAACGCTTTGCGGCTAAACCATCACATCAGGTACATGAATCACGAAATTAGCTATTTATGACCAGGCAGCTGCGTGTCCGTGGCCATGAGAAAGTAACTTGGCCATTGACAGCTGCGGCAGGTCGGCTTGCCTGATTAGCCAGTCATGTCAAGTTGACAGCGGAAACGGACGCTTTCATCCGACGATGGCCCATACAACCTTGCCAGCGTGGCCGCCGGGACTGGCACTGGCAGGGAAGTACCACCCCCACTGGAGGCTGAGGGCTTGGACGAGCAGTAGGCCCCGGCCGTCCTCGGCGTCCTGACGAGGGTTTGCCGGTGCCGGCGGCTGCGGGCTGGGGTCCCAGACCAGGATCACGGCTCGTTCGCAGTCTGAGGCCAGGCACAGCCCGATAGCCGCATCGGCTATCGGGGCGGATGCCTGGAGCGCGTTGGTGGTCAGCTCGGACACCAGGAGCTCGGTGCTGTCGGCCAGGCGATCTAGGCCCCATTCCCGTAGGACTTGCCGGGTCCAGGCCCGGCCGCAGCCGGGCGCGGTGGGTAGCGCACCCAAAGGTAGCTCTGCGTGCAACGGCCAGCCGGCAGGTTCTGGAAGTGGCCGATCCGGGAAGGGTTGCGTCACTGTTTGTGTTCTCGTCACGGAGTGGCCGGTCATGACGCTGCTGATCCCGGGTGAGGTCGCAACCCTTGGATGACCTGGCTAAAGAACTCGAGGTCGCGTTCGTCGGCGGAGGCACTCAAATTGCCCATTTCGCGATGGTAGGAACAGCAGCTACGCGCAGTCCACGAAGTTGCGAAATGTTGCGCTAACTCAGTTCGCCTAGCGCCCGGATGATCAATGCCCGTGCTGCTGCTCCGCAGACGGCGGAGGCCTTGAGGTGCTCAAACATCCTCGAGTACAAGTCAACTTCCTGCGGCCGGTTGACCTCGATGCTCGCGGTGGGCGTTTCCAGGGCGACTACGGAGTCGTCGAAGATCCAGAATCCGGCTGAGGCGACTGCGGCCCGTTCGGTCATCATCGGGATGATGCCGAGCGATACCGTCGGTACCGACATGAGCTCCAGCAGTCGGCCCAGTTGCCCGGCCTGGGTCTCGGCGGTGCCGAACCATGTCCGCAATGCCTGTTCCTCCAGCACGACTTCGAACCGCTTGCCAGCGCTGTAGATAACACGTTGCCGCTCCATCCGGGCCGTGACCGCAGCATCAAGATCGTCCGGCGCGTTAAGGAAGCCAATCCAGAACGAGAGCATGGCAGTGCAGTAAGCGGCGGTCTGGAATAGACCCGGTATGACGTTGTGCTCATAAATCCGGAA
Source organism: uncultured Actinomycetes bacterium (assembly GCA_963790065.1). Classification (GTDB taxonomy): domain Bacteria; phylum Actinomycetota; class Actinomycetes; order Streptosporangiales; family Streptosporangiaceae; genus Palsa-504. The sequence goes on along the minus strand of CAWBNK010000006.1, from coordinate 1,135,800 downwards.
CAGGGTAGTCCGTTCATACAGCGGGAGGGTATGCGCGCCCAGGACTCGCTTCATCCCAGAACGAGCCTGCCGCCGGAATTCCAGGTACGCGGACTCCACGGCACGGGCGGTAGCGATCAGGTCAGGGATTTGCTCCTCAACGCCGCAGGCACGGCACCAGTCTCGAATGTCCTGATCCGAAGGTGCTTGGACACCATTCTCGATCTTGCTGACCCTGGTGAAATGCTGACAAGTTGCCACCGCAAGCGCCCGCCCGGAAAGGCCCGCGTCTTTGCGGATCTCCCGCAGACGGGCGCCCAGTGCCTTCTGGGCCTCCTTGGCCGAGCTAGACGGCGGCGTACTCATCGTGCGGTATCGACAGCTTCCAGGCGGCCTCGAACGCAGACCGGCACAACCGGAGATCGGCAGGGTCAGATGAGCTGAGCATTCCTGCAGACTGGCCGTTTCCCGAGTACAGGAGGAATAGCGCGAGGCGGTCATCGAACAGGTAGAAATCGTTCCCCGGCAGCGCGACCGACGACACGAGGCTGCGGGGCACCCACCGGATATCCTCCCCGGCCTCCACCATCGGATACGCGATGCTGTAGGACCAACGCTGATAGTCGCTGAGCGGCTCGGATACGACGCGTGCCCGACGGACGCACCTGTCAGCCTTCACATGCTCGCGCAGCGTGGCGCACCAGTCTTGCAGCCACTCCAGGTCATCGGGCTCGCCGCTGGCCCACTTGGCCATATACGGCAGCTCCACCGCCGTCCCGTACGCATCGCGCATCTCCAGGTGAAGAGCCTCTCGCACAAAGCCGCGGTGCAGCAGCTCGTCGAACTCCTCAGGCGTTACCGGTGTCACGGTCCTCCTGCCTGAAGAACTGGATCATCCTGTCCGGGATCTCTACCGCTGTCTCCCCGCCCGGGATGTTCATCTCGGCCAGGGCGTCAGGATCGGTGATCATCCACCCTTGGACGACCCAGGTTTCCCGGTCGGTCCGGTACACCGTGGGTGATCCGGTCGGGTTGGAGTCCGGGTCTTTGCCGATGAACGTTAGGCGCATCGCTGTCTCCTTGTCTTGACAGTTGCGGAATGTTGCGCTCTTGTGAGCGTCATTCACGCGACCCGGTTTCGTCAAGGCTGACGTCCCAGCGGAATCGTGCCCTGCGAGCCAGCCGCCGCAGATGACGGTGCTGCGGTCGGTTCACAACGATTCGTTGTGGGTGACCAGCGAACGATGCCGCAGATAGTCATGAGTGTGAGGTCTGCCCAGCTCAACGCGATGCAGGATGCGGCGGTGGTACTGCTCGAACACGACCGGCACATCAGCCCGGACGTGATCACCGTCTTGTGCCAGATCCGGTAGGAGACCGCAGCTGAGCTGAGCTTCAGAGGGGACATCGGCACGCTAGGTCACGCCTGCGCCGGGCACTGTCCTGGTCGCTCGGCAGCAGGGGATTTGAGCGTGATAGGACCCGAGAGTTCCGCGTCCCCTCAACGGCCTAGTCGCATTCAAGGCCGAGGACCTTGGGGCCTGGCGGCCGGGCGGTTCACCGCCGGTTCGCTGGCCTGGAGGTATCCGGCTGCGCCCTTGGCGGGCGCGGTCGACCTGCTCCCAGATGTACTCCAGGTCGTAGCCCTTGGTCAGGGTCGCCGCCGCCACCACCGGCTAATTCACCGCCAACCGGAGCGGCAGAGCTGCCCATACCCATCGGATGATGCATGAGTGTGGAGCTCGGGGCGCGCGGACTGATCACCGTTTAAGGCTGACAAAACGGCCGATCAAGATCAGAAACGAGAAACGTACTAATCGGATATAACGGGCACTCAGCACCGCTGTCCTCTGCCAAGGAATCCGAGCCATTGCCAGCATGTCTGAGCCATCTGCGGGTTTCTGCCAGCCAAGTTGAGGCACCGGGTTGTTCTTTGGTGAAGGACACAGGGGCTGCTATAAGCGCTGCAGGCGTCGGCAAGGGCGTTTACCGCCGTCAGCGAGGCCTGCCGGGAGTCCTTCAAGCGCTGCTGGCCTCCAGCCTGGGCCATCCCTGCAATGCCTGTCATCTGCGCCTCGCTGGCCCTTCACCGGCATGGTCCCCTCGTGGCACCCTGAGGTCGGATAGGCGTTCTGGTGAGTAGGGCCGGTGTCGGTTGGGATCCTTATGCGGGTGGTGTGCGTTCACGGGATCGGCAAGCAGCTGGATGGTGAGCAGACGCTGCTGAGCCAGTGGTGTCCTGCGTTGCGGGACGGCCTGACCCGGGTCGGGGCCACCGGCCTCCTCGCAGACACCGAGGTAGGGATGGCCTTCTACGGGGATCTGTTCCGTCCCCCGGCCAGCCGCTGGCGGTCGGGGATCCCTACTACCGGGCCAGCGACGTCGAGCCCGGTTTCGAGGCCGAGCTGCTGCTCGAGTGGTGGAAGGCGGCGGCCGTGGCCGAACCCCAGGTCGTCGCCCCAGGCGCGGACACGCTGGCCCGTACCCCGGGATCCGTGCAGGCTGCGCTGCGGGCGCTGAGCCACTCGAAGTTCTTCGGTGGCCTGGCGCTGCGGACGCTGGTGTTCGATCTCAAACAGGTTCGCCGTTACCTGACCGACCCTGAGCTACGAGCCGCCGCCCGGGCCCTGGTCACCCACCTGATCGGCCCTGAGACCCAGGTCGTGGTCGGGCATTCGCTCGGGTCCGTGGTCGCCTATGAGGCCCTCCACGCCCTGGGGGCCAGCGACACGAGTGAGGGCTCGAAGGATGGGCGAGCGCATCGGGTGCGCGCGCTGGTCACCCTGGGCTCACCGCTCGGCATCCGGAACCTGATCTTCGACCGGCTCCAGGCTCGGCTAAGCCCCTTCCCCGTTGACATGCACCATATATTATTTTTAATGTTAAAGATATGTAACCGGCGGCCTTGGTAGTCGCCGACCTTCACCCACGGAGGACTCTTGATGCTGCGCTCACGCCGGTCCAACCTGGCCGTCCCCGGTTCCAGCACGAAGATGATCGACAAGGCGCGCTCCCTGCCGGTCGACCAGGTTTTTCTCGATCTCGAGGACGCATGCGCACCTCTGGTGAAGCCTGAAGCCCGCAAGAACATCGTGGCGGCGCTCAACGAGGGCGGGTTTGAAGGCAAGATCCGGGTGGTCCGGGTCAACGACTGGACCACGCGCTGGACTTACCGCGACGTAATCGAGGTAGTCGAGGGGGCCGGCGAGAACCTCGACTGCATCATGCTGCCGAAGGTGCAGGGCCCCGAGCAGGTGATCGCCCTGGACCTGCTGCTCACCCAGATCGAGACCGGCATGGGTTATGAAATCGGCCGGATCGGCATCGAGGCCCAGATTGAGAACGCCAGAGGCCTGATAGCCGTTGACGCGATCGCCAAGGCCAGTCCCCGGGTCGAGACGATCATCTTCGGCCCCGCCGACTTCATGGCCAGCATCAACATGAAGTCGCTCGTAGTCGGGGAGCAGCCGCCCGGATACGACGTCGGCGACGCATACCACCACATCCTCATGTCGATTCTTATGGCCGCCCGTGCCAACGACAAACAGGCCATTGACGGCCCCTACCTGGCCATCCGGGACGTCGGCGGATTCCGCCGGGTCGCCTCTAGGTCCGCAGCGCTGGGCTTCGACGGCAAGTGGGTGCTGCACCCTGGTCAGATCGAAGCCGCGAATGAGGTCTACAGCCCGCGGCAGGATGACTACGACCACGCTGAGCTCATTCTCGACGCATACGCGTACTACACCTCCGCCGATGGCGGTGCGCTCGGAGCGGCAATGCTCGGCGACGAGATGATCGACGAGGCTAGCCGCAAGATGGCCGTCGTCATCGCCGCCAAAGGACGTGCCGCGGGCCTGCAGCGCACCCAGGCCTTCGCGCCTCCGGAGGCATGAGATGACGGTCCACGACGCCGAGCTTGGCCGCTTCTATGACGACTTCATAGTGGGCGACGTCTACCAGCACCCATTCGGCCGCACGATCTCGGAGGCTGACTCGACGTGGTTCACGCAGCTGACCTGTAATACCAACCAGAATCACTTCAACGCTCACCTTGCTCAGTCCAACCCGATCACCGCCGGGCGCATCATCGTGAACTCCGGCCTGACGGTGGCGCTCGTACTCGGCTTGTCCGTCATCGACATGAGCCAGAACGCCGTGGCCAACCTGGGCTGGACCGACATCAAGCTGACGCATCCGGTCTACGTAGGCGACACCATCTACGCCGAGAGCATCTGCATCGGCAAGCGGGAGAGCTCCTCACGCCCAGGCATGGGCGTCATCACGATGATCACACGGGGCCTGAACCAGGACGGCGACGTCATCGTCACATGGACCCGTTCCGTCATGGTGCCAAAGCGCGAGACGGGCATCGGCCAGGGTTATTTCCCGCAGGCAAAATCTGGACCATTCACCTACGAGGGGACACGCGAGTAGCAGTGAGCCGTCTGGCGCGGATCTGGGAGCGACGACCACGCCGTTCGGGTGGCCTGCAGGAGATGGCGCCGCCATAGCTCGCCCGCGCACCGCCCCAGGGACACGGCCCCCCGGGCATCCATCCCTTCGCTTTGTGAGGAGTGCCGATAGATGAAGACCCGCGCAGCGGTGCTGGATGAAGGCAGCACTGAGTTCGAGATCCGGACGCTGGACGTGGATGACCCGGGGTTCGGCGAAGTCCACGTCAGGTTCGCCGCGGCAGGGCTGTGCCATTCGGACTTGCATTCGGTGGAGGGCATTCTCAAGCCTCGCCGCCCGATTGTGATGGGACACGAAGGATCGGGCGTGGTCGAGAAGGTCGGGCCGGGGGTGACGAAGGTGCAGCCTGGTGACCATGTGGTCTGCAGCTTCGTGCCCGTGTGCGGGACGTGCCGTTACTGCGCCACGGGTCGGTCGGAAATATGCGACCTAGGGGCGCACGCACTGACCGGTGACCAGCCCGACGGGACGTTCCGTTTCCACGCCGACGGACGGGATTATGGGAGCCTGTGCATGCTCGGAACGTTCTCCGAGCGGGCGACGGTCAACGAGCATTCGGTAGTGAAGATAGATCCGTGGATCCCGCTCGATGTCGCGGTGCTGGCTGGCTGTGGCGTGCCAACCGGCTGGGGGAGCGCAGTGTCGGCGGGAAACGTGCGGGTCGGCGACACAGTCGTGATTTACGGGGCTGGCGGCATTGGCATGAACGCAGTACAGGGAGCAGCGTACGCCGGAGCGCGACACCTCGTCGTAGTAGACCCGGTCGAATTCAAGCGCGAGACTGCCCTGAAGTTCGGCGCGACCCACGTGTTCGCCGACCCTGAAGAGGCGGCCGCGAAGGTCACCGAGTTGTCCTGGGGGCAGGGCGCGGACGTGGCGATCGTGACAGTCGGGGTGCTGGACTCCAAGGTCATCTCGGACGCCTTCGAGATCGTCGGCAAGGGCGGCACTCTTGTCATCACCAGCTCGGCGGGAGCCGAGGACGTCAACCTGCACCTGCCCAGCGCGGGTCTCACCAGGCTGGAGAAGACGATCCGCGGGGTGACGTTCGGCTCACTCAACCCGATGTACGACATCGTCAAGCTCCTGCGCCTGTACCACGACGGCAAGGTCAAACTTGATGAGCTGCGCACGCGTACATATCGGCTCGAGGAGATCAACCAGGGCTACGCCGACCTCATCGCGGGAAAGCTAATCCGCGGAGTGATCCTCTACGGGTAGCTCCGCCCGCAGGACCAGCTCTCGCCACGTTGTCGTCGGACTGCGTGGCGTGCTCGCCGGCGGTTACGCCCGTCAGAGGAAGATCAGAGCTAGCCGAGCATGATATATTATATCTGACTGATCCTCAGGAAGGCGACGGCGACGATACTCTTGCTAACGTGCCGCAGCGGAGAGCAGGGCACGCCCGCTCGGTGGAGTCATCATCTCTCAGCGGGTGGCCCGGTACGCGGCGCGCTGATCCGGCGGCCGGAGAGCCCGTCCCGACCCGCCAGGATCCAGCCCCGCGGAACACCGTCACCGGTTCGGTCAGCCGGCTGGCCAGCACGGAGTGCATGTATGCTGCCGCCCTCTTCCCCTGGCGAGAGCTCGCCAGAACACGTCGCGGGCGGACCTAACAAGGTATCGAACGCGGGATAGGTGAGCTGTCATGGAGGAGAGTCGTGACTTCGCAGCAGAGTAATGACCAGCTTCTGAGCGGGCCCGACGAACATCTGCGGTCCCGCGTCCAATGGCTGATGGATCGCGAGGAAATCCGGGATGTCCTAATGTCCTACTGCCGGGGCGTGGACCGGCGCGATTATGACCTGATCACCTCGGCTTATCATCCGGATGCCTGGGACGACCACGGTAACTTCGAGGGCGGGCCCGAAGCCGTCGTGGCCAAGGTCTCGAAAGACCCCCCGGGCGCGGTCTCCACTTCGTCCACGCATCTCATCGGGAATATACGGATCGAGCTGGACGGCGATGTGGCTCGTGTCGAGTCCTACTTCATCGCCTACAAGGCGATGGTTCTCGACGGCCGGACATATACCACGGCGCGCGCGGGCCGGTACCTTGACCGGTTCGAGCGCCGCGAGTGCGGCTGGCGTATCGCCCGCCGCAAAGTGGCTGATGACTGGAGCCGGATGGATGAGGTCGTATCTACTCCCGAGGCTGGCAAGCACGCCGGGACGAGATCGACGGAAGATCCGTCCTACGCCTTCTTGCGGGGTTGATCCGAGGAAAACGCGCACCCGGCATGCCGGCGGAGTTCGGCCGGGCATATCCGGAAGATCGCTGACGCGAGGCCCGGCGAGTCGTGAGCAACCTCCTGAGCCCCGGCAGGGCCGCGCCTATCGGCCGTGCGGACCCTGGAATCACGTCATCATACATGATATATTGATTCGGATGGTTCAGATGCTTGTATCCGCATGGGCCGGTCGGCACCATGCCGGCCCGAGCTACGGGACATCTGATGGCTAGCCGAGAGGACTGCGAGTGAGCAAGACGATCGTGGAGCAGCTGGCGGATTTCACCCTGGAGACCGAATTCCCGAGGTTGCCTGCCGAAGTAGTTGAAGAATGCAAGCGCCTGCTCCTGGACTCGCTGGGCTGCGCCCTAGCCTCGGTGCACGAGCCGAAGGGGCGCATCGGCATCCAGTACGGACGCTTGATCGGCGGCACCGGCGGAGATGCCACGATCATCGGCACGGGAGACCGGGCTTCGGTCTTCGGGGCTTCGTTCGCCAATGGCGAGCTCATCAACGCCATGGATTTCGATGCCGTCCTGCCGCCCGGCCACGTGGCACCCTACGTGCTTCCCGGCGCACTTGCGGTCGGCGAGAGCCTGGGCTGCTCGGGACAGGACCTAGTCACCGCCATCGCGGTCTCCCACGAAATGTCCTATCGCTTCGGCCGGGCCATGGACTACCTGCGAGACACGAAGAACGGCAAGGTCTCGCCGGCACCGGTGCTCGGCTTCAGCAGTACCGTGTTCGGCGCGACCGCGGCAATCGGCAAGCTGAAGGGCTACTCCAGCACCATGCTGGCCAATGCGCTGGGAATCGCCGGCAGCATCTCTCCTGTCAATACCTGGCGGTCCCTGCTGGCCCACGCCCCGAGTTCGACGATCAAGTACACGATGGCCGGTGTGGTCGCCCAGAGCGCCCTGACCGCTGCGTACATGGCCGAACTGGGTCACCGCGGCGACCTGCAAGTTCTCGATGACGGCGAGTTCGGCTACCGCCGGTTCATCGGGAGCTCGCGTTGGGAACCCGACGTCATCACCAAGGACCTGGGCACCGCCTGGCTGTTCCCCGCAGAGCACTCATACAAGCCCTACCCCCACTGCCGCGTACTGCACGCACTGCTCGACGGCCTTACCCAGCTGGTGGAAGAAAATGACATAAAGCCCGAGGAGATCGACGCCATCCACTCCTGGGGCGAGGGCTGGATCGAACAGCCCATCTGGCTGAACACGACCATCGAGCACGTCCACGACGCCCAGTTCAGCGTGGCTCATGGGCTGTCTGTCGGAGCTCACCGCGTCACCCCCGGCAGGGCCTGGCAAGACCCGGATCTGGTATTCAGCTCATCTGTGCTCGGCCTGATGGACAAGGTCACCTTCGAGCCTCATCCCGACTACGTTGCAGCGATCACCGCGCATCCGGCCAGCCGACCGTCCCGCATCGAGGTCGTAGCCCGCGGTACTACCTTCGTCGCGGAACGCAGCTACCCCAAGGGCTCGCCCTCGCCCGATCCGGCTACGACCATGACGACAGACGAACTGGTGGCCAAGTTCCGCCACAACGCTGAAGGCGCCATTGCTCCCTCGCAGGCCAACGCCGTCATCCGCGAGGTGTTCAGCCTCCAGTCCACCGAGGACATCGGCACCTTGATGCGCCAGCTCAGGAACGCTGATTACAAACCGGAGACCATCCGCGCCAGCTGAGTAGCAGCGCGGGTATCAAACGTGATGCGGCCGCCTCCCGAACTAGGCTGTGTCTCCGCGCGCACTACTTTCCCGGTGACGGGCGAAAGCACAGCTCGCGGAGATGCGGCGGCTGGCGCCGCTGCTGCGAGCATGACATGCAGTGAAAACGGCGTCCGTTTCCGCACGCGGGAATCGAGCCGTGGCATGGCGTGCCTTCCGCTCAGGACAGGCGCAGACCACCGTCGAGTAAACGCCAGGCGCCGAGCGAGGATGATCCGGGCATGGAGGTTCCGATGACTGCGGCAGATCCCCGGCAGATCAGCTTCGCCGCCTATATAGGCGGCTACGCGGACGCAGTTTTCGCAGGCCACTACTACCCGGCGGGCAACCCGAGTCGCCGCCTTCTGCAAATCCTCGTTCACGGCGTCTCATACGATCATCGTTACTGGGATGCCGGGCAGATAAACGGGTCCGACTACTCCTACGCGCGGTACATGACGGAACGCGGCTATGACATTCTCGCGATGGACTTGCCGGGGACCGGGTCCAGCTCGAAGCCGGACGGGGACTCGGTGGCGCTGGAGTCCGTGGGCAAGGCCCTCGCGCGTGTCGCCGAGACGGTGCGCGGCCCGGGCGGCCCGCTGAACGCCGCCATCGACCGGGTTGCGCTCGTCGGGCACTCGCTGGGCAGCATAGTCACCGTCTATACCCAGGCCTGGTGGCAGCCAGCTGACCTCCTGGTGGTGACCGGGACCGGTTACTACCCCTCACGCGGGCCGTCGCCCTATGGCACACGCGGCCATGAGGAGGCGATGAGAGACGCATATGCCTGCGTGCCGCCTGAAGTGCGACGGCATGCGTTCTACTACGAGCCGATGGCCGATCCGCAGGTCATCGAATTCGACAACCTCGTCCTCCGGACTTCCCTGCCGCGCCGGCTGTGGGCAGATGCGCTGCGTGCACGAGATGACCTGACCGTGGCCGGGCTTGCTGAAGTGGCTTGCCCGGTATACATGCAGCTGGGCGAGCATGATCCGATCATGCCCGGCTCACTCGCCCAGTCGGAACGCGAATGCTGGCCTGCCCGCACCGAAGTCGTCGTCGAACAGGTCGCCGCTGCTGGGCACTGCCTGAATCTGCACCTCAATCATGAGGAAGGGTGGCAGTCGATCGACCGGTTCCTCCGCGAGCATTAGCTGCCTGACATTACTGCCAGCTACGGTGGCAGTCCTGTCACCAGCGAATGCCCGGAATCGTCCTGCTGATGCGGCGGGAGACCGCGCCCTGCCGGTGTGCGTCACCGTCGTGCCGGCTGCCCAGCTACCGCACGCGCGAGGTCGCGCTGAGCTGCAGGAAGCGGGCTGCCACGTCGCGTCCTGCTCGATGTCGGCAAAGGGCCGCTCAGCCAGGGAAGCACCGGCCCTGGCCTCACTCCACCCGAAAGGTGTAGTATTATATATTAGATATCCGTAATGCCGGACACCGGGCGCGGCCTGACATACCCGGGCGGCAAGGTCACAGCACCGCCAGTGGAGGAGCGTGCTGAGTGGTCTCAGCCAGCAGTTATGCCGTGGTTCGAGCCGACCACGAGCCATCTCCGGAAGCGCGGCGCGCCGGCAGCGGCTGCTCAACCGCCAGGATAGCCTGTGAATCCTCCTCAAGATTTTATATAATGTAAACTCGTCTTGAACTACGGCCGAGGGATTGCGAGCGTGATGATGAACATCGGTTACATCGGTTACATCGGTTACATCGGCCTAGGCAGCATGGGAGGAGCAATCGCCTCGAGGCTTCAGCTCACCCACCCGCTGATGGTGCACGACCAGAACGAGGCGGCCATCCGCCGCCTGGAGGCAGATGGCGCGACTCCATGCGAGAACCTCGGCGATCTCGCCTCACGCTGCGAGGTCATTATGCTCTGCCTGCCTACCTCCGATCAGGTGCGCGACGTGATCTTCGGCGAGGATGGCCTAGCCGCCAAGGCCAAGCCCGGCACCCTGATCGCGGACCAGACCACTGGGGATCCTGGCGCCACGCGCGCCATGGCAGCCGAACTCGCCCGTCGAGGCGTCGACCTCATCGACGCTCCCGTGAGCGGCGGCGTGCAAGGCGCGAAGAACGGCACCATCTCCATCATGGTCGGCGCCTCGCCAGAGCAGTACGAGCGCATTCACCCGATCCTGACCTCCATCAGCCCGAACGTATTCCACGCTGGCGGCACCGGCGCCGGCCACGCAATGAAGCTCGTTAACAACCTGATTTCTGGCGCGCAGCGCCTGCTCACCTTCGAAGGCGTGGCGCTGGCCATGAAGAACGGAATCGAGCCGCAGACCGCCGTCGAAATACTCATGGCCGGCGGCGGGAGAAATGCCTACCTGGAAAAAATCATGGGCCCGCGTGTCATCAACGGCAAGCTGGCCGCAGGCTTCACCCTCGGCCTTGCCCACAAAGATGTCCGGCTGGCGTGCCAGCTCGGTATCGACTCAGGAGTCCCGATGTTCTTCGGCAACCTGACACGTGAATACCTGCAGATCTGCATCAGCGAGATGGGCCGGGACGCGCAAGTCGACACGGCCGCTCTGGTCGTCGACCGGCTGGCCGGCACGCACGTGGTACCACCGGGCTACAGCCTTGACTGATACCCGGCGCCCGGGCCCGGGCGCAGCCTTCTCCCGGACGGTCCCGTAACTGATCTAGCTATTACATCGAAGCGCCTGCTGATTTCCGGCACCGGCAGTCAATTACAGGAGGACAGGAACATGACCGCTGAACCCACCCGGGCCCAGAAGATCTTCGGTGATTTCGCGCCTAAATTCGTCTCGCTCACCGATGACATGCTATTCGGCGACATCTGGGAGCGGCCCGGTCTTTCGCCACGAGACCGCAGCCTCGTGACCGTTTCCGCGCTGGTGTCTCTTTACCGCACCAACCAGTTCGAATTTCACTTCACTAAGGCGCTGGAGAACGGCGTGACCAAAGATGAGCTGGTGGAAGCCATTACTCATCTCGCCTTCTATGCCGGCTGGCCCAACGCATCGACGGCGATGAGTGCCCTCAAGACTCAAGACCGTCATCGAACGGACCGGCCAAGCTGCCGGTGCCGCCGACTAGGGAAATCATGAGCAAGCAGCAACCGTTTCCCAGCTCATACCTCCGAGGAGAGGCGCGTGAATAAAGAGCTCTTCGAGACAGGTTTGGCCGTCCGCCGCGCTGTAGTCGGCGAGCCGGCCGTCGAACAAGCGCTGATGAATGCCGATGACTTCAGCATGCCCATGCAGGAACTCGTGACCGAGTACTGCTGGGGAGCGATCTGGTCCCGCCCGGGACTGGACCGCCGCAGCCGCAGCATTCTCAATCTGGGCATGCTTGCCGCCCTCAACCGCCCCGAGGAACTCGCGGGCCACATTCGAGGGGCAATCACTAACGGCGTGACCAAGGACGAGGTCCGCGAGTGCTTCCTGCAAGTAGCCGTATATGTCGGCATGCCAGCCGGTCTCGGCTGCTTTAAGGTCGCCCGCAAAGTTTTCGACGAACTCGGTATCTGACAACTGCGCTAGCAAGGGAGCAGACCATGAAGATCGGATTCATAGGGCTCGGCACCATGGGGCAGGGCATGGCGCTGAACTTGCTCAAGTCAGGTGCTGACCTCGTCGTCTTCGACAAGAACGCCCAAGCGGTTGAACCGCTGGCTAAGGCAGGTGCTGAGTGCGCGGCCGGCATCGGTCAACTTGCACGCCAGGCCGGCGTGATATTCACCTCCCTTCCAGGACCTGCCCAGTTCGAAGAGGTGGTGCTGGGCCCTGACGGCATCATGGACAGCATGCCCGCGGGCCTCGTCCTGTTCGACTTGTCGACAAACTCTCTGTCGCTCGTCCGCCGCACGCATGAAGAATTCAGGCAGCGAGGAGCAGCAGTGCTCGATGCGCCAGTTAGCGGCGGCCCTGCTGGTGCTGCATCGGGTGATCTCGTCCTCTGGGTTGGCGGCGACAAGGAGATCTACGAACGGCACCTCGATTTGCTGCAGTCAATCGGCAACATGCCGCGATATGTAGGCTCGATCGGCACCGGCACAGTGACGAAGCTAGCTCACAACATGCTGGGATACATGATCTTGCTGTCGCTCGCTGAGACGTTTTCAATGGGCGTGAAGGCAGGCATGGACCCGCTCGATCTGTGGGAGGCAATGAGACTGGGGCTCGTCTGCAAGCGGTCGCCCCTGGACATGCTGAGGAACCAGTTCCTGCCCGGCACATACGAGCCGCCGGCATTCGCCCTGAAGCTCGCCCACAAGGATGTGACCCTGGCCACCTCCATGGCCCGGGAGCTAGGCGTTCCAATGCGGCTGGCCAATCTCACTCTGGAGGAGATGACCGAAGGACTGACCAGGGGCTTCGGCGAGCAGGATTCACGCGCATACCTCAAACTCCAGCTTGAGCGCGCCGGGGTAGAGGTGGCCGTTGACCCGGACCGGCTCCGGGAGGCCATTGAGGCAGTAGACCGCTAGCCTTCTTCCCTGCCAGGGCGCCGCACGGCGGACAGGACGATATGGAATCCAGCGAGGTTCCCGTCAAGCCGCTAACCCGGAGACATCCGATGATCGAGCCTTCACCTGCGAGCTGCACAGACGGCCGGCAGACGGTCCGGACGGTGGTGGTGACAGGGTCGGCAAGCGGCATCGGGGCTGCTGTGCTGGAGCACCTTGAGCGGGGCGGATGCCGCGTGATCGGCGTGGACCTCCACGGTGCCCAGATCGAGGCGGACCTCGCGACGGCTGCAGGCCGGCGGGCGCTGGCAGATAGCGTCCGCGAGCTGTCGCCGGCGGGCATCGACTGCATCGTGGCCAACGCGGGCGTGCACACGACCGACTCGCTGACTCTCCGCGTCAACTACTTCGGCGCGATCGCCACCTTGAACGGTCTCCGCCCCCTGCTGCGCCCGCCGTCGCCGCGTGCGGTCCTGGTCGCCTCCCGGGCGCTGCTGCAGCCGGTCAGCAAGGCGATCATCGACGCGTGCCTGGCAGGCGACGAGGAGCTGGCCGTGCGGCTGGCAGATGATCTCATGGACGGCGGGACCCTGTACGCGACGAGTAAGAGAGCAGCAGCGCGGTGGCTACGCCGGGTGGCGGCGTCAGCCGAGTGGGCAGGCGCTGGCATCCCGCTGAACGCGGTAGCTCCGGGGTCTGTCTCAACGCTCATGCTCGCGCACCGCACGGCCGAGGAACAGCAGCGCAGGCTGCGCGAGCGACCCATGCCTTTGGGCGGAGTGGCGAATGCCCGCGAAGTGGCAACCGTGATCTCGTGGTTCCTGGAGCCGGCCAACACGAAGGTGACGGGGCAGGTGCTGTTCGTTGACGGCGGCGGCGAGCTTCTCATGCGGGGAGACGACATCTGGGACAGCGTGCGCTGAGACCACCGTGCTCGCCGCGCAGGCTGCCAGCCTGACCTGCGCGGCCGCATCCTGCCATGCTGGGCCTGCACTCCCGGCAGCGGGCCCGGTCACGCCGCGCAGACCCCCGGCGCCACGTACAGCCGCTGCCCGCCGGGACGAGAACATAATGTATGATCGTTGCATGACCGGCGAAGTCACAACCATTACCCTGACTGGCCAGGCGATGATCCGGGGCGACACCCGGGCGGACGCGCCCGGAGAGCTACCGGCAATATCATCCCTGATAAAGGGCGACGCGGCGTTCACCAATTTCGAGGCAGCCGTCTACGACCCCGCGAAGGGCCAGACGGTCAGGGACGGGAGGTTCGCATCGCCTCCGGAGTCGATCGAGGCCCTGAAATCCTTCGGTTTCAATCTGTTCTCGCTCGCTAACAACCACTCCTTTGACCTGAATACCCAGGGAATCCTGAACACGCTGGAGACAGCAAAAGGCTACGACGTGGGCTACGCCGGCACCGGCCGGGACCTGGCCGAAGCCGACGCGCCGTTCTTCATAACGACGCCTAATGCCAGGATTGCGCTTGTGGCGTTCGCATCGGGCCTGGTCCTCAGCGGCCGGGCTACCTCTGCCCAGCCGGGCGTGAACGAATTGCGGGTCTCCGGCTCAACGCCCGATGCGGACGACGCCGCGCGCATCTTGCGACGCGTCAGCGATGCCAGGAGAACAGCCGACCTCGTGATCGTGTCGCACCACAACCATCACTATCCAGGGGTAGAGCAGCCTGCGGATTTCAAGCAGCTCCTGCTCTCGGAGCTGCCGGCCCGCCTGGCGCCGCCACGCTGGCTGGAAACGTGGGCGCGCCAGCTCGTCGACGCCGGCGCGGACGCCGTCGCCATGCACGGCCCGCCATTCCTGCACGGCATGGAGATCTATCAAGGCAAACCCATCTTTTACAGCCTCGGGAACTTTATCTTCCAGGTCCCGCCAGAATCAATCCAGCTAGAAGAGCCGATCATGTGGGAAAGCGTCGTTGCCTACGTCGATTTCCTAGGCGACGAGCTGGAGGCCATACGGCTGCAGCCCATCGCGATGAACAAGATCGGCTCAGGCCTCCCGAATCCGCACGACCAGTTCGACGTCAACCTGTACCACCGGACGCGCGGCCTTCCCCGTCCCGCGGAAGGCCCGCAGGCGACCTATCTCCTGGAGCGATTCGAGCATTTCTCACAGCCCTACGGCACGCATCTGCGGATAAGCGGCGCTACAGCCGAGGTGATTGTTCCGGGGGCGCTGTAAGCCGGCGCTGGGGCAAGAAGGCTGGTACCTCAATTCCGTGCCGCGGATCCCGAGGATCTCACGGCTCACCTCGTCATGCCGGGTCCCGCAGCGGCAGCCCGCAACCTGAGGCCCCTCAGGAACATGATATATTAAGTAGTGTTGTGCGGCAGGCTGGCTCACCGAGGAGAGGCAATGATCTGGCAGGGCAACTACTCCAAGCTCTTCATCGGCGGCCAGTGGGCCGACCCGTCATCCGACAAGCTCATCCAGGTGATATCGCCGTTCACCGAGCAGCCGGTGGCGTCGGTGCCGGCGGCAGCCGAAGCCGACGCCGACCGGGCCGTGACCGCCGCCCGCGAAGCCTTTGACCTCGGCCCCTGGCCGCGCATGACCCTGGCCGACAGGATGGCGGTACTGCGGCGGCTCAGCCAGGCATATACGGAACGGCGCGAGATGCTCGCGGACCTGGTAACCGAGGAGATGGGCTGCCCGATCAGCCAGTCGCAGCTCACGCAGGCCACGCAGCCCCGGATCATCCTGGACACCTTCCTCGATCTCGCATCTCACTACCCGTTCGAGACCGTGCGGAGGTCAGGTACCGGCAACTCGCTGGTCACCCGTGAGCCGGTCGGGGTCGTGGCCGCGGTAGTGCCGTGGAACGCACCGCAGAACACGACGATGATGAAACTGGCTCCGGCGCTGCTGTCCGGCTGCACGGTGGTGCTGAAACCGGCGCCCGAGACTCCGCTGGATGCTTATCTCCTGGCCGACATGCTGGTATCGGCGGGCCTGCCCGACGGGGTAGTCAGTATCCTGCCTGCCGACCGGGACGTGAGCGAGTACCTGGTAACCCATCCCGGGATCGACAAGGTCGCTTTTACCGGGTCGACGGCGGCGGGCCGGCGCATCGCGTCGCTGTGCGGGCAGAACCTTAAGCGGGTGACGCTAGAACTGGGCGGCAAGTCGGCCGCAGTGATCCTGGATGACGCCGACCTTGATGCCACGGTGGAGTCGTTGCGGTTCGGCTCATTGCGGAACAGCGGGCAGATCTGCAGCCTGAAAACCCGGATCGTCGTGTCGCGGCGGCGCGAGGATGAGCTGCTGGACAGGCTGACCGCGATGGTGGCGTCCATGCCGGTCGGGGATCCTGCTGATCCGGCTACGCAGATCGGCCCCCTCGTCAGCGCTCGCCAGCGGGACCGGGTGGAAGGCTACATCGCAGCGGGCCGGGCTCAGGGCGCCAAGGCGGCGCTGGGCGGCGGCCGGCTGGCTGGCCTGGACCG
Organism: uncultured Actinomycetes bacterium; assembly: GCA_963790065.1. Lineage (GTDB taxonomy): Bacteria > Actinomycetota > Actinomycetes > Streptosporangiales > Streptosporangiaceae > Palsa-504. The sequence goes on along the minus strand of CAWBNK010000006.1, from coordinate 1,119,486 downwards.
GGGCTGGTTCGTCGACCCGACCATCTTCACCGCCGTCGAGCCGGCCATGATCATCGCCCAGGAGGAAATTTTCGGCCCTGTACTGGCAGTGCTGGCCTACGACGGCGAAGAACAGGCGGTGGCACTAGCCAACGATTCCGACTACGGGCTCAACGGGGCGGTGTTCACCAGCGACCTGGACCATGGCCTGGCCGTGGCCCGGCGCATCCGCACCGGGACAGTGGAACTGAACGGCAATACCGCCGGGTTCTGCTCGCCGATGGGCGGTTTCAAGGACAGCGGCATCGGCCGCGAAGCCGGGCTCGAGGGTTTCGATGCCTACGTCGAACCCAAGGCCATCGGCCTGCCGCCTGATCTGGCCGATGCGCTTTCCTGACCAGCGCTGGCTCACCGCGCTGGCGGCAGTGGCGGAACAGTGCCGGTTGAAGGGCCTGCACACCGAGGTTCAGCGATGAGGCAGGCCACCTCCGCGCCCAGCAGTCCGCTGGTGATCGCACGGCAGGGCAGCTTCTTTGTCGGAGGCCGCCAGGTCCGCGGCGCCGGATCCTATGATCCTGCCGGTCCGCCCAGCTCCGCGAACCCGGACGAGATCACTGACAACGGGCAGACGCACTGGATCGATCAGATGTACGTCCAGTTCCAGGAACCGGCGCAGGTTCGCGGGCTGCCGCTGGTATTCGTGCACGGCGGCTCTTGCACGGGCCAGGTATGGGAGTCAACGCCCGATGGCCGCGAAGGATTCGCGACGCTACTGCTGCGTGAGGGGCTGCCTGTATACGTGGTGGACGCGCCGCGTCGCGGCCGATCAGGATTCCCGTCTTTCAATGGCCGCTTCGGAGAGCTAAGCGGCAGGGAAGTCGTGCCTCCCGCGACGAGGAGGGCCGGTGTGGAGTGGACCTGGGACGGCTGGCGGCTAGGACCAGCTGTCGGCGAGTTCTTCCCCGGCACTGCCTTTCCAAGGCGCCACGCCGGGGACTTCTACCGCGGATTGGTACCGATGGTCGCCGATGACGCCGAGCTCACTGCCCGCTGCCTCGGCGAGCTGCTCAGCCGTATCGGCCCGGCCGCACTGATCACTCACTCCGTCGGCGGGATAGCCGGATGGTATGCAGCGGCCCGGTACCCCGCTGTCAAGGCCGTCGCTGCGTTCGAGCCGACCGCCTACCTGTTCGCCGACGGCGACCTGCCCAGTCCGATCCCGATGTGGTCGGGTCCGCCGTATCCGGCTGGGCAGGGTATCTCCCGGGATGAGTTCGAGCAGCTGGGCCGTTGTCCCATCGCCCTGATCTACGGCGACAATATCCCTGCCGAACCGGTCGCTGAGCGGCGGGCTGATGTCCGCCGCGCACAGGTGATAGCAGCCCATGCCTTTGCCGGTGCCGTGCGCCGCCGCGGCGGCACGGCGGACATCATCGATCTTGCTGCCGCTGGCCTTCCGGGCCGCACTCACTTTTCATTCCTGGACCGCGGCCACGCCGAGGTCAAGCGGATCGTGCGCGATTTCCTGGCCCGCTGCCATGTCGGCCCATCGGCCGCCTAGCTTGCCGTGCAGGACGCCCAGCGGCCGACGATCGCCGATCTTGCTTCCCGCGCGTACCCCGAGGGCGCTGCTCGTGAAAGGCAGCGGATCACGAGCATTGGCACCGCGCTGAGGTCCCGGTGCGCCGAACGACATGGGCCACGAAGACGTCTGGTGAAAATATCGTGCATCTAGTGCACATCACGACTAGGTGCAGCCTAGCATCCGTGGTGGCGGAGCCCGCTCCAGATTCCAGGCGGGATGGCCGAAAGAATTTAATGTAAACTGCTGCGGTTTCATGAGCGAGTACCGGAGGTAACCGATGTCGGAGGACGGCGACCGCCTCGGCGATCTGCTGGCCGGCCATGATCCGCGGCGTCAGTTGCCCGAAGAGGTTGCCGCGTACGTAAGAGAGCTGATCTTGTCCGGCCGGGTCAAGCAGGGTGAGTTCATCCGGCTCGAACCGATCGCCGAGGCTTTGGGCGTGAGCAATACTCCGGTGCGTGAGGGACTGCTCTCACTTGCCGCGGAAGGCCTCGTCGAGCTTATGCCGCGCCGCGGCTTCGTCGTCGGCTCATTCACGCGGCAAGACGTCCAGGACATCTTCTGGGCTCAGGCGACGGTCGGCAGCGAGCTGGCCGCCCGCGCGGCCACAAGAATCACGAAGCAGGATCTGCGCCGGCTGCAGGAGATACAGGAGCTGCATCGCAAGGCGATTGAGGAAGGTGACATCGCAGATATCGCCAGGTTTGGCCGGGACTTTCACAGAGTCATTAATCTGGCCGCGGGCGCGCCCCGGCTTGCCACTCTGATGGGCAAGATAGTGGCCTATCTCCCGAATCGCTTCTACGCCCTGATTGACGGCCAGGTCCAGTCGACCTTGCACGCGCACCCGGCCATCTTGGAGGCCCTGCAGAACGGGGATGCCCGCTCGGCCCGCGCGCAAATGCGAGATCACATTCTCTCGGGCGCGGACCGCCTGATCGCCGACCTGGAAGCCCGCGGTCTGTGGAGCGACACGGCAGAAGCCTGAGGTACCCGTCTGGCCGGGCCTGACGCCGCCTCCGAGCCGGTCGGCGTGCCACCGGACGCGATACTGCCAGCGCAGCAAGACTTCGGCGCAGTGTTGTGCCAGAGAGGCGCAGGGCGCCGGCGGTACCGGCCAGGCGTGCGGCGGGCCGCCCGTACAGCCGAGCCAGTCACATGAACACCGCCGCCGCCGCGGCCATTGACGACGGCAGCACTCGGACCGCGATGGGTTAGCTCACCCGCTCGAAGACAGCCGACAGGCCCTGGCCGCCACCGATGCACATCGTCTCGAGAGCGTAGCGTGCCTGCCGCCGCTCCATCTCCCTCAGCATGGTGGCGAGGATACGTACGCCGGTCGCGCCGACAGGGTGTCCCAGGGATATGCCCGACCCGTTGACGTTGAGCCGCTCGAAGTCGGCATCCTCCAGTTTCCACACTGTCGTCACGGCGAGCACCTGGGCGGCGAACGCCTCATTGAGCTCGATGAGGTCCATGTCCTTCAGCTCCAAGCCAGCCCGGGCCAAGGCCAGGCTGGTCGAAGGAACCGGGCCGATACCCATGCGGGCCGGCTCGACGCCGGCCGCCGCCCACGTGACGAGACGACCTAGCGGGCGCAGGCCGAGTTCGTCAGCCCGGTCGCGGGTGGTGACAATGCAGGCAGACGCGGCGTCGTTCTGGCCGCTGGCGTTTCCGGCGGTGACCGTTGACTGTGGGTCGGCGGAAAGCCGGACCGGCCTGAGGGCGGCAAGGGCATCGAGGGAGACATCGGGCCGTGGATGCTCGTCCCGGTCCACGATCACCTTGTCTCGGCGGGTCGTGACCGTGACCGGTACGATCTCGTCGGCGAAGCGGCCTTGCTCCTGTGCAGCGACCGCGCGCTGATGGGAGACCAGCGCCAGCCGATCCTGCGCCTCCCGGGTGATGGCGTGCTCCCTACGGAGATTCTCAGCAGTCTCCAGCATCCCCCCGGGCACGGGGTAGTCGCGCCCGCCGGCGGTAACCCGGCCCCTGGCAATACGGTCGGACAAGGGGGTGGAATCACCGCGAAGGCCGAACCGCAGCCCGAGCGCGTAGTGCTCGGCCTGGCTCATGCTCTCGGCTCCGCCCGCGATGACCAGGTCGCAGATACCCGTCTGAACCCGCATGGCAGCGTCTATGACGGCTTGGAGACCCGAGCCGCAGCGCCGGTCGAGCTGCAGGCCCGGGACCGTCACCGGCAGGCCTGCGTCGAGAGCGGCCACACGACCTATTGCCGGCGCCTCGCCGTTCGGGTAGCACTGGCCGAAGATGACGTCATCGACATCGGTTCCGCTGATCCCGGTCCGCCGCACTAGTTCCTTCAAGACGGCAGCCGCCAGATCCGCCGCTGGCATGTCCTTGAATACCCCGCCGTACCGCCCGACGGCGGTACGCAGTGGTTCGCAGATTACTGCCTCACGCATCTCATCCTCGCATTCTGATGGCAATATTCACGCTCGTCGGCAGGGCGAAGGTCACAGGCCGCGGCCGCCGGTCACCTCGAGAACTGCACCGTTCACGTACGACGCCAGGGGAGAGGCCAGGAAGACAGTCGCACCCGCGACCTCCTCCGGCAACCCGGCTCGGCCGAGCGGAACCTCAGCTTCCTTGGCCGCGAAGATCTCGGGCTTCATCGCCAGCGTCATCGCGGTGCGGATCAGGCCCGGCTGCACCGCATTGACCCGCACGCCGGAAGGGCCAAGTTCCTTGGCCGCCGCCTTGGTGAGCCCGATCAGGCCAGCTTTGGCCGCGCTGTAGTTGGTCTGGCCGGGGTTACCGATCTTGCCCGAAAGTGAGGAGACGTTAATAATCGAGCCGCTTCCCTGCTTGCGGAACAGGGGTGCGACCGCTCGGGTGCCGAGCCACGCGCCTTTCAGGCTCACGTCAAGCACGAGGTCGAAGTCGGCCTCGCTGAGCCTGCTGATGTAGCCGTCGCGTGTCACGCCCGCGTTGTTGATCAGCACGTCCAGCCGGCCGAACCGGTCCAGGCACACCTGGACCAGCCTGGCCTGGTCAGGTTCGGAGGTGACGTCGCATTGCAGCGCTTCGACGTCGGCTGCGGCTGCTGCCAGCGGGGCGGCAGCGTCCTGGGCCTTTGCCCCGTCGATGTCGGCCAGCAGCACGCTGGCGCCGTGCGCGATGAATGCCTCGGCGATGGCAAGGCCGATGCCCTGCGCGGCACCGGTCACGATGGCTACTTGCTTGTCGAGCAGACGCGTCGCGGCGTCCTGGTTGAGGGCGCTCATTAGTATGACTTCGGGAGGCCGAGGACCTTGGTGGAGATGTAGTTGAGCACCATCTCCTGCGAGATGGGAGCCACCTTGAGCAGGCGTGACTCCCGCCATAGCCGCTCGATGTGATACTCCTTGGCGTAGGAGTAGCCGCCGAAGGTCTGCATGGCCCGGTCGCATGCCTGGAAACCAGCCTCGCTGCCGAGGTACTTCGCTGCGTTGGCCTCCGGGCCGCAGGGCTGGCGCGCGTCGAATAGCGCGGCGGCCTTCAGGCCCATCAGCTCGGCGGCGGCAAGCCGGATCCACGTGTCCCCCAGGGGGTGGGCGACGGCCTGGTTCTTGCCGATCGGGCGGTCGAAGACCACTCGCTCGCCGGCGTACTGGACCGCCATCTCCAACGCCTTGCGGCCGAGTCCCACCATCTCCATGCACACGACGATCCGCTCGGGGTTGAGCCCATCGAGCAGATAGTAGAATCCCTGGCCGACCTCGCCGATGACCTCATCGTCGCGTACCGGCAGGTTGTCGATAAACAGCTCGTTGGAGTCGACCGCTGAACGCCCCAGCTTCTCGATTTCCCTGACCGTGATCCGCTCCCGGTTCAGGTCGGTGAAGAACAAGGTCATGCCATCCAGCGGCTTTTCCTCAGTGCGCGGCGAGGTGCGGGCGAGCAGCAAGATCTTGTGGGCGTTCTGCGCGTTGGTGATCCATACCTTCTGCCCGTTGACCAGCCAGCCGCCGTCGGTCCTGTCCGCCCTGGTGGTGATGCGCGAGGTGTCCACGCCCGCGGTGGGCTCGGTGACGCCGAAGGACATCAAGATCTCACCGGTGGATATCTTGGGCAGGAACTCTCGCTTCATCTCCTCCGACCCGTGCCGCAAGATCGGGCCTGGCGGAAAGATCTGGAAGTGGATCGCTGACGCGCCGCCTGTGCCAGCGCCGGATGCGGCCACCTCTTGCAGCATGACCCCAGCGTGAGACAGGCCCAGGCCGAGGCCGCCGTACTCCTCGGGGATCATCACTCCGAGCCAACCGGCCTCGGCGAAGGCCCGCACGAATTCCCAGGGATACTCGCCTTTCTTGTCCTTCTCGCTCCAGTACTCCAGGCTGAACCGGCACGCCAGCTCGCGGGCGGACTTGCGGACCAACTCGAGGTCGCCGGGGTCGCTAGTGGTCATCGTTGTTCTCCAGGTTCTCCGTAGCAGGGGATATCGCCGAGCGGTGTCGCCGGGTCGAGTGACGAGAGATCACCGGGAGGCTCGCTGAGGTAGCGCGACCGTATGGCCCGGCGCATGATCTTGCCGTTTTTGGTCTTGGGCAATGTGGCCACGGCGTGCAGGACCGGAGCGAATGAGCGTCCCACGTTGTGCACCGCGGCGGCGGCCACGTCGTCCCAGCTGACCTGGTCATCGCGCAGCACTACGAACCCGACAACCCGCTGGCCGCGCTGCTCGTCCGGGATCCCGATTACGGCCGCCTCGGCGATCCTGCTGTCCTTCAGCAGTGCGGCCTCGATCTCGGCGGGGCCGACCCGGCGGCCGGAGACCTTGATCGTGTCATCGGAGCGGCCGTGGACCCGCCAGCTACCTGTGTGCTCCACGCTGGCGAGGTCGCCGTGAAGCCAGATTCCCTCCCAGCGGCTCCAGTACGTTCCCAGGTAACGCTCACGGTCGTGCCAGAAGGAATGGGTCATCCCTGGCCATGTGTTGAGGACCGCGAGCTCTCCGACGGATCCCAGTACCGGCTCTCCGTCCTGGTCGAGGACGGCTACGTCCATGCCGGGCAGCGGCCCGTTGAAGCAGGCCGGCTCGGTCGGCAAGAACGGGTAGCTGATCAGGATGCCGCCGCCTGTCTCGGTGCCGCCGCTGTAATTGATGATCGGTCGCCGGCCGCCGCCGACCCGTTCGAAGAGCCACCGCCAGGTTGGCTCGTCCCAGGCCTCTCCGGTCGAAGCGAACGCGCGGACGGTGGGCAGGTCACTGTGCGGTACGCCGTCCCGGGCCAGAACGGCCCGCGCAGCCGTGGGAGCGATGCCCTGAACGGTGACGCTGTTGCGGTCCGCGATCTCCCACAACCGCCTGGGCCCGGGATAGTCGGGAACCCCCTCGGTGAGCACGATCGTGGCCCCCAGCTGCAGCACGCCCACGATCAGCAGCGGCCCTAGCATCCACCCCATGTCCGCGATCCAGGCGATGACGTCATCGCCATGCACGTCGAACCCGTAGCCGAAGTCGACAGCGGCCTTGACCGCGAACCCGCCGTGCGAATGCACGATTCCTTTCGGCGCGCCGGTTGTGCCCGACGTGTAGATGATGGTCAGCGGGTCATTCGCCTCAGTGCCAGCAGTGCCGACCGGATCCGGCGGCACGTCGAGCTCATCCCAGTAGATGTCGCGCCCTTCGCGCATCGCTGCGCCGCTGTCAAGGTGCCTGACTACGACCGCATGACGTACCGAAGGCGCAGATGCGAGCGCCTCATCGGCGGTCTGCTTCAGCGCTACCGGCTTGCCGCGGCGTGTAGTTCCGTCGGCGGTGACCAGCAGCACCGCCTCCGAGTCTTGTAGCCGCGTGGCCAGCGCCTGCGCACCATACCCGGTGAACGCGGGGACCGTGATCGCCCCGATCATCGCGCATGCCAGGAAGGCCACTACGGCCTCGGGAACCACGGGCAGGAACAGCACCACCCGGTCCCCGCGTGAAACACCTAGCCGGGCCATGCTGGCCGCGAAGCGGCGTACCTCCGCATCGAGCTCCGCGTAGGTCAGCGCGCGCCGCTGGCCGCTGTCGCCCTCGAAAATCACCGCATCCTTGCCCGCGGCCGGCCCGGCCGCGTGGCGATGCGAGCACAGCGCCGCCACGTTGATTTCGCCTCCGGCAAACCAGCGCGGGAATGGCTTGCCCTGGCTGTCATCCAGAACCTGCTTGAACGGCTGGGTGAAGCTGATGTCCAGGTCGTCGACCACGGCGGACCAGAACCATTCCGGGTCATCGACCGATGCTCTGTGCAAATCCTCCACAGCGCCGAAATTCCATCGCTGCATGGCCGCGAGCAGCCGGCTCCGCTTGCGGTCAGCCTCGCCGGGCGCCCATGCCGGGGTATTCCCGGCACCGAACAGGCCGCTCCCTCGCATCGCCGGCTCCTTTCTCGTGGCCAGGTTCAGGACGCGGCGGCCGGCTGCCCGGCCGTCCGGTCGGCAGCCGAGCGCTTGAGCATGAGCCCGGCGCGGCGGCAGTCGCACACAACCTCGTCCCGCTGGTTGATGCCGTAATGGCGGAAGAAGACGATTCCCGAGTCATCACGGCTCTTGGATTCCCGCTTGCTGATGATCTCGGTGCGGACCCGGATCGTGTCGCCGTGGAAGACCGGCTTGGGGAACTTGACCTCCTCGAATCCGAGGTTGCCCAGCGTGGTGCCCTGGGTGGTGTCCGGGACCGTAATCCCGGTCACGAGACCCAAGATGAACAAGCTGTTGACCAGGCGCTGGCCGTAGATGGTGCCCTTGCTGTACTCCTCATCGAGGTGAAGCGGCGCCAGGTTCAGCGTTAGCGCGCTGAACAGGACGTTGTCGGTCTCAGTCACGGTCCGCCGGGTCACGTGCTCGATCACCGCGCCAGGCTCGAGCTCCTCGAAATACAGGCCAGGCATTGCTCCGTCCTTTCCCGCTAGTCGGTGGTCGCCAGGTCGTTCCCGCTGTCCAGCAGGCGGCTGTAATCCAGCACCTCCCGTGCGGTCTTGACGTGCGCATAGTCGATGTGCATCCCCTCGTACAGGACTGCAGCGGCGCCCCCCGCCTCCGCCTGCTCGAAAGCCGCGATCATTCCGGCGTAGAAGTCGACCTCGAACTTGGACGGGCTGAACACCTCATTGGCCACCTTGACGTGGGACGGGTGGATCAGCACCTGGCCGCGGAAACCTAGCTCGCGGTTCTGTACCGAAAAACGCCGAGCGCCCTCCGGATCGGCGAGGTCCTGCCACACGCCGACCAGCGGGAACTCCAGGCCGTTAGACCGGGCCGCGAGCACCGCCCGGCTGCGCAGGTACAGCGTCTCCTGGCCGCCTGCGGTGAACTGGAAGCCGATTGACCGGGACACATCCGCGTCCCGGGCCGTCCCGGCGAACAAGGTCGCCACCCGCGGTGATGCCGTCGCGATAGCCTCGCAGGTTGCGTAGGACTCGGCCGTCTCCAGGGAGCAGATGAACTCCAGCTTGCCGGCCTCGACCCCGTTGCGGGCCTCGAACAAGGTCACCAGCGCGTCAAACCGCACGATGTCATCGGGCCCAAGCGTCTTCGGCAGAACGAACCCGTCCAGTCCGGGAATGGCCACAGTCTCGATGTCGTCGCCGGTGATCCCTGTGTCCAGCGCATTCAGCCGGACGTAGAGCCCGACCTCGCTCCCCGACGCGCGCAGCCGGGTGATCGACCGGGCCACTTCAGCGCGGCCCTCGGCCTTCAGGCCGGTTGGCACCGAGTCCTCCAGGTCCAGGATCAGGCCGTCTGCGCCCGAAGCCACCCCCTTCTCTGCCCACGTCCCACGGTGCCCCGGCACGAAAAGCAGCGAGCGGAGCGGCTTCATGACTCCTCCTAGTCGACTCGGTCCACGTGACCACGAGTCTATGCAATATATTATGTTTAGACAAGCCAAATATTCAATACTGGAATCGCCGACCGCTCGGAGGGCGTCCCCTGTGCTGTCGCTGGATCCCGGCCGGCAGCAGCTGTCCCTGCCTTTGACCGACACGGATGATCCCTGGTGATAAGCACGAACCGCCAGTCACGTCCCATACCTCGCGGAGCCTGCCCTCCGGGCCCGGGTCTTGAGGTGACCCACCGACAGGCCCTATCATATGTTATATATTTCATTACTGACTAGGCCGGATCGCCGCTCAGAAAGGAACCTCCGCCATGGACCAGCAGGCACTTGAATCTGTCCCCGACGTCGCGCGGGAGGGAGTGCCCGGGCCTGGCACGGGCCGTGCGGCGGGGATCGTCATCAGCGGCGCCGAGCCGTCGCCGGCCGCGGCCAGGTAGCGGGGGTACGTCAGATGCGCAGATTGTGTGAGACCGAAGGCCTGACCGAGGAGCAGCAGGAGATCATCAGGCTAGTTCGCCGGTTCGTGGACGAGCAGATCATTCCGGTTGCAACCGAACTGGAGCACAAGGACGAGTACCCGGCCGAGATCGTCGAGGGGATGAAGGAGCTCGGCATCTTCGGCCTGACGATCCCGGAGCAGTACGGCGGCCTGGGCGAGTCCCTGCTGACCTATGCCCTCGTGGTGGAGGAAATATCCCGGGGCTGGATGAGCGTGTCCGGGATCATCAACACCCATTTCATCGTCGCCTACATGCTGCTGCGGCACGGCACCGCCGAGCAGAAGCAGAAGTACCTGCCGCGGATGGCCACTGGCGAGGTGCGCGGCGCGTTCTCGATGTCCGAGCCGGCGCTGGGGTCTGACGTATCGGCGATCACCACCAGGGCCATCAGCCAGGAAGACGGCACCTACCTCATCAACGGCCAGAAAATGTGGCTGACCAACGGCGGGTCCGCGAACCTGGTAGCGGTACTGGTCAGGACCGACGAAGGCGCCGAATCCGTGTACAGGAACATGACGACGTTCCTGGTCGAGAAGCAGAGCGGCTTCGGCGAGACGGCCCAGGGCGTCACCATCCCCGGCAAGATCGAGAAGATGGGCTACAAGGGCGTCGACACCACCGAGCTCTTCTTCGACGACCACAAGATCCCGGCCGATCAGATCCTCGGCGGGGTCCCGGGCAAGGGCTTCTACCAGATGATGGATGGTGTCGAGGTCGGCCGCGTGAACGTCGCCGCGCGCGCGGCCGGCGTCGCCAACCGCGCCTTCGAGCTCGGCGTGCAGTACGCCCAGCACCGCACCAGCTTCGGCAAGAAGATCATCGACCATCAGGCGATCCTGTTCCGCATCGCGGAGATGGCCACCAAGGTCGAGGCTGCCCACCAGATGATGGTGCGCGCCGCCCGCAAGAAGGACTCCGGTGAGCGTAACGACCTTGAGGCCGGCATGGCCAAGTACCTGGCCGCCGAATACTGTCACGAGGTCGTCGAGTCCTCTTTCCGCATCCACGGCGGCTATGGCTTCTCCAAGGAATACGAGATCGAGCGCCTCTACCGGGAGGCTCCGATGCTGCTGATAGGCGAGGGCACCTCGGAGATCCAGCGCATGATCATCGGCCGCCGGGTTGTCGAGGACTACAAGATCAGCAGCTGACCGGGAGCGGTCGAGCGGCGCTCAAGACCCGGGCGGCACGCCAGCCCCGGCGGAAACGAGGTAGCCATGGCCAGCCAGCCTTCCATCCCGGTGGGCGTTCGGCTTCCCCTCGCCACCGGCAAGCTGCCCCCGCCGCGCCTGCTCCAGGTATGCCACGCCGCCCTGGAGCTCGGCTACACCTCATTCTGGGCCGGCGACCATGTGCTGCCGCCGGAGCACAGCGCTTCGCCGTATCCTCATTCCGGCGATGGCTCGCGGCCCTTTACGGCCCGCACACCCTGGGCGGATCCGCTCCTCGAACTGACATGGCTCGCCGCACATCTTCCCGGAGCGCGATTCGGCACCGGCGTCCTCATCCTGACCCTGCGCAACCCGGCCTTGCTTGCCAAGCAGCTTGGGACCATGTCCTGGCTCACCGGACGCGCCTTCTCGCCCGGGATCGGGACCGGGTGGCTGCGTGAGGAGTACGACGCGACCGGCATGCCCTTCGACAAGCGGGCGAGCAGGGCCGGGCAGAGCATTGCCGAGATCACGGAGCTGCTGGCCTGCGGCCAGCGCAACTACCACGTGCGAGGCGACGGGGACGAGCTTGTTGACAAGGCTTTCACAATGCTGCCGAAGGCCCCGGCACCGGTTGACTTCCTGTGGGGCGGCGTTAGCCCAGCCGCGATCCGCCTAGCCGAATCATCATGCGACGGCTGGCTGCCCACGGAGCAGAGCATTGAAGCGCTGGAGGGTGGCATCATCCGCCTCAAGGCGGTGTGTGACAATGCCGGCCGCGATTTCCGCGGGCTGAAGCTCATCGTGAAGCCGGGCCCCGGGCCCGATCCAAGGTCCGGTGAGATCGACAAGGACAACCTGGCCGGCTATGCCGAACTGGGTTTCCACGAGGTGATCCTCGAAATGCCCTTCAACCCCGACGGGGTCAGCGACGCAGTCCGCACGCTGGAACGCGTCGCGGCCCGGAGCTGGCTATGAACACAGGCGATTGCTGATGGGAAGCGAAATGACGAACACCGAAATCCAAGAGCTCTTCGGCGTGACCGGCAAGGTGGTCCTCGTGACCGGCGGCAGCCGGGGAATCGGGCTGGCCATCGCCGAGGGCTTCGTCAGGGCTGGCGCACGAGTCTATGTCTGCTCACGCAAGGCTGACGCCTGTGACCTGGCCGCAAAATCGCTGTCTCAGTATGGCGAGTGCCACTCGCTCCCTGCTGATCTCGGCGGCATCGAGGGCTGCCGGTCGCTCGCCGACGCGATCGCGCAGCGCGAGAGCAGAGTCCACGTGCTGGTCAACAATGCCGGGGCGATCTGGGCCGAGACTCTCGCCGAGTACCCCGAGTCGGGCTGGGACAAGGTGTTCGACCTCAACGTCAAGGGATCGTTCTTCCTGATACAGGCGCTCATCCCGCTGCTGAAGGCAGCGGCGACCCCCGACGACCCGGCCAGGATAATCAACGTCGGCTCGATCGACGGGTTGCACGTGCCCAGCCATGAGACCTACGCCTACTCCTCATCGAAGGCAGCTGTGCACCAGCTCAGCCGGCACCTTGCCGCGCAGCTCGCGCCGTTCTCAGTGACCGTCAACGTGATCGCCCCCGGGATGTTCAAGAGCAAGATGCTCACCGGCACGCTGGCTCAGCGCGGCGAGGAAGCCGTCTTGGCCCCCGTCCCCCTGAAGCGGTTCGCCAGCCCGTCCGACATGGCGGGCGCGGCCATCTACCTCGCCTCCCCGGCCGGCTCATACGTGACCGGCGCTATCCTTCCCGTCGACGGCGGCACAGCGACCACCCTCTGATCAGCGGGACACGCGCCCCTTGCCGGAGACACGCCGGCGCCTCGGCCAGCGGACAGCAAAGCCGCCGGGACCTCGTGACTGCGGCAGATCGGTGCCGCCGTTGACCTGCATGCGGTCAAAGCGAACGACTGAGCGCTCGCAGGGCCGGGCCATGGCTGTGGGAGGGCTGAGGAGCTTCCCGGGAAGTCGCCGGGAAGTCAGCGCGCAGCAGCCGGTACAGAACCGCGGCGCCGCCAGGCCACCAGCCCCGCGCGCCGGCACCAGCCAGCTCAGCTCGCGGCTTCGCCCAGCTCGTTCCAGACGCCGCGGGCGTTCAGGTCGGCGATCAGGCTGTCCGCGCCCGCGAGGATGTGGTCTCGCATCTGCGCCCGGGCAGAGCGGGCGTTGGAGCGCTGAAGCGCCTCGAGGATGGCCGGATGAGCTTGCAGGGTCGACTCAACTCGCCCTTCGATGGTGGCGTAGAAGCGGTTCGGCAGGTACGCGGCCAGCTTGCCCATCAGCGTCGCCAGCCGCGGCGAGCCCGCGGCAATGTTGATCACCCGGTGGAAGTCGTGACCCAGCCGTGCCACATTCGCGGCGTCGCCCTCATCAACTGCCCTGCGGTGCAGCTCGATTATCTCCTGCAGCCGCCGCAAGTCCTGTTTCGTGATGTTGGCGACCGCACGCGCCGCGAGCTCGCTGCCGATCGTCGCTTGCGCCCAGAAGATGTCTTCGACATCCTGGCGCGTGAACGAGGCAGCGACGAAACCGCGCCGTGGCACGAGGTCGACCAGGCTCTCAGCGCCTAGGGCAAGCAGGCCCTCGCGCACCGGAGTGTTGCTTACCCCGAGAGCCTCAGCTATCGGTTCCAGCCGTATGAACTCCCCGGGCTTGATCTTGCCGGACAAGATCAGCTCTCTCACGTATGACGCAACCTCTTCCGGAAGCTGGCGCCGTGAGCCCCGGCTGAGCTGAATCGGGTCACCCGAGAGGCCCCCATCCCGTGTCACCTCTGTCATGAGCCACCTTAGTGATCGGCGTGCATCATGCACGTTACGCTAGATCTGCTACCACCATCACTGTAGCACGGATATCACACTCTTGATACGAACCATGATGCACGATATATTTAATGAATGATCCGCAGGCCGGCCGCTCGCATTGGGAAGGTCATGGTCGGCGCCATTGCCCGATGACCCCAGGGCAGGTTGTGGAAGCCTCTGGCCCGGAACGGGCAGCCCCAGCATTCCTGCCGCTGCCGCATCTTTTCCGCACCGGTGCAGGTCATCGCCGGGAGAGCTCGGCCGCGCCAGCGAGTTCCGACGCGACCGAGGCCGGCGTACGGGCGACGTGGCAACGCGAGGGCGCACACCATGGCCGACCGCCGACGGCCGGGCCGGATCCGGTGCGCCGGCCGGGAATCCCGGCGGTATGCACGCCGGGGCGCTGAGCGCCCCTTGCTCAAATCTTATATTTTGCATAGTATTTTGCTTCTGGGCATTCGTTGTGATAAGCGGAGCCATGATCGAATGAGGTCGCCGATGGAGCACAAGCCGCTCAAGGAGATCCGGATCCTCGAACTCGGAGCGTACATCTCGGCACCCTACGCGAGCTCGCTGCTCGGCGCGCTGGGGGCGGATGTAGTCAAGGTCGAGAAGCCGGTCAGCGGGGATGAATTCCGGCGCCAGGTCAACGACCGGAGCTTGTACTTCATCCAGTACAACGCAGGCAAGCGCAGCCTGGGAGTGGACCTGAAGAAGCCCGAGGGGGTCGCGCTGGTAAAGGCTCTGATCCCGCGGTTTGACGTCGTCCTGGAGAACATGCGCCCAGGAAAGCTGGCCGCCATCGGCCTGGGGCAAGCCGACTGCGCGCCGCTCCGGCCCGACCTGGTGTACGCGTCAGTCACCGGATTCGGCAGCGGCGGCCCGCTGGAGCAGCGCCCGGCGTATGACACGATTGGCCAGGCTTTCGGCGGGCTGTACTCCGTGCTCAGTGACGCCGGATCTGCGCAGCTGTCCGGTACTCCTATGGGGGACCTGATTACCGGCCTGGTCACCGCGGCCGGCGTGCTGGCCGGGCTAGTCGGCCGGGCCGCCTCCGGAACCGGGCAGTATGTCGAGACCTCGCTCATGGAGGCGGTCAGCACATTGACCGTGGACGCGATGACGCAGTACTTCGATGACGAACGCCAGGACCCGAGCCGGCAGAGCCGCCACCCGCAGGCGCAGAACTTCTGCCTCAAGACCGCCACGGGGGAGGACGTCGCGATCCACCTGTCGTCCTCGCAGAAGTTCTGGCTGTGCTTCCTGGAGGCGATGGGCAGGCGCGACCTGGCGGATGACCCGCGCTTTACTACCTACAACCGGCGTGTAGAAAACTACTTCGAACTGGCCGAGATCGCGGAGACGGAGTTCGCCAAGAAACCGGCACACGAATGGGAGCAGCGGCTAAAGGATGCGGACGTCCCCTTCGCTCCAGTTCTGACGATGTCGGGCTATGTCAACCACCCGCAGACCCGCTGGCTTGATCTCCTGGAGCCAGAACGCAACGGCCTGCCGGTGCTCCGGCCGCCGTGGCGGTTCGGCGGCACCCGGCCCGAGCGGCCCGGGGCCGCCCCCAAGCTCGGGCAGCACACCCGCGAGATCGCGGCCGAGGTGTACGACCAGTCGCGCATCGAGGAGCTGATCACCGCAGGGATCCTGTTTGCGTCCTGCTGAACCGGGGGAGCGTGCGAAGTGAGGCCGGCCGGAGACCGGGATGGTGCGCGCCCCGCGGGCCAGCGCCACAACGCCAGGCAGCGCATCGTCGAGACCTCGAGCGGCAAGGTCCGCGGTCTCGCTGATAAGGGCATTTTCTCGTTCAAGGGAATCCGCTACGGGGCCAGCACCGGTGGGTCAGGCCGCTTCCAGCTCGCCCGGCCGATCACCTGGACGAGGGTGCTGGACGCGAGCCAGTACGGGCCCCCAGCGCCGCAAGTCAGCGGCTGGCCCGGATCCGCCCCTCACCTCGCATGGAGCGGCGACACACGCTTTCCCAGCGAAGACTGCCTGGCTCTCAACATCTTTAGCCCCGGCCTGGGAGACGGGAGCCGGCTGCCGGTCATGGTGTATCTCCACGGGGGAGGTTTCATCTACGGCTCCAGCGGCGCAGCCGGTTTCGACGGCAGCAACCTGGCCAGACGCGGCGTGGTAGTTGCCTCGGTCAACCACCGTCTCAACCTGTTCGGCCACCTGTACCTCGGGGAGGCCGCAGGCGGCAGGTACGCGGAATCCGGCAACCTCGGGCTCCTGGATATCGTTGCTGCGCTCCGATGGATCCGCGGCAATATCGCCTGCTTTGGCGGGGATCCTGAAAACATCACGATATTCGGGCAATCAGGCGGGGGTGCGAAGGTCGCGGCGCTGATGGCCATGCCCACGGCGAGGGGACTCTTTCACCGGGCAATCGTGCAGAGTGCCTCCTCGATGCTGCGCATGGCGACGCCAGGGGAAGCCGAACGCAACACCCACTTCTTCCTGCGGGAACTAGGCATTTCAAGATCGCGCCTCGATGCGCTGCACGAGATCCCGGTGGATGGCCTCCTGGCCGCGATGCAGCGGGCGGTAAAAGCAGCGGGCGGTATCGACAACTACCGCCCGGTCGTCGACGGCCGCATTTTGCCCGCGCATCCATTCGACGCAGCTGCCCCGGCGTGCTCGTCAACGGTGCCGCTGATGCTCGGCTGGTGCGAGACCGAACAGCGCATGCGGTTTTCGCTGGTGCCCGGTGAATTCGATCAGACCCCGCGCCAGGCATGCACTCGGGTGGCGAGATATCTCGGAGTTGCCGAGCCCGACGCGGAGAGATTGTTCAATGTCTACCGGTCCGGGCGACCAGAGGACACTCCAGGCGACATCATGGCGCTGATTTACGGTGATCACAGGTACAGGCGCTCAGTCACGCGTGCAGCAGAACTGAAGAGCCAGCAAGACGCGGCTCTGACGTATATGTACCTCATGACGTGGAGGACGCCGGTCCTGAATGGTCTGCTCCGTTCACCCCACATGTTGTGCCTTCCCTTCATATTCGCGAATGTCGATATGGCACGGGGGCTGACCGGCCCTGACGCGGACCGTTACCAGCTGCAAGATCAGATGTGCGGCGCGTGGGTGGAGTTTGCCAGGAGCGGGAACCCGAACCACAAAGAGCTGCCGCCATGGCGGTCGTTCTCCCTGGCTGAGCGTCACGTAATGGTCTTTGACAGGGCAACCCGACTGGTCAAGGACCCTGCAGCGGAGGAGCGCGCAGCGCTGGAAGGCTGCCCCGCCTATGCCGCCGCGGAGACGGAGGGTGGGCGCAGGCACTGAGTTCAAGTTCCGCCCGCCAGGCTGAGGCGCCCTCCCCGCCGTCATACCGGCGACGGCGCTGCCTGTATGCCAGGCGGTGATTCAGCCAGGCGGCGCGGACCGGAGCGGAGCCGTGATCGGCTGGTCGTGTCCGCTGAGGGGAAATAGCACATGGCCTTGCAGGCGGCTGCAGACCAGGGCGAAGGTCGGGCTGTCAGCGGTGAGCCCGAAGCGGTCGGTACAAGCGATTCGGGTCAGCGATCATCCATTTTATACCGTTTACCGGACTCTTGTGTGCCAGTAGCGGCCAGCGGTGAAACCCGGCTCTCCTCGGGACAGCGATTAGGTATGACGGCTGGGTGACCGGGCGCAACACGCCTGTCTAACCCGATTGGACTCTTAATGGCAGTCAGGATCGGTTGAGGATGGTGGTGATGGATGATATATTATATGATGAAGCGGGGTCATCTGGAACCGTTCAGTGGCCTAACGCAGTAGCGGGCGGCTGAAGCCGCCGCTGACACCAGAGAGAGACCATGCGAGCTGCACCCAATCCAACCATTCCCGACTTCGCCCGCGAGCTGCAGCAGATCGACACCTACGCGGAGATAGAAGAGATCATGAGGTCGCCGGATTTCGTGATGGCCGGCGCGGAGGAGCGGACGATCTTTCTCGAGGACACCCTCATCATGGCGGATGGGCAGCGGCACAGCGAGCTCAAGCAGCTGTTTGCGCCGCTGATGTCACGACAAGCGGTCACGTACTATGAACTCAACGTAGTCGAACCGGTGGTTCGCGCCGTTATCGAGCAAGCGCAGATCCTTCCTGGACCTGACGGGTTTGCCCGCGTTGACGTCGTTCCGCTGATCCAGGCAGCACTCACCCGCATCTCCGCCCTGGTCACCGGTGCTGACGGCGTGGACATTCCAGAGCGGACCGACCGCTTCCGTGAACTCGTGCTCGCGCTGAGTGAGGCGACGACCGGCAGCTTCTCGACCAAGCCGCAGGAGCGCATGATCCAGTCTGGCCGCGATGCCATGACGGAGCTGATCGATGACTACCTGGCCGAATCGCTCGGCCGCCGCCGTGAACTCGTGCGCCGCCACAAAGCAGGCGAGATCGGGCTGCAGGAACTCCCCCGGGACATGCTGACGTCGATGTGCCTGCAGGACGACCTGTCACGCCCCGACGACGCCGAGAAGATCCCCTACGTCTGGCGGCAATGCGCCCTGTTCCTCACCGCGTCGATCAAGACGACGAGTCATTCGCTGCCGCACGTCTTCGTCCATCTCGACGAGTGGGTGCACGAGCACCCAGAGGACAAGCCCAAGCTGCTGGATCCGGAATTCCTCCACCGGGCTGCGGCGGAATCCTTCCGCCTGCATCAGACCTCGCCGGCGCGCTTCAGGGCGGCGCTGCACGACGTGTCCCTGTCGTCTGGACGCAGGGTCGCGGCGGGCGAGATGGTGGCGCTGAACGCAGCTGCGGCCAACGTCCAGCCTGAGGTGTTCGGCGACGACGCCCGGTACTTCAACCCCTGGCGCCAGTACCTGAAGGGGACGCCACCCTGGGGCATGACATTCGGGATCGGGAGCCACATCTGCCTCGGCCGCAATCTTGTCACTGGGATCCAGAATCGCGGCGACAGCCGGCACGGCACTCACGGCACCGCGGTGCACATCATGTCGGCGTTGTACGGACTCGGGGCCGCACTCGACCCGGACAACCCGCCCCGGCGGCCGCAGGACACGTTGCACGATACCTACGCGAGCATGCCGATAGTCCTGCGGGGCGGCTAGGCGGCGCCGGCCGTCTCATCTACGTCGAGCACGGCGGCAAACGGCACCTCGTCGGCGTCTCACTAGGAATATCGGAGCCAGTCTCACAAACGGCTCCGTCGCACCTTCGATGTGTGACGGATCGTGTTGGCCCAGCAGAATCCAGTGTCCGAGGAGGCCGAATCCTGCACGGCCGTACATTTTCCTCTTGATCATCATGGTTTTTGGTGTTGACTGCTCCGCCCGCCCGTTGTGATCCGGCATCGTGAGCGCAGCTGTGACAGCCTGGATGTGCAGGTCCGGGCCGCGGGCGAGGGAGTGCATGCGAGAAGGTCCACGGCGCGCGCTTCGGTCATCCTCTGGCTGAGCCCGGCGTCGTTCCTAGGGTCGGGAGCCCCAGCGCCCGACCGTCGCGGCAGACGACCCCCGGCGCCGCGAAGGTCCGTCAGCCACCTGTATGTAACTCGGCGGGGATCCGGCGACAGGAAGTCCCGATGATGCGGTCCAGGCCATCCGGGCCAGCTGTCGGCGAGGCGCGGCTCCTGATCAGCTGCGGCAGCCGCCGAACAGCAGGACCACGCGTCCCCGCAGACCACCCTGCTCGACCAGTCGGTGAGCATGGGCAGCGCGCGACATGGTGAGCCGTTCCGCGACTCGAGGTGTGAGTTTGCCCTCGCGGACGAGATCAGCGAGCCATGCCAGCGCTGCCGTGTTCGTCGCCTGCTCGAGCACGGACACGTGGCGATACCGCAGACGCTGATCGTGCGCACTGGGGTCTTTGCGCACGCCGACGACGATGCCTGCGCTGCGGACAAGGGGCGCGACCTGGCCGCCGATCCGAGCAGCGTCAATGACCCCCGCCACGCCATCGGGATGCCGCTGCTGGATGGCGGGGAACATCGCGTCCCCGCGCGGGACCACCTCATCAGCGCCAAGTTGCATGAGCAACGCCGTGTCGGAGTCATTGGCGTCCGCAATCACAACCAGGCCAGCGAGCTTGGCGAGCTGAATCGCGTAGCCCCCCACTGCGCCGGCGCCGCCTGTCACCAATACCGTGTTGCCGCTGTCCAATTCGAGTGCCTCGACGGCCATCTTGGCCGTCAGGCCGTTCATGGGGACCGTTGCAGCCGCGACGAGGTCCACCCCGTCGGCTAGAGGCGCGAGCGAGGCGGCCGGAACACAGACATGCCGAGCCTGGGCACCACCGCCGGGACGCCGCGGACTGACGATGCCCATCACGGGCTGCCCGACCGCTAGTGAAGCACGGGCGAAACCGACCTGGTATACATGGCCCGCAAATTCCATCCCCGGAATGAACGGCGGTGCAAGATCGGCCATCGCAGCCGCCTGGGCGCCGGCGCGCAGCAGCGTGTCAGTCGGGTTGACGGTGGCAGCAACCACCTCCACCACGACCGCGCCGGGACCAGCAGTCGGCATCGGTAGGTGTACCACGCCGAGCACATCTGGGCCACCGAACTCAGCGAGACCTACTGCAGCAGTCGAGGCGGGCTCATTGTTCAAGGCGATCCCACGCCTGCTTGCGCGCAGCGTTTGGCGCCAGCGGCCGCCTGTAAGACGCATCAGTGCGATCACGCCGCGGCGCGAACCCCGCGTTCATGAAGGCGCGCACCCCCTCCGAGAGCTGGG
This sequence comes from uncultured Actinomycetes bacterium, assembly GCA_963790065.1. GTDB lineage: Bacteria > Actinomycetota > Actinomycetes > Streptosporangiales > Streptosporangiaceae > Palsa-504. The sequence goes on along the minus strand of CAWBNK010000006.1, from coordinate 1,098,922 downwards.
ACCGGGTCGAGGTGAAGGTGCTCAGATCGTTGAAGTCCGGCCGCTCCTCCATCATGGCCCAGTCTCGTGTACAGATCCGGTAAGCGATTTTCCACTCGCCGTCACGCTTCTCGAGCCGGTCGAGATAGCGCCCGCCGGTCATCGACATCGCCGACTCCTCGCGGTTCATCGACGCGAAAACGTAGTAGGTCTCGCAGTGCGCCGTGCCGCCGTCGAGGTCACATACGTGGTTGGCGATGTAATGCTGGTGCGACACGTGGGCCCGGGTGTGCTGGTCGTATGCCCAGCGCCAGAACTCGGCCGGGCTTCCGAGGAACTTGCCGTGGTCATCAACCGCGTCGGGGTGGTAAGCGGACAGGAGCAACTCGCGGTCAAGCCGGTCAATGCCACGAGCGTATCTCATGAGGCAATCCAGGATCGCCTGCCGGTCGCGTAGCTCCTCGACCATCGATTGCAATTGTTCAGGCGGGACCACCGCGACATCCTCTCACGTGCAGGAAACTGGCAAATAACCCTGTTATTAAATAGGAAATTAGTGGCTGCTGGCGGTCGGGTTAGTCCAGGCAGACCATGAGTGCAAGCTGAATTGCGCGCGGTCGCTGCTAAAGCAACTCAGCCCGGAAGGGCTGGACCAGGCGCCGGCTCAACCGACCCGCAGAGTTTGGCCGCCGTCGACGACGAGCTCGGCGCCGGTGATGAATCTCGCCTCGTCAGACGCGAGGAACAGTGCAGCGTTGGCGACGTCCCAGGCGGTGCCTACGATATTGCCAAGCGGAATCTGTGCCCTACGACTGGCCAGGACCTCTTCGCGGGTCATCCCGTCCTGGCCAATGCGGTACTCGACCGCCATCGGCGTATTGACTAGTCCCGGAAGGATCGTGTTCGCGCGGATCCCGTACTGGGCGTGGGTGATCGCAACGTGCTTCGTCATCGCGATCACGCCCGCCTTCGAGATCTTGTAACCAGCGTACGGGTAGTTCATTATCGCGGCGATTGACGAAATGGTGAGCACAACGCCGCTGCCCTGCTCGCGCATAACAGGCAGCGTATGACGGCAGGCCAGGGCCATTCCGCGGAGGTTAATGGCCATCACCCGGTCGAAGGCGTCGGCCTCGACTTCTGCGATCGGTGCGTCACCGGCAGCCTGGCTGACGCCGACGTTGTTGTGGAGAATATCGATCCGGCCATACCGCTCGCGGCACGCGTGGACCGATCCGACGATATCTGCCTCCCGGGTCACGTCCGCCCGGAAAGCAAAGCCCTCGCCTCCTGCCTCCGCGATGAGGTCTACGGTCTCTTGCGCCGAATCCAGGTCACGGTCGACGACGGCGACCAGTGCCCCGTGCCGGGCGAAAGTCTGCGCCACCGCCCGGCCGTTGCCGGTGTCCTGCCCGGGCAGTTGCCCGCCACCGAAGATCAGCGCTACCTTTCCTGCGAGCCGCCTGGTTTCCATATGACCTCCGCGGTAACTGAGTGGGCCGTTGACGGTGAGCTAGCGCGACGATGCGGTACTGCGGGATCCGCGTTGCTTGCATGAGCCAAGACATCACGGTGCTGCAGTGACGACTCCTGGCGCTGAGGGCCGGCTCCCTGCCTTTCCGCCCGCCGCACCTATCCAGCTAAAAAATATAATGTTAGATTACTGTATGATTCTCCGGGAGGCAATGCGAGGCCGCCGGCCAGCCGTTCGCGATCCGCGCCGTTTGCCCGTCGTCCATGCTGGCAGCTCCCTGACGTGGCATCAAGCGCCCATCCGGCTGCGGTGGTGCGGCGTAGCAACGGCAGGTTGGCTTGCACAACTATAATATATTGTGTACTGTTCAGGTATTCAGTGAGAGAGGAGCCTGTGATGCGAAGCGCGCTGCGCTTCCCCCGTGGCCGCAGGGATGGCGGGGCGGAGATGGTAGCGGTGTACCGCTCGCGCAGGCTGACCCTCGGAGGTATCCAGGCAGGCACGGCATGACCGGGCCGCTGGCTGGCGTGCGTGTCGTCGCCCTGGCCGGGATGGGGCCGGTGCCTGTCACCAGCATGCTCCTCGCCGACATGGGCGCTCACGTGGTGCGGGTTGTCCGCCCGCCCGGCCGGCGAGGGCGCGTGCTGACTCAGACGGATGCGCTGCGCGACGAGCAGGACCTGGTCAACCGCGGAGTCGACAGCGTGGTGGCCGACCTGAAGGACCCGGATGGCGCGGAAGCGGTCCTTGGCCTCGTCCTGGCCGGGGACGTGTTCATTGAGGGGTACCGCCCGGGCGTGGTGGAGCGACTCGGCCTCGGCCCCGATGTGGTGATGGAGCGCAACAGTGCGCTGGTGTACGCCCGGCTCACCGGCTACGGCCAGGCCGGCCCGCTGTCGCAAGCGGCCGGTCACGACATCAACTACCTCGCGCAGTCGGGAACGCTGCACGCCCTTGCCCATCCCGGCGAAGCGCCCCGCCCGCCCATCAACCTGCTCGGCGATTACGCAGGCGGGGCCGCCGTCGCGTCGTTCGGCATTGTGTGCGCCCTGCTCGAGGCGCGCGCATCAGGCCGCGGGCAAGTCATAGACGCCGCCATGATCGACGGGGTCGCGTTGCTGACGTCAAAGCTTCAGGGCCTGCGCGCCGCAGGGCTGTTCTCCGACGAACCGGGTACGAACTGGGTCGACGGCGGCGCACCTTTTTATGACACCTACCGCTGCGCTGACGGGCGATTCGTCGCCGTAGGAGCGCTGGAGCCCGACTTCTACCGCGTGTTTATCGCGCGCCTGGGTGTCGACGTCAGCGGCTGGCCCGATCGGGACGACGAGGAACAGTGGCCCAGGCTCCGCAAGCTCATCGCCGCCGCGCTGGCCCGCCGTAGCCGCGCGGCCTGGGCAGAGGTATACGAGGGCACCGATGCCTGCGTGACCCCGGTCCTGACCTTCGAAGAAGCAGCCCAGCACCCCCATAACGCCCAGCGCCAGCTATTCCAGCGCATCGACGGCGCACTTCACCCTGCTCCGGCGCCTCGCTTCAGCCGCACGCCAGCGCGCCCGGCCAGTACGCCGGGATCCGGGCGGATCGACATCGACGCACTGATTAAATCGTGGACCCTGCCGCCGGCGGGCGCCCGCGCATGACAACCGACTGCACCCTCGAAAGGACACCTCCGCGATGGACAGCTACAAGGAATTCTCGAAACTCAGCTTCGAGAATCACCAGCCCGGCGTGCTTGAGGTTATCTTCGACGGTCCGAACCTCAACGCCGTCGACGAGCAAACCCACCGCGAGATCCCCCGGATCTGGCCCCTCATTGACCAGGATCCCGACGTCCGGGCTGTCATCGTCCGCGGGGCAGGGAAGGCCTTCTCGGCCGGAGGAAGCTTCGAGCTTATCGACGCCCAGATCGCCGACCACGGGGTGCGCATGCGGGTGATGCGCGAGTCGCGTGATCTGTTCTACAACATCATCAACTGCACGAAGCCGATCATCTCGGCAATCCACGGGCCGGCCGTGGGAGCAGGGCTCGTCGTCGCCTTGATGGCCGACATCTCGATCGCCGCCCGCAACGCCCGTATCATCGACGGCCACACCCGGTTGGGCGTGGCTGCCGGAGATCACGCGGCAATGGTCTGGCCGCTGCTGTGCGGCATGGCCAAGGCGAAATACCTGCTGCTGACGTGCCGCGAGATTTCCGGCGAGGACGCCGAGCGAGCAGGCCTGGTCTCGCTGGCCGTCGAGCAGGACGACCTCCTCCCGACTGCGCGGGAGATCGCCGCGCAACTCAGCCAGGGAGCACAAGAGGCACTCCGCTGGACGAAATACTCCCTCAACCAGTGGTACCGGCAGCAGGGACCCATCTTCGACGCCTCACTCGGCCTTGAATTCCTCGGGTTCAGCGGACCGGACGTCGTCGAAGGCCTGGCGTCGCACCGCGAGCGCCGCGCACCGTCCTTCAACGGTGCCGTGACATCATGACCAGACCGGTGGCGGACCTGCTCTTCCGCCCTCGCAGCGTCGTTGTGTACGGAGCATCCTCCGACCCGGACAAGCTCTCGGGAAGGCCGCTGGACTACCTCAAGAAGTTCGGATACGCAGGCCCGATCTACGCGGTGAATCCCCGGCGTCGCATCGTCCAGGACGTTCCCGCGTACGCTGACATCGCCGACGTGCCCGGACCTATCGATCTGGCCGTAATAGTCGTGGCGGCTGAGTCGGTGACCGATGCCGTCACGCGCTGCGCGGACGCTCGCGTCGGCGCGGCGATCATCTTCGCGTCCGGCTTCGCCGAAACCGGCGAGAACGGAGCCATGCTGCAAGGCCGGATCGCGGCGATCGCCAGGCGCTCGGGAATGCGCATCCTCGGCCCCAACTGCCTCGGCACGTTCTCCGCGCGAGACCGTGCGTTCGCGACCTTCTCCACGGCATTCGACGACGGCCAGGAGCGACCGGAATCGCCGATCGCACTGGTCTCGCAAAGCGGCGCGGTCGGGACCTTCACCTACAGCACGATGAACAGCCTGTACCTGGGAGTGCGCTACTTCGCCAACACCGGCAACGAAGCCGACGTGACAGCGGCTGAGCTACTGACATCCCTAGCGGAGGCACCCGATGCCGAGATCCTGCTCGGGCACATCGAGGGCGCCCGGGATCTTGGCGCGGTGGAAAAGCTGTCCAGGGCAGCCGAAGACCATGCCAAGCCGCTGATCCTGCTCAAGGCCGGAAGGACCCCGGCCGGCTGCCGGGCGGTGGCGGCGCACACCGCCAGCATTGCCGGTGACGACACAGCCTTTACCAAGATCCTGGCTGATCACGGCGCGATACGGGTGAACAGCATGGAAGCAATGTCGGACGCGGCACTTGCCTTCGCGGCGGGACGTAAGGCAACGGGCCGGCGTCTCACGATCGTGACGCTCAGCGGAGGCGCAGGTGCGCTCGCCGCCGATGCAGCGGTCGAACTCGGCCTGAGCGTCGAGCCGTGGGCCTCCGCCGACCGGGCCCGGGTAGCAAGCCGGCTGCCGTACTTCGCGTCGACCGCGAATCCGATCGACGTCACGGGGTCGATGATCAACGACATCACCATCCTCTCGCGCACCCTGCAGGTCGTCGGCGCCAACGAGGAGACCGACGCCGTGCTTATCGTTCTCGGGAACGCTGACAAGGCCGCCCCCGAGATCGTCCAAGCACTCCTGGCCGCCTACGCATCAACGCATAAGCCTCTGTTCGTCGTATGGACAGGCGGCAGCGGCCGGCCTCGGCAGCAGCTGCTCGCAGGCGGGATTCCCGCCTACCCCGACCCGCGACGCGCAGTGCAGGCGCTCAGCTACCTCATCGAGCGCAACATGCGGCAGACCGAAAGCGCATGTGCCTTATAAGGCGCTGCGGCACGAGGGATGCGCGAGCGCCCTCGGACGCTGACGCCGCCGCAAAGGGACGGCGCATGCCTCAGCGATCTGTTCCCCTGACGAGGCTTTTCCTGCCCTATCTGCCGAGCCATCACCAAGCCCTAGACGAGGGAGCTCAATGAACATCGTCGTACTGGTCAAGCAGGTGCCCGACACCTACTCCGAGCGCAACCTGAGCGCCCAGGACGGGATCCTGGCCCGAGACGCCGCCGAGGCAGTGCTGGACGAGATCAACGAGCGGGCAGTCGAGGCCGCCCTGCAGCTGAAGGAAGCGCACGGCGGTGAGGTGACCGTCGTCTGCATGGGCCCGGACCTGGCCGCGGATGCCATCCGCAAGGCACTGTCGATGGGCGCCGACAAGGGGGTGCACCTGTCGGACCAGGCGCTCGCGGGCTCATGCGCGGTCCAGACCGCTAACGCCCTGGCAAAGGTCATAGGAACCGTCGACCAGGTGGATCTGGTGCTGGCCGGCAACGAGGCCTCCGACGGCCGGGCAGCCGCGGTGCCGGCGATGGTCGCCGAGGTGCTCGGCCTTCCGGCGCTAACGCACGCGCGCACGATCACTGTGAACGGACCGAGCGTCACGGTGAAGCGTGAGACCAACGACGGCGTCACGGTGCTGACTGCGGACCTGCCGGCGGTAGTCACCGTCGGCGAGAAGATCAACCAGCCGCGCTACCCGTCCTTCAAAGGGATCATGGCAGCCAAGAAGAAGCCGGTCGCCACGTTGTCGGTCGCCGATGCGGGGATCGACCCGTCTCGGACCGGGCTGGGCAACGCCCAGACCTCGGTGCTATCCGTGTCGCCGAAACCGCCGAAGAGCGCCGGGGAGAAGATCACCGACGAGGGTGACGGCGGTCTGAAGATCGCCGCCTACCTGGTATCGCAGAAGCTCATCTGACTAGGACGACGAGGAAGACAGGAGTGACGAGATGATGACCGAGGTCCTGATCCTGGTCGATCACCTGGAAGGCAGGGTCAAGCGGAGCGCGTACGAGCTGCTGACCGCTGCCCGGGCGCTAGGCGGGCCGTCGGCGGTCGTGGTGGGACCGCCTGGTACGGCGGCGAAGCTGGCCGGCGACCTGACGGCGCACGGCGCGGAGAAGATCTACGCCGCCGAGACCGGCCGCACCGACTTCCTTACCCCGGAGGTCGACGTGCTGGCCACTCTGACTGAGTCGGTGTCGCCCGCGGCGGTGCTGATCAGCGCGTCGGCCGATGGCAAGGAGATCGCGGGACGGCTGGCGGTGCGTACCGGGTCGGCCTTGCTGAGCGACGTGATCGCGGTCGGCCCAGAATCGGTGACCCACAGCGTGTTCGGCGGAGCGTTCACCGTGGAGGCCAGGGCGAATACCGCTCATCCGGTGATCACGTTGCGGCCCGGGTCGGTGGAGATAGAGCCGGCCGCCGGGGCCGGCGCGGAGCACCCGGTTGAGGTACCGGCCGCGTCCGGCCGCGGAGCGACGGTGATCAGCCGGGAGCACGTCATCGCGGGCGGCAGGCCGGAGCTGACCGAGGCGTCCATCGTGGTATCCGGCGGCCGCGGGGTCGGCTCGGCCGAGCAGTTCGCGGTCGTGGAGGAACTGGCCGACTCCCTGGGCGGCGCCGTGGGAGCCTCACGGGCAGCGGTCGACGCCGGCTTCTACCCGTCGCAATTCCAGGTCGGGCAGACCGGCAAGACGGTCGCGCCGCAGCTGTACATCGCGCTGGGGATCTCGGGCGCGATCCAGCACAGGGCCGGGATGCAGACCTCGAAGACGATCATCGCGGTGAACAAGGACCCGGAGGCGCCGATCTTCGATATCGCTGACTTCGGCGTAGTAGGCGACCTATTCGCCGTCGCTCCGCAGCTAGCGGAAGAGGCGGCCAAGCGCAATGCCTGAGGATTGCCCGTGCGCCGCCGGAAGCCGCAGGCCGGAGTCCAGCGATGCCAGCGCGAGCAAAATCATATATTAAGTGTTATGTGATCGATGCGTTGCGCGGACGGGCCGACGGCCGGCTCCGGAGGCCTCGCGGCGGGCGTTTCGGCCGGCCCGGAGGACCTGGCCCGTCTCCTGCAGGCCACCCAGTTATCCCGTATTAGCTGCTAGGCGGCTTGACATAGCGTCCTCGCCCACCCGTTCGCCCGCCCGTCGAAGCCGGCGGCGCCGCCACTGCGCAGATGGTTAGCGGTCCTGCACCGGGCCTGCGTAACACAGGGTTGACATCCACGATATATGAAGTATCGTGTTTCTTACCCCCTCTCTGGGGGCCTGGGCGATCATAGCCGAATGCGGCCGAGAGGCACCCAGATGCCATCCGCACCCCGGAGGTTGACGTAGAAGATGCGGACAATGAAGTTGAAGACGCGGACAAGACGTGCAGCTTTTCTGGCTGTTCCGTGTCTGGCGGCGTGCGCCGTCGCCGCGTGCTCCTCGAGCAGCGGAAGTTCGGCCGCTAGTTCCCCAGGAATCAGCGGGCACACAGTGGAGATCGGGATCAGCGGGATCCTGAGCACCCCTGCAGCCGAGGTCGCCAGGAACGGCGACTATGGGCTCATCGCCTACTTCAAGTGGGTGAACAGCCAGGGCGGGGTGAACGGGTACAAATTCAGCTGGACTGAGAAGGACAACGCGAACAGCTCCACCCAGGCAGCGGCGGTGGCACGCCAGCTGGCACCTAGCTCTTTCGCCATCTGGCAGGCCGGCACCGAGGCGCTGCTGGGCGTCCAGCCGATCGCTAATGACCTCAAGGTGCCCATCATCGCTGATGGGTCCGGCGACTACCTGACGCCGAATCCGAATCAGTACATCTTCGGCGCAACGCCTCCTTACACGCTCCTAGCCGACCAGATGGCCAAGTTCATGATGACCAAGTTCGGCGCGACCAAGATCGGACTGGCCTTGCAGTCCGGCCTGCCCGGGGCCCAGACGCTTCCCCCGTATGTCAAGGCCCAAGGCGGCCAGGTCGTCGCCAACCTCTCTGTGGATCCCACGACAACTGATTACACGCCCTACGCCGAGAAGCTCAAGGCCAGCGGCGCCCAGGTAGTCGTCAACCTGATGGAGCCGACGTTCCTCGGCCCGCTCCAGAAGGCTGCAGCAGCAATCGGGTACAACCCGAAGTGGATTGGCGGCTTCTGGCTGGAAGACCCCAGCTACCGGACCATCGCAGGCTCGTTCGCTACCGGGACCTACTTCGACTACTACGGCGCCGCTCAGTCCGGCTCCACTCCCGCGGCCGTCCAGTACCGGCAAATCGTGTCCCAGTACTACCCGAACATCGTCACATCCCAGACGACGACCCAGGGCTGGACTGCCGGCGAGATCTTCGCAGCCGCGGTCAAGAATGCGACAGCCGGCGGCAAGCCGCTTACCCGTCAGGGCTTCCTCACCGCGCTCGACGGCATGAGCGGCCTACAGGCTGGCATGGTCAGCATTACCTACAATTCCAACGAGCACTACGGTGCGACCAGCTCTGGCATATTCGTCGTGACGCCGACCACCCTCAGCCAGGTTCAGGGCTTCGAATCCATCAGCCAGTTCGCCAGTTAACAAAGGCGGCTACTCGTGAATCTGTACATCGTCATTTCGGGGATCATCAGCGGCGCCCTTTACGCGACGACCGGCCTTGGCGTATCGATAATCTACAGGTCTTCGAGGTTGCTCAACTTCGCCCTGGGCGGATCAAGCACCCTCGCCGTATTCATCGCTACCCAGGCCGTGGCCCCGAAAGCCCCGGCGGCGCTGGTGATTATCATCGCCTGCGTCGCCGGGGCGGTGACTGGCGGTCTCAGCGAGCTGCTGTTGAGCCCGCTGCGCAACCAGCCGCACATGACGGTCGGGATCGCATCGCTCGGCGTCCTGCTGATCGGGCAAGGCATCGTCGAGTGGAAATGGGGTGCACAGCCGAGATCGATCAACTGGCTATCATCGACCAGCTTCTCGCTGCACGTTCCCGGCGGGACGATCAGCGGCCAGCAACTCGTCACACTGGCCATCGCCATTGTCGCCGTCGCGGTTGTCTACCTGCTAGTGGAGAAGACCAGGTACGGTCTTGCCCTCCGCATGTCGAGTTCAGGACCCATCACAGCTCAGCTCCTGGGCGTCAACATCCGGGGCACCCGGCGGACGACCTGGATCATAGGCGGAGCGCTCGGCGGCGTCGCCGCGCTGCTGGTCAGCGCCCTCACCTATCTTGACCCGTACAACTTCACGAATTTCCTGATCGTGGCATTCGTCGCTACCGTGCTCGGCGGCTTCACCAACTTCATTGGAGTGGCGCTGGGCGGCGTGGTCGTCGGTGTCGTACTCAGCATCCTGGAAATCAAGGTCTCAACCCAGCTGACCCAGACCTACATGCTGGCGATCATCGCCCTGGTACTCGTCATCCGGCCCAACGGCTTGCTCGGCAAGCCAGAAGGAATGGTGCAAGAGCCCGAGCTCCCGCGGGCCCGCCGCCGCCCGGTCCCTCTCCAGGGCTGGCTGGGTGCAGGCCGCAGCCAGGCACAGCGGCCGGCGCCAGGAACAGGACGGGGCTTCTCGCAGCTTCAAGGCCGCGGGGCCGTGCTGCTGCTCGTCGCCGGCATTCTCGTGGCTCTGCCGTTCATCAGCACGGCCAGTGTCGTGACGCTCCTGCCGAGCGCGATAACAACCTATATCGCCGTACTCGGGCTGAATGTGATCGTCGGTTACACCGGGCAGCTGTCAGTAGGCCAGAGCGCATTCATGGCGGTCGGAGCGTATGGTGCCGCAATCGCCACTGACCGGCTTCACGTCCCGGCGCTGGCGGCTATTCCGGTGGGCTTGCTGTGCGGGCTGGTCGTGGGTTTCATCGTGGGCCTGCCTGTCGGCCGGCTGACGGGCGTGTTCCTGAGCATCGTGACCATCATGCTCCCGTTCGTAGCCAGTGAGCTGGCCCTGGAGTTCCCGGGTATAACCGGGGGGACAACCGGCCTCACGTACGCTTTCCCGGGCTGGCTGTTCTCCTCCGATAACCAGTACTGGTTCGGAGGAGGAATCGCAGCGGCCTGCACAGTGGCAGTGTGGGCCATCAGGAGGTCATCGCTCGGTCAGCGATGGATCGCCGTAAGGGACGCTGCTCCAGGGGCCCAGTCGATCGGGATCAATCCGACCGCCACGAGGCTCAGCGCATTTGCGATCGGCTGCGGCCTCGCGGCGCTGGCCGGAAGCCTCGACGCGGGTTTTGTGGGATCCGTGAATCCTGCTAGCTACACAGCGTGGCTGGCCATTTACCTGCTGGCAGCGCTGATCATCGGCGGGACCGGGAGCATCCTCGGCTGCCTGCTCGGCTCATTCTTCGTCGTGCTGGTACCCCAGGCCGTCGCCGGATCGAGCATTCCCGCGGACCTGCTGTTCGGCGTCGCACTGCTGGTCATCATGATCATCTCCCCCCAGGGCCTCACGGACCTGCTGAGGCGCCTTGCCGAATCGGTGATCGGAGCAGCTACGAGCCGCAAGCGTGGCGCCGCGGTACCCGACCTGCCGACGGACCTGGCGGCGCTCGAGGCCGAATACCCGGCCGTCGCGGAGCACGCCGCTGCCGGCGAGGCGGCCAGCCACTCCGAACCGGAGCAAAGGCAAGATGTGGTCCTGGCGCTCCGTGATGTCAAGGCCGGATACGGCCCGACCAGCGTCCTGAGAGGCGTCGACCTCACCGTCGGCCGAGGGGAAGTCACGGCCCTGATCGGAGCAAACGGTGCCGGGAAGACCACGCTGCTCCGAGTCATCTCAGGGCTGATTGCCCTCAGCTCCGGTGACGTGCTGTTCAACGGCCAGTCGATAACCGGGAGAAGGCCCGACCAGATCTCGCGCCTTGGAATCGCCCACGTGCCCGAAGGACGCGGTGTATTCCCCGACCTGTCAGTTATCGACAACCTTCATTCGGCGCGCTTCAGCACGGCCGGGAGAAAGCCGGACGTCGAGCAGGCCCTGGCTGTGTTCCCGCAGCTCAAGCGGCTTCTCAGGCGCACCGCCGGCACGCTGTCGGGTGGCGAGCAGCAGATGGTCGCAGTGGCACGCGCAATCGCCTCGCACCCCACGCTCCTGATGCTTGACGAGCCTTCGCTCGGACTGTCGCCGAAGGCAAGCAAGGACTTGTTCACGACACTTAGCCAGCTGAAGGAAACAAACCTCACAGTCCTGCTGATCGAGCAAAATGCGCGTGCGGCTATCGAGCTCGCCGATACCTGTTGCCTCTTCGCTCATGGCGCGATAGTCAGCAGCGGGCCCGCGCATGCGTTCGAAGATGACCATATGGTCGCGGCTTACCTGGGGGTGGCGCTGTGACGTCCAGCACGATTCCAGACGCCAGACGATGCGCGCTCGCCACTGAGGGGCTGACAGTCTCCTTCGGCGGAACCAGAGCCCTGAATGACTTCACCATGTCAGTGCAGACCGGCGAGCGGGTCGGCCTCATCGGGCCGAACGGGGCCGGCAAGAGCACCTTCATCAACGCAGTAACAGGGTACACACGCTCAGCTGGCACAATACAGTTCGGCGGGCAGCCGCTCCGGAACCTTCCACCTCACCGCCGCGCCCGCCTCGGACTGGTCCGCACGTTCCAGAATCTCTCGCTGTTCCGGACGATGACTGTTGCCGAGAACATCAGCCTAGGCAGCGGCCGGGCACCAAAGGGAATCTCCGGGACACGCGACAGCAAGGCTGATTTCAATGAAGTTGTCGCGCTACTGGGCCTGGACCGGGTGGTAGGCACTCTCGTCCGGGATCTTCCGTACGGGACGCGCAAGCTCGTGGAGCTGGCGCGCGCCATGGTCAGCCGGCCGCAAATGCTGCTTCTCGACGAGCCCGTGGCAGGCCTGGACACCTCGGAAAAGGCGCGATTTGTCGAGTCGCTCCGCGGCGCGCTCGATGCGCTCAAGTGCTCGACGCTGCTGGTCGAGCATGACATGTTCACTGTAGAGGCCTTGACTCACCGGGTGTACGTCCTGTCATCTGGTTCCGAAATCGCCGAAGGGCCATTCCAGGACGTAGCCCGTAACCCCGACGTCATCACCGCCTACCTCGGGGCGTGACGCCGGCCGCCCGGAACCGGGCCATGCTCCCCGGGCCCGGGGTTGTCGACCCGGCACCAGTACGGTCGCAGTCACCGCGGCGCGTATCGGCCTGCCCCGGCGTTATCTGCCGTTATCTCGCTGATACCGGAATTGGAGCTGCAGTAGTGATAGATCTCGGCAAGACCACCATGACAAGGCCCGAGATTGATGCCTACCTGCGGGCCGGCGGAAGGTTCGCCGCCGTCGCCAGCATACGGAAAGACGGATCACCTTTCGTTATCCCCATGGGCTATTACTACGACGGATCTTTCTTGTTCTTCTCCACCACGCGGACGAGGGGGCTCGCCAAACGCCTGAGAAAAGACCCTCGCATATCGGTGGTCGTCTTTGACCACGAGGCCATCCACGCATACGTCCTTGTCAACGGGGACGCGGAAGAGGTCGACGACGCCGGCGACGTACTGAGCCTGAAGATGCACCGCCGGTATCCGAAGTCCGGTATTACCGATCAGGCAGAGCATGACCGCATCTGGCTGTCCGTCGACCGGGTGGTGTTCCGCCTCAGCACCGGGACGGCTTTCGGCATGGATCAGCGCAAGGCAGCCGGCGATCTTCACGCACTCGCAATGCCGGACCGTCCTGTGCAGTGATGCGCAAAGTAGAGCCGACGGGCGGCATAGCGGCGGATGCCCGCATCTGACAGGCTGAGCGACGAGTAACTCTCTTCCGGGCCGCACTCAGGCAGGCTGCCATCATTCCCGAGAGCAGCTTGAAGGCGGGTCCCGGAAACCGCGCGAGAGTTTCATGGGTACTGCCCCCGGTTCCTCTGCCCCGCGAACCGCGATCCGGGAGTGGCGGCTTGGATCTCGCGGAGTTCGCCGGCCGTGAGCTCGATGGCGGCCGCGCCCAGGGTTTCTTCCAGGCGTCGCAGTCTCCTGGCGCAGGAACCGGGACAATCCGGGAACGTGCCCTGACGGGCACGGACACGAACCGGGGCCCGCGCTCAGCTGTCCAGCTATAATACATGTTGTTCATGTAAAGATCAACGTTGACTAGGATCAGGTCGGAGCCGGCCCGATGCGCGCCGCCGGCCATCTGCAGATATCTCAAATCAACATTGCTTTCTACCTATAGTGGGAGAGCCGCCTGTCGGCTGTCGGCCGCGCGAGGGCGGGCCCGAACATGGGAGAGCCACGATGAGCGAAGTCCCCGAGGGCTGGATCTCCGCAGCGGCCGCCGGTGAGATGCTGGGTATACGAACTCAGACCCTGTACGCCTACGTGAGCCGCGGGCTTCTCAACCCTCGTCGCGAGGGACGGCGAAGCTACTTCCTGGTCGAGGAGCTCGAGCGGCTGGAGACACGCCGGAGGTCCGTCAGGCCCGGGCGGATCGAGGTGTCGATCGACAGCGCAGTGACCCTCCTTGAACCGGAGGGACGGTTGTTCTACCGAGGTGAGGACGTCGCCGCCATCGCCGCCACCTGGAGCTTCGAGCGGACGGCCGAACTGCTGTGGTCAGGCCGTGACAATGGCGAGCCGAAGCCGTGGCCGGTAGCCGGCGACATGAAGGTCTCGGGGCGTACTCTGGCCGACCGCCTGAGGGACGCAATGGCGTCCCTGGCAGTGACGGCACCGGACGTGGACTGCCGTCCGCAGGTCGCCACCACGATAGGACGCAGGGTCTTGCCGCAGCTCGTCGGGGCATTGCCTCTCGTCGGGCAGCGCAAGCAGGAGTCGCGGGCAGCGCTCCCGGCGCAGTTGTGGCCGCGCCTGTCGAATCTCGCGCCTACCCAGGCGCGGATGAGGGCGCTGAACTGCGCCCTAATCGTGTTCGCCGATCATCAGCTGGTGCGGTCGACGATAACAGCCCGTCTCGCGGCCTCGTCCCAGGCGCCTCCGCTCGATTCCGTGCTCGCCGGCATGGCGACCCATGCCGGCGTGGCGCGATATGGGTTCCGGACGTCGATGGAGGAGGCGTTGCGCTCCGGCAGCGAGCCGCCAGGCGCTTACGACCATGCCGCCTATCTCCATCGTGACCCGCGCGCCGACGTCCTCGTACCGCTCATCAAGAGCGCTGCCTCCCGGCCGGGATGGCGGCTCGTCGAGCTTGCCCTGACGGATGAGCGGGCGCCGACAGCTGACCTGGCGCTTGCAGCGCTGAGCGTGGCATGCGACATGGTTCCCGGCGCAGCCGAGGCCATTTATACGATCGCGAGGACCGCTGGGCTCCTGGCGCACATTGCCGAGGAGTACGAGCATCCGGCCCTGTTCCGGCCGCATGTCGGTTACCGGGGCCGGGTCCCGTTCACGGCAGCCGCGGAAGCCGAGATCCCCGTCTCTCGCCGGTCAGCGTAGTCGCGGCTCGTTCCGGCAGGCACGGTCGGCCATCAGCCTCCTTCCCGGCTCGAGAACGGGCGCAGCCCGCAGCTCGCTTCTGGCGCCGGCCGTGCGCCCCGTCTCGCCGGCGAGGCCGGGCCGTACATCAGCAGCGGCGCACGCCCCGCTGGGAGGCCTGCCTCCGACGTCCGCCATGTCTTGTCCGTTCCTCCGGTTGATACCAGGGAGTCTCCGGCCCGGGAACCGGCTCCCAGGCCAGCCGTGCATCAGCCGGACGTGTCAGGTCAGGCCAGGGGGACGGGCAGAAATACGCGGACGCCATACCGCTCCGGCAGGGACGCCCGGGTTATCCGGCTGCCGTGTCTCGCTGTTTCGGCAGCGGTGGTGAGGAGGCTGCGGTGACCGCTGGGTGCGACCGCCGGGCCGCCGGCCCTTATCCCGGGCTTACGCGCGGCAGTAGCTGAATCCGTCCTGATCCGCGGGCGTACGGTGCCCGGCACGATACCGAGAATCCACGGCGCGTGTTATTCAACGTTGATTAGATTAACAACAACATTGTTTAATGCTTTGTCATCGTCTAGACTGATGGAGCTTCCACAACCGGGGTGCCGGACAGCAGGCGCCTGGGAGTGCACCGGAGGCGCAGCGTGGACGGCACGGATAACGGCGGAGATCCGGGAATCCGGGCCGGCGCCGAGACAGGGCGCGGGCCTCGAGAAGCAGCTCCCGCCGTGTTCCTGCCCGGAACGACGTGCCTTTTTGACCAGCTCTAGCTGCCCGAGCCGGCCGCTAGGCGAGCTACGGAGAACTCCATGACAACCAGCACGTCCGCGGCGCACCAGCCGAGCTATGCCGCGCCGTTGGCCCGGCCGGGAAGTGAGCCGGAAGGGGCGAGGGACCTGCCGCTGGCGGGGATCCGCGTTCTCGATCTCGGCCACGTTTTCGCTGGGCCCTACGCGACGTTCCTGATGGCCATGGCGGGCGCGGATGTCATCAAGATCGAGTCCCCGCGTGGGGACATGGCCCGGAGCCGCGGCCGCGACGGGGATTACCCATTCCGGGCGCTCAACGGCTGTAAGCGCGGAGTCGTCCTGAACCTGAAGTCTCAGCGCGGATGCGAACTGCTTCTCCGGATGAGCGAGCGCGCAGACGTCATGGTAGAGAACTTCGCGCCCTCGGTCATGCCCCGGCTAGGCCTCAGCCCTGAAGTCTTCCTGCAGCGCAATCCGCGTCTGGTCTACGCGTCGGGGACCGGTTTCGGCCGCAGCGGCCCGTATGCGGACTCCCTCGCGCTGGACCTGACGATCCAGGCAATGTCCGGGATCATGAGCGCGACCGGCGAGAAGGGAGGGCCGCCGCTCAAGGCGGGCGTGCCCGTAGCCGACTTCATGGCAGGCGTGCACCTTTACGGCGGAATTGTCACAGCCCTCTTGGGACGGGCCGCCACCGGGCGAGGGCGGCTTGTTGAAGTGTCCATGCTGGAGGCCTTGTTTTCGACGCTGCTGCCCAGCGCGGGCCACTCGTATGTCACCAAGACCGTGCCGGAGCGCAGCGGCAACCGCCACGTCGCCGATAGCTATGTCCCGTTTGATGCATTCCGGGCCGCAGACGGCTGGGTGACCGTTGTCTGCGCTACCGACCAGCACTGGGCGAACCTCACAGAAGCAATGGGCCGCCCGGACTTGCGCGACGACCGTGAGCTCGCGCATCTGGCAGGGCGCATCGGGCACATCGACGCGATCACCGCGGCCGTCAACGACTGGGCTGGAGGGCGCACCCGCGCGGAACTCGCAGAGCAATGCAACCGCTACCACGTGCCCGCCGCGCCGCTGCGAGACATCATGGAGGTCCTCGCCGACCCGCACATGCGCCAGCGCGGCTTCCTCACCCCGGTCAGCACGGAACACGGCGATATCGTCCTGCCGAATAGTCCTATCCGGTACACGGGCTTGCCGCCGCGGGCGCTCACGGAGGCACCGAAGCTCGGCGAGCATACGGACGCCGTGCTGTCCGAAGTATGCGAACTCAGCACCGCAGAACTGAGCGAGCTGCGCCGCGACGGAGTGATCGCGTGAACGACTCAGCCGTGCTGCCCGCTGCGCGGCGCTGGGACGACGAGATCGTGGCAGAGCACATCAACGGCATCCCGTTCCGCACCTACTCAAATCGGCCGCGCCGGCTCGAGGAGATCCTCGCGCTGGCCGGCAGGTGGGGATCACGGCCCCATGCCGTGCAAGGCGACCGGGTAGTCACGTTCACCGGCCTGCGGGACGCAGTCGCGCAGTCGTCGGCCCACCTGCTGGACCTCGGCATCGAACCGCTTCAGCACGTGCTGCTGCTGGGCTGGAACAGCCCGGACTGGATCCTGAACTTCTGGGCCTGCCTGAACATTGGCGCAGTTGCCGTGCTGGGGAACCCGCTGTGGAGTGACGTCGAGGTCAGCCAGGCGATCGAGCTGCTGCAGCCGGCGATTGCGCTGGCTGACGCCCACGGCGTGAAGAAACTGCCGCCGGACTGCCGGACGGGGACCTGGCAGCCGGCCCGCAGCGCGCCCCGTCAGCCCGTTAGCCAGCTGCCCGCGCGCCATCGGCCCGACGAGGAAGACCCGGCCGTCGTAGTCTTCACCTCCGGCACCGCGGGACGTCCCAAGGCGGCGGTCCTGTCGCACCGCTCGCTGCTGGCGAACCTGCAGATGCTCCTCAATCTCACCCGCCGGCTCCCCCATCAGGTCGACGACACCTCCGGTGAGGTGGCCCTGCAAACCCTCCCGCTGTTTCACATCGGCGGGGGCCAGATGCTGATCCGGTCCATCGCGGTAGGGAACACGATCGTCATGCCGGCAGGCAAGTTTGATGCGGCCGAGGCGATTGCCCTGATCGATCGCCATAAGGTCACCAGGTGGGCAGCTGTGCCGACCATGGTGTCTCGACTGCTCGATCACCCCGACGTCCACGCAAAAGACATGAGCAGCCTGCGGGCGGTCACCATCGGCGGCGCGCCGGTTCACGCCGAACTGCTGCAGCGCATCAGCAGCACGCTGCCCTCCGTGAAGACCGGCGTGCCGACAGGCTACGGCCTCACCGAAAACGGCGGTCAGGCGACGGCGGCCTCAGGTCGCGACACCCTCAAGTACCCCGGCTCGGCAGGCCGGCCTTTGCCGTTGACCGAGCTGAGGTTCCTGCGACTTGAGCGGCTGCCGGATACCGAGATTCTCGTCCGGTCCCCCACTCAGATGTCTGGTTACGCCGGCGCCGCGGGCTCGCCTATCGACGAGGAGGGTTGGCTGCATACCGGGGACCTGGGGCACCTCGACCAGGACGGGCTTCTGTGGATTACCGGACGTTCGAAAGACCTGATCATCCGCGGCGGTGAGAACATAGCACCCGCCGCTGTCGAGCGTGCGCTGATGAGCCTCCCGGGCGTCGCTGAGGCGGCCGTCATCGGCGTCCCGCATCCGGACCTCGGCGAGGAGGTATGCGCATTCGTCGTCGTCAACGACGCGGCTACGACACCCGGGAGTCTCGCCGAGCAGGTCCGGGGCAATCTCGCGTCGTTCGCGGTACCAAGCATCTGGCACATCCGGACACAGCCCCTACCGGTTAACCAGACCGGCAAGATCGACAAGCCGGCGCTGGCCCGCCTCGCCGCTACCCGTTCATGACGCCCGCACCCACCGCCAGCATGGACGGCGGCGTTAACTCGGGGACACCGGCGGATGGACAGCCTGACTTCCGGCACGTCACCCCCCCGTTCCGCACGTTCTGCGGTCCGGGGGCACTCGGCGCGCTGGCCGCAGAACAGGACCGCCTAGGCTGCCGGAGGGCCGTTGTCGTCTGCGGCAGTTCAATCCGCCGCCACGGCATGGTCCTGGACAGCATCGCGGCGGTCCTCGGTGACCGGCTGGCGGGGCAATTCGCCGGCGTGAAAGAGCACAGCCCGGTGCCGGTGGTAGAGGCCGCCGCCACGGCACTGGCGGAGCTCGGCGCGGATTCGGTTATCGCCGTCGGCGGCGGCTCGGCCATCGTCACCGCCAGAGCTGCGACCATCCTGCTCGCTGAGGGACGTGACGTCCGGGAGCTGTGCACCCGGCGAGGACCGGACGGCCGGCTCGTCAGCCCCAGGCTCCTCGCGCCGAAGCTGCCTATCTGGCTGATCCCGAGCACGCCCACGACAGCGTACGGCAAGGCCGGAAGTGCCGTGCGGGATCCGCGCACCGGGGAACGCCTGGCCCTGTTCGACCCGAAGACGAGGGCGCAGGGATTGATCCTCGATCCGCAAGTGGCGTTGACGGCGCCGGCGTCGCTGGCCCGGACGTCGGCTCTCAACGCGTTGTCAATGGCGGTCGAGTCACTTCAGGGGTCGGGTGATCCGCTCGCTGACGCCCTGCTCGTGCACGGCCTAGGCGTGCTCGCCGAGTGGCTGCCGAAGCTGGCAGACGCGCCCGGGGACATCCGGCCGCGGATCCAGCTCATGATCGGAGCGCTACTCGCCGGCCAGGGCAGCGACTACGTGGGCGGCGGCTTGGCGCAGGCACTGGCGCACGCCGCGGGGCCTCGGTCATCGGTGCCCAACGGGACCGTCGAGGTCATCCTGCTGCCGCATGCGCTGCGCTTCAACGCGCCAGCTAGGGCCGGGCGCCTGAAGGGCGTAGCCGATGTCCTTGAGGGCGCTGCAACTTCCGGCGGCCCGGCTGACGAGCGCGCGATCGACGCGGTGACCGGCTTCCTGGCGGGACTCGGCGCACCACAACATCTCAGGGATGTCGGGCTCAGCCGCGATGTGCTCCCCGACGTCGCAGATCACACCATCGATGACTGGTCACTCGCCCGCATCCCGCGGCGAGCCGGCCGGCAGGACTTGCTCCACATACTTCAGGAGGCATGGTGAACGACATGGCCACCCGAGCGCCGGATGCGGCCCCGGAAGGCATTACCGACGAGCTCGCGCAGGGCAGGTTCACCGACGAGATGCTCGAGAAGATGCGCTCGTTCACCGGTACCGAGTTGCGCACGGACGGATGCGTCAACAACGAGTACGCGACGCGGCTGGCAATCCTTCGCTTTGCCGAGGGCATCGGTGATGATAATCCGCTGTGGACCGATCCGGGCTACGCCGCCAGCTCGCCGCATACCACGCTGATCGCGCCGCCTAGCTTCATCTTCTGCTGTCTGGGATCGGTCCAGTTCGGATGGCGAGGGCTCGGCGGATTCCACGCCGAGACGAAAGTCACCTTCCACCGGGTCATCCGTGAGGGCGACCGGATCACGGCACGTGCCTTCTTCGATGGTTTCGAAGGCCCCGTCCCGAGCCGTTTCGCCGGGCGCCGCATCAAGGACTACATCCGGCAGGAGTACCGCAACCAGGACGAGGAACTGGTCGCGGAGTTCATCTGCTCACGCGTCCGGTTCGAACGCACCGAGGCACAGAGCCGTGCCGCCAGACGGACCGTCCAGGTGCCGCACCCGTGGGCCGACGACGAGATCGCGGTCATCGAGGAAGCGGTGCTGGCCGAAACGCCGCGCGGGAAGGCGCCTCGCTTCTGGGAGGATGTCCAGCCCGGCGAGGAGATCGACGTGATCACCAAAGGGCCGCTGGGCCTGACCGACGAGATCGCCTTCGTCGCCTCCGGCGCGGCGCCGATCCCCCGTCTGGCCGGGCACAGGGCCGCGCTCAGGCTCTACAGGCGGCACCCGAGGTGGGCGTACCGGGACCCCACGACGCATGCTCTGGAACCCGTCTACTCCGTGCACTACAACGACTATGCCGCGCGGCTCCAAGGCGCGCAGATGGCCTACGATGTGGGCATCCAGCGCACCTGCTGGCAGGTTCACTCGCTCACGAACTGGATGGGCGACACCGGGTTCCTGAAATCGATCACCGGACAGTACCGCTCCCATGTCTACCTCTCAGAACGTCGTCCGGCTCGGCGGCACAGTCGTGAGCAAGGAGATCGACGCCGCAGGAGCCCCCGTGGTGCACCTGAGAACATGGGCGCGCAACCAGCGCGGCGACGACGTCATGCCGGGGACAGCGGTCATCCAGTTGCCGCGCCGAGGAGCCCCTGGCGGCTCTGCCGAGACGGCCGGCGAGGGGCGATGAGCAGCCGTACCACGTCTTCGGCGGGACGGTTGACGACGCCGGGGAGCACAGGGCCGCGGAGTTGCTCCCCGCGGCGACATCCCGCAGAGACCGCCAGCACGCCATCGGCCCGTGCTTACCCGGAAAAGACGCAGCGGTTTGCCGGCGGCGCTGCCGTATTCGACCAGTACAGCCTTGCGCAGCGGGCTTCAATGCGGAATCAGCGCGGGAATCATGGAGACGTCAATGACATTCGCCGCTGAAGCAGACGGCATCACGACCACCACCGACGCCAGCGCGCTTATCGCCCGGGCGACCTCGCAGCTTTCCTACAGCGATCTCTCGCCCGCGGTCGTCGAGGCCGCCAAGCGAGGAATTCTGGACACACTGGGCGTAGCCATGGCGGCGACGGGCGTCGCCACGGAGTACATCGAGCCAGTGCGCGCTCTCAGCGAGGCTTCTTCAGTGCCCGCTGGCACACCCGCACTCGGCTATGGATGGCGGCTCCCTACCCTCGACGCCGTGTTCTGGCTGGGCGCACTGGCTCATGCCATCGACTACGACGATTACGCGGACACCGTGCACCCGTCCGCCCCTGTCGTCAGCGCTGCCCTGCCAATCGCGCAGGCCGTCCGCCCGATCGACGGACAGAGCCTGATAGTCGCCGTCGCGGCCGGGCAGGATCTCATCGTCCGCATTTCTCTCGCGCTGCGCCGGCTAGTGGGCGATTACGGCTGGCTGCAATCGGTGCCTGGCGTGCTGGGCGCTGCTCTAGCGTCCGCGAAACTGCTCGGACTCGGCGAAGGGCAGATTCGCAGCAGTCTGGGAATGGCCCTGCACCAGGTCTCCGGCACTATGCAAGCCATGGAGGGCGTCGGTTCGGCATATCGGGCGGTTCGCGACGGATTCAGCGCCCGGGCCGGCGCGCTTGTGACGCAACTGGCGGCGCGGGGCCTATCCGGCGACAGCGATAGCCTGGAGGGGCGCTACGGCCTGTTCCGCCAGTTCTTCGACGGCGAGTACGACCGGGACGTTCTCGTCAGGGGTCTCGGCGTCGACCTCCTCGGCTCGGGCATCACCTTCAAGCCGTGGCCGTCAGCCGGCCACACGCACCTGTTTCTCACAGCACTTGAGGCGCTGCTCGCCGATCCCACCGTGCGTCCCGAGGACGTCCAGCGCATCACTCTCACCGGCGGCAGCGAATTGCTGGCAACTCAGTGCGAGCCGCGTGCGGTGCGCACGGCGCCTCCACGCAGCATCGATGCCAAGGTCAGTCTTCCGTTCCTGATCGGGACGTTCCTCCGCCACGGGACGATCGGCATGCGCGACTTCCTGCCCGAGGGCCTGCGCGACGCCGAAGCGATTGCGATGGCTGAGCGCGTCGAATGGCGGCTCGACCCGAGCCTGCGCAGAGTGCGGGACGGTTTCGGCCCTGGCGTCGTCGAAGTTACCCTGACCGACGGCCGAACAGTCCGGGCCAGGGCCGAACACGGACTCGGACACCCAGACAACCCGCTGCCTTGGGAACGCATCGTCGCGAAATTCCACGAGTGCCTCTCCGTGTCCGCCTTCGATGTGCCGTCAGGCGATGCCGGCCAGGTCGTCGCGGCCGTGGCCGACCTCGAGTCGGTCGCTGACGTCGGCACCCTTGCCGACCTCCTCACCCCCGGCTCCCGGGACTAGTGTCCCCGGCGCGGCGGATGGCGAGATGCCGCCGTTTCCCCTCTCCCATCAACCCGGCAGAGAGCCCGGCCAGGCCCGGCTGGCCGGCGTCCCGGCATGCGCTCAGGACGCGGCGGCCGCCAGCAGGTCTGTCGTCACCGGCACGGCGTGGCCGTGGAGCGCCGCGCCACGGCCAGAGTATGCAGCGGACCTGCGTGGATACCGGTCCCACCTGATGCTAAGCAACATTGATTATTGTCTGATAAACGTTTATGAATTAACCTAGATACCTAGATACCTAGATACCTAGGCGCCGAGCCCATCTCGGATCGGACTTGTGACGCAAGACTCACGTAGGCGTCCTCAGCGCAAGCTCGCCTGCTGCTAGCGGTGGAGGGACTCAGCGGGGGACGGCCACCAGGCAAGCGAGGGAACGTGATGACAGATATCGGTACCAGCGTGACCTTCGACGAAGTTGTCGAGATCCTTGCCTTCTGCGCAGGCGGGCCGCCGGGCACGGACGCGATCACGGCAGCTCAGGAGCTAATCTGCGACGGGGCAGGCAAGCCGGGCCACGTCGGGGAAGCGGCCGTGCAGGATGCCGCCGCCAGCGGGACAAGCAGCAATCCGGTCCAGGCCGGGCCCGGCACGACCGGGGCGGATGAGCCAGCCCGGCCGCCCCAGAACGACGCTGAGAAGGGAGACGCCGAGCGGGGAGATGACGGCCATCCCGAGTACGGAAGGATCACCGACGAGGCCGTCGCCCGATTGCGTAACCGGCTTGGCAAGGTAGTGCCGATCAAGCATCCGTACTTGCGGTACGTCAACCAGGACAGTATCACCCACGTGGCGCGGGCGATCGGTGACACGAACCCATTGTTCACCGATCCCGAGTACGCACGGAAAACCCGCTTCGGTGCCTTGGTGGCGCCTCCGGCAATCCTGTACGCCCTGGCATGGGGAAGCTCGGACTTGCGCCATGGCCAGGGCCTGCCGGGCGTGCACGGCTTCCACTCAGGCGATGGGTGGCGGCTAGTGCGCCCGATCATGGCGGGCGACGAGCTGCATGCGACCAAAGAGCTAGTCCGTGCCGAACCCATGGCGGGTCGCTATGCGGGAAAGAAGATGTTCATTCAGGTCGAGGAAATCCGCTACTACAACCAGAACGATGAGGTAGTAGCAGTTCAGACTTTCCCGATCATCCGCGCGGAGCGGGAAGCGGCAAAGTCGCACGGCACGAACAGCAAACTGGAGCCGGCGACCTACAGTGATGAACTGATCGCGCTGATCGATAGCGAGCTCGCGCAGGAGGCTGCGCGCGGCGGGACGCCCCGGTACTGGGAAGACACCGTTACCGGCGAGCGGGTTGATTCTGTCATCAAGGGACCGCTGACCTTGCCTGACATGGTGACGTGGCTGATGGCAGTCGGGTCGCCGCACGTCCGCACTGGCAAGTACTGGCTCGAATACCGTCAGTCGTCACCGAAGGTCGCCGTCAAGGATCCAGCGACCGGGATTCCTCAGGCAATCGAGCGAGTGCACTGGGACAACTACATGGCTAGCGAGATCGGCTTGCCGGCCGCCTATGACTATGGCTCGCAGCGCGGCGCTTACGCCCTCTACTGGGCTACCAACTGGGTCGGTGACGACGGCTGGGTCGCGAAGATGGACTACCAATTCCGCGGCTTCTACTTCAATGGCGACCACTTCCGCATATCCGGCGAAGTGACCGGCAAATGGCGCGGCGCAAAGACCGGAACCGGGTACGTGCAGGTGAGGTTCAGCTCGATCAACCAGCGTGGCCGCGACATCATGCCGGGCACGGGGATTTTCGCCCTGCCTTCGCGAACCACCGGCCCTGTGGTATTCCCGGTCGACGCCGATGAGGACAGCCGCGCCGAGGCCCGGCCGACTGCTTAGCAGATTACAGGAGGCATCCCATGGGCACGGTAGAACTGACCGTCGACTCCCACGTCGCGACGATGACGCTCAATGACCCGGCAACCCGCAACGCACTCGACCTCCAATCCGCCCGGCAGGTAGCCGACATCTGCGGCGAGATCGAGCGCGACCGCGATGTGGGAGCCGTGGTAGTCCGCGGGGCGGCCGGAACATTCTGCTCAGGCGCGGCGCGTACGCTACTGAAGCGCGCTGGCGAGGACCCGTCCGAGCACGAGCGCTTCGCGAGCGTCGAGGCTGTCTACGATGCATTCGTACGGATAGGCGCGTTGCCTATGCCTACAGTCGCCGCGGTGCGCGGAGCAGCCGTGGGTGCGGGCGTGAACCTCTTGCTGGCCGCCGACATCCGAATCGTCGCGAGGGACGCGCGTATCATCGCGGGGTTCCTGCAGATCGGAATCCACCCTGGCGGCGGCCACTTCACTCTGCTGGGCCGGCTGGCCGGGCGCGAAACCGCGGCCGCAATCGGCCTGTTCGGCGAGGAGATCTCGGGTGCCCGAGCGCGAGAACTGCACCTGGCCTGGGAAGCCACTGCGGATGACGAAGTGGAACCCCGTGCATTCGAGCTGGCCAAGCGAGCCGCGAGCGACCCGCAGCTGGCGCGCCGCGCCGTCGCGTCGCTGCGCAACGAGCTAGGACCACCTGCGGTGTCGTGGCCTGCGGCCGTGGCCATGGAGCACGCCGCCCAGATGTGGTCACTCCGCCGACAGCACGCCACCAACAGCCCGCAGTAACCGTCGTGGATAACGTGCCGTCGAGTTGCCGGCAGGAAACCGTCGGCAGTGATCCGGGCTGCGTGCCGACCGGCTTGACCGCACCCACCCGTGGCCGTTTGCAGTCACCTCCGTCACATTGTCGGCCCGACGTCGCAGGTGCTTCCCCGGCAGCGGGGACACCAGCCCGAAACCGGTCTTCTCCGCGATGCCCACCCAGCCGGACCACACCTCGGCCGCCGCCGGGACAGCCAGGACCAGCAGCGGCCACGACCGAACGGCCCGGTCCGTCCCGGAACCCGCCGGGGACCGGTCCGGGACGGACGATCCGGTGGCCCGGGCGGCCGACGGACCACGCCGTCCGCTCCACCCGGCAACGTCGGTCCGGTCCGTGGCCACGGTCACGGTCGCCATGGCGGTCACCCCTCTCCCGGCGTGGCGAGCGGATGGGGTTCGCCGGTGAGGGCAGCCAGCGCGGCGGCGACTTCGCAGAGGCTGGCCCGGACATAGGTCGACGTGGCGCCGGTATCGCCCCCGGAGTCTGTGTGGCCGGCGTAGGCACGGGCGATGGCGTAGCCGAAGTTCCGCTCGACCCAGGTCAAGGTGGTGTGCCGCAGCCAGTGGGTGCTGATCTGCTGTGTCCGCACCCAGGGCAGCTGCTTTCCGATGCGGACCCACAGGTGGTCATAGCGGCGGCTGGTGACCGGCTGCCCGCTGGCGTAGCGCAGCAGCGGCCCGTCCGGCGTGGCCTGGCGGTCCTGGCCGTGCTGGACGAGGCGGGCCATCAGGGTGGGGGAGACCGGCTGCCAGCGGACCGTTTCCCCCTTCTCGCGCAGCAGGATCAGGCACTGGTCGGGGTCGAGGTCTCGCGGTCGCAGGGCCAGGGCGCCGCCCCGGCGGCAGGCCGTCTCGGTGTGCAGCCGCAGCAGGATCGTGTCGAGCTCGGGATCGTTGCCGGTCGCGGCGGCGACCTGGTTGATCTCGGCCAGCCGGGTGCCGGCGACGGCCCGGCGGGTCGACGGCAGGCGGCGCGGCTTGTCCACCTTGCGGGCCGGGTTGTCCGCCGCCGTGATCAGCCCGTCGTCTTCTGCGTGCCGGTACAGGCAGCGCAGCGCGGCGACGAGGTGCTCGGCGGCGCTGCGGCCGCCGCGGGCGTTGCGGCGGGCCACGACATGGGTCTTGACGTAGGCCATCAGCTGCCGGACCTCCGACGGGGTGGGCTCGTCCAGGCGCCGGTCGCCCCAGTGCTCAAGGACCCGGTTCCAGTGCGAGCCGTACGCCCGCCGGGTCCCGGCCGTGACCGCAGCCGACACGACCGGGACGTACTCCGCGAACGTGGGCAGCACCGGCCGCCGGCGAGGGGCCGCGACTAGGTCTTCCGGGGACAGGCCCATCCGCTCGAGCAGCAGGAGCGCCGCCTCGACGACCGCCTGCCCGGAACCGGCCGTGCCTGCTGTGGTCGTGACGGTCATGGCTGGCCTCCTTGGCTGCCCGGCAACGGGAGATGCGCGCGGATGGCCTGGTCCACCAGGCCGAACGGATAAGCGGCCAGCGCGTCCTGGCCCGGCTGGGCCGCCAGCAGCACCAGGTCACCAGCCCTTAGCCCGCAGCGGCGGCGCAGCGCAGCAGGGATCACGATGTACCCGCTGGCCGGCACGGTCACCATGCCGGCCGGGTCGCGCCGGACGACCACCACCCCGGCCTGCGCGGTCAGGGTCAGCCGGTCGCCGTTTCGCCAGCACATGGCAGCGGCGATCGCGCGGTCGGCGACGCGGCCGGACGCATCGATCCGGCCGATCCCGTAGACCACATCGCCCAAAGGCCGGAGGGCTCCCGGGCGGGCTGGCCAGCGGCAGGGCAGAGGCCGCCCGGGCCCGGCCCGGCATGCCGCGCCCGCGGCGGGCGAGACTACCAGGCGGGATGACGGGGGCGATGAGCGGGGCGGTCACGGCCGCCTCCCGGACCGGGAGGCGGGACCGCGGAACGCGGGACGGACGGCCGGACGGAGCTCGGCCGCCGCCCGCGTGTTCAAGCGGATGCCTGTTTTAGGGGAAATTTCACCGGTTTGTGTGTCCGAGGGGGGGACTTGAACACACACCGGGGAAATCGCCCCGAATCGGGATTTTCACCCTTTGCCCGGGACATCGCTCTTGTCGACAGAGGCAACTTCCGTACCGTCACGCGATCCCGACGACTGCTCACCCACGCGGCGCATTCAAGGCAGTCGGCCATCTGCGACGCCGGAGAGTCCGATAACATACGTAGCGCTAGCCAGGCGTAATCATCCGATCAATTGCAATTCCTGCAAATGAGACGGCAGCTCCCAAGAGAACACCCGATAGAAAGAGCTGCACATTATGACTCTGCTCTACCGATGAGTTAGAGAGATTCCAGGAAGGCTCCACGGCTTGACTTCCTTGCCACCGCAGCGCATCTGAGGCTTCTGTCGGCGGGTCAGCAGAGAGCAATGCATAGTTAGGGGGAAGCGCCCCGCTTGCACTACCCTGCCATGGAGCCGTCAACGGACTGCTGGTGTAAATGACAGAGACTTGTACGTTTGCCTTTGGCGCATACCACCTGGTACCTTTCAGGATACCTCCTCTTCCGAGATTCGTGTATGCATTTGATAGATCACCTGCAAAAGTGACATAACCTAGTGGAGCCTGGCCGGCTGAGACCCCCCGTCCTCATGCTCATAGAATCTGAGGCGCCGATCAGGGGCAGCTGGCCGAGTTCAGTTGACCCGGAGGATGCGACAATACCATTGGACAATTTGCCGTAAACTGTTAGCACTTGGTCTACAGAATCGGTATCACCGAAATCCACATCTCCCGCTGCGACCGTCACAGTTGCAGCAGAGTAACCATTCAAATCGTAAAGGTCATGCTCGCTAGTTGCAAAGTCCGCCGCCGGGTCCTCGCCTGAGTATGCGATACACGGGTTGTCGTCTTCCTGGCATCCGCTGTCTTCCACCGACTTTATTGCCAGCCCGCTTATGAAGTCGGACGCATCGGTAACCCGAGTACCCGCAGGATAAACCTCAGCTGAACCCGAGGCAACAACGAGGAACTTCCCTCCTGAATTAGATAGCACGCTCACACTGAAAGCGCCTGACCGATCAAAATTTACGATAATGTCTGCCTGCTCGTTGGCATGATCGACGAAGACCAGTATGCCTCCTGATTGAAAGCTTGGTCGAACGGGAAGGCCACTACGTGCAGCGGAAAACAGCAGCCATCCAGCCACTCCTGATACTATTGTCAATAGTATGAAGACTGCGCTAGCAACACGTCTCGGCTTCTTCCTGCTGACCGACTCTTGTTGGTCGACGCTCGCCTGATGTTTCGGGTCGACCGCTATCTGAGACGTCTTCTTGAAGAAGAGCGTCTTTAGGAGAAAGAGAGTTGCGATGACGGCAACGAATATGAGAGGGCGCTTATCGCGCCTCCTCGCCATCGCTGCCTCCTAAATTGACTGCGCCAGTATTGATCATCTCATGATAGGGCGAGTGACCTTGCGGGTACTTGCTGTAAGCGATGACTGCGGGCGCGGCGAGGGGTCTTGGATCACGACGCTTGTCGTGCGTCAGCGATTCTCGATCGCGCCCAACGGCGGGATGTGCGTCCGAACATGTGAGCTAGCCGGCGTTCCGACAGTGGATTGCCGGCTTGCACGCTGAGCCTGTACGCGGCCACCGCTGCGTCATTGACGATGCTGGCTTCAGGTACCTCGTCGTCACGTTGCTCGTTGGTGGGGATAGTCGGCAGTTTGATGGCCTGACCTGCGGGCCGCCGCGTCGGGTTTGACGTGTGGAGTTCGCTCCCGTCAGAGCGATCGCCGTCAACGGCGGAAATCGTGAGGGAACGAATCGCAGCACGGCATGCCGCCCGATTACAGAGGTGCTCTGCTGACAGCCCGCGTTCTACCGCTCCGGAAGTCCGCACCAGCCAGACCAGCAGCTCATACGAGCCCACGAGACTGACCGCCGGCCAAGCAGCTGCCATCGCCCCGACGGGACCGTGGGACCAGCCCTGTGCCACGTTCGCCGTGAGGGTAGCCGCAATTCCTAGCCCGAACAGCCAGCAGGCGAGAGAGGGTACCGGCACCCGGTGCCGGGCCGCGTACAGCACGACCATCGAACTGGCGTAGACCAGGCCGTCGATTGTGGCCGGCTCCAGCCGGGCAGTGATCCCGGTCTCGCCATGTGCCCTAACGACGGCGTAGGCGTGCCAGTAGGAGATATACGCCGCGATGCCCGCAACGGCGAGCACGGCCACGGCGGTGGAGAGGTGGATGGCGCGGTCGATGCCGCTCGTCAGGGGCGCGAGCGGGTCATCATCGCCCGGTGGGCAGCCGTGGGCGCTAAATCCGCCGCGGACTGCTGCGGCGAGCTCTTCCTGCTCGGCCGCAGCACGTATCGAACAGAGATCGGGCGCGGCCAAACCGGGGCCGGACATGGGCTCCTCCGCCGTGACTGGTTGGGAGGAATTTGGGAGGTCGCACCCCGCGCGAACCGCCCTGAACCTGTCCCAACCGAGCTGAAGTAGAGCCTCTGATCTGGCCTTTCACGGTAATCCCTGGCCAGGACGGCGATCGGAACCTCATGGTAAGGAGAAGGTCTACGGTTCGATTCCGTAACGGGGCTCCACAGCTCACAGACAATAATCGAAAAAGGGTCGTATAGCCTGGAGATGCCCAGGTGGGGACTAACGGTCTCAGGAGGGGTCATAGGCGGTCAGCCGGAGCCACTCCGGCAAGGTTGCGGCCGCCGGGTTTGCGGAGATGATCGGCGCAGTCCGCGAGATCCCCGAACTGTTCATGACCTAGCGAGACAGGACGCCGGGCAGGCCCTGGCGGGTAACGGCACAATCAGGTACCAGCACTTTGTGAACGCCTCAGCCTGATCGGGCCTATTCCCCCAGAAGATCGCGGTCGGGTCACGGTCAATCTCGCGCAGCAAGTCGCCGATGCCGATTACGGCCCGAACTGGTCATAGAAGTAGAAACCCAGGTGACGGCCGCGCCAGCCCTTGGCGTCTAGCCAGTGTCCCAGACAGCGGCCGACGACGGCGGCATAACTGGCCCGGTCCCGGCGCAGACGTGCGGGCCAGGCGGCCGTGACCTTGACCTGGATGCCGCGCAAGCGGGCCAGGAGGCCGGCGGCCAGCCGGAACCACGCCGTCGATCGGTCTCGCCCAGGCCGCAGGCAGAGTCGGCCGAGCCGCTCGCCGAGCCCGCGACGCTGACCCGCCGACCGACAGTACCATCCAGCGCGGCCCATGCCCTTCCGGTCGCGTCGGCAAGGCTCACGCAGACTGGGTAGACCGACGCGTTGGGACCTCCGCCGGGAGCGCTGCAGACACGCACTCATGCCGAATAGCGGGCGTTGCGCTCTCGCATATTTATGCGCTGACCTGGATGTCGCCAACGACGGTAGCGACCACCAATTCAGTGCTGTCGTTCTTATCTTGCGCACGCCGATCGCCGATTCTTTCCGACTGATGGCGGGGTCGCTGCAGCGTGGCATTTACGCGCAGATGCTCCAGTTCTGCGCGGCCTGCTGTATGCGGAATGGTCATCCATTCAAGGAGCGTGGCGGCTAGGCCTGGCACGGTCTGCAGCCGCGCCGATCGGCGCTGCGCGCTTTCCTGCGCGTTTGAAGAACAGGATGCTAGCCGGGCTGGTGCTCATGCGGAGCGCTGGATGATCCGCTCGGGTGGTCAGCGTTTTTGCGGGCGGTGATGAGCAGGTATTCCCATTCCATGATCGTGGTCACTGAGCCGCTGTCGTGGCGGCTGGCAAGGCCGGCGAGGTCGCGGTCGAGGGCGGCGGTTCGCTGCGGATCACCGGCGATGCCCCGGTAGGCGGCGATGGTCGGGCCGTAGCGCGCCTTGAAGTAGTCGCGGAAGTCCTCGGGGCTGGTGAACTTGTCAACCCGGACTGTCTTGCGTTGTGCGCTGAGATTGGTGACCCGGTCGCCGAGCAGCGCGCGGACGTGGTCTTCACGGCCCCACAGCGGCGGCGGCTGGACGCCGGGCGGGGGCGGCGGGGCATAGGGCTTCATGGCGGCGAACATCTGGCCGATGAAGCCCTCGGGAGTCCAGC
Source organism: uncultured Actinomycetes bacterium (assembly GCA_963790065.1). Lineage (GTDB taxonomy): Bacteria > Actinomycetota > Actinomycetes > Streptosporangiales > Streptosporangiaceae > Palsa-504. The sequence continues at coordinate 1,067,694 of CAWBNK010000006.1, read as the reverse complement.
TGAGCAGCCCGATGGTCCCGCCGGGACGGCATACCCGGACCAGCTCGCCGGCGCTGACCCGGTGGTGGGGGGCGAACATGACTCCCAGACAGGACATCACGACGTCGAACTCGCCGTCGCCGAACGGGAGTGCCTCGGCGTCGGCCTCCTGCCATTCCAGCTCGATGCCCTCCCGCCCGGCCTGCCGCTGGCCGGCGGCGAGCAGTTCGGGCGTCAGGTCGCAGGCCACCACGCTCGCGCCGGCCCGGGCGGCGGGGATAGCCGCGTTCCCGGACCCCGCAGCCACGTCCAGCACCCGGTCACCGGGCCGCATTCCGCACGCGCCGACCAGGATCTGGCCCAGGTCCGAGATGATGTCGGCAGCCAGGACAGGGTAATCACCAAGCGCCCACATGGCACGGTGATTTGCCTTCAGGGTCCTGTCGGCCTCCTTCGCCGGTGCGGTCATCGCCGTTCTCCTCCCGCATGTCCAGGCGGCTATCGGACTGACGCCGCCGTGGAACTGACGCTAGGAACAGACCGGGCCTGCGGCTAGTACAAGATCTGTACTAGCACTGGCCCGGCTGGCGATCAGGACCTAGCCTGCGGAACATGGGGTCTTCCTACCGCCAGTTCTGCCCGGTGGCCAAAGCGATGGAGCTGCTAGACGAGCGCTGGACGCTGCTGATCGTCCGTGAGCTGGTGACCGGCAGCCAGCACTTCAACGAGCTTCGCCGCGGAGTGCCGCGGATGTCCCCCTCGCTGCTGTCCAAGAGGCTGAACCAGCTGGTGCGCGCCGGAATCGTGGATCGCCACGATGACGGAAGCGGCGTCCGCTACGTGCTGACTCCGGCGGGCCGCGAACTGCAGCCGGTGGTCGAAGCGCTGGGGGTCTGGGGTATCCGCTGGATCGGGGAAATCGGCGACGAGGACCTCGATCCCAAACTGCTGCTGTGGGACATGCACCGCAACATCGACCATGACGCCGTCCCGGACGCCAGGACGGTCGTGCAATTCCGGTTCCCTGAGGCCCCCGCGCGCAGCCGGGACTGGTGGCTCGTGATCACACCGGACGATGCCGACGTCTGTGACGCAGATCCTGGCTATCCCGTCGCCGTCACCATGACCACCAGCCTGCGGCACATGGTCGAGGTCTGGCGCGGCGACCTGAGCTGGCCAGACGCACTGCGCTCCGGGGCGATCACACTCCAGGGACCCGAGAATCTCCGCCGGGCCGTCCCCCGTTGGTTCACCCTTCCGGTATTCGCCGCAGTATCGCGGCCTCCCCGATCATGACCTGCGTGTCCTCCACCGAATGCTCATTACGCCCGCATCTGCGAAATGAGATCAGCCACGTCGACTGGCGGGTCTGGCAGGCCAAGCACGCATCCCCCCGACCGGCACGCTCGGCGGCTACCGGGCACCTTGCTCGTGACGAGGCACCAGATAGAACCGTTCTGCGCGCTTCGAGCCGACCCTGCAGAAAGAATTGTTCCAACACATATCAGGCGGATACTTGCGCACCGGGCACGGACCACCGCAAGTCGCTGAGCGTGATCCGATCTCTGACCCAGCGTGCGACCTGCCGAATATGCACGCGCGGCGGCCACACCGCCTGCCCGGGAGCCGGCCACCCGGGATGCCGCCGCAGACCCGCTACGCAGGCTGGCGGGTGAAGTGCGCGGTTACCGCCTTTGTCGCGGGAGTCTTGACCATCATCGCCATACTGTTCCAGGTCATCCCGTAGTCCAGCCGGTCGATGTTCACGGTGGCCGTCAGGGTCGCCGAGTCCTGCGACGCGTCGCTGACGTTCGCGGTCAGCGACAGCGGGCGGGAGGTGCCTGCCGCCTCAAGATCGCCGCTGACCGCCAGGCTCCCGTTGTCGTCCAGCCTGGCGTCCTTCGCGGTGAAGGTGATGTGCGGGTGAGCGTCGGCGTGGAAGAAGTCGGCCGAGCGCAGGTGCTTGTCTCGCTTGGAGTTCTTGGTGTCGACCGACGCTGCCCCGACGCGCAGCGTGCCGGTGACCGAGCCGTCGGCGCTGACATCGCCCTCGCCGGCCAGCTCGGAGGAGCTGACGCGCACGGTTATGAGACCCCACAGGTGCTTCTGGCTGACGCCGACGCTCGACTTGCGGGGGTCGAGTGCCCAGTGGCCAGCGCCAGCGCCGCCGGGGAGTCCGGCCGGCGCGCTGCTGTCTGCATCGGTCATCGCTGAAGATTCCTTTCCCATTGCCCCGCCGGTGATCATCTCTTCCGTGACTGTCTAGGCCAATATAGTAACAGCTGTGATAATTACATCGGCCAGAACCCCTGGTAAGCTGCCCGCATGGATCCGCAGGCCGCGTCACCCGGACAGGCTGCGGATAGCTGCCCCGGCGCCGGGTTGCAGGACCTCGCCCGGATGGACGACTGGCAGCGCCGCCGGGTGCTGGTGGCCCAGACGGCACGGTTTGCCGGCGCGTTCCTGCGGTGGGTGGACTCCCGCGCCTGCGGGCGCCTCACCTACCCGCGGCTGCGGCTGCTCGAGGCACTGCATTCGGGCGGCCCGGCCAAGATGACCGACCTTGCACGGCAGCTCGGGATCTCCGCGCGCAACATGACCGCCCTGGTGGACGCGCTCGAGGAGGCGCATCTCGTCATCCGCCGGCCGCACCCTGGCGACCGGAGGGCGATCCTGATCGAGCTCACGCCCGGCGGCATCAGTGCCGCGGAGACCGCCCTGGGACCGGGACTGGACGCGATCGCCGAGCTTTTCGACAGCCTGTCCCTGACCGGCCAGCAGCACTACCTCAAGGCGCTGGGACAGCTGCTGGACGCGATGGGCAGCCGACCGGACGCGGACGGCCCCGGCGAGCCGACCCGGCCCTCAGGCTGAGGCTCCGCTCGGGCGCGCTAGAACCCAGGCGGATCCGGTGGCCGCCTGCGCCGGCGGGCGGCGTGGGTGAGTGAAATGAAACCAGCCAGGCCCGGCTCGACCCCCGAATGACCGCCGTGGCGCCCGGTCCACCCGCAGCGACGTGATGCCGTACCATACAGATCGCCCAGTCTTGGACGCGTGGCGCCGGCCCTATTGCGCCTAGGAGACTCGCGCATGGCGGGACTGTGCGCGGTTATCAAGAGCTCCCCTGCACCGTTCGAAATCTCGACTGCGAGGGTCACGCAGGCGGCCTGGCCGTATGTTTATGCATTCTCCCCGCCTGGCGCGAACGTCCGCATCTGCCGCATTCCGCGTTCGGCGGAGGTCATCGGGCCGCTGTGAAGGCTGCGTGGGGTGGGCTGCCGTCTGTTGACCACACGATGGCGGTGGCGCGCTGGGAGCGGCTCGGTCGGCCCCTGCGAGGCCGCTGTGGCCCCGCAGGATAGCGCCGGGGAGTGGCGGCTGCGCGAGGCGGTGAAGATCTTCACCAGCCTGGGTGCCGTGACCGCGGCCCGGATCACCGGGCAGAAGATGCGCCAGCTGGGCATCCGGCCGGTCCCGGCCGGGCCGCGGGTCGCGACGCGGGCCCCTCCGCCGGGCCTGACCCGGCGTGAGCAGGAGGCACTCGACCTGATCTCTGCGCCGGCCGCACTAACGCCCAGATCGCTGCCGGGCTGTTCATCTCCGCTAAGACCGCCGGCCGTCACGTCGCGGCCGTGCTGGCGGAACTGGACGCCCCATCCGTGAGGTCGCCGCCTGACACGCTGCCCGGCTCGGCCTGGCCGGCGCCGCGGAAGATAGGCAACACCGCCGGGAGATCTGGGTAACGACTACCGATCCGGGACGCGGGGCTGCCGCCATACGGTCGCCTTGAACTCATCCAAGAGCGACAAGGAGATCGTCATGAACCCCGTCCGTCACATCCGCCGTATCGCCGCCGTCCTGGCCGCCCTGGCCGGGACTGTCCTGGCGGCCACGCCCGCGTTCGCCACGGAGCCCTTTCCCGGGGGCGGCGGGTCCGTGGCGCCGGCCTCCGTCCCGGCCCAGATCCAGTACCGCACCATCGTCGCGGGCGGGATGCCCGGCTGGCAGATCGTCCTGATCGCCGTCGGTGCCGCCCTGCTGGCGGCCGTGGTGGCGGTCCTGGCCGGCCGGGCACGAGCCGCCCGCCGGCCAGCGGTCCCGACGGCGGCCTGAGCCATGCACGCAGATCACGCGGGGCCGCCGGCCGCCGGTTCTGGCCGGGCGGCACCGCTGCGGGCCGGACCTGCCGGAAGGCCGGCACGGCCAGCGGCCGGCGCCGCCGCGCCGGCTGACCGGGCGACGGGGCCGGCATGAGCGCGGGCACGCGCCCGGGCCGGGCGTGGTGGTCGTTCCGGCGGATCGTGGACGTCCCGTTCGGAACATGCGTGGCTGCCCTGGAAAGCGGGCAGCTCACCGGGCACGACGGCGGACGGCGCGCCGGCCTGGGCCTGGTGGACGGACCGGTCGAGCACGACCGGGACTGCGGGACCTGCCGGGTCCAGGTCCACCTGGCCCGCGGGCCGCTGCGCCCGCCGCTGCCGATGCGGCTGCAGGCCGACCACTGGTCCTCCTCACCTCCGCGGACCGCGCTGGAACTCATCCCCTGCGGGCACGTCCGGCCCAGCGCCGCCTACTTCCGGGCCGGCCACCTGCTGCTGGACTCGCTGGCCCGCTCGCTGGCACGGCCCGTGCCGGCGCAGCGCCCGGACCGCGCCGCCGCCAGCCAGCCACACGCGGACCAGGGCCGGCCCGGACCGGCCCCGAGCCGGACGGCACAGCATCAATCCACCGCAGGATAGGAGCACGACAAGGCACACGAGGACCTGAAGCTGCCGGCCGAGGCCATCGCGCAGATCGCCGAGGACACCCGCAACGCCAGGGCCGACCGGTTCGGCGTCCGCCAGATCGAGCTGTACCACAACCCCGACGGCAAGGTGTACTGCCTGCTCGAAGAGCCGGACGAAGACGCCATCCGCAAGCACCACGCCGCGCTCGGCATGCCCTGCGGCGATGTGCACCAGGTGAACAGCCTGACCTGACCGCCCCCGGGATGCCGGGGCCATCCCGGCGGCAACCGCCGACGCAGAAGACCGGCTAAGAAAACAGCGTCAGCCGGCGCCAGGTCACGCCAGGTCAGGCAGTTACCCGCGCAGAACAGCCGGATATGCAGCCATGTGCTCCCTGGGCATCAAAGGCGAAAACACATCAGATGGCGGGTCAGCGTGCGATTATCAGGAGCCCTTCGCGCCATTGGCCGTATAGCAATCCCGGGCCCAGCCTGGCGGACAGCCGCCCTGGCCGTATGTTTATGCATCGCTGCCCTTGGGCTAGACATGCGCTTCTGCCGCGTGGAGTGCGTCGATGCAGGCGCGGGGCAAGATCACTCCAGCGGGGCTGACATCATAGAGGCAAATGAGCAACTCATCGTCACGCCGTTTCCCTGTCACCGTCACCCAGCTTCCGGTCACGCGCTGCCAGATCTGCCAGCGGACCGTGGCCTACCGGCTCGGCACCCTCAGCGAGGCGCTGACCGAGCACTACCGGCGGGCCCATCCCGAAGCGCTCGGCCTTTCCGCCCAGTAAGGGCCCGCAGCCCGCCGCAGCACCCCGCCGGTCCGTCACCGGCGGCAACTGCCCCGAACCCGGAGCGCCCGCGGACACAAAGTGTGGCCGCCTCTCGACGAGAGCCCGTACCTCGCGAGCGTTCCCGACCCGCCGGGCTACAAGGTCTCACTCTTCTGAAAAGCGGCGTAACACGCCCGGATACCTATGCGCTGTCCTGTCTAATTTCATAGTTGCGGTCGTAAATTTAGCCTTGTCGTTCGTATCGGGGGTGTCCCGAAGCTCTAATTGTGCGCCAGCGGTGGGTGGCGGGCTCGCCGTCCGTGAGGTCACAAAACAGCCAGTTCTGGCGCCGTATCGCTGTTGTCGTTCGTGACGGTATTTCGTTGTCCGCGGAGCGGTGACGCGGTCGCGGGTCCTCGGCCCGTCCTGCCTGGGCCGCGCGATGGTTGTTCCGCGTGGTGACCCGCAGCACGCCAGTTTCCGGTGGTGCCAGCCTGGCGACGCAGCCTGTTATTGAGGCCGGCGGATGCCTGAGGTCAGCAATACTCTTGACCCGGCCAGGTTCCAGGCTGCCGGCATGTTGTACCAAATGTGTCCGCGGGCCCCGAATCTTCGGTCAGACTGGCAGCTATGCGTATGATCGGTCCGGTCGAGTCCCCTCGCGGGTTCGGCCTGCAGGACCATTTGTGCTGGGTTCATGGTGATCTCTGGGACTATCGCCCTCGCCTCACCGAATTTTTCAGTGAAGGTCTGGAACGAGGGCTGCAAGTCGCGTACCTGGGCGCTGGAAACGTCGAGGAACTGCGGGAACATCTCGACCGTTTCATTGACGTCGGCCCGCTACTGACTCGTGAGGCCCTCCGGATCATCTCCTTCGATGAGATCTACCCGGCGGGGGAGCCGGTTGTTCCGACCGAGGTCATAAAGAAGTATGCCGCCGCAACACAAGAGGCGCTGACTGACGGTTACCGAGGTCTGCGGATCAGTGCCGATGTTACCGACCTCGTCCGCGCCCCTGAGCAGCAGGAGGCCTTCGCCCGTTTCGAATTCCTGTTGGAGCGTTACTCCTCACGGCATCCGCTGTCGGCGCTGTGCGAGTATCGCCTCGAACTCGGCGATGCGGTGACGCAGTTCGCGTGCATGCATGCGGCCGTCCCGGCCGGGCTGACGCCGTTCCAGGTGTTTGCTTGCGATGACGGAGCGGTCGGTCTCCTGGGTGAATTCGACGCAGCATGTCAAGCCGCGTTCAAGCGGGCCCTGCAGAGTATCCAGCCGGCGCCCGATGAGTCCGAGCTGATCTTTGACATGTCGGCGGTCCGGTTCATGGACCACCGGGCTCTTGTCGCCCTCGATTCGTACGGGCAAAAGTGCCAGGTCCCTGTCCTTCTCCGGTCGATGCCGCCGATTGTCCGCCGGGTCGCGCGAGTGCTGGGCTTGGAGCATCTTGGCAGCGTGCGCACGGGAGGTTTGCGATGAGGACTGGTGCCGCCCGCGGCCAGGCAGGCCACTTCCATGAAGTCGGCTTTTACGGCTCCGACCTTGAGTTCCGCGCTCTCATCGTGCCGTTCGCTGAAGAGGGTATCGCTGCGGGCGAGCCAGTCATCATCGGTTATGACAACCGTAAGAACGCCTTGGTGCACTCCTGGCTCGCCGATCCGTCCGCCGTAACATTCCTTGCCGATAAGAGCCTGTACGCCACGCCGTCCCGGGCGATCGCAACCTACCGGCGGCTCTTTGAGTTTCATGCCGCCACGGGCGCCAGGCAAATCCGGGTAACCGGGGAGCTACCCCACCCGGGCAACGGAGGGAGCTTCGAAGGATGGGACCGCTACGAAGCGGCGGTCAACACCGTCTGGGACGACTTCCCGGTGTGGGGCCTGTGCTTGTATGACACCGCGACCGCGCCCGCCGCGGTGCTCGATTTCGCCGAAAGGACGCATCCCTGCATCGTTTCGCTTTCAGGCGCCCACCGTGCGAACGACCGCTTCCAAGATGCTGCGGTATTCGGAGGTCTCACCTTCGCCCCCGATCCACTTGAACAGACCATGCCCATGATGGAGCTGGTCGACAGGTCCGCTGCCGAGGCCCGGCAGGCGCTCGCGCAGATCGGCCGCGGCCATGTCGCCGATACGATCCTGGAAGACTTGCTGATCGGCGTCACGGAGGCAGTCACCAACGCACTGCTCCACGGGCGCGCACCTGTGACTGTGCGCTTGTGGGCCACACCGGACCGCATCGTGATCACCGTTCATGACCAAGGGCGCGGTCCAGCCGATCCCCTGGCAGGCCTGGTTCCCACCCCCAGCAGCAGGACGCACCCAGGACTTGGGCTGTGGCTCATCCACCAGCTCGACATGGATGTCGCACTCAAGCACGCGGACGACGGCTTCACGGTAAGATTGCGCGGCGGCACGACGATTGGCTAAGCCACACGGCACCGGGCGGGCATGCCGTGGGGTGGGTCACGGGCAGCCCTCATCCCGAGATTCTTCCGCCAGAGATCGAGCGGGCCCCAGAACCGGGGACGGGCAGTGGCGGCGCGCCGTACCGACATTGAAGGACATTTCGCGAATCGCTTCATTGCCCGTTGCGAGGCTGCTCGCCTAGCGCATTTGCCCTCGCGGCCAACGCCGGGCTGGCCGACCTGCGCTGGTGTCGGCCGCAAATGCCGACAAGACCGGTACACCGCGCGTGCACTGGCACAGCCGGGTGATACCAGCCAGGCCTGTAAGCACACGCGGAATACCTGGATCTGCGCCCATGACAACGACACCGTCATGGTCTGGTCGTCCACGCCGAATGGCGGTCCGGTGCGCAGACATCAAGAGCTCTTCGCGGCGTTAGCTGCATTACAGTCCCGCCTACTGCCCCGGCTGGCGGCCAGCCAGGCCGTATATATAAGCATCGCCGAGCTTGGCCCGAACGTCCTCATTTGCCGCGTATGGTGCGCGGGAGGAGGACCGCTGGCCTGTGGGGGGGCAGGCCTGCCTCGTCATGCAGGATCCTCGATCGTGCTCCTGGTCATCCGGATGAAGGCATGAAACCCGCCGTTGGTGAAGTGCTCGAAGCGCTCAACCTCCTGGAAACCGGCCCGCTCGTACACGGTGATCGCCCGGCGGTTGAATGCAGCCACGACCAGGGTATAGCTCTGCGCCCCGAGCGCCGCCGAGGCGAACCGCAGGCAAGTGCGGAGGAACGACTCACCCAGCCCGTGGCCGGTAAGGCCCGGCCGCAGTCCCAGCCCCATCTCTGCTACGCCTCCGGTGAGCTTCACCACCACGAAACCGGCCAGCTCATGGTGTGCTATCTCGTCGGCGGCAAAGTACCGCTGCCCCCATTGCGCTGGATCCAGCAGCTCGGCCAGGTCATCAGGGTCGGCGTCGGCGTCGTAAAAGGAGTACTCGCCCGGGTACCGCCACGCCGCGACCGCATGCGCGTCCGCTGCCGTCATCGGCCTGATCGTGAACTCCGGACCCGTCACACTGCCGAGCCTACGGACCCGGGCAGGCGCCAAGCCCTCGGCAACGTCCTAATGCCGCGAGGTGAGCGTCGACCGGCGCGGGCCACCTTTTCGGGCGTGAGGAGGTGCTAAGCCGACCCGCCGGACAGTAGCTCCGGCTCGGATGGCCTGGGGAATCTCGGCCACTTGGTCAACCACCTCGAGTAGGTGAGCCAGCTGATCGGCGGGGGCGTCGGAGCTGACTTCGACCGAATAGCCGATGCCCGTGGACCGCCAGGTCGCGGTGTCGAACCCGCCCGCCGCGATCACACGGACCCCTTTCAATTCGATGCCCAGCGCCGCGGCTTCGCGGTACAGGTCATTAAGGACACAGCCCGCGGCCGCGAGATGGAGCAGATGACCGCCGGTGAAATCGGCTTTTACCGTGACGCCGCCCGGGGTCCACCGGTGCGGGAAGCGGGCGGCGGCACCGGAGTCGGCCATCATTGTTCCAGCACCCACGGTGACCTCGAAGCGATTGTCCATCAGCGGCTCCTTCTCAGGAATGTGGGCCTCGGCTTCACCGGAAGGCTGATTGAGCCATCCTCCATTCTGATCCATCCCATCCGGGCGGCATCGTCATCTGCCGCGTAGCGGGGCTGGCTCGCGATCCGGGCTGTGTGCGGTACGGGCGTTACCGGCGTCGGGGCATCGGGCAAGCTCCTGATATGCAGGACCGTGACGATAGCCGGGTGCCGGAACCGCAGGCGTCACTACGACCATTTGCCGGGCGCGGAATGGTGCGGGGTGCGTGTCCTGGCGGGACGCTGGCTAGCCTTGTCGGGTCTGGTATCGCGTTGCGGTCGGCCAGCCCCGCCGATGCCGAGTTCTGCTACCAGCTGCACAAGGCCGCCATGGGCGAGTACATCACGGCGATCTGGGGGTGGGACGAGCCGGTCCAGCGCGCGTTTCACGAGCGCGCCTTCAACCCGCACCGATGGCAGATCATCACCGCAGGGCAGGCCGATGCCGGCATGCTCGATGTCGAGTGCCGCCCTGGGGAGATCTACTTGTCTCGCATCGAAATCCACCCCGGCCATCAAGGCCACGGCATCGGTACCCGGATCATCAGCGCGCTTGTCGAGGAAGCGCAGCGCACAGGCCAGGACTTGGTCCTCGAGGTGCTCACGGTCAACCGCCGCGCGCAGGCGCTATACCAGCGGCTTGGCTTGACAGAAGTGGCCCGGCACGGCGACCGTGGCACCAAGATCACCATGCGGTCCGCCTATCACCGGGAGTAGCGCTGGCGGGATCGCCGCGAAGGTGGGCGATCCGCTTTCAGTACTACTGCGGAACCTTTGGGATTCCCAGTCGAGGAGTGCAGAGAAGTTCGATCCGGTGTCGCCGGCTCGCCAACGCACGCGCCCGCCCTTGCCGAAATGTCGTACCGTCGCCGCGGCCAGGCGGCACCGAACAGCCAGTTACGGCATGCTACGTGCAGAGATGATCCCGCGGTTCGCCTCCCGCGACCGGCTGGAGCCGTCCGGAACGGCTGGCATGAAGGCATGACTGAGGGGCTGATGTGGCGGGCCATTGGTTCGTACGTCTATTCGGCAGGGTTCAGTTCGAATCCGTGGAAGTTGCCGCTGCTGTCGACGTAGAAGCCGACGATCAGGCCGAGGTTGTTGATTCCGGCAACATTCGTGCCTGCGGTCCCGGCCGGGTCCTCGACCGGGTTAAACGTCCCGCGTACCTCAGCGAAGCCGTGGAAATCGTCGCTGGCGTCCACGTATTCCCCGACGACTACCCCGGCGTCGTTGATCGCCGCGGTCAGCGTGCTGAACGGCGGGCCGGCCGGATCGCTGACTATGGGAAACGTGCCGACGGGCCCGGCGAAGGCTACGGCATCGCCGTTGCTCTCGGTGTAGCTCCCGGTGACCTGGCCAAGGTCGTTGATGTACCCGATGCTTGTGCCCTGTCCGGATGCGGTGCCAGCATCCGGGGCGCTGATCGTGGTGAACCTGCCGTTCCGATCGACGAATCCGTGCTGCACGCCGCTGGAATCGAAGTAGAACCCGGCGATCACGCCGAGGTTGTTCATGTTCGCGACGAAGGTGCCCTGCCCGGATGCCGTGCCGGCGCCCGGGGCGTTGATCGTGGTGAACCTGCCGTTCCGATCGACGAACCCGTGGGCATCGCCGCTGCTGTCGATGTAGTACCCGACCGCCGTCCCGAGGTCGTTGGTAACCGTCAGCAGGGTGTCAGCAGCGCCGGGTACGTCGACCGTAGTGAACGTGCCATGCCGGTAGAGGAATCCGTGCTCATTGCCGCTGCTGTCGAAGTAGAACCCGGACACCACACCCAGGTCGTTGACACCAACTGCGACGGTGCTGGCCGCGCCGGGCACGTCGATCGTCGTGTACTGCCCGGGCGCGCCCGCCGCCCCGTTGGCGACGGCCGCGTTGGCGGCGACTGGCACGAGTGCCAGCGCCGATGCGGTGCATGCGATCAGCAACGTAGCTGCCGTGCCTCGTATTCGCGTCATGGACGATTAGTCTTCCGTGTGGTAGTAGCAATCTGGTAGCGAACATGTAGCGCTGGGTGGGGCGCCGATCCCGCGCGGAGGTCGCGTGACGTCGAAGCTGGAGTTCTGCCTGCTCGGGCCGGTGGCGGTGCGCTGCGGCGGGGTGGCCGTGCCGGTGCCGCGGGGCAAGCAGCGGACGGTGCTCGCGTTGCTGCTGCTGAACGCAGGCCGGGTGGTGTCAGTTGGCGAGATTGCCGAGACACTGTGGGGGCCAGCGCCGCCGCCATCGGCCTCGGCGACGGTACGAAACTACGTGAAGAGGTTGCGCCGCGGGCTGGGGAATGCAGACCAGGCCCGGATCGTCACCCGATCCCCGGGATACATGATCCGGGTTGATCCCGGCGAACTGGATGTGGCCCGGTTCGAAGTCATGCTCGACGGCGCGCGTAACTCTGCGCGAGGCGGTTCCTGGGAAGCTGCGGCTGACCAGGCGCGGGCGGCACTGGCACTGTGGCGGGGCGAGCCGCTGACGGACGTGGAGTCGGAGACGCTGGCGCTAAGCGAGGTTCCACGGCTGGTCGAGCTGCGGCTGCAGGCGGCGGAGTTGCGGGTCGACGCTGAGCTACGCCTGGGCCGTCACGACGTGGTCATCGCCGAGCTCGAACGCATGGCCGTGGCCCACCCGTTGCGCGAGCACCTGCACGCCCTGCTGATGCTTGCCCTGTACCGCGACGGCCGCCAGGCCGAAGCACTGGCCGCTTATCAGCACGCGCGGCGGATGGTCGTAGATGAGCTGGGCGCCGAGCCGGGAGCCGAGCTGCGCGAGCTGCACCGGCAGATCCTCACCACTGGCCCGGTCGTGGCGGGTCTTGAGCCCGGTCCCCTGCTGCCGGGTGATGCCCGGCTGGCGGGCGCCTGGCCGGGACCGGTGGTGCCGCGGGAGCTGCCGGGCCCGGTGCGGCAGTTTGCGGGCCGGGCAGCCGAGCTGGCGGACCTGACCGGGATGCTGGAGCGGGCCAGCGCGCAGAGGCCGCGGACCCTCGTGATCTCGGCGATCGCCGGGATGGCCGGGGTGGGTAAGACCACCCCCCCCCCTCCTCAGCTCCCGGCCGTGGGCTGGCCAGCCCTGGTGAGCTCCCTGGGCCAAGTCCTGGGTGCTTCAGCGTCTCACGGCTCCAGACCCACCACGCTGGCCCAGGCCAGGACACCGGGTGTTACCTTGGGCACGTGCGGAGCGCCACAGGCGGCGCTACGACACCTAAATGGCCTGGGGGCCAGGAGCGCCAGCAGGCGGCGCAACGACATAAGCAGCCTGATGCACACGAGCGGCCGCCGCCGCGGCGCAACGACACCAAATAGCGGCGAGGGTTCCTATACTGCTGGCCCTTGCCCTGGAGGCGATCCCCCGTGCCTGCTACCACCGCGCGCAGCCGCCGACTTACATCGCGGCAAGCCGCCGCCAAGATGTACGACGTTGACTACAAAACGGTCTGCCGCTGGATCACCAGCGGGCTGATCCACGGCTACCGGGTCGGTGGCCATCTGGTCAAGGTTGACCTGAACGAGATCGAGGCCAAGGTCATCCAGGTGACCCGGCTGCCAAGGCCACCCTGTGACCAGGCCAGGTCGGCCACCAGATGACGGCGGTTCCTGGCAGGCCGTCACGTCAACACCTGCCAGGAGCCGCACCAACGTCGAAGCGCCACCAGGCACCACAGACACGGCCAGCGTAACTGACCGGCCGGGACGGTGCCCGGACCTGACGCTCCCCTGGACCAGGTCACGCCCGGCCGCCGCACCATCGGGGACTCCACCAGCCGCCTGGAGGACCACAACGGGGTCCTGGCGTGGCCCTGGCCCAGTGGGCAGCCCGCGATGACACCAGGGCACAGCCCTCCATCAGGCAGGCGGCGAACACGGCGATGGATGCCGTGGACTCGATGCTGGCCGAGCTGCACCAGCTCCGTGCCCGGCTGGTGTCAGAGGTCAGGGCCAGCGATGACCTCGCCGCGGCTCGGGTCGATGCGCTGCTGGCCAGGCTGCGCGAGCCGACGCCATGAGCATCGACCTGGTGGTCGAGGTCCTCGACCACTACCACGGGCCGCACTCCCGCAAGGTGTGGTCCTCGCGTGGGCCGAGGAGGTGCCCAAGGGGTCGCGCACCGGGTACTGCAAGCGCGAGGTTCTCGTGGCCCGGCTCAGCCGGTCTCCGTCCCGCGTGTCGGGGATCGCCCGCGAGCTTGAGGACGAGGGCACCATCAAGCGGCTCGGCGGCGGGGTCTGGGGCAAGGCGGCGGTCTACGAGCTGCTGCCGCTGGCCACCGCGCAGGGTCAGCCCAGAGCGGACCCTACACAGGGTCAGCCCAGAGCGGCCCTACACAGGGTCAGCCCAGAGCGCACCCTACAGCCGAACCCGGACCGCACTCACAGGGTCAGCCCAGGGCGCAGCACAGGGTCAGCCAGAGCGGACCCCAACCCTCATAACCCTCATAAACCCTCATCTACTCGCCGTACGACCCGTACAGGTAGCAGGGGCGAGCCCGCCGCGACGGATGACGATGATGATTCCAGCCAGCCACCCACCGCCATAGACGCACGCACCCTCCTGCTCGGGACTGTAATTTCAATGGTGTAACTCCTGAGACGGAAGGAGACATCGTGACCGACGTGCACAGAACCAGGGGCAGGCCGAGGCGGAGCTCTCGGCGGCCGATGAGCAGGTGCTGCGCGAGCTGACCGAGCGGGCCCGGACCGGCGGGCTGAAGCTGACCGGTGAGGGAGGCTGCTGGGCAAGCTGACCAAGATGGTGATCGAGAGTGCCCTGGAAGGCGAGCTGGACGATCACCTCGGGTATGGCAAGCATGACCTGGAAGGCCGCAACGGCGGTAATTCCCGTAATGGCCGGCGGCCCAAGACGGTGCTCACCGATACGGGACCGGTGGAGATTTCGGTGCCGCAGGACCGGGATTCCAGCTTCGAGCCGAAAATCGTCGCCAAAAGGCAGCGGCGGCTGACCGGGGTCGATGACATGGTCATTTCCCTGTCGGCGAAAGGGCTCACCCACGGGGAAATCGCCGCGCACCTGGCCGAGGTGTACGGCGCCGAGGTCTCCAAGCAGACCATCACCACGATCACCGACCGGGTCATGGAAGGAATGGCGGACTGGCAGAGCCGTCCATTGGACGCGGTTTACGCGGTGATCTTCATCGACGCGATCAACGTGAAGATCCGCGAGGGCCAGGTCGCGAACCGGCCCGTCTACCTCGCGCTGGGCGTCACCGTCGACGGCGAGCGTGACGTGCTGGGCCTGTGGGCCGGGGAGCACGGCGACGGGGAGGGGGCGAAGTACTGGATGCGGGTCTGCTCGGAAATCAAGAACCGCGGCACCAGGGACGTCCTGATGGTGGTCTGCGACGGGCTCAAGGGCCTGCCGGACGCGGTCAATGCCGTGTGGGAGAAAACCATCGTGCAAACATGCATTGTGCATTTGCTGCGGAATTCATTCAGGTACGCGTCGAAAAGAGACTGGGCGCAGATCGCGAAAGACCTCAAGCCCGTTTACACTGCCGCGTCCGAATCCGAGGCGCTGGACCGGTTCGCCGAGTTCTCCGGGAAATGGGAGAAGCGCTACCCGGCCATCATACGGCTGTGGGAGAACGCGTGGGCGGAATTCGTTCCTTTCCTGCAGTTCGACCGGGAAATAAGGACGGTTATCTGCACGACGAATGCGATCGAATCGATTAATGCCCGGCTGCGCCGCGCGGTGAATGCTCGCGGTCACTTCCCGACCGAGCAGGCCGCGCTGAAGTGCCTGTACCTGGCGATCAGGAGCCTGGACCCGACCGGGAAGGGCCGCCAGCGGTGGACCAACCGGTGGAAGGCCGCCCTGAACGCCTTCGACATCACGTTTGACGGCCGCCTGAGCGCGGGACGCAAGTAACAACAGAGAAAGAAGTTACACCGTTAAGTTGACAGACCCTTTCTTGTTCTCGGCCCTTCACGGTGTTCGCTGGATGTCGGGCGGGGTTTCGGTGGCCAGGGTGTCGTGGTGGTGGTCAGTCTGTCGTGGTCTCTTCGGCGATGGCGGTGCGGGCGGAGGATTCGTCGGCGATGGTCTTGCCGGCGGTATAGGCGGCGAGCAGGGCGGTGATGGCGAGCCGGTTGATGGCGCGCGGCATGCCGCGGGCGTGGGCGTGGATCGCCCGGACCGCGTCATCGCTGAATAGCGTGTCGGTCCGTCCTGCCAGCGCCAGGTGGGCGCGGAGGTAGCCGTCGGCCTCGGCCTGGGTGAGGGCGGGGGCGGGGATGTGGTAGCGGAGCTGGATGCGCTGGTCGAGGGCGGCCATGTCGCCGACGCGCAGGCGGCGCCGCAGGGTGGGCTGGCCGATGAGAAGGATGGTCAGCGGGGAGGCGTAGTCCATGCCGTGGCTGGTGAGCATGCGGACGGCTTCCAGCTGCTCGCCGGTGAGCAGGTGTGATTCGTCGATGGCCAGCAGCACGTGCCAGGCTTCTTTCTTCTGCCTCGGCGGCGAGCGCGGCTTCGACCTGGGGGATGAGGGTGGCGTGGTGGAAGCGGGGGGCCTGGCCGAGCGCGGCGGCGATGGCGCCGTGGATGCCGCGCACCCCGATCTGCGGGTTGGGCAGGTAGATCAGGGTGTGGCGGGAGGCGTCCAGGCCGGCGACGGCGGCGCGGACGGCGACCGTCTTCCCGCAGCCGACTTCGCCGGTCAGCGCGCCCAGGCCGCGGGCGGAGATGAGCCAGCGCAGCCGGGCGACGGCTTCCTTGTGCGCGGCAGAGGCGTAGAGCGCGTCTATGGGGATGGCGGTGCCGAACGGCATGCGGGTGAAGCCGTAGTGGGCCTGCAGGTTCGCGATCATCGGTGTTCCTTTCCTGGTGCAGGCACGCCGTGCCCCTGCGGGGGCAGCGGCACGCAGATCGGGGGTCAGCCGTTGGCGGCGGTGATGGCGTCGGTGACCAGGGCGATGTTGCGCTGGTCGAGGTTGCCGAGGTTCTCCCGGAGGTTGACGGCGATGCCGGGATCGGCCAGGCTGGCGGCGATCCGCAGGACGGCCCGCTCGGAGGAGCAGCAGGGCAGCTGCCCGGCCTCCAGGGCGTGGATGGCGGCGGTCCACCGGATCACCGCGAGCGGCTGCCCGGCGGTGATGGAGGACCCGGCGGCGATGATGCGGCGGAACGCCGGGTCGTGCAGGAAGTGGCCGTGCCGGTCGATCAGCATGACCGCCGCGATGTCGGCGCACATCCCCTCGGCGGCGTCGTAGAGCAGGCAGGCCAGCTGGGCGGCGGGCAGGGCCTCGGCGTTCATTGTTCCTCCTGCTGGCCGCCGGGCCCGCCGCCGGGGCCGGCGGCGGGGCCGGCGGCGCCCGCCGGGTCGTCGGTGTCGTCGAGGGCGGCGAGGTTGAGCTGCTCGCCGAGGGCGGCGGCGTCGGCGTCGGTGACCAGATGGAGGTAGTCGATGCCGGTCAGGGCGGCCGGGGCGGGGTCCTCATCCGGCGGAGCCTTGGGGTGGGTGTGCCGGCCGATGACCTGCGGGACAGCGCGGCCGACCTTGTGGCCCTGCCAGTACACGGTCAGCTCGGTCATGTCGAACGGGTCGAAGACGCACTCGACCTTCCGCCCGGCCAGGAACGGGTCGACGGAGTAGACGTTCCCCTCGACGGCGACCGTGCCGGTCTTGCGGACCTGCCGGATCACGCTCCAGCTGAACGCCTCCTTCAGCAGCGCCGGGTCCGGCAGTGACGGCGGCCCGGCCGCGGCGAGCCGTGCCTGCGGGGCCTGCCCGGTCTCGCCATGGACGCGGGCGTGGTAGACGGTGCGCAGCCACGCCCCGAGCAGGCCGTCCAGCTCCTCCAGGTCCTTGACCGGGTGCCGGGCCGGGTGCGCGTCGTCGCCGGTGACCTCGGCCAGGAACTGCTGCTGGATAGTCTCGAATACCCGTTCGATCTTGCCGCGGCCCATCGGGCGGCCGGGGGCGCTGTGGGTCAGGCTGATGCCCAGCACCGCGCACGCCCTGGCCAGGGACGAATCGGCAAAACACGAGCCGTTGTCCGTATACAGGGTGCGGGGGACGCCGTGCGCGGCGATCGCAGCGCGCAGCACGCCGGCGAACCGGACCGCGTCCGGGCGGCGGACGAACCGGGCGCCGGTCAGGAACCGGGACCGGTCGTCGATGATGCCCGCCAGGAACGACGGCCGCCCGGCGACCTTCGGGCCGTTCATCAGGTCCGCGGTCCAGATCTCGTTCACCGCGGCGGCCTCGAACCGGCCGAACGCCTCCGGCGGCGCCCCGCCGGGGCGGGTGGTCAGCTCGCGGGCCTCCAGCCACCGCTGGATCGTCCGCACCGACGGCACGCACCCGCCCTGGGCGGCCAGGATCCGGCGGACCTGCGCGCCGGTGCGGGCCGGGTTCTCCATCTTCAGGCCCGCCGCCAGCTCCTCGGTCCCGGTCCCCAGCCGGGGCGGGCACTGCCGCGGCGAGGGGACCAGCGCCTCGAACCCGCCCTCGCGGCGGGCCACGATCCACCGGTCCAGCGTGCGGCGCGACACCGGCACCGTCTTGCCGTCCGGGTCCTTGTGCTCGCGGGACGCCAGGTCCCGCACGATCGCGCCGCGCTGCCGCGGCGTCAGGGCAGGATCCATCGCCGGCTCGACCAGCGCCCACCGCCACAGCGCGATGGTGTGCCGCCGTTGCCGGGCCGCGGCCGCCTGCCTGTCTGCTGCTGTCACCTCGAACCTCCTGGGATGCCCGGTTCATGACCGGATATCCCGACCCTGGCCCGCCGGCCACGGTCATGAAGGCACGATGACGCCCGCCCCATCCAGGCTCGTGTTGAACCCGACCGCCGGGACCGCCGGGGCCAGCCACAGCCCCCCGGTCAGGTGCGCGGCCACCTCATGGGCCGCCACTGCGGCCAGCCCGCCAAAGCGGCGCAGCCCCGCGGTGACCGCCTCCAGCGCCGCCAGGCAGTCCCCGGCCGCCGACCCCGCCGGGACCAGCGCCCTGGCCGCCCCCGGCCCGGCCGCCGCCGGCAGCAGCGCCATCAGCCCCTCCCGCAGCGCGCAGGCCCGGCCGGCGAACCGGGACCGCCACGACCACGCCGTCGACGCCGGCACCAGCCGGCGGCCCTCGCCCGGCGTGGCCAGCCACGGCCGGGCCGGCACCCGGCCCGCCGCCGCCGCCGTGGCCGCCAGCATCAGGACCGTCATGATCACCGCCGCGCCATACCGCCGCCGCGACCACAAAACCGCAGGCAGCAGCACATGCGTCCGCCCGCAGCGGCGGCACCTGCCCCGCCGCGGGCGGAACTCCTCCGGCCCCGAGGGCATCGCCACCACCCGGCGCCGCGCCCAGCCCCACCGGGCCAGCACCGCGCCGCAGCACGGCGACCGCAGCCGGCCCGCCGCCAGCCGCGCCTCGACACTTCCCGCCGGACCTCGTACCGTCATCACCGTGGTGCCACCTCCTGGCACCGTCCAGGCGGCCTTCCCCGGATTCACGGCGAAAACGAGAACGGGGAGGGCCGCTGCCATCACCGACATGGCCACGGTGACGCCGTCCACCAACCCCCGCACCACGAACCCGCCGGATCACATCAAAACAACACCGTCAATGGCGCGCGACCCCTGCCGGGTGGACATCCTCAACGGCGGGTGACAGGCTCGAAGCCCACGAGGACGAAATCCCCCCGATCATCAACCTCATCGCTGAGAGAGCGGCCGGATTCCGGTCAGTATCTCTCGGAACAGATCGGCGGGCACGGCGAGAATCGCGGAAGCTAGATAGTGCGGCGAGCTCGCCGCAAGCTCGGCCTGCCTGAACCCAAGCCGTCGTGGTGCCGCGACCCCGAGTGCGACGAGCAGACCCGTCTGCGCGAGATTGACACCGAGGAAGGTTCCAAGGTGCGCAAGTGCCCGACGTGCCACCCGGATCGGGCCGAGGGGCTGCTATGAGCCCGGCCGGTTACGATGATGTGCGGGCCGCCGCCGCCCTGCTCGCCTGCACCGCCTGCGACACCCCCCGCTGGCAGGCCATGTCCGCCAGCTCCAGGCCGTCATCCTCGATGGTCTGGAGCTCGACCACTGCGCGGCCATCGCCTGCGTCCTGGCCGCCTGGCTCGCCCAGGTCCTTCGCGAGGGCTGCACCGAACCCAAGGTGTTCGCCCTGCAGGCCATTGCCGAGTCTATCCGAGACGAGGCCGAGGAAGGCGCATCGTGAGGCGCCAGTCCGCGAACGGGCAGGCTCCCCCGCGCGCGCCAGTCGGGGGCGTGCCGCTGCTGCGCTGCCACTGCGGTGCCGCCTGGCTGGATGACGACGGCGGACAGCACGCCCACCAAGCCGTGTTCGGTCATCAGCCCAGGACCCGCGAATTCGAGATCATGCCACCCGAAGGAGACCAACAGCCATGACCGCCACCACCACCGCCCACGTCGAGGTCTTGATCGCAGAGGTCCGCGTCCTGATGGTCGGCTCCCGCCAGGTCACTCTGTCAGTGTTCCGTCAGCTTGACCATGTGCGTCCAGGGCACATCGAGCCGTTCGGCCGGGTCCGAGACGGTGCTGAGGACGGCTGGGTCCAGGTTGTCGGGCGTAGAGCCGCGCTGTCGATCGCGGTGCCCTGGTCCGGTCCAGTATCAGTGCGGGCGAGCAGGAGGCACGGGCGCGGCGGTGGAGGCAGGCTGGCAGCGGCGGTGAGCCGATCTGGGATGGGGATGTCCCTGGGGCGGGCGAGTGTTCTCCGAGGAATGCGAGCGGCTGGTCTCAATCTGCGATGCTCAGGCCCGGCTGGCAGGGGAGTGGGGGAGGCTGTCGCTGATCGTCCTAGCGGGCCTGCGATGACCTGCGATCACGCCCTCCTCGGCATCCCCGAGCAGCGAGCCGTGCTGCGCGTCAATCGCGCCGTCCTCCAGGGCGCTGGCCCCGAGACAGCCCGCCAGTCTGCCGGGTACAGCGCCTGCCCGGAATGCGCCGTCCTGGTCGCGGTCGCGTTCGGGATCAAACTGGCCGAGCAGCTCGCCGCCGAGCTGGCCCGCAAGCTGGCTCCCGGCGCGGTGCTGGATGCCGAGCCGTCCGCACCGCGATCCTCGACGTGATAGAGCGCACCGAACGCGAGATCGACACGGGCTGAACTAGGCCCCGGCCACCGCGCGGGCCTACCATGAGCCGCAGGTGGTCTCGCTCTCGTGGTGTCCAGCCTGTCCAGCCCTGGCGGCTGGCCCGGCAGTCCGGCAGGCCCAGCGCCAGTCCGGCGTGATACCTCCACCTGCCCGCTGAAAGGCCACGCCCATGACCACATCCGAGCCCGGCATCGTGACCGGGAGCTTCGCCGGTACGCTCATCCCCGCCCAGGTCTGGAGCCTGCTGAACGCCCTGGTCGAGGGCTCGGCTTTTGCTTCCAGCCTGACCAGGGCTGATACACGTCCACCGGCAAGATGGCATTCCCCACGGTCGGACCCAGCGGGTTCGCCTGGCTGGAAGAACTCCAGGAGGTCCCGAGCCTGCTGCTCAACGACAAGGCCCTGATCGTGTCGGTGGCCAAGGTCGCGGGGCTGCTCCCGGTCAGCTCGGAGATGCAAACCGACGCGGCTGTGAACATCACTACCTGGGTGCCAGGGCGCTCTGGCGGATTCACCTGTCCAGGGACCTCGACCTCGGGCTGCTGCGCGGCACCGGGACCCCCCAGCCTGACGGGATCATCGCCCAGGCCGACGGGTGGAAGGCCCGACGCTGATCGCCGCGGCCGGTGCCGCCATCGCGGCCATAGGCGAGGCAGGCGGCAACACCAGCACCATCGCGATGAGCCCCACCGTCTACGCCGCCGAGCTGACCGCCACCGACGCGGACTGGGAGGCTGGTCCACCCGGACGGCCTGACCGACCTGATCGGGCTGGACATCGTGCAGGTGCCGGGCCTGGACCCGCCGCTGGTGTACGACAGCGGCCGGTGCTACCTGGTGCTGGGCCAGGACAGCAACGTCACCCTGCACGACGACCCCCATCACGATGCGATGCTGCTGCTCGTCAAGGCCAGGGCCAACGTCGGGGTGGCGGTCAAGGACAAGGCGATCCGCAAGCTGGACATCTCCCAGTCCGGGCCAGCGGCACGGCCAGCGGCCAAGACCAAGTGACCTCCTGCCCCCCGTGGGAGGCATGGGCACCACCGCTGAACCCTCCCGCCACGGGTGGCCTTCCCCTGGACTAGGCCGAGGCCATCGCCGCCGCCTGGTGGGTGGAGGACCCCCACCTGTGCGCCGCGCTCCAGTGGGAGTCCTACGCGGCCACCCTGCCGATGACCCCGACAGTGAGCCAAGTCGCAACGGGCGCACAATCTGTGTCGCTACAGCCCGGCCCTGCCTGGCGGGGATTACGGCCTGGCGATGGCCCGCGCTACCTGGCACCGCTCGTTCACCACCGCCGTATCAGTGCCCCTGGAGGTCTGCCGCACCGTGCGGAGCCGTTGAGCGCTCCTGGTGGACCCTGGGCTCCTGGCCCTGGCCACCCTGCCAGCCCTGGGCCTCCAGCCCTCCCAGGGCCTCCTGGCCCACCAGGGGCTCCTGTCCCTGGCCCTCCTGGCAGGCCCCCCGCTCCTGGCCCTGGCCCCTGAGCGCAGGCCCCCCTGGACCTCCTGGTCTGGCCTCAGGCCGGGGGGGCTGCTGTCCCGGTCAGGTGCCCGCCTGGTTCGGCCACCTGTTCGCCCCGCCCAGGGGGCGGACACCAGGCCCGACCCTGGCGAACCCTGCCCGCCTGCCCTGACCAGCCACGGAGCGGGGGGAGGGTGTCCGGCTCGGCAGCCGCAAGGGCTCAGGCGGACCCGTGTCCGCCCGATCTGGCCAGCGGCGAGGGCACAGGTCTGCCGCCCCAGCGTGGGGCCGTTGAGCGCGTCTGTGACCGGCCGCAGCTCAGTTCTCAGGGGCTAACTCAGGCAGGCCAGCAACGACCAGGAGCCACGAGCAGGGGACGGGCTCGGGCACAGCAGGCGCGTCTAGGCCCCGCCCTCGGCTCAAGGGGTGGGGGGTGCACCCTGACCGGCTCCCGTCGCGTCGGAGCGATGGATAACCCCGTGTGTGCGCGGCCGGGTTTTCCGGTTTTCTTTGGGGAAACCGCTGGTCAACGGTGCAGCCCGATACGGCGGGCCGGTGTCAACGGATGGTTGCCGTCAGGCTGGCCCGGTGGCCTGGTCACCTGGTGGGGCAAACACTGCCCGATGCCCGCTGTCCTGGCGGTCACCCCAGGGGCGGGGTGCCAGGCCCTCCTGGCTCGTCGTCACGACCGGGAATGGGGCACCTGGGCGAGGGCTGGCCTCGCGGTGCTGGCCGGGCTGAGAATCGGGAGCGTGCCCGAGTCTGCCGCGAAGTCTGCCGAGCGGAAGGGCAGGGCGCGTGCGGCCGGGCGGCGGCGGCAGGCGGTCGAGGAGCTGCGGCTGGCCGAGGCTGTCTCCGGGTACGCGGCCGGGCAGGTTGCCAACGGGCTGTCCTCCGAGGAGGCGCGGCGTGCGGTGGTCGAGGCGGCGGCTGAGCTGGAGCTGATCGCCATCGGGCTGGGGAGGCTGGCCCGGCTGGGCGTGGAGGAGCGCCGTGCCCTGGCCAGGATGCTGCATGCCCACGGCCTGACCCAGCAGCGGGTCGCGGTGCTGGTCGGCGTGTCCGAGCGGACGGCGCGGTATTACGTGGCGGGCGGTGGCACCTGGGCATCCGGGGGCTGAGGGGGCGGCCTGGCCCGCAAGCTGCCGGTACATACCGTAATCGGGGAATATACGGAGAGTAGTCATCCCTTGATGGGTTGGCGGGCTCCACACGGGAAGCCCGCAGCTCACGGGAAGGAACCACCCCCATGTCCGACTCCACTGCTGCCGCCGCTGCCGAGGTCGAACGGTCGTTCGATGCCCTCCAGGCCCAGGCTGAGCAGGCCCAGGCCATCGCCGACGCCGTAAGGTTGACCGGCCGACCGCTGCCGATCGGCTAGCCGAAGCCATCAAGACCCACGCCGCGGCCCCGGAGGGCTACTCGATCCGCTGGCCCAAGCCCGCGTTCGAACTGCTCAAGTGGGACGACTCAGCACCAGAGGACAGCCCCGCATGGCTGGTCAGGTGCAACGCGCACGGGATCATCACCCCAGCGGGGACACCAGGGCCGCTGACAAGCGGGGCACCAGGGCCGGGCGGCTGAGCTGGTGCAAGGGATGCCAGTCAGACGGGCCAAGGCTGCCAGGGCTGAGGGCAAGGCCCAGGAGCCCAGGGCCACCACCCAGGTCAAGGCTCTCAGTATCTCTAAGGGCAATACTGAGCCCAAGGCCCAGGAGACCACCCAGGCATAGCCAGCCTGGACCCCGAGCGGGCCAGCACTCCCCAGGTGGGAGGGCTGGCCCGGTTTGCCGTGCTACCGGGCCGGTGTCTCAGCACTAGTCTCCTGATGTAGCGGACCTTGATGGTCTCAGGGTCAAAGGCTGAGCCATTCCGCCCGGCCCTGTCGATGGTGATGCTGTCCATGATCATCTGGACGATGTCGCTGCGGCGGGGCAGCGGCAGGCTCTCCCACACGGCGCGGGCAAGCTCACTGGTCCTGAACTCGGGCAGCGGGTCCGGCTTGTCGCTGCGGCAAGCTGGGGCTCGATCCCGGCCAGCCGCTTGTCCCATTTGCGGATCGTGGCGGCAGCGTCCGCGTCCCCCAGGCCGTAGGTCTCCATTAGGGACCGCCGTCCCTTGCGGAGTCTGTCCCGCTCGGCTCGCAGCGCCTCGCCTTCAGGGTGTACCCTGGGCTGGGGGCGCAGCAGGTTCTTCGCGTCGTGCTCCTCCAGCCGGGCGATGATCAGATCGCTGATGAGGTCATCTACATCTCGGGCGTTGCGGCGTACTTGGCAGCACCAGTTCCACATAGGCCGGTGCGCAGTTCTTGCCGCCTGCCACCCTGGTCCGCCCGCCGCAGACCCCGCAGGTGTCGAACCCAGATAGCAGCCACCTGGGCTCGTTGTCCCGGCCTGTGTTGGCCGCCGCGACGTGTCGGTCAGCAGGTCCCTGAGCCAGTCATGGTCAGGCTGGCTGAGGATGGGCTCCCAGGGGGCCTCCACCAGCTCGCCAGCCCGGAGCTGCTGGCCAGCCACTGCAGCCTTGAGGAGGATATCCCGCAGTGTCTTGGCCTACCAGGCGGTCCCGGTGACGGTGGGCTCGCCTCGGTCTCTGAGGTCCCTGGCCACGGCCTTGAGGCTGATGCCCCGGTCCAGGATGTCCGTGGCAGCCTGTCTTATCACCGCCGTCTCATCTTGCCAGCCCTGCGTCCGTCGTTGACGATCAGGTTCCGCTGTTGCTTTGTTTTTTTGGTGTCCACTCTGTAGCCTTAGTTCCGACTCTCTCCCTTGAGGAGCGGCCAGCCCAGCGGCGGCGGCCCATCTTGACCTTGGCCTTGATGCTGGCACTGTAGCGGCGGGCATCGCTGATGCGGTTTCTCAGGGTCTCCTGCTCAGCATCGGTGCCGCCGTCGCGGAGTATCCACCTGGGCTCCCAGTTGTCATCAGGTGCCACCACGGAGTCCCCGGACACCGTGGCCGCGTCGATCAGGTCCAGGCCGTCCCGCTCGTTTCGGGCCAGCCTGTAGTCATCACTCACCACCATGACCTTGGCCTGTCCCGTGAGGAGGTAGTCCCTGATCACTGTCTGCCAGTCTTTCCTGTTTTTCCTGAACTCCACCAGCCCTCTGGGGGTGGTTATCCTGATGGGGGTCTTGTAGCGCTGGCTCCGCGTGGCTTTCCGCCGCCGTTCAGGTCATTCTCTATGCGACCCAGACCACCGCAGGCCCAGGCTGGCAGCGAACTCCTCCAGCTCAGCCCTGCGTACATCTAAGGTCTCGTCGGTCTCGTCCCGGAGTCTGACGCCGCAGGTAGATCACTGCTGTCAGCTTGTGCTGGTCATGGGGTGTTCTCTCATTTACCCAAGCATATCACCCTCGTGGGTGGGTAAGACGGCGCTGGCGGTGCAGTGGGCGCATCAGGTGGCGGACCGGTTCCCGGACGGGCAGTTGCATGTGAACCTGCGTGGCTACGACCCGGGCCAGCCCATGTCGGCCGCTGACGCCCTGGCTGGGTTCCTGCGTAGCCTGGGCGTGGCCGAGCAGGATATCCCGGCCGAGGCCGGAGAGCGTGCGGCGCGGTACCGGAGCCTGCTGGCGGGCCGGCGGATGCTGATCATGATCGATAACGCCGGGGATGTGGAGCAGGTCCGGCCATTGCTGCCAGGTAGCCCGTCGTGTGTGGCGGTGGTGACCAGCCGTGATTCGCTGGCCGGGCTGGTAGCTAGGGATGGTGCCGGTCGGCTGGACCTGGGCCTGCTGCCGCCAGCCGACGCGGTGGGGTTGCTGCGGGCGCTCATCGGCGAGCGGGTGGATGCCGAGCCTGAAGCGACCGAAGCGCTGGCCGGGTACTGTGCCCGTTTGCCGCTGGCGCTGCGAGTGGCAGCCGAGCGCGCCGCGGCCTCACCTGCCGTCCCGCTGGTGGATGTCGCGTCGGAGCTGGCTGACCAGCAGGAGCGGCTGGACCTGCTAGACGCTGCCGGAGACCGGCTCACGGCGGTCCGGGCCGTGTTCTCGTGGTCGATCCGGCACCTGGATGACGGGGCCGCGCGTGCCTTCCGGCTGCTTGGGCTGCACCCGGGCGCCGACTTTGACGCCTACGCTGCCGCCGCACTGACTGACACCACTCTCCGGCAGGCTCGCTGGCTGCTGGACCGGCTGGCCCGCGCCCACCTGATCGAGCCCGTCGGCACGGGCCATTACGGCATACACGACCTGCTCCGCGCCTACGCCGCCGATCAGGCTGCTGACCAGGACAGCGAGCAGGAGCGGGGGGCGGCGCTGAGCCGCCTGTTCGACCATTACTTGGCCACCGCCGCCGTCGCGGCCGGTACCTTGTTCCGCGGCGACCCTGACCAGCCAGCGCGACCCCGGCCCGCCGGTCCTATGCCGCCGGTCACCAGCCCAACCGCAGCGCTGGCATGGCTAGACGCGCAGCGGTCTACCCTTGTCGCGGTCGCCGCGCATGCTGCCGACCACGGATGGGCGGCCCACGCCATAGGCCTGGCCGCCACCATCTTCCGTTACCTGGATGTCGGCTACTTCGCCGACGCCGCCGCTATGCACAGTCATGCCCGGCGCGCCGCCGCCCAGTCCGGCGACCGGACCGCCGAAGCGGCGGCACTGACGATGCTCGGCGCAGCCGACGCCGCGCAGGGGCGTCTCCGCCAGGCCGCAAGCCACCTCGAGCAGGCCCTGGCCCTGTGCCGTGAGGACGGTGACAGGATTGGCGAGGCCCGCGCGCTTGGCAACCTCGGTATGGTCGACTATTGCCAGGGCCGTTACCAGCAATCAGCTGGCCGCCACCGAAAGGCGCTAGCCGTCTACCTGGACGTCGGCAACCACTCCGGACAGGCCCGTGAGCTGCACGCTCTCGGAATCGTGGACCTGCGGCAGGGCCGTTACGAGCAGGCTGCCGGACACCTGTGGCGGTCACTCGCGCTCTTTCGCGACGCCGGCCTCCGGTCGGGCGAGGCCTCGGTGCTCGCCAACCTCGGCGAACTGGAGCTGCGGCAAGGCGATTACGTGCAGGCCGCCGGCCATCTCCGGCAGTCCCTGGACCTGGGCCGCGAGATCGGCAACCGGCCGTGCCAAGCCCGGGCGCTGGCTTGCCTGGGCTTTTCCGAGCTTCGGCAAGGCCGCAGCGAGCAGGCCATCGGCCATCTCCGGCAGTCGCTGGCCCTCCACAGCCAGGGCGGCAATAGCTCTGGCCAGGCCGAGGCGCTCAATGGTCTTGGCGAAGCGTTCCTCGCCGCAAGCCAGGCCGGCCAAGCCAGCGCCCGGCACGCCGCCGCGCTGGCCCTGGCGATCCAGTGCGGTGACAAGCGCGAACAGGCACGTGCTCACAGTGGCCTGGCCAGTGCCTGCCAGGCCACCGGCGACAACGGGCAGGCTCGCAACCACTGGCAAGCCCTCGCCCGCTACGCCGATCCCGGCACGCCGGAGGCCGAGAAGGCTCGCGCCCAGATCGCCGTGGCGACCGAAGGCCAACGCCAGCCGTGCGCTCCCTCCAGCCCACTCGGCGCCCAGGGCCGCGCAGGTCAGATTCGTTGAATGCCAGAGCAGTGCTCAGCAAGCGAGCAACCTGCGCCGGCCCCGCCCATGAGATCCATCTCCCTGCCCGATTCGGGGGCCAGCGCGTCGGCTGGAGCCCGGTTCCGAAGGCCATCCTGGCCAGGACGTGGCAAGCATGCCGAAAATTCCAGCGCGACAGATTGGCCTGATCGGGGCGGATCCGGCCGCAAGCACCGAGCGAAAAGCCCGCCACCGCCGTCAATGACGCGCGCAACTCCGGAGGACGTCTGGCCGTTACGCTGGTTCGAGCAGCACAACCGGGATGGTCCGCTGGCCTGCTCGCTGCTGATACACGTGGTAGCCGTTGTAGTTGTCATTGACCAGGCGCCACAGTTCCTCGCGCTCGGCATCTTCGGCCTCACGCGGGTGAACCGTGATGCGCCGGCCGCCGACCTCGATGGCGACTGCATCCGGGTGCGCGCGCAGGTTGTGGTACCAGGCTGGGTGATGGTCCGCGCCTGCTTTGGAGGCGACGATCACGTAGCCGTTGCCGTGCCGTGTATAAAGCAGCGGCGTGCTGCGTGGCTGGCCGGATCTGGCTCCGCGTGTGTGCAACAGCAGTATCGGCTGCCCTACGGCAACCGTAAGCCGCCCGCCCGTCAGCGGGATAAGGCGCCGGTCGATGACCGGGAATACGTTCACGAACAGCCAACCGCCGAGCCGGGTCCGCGCAAAAGCCTGCGCCGCCTTGTCAAACGGCGTCTTGTCCTGCTGTGCGCGGAATCCTCGCTGCATACGCCGAGGCTAGCAGCGGTTCGGCAGCCGACTGGCCGACAGGCGCCAGCTGCTAACGCTCTTGTCTGCCCGCCGGATATCCGCTTCTGCCGCGAGCCGCGCGGTCGTCAGGGAAGGTCTTAATTACGTCGGTGAGGTCGCAAGGATTGATCCAGCTCCTGCCGGGGGACGCGGGGATGGGCTAGCTGGCGGTGACGCCGCTTGGTGGTACCGTCGACGAGGTTAAGGGCCAGGATGAGGAGGGCAATGATGACCGCACCGCTGCAGGTGATCGCCTTGAGCTTCAGCCGCGACGCCGGTTCGGAGGACAGGATCCTGGCTGAGGTCGATCGTCTGCGCGGCCGGGGAGTTCTTCGCCTGCTCGACATGCTCTTCGTGGCCAAGAGCCAGGACGGCACGATCGAACGGCTGACCATCGGCGATGACGAGGACTTCGGCTCGCTGCTGGCGGCGGTGATTCCCGTCGCGGACGGCGGTCCGGCGGTGCCGGTGCCGGCTGACGGTCTGGCGGCCTTTGACCCGGCCGGCGCGCGGGCGCTGGCTGATTCTCTGCAGCCAGGGACCGCCCTGGCCTTCCTGCTCGTCGAGCACTACTGGGCCGCCCCGCTCTTCGACGCCATCGCCGAGACCGGCGGCACGCTGATCGGCGAGGGCTTCTTGACCGCCGAGGCCGGGCTGGTGGTGGGAGCCGAGGTCGCCGCCATGGAGGAGGCAGCTGAGGTGATCGCCCAGGCCCAGGCCGAAGAGGCCACTGCCTTGCTCGCGATGGCGGAGGCCCAAGCCGAGGCGGCCCAGGCGATAGCCGAGTCGCAGCGGATCCAGTCGGCCGCGGCCGCCGCCGCCGTCCGGGCGCTGATCACCGCCGGGCTGGTGGAGGAGGCCGCCGCCCACGAGGCGGTCACGGCGCTGACCACAGCCGGCCTCATCGTGGCCGCCGCCGACCAGGCCGCCGCTGACGCCGTAGCCGAGGACGCCGCCACCATAGAAGCCGCCGACGAGGTGGCCGCCGAGTCCGTGGCGGAGTCCCTCATCACCATCGCGGCCGCCGACGAGGTAACCGCCGACGCGACCAGCCAAGCCGAGGCACGCGTCAAGGCCGCGTCGATCACCATGGCAGAGGCCCAGGTCCTGCGGTACCTCCCCACACCACTACCCTTCTCCGTCATCGCCGGCAAGCTGGGCATCTCCCGGTCAGCAGCCAAGGAGCGAGCGGCACGCCTGTACAACAGGCTCGGCGTCCACAGCCGGGACGAGGCGGTCAGCCGGGCCCGCTCCCTGGGCCTCACCCGCAACAAGTAATCAGGGCACGGACGCTCCCTTGTTACCGTCGTGATCAGCCAGTCTCTGCGACGGTAGGTGAGCCGACGGCGGAACTCGATTGATTTACTGCTCATGCCGCCGATCGGGTGAGGTCGTGGCTACGACGTTGACGTCCTCGGCGAACGTTCTGGCGCCGATTTTGCGGCCTCCGGTGTACGGGCCTTCACGTTAGGCGTCTGCGCAGCGGGATACGGCCGCCGCGGACGCGTGACCCGGCTGCCTGGGTATCCGCCGCAGGCACCAGGGCCCCGCTGGGCTGGGGGCCGCCGTCGTGACTCTCTTCTGTCCTGGACGGCTTAGCGGGACAATTGGGCGATGGACTCTCAGCCGGGCAGCTCGGACGGGCAGCCGAGTGGTCCGTTTCCGGCTCCCGACGCTGAGGTGCAGGTCGCGAGCCAGGTCATGCTGGCTGAGTACGCGGCGTTGCGCACTGAGGTGGACCGGCGGGCGACCGTGCAGTGGAACGGGCTGGGGACGAGGTGAGAGTCCTCTACCCGGGCACTGCGCATGTGGCCTACCTGGACTCGGCGGCCGTCGGCTGTAAGCTCCAAGCACCGCCTCGTAGCCGCCTGGATGAGCCTCAGGCACTCATTGTGGCTAGCCAGGGCTTCGATGCCCACGAGCTTGCGGGTGACCCCCGGTTCGCGGATCCGCTCCAGCGCAGCGTCGCCCCGGGAAACGGCAGCCTCCGGTAGCACGGCCCAAAGTACAAGGTGCTCGAGGTCACCTCCGAGATTGTCCTGGCCTCACCGCTCACAGCCCCACCGTCCCTGCTGTCGCCAGGGCTTTGTCCAGGTCGGCGATGAGATCGTCGGGGGACTCGATGCCGACCGAGAGCCGGACTAGGTTTGATGGCACTTCGAGCTCGGTTCCCCGCAGGCCTGCATGTGTCATCTGGCCGGGGAGTTCGATGAGGGACTCGACACCTCCGAGGGATTCGCCCAGGGTGAAGAGCGTGGTGTTTTCGCACACGGTCCTGGCGGCGGATTGGCCTCCTGCGGCGAGGAAGGAGACCATGCCGCCGCCGCGTCGCATCTGATGTGAGTCAGCGCCGTCGTGGCCCGGGTAGAAGACCCTGTCCGCGGCGGGATGCTCGCCGAGGAAACGCACGATGGCTTCGGCGTTGTCACAGTGACGGGCCATGCGGACCTCGAGGGTCTTGATGCCGCGCAGCGTCAGCCAGGCGTCGAACGGGCCGGGGATCGCGCCGGCGGCGAACTGGTGGAAGTACAGTCGTTCGCCGAGTTCGCTGTCATTGGTGATGAGGGCGCCGCCGATCAGGTCGGAGTGACCGCCGATGTATTTGCTGGTGGAGTGCATCACCACGTCGGCGCCGAGGGTGAGCGGCTGCTGCAGCACTGGCGTCGCGAAGGTGTTGTCGACGACCAGGAGCGCTCCTGCGGCGTGGCAGATATCACTGAGCGCTGAGATGTCGGCCACCTTCAGCAGCGGATTGGTCGGGGTCTCGCACCACACCAGTCGGGCCGGGATGCTCAGCGCCTGCTCCAGTGCCGCGAGGTTGGTCAGGTCGACGGGGACGGCCTGGATGCCCCAGGCGGCTAGCACCTTGGTGAACAGGCGGATCGTGCCGCCGTAGGCGTCGTTGGGCATGATGATCCGGTCACCGGGTGTGCAGATGGTCCGGATGACGCAGTCTTCGGCGGCGAGCCCGCTGCTGAAGGTGACGGCGCGGGTCCCGTGCTCGATCGCGGTGAGGCACTGTTCGAGGGCCGTGCGGGTGGGGTTGCCCGCGCGGCTGTACTCGTATCCTCCGCGCAGCTCGCCTACGCGGTCCTGCTTGTAGGTGGAGGTCTGGTAGATGGGCGGGGTTACGGCGCCGGTCGCGGGATCGGCGTCCTGCCCGGCGTGGATGGCCAGCGTGGCGAACCCGTAGGCGGAATTCATTTCGGTCTCCTGATCAGCTCGTCGGTGCGCAGTGGTGCGTCCCTAGCCTTGGTGTCCTAGGAAGGAGCGGAGCTGGGTTGTGTACGGCTCCAGCTCGAGCCCCTGGCTGTTGAGCCATTCCGGGTTGTAATACTTGTCGGCGTATCGTTCACCGCCGTCGCACAGCAGCGTGACGATGCTTCCGCTCTGGTTGCCGCGGATCATCTGATCGGCTATCCGGAACGCTGCCCACAGGCCGGTGCCGGTTGATGCGCCCACCCGGCGTCCGAGCAGCTCCTCGCAGACGTGGATCGTGGCGACCGAGGCGGCGTCGGGAACGCGCATCATCCGGTCGATGGCGGAGCCGATGAAGCTTGGTTCGACGCGCTGCCGCCCGATGCCTTCGATACGGGAACCGACCGTCGTGGTGACTGAGGAGTTGTGCTCGCGCCAGCCCTCCAGGAATGCCGAGTTCTCGGGGTCGGCCACGCAGATTCCCGTCCGGCGCCCGGTGTAGTGGACGTAACGGGCCAGCGTGGCAGACGTGCCGCCTGTTCCCGCCGTCGCGACGATCCACTGCGGCTCGGGGAACCGCTCGGAGGCCATCTGGGCGAAGATGGACTCGGCGATGTTGTTGTTCCCGCGCCAGTCGGTGGCTCGTTCGGCATAGGTGAACTGGTCCATGTAATGGCCGCCGCTGTCAGCGGCGAGGGCGGCCGCGGTCTGGTACACGCTGCTCGGCTCGTCGACGAAGTGGCAGGTGCCCTTCTGCGCCTGGATCAGGCGGACCTTCTCGGCCGCTGTTGTCCGGGCCAGGACCGCGATGAAGGGATTGGCTATCAGGCGGGCGAAATACGCCTCGGACACGGCAGTCGACCCGCTCGAGGCCTCGACGATCGGCTTGCCGGGCCGGATCCAGCCGTTCGCCAAGGCGTACAGGAACAGCGACCTGGCCAGCCGGTGCTTCAGCGATCCTGTCGTGTGAGTGGACTCGTCCTTGAGGTAGATGTCCACTCCGCGCTCGCCGAGCGCCGGGACGGCCAGCAGGTGGGTGTCCGCCGACCGGGTGGCCTCGGCGCGCACCTTGCGGATCGCTCCGGCGAGCCAATCGCGGTAGCCGGCGTCGTACCGGTCGATGTCGAGCTGCCCGCTGCCCAGCGCGTCATCGCAGGACTCCGGTGAGGTCCTCATGTCGCCTCGATTCCGTTGAGGTAATTGCAGAGCGTGAGCCTGGAAAACGGAGCTGGGCCGCCACGTGGTCCACCGGTCCACGGATCGGGAAGACGTCAGTCGACAACGAAGTCGAGCGCGGCGCCCATGGTCGAGCCGGCGTTTATACGGCGCCGCCCTCCGCTACCGGGTGGCCTCCGACGGCTGCCGCGGCCGGCGTGCACAGCTAGCGAATCCCCGTGGAGAGCAGAAGACGACATGCGGCCAGCGTAAAAGAAGCTTTCCTCACAGCCAATGAGAGGCGAAGATTTCGATGATGATAACGTCAAATCGGAAAGTTAATGGAGTCATCATGACGGATACGCCTGCTACGCCGAAGAATCCGCTCATGCCCGCAGCCGGACTTGACGACATCGACCTCGCCATCCTGGCCAAGCTCGCCGCCGACGCCCGGATTACCAACGCGGCGCTTGCCGCCCACATCGGCGTGGCTGAATCGACCTCGATCAAGCGCCTGCGAGCCCTGCGCGCATCCGGCATCATCACGGGCTTCACCGCGCAGCTGAACCTGGCCGCCCTCGGCTTCCCCATCCAGGCCGTCATCAAGGTGCGCATGTCCAGCCACAACCGGGACCGCGTCCTGCAGTTTCACACCGCCCTCACCAAGATCCCAGGAGTCCTGACCGCCTTCCACGTCGCCGGCGAGGACGACTACCTGGTGCATGTGGCGGTCGCAAGCCCAGAAGAACTGCGCGACCTGGTCCTCAACAACATCAACGTCCACCGGGGAATCGGGCACACCGAGACCCAGCTCGTATTCAGCGTCCTCCCCGGCGCCGGCGTGCCCTTCGAGACAAGAGCAACACGCCATGCTTCATCGATGCCATAGACCTTGTGGGTAGGTAACAGCATGGTCAGGCCCGGCCTCCCATACCGCGGCTCCAGCTGCCCGCCGTGCCCTTCATGACGGCCGCGGCAATCGGACCCCATATCAGGTCGATCTGCATACCTTCGCTCGTGCGCTCGGTGCAGACGTCAACCGCGCCGAGTCGGCGTCCTGTCGCTTGATCTAGTTCTGGTGAGCGGGCCGTCCGGTCCCGGCGGCCACAACCTCGGGCAGGCAGGGGACCGCCGGCTCGAGCGCAAGCGTCTCCAACACCCGGATCTGGTGCAGCACCAACTGACCGCAGCCCCTGACCACGCGAACTTCACCATGTAGTCCTCGCCGAGCGGCAGTCGACATCTGCCACAGTGGATCGTCCCGGCCGGCCCGGCTCCCTATCGTGACTGGCAGCCCGGCCAGGTCCGGAGCGGCCTCCCGCAGCGCGTCCGCGACGGCAGCGGGCGACGGCTCGCGGAGCCATCTCATCCCACAGCCACGCCCGGTGCGAGGCGACCAACGCAGCGGTCGGCACCGGCCTGGGCGCTTCGCCGGTCCAGCAGGCGGACCAGCCACCCGGCGAACCGGCCAAGAACATCGGGGCCGACGGCAGTATCCCGGCGGGCATAGGTCCAATCCTCGCAGGCGACCCGTTATCCGGCGTGCATAAGGGCTGATATGCACCGGCGAGCACGCCGAGAGCCCGACTGCGGCCCAGGAAGATGATCGGCGTTCTGGAGTGGTTTTCTGGGTGGTCTGACATGGCTCCCTGCAAGGTGATGGCGCGGTGAGGAAGGCACGCCGTTCAGCCGATGGGACCGAGGTAGGTCCAGTGTTTGTCTTGCCGGACGAACTTGCTCGTCTCGGCGAGGACGCCACGCTTGCCCTGCCGGACGTACGTGGCACGGAACCGCACTGTGCCGGTGGCGTCGAAGAGGCCGCCGCCGCGCGTTTCCAGGACGGCCAGGCGAATCCACCGCAGGGCCGGGTCCAAGCTGAGGTTCGGCGGGCGGCCTGACGGGTGCCAGGTGCGCAAGAGGTAGCCGGTGTTCCCGACGGCGAATGCGCTGTAGCGGGAGCGCATCAGCGACTCGGCGGTCGGCGCCTGCGCGCCTGCGTGGAGTCGCCTGCAGCAGGACTCATAGTCGTCTCCGAGGCCGCAGGGACACGCCAGTCCGTCCACGCGGACATTCTCCCAAGGGCACATCGATGGCCGGAACAGCAGGTGTCCGGGCGCGGGCGCTCCTGAATTAACCGTGCGCCGAGCCAGAGGCTGGTGGAGCTCCGGAGGCTTGCCCGGTCAAGCCGGGCGGACTAGACCCGCTCTTCGAGATGCTAGGCGAGTTCTTGCCGGTACTCCGGCGGTGTCGGCAGGCTCACCTCGAAGAACAGGCATAGTTCCTGCCCCGGCGCGAGGGCCTGTTCCCAGCTGCTCAGTCCGTCCATATGCGGGATATCACCCAGGCACCGCCTCAGCAGGGCCGCCACGAGCGGCAGGCGTTGCCGGGAATGGAAGATGCTCATCAACGCGGTGACGATCCAGAAGCGCTCATCCTTATGCATCTGCAGGGCGCGCCCTTTCGCCTGAGCCTGCTGCGCCGGGGAGCCTGCAGGCGGATTCGTGACCCAGTCCCGGTACGCCTGCACACTCTTGCGGTAGTAGTCCAGGTGCCTGTCAGCACTGGTCTTGTCAGTCCCTACCGGTGTGAAATGCTCACGCAGCTGCTCTTCAGAGAAAGGCAGGTAGAGCTCGTTTAAGTACGTCGCTCACGGGTTCCAACCTATGGCCGTTCTGGGCTCCCGCCGAGATTAGCGAGAACGGGATCGGCGACGCCTGACCTCGCCGAGCGCCGCCTGGACTCTGGGCCGCAGCGCGCAGGGCGGT
Source organism: uncultured Actinomycetes bacterium (assembly GCA_963790065.1). Classification (GTDB taxonomy): domain Bacteria; phylum Actinomycetota; class Actinomycetes; order Streptosporangiales; family Streptosporangiaceae; genus Palsa-504. Next base: position 1,032,229 of record CAWBNK010000006.1, on the reverse strand, counting down.
CAGATCGGCAGTGGCCGGTCGCGGAAGCGGGCCCGGTCGTGGATCAGCCAGTCCTCGTGCGTGCTGCCGCCGCCGAAACCAGCGCGCCGCAGGTTCCAGCTGCTGACCGTCACCCGCAAGGGCGGCAAGGTCGTCACCATCCCGCTGGCGCCGCGCACGGCCTGGGCGACCGACCTGGCCATCGCCGAGCGCACAAGCGGGCCGGTGTTCCTGGCTGCGGACGGGCGGCGGCTGGACCGGCACGGCGCCGGCTGGACCGTCCGCAAGGCCCCGCGCCGAGCCGGGATCGCCAAGGCCGTCACCCCGCACACGCTAAGACATGCATTCATCACGGCCGCGCTCGATGCGGGGTCCCGCTGCGCGACGTCCAACAGGCCGCATCGCACGCTGATCCGAGAACAGCGATGCGGTACGACCGGGCCCGGGGCAGCCTGGACCGGCACGCCATGTATATCGTCGCCGCGTATATCGCGGGTGGCGCCCCGGTAGTCGGCACCAACTGGCAGCTCCGCCTGGCGGCGATGGCGGCCAGGCGGAGCTGGCCACTGTCCGATTCCGGCAGCCGAAGCCGATGGCCGCGCGGCGGTCACGGACCGCGATCTGAAGGTGAGCGCGAACCGCCGCTATTCAGCACATCGGTACGCCAGGCTGCCGTGTTCCCTACCGCCCAGATGGGGAGTTCGGTGGTGTGACGATTGGCGGGACTGTGTTGCCCGAAGAGGTGCTCGCAGGCGGCGTCGCGGCGCGGGGAGTACGGCGGCAGGCCTGCCGGCGCGGCGGCCGCTTCACGAAGTGCGCAAGGACGACCCCGTCTCCAGCAGGGTCTTCAGGCTGGCCAGGACGGCGGGCCACCCTTCGGAGATCGCTGGCAGCACGGCGCTGCCCGGCGCGAAGCCGTCGTGGGTGACGGTGAGCTTGACGGCACCGTGGCCGACGTCCTCGATGTCGAAGGCGACCTTGGAGCGGTCTTCGGCACGCCAGGTCGCTGCGGTCGCCTCGTCCATGCCGACCGCCGCGGCCCACTCAGGGGTGATCGTGTGCCAGGTGTAGGCCAGCCGGCGGGGCGGATCGGAGTCGAGGATCACCTGCTCGGGACCAGTCACGACCAGTCCGGCTTCGTCGTGCGCCATCTCGTAGGTGGAACCCTTCTTCCAGTCGGAATGGAATGTCTTCGGACCAGCCGTCTGGTGCCGCCAGTAGCGCTTCATCAATGCCGGGTCGGTGAGGCTCTGCCACACGCGCTCGGGAGTCTCCTTGATGTAGGTCGTGTAGACGAAAGCGGTCTGCTCAACCATGGCGTCCATAGCGGTAACCTCCGGTGCGGTAGCGGGATCCGGTCATGCACGTACCCGAGTTCGGTTAGACACATGCCGCGAGGTAAGGATGCGAATGGGGCGATCGCCAGGCCCGATGGCCGGTTCCTGCAGCCGGCCTCCCCGATGCTCACGACGACGGTCGACAGCCCGCCCCGCAGCGACGACCGGGTCGATGAGCACATGACGCGGCCTCGCCCCCGAACGCCGCCGGCCGCCCGAGCGCAAGGAGTCGGACGCCCAACGCCGTCGATCAGGCGGACGCTACGCTGAGGCCCTCTTCGAAGCCACGGGCTTCGACCTGCAAGAGCGGGAAGTCGAGCACTTCTTTGCGGCGCGTGTGCGGATGGGCGGCGGCTGGACCGGCACGGCGCTAGGCGGATCGTCCGCAAGATCGCCCGCCGCGCCGGGATTACCAAGGCCGTCACCCGGTCACGGCCGCAGACAGAACTCCCCTTGCCGACGATCCGATGCGTACTTGTCGGTGAAGTACCCATCTCAAGGCAAACGCGAACCACCGTTCTGAACGACGGTCTCGGTCGTTCCAGCCCCGGGTTCGGGTTCACTGAACTGGGAGTTCTGTGTCGCTTACTTGGTGGATCCGGCCGCGGACAGACAACTTGCAATCACTGGTTGCATGTCCATACCCGACATGCTACCGTCGGTTGCAGATACAGGGCGGGATCGGGCGATGACCGGCACGCGCCGCCGCGTCCTGGCCCGGCGGCCGGCGATGGATGCGGCGTGCTCAGGAAGGGATCGGATACTGATGCCAGGTCTGGTGATTGAGCGGGAGGCCCTGATCGAGGCGCCGCCGGAGGTGGTGTGGCGCACGATCACCGAGCCTGATCAGGTGAGCCTGTGGTTCGCCGAGCGGGTGGATCTCGTGGTCGAACCCGGCGCTCACGGTTACATGCAGTTCGGGGACCAGGGCGGCCCGGTTGTCGTGGAGACGGTCGATCCGCCGGCCCGCTTCTCATTCCGCTGGAACCATCCCCGCGGGGATGGGCGATGAGCTCGCCCGGCAGCGCCGGGAGCTTCCGTGGGTGCCGGTCCAGAAGCAGTACACGCAGCAGACCGAAGGCGGGGCCAGGACGCTGGCGGAGCTGTTTGACGGCCGCTCACAGCTGGTGGTCTACCACTTCATGTTCGGCCCCGGCTATATGGCTGGATGTCCGGCCTGCTCATCGACCGCCGACAGCTTCAACGGCGTGCTGGCCCACCTGCAGGCTCGCGACGTGACGATGATCTGCGTGTCGCGTGCGCCGCTGGACAAGCTGCTCGCCTACCGCGAGCGCATGGGCTGGAGCTTCACCTGGGCCTCCAGCCACGACACTGACTTCAACGTCGACTCCGGCATATCGGCCGCGGAGGGGACGACGTGCGACCCAGCCGCGCCGCGGCCCGAAGCGAACGAGCGCGCGCTTCTGAAGCTGCCGCAAGACCGGCCGTCCGTGGAAACCTGCCGCTCGTCACGGCGCGAAACGCGAGCGCGACCAGGACCGACCTCGAGGGCTATTTCTCCGAGGGACACGGCGTCAGCGCCTTCGCGTACCAGAGCGGCACCGTCTACCACTGCTAATCCAGCTACGCCCGCGGCACGCAGTTCCTGATGGGCTACTACGCCATCCTTGACCGCGCGCCCAAGGGCCGCAACGAAGGCGATCAGCCCATGAGCTGGCTGCGCCGCCACGACGAATACCACAACCAGTGACACCTGCCGGAGGAGATCATGACGGACTCGGCTGCAGACGAAGCCAGCGACTACAACACCAAGATCATCACGGAGTTCCGGGCGAACGGCGGACGCATCGGCGGGATGTGGACGGGCACCACGCTGATCCTCATCCACCACATCGGCGCCAAGTCCGGGACCGAGCGGGTCACCCCGGTGGCCTGCTCCCCCCAGGCAGAGGGCCGGTTCGCGATCTGGGCCGCCAACGGCGGATCGCCCACCCACCCGAACTGGTACTACAACCTCAAGGCCAACCCCGAGATCACTGTCGAGGTCGGTACCCAGACGTTCACGGTCCTAGCGGAGGAACTAGGCGATACCGCCCGTGCCGAGCTATGGCCGAAGCTGGTCGCGGAGTGGCCCAAGCCCGTCGCTGGGTCCCCCGACCTCGGCGCAACCCAGGCCACGAGCACCCGGCAGTTTCCGGTCTTCATGCTGACCCGCCAGGACTGACCCACGACGAGATCCCAGCTTGCGCCATAACCGTGTAATCCGGCTCCAGGCCCATGACCGTTCAGGAGGGTGCAATGTGTACACGCGGCCTGGTGGGTAAGCCGTCCCCGGCTCATACTCCAAGCACTAACCGGACTTCGCCCCAGCCCGCCAAGCCCACATGACCACGGGACTGTGGCGTGCGTGCACGTACGGCATGACGTACTCGTCTGCGACACGATCACCAGGCGGGGTAAACGGCACCTGGTCCCGTGCCGCCTTGGGATGTGTCAACGCACCAGGGGTCCTCATTCGGGAGTTCGGCTCATAGGACGGACATCGGACTCGCCGTCGGCGCCGAGCCGAGTGGATCGGGGGCGCTCGCTTGTTCAAAGGGTCTGCCCTTGGGCATACTCGCCCGGTGAGCAGGACATCGATCACTCGGCTGTCCCGTAAGGCCAGCGGCGACCGGGCCACGCTGGACCGTTTGCTCGATACCGTCCACATCGGGCACTTCGCGATCGTCGCCGACGACGCCCACCCGGTGGTGCTGCCCACTGCCGTCGTGCGCGACGGCGACCGCGTGCTCGCGCACGGCTCGACCGGCTCGCGCTGGCTGCGGCGCCTGGCGGCCGGAGCGCCGACCTGCCTGGCCGTCACGGCCTTCGACGCCCTGGTGGTGGCGCGCTCGGCGTTCGAGTCGTCGATGCGCTATCGCAGCGCGGTGCTGTTCGGGCAGTGCCAGATGATCACTGAGCCGGACGCCAAGCGCCGCGCCCTGGAGGTCATCACCGACGCACTCATCCCCGGGCGCAGCGCCGAGGTCCGGGCCTCGACGCCAAAGGAACTGGCCGCCGTGCTTGTCCTGGCGATGCCTATCGCGGAGTGGTCGCTGAAGGTGTCGGAGGGGTGGCCCGACGACCCGCCCGGCGACGTAGCCGGCCCGGCCTGGGCCGGCGTGCTGCCCGTGGTGCAACGCTATGATCAACCGCTGGCCGCGCCGGATCTGCGCGATGGCGTACCACTGCCCACCTCGGTACAGCGCCTGCTCATCAGCTGATCGCGCTGGCCGGGCACTCGAAACCGCGACCGCGTCCAGCTGATCAGGGGCGCGAAGGCGCGGAAGACCGCCGCGATCTCCTGCGGCGTCATCGGGCCCAGGAGGGCGGGACGTCCTTGAACGGGAGGACCTCGACCGGCAGCGCCGCGATCATCGTCCCTTGACGCCGGAGGCGAACGTGGCCGCACGTATCGAGGTCCGCTGCGCAAGGAGCCGCCGCATTCGTCGGCAGGCTGCCTGCTGGCATGCTGCCTTTGGCTGCGGCCAGGCATCTGGATCGATGCGAATGCTCAGGTTGCGGATGCTGCGGATCTGGTCGAGTCAACTCCGAGCCGCGCTAAATCGGCAGGGAGCTTGATCTAGGATCAAGCCCTCCATCGCGTCCCGGCGGTTCTCAGTCACAGCCGGGTTCTGCCGGACCTGCGCTGGTTTGCCATTATCGATGTACGTGGTCGATGACCGGGAAGCTGACGCGGGAGGTTTCGGTGGCCGAGGTCAGGGACGCTGAGGTCACGATCGTTGGTGGCGGGGCCATCGGGTGCGCCGTGGCCTATGTCCTGGCGGGCGCGGGATACCGGGACATCCAGGTCGTGGAGCAGGGCGAGCTCGCAGGCGCGACCTCTGGGCAGGCCGCCGGCCTGGTCGGGCAGGTCCGCGCTACCAGGGAGCGGTGCCTGCTCGCGATGTCTTCGGTGGCCATGTACTCGCGGATCGAGCGGGAGACCGGCTATCCGGCGGACTGGCGCCAGACCGGCAGCGTGCGCATCGCGACCGGGGCGGAGCGGGTCGCGGAATTCCAGATGCTGGCCGCTACCGCGCGGTCGGCCGGCCTTGAGGTCGAGTTCCTGAGCCCGGCCCGGCTGGCCGAGCTGTGCCCCATGCTGGACACTGTCGCGGCCATGGCGGCGCTGTGGTGCCCTACTGACGGATATTTGCAGCCCAACAGCCTGGTGACGGCCTACACGCGTGCCGCACATGATCGCGGCGTGACGTTCGCGACGCACACCACCGTTACCGGGCTCAGCGTCGCCCGCGGCGCGGTTACCGGCATCCGTACCGACCGGCGCGCGGTCGCGACCGACATGGTGATCAACGCGGCCGGGCCGTGGGCGGGCGCCGTGGCCCGGCTGGCTGGACAGGATCTCCCGGTCGTGCCGGTGCGCCACGAGTACTTCGTCACCGGGGCGGTCCCAGGCTGGCACGGCAGCTTGCCGGTGCTGCGCATCCCGGACCTGCGTCTTTACGTCAGGGCTGAAGGGACTGGGATTCTGTGCGGCGGCTGGGAACCGGACGGGCTGAGCCTGGACCCGCGCCAGGTGGCCATCGGGCAGGAGCTGGCCGTGTCGCCAGACTGGGACGTGCTCTCCGGGTTCGCCGCCGACTTCGCCAGCCTCGCGCCCGCGGTCACCCAGGCCGAGGTGCGGACGGTCTTCCGCGGCTTCCCGGCGTTCTCTCCGGACGGGCGCTTCATCGTCGGGCCGGTCCCCGGGCTGCGCGGCTTCGTGATGGCCGGGGCCTGCAACGCCCACGGTGTCTCCGGCTCAGCGGGCCTCGCCCAGCACGTCCTGGAAAGCCTTCAGCCAGACCCGTCCCCCTACGTCCGGTCGCTCAGCCCCCGGCGGTTCCTCCCGCGTACCTGGGACTGGGAGTCCGCCCGCGACCAGGCCAAGCACGTCTACGAGAACTACTACAGCCTGGCGCCGCGCCCTGGCGCCCGCGGGCCAGCAGCCACCGGCCCGGATGACGCTGAGTGTGTGCCCGGATAACTCGCGGTACTGGCCCGGAAGCTACGCGCTCGACCGCAAGGCGCCGCAAGGCCGGATTCTTGCTCACCGCCAGCAATTCAGGCAGGTCAGGTGCTAGCTAGGGGTGACTATGGCGAAGTCGGGGTCGGGGTTGTCGATGAGAGACATCAGCCGTCCCAGGACGGCGGGGTCGCCGGATATGTCGATGCCGTCGAGCTTGGCGGTGGCCAGGAGCTGCAGCAGCTGGGGCCTGGTCAGCGTCACCGTCAGGTCGGCCGGCTGGTTTCCGGTGGTGGGGTAGTGGATGAGGGCGCCGCTGCTGAGTTCCATCCGGTAGTTCTCGTGGGTGTCGGTGAAGTGCCAGCCGATTGTCAGGTGCTCGTCCCACGCTTTCGGGCCGTTGATGCGGATGGCGATCGAGTCGAACAGCTGGGTGATGGTCAGCGCCGGGGCTAGGCCGGCGCTGCTGAGTTCGGTGTGTTCGACCTTGCCGGTCCGCAGCTCGTGCGCGCCGGTGAGGTAGCTGTTGCGCCAGGTCGCGTTCTCCGCGCCGTAGCCCAGCCGCTCCAAGACGGTGGCGAGCAGTTCCCGTGCAGCGTCGTTGTCCGGGTCGGCGAACACCACGTGGCTGGCCAGCTCGGCAGCAAACCGCAGGTCACCCTGCTCAAAGAACTCCCGCGCCTTGGCGACCGTCAGGTCGGTTCCGCCGAGTGCCTGCACGTACCGCGTCCCGGCGGCCTGCGGGGGATGCTGCCACAAGTGGGCCGGGTTGGCGTCGTACCAGCCGAGGTAACGCTGGTAGATCGCCTTGACGTTGTGGTTGGCTGATCCGTAGTAGCCGCGGGCGTGCCAGGCCCGGTCCAGGCCGGGCGGCAGCTCGATCATCTCGGCGATCTCGCTGTGGATGTAGCCCTGGTTGATCAGCCGCAGCGTCTGGTCGTGCAGGTAGGCATACAGGTCCCGCTGCTGGGTCAGGAAGGCGACGATGTCGCTGGTGCCCCAGGCGGGCCAGTGGTGCGAGGCGAACGCCACGTCCGACTGCCCGGCGAACAGCTCGATCGCCTCGGCCAGGTACCGCGACCAGATCCGCGGGTCACGGACCTGCGCGCCCCGCAGAGTCAGCAGGTTGTGCATGTTGTGGGTGGCGTTCTCGGCCATGCACAGGGCCCGCTTATCAGGGAAGTAGAAGTTCATCTCCGCCGGGCACTCGGTGGCCGGGGTCAGCTGGAAGACGACGCGCACCCCGTCGAGGACCTCGTGCTGGCCGGTGCGGGTGATGTCGAGGGTCGGCGCGATCAGGCCCGGTGTGCCGGTTGACCCGCCCGCGCCCAGGCCGATCCCCAATGTGCCGGTCGCGCTCTTCGGCAGGCCCAAAGCGGCGTAGTAGGTGCTGCGGCGCAGCATCGCGGTGCCGGCGTAGACGTTCTCCGACACCGCATGCTCCAAGAAATGCTCGGGCGCGAGGATCTGGACTTTGGTGCCGGCGTCGACCACACCCAGGACTCCTCCGAAGTGATCCAGGTGAGCGTGGGTATAGATGACGGCCGTGACGGCGCGGTCGCCCCGGTGCCGCCGGTACAGGGCGATTGCCGCGGCTGCGACCTCCTGGGAGATCAGCGGGTCGATGACGATGACGCCGTGGTCGCTTTCCACCAGTGTCATGTTGGACATCTCGAAGCCGCGGACCTGGTAGATCCCGTCGGTCACCTCATACAGGCCGTGCTTGGCCGTCAGCTGTGCCTGCCGCCACAGGCTGGGATTAACGGTGTCCGGGCAGGCGCCGTCGAGGAATCCCCAAGAATCCATGTCCCAGATCACGCGCCCATCCGCGGCCTTGATCACCATCGGCTCCAGCGTGCCGATAAAGCCGCGATCGGAATTGGCGAAGTCAGCGCGGTCGCTCAAATCAGCAGCGATGGGTGAAGACATCTGTTTCTCCCTGATCAGCCTCGTGCCGGGCGAACCGCCCACGCGAGGTCGTAAGTGATGAGCTACTCCCAGCCGTCGTGATCTCTTGAGCCGGTGACGGTGGTGACGGGACGTGGGGTAGGCCAGACACCGGCAGTGAAACGACCACGGCTCCATGCTGGCAGCGGGCGCGCACCATCACCTCATCCGCTTCGGGTGACCTGGCGGGCGGCGGCGTTTCGGGAACCACCAGCCCGGAAGGTGTGCGCATACGGCCGTAACCGAATCTGACCTGCCGGTTCTTTGTACACCGAGGTACCCGATGCTGACCCGTTGCCCCACCTGAGGCGTCCAGATCAGAGGGTCACGCAGGCGGCTTGGCCGTATGTTTATGCATTCTCGCCCCCTGGTACGACCGTTCGGATCTGCCGCAGACAGGGCTTGCCTCCGGGTGTCATCGCCCGGGCTATTTCATCTGCGGTGTTCGGCGGAGATGGCCTATACGGCGGCTAGAGGGTTGTGTTGACACTTCCGAGCGCTGGCATCAGGGTGGATGGGGGCGGCGCCCGGAGAAGAGGCTCGGCAGCTGATCATGGCGTCAGTTCTCATGATGGACCGGCCCGGGCGCTTGGTGTGCGGCACGGGGGGGTCGTGATGGGCGCAGGTGCAGCACAGCCGCTAGTCGTGCCGGCGTGGTGCGACCCGCAGGTGCGTACCTATCGCCTGTCCTGGGCGGACATCCTGGTCGGCCTGCTGGTCGCCGACGACGAGCGCTTCGTGTTCGCGACTCCGGCGGGTGTGGTCTTCAATGCGCTGCGGTCGCAATCGATGCTGGCCTGGCGGCGGGGTAAGGCGTTCGGGATGATCCCGCGGTTTGACCTATCTACCGTGCAGGGGTCGTTCCGGTTGTATCTGAGCCGTCCCTCGGCGACTGCGCCGATGTACCGTCCGGCCACGGCGGCGGAGGTCGGGGAGAAACTGGCCGAGGCCGGCGACACACTGGGCGGCTTGCTCGATCTTGTGACGAAATTCGGCGGCATCGTCCAGCTTGCTGGTGCCGTAGGCCAGTTCCCGGAGGCCCGGGCCGATTACCGGGAAATTCGGCAGGGTCACGCCGCCGCCAGGGCATTGCGGGCCAAGATCAGCGCGCAGTCCCAGCACCGTCCTTCCAGTCTCTAGACCTTCTACGGCAAGCGTTTCGGAAAACGTACTCTCTTGCATGCTGTGGGCGCTGACCGGTGGCCGCGCGAGAACGGCCGGTCATGTGCCCGCGCGTGCCGGTTCATGTCGCGACTGGCGGCAGCAGGAACCGACAGCGAGGCCCCGGCGAGTTCGCCAGGCAGCCGTCCAGTGTCGCGAGCGGGGCATCGAGCAGCTCAGCGACCGCGACGTACCATCCGTCATAGCAGGTCACGTTCTCCCGGAGCTCCCATACCCGCCCAGCGCACGGCTGGTCAGGAAAGAACTCCACGCGCAGGTCCAGCAGGTCGGTATGCGCAAGCGAGGCCACGTCGACCGGGATGTCGCCAGCCAGCGCCGCCCGTCGCAGGATGTTCCCGGCCTCGGCCGGCATCAGGTGCGGAGCCGCCAGCGAATCGCCCGCCAGCAACGCCTCTGCCCAGCGCCCGTCCGCACCGCTGTCAGTCAGCCCGGCGACGACCATCGACGCGTCGACGACCAGCGTCACCGATGGTCCTCATCGCGGTACGCGAGAATGCGGTCACCCGGCAGGGTAGAGGCACTGGCCGCCTTACGTGCCCGTACGCGGGCGATCAGGACCTCGGCATCGGGCTGGCGGGCAAGTTCAATGAGCTTGGCGCGTAGGTACTCCTGACGGGACCGTCCGGACAGCGCCGCGCGGGAGGCGAGTTCGTCGCGTGTCTGATCAGGAACGTCCCGCACCCGTGATGGAGGTACTCATAGCATCATTGATCCCGAACAGGCCGGATCCGTACGGTCGGCCAGGTGCCCGCGCTCCGTGCCTGCAACCGCTCCCGGCGGAGCCTCAGGGAGCTGGCTGAGGCGGCCATCACCGCGATCGAGGCGGTCAACCCGCGGCTGGATGCGGTGATCTGGACCCGCTTTGACGCGGCGCGGCGGGAGTCCGACGGCGACCTGCCGCGCGGCCCGCTCCGCGGCGTGTCCTGAGGCATGGCAGGATGTCGCCCGGATGGGCGGTGGAGGCGGGAGCGGACGTGCGGATTGTGGTGGTGGGGGCGGGGTTCGCTGGCCTGCTGGCGGCGGACCGGGTAGCGCAGGCCGGGCATGAGGTCGTCGTCTTGGAGGCGCGGGACCGGGTGGGCGGGCGTGTCTGGTCTCGGGAGCTGGTTCCCGGTGACCCGCGCGGCGTTGTCGAGCGGGGCGGCGAGTTCGTGCTGGACGGCTACGACGTGATGCGGTCGGTGATGGCCGGGCTCGGCTTGGAGCTGGCGGACATGACCATGTCCTATTACGAGCGGGAGCCGCGCAGTGCGGCGCCGACCACGCACCAGGAGGTGGCCCGGTGTGCCGCTGTCGTGGCTGGCGCTGCGGCCTCAGCCCCGCCCGGCACGTCGCTGGCCGAGGTGGTTTCGGGCTGGCACGGGTCCCCGGCTGCGCTCAGCGCGTACATATCCCGCGTCGTGGTCACCAACGGCGTCGAGGCCACGGTCCTAGCCGCCGCGGCGGTCACCGATGTCACCACCGGGTTCGCGCGCCGGCCGTGCTGGCGGGTGGCAGGGGGTAACCAGCGGGTAGCCCAGGGCCTGGCTGAGCGCCTCGGGGCGTCGGTATGGCTGCGTTGCCCCGTGCGGTCGGTCGAGCATGATCACCTGGGCGTACGGGTGCTCACCGACGATGGCGAGGTGGCAGGCGATGCGGTCATCGTCGCGGTGCCGATGGCTGTCTTGCGTGACTTGCCGTTCTCGCCAGGCTTCCCGCAGGCCCGCCGGGAAGCCTGGCGGCGAGCTGGGCTAGCGCACAACGCCAAGCTGCACATCCCGCTGACCCGCCCGGCCGCCGCCTCAGCGGTGCAAAGCGTGCCGGAACGGTTCTGGACCTGGACCGCGACCGACGCCTCAGGCCAGGTCCAGCCGGTCGTGCACGCGTTCGCCGGCACCCAGGCGGGCCTGGCGGCCCTGGCCGTAGCCGACGGACCGGCGACGTGGGCGTCCCGGGTGGCCGCCCTACGGCCCGAACTGTCGATGGACCCCGCGCGGGCATTGCTCACTACCTGGAACGACGACCCATGGGCCGGTGAGTCATACTCCGCGCTCACCGTCGAGATGGCCGAAGGTGACGATGAGCTCATCGCCGCTCCGCTGGGCCGGGTACACATCGCCGGCGAGCACACCGCCGGAGCCTGGTCCGGCCTAATGGAGGGCGCCTTGCGCTCAGGCGCGCGCGCCGCCAGCGAGGTCCTCGCCGCGCACCGAACCTGACAGCCAATGAGCGACGACGGGATGACCGGACCGGCGCTACCCGGCGAGCCCCGAGAGCGAGGAGGCGATGGGGGCCTGCGGCCGGGTTCTCTGGCAGGTGTTTAGCCCGCTGGCCTGCTAGTTGGCCTGGTATTGCCAGATGACGTAGCTGCCCTGGCCGATCGGGGGGATCTCCATGCCGTAAGGGACGACCTGGATGACCCGGTAATGGTGATTGCGGCGCAGGTCGGCGGCTATCTGGCGGTCCAGGCCGGTGGTGTCGGTGAAGTTCAGCGCGACCAGGGAGAAATAGCCCTCGGCGATGTAGTTGGCGTAGACGGGCGCGTTGCCGGGGCTGGTGACGCTGGCGGCGGCGGCCGGTCCGCCGGTGTAGGTGCCGGCGGGAAGGGTGATGTTGCGGGTGCTGGACCACCGCTGCCACTGGGCGCCGGCGGGGAGGTAGTACTCGGCGACGGAGGGATCCTCGACCAGGAGGGGTCCGGTGCTGTGGTCGGCCAGCGGGCCGAAGATCGCGATGAAGTCGGACGTGTTCGGCCAGCTGGCGGAGAAGGCCCGGGCCTGGGTGAGGCCGAGGGTGGCCGGGAAGACCAGCGCGATCAAGCACGCCCCGCAGCTTATGGCGCGGCCCCGGCCGGCCGGCGCGGCCGCGATGAACCGGTCGACCGCATACCCGGCGGCGATGGCGGCGAACCAGGCGCCCATGCCGACGTGATGATTCAGCGAGGCCACGGTATGCAGGTGCGCCTGCTCCACCGGCCCGAGCACCAGGGCGGCGGACAAGAACACGAGCAGCGTCGTCTGCGCGGCGCCGCGCCCGCTGGCCCAGCTGATGACGACGCCAGAGACGGCCAGGACCAGCAGCAGGCCGGCCCAGGACCAGGACTGGCCGAGCACCTGCAGCGGGGAGGCCGAGCCAGGGACCCGGGTCAGCATCGTTCGCTCGAAACCAGCCAGGTAGCTGCTCCCGCCAGTCCCCAGTCCGGCGGCCAGCAGCGCGGCCGTGACGGCCAGCACGGTCCCAGCGCGCCGGGCCGCGAGCAAGCCACGCGCGGTCCAGGGTGAGGTAAGCAGGGCGAGCGCGGCAATGAGGGGGTCGAACAGCAAAGAGGTGTAGGCCGTGGCATTGGCCAGCGCCAGGACGGCCGCCGCCGCGACCATCCACCCGGTCGCCGGTTCCCGGACCCCGGCGCGGATCACGCACCAGGCCGCCAGCGCGACCAGGAACACCGACATCGCGTCGTAGGTCGCGAACGCCCCCAGGTGCAAGGTCGTGCCGAGCACGGCGAACAATACGGCGGCGAAGAACGCGGCCCGCCGCCCGAACAGCCGCGCGGCAGCGCCCCACAGCAGGACGGTGGCGCCGAGCATGAAGGCCAGCGACAGGACCCGCGCGCCGGCCAGGCCGCCGATGCTGTCCGCCGCCGCGCCGACTGGCGGGTAAAGGACCGGCGCGCCCGACAGATACTCCGGGAACGGCGGAATCGGCACACCGTGCAGCCAGTGCGCCCATTCCAGGTGTCCGGCACGCAAGTACAGGGCCTCAGTTTGGGATGCGGTGTCAGCCCGCAGCAGCCGCAGCGACAACCCCGCCTGAACTGCCAGCACAACCAGCAGCGGCCACGCGCCAGGCACACGCCATCTGCGGGCACCCCCCTCACCCGGCAGAGCCGCCGGCACGACAGTCCCCGGCGCGGGCGCTGTCGCCGGTGTCCTGACCGTGCGCTCCTGCCCGGCCGTTCCTTCCGGGGACCGGCCGGGTGGCGAGGCGGCAGCTGCATGCGCGGCATGACCTGTTCGGGCCAACAGACGCCACCGCCAAGGCACAGATGACGTGAACGTGTATGGGCCCGATGACGTGGTCAAGGTCACGGCTGGTCTCCCCCTCAGCTCTTGTGTGCTGACACTGAACCGACGCCGACCAGGCTTCCCGGCTGACCAAGTCACGACACTAGACCGCGCGATAGCGCCCTGTCCGTTGCTTCCAGGATCGGGGTGATTTTCCCGGTGCAGGCCGGAGGAGATCGAGGAATCTCACGAGCACGCGCGTTGCTATGGGATTCGCCCTGGGTCCGAACCCCAACCGCAGCGGCTGCTCATATCGCAGCGAGGTCACGAGGATCCGCAGGGATGGTGTACTGAATACACGCTAAAGCCGCCGCTCCGTAAGAAAGTATGCTGCTTTCGGTGAGAAGTTCGATGTGGTCGTTGACTGAATAACGACATGTAGGCTTCTGGTGCTGTTGATACTTGACGGGATGTTGGGCGTGGGACAGCCTGATCCTGTAGGCCGCTGACGCCAGCAGACCTGCCGTATGCTCGCGGCGGCCGTCCCGCTTACGCGGACGGAGGGGGTGACGTCATGGCGGTTGACTCGGAAATCGATGATGTGATTGAAGTGATCGCTGATGCTGTCAGCAAGCAGCGTTGCATCCTGTTCCTCGGCGCCGGCGCTCATGCCCCGCCGCCTGATCAGTCTCGGTTTGAGTACCCGGCCGAGCGCCGTCCGCCGATTGGCGCTGCTCTCAGCCAGAAGCTCGCGAGAGACTGCAATCTTTCGGGGCGGTTTCCGAGCGAGGACCCGTCAGATCTGCAGAGAGTCGCTCTCTATTACGAGATCGCGCGCTCGCGCCACCAACTCGTAGACGCCCTCACCGCTGCGGTCCAGACGGGCAAGCGCCCATCGCCGATGCTGCGGGCACTGGCGGAGCTGGGGTTCCCGCTGGTGATCACCACGAACTACGACCGATTGTTTGAGAGCGCGCTGGTCGGCGTCGGCAAGCAGCCACGCGTGGCGGTGTACAAGCCGAGCCCCGAGCCCACGGACGACTACCGCGACCCGACGGTGGAGAGCCCAATCGTGTACAAGATCCACGGCGACATCCTGAACGCGGAGACGATCGTCATCACCGATGAGGATTACATCCAGTTCGTTCTGCGGATGTCTGACAAGGAACCCTACGACCCGGTTCCCTTGACGCTTAAATACTACCTGACGGGCTGGACCACGTTGTTTGTTGGGTATAGCCTGCTTGATTACAACCTTCGCCTGCTATTTAAGACGCTTCGCTGGAAAATTGACCGCGCGAGCGTACCCGACATGTATTCCGTTGATTACCACCCCGACCCTCTGATGTTTGATATCTGGCAGAACCAGCGGCGGTATGTGAAGTTCATCGCGCAGGACGTCTGGGCGTTCGTGCCGAGGCTCTATGAGCGCATTCTCGGGAAGGAATATCAGCCATCGCCGTCCTGAGCCAGCTTGAGGTAGCCGTCCCAAGCATCCCGTACCGCGGGATTCACCCGTTCCGGTACCTCGACCACCCGATCTTCTTCGCACGCGACGAGCAGACGCGCAACTTGTCCAGCCTTGTCTCCGTGTACCGGGGTGTGCTGCTCTATGGCGGTTCTGGCTCGGGCAAGTCCTCTCTCATCAACGCCGGCCTGATCCCCGAAGCCGTACGACTCGGCTTTGCACCTGAGCGACTGCGCGTGCAGCCGCGTACGGCCGATGAGCTCGTTATCGAGCGGATCCGTAGCGCGGACGACAATGAGGAGGAGTTGCTACCTTCGGTTCTCGTGCTCGCCGGACAATCGTCGGCGCGGACCACGCTGACGATGTACGCGCTTGAAAAACGCGTCCGCGCGGCGTGCGAGCGGCATCGGCCGCTACTGATCTTCGACCAGTTCGAGGAGATCGTGACCCTGTTCGACGAGGCCGGGGCCCGTGATATACAGCGGCGTCTGGTCGAGCTCGTGGTTCGGCTGTTGCGCGGGTCGCTCCCGGTCAAGGTCCTCTTTTCCTTCCGCGAGGACTATCTGGGCAAGGTCAAGGAGCTGCTGGCGGCCTGCCCGGAGCTTGTCGACCAGGCGCTGCGCATCGCATCGCCACCGGCCGATGCGCTGCCGACAATCATCCGGGAACCGTTCGAGCGCTACCCCGGCCATTTCGCGCGCCAGCTTTCCCCGGCCTTGGCTGGCCGTCTGGTGACGGTGCTGGCGGGGCGCTTCGGTACCGGCGACATCAGCTTGTCCGAAGTGCAGACGGTCTGTTTGCGGCTTTGGCAAAGCAACAACCCGGAGGCGCTGCTCACCGAGAAGGGCCCGCAGGGGCTCCTGGAGGACTATCTGGGTGAGGCGCTCGACGGCATGCCGGCTCAGCTGAGGCCGGCAGCGACTGCCCTGCTCGCGCACATGGTCACCTCGGCCGGCACGCGCAACGTGATATCAGCAAGCGACCTTCTTCAGCGCGTCCAGGAGCAAGAGCGCGACATCACGCCGAACCTGTTCGATCAGGCGCTCGAGGGGCTCAGCCAATCGAGGCTTGTGCGCCGGGAGCGCCGCCGCGATCTCGACCTCTACGAGATCACCAGCGAGTTTCTGGTTCCCTGGATCAGCCGCCGCCGTGACGAATTCCGCCGATTGCAGGACCGTCGTCATGAACACCGCCGACTGCTTATCCTGGGGTCGATCGCCACGGCATTGCTCCTGGTGGCGGCGCTAGTGGCGGCGTTCGCTGTGAAGGCACAAAACGACGCGAGAACCGCAATGGCACTTGCGCTCGCCTCGGATGCGCAAGCTAATGCCGAGAGAGGACCCGATATTACGCTACTGCTTTCGCTCGCGGCGCTTACGCCCTACGGTGCTGGTCCGAGTGCCCCGGCCGTTGCGCGGGGCGAGATGATCGAAGCGCTCGAGACCACTCGGCTCGAAGGAGTGGTCGGGATTCTCCACGCCGACACTGGCCCCGTCGATAGCGTCGCGTTCAGCCCTGATGGACGCACGCTAGCATCGGGCAGCCAGGACGGCACGGTGCGGTTGTGGGATGTCGCCACCCACAAGCAGCTAGGTTCCCCGCTCATCGCGAACAGCGTCTCCTTCAGCAGCGTCGCGTTCAGCCCCGACGGGCGGACGGTGGCCGCCGCTGGCGACAACGGCACGGTGTTCCTGTGGGATGTCGCCACCCACAAGCAGCTAGGTTCCCCGCTCATCGCGAACAGCGTCTCCTTCAGCAGCGTCGCGTTCAGCCCCGACGGGCGGACGGTGGCCGCCGCCGGCGACCACGGCACCGTGTTCCTGTGGGATGTCGCCAGCCACACGCTGCTCGGTTCGCCGCTGGCCTCCTCCACCACCGGCTCCATCGACAGCCTCGCGTTCAGCCCCGACGGGCGGACGCTGGCCACCGCCGCCGCCGACGGCACGGTGTTCCTGTGGGATGTCGCCAGCCACATGCAGCTCGGTTCGCCGCTGACCTCCTCCACCACCGGCTCCATCGACAGCCTCGCGTTCAGCCCCGACGGGCGGACGCTGGCCGCCGGCTTCGACAACGGCCGACTGCAGTTGTGGGATCCCGCCACCCACAAGCAGCTCGGCTCGCCGCTGACCGGCGACACCAGCGCAGTTGACAGCCTCGCGTTCAGCCCTGACGGGCGCACGCTCGCATCAGGCAGCGGCGACGGCACGGTGCAGCTGTGGGATCTCGCCACCCACAAGCAGCTCGGCTCGCCGCTGACCGGCGACACCAGCGCAGTTGACAGCCTCGCGTTCAGCCCTGACGGGCGCACGCTCGCATCAGGCAGCCAGGACGGCACGGTGCAGTTGTGGGATCTCGCCACCGCCGTGCAGCCTGGTTCTCCGCTGACCGCCAACACCAACTCCGCCTCCTATGTGGGGGACCGCGCCGTCGCGTTCAGCCCCGACGGGCGCACGCTCGCATCAAGTAGCGGCGACGGCACGGTGCATCTGTCGGATCTCGCCAACCACACGCAGCTCGGCTCGCTGCTCACCAGCGACACGGGCTCGGTCGACAGCGTCGCGTTCAGCCCTGACGGGCGCATGCTGGCATCAGGCAGCGGCGACGGCACGGTGCAGCTGTGGGATCTCGCCAACCACACGCAGCTCGGCTCGCCGCTGACCAGCGATGCCGGCCCGGTCAACAGCGTCGCGTTCAGCCCTGACGGGCGCACGCTCGCATCAGGCAGCGGCGACGGCACGGTGCAGCTGTGGGATCTCGCCAACCACACGCAGCTCGGCTCGCCGCTGACCAGCGATGCCGGCCCGGTCGAGAGCGTCGCGTTCAGCCCGGATGGGAGTACTCTCGCCGCCGGCGGCGACGACGGCACGGTGCAGTTGTGGGATCTCGCCAACCACACGCAGCTGGGTTCACCGCTGCTCTACTACCATGGCCCGGTCGACAGCGTCGCGTTCAGCCCGGATGGGCGCACCCTGGCGTCAGGCAGCGGCGGCATACAGTTGTGGGATGTCGCCACCCAAACGCGGCTCGGCATGTCGCTGCCCAGCAACGCCGGACCCGTTCAGAGCGTCGCGTTCAGCCCCGATGGGAGTACGCTCGTCTCCGCCAGCTACGACGGAACTCTACGGTCATGGTCGGGTTTCCTGTGGCACGACTTCACCGAGCTCAGAAACGAGGTGTGCGGCCTGGTAGGGACCGGTCTCATCCGGTCCGAGTGGACCCACTATGCGCCAGGTATCGCCTACCAGAACAGCTGCTCTTAAGGATGGCGGCGGGCCCTGGATGGCACGGGGGATGTCCGGGTGCTGGACAAAGAACGAGGCGATGTGTCTACGCGACAACTGCCGAGCGCTCGCCGCCTTCGGTCTCCAGGACCGCTTTGACGACGTCCTCCGGCTGGAGGAGCGGGAACAGCGATGGAGCACAACAAGAGCCGTAATGCGGTGGCCATATGACAAAGATCGGTGATCGTTCCCGGCAAGCCCTGGAAGACATCAGGGACGGCCATCACCGGGAAGCGTACGCGCTGTTCCTGGTCGGTGTGATCCTGGTGGTCCTTGGGCTCACCAACGTCGTTAGCAGCACAATTCTGCTCAGCGCAATCTTGCTGGCGCTGGCCTTCCTGGTCTTCCACACGGCAACCCAGGCCAGCGACACCAAACCATCCTTGGACCAGGTGCTAAACGGACGGGACAGCTTCGGCACGTTCAGCGAACTGCTTCCCGGAGTCCGCGACCTGCGGATCTACGGCCCCACCGCCGTCGGCTTGCTAATTTATACTGCTGATATCCGCCGGTTCGTGCTCCATACTGGAGGCCACGCCCGCGTCCTGGTGCAATCAGCCAGCCCGTCCGCGCTCGCGCTTACCGCGATCCAGCTCGATGACAACCTGGACCTGGAACACACCCTGCTCAGCTCTCTCGCCACCTTGGCCAAGCTCAGCGCCGAACCCGGATTCAGCTATCGCCAGCTTCCCTTCAATCCCGGCTTCAGCCTCGTGATCACCAACGCCGACGACCGCGATGGCTGCGTGATCTTCGAATCACACGGATTCAAGGACGACAACATCGCCGACCGGATGCACATCGTTATCCGCAGGGCGGACTCACCACGCTGGTTCACATACTGGGTCACCCGCTTCGAAGCCATGTGGAACGCCGCCCAGAATCCGGCCGATACCGGGACAAGCGAGGACGTAGGGGGCATCACACCGGGTGTGGTAAAGGAACTAACTCAGGATAACTAGCGACAGGTGGGAAGCTGCACCGTGCGAGACCTGTCGTGCCACCGACAGCCGCCCTGCAGACGCGCAACCCGCGCCGGGGCCCGGCCAGGCTTTGCGCTCATCTACAGCAGCGGAACATGGTCAAGGTCCCGGGAACCGACAACAGCCGCGCGATGTCGTGCCCGACGTTCATGTCGCGGCTGGTGGCAGCAGGAACTGACAGCGAGGTCCCGGCGAGTCGGGTGCGCGAGTGAGGCCACGTCGGCCGAGATGTCACCGGCCAGGACCGTCCTGCGCAGGATCTCGGCGGCCTCGACCGGCATCAGGTGCGGAGCAGCCGCGCGCGAGGGCGAGTTCGTCGCGCGTCTGATCAGGCACATCCCGCACGGTGATGGACGTACTCGTAGCGTCATTTTGCAGCTAATGCTGCTGAAATGCACTCGTGCCCTCGCTGGGCTCGGCCGGAGAAGGTGCGCGGCGCGGAGCACCACGGCCCGTTCGGCATATTAAAGATTGATTCCGAACGGGCCCGGATCCGAGCAGCCGGCCAGGTGTCCGCTCCGGTGCCCGGCGGCCGCTCCCGTGGCGACGGCTAGGCTCGAGGCGCTCCGCGGCCGCCCCGCATACTGAGTACCTCCGAGGTGCGCGCTCATGCCGCTGCGGGCGTGGCCTGAGCTCGCGTCCGGCGGTGTCATGGCTCGGAGTTGCCGGGTGCTGTCGGCGGGGTCGTGGACGCCTCGGCAAGCCGGGCGTGCAGCCGGGCCCGGATCTGCTCCGGTGTGTAGGCGCCGCGGCGCCGCTGATCCCGTGCGATCACTACCCCGGTGGCCGCGACGCCTGCGAAGGCGGCCAGGCCGAGTATCTTCCACCAGCGCATCTGCCTAGGCTACAACTGTGTCTGGCGTGAGCATCGGCCTGGATGAGGCCCTGGACCTGACCCGCACCGGTGACGTGTGGCTCTTCCGCGGGCATACCGCGGCCGACCGGGCTATCCAGCTGACGACCAACAGCCCGGTTAACCATGTCGGCATGTCCGTGGTCCTTGATGACCTGCCCGCGCTGATGTGGCATGCCGAGCTCGGCAGGTCGCTGCCCGATCTGTGGTCGGGCAGCCGCCATCGCGGCGCGCAGCTGCATGACCTGCGCGCAGCGGTCACGATATGGGCCACCAGGTACGGCCAGCGGGCCTGGCTGCGCCAGCTGGAACCTCCGCCCGGCCGCGAGGGGGAAGACGCGGTGCTGCGCACCATCGCGCGGCTGGATGGCACCCCGTTTCCGCCCGCGGCCAGGCTCGCCTCCGGGTGGCTGCGCGGACGGCTGCCACCGGTCCGGCGGGGCGGTCGGGACGCCGACCTGGAGACCGCCTTCTGCGCCCAGATCGTCGCGGTCACCTACCAGGCCATGGGCCTGCTGCCGGCCCGGCGGCAGGCGGACTGGTACGACCCCGGCCGGTTCTGGAGCGGGGATGATCTCCACCTGTCGGCGGGAGCCCGGCTCGGCGGGGAGATCGCCGTGCAGATCCCGCAACGCAGCTCTCCGCAGCTAGTGACTTGACGTGGCCGTATGGAGTTGAGGGAGTGCCCCTATGACCATGATCAGCTTCCGCCACGCCACGGTCCTGGCCTGTACTGGCGCGGATCCGGTCTACAACGCGACCGTGGTCGTCGAGGACGCCGTGATCAAGGACGTCGTGACCAGTACGCGTCCGGCTGCCGGGGCCGGTGAGGTCATCGACTGTGGCGGGCGGACGGTGATGCCCGGGCTGATCGATGCCCACGTGCACGTTTGCGCGGTTGATGTGAACCTGGCCGCGCAGCGGCGGGATTACCCGGCCAGCCTGCTGGCCTATGCGGCCGGGACGATGATCAGCCAGACGCTGGATCAGGGGTTCACCACCGTCCGGGATGCGGGGGGCGCTGACTGGGGCATGAAGGAGGCGGTCGATCGTGGCCTGATCCCCGGGCCGAGGATGTTCGTCAGCGGGCACCCGTTGACGCAGAGCGGCGGTCATGGTGACTCCAGGAGCAGGGCCGAGGACTATGCGGGCTGCGGCTGCGGCGCGGAGATCGGGATGGTGCCGAACATCGCCGACGGTGTCGACGAGGTACGTCGTGCCGTGCGCACCCAGCTGCGCCGCGGTGCCGACGCGATCAAGGTCATGGCGGGCGGCGGCGTGGCATCGCCGACCGACCGGCTTGAGTCCTCCCAGTACCAGCCCGACGAGCTGGCCGCTGCCGTCGCCGAGGCTGAAGCAGCGGGCACTTACGTGCTGGCGCACGCCTATACGCCGGCGGCGATCCGCAACGCCGTGCAGGCGGGCGTGCGGTCCATCGAGCACGGGAACTTCCTCGATGAGGCAACGGCGGCACTCATGGCGGCGAAAGGGGCCTTCCTGGTGCCGACGTTCGTCACCTACGAGAAGCTGCATGAACAAGGCCGCGAGCGCGGCCTGACGGCTGCGCAGCTGGCCAAGCTCGACCTGGTGCTGGGCAGCGGGCTTGACGGGCTGCGCCGGGCTCGCGAGGCAGGCGTACGGATCGGCTCCGGCTCTGACCTGCTCGGACCGCTGGCCCGGCACAAGGCCCGCGAGCTAGCCATCAAGGCATCAGTGCTCGGAGCACATGAGACCCTGATCGCGACAACCAGGACGAACGCCGAACTGCTCGGTATCGCGGCCGAGACGGGAACCATCGAACCCGGAAAGCGGGCCGACCTGCTCGTCATCGACGGCGATCCGCTAGCCGACATCGCCATCTTGCAGGATCCGGATAACCTGATCGCCATCGTCAAGGCCGGGCAGTTCCACAAGCGTCAGATATAGGCCAAGCCGGCCGCACCAGCGCTCGCCCGGGCTCCCTCCGGTACGAGCCATGACGAGCTACATGTCCTCAGCAACATGACCAGCCCGCGTCTCCCCGGCTCAAGCCCCGCGTGCCTGAGTCCGTCCGGGAAGGCTTCGGATGACACGATCATGGTCCGGGCTGCAGAGACCGCGAGAAGTTCACCGCAGGTCAGCATCGCCTGCAGCAAGCGCCGGCGACGAGTCCGGACCAATCAAGGCGAGGCGAATTCGAGTCGCCTTAGATGCAAACAAGTAATAGCTGGCCAGCGTCCCGCTGTAGACAAGGAACGCGACGTAAATTATCAGGCTGACGAGCGAGCCGCCTTGGGCAGTGCTGAAATGCTCAAAAAACGGCGCAAGCAGCACCAAGTCGTACGCCAGAAACCCAGCCAACTGCCCGACGGCGTTCCCCCAGTGCGGATCCAGGGCGCCGTAGATGAAATAGGTTGCCGCACCCAGGAAAGATGTAGGAGAGCGGTTTAGCTGGCCACGGCCATAGGTCCGTAGCCCACCGAACCTGGGCCAGGAACCCGCTGACCAGCACGAACAGTACCAGTGTCGCCGGGATCAGTGCCGCCCTCATGAGAACGGGACCGCGTGTGAGGTGCGTCATGGCAATGTCTCCTCCCGGCAAGATGCTCCGGAGCGTCGCAGGCCGGCATTGCAAGCGGATTGCAGTGCTGGTCCGGCAACGCGTGGGCTGCGAAGGTCCTGCCACGCGCATCATCCGGCCGGGTGCAGCCAGCGTCCCGGCGGGCATCAGTGCCTGAGCTGGCATCAGGGGGTCTTCGCGGTCCACACTGTTCGGATGGCGAGTGGGGTGGATGAGCTGCGTTCTGTTGAGCTGTTCGGAGGTCTGTCCGACCAGCAGCTTTCGGAGCTGATGGCGGGCAGTACGGAGATTTCTGTCCGGCCGGGGCTGGAGTTGTTCCGCGAGGGCGAGCATGCGGACTTCTGGTGGGTGCTCCTTGACGGCGTTGTCGACCTGGTGCGCCGGGTCGGCCGGGAGGAGGCTGTGGTCGCGAAGATGGATGTGCCCGGCCAGTGGGCCGGGGGGTTCCGGGCCTGGGATGACCAGGGCGTCTACCTGGCCACCGGCCGGGCCGCGACTAGCGGGCGGATGCTGCGGATACCGGCCGGAGTGCTGCGTGACCGGGTGAGCGCCTGGTTCCCGCTCGGCGGGCATCTCATCGAGGGGCTCTACCGGACCGCGCGTTCTATCGAGGCGACCGCACGGCAGCGCCAGTCCCTGGTCACCCTCGGCACGCTCGCCGCCGGCCTGGCACATGAGATCAACAACCCGGCCGCGGCCGCCGTCCGCGCGGTCGATGCCCTGGAGGATGCGTGCCAGGCGCTGCTGACAGCGGTGGGCCAGCTTGCTGCTCAGCGGGTCTCGGCCGAGCAGCTCGCCGCACTGGACATGCTCCGCCAGCAGGTCATCCCACCGGCGGTCGCGCCGGACGCGCTGGCGCTGGCCGATGCGGAGGAAGCCCTGGCGTCCTGGCTTACCCGCCATGGCGTCAGCCGCGAATGGGTGATCGCGCCGGCCTTGGCTGCGGCCGGCGCCGATCTCGGCTGGTGCGAGCGGGCGGCCGGCATCTTGGCTGGGCCAGCGCTGGAGCCGGGCCTGCAGTGGGTCGCAAGCGCCTTGTCGGTCGCCCCGCTGCTGGCGGAGATGAAGGAGTCAACCCGGCGTATCTCAGCGCTGATCA
This sequence comes from uncultured Actinomycetes bacterium, assembly GCA_963790065.1. Taxonomy (GTDB): domain Bacteria; phylum Actinomycetota; class Actinomycetes; order Streptosporangiales; family Streptosporangiaceae; genus Palsa-504. Next base: position 1,008,588 of record CAWBNK010000006.1, on the reverse strand, counting down.
CCGCGGTCAAGTCCTACTCGCAGATGGACCGTGCCTCGATGCAGCGCACCGACGTCACCGAGGGCCTGGAGAGCACCCTGGTCATGCTCAGCCGCAAGCTAGGCGACGGCGTCACCGTCGTACGCGACTATGCGGCCGACGTCCCGCCCATCCACGCCCACGCCGGCGAGCTCAACCAGGTATGGACCAACCTCATCGACAACGCCGTCGAAGCGATGGACGGCCACGGCGTACTCCGGCTGTCCACCCGCGCCGGGCCGGACGGCGTCGTCATCGACATCGCCGACACCGGCCCGGGAATGCCGCCGGGCGTGGCCTCCCGCGCATTCGAGGCCTTTTTCACCACCAAGCAGGCCAGCCAGGGCACCGGCCTCGGCCTGGACATCGCACGCCGCATCATCACCGAACGCCACGGCGGCACCATCATCATTGACTCCCGACCAGGCCAGACAATACTCCGGGTCCGGATTCCCGTCAGCCCGCCGAAACCAGCTACATAAGGCCCCCGCCCCCTGCCCTACAGCAGCCCGGACTGCAGCGCGACAGCCACCACCAGGCCAGACCGAATGCGCACGCATCACCACCGCAGATGAAGAATGCCTGCTCTTGCCGCGTAGGGCTCGTCACCTCGGTGGTGACCCCGGCCGTGGATCACGGCGGAGGGGGTGATCGGCGGGCACCTCGACCAGGATGATCCGGATGCCGTCGGGGTCCTCGATCCACATCTCCGTCAGGCCCCAGAGCTCGGCGGCAGGTTCCCGGACAACCGGAACGCCGGCCGAGGCCAGCCGGGCGTGCTCGGCGCGGACGTCCCGTACCTGGATCCAGATCATCACCGAGTGCCCGGCCGGGCCGGTACTATGCCCGGAGACCTCAAGCAATCCCGGGCCGAGGAAGAACACCACACCCGGATCCTCCGGCGGGCCGAACTCCCGGTAGATGGCCAGGCCCAGTACATCGCGGTAGAAGCGGCGGCTGCGATCCAGGTCGCCGGGCCGCACCAGGATCCGGCTGCTAAGAACGTCCACGACACCATTTCAGCATTGCCCTGGCTGATCCACGAGCTCAACGAGAATGCGCGCCGGCCCGCCATGAGCGGCTCGCTGAATGGCTGCCGCTGCGGTCGTGGGCGTGCGTGACGGGCGGTCAGGTCGGGAGGCAGCCTGGTGTGTTGCCCGCGTGCGGGCTGGTCCAGGATGCTCTGTTAGGGCCTGGTCCTGGCATTGCCGCGGCCGGGCGCAGCGGGGAAGATCGCTGCATGACTCGCCACCGGCTCGACCCGTCACCGTCGACGACGGTCCACGTTTTCTCCCGTGACCTGCCGCCGGTACTGACCGTCGACCCCGGTGACACGATCGTGCTGCGCTCACTGGACGCGGCCGGCCACCTGCAGCCGCAGAGGTTCCCTGGCGAACAGGTGCCGGCGATGGCTAGCACGACGATGGCCGGCAACAGGCGCAGCGGCCATTGCCTGACCGGGCCGGTCGCTGTTCGCGGTGCGGTGCCGGGCCAGGTGCTCGCGGTGCGTTTCATCTCGCTGCGGCCCGATCCCTGGGGCTACACCGTCGCCGCAGCCCGCGATACCCCGCTGACCAGGCGCCTGGGCCTGCACGAGGGCCCGCCTGCGTGGCTGCTGTGGCAGATCGACGCGGACGCGCGGATAGCTGTCAGCGACCGGGGGCACACGGTGCGGATAGCGCCGTTCCACGGCGTGACCGGCGTCGCGCCGGACGAGCCAGGCGAGCACTCCACCATCCCGCCCCGGGCTATCGGCGGCGGCAACATCGACTGCAGGGAACTGGTCGCCGGCTCGGTCTTGTACCTGCCGGTGGCCGTGCCTGGCGCGCTGGTGAGCATCGGCGACGGCCATGCGGCCCAGGGCGACGGGGAGGTGGCGGGCACCGCGATCGAGTGCGGCATGACGACCGAGGTTGCCCTCGAGCTGGTCACCCAGCGGCCGGTCCCGGGAGTGCACGCGGAAACCCCGGCGGGCCAGGTCACCTTCGGCTTCAGCCCGGACCTCAACGCGGCCATGGGCGACGCCCTGGAGGCGATGCTGACCTGGCTGCGGGCCAGCTACGGAGTCGGCAAGGCCACCGCGCTGGCGCTCGCCAGCCCGGTACTCGACCTGAGGATCACCCAAGTAGCGAACCAGTCCTGGGGCGTTCATGCGCTGCTTCCCGCAGGGGCGATCAGCTGAGGGGAATGGTCGTCCGGCGCGGAACTGCCAGCACGCCGACGGCGGCACGGTCCGTCCGCAGATAAGCGGGCTGACGTCAAACGCGTGGCCTCCGAACCGTACCGCCTTATAGTGAATTATACTTCGGTCAAGTATACTTCGACTATGCATGCTTCACCAGTTGGGATGCCTAAGCCTCCTCACCTGTTCGACCGGGACGCCGAGTGGACCGGGCTGGTCTCCTTCGCCGCCGATGCCCGGCCTGGCGCCACGCTGGGTGTGGTGAGCGGGCGGCGTCGGCAGGGCAAGAGCTATCTCCTCCAGGCGCTGGCGGCGGCTCTGGGCGGGATCTACTTCCCGGCCCTGGAGCTGACCGAGACGGTCTCACTGCGGTTGTTCGCCGACGAGCTGATCCGCTTCAGCGGGTCGCCGGTCCCGCCGTTCCGCGACTGGCTTGACGCCATTCCGTACCTGTTCCGGCTGAGCGGGGATCGTGTCGTTCCGGTGGTCATTGATGAGTTCCCTTTCCTGGTCAAGGCGTCACCCGGCCTGCCGTCCATCCTCCAGCGGGAGCTCGGCCCGGGGGGAAGCGGATCAACGAGCCGCATGCGGCTCCTCCTGTGCGGCTCAGCCATGTCAGTGATGGGCGGGCTGCTTTCCGGGTCGGCGCCGCTGCGAGGGCGGGCGGGCTTCGAGCTGATCGTCCACCCCTTCGGCTACCGGGACGCCGCGCGGTTCTGGGACATTACCGACCCCAAGCTGGCCCTGCTCGTGCATTCAGTGGTCGGCGGAACTCCCGCGTACCGGCGGGAGCTCCTGCGCGAAGACACTCCCGCCGACCTCGCTGACTTTGACCCCTGGGTAGTCCGGACGGTGCTGAATCCGCAGACCCCGCTCTTCCGGGAAGCCCGCTACCTGCTAGCTGAGGAGGCCGAGATCCGCGACCCATCGCTATATCATTCTGTGCTCGCGGCCGTCGCCGAGGGAAATAACACGTCAGGCGGAATCGCCAGCTACATCGGCCGCAAATCCAACGAGGTCGCGCATCCCCTGCGCGTCCTGGAGGATTCCCGGCTGCTGATCAAGGAGCCCGATCTGTTCAGATCGGGACGGGCCAGGTACCGCATCGCAGAGCCGCTCATCACCTTCTACCAGGCCATCATGAGCCGGGAATGGGCACGTCTCGAACTCGGCGGCGGATCAGCCGTCTGGTCCGGGGCCCACGCACGTTTCCTGTCCCAGGTAACGGGACCGCATTTCGAAGCGATCTGCCGCGACTACGCGATGGCGGCCGATCCAGCGGTCTTCGGCGGGCCGCCCGGGGAGGTAGGGTCCGGCGTGGTCTCGGACCCAGCCAACCGGACCCAGATCCAGATCGACGTCGCGGTGCTCGCGCCGGCCGAGCACGGCCGGCCGCGCAAGATTCTCTCCCTCGGCGAGGTGAAGTGGGACCGGGTTATGGACCTGCGCCACGTCGAGCGCCTGCGCCGCGCGCGGGACCTGCTCGCGGTCAAGGGATTCGACACCCAGCACGCGGTACTCGCCTGCTACTCAGGCGCAGGCTTCGACCGCGAACTGCAAGCTGGCCAACGCCCCGACATCCGTCTTGTCGGCCTGGATCAGCTCTACGCGTAGCGTCCTTCTGCTCAGTACGCGCCCAGGCGTCGTGCCGGCTGGCAGGAGGATCGTTGTGCCAGGGCCCGCATGGGCGGCCCGCCTCTGGAATGCGTCGTGGCAGACTGCAGGATATGGACGCTGGCCTGCGAGTCCAGCACGGCGGCAGCGGGGAGCCCGTCCTGCTGCTGTTGCACGGCCTGGGCGCGACCGGTGACGTGTGGGATGGCTGGCGCCCGCTGCTCGCCCGGCGGTGGCCGGGACGCTGGCTGGCGCCGGACCTGCCCGGTCATGGCGGTTCGCGGCCGCTGCCTGATTACACGTTCGATACCCTGGCCGCCGCGGTCGCCGGCATCGCCAGCGGTGGTGGCCGCACCGTGGTGCTGGGACATTCGCTGGGCGGCGTCGTCGGCCTGGTCCTGGCCAGCGGCGGGTTCCAGGTGCCAGTACACGCGGTTATCGGCCTGGGGATCAAGGTGGCCTGGACCCGGCAGGAGCTGGACCGCGCGCAGGCCGCGGCGCACCGGCCGACGGCCTGGTTCGCCTCGCGCGAGGAGGCTGCCGCCCGCTACCTGCGGATCTCGGGTCTGGCCGGCCTGGTGGCCGCCGACGCCCCCGCTGTGAATGCGGGCCTGCGGGAAGAGCACGAGCGGTGGCGGCTGGCTATGGATCCGGGCGCGTTCGCCGTCGGGGCACCCGACATGACGCAACTGCTGGCCCGATCGCGGGCTCCGGTGACCATGGCCCGGGGTGAGCATGACGCAATGAGCACCAGCGAGCAGCTGGCCCGTCTGGGCGTCCCCGCGGTCACGCTCCCCGGCCTGGGCCACAACGCACACGTCGAGAGCCCGGACCTGTCGATTACCCTGCTGGACCCCTTTCGATAACACCCGGCGGCCGGCCGCCCGCAAAAATGCGGCGTATTCATGGACCGAAAACGCCAGGATCTGCCGCTGTGCGGCAGAGGGACTCCGGCCGCATCCGCCCCGAAGGGAGGTGAGAGCCCGGCTAGAACACCGACCAGCCGGTCAGGGTCGTGAACGCATCGAGAGCCGCGATCCCCGCGACCGAGTTGCCCTTGTCGTCCAGGCCCGGGCTCCAGACGCACAAGCTGCAACGGCCCGGAATAATCGCGAGGATGCCTCCGGCAACACCGCTTTTGGCCGGCAGGCCGACCCGGTAGGCGAACTCGCCAGCCGCGTCGTAAGTGCCGCAGGTCAGCATGACCGCGTTGATGCGCTTGGCGTCGCTTCGCGACACCAACCGCGAGCCGTCGAGGCGCACGCCGTGACGGGCAAGGAAGCCTCCGGCCAGGGCGAGCTCGGCGCAACTCATCGCGATGGCGCAGTGGCGGACGTAGTGATCAAGCACGCGACCAACTGGATTTTCCAGGTTGCCGTAGCTCGCCAGGAAATGAGCGAGCGCGGCGTTGCGGTGACCGTGCTCAGCTTCGGAGGACGCGACTACCTGATCGCTAGCGATCTCGGGGCAGGCACACTCGGTCCGCAGGAATCGCTCGACGGCGCCGCACGCGTCTCCGGTGAGCGTCAGCAGACGGTCGGTGACGACCAGGGCGCCGGCATTGATGAATGGATTGCGCGGGATCCCGTGCTCGTACTCGAGCTGGACAAGCGAATTGAATGCAGTGCCCGATGGCTCGCGTCCAACCCGGGTCCACACCGCCTCGCCATCCTTCTCGATGACCAGAGCAAGCGTGAACAACTTCGAGATGCTCTGGATCGAGAACCGCCGGCGCCACTCCCCGACCCCGTGTACTTCGCCCTCGACAGTCGCGACGGCCAAGCCGAACATGTGCGGATCGGCGCTGGCGAGCTCGGGAATCTCATCCGGCACGCGTCCGCGACCGAGCACGGTCCGTACCGCGTCGGCCACGCGATCCAGGACGCGTTCGTACTCCAGCCCGCCGGCCGCTGACGAGGTGCGCGAGGCCATATTGACTCCAATCCTCATGATGGCAGGCCGACGCCGATAATGACCAGACGCTGGAGCTGGCTGGTGCCCGGCGGACGATCTATCCGTCCAACGCCACGGCGCGTTGCGGCGTCTTAGGGACATGAACACCATGCGCGCCGCCGCCGCCGGTGCTGCCCTGCTGGCCCTAGCCGTCGTGACGGCCTGTGGCACCTCGAGCCCGGCAAGCTCCGTTTCCACGCCAGCGCCGACCGCGGCTGCGGCATCCGCGGCTGCGGCATCCGCGGCTGCCTCGCCCTCGCCGGCCTCGACGCCCAGCAGCAGCCCGCCGGCTTCGGTCCGTCCCGGCTTCGCGGCCAGCGACGTGAGCTTCGTGTCGGCCCAGCGCGGTTGGGCCCTCGGCTCCGGGCAGCTGCTCACGACTGGCGACGGGGCGCTGAGCTGGACGGCGCTTCCAGCACCCCCGGCCGGGGTGACCCACCTGCGCTTCGCCACCTCCGCCGACGGCTACGCGTGGAGCACCGACGGTGCGTTGTGGCTCACCACGGACGGAGCGGCGAGCTGGCAGCCCGGCCGGCTCAGCCAGGTGCTATCGCTGGAGACCGCCTCCGGCTGGGTCTGGGCCATCGCCGGCCCGCAGCCCTACCCGGACGTCTGGCGCGCCCCGGTCGGCAGCACCGTCTGGACGAACCTCGGCTTCACCCCGGACCGCAGCGCCACGCTGGTCGTCCACGGGCCGACCGCCTACGTGGTCGGCCAGGAGGGCGCCGGGCCTATTCCGCCCTCAGTCGAGGTGTACACCGGGACCCAAGCCGGGCGGCACCTGGCCGTGCCGTGTCCCGCCTCGCTGCCGGTGCCGGACGTCGAGCTTGGTGCCTCCACCGATGGCAGCCTGGTGCTCATCTGCGACGTCCAGGGCCAGTCGGCCCAGTACGGCCTGGCCTACGTCTCCACTGACGGGGGGTCGGCCTGGACGGCCATCACAGCGCCGCCGGCCTGGTCGGACGGCGTGACGGCGATCACCGGCAAGCGCTTCTCGTGGAACGGCAACACCCTGGTTTCTTCCGGGGGAGCCTGGACCGTCGCCCTGGCGGGGCCGCCGGGCGGCTTCTCGCTCGTCGGGTTCGAAACCGACGAGCAGGGCGTGGCGCTATCGGCCCGCGGCACTCTGTGGATCACCAGAGACGCGGGGGCCACATGGAACCGGGTGTCGTTCGCCGGATAACGCCTGCATCTCAGTCACAGCCGGGTGGCGCGGTGGCGCTTGCCCAACGGGACGGACGAGACGCGGTCCCGTTCTCCGCTTCGTCGCGGCGGTGGATCTCGATCAGCTCCGCACGGTACCGGTGATCCGCCGAGGGCAGTTCGTCGCGCACTTGAGCGCCGTTGTCCCACCACTGCATCAGACCGCGCCCCAGTTCCTGACCGGCGCGTGTGTGCACGCAGTGGGCGTAGTCCGGGACCTCGACCAGCGCTTCCCCGAGAGCGACCTTCGCGGCGACCCACTCGGCGTGCTCGGAACTAGTGCGGTCCTTGGGCGCGGTGGCGAGCAGGCGCACGGCGTGACACGCCGTCATCCAGTCCCCGCCCGGGTTGGCATTGAAGTTACGGTGGAGCACGTCGATCAGCACAGGCCCGAGAGGCAGGCCCATTCCCACGTCTTCAACCGCGATGATCCGCAGGCGCCGCCACAAGTGCTGAGCGACATCCGCCGAGGTTATGAACATCTCGTAGGCGGCGAGCACGGCGTCGTCGATGCGACTGCGCCTGATCTCCTTCTGGAGGACGGCGACGAGGTTGTCCACCGGAATGCCGTGGGGCGAAACGACTTGCGAGTAAGGGTCCTCGGTGAAGTGCCCGGGACCGTAGAGACGTGGCATGAGTTGCGGCTCCTTCCGCAGGACTACGGCAGACGCGTCCGACGCGCGGAAGGGGTCTCTGGTCATCAACGTAGCACGGTACGACGCTCCTACACCGGCGGCACCTGCCGTCGCAGCAGGCAAAACTCGTTGCCCTCCGGGTCGGCTAGCACGTGCCAGCTTTCGTTGCCGGTCTGGCCGATGTCGGCCCGGCGGGCGCCCGCTGCGAGCAGCCGGTCGAGCTCCGCCTCCTGGTCGCGGTCGGTGGCGTTGACGTCGATGTGCAGCCGGAGCTTGCCATTCTTGGGTTCGTCCGTCCGGTCGATGACGATGGTGGGCTGCGGACCGCCGAAGCCAGCCTCCGGCGGTCCGATCTCGATGCTGCCGTCGACGCGGTCGAGCTCGACATAGCCGAGGACCGTGCACCAGAACCGGGCCAGCAGGTCAGGATCGTGTGCGTCGAGGACTAGTTCCGTTATGCGACATGCCACCGGGCCACGTTATCGCGCGGTCCGGGTCCAGCGTCCTAGACCATGGTCCGGAGTGGCGCGACGCGCCTCCCCCGGGGACCGGCCTGGGCCGGCCCCCGGGGAGGCCCAGGCCGGTGGGGGTTGCGGATCCTCAGCCGGTCACCGGCAACGTGGTACGGACAGGTGTAGGAACGGGCGCTGGCTTCGGCTTCGGCTTCGGCTTAGGGCTGGTGGCGACCGGAGACGGCGCGGGGCGGGTAGGGGTCGGCGCCGCTAAGCCCGCGCGAGCGGGAAGTCGCCCGGCTGGTCGGGAAGGGACTGACCAACCGGCAGATCGCCGAGGCGCTGTACGTCTCCGAACGGACCGCGCAGAACCACGTCCAGCACATCTTGACCAAGCTCGGCTTCGCCAACCGGAGCCAGATCGCGGTCTGGTCGAGCGCGTCGCCCGCGCCGGCCGCCGAACCCGCGGAATGAGTACCGGACATGAGTATTTCGGCCGATGGCGCGGCCGCGGCCGCCCCGTAACGTCCGTCCTGTCCGGTGACACATACCCGAAAGGCAGGACACCATGACCTACGTCCACATCACCGCCGCGCCCGGCCACACGGTCGACGACTTCAATAAGGTCAACGCCAAGACCAGCCCGCCCCAGGACATCGACGGCCTGATCAGCTGGGCGGCCGGCACGGACACCCGCGGCCTGCAGGTGGTGGCCGTGTGGGAGTCAAAGGCGCACGCGGACCGGTACGGGGCCGAGCAGCTGTTCCCGGCGTTCCAGGAGTTCGGCCTGGCGCCCGACATGATGGAGGTGACCGACTACGACGCGGACGAGTTCTACCTCCGGTCGTAGGACGCTCCGAGTTCCGGGCCGGGGCGGACACCGACCGCCCCGGCCACGCCGCTCGGCCGGAACATGGGCCGGGCGGAACACCACGGTCCGTTCGGCAGATAAAGATGTTGATGCCCGGACGGGCGGATCCGCCCAGTAGGTCAGGTGCCCGCGGCAGTCAGGGCTGAGCCGGCCCGGCGCGCGAGGACAAGCCGGCACCATGGGCTGCCGTCCTGGCGACAGCCGAGAGCAGTCAAGGGGAGGGTCGTCACGGTGAATCCGGACGCGGTCAGGTCGTCGCGGACCGCGTGCAGCGGGCAGGTGCGGTAGTACATGACGAACGGGGGCCGCCACACGGCATTGCGGACCCGCATGGCCAGGTCGAACCCGAGCAGGGCCCAGTACCAGCGTGAGGCGATGGGCGTCGGCGCGACGATCGGGAACGCGAAAATCCCGCCAGGGCGCAGCGCGCGGTGCACGCCGGCGAACAGCGCGGGCCGTTCGGCGGGCAGGAAGTGGCCGAGCGCCCCGAAACTGACCGCCAGGTCAACGGCCCCAGCGAAGGGCAGGGCCCGGACGTCAGCCCGGACCCACGTGGGGTCCGGGTAGGCATGGCGGGCCTGCGCGAGCATGCCCGTGCTGAAGTCGACGCCCAGGACCGGTCCTTGGCACGCGGATCTGAGGACCCGGATGCCTGCGCCGGTGCCGCAGCACACGTCCAGTCCCCGGCCGAACGGGCCGAGCGAGCGCAATGCGCCGGCGGTCGCGTCGAGCACGGCATCGGGGGTGCGGAAGGGCGTGTGGTCGAACTTCGGGGCCAGCAGGTCGTAGCCGCCCTCGACCGAGGACAGCGCCTGCGCCGCCAGCTCGCGCACGGACGGGCCCTGAGGCGAGAACATCGGCCCAGGCTACTTCAGGGTTCGGGCAGATACGGGGCCGGCGATAGCGAGGAACCAGGAGCCGCCCGCGAGGTTCAGCGCCGCGACAGCCAGGAAGAAGGCTGCCCATCCGTAGACGCCGTACCCGAGGCATATGACGCTGGCAACGGCCGCGACGATGCCCCCGGCGATACGCCCGCCCCCGAAGACGCGGAGGTGGCGGTACTCCCAGGGCGCGATCAGGCGGTAGATGCCGCGTCGCGGCGGAGTTAGCCACCACCCGCGCAGACCTTTCCTGGCGTTGGCGAAGGGTGTGTAGTCGAACATGGCTGCGTTCATCGGGATGCCTCCTGTGGCTGTGGTGCCGGTTACCCGAGCACTATCAATATGATATCACTTTGATAGTACCTGTCAACGGCGGCGGCCCTGGTAATAAGGGGCCGGGTTCCGGTCCTGTGGATCACCCGTGCTGGCGAGGTAGCGCCAGCGGTCAGGCCGGGCCAGCGTCGATTACCGCACGCACCTGGGCCTGGGTAGGTTGCATGCCGAAATCAGTGACCGTCCAGGTCGCGCCGGCCCGCGCCCAGGGCTCCGGGTCATCACCTGGCGGAATGCCCACGATCACGTCGAACGGATCACCGGCGGGCCGCGACTCGCGGACCTCGCCGACCAGCTCGGCCAGCGCCGCGGGGCCGGGCAGGCCGATGGGGAACAGGCCCTCCCACCTCAGCGCCCGCCGCACCGGCCGCCGGTGCGGCCACTCCGCCGCCACCCACACGGGGATCCTCGGCTGCTGCAGCGGAACCGGCTGGAACTCCCCGGCCCAGTACCTGACCAGATCGCTGAGACCTTGATCGAGCAGGCGGGCCCGCTCGCGTGGATCGGCGACCTCCCCGAACGGTTCGAGCTCGCCGTTGCGTGCGCTGCCGAGCCCGACCCCGAGGGTGAGGCGGCCCGAGCTCAGCAGGTCCAAGGTGACCGTCTCCCGGGCCACCTTGTGCACGCGCCAGCGCGATAGCGGCGTGATCAGCGGCCCGATCCGCACCGTGCTCGTCGCGCACGCCACCGCCGCGAGTGCCACCCACGGATCGGCCACGGCCCGGACCGGCGCGCGGTACACCACGTGATCCCAGACGAAGAATCCGTCCCAGCCACGTTCCTCCGCAGCGATCGCGAGCTCGGCCAGGACTCGCGGATCGGCCAGCTCGCCAAACGGTGCCACATCGATCGCGTGCTTCACGCGCGCAGTCTAGACGGGAGGTACGACGGCGGCCATGGTGCTGCGGCTCATGATCGCGCACTGCCGAAGGTGAAGAGCCGACCGCGGGGCAGCCCGCCTGCCGGAGCACGGCCGAGCCGGCCGACCCCCACTCCGATCAGGGTGCTGGTCTCTACCGCGTCGAAGGCGATCTCGGCAAAGCCGCCGCTGGCGAACCACTGCCGTATCTGCGGCGTCAGGTCGGGCGGGCGCCGGTGCCTGGTCCAGATCACGGTCGCGCCCGCACGGCACAGAGCGGGCGCGGCCTGGACGGTGCGCCGGATGTCGTGATCGCTCACGTTGCCGAAGATGCCGCACAGCAGCAGCACGTCGGCGGGCAGCGCGTCGGCGAAGCCGGTCACCAGGCTCGCGTCGGCCTGGCGGACCTCAACCCGGGCCAGGCCGTGCCCGGCGGCCGCCCGGCGGGCCAGGCCGGCGTTATGCTCGTCGGATTCGACCAGCACGGCGCGGACATCCTCGCGCCGGGGATGACCCGGCAGCACTCCGATGACGTCATGCCCCTGGCCCGCGCACAGGCTGACCAGCCGCACCGGGCCCGGCGGCGCCTGGTCGATGGCGTCGGAAAGGTGCGACCGGACGCATCTCAGCCGCGCGCTCAGCGGCGAAGCCGGATCGTCGTAGGCCGCGTGCCAGGCTACCCAGTCCCTCACCCGGCCATCGTGGCTCAGCCGCTCTGATCCCGCCACCTCACCACGCCGGTTAGTAGCGCTCGACCAGGTGAGCACGGCTGGCGGGAAGGTCGTACGGGTCGGGCCAGAAGTCGGTGATCCGGGCGATCCGGCCGTCGCCGGCCAGCTCGAAAAAGCACAGGCCAGGCTGTGTTCCTTCCGGGCCGGTGAACTCGGTCCAGCTGGCCGCGTGCTGGCCTTCGCCGACGATCCGCTGCACGGTGAGGTGCCAGTCGTAGGCGAAGCCCTCCGCGTTGAACCGGAGGTAGGCTTCCCGGCCGCGGACCTGCTCCCTGGTCTGCGGGCCGCGGTAGAGCACGTCGTCGGCGAGCAGCGCGCCGAACGCCTCCCAGTCCCGGGCCTCGGCCGCGGCCCAGTAGGCGGCGACCACTTCATGCGCGTCAGTCATGCCCAGCACGTTACCGGCCGGGCACGACATTTCCCTGAGCCCGCGGACGGGCCGCGGCACAGGGTTTCGGCGCAGGGTTTACGGAACCTGCCTACAGGGATAAATCATCTGATCTGGTGCGGACGTAACCGTGTCGCTATATGGGGGGCACGACCGCATTCACCTTGGGGGTGGGCGCCATGGTCTCTGCAGAACGTCAGCTAAAGCTGAAGCAGGCTCGCGAAATCCGTGAGCTCGAGAAACAGCTCCGGGCCAAAAAACGCCAACTGGGCAAGGAGCAGGCGGCTCTGTCCCGGGATCTGGACAAGAAGCACAGGACTGCCCTCCAAACGATCGGCAAGAAGTACCAGCGCACCGCTGATGACCTGCGCAAGAAGCAGGATCTGGCCCTCAAGAAGCAGAAACGCGACGCAGAACTGCTACGCAAGAAACAAGCGCGCGAGGCGGAGCGGCTGCGGAAGAAGCGGGAGCAGCACAAGATCAAGTTCTGACCTAACCGCGGTCGACGGGAGTTCGCTCCTGGGCCCGGGTCGCGTAGGCGGCCGGGAACCCCTGCCGCCAGCTGGGATAGCGCGGCGTCCAGCCCAGCTCACGCTTGGCCTTCTGGTTCGAGGCGCCGCGGGACCCGACGGCCATCATCACCATGCCCTTCCCCGCGACCAGCCGCGCGAGCCACAGCGGGACGCGGCGGGGCGGCTTGGCGCCGAGCGCGGCGGCCAGCGCGGGCAGCCACTCGCTCATCGGGGCGGGCTCGTCGTCGACGATGTTGTACAGGCCGGCGCCATCGTGCTCCAGCGCGAGAACAGTGGCCGCGGCGGCGTCGTCCAGGTGGATGAAGGAGGAGATGCCGCCGCCCGCGCCGATGATCGGGAACTGCCGCTTGCGCACCGGGCTGACCAGCCCGTCATTGTCGGCGCCGTAGAAGCCGCCGTAACGCAGCGCGATCCCGCCGGCGGCGGTGACGGCCTCGTCCAGGTGACGCATGGCGGCGTTGGTCTCGGCCGCCATGGCGGGCGGGTCGGGGTCGAGCCGGTCGGCCTCGGTCTTGACCGGCCCGCCCTCCCGCGCATAGCGGTAGCTGGCGAAGCTCTGGGCGACGAACCGGGCCACGCCCGCCTCCCGCGCGGCGGCCAGCAGCGCGTCGGTACCCTCAGTCCGCAGCCGGTTAGTCGGCCCGAAGCTGCGGTCCAGGCTCCGGCCGAAGCGCACGTCGGCCAGCGCGGTCGCCTGATGGATGATCGCGTCGGGCCTGGCCGCCAGGACGGCCCGGCGTACCGCGGCCGGGTCGAGCAGGTCGAGCGCGACCGGCTCCGCGCCCAGCGCCCGCACCCGCTGGTCGTGTCCCGGCGACCGGAACGTGCCGGTCACCTCGTGGCCCTGATCGATGAGCTGCGGAACGAGCCGGGTGCCGATCGCACCGCTCGCCCCGGCGACGAAGACTCGCATGGTGTCCCCTTTCGTATCCGGCGGACGTGTCGAACGACCTGACGGATCGCGGCGTGGGTATGTGACAGCGCGCCGCTAGGGAAGGCTCACCTCGATGTCGAGACCGCCTTCCGGGCGGGCCGCCGCGACCAGGATGGCGCCGTGAGCGTCGGCGATGGCCCGGACGATGGCCAGGCCGAGCCCGTGCCCGCCGACTGACCCGGTCCGCTCCCGGCCGAGCCGCTGGAACGGCTGGAACAGCCGGTCCACCTCGCCGGGCGGGATCACGGGACCGCTGTTGCAGACCCGGATCCGGGCCTGCCCGGCCGTCATGGAGGTCGACACCTCGGCCCAGCCGCCCGGCCCGTTGTGGCGCAGCGCGTTGTCGACCAGGTTGGCCACCAGGGATTCGATCAGGCTCGGGTCGCCCGTGGCGGGCGCCGCGGACAGCACGGTCTCGAGACGGACCTCCCGGCGCCCGGCCTCGGCGTGGCGCTGCTCGGCGACCTGGCCGGCCAGCTCGGCCAGATCGAATGGCTCCCACTGCTCCACGCCGCGCTCGCCGCTGGCCAGGGTCAGCAGCGCCTCGATCAGGCGTTCCTGCTGGTCGCCCATGCTCAAGGCGTCCCGGCAGGCCGAGCGCAACGTCTCGGCGGTGGCACCGGGATCGGCCAGCGCCACCTGCAGCAGGGTCCGTTCGGCGGCTAGAGGGGTGCGCAGCTCATGGGAGGCGTTGGCCACGAAACGCCGCTGCGACTCGAATGACGCCTCCAGCCGGGCGAACAGGCTGTCCAGGGTGGCGCCGAGTTCGGCGAACTCGTCGTCACGGCGGCCCAGGGCCACCCGGCGGCTCAGGTTGCTGGCCGAGATGTTCCTGGCGGTGGCGGTGATCGTGCGCAGCGGGCGCAGGAACCGGCCCGCGATCAGCCAGCCCGCCCCGAGGGACAGCGCCGACAGGGCCACCAGGATGGCGCCCGCTCTGATGATCTGGTCCCGGACATCGGCGTTGTTCTGGGCCAGGATCGCCGGGGTCACGGTATCGGGCAGCGAGGATCTGATCGTGAGCACCGGGACCAGGAGCACTACGCCGCAGGCGGCGAAGAACCCGGCGTAGAGCAGGGCGAGCTGGATGCGCAGGGTGCCCCGGGGGAAGCGGAGCCGGCGCCGCAGGGACATCACGCTGCTCCGATCCGGTAGCCGCCCTCGCGGACGGTGTGGATGACCGGCGGATCGCCGAGCTTGGCCCGCAGCCGGCGGATGGTCGTCTTGACCGCGGTGGTGAAGGGGTCGGCCGCCTCGTCCCAGGCCCGCTCGAGGAGTTCCTCGGCGGAGACCACCCGGCCCGGCACGGCCAGCAGGCACTCAAGAACCGCGAACTCCTTCCGGCTCAGCTCGAGCCGCCGTCCGCCGCGGAACGCGACCAGGCGGCTGGGATCCAGGGTCAGGTCGGCGGCCTCCAGCGTGGGTGGCAGGGCGGCGGCGGAGCGCCGGGCCAGGGCCCGGACCCGCGCCACCAGCTCGGCGAAGTCGAACGGCTTGGGCAGGTAGTCGTCGGCGCCCAGGCCCAGGCCGTCCACCCGCTCCTTGACCGTGCTGGCCGCGGTCAGCATCAGCACCCGGCTCCCCGATCCCCCGGCTACCAGCCGGCGGCAGACCTCGTCGCCGTGGGTCCCGGGCAGGTCCCGGTCCAGCACCACGACGTCGTAGCGGGTGACGGCCAGGTGCTCGAGCGCGTCATCCCCGTCCAGCGCGACGTCGACGGCCATGCCCTCGCGGCGCAGCCCGGTCCCTATGCTCCTGGCCAGCACCTCGAAATCCTCTACGACCAGCACTCTCATCCCCGGTCAGTCCCTTCCCGAACGTGAGCCTGGTGCCACGATGCCAGGACGCAGGTGTCAGTCCGGTGTCGGCCGCTGCTGCCATGCTGACACGCCACGTGGCCGGCGGCCACGGTCCCGCCGGTCACACCGGCGCGGCGCGATCCGTCAGGGAGGTGAGGGAACTCGAGAGATGATGGGGACCGATGACTGACGACGACTGGCTGGCCGCCAGGTTCGAGGCCAGCCGCCCCCGCCTGCGGGCGGTGGCCTACCGGATGCTCGGCTCGCTGGCCGAGGCCGAGGACGCGGTCCAGGAAGCCTGGATCCGCGCCGCGGCCGGCTACACCAAGGACGTGGCCAACCTGGACGGCTGGCTCACCACCGTGGCGGCCCGGATCTGCCTGGACATGCTGCGCGCCCGCAAGTCCCGGCGCGAGGAGCCGCTGGATCCGGGCCAGGCGGCCGCGGACACGACAGCCGGGCCCGAGCAGGAGGCGGAGCTGGCCGACTCGGTGGGCTACGCGCTGCTGGTCGTGCTGGACACGCTGGCCCCCGCCGAACGGGTCGCGTTCGTGCTGCACGACATGTTCGGGCTGCCGTTCGACGAGATCGGGACGGTCACGGGACGCTCGCCGACCGCGGCCCGCCAGCTGGCCAGCCGGGCCCGCCGCCGGGTCCAGGGCACTCCCCCGCTGCCCGACGGGCGGCGGAAGGCGGCGCGGGAGGTCGCGGCCGCGTTCCTGGCTGCCTCCCGCGGCGGTGACCTGGAGGCGCTGCTGGCCGTGCTCGACCCCGACGTGGTGCTGCACGCGGACGCGGCGTCGGTGCCGCCGGGCATGACCGACACGCTGGTCGGCGCGGCGACCGTAGGCCGCGGCGCGGTCCTGGCCTCCAGGCGGGCGCGCTACTCGGGCATCGCCCTGATCGACGGCAGCCCGGGGATCGTCATGGCGCCACAGGGCCGGCTCGCACTGGTCCTGGTGTTCACCATCCCGGACGACAAGATCACCCAGATCGAGATCATCTCCGACCCGGACCACCTGGCCCGGATGGACCTGGCCGTGCTGTGAGGGGCCGCCGGAAGTGTCGGCCTCCGACACCGTGCTGACACCCGCGGTGTCATACAACACCGGTCATGACGACGATCGAGGTCACCGGCCTGCGCAAGCGCTTCGGGCCGACGCAGGCCCTGGACGGGATGACGTTCACCGTCGCCCCCGGCGAGGTCACCGGGTTCGTCGGGCCGAACGGCGCCGGCAAATCCACCACCATGCGGGTCATCCTCGGCCTGGACGCGGCCGACGCGGGCACCGCGCTGATCGGCGGGCAGCCGTACGTCTCGCTGCGGCACCCGCTCAGCCAGGTCGGGGCGCTCCTTGACGCCGGCGCCCTGCAGCCGGGCCGTTCGGCCCGCAACCACCTGCTGTGGCTGGCCCACTCCCAGGGCCTGGGCGCCGGCCGGGTCGACGAGGTAGCCGCCCAGGCCGGGCTGGAGCCGGTGATCCGCCGCAAGGCGGGCGGCTACTCGCTCGGCATGCGCCAGCGGCTGGGCATCGCGGCCGCGCTGCTGGCCGACCCGCCGGTGCTGATACTGGACGAGCCGTTCAACGGCATGGATCCCGAAGGCATCGTATGGATGCGCGGCTACCTGCGGACGCTGGCCGCCCAGGGCCGCGCCGTGCTGGTCTCCAGCCACCTGATGGGCGAGCTGGCCGAGGTCGCGGAGCACCTGGTAGTGGTCGGCCGCGGCCAAGTCATCGCCGACACCAGCGTCCGTGAGCTGATCGCGGCCGCATCCGGCGACCGGGTCCTGCTGCGCACCACCGCCCGCGCCGACGCCATGGCGCTGCTGGGGTCCGCTGGGGCGCAGGTCTCGGCCACCGGACCCGACGCGCTGTCCCTCTCAGGGATGGCGGCCGAACGGGTCGTGGCTCTCCTGGCCGCCAAGGACATCCCGTTCAGCGAGGTGTCCGCCCAGCAGGCCAGCCTGGAACAGGCTTACCTGGAGCTGACCGGCCAGGCGGTGGAGTTCCGAGCGGCCGGAGCGGCGTCATGACCGCCGGGCTGATCACGCCGTACCAGCCGGAACTGGCGCCACGGCCCGCCGGGATCGCGCAGCTGCTGCGGGCGGAGTGGACCAAGCTGCGGACGGTCCGCGGCTGGGTCATCGCCCTGATCGTCGCCGGCCTGCTGGTCGTGGGGGTCGGCCTGCTCAACCACAGCGAATGCGGCGGCATCCAGCCCAACGGCTCGAACAGCGTGGGCGGCCCGGCCTGCGCGGTGCTGACCGGTCCCGGCGGCGAGGCGGTGACCGACGGCTTCTACTTCGTGCACCAGCCGCTGGGCCCGGCGGGCAGCCTCACCGTCCGGGTGGCCGATCTGACCGGCCCGGGCCTGCAGCCGTGGTCCAAGGCCGGGATCATCATCAAGGCCAGCACCGTCCCGGGGTCGGCGTACGCGGCGATGATGGTCACCGGCGGCCACGGGGTGCGCATGCAATGGGATTACGCCCAGGACACGCCGGGCCTGGCCGGGCCGGGCCCGCGCTGGCTACGGCTGACTCGCTCGGGTACGGTCATCACCGGCTACGACTCGGCCGACGGCACGCACTGGGCGAAGGTCGGCACGGCCACGCTGGCCGGGCTGCCCTCGACCGTGCAGGCCGGGCTGTTCGCCGCCTCCCCGGATTCGTCTCAGCTGATCAGCTCGTCCGACACCGGGTCGAGCTCGAGCGGCGGTCCGACCCAGGCCACCGCCACCTTCGACCAGGTCGCCGTCACCGGCGTCGGGTCCGGCGGCGGCTGGGCGGCCACCGATGTCGGCGGACCCAGCGGGATGCCGGGCGTCGGGTACCACTCCTCCGGCGGCGCCGTCACCGTGACCGGGACCGGCGACATCGCCCCGTCGCCGTCCGGAGGCGGGAACGGCGGCTACTCGGTGGCGCAGACCCTGATCGGCACGTTCGCCGGGCTGATCGCGGTGATCGTGGTGGCCACCATGTTCATGACCGCCGAGTACCGGCGCGGCCTGATCCGCGTCACCCTGGTCGCGAGCCCACGGCGGTCCCGGGTCCTGGCCGCCAAGGCCGTCGTCATCGGGCTGGCCGCGTTCGCGGTCACGCTGCCGGGTGCCTACGCCGCCTCGCTCATCGAGCCGCGGCTGATGCGCACCCGCGGCGTGAGCGTCGACCCGGTGCCCCCGCTCACCGACGTGCGGCTGATCGTCGGCACCGCGGCGCTGGTCGGCGTGGCCGCGATGCTGGCCGTGGCGCTGGGCGCCATCCTGCGGCACAGCGCGGCGGCGGTCACCACCGTCATCGCGGTTATCGTCCTGCCGTACTTCTTCGCGGTCCCGCTGATGCTGCTGCCGGCCGGGGCAGCGGACTGGCTGCTGCGGGTCACCCCGGCGGCGGGCTTCGCCATCCAGCAGCCCTATCCCGCGTACCCGCAGGTCGCGGCCAGCTACACGCCGGGCAACGGGTACTATCCGCTGGCCCCGTGGGCAGGGTTCGCGGTGCTGTGCGCCTGGACCGCGCTGGCCCTGGTCCTGGCCGGATACCTGCTGCGCCGGAGGGACGCATGAGCGCTCTGCACGCGGAGTGGACCAAGCTGCGCACGGTGGCCAGCACCGGGTGGCTGCTACTGACGGCCGTCGCGCTGACCGTGGCGGTGGGTACCGCGGTGGCGGCGTCGGTCCGGTGCCCGTCAGGGACCTGCGCCGAAGACCCGGCCAAGATCAGCCTGACCGGGATCTACCTGAGCCAGGCGGTCATCGCCATCGTGGCCGTCATGACCGTCAGCGGCGAGTACAGCACCGGGCTGATCCGGACCACGCTGACCGCGATGCCGTGCCGGATCACGGTGCTGGCCGCCAAGGCCGCCATCTTGACCGGCCCCGTGCTGGCGGCCGGGGCCGTCGCCGTAGGCGCCTCGCTGCTGGCGGGCCGGCTGATCCTGCCCGGCCACGGCATCGGCCCGGCGCACGGCTACCCGGCACTGGTCCCGTCAGACGGCCCGGTACTGCGCGCTGCCCTCGGCTCGGTCCTCTACCTGGCCCTGATCGCCCTGCTCAGCCTGGGCATCGCCGCCGCGGTGCGGGACTCCGCCGCGGCCATCGGGATCGTGCTCGGGCTGCTCTACCTGTTCCCCATCGTCGGCGCGGCGGTCGGCGACCCGCACCTGACCCGGTACGTCGATCAGATCGGGCCGATGACCGCCGGGCTGGCCATCCAGGCCACCACCGGCCTGAGCAGCCTGCCCATAGGCCCGTGGCCCGGGCTCGGCGTGCTGGGCGCCTGGGCTGCGGCGGCGCTGCTGGCCGGCGGGCTGCTGCTCCGGCGGCGCGACGCGTGACCGGTGCCGCCGCGCCCGGGAGTAGCCTGGCCTGGCCGGGCCGGGGCAGGCGGCACAGGACGGGGCAGGCGGCACAGGACGGGGTGAGGACATGAGCACCGACGAGCGGACCGAACGGTCCAGGCGGGCCTACGAGCGGGCCATCCTGGACGGCGAGGCCGGGGCGCTGGACGACGCGGACCGGGAACTGGACGGCGTCGAGGCGGATCTGGCCCTGGCCCGCGGCCGGGTCATCCACGGCCGGTTCCTGGTGCAGCGGGCCGAAGGCGAGGCGGCGGAGGATCCGCGTGAGCTGGGGCTGTTCGAGCGGGCGGCGCAGTTGTACCGGGCGCGTGGTGATCTGCGCGGCGAGGGCGACGCGCTGTTCTGGATCGGCTGCTGCCATCAGGTGGTCCGCCGGGACAACGGCGCCGCGGTGCCCGTGCTGCAGCGGTCGCTGGAGCTGGCCACCCAGGCCGGGGACACCATGACCATGGCCGAGGCGCTGCGGCACCTGGGCATCGCCGAGCACGCGGCGGGCCGGCTCGAGGCCGCGCGGCAGTACCTGGAGGAGTCGACCCGGCTGCGCCGGGCGGACGGCTCGATGGCCGGCGTGGCCTCGAACCAGGTCGGGCTGATCTACATCGCGGCCGGCCAGGGCCGGCGGGAGGATGCGCTGGCCCTGGCCGAGGAGGCGCGCGTGACCGCCGAGGCGGCCGGGGCGCAGGCGATCGTGCGCCAGGTAGCAGAGGCCCGGGCGGCGGCGGCCCGGCCCGCGTGATCACGGACCGGCCCGCGTGATCACGGGCCGGGCCAGGGTCCGGATCCGGAGGCCGCTTAGCGGTCCGGCGCCTCCGGCGCGTCTGGGGTGCCCGGGGCAGGCGGGGGCGCCGGGGCGGACCGAGCCTGGGTCGCGCGGGGCGGGCCGAAGATGCGCTCGGCCTGGCTGACCAGCCGGTCGGCCCGGCCCTTGAACACCTCGAACCGCCGCATGACCTCCTCGATCCGTTCCTGCAGCCGCTCGACCGGATCACTGCTGCGGTGATGCTGCTCGCCGTGCCCGTAGCGGTGATGTTCGCCGTGGTGATGATGCTCGCCCTGGATGTGGAACCGGGGCAGTTCCTCGTAGTCCGGGTCCATCATCTCCTCGGCCTCGTTGGCCAGTTCTTCCGCCTCGTCGGCGGCTTCCTCGGCCGCGTCGGCCTGCCGTTCGGCCCGCTCGGCGCGGCGGCGGGCCTCATCGGCGGCCTGCCGGGCCTGCCGGGCGCGCTCCCGGGCCTGGGCCCGGTCCTCGGGTTCGGCCCAGTCGCTGGTCAGGTCGGCGGCCTGCTGGGCCATGTCGGCCGCATCTTCCGCCATGTCGGCGGCCTCGTCGGCGTGCTCGGCTCGTTCCCTGGCTCGTTCGGCTCGCTCGCGGGCCTGGTCGGCCAGGCGATGGGCCTCATCGGCGCGCTCCTCGGCCAGCCGGGCGTTCCACTCGCGGTCGTGCTCGGCGTGCTCCTCGACGCGTTCCTCGCGGTGGTGCTCCGCGTGCTCCTCGGCGTGTTCCTCGCTGTGCTCTTCGCCGGGCGGGTCCTCGTCGCCGATCACGTGCCTGGCCACGCTGTAGGGCTCGCCGGTCTCGGCCATGCGGTGGCGGATGGCGGCCTTACGGGCCTTGTCCTGAGTCATGATCATTTTCTTTCCTGGCGGGACGGCCCGCGTCAGCCCGCCACGGTGAACTGGCCATGACTGGTAAGGCACGCGAGTCGTAGACCCTTGTCCTCGTCGCCGCCGACGGCGCGGGCCGCTGGCTGGCTCGGAAGCGGGCAGGGTGCGCTGCCACTGAACCCGAGGCTACATCACGATATAACGCGTATCAAGGGGGTTAGCACCCCAAGAAAGCGGGGGGCCCGCCTTATTCTCCGGTCGAGCCGTCCAGCCGCTCCCTGAGCAGGTCGGCATGGCCGTTGTGCCGGGCGTACTCCTCGATCAGGTGAGTGATGACCCAGCGCAGCGACACGTAGCCGCTGTGCCGGAACCCGCGGACGTCCAGCGACGGCGCCGCGGCCGCCAGGGCGCGGGAGTGATCGCACTCGGCGCGCCAGATGCGGAACGCCTCGGCCACGTCGGCCGTCGGCACCTCGCGGAACGAGGCCTCCCAGTCCATGTCCGACCCGAAGTACAGCGCCATCGGCTCGCCGCTGAGCACGGGCCGGAACCAGTTGCGCTCCACCTCGGCCATGTGCCTGACCAGGCCGAGCAGGGACAGGCGGGACGGCGGGACGGCCTGCTGCCGCAGCTGGTCGTCGGTCAGACGTTCGCACTTGACGGCTAGGGTGGCACGCTGGAAATCCAGGAACCCGGTCAGCGTGGTTCGCTCGTCCGCCTCGAACGGCGCGAGGGCACGGTCGGTGCTCATGCTTATCCTCCGAGAGAACGTCCATGGCCGGCCGGCGAATACAAATTGGCGCCCAAGTGTTACGGCCTAGCCATTGTTTTAATTGGTATTTTGTGTTATTATATGGACATTGTAATTGTAGTCTTGCCTGTGTGAAAAATGACGGGCAGCCGAGTCTCACCGCGCTTACCGCGGCCGCGGCACGCGCCGCTCATCTCATCGTCGATTCCGGTCCGCCGATCTTTGCCGACACGCTGGCCGAGGCCATGCTCGGCGAGCGGGCTGACGAGCTCACCGGATTTCACCGGATGCACGGCACGCACCCGGTGCTGGCCGGCGCCCGGGCCCAGGTCACCTGCCGGAGCCGTTACACCGAGGATCGGCTGGCCGACGGCGTCCAGCGCGGGATCAGTCAGTACGTGGTGCTCGGCGCCGGGCTGGACTCGTTCGGCTACCGGTCGCCGCTGGCTGACCGGGTGCGGGTGTTCGAGGTCGATCATCCGGCCACCCAGGAGTACAAGCGCCGCATCCAGCCCGCGCCGGACGGCGTCACGTTCGTCCCGGTGGAATTCGGCCGGGACTGCCTCGATGATGGTCTGGCCCGGGCCGGCTTTGATCGCGCGGCGCCGACGTTCGTGAGCTGGCTGGGCGTGACCATGTACCTGAATTCGGCCGCCATCGAGCTGGCCGTGGCGGTGCTCGGTGGCTTCGCGCCGGGCAGCGAGATCGTCGTGGATTACATGCTGCCCGCCTCGTTGCGCGATGCCGCCGGACAGCTCTACGCGGACCTGGTCGGGCAGGCGTTGGCTGAGCGGGGCGAGCCCTGGATCTCGCTGTTCACGCCGGCCGCCATGGCGGCGCTGCTGCGGTCGCAGGGCTTCGGGTCGGTGCGCGATGTCGCGCAGCGCGACATGATCCCGGCCGCGGCCTGGGACCGGCCGGACTCGCTGCGCCCGGCCGAACTGTCCCGCATCGCCCACGCCGTGATCCTCGCTGAGGCCTGCACCCCGGCCAGATGAGTTTCGCGAGCTAGGACGGAACCTCCGTCACAGACGTCACATTTGCGGGGTGGATCCGGGTTGGTGGGTGGATCCGGGGGCCTGGGACGCACCGGATCCACCCCGGAACCCGAATCCACCCCGATCTTGGGGGATATGGGGCTGGTGTGACATGAGGGATTCGTACCGGCGGCGGGCGGGCGGGGCGCTGGGCGGGCGGGGCGCTGGGCGGGCGGGGCGCTGGGCGGGGTGCGGGCGGGGTGCGGGCGGGCGGGGCGCTGGGCCGGGCGGCACGCGGGATAGGCGGGGCAGTGGGCCTGGGCGGGCGGGGTGGCGGGGCAGGAGGAAGGGGCGGGGGGCAGGTACCACGGATCGTTCGGCAGAAGGGTCTTGAGACCGGGCACCGGAAGCGGGGCCGGTGCCCGGTCACGGACCTCAGTGCATCAGAGGCTTGCCCAGCGGCAGGGCCTTGCCGCCGGTGCCGGCGGCGGAGGCGCTGAAGAACAGGTAGACGCCGAGGGCCGCGAAGATCAGGATGACGTAGCCGGCGGTCTTGATCAGGCCGCTGGACGGGATGCCGAGCGGCGAGGCGTTGGCGTAGGCGAGCAGCAGGAGCAGCAGGGCCAGGTCGACCAGGGCGAACAGGACGCTGAAGGCCGACGGCAGCCGCAGCGTGGCCAGGGTCAGCATGACGATGGCGACCAGCCAGGAGACCAGGAACAGCTTGACCGTGTCCAGGATCGCGGTAGGCGTGATGACGAACCAGTTGTGGTCCAGGGCCACCACTAGCACCGCGTAGCTCAGCCAGAACGTGCCGAAGATGCCGAACACGGCCGCGACCGCGCTCTGGCCCAGGGCGGCGCACCAGACGGCGGCCATGAGCAGGCCCAGGGCGGTGGCCGACAGGATGATGGCCAGGGGGGCGCCGAGCACGCCGGCCGGCACCACGCCGACCAGGCTCAGGCCGAGTGCCACCGAGCCCACGATGAAGCTGCCCAGGCCCAGCATGGACGGGTCACCCGCCATCGGGCCGACCACCGGCTCCGGCGCCGCCTGCTCGGTAACGGGCGCTGGCGCGCCGGATTCGCCAGCGGTTGCGTCGAGTGTGCTCATCGGTTCGCTCCTTCATCGAGCGCTCCGCGTTTGCGGGCGTACTGCATCCGTACGTCCGCAACAGGACACATGTGTTCTCACTTTGATCCAGCGTCTCGTGCGACTCAAGGTTTCCGCTGGTCAGCTGCCTGAGGTGACGATCCCGTACTCGTGGATCTTGCGGTAAATAGTGGCCCGGGACATGCCCAGGGCCTCGGCCGCCCGCACCTTGTTACCGTCGTGGTCCTGCAGGCTCTGCACGATCGCGTCCCGCTCGATCGACTCCAGCGGCGACAGCAAGCGGCGGCTCACCGTCCAGCACTCCGGCGGCAGGTCCTTGGGCATGATGGCGCCGGCCCGGCGGCGCTGGACGACCTGCTTGAGCACCTGCCAGAGCTGTTCGGTGTTGCCGGGCCAGTTGTGCCGCAGCAGCAGCTGCATGGCCTCGGGCGAGCAGGTCAGGCGGCCCTGCTGGCTGAGCCGGGCCAGGAAGAACGGCACCAGCTCGTGCAGGTCCTCGATGTGATGGCGCAGCGGCGGGAGCTCCACGGTGCCGGAGAAGAACCGGAGCAGCCTGGTCAGGTCGACACTGGTCTGCTTGCGGTTCAGCGTGACCGCCACCCGCAGCTCTTCCTGGCGGCCCGCGGCCTTGGCCTCGCCCAGCGCGCTGGCCAGCGCGTGCATCTGCTTGGCGTTGAGCGCGTCGACGTGCCTGATGACCAGCATGCCCTTGCCGTCGAGCAGCTCAAGGCGGGTCTTGGCCAGCCAGTCCGGGCCCGCCGAGTCGGCATCAAGCACGTGGAACGGCGCGGCCGGGTTGCGGCGCTGATGGACGGCCCGGGCCAGGGCCAGCTTGCCCACGCCGGCCTCGCCCTCCAGGGTGAGCCAGTCGGTGGTGTCGTACAGGGCCTCGGCGTCGCGGCAGGCGCGCAGCCACAGCACGCCGCTGCCGACCAGGCCGGGCAGGTACATGGCCGACCGGGGCGCGGGCACCTCGGCCGCGCCGACCACCGCCGAGACCAGTTTGACGTGCACGACGCCGTCGGCGAACGGGCTCTCGCCTCTGATCCGGCGGCAGGACATCCGGGCCATCACGCCGCTGGGCAGGTCCACGGTCACCGCGCCGGTGGCGCGCCTGGTCAGCGCCTCGGTGGCGTGGCCGATCAGCGCGGCCTGGTCGCCCGGGTCGAGCAGGCGTCGGGCGTGGTCGTTCAGCATGACCACGTTGTTGCCCAGGGCCAGCACGATGCCGCCGGTACGGCGGCAGGCCCGTACGTACTCCTGCAGCAGGTCGAAGTCCCGGCTGCTGCTGGCCGTGACCAGGGCCTGGGTGATCTGGTCGGCGGTGGCCTTGACCAGCGAGATCAGCAGCGGGTCGGCGTCCTTGCGCCAGCAGGTCAGGTCGATCACGCCGACCGTCTTGCCGGATACCGGATCGTGGATCGGCACACCGGCGCAGCCGAACTGCTCCAGATGCTCGGCGTAGTGCTCGTGCCCGAACACGTGCGCCGGGCCGCCCGCCTCCAGCGCGGTGCCGATGCCGTTGGTGCCGACGCGGGCCTCGGCGTAACTGAAGCCGGGGGCCAGCATGACGCTGTCCAGGGCGCGCTCCAGATCGTGGTCCGCGGTCAGCCTGCTCAGCACGACCCCGGCGGCATCGGTGAGGATGATGCTGATCGGCTGGCCGTCGAGCTGCTCGCGCAGGCGCTGCAGCACCGGTTCGGCGCTGCGGGCCAGCCTGGTCTCCAGGTCGGGTTCGTGCAGGTAGCGCAGGTCGATGTGGTCGGCGGCCACGTTCCACTGCCGGGAGCGCCACCAGGACGCCAGGATGGGCTTGCGCACCACGGCCTGATCCACCGGCTCAGCCGAGAGGAACCGGTCTCTGGCCTCGGCCAGCCGATCCCTGGACGTCTGCGGTGGTGATGCGTGTGCCATCTAGCCTCCCCCAACACCTACGTTATTTCCGGGCTGGAAGGCGCAGCCTGCGCGGATCGGATTCGGGTTTACCCGCCCCTAACAAAGTAAACCCGTTGTTGCGGGGCACTGTCTCAAGTTGAGACCGCCGGGTTGCGGAGGGCGACGTTTTGCTGGGCGCATGAACGCCCACGGAGAACCTACCCACCCTGAGACATTTAACCCGTGGAGCATCGTCAACCTGGTGTTTCACCACCTGGCCGCCGAGGGGCTTCATCCGGTCCTCGGCGAGTCGGGTGACCCGGGGGCGTCCGCGGCCGATCTGCTGCGGGCCCTCGGTATCACGCCGGCTGCGGAGGGCAACCGGCAGGCCTCCGAGCAGACCAAGCGCGACCTGGAAAAGATCCGGGCCGTGTTCGACGTGTCTCATGTTGAGAGCTCATGACCTCGGCTTTCGAGGTGTGATGCAGCACACAAGGACTTTCGGGGCTGTTGGCTGCAGCCCGCGGGGCCCAGGCCTACCGAGGAGCTGGGCCCCGGACCCCGGAACCCGCCGAGAAAGGGGTGACGATGAGTCGCCAAAGTGTGGCTAGGGCGCACCAGAAGATCCAGGAACTGTCCTGGGAGCCCAAGTACCACGAGCCAGTCTCGCAGTACGGGACGGACTACACGTTCCGCAAGGCAGACAAGAAGGACCCGCTCAAGCAGGTCCTGCGGTCCTACTTCCCGATGCAGGAGGAGAAGGACCACCGGGTCTACGGCGCCGAGGACGGCGCGATCCGCGGCAACATGTTCCGCCAGGTGCAGGAACGCTGGCTAGAGTGGCAGAAGCTGTTCCTGAGCATCATCCCGCTGCCGGAGGTCTCGGCCGCGCGGGCGATGCCGCTGCTGTTCCGCACCGTCCCGAACCCGGAACTGCACAACGGCCAGGCGATTCAGATGATCGACGAGGTACGCCACTCGACGATTCAGCAGAACCTGAAGCGCATCTACATGCAGAACTACATCGACCCGGCAGGCTTCAACAACAGCCTGCGCAACTTCCACGACGACTACTGCGGCACCATCGGCCGGCAGTTCGCGGAAGGCTTCATCACCGGTGACGCGATCACCGCGGCATCGATCTACCTGACCATCGTGGCCGAGACGGCGTTCACGAACACCCTGTTCGTGGCCATGCCGGCCGAGGCCGCCGCCAACGGCGACTACCTGCTGCCCACCGTGTTCCACTCGGTGCAGTCGGACGAGTCGCGGCACATCTCCAACGGCTACGCCACGCTGCTGATGGCGCTGGCCGACGAGGAGAACCACCAGCTGCTCGAGCGCGACCTGCGCTACGCGTGGTGGAATAACCACCGCGTGGTGGACGCCGCCATCGGCACGTTCATCGAGTACGGCACCAAGGACCGGCGCAAGGACCGCGAGTCCTACGCCGAGATGTGGCGCCGCTGGATCTACGACGACTACTACCGCAGCTACCTCGTGCCACTGGAGAAGTACGGCCTGGTCATCCCGCATGACCTGATCGAGGAAGCCTGGAACCAGATCTGGAACAAGGGCTACGTGCACGAAGTCGCGCAGTTCTTCGCCACCGGCTGGCTGGCGAACTACTGGCGCATCGACGGCATGACCGACGAAGACTTCGAGTGGTTCGAGTACAAGTACCCGGGCTGGTACGACAAGTACGGCAAGTGGTGGGAGAACTACAGCCGCCTGTCCGAGCCGAACGGGCACCACCCGATCGTGGCCGAGGACGTCGACTACTGGTACCCGCAGCGGTGCTGGACCTGCATGGTCCCGTGCCTGGTCCGCGAGGACATGGTGTACGCGGAAATCGACGGCGTGGTCCGCACGTACTGCCACGAAGAATGCAAGTGGACCGACACCACCGCGTTCCGGCCTACCTACATGGGCCGCAGCACGCCGAACATGGGCCAGCTCATCGGGCACCGCGAGTGGGAGACGCTGTACCACGGCTGGAACTGGGCCGATGTGGTCTCCGACATGGGCTTCGTCCGCGACGACGGCAAGACCATGATCGCGCAGCCGCACCTGAAGCTGGGCGACCAGTCGAAGATGTGGACGCTGGACCACCTGCGCCGGATGGGCCCGGTGCAGAGCCCGAACGTCCTGTTCAACGAGATGAGCCCGGAAGAGCGGGCCGCGTTCCACGCCAAGTACATCAAGGCCGGCCCGGCAGGCAGGTTCCCGAAGGAAGACGCCTGAGGTTCCTTTTCGTCCTTAAGTCCGAACGGGCCGTGGTGACAGCCACCGGTCCACTGACCGAACCGGGGGGCAGGAGGCTCACTGACCCTCCTGCTCCCCGGTCTCAATTTCACCGCTTACTTCTCCGTTTCATTCCGCATGCCTTGAGGTGATGGATGGGCGACAAGCACGTTGTGCGGTTCGAGCCGGTCGGCATCGACATCGAGGTCGACGAGGAGCAAACCGTCCTGCGCGCCGCGTTCGAACAGGGCCTCATGCTCATGCACGGCTGCAAGGAAGGGCAGTGCGCGGCGTGCAAGTCGTTCCTGCTGGACGGCGACGACGTGGAGCTGGATAAGTACTCCACGTTCGCGCTGCCCGACTTCGAGCGGGAAGAAGGTTTCACGCTGCTGTGCCGGGCGCACGTCTACGAGGACGTGACGATCGAGCTGCTCCAGTACGACGCGGAGATGATCAGGTCCGGGCTGCCCATCAAGGAGGTCGAGACCGAGGTCGTAGCCAACGACCCGGTCACGCACGACCTGCGGCACCTGGTGCTGCGCCTGGTCGACCCGGACGCCGATTTCAAGTTCTTCCCTGGACAGTACGTGGACATCGCCGTGCCCGGCACGGACGAGGTCCGTTCGTTCTCGATGGCGAACACGTCCGCCCGCGAGAGCGGGCAGCTGGAGTTCGTCATCAAGGTCTATCCGGACGGGCTGTTCTCTGACTATCTCGACCAGAAGCTGAAGGTCGGCGACCGGCTCACGGTCAGCGGGCCGTACGGGGTCTTCATGTTGCGCGACGCCCCGGACAAGGACCTGATCTTCGTGGGCGGAGGGGCCGGGATGGCGCCAATCCTGTCCCTGCTCCGCTCGATGGCCGAACGGGGCATAGACCGCAAGGCCGTCTACTACTACGGCGCGCGACGGCGCGTCGACCTGTGCTTCGAGGAGGAACTTCGCGCCCTCGAACAGACCCTGCCCAACTTCCGGTTCGTGCCCGCCTTGTCGGACGAGGACTGGGAGGGCGAGAACGGCCTGATCACGGACGTGGTATCGCGTTCGGAGTCAGGGCTGAGCCGGGCCCACGCCTATATCTGCGGGCCGCCGCCCATGGTGGAGGCCGCGGTCCCGCTGCTGACCCGGCTCGGGATACCGGAAAAGCACGTGTACTTCGACAAGTTCACGACGACCGGGGATCCGGATAAAGCCCCGCGAACTCCCTAACGCGAAAGGGAATGACTATGACAGAGGACCAGCAACGAAGCGTCCCGGTAGTGCACTTCACCGACGCGGAAGCGGGCGCCAAGACGTTCCCCGACTCCACCGAGCGCCGGTACAACTACTACGTCCCGGCCGGGCGCAAGCAGACGCACTACGAGGACATGACCGTCGAGGTGCAGCCGGATCCGCGGCACTACCTCAGCCAGGGCTGGCTGTACGGGTTCTCCGACGGCCGCGGCGGCTACCCGCTGGACTGGACCGCGCTGAAGGCGTGGGGATCTGACCGGCCGGAGCCCAAGCGCTTCCCCGGCTCGGGCGGCAAGGGCTACGACTGGCCCGCGCTCGGCTGGCATGAGTTCCGCGACCCGAACGAGGAGTGGGAACTCACCTTCTACCGGTACAACTCCAACGTGGTGCGGCAGCTCAACCAGAACATCGAGAACGCCAAGCAGGCCAAGGCCTTCGAGCTGTGGAACAGTGCCTGGGTGCGGTTCGTGGAGCGCCACGTCGGCGCCTGGATGCACGTCGACCACGGCCTCGGGCTCTACCTGTTCGCCAACGCGAACCGGCGGGCCCCGACCAACATGCACAACAACGCGATCTCGGTGAACAGCATGCACCGGATACGGTCCGCCCAGGACCTGGCGCTGTACAACCTGACCCTGAGCGAGGAGATCGACGGCTTCAACGGCACCGCGCACATGGAGACCTGGAACGAGGACCCGGCCTGGCAGGGCGTGCACGAGGTCGCCGAGCAGCTGACCGCCATCGACGACTGGTGCGAGGCCATCTTCGCGGCGAACGTGGTGTTCGAGCCGCTGGTGGGCGAGCTGTTCCGCAGCCACCTGGTGATGCACGCCGCGCCGCGCAACGGCGACTTCGTGACGCCGACCGTGGTCGGCGCCGAGGAGTACGACTACGCCGAGCGCGACCTGCGCTACACCAGGCCGATGTTCCAGCTGCTGACCAACGACCGGGAGTTCGCCGACCACAACCGGGCGCTGCTCATGCAGTGGCTGTCGACGTGGGTGCCGCGTGCCCTGTCGGCCGCGCGGAAGCTGCAGCCGCTGTGGTCGCAGCCGGAGGCCAAGCCGGGCCGTTTCGAGGACGGCCTGGACGCCGCCAAGAACCGGTTCGCCGGCATCGTGACCGATCTCAACCTGGACACCCCCGAGGAGCTGGCCCAATGACCACGGCTACAGAAAGCCCGTTCAAGTCGGACAACACGGCGTCCAACAAGTGCGGCGTCACGCTCATGAACAACCAGGTCGGCGAGATCGTGGCCCAGGTGATGGCGGCCAAGCCGAACGTCACCGTGACCTACCTGCCGTCCATGATGCGGGTCGACGCGATCGGCCGGATGGACTTCGTCTACGACGAGATCTCCGAGGCGGCGGGCGAGGAGCCCGGCTGGTTCGACTCCGCGGAGTTCGAGGAGAACATGTCCACCCACTACGGCCGGATGATCCACGAGGACGACCGGACCATCATGTTCGCCAACCCCGAGGACGCGGCCGAGTTCATCGGCTTCGACCTGGTGGCGCGGTCTTAGGGACCGTACCGGCATGTTGTGGCACTGAGGCGGATATAACCGCCTCAGTGCCACAGCCAAGTTACGCAGAAGCTGCCAGAGGAGGCGCCTTGTACGAGCACAACGGCGAGAAGTACTTCATCGTCGATTCGCACATGCACTACTGGAATGCTGCCCCGGACAACTGGGTGCCTGGCGCCGAGCAGTACGCCAAGGGCTGGATCGAGTGCTTCCACGCCTACCAGGGCCTCGGGCCGCCCGAGACGCACTGGTCGATCGAGCACTTCCAGAAGTACTCAGAAGACGACCTGATGAAGGACGTCTTCGAGGACGGGCACGTGGACGTGGCCATCTTCCAGCCCACGAACCTGAAGGAGTGGTACACGGAGGGCTTCAATACCACCGAGCGCAACGCGCTGATGGGTCAGAAGCACCCAGGCAAGTTCATCTACAACACCAACTTCGACCCCCGCGACGGGGACGAGGGCCTGGAGGACGCTCAAGCGTAACGTCGAGACGTACGGCTCCAAGGGCCTCAAGCTGTACACGGCCGAGTGGAACAACGGCTCGCGCGGGTACAAACTTTCTGACCCCGCCGCCTACCGTTACCTGGAGGCCGCGCAGAACCTCGGCATCAAGAACGTCCACGTGCACAAGGGCCCGACGATCTGGCCGCTGGACAAGGACGCCTTCGACGTCGCCGACATCGACCACTGCGCGACCGACTTCCCCGACCTCAACTTCATCATCGAGCACGTGGGCCTGCCGCGGATCGAGGACTTCTGCTTCATGGCCACCCAGGAGCCGAATGTGTACGCCGGCCTGTCGGTGGTCATCGGCGGCCTGATGTACGCCCGGCCCAACTTCTTCGCCAAGGTCATGGGCGAGCTGCTGTTCTGGGTCGGCGAGGACAAGATGACGTTCGGCAGCGACTACGGCATCTGGGAGCCGAAGTGGCAGGTCGAGGGCTTCGCGAACTGGGAGATGCCGGACCGGGAGGAGTTCGCCGACTTCCCGCGGCTCGGTGTGGCCGGCAAGAAGAAGATCCTCGGCCTGAACGCGGCCAAGCTCTACGACATCAAGGTTCCTGACGAGTTCCAGCTCCCCGCGTCGGCCGGCACGCCGGGCGCGCACGAAGTACTGGGCGAGCCGGTCGCCGGAGCATGAAGGTAGTTTCGAGCGTGGCCTCGCAGGAGCGCCTGCTCGCGGCGTTGGAGACGGTGCGCGACCCCGAACTGGACGAGCCGATCACCTCGCTCGGGTTCGTGGCGTCGTGCGCCGTCTCCGCGGACGGCGACGCCGAGGTCCGGCTCCGGCTGCCGACGTACTTCTGCGCGCCCAACTTCGCCTACCTGATGGTGGCCGACGCCTACGACGCGGTGTCGGTCCTGCCGGGCGTGCGGAACACATCGGTGGTGCTCGAGGAGCACTTCGCCTCCGACGCGATCAACGGGGGCGTGGCCGCCCAGGCCGGTTTCGTCCGGTCGTTCGACGGCGAGGCGGTCGCGGAGCTCGATTCGCTGCGGGCCGACTTCCTGCGCAAGGCGGTGATGGCAGGCACCGACCAGGTGTGCAGGCCGTTGCTGGCGGCTGGCAAGGATCAGGCGGCACTGCTCGCGATGAAGCTAGGCGAGGTGCCGCCGTCTCGTGCGCTGACCCGGCTGCGGGAGCGGCGGGCCGATCTCGGGCTGCCCGCCGGGGACGGCGCCCCGCTGCTGATCGACCCGGTTTCCGGGTCTGCTGTGCCGGCCGACGCCATGCCGCTGCACCTGCGCAAGGCGCAGCTCACGCGGACCAGCATCGAGGCGAATTCCGGGATCTGCCGCGGCATGTTGCGGCACAGATACGCAACGCCAGGACAAGGAGAGTCCACGCTCTCCCGGGAGGAGGACCAATGAAGGCCGTCCGCTTGTACGAGTTCAACCAGATGCCGGTGGTGGACGACGTGCCCGAGCCGAAGATCAGCGGGCCGCTCGACGTCATCGTGAAGATCGGCGGTGCCGGGGTCTGCCGCACCGACCTGCACATCATGCTGGGCCAGTGGGACGAGCGGATGCACACGCCGCTGCCATACATCCTGGGCCACGAGAACGCGGGCTGGGTGCACGAGGTCGGCTCCGGGGTCACCAACGTGCAGCCCGGTGACACCGTGATCCTGCATCCCCTGGTCACCGACGGGCTCTGCCACGCCTGCCGGGCCGGCGACGACATGCACTGCGAGAACGCCGCGTTCCCCGGGCTGTCGCGGGACGGCGGCATGGCCGAGTACCTGCTCACCTCGGCCCGGGCCTGCATCAAGCTCAACCCCTCGACCCGCCCCCAGGACGTCGCGGCGCTGGCCGACGCCGGCATCACCGCCTATCACGCGGTCCGCAAGGCCCTGCCGCTGCTGTACCCCGGGACCACGGCCGTGGTGATCGGCGCGGGCGGGCTTGGTCACATCGGCATCCAGTGCCTGGCCGAGCTGACCGGCTCGAACATCATCGTGGTGGACGCCAACCCGGACGCGCTCAAGCTGGCCTCCGAGCTCGGCGCCACGCACACCGTGGTGGCCGACGGCAGCCAGGTGCAGGCGGTCGCGGACCTGACCGGCGGGCGCGGCGCGCACGTGGTGTTCGACTTCGTGGCCGAGCAGGGCGCCGAGATGGATGGCTGGAACATGACCCGCGACGCCGGGTCGTACTACGTCATCGGGTACGGCGGCGAGCTGCGGATCCCCACGCTGGACATCATCTCCACCGAGCGGAACATCATCGGCAACATCGTCGGCACCTACAACGACCTGGTCGAGCTGATGGACCTAGCCCAGGCCGGGAAGGTGACGCTGCACACCAAGGTCTACCCGCTAGCCGAAGCCGCCGGAGCGCTCGCCGACCTGGACGCCGGCCGGGTCCGCGGCCGCGCCATCCTGGTCCCCTAGTCCACCGCTTAGCCCACGACGCCGACTCGGACTGCTAGAAACGAAAGAGAGCACTCATATGGCCAAAGAACTGCGCTTCGGCGCTGAAGCTCGCGGCCTGCTGCTGGCTGGCGTGGACCAGCTGGCCGAGGCCGTGAAATCGACTCTCGGCCCCAAGGGGCGCAACGTCATCCTCGAGAAGATCACCGGCTCGCCCGTGGTCACCAACGACGGCGTGACGATCGCGCGGGAGATCCACCTGAAGAACCAGTTCGAGAACATGGGCGCGCAGCTGGTCAAGGAAGCCGCGATCAAGACCAACGACATCGTGGGTGACGGCACCACCACGGCCACGGTGATCGCCCAGGCGGTCATCAGGGCAGGCATGGAAGCCATCGGCAAGGGCGGCAACCCGGTGCTGGTCAAGCGCGGCATCGACCTGGCCGTGGTCCGCCTGGTCGAGCACCTGCGCAGCGTCGCGCACCCGGTGAAGACCGAGCAGGACTACGCCAGGGTGGCCGCCATCTCGGCCAACGACGACGACGCGGTGGGCAGCGTGATCGCCAGGGCGTTGTTCACCGTCGGCGACGGCGGCATCGTCACCGTGGAGGAGACGGCGGGGCCGGGGATGACCGTCGACTTCGTCGAGGGCTTCGAATTCGACAACGGCTACCTCTCGCCGTACATGGTGACCAATCCGGCCTCGCTCGAAGCGGTCGTCGATGACCCGTACATCCTGCTGTGCAGCGAGAAGATCACCAAGGTCCAGCAGCTCATGCCGGTGCTCGACAAGATCATGCGGGCGCCCCGCCCGCTGGTCATCCTCGCGGAGACCATCGAGGGCACGGCGCTGAGCATGCTCGTGCACAACCACGTCAACGGCATATTCCAGTGCGTCGCGGTGCGGGCCCCCGGCTTCGGCGACCGCAGACTGCACAAGCTGGAGGACATCGCCGCGCTGACCGGCGGCGCGGTCTACAGCAGGCACTCGGGATTCACCCTGGAGACCATGACCGCGGAACAGCTCGGCCGGGCCGCGCAGGTGCGGGTCACCGCGGACAGCACGACGATAATTGGCGGCGGCGGCGGCAAGGATGCCGTCGAGTTCCGGCTCGCGCAGATGCGGGCCGAACTGGAGCGGGCCACGTTCGGGATAGATGAGGACGTGCTGAGCGAGCGGATCGGGGCCCTGTCCGGCAAGGTCGCCGTGGTCAAGGTCGGCGCCGCGACGCCTGCTGAGCTGAGGGAACTGCAGCACCGGGTCGAGGACGCGCTGTCCGCCACCCGGGCCGCCATGGCCGAGGGCATCGTCGCGGGTGGCGGTGCCGCGCTGCTGCACGCCGAGGGCGTACTCAACGACCTGGACGTCACGGGCGACTACGCCATCGGCGTCGACATCGTGCGGCAGGCACTGCCCGAGCCCGCGCGCCTCATCGCGGCCAACGCCGGCTACCAGGCGGATGACGTGGTGGAGCAGACCAGGGGCATGGAGACCGACGACGGCTTCGACGCCTTGCTCGGCCGCCATGGCAACATGATCGAGATGGGCATCATCGACCCGCTGCGGGTGGTCCGCTCGGCGCTGCAGAACGGCGCGTCGGTGGCAGGCCTGCTGCTGACGACCAACACCCTGGTCGCCGAGGAGCAGACGCCGTGGGGCGGCAGCGCGGCGCTGATGACCGAGTTCGGTTCGCTCGACGAGGGCCTGCACCAGCCGTCGCCTGACGCGAGCACGCCGCAGTCGCTGGGCCTCGGGCCTTCCATTGGCTGATCCGGTTGGCTGATACGCTACCCGCCCGGCAGGTCGTCGTCGGAGACGATGCCCTGCCGGGCGAAGCCCGGGTCATCGCCGCGGCCGAGGAGGTCCTGTCCGGCCAGCGGCACGGGATCCGGGCCGTCCTGCCGTTTCTGGGCCCGGCCTTCATCGCGGCCATCGCCTACATCGACCCGGGCAACTTCGCCACCAACATGGCGGCCGGCTCGCAGTTCGGGTACATGCTGCTGTGGGTGGTGCTGGCCGCGAACCTGATGGCCATGCTGGTCCAGTCGATGAGCGCCAAGCTGGGCATCGCCACCGGCCGCAGCCTGCCCGAGGTGTGCCGGGACCGGCTGCCGTTCCGGGTCGTGGTGCTGCTGTGGCTGCAGGCCGAGGCGGTGGCCATGGCCACCGACCTGGCCGAGTTCGTCGGCGCGGCGCTGGGGCTGCACCTGGTGTTCGGCCTGGCCATGTGGCTGTCGGCGGTGCTGACCGGTGCGGCGGCCTTCATCATCCTGGGCATGCAGGTCTGGGGTTTCCGCCGGCTCGAGGCCACGCTCACCGGGCTGGTGGCCGTGGTCGTGCTGGCGTTCGGCCTGGAGGTGCTGCGCAGTAGCCCGTCGGCTTCCGGCGTGGCCCGCGGCCTGTTCGTGCCGCAGGTGTCCGGCGGCGGCTCGGCCCTGCTGGCCGTGGGCATCATCGGCGCCACCGTGATGCCGCACGTGATCTACCTGCACTCCTCCCTGACCCAGAGCCGGATCGTGGGCGCCAACCCGGCCGCGCGCCACAAGATCTTCCGGTACGAGATGGTCGACATCGTCATCGCGATGGGCGTGGCCGGGCTGATCAACCTGGCCATGCTGGCCTCCGCCGCGGCGGTCTTCCACGCCCGCGGCCTGTTCGGCGCGGGCAGCGACCTGGGCCAGGTCTTCGACGGCCTCAACCGGTATCTCGGCGCGCACAGCGGGCTGATCTTCGGCCTGGCCCTGCTGGCCTCCGGGCTGGCCTCATCCTGCGTCGGCACGATGTCCGGCCAGGTGGTCATGCAGGGCTTCATCCACCGCCAGATCCCGATCTTCGCGCGCCGGGCCATCACCATGATCCCGGCCCTGGTCCTGATCGGCGTGGGCTTCAGCCCGACGCGGGCCCTGGTCCTCAGCCAGGTCTTCCTGTCCTTCGGCATCCCGTTCGCGCTGATCCCGCTGCTGGTCTTCACCGGCAAGCGGGACCTGATGGGGACGCTGGTGAACCGGCGGTCCACGATGCTGGCGGCCGGCCTGGTCACGGCGATCATCGTGGGCCTGAACGTGTACCTGCTGGTCACCGTCTAGTTCGTGCCGGCGTTCGGGAGATGCTTGCCGATGTAGCCCACGTAGATCTTCCCGGTCCGGCTGGCGTCATCGTGATAATGGATCCGCGGCGAGACCAGGCCCCGCCGGGCGATCTTGAAGTGCGCATCCATGAAGATGGCACCGTCCGGATGTACGTTCCTGGGCACCGGGAACACCCGCAGCTTCCGGAGTCTGGGCGAGCGGTCGACGGGCTCGGATTCCTGGGTGGAATGCGCGCCCGGCGAATAGCCGGGCCGCCCGGCAGGAGTGTGACCGAGATAGGCGTGGACCCCTTTGCTGAAGTCACCGCCGCGCCGCGCGGCCGCGTACCCGTCCAGGACCCGCAGCACGTCCCAGGATTTGGCGGCCCATGTGCCGAGCGGGTCGAAGTCGTCCAGTTCCAGCGCGTTCTTCGGGTCTCCGGTGAATATGACGCAGGAAAGCACGTGCCGATCCAGGCGCTCGAGTAGCTCGCCGAACGATCCGGGCGATTGGGCCGCCGCGGCGGCGGCCCGGGTGTGATCGATGCGGCCAGCCCGGGAGATAACGGCGCGGAGCCGGTCGAGCTCCAGCTTCGCGGCCAGCAGCTCGGCCTGGGTCTCGGCGTGATCCAGCTGCTCGTCCTCGAGCCGGGCGCGGAGCAGGTCACGATCGTCTTCTGCGTCGTCAAGCAGGTCCTGGAGGGCCTCGAGCCGCCGCGATATCTCCCGCTGACCGCGCAGCACTCCGCGGCCCTCGGCCAGCAGCTCCCGGAACCGGGCGGTCATGTCGTCGGGCCCGCCAGCGCCTGCGGTCCCGGACTGGAACTCGCTGACCAGGCTGGTGAGCAGCTCACCGGCGATGATCACCTCGCGGACCGCGCTGGTCGCGGCCTGCCCGCCCGGAGCCAGGCCGGCCGCGCCGTCGACGGCCCCGGGGCCGGGTGGCGTTTCCTGGATGGCTCGCAGCACGGCGGCGGGCTCTTCCCTGGACAGCAAGCGATCGACCCGGGCCACATGCGAGGGCAGCGGCAGGTTCAGGGCCTGCCTCCGGCTCGCCCGGCCGAGTATGTGCGCGAGCCTGCCGGGAGCCTGCTCGGCGATCGTCCGGGCGAGCAGCACGCGGTGCCGCCGGGCATCCACGGTGCTGGCCGGATCGGCCTCCGGCATGAACGTGCGAACTGCTCCCGGCGGCACCGAATGCGAGGGCGCGAACGATTCCTCGAGCTGCGCGGCCGCCCCGGGGTCAAGCACGTAGATTCCGGCCAGCCCGACGCACTCGCGGGTCAGCCGCGCGACATAGCCGATCGTCTCGGCAATCGGAACATCCGGGACAGGCCCGGCCACCAGGGCGTTGCCGCGGCGCCCGGGATCGCAGATCGCCGATATCAGGTTGTCGACGTCCGCTACGGTCACCACCGTGGGCTGGGCCGACAGGATCATCTCGCCGTCGCGGACGTCGGCCGCGGCCAGGATCACCTGGACCATGTGCGGAACCCCCGTCCACCATGCGTCCGCGGCATCCACGTCCTTGGCGAGGCGCTCAAATGGTGCCGCTGGGCCGAGCGTTGACGGCGGCGCGTTGACATCGACCCAGATCCAGTCACCGTCCTGCTTCCCGTCACGGTGCACCGTCACGGTCGTGACCCAGTCCCCCGCAGAGGAAGACTCGGTCAGGCGGTACCGCAGCGAGCGGGAGGCATCGCCGGGATGCAGTTCGGTCACGACGAGGCGGGCGTGCTCGGCTAGTTCGTGAACTCCGGGGGCGAGAGCCACGACGCCGTATCCCTTATGCGCCAGCCACGAACGGAACTGCTCCGCCGTCAGCTGCAGCGCATCCTGGCCGTCTCGCAACGAGAAGATGGACCGGTACCCGACTGCCATCCAGATCCCAATGACTTCCCGGAGTCCCACCCGACAACAACCCTTGGCCCACCATGGTAGCGCCATACCACCCGGCCGGAATGTCTCAGTTCTCGGCGGATGCCTCCTGGCCGCGGCATGACCCGACGGCGGGCGTAATCTGCCGCTATGAGTCCTATCTCGCGCGGCTTCCACCGCCGCCACGAGGAGGCGGAACCTGCGGGCCGGGTCCCACCTGGCCAGTACGTGACACACGACTTCCCGGTCCTGTCGGCCGGGCCCACGCAGCACACGCCGCTGGCCAAGTGGACGTTCTCCATCGAGGGCGGCCAGTCGCCGGTGAGCTGGACCTGGACGGAATTCCAGGCGCTGCCGGCCGAGAAGATCACGGTCGACATCCACTGCGTGACCCGGTGGTCCAAGCTGGACACCACCTGGATGGGCGTGTCGCTTGACGTGCTGCTCGGGGCCGTCTCCTACGCCGCCCCGTACGTGCTGGCCTTCTGCGACGGCGGCTACACCACGAACCTGCCGGTGGCCGACCTGACCGGCGGGAAGGCCTGGGTGGCCTACTCCTACGACGGCTCGGCGCTGCCACCGGAGCACGGCGGCCCGGCCCGGCTGCTCGTCCCGCACCTGTACTTCTGGAAGAGCGCCAAATGGGTGCGCGGGCTACGGCTGCGCGACACCAACCAGCCGGGCTTCTGGGAAACCTACGGGTACCACATGTACGGAGATCCATGGAAGGAACAGCGGTACGCGGGCGACTGACCTGGCAGACCGCCATGGTCGGCTCGGTCACCGACGAGACACCTCAAGTCCGTACGCTGATGCTCGACGTGCCGGACTGGGCCGGCCATCGGGCCGGGCAGCACCTGGACATCAGGCTCACCGCCGAGGACGGTTACCAGGCCGAGCGTTCCTACTCGATCGCCTCCGCGCCGGGCGAGCCGCCCGCGATCACCGTGGAACGGCTGGACGACGGCGAGGTCTCCCCCTACCTGACCGAGGAACTGCGGGCGGGTGACGAGATCGAGGTGCGCGGGCCGATCGGCGGCTACTTCGTCTGGGACGCGCCGGACGGCGGGCCGCTGCTGCTGGCCGCGGGCGGCTCGGGCGTGGTGCCGCTGCGGTCCATCCTGCGCCACCGGGCCCGGCTGGGCGACACGGTGCCGGCGCGGCTGCTGTACTCGTCGCGGAGCCTGATGGACGTGATCTACCGGTCCGAGCTCGATGTTCCTGCTGACGGGCTGGCGGTGTGTTACACGCTGACCCGGTCCCAGCCGACCGGGTGGACTGGGTACGGCCGGCGGGTCGACCAGCCGATGCTGGCGGAGGTGGCCTGGCCCGTGGCGCAGGCGCCGCTGGCCTATGTGTGCGGGCCGACCAGCTTCGTGGAGGCGGTGGCGGCGGGGCTGGTGACGCTCGGCTACCCGGAGCACCGGGTCAAGACGGAGCGGTTCGGGGCCACAGGCAGCTGAGGCCCGTCAGCGGCCGGTCCTCCGGCGGCTGATCGGTTACTCCAGGCGGGAGGCTGGGATGGAAGCGCTGGAAGACAGCGTCCTGGACGGCAACGCGATCGGCGGCCTGCTGATGTCGCTGTTCGGCGCCGACATGACCACGGCCACCGGGATATGCGGTTCCTGCGGCGCGGCCAGGCAGGTGGCCGAGCTGGCCGTCTACCCGCCGGGGCTGGGCACGGTGGTGCGCTGCCGGTCCTGTACCGCGGTGCTCATGGTGTTCGTCGAGCTTCGCGGGATCACGTGCGTCGACCTGGAGGGCCTGGCCAGCCTGAGCCCGGCCTGAACCCGTATCTGCCGCGGCCGGGTCGATCCGGCGCACCTGCAGGCCAGATTGCACCCGCAGGCCCGATTGGGAGCACGGCATCCGTGCATAACTATTGGTTAGCTGGCCTGGGCGCCCTGCTCGGCGCGAACCCGGCTGTCACTCTGTAGAGGGATAACAAATCATCACCGGGGCCGACGCGGCGGGCGGGGCGGACGGCCAGAATTGGGCGTATGCCACGAGGGAGAGGACAACTTAATGATTGAGGTACGGGGGCTCACGAAGCGGTACGGGGACAAAACCGCCGTCGACGGGCTGACATTCGGCATTGAGCCGGGCAAGGTCACCGGCTTCCTAGGCCCGAACGGGGCCGGCAAGACCACCACGATGCGGTGCATCCTGGGGCTTGACTACCCGGACGCGGGCACCGTGGCGGTGGACGGCCACGACTATCACGAACTGGGATACCCCATGCGCGAGGTTGGCGCGCTGCTCGACGCGAAGGCGGTGCACGGCGGCCGGTCGGCCTACAACCACCTGCTCTGCCTGGCGCAGACCAACAACCTGCCGAAGAGCCGCGTCGGCGAGGTCCTCGAGCTGGTCGGCCTCTCCGAGGTGGCGAAGAAGCGGTCCAAGGGGTTCTCGCTCGGCATGAGCCAGCGCCTGGGCATCGCCGCGACCATGCTGGGCGATCCGAAGGTGCTCATGTTCGATGAGCCGGTCAACGGGCTCGACCCCGAGGGCATCTTGTGGATCAGGAACCTGATGAAGGCCCTGGCCGGGGAGGGGCGTACGGTCTTCGTCTCCAGCCACCTGATGTCGGAGATGGAGTACACCGCCGACCACCTGATCGTGATCGGCCGGGGCAAGCTGATCGCCGACTGCTCGATGTCGGAGTTCATCGCGCGCTCCTCCGGTGCGGCGGTGCGGGTGCGCACTCCGATGGCGGACGACCTGATCAAGGGCGTGACCGCCGAGGGCGCGAGCACGGTCACCGACGACGACGGCGCCATCGAGATCCGCGGGATGACCGTGGAGGCGGTGGGCGACATCGCGTTCGAGCAGGGCATCAGGCTGCACGAGCTGACCATGGTCCGCGCCTCGCTCGAGGAGGCGTTCATGGAACTGACCGCGAGCAGCGTGGAGTACCACGCCGGGATTCCCGGGGCGCCAGCCCCCGTTGAAAGCAGGGTCTGAGCGATGGCCACCACGACTGCGCTGGACACACGGCTCTCGCCGCTTCCGCCGGCCACCGGGCGGGCCGGACTGCGGGGCGCCATCGCCTCGGAGTGGACCAAGATCCGCTCGGTCCGGTCCACCTACTGGACGCTGGCGGCGCTGCTCGTCGTCTCGATCGGCATCGGCGCGGCGATCACGGCCGGCGCCGCGGCCAACTTCGGCCATAACCCGGGGAACAAGGCCGACTTCGACGCCACCCAGATCTCGCTGATCGCGTTCTTCGAGATCGGCCAGCTCATCATCGCGGTGATCGCCGCGCTGGCGATCACCTCCGAGTACTCCACCGGCATGATCCGCACTTCGCTGACCGCGCAGCCGCGGCGCGGTGTGATCTACGCCGCGAAGGCGATCGTGCTCACCTCGGTCACGCTGGTCGTCTCGCTTATTACGTCGTTCATCGCGTTTTTCATCGGCCAGGCGCTGCTGTCGGGCCACGGCGTGAGCGCCTCGCTGTTCCACACCGTCACGATCCCGCGGTACGCGAACGTGAACTGCCCGAATGGCCCGGGCGGCTGCACGGCGACCTTCTCGGGCACCGACGTGATCCACCCGTCCACCGTCCTGCTGGCCATCATCGGCTGCGCGCTGTTCGTCACGCTGGTCGCGCTCATCGCGTTCGGCATCGGCGCGCTGGTGCGGCACACGGCCGGCACGGTCGCGATCGCCATCGCCGCGCTGTTCATCATCCCCGTCCTAGAGCAGGCGCTGCCCGCCAACTGGCGCTGGGACATCATGCGGTTCCTGCCCGACGCCGCGAACCAGCAGATCTCGGTCACCATCCGCGACAACCTCAACCAGCACCTGTGGTCAGCCTGGCCGCAGCTGGGCGTGACGGCGCTGTGGGCCGCGGCCCTGGTCGCCGCGGGCGCCTACCTGTTCCGCAAGCGCGACGCGTAAGCGCTCGCAACCATGACGGAGCCCGGCGCCGCGCAGGAGGCGCCGGGCTTCGCCGATGGTTTGTCGGCTTATGCCTTGGCCTGCATGCTCGAGCGGGCCGGGTTGGCCTGCTGGGCCGCCTTGGGGTCCTTCTCGCCCTGCTTGGCGCGGACGCCGGCCTCGACCCGGTCGCCGAGGTTCTTGTCGACGTTGCGCCAGTAACCGAAGGCGCGCTGCAGGACCGCTTCGGTTACGCCGTTGAGCAGGTGGCCGGTGATGTTGCTGACCAGCCGCTCGCGGGCGGCGTCGTCCAGGACCTCGCGGACCATGGTGCCCGCCTGGCCCCAGTCGTCATCCTGGGCGTGCAGGGAGTAAGCCGACCGCACCAGGTCCCCGTCGGAGTACCAGTAGTCCGGCCGGTTGTGCTCGGAGTCGGCCTTCGGGCCGCCTTTGGAGTTCGGCGCGTACACCGGGTCGGCGGCGTTGACCACCCGCATGGCGCCATCCTTGCTGTACGCGTGGACCTCCACCTGCGGCCGGTTCACCGGGATCTGCCTGTAGTTGACGCCCATCCGGGCCCGGTGCGCGTCGGAGTAGGCGAAGCCGCGGGCCAGCAGCATCTTGTCCGGGGACAACGCGATGCCGGGGATCAGGTTGTTCGGCTCGAACGCGGCCTGCTCCATCTCGGTGTGATAGTCGGCCACGTTGCGGTCCAGGGTCAGGCGGCCGACCTCGATCAGCGGGTAATCCGAGTGCGGCCAGACCTTGGTCAGGTCGAACGGGTTGAACCGGTAGGTCTTAGCGTCGGCGAACGGCATGATCTGCATCTTCAGCGTCCAGCTCGGGAACTGCCCGGCCGCGATGTGGTCGTACAGGTCACGCTGGTGGTAGTCGGTGTCGGCGGCGGCCATCTGGTCGCCCTCGTCCTGGGTGAAGAACTCGACGCCCTGGTCGGTCTTGAAGTGGTACTTGACCCAGAACTTCGCCCCCGCGGCGTTGATCCACAGGTAGGTGTGCGAGCTGTAGCCGTTCATGTGCCGCCAGGTCCGCGGGATGCCGCGGTCGCCCATCAGCCAGGTGACCTGGTGCGCCGACTCCGGGAACAGGGTCCAGAAGTCCCACTGCATGTCGTGGTCACGCAGGTTGTTATCCGCGCGCCGCTTCTGGGAGCGGATGAAGTGCTGGAACTTCAGCGGGTCACGGACGAAGAAGACCGGGGTGTTGTTCCCGACCATGTCGTAGTTGCCTTCGGAGGTGTAGAACTTCAGCGCGAAGCCGCGCGGGTCGCGCCACGTGTCGGGGCTGCCCCGCTCGCCAGCCACGGTGGAGAACCGGATCAGCGTGTCCGTGCGGGTACCGGGCTGGAACACCGCCGCCTTGGTGTAGCCGCTGACGTCGCCGGTCACCTCGAAGCGGCCGAACGCCCCGCCGCCCTTGGCGTGCGGCTGCCGCTCGGGGATGCGCTCCCGGTTGAAGTTGGCCATCTGCTCGATCAGGTAGTGATCCTGCAGCAGGATGGGGCCGTCAGGCCCCACGGTCAGCGAATGCTCATCGCTTTCGACCGGCGCGCCCGCGTCGGTGGTGGTCGGCTTGAGTTCGGTCACTGCTGTTCCTCCCCATCGCGGTAAGGGTGCTTGAAGGTCCCTATCCGGAAACGCCGAGATCATGCGCACCGGCCCCGCGCCGACCTCGATGAGCGGCACGCCTAGGATCGACTCATCCGCGGATTCTGGAGGGCAAAGATGCCAACGGTGCAGGCGAACGGAATCGACGTCTACTACGAGGTCCAGGGCGAAGGCGAGCCCATGGTCCTGATCCCGTACCTGGCCGCGGACCAGGCCTGCTACGCGTTCCAGGTGGCCGAGTACGCC
Organism: uncultured Actinomycetes bacterium; assembly: GCA_963790065.1. Lineage (GTDB taxonomy): Bacteria > Actinomycetota > Actinomycetes > Streptosporangiales > Streptosporangiaceae > Palsa-504. Next base: position 963,948 of record CAWBNK010000006.1, on the reverse strand, counting down.
AAGCACTTCACCTGCTACAGCGTGGACCTGCGCGGTGCGGGCCTGTCCAGCAAGCCGGAGGGCGACTACACCACCGAACTGCTGGCCGACGACGTGGCCGCGTTCATGCAGGCCGCCGGCGTCGGCCAGGCGCACATCTTCGGGCTCTCGCTCGGCGCGGCGGCCGGGATGTGGCTGGCGGCCAAGTACCCGGAGCAGGTCAAGTCGCTGTCGCTGCACAGCGCCTGGGACGCCACCGACCCGTTCCTGCAGGTGGTCGTGCAGGGCTGGCGGATCATGGCCCAGGCCCTGGAGAGCGTGACCGAGATGGTCATCCAGGGCGTCTTCCCCTGGTGCTACACCCCGGAGCTTTACGCGGCCCGGCCGGACTACATCGATGCCCTGGCCGACTTCGTCCGCAGCCGCCCGATGCCGCCGGTGGACGCGCTCGTCCGCCAGTCCCGGGCGGTGCTGGCCCACGACGCCACGGCGGTACTCGGCTCGATCCAGGCCCCGACCCTGATCACGTTCGGGCGGCACGACCAGGTGTGCTCGACCCGGTTCGCGGCGCCGCTGACCGAGCGGATCCCGAACACCGAGCTCATCATCTTCGAGGACTGCGCGCACGCCCCGATCTACGAGAACGTCGAGGGCTTCAACACCCAGACGCTGGCCTTCCTCCAGCGGCACACCAGCTCCTGAGGCCCGGCATGACCGACGATCCTTACCGCAAGCTCAGCAGGAAAGAAGCCTCGGACGCCGTCACCAGCCTGGGGTGGCGGCTGGTCCTGGGCGAGTTGCAGACGCAGGTGCTGACCGGGTCATTGCCGCTGGCCGCCGACGTGGCCGGGCGGGCGGCGGCGGTGCCCGGCGCCGACGGGCACCTGCGGCTGGACATCCGCGCCGACCGGGTGATCCTGGCCCTGCAGAGCGCGGACGTCGCGTGGGTCACCCCGCGCGACGTCGAGCTCGCCCACCAGATATCGGCCGAGGTCGCCGAGTTCAGGCTGGACCTGGACACCGGCATCGGGACGCGGTCGGTGCAGGCGCTCGAGATCGGGATCGACGCGCTGGACGCGGCGGCGATCCGGCCGTTCTGGCGGGCGGTGCTGGGTTATGTGGACGAGCAGAGGCCGGGAGGCGGGCTGGTCGACCCGCTGGGGCAGGGGCCGGCGGTCTGGTTCCAGCAGATGGACGCGCCGCGGCCGCAGCGGAACCGCATCCACTTTGACGTATCGGTACCGCACGACGAGGCGCCGGACCGGATCGCGGCCACGCTGGCGGCCGGCGGCACGGTCACCAACGACGCGGAGGCCCCGGCGTTCTGGGTGCTGGCCGACGCCGAGGGCAACGAGGCCTGCATCACGACGTGGCAGGGCCGGGACCGGTAATTCTCCGGGCCGAACGGGCCGTGGTGCGTGCCGCGCGGGAGAATAGCCAGTTATGGGGATGAATACACCGGTTTACGACTCCATCGGCGGCGGGTACACGGCCGGGCGGCGGGCCGAGCCGCGCATCGCGGCCCGGCTGGCGGCGGCCCTGGCCGGCGCGGACAGCGTGCTGAACGTGGGCGCGGGCACCGGCTCCTACGAGCCGGACGACCGGCCGGTGGTGGCGGTCGAGCCGTCACCGGTCATGCTGGCCCAGCGGCCGGCCGGGGCGGCGCCCGCGGTCCGGGCCGCGGCCGAGGCGCTGCCGTTCGGGGACGGGACGTTCGGCGCGGCCATGGCGGTGCTCAGCCTCCACCACTGGGCCGACCAGGAGCGGGGCCTGGCCGAGATGCGCCGGGTCGCCCGCGGCCCGGTGGTGCTGTTCGGCGGCAGTGACCGGAACCTGAACACGTCCTGGTGGCTGCACGACTACTTCCCGGCCACGCGGCGGCTGGTCCACGGTCGGTCCGTTCCGGCCGGGCGGATCGCCGCGGTGCTCGGCCCGCTGGTCCAGGTCCCGGTGCCGATCCCGGCCGACTGCACGGACGGATTCGAGGCCGCCTACTGGCGGCGGCCGGCCGCGATCCTCGACCCAGCGGTATGGCAGGCCACCTCCGCGCTGTCGCTGACCGGCGCGGCCGACCGGGAGGCCGGGATGGCACGGCTGGCCGCCGACCTGGACAGCGGCGAATGGCAGCGCAGGTACGGGCAACTGCTGGCGCTGGACGAACTCGACCTGGGCTACCGCGTCCTCATCGCACGGCCTCATCAGGCGCCCCAGCCCAATTAGGCGACAGGTGCGTCTCCCGCGCTGATCTCGGACCCCTGTATTTCCGACCACAGGGCGCGGAAGGCGCGGGCGGCCTGGCTGCGCGGCGCGAACACGCTGACCGGCGCCCGCTCCACCGACATGCGCTCGATGAGGGACAGGGCAGGGATGGCGGACGCGGAGACCACGGTCCGTTCGGCCGAAAGGTTTTGAGTGATCTCCTGGTGCAGGCGCTTACGGCGGTCGACCATGCTGAAGAAGGCGCGCACGGCGGGGCGGCGCCCGTCGAAGCCGGCCACGAACTTGGTCAGCTGGTGCAGCGTGCGCACCGACAAGGTGGTCGGGATCAGCGGGACGAGCAGCACGTCGGCGGCGTGCATGACGTTCTCGGAGACCAGCGAGATGCTCGGCGGGCAGTCGAGGAAGACGTTGTCGTACTCGGCGGCCAGCGGTTTGAGCAGGGCGGCGAACTTGGTGGTCGACTTGAGCAGCAGGTCCATGTGGCGGTAGGTGAAGTCGGCCGGGAGCAGGTCCAGGTGGTCGAAGTCGGTGCCCTTGATGGCGTCGTCGAGGGCCTTGGTGCCGCGGATCAGCGCCTTGCCGCCGCCTTTGACCCGGGGCTTGATCCGGAACAGGAAGCTGGCCGCGCCCTGCGGGTCCAGGTCCCACAGCAGCGTGGAGTAGCCGTCGGCGGCCGACAGGTAGGCCAGGTTGACCGCGGCGGTGGTCTTGCCCACGCCGCCCTTGATGTTGTACGTGGCGTAGATCGTCACTGGTCCGCCTCGAGCAGAACGCGGATCCGTTCCCGGCCCGCGGAGCCGGCGAACCGGGCGAACCGGCGGGCGAAGGCGGCGCGGGCCTCGCCCTGGCTGAGCACCAGCCCGGCGGCGATCTCGCCCATGGCCAGCAGGGTGGCCGCGGGGGCAGCCCGCTCGGCCAGCATGGCGTCGGCCAGCGCGTGCAGCTCCACCCGCTGCACCTGGCTGTCCTGGAACTCGCCCAGGCAGTCCTGCAGCGCCTTGAGGTCGCCGACGACCTTGCGGTAGGCCTCCGGGTCGTGCAGCGGCGCGAAGAACTCCAGCAGGTAGCGCAGCTCCTTGCAGCGCTTGCGCAGGTCGTGCAGGGTCTCCGGGGCGGAAAGCGCGGTGATCGCGCCGCCCTGGGCCGCGACCCGGCGGAACACCCGGCCGGTGGTGGAGACGGCCAGCTCTTTGGCGGTGAGCTTGCGATGCTTCCGCGGGCCGCCGCCGTCCCTGATCTCGGTGAGCTCCTGGCGCCAGTCGGCGACCAGGGCCTTGAACCGCGCCGAGCGCAGGCCCGCGGTCAGCTTGCGGAACTCCCGGCCCCGGCGCTTGACCAGGAAGGCACGGAACGGCTCCAGGTCGGCCGCTGACGCGGCCACCAGCTGGTCGGCCATGCCGGGCAAGCCGAGCAGGTAGACGTCGAAGTCGCGGGTCGGCGTGGTCAGGTCGCCGAGCCACTTGAACCCGCCCGCGTACTGCCTGGCCAGCCCGGCGGGCAGCACCTGGCCGAGCAGCTTGATCGCCGACCTGGTGCGGCGGACCGACACCCGCAGGTCGTGCAGGAACTCGGTGTCAATGTCGCGCAGTACGCCGTGGACGTTCAGCTCGAGGATGTCGAGCATGCGGAGCAGCAGGGTGGCCACGGCGACGGCCGCGGGCATGGCGGCGGTGATCGGGGCGTCCAGGCCGTTGCTGTAGTCGGCGGGGTGGCGGCCGACCGCGGTCAGGGCCTCGGTGAACGCGTCCGGGGCGGGGGCGACGCCGGGGATCTCGGCCAGCAGCTGGGCGGCCCTGCGGGCCTGGCCTGAGTAGCCGCGGACTTCGGCGATGGTCAGCCGCGGGGGCAGGCCGGCGGTTCCTCCGGCCTTGGTGACGCTCGAGCGGTCCACGATCAGCCGGGCAACGGTCTTGCCGTCCGGGTTGAGCAGCCGGGTGACGCTGGTGCGGCCGGCCGCCGTGGCCACCGGCAGCAGCGCTCGCGGGCTGGCCAGCTTGACGATCTGGTCCCGGACCGGCCCGGCGGGCAGGTCGCTGGCCAGCCGGGGACGGGTGGGGCTCCAGCCGGATACGGGCTGCTCGGCCTGGGTCATGTCGTCCTTGGTCAGCAGCAGGCGGCCGCCGCGGCGCGCGTGCTCGTATTCCAGGACCAGGCCGGCCCGGTTCAGCCGCCAGTCGAAGGTGTCCAGCCAGGTGCGCTGACGGGTGCCGCTCGGTGTGGGCTCGGCGGCGATGGCGAAGGTCTGCGCGAGGACGGCCAGAGCGGCGGAGACCGGATCCCCGTTGCTCCTTTCCGGTCCGTTTTCCTTCCCGGCTTCCTTCCCGGCCAGCTCGGGTCCCAGCAGGTCAGGCGTCATAAGCTCAGTTTCTCCTTCCGGAGAATCTTATCGCCGGTCACCTTATGCCTGGTATACACCGGCTTTAGCCGACGGGCCATGCCTCGCCGGTGGCGGCGAGGATATCAGCGGGCCTGGGCATGGCCGTCTGGGCCCCCGGCCTGGTGACGGCGGCGGCGCCCGCGGCGGCGGCGGCCCTGATGGCCTGCGGGGCGGGAACCCCGGCCGCGACGGCGGTGGCGAGCGCCCCCACGAAGGTGTCGCCCGCGCCCACGGTGTCGACCGCCTCGACGGCGAAGCCCTCGATGACGTGCCTGCCGTCCGGGCCGGCCAGGGCGGCGCCGTGGGCGCCCGCGGTGACCACGGCGTTCCGTGGGCCGTTGGCGATCAGTTCAGCGGCGGCGTTGCTGGCGGCTTCCAGGCCGCTGACCGGGTGGCCGAGGACGGCGGCGGCCTCGGACTCGTTCACCACCAGCCAGTCCAGATGGTGGCCTACTGCGGCGACGAGCGCTTTGGCTTCGGGCGGGGCGGGGGCCAGGTTGAGCATGCAGATGCCTGAGTGGGCGAGCGCGGCCCTGATCGCGGGGAGGGGGATCTCGGCGCTGATGACCAGGATGTCGCGTGACTGTCCGGCTTGCTGAGCTCGTTCGGCCTGTTCGGCCTGTTCGGCTTGTTGAGGTTGTCCGGCTTGTTGAGGTTGTCCGGCTTGTTCAGGTTGTCCGGCTTGTCGGGTGGCGGCGGCGACCTCGGGTGGGCCGGCCTCGTGGTTGGCGCCGGGCGCGACGATGATGAGGTTCTCGCCGGCTTCGTCGACGGCGATCATGGCCAGGCCGGTCGGCACGCCGGTTATGTGTCTTACGGTGCTGGCGTCGACCGTTTCGTCGCGGAGAGCGGCCAGCAGCCGGCGGCCGAAGTCGTCGTCGCCGACGCAGCCCACCATTCGGACCTCGGCGCCCAGCCGGGCCGCCGCGACCGCCTGGTTGGCGCCCTTGCCGCCGGGCGTGAAGCGGGCGGCCGAGCCGAGCACGGTGGCGCCGGGGCCGGGCAGCCGGGGCACGGTCACCGAGATATCCATGTTCAGGCTGCCGAGCACGGTGACCCGAGGGCGTTTGGTCATGGGGGCACGTTAGCGCGCTAACCGGTACGTCCTGCAGCGCGAGCGGCCGGTGAGCGTAAGGTACGGCGAGGACCACCGCATGAATCCGATAACACGAACGTGAATGAGGCGCTGTGATTGACCCTGACTCGGCGGTGCCGCCGTATGAGCAACTCGCCTACACGCTGCGCGACGAGATCGCGCAGGGCCGGCTGATCGGCCGGATCCCCTCGGTGCACACGATCAGCGAGGCGCACAAGGTGTCGCACCGGACGGCCGCCCGGGCCCTGTCCATCCTCAAGGGCGAGGGCATGATCGTCAGCGTGCCCGGCAAGGGCCACTTCGTCCGCGGCCACGAAGGTTAGGCGCCGGTCTGCTCCCAGCGGGATTGCGGTCCGCTCTGCTGTGTTTCGGGGTATCAGTGGTTGCAGTGTGATTAGCGACTATTACTTCCAAGTCGCGCGCGGCGGCCTGTAACCTCACGAACCCCACCGATCACAGGATCGGGGTTGATTCGGGCTTCGGGGAGTATTTGGTGTATCCCAGCCCCCCGGATCCACCCGCAAACCCGGATCCACCCCGAAAATGTGGTCGGCGGGACTGGTGGGCGCGGAGGGGGCAGGCGGCGGTAGGGGTCAGAGGGTGTGGCGGCCGATGAGGATGCGGCGCATGCCGGCAGTGTCGCGGTCGGGGTAGCGGTCCATGATGGCGTGCAGTTCGTTCAGGTCGGACGCGCTGGTGTAGCGGGCCAGCTCGCGCTGTAGCTGCCTGCGGGAGGTGTGGGTGGCGCGGGCGTGGTGCAGGTGACCGCGGATCGCGGTCCAGGTGGTCATGAGTCTGTCCTCCGGACGGGATTGACGCTTGTTTCTGCTGTCTATAACAGTACCTAAGCTGGGTTTATGCCTCCAATGACTAGTTATCAAGAAACCAATGATCTACAGTCATGGATGTGGATACCGATGCCTTGCGCTGGCTGCAGCAGGTGGCTGACGGCACGACCGTGACCGAGATCAGCGACCTGGAGGCCATCACCCAGTCGGGGGTGTCACGGGCGCTCGCCCGGCTGGAGGCCGAGGTCGGCGCGCCGCTGCTGCGCCGGTCCGGGCGGACGCTGCGGATGACGTATGCGGGCACCGTGTTCAAGCCGCACCTCGACGCGATGCTGCATCGCCTGGACGACGGGCTGGCCGCGGTCAGCCAGCTCATCGACCCCGACAGCGGCACGGTGGTGCTGGCGTTCCTGCAGTCGCTGGGCAGCTGGCTGGTGCCTGACCTGGTGCGCAGCTTCCGGGCCGCGCACCCGGGCGTCGGCTACCGGTTCACCCTGGGCACGGACGCACTGGATTCGGTGCCCCTGGGCGGCGGGAACGCTGACCTGGAGATCGGCAGCCGGCGGCCCCGGGAGGACGCGACCGTGAATACGGCGCTGCTGATCCGGGAGCCGCTGCGGCTGGCCCTGCCGCGTGATCACCGGCTGGCCGGGCGGCCCAGCATCGGGCTGGCCGAGGTGGCGGGCGAGCCGTTCATCGGGTTCCATTCGGCCTCGGCGCTGCGCAAGCTGACCGACGAGCTGTGTGAGCAGGCCGGATTCCGGCCGGCGGTCAGCTTCGAGGGCGACGACATGTCGAACGTCCGCGGGTTCGTCGCCGCCGGGCTAGGCATCGCCGTGGTCCCGGCACCGCGGGCGGGCTCGCCGGAGTCGGCTTCCGGTCCCGTGGTGTACCGGGAGATCCGCGATCCGGGGGCGTTCCGGGATATCTTGCTCAGCTGGTCGGCCGGGCGGCGGCTGTTGCCGGCGGCCGAGCTGTTCCGGCAACACGTCATCGGCCGGGCCGCAGCAGGGCAGTTGCCGGAGGTCCTGGACGCTGAATCCGGCCGTGGCAGGACCGGGGAGTTACTACAGTGATCGGATGAAACCGTTCTTGCTGCTATCTATCCGCGTGGACGACCCCGCAGCGGACAATGAGTACGCGTCCTTCGTGAGCCTGGCCGGGCTGGAGGAGCGCGACCTGCGGCGGGTACGGCTGGAGCAGCGCCCGCTGGGCGAGGTCGACCTGGGCGAATGGTCCGGGATCTGGGTCGGCGGCGGCCCGTTCAACTACACCGACCCGGATGAGAAGAAGTCCGACGTCCAGCGGCGGGTCGAGGCGGACCTGAGCCGCCTGCTCGACGGCGTGGTGCGGGCCGACTTCCCCTTCCTGGGGGCCTGCTACGGCGTCGGGGCCCTCGGCCGCCACCAGGGCGGCGTCCTGGGCCGGAGGTACGCCGAGCCGGTCGGCACGGTCCGGGTTACGCTCACCCCGCCGGGCCGGCGTGACCCGTTGCTGCGCGAGCTGCCCGCCAGCTTCGACGCGTTCACCGGGCACAAGGAGGCGATCAGCCGCCTGCCCGGCCACGCCGTGCTGCTGGCTACCTCGGCCGCCTGCCCGGTGCAGGCGTTCCGGATCGGCTCGAACGTCTACGCCACCCAGTTCCATCCCGAACTGGACGCGCCGGGCCTGTGCACCAGGATCGACGTGTACAAGCACGCCGGGTACTTCGAGCCCGAGAAGGCCGATGAGCTCAAGGCGCTGGCCTGGAGCAGCGACATCAGCCACCCGCCGGCGATCCTGCGCGCGTTCGTGCGGCGCTACGGCCGGCCCGAGGTCAATGGCAGCCGGGGCCTGACCTCGGCCAGCCACCGGTAGCGGGCCGCCGGGCCAGGGCGCTGGCCAGCGGTCCCGTGCAATTGGCGGCCAGGTGCAGCACGACCGGCGCGGCCAGGCTGCCGGAGCGTTCGCGCAGGCAGGACAGCAGCGCGCCCGCCGCCGCGGTCCCGGCCGCGATGGCGCCGACCGCGGCCATGCGGGCACCGCGGCTGTCCGCAAGCCGGTTGGCGGCCAGCGCCTCGGCGGCCGGGCGGATGTGCCACAGGCCGAACACCGCGCTGGCCACGGCGGTCGCCGCGGGTTCGGCCAGCACCCGGCGCAGCGCTGCCTGGAGCACGCCCCGGAATGCGGTCTCCTCCCAGGCCACGGTGCCGAGCGGGATACGCAACAGCACCTGGTAGGCGAGCTGGCGGCGGTCCAGGCCGGCTACCCGCTGGTCGTCGAGCAGGGGCCTGGTGGCGGGGGTCAGCGCGGCCAGGGCGTACGCGGCCACGACCGGCGCGGCTGCCGCGGATCCCAGCCTGAGCCCGGATTTCAGCTGGTCCCGGCGCAGGCCGAGGTCGGTTGCGGTCAGCCCGCTGGCGGCCGCGCCGGCCAGGATGGCCGCCGCGGCGAGAGCGTTGACGGCGGGATACCAGCGGCGGTGCCAGGGCCGGACTCCGGCCAGGTTGTTGTAGCCGATGAGCGCGATGCAGGCGGCCGCGGCGAAGGCCAGGTCGGCCGGGTGGCGGGACTCGGGCCGGGGACGGGATTCGGGCCGGGAGCGAGGCTCGGGCCGGGGACGGGATTCGGGCCGGGAGCGAGGCTCGGGCCGGGAGCCGGGCTCGGACCGGGAGCCGGGCTCGGGCCGGGAGCGGGGCTCGGGCCGCAGGCGGGGGTTTCTGGTCACGGGGTTATTCGCCGGGGCGGACGAGGCCGTTCTCGTAGGCGAAGACGACGGCCTGGGCGCGGTCGCGCAGGGCGAGCTTCATCAGGACCCGGCTGACGTGGGTCTTGACCGTCTGCTCCGCCACCACCAGGTGGGCGGCGATCTCGGCGTTGGACAGCCCCCGGGCGACCAGCGCCAGTACCTCGGTCTCGCGGTCGGTCAGTTTTTGGAGGTGCTTGCGGCTGGCGGCCCGGGGCGCGCCCAGGCGGGCAAACTCCGCGATCAGGCGGCGGGTCACCCCAGGGGCCAGCAGCGCGTCGCCGGAAGCGACGACCCGCACCGCAGCGGCGAGCTCGCCGGCCGAGGCATCCTTGAGCAGGAAGCCGCTGGCGCCGGCGCGTAGCGCCTCGTACACGTAGTCGTCCAGGTCGAAGGTGGTCAGGATGAGGATCCGGGGCGCGCTGTCGGCCGCCGCGAGCTGCCGGGTGGCCTGCAGGCCGTCGAGCACCGGCATGCGGACGTCCATCAGGATCACGTCGGGGCTCAGCTCCGCGGCCCGGGAGATGGCCTCCTGCCCGTTGACGGCCTCGCCGACCACCTCGATATCGGGCTGCGCGTTGAGCAGGATGGAAAAGCCCGACCGCACCATCCCCTGGTCGTCGGCCACCAGCACGCGGATGGTCATGGCGCCTCTCCCGGCTGGTCATGGCTCACAGGCAGGACCGCGCTCACCTGGAACCCCCCGTCTTCGGTCGGGACCGCGTCCAGGCGGCCGCCCAGCATGGCGGCGCGCTCGCGCATGCCGACGATGCCGTGGCCGCCGCCAGGGGCACTGTCACCGCCGGGCACCAGGACCGGTACGGCCGGGGCATCGTTGCGGACCTCGAGGGCCAGCCCTTCGGGGCGGTAGTCCAGATGCAGCCGGACATGTGATCCCGGCGCGTACCGCATCGCGTTGCTCAGCGCCTCCTGCACGATGCGGTAGGCGGACAGGTCTACGCCTTCGGGCAAGGTCACGGGAGCCCCGCTGCGGGTCACGGTGATCGAAAGGCCGCCACTGCGGGCCGAGTCCAGCAGGGCGTCCAGCTCGGCCAGCCCCGGCTGCGGCGCGGTCTGAAGCCCGCCGGTGCGCAGCACGCCAAGCACGCGGCGCAGCTCGGCCAGGCCGGCCAGCGCGCTGGCCCGGATGTCGCCGAAGCTCTCCACCAGTTCGGGCGGCGCGTCGGCGGTCTTGTAGGGCGCCGCCTCGGCCTGGATGGCGATCACCGACATGTGGTGCGCCACCACGTCGTGCAGCTCGCGCGCGATGCGCTGGCGCTCCTCGAGCAGCGCGCGCTCGCCTGAGTGCCTGCGCTCCTGCTCGGCGAGCCGGAGCTCGCCGCTGCGCCGGACCCGGACGACGGCTCCGATCAGCAGCGGGATGACGGCCAGGAAGGCGGCTCCGGGCGCCGCGCCGGAATCGAGGAACCCGGCCCCGACCACGGTGACGAGCCCCGCGGCGACCACGATCCGCGGCCGGCAGCGGACCGCCACCGCGTACACGCACAGGCCGTAGACGACCAGGACGACGGCCAGGTATCCGGACCCGTCGAGCCAGCCGCCCGAGAGCACCAGGCTGGTCCCGATGACGGCCAGCGCGGTGACCGCCCAGGCCGTCAGCGGGAACCGCGTGCGCAGGGCGAGCGGCGCGCAGGTGAGGAACGCGAACAGCACCAGCAGGAAGGGCGGGTGGTGGCCGTTCTGGGCGGAGTTCCCCGGAGCCAGCACCGAGGTGCAGATGGCGAACAGGATCAGCGCGATGATCGCGTCGGCGACCTCGACGAGATCAAAGCGCCCGCGCCGCAGCCAGCTGTGGCGCGGCGTCGGCGGGCTCGTGGTGTCGGTCACGAACGTCGCCGCGAACTTGCGCACGGCGGTTTCGTCCATGCCCCCAGCGTAGGCGCGCAGACCTGGAAACTCCGTCCCCCGGGCGGCGTATCTGCGAGCCCATACCCCAGTAGGGGGTGGTGCAGGCCGACCGGCGCGGGCGGTGCCGCCGATGACAGCCCGCGCCGCCGGCCCATACCCGCGGGGCAGGCCGGCGATCGGCTCGCCAGGCCGACGCCGGCTAGCAGCCGGGGTTCGTAGCGTCCCGATCGTAACTCCGGCTCACGGAGAAGGGACACCACGATGAGACTTCGCACTCTGGCCGCCGTACCGCTGGTCGCGGCGGCATTGTTCAGCACGACCGCCGCGGCGTGGCCAGCCGCCACCGCCGCCACTCCCCAGGCGCCCCCGGCGCTGACGGCCAGCGCGCTGGCCGCCCGCTACGCGGCCGACGCGCAGGCCATCGGAACGGCCGAGCACACCGCCGACCGCGACGGCAACAGCCAGCTGGCCGGCGCACTGGTCACGCTGCGCACCCAGCACGTGCTGTTCTTCAACCCCAGCGGCCAGGGCGTGGCCGCCATGGTGATCGGCAACCTGGCCACGGCCACCCGGGTCGCGATCCTGGTGCCTGGCTCGGACACCACGCTAGCCACGTTCTTCTCGCGCGGGGCGTCCTCACCCGGCGGCGGTGCGCTGGCCCTGGCGGCCGAGGCGCGATCGCTCGAGCCCGGGGCGCGGCTGGCCATCATCGCCTGGCTCGGCTATCCGGCCCCGGCCATGCTCAGCCCGGGCGTGCTGACCTCGGGCGACGCCGGGCTCGGGGCGCAGGCCCTGCGGCCGCTGGTGGTCGCGCTGGCCCGGCACGGCGACCAGGTCGCGCTGCTGTGCCACAGCTACGGGTCCGTGGTCTGCGGGCTGGCCGCGCCGCACCTGCCGGTGACCGACATCGCGGTGTTCGGCAGCCCCGGGATGGACGCCTCCTCGGTGGCCTCGCTGGAGACCAAGGCGCGGGTCTGGGCCGGCCTGGAAAGCAGTGATCCGATCAGGTTCGTTCCGAACATTCGGCTGCTCGGGCTGGGCTTCGGCGCCGACCCGATGTCATCGGGGTTCGGCGCGCGCATCTTCGCCACCGGCGACGGCGGCCACAGCGGCTACCTGGACCCCGGCACGGTCTCGCTGCGCAACCTGACCTACATCGCGCTGGGTGATGCCGCGGCGGTGACCCGATGACCGGCCTGCAGCAGGTGCACCGGCTCGCGCGGCGCGTCGACGCGGCCACGCCGCCGCAGCGCGACCGCGCGGTGGACGCGCTGCGCGCCCTGGCCATCGCGGGTGTCATCGGCGGCCACTGGCTGGTCACCGCGCTGGTGCCCGGCCCCAGCACCGTCCACGGGGGCACGGTGCTGAACGACAACAGCCCGCTGGCCTCGATGCCGTGGCTGGCCCCGCTGTCCTGGGTGTTCCAGACGCTCGCCGTCTTCTTCCTGGTGGGCGGCTATTCGGCGGCCCGGAGCTACCGGGGCGGGTACCTGCCCTGGCTGCGCAAGCGCATGGTCCGGCTGGCCCGCCCGGTCGCGGCGCTGGTCGCGGTCTGGATCCCGGTCACGATCGGCCTGCTGCTGGCGGGCGTCCCGGGCACGACCATCCGTACGCTGCTGTTCCTGGTGATCAGCCCGCTGTGGTTCCTGGGCGTGTACGCCGGGCTGACGGCGCTGACCCCGGCGGCCCTGTGGCTGGTCCGGCGGTTCGGCGCCTGGGCGGCGGCCTTCCCGGCCGCGGTGGTGGCCGCCGCCGACCTGGTCCGGTTCGGGCTGCACGGGCCCGGCTGGGTGGGCTGGTTCAACCTTCCGGCCGGCTGGCTGGTCCCTTACCTGCTCGGCATGGCCTGGGCGCTCGGGTCGCTGCGCGGCCGCCGGGGACCCGCGCTGATGCTGGCCGGCGGGGCGGCCGCCACCGCCGCGCTGATCGTGTGGGCCGGCTACCCGGCCAGCATGGTCGGCGTGAACGGCGCCCACATCTCGAACCTGAACCCGCCCACCCTGGCCGCGATGACCTTCGGGATCGCCCAGTGCGGCCTGGCGCTGCTGCTGCGCGACCGGCTGGCGCGGGCTATGCGCCGCCCGCTGGTCTGGGCCGCGATCGTGATGGTCAACTTGTCGGCGATGACGCTGTTCTTGTGGCACGAGACCGCGCTTGTCACAGTCAGTTCCCTGGGCGCACTGGCCGGCCGCCCGGGCGGCCTGCTCACCGCCCCGACCAGCGGCCTGTGGGTGGCCGAGCGGCTGGCCTGGCTGCCGGTGTTCGCGCTGGTGCTGTCGGGCCTGTGGCTGACGTTCCGCCGGGTGGAGCGCGGGTTAGCGGGGACCGATCGGCAGCCGGGACGGGGGCTTGATCTCGGCCAGGCGCAGGTAGGTGACCAGCCGCTGGCCGCCGCGGGTGGCCAGGCTGGCCAGCACGTACTGGAGTTCGGCGACGTCGCGGGCCACCACGGTGAGCAGGTAGTCCATCTCGCCGGCCACGGTGTACGCGGAGATGATCTGCGGCAGGGACCTGATCAGGTCGTCGAATATGTTGCTCGAGCGCACGTCATGACGAGCCAGGGTGGCCGTCACGTAGACCTGCAGCGGGAAACCGCAGAGGTCCGGGTCGAGCTGGGCGCTGATGATCCGGATGACGCCGGACTCCTTGAGCCTGCGGACCCGGTGCAGGGTCGCCGCGGGCGACAGGCCGACCAGCCGGGCCAGCTCGACGTTGGTCCGGTCCGCATCCTCCTGCAGCGCGGTTAGCAGCTCGACGTCAACTTCATCAAGTGAAATAGCCATTTGACCAAATAATAGTTGGTAGAGCTGCTTGGCCGTCAAATTTCGTGTGCTGCGTGGCGAAGATGGATGTATGAACATCAACCGTCGTAACGCCGTCGCAGCGCTGGTCGCGGCCGGGCTGCTGTGGGGCACCACCGTGCCCCTGTCCAAGCTGGCCCTGGAGTGGCTGGCCCCGGGCTGGCTCACCGTCGTGCGGTTCGGGCTGGCCGCCGCGATCTTGCTGCCAGTGGCGAAGCGCCGGGGCCAGCGCATCCTGGACGCCAGGCTGCTGGTCTCTGGGGCGATCGGATACGGCGGGTCGGTCGTCCTGCAGAACGCCGGCATCAGCCGGACCAGCGTCACCCACGCGGCCCTGCTCATCGGGGCCGTGCCGGTGCTGGTCGCGGTCATCGCCGCGCTGTGGCACCACACCGTGGCCCGCCCCGTGGCCTGGGCCGGCTTCGTGCTCTCGCTGGCCGGCGTGGGCCTGGTCACCGCAGGCGCGGGCGGCGGGGCCACGCTGGCGGGCGACGGCCTGGTGCTGGTCTCGCTGCTGGTATCGTCCACGTTCACCGTGGCCCAGATCCGGCTGCTGGCCGGCCGGGACCCGGTGGCGGTCACCGCGGTGCAGTTCCTGGGGGCCGCCCTGGGCGGCCTGGCCTTCACCCTGCTCACCGAGGGCGCGCCGGCCATGCCGGGCGGCCCCGGCCCGGTGCTGGCCGCCTGCGCGCTGGTGGCGGGCGGCACGCTGGTGCCGTTCACGCTGTTCGCCTACGCCCAGACCCGGGTCCCGGCCGAGGTCGCCGGGGCCTTCCTCAACCTCGAGCCGCTGGTCGGCGCCGCCGCGGGCGTGGTGTTCTTCGCCAACCCGGTGGGCCCGAGGCAGCTGGCCGGAGGGCTGGGCATCGTGGCCGGGATCGGCCTGAGCAGCATACGGTGCAGCCTGCGGTCAGGCCAGGTGCGGGCCGAGGAGGGTCAGGTCGGCCGCGGACAGCCGGTCGCGGGCGGTCTTGGCCTGGTGCCAGAAGGGATAGATGAGCGCGGGGGCGCTGGCGGCGTCGAGCCGGGCGCGCTCACCGGCGGACAGGACCAGAGACGCTGCTGCGAGGTTGTCGGCTAGCTGCTCGGCGGTCCGGGCGCCGATGACCAGGGAGGTCACGGCGGGCCGGCCGAGGGTCCAGGCCAGCGCCACCTGCGCGGCCGACACGCCGTGCTCCAGGCCGATGCCGATCAGGATCTCCACGATGTCGTGCAGGTTCTCGGTGTCGTAGACCGGCGGCTCGTCCCAGTCCGAGAGCTGGCGCGAGCCGACCGGGGCCTGGTGGTTCCTGCGGTACTTGCCGGACAGCAGCCCGCCGGCCAGCGGGCTCCAGACCAGCACGCCCAGGCCCTGGTCGACCGCCAGCGGGATCAGCTCGTACTCGGCCTCGCGGGCCTGCAGCGAGTAGTAGATCTGCTGGCTGACCAGCGGGGCCAGGTCGAGCCGGGCGGCGATGCCCAGTGCCTTCATCAGCTGCCAGGAGGCGTAGTTGGAGGCGCCGACGTACCGGACCTTGCCCGAGGCGACCAGGTAGTCGAGCGCGTGCAGGGTCTCCTCGAGCGGGGTCTGGCCGTCCCACTCGTGCACCTGGTACAGGTCGATGTGGTCGGTGCCCAGGCGGCGCAGGCTGGCCTCGCAGCCGGAGATGATGTGGTGGCGGGACAGGCCGGAATCGTTCGGCCCGCGGCCCGTGCCCATCCGGACCTTGCTGGCCACCAGCACCCGGTCGCGGCGGCCGCGCAGGACCTGGCCCAGGATCTCCTCGGACAGGCCTGATGAGTACACATCAGCGGTGTCGATCAGGTTGACGCCGGCCTCCAGGCACATGTCGACCTGGCGTTCGGCCTCCTCGACGTCGGTCGAGCCGACGTCGGCGAAGTCGCCGGTACCGCCGAACGTCATCGTGCCCATGGTCAGCACCGAAATCCGCAGGCCCGACCGGCCCAGCGCGCGATACTCCATGGGCTGAACCCTACCGACCTGCTGTTCCGCGCGGGGCGCGAATCAGGGGGCGGCGGGCGGGAACCACGGACCGTTCGGCCCAAAAAATCAGGCCGTGCGGGCCCGGGCGGGATGGGCGGCGTGCCAGGCGATGGCGGTCGCGGCCAGCGCGGCCAGGGCGGCAGTGAACATGGCGGCCCGGTCGCCGGACACACCCCCGCGGAGCGTCTCGGCCACCGCGGGCAGCAGGGCGGCGCCGACCGCTGCGCCGATCTGGCGGCTGGTGTTGATCATGCCGCCGACCAGGCCCTGGTCGGCGTCGGCCATGCCGCGGCTGGCCAGCACGACCGACCCGAACGCGGTCCCGGCGGTGCCGAAGCCGATCAGCATGACGACCAGCAGGACCGGGCTGTAGCCGGTGGCGGGCAGGCGGGTCAGGACCAGGAAGCCGACCGCGGTGGCCGCGCCGGTCAGGATCAGCAGCCGGCTGACGCCGATCCGGCCGGCCAGCCGGGGCCCGAGCATGCCCATGGTGAAGCCGATCACGCCCTGCGGGGCGATGGCCAGGCCGGTGAACAGCGGGGACTCGTGCAGGACCTGCTGCAGGTAGAGCGACATGACCAGCATCTCGCCGCCGTTCCACAGGCCCAGCAGGAACGACAGCGTGGTGCCGTTGCGCAGGCCCGGGCGGTGCAGCAGGGCGGGGCGGATCAGGGGCTCGGGGTGGCGGATCTCGGCCCGGCCGAACGCGGCGGTGGCCACCGCCGCGGCGACGGCGGCCGCGATGACCAGCGGCGAGCTCCAGCCGAGTACGACGCCCTGGGACACGGCGAACACGACCAGCGCGACCGCGGTGGTGATCAGCAGCGCGCCGCGGACGTCCAGCCGGTGCTTCTCGCCGCGGGCAGCCTTCGCGGCGCGGCCGGCGGTGCCGAGGACGGCCGGGGCCAGGGCGGCGGCGATCAGGCCGACCGGGACGTTGACCAGGAACACCGCGCGCCAGCTGGTGAACTGGACCAGGATGCCGCCGAGCACCTGGCCGGAGACGAAGCCGACGGACGCGATCGCGCCGTACAGGCCGATGGCCCGGGTACGTTCGGCGCCTTCGGGGAAGCTGGTGGTGATGAGCGAGAGCGCGGCGGGAGCGACGATGGCAGCGCCGGCGCCCTGGATGACCCGGGCGGCGATCAGCAGGACCGGGTCCTGGGCCAGGCCGCCTGCCAGGCTGGCCAGGGAAAACGCGATCAGGCCGGCGATGAACATGCGGCGCCGGCCGAGCAGGTCGGCGGCCCGGCCGCCCAGGATGAGCAGACCGCCGAAGGAGATGGCGTAGCCGGTGACGATCCACTGCACGGCGGCGGCCGACATGGCCAGTTCGCGCTCGATGGAAGGCAGCGCTACGTTCACGATGCTGAAATCGAGGACGACCATGAACGCGGCAACGAGGATCAGGGCTAGCTGCAGGGGCCGTCTGGTCCGGGAGGAGGCGGTCGTGGATGCTGCCGTGGTGGCCTGGGTGGCTGCGGTTGCTGTGGTTTGCGTGGGCGCGGCGCTGGGCATGGTACCAATCAGATACGTTACGGATCGTTTCGGATTTCCAGAGAGTAGAACCGGGTGATGAACCGGGATATTCCACCGGCGGACGGTCCGGTTTCGCGGGGCCGGCCGCGGAGCCAGGAGGCCGACCGGGCCATCCTGACCGCGACCGTGGACCTGCTGGCCGAGCGGGGCCTGGACGGCATGTCGATCGAGGAGGTCGCGGCCCGGGCCGGGGTCGGCAAGGCCACCATCTACCGGCGCTGGCCGTCCAAGGGCCTGCTCGCGCTGGACGCGTTCGTCGTCTCCTTCGCCGAGCAGCAGCCGCTGCCGGACACCGGGACGCTGCGCGGCGACCTGGTGGCCGCGCTGAGCGCGTGGGTCCGGGCGGTCACCGGCACCTCAATGGGACGGATGCTGACCGGCCTGATCGCCGAGGCGCAGTACGACCCGGAACTGCGGGCGGCCTGGCGGGACCGGGTGCTTGAGCCGCTGCGGGCCCAGTACCGGATCATGCTGGACCGGGCCGCGGCCCGCGGCGAGATCCGGCTGTCTGTGGACCAGGACGTGGTGCTCGACCTGTTCTTCGGCTCGGCGCAGCACCGGCTGCTGCTCGGGCACCTGCCGCTGACCGAGGACTTCATCGATGAGGTGGTCGACGTGATCCTGCGCGGGATCGAGCGGCCTCCGGATTAGGGCTCCGGATCAAGGCTTTAGGTCAGGGAGCCGAACCGCGTCGTCGCCTGTTGCTACTAACTCTCCAGAGGGAAGCTTCCCGGGAGGTAACAGATGAGCGATCCGCGCGGGGACGGCGCACCGATCTTCACCGTCAGTCCCGACGGTGCCTGCGACGACGCGGCATTGCTGCGCAGGATCGGTCAGGGCGACGAGGACGCGATGGCCTCGTTCTACCGCGAGCACGGCCGGGTTGTGCTCGCGCAAATCCTGCTGGTGACCGGTGAGCGCGTGCTCGCCGAGGAGGTCGTGCAGGACACGATGCTCGCCGTCTGGCGCGGCGCGGGCTCCTTCCGGGGCGAGTCGTCGGCGCGGTCCTGGGTGATCGCCATCGCCCGGCGCCAGACCAGGGACCGGCTGCGAGGCCGCCGGCTGCGGGTGGTGAATGACGCCTTCCTGGCCGATCAGCCCAGTTCCGGTCCAGGGCCGGAGGCCACGGCCCTGGACCGGGCGGAACTGGCCGAGGTGAAGGGTGCGATCCGGGAGCTCGCGCTGCCCCACCGGGAGGTGCTGGGCCTGGCCTTCGGCTCCGGGCTCAGCCTTCCCGAGGTCGCCGGCGTGCTGGAGATCCCGGTCGGGACGGTGAAGAGCCGACTGGCTGCGGCGCGCACCGCACTGAGCCGGATTCTCGACGAGAAGGGACAGGACCGATGAACGCAGATATCCGCTCCCCCCATCTGGACCTCGGCGACCTGATCGCCGAGGCCGCCGGCCAGCCGATAGGCGACCGGGCCCAGGAGCACCTCGCCGCCTGCGAGCACTGCCAGCTCGAGGCGAACCGGTGGAACCTGGTGGCCGACGGGGTCCGCGGCCTGGCGGCCGCGGTGCCGGAGGCGGCCACCATAGCGGAGGCAGGCGCCGCGCCGGAGGCAGCCGCGGTGCCAGAGGTGGCCCAGCCTGCCCGGCCGCGGCGCATCGGACAGCGGGTAGCGAAGGGTCCCTGGCGGCGCGCCATGCTGGTGGCCGGCAGCGCGGCAGCCGCCCTCGTCATCCTCGTCGGGATCGGTGAGGTGACCGGGTACGTGCACATATCCCGTAACAGCACCGAGGCGGCCCTCACCGCGGTGACCGGCTGCACCCAGCTCGAGCAGGCCGACGGGACGCTCGCGCAGGTGACCGGCAACAGCCTGGTCATCAAGGTGGCCAGCGGTCAGCCGGTGACCGTGACCACAACCGCGTCTACGTTCGTGACCATGTCCGGGCCGCTGCTGAGCGACATCACGGACGGGGCGTCAGTCACGGTGCGCGGCGGCTACGGTTCCGACGGGACGATCGCGGCCGCCATCGTCACCGTCGGGCCGCCGTTCAGCGCGGTGAACCCGCCGGGCTTCGTCCCGGTCCAGGGGACGGTATCGGACGCGAGCACCGCCGGCTTCACCCTCGTGACGTCCGGCGGAACCCGGGTCCGGGTGACCACCTCCGGCGACACGCTCGTGGTCGTGCCCCACGCCAGCCTCAGCCAGCTGCAGGCCGGCACCGCCATCTTCGCCGTTGGCCAGGCCGGACCGGACGGGACGCTGTCGGCACGAGGGGTGGCAGCGATCACGCAACTCCGGTCGGGGCCGCACCTCGGCGTGTCGGTAAAAGACTGCTCGTCCAGCTCGGTCATCGAGGCGCTCGACATGATCAGCGCGGCGCCCGTCTCCGGCGGCTGATCCGCCAGACCCCGATGACGACTGGAGACACGATGTCCCGACTTGGCTTTGCGAGGAGGCCGCGATGAACGGCAAGACCGGTGGTAGCCGGGGCCCGCGGCGCGCGGCAGCCCTAGCTGTCGTGGCAGCCGTCGCCGTGCTGACGGCGTGCGGCGGCAGTCCTTCGCCTTCCGGCGGCAGTCCCTCGTCTTCCGGCGGCTCTGCCTCGTCTTCCGGCGGCTCTGCCTCGACAGAGACGGCGACCTACCGGGCGGATCTGGCCTACGCGCACTGCATGCAGACCCATGGCGTGCCGGGCTTCCCCGACCCCAACCCATCGGCGGGCATCAGCATCAGCGGGCAACCGCACGGCAACAGCCCCGCGGCGCGGGCTAATGACGCCTGCGAGCACCTGCTGGCGGCCGGCAGCACGGGAACGGGCAGCGCCACGGCGGCGGCGACGGCCAGCCCGGCTGGCGCCGCGGCGGCTGAGTGCCTGGGCTCCCTGCCGTGTTACACACCCCGGCAGTTCCGGGTCGCCTACGGCATCCAGCCGCTGCTGGATCGCGGGATCGACGGCCGCGGCGTCACGGTGGCGCTGCCCGAGGAGGCCGAAACGGGACCGGCGCAGACCCCGGCGGTCACCGACATCCGGCAGGACGTGGCGGACTTCGACCGCCGGTTCGGGCTGCCCCCGGTGCGGATCCAGGTCATCACGACCTTGGCGGGCACCTCCGCCTCGCCGTGGCTGGCCAGCGAGGAGGAGGTGGAGGACACCGAGCTGGTGCACGCCGTCGCCCCGGACGCCACCATCCGTGAGATTCTGGTCGGCCCGGCGGAGGTGAGCACCCCGGCGAAGCTCGCCGCCACGTTCGCCGCGTATGTGCGGATCGCGGTCCGCAACGGAGAGGTGATGTCCCAAAGCGGCATCGGTCAGGACTTCAACCTGGCTGAGAGCTCCTGGACCAGCGCGGAGGTGGCGACCATGAACTCGGCGCTGGAGTACGCCGCCGACCGCCATGTCACCGTCGTCGTCGCGTCGGGAGACGAGGGCGTGCTCGGCAACGGCTCGTCCACGCCGGTCAAGGAGGTCATCCTGCCCTCTTCCGATCCGCTCATGCTCGCGGTGGGCGGCACCAGCCTGACCGCGAACCCGGTCACCGGCGCGTACATCAGCGAGACCACCTGGGACACCCCGTCCAGCGGGTCGGGTGGCGGGTTCAGCCGGCTGTTCGCCCGGCCCGCCTACCAGGATGGCGTGCCCGGCATCGGCGCCACCCGCGGCGTGCCTGACGTGGCGGCCGACGCTGAAGGTTCTACCGGCATGGCGCTGGCGTTCAGCTCGCCAGGCGGCAGCTACGAGCTCATCGGGGCCGGCGGCACCAGCGCCGGCGCGCCGTTCTGGGCCGGCCTGATCGCCCTGGCCGACCAGGAGGCCGGCCACCCGCTCGGCTTCGTCAACCCCGCCATCTACCGGATCGCCCGCGGCCCGCTGTACCACCAGGCGTTCCACGACATCACCACCGGCAACAACTCGGCGGTGCTCAACGGGGTCACGATCCCCGGCTACCAGGCCGGACCCGGCTGGGACCCGGTCACCGGCTGGGGTACCCCCGACGCCCAGGTCCTCATCCCCCTGCTGGCCCGCTGAGGCACCATCCCCCTGCTGGCCCCGCTGAGGCACCGCGAAATGGTCGGGGCTTCCCGGCGGCCGCGATCCGCCGGACACGCACCTAGGGCAGCGCGGCCTCGGCCTCGATCTCGACCAGCCAGGCAGGGTCGAGCAGGCCGGCCACGATCACGGCGGTCGCCGCGGGCCTGATGTCGGCGAACACCTCGCCGTGCGCGCGGGCGACTTCGCGCCAGTGGGCGGCGTCGGTGAGAAACATGCGGGTGCGCAGGACGTGCGGCAGGCCGCTGCCCGCGCGGTCCAGGGCCTCGCCGATCAGGTCCAGGCAGAGCCGGGCCTGGTCGTACGGGCTGGCCGGGGGCGGGCCGCCGCCGGCCGGGACCGGCGCGGTGCCGGCCACCAGGACCCGGTCGCCGGCCACTACGGCCCGGGAGAACCCGAAGAGCGGCTCGTAGGGCGAGTGACCACTGATGAGCTTCGGCACGCCCGCCATTGTCCCACTCCTGACGCAGCCGGGCTGCGGGCGGCCTTTGGTGCCGGGGGCTGCGGGTTTGGGGTGGGGCAGGCGGGTAGCACAGCAAGTGGCGTCGCGGGCCAGACGGGGTGGAGTTGGCTCAGTCGCGCTCACGTTATATCTTGAAGTAGTAACTGTGCTAGTGGTGTGGGCTGCGGGCGCGCATCGCTCGAAGCGCTCGAAGCGAAGGAGAGTCGGCAATGACCGATGTTGAGCGTCAGACGCGGGGCTGGTGGGAACGGCTGATGGCCTGGCTGCGCGGGCCCCGGCCGGCCGAGGCGGGCCGCAAGGCCGCGGAGGCCCTGCAGGACCTGCGGGACAGCAACACCGGGCGCAAGGCCGAGTCGGCGCTGCGCGACCTGCGGCAAGGTGAGGCCGGCCGCAAGGCCGAGGCGGCCTTCCGCGACCTGCGCGAGGGCGAGACCGGCCGCAAGGCCAAGTCGGCCCTGCAGGACATCCGCGACAGCGACACCGGGCGCAAGGCCAAGGAAGCGCTGCGCGACCTGGCCGACAGCGACACCGGACGCAAGGCGAAGGCCGCGCTGCGGGACCTGCGCGACAGCGCGACGAGCCGCGACAAGTCCTGACGCCCTGACCCGCGCGGCGGGGCCGGCCGCCGGCGCGGTTTGACGCGCGCGGCGGGCCGGCAGCCCGCGCGGCCTGAGGCGAGTGGCGGAGCCGGCAATCGGCGCGGCCTGAGGCGAGTGGCGGGCCGGCCGCCGGTGGTACGACGCGCGCGAGGTGACGGCAGCCGGCGGTCCGACGGCCGGGGGTGACGGCTACGCTGAAGTGCAGGAAAATCTTTGCCGGGAGAAGCGAGGTGCCGGTCACGGTCGGGGTATATACGCTCGAGACACCTCGACCAGCACCGATGTTATGTTCACGTCGGCCCCCGGCTGACCGTAAGGCTCCGCAGCGCGCGGCAGAGGAGGGCGACGTGACGCCGTCACCGGGTGATCGGGCCAAGAGCCAGCTGGGCACTCCGGCTGTCGCCGGGCCGGGTCCCGGCAACCTGTCCCGGCCGCCCGTCATGGCCGACGTCGCCCGGCTGGCCGGCGTCTCGCACCAGACGGTCTCGCGGGTGCTCAACGACCACCCGAACGTTCGTCCGCCGACCAGGGACAGGGTGCTCGCGGCCATCCGCGAGCTGGCCTACCGGCCGAACGCCGCGGCCCGGACCCTGGTCACCCGGCGCACCCACACCCTCGGCGTGATCAGCTTCGACACCATGCTGTACGGGCCCGCCTCGATGCTGTACGGCTTCGAGCGCGCCGCGCACGACGCCTACTTCGTGTCCGTGGCGAGCCTGCCCGCGCTGGACCGCGGATCGATGCTGGACGCGGTGGAGCGGTTCCTGGGCCAGGGTATCGAGGGCATTATCGTGATCGCCACCCAGGACACCGCGGTCGCGGCGCTTGGGCATGTGCCGCCCGAGGTACCGCTGGTCGCCGTGGGCTGCGGCACGCGGGCCGCGGTAACATCGGTGGCCATCGACAACGCGGCAGGCGCCGCCGCCGCGACGCGGTACCTGCTCGGCCTGGGACACCAGACCGTCTACCACCTGGCCGGGACCTCGGCGCACCTGGACGCGCAGGAACGCGTGAACGGCTGGCGGCAGGCACTGCGCGACGTGGGCGCGCCCGAGCCCCCCGTGCTGTCCGGCGACTGGTCCGCCGCGTCCGGTTACCAGCTCGGGCGCGAGCTGGCGGACGACCCCGACGTGACCGCGGTCTTCTGCGGCAACGACACGATGGCCCTGGGCGTCATGCGTGCCCTCGCCGAGCGCGGGCGGCGGGTGCCAGGCGACGTCAGCCTGGTCGGCTTCGACGACGTGCCCGAGGCGGGCTACTTCATGCCGCCGCTGACCACGGTCCGGCAGGACTTCGGCGAGGTCGGGCGGCAGGCCCTGAGCACGCTGATCGACCGGATGTCAGGCGCGATCGCGCCCGGCCTGCGGGTCCGGGTGGCTCCCGAGCTGATCGTGCGGGCCAGCGCGGCCGGCCCGCCCTGCCGCTGACCTGGCGGTTCCGCTAACCTGGCGTCATCGTCGGCGGGCGGGGACCTGCTGGGGTCGAGCCGCTCGGCGGGCGGCAAGAATGCACTGGAAAAGAGCGTACGATGAGGCGGACAGATGGATGTTAGCGCTAACAACATCAGCCACGGCGACGCCTACGTGGTCGGCGTGGACTTCGGCACGCTGTCGGCGCGCGCCCTGGTGGTCCGGGTCAGCGACGGTGCCGAGGCCGGCACCGCGGTCAGCGAGTACGCCCACGGCGTGATCGACCGCTCGCTGGCCGGGTACGGCGAGCTGCCGCCGGACTGGGCCCTGCAGGACCCCGGTGACTACACTGCGGCGCTGGCCGCCGCCATCCCGGCCGCGATCAGGGACGCGCGCATCGACCCGGGCCAGGTCATCGGGGTGGCCACCGACTTCACCGCGTCGACCTGCATGCCGGTGCTGGCCGACTCCGCCGGGACGCCGCTGTGCCAGCTGCCCGGCCTGGCCGCCCGTCCGCACGCCTACCCCAAGCTGTGGAAGCACCACGCGGCCCAGCCGCACGCCGACCGGATCAACGCCACCGCCCATGAGCGCCAGGAGAAGTGGATCAACCGCTACGGCGGGAAGATCTCCTCGGAGTGGCAGTTCGCCAAGGCGCTCCAGCTGCTTGACGAGGACTACGAGCTCTACCAGCGGGCCGACCGGTGGATCGAGGCGGCCGACTGGATCATCTGGCAGTTGTGCGGGACCGAGACCAGGAACGCCTGCACCGCCGGGTACAAGGGCATCTACCAGGACGGCCAGTACCCCTCCCGCGAATTCCTGGCCGCGCTCGACCCGCGCTTCGCCGGCTTCGCCGCGGACAAGCTGGCTCATCCGATCTCCCCGCTGGGCGCCCTGGCGGGTCGCCTGACCCCGGCCGCGGCCGCGCTGTGCGGACTGCCCGAGGGCATCGCGGTGGCCGTGGGCAACGTAGACGCGCACGTCACCGTGCCCGCCGCGGGCCCGGTCGCGCCGGGCAAGATGGTGGCCATCATGGGCACCTCGACCTGCCACGTGATGAACGGTGCCGAGCTGGCCGAAGTGCCCGGCATGTGCGGCGCGGTGGACGGCGGGATCGTGGCCGGCCTGTGGGGATACGAGGCGGGCCAGAGCGGGGTGGGCGACATCTTCGCCTGGTTCGCCCGCAACGGCGTGCCGGGCGAGTTCGCCGCCGACGCGCGGCGGCGCGGGATGCCGCTGCAGCAGCTGCTGGACGAGCAGGCCACCGCGGCGCCGCCGGGAGCGCACGGGCTGGTCGCGCTGGACTGGGCAGGCGGCAACCGTTCGGTGCTGGTGGACGCCGGGTTGTCCGGTGCCGTCGTGGGCCTGACCCTGGCCACCACGGCACCGGAGATCTACCGGGCGCTGCTGGAGTCCACGGCGTTCGGCACCAGGATGATCATCGACACGTTCGGCATGTCCGGGGTGCCGGTGACCGAGCTGGTGGTGGCGGGCGGCCTGATCAAGAGCGCGCCGCTGATGCAGATCTACGCGGACGTGTTGCGGCGACCGCTGAACGTCATCGGCTCTGACCAGGGGCCGGCGCTGGGCTCGGCCATCCACGCAGCCGTGGCCGCGGGCGCCTACCCGGACGTGCCGGCCGCCGCCGAGGCCATGGGACGTCTCGAGCGGGACGTGTACCGGCCCGCTGCGGCCAGGGCCGACGTCTACGACGAGCTGTACGCCGAGTACGTGCGGCTGCACGACTACTTCGGGCGCGGGGAGAACCCGGTCATGCACCGGCTGCGGGCCATCCGCGACCGGGTCCTGTCCGGGCGGAGCGAGGCGGGCGTTTGGTGAGCGCGGCCGGCAGCCCTGAGGTGGCGGCGCTGCGGGAGGCGGTGTGCGCGCTGCACGCCGAACTAGTGCGCAACGGCCTGGTCGCCTGGACGTCGGGCAACGTGTCCGCTCGGGTGCCTGGCCCGGCCGGGCTGATGGTCATCAAGCCCAGCGGCGTCTCCTACGACGACCTGACGCCATCGTCCATGGTCGTCTGCGACCTGGACGGCAACCCGGTTTCCCCGGGTGGGCTGGCCCCGTCCAGCGACACCGCCACCCACGCCTACATCTACCGGCATATGCCCTCGGTCGGCGGCGTGGTGCATACGCACTCCACCTACGCCACGGCCTGGGCGGCCCGCGGCGAGGCCGTCCCGTGCGTGATCACCGCGATGGCCGACGAGTTCGGCGGCGAGATCCCGGTCGGGCCGTTCGCGCTGATCGGCAGCGACGAGATCGGCCGCGGGGTGGTGGCCACGCTGACCGGGCACCGCTCCCCCGCCGTGCTGATGCGCAGCCACGGCGTGTTCACCATCGGCGGCAGCGCGCGGGAGGCGGTGAAGGCCGCCGTCATGTGCGAGGACGCCGCCCGCACCGTGCACCTGGCCCGGGCCTACGGCGAGCTGACACCGCTGCCCGCGGACCAGGTGGACGCGCTGCACGCCCGCTACAAGAACCACTACGGCCAACGTTGAGGACCCTAAGGTAAAAGGAGCGACCGCTGTGGAGAGCGCAGGAAGACGCAAGCCGCGGATCGGGATTCTCGGCATCATGCAGGACCTTTATGACGACATGATCCCCGGGATCGCGCAGCGGCAGGAGGGCTACGCGGCCGAGCTGGCCGCGCAGCTGTCGGATGTCGCGGAGTTCACGCCGAGCAAGGCGATCAAGTACCGGGAGGACGCCGAGCGGGCCATGCGCGAGTTCGAGGACGCCGACCTGGACGGCGTGCTCGTGGTGATGCTGACCTACGGGCCGGCCATGCGGGTAGCCCGGCTGCTCGCGGAGTCGCGGCTGCCGGTCTGCCTGGCCAACATCCAGCCGGAGCCCACCGTCACGCCCGCCTGGGACATGGCCGACATGACCTACAACCAGGGCGTGCACGGAGCCCAGGACACGGCCAACGCCATGGTCAGGGCCGGCAAGCGGTTTGCCGTGCTGACCGATGACTGGAAGAGCGCCTCGTTCCGGGAAGACGTGGGCCGCTGGGCCCGGGCGGCGGCCACGGCCACCGCGTGGAAGCGGCTCAAGGTCGCCATCTTCGGCTACGCCATGAACGAGATGGGCGACATCCGGGTGGATGAGTCGGCACTGGTCCGCACGCTAGGGCCGGCCATCATCGCGGTCGCGCAGGGCGACCTGTACCGGGGCATGCAGGAGGCCACGGACGACGCGGTGGCCGCCGTGATCGCCTTCGAGGACGAGCACTTCGAGATCGACCCGCGGCTGTCGGTGACCGAGCGCACGGACCACGCCCGGATGCAAGTGGCCATAGAGCAGATACTGAACGAACGTGGTTTTGGCGCCTACACGGCCCACTTCGACGCGATCGGCGAGGACGGGCGGTTCAGCCGGCTGCCGCTGGCCGCGGCCTCGTCCCTGATGGCCAAGGGCTACGGCTACGCCGCCGAGGGCGACGTGCTCACCGCCTGCCTGGTCTACGCCGGGCACGTCCTGATCGGCGACGCGCACTTCACCGAGATGTACGCGATGGACTTCCCGTCCGATTCAGTGCTGATGAGCCACATGGGCGAGGGCAACTGGAAGGTGGCCCGCACCGACCGGCCGGTGAAGCTGATCAAGCGGCCGCTGGGTATCGGGCGGCTGGCCGATCCGCCCACGTTCCTGTTCCAGTACCAGCCGGGTCCGGCCACCCTGGCCACGCTGGTCTCGCTGGAGGGCGAGCGGTTCCGGCTGGTGGTCGCCGAGGGCCAGAACCTGGACAGCCAGCAGCTCCCGGCGCTGGAGATGCCCTACGGGCAGTTCCGGCCCGCGTCCGGCCTGCGGAAGTGCCTGAACGGCTGGCTGAGGGCCGGCGGGCCGCACCACGAGGTAATGAACCTGGGCCACCACGCCGCCGACTGGAAGGTGTTCTGCCAGCTCACCGGCATCGAGTTCGTCCAGGTGTAGCGCCGCGCAGCCGGTCGGCACGCGCGGCAGGCAGCGGGGCGGCACCCGCGGAGCGTGCGAGGCGACTCCGGCGGGGCGCTGGTGCATCACCTCCGCCCCTGCCCCACGAATTGCGTCGCGAACACTTATACTCCAGGCCCCCGGATCAACCACAGGACCGGGATCAACCGCGCAAAAGTGACCGCTGAGGCCGGTGATCCAGCCGGTATGCGCAACTCAAGATAGCGGCCGTGTTCGTGGCACGTTGGTCGCTGGTGTCGTGGTGTTCTGGTCGCTATCGGCGTGGCACGTTGGCCGCTAGTTAGATGGCACGTTGGTCGCAGCTGTCGTGGCACGCTGGTCGCTGTTGTCGCGAGCGGCCGGTCGCTGTTATGCCGCGGGCCAGCCCGGGGCGAAAAATTCGGTTGCGCGGGCTGGGGGGCGTGTGACAACCTGCAGCGGTCCGGGCCGGCAGCGGCCGGCTGAGCGAAGGGAGGCGCGAGATGTATATGCCCGTCGTGGGCGCGATTTCGCCTGCCCTGTTCAACGCTCAGCTGAGGAGCACCACCCGTGCACGACTTTTCCTCCGCCGACAGCGGAGAGTTCTTTACCGGCCGCGGTAACCGGCGTTTCGGCGACGACGAGCCGCGGGAGGCCAAGCGCGTCCGGCACCGCCGGATGCTGCCGCCCATCGAGAAGTTCGACGCCACCGACGGCCTGCCGGAAGGCGATCGCTGGACCACCTGGGACCAGTCCACGCCGACCGAGCGCGGGCCGCGGCCCTACCCGGACTGGCTGGTCACCGAGCTGGCCGCGGTCGACACCGAGCTCGGCATCCTGAAGACGGGCAAGGAGGCCGACGTCTTCCTGCTGCGCCGCGGGGTGCCGGGCACGGACCGGTCCTGCCTGCTGGCGGCCAAGCGGTACCGGTCCGCCGAGCACCGGATGTTCCAGCGCGACAGCGGTTACCTGGAGGGACGCCGGACCCGCGAATCCCGCGTCAACCGGGCCGCAGCGAACCGCAGCGCGTTCGGCCGGCAGGCCATCGCGGGCCAGTGGGCCAGCGCCGAGTTCAACGCGCTGGCCCGGCTGTCCGCGGCCGGGGTTCCGGTGCCCTACCCGGCGCAGATCGTCGGCACCGAGCTGCTGCTTGAGTTCATCGGCTCGGCCGACGGGACGGCGGCGCCGCGGCTGGCCGAGACCAGGCCAGATCCGGCGGAGCTGGCCGGGCTCTGGGATCAGCTGGTGGCGGCGCTGGTGGCGCTGGCCAGGGACGGCCTGGCCCACGGCGACCTGTCCGCGTACAACCTGCTGGTCCACGAGGGACGGCTGATCATGATCGACCTGCCGCAGGTGGTCGACGTGATCGCGAACCCGCGCGGCGACTTCTTCCTGACCCGCGACGCCGACAACATCAGCCGCTGGTTCGCGAGAGGCGGCCTGTCGGACGTGCGTCCGGAACCTGCCGACCTGGCCGCCGTGCTGCGCCGGGAGGCGCGCATCGACCGGTAGAGCCGGGCCGGCCCTGCGGCTGGGATGGTGCAGCCGCCGGCCTGCCGGAATACCAGGAAGGAACGATGATCAGCAGGGAACGGGCTAGTCGAACCTGACGGTGTCGGCGGGCTCTGAGTCGGAGTCCGCGAACGAGTCAGGCTCATCGAGCGATCCGGAATCGTCCAGGTCGGTGTCGTCCAGGTCGGTCAGGTCGGGCTCGGCCAGATCGGCTGGGCCGGGCTCGTGGAGGTCGGTCAGGTCAGCGTCGGCGTAAACGGGCATGTCGGGCGGCTGGAGGTCGGCAGCGGGCGCGGCGGGTTCGGCCTGGGCGGTCGCGGTGCGGGCGCCAGGCCGGGAGCCGGCCGGCTCGGAGCCGACGGCCTGGGAGCCGGTCTGACGGGCGCCGGCCTGGGAGCCGGTCTGACGGGCGCCGGCCTGGGCGCGGGCGGGCTGGGCGCGGCCGGGACGGGGCTGGCGGAAGGTGAGGCGGCCGTTCTTCATGATGCCGATCCGCTGCGCCCGGCGGGCGATGCTGCTGTCGTGGGTGACCAGGACCATGGTCAGGCCGCGCTCGCGCCACATGGTCTCGAGCAGGCCGATGATGTCGTCCCTGGTGTCCTCGTCCAGGTTGCCGGTCGGCTCGTCGGCCAGCAGGACCTTGGGCTCCTTGACCAGGGCCCGGGCGATGGCGACCCGCTGCTGCTGGCCGCCGGACAGCTCGCTGGGCACGTGCCGCAGCCGGTCGCCGAGGCCGACGGCCTCCAGCGCGATCTGGGCCCGCTGCCGCCGGGCGGCCGCGCTGACGTGCAGCGGGACCAGGGCGGCCTCGACGTTCTCCTGGGCCGACAGCGTGGGGATCAGGTTGAACGTCTGGAACACGAAGCCGATGGACTGGGCGCGGACCTTGGTCACCTCGGTCTCGCGCAGCTGGGCCAGGTCCTGCCCGTCGAAGTCGACGACGCCGGCCGACGGCCGGTCCAGGCCGCCGAGGATCTGGAGCAGCGTGGACTTGCCGTGCCCGGTCGGCCCCTGCACGGCCAGCCACTCGCCGTCCTCGATTACCAGGTCGACGCCGCGCAGGGCGGCGACGGTGCCCCGGCCCTTGGTGTAGTTCTTCGTCACTCCGGAGAGCTTGTACATCTGGGCTTTCCTCCCGTGGGACAGGACCGTTACCCGACCTTGGACAGCGCGTCCGCCGGGCGGAGCCGCGCGGCCCGCCACCCGCCGAACGACCCGGCGATGATGCCGCCGGCCACGGCCAGCACCACCGCGAGGATGATGACGCCGACGCTCACCGAGGCGACCAGGTGCACGGCCACGGTGTGGGCCGCCGCGTTGGCGTTGCGCAAGGCCGCGAAGTTACCACCGCCACCGCCGCCGCCGCCACCGCCGCCGCCGCCGAAGCCGCCGGCTCCGCTACCGCCGGCACCGCCGCCCGGGAAGCCGAACTGCCGGGCGCCGCCGGGCGTGGCCGAGCCGGTGGTCTGGCCGACGGTGGCGGTCAGCGGGTGCGACAGCTTGGTGACCAGCTCGGCGCCGGCGAGGCCGAGCCCGACGCCGATGACGCCGCCGATGATGCCCATGGCCACCGCCTCGCCCATGACCTGGCCGATGATCCGGCGGCTCTTCCAGCCCAGGGCCTTGAGTGTGCCGAACTCACGCACCCGGCGCGAGACGGCCGCCATGGTCAGCAGGCTGGCCAGCAGGAACGCCGCGATCAGGACCGCGATCGCGAGCCACTTGCCCAGGTTGTTGGCCAGGCTGGAGGCGTTCGACAGCGAGCCGGTGACCTCGCTGGCCAGGTCGGCGGAGGTGGTCACGGTGTCCGAGGGCAGGGCCTTGGAGATCTCACCGGAGACGGCGCTGATGTTCGAGGAGTTGTTGGCCGCGACGTAGACGGTGTTCACGTCGTTCTTCATGTTGGCCAGCTTCTGGGCCACCGTGAGCGGGATGTAGACGTCCGACGGGTTGTCCCCGGCCGGCTCGCTGACGATGCCGATGATCTTGAAGTTCGTGGCGGTGCCGCTGCTGTTGCCGATGGCGATGGTGGAGCCGACCGACAGCTTGTTCTGCGTCGCGTAGCTGGCGTCGACCATGGCCACGTCGGAGCTGGCGTCCGCCGTGGTGAACGTGCGGCCGGAGCTGAGCTTGCCCGAGCTGAGCGGGCCGAGTTCGCCGACGTTCAGGTCGACTCCGTCGACACCGAAGGTGTTGGTGGTGAAGTTGGCCCGGAACGAGCCTCCCCCGCCGCCAGAGCCACCGCCACCACCGCCGCCGCCGCCGAAGCCGCCGCCGCCGGAGTTGACGTTGACGGCCGGCACGGTGCCGCTGATCGTGCGGTCGGTCAGGGTCAGCCCGCCCGCTGCCGCGGCCACGTCATGCAGGCCGGACACCGTGCTCACCGAGGATGAGCTGATCGAGGCGAGCGTGGCGCCCTGGCTGAGCGTGCTGTTGTTGATCTTGGTGCCGGCCGCGGGCCGCTTGGTGGTCCCGGTATTGAACCCGAAGCCGAACGAGCCGGGCTTGAACGACCCGGCCGCCGGGGTCTTGGTCACGGTGACGTCCGTGCCCACCCCGTACAGCGCCTTCAGCACCGAGCCCTGGGCGGTCTTGACCCCGGAGGCGGCCGCCGTGACCGTGATCACCAGGCCGATACCGAGGGCCAGGCCGAGCGAGATGAACACGGCCTGGCGCATGCGGCGACGCAGTTCACGCCGCAAATAGGTGAAAAACATCTCCGCACTCCTCAGCCGCCGTGCAGTGTTCGCTGTGCTGGGTTCGCTGTGCTGGCCTGACGGCGTTCCATGTCCGGATGGCTATGTCCGTATAAGTGGCGGCGCGGGTGTCCACCCCGGGAGTCCTTTTCGGGGCGGACGCCGCGCCAACTCAGAGCATGGCCGCACTACCTGAACGAGTGCTGAATGGAACCTGCGGGATTACCCCGACCTGGGGTGGGCTGGGCTAGCTGCCGCGGGCGGCCCTGATCGTCTCGCGGAGCGAGCTCATGGTGGCCAGCACGGCCGAGGGCTCGTAGCCGCAGTGCGCCATGCAGTTGGCGCACCGGGGGTCCTTGCCGCGCCCGTAGGAGTCCCAGTCCGTGGTCTCGATGAGCTCCTTATACGTCTTCACGTACCCGTCCGACATCAGGTAGCAGGGCTTCTGCCAGCCGAGCAGCGAGTAGGAGGGAATGCCCCAGGCGGTGCAGCCGAAGTCGGTCTTGCCCTCGAGGAAGTCCAGGAACAGCGGCGTGTGGTTCAGCCGCCACTTCTTGCGCCGCCCGTCCGCGAACGCCTTGCGGAACAGCTCGCGGGTCTCGGTCACGCCCAGGAAGTGCTCCTGGTCGGGCGCCTTCTCGTACGCGTAGGCGGGCGAGATCTGCATCTCGTCGATGCCGAGGTCGTCGTTGAGGTAGCTCAGCACGTCGATGATGGTCTGCGGGGTGTCGGTGTTGAAGAACGTGGTGTTGGTGTTCACCTTGAACCCGCGGGACTTGGCCAGCTTGATCGCGGCTACCGCGTCGTCGAACACGCCCTCCTTGCAGACCGACTCGTCGTGCCGCTCGCGCAGCCCGTCGATGTGCACCACCCAGGAGAAGTAGGGCGACGGCTTGAACTTGTCGATCTTCTTGGGCAGCAGCAGCGCGTTCGTGCACAGGAACACGAACTTCTTGCGCTTGATCAGCTCGGCCACGATGACGTCGATCTGCGGGTGCATGAGCGGCTCGCCGCCCGCGATGGACACCATGGGCGCGCCGGATTCCTCGACCGCGCCGAGGGCCTGCTCGACCGGCATCCGCTGCTTGAGAATGTCGTGCGGCTGCTGGATCTTGCCGCAGCCCGCGCACTTCAGGTTGCAGGCGAACAGCGGCTCCAGCTCGACCAGCAGCGGGAACTTCTTATTGCCAGCCAGCTTCTGGCGCATCAGGTATGACCCGACGCGCAGAGACTGACGCAGTGGCATAGGCATTATTGCCGGACCTCCTTGGGCAGGCCGAACCGGATTGATTCCGTGGTGGTGACTCGCTCGGACACCGACAGCGGGCCGAGACCGGATAGCGCCGAGATGATCTCCTGCACCACGGCGGGCGGCGCGGAGGCACCGGCCGTCAGGCCGATGGTGGATACCCCGGCCAGCCAGCCGAGCTGGATGTCCTCGGCGCCGTCGATCAGGTACGCCGGGGTGCCGGACCGCTGGCAGGTCTCCACCAGCCGGACCGAGTTGGACGAGTTCGCCGAGCCGGCCACGAGCACCAGGTCGGATTCGGCCGCGATGGCCCGCACGGCAACCTGCCGGTTGGTCGTCGCGTAGCAGATGTCGTCGCTGCCGGGCCCGCGCACCGAACCGAAGCGCTCCCGCAGCGCGCCGGACACCTCGGCCGCCTCGTCGACCGACAGCGTGGTCTGCATCAGGTAGGCGACGCGCTCGCCGTCGCGCGGCTTCAGCGTGGCCACGTCCTGCGCGGTCTGGACCAGGATCGTCGAGTCGGGCGCCTCGCCCAGCGTGCCCTCGACTTCCTCGTGGCCGGCGTGGCCGATCAGCGCCACCGTGTACCCGTCGGCGGCGAACCGGCGGGCCTCGGCGTGCACCTTGGATACCAGCGGGCAGGTCGCATCGATCACGGCCAGCCCGCCGGCCGGCCTCGGCGCGCACCATGGGCGACACGCCGTGCGCGGAGAACACCACGGTGGCACCGTCGGGCACCTGGTCGAGCTCGTCGACGAATACCGCGCCCCGGCTCTCCAGGTCACCGACCACGCGGGTGTTGTGCACGATCTGCTTGCGCACGTAGACCGGCGCGCCCTGGCGCTCCAGGGCGCGCTCCACGATCTCGATGGCCCGATCCACGCCCGCGCAGAACGACCGCGGCCCGGCCAGCAGCAGCTGGTGGGTCCCGCAGGCCGCCGCCCACCGCTCGGCCACCGGCGCGGCGGCCCGCAGCGAGCGCAGCGCGGCCAGGCCGCCGGAGACGATGCCGGCCAGCGGGCGGTGCGGGGTGTCGGATATCGCCCGGATCACCGCCACCGGCCGGGTGCCCGCGGCCGCGGCCAGCGGCGCCGACTCCATGTCAGCCGCCAGAGCGCCATCGGCGGCCAGGGCGGCCCGTTCGGACCGGCGGACCAGGTGGTCGACGGTGGTGATCCGGCCGGTGCGGGCGGTCAGGCCGGCCCGCCGCAGCTCGCCGGCCAGCAGCGGCGCGGATGCACAGGTCACCGCGCCCACCTCGGTGCCGACGACCAGGTTGCCCGGGCTGAGGTCGGCGCTCAGGCCGGCGCCCACACCCATGATCATCATTTGGCCGAACGGCCGCTGGTTCAGCGCCTCGGCTTGCTGCGCCGCGCGCGTGGTCCCGTAGCCGGTGCGGATTACCTCGGGGGGACGATCCCCCCAGACCCCCCCTGATCACGGGGGGGCTGCGCGCCCCCCGTACCCCCCGGCCAGGCCGCGGCGGATAGCGCGGGCCTCGATGCCCAGCGGCGCGCAGACGAGCAGCGGGCCGGGCCCGCCCACGTCCCCGGCTTCGTCGCCGCGAGGCCTCGGGATGGTCTCGGTCATTCGCTGCCTCCGGATGTATGGGCCGTCACGTACCGGCCGAGCGCACTCAGGGGGAAGGCCAGGCGGTAGAGGTGGTAGTTGATGTAGAAGTCGCCGGGGAAGCCGGTGCCGGTGTACTGCGGCTCGTCCCAGGAGCCGTCGGGCTGCTGGGTGGCGGCCAGCCAGCGCACGCCCCGCTCGGCGGCCGCGCCGCCGTGCTCGCCCGCGGCCAGCAGGGCCAGCAGGGCCCAGGCGGTCTGCGACGCGGTGGAGGCGCCCTGGCCCGCTAGCGACGAGTCGTCGTAGGAGCGCAGGTCCTCGCCCCAGCCGCCGTCGGGGTTCTGGTGTGCCTCGAGCCAGGCCACGGCCCGGCGGATGGCGGGCTTAGACGGCCTGACCCCGGCCGCGATCAGCGCGGGCACCACGGCACCGGTGCCGTAGACGTAGTTGGCGCCCCACCGGCCGAACCAGGACCCGTCGGGTTCCTGGGCCCGCAGCAGCCAGAGGGCGCCGCGGCGGACGGCCGGGTGATCGGCCTGGCCTTCGGCGGCGAAGGCCTCGACGATGTGCGCGGTCACGTCCGCCGAAGGCGGGTCGATGACCGCGCCGAAGTCGCAGAACGGCAGCTTGTTGACCAGCTCGCGGGTGTTGTCGGCGTCGAACGCGCCCCAGCCGCCGTCCTTGGACTGCATCCCGGCCAGCCAGCGCAGCCCGCGCTCGATGGCGAGCTTGCCGTCGGGCAGCGTGGTGGGGTCGACCCGGCGCAGGGCCAGCACGACCTCGGCGGTGTCGTCGGTGTCGGGGTAGTTGTCGTTGTCGAACTCGAAGGCCCAGCCGCCCGGGGCCAGGCCGGGCCGCCTGACCTGCCAGTCGCCCGGACCGCGGATCTCCTCGCCGAGCACCCACTCCCCCGCCCGGACCAGGGCCGGGTCATCGGCGGGCAGGCCGGCGTCGGCCAGGCCGATCATGGTCAGCACGGTGTCCCAGACCGGCGACTGGCACGCCTCCAGGCGCCGCACCGGGCCGTCGGGACCGTCCTCGGTGATCGTGAACCGGTCGAGGCCGCGTAGTCCGCGCTGCATGATGGGGTGCTCGATGTCGTAGCCGAGCAGGTCCAGCGCCATCAGCGAGTACACCCACGGTGGCTGGATGCCGCCCCAGCAGCCGTCCTGCTCCTGGCGGGTGATGATCCATTCCGCGCAGCGGCGCAGCGCGGCCCGCCTTACCGACTTTACCGGCCGGTAAAGATGAAGGGCCTTGTCCAGGGCGGTGAACGCGTAGGACCAGGGGTCCCGGGGGGTACGGGGGGGCGGGGAGCCCGCCTGTGCCGGGGGGGCCGAGGGGGTCTGGGGGGAACGGCTTCCCCCCAGGAGCGGGGGGGGTTTGGGGGGGGTCGTCCCCCCCGGGCCAACAGGGCGGGCGTCGAAGGAGCGGAGCGGGCCGGGGGCGCGGCCGTGCGGACCGCCGGTCTTCAGCTCGTCGATGGTGAACGGGAGCGGGCGGGAGGGGCGGAAGGACTGGACGATGGCCAGGGCCACGATGGTCTGCCGGGCCCAGCAGCCCCAGTCGTAGATGTTGAGCGGGAACCAGGACGGCAGGTAGATCAGCTCGGGCGGGATGACGGGCAGGTCGTCCCACGACCACCGGCCGGACAGGGCCAGCCAGAGCCGGGTGAACACGCGGGTGGCCTCGACGCCGCCGTGGGCCAGGATCCAGGACCGGGCGGCGGCCATATGCGGCGCGTCCACCGGGTCCCCGGCCAGCCGCAGGGCCACGTAGGCCTCCACGGTGGTGGACAGGTCAGCGGGGCCGCCGAAGAAGTTGGCCCAGGTGCCGTCCGCCCGCTGGTTGGAGCGGATCCAGCGCGCGCTGGCGGCGGTGGCCGCGTCGTCGCGCACGCCGAGGAACTGGCGCAGCAGCAGGTCCTCGGCGTCCATGGTCACGTTGGTCTCGAGCTCGCCCTGCCACCAGCCCTCGGCACGCTGCAGCCCGAGCACGTGGTCCCGGGCTCGGTTCAGCGTGTCTCGGGCGGTGTCCAGGGCGGACTGCTCGACCGACGGGTCAGCTACCACTGGCGCGCCGTGATGAACTCCGCGATGGCGGTCAGCTCGGCCCGGACGTCGCCGGGCAGGTCGATGTCGGCCAGGCTGGCGTTGGCCGCGGCCAGCTGGGTGTCGGCCTCGGCCTCGGCCCACTGCTTGCCGCCCGCCGCCACGATCAGGTCGGCCGCGCGGACCAGGTTGTCCTCGCTCAAGGGCTGCGGGTCGGTGAGCAGGGCGCGCAGCTGGTCGGCCTGGGGCGTGCCGCTGGTCAGCGCGGCCACCACCGGCAGCGACTTCTTGCGGGCGCGCAGGTCGGCGCGCACCGGCTTGCCGGTGACCTCGGGGGCGCCCCAGATGCCGAGCAGGTCGTCGGTGAGCTGGAAGGCCAGCCCCACGTGGGCACCGAACCCGGCCAGGGCCATGGCCAGGGTGGGCGGGGCGCCCAGGTGCACCGCGCCGATGCTGCAGGCGCAGGCCATCAGCGCGGCGGTCTTGTCGCCCGCCATCTCCAGGCACTCGGGCAGGGTCACGTCGTCGCGCTTCTCGAAGGCCAGGTCCGCGCCCTGCCCGCTGATCAGCCGCTGCACGGCCGCGGACAGGCACCGGGCCGCCCACGGGCCCTGCGGGGTGCCGTCCTCGAGCAGCAGTTCCTGGGCCAGGGCGAGCAGCCCGTCGCCGGCCAGGATGGCCGAGCCCACGCCGAACACGGTCCAGGCGGTGGGCCGGTGCCTGCGCTCGGTGTCGCCGTCCATGATGTCGTCGTGCAGCAGCGACCAGTTGTGCACCAGTTCCACCGCGACGGCCGCGGTCACGCCGCGCTCCGGCGAGGCGCCCGTGGCCCGGGCCGAGAGCAGGGCCAGGGCGGGGCGCAGCGCCTTGCCGCCACCGACTCCGGTGGGGTGGCCCTGGGCGTCGGCGAAGCCGAAGTGATACGCCGCGACCACGCGGACGTCCGGCGTCAGGCGGCCAATGGTGGCCTCGATCGCCGGGCTAACCAGGTCCCGCGCCAGGGCCACACCCTCAGGCATCACAGCAGTCACTGACGTCTCCCAATCGTGGTGGATGTAGTAAGCGGGCCGTTCGGCCCGGCGGAAAGTCCCGTCTTCCGCAGCTCGATGGCCGCGGACAGGCCGCTGCGGACAGCGCTCTCCATCGTGTCCGGCCACCCGGTGGCGGTCCACGCCCCGGCCAGTACCAGGCCGGGCAGGTTCGTGGCGGCCGGCGGGCGGAGCTTGGCCGTACCCGGCGCCTGGCGGAAGGTGGCCCGCCGTTCCCGGGTCACGAAGAACTCGGTCACCTGAGCCTCGCGGGCCGCCGGGAACAGCTCGGCCAGCGCCGGCACGAACTGCTCGCGCAGCTGGGCGGCGGGCACGTCCACGTACCCGTCCGCCGCCGACAGCGAGATGGCCAGGTACTGGGCGCCGCTGGCGGAGTCGGAGAGGCGGTCGAGGCCGGAGATGCGGGTGCGGTCGAAGACCCACTGGACCGGGGAGTCGACCCCGGCCGCGAACGGCAGGTCGGTGACCTTCCGGTCGTAGATCACGTGCACGTTGACGATGGGCGAGGCACCCAGGCCGGCCCAGCCCGCCACGGTGGCCTCGGGCAGGGCGCCGGACGGGATCAGGCGGGCGGCCATCTCGTGCGGCACGGCCAAGACCACAGCGTCGGCGGGGATCTCCGCCGGGAGCGACTCGTCGTCGGCGGCCCGGGCGAGCCGGACGAGGAACCGGGAACTGGAGGGGTCGCCGGGGGCGTCGGACTCAGCCGGGGCGGCGGAGGCGGCGGAGGCGGCGGGCCGGCAGGGTCGGGGGCGGCGGGGTCGATGGCGGAGACTTTGGCGCCGAGCAGGACGCGGGCGCCGAGCTTGGCCAGGAGGGTGCCGCCGGCGTCGCCGTGCAGCTCGCCCAGGGGCAGGGCCGGGACGCCGATGTCAGCGGCGTTGTTCTTGCCCAGCAGGCCGGTCTTGACCACGGTGGCGGCCAGCGAGAGGGAGGCGTCGTCGCCGGCGATGTTCAGGGCGGAGACGGTGAACAGGTCCCACAGGGCGCGGCGGGCCCGGTCGCTCTGGCCGCGGGCAGCGAGCCAGTCGCCGAAGCGCTGCTCGTCCACCGCCGGCTTGGCCGGGTCGACGAAGCGCATGGCGAGGGCGGGGCGGGATACCACGGACCGTTCGGCCAAAGACAGGAACGGATACCTGGCCAGGGCGGGCAGCATATGCAGGGGGCCCGGGAGCGCGGTCCGGCGGAGCCGTCCCCGGCGGGGGGTCAGGGGGGTCGTCCCCCCCGAGCCAGCAGAGCGCGAGGGAGCCAGGACGGTGACGTCGAAGCGGTCCTGCAGCGGGGCGTGGGCGGTCATGCCGAGCTGGTCGAGCAGGCCGCGGTAGGCGGTGCAGCAGCCGAGGAACACGTGCTGGCCGGTGTCGACGGTCAGGCCGTCGCGGCTGAAGGAGCAGGTGGCGCCGCCCAGCCGGGGCCGGGCCTCGAGCAGGGTGACCTGCGCGCCCGCCTCGGCCAGGGCGATGGCGGCGGTGATGCCGGCCAGGCCGCCGCCCACCACCACGACCCGCGGGCTCATGAGATCCTCCCGGCCAGGGCCTTGACCGCGACCATGGCCTTCTCGCGGCCGGACAGCGACGTGCGGCCGCGCAGCACGGCGGCGGGGTCGGCGGCGATGATCTCCAGCAGCCGCCGGTAGATGCCGGCCATCGCGCCGGTGCAGGCCGAGCTGCGCCAGTCCAGCAGGCCCAGCAGGCGCAGGCCGTCGTCGTACCACTCGCGGGCCCGGTCGACCTCGAACTCGACCAGGCGGGTGAACCCGGGCTGCCCCGGGGCCGGAGCTGGGCCGGCCGGGTCGAGGGCGCAGTCGAACTTGGCCAGGTCCTCGGCGGGCAGGTAGACCCGGCCGTTGGCGTGGTCCTCGCGGATGTCGCGCAGGATGTTGGTCAGCTGGAGGGCCACGCCCAGGGAGTCGGCCAGCTCGGCCGCCTGGGTCATGTCGCCGCGGGCGCCGAAGATGCCCAGCGACAGGCGGCCGATCGAGCCGGCCACGCAGCGGCAGTAGTAGAGCAGGTCCTCGAAGCTCTGGTAGCTGGTGCCGCGCACGTCGGCCACGCAGCCGTCGATGAGCTCGCCGAAGGCGGCCATGGGCACCGGGAAGGTGCGCTCCACGTCGGCCAGGGCGACGAGCACCGGGTCGTCCGGGCTCGGGTGGGTGAGGTTCAGCAGCGCCTCGCGGGCCTGTTCCAGGGCGGTGATCTTCTCCTCGGCGGGCAGCGTGCCGTCGCCGATGTCATCGATGCGGCGGGCGAAGGCGTAGATGACGGCCAGGCCGGCCCGCTTGCCCGCGGGCAGCAGCCTGATCCCGTACGCGAAGTTCCTGGCCTGTGACCAGGTGATCCGCTCGCACTCGCGGTACGCCTCACTCAGTTCCACTATCGTCCCGTCACGTAGGTCTTGAGCAGCTCGGCCACCAGCCGGGGCTTGCGCGGCTTGTGCGTGCCGTTCAGCACGTCGTACCGGTGCTGCCTTAGGGCGGCCAGGGCCGCCCGGCCGCCGCCCAGGTAGCCCGCCACCGACAGCCGGGCCGCGCCGCGCAGCGTGCCGACCAGCGGCGCGCCCGCATCGAGCAGCGCGGCGGCCCGGTCGACCTCGAACCGCATCAGCCTCCTGACCGCTGGTCCGGCGGTTGGTTCGGCCAGGTCGGCCTCGGTGCAGCCGAACCGGTCCAGGTCCTCGGCCGGCAGGTAGATCCGGCCCATGCCCAGGTCCTCGGCCACGTCCTGCCAGTGCTCGGCCAGTTGCAGGGCGGTGCAGATGCTATCGGAGGCAGCGATGCGTTCCGGTGTAGCGACACCGAAGATGTACAGCACGATCTGGCCAACGGGGTTGGCCGACAGCTCGCAGTACTGGGCTAGTTCGGCGTAGGTGGCGTAGCGGGTGACCTGCTGGTCCTGCCGATTGGCCTGGATCAGCGCGCGCAGCGGGCCGGCCTGGCACGCCGCACTCCCGCACGGTGGCCGCCATGGCCCGCATGACCGGCGAGGCGGGGGTGCCGCCGGTATATATGGCGTCGACGTCGGCGTCGAACTCATCCAGCAGCTTGAGCCGGTAGGCGGCCTGGCTGGTGCCGTCGCCAGTGGTGTCGCCAGTGGTGTCGCGGGCTTCGTCGCCCAGGTCGTCGGTGAGCCGGGCGAAGCAGTACAGGGCGGTCAGGTGGCGCCGGTGCCGCTCCGGCAGCACGCGCAGCGCGACGGGGAAGTTCTCGCCTGAGGCGTTGGCCGCCACTTCGGAGGCATGCGTGACTGACGGGTGCACATGCGCGCGCATGCCCGTCTGAACTCTTCCGCGACTTCCCCCAGCCACCCCGTCATTTTCGAGGGAATAACCAATTAATTGCAAACAATGACGCAGGCGTCACATGACGGGTGCGTCGGCTAACTAACGCCGGGAGGCCGGGCGGTGAGCTGTTAACTACCGTTCGCACTGGTTACACCGCGGAAAAATAGTTTGCATCACCGAACAACGTTATGCTAACTATTACACCTGACATGTGCGTCAGTTTACGCAATGTGTCGCGGTATTATCACGGTCGGCTCAGGTGCGCCAGATGAGGACTAGGGCGCAGTCGTCGGATCCGCCGCCGCCCTGCTGCAGGTTGCTCACCATGGGCCCGGCGCCGGCCTGGAAGCCGGGAGCCAGCATGCGCTCGGCCTCGCCGAGCAGGCGGTCGGTGCCCGCGTCGATGTCCCGCCCGGGCGCTTCCACCAGCCCGTCGGTGTAGAGCATCAGCGCGTCGCCGCGCTGCAGCACGCCGCGTTCGGTCTCGGAGGCGGCGCCGCGCAGGTCGGGTATGACGCCGAGCACGATGCCGCGGGCCCGGGTCAGGCGCCAGCGGCCGCCCCCGGCGTCGTAGTGCACCGCGGGCGGGTGCCCGGCGGAGAAGATGACGTACTCGCCCGAGGTCAGGTCGAGCCACAGGTGGACGGCGGTGACGAAGCCCTCGGTGACCGACCCGCGGCGCACGTAGGCGTTGCAGGCGGACAGGAAGTCCTCCCGCGGCACGGAGCCGAGCAGGCCGCCGAACGCCCCGGACAGGAGCAGGGCCCGGGTCCCGGCGTCGATGCCCTTGCCCGACACGTCGACCAGCGCCACCTCGAGCAGCTTGCCGTCGCAGGTGGAGACCACGAAGTCGCCGCCGAACGAGGAGCCGCCGGCCGGCCGCAGCACTACCGAAGAGCCCCAGCCGTCGCCCAGCGGGGGCAGTTTGGCCTGGGCCCGGATGCGGTCCCGCAGCTCGAGCAGCATCCGGTCGCCGCGCAGGCCGGTGAGGCCCAGCTTCTCCCTGGTCCGGGCCAGGATGTCGGCGAAGACCGCGGTCAGCACGATGGTGGCCACGATGCCGGCCCCGGCCCGGCCTTCCACCGCGTCGTAGATCACCCCGGCGGCGGCGAAGACGAAGAAGATCCGCAGCGCGCGCGGCCACAGCAGCAGGCCGCCGGCCAGGATGGGCAAGATCATCACCCCGGGCGAGAACCACCACTCAGAGACGTGCACGGCGGCCACCGCGATGGCGATGGCCACGACCGACATGGCGAAGGCCAGCCGCCGGTTCCTGGTAATGAACTGCCTGGTGAGCTGGGAGCGCAGGGTGTGCAGCAGCCTCCGGGCCGGTCCCGGGCGGGAACCGGTCGGCGGTCGCGGGTTACCCATGATGCGGGCACTGTAGTCGATAAAGCTCCAGGCAGGCTAAACCACTCGCGTCGGGCAGCCGGCCGGGGTACGAAGGCATCATGACGAAATCCGATGACCCGTACCCGATCAGGCCCGTCAGCCAGGACGAGTTCGACGCCTTCCACCGCGTGGACATGCACGCCTTCCACGGCTCGCCGGTGACCGAGGACAACAAACAGCAGATCTTCTCGGTGATGGAGTTCGACCGCAGCCTGGCCGCCTTCGACGGCCCGACGCCGGTCGGCACCGCGGGCGCCTACACCTTCGCCCTGTCCGTGCCCGGGCCCGGGACGCTGCCCGCGGCCGGGGTGACCTGGGTATCAGTGCTGCCGTCGCACCGGCGGCGCGGCGTGCTGCGCAGCATGATGCGGTACCAGCTGGCCGACGTGCGCGAGCGCGGCGAGCCGCTGGCCATCTTGTGGGCCTCGGAGTCCGTCATCTACTCCCGGTACGGTTACGGCCGGGCCATGTGGCACGCCGACCTGACGCTCAGGCGGGGCGAGGGGACGCTGGCGCCGTGGGTCCCGCGTGATCCCGGTCTGCGCCTGCGGCTGGTCGAACCCGGGGCGGCGCTGACCGAGCTGGCCAAGGTCTACGACGCCGTGCTGCCGTCCCGCCCGGGCCTGATCGCGCGGAACGAAACCTGGTGGCAGCGGACCGTCCACGACCCGGCCGACTCGCGGCAGGGCGCGACCCCGCTGCACTGCCTGCTGGCCGAGGACGACAGCGGGCCGCGCGGCTACGCCCTGTACCGGGGGCAGCCCGACTGGGACCGCGATACGTCCCTGCCCGATGCCGTGCTCACCGTGCGTGAGCTGGCCGCCGTCGATCCGGCGGCCAGCGCGGCGATGTGGACCGACCTGCTGAGCCGGGACCTGACCACGGAGTTCCGCGTCCGGGCGCGCCCGGTAGACGACCCGCTGCTGTTCCAGCTGACCGATCCGCGCCGGGCCCGGGCGCGGCTGAAGGACGCGCTGTGGGTGCGGATCACGGACGTGCCTGGCGCGCTGGCCGGGCGGCGGTACTCCAGCGCGGTGGACGTGGTGATCGAGGTGCGGGACGAGCTGCTGCCGGCCAATGCCGGGCGGTGGCGGCTGGCCACGTCGGGCCCAGGGGGCGCGGACGGGTACGGGGCGTCGTGCCAGCCTTCTGATGCCGCGGCTGACGTGGAACTCGAGGTGACCGCGCTCGGGGCGGCGTACCTGGGCGGGACCGGGCTCGGCGGGCTGGCCGGGGCCGGGCTAGTGACCGAGCGGCGCCCGGGTGCCATCCGGCAGCTCGCCGCCGCCCTGGCCTGGGAGCCCGCCCCCT
Source organism: uncultured Actinomycetes bacterium (assembly GCA_963790065.1). Taxonomy (GTDB): domain Bacteria; phylum Actinomycetota; class Actinomycetes; order Streptosporangiales; family Streptosporangiaceae; genus Palsa-504. The sequence goes on along the minus strand of CAWBNK010000006.1, from coordinate 920,065 downwards.
GGTGCCCCGTCGACTTCTAGCTCTGCTGTCGTTCCTTCTCGGGGTCCTTTCTGGAGTCCTTCCTGGAGTGCTTCTTGGGGCCCTTCTTGGGGCCCTTCTTGGGGCCCTTCTTGGGGCCCTTCTTGGGGCACGTCGCGCAGCCGGCGCAGCGGGGAGAAGAACACCCAGAACCCCGCGACCCAGCATCCGGCGAACCCGAGCCATAGCGTGGGACGCACGCCCAGCAGCGTGCCGAACACGCCGCCGAGCACGCCGCCCAGCGGGATCGTGCCCCAGACGACCCAGCGGACCGCGGCGTTCATCCGGCCCAGCAGCCGCGGCGGGCAGATGGCCTGCCGGTAGCTGACCTGGGCCACGTTATAGACCACGCCGCTGAACGTGGACGCGGCCAGGCCGACCGGGAACGCCGCGACCCGCCAGCCCGGTTCGGCCAGCGGGGCGAGAAACGACGGGAGGCTCAGGACCAGCAGCGAGAACCAGATGATGCGGGCCGAGCCGATGGCGCGGGCCAGCCGGCCGGACAGCACCCCGCCGGCGACCCCGCCCAGGCTGCCCGCGGCGATGAGCAGCCCGGTGGCGGCGGGCCGGACGTGCAGCACCCGGACCAGGAAGACGATCTCCAGCGCGACGGCCATGGTCAGGAACAGGTTCGCGGTTCCGGTGGCGGCTACGATCTTGCGCAGGATCGGATGCCGCAGCACGAACGACAGGCCTTCGGCGATCTCGGCTCGCAGCCCGGGCCGGTGCTGCTGGCGGTGGTCTTGGTGGTCTTGGTGGTCTTGGTGGTCTTGGTGGTCTTGGTGGTGGTCTGGCGGGGCCGGTTCGCGGGCGCGGATGGCCAGCAGGGAGACCACCGAGACGCCGTAGGAGACCGCGTTGGCGGTCATGGCCCCGGCCGCGCCGACCAGGCCGACCAGGCCGCCGCCGATACCCGGCCCGGTCACCTGCGCGAACGACTGGGTGGCGCCGAGCTTGCCGTTCCCGTCGATCAGGTCCTGTTTGGCCACCAGGACCGGCAGGAGGCTCTGGTAGGCGACGTCGAAGAAGACGGTGCATACTCCGGCGGTGGCGGCCACGACGTACAGCTGGGCCAGGGTGAGCACGCCGAGCGCGGCGGCCACCGGCACCGAGCCGATGATGACCAGCCGGGCCGCGTCGCACCAGATCATCAGCCGCCGCTTGGCGTGCCGGTCCACCAGCGCCCCGGCCGGCAGCGCGATCAGCGCGAACGCGGCGGTAGCGGCCGCGGTGAGCAGGCCGACCTGCAGCGTGGAGGCGCCGAGCAGGACGACTGCGGTCAGCGGCAGCGCGAGCTGGGTGATGGCCGAGCCCATCTCGCTGACTGTCTGGCCGCCCCACAACAGCAGGAAGTCGCGATGCCGCCACAGGCTTCGGGTGGCCACGCGCCCACTCTGCCCGGACGCCGGAGCGTTATGCAAAACCGGCCGCGAGGGCAGGCCTTCTGGGCCTGCGCGAGCGGTCGGTGCAGAGCCGCGGGCAGCAACCTGAGCGGGTTCTTGCATAACGCGAACTAATAGCTAAGGCACCGGTGGCTTGTCCAACGAGTATCAGCGGGGCAGGATGATCACGTGCCGGCTATGAAGGTGACGCTCAGCGCGGCGATGCGGGCCAGGGACGTGTCCCGGCCGCAAGCCGAGCACCTGGCCTGGGCCGAGGAGGCCGAGGCGACCGGGTCAGGCGCTGGCGCGGCTCGTGCGGCGGGGCAGGGCGGCGCGACGGGGCAGGGTGGCGTGGCTCGTGCGGCGGGGCAGGCCGGAGGGGCTCGTGCAGCGGGGCAGGGCGGCGCGGCTGGCGCCCCCGGCGGGGCTCGTGCGGCGAGGCAGGGCGGCGCGGCGGGGGCCCGGCCAGGGCCGGGGAGCGTGGCGGGGCCGGGGGGCGTGGCGGGGCCGGGGAGCGCGGCGGGGAACCGGCCGGAGGCGGGGGACGCGAGGCAGCCGGACCGGGCGCCGGGTAGGCGAGGGCGGCCGGAAGGCATGCGCAGGCGCCGCAGGGGCGGTGCGGGGCGCGGCTGAACGGGCGCTGGCGCTGGTTCCCATCCGCACCACCAGTCACAGCATCAACATTTGCTGGGTGGATTCAGGTTCGCGGGTGGATCCGGGGGACTGGGAGCCACCGGATCCACCCCGAAGCCCAGATCCTCCCCGGAAATGAGACTGCTGGTGCTGGTGCGGATAAAGGACGGTGGGCCGGAGGGTCAGTCGAAGATGGGGTCGCGGGTGCGGGATCGCTTCAGCTCGAAGAAGCCGTCCGTGCCGGCGATCAGCAGGACGCCGTCCCAGAGCCGGCCCGCGGCCTCGCCGCGCGGGATGGGCGACACGACCGGACCGAACACCGACAGCTCCCCGACCGAGATGACGGGCGTGCCCACGTCGTAACCGACCCGCGCGATGCCATCGGCGTGCGAGGCGCGGACGGCGTTGTCGTAGGAGGTGGAGTCCATCGCGTCGGCCAGCGACGCCGGCAGCCCGGCCTCGGCCAGCGCGGCGAGGATGGTCTCGCGGTCCCGCGGCGCCTTCTCGAGGTGGAACCGGTTACCCAGCGCGGTATACAGCGGCAGCAGGACCTGCGGGCCGTGCGCCTGCTCGGCGGCGATCAGGACCCGCACCGGGCCCCAGGCCGACCTCAGGCCCTCGCGGTACTGCTCGGGCAGGTCTTCGTTGCCTTCGTTCAGCACGGCCAGGCTCATCACGTGCCAGGCCGGCTCGACCGGACGGACCTTCTGCACCTCAAGAACCCAGCGGGAGGTGATCCACGCCCACGGGCAGATAGGGTCGAACCAGAAGTCGACACGCGTAGGCTCCTGCTGGGTCATGCGCACTCCTTACCACGAGTAACACGGACTTCCGCTGGCCCCCGGCAGCGTCAACCGCGCGGCCTGGCCGAGAATTCCGATCGGGCCGGCCGATAATTCGACGAAGGGAAACACCCGGTGACATCGAACCTGACACGCGACGAAGCGGCGGCTCGTTCGGCCCTCATCAAGGTCCTCTCCTATGAGGTGGACCTGGACCTGACGCGGGAGGGCGGCGAGGTGTTCGGCTCGGTCACCGCGATCAGGTTCGACTGCGCGGCGCCTGGCTCGGCTACGTTCCTGGACCTGACCGCCCCCGCGGTGCGCGAGATCACCCTGAACGGGGCGCCGGTCGGCCTGGACGCGTTCGACGGCGACCGGATCGCGCTGGACGGCCTGACCGCCAGCAACGTCTTGCGGGTGGTGGCCGACTGCGCCTACTCGCGCAGCGGCGAAGGGCTGCACCGGTTCACCGACCCGGCCGACGGGCGGGTCTACCTGTACTCGGACCTGGAGACCTTCGACGCGCACCGGGTATACGCGTGCTTCGACCAGCCCGACATGAAGGCCACCTACGAGCTCGCGGTGACCGCCCCGGCGGACTGGGAGGTGGTCTCGAACATGGCCCCGGAGTCGAGCATCGAGGACGGCGCGGCGCGGCGCTGGCGCTTCCCGCCGACCCCGGTCATGCCGACCTACATCACGGCCTGCGCGGCCGGGCCCTACTACGCGGTCCGCGACGAGCACGACGGCATTCCGCTGGGCATCTACTGCCGTCAGTCGCTGGCCGAGTACCTCGACCCGGAGGAGATACTCACCACCACCCGCCAGGGCTTCGACTTCTACCACCACTCGTTCGGCATAAAGTACCCGTTCGGGAAATACGACCAGCTTTTCGTGCCGGAATTCAAAGAGGGCGCGATGGAAAACGCGGGCTGCGTCACTTTCCTGGAGGCCTACATCTTCCGGTCGCGGGTCACTGATTTCGCGCGGGAGGCGCGGGGCGAGACGATCCTGCACGAAATGGCGCACATGTGGTTCGGCGACCTGGTCACCATGCGCTGGTGGGATGACCTGTGGCTGAACGAGTCGTTCGCCACATGGGCGGGCACGCTCGCGCAGGCCGAGGCGACCAGGTGGACATCGGCCTGGACCACGTTCGCCCAGCTGTACAAGGCGTGGGCCTACCGGCAGGACCAGCTGCCTTCCACGCACCCGATCGCTGCCGATATCGGTGACATCGAGGCGGTAGAGGTCAATTTCGACGGGATCACCTACGCCAAGGGCGCCGCGGTGCTCAAGCAGCTGGTGGCCTACGTCGGGCGGGAGAATTTCCTGGCCGGCGTGCGGAAGTATTTCGGCGCGCACGCATGGGGCAACGCGACGCTGGCCGACCTGCTGTCCGCACTGGAGGAAACCTCGGGCCGGGACCTGACCTCGTGGTCGGCGGAATGGCTGCAGACCGCCGGGGTGAACACGCTGCGGCCGTCCTATGCGCTGGACGCCGAGGGCCGGTTCACCGAGTTCGCGGTGGAGCAGGAGGCCGCCGCCACGCACCCGGTGCTGCGCTCGCACCGGATCGCGATCGGCCTGTACGACCACACCGAGGCCGGCCTGGCCCGCCGCCTGCGAGTCGAGACCGACGTGACCGGTCCGCGCACGGTGATCCCGGAACTGGCCGGGCAGCCGCGCGCCGACCTGGTGCTGGTCAACGACGACGACCTGACCTACGCCAAGATCCGGCTGGACGAGCACTCGCTGCGCACCCTGATCGACAACTCCATCGGCCTGTTCACCGACTCGCTGGCCGCGGCGCTGTGCTGGGCGGCGGCCTGGGACATGTGCCGGGACGGCGAGATGGCGGCACGGGACTACGTCCGGCTGGTCATGGCGGGCGTCGCCTCGGTGGCCGACATCAGCGTGGTGCAGACGCTGCTGCGCCAGGCGGGCCAGGCCGCCCGGCGGTTCGCCGATCCCGGCTGGCGGGAGACCGGCCTGGCCCTGATGGCCAGCTCGCTGCGTGAGCTGATCGCCGGGGCGGCGGCCGGCTCGGACGAGCAGCTGGCCTACGTCCGGGCCTTCGCGGGCGTAGCCGCCTCCGACGACGACCTGGACTTCCTGGCCGGGCTGCTCGACGGCTCGGTCCGGCTCGACGGCCTCACCGTGGACACCGACCTGCGCTGGGCGCTGCTGATGCGGCTGGTGAGCCGCGGCCGGGCCGGCGCGGCCGAGATCGAGGTAGAGCTGGCCAGGGACGCCACCGACGCGGGCGAGCGGCACGCGGCGGCTTGCCGGGCCTCGATCCCGGTGCCCGAAGCGAAACAGGAGACCTGGCAGTCCCTGATCGCGGGCGAGCTGACCATCGCCATGTTCCGGGCCACGCTGGCCGGCTTCGCCGACCCGGACCAGCCGGAGCTGATCGAGCCGTACCGCGGCGAGTACTTCGACGTGGTGGGCGAGGTGTGGCGTGACTGGTCGTCGGCGATGGCGCAGGACTTCGTCAGCGGCGCCTACGCGGCCTGGGCGACCTCGCTGCAGACGGTCGACGCGACCGACGCTTACATCGCCGCAGCGCGGCCGCCCGCGGCGCTGGAACGCCTGCTGATTGAGGGCCGGGACGACGTGCTCCGCGCGCTGCGCTGCCAGGCGCGCGACCGCGAGGCCTAGGAACCGCGGGGCGGAGCCGGCTTGGCGCACAGGTCTATGGCCTCGACCACGTCGGTGACGGGCATTGCGGCCCGACGTTCAGCCGGCCGTTTTGAGAGGGCCGGCTGAACGTGTCTGGCGGCGTTACGACAGCCCCACCACGACGTCGCCCGCTTCCGGGTCGACCTGGCTGAACAGGTCCCAGGGCACCCGGAACACGCGTCCGGGCGAGACGGGCCAGGGCAGCCGGCGCCGGGCGATGATCCGGCCGCCCTGGCGCACGGCCACCCGCGGGAAGGACCGGTACTCACCGGCCCACAGCGACGCGTGGCGGCGGGCGGCGGGAACGTCACCGGGCCTGATCAGCCCCGGAGCCACCCAGGTGAAGGGCGGCTCGGCCCGCAGCCGGACCGCGGGCCTGGGCGGCCCTACCTGCTCCAGGTAGCGCTGCACCTGGCGGGCCACATGCCGTCCGTCCAGGGCGGCCACGTCGGCGGTGTCGACCGGATGCAGCAGGTTGCCGGCGCCGAAGATGCCGTCGGCGCTGGTGCGCAGCGCCGAGTCCACCACGGGGCCCAGGTGCCCCGGGTCGAGCTCGAGGCCGCGCAGCCGGGCCAGCTCATGGTCGGGAATCCAGCTGCCGGTGAAGACCACCACGTCGCAGGCGAACGTCCGCCGGCGTCCCGTGTCCAGGTGTTCCAGTTCAACCGCGCGGACCCGGTCCCGCCCGATCACCCGGGTTACGCGGGTGCGGCGGGCCACGGGAACGCGCAGGCCGAGCCGTCCGGCGGCGGTCACCGCGGCGTAGGCTTGCGGCCTGCAGTGCTCGGTGGTCATCAGCGCGGCCCGGCAGCCAGCGGCCCGCAACGTCAGGACAGCGGACCAGCTGACCAGCTCCGCGCCCACGACGACCGCGCTGGCGCCGACCGCCTGGTGCTGCAGGTGCACGTAATTTTGCAGCTGGCCGGTGGTGAAGACCCCGTCCGGGCGGTCTCCGGGCACCAGGCGGGCCGAACGCGGCCGTTCCCGCGCGCCGGTGGCGAGGATGACCGCCCGGGCGTCGATCTGCCGGCGGCCCTGCGGGCTGGTCACCAGCAGCGAGCGATCGCCCGCCCACCCGGTGACCATGGCGGATAGCCGCAGGTCGGCGCCGGCCGCTTCGGCCAGCCCGGCCAGGCGCCGGGCGTAGGCCGGGCCGGTCAGCATGGTCCGCAGGTCACGCACCCCGTAACCCAGATGGTCGCTGTGCCGCGGGATGCCGCCCGCCGCCGCCTCGCGCTCCAGGACGAGCACCGCGGGCACGCCCGACGAGCGCAGGTAACGCGCGGCGGTGAGCCCGGCGGGCCCGGCACCGACGATGATCACGTCGGCGCTCTCCGCCGGCCGCCCGCTCATCGGCTGGGATCCGCGGCCGGAGCCACGACGTTCATCCGCAGGGCGCCCCATTCACCTTCGGCCGGGAGGGGCGCGTCGGTGACGATGCCGTCCAGGTCGGACAGGTCACAGACCCGGTAAGGGGCGGACCGGTCGAACTTGCTGCTATCGGCCAGGACGAGCACCCGCTGCGCGTGCGCGATGATGACGCGCTTGGTCGGCACCTCATCCCGGTAGTAGTCGGTCAGGCCCGCCGAAGGGCTGACCGCGCCCGATCCCAGGAAGGCGACGTCCGCGTGCAGATCACGGAAGAAGCCGGTGGCCTCCGCGCCGGAACAGGCCAGATCGCCGGACCGGACCCGGCCTCCGGCCACGAGCACCTGGACGTGCGGGCGGGCGGACAGCTCGGCCGCGACCAGCAGGGAGGGCGTGGCGATCGTGGCCCGCAGGTCGTGCGGCAGGGCCCGGGCCACCTCGAGGCTGGTGGTGCCCACGTCGATCACGACGGTCTGGCCGGGGACGACCAGGGCCGCCGCGGCCGCGCCGATGACCCGCTTGGCCCCGGCGTGTTCCAGGACCCGCTCGCTGTAGGCAGACTCTTCGGCGGCCAGCCGGGCCAGCGACGCCGCCCCGCCGTGCACCCGCCGCAGCATGCCCCGGCGCTCCAGCTCGATCAGATCGCGGCGCACGGTCTCGGGCGACACGCCGAGCTCGGCGGCGAACTCGTCGGTGGTGATGGCCGGGGCTCGCTCCAGCGACGTCAGGATGCGACGCCGCCGCTCGACCGCGAGCAAGTGGACCACTCCCGTTCCGGAGTCCCGGGAAGGGCCTGGGCTAGGTCGCCTGCCCGTAACGGTGGAAATATGACCGATCTCTTGGAGAGTAGCGGCGGGGCCGCCTGCGGTCAACCGTCTGCGTTACCGCCGGTCAGCGGTGCGGATCCAGGCCGTGACCTTGACAGCCGAGGCTCGCCGGGGACAGTGTTCCGGTGAGTCACGGTCAGAAATCCACAGATCCCGCCGTAAGGATCTGCGCTCGGGAGGAAGGGGCGGCCATGGTGGAGCTCGTCAGCACAGCCCGCGGCCGGTTCGCGATGCAGGCGTCCGGTCCCCCCGCGGGGACGCCGGTCGTCCTGGTGGCCGGGCTCGGCGACGACCACGCGTCCTGGGACCCGGTCCTGGGCTACCTGACCCCGCGGTACCACTGCATCACCTACGACAACCGCGGGATCGGCCTCAGCCCCATCACCCCCGGGCCGTACAGCATCGGAGACCTGGCCGAGGACGCCCACGCGCTGCACGAGGCCCTGGGGCTGGCGCCGTGCCTGGCCATCGGATCGTCCATGGGCGGCGCCATCTGCCAGGAGTGGGCCCTGCGCTACCCGGCCGACGTCACGGGGCTGGTCCTGTCCAACACCTGGGGCCGCAGCGACCCGTTCCTTCGGGTGCTGTTCGAGCACTGGGGCTCGCTGGCCGGGCCAGGCCACGCCGAGCAGCTGATGGACAGCATGCTGCTGTTCGCCATGTCGGCCGCGTACCTGGCGGCGAACCCGGACACGGTGGCGGAGTTCCGCGCCTCGCCGCCTCCGGACCTGGGCGGCTTCCGGGCCGCCGCGGCCGCCTGCCTGGGCCACGACACGCTGGGCAGGCTGGCAGGCCTGACCCAGCCGGTCCTCGTGCTGGCCGGACGTCATGACATCCTGACCCGCCCCGAGCTGTCGGAGGAGATCGCCGGGATGGTGCCGAACGCACGGCTGGAGCTGCTGGACGCGGGTCACATGACGTTCTGGGAGACCCCGGAGACCTGGGGTCTCGCGGTGGCGGACTGGCTCGCTGCGCAGACGTCCGGTTAGGCCTCGTACTTCGCCGGTCCCGCGCGAATGCTGTCGTCTTCGGCGACCAGGACACGTGCGGTGACCGCCTGGCGAGCGGCCAGCCGGGCTGAGGCACCGGGCTGGCCGGGCTGAGGCGCCGGGCCAGCCGGGGTCGTCGGCGGATCTTGCGCTGACCCGGCGCCGGGCGCACAATGAGGCGTCCCGTGGGGGGTCTCATGGGTCGCCGGTGAGGGAGCACCCATGATCTATGACAGCCCGCTGACCGACGTGGAGATCCCCGATCTCCCGCTCACCGAGTATGTCCTGGCGGGCGGCGCGGGCCAGCCGGATAAGCCCGCGCTGATCGACGGGGCCTCCGGGCGGGTGATGACCTACGGCGAGCTGGAGGCCGCGATCCGGTCGCTGGCCGGCGGCCTGGCGGCGGCCGGGTTCGGCCGGGGGGACGTGCTGGCCCTGATGGCCCCGAACAGCCCGGAGTACGCCGTGGTGTTCCACGGGGCCGCCATGGCCGGCGGGACCGTCACGACGATCAACCCGGCCTACACCCAGGCCGAGGTACGCCACCAGCTGGCCGACTCCGGCGCCCGGATCCTGGTGACCGTCCCGCCGCTGGCCGCGATGGCCGCCCGCGCCTGCGCCGGGACCGGGGTCACCGAGGTCTACCTGCTCGGCGAGACCGGAGAGGCTGACGGGGCAGACGGGGCCCTGCCGGTCGGGCCGCTGAGCGCGCTGGCGGGGGCGCCGCTGGCCGCGCACGTCCCGGTCGGCCCCGACGACGTGGTGGCGCTGCCGTACTCCTCGGGGACCACCGGGCTGTGCAAGGGCGTCATGCTGACCCACAGGAACCTGGTGGCCAACGTCGCCCAGACGCTGGGAGCGATCCCGTCGGCGAGCGACGAGCGGCTCATGGCGGTGCTGCCGTTCTTCCACATCTACGGCATGCAGTGCATGATGAACTGCGGGCTGCGGGCCGGGGCGACGGTGGTCACGCTGCCGCGATTCGACCTGGAGCAGTTCCTGCGGGCCCACCAGGACTACAGGATCACCCGCTCGTTCGTCGCCCCGCCCATCGTGCTCGCGCTGGCCAAGCACCCGATGGTAGACAAGTTCGACCTCAGCCACCTGCGGCTGGTGAACTCCGGGGCCGCCCCGCTGAAGGCGGAGCTGGCCGCCGAGGCTAGCAAGCGGCTGGGCTGCGAGGTGATACAGGGCTACGGAATGACCGAGCTGTCTCCGGTGTCGCACCTGACCCCGCCCGGCTGGTTCAAGCCCGGATCGGTGGGCATCAGCGCGCCCAGCACGCAGACCACGATCGCCGACCCGCTGACCGGGGCTGATCTCGGCACCGAGGAGGAAGGAGAGGTCTGGGTGCGCGGGCCTCAGGTGATGGCGGGATACCTGAACAACCCCCAGGCCACGGCGGCGACCATCGACGAGGACGGGTGGCTGCACACCGGGGACCTCGGCTACGTGGACGCCGACGGGCACCTGTACGTGGTGGATCGGCTGAAGGAGCTCATCAAGTACAAGGGGTTCCAGGTGCCCCCGGCCGAGCTGGAGGCGGTCCTGCTCCGCCACCCCGACGTGGCCGACGCCGCGGTGATCGGCCTGCCCGATGACGAGGCCGGCGAGATCCCGGCCGGGTACGTCGTCCTGCGGCCCGGTGCCACCGCTTCCCCGGAGGAGATCATTCAGTTCGTCGCGGGCGAGGTGGCGCACTACAAGCAGATCCGGCGGCTCGAGGTGATCGACGCGATCCCCAAGTCGGCGGCGGGCAAGATCCTGCGCCGGGTGCTCCGCGATTCCGCCAGGACCTGATCCGCTATCGCTTGGCCGTCCTGGCCCGATCCGGTCCGTACTGCCCGGACCCCGCGAACGCGCATTGGCCGCCAACTGGCGTATCCAGCGGGATCGGCCGCCGTCGAGGCCCAAGGATCGTGTATCGATGCCCGGCCGATGGGGAGGAGCGATCAAGCAGCTAGGCAGGTCCCGGCCGGTGATTACGGGCGATGACGAGGTTGGACACGGCGACGCCGAAGGCTGAGACGAGAGCTGGATCGGCACGACCAGGCATGACAGCAGGATCACGGTGGCGTCGAGCGTCATTTGGGCGTACCTGGCACGCCATCCCAGTCGTTCCTGGCAGATCAGGGCGATGACGCCCAACCCGCCCAGGCTGGATTGGCGGCGGAACAGGATCAGCAGGCCGATGCCCAGTCCGAGACTGCCGGCCAGCGCGGCAAAGACCAGGTTTTAATCTGACTTGTGACAGGCCTCGCGGTCCGTTGCGCGTATAGCTCGCCGACCAGTAGGTTCGCTGGTCGCGACGACCAGATCTGGGCGAGGCCGGCCGCGGGGTGCTGGCTACCGGCCGGTTACGCCGTCGATCTGCTCGCGGAGGATGTCGGCGTGACCAGCGTGGCGGGCCGTCTCGCTGGTCATATGGGCCAGAAGCCACCGGAGCGTCAGCCGCTGGCCGCTGACGCGCCTGGCCAGCAGCGTCTGCGGGTCACCGGCCGTGATGACCGCCGTGTTGCTCTCGGCGATGGCCGCGTGGTAGTCGCTGATCACCGCCTCGGCGGTACGTGCCCGGGGAACCCTCATCCCGAGCGTGCTGCCCTCGGGAGGCGTGATGCCCGTGAGGTGAAGGCCGAACCAGTAGCGCTCGGCCGCGGCCAGGTGCTTAACCAGGCCGAGCAGGTTCGTGCCGGTGGGGACGAGCACCCGGCGCAGTTGCTCCTCGTCGAGCCCATCGGTCTTCTTCAGCACCGATTCGCGATTGAAGTTGAGGAACGCCAGCGCCGTATCCAGCTCGCCCGAATCAGTGCGCGGCACGGGCCGTCGCTGCGTCTGAGCCATCCCATGACCCTAACCCGAGCCTCGTCAGGTTACTGTAATCCGGGCTATCGGGGTTGCCTCATCGGCCAGGGCCAGCGGGCTCGGGTTTAACGGCTTCGGCCCTGGTGCCGGGACACGTTCAGGGCAGCGAGCGAGTGAGCCATACCAGTTCGCCGCTGTCGTCTGCCGAGACGTGATCCCGCTCGAACCCGAGCTTCTCAAGCACGCGGAACGATGGCGTGTTCCACGTGCGGACCGTCGACCATAGTCGCTTCCGCCCCGTCGCGATGGCGGCATCGAGCACTGCGCGAGCCGCCTCAGTGGCGTAGCCGTGCCCGTGCACGCGCTTCAGCAGCTCATACGCGATCTCCGGTTCGTCCGCCGAGGCCCGTCCGATGATCAACCCGCAATAGCCGATGAAGTCGCCTTCGTGACGGCGCCGGATGGGCAACACAGCGAACCCCGTCGCCGCCGTCCTGGCTAGCCCTTCCGCGATGGCTTCCCGGGCCCGCTCAACAGTCGGAGTCCGCGTCAAGTTCACGCGTTCGCAGTAAAGGGCACACAGATCCTCGGCATCCGACTCCTCCCATGGCTGCAGTTGCAGCCGCGCGGTCTCAAGGTGCAACGGCATCGGCTGGTACAACGACATGGCCTTATTCTGCGCTCCGGTCAGGTTTAATCACACGCGCCACGTCACCCTGGCCGGAATCAGGGGTCACTCATCTAGATAGTGAAGCCGATGGCGCGCAGCTGCTCGCGGCCGCTGTCGGTCATGTCAGCGGGCCGCCAGGCCGGTATCCACTGCCAGTCGACGCGGAATCCGTCGATGTCCGCGAGCGGAGCGAGCTCCGTCTGGATCTGGCTCTCCAGGACGCCGGTCAGCGGACAGGCCGCCGAGGTGAGGGTCATGGTGATGACCGCGGTCCGCTCCTGCACGGTGACGGCACGCACGAAGCCCAGATCGACGATGTTCACGCCCAGGTCGGGGTCGATGACCCCGGACAGCGCGTCCTGGATGGCACGGGAGGCAGCGGCGGTGACAGGAGGGACGGCGGGCGCGGAAGGGGGTTCTGGTGCGGGCGCGGTGACGGGTACCGGCGAGGCAGCAGCGGCAGGTGCGGGGGCGGTGACGGGTACCGGCGAGGCAACGGCGGTAGGTGTGGGCGGGGCGGGTGCGGGTGCGGGCGAGGCGGGTGGGTCGCTGGTGGCGTGCAGGCCGGCGGGGTGCAGGACGATCCGGACGCGGCAGGTCGGACTGTGGATCCAGTCGGCCACGCCGTGAGCCTTGCGCCGCACCCGGACGATGTCCTCGGCGGCCTGTACGCTGCCGTCGGCCACGATCAGCAGGTCCGGCCGCAGGCCCGCGGCTTCGGCTTGCACGATGGCCCGGTCGAGCAGCCGGGCCAGTGGTTCGCAGGTCCGGCCTGGTCCGAAGCGCAGCCGGGCGCGCGCCGGGATAACCGGCTGACCGGTGATGGCGGCTAGGGCGGCCCGGCCGTCGGTCTCGGTGATCCGCAGCTGCGGCTCTTCGATGCGCCAGTGCGCGGCGAGGGTCATGCCCATGCGCGGTTCTCACTCACGGTGCGGTCCTCGCTGACGGGGCGGCGGCGGCGGACGGGGCGGCGGCGGACGGGGCGGCGGCGGACGGGGCGAGGCGCTTGAGCGGCAGCGACTCGTCGCGCAGCTGGTCGGCGGTGGCGCGGTGCTCGCGGGCGATCAGCTTCCTGACGTCGAGCACGTCCTTCGGACGATTCAGCGAGATCACCGCGCTGAGGCGCTCGCCGTCCAGGCTGAACGCGGAGAAGCTGCGCTGCTCCAGCGAACCGCGGATGATCAGCGGCCCGTCGGTGTCCGGCAGGCCGGCGCTGGAGATGGTGTGCTCGAACTGGTCGGACCAGAACCAGTGGACATCGCCGAACGGCTCGGGCCGGCCCAGCATGTTGCGGGCCACGGCGCGGCCGTGCCGCAGCGCGGTGTCGTGGTGCTCGACCCGGACCCGGCGTCCGTACCGGGGCAGATGCTGGCCCACGACGTCGCCGACGGCCCAGACGCCCGGTACCGCGGTCGCAAAATGCTCGTCCACTTCGATGCCGTTCCCGACGGGGAGGCCGGCCTGCTCGGCCAGCTCCTGGTTGGGCACCGTCCCGACGCCGACGACCAGGACATCGGCGTCGACCTGGTCGTCGCCAACCGTGACCAGGACCCCGCCGCCGGGGCCGCGGGTCAGGCCGGTGACCGGCTGCCCGGTGCGCACGTCCACGCCCGCGTCGCGATGGATGCCGGCCACGACCTGGCCCAGGTCCGGGCCGAGGGCGCGGTACAGCAGGGTGGGCAGCGCCTCCAGGATCGTGGCCCGCTTGCCCAGCTGGATGGCGGCGGAGGCCACCTCGCAGCCGATGAACCCGCCGCCGAGCACGGCGACGTGGCGGGCCGCGTTGATCCGGTCGCGCAGCTCGGTGGCGTCCTGGACCGTCCGCAGGTAGCACACGCCCTCGCCGTCGATGCCGGGCAGGGCGCGCGGGCGGACCCCGGTGGCCAGCAGGAGCTGGTCGTAGGGCAGGACCGAGCCGTCGGACAGGTGTACCGTCCGGGCGGCCAGGTCGAGGCGGATGGCCCGGACGCCCAGCAGGAGCTCGACCGCGTTCTGCTGGTACCAGGAAGGGTCCTTGACCGGCACCGAGCCCGACCGGCCCAGCAGGAACTCCTTGGACAGCGGCGGCCGCTCGTAGGGCACGGTGTCCTCGGCGCTGACCAGCGTGATGTCACCGTCGAAGCCTTCTTTGCGCAGCTCGGCGACGGCAGCGGCGCTGGCCACGCCGCCGCCGATGCCGACGATCCGCGGCTTGCGCGGTGTCCTGCTCACGGGGGCCTGCTCACCGGGGGCCGATATCCACGTAGATGGTGCCGTCCTCGCCGACCTGGCAGCCGAACCGCGTCAGCTGCGCGTCGTCCGGGTTGATCCCGCACCCGGTGGCCGCGTTGAACTCCCACAGGTGTTTGGCGCAGGTCAGCGTCTCGCCGTCCAGGTCACCCTCGTCCAGCGCCGAGGCCTGGTGCGGGCACCGGTTGGAGTAGGCCAGGACGGTGCCGTCCAGGTTGACCAGCAGCACGACCTCGCCGTCGACGGTGACGGCGGTCATGTCTCCCTCCCACAGGTCATCGAGGTTGACCGTTTCCCGCCAGCGCGCGGTCTCCATGATCAGCTCGCTTGGGCCGATCCGTTCGCGCTGGCGGCATCGAGCAGCCCGGCGAGGAACTGCTGCCGGGCGGTCCTCGCGTGGGCGGCGACGTCCGCGGCGGAGACCGCGGCCGCCGTCTCGAGGATCTGGCCGAGACCCAGGGCGGCCTCGTCGGCCAGGGCGGACCAGCGGTCGATCCACTTGGCGAACACGGCCCGGTTCTCCGGCCGCTGGGTGGTGGCCAGGTCGGCCAGGGCCCGGCTCCACCGGCCGCGGCGACGCGAGTCCTCGGCCAGGAACGAGGTGATCAGCCACGTCTGAAGGTCGCCGCGCTCCTTGGCCACCTGGCCGAGCTGGGTCAGCAGCACGTCGTCCAGCGTCGGGGCCAGGACCAGGTCCAGCGCGGTGAACGCCTCGGCCCAGTCGTAGCTGACCAGGGCGTACTCGATCGCCCGGCGGGCCGGCTGCCAGCCCTCGTGGTCCTCCCACAGGGCCCGCTCGGCCGAGCCGATGCCCGACTCCGGGTGGGCCAGCTGCAGTTCCCTGGTGCGGTAGGCGATGGTCGTCACGCGGCGCAGGAAGTCCGCGGTGCCCAAGCCGGCTGCGTTGGTGATGTAGGAACTGGGCGCCATGTACCCGATGTACGCCTGCACCTGCTGGAACCCGTGGCACAGGTAGCGCGACGGGGTGAAGGCGTGACCGAGCAGGGCCACTGATCCCGCGTCCAGGGCGGCGTCGGCGCCGGCCGCGGCGTGCGCCTCCAGCACGCCGCCGAGCTTGGTTTCGGCGTCGGCCTGCAGGTTGACGTAGGCCTTGTAGGTCAGCGCGTCGGGGTCGCGGAAGGCATCCCAGTCCGCGCGCAGCGGCGAGTTGTCCCGGTAGGTCAGGAACCACAGGTTGGCGGCCGACGACGGGTTCTGCTCGAAGGCCGACGTGCGGTTCTGCCGCAGCGTCCAGTTCTGGCCGTGGGTGACGATCTCGTACTCGCTCGGCATCCGGCGCACATCGCCGAACACGCTGAACGTGCGGCGGGGCCGGGCCTTGCGCGCGGGCGTCTCGGTCATGCCGTCACTGCCTTTCCGTGGCCGATGCTCTGCCAGGTGATGGCGTCGCTGGTATTGATCACCTTGCCGCTGAACGCGGACATGATCCCGCCGAAGGACCGGATCTCGTAGTCGGCACCGAGGTAGCGGCGCAGTGTCTCCTGGGTCACCGTGATCTGGTCCTCGCCCTGCACCCGGACGTAGGCGCCACGGTCGATGACCTCGATGTCGGTGCCGGGATTGTCGTCCTCGATGGCGGCGATGATCTGCTCGACCTCGTCGCCCATCCGCAGTACCGGGCCCACCGGGTTCTTCATGACCCCTCCGGGATGTCGTATTCGACCGTGACGTGGTCGAGCGGCTTGATGCCGGCCTCGGCCACGGTCATCTCGGCCGGCAGCCGCTCGCCGTGGTAGATCACGACCTTGGGGTAGGGCAGGGCACGGACCCGCTTGCCCTCGACGTGGTAGGCCACCGCGCCGGCCACCTCCGCCATGGTGTTGGCGGTGGTGACCGGAACCAGGATCTGCACGAAATCAGTGGCGAAGATGGCGTTCAGCGGGACCAGTTGCGGGGCGAGGTCCTCGGCGCCGAGCTCGGAGGTGGTGTCGGTATCGGTATCGGTCATGCCCGGGTCGCTCATGATTGGACCGCCGCGGCGATGCCCTCGGCCGGCCGGCTGGCGTAGTCCTTGGTCCAGGCCTCGTAGTCCGGGTCGTCGCCCATCACATCGGGGGTCAGGCCCATGTAGCCGAGGATCCCGCCGACGTCCATCGGCTGGATCTGCCCGGCCAGGAACCGGTCGATCAGCGTCTCGTGGTTGACGTTGTCCCGGTCCTTCCAGAAGATCTGGCGGCACCCGTTGGTGCAGAAGTGGTAGATCCGGCCGTCGTAGGTGAGCTGGACGTCCCGGACTCGCCAGGTCCCGTCCCGGGACTGGGTGGCGTTGCACGCGGGCAGGTGACAGGTGCTGCACAGCCAGGGCAGCGTCTCCGGCAGCGTCGCCTCCATGTTGTTGGAGTTGACGTTGTCGATGATGACGTCCCACTTGTCGCCGTAGACCTTTTCCCAGTTGGGGTACTTCTCGACCAGCCAGGCTCGCTCGTCCGGGCTGACCGCGGCCATCGGCCGCCACCAGATCGTCGGCCGCCAGAACCACAGGCCCATGTGCAGCCCGTGGTGCCAGATGTCCAGGCCGCGCAGGAACTCGTCCCAGTACCACGGCTTCTTCAGCCCGTACTGCTCGAGCGTGTGCACGAACTGGTCGATGATCCATTCCTCCATGAACTCGCGGTAGGACTGCTTGCGGTGCTCCAGCGGGGTGTAGTAGTCCATGGCGGGCCCGGTGAGCGCGGCGAAGGCGCGGGCCGAGCCCCAGAACGCCTTGTCCACCACCCACTGGGCGCGCACTGGGTCGTGCTCGACGAGGATCTCCAGCGTCGGCCCGCCCTGCTGGGAGTGCCGCGCCTCGTCGGTCTGGATCGAGGAGATCATGTTGGCGAAGTTGACGTCGCCGGAGGCCAGCGCGTCCGCCGCCAGGGCCACGAACTGCAGGTTGGTGAACCCGGTCTCGAAGGTGAGCGGCAGCTCGATGGCGATGTCCACCACGTTGCCCGCGGTCATCATGCCGTCGAACAGGTTCCGCAGCGAGATCGCGACCCAGTCGTTGGTGTGGAACGTCTTCTGGGTCCAGTCGTACTGGGCGTCCTTGCCGACGAACTCGTGCCCGAAGAACGTGGTGATCGCGGCGTGCCGCATCTCGTCGAGGTGGCCGAAGGTAGCCATGTTCCGCCACGAGGCGGCCAGCCCGAAGCGGGCCATCTTGAGCTCGGCCAGCACCGCGGCGTACTCGACCAGGGCCACGCCGCCGAAGTGCATTTTGGTCGCGGACTTCCAGCCCTGGCTCAGGGTGTCGAACGCGGACGAGCGCTGCAGCGCGGCCTTCACCGCGTACACCGCCGCCTCCTTCTCGCGCTGGGTCGCGACGTACTCGGGGTAGCTGACCTTGTAGCTCTCCTCCCAGGCCAGCCAGGCCTCGCGCGGCACCTTGCCGGTGCCGCTCATCCATTCGGGGTAGACGGCCTCGTCGTCGACGTAGCGGTAGGACCAGTCCACGTCGCGGACGAAGCCCTGCCATTCTTCCCGCTTGAGCAGTGCCATCGGGTGATCCCTCCGCTTAGTCGACTTCGTTGTGGCCGAGTTGCTGGCTGATGCCGGCGTCGTTCCAGTAGGCGGTGATGTCGTCGATGAGCAGGTCCGGCCCCACGTGGAAGACGAACAGGTGCGGCTCGCAGTAGTGCTTCCCAGCCGGGGTGATCAGGCCCCAGGCCAGCTGCTGGGTGCCCTCGATGTCGGCCTGGACGACCACGTCGCCGTCGTCGTTGCTGGTGACGGAGTGCACGGTGTTGGACAGGTTAGGGAACGAGGCGATCAGTCCGGTCCACAGCGGCTTGCCGATCGTGCGGACCTTGCCGTCGCCGCGCAGCACCCGCTGCTTGCCCCAGAGCTCGACCGGCACGTAGGAGAAGCCGGCGTTCATCGAGCACAGGTCGGTCATGCCGTCGACGTCGTGGGCCCGGTAGCGGTCGAAGAACTCGGTCACGACCGCGGCGGCCGATTCGGCCCTGCTTGAATCGGCACTGGCCGGACGCTGGGTGGTTTCTGTCATGTCGGTGCTCCCCCGCCTCAGGCGATCGCGATCTCGTCGTAGCGCTTGACGGCCAGTCGCCGGTACAGCTGCGCCTGGCACCAGTAGGCGTCGACCTGGGCGATCAGGCCGTCCGCGACGACGAACCGCCAGGCCTGGTCGATGTCCAGGTGCTTCTCCTGGTTGATGGCCCCGGCGTAGTCGGCAGCCTGGGTCCCCTCGGCTTTGAACAGCGCGGTGACGACATCGCCGGTGGTAATGACCCGGCTGACCGTGACCATCAGGTCGGGGAAGGCCCGTATCTGGTCGGCCAGGACGGTCCGCAGTACGTCCGCGCCCTTTTCATTGAGGCCGAACGAAGGCACGGTGACAGCCACCTGTGAATCGACGACCGCCATCGCGGCGTCGACGTCGCGCTGTGCGAAGGCGTCCAGGAACATGTGCACGGTCTGGGTGGCAGTGCTCATGCGGCTACTCCTCGGGCCGGGGCTTGCAGCTTCTTGATCACCGCGTCGGCGGTCGCCTCGGTCGATCCCGGGTTCTGCCCGGTGATCACGTTTCGGTCCACGACGACGTGCGAGATCCACGCCGAGGGGCCGTCGTCGAAGACGGCGCCCGCGTTCTTCAGCGCCACGTCGAGCAGCCAGGCCATCCCGGCCAGGCCGGCCTCGGTCTGGTCCTCCTCCTCGTCGGTGAAGGAGGTCATCCGGTAGCCGTCGAACAGCCACAGCCCGTCGGCCCGCTCCGGCGCGGACAGCAGCACGGCCGGCCCGTGGCACAGCGCGGCGATCGGGGCGTGCCTGCGGTGCAGCGCGGCCAGCAGGCGCCCGGCGTCGGGATTGCCGGCCAGGTCGACCATGGGACCGTGACCGCCCGGGGTGAACACCGCGTCGAAGTCCGCCAGGTCCGCGTCGGTCAGGGCGGACAGCGAGACCGGCTGCTGGAAGCCGGAGATCGCCTCTAGCCTGCGCAGCCGCTCGGCGGCTAGGTTCTCGCTGTCGGCCCGCTGGGCGTCTACTTCGGCCTGGATCTGCTCGCGGCTCAGCCGGTGCGAGCCGTCCTCGGCCAGTACGTCGGCTAGCTGCCGGTCCTGCCGCCACGCGGTCCTGGCCGCCGCGCTGACGATCCGGTGCGCCTGCGCCGCGGTGTAGCCCTCGGCTTGCAGCAGCGCGGCCAGGCGCCGGGCGGCGGCCAGGCCGAGCTCGGTGTTCTGGTGCAGGGTCAGCCGGATGTCGTCCACGTCATGGGCGAAGGTGCGCACCACCGAGGCCAGGTAGTCCTTGTCCTGTTCGGGATAGTGGAAGAACCAAGACAGCCCGTACGGGTCTGCGTACGGCGGGTTCCCGTCCGGAGTGATGACCGTGACGTCGAACCCGGCCGCGACGAACCGCTCGTAGGGCTTGAGCGCCTCCTCGGCGAAGTAGCCGGTCGGATGGGGTGAGCCGTCCGCGAGCGTCATCTCGCGGGCGCTGGTGACGAGGTACGCGATCCGGGTCATGCGGCCTCCGCAGTCGGTACAGTGCCAGACACCACGGGGCTAGTCACCACGGAGCTAGTCACCACGGGCGCTTCGTGATCGTTACTGTGCCATTACAGCGGGGCGGCAGGCTACGGCTGGGGATACCGGCTTTCTGCTGAAGTGTTGCCCATTCCGGCGGCGCTAGGTCGCGATGCCGCGCTGGGTACCGAGCTCGCGGTGCAGGGCGTGCGCGTCGCAGTAGGTGCGCGGGGTCACGCCGAAGCGGCCGCGGAACTCGCTGATGAAGTGGGAGACGCTGGCGTACCCGACCTCCTTGGAGATCCGCGCCACCGTGAAGTCGCCGTCGACCAGCAGCTCGCGCGCGCGATCCAGGCGCATCTCCTTCACGAACTGGTACGGCGAGCGGCCGGTCACGTCCCGGAACAGGTGCGCGAAGGCCGACGGGCTCAGGTTGACCAGGTTGGCCATGTCGGCGACGGTCAGCGGCTCGGACAGGTGCGCGCGGACGTATTCCAGTACCGCGGATACCGGGTTGCTGGCCGATTCGGCCGCGGCCAGCGCGAGCAGCCGGGCGTACTGATCCCGCTGCAGCACGCGGTAGACCAGCTCCTGCAGGTACAGCGGCGCGAGGACCCGCCGGTCGGTCCCGGTCTTGATCGCGCGCAGGAACCGGAGCACCACGCCGATCAGGTCGGAGTCCAAGGCCGAGACACAGGCCTGCGGGCTGGCCTGAACCTCGGCCTGGCGGGACCGGAAGGCCGTCGTGCGGCGTTCCAGCATGTCGCTGGACACCTGGCGGACCAGCGCGGGGTCGATCTGGAGCACGAAGGACAGGAACGGGCGGCCGATGGTCGCCTCGAGGATCTCGGCCTGGAAGTGCAGGTGGCTGGACAGCACCAGGTAGTGGAACGGGTCGTACAGGTGCCGCTGGCCGTCCACGGTCACCGCCTTGCGGCCCTGGGCCACGATGCACAGCGACAGTGACTGGATCTCCTCCCAGGTCGGTCCGGCCGGGGCGGTGAACCGGTAGACGGTCAGGCCCGGCCACAGACCGGTGTTCGCACCGGCCTGGGTGGCCACGGCGGCGAGTTCCGCGACCAGGTTGCCGGCCCGGCACCCTGCGGGAGATACCCAGACGTCATCGCGTTGCCCTCCTCGGCGGCCTGCTACTCACCAGCATGCCCCCTTCAGCCCGGCGGCGCCATGACGGGGCCATCGGGCCCGGCGCGCAGCGCGGCGGCTCGGGCCGAGGCCGCCGCCGCCGCGGCGGCGTCGCCGTGAGCTCGGTGGGCGGCCTCGAGCACGGTGAGCGCTTCGGCTTCGCGGAGCGGTGCACCCATCTCCGCGAAGGCGGCCGAGGCCTGCCGGGCCGCGACCACGGACCGGGCCGGGTCGCCGCTGGCCAGAGCCAGTTCGCTCAGCCCTAGCAGGGCTCGCGCGACCGCCAGCGGTACGCCCGCTGCGTCGGCCAGCTCCCGGGCGCGCTCCAGCGCGTCTTGAGCCCGGCCGAGTTCACCCTGCCGGAGCAGCGCGACGCCAAGGCCCCGCAGGACGTACGCCTGCCCGTTCTCGTCGCCATCGTCACGGACCTGGGCCAGCGCCCGTTCGAACATGCTGACGGCGTCGGCCAGCTCGCCTACCTCCAGGTAGACCTCTCCGGCGGCATGCAGCACCTGCGCCTCGATTCTTCCGCACGGCACCTCCCGGGTCAGCCGCAGGGCCTCGGCCAGCAGCTCCCGGGCCGGACCGGGTTCGCCTGATTCGAGTTTGACCCGGCCCAGGCTCTGCATCACGTAGGCGGCCGCCACCTGGTCACCTGTGGTGCGGAAGATGGCCAGCGCCTGTTCACAGCCGCTGGCGGCTTCGCCGAGCCGCCCGGTGATCCGGTCGATGAACGCGATGTTGCGGATCACCAAGGCGAACCCATGGTCGTCGCCGGCGTCCCGGAACAGCCGAGCGGCCGCATCGAACTCCCGGCGAGCCGCCTCGAACCGTCCCTGTTCCTGACAGAGCGATCCCATCGAGTACCGCATGGCCGCCTGGCCGCGAACATGCCGGGCGCCGCGGGTGGCCTGCAGGGCGATGCCGACGGCCTCCCGCCAGTCGTCGAGATAGCTGCGCGCTTCAAACAGCGTTTCCGCGGCGTAGGCCAGATTCCAGCACAGCTCGACCAGGCCGGCCCCGGCCGCCTGGCGGATCCCGGAGATCAGCCCGGCGCGCTCACGCTCATACCAGGCCAGGGGACCGCGGGCGAGCTGCCCGGCCAGCGTCCTGGGCAGCGGCCACGGCGGCGGGCGCGTGTCGAGCCGCAGGTAGCAGCCGCCGTAGTAACGGTGCCGGGCCTGGTCGGCGAGATAGAGCAGGGTGCCGAGCGTGCGCTCCAGCGCGGCCGCCCGCTCGGCCGCCGGTTCCTCCGCGGCCAGGCGCTCCCGGGCGAACACGCCGATCAGCTCGTGGCAACGGTACTGACCGGACGGGCCGGAAGCTTCGACCAGGTGGGCGTGGACCAGCTCGTCGAGCACGTCCTCGGCGTCGGCGGGCGGCTGGTCAAGCAGCGCGGCGGTCACCCAGCTGGAAAACGCCGGCGCTTCCAGCAGAGCCAGCCGCCGCAGCAGCACCCTGGCCTGCTCGCTGGCGCCCTGGTAGCTGAGCGAGATACTCGCCCGTACGCCCAGCTCACCATGCTCCAGCTCGTCGAGTCGCCGGGTCTGGTCGGCCAGCCGGTCGGCGAGCTGCTGGAGGTCGCGGTGCGGCCGGGCGGTCAGCCGCGCGCCGGCGATCCGCAGCGCCAGCGGCAGGTGGCCGCACTGGCGGGCGACCGCCGCGGCGGCCTGGGCTTGCGCCTGCACCCGGCCGGGACCCGCGATGCGCCCCAGCAGGTCCAGCGACTGGCTCGCATCGAGCACGTCCACCTCGATGCGGGTGGCGCCGGCCAGTCCGGCGAGCCGGTTCCGGCTGGTGATCAGCACCGCGGCGTCGCTGCTGCCCGGAAGCAGCGGTGATACCTGGCGTTCGTCCGCCGCGTCGTCCAGCACGACCAGCATCCTGCGGCCGGCCAGCAGGTCGCGGTACACCTCGGCGCGCTCGTCCAGGCCGTCCGGGATCTGCGGGCCTGGCACGCCGAGCGCTCGCAGAAACCGCTCGAGCACCTGCAGCGGGCTCACCGGGTGCGCGGCCCCGGCGTGCAGGTCGGCGAACAGCTGCCCGTCGCTGAACGCCCCGGCCACGCCGTGCGCCGCGTGCACGGCCAGGCTGGTCTTGCCCACGCCGCCCTGGCCGGTGATCACCACCACCGGGACCGCGAGTCCGGCCTGGCCTGCACCGGCCAGCCGGTGATGGATCTGGCTGACCTGCTCGCCTCGGCCGGTGAAGTCAGCGATATCGGCGGGCAGCAGCCGCGGGACCCGCCGCCGCGCCGGCGTCAGCGTGACCGGGCCGGCCGGCGGATCCAGGCCCGGGTCGCAGGCGAGGATGTCGTGCTCGAGCTGCCGCAGCGGGGCACCTGGCTCCAGGCCGAGCTCGTCGATCATCATCCGCCTGGTCTGCTGGTAGACCGCGAGCGCCTCGGCGGTCCGGCCGCAGCGGTACAACGCGAGCATCAGCTGGCCGTGCAGCCGCTCGCGCAGCGGGTACTGCCAGGCGAGCTCGGTGAGCTCGCCCACCAGCTCATGATGCCGGCTCAGGTCAAGTTCCAGCGCGAGCCGGTCTTCGGTGGCGGCCATCCGCTGCTCATCGAGCCGGGCCGCCGCGGCCCGGACGAGCAGGCTGTCGATACCCTCCAGGGCCGGACCCCGCCACAGCCGGAGCGCGTCGCGGTAGCTCGTCGTCGCCTGGTCCAGGCGGCCGGCATCGCGATCCGCCCGGCCCGCGCTCACCAGCTCGTCGAACCGGCAGGAATCAAGCCGGCGCGCCTCAACCTGCAGGACATAACCCTGCGCCTGCCTCAAGATGGCGGCCGGGTGGCCGTACGCGGCCAGCAGCCGCCGCAGCGAGGAGATGCTGATCTGCGCCTGTGAACGCGCCGTCGGCGGCAGATCCTCGCCGTAGATCGCTTCCTCCAGCCGGTCCACGCTGACCACGTCGTTCGCGCTGAGCAGCAGCATGGCCAGCACGACCTGCTGCCGGGCGCCACCAAGATCGAGCCGGCGCGAGCCCGTCGCCACCTCAAGCGGCCCGAGAACCCTGAACTCCGCCGCATCGGGAGTCGGCATGCACACAGTCTGGCACCGGCCCCTGGCCAGCTGGCCAGGCGGCTGGCGGCCGATCCGGCGGGTCCCGCCATCGAGGCGCCATCGCGCGGCGAAGGGCCGCCGATAAAACGCGGGCGCAGGCTAGAGACAGCGCGGCCCCGAAGGAGCGATCAGATGACGCCAAAGACTGACCTGGCCCGGATGCGGCAGCTGGAGAAGACGGGCGGCTGGACCCGTGGCGAACGGCTCCGGGCATTGTGGTACCGGCTCCGCTTCACGGTCTAGGAGATAAATTACGCCAGCCGCCGGCTGTTCGAGCTGCAGACCCGGCTGCCGTGAAACCGCTCAGACCAGGACGCAGGGGATGTCGGTGTTCTCGTCGATCTGGACTGTCCCGGCTGATCAGGGATGAGGACGATAGGAGCCTGGACCGGGATGGCCGTCCCGATGATCCAGCTGTTACTGAATTGAGCCGCTACCTTCGAGCTACATACCCCGGATATGACCGAGGAAATCGGTCCATGCCGAGGGATGGAAACGAAGGTGCGGCAGGGCGGCTACCTTACTGTCGCGGACCCCAACAACGGCATCGGCGAGGACTGCAACCTCAACGCAGTCGCCGTTGCTCATGCTGAATGAACTCTTCCGCCAGTACCCGCCGCGGAGATGACAACCCTCGCCATCCTCCATCCTGCCCTCTCCGGGGCGGCTATCATCCATGCATATCCTTCCATTTCCTTTCTGGCCGATCCCGTCGCATGCTGCGACGGGATATCGGATTCAGACGAGCCCGGCCGGCCGTAAGGCCCATAGCTGCCGGGCGGTACGCAGGACGAACTCCCGGGTTTTCTCCGGATCAAGAGATTCCTGCGCGAGATGCTCGAAGGCAAGCCGGTACTCGTATGTATCCGTCTCGCCCTCGACGTTCAGGTAGTTGGTCAAGGCCTCGGTACTAACCACGTCATGCAGTGCGGCCTCGTGGGCCGGGCCGAACTGAAGGATCTGGAACGACTCCAGCGCAAGGCGTTTGGGCCCGGCCAGAGGCAGGATCTGCACCGTGACGTTGGGCCGCTCCGTGACCTCCGCGAGGCGCAGGAGCTGCTCGTGCATTGCCGCGCGCTCGCCTCGCTGCCTGCGTAGCACGGACTCGTCGAGGATGACCGTCAGCTCCAGCGGCTGATCACGGGTCAGGACTTGCTGCCGTATCAGGCGCGTCTGCACCCGCCGCTCGATGATCGTCGGAGCGGTGGGGCTGACTTCCTGATAACCCGAGAAGATGTCCCGGGCGTACTGCTCGGTCTGCAGCAGCCCAGGGATCACGCTGATCTGCCACTGGAGCACGGTGGTGGCCTCGGCCTCGAGAGCGATGAAGGTAAGGTGCTCCTCGCTCAGGTCGTCTGCGTATGCCTCCCACCAGCCCTTATGGGTGGCCTCTTCGGCAAGGGTGAGCAGCTGTTCACGGTGCTCGCCCCGCACCTCGTATACGTCGAGCAAGCGCGCGACGTCGCTGGGCTTGAGCCCGCTGCGGGCCAGCTCGTACCGGCTGACCTTCGCCTTGGACCAGCCGAGGACCTCGCCGACTGCCTCGGCGGTCTGGCCCGACTGCTCGCGCAGACGACGAAGTTCGGCGGCAAGACGGCGCCGCCGTACCGTCGGGCTTCCTGTGGTGGCCATCCTGCCCCTGCTCTTTCCGGTACTCAGGCAAAATGCGGGACCAGTGTGTCATAGGAGCATTGCCGTTGTGCGCGACACTCCGAAGATTCTCACAAAGAGAACTGTCACGACTCTTGATGAGAGTCTCATTGTGACTCACACTAATACTATCGGGCTGAAGTCCCCGCACCAGAGGGGGGCATGAACATGACGTACGGACACAGCGGCACCGTAGGTCGTCGGCCGGCCCGCAGTCGGAGCCCTCCCCGCTCCGCCGTGCGCCTGAAGTGGAACCGCGCTCCGGCGGCAGGCGCTGCTGTATCCACTGCCACCAAATACGACACGGCCGGTGGTTGACTCACCGGCCGTGTTGAATCCTCAGCCCCGGCCCCTTACGGACAGGACTTCTGGACCCACTTATGTTACATGCGGCACCTGCGGATGGCTACCCCTTGTAACCGCGGTGTCCTGGGTCCCGAGTGAGGCCTGCTCCGCAAACCGGTCTTTCCGCCTCAAAAGGGCGACTGACCCAGGAGAGATAATGCCCCCGACACCAGGCACACCACAAGATATTCCATCAATCGGCGTTGTGATCACAGCGGTCGTAGCGCTATGTGTCTACTACTGGCGCGTAGCGATCCGCCTCGTGGCGATCGCCATCATCGCCCTCACCATCTACGGTGGGGTCCTGCTGGCCGAAGCAGTTCGGCACGCTGGCAGGTAACACGTGGCCGCGGATCAAACCTAGCTCCGGGCCAGGGACGGCCATCCCTGGCCCGGCTATCCCACCGTCCTCATCCCTGATCAGCCAAAACGAGGAATTCGGCGGCATGAGCGAGAGTATCAGGCGCTCAGACCAGGACGCAGGGGATGTCGGTGTTCTCGTCGATCCAGTAGCTGGCGCAGACCCGGTGGTAGCCGTCGGCCACGATGAGCGGGTGGTCGTCGTCGCCGCGCAGCAGGAGGATCGGCGACAGGGACTCCCCGGAGGACACCTTGAGCAGGTCGGACTCGACATGCTTGCTCTTCTGATCCAGCAGGGCCAGCTGGCTGGCGCGCAGGATGTCCTTGGCCTTGCGGTGCGTGATGTCGCCCTCGGCCGCGGACAGCCGCTGCCGGCAGTCGGCGGCCTTCTTGGGCGACATAATCAGCGACAGGTAATCCTCGGCCGCCTCGTAGTCGTGGCTCTCCGGCTTGGGCAGCCACTTCACCGTCTGCTGCACGGGTGCCTCAGCGGTTCGCGGCGAGCGACTTGGCGATGGCCTCACGGACGTGCGGGGCCAGGTCGGCCAGCGGGATCTGGACCGTGGTACCCGACTCCCGTTCGGTGAGCTCAGCGGTGCCCGCGGCCAGGCCGCGCTTGCCGATGGTGACCCGGAACGGGATACCGACCAGCTCGGCGTCGCTGAACTTCACCCCGGCCCGGACCGTCCGGTCGTCCACGATGACGTCCACGCCCGCGTTGGCCAGCGCCACGTAGATCTCCTCCCCCGCCTCGGCCACGGCGGGGTCATCCTGCTGGGCGACCACCACCACGACCTCGAACGGGGCCACCGCGACGGGCCAGATGATGCCCTTGCCGTCGTAGCGGACCTCGACGATGGTGGCCATGGCGCGCTCGACGCCGATGCCGTAGCAGCCCATGACCGGCCGGATCGGCTTGCCGTCCGGGCCGGACACCCGGATCTGCATGGCCTCGGTGTACTTGGAGCCGAGCTTGAAGATGTGGCCGACCTCGATGCCGCGCTCCACCTCCAGGCCGTGCCCGCAGTTGACGCAGGCATCGCCGATGGCGACCTCGCGCAGGTCGGCCCACTGGCCGACGCTGATGTCGCGCTCGACGTCCACGCCGCGCAGGTGGGTGTCGTCGAGGTTGGCGCCGGTGTACATGCCGCGCCGGCCTCGCAGGGCCTCGTCGGCGATGATCGGGTGAGCCGTCACGCCGACCGCGCCCAGGCTGCCGGGCAGCGCGCCGAGGGCGTCGCGGATCTCGTCCGGCTGGGCCGGGCGGATCGCGTTCGCGCCGGTGGCGTCGATGAGCTTCTGCTCGTTCAGCGCCTGGTCGCCGCGCATCAGGACCAGGGTGAGCACGTCGTCCAGGAAGTAGACCAGGGTCTTGATCTGGCGTTCGGCCGGAGCCTGGTAGCGGGTCGCGAGATCCTCGATGGTCCGTACCCCGGGGGTATCGAACGGCTCGGGGGCGGGAAGTAGCACGGCCCGTTCGGCCGAATCATCTACGGCGGCCAGCCGCGACGTTGCCTTCTCGATGTTCGCCGCGTAACCGCACTCCGGGCACAGGACGATCAGGTCCTCACCGGACGGTGAGGGGCAGATGAACTCGGTGGAGTCCGAGCCGCCCATCGTGCCGCTGGACGCCTCGACCGGGACGGCGGGGACGGACAGCCGCTCGAAGATGCGGACGTACGCGTCGCGGTGCAGGCGGAAGGACAGGTCGAGCCCTTCGGCGCCCAGGTCGAAGCTGTAGGAGTCCTTCATGGTGAACTCGCGGGTGCGCATCAGCCCGGCCTTCGGCCGCGGCTCGTCGCGCAGCTTGGTCTGGATCTGGTACC
Source organism: uncultured Actinomycetes bacterium (assembly GCA_963790065.1). Lineage (GTDB taxonomy): Bacteria > Actinomycetota > Actinomycetes > Streptosporangiales > Streptosporangiaceae > Palsa-504. The sequence continues at coordinate 891,799 of CAWBNK010000006.1, read as the reverse complement.
ACATCTGCGGCAGCTCGCGGTAGGACTCGAGCTCGGTGGCCAGGTTGGTGATGATCTCCTCGTGCGTCATGCCGAGGACCAGGTCGGCACCGCGCCGGTCCTTGAGCCGGAACATCTCGTCGCCCATCAGCTCCCAGCGGCCGGACAGCTGCCACAGCTCGGCCGGGTGCATGACCGGCATCAGCACCTCCTGGGCGCCGATCCGGTCCATCTCCTCGCGGATGACCTTGATGACCTTGAGCCGGACCCGCTGGCCGAGGGGCAGCAGCGAGTAGTGCCCGGCCATCAGCGGGCGGATGTAGCCGGCCCGGAGCAGCAGGCGGTGGCTGGGCGCGCCCGCGTCCGCCGGGTCGTCGCGCAGCGTCGGGATGTGCATGGTGGACCAGCGCATGGTGCGGAACTCTCGCTTTCGGGCCGTGATCAGGCAAGCCCGTAGTCTATCGCCGGCGGGGGGTGAGCGCTGCTGCCGTTCTATCCTGAGGCGTGGAGCGCTCGCCGCCGTCCGGGGTGCGGATGGCCGAACTCGTCGGGGCCTTGTCACTGGCTACCGACCTGGGACTCGGCCAGCCCCAGGAACATGTCCTGCGCCAGACCGTGCTGGCCCGGCGGCTGGCCGCCGCGGCCGGGCTGTCCGCGCAGGAGCAGAAGCTGGCCGGTTACGTCTCCCTGCTGGCCTGGGTGGGCTGCATCGCCGACTCCCACGAGCTGGCCCGCTGGTTCGGCGACGACCTGCGCCTGCGGGCCGACAGCTACCAGGTCGACAAGGTGGGCCTGCCGTTGATGCGCTTCATGCTCGGTCATGTCGGGGCGGGCGCGCCACCGCTGCGCCGGCTGACCATGATCGGGCGGTTCCTGGCCGAGGGCGTCGGCGAGGCCAGCCAGTCCTTCGTGGCCCACTGCCAGACGACCGGTGACATAGCCGGCCGGCTGGGGCTGGACGCCGACGTGGGCCGGGCCCTGGCGCAGGCCTTCGAGCGATGGGACGGCAAGGGCGTCCCGGCGGGCCTGGCCGGCGAGCAGATCGACCCGGTGATGCGCGTGGTGCAGATCGCCGATGACGCCGAGGTCCTCGACCGGATCGGCGGGCCGGCCGCGGCGGTGACGATGCTGCGGGGCCGCCGGGGCACGGAGTTCGACCCGGGGCTGGTCGACCTGTGCTGCGAGCGGGCCGAGACCCTGTTCGGCGGGCTCGGGGAGATCGACAGCTGGGAAGCCGCGATCGGCGGCGCCGGGCCGGCCGACCGGGAGCTGAGCGAGGTGGAGCTCACCGCGGCGCTCGAGGCCTTCGCCGACTACGCCGACCTGAAGTCGCCCAGCCGGCTCGGCCATTCCCGGGGGGTGGCGGTGCTCGCCGCCGACGCCGCCCGCCGCATCGGCCTGCCGGGCGACGAGGTGACGCTGGTCCGGCGGGCCGCGCTGGTCCACGACCTCGGTGTCATCGGGGTACCGACCAGCGTGTGGGAAAAGCCGGGCAGCCTGTCACCGGCGGAGCGGGAGCGAGTCCGGACCCACCCGTACCTCACCGAGCGGATCTTGTCCCGGCCGCCGCGGCTGGCCGAGATCGGCGCCATCGCCGGGCTGCACCACGAGCGCGCCGACGGCTCGGGTTACCCCAGAGGCGTGCGAGGTGACGCCATCCCGTTCGGCGCCCGCCTGGTGGCGGCGGCCGACGTCTTTCACGCGACGGGCGAGGACCGCCCTCACCGGCCCCGCCTGGACGAGGGCGAGCGGGCCACGGTGCTGCGTTCCGAGGCCCGGGCGGGCAAGCTCGATCCCGACGCGGTCGGCGCCGTCCTGCAGGCGGCCGGTCACCGGGTGCGGCGCCGCCCTCCCCTGCCCGCCGGGCTGTCTCCCCGTGAGGTCGAGGTCCTGGTGCTGGTGGCCCGCGGGCTGCAGAACAAGCAGATCGCCCGGCAGCTGTCGGTGTCGGCCCGGACCGTCAGCAGTCATCTCGAACACGCCTACCTCAAGATCGGCGTGACCACCCGTGGTGCCGCCGCCATGTTCGTCATGGGTCACGGCCTGGTGGCGAGCGGAGACCCGGCCGGCCAGGCCGCTTCGGCGCCGAATATCGGATAAATACCCGATGCCGGCGCTGGCCGGTGGCCCGTACAACGGTGTCATGACCGACTATTCGCTCACGGAAGGAGCGGCGGCATGAGCGCCAACGGCAAGGTGGCCATCATGATGACGACTGGCCTGGAGGATCCCGAACAGGTGACCGTGGCCCTGCTGACCGCGGTGGGAGCCGCCGAGCAGGGCCGGCCCACGCTGATGTTCATGGCCAAGGAAGCGGTACGCCTGGCCCTGGACGGCGTGGCCGTGGGCACGGCCTGCGAAGGCTGCCCTCCGGTCGCCGACCTGGTGAAGCGCTTCGACGCGGCGGGCGGCCGGCTGCTGATCTGCCCGCTGTGCTTCAACGCCAAGCAGCTGGCCGCCGAGGACCTCATGTCGAACGCCGACCTCGGGGGGACCGTGCAGCTGTGGGACTGGATCGGCGAGGGCGCCACCACGTTCAGCTTCTGACGCTGGGCTATTGGCGGCCCTGCAGGCCCGCGGGGCCTTCGCTGGCCAGGATCCGGGCCAGCTCCTGGAGCGTGGCGACGTGCGGGTGTCCGTCCGGGGCCGGGCATACGCCGAACGGGTCGAGGTGGACCGGCTGCAGCCCGGCGGCCAGCGCGCCGGCCACGTCGTAGCGAACGCTGTCGCCGACGTGCAGCACGGCCTTGCTGGCGGGCACGCCCAGCGCCTCGAGCGCGATGCCGAAGATGGCCGGGTGGGGCTTGGCCACGCCGGCCACGGCCGAGTCGACGATCACGCCGACCTGGACGCCGTCGTGGCGGCCGTCGGCCTGGCCGTCGTGGCGGCCGTCGGCCTGGGGGTCGGGGGCGTCGGCCTGGCGGTCGGGGGCGTCGGCCTGGGGGTCGGGGGCGTAGCAGACGCCGAGGCGGCGTAGCTCGGCCTGGACGGTGCCGTCGGAGTTGGAGACGACGCCCATCGGGACGCCCAGCGCGGCCAGGTCGCGCAGGCCGCTGGCGACCCCGGCGCCGACGTGGGACCAGTTCTGGCCGCGGGTGGCCTGCACGATCTGCGCGGCCAGGCCGTCGCGGCCGGCTTCGGCCACGCCGCACGCGGCGACGTAGCTGAGCAGGTACTGGTGCCACCAGGTGCTGGCCGCGGGCGGTACGGCGGCGGTGTCCTGGGCGGCCATGGCCAGGTAGTGGGCCTGCTCCAGCGCGGCGATGTCGGGGGCCAGGCCTGCCGCCTGCAGCGGCGGCAGGACCAGGTCGCGGGCCGGAAAGACCAGCACCCCGCCCGCGTCAAGCAAGATCGCGCTGACCCCGTGGCTCACCCCCGCACTATATGCAGCGGCCCGCCCGCCTGCGTCGGCTGCCCGCGCCCTGGCCTGGCCGGGGCTAGCGGCCCGGACCGGGCGTGACCAGGCCGCTTTCGTAGGCGTAGATCACGGCCTGGACCCGGTCCCGCAGGCCGAGCTTCTGCAGGATCCGGGCCACGTGGGTTTTGGCCGTGGCCTCGCTGATGACCAGCTGGCGGCAGATCTCCGGGTTGGACAAGCCCCGGATGAGCAGGTCGAGCACCTCGCGTTCGCGGGCCGTCAGCTCGCCGACGGCGCGGGGTACGGCCGGCTGGCGCCGGGCCGGGGTGCGGGTGAACTCCTCGATGACCGCACGGGTGACGGCGGGGGCCAGCAGCGCCTCGCCGCTGGCCACGATCCGGACCGCGGCGACGATCTCCTCAGGCGGCGCGTCCTTGAGCATGAACCCGCTGGCGCCAGCGCGCAGCGCGTCATAGACGTAGTCGTCGAGCCCGAAGGTGGTCAGGATCAGCACTCGGGTGGCGGGCTGGGCTTGGACGATGCGCCGGGTGGCCTCGATGCCGTCCAGGACCGGCATCCGGATGTCCATCAGCACCACGTCGGGTCGCATCCGCCGGGCGGCCGCGACCGCGTCCTGCCCGTTGCCGGCCTCCCCGACTACGCTGGTTTCCGGCTCGCTCTCCAGGATCTTGCGCAGCCCGACCCGGACCAGCCCCTGGTCGTCGGCGATCAGCACGGTAGTCACGGCGAGCTCACGTGATGGGCAGCAGGACCCGGACGGCGAAGCCGCCGCCACGGCGGGCCGAGGCGTCGAACTTCCCGCCATACAGCGAGACCCGTTCCCGGATTCCGGCCAGGCCGTGCCCGCCGCCGGGAACCTCGGCCGCGATCCCGGCCTCGGCACCAGCCTCGACGCCGGCTCCGTCGTCGGTGATCTCCAGCTCCAGGCAGTCGGGCCCGTACCGCACGTGCACCGCGGCGTGGGCCCGCCCGGCGTGCTTGAGCGTGTTGGTCAGGGCTTCCTGCACGATGCGGTAGGCGGACAGCTCGATGCCGACGGGCAGGTCGCGGCGCTCGCCGTCGACGTGGAACTCGACCGGCATGCCCGCCTCCCGGACCTGGGTCATCAGCGTGGGCAGGTCGGCTAGGGTCGGCTGCGGCGCGAGCCGGTCGGCGGAGTCTGTCCGCAGCATCCCGACCAGCCGCCGCATCTCGGTCAGCGCGCCGCGGCCGATCTGCTCGATGGTCTGCAGGACCTCCCGGGTCTCGTCTCGGCTCTTGCTGTCGTCGAGCACGCGGCGTTCGGCGCCGGCCTGGATGACCATCATCGACACGTTGTGCGCGACCGCGTCGTGCAGTTCGCGGGCGATCCTGGCCCGTTCCTCGACCACCGCCTCGCGGGCGGCCACGTCCCGCTCGCGCTCGGCCAGCCGGGCCTTGGCGTCGCGGTCGCCGACGATGCGGCGGACGAGCAGGGCTACGACCACGGTGGCGACGGCCAGCCCGAGCGCCGCATGGTTGAAGACGGGGCCGCCGGTGTTCCGCCCGGCCGGCAGCAGGTCGGTGAACGCGGCGAAGGCCACGCCGCCAGCGAACCGCCAGCGCGACGACCAGACAGCCAGGCCGTATAGCGAGCACCACCAGGCGATCGTCCAGCCGCCAAACTGCAGGTTGTGCCAGGTGTCGAAGTCCAGCACCATGATGGCCTGGGCGGCCACCCCGGCGGTCGTGGGGTAGCGCTGCCGGAACGCCACGGTGGCGCACACGGCGGTGGCGAACACCGAGCCCAGGACCTGCGCGTGGACGGGGCCGGTCCCGAGCGAGAGCTGCAGCAGCGAGGCGGCGGCCAGGACGCCGGCCACGATCCAGTCGCGCTGTCGCTTGTCGCGCAATCCCTGCCAGAGGGGCCGCAGCCGCAGGTGCATGCCGTCACGGTAAGCCTGGCCGGGCCGCTTGTCATCAGCCAACCGGATGACGGCGTGGCCTGGAGAAATCGGCCGGCTGCCCGATGCGAAGATCGCCCGTCTCCCCGATGACCCGGGTGACCGCCCGCGCCTAGCGTCGACGGCGATGTCCGCACGACTCGGAGGGAATCCAGATGGACCAGCCAGATGCTCAGCAGTACCCACACGGCGGCGTGCCGCCCGTCACGTCGGCCGCCATCGGCCGCCTGGCCGCGGTCGGCGGCGTCGGGTTCTTGGTCGCCTCGCTCGCCGGCGACCTGGTGATCGGACCCTTCCCCGGACCTGATACGCCGCCTGCTCAGCTCGTCTCGTTCTACGCCGCGCATCATGCGCAGGTCGGAACCGGCGGCCTGGTGTTGGCTGTGTCGGGCGTGTTCTTCGTGCTGTTCGGCCTGGCCGTCTGGGCCCGGATCCGGCAGGCCTCGGCCAGCCCGCTGCTGGCCGGCCTGGCCATGATCGCCACTGCCCTGGCCGCGGTCACCACGCTGATCAGCGCGGGTACCTACGGTGTGCTTGGCGACATCGGCGCGCTGCATAGCGTCGACGCGGCCGCGCTGCAGGTCTGGCACATCATGGGATCCGACGGGTCGCTGGCCGACAGCTTCAGCACCTTCCTGTTCCTGCTCGCGATGGCCGGAGCGGGTGTGCTGGCCCGGGCCCTGCCCCGGTGGCTGGCCTGGACGGCCATGCCGCTTGCGGTCCTGCAGCTCGTCCCCAACCAGTTCGGCTTCCTGGCCTCGCTGCTCTTCCTGGTCTGGACGGCGGCAGCGGGAATCAGCCTGCTGTTCGGCCGCCGGGACCGCCAGGCCGACCGGACCGCGTACGCCGTCCGCGAGGAGGTCCGTCATGCGTAGGCTGCTCGCCGCTGCGGCCGTCGCCGTAAGCGCGGTGGCCGGCGCAGCCGCCGGGGCCAGTGCCGCCCCGGTCAACCAGCGGCCCGCCTACGGCACCGAATACGTCCAAATCATGTCGGCGTCGGTCACGCCCGCCCCGGCCAGCGCCATCGCTCGCGGCGTGTTCACCGCAGCGGGCCGGGCTGACCTGGGCAGCGGCCAGACTGGCACGCTGGTGTTTCCGTTCGGCACGATCACGCTGAGCCATCAGCCCAGCCACGGGACCTCGCAGATAGACCCTCGGACCTGCCTGAATATCATCAGCCAGGATGGCACCTACCAAATCGTCGGTGGCACCGGCCGGTACGCCGGGATCCGCGGTCACGGTACGTACCAGCTGAGCCTGGAGTTCGTATCCGCCCGGTCGCACAGGCAGTGCACCTCGGGCAAGCCGCCGGTGGCGCAGCAGGAACTGCTCCGCCTGTCCGGCCCGGTCCGGCTCTGAGCTCGGCAAGCGCGGCCGTTGACCCGACGAGGCCGGGTCAACGGCCGCGCTGACGCTGGCATAATGCGGCGCGGACGGAACGTGTGAGATCTCGTGGGCGGAGGCGATGATGAGCGGGTACCTGGACTATTCCGGCCGGGACGACGCGCTGAGCGGCGGCGTGCGGAAGATCCCGGTGAACACCCAGAAGGGCACCTTCGGCGTGTGGGTGAAGCGCGTCGGCAACGCCCCTGACCTGCGGCTGCTGCTGCTGCACGGCGGCCCGGGCGCCACCCACGAGTACTTCGAGGCGTGCGACAGCTACCTGCCCGCGGCCGGGATCGAGTACTACTACTACGACCAGCTCGGCTCGGGGTTCAGCGACCAGCCGGACGAGCCGTCGCTGTGGGACCTGGACCGGTTCGTCGACGAGGTGGAGCAGGTCCGCCAGGCGCTGGGCCTGAACCGGGACAACTTCGTGCTGCTCGGCCACTCCTGGGGCGGCATCCTGGCCACCGAATACGCACTCGCTTACCAGCAGCACCTGCGCGGGCTGGTCATCTCCAGCATGATGTCGAGCGTCCCGGCCTACAACGCCTACGCCGAGCAGGTGCTCATGCCGGCCATGGACCAGGCGAAGCTGGCCGAGATCAAGGCGTTCGAGGCGGCCGGGGACACCGAGAACCCCAGGTACACGGAGCTGCTGATGGAGCAGCACTACGTCCATCACGTGCTGCGCATGCCGCCCGCGGACTGGCCGGACCCGGTGCAGCGCGCGTTCGCGCACATCAACCCGGCCATCTACGTGTCCATGCAGGGTCCCAGCGAGCTGGGCATCAGCGCCGACGCCAGCCTGGCCCACTGGGAGCGGACCGCCGAGCTGGCCTCGATCGAGGTGCCCACCCTGGTCATCGGGGCCGGCCACGACACCATGGACCCGGCGCACATGGAGATGATGGCCGGGCGCCTGCCCCGCGGGCGCTACCTGCTGTGCCCGGACGGCAGCCACATGGCCATGTACGACGACCAGCAGGTCTACTTCGGCGGCCTGATCGACTTCCTGCGCGGCCTGCCCGCGTAGGCCGCATCCGCTGGCCCGCCCGGGCGGGAGTTACCATCGGCTGGTGCTGCCGTTCTCCGCTTTGACGCGCACGGCCAACCTGGCCCGGATGGCGCAGGACCGGTTCGACGTGCTGGTGATCGGGGGCGGGATCACCGGGACGGGCATCGCCCTGGACGCCGCCGCCCGCGGTTTCTCGGTGGCGCTGATCGAGAAGGACGACTACGCGTCCGGGACGTCGGGACGCTCGTCCCGGCTGGTGCACGGCGGCCTGCGCTACCTCGAGCACCGGGAGTTCGGCCTGGTCCGGGAGTCCTTGCGGGAGCGCGGGATCTTGTTCCGGCTGGCGCCGCACCTGGTCAGGCCGGTTCCCATGTACATGCTGGCCGACGACCTGCGCAGCCGGGCCAGGTACGGGCTCGGGCTGACCGCCTACGATCTGCTGGCGGCGGGCCGGAACATCGGCTTCCACCATTCGGTGGGGGCGGAGCAGGTCCGGCAGGCCTTCCCGGGGGTGCGGGCCGCTCCTGGCTGGCGTTATTACGAGTGCCAGACCGACGACGCCAGGCTGACCGTCGAGGTGGCCAGGACGGCGCAGGCGTTCGGCGCGGTGCTGGCTAATCACGTCCGGGCCGAGGCGCTGCTGGGCGGCGCCCGGGTGACCGGCGCGGTCGCCGCGGACGCGCTGACCGGGCAGCGCTTCGAGATCCGGGCCAGCGTCACGGTGAACGCGGGCGGCGTGTGGGCCGACCGGATCAGGGACCTGGCTTCCGCGGCCTCTGCGGCCGGCCCGGGGCGGCTCCAGCCGAGCAAGGGCGTGCACCTGGTGTTCGCGCCCGGGGCGATCAGGGCGAAGGCGGCGCTGGCCGTTCCCTCGGCGGCGGGCGACGGCCGTTTCGTGTTCCTGGTGCCCTGGGAGGACCGGGTGTACGCCGGGACGACTGACACGCCGTACGCGGGCGACCTGGATCACCCGGCCGTAACCGACTCCGACCGCGACTACATCCTGGCCGCGGTGGCCGGCAACTTCCCCGGGGTGGGCGCGGGCGACGTGGTGGCCTCCTGGGCCGGGCTGCGACCGCTGCTGGGCGACGGCGAGGCCAGCACCGCCGACCTGTCCCGCAGGCATGTGGTCGTGGAGGAGCCGCCTGGCCTGATCACCATCACCGGCGGCAAGCTGACCACGTACCGCGCCATGGCCGAGGACCTGGTGGACCTGGTGGCGGGCGAGCTGGGACTGCGCGGCCGGTGCCTGACCAGGAGCATCCCGCTCGGGCTGCACGGCCCGGCCGCGGCGGCGCTGCGCCTGGCCAGGGCCGAGACGGCCCGCCTGGGCCTGCCGCCGGGGACCGGAGCCAGGCTGGTGCAGCGCTACGGCGATGACTGGCGGGAGGCCGTCCGGCTGATCGGGCAGGACCCGTCGCTGGGCGAGCCGGCCGCGGGCGGCCTGCCGGTCCTGCAGGTCGAGCTTGACCTGGCCCGCCGCCGCGAGATGGCGATGACCGCCGAGGACGTGCTCGTCCGCCGGACCCGGCTCACCACCCTCGACGCCTCGGTACGGGTGCCGGCCGACGCGGTCATACCTTCAGCCGGAGCGCCGCCGGGATGATCTCGAACGTGGCCGGGGTGGTGCCCAGCGTCTCGCCGTCCGCTTCGATCGGGAACGGCGGGTCGGCCTCGAGCCGGACCCGGCTGGCCCGCAGCTCGGCGATGTTGCGGTGCGGCAGGTGCGTGCCCCGGTAGATCTTGGGCAGCGCGGTGAAGGCGCCGGACTTCGGGCCCGCCATGACCAGCACGTCGAGCGCGCCGTCGTCCGGCTCGGACTTGGGCGAGATCTGCATGCCTCCCCCGTAGAACCGGCAGTTGGCCACCACCACGTTGTGCGCCCGCCACTGGTAGGCCTGCCCGTCGGCGTCCAGGCGCACGGTGGCCGGGGAGAAGCCCGGCAGCGTCAGCCAGAACCCGGCCAGGTACCTGCCCGGCCCGAGCCGGGCGGGGAGCCGGGCGGCCCGGGCGACCACCGCCCCGCCCAGCCCGGCCTCGGCGATGTTGGGAAAGTACCTGGTGATCTCGGCCGGGCCGTCGGTAAAGGTCACGCGGCCCACGTCGACGAGACGGACCTGGTCTCCGGTCAGGCGACGGGCGGCCCCGGCGGCATCGCCGGGCAGGCCGAACGACCGGACGAAATCACACCCGGAGCCCGCCGCGATCACTCCGAGCACGGCATCGGCGGCGATCGGCCGGCCATCGGCGATCATCCCGTTGACCACTTCGTGCACCGTTCCGTCGCCGCCGGCGGCCACCAGGTACCGCTCGCCCCGGGCCAGCGCCTCCCGGGCGGCCTCGGTGGCGTGCCCGGGATGGGTGGTCCGCACGATCCGGTAGCTGATCCGGGCCTCGGTCAGGACGGCCTCGACCTGCGGCAGGTGCGTGCCCACCTTTCCCCGCCCGGCCCTCGGGTTGGCGATGACGACCATCGGGCCGAACGGGCTGGCTCCTGCCTGGGCCGCTGCCTGGCCGGTCATGGCAGCAGGACTCCCGGGTTCATGATCTGGCCGGGGTCCAGGGCCGTCTTGATCTTCCTCAGCACATCCAGTCCTTCCTGGCCGAGTTCGGCCGCCAGGAACGGCGCCTTCAGCCGTCCCACGCCATGGTGGTGGGTGAGGGTGCCGCCCGCGGCGGCGCAGCTGCGGGTGGCATCGTCCCAGGCGGCTAGGTACCGCGGCTCGGCGTCCTGGTCGTCCGCCCCGCTGACCAGGAACGTGAAGTACAGGGACGAGCCGGATGGGTACACGTGGGACAGGTGGCACAGCACCGCCTGGGCGTGCGCGGCCAGGGCGTCCCTGATGCCCGCGTACAGCCGCGGCACGTCGGACCACAGCCCGGCGACCTCGAAGGTGTCCACGATGACCCCCGGGCCGAAGGCGCGGTCGGGGCCCATGATGCTGGCGTAGGTGGCGACGGCATCGTTGCGGTGCTGCCACCAGTGTTCTCCGTAGGCCCCATCGAGCGGCCCGGATGACCCGGCCTGCCGCAGGGCGGCGGCCGCTGCCTGTTTCCTGGCCTCGAGCGTCTCCCGCCCGGCGGGGCCGACCGGGAAGCCGAGCAGGGCCACGCATCCGCTGGCGGGACCGAGCGCCCCGAAGCTCAGCTGGGCGTCGGTCTCGTCGTAACCCCGGATGACGGCCGCGCCGGTCTCCGCGCGCCCGGCCTCCCGCAGGCCCTCGGCCAGGGCCGGGAAGGATCCGAAGCCGAACGCCAGCCACTCCCAGGCCAGGCCGGGCCCGGCAGGCCAGCGTCGCCTCGGTCACCACCGCGAGCGTGCCCTCGGATCCCACCAGGAGCCGCCGCAGGTCGGGCCCGGCGGCCGACCGCGGCACCGGACGGCAGCGGAGGATCTCGCCGCCCGGCAGGACCGCGGTCAGGCCGAGCAGCACGTCCTCGATGGCCCCGAATCCGGTGGACGCCTGGCCGGCGGAGGACGCGGCGATCCAGCCGCCGACGGTGGACACGGCCATCGACTGCGGGTAGTGGCCGGTGGTCAGCCCGCGGGCGGCCAGGACCTCCTCGAGCTGGTCGCCGCGCACGCCCGCCTCGGCCGTCACCACCTGCGAGACCGGGTCGACCCCGGTGATCTGGTTCATCCGGGACAGGTCGAGCACGACCTGGCCGGCCGCAGCGGCCTGGGCGGCGGCCCCGCCGGGCATTGCGGCCCCGCCGCACACGCCTGAGCCGCCGCCGCGGGGGATGACGGCCACGTGCGCTTCGCTGGCCCAGGCCAGCACCGTGGCCACCTCTTCGGTACGAGCCGGGAAGACTACCGCGGCCGGGACGGCAAGATCGTCGCCCCGGGCCCGCCGCAGCAGGGCCAGCGACCACGAGTCGATGGCCCGGTCCCGCAGCAGGCCGGCGTCGGTACTGACCGCCCCGGCGGGGAGGCGGCCGGCGAGAACGTCAAGGGTGTCCACGGCGCGGATAGTAGCCCAGTCGCCCGCCCGGCGTCCTCGCGCAGCCAGGGCCCAGCGCACGGTGCGGCGTCCTGCGCAGCCGGTACAGGGCCCCCAGCACACGCCGCGGCGTCCTAGCGCAGCCGGTAGGTCACGGCCCGGGCCAGCCAGACGGCGGCCAGCACCTGCAGCACGCCGACCAGCAGGGTGCCGGCCACGCCGACGCCGGCGTAGGGCGGCAGCCCGGCCAGGGCGGCGACGGCGCGGGCGGTCGCCCCGGCCGGGGCGCCGGTCAGGGCGGGCCACCACAGCGCCACGCCCCAGCCGGCCGGCACGGCCACCAGCACCAGGCCCAGCGCCGAACGGGCCCGCCACGGCGCCGCGCCGGCCGCGATCCCGGCCGCGAACGGCAGCCACCACAGGCCGAAGGCGGCGCCCAGGCCGAGCAGCGCGGCGGTCACGGCGCAGGCCGTCAGCCAGGCCCAGGCCGCGCCGCGGGAGCGCCGGGTGCCGAACGAGGGCCGGTGCGGGGCGGGGCCGCGGGCCTGCGGCCGGCCCGAGAACCGCAGGTCGCCGAGCCGGTAAGCGCCGCGCTTGCCGAGCCGCTTCGCGTCAGCCATGGCCGGCTCCGGTGCCGAGCCGCTTCGGGTCAGCCATGGCCCGCTCCGGTGCCGAGCCGCTTCGGGTCAGCCATGGCCGGCTCCGGTGCTGGGCCGCTTCGGGTCAGCCATGGCCCGCTGCTTGATTGAGGCGCCAGGTCAGCGAGCCGGCGGGCCGGCCGGGGACCGGCACCGGCAGGTACTGGCCGTCCCACCACAGCGGGACCAGGTTTTCGTACCAGGGCGAGGCGGGGTTCTCGCTCTGGCCGCCTGGGTACACGCCCCGGGCGCTGACCCCAGCCGCGGACAGGGCGACGATCATCCGCCAGCTCGGCCCGGCGCGGGCGGTCAGCCCGCCGTCGGCGGCATCGGGCGTGAACGGGTCGCCGCCGGCGGCCCGCGGGCCGTAACCCAGGCCGTCCGATCCGGACAGGGAAGGGAACTCACGGGAGTGGATCCGGCCCCAGGTCCAGCGGGCCGGCGTGCCGCCGAGCGTGGCCTCCAGGTGCGAGACCGCGGTGGCGAAGGCGGCCCGGATGACTTGCGGGGCGGTGCGCGGCCGGCCATTCGGCGGGATGAACGCCGGGTTGGCCGGGTCGGTCAGCGTCCAGGCCTCCAGGTCCTCATCCAGGCTGGGCTGGTCCTCGGCGGACAAGGCGAGGCCGCCGGGATCCTTGGTGATGGGCGCGCGGCCGTGATCCCACCAGGGCTGGAACACGTCCGACAGGTAGTCGGCCCAGAAATTCCACCAGATGGTGGCCGCCGCCGAACCGGCCGCCATGGTGTCGTTCCAGGTGGCGAGGAGCTGTACCGCGGATCGTTCGGCAGAAGAAAGAGCGGTACCGGTCAGGGCGGTCAGGACTTCCGGGACGATGCGGACGGCGAGCTGGTCGGTCAGGCTGGTCTGGACGGCGGCGAAGCTGGCCGGCGTGAACGGGGCGGTCCGCGCGCGCAGCGCGGCGTAGATGGCGGCCGCGCGGTAGCCGGGGTCGAAGAAGTCGGCGCTGGTGCCGATGTAATACGGGTAGGCGGCGGTGACCGGCCGCTGGTTGGCGGTGGCCAGCACGTGCCCGGGCGGGTCGTAGGCCTGGGGTTCGGCGGCGTACGGGATGACGCCGGTGATGTCGCAGCCGCCGGTGCCGCTCATCGGCAGCCAGGGCTGGCAGGCCGCGGCCACCTGCGGGTAGTAGCCGGCCGAGATGGCGCCGATGTTCCCGGCCGTGTCGGCGTAGAGGAAGTTCTGCGACGGGGCGTACCAGCCGGCCAGGGCCGTCTTGAACTGCGCGAAATCGGCGGCCTGGTCGACGCCGAGGATGACGGCCAGGTCGGGGGACGGCACGTTGCCCATCCAGTCGACCGAGGTGGTCTGCCTGTCCCGGGTCATGATCGGCCCGTGCACGGTGATGTCCACGGTCAGCGGCACGGTGGCGCCGCCGCGCACCGGGATGTCGTAGCGCACGACCTGCATCGGGCGCCACCGGCCGTGCCAGTAGTACTGGGTGCCGCGGGTGCGCTCGTCGTAGAACATGGTGGCCTGGTTCTGCGTGTCGGTCAGCGACCAGGCGATGTGCGCGTTGTGCCCGATCAGGATGCCGGGCAGGCCGGGCACGCTGACCCCGGCCGCGTCCAGGCCCGGCGCGGACAGGGCGACCTCGTACCAGATCGAAGGGATGGTCTGCGGCAGGTGCGGGTCGCCCGCCAGCAGGGCTTTGTTACCTTGGCCGCCCGCGGCGCCGGGGCCGCCGGCGACCGCGGGGCCGTTGGCCGCCCACGCGTTGCTGTCGGGGTAGGTATGCAGCTGGCCCGCGGGCAGCTGGCTGAGCTGGGCGAGCAGGGTCGCCGCCGCCTCCGCCTCGCCCGCAGATACGGCCGAACGGGCCGTAGTGTCACCTGCCGGAACCGGATTATCCGGAACCGTAATATCGGCTTCCGTAGCGTGCGGATGCGTATTATCCGAGAGCGTGGCGGGCGGGACGGTGCTGGCGGCGCCGGGGGCGAGCGGGGTCAGGGCGGGCTTGGCGTAGGGGCCGGGGTCGTAGGGGGCCTGGGCGTTCGGGGCGATGACCGGGAACCAGTCCATGGTGCGCGCCGCGCCAAGGGAGCGCTCCAGCAGGGCGTAGTCAAGCGGGGTCGAGGTGAAGTCGAGCTCCTGGGTAAGTTCGCCCTGGATGACCAGGCTGTCGACCGGGGTCCAGGCCGATGGGTACACGCCGGCCAGGGTGAACTCCGCGGGCCACTGGCCGCTGGCCCGGACCTGGGCGATGTCGTCGTTGACGCCCTGGGCGTAGGCCAGCAGCGCCTGGGCGGCCAGTCCGGCGCGGGGCATCTGGGCCCATTCGGCCTGCGCGGTGCGCAGCAGGCCGAGCTCCAGCTCGAACTTGTCCGAGGCCAGGTCGGCCGGCCCGGCCAGCTGGGCCAGGCGCCCCTCCCCCAGGCGGCGTTCGGAGTCCATCTCGGCCAGCCGGAACCTGGCGTGCACGTAACCCAGGGCCAGGAACAGGTCGTGGTCGCTGGCCGCGCTGATGGCGGACACGCCCTGGCTGCTGAACGAGACCGTGGCCGGCTGCTGCAGTCCGGGCAGGCTGAGCGTCTGGGAGCTGACCGGCTTGCCGCTATTGGCCGAGGTCCACACGCCTTTACCCGGGTCGAGCGCCGGGCCGAGGGCCGGGATCGAGCCGAAGCCGAAGCCGAGGACGCCGAGCAGCAGCACGCAGGCGCAGGCCGCGGCCACGATGTTGACGATCCGGGCGACCCGGTGCCGCGAGCGCCTGCGTCCGATCCGCAATCCGCGCGCCCGCATGGCAGAAGTTCTACCACCCGACCGGCGCCGCGAAGATCGTGGATGGTTACCTCCCGCCGGGGGCCTGTTGCATATTTAGGTTTGCCGGTTTTCTGGTGTTATTGCTGGCAGAATTGGTTTATGGCACACCAGTTCAAGCCGGTTGACCGTGACGTCGAGATGCTTTTGCCCCATAACATGCTCGACTGGGTGCCGGAGGGTCATGCTGTCCGGGTCGTTATCGGCACGGCCGAGCGGCTGGTGACACGGGACCTCGTCGTCCGGCTGGTACCGCCGGCCCCGAAAGGGTCGGCGGCCGGCCCGGCCCGGTATGACCCGGTGATGCTGCTGACCGTGTGGCTGTATGCCTACCTGCGCGGGGTGCTGTCCACCCGGGCGGTGGAGGACCGGTGCCGCTACGATGCGACATTCCGGGTCGCGTGCGGGCGGCTGGTCCCGGACCACACGACGTTCTCCCGGTTCCGCAAGCACCTGCTCGCGCAGGACGGGCTGGCCGAGGATCTGTTCTACCGGGTCCTGCACGTGTGCGCATGCGCGGGGCTGGGCCGGCTGAGCGTGGTGGCCGGCGACGGGGTCAAGATCGCCGCGAATGCGTCGAAGGAAGCCAGCCGGACCGAGGCTGGCCTGCGGAAACTGGCCGCGCAGGTGATCGCGGGCGCCCGGAAGGCTGCCGCGGACGAGGACGCGGACAAGGGGAGTGCAGCCCGGCACCGACCTGCTGCTGGGTGCGGATACGGTGCCGCGGCCGGCGGATCCGCGGTCGCGGGCCGGGCGGATCGCGGCGTGCCTGCAGGACCTGGAAGCAGAGCGGGAGGCCGCCGAAGCCGCCGCCCGGGAGCAGGGGCAGGCTTACCTGGAGGCGGTCGCGGCCGGCACCGCGAACGGCCGGCCCCCGGCCGTGGTCGCCCTGGCCGCCGCGCAGCTGCGGCTGGCCGGGGCCATCGCCGCCGAGCAGGCCGCGTCCGCGGCCTGGCAGGCCCGCCGCGCCGCCGGGCAGCGGGTCACCCGCCCGCCGGCCATCCCCGGCACCGGCAAGAAGGCCCGCCAGGCCCGCGCCCGCCTGGAAGCACGGCAGGCCGAGGCCGCCGCGGAAGCAGGGCAGGCAGGAGATGCCGGGACCGGGAACCCGGGCGCGAAAGAGCCGCAGCGCAACCTCACCGACCCGGGCTCCCGGCTGCTGCCGGTGCGCGGCGGCGGGTTCATCCAGGGCTACAACTGCCAGGACGCCGCGGCCGATGACCGGCTCATGCTCGGCGGCTACGCCTGCCAGGACACCGGCGACGTGCTGCAGGCACAGCAACTCGGCCGGGTGGCGGCCAAGGGCGCCGCGGTCGTCGCGGCCGCCCACGCCGCCCACGCAGCCGACCCCGCCCTGCTCCGCGCCTGCCACGGCCGGCTGTGCACCCTCCCGGCCACGGACAAGAACAGCCCGGATCATGACGCCGCCGCCTGCCACCACGCCATGACCAGCCAGATCGGCGTGCTAGTCGCCGACGCCGGCTACCACAGCGAAGCGAACCTGACCGCGCCCGGCCCGGGCCGGCTCATCGCCGACGGCAAGACCAGCTGCCTTGCCCGCCGCGAGCCCGCCCAGGGACCGCCCCCCGCCGGCGCCACACCCGCGGAGGCCAACGCACACCGGCTGGCCACCCCCGAGGGCCGCGCTGCCTACAAGCGCCGCGCCCCCGACGTCGAGGGCCTGCACGCCAGCCTCAAAGACCAAGGCGGCCTGCGCCGCCTCAGCCTCCGCGGCCTGCACAACGCCACCAGCGAGTTCCTGTTCGCCGGCCTCGCCCACAACCTCCGGCTGCTGACCGCCATCAGCTGAAACAGCACCCGCCGCCCCGGGCGGCCGGACCCCACTATGCCCGCAAACAGCAGCAAAACCCCGGAACAGCACCAGAAAAGGGCACAGCACGCGCCCGCCCCAAACCCCGGCCACCAGCACCCACGGCGCCACCAGCATCCGCCAGCCGCAAGAACCTGCGACAGCCCCCCCGGGGGAGGTAACCATCCACGAAAAGTGGATCATGCGCCGGGTGCGCGACGCATGGGGCTGGTGGGGCAGACCGGGGCTAGCCCCAGATGGGAGGGTGCCGGTCCTGCCAGGGGCGGGCCTCCTCCAGCTGAGCCGACAGTGAGATCAGCGTGCCCTCGTCGCCCATCCGGCCGGCCAGCATCACGCCGATGGGCAGGCCGTCGGCGCTCCAGTGCAGCGGGACGCTGACCGCGGGCAGGCCGGCGGTGTTGTAGATCGCGGTCCACGGGGTGAACCGCTTCTGCCGCTCGAAGTTCTCCGCCGGGTCCACCTCGTCGAAGTAGCCGACCGGCCGCGGCGGCTGCGCCAGCGTCGGGGTGAGGATCGCGTCGTAGGCGCTCAGCGTGCCGACGGCGATACGGGTGACGAACTGCATGTAGGCCTGGGCGAACAGGAAGTCAGCCGCGGGGGTGGCCCGGCCGAGCTCGCGCAGGTAGCGGGTCAGCGGCAGCAGGAGGTGTTCCTGGGCCGGGTCGACCGGGGTCAGCGTGGCGTAGACGTGGTAGATGGTCTCGAAGAACGGGACGATGTCCGGGCCTAGCGGCATGGCGATGTCCTCGACCTCGTGGCCCAGGCTGGCCAGCAGGCTGCTGGCGTCCTCGTAGGCCTGCACGCAGTCGGGGTGAACCTCGGCGCCGGGGATCGGGTGCTGCAGGGTGCGGCCGATCCGCAGCCGGCCCGGCTTTCGCTGGGCGTGACCCAGGAAGGACTCGCCGGGCGGCAGCGGCGGCAGGGTGTACATGTCGCCGTGGAAGTTGCCGGTCATGACGTCGAGGAGCAGCGCGGCGTCGGCCACGGTGCGGGCGATCGGGCCGTCCACCCCGAAGCCGAGCAGGTCCGGCACGAGCGGGCCGTTGGAGATCCGGCCGCGGGACGGCTTGATGCCGAACAGCCCGCAGACGCTGGACGGGATGCGGATCGACCCGGCGCCGTCGCTGCCCTGGGCGGCCGGGGCCAGGCCCGCGGCTACGGCGGCGGCGGCGCCGCCGCTCGAGCCGCCCGCGGACCGCGACAGGTCCCACGGGGTCCGGGCCGGCGGGCCGATCTTGGTCTCGGTGTAGCACGGCAGGCCGAACTCGGGGGTCGACGTCTTGCCGGTGATGACCGCGCCGGCGTCCTTAAGCTTGGTCACCACGTAGTCGTCGGTGTCCGGCACGTTGCTGGCGTAGGTGACCGAGCCGAACGTCTGGCGCACCCCGGCGACCATGTTCAGGTCCTTGATCGGGATGGGCACGCCGGTCAGCGGGGGCAGTTCGGCCGGGTCGGCCGCCTGGGCCACGGTCTTCTCGGCCGCCAGCGCCTGCTCCCCGGCCAGGTCGGCGGTAATTGTGTAGAACGCGCCGACCTGGTCGTTGAGTTCGGCCGTGCGGCGCAGATAATGATCGGTGACGGCGACCGGCGACAGCTCGCGCGCGCGGATCGCCGCGGCGAGCTCGAGCACGGTGAGCTCGTGGATCTGGGTCATGGTGCAGATGCTAGACCAAGGGGAGGGGCGGGACGTTCGGCCCGTTATCGGGAGGAATGGCCTGCTATAAAAACGGCCGGAGTAGGGCACAACCAACGTGTACGGTGCTTTGCGCTGTGTCCCAAGGCAGTTACGCTGAGGTGGTGGGTGAAGACCGATGGCGTGGCCGAAACTGAGAAACCGCAGGTCACAAGACGAAGAAGTGACACTGGGTAACGAAGGCGGTACGACACCGGAGGGGGCGCGGTGGCAACCCGTGGCATCGGATGGTGCCACGGCAGACCGCGCGGTGTACAGCCATGCATCAAATGACAGTCCTGTTCATGGCGTGGCGGCAAACGGCAGTGGTAATGCCGATACAACTGGTCACTTGGCTCCCGCGGCCCGGCCGCGCCGGGACGAGACCGATTCCGACTCCGATTCCGGGGACGTGCAGTTCTGGGAGTGGTCGAAGTCGGATGAGTCGTTCGACCTGAACGATCCCGCCGGGCCGTCCGATGGCGGGGCCAGCCCGGCCCCGGAGCGGGCCCAGGACGCCAGACCCACCCGGAGCCTGGTGGTCACGCCGGTCGCCGTCCAAGAGGAACCGCAGGGCGAGGGCATCGGCCAGCACCTGGGCAACCTGGCCCACCTGTCCGCCGACCCGCGGATGCGGACCTGGCAGCGGCGGGTCATCGTCGCGGTCATCGCCGGGGTGGTCTTCAGCATTGTGCTCAACTGGCGGTACGGGCTGACCCTGGCCGTGCTGGCCGCCATCGCCGACACCGTCTACCGGTCCCGGACCAGCGTCTACGTCCGGCCCGGGGTGCGGCTGACCGGAGCCCAGCGGCGGACCGCGTACCAGCTGAACCGGATGCGGCGCAAGGGCTACCGCGTCATGCACTGCATCCCCATCCCCGACAGCGAGGAGCAGATCGACCACCTGGTGATCGGCCCGGCCGGCGTGTTCTCCATCGACTCCGAGGACTGGGACAAGCGCATGCCGGTGCGGACCAGGAACGGCCGGCAGCTGTGGCACGGTCCGCGCAGCATGAAGGACCGGCTCGAGCACGCGCACTGGGAGGCGGCGCAGGCCGCCTCGCTGCTGTCCCGCGAGCTCGGCAGCCCGGTCAGCGTCCGCCCGGCGATGGCAGTCTACGGGCCGAAGCTCCCGTGGGATGTGGTCCCCATCAGGGACGTCGACGTGTTCAGCGGCCCGCGGCTGCGCAAGTACTTGCACCGCCGGGCCCGGCAGATGCGGGGCCAGCGGCTGACCGCCACCGACATCGAGCGCATCGAGGTGGCCGCCAAGAAGGCGTTCCCGCAGGACCCGCCGGCCTGACCTTCCGCCCCGGTAGGCTGGTTTCCCTAATTGTTTCCAGCTCAGGGGAGATCGGTTATGCCTCCGCTTCGGTCCCGGACGGTCACGCACGGCAGGAACATGGCGGGCGCTCGCGCCCTGCTGCGGGCCACCGGCGTAGCCAGGGAAGACATCGGCAAGCCGATCATCGCGGTGGCCAACAGCTTCACCGAGTTCGTGCCCGGGCACGTGCACCTGCGCGAGGTCGCCCAGGTGGTGGCCGACGCGGTCCGGGCCGCAGGGGCGATCCCGCGCGAGTTCAACACGATCGCGGTGGACGACGGGATCGCGATGGGGCACGGCGGCATGCTGTACTCGCTGCCGAGCCGGGAGCTGATCGCCGACTCAGTCGAGTACATGGTCAACGCGCACTGCGCCGACGCCATGATCTGCATCTCGAACTGCGACAAGATCACGCCGGGCATGCTCATCGCCACCATGCGGCTGAACATCCCGACCGTGTTCGTGTCCGGCGGCCCGATGGAGGCCGGCGCGCCCGCAGGCCTGGCGGCCGGCTCCTCAGGTCGCAAGCTGGACCTGATCGACTCGATGGTGGCCTCGGCAGACCCATCGGTGTCCGACGATCAGCTGCTGGCCATGGAGGAGTCCGCCTGCCCGACCTGCGGCTCCTGCTCGGGCATGTTCACCGCCAACTCGATGAACTGCCTGACCGAGGCGATCGGACTGGCCCTGCCGGGCAACGGCAGCACGCTGGCCACCCATGCGGCGCGGCGCGGGCTGTTCGAGCGGGCGGGCACCTTGATCGCGGAGATCACCAGGCAGTACTACACCGACGGGGACGCCTCGGTGCTGCCCCGGTCGATCGCCAGCCGGGATGCGTTCGAGAACGCGATGGCCCTGGACGTGTCCATGGGCGGCTCGACCAACACGATCCTGCACCTGCTGGCCGCCGCGCACGAGGCGGGCGTGGACTTCGGCCTGAAGGAGATCGACGAGCTGTCCCGCCGGGTGCCGTGCCTGTGCAAGGTCGCGCCGAGCAGTGCGTACCACCTGGAAGACGTGCACCGGGCCGGCGGCATCCCGGCCATCCTGGGCGAGCTGGACCGGGCCGGGCTGCTCAACCGCGGCGTGCGGACCGTGCACAGCGCGTCGCTGCGAGAGTTCCTGGATGCGTGGGATCTGGGGTCGCCGTCGGTCTGTGACGCGGCTGTCGAGCTCTATCACGCCGCGCCGGGCGGGGTGCGCACCATCCGGCCGTACTCGCAGTCGTCTCGCTGGGAGACGCTGGATACCGACCGGGTTTCTGGCTGCATCAGGGAGGCACCGCACGCGTACACGGCAGACGGCGGGCTGGCCGTGCTTTACGGGAACCTGGCGCCGGACGGCGCGATCGTGAAGACCGCCGGCGTGCCGGAGGAGCTGTGGACGTTCTCCGGCCCGGCCGTGGTGTTCGAGAGCCAGGAGGACGCGGTGGCGGGCATCCTGGCCGGCGCGGTTCGCGCCGGTGACGTGGTGGTCATCAGGTACGAGGGCCCGCGGGGCGGGCCGGGGATGCAGGAGATGCTGTACCCGACCAGCTTCCTCAAGGGCAAGGGTCTCGGCCGCGACTGCGCGCTGATCACCGACGGCCGGTTCTCCGGCGGGACTTCCGGCCTGTCGATCTGCCACGTCGCGCCGGAAGCGGCGGCGGGCGGCCTCATCGCGGTCGTCGAGAACGGCGACACGGTGGTGATCGACATCCCGCGCCGGGAGCTGCGGGTGGACGTGCCCGATGCCGACCTTTCTCTCCGCCGCGAACGGCTGCTGGCCTCGCTCGGGTCCTACCGGCCCGCGGACCGGGAGCGACCCGTCAGCGCGGCCCTGCAGGTCTACGCGGCCATGGCCACCTCCGCCTCGACCGGCGCGGCCCGCGACATCACGCTCCTCGCCCACCCGGACAAGTGAACCCGGCTTCGCCCTCGGAGCTGACCGCCGGGTTCGTGCGCCCAGCCCGGGAGAGGGACGCCGATGACCTGGCCCGGGTACAGGTCGCTTCGTGGCAGTGCGGCCTGGCCGGGATCGTTCCGCCGGCGCTGCTGGCCGAGCTGACCAGCGAGGAGGCGTCGGCCGTGTGGCGCGACCGGTGGCGGGATGCGATCACCAGCCCGCCGACCAGCCGGCACCACGTGCTGGCCGCGGTGCACGGGGCGCTGCCTCGTGAGGTGGTGGGATTCGCCTCGGCCGGGCCCGCCACCGACGCCGACCGCTGGCCGGGCACCGACGCGGAGATCTACGAGTTCCGGATATCTCCGGAACGAACCGGGCAGGGGCACGGCGGCAGGTTGCTGCACGCCGTCGCGGACACGCTCGTTTCCGACGGGTTCCGCACCATGTCCACCTGGGTGCTGGCGGCGGATGACGCGATGCGGCGTTTCCTCTCCTCGGCCGGGTGGGCCGTCGACGGGGCCCGGGGCGAACTCGACGTGGGCACGGCTGTTCCCGTTATCCGCCTGCACACCACGATCAGCGAGTGACCCGATGCGCCTAGGATCTGTCCGTGGCTGAAGCACGGGAATGGCTGGCGGGGACGCGGCCCAGGACGCTGCCCGCGGCGGTCGTGCCGGTACTGATCGGCTCGGGCGTGGCCTTCGGCTACAGCCGTTTCTCCTGGTGGCGGGCGCTGCTGGCCCTGGTGGTGGCGCTCGCGCTGCAGGTCGGCGTCAACTTCGCCAACGACTACAGCGACGGCGTGCGCGGCTCGGACGCCAAGCGGGTCGGGCCGGTGCGGCTGGTCGCGGCGGGACTCGCGCCGCCGCGGCAGGTACTCCTGGCGGCTTTCGGGTGTTTCTCCGTGGCGGGCCTGGCCGGGCTCGCGCTGGCCGCGGTGACGTCCTGGTGGCTGGTGGCGGTAGGCGCCGCGTGCGTGGCCGCCGCCTGGTTCTACACCGGCGGCCCGCGGCCGTACGGGTACAACGGCCTGGGCGAAGTGTTCGTGTTCGCGTTCTTCGGCGTGGTCGCGGTGGCCGGCACGGCCTATGTGCAGATGGACCGCCTCAGCTGGCTCGGGCTAGCCGCCTCGGTGCCGGCCGGTCTGCTGGCCTGCGGCCTGCTGATGGTCAACAACCTGCGCGACATCAGGACCGACACGCAGGCGGGCAAGCGGACCCTGGCGGTCATGCTCGGCGACGCGCGCAGCCGGGTGACGTACGTGGCGACGCTGCTGGCGCCGTTCGGCGTCGCGGCGCTGCTCGCCGTCTTCCGGCCGTTCACGCTGCTGGTGGCGCTGGCGTTGCCGCTGGCGCGGATGCCGGTGCGTTCGGTCCGGGCCGGGGCGTCGGGGCCGGCGCTGATCAAGGCGCTGGGGCAGACCGGGCGGCTGCAGCTGGCCTTCGGGATCGCGTTCACGATCGGCCTGGCCATCCGGCTCTAGAGGCCCGGGCGGCCGGTCGTGGCCGTTTTGCTGTTGAGCTGTTGCGTCCTGTGGTGCGTCCAGAACGGTAGCTCTGACCAAACCGATGTGACATCGTCCCCCGCTAGGAGTTGTCGGCCAGGTAAGCGGCCCAGCGACGCCGCGACGAAGTCGGGTAAGGGTGTTCATCCGGCCTGCGGGTGGGGTCGGGTGCGACCGACGGTTACGCTCTATGGATCCGGGGTGGCTGACGCCGCGGGTGTGAGCGAGGTGGGTGCGTGCAGGACCGGCGGCCGCCGCAGAGGGTTTTTGTAGGCCGGGCGGCGGAACTGGCCCAGGTCACGGACGTCATCGCCATGGTGGAGGCGGGGCAGCCGTGGCTGGTGGCCATTGAGGGTGATCCGGGCGTCGGGAAGACGGCCTTGGCGCGGCGCTGCCTAGCCGAGACCGAGGGCGTCAGCTGGAGGGTGCTGTCGGCCCGCGCCGACCAGGCCGAGGCTGACCTGGATTTCGGGCTGGTCGACCAGCTGCTGCGGGCGGCCGGAGAGGTCTCACAGCCGGTCATGCCCGCGGGCGGGATCGAGTCTGCGATCTCGTCATTCGCAGTGGGCGCGCGGGTACTCCAGGTGGTGGGAGACCGGCTGGCCACGGGCTCGGGGGCGATCTTTATCGATGATCTGCAGTGGGCCGACCGCAAGTCGGTGGAGGCGCTGACGTTCATGCTGCGGCGGCTGTCGGTCGATCCGGCGCTCTTCATCGTGACCTACCGCGGGCCCCGGGACCGCCTGGACGGGGCGGCCCAGCGGATGCTGTCCAGCGTCGAGAACCGACTGCATATACCACTGGACGGCTTGCGTCTGGACGAGGTGGCGTCGCTGGCGGCCGCGCTCGGGACCGGATCGCTGGATGATGAGATGGTCCGGCGGCTATACCAGGGCACCGGCGGGCATCCGCTGTACCTGCGCACGCTGCTGAGCGAGGGCTCCGGCTTCGATCCGCGCGCACGGGGAAAGGCCGCGCTACCCCGGTCGCTGGCCGCCGCCATCGGTGATCATCTGCGCGGGCTGCCGTCTGAGACCGTGGTCGTCCTGGGGATGCTCGCGGTGCTGAACCTGCGCATGCCGCTGGCGCAGCTGGGCCAGGCGGCGCAGGTCGGCTCGCCCAGCGCGGCGATCGAGCCGGCGGTGGCCGCTGGCCTGGTGGAGTGGTGGCCGGAAGAACCCACCTGCCCGGTGGCGATCCGCCACCCACTGGTCCGGGACGCGATCTACGCCGGCATCCCGGCCGCCAGGCGCCGCCTGCTGCACGCCCGCGCCGCCTTGGTGGTCAGCGAGGCAGCGTCATGGGAACACCGGGTGGCCGCCCTGGACCAGCCGGATGAGGACCTGGCCACCCAGCTGGAACAGCTGGCCGCCGAAGAGGCGGCGGCTGGCCATCCGGCGCTGGCCGCCACCCACCTGCAGTGGGCCTCGGATATCTCCCCGGCCCGGGCCGACCGGGAGCGGCGGCTGCTGACTGCCGCACTGCACCTGACGCTAGCCGAGGAATCCCCTGGAGGGGGCCTGCGCGAGGCGGTGGAAGGGACTGCGCCGTCTCCGCTACGCGGCTGCGTGCTGGGCACGATGGCGTACTCCTCAGGCCAGCTCCATGAGGCGGAACGGCGGTTCAGCCAGGCGCTGGCGGAGGCGCAAGAAGACCCGGACAGCCAGCCGATGGCCGCCCAGATCGCCAACCGTCTGGCTGGCACCTACACCCTCATGGGGGACGGGGAGAATGCGCTAACTTTCGGGCGGCAGGCGCTGGAGGGCGGACTCCTGGACGCGGCGGTCGCCAGCCAGACGCGCACCCTGATCGCCATGGGCGCCTCCATGGTGTCCAGCCCGCACGTCGGCCTGGCCGAGCTGGCCCACCTGGACGCCGACCCGGCGCAGGTGCGGTGGATCGACGTGGACGGCCTGTCCTACCGGGGGATGCTCTGGCTGCTGGCTGGCGATCCGGGGCGGGCTATCAGCGACCTGGCCAGCAGCCTCGGGCTGGCGCGCCGGGGCGCGACGCTCACCCTCGGCGTGCGGGCCTACTTCTGGCTGGCGCTGGCCCAGTACCTGGCCGGCGCGTGGGACGACGCGCTGCTCACTGCCGAGCATGGGTTCGCCGCCGCCGCCATCCATTCCCGCCGGTTCGAGTTGCCGCTGCTTCACCTGGCCGCCGGGTGCGTGCCGGCCGGGCGCGGCGCGGCTGAGGAGGCCGAGCGGCACGCCCGGCTGGCCGAAGAGGCCGCGGCCAGCGTGGATTACAGCCAGGAACGGCTGTACGCAGGCATGGGCCGGGCCCTGGTCTGCCAGGCAGCCGGCGACTACCTGGGTATGGCCGACGCGCTAGGTCCCTGGCAGGACCATGCGGTCCTAGACGGCCGCAGCCGACTCACCGCGGTCTTGTGGCGGCCGCTGCTGGCCGAGGGCCTGGTCGGCTCGGGCCAGCTGCAGCAGGCCGCCGCCGTCCTAACCCAGCTGCGAGCCGACAGCGGCCAGGTCGCCTACCTGATCCCCGCCCTGGCCTGGCTGGAAGGATGGCTGGCCGAGCAGCGCGGCGCGCCCGAGGAGGCCCTGGCGGTCTACACCCGCGGCGAGGAGAGCTCCGGCATCCGCAGCCCGGTTCATACCGCCCGGCTGCTGCTGGCCCACGGCCGGCTGCTGCGGCGCACGGGCCAGCGGCGGCTGGCTATCGAGCGGCTGCAGCGGGCTAACGCGGAGTACCAGAGGCTCCGGGCCGCGCCGTTCACGGCCCGGGTCGAAGCGGAGCTGGCGGCCTGCCGCCTGCCGGGCAGTCCGGCCACGAAGCAGTCTGTTCTGGAGCTGACCAGCCGGGAGACCGAAGTAGCCCACCTGGTCGGCAAAGGCCTGTCCAACCCCGAGATCGCCGCCGAGCTGTTCGTCAGCCGCAAGGCCGTGGAATACCACCTAGGCAACATCTACGCCAAATGCGGCCTGCAAGGCCGCCAGCAGCTACGGCGCTTTGTCGAGCAATGGGCCCAGCCGACCGCCGTCTAAGAAGCCAAGTTGCCACGGTCGGCCGCTCCCGTGTAGCACCGGGAGCGGCCGATGCTGTCAGCTGAGATGTCAGAGCGGGGAAATACCCAGGGGAACACCTGTTGGCCGTACGGGACGGTTTCTCGCGGCGGCGAAGGTCAAGGCGGCAGGAGATTACGCTGGTGCCTAGTCTCCCCGCTCATTTGCCTCTTGAGTGGATGAGGCTTAGTGTCCCCGTTAGGAAGGTGTGCCCGTTTGTCAGCGCATAGACGGGATTGAGATTCCTCCCGGCTGCTCCGGACCTCGGTAGCGCTTAACGCGCAGTCAAGCCGAGGTGGACTATGCCAGCAGCTTCCCTTCCGCGGGCTCCGCCTTCGGTAACGGACGGCCGGTCCTGCTCTTCGTCAGCGAGGCGCAGGCCTATCAGGCCAGATGGAACCTCGCCGTCACCGCGTCAGCCGCCGCGGCGGTGGCCTGCATAACGACAGCCCTTGGCCGGGCCGTCGCTGCCGCTGGACGTGGGCCAGCCCCAGCTCACATGACGCGCCGCCCGTATCACCCATCTTGGAGGTCGTCTCCCGGTTGGCCGTTCAACCCGCCTGGTCGGAAGCGGACATTCAGGAGGACTGACGTGATCCCGAGTAACTACCTGGGCTACTTTCAAGCCGCGTCGCAAGCAGCCGCCGCGCTGCTCGGCTTGCTCTTCGTGGTCATTGTGCTGAGACCGGGGCGGATCGTCGGCGCGCACGCTAACCCGGTCGCTAAAGGGCTCGCTGCCAGCACCTTCACGGGTCTCGTCGATGCCTTCTTCATATCGCTGCTGGCCCTCATTCCGGGCCACAAGCTCGGTATCGGCGCGGCCGTCATGGCGGTCCTCAGCCTGTACCACACCCTGCACCTGCATCTGGGCCTCCGCCACGCCAGGCACATCGCGCTCTTCGTCGCCAGCGTGCTGGCCTACGGGCTCCAGCTCTGCCTAGCCATCGCGTTCGTGCTGAACCCCGATGACTCCGGACTCGTTAGTGATCTCACCTTCACGCTGATTTTCGCGTTCGCCGTGGCCCTCCACCCGTGCCTGGCAGCTGCTGCAAAGCGGGGCCGTCACGACAGCAGACGAGGGCCATGCTGCAACGTCCGGGGACGGCGCCAAACCCTAGGGTTCCGCGGATCGGAGGCAGAAGCCGCAAGCAATGATCGCTTGGGTTCGAACGAAGCCTTACCGGCATGTGCGGGAGCACGCCGAGGCAGGCCGCGCAATCCGGGTCAGCGATCCCAGTGCACCTGCGGCGGCTGGTGGCCCTGGGGGGTCAGGGCTGCCAGCATCCCGGCGGATACTTCTTCTAAACACACGCTAGCTGAGCGTGCACGATCAAGTTCGAATAGGTGGTCTAGAGGGCCCAAGGTTCTCGGCCTCGCCGACATTGGCCCACTCCCGCGACCCGGGGTGGGGAGGTCTCCCCATGTCGATATCCGTCGAGACCTCTACGGAGTCTTAAGGGGTGCATTGGTTCCTAACCGCCTACTAAAGGAGCGACACCATGCAACTCCAGACTCTGTCCCCGAAGCGCCTGACCGCCGTGGCTTTCATAGCCTGCGGCGCAGCGCTGATACCGGTGGCCGCGCTAGCCGCCACAGCCTCCCCGGCCGCACCTGCCGCCGCAGCCCGCGCGTCTGCCAGTGTCACGAGCACTCCTGCGATCAGCATCAACTCGGCGACGCTCGTGGCCAATGGCGCCGCGATACAAGTTGTAGTCACCGTCACCTGCGGTGCGGGCGACGGGGGCAGCGTTAACTCCACTACCACACAGGCGGTCGGCCTCCGTGTCGCCCAGGGCGCGTCTTCGTTCGGGTTCACTTGTACGGGCAAGCCACGGCAGGAATCAGGCCTCGCCGCAGCCGATGTGAACGGCGCTCCGTTCCGCCTCGGCATTGCCGTGGTCCAGGCCAGTGTGACTGATTGCCCGGGGGCAAACTGCACCTCGGCCTCAACGGATAAGGTTCTGAGCATCGGGATATAGCGATCTGCCGGACTGCGAGCCGGTACTGGGCCCGTGCCGCCCGCAGGCGCGGGCCTAGAGCAATGAGGCCCCCTGGCAGCCCGGCACAATCCATGCGCGGCCAGCACGCTAGTGGACGTTGGCGTTGTCAAGTTGGCTTGACCTGCACCGTCCGTAGCGACTTGGCCTCAATAGAGCCGCTCAACCGACGTGAGTGGCCACCGGGTCAAAGGTCGGCGTAGCCGATCGCCGGTGACGGCATAGAGGGCTGCCATTGACGCGGCGGCCGCGGCAAGACCATCAGCAGCCACAGCCCCACCCGCCCCGGGGTGACAGCCCGGAAGGCGGCCCGCCGGGCCGAACAGGATGCCGAAACGCGCTCAGCACGAGCTGATCGCGTCGTCCTGCCGAAGATCTATCGGGCAGGTCAGAGAACAGAGGGAACCGGATAGCCGATTCTGCGTATGCTCTGGGGCCTGACGAGAGACACTTAAGACGAAATGCACGGTATCAGCGGCATCGCGGCTGTTGGCGCGGTACCCTGCCCCGTAATCCCAGATGGTGAGCTACGGGCGCTGGGCGGCGCCTTAGGTCATGCGTGTCCAGCGGGAAGGTGCCTAGTTGCAAGCGCGGGGAATGTGGTCGGCCGGCCAAGCCGATGATAGGGCGCGGTTTCTTGCCGACCTTCGCGCCCTGCGCGATGCGGCTGCGGTCGGGTACGACGAGCTCTCGGCCCGGACCCACTTCCCCAGCGGCATCCTGAAGGAAGCCGAGAACGGCCCCGCCCTGCCGACCCTGCCCATCCTGGCCGCGTACGTGCGCGCCTGCGACGGAGACGTGCTCGAGTGGGAGGAACGGTGGCGGCGGCTGGGCTCAGAGGCCCGGGCCGACCCCAACCTTCCGGTCAGGCCGCCGGGGGCGAGCCCGGCGGCGGCCGCCGGCGCCCGCGCGGGGGTCACCATGGCACCGCCGGACGTCTACGACCCGGAGCGGATCAGGACGGCGCTCAGGGGCGCCCAAGGGCATGCCGATACTGCTACCGCAAGCCGGGGAGCGGCCGCGGCCAGTACGGCGGGCGCGATCCCGCAGGGCCAGCCGACCGCGGGCAGCCCCTCAAGCTGGAGCACTCGCACCGGCTGGGACGATGCCCCGCAGCAGAGCACCGGCAGAAGGCGGACCGGCTGGGGCACCGAGGCGGGTACCGGCGGCTGGGACGGCGCCGGGGCCTTGGACGACACGACGGGCCCTGAGGCCATCCGGGACTGGGACACGCACGACGGTCAGGACGCGAACCAGGGCTGGGGCACTGGAGCGGGCCAGGAGGCCAGGCAGGCCCAGAGCCGGGACGCCGGGTCAGCCCAGGACGCAAGGCCCGGCTGGGACGCGCAGCAGGCCCAAGAAGCTACCCAAGGGTGGGACGCGCAGCAGGCCCAGGAAGCTACCCAAGGGTGGGACGCACGGCAGGGGCAGGACGCCACCCAGGGATGGGACGCACGACAGGGGCAGCACGTCAGCTCGGGCTGGGATGGCGGGGCAAGCCAGGACGGGGCCGGCTGGTTCGATGCCGGGTCGCGGGGCGGCGACGCGGGTCAGTACGGCGGGTCGCGCTGGGATAGCGGCCAGAACGGGGATGGCGCCCAGAACGGAGAAGGCGCCCAGAACGGGGATTCCGGCCGGAGCTGGGATGGCGCGGCGGACGCGGGGGCGAACGGGAATCATCACGGGGGGCAGGACGAGGTGCCGTTCGGCGTGGCGGCGACGGTGACGCCGGACCTTAGCTCGGCCCCGGAGTCGATCTGGCACGATCCGTTCTCCTCCTCCTGGCTGCAGGACAGTGAGCTGACCGCTCCAACGGGGCCGGGTACCCAGGGGCTGGACGGCGCCGACAGCCAGCCGCCGGCCCAGGACGGCGACAGCCGGCCGACGCCGGCCCGGACGGATGCCTGGGCACCCGCCGACCGGAGCCGGGCGGTGCCCGGGCCGGTTCCGGTGCAGGAACCGGTCCTGGAGGGCGTGATCGCTGAGCCGCCGCCCGAGACCGTAACCGTCGCGGCGGCTGCCGCGCAGGCTCCGCAGGCTCAGGGCGTGGCGGCCGGGGCGCCGGCCAACCGCCGCTCCGACCGCTACTATCCGCTGCGGCTGATACTGGTCATCGTGGTGGCCGCGCTCATCGGCAGCGTCCTGGTGCTACTGCTCAGATAGCGGCCTCGCTGCCGTTGGCCGAAGGCATGTCGCGATCCGGCGCGGTAGCGGCGGCCGCCTCGGCCGGATCGCCGTCGGCCGGGCTCACTGCTCCCGCGCCGCTGACGGGATCGGCGGCGCCGAGCGGATCGAAGAAGCCGGTGCCTGAGCCGCTGTCGGCGAGCATGGCGGTCACGGCATCGACCACGGCCGCCGAGACCGGCGGAACGCTGGTTCCCGGAGCTCCGGCAGCCTCTGCTACGGTGCTGTTCTCCGCGGCGGCGTCGGCTGGCCCGGCGCCGATCGCGGTCAGACCCTCCGCGGCGGGCACAGCAGGCGGCTCGCGCCGGGCCCGGTCCCTGGGGCCACGGGCAGGCTCGGCGGGGCCTGCGTCCGCGCCGCCGAAGGCGTTGGCGACCGACCGGAGCGCGGTGGTCACTTCGCTCGGGATGACCCAGAACGTGCTGCCCGAGCCCTGCGCGATCTGCGGCAGCGTCTGCAGGTACTGGTAGGCGAGCAGCTTGGGATCCGGGTCGTTGTCGTGCACGGCCTGGAACACGGTCGCGATGGCCTGGGCCTGGCCTTCGGCCCGCAGGATCGCGCTCTGCTTGGCGCCTTCCGCGCCGAGGATGGCGCTCTGCTTCTCGCCCTCCGCGGTGAGGATCTTGGACTGCCTGACACCCTCGGCGGTCAGGACCGCGGCACGCTTCTCGCGCTCGGCGCGCATCTGCTTCTCCATCGCGTCCTTCACGGACTTGGGCGGGTCGATGGCCTTGATCTCGACCCGGGTGACCCGGATGCCCCACTTGCCCGACGCGTCGTCGAGGACGCCGCGCAGGAGGGCATTGATCTTGTCGCGCGAGGTCAGCGTCTGCTCCAGGTCCATGGAGCCGATCACGCTACGCAGCATGGTCGCGGTGATCTGCTCGATCGCCTGGATGTAGTTGACAATCTCGTAGTCTGCCGCGCGCGGATCGGTGACCTGGAAGAACAGCACCGTGTCGATGAGCACGACCAGGTTGTCCTCGGTGATCACCGGCGCGCCATTGAACGAGACGACCTGCTCGCGCAGGTCGATGATCGGCTTCACCCGGTCGATCATGGGAATGACGAAATTCATCCCGGGTTCCAGCGTCTTGCGGTAGCGGCCGAGCCGCTCGACGTTGCGTGCGCGGGCCTGAGGCACGATCCGTACCGACCGCACCACAGTGATAACGACCAAGATCGCGACGACGGCCGCGATGATGAGTTCAGCCAGGATCATGGCTACTCCCGGGGATAGACAAGTGCGGTGGCACCTGTGATCTGCATAACGTCGACCCTGGTGCCTGCCGGGATCACGAGTGATTCGTCCAGGTAGGGACGCGAGGTCCATACCTCGCCGTCGATGCGGACCCGCCCGCCGTGCTCGTTAACCTCTTCCAAGACGATCGCCGAACGGCCGACCAGCGCGGCGGTTCCCGTGCGCAGCACCGGCGGCTGCTTGAGGTGCCGGAGCGCGATCGGGCGGACAAACCCGAGCCCGGCGCCGGCGGTTACGACGAAGGCGGCCAGCTGAACGCCCAGGTCCAGGTGGAAGGCGCCGACCGCCGCCGCGACCACCGCGGCGACCGCGATGAGGCCGAAGGCCAGTGTCGTGGTGAGGACTTCGGCAACGCCAAGTACGGCTGCAATGATCAGCCATACGATCCAAGCCATCATGGCCGCTCCGCTGAATGCTTCTGTTTTGAGAGTATCCCCCGCCGCACGCCGTTCGTATCGCGCGCCCTGGCTCCGGCCCGAGGCTGGCCCCCGATACAGGGTGTTATCGGGTCAATACGACGCGATTATGTGCAATTAGTGACAATTGGCCGTCTCGGTCCTACAGGGGATTTCTGCCGACCTACACTCGTCAGATAGGGCACTTGTCCCGCAGCGCGGCTGGACAATCAGGGTCCAGGAGGTACCTGGTGGAACGTGGCGACACCGGCCTGGGCCGCGATGCTTACGGGCAGCCCAGGAGACGCCGGGGCGACCGCCGGGGATTCCGGTTCAAAGACGATCCGGCCGGGCGCGAGGCGGACGACGAAGCGGAATACTACGGCCAGCTGCTGCGTCGGCCGGGCGAGCCGCCGCCGTCCCAGGAGCCTCTATCCCAGGAGCCCCTATCCCAGCAGGCAGGGCCCCAGCAGGCAAGGCCGCAGCAGGCGCCACCGCAGCAGGCCATGCCGCAGCGACCGCGGCCCGGGCAGCCGGGTCGGCCGTACCCGCGCCAGCCGGGCCGGTTCGGTCCGCCGCCCGGCAACTTCCCCCCGAACGGCACCCCGGGGCAGGGTAACCCGCTGGGCGGGCCGGCCCACGGGAGCCATGCGAACGGCGGCCCGGCCTACGGCGACGGGGTCAACGGCGGCCCGCTACATGGCGGCGGGCCTAACGACGGCGCAGATAACGGCGGGCCGCTACCGGGCCATCAGTACCGGCTGCCCAACGGCCGCCGGGTTCCGCCCCGGGCTGAGCGGCCGTACCGCCCGCAAGCCCCCGGGCAGGCGGGCGTGCCAGGAGGAGGGCCCACGGGAGGGCCGGGAGGCGGCAGGCCAGGCCCGGCTCCTGGCCACGAGCCGCTGAGCGGCCGAGCCCGGCCGGGACGGCCGTACCGGGCTCCGGGTGTTCCGCCGTCGGGCGGCGCACACTCGTACGGCAACGTCCCCGGGGCCGACGTCGGCCCGGGGAGGGCTCCGGGCGGCTCGGGAATGCCAGGCGGGTCCGCGATGCCGGGCGGCTCGGGAATGCCGGGCGGCTCGGGAATGCCGGGCGGCTCGGGAATGCCGGGCACGGCGGGGGTCCCTGGTGCGTCAGGGATGCCGTTGCGCGAGGGGCCGGGCGGGCCACACGCCGGGGGGCCGGACGGCTGGGATCACTTGAACGCGCCGCGGGTCGTGCCGGGCGCTGCCGCGGCTGCGGAACCATCCGGCCCGGCCGGGCCGGTGATCAAGCAGCGGGACACGGCCAAGCCCGACGAGCGGCCCATGAGTTCCTCGCGCGCGCTGGTCAGCATCGCGCCTGACGGCCTGGAGGCGTTTGCGCGCGACCTGCGCGCGCTGCGGGCCAAGGTCGACCTTGACTACCCCGAGATGGCCGAGACCTCGCATTACACCATGAAGACGCTGGCGTCGGCGGCGGGCGGGCTGCGGCTGCCCACGCTGCCGGTTGCCGTGGCCTACGTGCGCGCCTGCGGCGGGAACGTCGCCGAATGGGAAGACCGCTGGCAGAAGCTGGCCGACCGGATCACTGCCGAGGCGGCCAAGAAGCGCCGGGGCGACGACGACGAGCCGCCGCCCGAACCTGCCGACACCCCGGCCATCCCCGAACCGCCGGCGCTGGCCGCGGCGCAGGACCCGGATCCCGACCCGGGTGAGGTCTACGTCATCACCTCGGCGAAGCCCCGCCAGCCGGGCTGGTGAGCGGGCAGGTCGGAGCGGGCCTGAGCGTGCATGAGAGAATGAGCAGCGTGCTGCCCGCGGACAACCATGTGCACACCCAGTGGTCGTGGGACGCACCGCCTGAGGCCTCGATGATGCTCAGCTGCGAGCAGGCGCTGGCCGCCGGGGTGCCCGCGGTCGCCTTCACCGATCACGTGGACTTCACCGTCGGGATGGACGGCGACCAGATCGCCGCGGACAACATCGACCCGCGCCCGTACCCGCGGATGCGCCCGCTGAATGTCAGCGGCTACCTGGCCTCGGTCGAAGAATGCCGCGAGCGTTACCCGGACCTGCGGATCCTGTCCGGAGCCGAGATCGGCGAGGCGCACATGTGGGCGGCCAGCGCGGCCGATGTCGTGGCCCGGGGCGGCTTTGACCGGATCCTCGGCTCGGTGCACGCGGTGCCCTACGGCGGGCGCCTGACCGCGGCCGACGTGCTGTTCCGCGACATGGCCGCCGACGAGGCCATGCGGCTGTACTTGGCCGAGGTGGTCCGGCTGATCGAAGGCAGCGGCATCTTCGGCGTGCTGGCCCACCTGGATTTCCCGCGGCGGATGTGGCCGTGGTCGGCGGGACCCTACGAGGAGCGAGCCTTCGAAGCCGAATACCGGGAGGTGCTGCGCGCCCTGGCCGCCAGCGACCGGGTCCTCGAGGTGAACACGAAGAGCCCGCTGGTCTCGGCCGAACTGCTCGGCTGGTGGCGGGACGCAGGGGGTAGCGCGGTGTCGTTCGGCAGCGACGCGCATCAGCCCTGGCGGGTCGGCAGCAAGTTCAAGCTGGCTGTCGATGTGGTCGAGGCGGCCGGATTCCGGGTCGGGCGGGACCGGTTCGACTTCTGGCGCCGGTAGGACCGGAGTGCTGATCGACAGGCCAGGCGGGTGGAAGATCGTCAACGCGCGTGGCGGCGATCACAGGAGGCAAGCTGAGAGGTCGACGGCGGCGCCGGACGCCCGTGCGCCGGAGGAAGGGCCCGGACCGCCGCCGACTGCTCTCAGGTCCAGGTGTCGCCGAAGCGGGCAATCATGTCGTCCCAGCTTTCCTCGTCGGGGCGGCGCTTCGGTGTGTCCGTCTCCTGGTCATCCAGGGCGGCCCGGGGCTGAGGTATGGACCGGCTCTGGCAGTGCACGGCGAACCGCAGCTCTGCGTAGTAGGTCTCGCGGTCCCGGACTTCCGCGCGGGCCTCAACGGGCACCGGACGGTCCGCGCCGCTGCCCCGGAACGGGAGCCTGGCGCCGGAGTCACCGTCATCGGGCGCTGATAGGCCTTCGTCGGGATAGCTGCTGGCCACGACACACACCTCGAATATGATCCTGACTGGGGTGGCGCCCCGTCAGCTAACACGGCCCGCTGACGGGGCACCGACCGGTAAAACACGGTGCGGAGTTGTTCCGCTACCATTTGTAATGTAACCCTATGTACTGTACCCAATGCAACGGGTAACGGGGTAATAGTTACCTATCTCCCAGGTGATACTTCACGCGGAGTAACAGATCCTGGACCTGAGAGAAGCCGGATGTCGCAGTTAGCCAGTGTGAACACGGAATGTAGCGACTGGCGGCCAGCACGGACCGTTCGGCCCCAATAAAATTACCGGCCCGGTTACTGTCCGCGCATGATGTTGCCGATGATGCCGCCCACCGCGCCGGCCTCCGCGGTCTGCGGATCGGCCTGCCGGGCCAGGTAGGGGTCGAGCGCGTGGGCCAGGATGGGCAGCGGCATCGACTGCAGCCAGACCTGCCCCGGGCCGGTCAGGGCCACCAGGTGGAAGCCGTCGGCGCCGAAGGCCAGGTTGGCGATGCCCGGCACCCGGGTGATGGTGAACTGGACGCTGCCCTCGAACATGCCCACGTGCCCGGGGTGCACCATAAGGGTCTGACCCGGGGCCAGCGTGTAGTGCACCAGCTCGCCGGATAGCTCGATCCAGGCGCGGCCCCGGCCCTCGAGCTTCTGCAGCACGAACCCGTCGCCGCCCCACAGGCCGCCGCGGAAGTTCTGCTGCAGCCCGACGCTCGCCGTGATGCCGGGCGTGCCGCACAGCCAGCCGTGGCGGTGCACGTAGCGGCTCTGGCCGGGCTCGATGTCGGTGGGCATGATGTGGCCGGGCAGCTTGGCCGCGAACGTCACCATGCCGGTGCCTGAGGTCGCCTCGTAGTGGGTCATGAACAGCCCGCCGCCGCCCATGACCCGCTTGAGGCCCTGCATGAAGCCGCCCCCGCCGGCCTGCCCGCCGCCGCCCATGTGCTGGGTGAGCTGGATGTTCGGGGTCATCCAGGACAGCTCGCCGTGGGTGGAGACCACCTGCTCGCCCTGCTCAAGCGTGACCTCGAGAACCGGCATCGTGGTGCCCTTGATTTCGGCGTGCATGATCGCTCCTGTCGGTGCCGCTCCTACCAGGCCTGGTGCGCTGCTACCGGCACGAGCCTACTCGCCATGGCCTGGCGCGCTGAGGGCGCGGGCCGCAGGGGTGGATGTCCGATTCCCGCTAGTAACGGTCCTGCCTGGCTGGCATTGTGGATGACGTGAACATGAGCATGGACGACGAACAGCGGTACCAGGCGGCGGTGAGCAAGGACGCGCGCTTCGACGGGGTGTTCTTCATCGCGGTGACCTCGACGGGTATCTACTGCCGCCCGTCGTGCCCGGCCATCACGCCCAAGCGCGCGAACATGCGGTTCTACCGCAGCGCCGCCGCGGCCCAGGAAGCATGCTTCCGGGCCTGCAAGCGGTGCCGGCCGGACGCCTCCCCCGGCTCGCCGGAATGGAACATCAGGGCCGACGTGGTCGGCCGGGCCATGCGGCTGATCGCCGACGGCGTGCTCGACCGGGACGGGGTGGCCGGGCTGGCCGATCGCCTCGGCTACGAGCAGCGGCAGGTGCGCCGGCTGGTGACGGCCGAGCTCGGCGCCGGACCGCTGGCCATCGCCCGGGCGCAGCGGGCCCAGACGGCCCGGGTCCTGACCGAGACGACCACGCTGCCGCTGTCGGAGATCGCGTTCGCGGCCGGGTTCACCAGCATCAGGCAGTTCAACGCGACCATCCAGGAGGTCTTCGCGGTGACCCCGAGCCAGCTGCGCGAGACGCGCGGGCGGCGCGGGCCGATCCCGCGGTCCCGGCGGGCCGCGCTGGCCACACTGGCCGCGCCGGGGACCGACCCGCTGGCGCCGGGCCTGATCCGGCTCCGGCTGCCGTACCGGGTGCCGGTCGATCTGGACCGGATGCTGGGCTTCCTGGCCGCCCGGGCTATCCCGGGCGTGGAGTCGGTCGAGGCGGGCCGGTACCGGCGCACGCTGACGCTGCCGAACGGAACCGGGATCATGTCGGTCGGCGCGGGCACGGGCACGGGCCGGGGTGACCCCGGCTACATCGGCTGCGAGCTGCAGCTCGAGGACCTGCGCGACCTGACCGCGGCGGTGCAGCGCTGCCGCCGGCTGCTCGACCTGGACGCGGACCCCGAGGCGGTCACCGGCTACCTGGGCGGCGATGCGGTGATCGGGCCGCTGGCCCGGGCCTGCCCGGGCCGCCGCTCCCCCGGTCATGTGGACGGCAGCGAGCTCGCGCTGCGGGCGGTGCTGGGCCAGCAGGTCTCGGTGGCCGCGGCCCGGCGGCTGGGGGCCCGGCTGACGGCCGCATACGGCAAGCCGCTGGAGCGGCCGGAGGGCGCGCTCACGCACTGCTTCCCCGCAGCCGAGACGCTGGCCGCGGCCGATCCGGCCACGCTGCCGATGCCGCGATCGCGCGCCACCGCGCTGACCGGGCTGGCCGCCGCGCTCGCGTCCGGCGAGCTGTCCCTTGATCCGGGGGCCGAACGAGACCGGGCCGAGGCGCAGCTGCTGGCCCGGCCCGGGATCGGGCCGTGGACGGCGGCCTACATCCGGATGCGCGCCCTGTCCGACCCGGACGCGTTCCTGCCCGGGGACGTGGGCGTGCTCACCGCGCTGGCCCGCCTGGGCGCGGTGCCGGCCGGGACGGGCCCGGCGGGGTCGTTGGGTCGGGCCCGCGCCGCGCGCGCCGCGGCGGAGCTGGCCGAAGGCTGGCGCCCGTGGCGGTCCTACGCCGTCCATCACCTGTGGGCCTCGCTAGAGTCAGTAGAAGAGAAAGAGGAATCGTCGTGACCAGCCCGTTCGTGGCGCCGGACCTGAACGCCCCGCGCCTGTCCCATATCGTCAGCTCCCCCATCGGCCGGCTGCTGCTGACCGGCGACGGGCACGCCCTGACCGGATTGTGGATGGTGGATGCCGACCGCCACTCGGCCCGGGTCGAGGAAGGGCTGAGGGTGAGCCCGGAGCCGTTCGGCGAGGTGGCGGCGCAGCTCGAGGCGTACTTCGCCGGCGACCTCAAGGAGTTCACCGTGCCGCTGGCGCCGTCCGGGACGCCGTTCCAGCTCGCGGTGTGGACCGAGCTGACCAAGATCCCGTACGGGAGCACGGTCAGCTATGGCGACATCGCCCGCGCGCTGGGCAAGCGGCTGGTCGCCTCGCGCGCGGTGGGCCTGGCCAACGGGTCCAACCCGATCTCGGTCATCGTGCCGTGCCACCGGGTGATCGGCAGCGACGGCAGCCTGACCGGCTACGGCGGCGGCCTGGACCGCAAGGAGCGGCTGCTCCGGCTGGAGGGCGCGGGCCCGGTCACCTTGTGGTGACGGGGCAGCGTGATCCGGTCCGGCGCGGGTAGCGTGAGGTTGTGCTCGCCCTGCTGCTGCTGGCCGTCGCGGTCGGCCTGTCCAACGCCGCCGCGGCCATCGGCATCGGCGTAAGCGGGATCCGCGGCCGCACCAGGGTGCGGGTCGCGGTGATATTCGGCTTGTTCGAGGCCGGCATGCCGCTGGTCGGGCTGGCCCTGGGAGACAGCCTGGCCACCAGCCTGGGCGAGGCGGCCCGGATACTCGGCGGGGTGGCGCTGATCGCGATCGGGGTGGTCAGCCTGGTCCTGGCCCGCCGCGGGGCGGTCCATGCGGCCCACGCCGATGCTGGTGCCGCACCCTCGGGGCCCAGGCGGTCGTGGGGGCTGGGCCGGGTCGTGGTCAGCGGGCTGGCTCTGAGCGCCGACAACCTGGCGGCCGGGTTCGCCCTGGGCGCGTTCCACACCAGCCTGCTGGTGGCCGCGGCAGTGTTCGGGGGTGTCAGCGTGGCCATGTCGCTGGCCGGCCTGGAGCTGGGCGCGAAGATCGGCTCGGCCGCCGGCGACCGCAGCGAACTGGTGGCCAGCGGGCTGCTCATCGCGGTCGGCGCGGCGATCGCGGCAGGCGCGCTATGAGGATGGAACGGCGGCGGCCCGGGATGCGTCCAATGAGCATGATGCAGCAACACCATGTTCGCGGGCTTGCCGGGGTCCTTGGGGTCCTGGGGTCCGGGCTGCTGTGCGCCGTGCTGGCCGGGTGTGGCTCGGTGGTGGCGCCGGGCACGGCGGCGGCTCCCGCCGCACCCGTGGCCACGACCGCCGCGCCCGCCACCGGCTGCGGCGCCGTGAACCAGGCCACCAAGGTCGTCGTCCGCCGGGTCCTGCGGGTCGCGCTGCCGGTGGGCGATCGCACGGCCGTGGTCACCCAGACCAAGCCGGCCGCGGTGCAGGCCCTGCTCCGTGACCTGTGTGCGGCGGTGACCCACCCCAGCACGGCGCACGGGGTGATGCACTGCCCGGCTAACTTCGGGAACGACTACGCGGGCACGTTCTACGAAGGCTCGCAGGTGATGGGCTCGTTCATCTACTCCGCGAGCGGCTGCCAGGGAGTGACCCTGATCGCGTCGGGCAAAACCCGGTACACGCTGATAACCGGACCGGCGGCCGCGGCCGCGCCGCACCTCACCGCCGACCTGGCCACGGTGCTGGGAGTGCCTAAGTCAGAGCTGACGCAGCAGGCCGGCCTGGTCGACCCGGGCGGGCCGGAGAAGCCCGCCTAGCCGTTGCGCGGCCGGCCTAGCCGTTCTAGCCGTTGTGCAGCTGCGGCAGGTTACCCGCTTCGTCGAGGTCGAACTCGCCGTCCTTCACGCCGAGCACGAACGCCTCCCACTCGGCCTCGGTGAAGTAGAGCCGGTCGCCGTCGGGGTGGGCCGCGTCGTACATCACGTAGAGCTTGCCCTCTTCGGCCTTGTGCGGCGCCACTGACGTGTCGGTGGTGACGTACACCTCGACTCGGCTTTCGTCGTCAGCGCTTTCCTCATGGGGGCCTTCCTCATGGGGGTTTTCCTCATTGAGCGCTGACGCAGCGTCACCCGGTCTGTGCATGCGCTCAGGCTACTACCGGTACGGTCACCGCGCGTATCGGCCGCCCGTATAGGGTCAGATTCGTGCCCGACGCAGCCCGCACCGCCGCGGCCGGAGAACCGGCGTCCGACCCAGCCGCCTGGTTCGCCCAGCTGCCGACCATGTACGCCGCCGCGGGGGCGCTGTTCACCAACCCGGCGGGCCGGACGCTGCTGGTCAAGCCGAACTACCGGGACCACTGGTCGCTGGCCGGCGGGATGCTGGAGCACGGCGAGGCTCCGCACGCCGGCTGCCGCCGCGAGGTGGCCGAGGAACTCGGCCTCGACATCGAGCCGGGACCGCTGCTGGTCGTCGGGTGGTCGGCGCCGGACGGCGCCCGGCCCCGGCCGATCGTGCACTTCGTCTTCGACGGTGGCGTGCTGGCCGACGACACTCCGATCCGGCTGCAGGCCTCCGAGCTGGACGACTACCGGTTCGTCGAGGAGGCCGAACTGGCCGGCTACCTGCCCCAGGTGATCAGCGCCCGGGTCGAGGCCGCGCTGCGCTGCCGCGGCACCGGGACCACCGCCTACCTGCCCTGGACCGGGCCATGAGCCTGGCCCTGAGCGGGTGGCCCGCCGGGCAGGGCCGGGGCCATAAGGGCCACGACGACTAGGACGCGCCGGTCAGCCTGCGGCCCGGTCCCTGGCCGGAGCGGACCGGACCTCCAGGTGGTCGAGCAGGGCCGCGGTGGCGGCCGCGACGGCGTCCACCGCGGTCCCGAACGCCTCGGCGTTATGCCCGGCGGGCGCGCGGAAGCCGCTGATCTTGCGCACGTACTGCAGGGCCGCGGCGCGGACGTCGGCGTCCGTGACCTGCTCGGTGAACGGCGGGCGAAGGGTCTTGATGCTCCGGCACATGCTCTCGACCGTACGTCATGCGAGCGTCCGCGCCGGCCAGGGCCTTTTCATTGGGCCGAACGGGCCGTGGCTACTGCAGTCCCAGCAGGCTTTCCAGGCCTACCGTGAGGCCGACCGGGAGCGAGCCGACCTGGCGGACGGCGAGCAGGACGCCGGGCATGAACGAAACCCGGTCCAGCGAGTCGTGCCTGATCGTCAGCGTCTCGCCGTGCCCGCCGAACAGCACCTCCTGGTGCGCCACCAGGCCCGCGACCCGGACCGAGTGGACGTGCACGTCCTCGACCGTGGCGCCGCGGGCGCCGGGCAGGGCCGAGGCGGTGGCGTCCGGCGGCGCGCCCAGGCCCGCCGCCGCCCGCCCGGCCGCGATCAGGCCCGCGGTGCGCAGCGCCGTCCCGGACGGGGCGTCGGCCTTGTTGGCGTGGTGCAGTTCGATCACTTCGGCCGAGTCGAAGAAGCGGGCCGCCTGCGCGGCGAAGCGCATCATCAAGATGGCGCCCACGGAGAAGTTGGGCACGATCAGCACCCGGGCCCGCTTGTGGGTGGCCAGCCAGCCCTGCACCTCATCCAGCCGGTCCTCGCCGAACCCCGACGTGCCGACCACCACGTCCAGGCCGTGCTCGACGCACCAGCGCAGGTTGTCCATGACCGCGCCGGGGTGGGTGAAGTCGACCACCACGTCGCAGCCGGTCAGCGCGTCCCGGTCGTCACCCAGGTCCACCTGGGCGGCAACCTCCAGGTCGTCGGCCTCGGTGATGGTGCGCACGACCTCGCGCCCCATCCGCCCCCGCGCTCCGACCACCCCGACCCTAACCACCATCGCGGTCCTCCCGGTAAGTGATCCACTTAGCGTGGGCCGTTACCTCCCCCATGAGGGTGGTAACGGCCCACGATGCTGGTGGCGGCCTAGGCCTGGAAGGCGTCGGCGTCGTCGAAGGGGCCGACGACGGCCAGGGCCTTGGGGCGGGTGAGGATCTCGGCGGCCACCGCCCGGATGTCGTCATGGGTGACGGCGCCGATGGCGGTGATCACCTCGTCGACCGGTTCGAGCCTGGGGTAGACCAGCTCCGACTTGCCGAGCCTGCTCATCCGCGAGGAGGGGTCCTCCAGGCCGAGCACGATCGAGCCGCGCACCTGGCCCTTGCCGCGGGCCAGCTCGGCGTCGGTCAGGCCGTCGTCGACCACCCGGCTGATCTCTTCGGAGCAGATGGCCAGCACCTCATCGGCCTTGGAAGGCAGGCAGCCGACGTAGATGCCCCACATGCCGGTGTCGGCGTGCTGGGCCGAGAAGCTGTACACCGAGTAGGCCAGGCCGCGCTTCTCCCTGATCTCCTGGAACAGGCGGGAGGACATGCCGCCGCCGAACGCGGCGTTCAGCACGCCGAGCGCGAACCGGCGGTCATCGGTCCGGGCCAGCCCCTCGCAGCCGAGCACCAGGTTGGCCTGCTCGATGCCGCGGGAGACCAGCTTGGTGCCGACGCCTGCCGCGACGCCGTAATCGGAGTGGCTGCCGCTCAGCCGCGGCGCGGCCGGCTCGGCGGCCCGGTCCAGGGCCGGGCCGAACGACTGCCGGACCAGGTCCACCACCGTCTGGTGGTCCAGGTTGCCCGCCGCGGCCACCACCAGGTGCTCGGGGGTGTACCGGGCCCGGTAGTGCTCGAAGATCTGGTCCCTGGTAATCGCGTTGATCGAGTCCACGGTGCCCAGGATGGGCCGGCCCAGCGGCGTGTCACCGAACAGCTTGTCGGTGAACGCCTCGTGCACCGTGTCGGAGGGATCGTCATCGTTCATCGCGATCTCTTCGAGCACCACGTTGCGCTCGGCGTCCACGTCCTTCGGCGTGATCAGCGAGCTGGTCACCATGTCGGACAGGACGTCCACGGCCAGCGGCAGGTCCGCGTCGAGCACCCGCGCGTAGTAGCAGGTGTACTCCTTCGCGGTGAACGCGTTCATCTCGCCGCCGGCCGCGTCCATCTCCGCCGAGATCTCCAGCGCGGTCCGCTTGCTGGTGCCCTTGAACAGCAGGTGCTCCAGGTAGTGGGTCGCGCCGGCGTGCGCGATGTCCTCGTCGCGGGAGCCGACGCCGACCCAGATGCCCAGGGCCACCGAGCGGACTGCGGGCAGGAACTCGGTTACGACCCGCAGTCCCCCGGGCAGGACGGTGCGGCTGACACCGTCGATTGGTTCGGTAGCCATCTACTCGTGGTGCCCCCGGGTGCGGTGCCGGGTCCGGCGATGCCCGTCCTGGTCGCCGCCGGTCCGCTCGCCGCCGCTGCGGTCGCCGCGGTCACGGTCGCCGCCGCCCCGGGGGCGGTCGCTGCGCTCACCGCGGTCGCTCCGCTCGCCGCCGGACAGGTCCTCGCCGGCCGCCTCGCGCTCGACCACCTCGACGGGTACCAGCGACAGCTTGCCGCGGTCGTCGACCTCGCGGATCTCGACCTGGATCTTGTCGCCGATGTGCACTACCTCGTCGATGTTCTCGATCCGCTTGCCGCCGTGCAGCTTGCGGATCTGCGTGATGTGCAGCAGGCCGTCCTTGCCGGGCAGCAGGCTGACGAACGCGCCGAAGGTCGTCGTCTTGACCACCGTGCCGAGGAACCGCTCGCCCACCTCGGGCATGTGCGGGTTGGCGATGGCGTTGATCGCGGCCCGGGCCGCCTCGGCCGAAACCCCGTCGGTGGCCCCGACGTAGATCGTGCCGTCGTCCTCGATGGTGATCTCGGCCCCGGTGTCATCCTGGATCGAGTTGATCATCTTGCCCTTCGGGCCGATGACCTCGCCGATCTTGTCCACCGGCACCTTGATCGTGATGATCCGCGGCGCGTAGGGGGACATCTCGCCGGGCTGGCTGATGGCGCTGCGCATGACCTCGAGGATGGTCATCCGGGCCCCGCGGGCCTGCTTGAGCGCGGCGGCCAGCACCGAGGCCGGGATGCCGTCGAGCTTGGTGTCCAGCTGCAGCGCGGTGATGACCTGCTCAGTGCCCGCGACCTTGAAGTCCATGTCGCCGAATGCGTCCTCGGCGCCCAGGATGTCGGTCAGCGTGACGTACTGCCCGCCCTCGTGGATCAGGCCCATGGCGATGCCGGACACCATGTCCTTCAGCGGCACGCCCGCGTCCATCAGGGACATGGTGGAGGCGCAGACCGAGCCCATGGAGGTGGATCCGTTCGAGCCGATGGCCTCGGACACCTGCCGGATCGCGTACGGGAACTCCTCGCGGGCGGGCAGCACCGGGATCAGGGCCCGCTCGGCCAGCGCGCCGTGCCCGATCTCCCGCCGCTTGGGCGAGCCGACCCGGCCGGTCTCCCCGGTCGAGTACGGCGGGAAGTTGTAGTTGTGCATGTAGCGCTTGGTGCGGTCCGGGTTCAGCGTGTCGATCATCTGCTCCATGCGGAGCATGTTCAGCGTGGTCACGCCCAGGATCTGGGTCTCGCCGCGCTCGAACAGCGCGGACCCGTGCACCCGGGGCAGCACGTGCGTCTGCGCGGACAGCGGGCGGATGTCGGTCAGGCCGCGGCCGTCGATGCGGATCCCGTCGCGGATGACCCGCTCGCGGACCAGCTTCTTGGTCAGCGACCGGAACGCGCCGCTGATCTCGCTTTCCCGGCCCTCGAACTCCTCGGCCAGCTTCTCCTTGGCCAGGGCCTTGACC
Source organism: uncultured Actinomycetes bacterium (assembly GCA_963790065.1). Lineage (GTDB taxonomy): Bacteria > Actinomycetota > Actinomycetes > Streptosporangiales > Streptosporangiaceae > Palsa-504. The sequence continues at coordinate 847,167 of CAWBNK010000006.1, read as the reverse complement.
CGGTCGGTCTCGGCCTCGCGCTCCAGCTTGCCCACGATGGTCAGGGCCTGGGCCAGCTCGGCGGAGACCTCACGGGCGACCGCCTCGTACACGTCCTCGCCGTAGTCGACGAAGATCGGGTATTCGGTCGTGGCCTTGCCTGCCTCGGCGGCCACCTGCTGCTGGGTCTCGCACAGGATCCGGATGAACGGCTTGGCCGCTTCCAGGCCCTCGGCCACGGTGTCCTCGGTGGGCGCCACGGCGCCGCTGCCGGAATCGGCCAGCAGCTTGAGCGTCTCCGGGGTCGACTCGGCCTCGACCATCATGATGGCCACGTCGCCATCGGCCAGAACCCGGCCTGCCACCACCATGTCGAAGGTGGCCTCGGCCAGCTGCTCATGAGTGGGGAAGCCGACCCACTGGCCGCGGATCAGCGCGACCCGGACACCGCCGATGGGGCCGGAGAACGGCAGCCCGGCCAGCTGGGTGGACATGGACGCGGCGTTGATCGCGACCACGTCGTACAGGTGCTGCGGGTCCAGGGCGAGGATGGTCGCCACGATCTGGATCTCGTTGCGCAGGCCCTTGACGAACGACGGGCGCAGCGGCCGGTCGATGAGCCGGCAGGTGAGGATGGCGTCCTCGGACGGACGGCCCTCCCGCCGGAAGAACGAGCCGGGAATCCGGCCCACCGCGTACATCCGCTCTTCCACGTCCACGGTGAGCGGGAAGAAGTCCAGGTTGTCCTTGGGCTTCTTGGACGCGGTGGTCGCGGACAGGACGACGGTCTCGCCGTCCAGCGTGACCACGCTGGAGCCGGCGGCCTGACGGGCCAGCCGGCCCGTCTCGAACCTGATTGTGTGTACGCCAAACTCGCCGTTGTCGATAACGGCTTCGGCGCTGTGGACACCCTCCACGGGTGAGACCTCCTTGCGGTAGATCCCGCACCCACCCGCCGCCGTGCCGCTTGTGGCCTGGCCCGCCCGATGGGGGCGGCCGGCCGGTCTTCGATCGAAGCCCTCGGGTGCTCTGCTTGCCTAGCTGTGCTGGCCAAGACAGGCTACCCGGGGACCACTACCGAGGACCGGCCCTTGGCGCTCGGGGCCGGGGGCTACGGGATGTCAGTGTTGTCGATGTTCAGTTGTGCCTGGCCAGCCGGGAAGACCGGCCGGCGAAGCAGGGGGTGCTAACGGCGGATGCCGAGCCGCTCCCTGATCGCACGGTAGCGATTGATGTCCTTCTTGGCCAGGTACTTGAGCAGCCTGCGGCGGCGGCCGACCAGCAGCAGCAGCCCGCGGCGGCTGTGGTGGTCGTGCTTGTGCACCTTCAGGTGCTCAGTCAGGTGGTTGATCCTCTTGGTCAGCAGAGCGACCTGGACCTCCGGCGAACCGGTGTCACCCTCACTGGTCGCGTACTCCGCCAGGATCTCCTTCTTGGCGGCGGTGTCGAGCGGCACGTGACTCCTTAGGATTAGCGCTGAAAGGGGTCCGCAAAGGCAGATCCCCCCGAGGCGGCCACATGAGGGTGCAGCACGCCTCTGACTGCCGCGGCTAGTCACCGGGCAGCGTTTCACATTACCACGCGCGGCCACGCAGTTGCGCCGCGCCTGCGCGGCCCGGGTCTACGCGGTTGAGCGGTCCGGCTGGCCGTTTCTAGACTGGGCAAATGCCCGATCTGAGCACTGCCCGCCGGCTGCCGTTGGGCCGCTTCCCGCTGACCTCCGCGCCCCGGCCCGCGCCGCAGGCCAGGCCCGCCTGGCTGCCGGTGTGGTCGGTGCCCGCGGCCCTGCGGGCGCTGCGCGCGGTGATCGTGATTCCGTCCCTGTTCGCGCTGACCTACGAGGGCTTCGGCAACCTGCAGATGGCCCTGTTCGCGGCGTTCGGCGGCTTCGCCCACCTGGTCGTGGCCTCGTTCGGCGCCAGCAGGCGGGACAAGATCATCGCGCACTTCGGGCTGGCCGTGACCGGGAGCCTCGGGCTGATCATCGGCACCGCGGTCAGCCCGATCAAGTGGCTGGCCGTCGTGGTCACGGTCCCGGTCACGTTCGGGATCTTCTTCGCCGGCGTGGTGAGCCCCAACGCGGCCTCGGGCGTCATCGCCGCGCTGTTCCCTTACGTGCTGCCGGTGGCCACGCCCGGCTCGGTGAGCACCATCCCGGACCGGCTGGCGGGCTGGTGGCTGGCCTCGGTGGTGGCCACCGCAGCCGTGCTGGTGCTCTCGCCGCCGTCCCCCGGAGACCGGCTGCGGGCCGCGGCGGCCGGCTCGGCCCGGACCCTGGCGGCCCACCTGGAGGCGGCGGTGACCGGCACCGCCACGCCCGAGGACCTGGCCGCCTGCCAGGCGGCCAAGCACGCGCTGCTGAACGCGTTCGCCAGCACGCCGTACCGGCCGACCGGGCTGGCCACCGCCGACCAGGCCATGGCCAGCGTGGTGCAGCTGCTCGAATGGTGCACGGCGCTGGTCGCCGACGCGGCCGACGGGCACCAGAACCTGGACCGGGCCACCGGGCCGGACCTCGACCTGCTGGCCGGGACCGCCACGGTGCTCCGCCAGGCAGGCGACCTGCTGGCCGACGAGACCGCGCCGCTGCCCCAGGTGGACGAGCTCGAGCGGCTCCGCGAGGCCAGCGCCGCCTACCACCGGTCGGCGGCCCTGGACGGCGATATCGACTCGTTGGAGGCCGCTGCCCGGCTCGCCTTCCACGCTCAGGCCATCTCGCTGGCGGTCAGGAACGTCGTGGCCGATACCCTGATCGCCACCCGGCGCGCCGACCCGGAGACGATCGCCGCCCGGCGCCGCGGCTGGTACGGCGGCCAGCCGGAGGGGACGGCGGCCGAACGGCGGGTGGCGGGCCTGTCCGGCGCGATCGGCGTCCTGACCAGGCACGCCAGCATCCGTTCGGTCTGGTTCCTGAACAGCCTGCGCGCCTCGCTGGCCCTGGCCGCCGCGGTCCTGGTGGCCGACGTATCCGGGGTTCAGCACGGGTTCTGGGTGGTGCTCGGCACCTTGTCGGTGCTGCGCACCAACGCGGTCTCCACCGAGTCCACCGCGCTGCGCGCGCTGGGCGGGACCGTGATCGGCTTCGCGGTGGGCGCGCTGCTGCTGCTCGGTATCGGGACCAGCACGCCCGCGCTGTGGGTGGCGCTGCCGATCGCCGTGGCCGTGGCCGCGTACGCGCCTGGCACGCTGCCGTTCATCTTCGGGCAGGCGGCGTTCACCGTCGTCGTCGTGGTCCTGTTCAACCTGCTGGTGCCGGTGGGCTGGGAGGTGGGCCTGCTGCGCATCCAGGACGTGGCGCTCGGCTGCCTGGTCAGCCTGGTAGTCGGCGTCCTGTTCTGGCCCCGCGGCGCGTCTTCTGTGGTCGGGGACGACCTGGCCGACGCGTTCCGGCGCGGCGCCGCGTACCTGACCCAGTCGGTGGACTGGGCCCTGGGCACCCGGGCCGAACCGCCGGACGCGGGCATCGCGGCGGCCACCGCCGGGATCCGGCTTGATGAGGCGCTGCGCGGCTTCCTGGCCGAGCAGGGCGCCAAGCACCTGTCCAAGGAGGACATGTGGATGCTGGTCATGGCGACCATGCGGCTGCGCCTGACCGCCTTCTCGCTGGCCAGCCTGCAGGCTCCGGCGCAGGTCAGGCACCACCATCACCGGGGCATGACCTACGCCAAGACCACCCTGGCCCAGGCCGCCGCCGACCTGGGCACGTTCTACGAGCGGATCGCGGTGCTGGTCGGCAGGCCCATGGCCAACCAGGTGCTGCTGCCTGTGTCCGTCCCCTCGTTCACCGGCCTGGACGGGCCTGGACCCCCTGGATCCCGTGGAGTCCGGGCCGACGAGGCCGACGGCGTGAGCGTGCTGCGGGACGTGAGCCGGGAGGCCGGGATAGACGGGCCGGACGGGGCGGACGATCCGGACGGGACGAATTTCGTCCGGATCATCACCAGCCACCGGCACCCGCACCTGCTGTGGGTCGCTGAGCACCTGCAGAACCTCAGCGCGCACGCGCAGGTGATCAGCGGGCCAGCGTCGCACGTGGCCGAGCAGCGCCGTCAGCCCTGGTGGCGCTAGTCCCGCGCGCTCTAGTCCCGCGCGATAGCGGTGTTGCGGACCGCGGGCAGGGCCAGCGCGGCCAGCATGCCGGCCGCGGCGATCAGCGCCAGCACCACGCCGGCCAGGTGCAGGGCGGCGACCGGGCCGTGCGCGCGGGCGTGGGCGGCGTACAGGGCGGCGATCAGCCCGATGCCGAACGACCCGGCGATCCGCTGCCAGGTACTGAACAGCGTGGTCGCGTCGCCCAGCTGGTCCGGCCGCAGCGGCTCGGTCAGCGCCTGCAGCAGCGGGTTGATGACCAGCCCGATGGAGACCGAGCGGCAGGCCAGGATCACCGCGATCAGCCACAGCGGCGTGGCGGCACCCACCAGCAGCAGGCCCAGGCTGGCGGTGGCCAGGACGGCGAACCCGGCCAGCACGGTCACCCGCACGGTGAGCCCGGTCAGCAGCCGCGGGGCCAGCGCGGTGGACAGGCCCGTGATCAGCCCCTGCGGCAGCAGGGCCAGGCCGGCCGCGATCGCGCTGCGGCCTGCTGCGGTCTGGACGAAGACCGGCAGCAGGAAGACCGCGGCCCAGGTCACCACCGAAGCCAGCGCGCACAGCCCCATGGACAGGGCCGGGACGACCTGCCGGGCCAGCGACAGGTCGAGCGCGGGCTGGTCGCGGCGCAGCGCCCAGCGCGCGTAGCCGGCGACCAGCGCCGCACCCACGGCCAGCGGGATCAGCGTGGCGGCCGAGGCCCAGCCGGAGGCGGCCCCCTGGCTGGCCCCGAACAGCAGGCCGGTCAGCCCGGCCGTGAGCAGGATCAGGCCGGGCAGGTCGAACCGGGCGCCGGGCGTCCGGCCGGGAGCCAGGGCGGCCGGGACGAACCGGACCGCCACCGCGGCCAGCGCGCCGACGGGCACGTTGATGAGGAAGATGGCCCGCCAGCCGGCCACGGCGATGAGCGCCCCGCCCACGGTCGGGCCGAGCGCCGGCCCCAGGAACAGCATGAGGCCGGCCAGCGGCGAGATCGACCGAGCACCGCGGCGGCCCCTGTCGGCACTGTGGTCCTGGTCGGCACTGTGGCCCTGGTCGGCACTGTGGCCCTGGTCGGCACTGTGGCCCTGGTCGGCACTGTGGCCCTGGTCGGCACTGCGGTCCTGGTTGGCACTGCGGCCGAGCAGCATGCTCATGGCCAGCGGCACCAGCGGCGCCGCGACCAGCCCCTGCACCACCCGCGCGGCGACCAGCAGGCCGGCGTCCGGGGCCAGCGCGCACAGCCCGGAGGCGATGGTGAACGCGATCACGCTGGCCAGGTACACCGGCAGCGTGCCGAACCGGCGGGCCAGGTACGCGGTGTCCGCGAGCCCGGCACCGAGGGCGAGCAAGTAGCCGCTGACCGTCCACTGGACCGTGGTCAGGCTGGCGTTCAGCTCCTGGGCGATCGGCTCGACCGCCACGTTCACGATGCTGGAATCGAGCATCGACAGCAGCGGCCCGGCCAGCAGCGCGTACTGGACCAGCGGCCCGGGCCGCGGCGGGGCGGGGCGTTCCTCGCGGGATACCTCGGCGCGCGCGGTCACATCGTCGCGGCCCCGGGCTCGGCGCCCGGCCCGGCCGAGGGCTCGGCGTCCGGCCCGGCCGGGGGCTCGGCGTCCGGCCCGGCCCCGGGCTCAGGCTCGGCACGGGACTCGGGCTCGGGCGTGGCGGCTAGCTCGGTGAGCTCGGCCAGCCAGGCCAGTTCCTGCTCGTGGCGGCGGATCAGCTCGCGGGTGACCAGGGCGCCCCACCGCTCGCCGGTGGCGGCGGCCAGGTCGCGCATCGTGACCAGGTGCGCCAGCTGCTCGCGGACGGACCGGGTGCGGGCGGCAAGCACCACGGCCCGTTCGGCCGGATTAATCAGGGAGAACTGGCCGAGGCGGGCCATGAACTCCGCCTCATCAGCCGCCTGTTCGGGCGGCAGGTCGGCCAGCATGTCGTGCAGCAGCTCGTGACCCACCTCGGTCATCGTGTAGACGAGGCGGGGCGGGCGGCCCTGCTGCGGTTCGGCCGTCTTGGTGACCGCGCCGGCCTCCTCGAACCGCTTGAGCGCCGGGTAGAGCGAGTTGTTGTGCAGGACGACGCCGGTGGTCTGCTCGACGCGCTTGCGCAGCTCGTATCCGTGGGCCGGGCCGCCCCGCAGCCGCCGCAGGATCAGGATCTCGATGTACGACATAGTCCAGTATGACCTATATCAGACTGGACGTATACCAGCATCACGAGACGTGACGATGACTATCGACATCAATTCGGTTACCGGTGAGACTGTTGTTGTAGTCGGGCCGTTCGGCGGGCATGGGCGATGAGGGATGGTGATCGGTGAATACCACACCGCAGGCGGCCGGGCAGCCTGGCGCCGTCCCGTCCCGGCGCGTCCTGCTGCGGGCCGGCGGGCTGGTGGTCCTTACCGGATTCGGGGTAGCCGGTCCGGCCCTGCGCAGCCAGGCGGCCACGCGGAACCCGGCCCAGGCCGAGGCCGAGGCCGAGGTCGAGGTCGAGCAGCCGGTGTACTACATCCACGCCGGGCCGAAACGGGTCGCGCTGACCATCGATGACGGCCCCAGCCCGATCTACACCCCGCAGATCCTGCGCCTGCTGCAGCGGTACCGGATCACCGCCGCATTCTCCATGATCGGCGTCAACGTCCAGGACCATCCGGAGGTGGCCCGCGAAGTCGCGCACGCAGGTCACATGATCGTGAACCACACCTGGTCGCACCCGGACCTGGCCCTGATGTCATCGGCCGCGGTCCGGGACGAGATGATCCGCGGCACCGACGAGATCCACCGGGCCAGCGGCCGGCTGCCTGACATGTTCCGCGCGCCGTACGGCGCGTGGTCGCCGACCGTGCTGCGGTACTGCGAGCAGATGCGCGTGACGCCACTGGACTGGTCGGTTGACCCGCGGGACTGGTCGCGGCCCGGCGTCGCCGCCATCGTCGACAACATCATGGACAACACCAGGACCGGGTCCATCATCCTCGAGCACGACGGCGGCGGGAACAGGTCAGAAACCGTCGCCGCGTTGGGCATCGTCCTGCCTCGCCTGCTCGACCGGGGCTTCCATTTCCGCACCCCGTAGCGCCGGCTGAGCGGCCGCTAGAGGAACTCCCTGGTTCGCCGACCCAGGAGGGCGGGGACCTTGGCCGCTGGCTGGTCGGCTCCTGGAGCCGGTTCAGCGGGCAGCAGCTTGACGGCCAGGGCCGGGAAAAACGCGGCCGACAACAGGCCGGCCGCCAGCAGGGCGGCGCCCGTGGGCCGGCTGAGCTGCCCGGACGCGATACCGATCTGGCTGGCCACGACCACGAAGGTGAGGGTGGCGGCCTGCATCAGGCCGGCCGAGCCGGCCCGTCGCTTGCCGATCAGGCGCACGTAGGCCAGCGCGGGAACGGCCCGGACCAGCAGCAGCGCGAGCAAGAACAACGGGACTTCGGCGAGGACGGCGGGATCGCCGACCAGTGCCCTGACGTCGAACTGGACGCCGGTGGCGATGAAGAAGACCGGGATCAGGAACCCGAAGCCGATGCCCTCCAGCTTGACCTGAAACTGCGGGTGCGGAGTCGGCCCGTTCAGGTCGATCGTCCTGACCAGCAGGCCAGCGGCGAACGAGCCGACGATCGACGCGAAACCGAACCGTTGGGCCAGGACCGCGAAGGCCAGGGTGAGGGTCAGGGCGGCGCGCAGGCGCAGCTGGGCGCTGTTGTCCTCCAGCCGCTCGAGCAGCCGGTCCAGGGCAGCCAGGCGCCGGATGCGCCCGAGGGCCAGGCCGATGGCGGTCAGGACGGCGAGCAACGCCAGCAGGGAACTCAGCCAGGCCCTTGTGCCCGACGTGGCCGAGAACAGCAGCGAGAGCATCATGACCGGGACCACCTCGGCCAGCGCCGCGCCGGCCATGACCAGCTGACCGAACGGAGCGCGGTGCAGGCCGGCGTCCTTGAGCAGCGGGAGCAGCAGGCCCGCCGAGGTCGACGTCAGCACCACCGCCAGGAAGATGGGCTTGCCGCCGACGCCGGCCAGGCTGAACGCGTAGCCGCAGGCCAGGCCCAGCAGGAGCGAGACGCCGAACGCCCGGCCCGCCAGGCGTCCCAGCGGCCCCCGCAGGCCCCCGACGTCGATCTCCAGGCCGGCCAGGAACAGCAGCATGCCCAGGCCGAGGTCGCTCACCACGCGGACGGGCGCGTCAAGGTGAACCCAGCCGAGGACCGAGGGCCCGACCAGGATCCCGGCCACGACCTCCAGCACCGCCCCGGGCACGGGCAGCCGGGGGACCAGCGCGAGCAGCACGGGCACCGCCACCGCCACCAGGGCGATGACCAGCAGCCCGTCAAACGACAGAGCTCGCATCGGACAGCTCCTTCGGGCGCTGGACCTGGTCGTGGCGGAGCGGGGCGTGCTCCTCGGCGGTCATCACGGGGGGAGCCCAGACCGACAGCATGACCACGCCGATCCCGAGCACGGCGAGCGACGCGACCGCGCCGGCCAGGTACCCGGGGCCGGCGCTCAGGTGCTCGTGAAAGAGCTCGATGCCCAGCGCGATGCTCGCGAGCGGGTCGACGATGAGCAGGGTCGACTGGGAAGCGGCCAGCGGCCCGGCCGCGTAAGCGGCTTGCAGCAGGACCGTGCCCAGGACTCCGGTCGCGATCACGGCGTAGAGCGGCCAGCCGGTGAGCAAGCCCAGCGGGCCGCCGTGCGCCAGCACGTCCACCGCCTGCTTCACGAACGCGGCATCCACGGACCACACGACGGCCGTGGCCGCCCCGAGCAGGGCGGCACGACGGGCAGGCGAGCCGCGACGAGCAAGCAGGAACAGGGCCAGCACGGCCAGGCCCCAGATGCTGATGGCCGCTATCCACCGTCCGCCGGCCGCGTCCTGCATGCCCTGCCCGGGCGACGCCACGACGAGGAAGGCGGCCAGCCCCAGGCAGATGGTGAGGGCGGCGGCCCACGTCCGCGAGGTGATGTCGTCGTGCAGCACGAAGACGCGCAAGCCCAGCGTGAAGACCAGCTCAAGCACCAGGATGGGCTGTACCACCGACAGGGGACCGAAGTACAGGGCGAGGGCCTGGAACCCGAACGTACCGATGAGGAACAGCGCACCGAGGAGCCACACGGGCTGGCACACCAGGTCGATCGCGGCCCGCCAGCCGGGCCGCGCCCCCGTCCTGCAGCGGCTCACCACGGCGAGCCGCTGCAGGACGGCGCTGCACGCATTCGACAGCGCGGACAAGACGGCGAAGACGATTGCGGCGGTCATCGTCGCGGTCCTAGCTTCGCCCGGGGGCGCACTGGGCCGGGACGGACTTCGGCTGCGGGGTGAGCTTCAGCTTCCACGACAGCCACGGCAGCGAATCGGAGAAGGACTGCTGCCAGAAGGTGAAGTCGTGGCCGCCCGAGGGCGTCGTCAGGCAGGTGCTGATCCCGGCGGCGACGGCCAGGGGCTGCAGGGCATGGGCGGCCTTGAGGGCCGCGGGGTCCTGGGCACCGGACTCGAACCAGCCGGACAGCCCGGTGAAACGCTTCTGCGCCAGGATGTAGGGCGGGTTGTGGGCGTTGTAGCTGGCGGTCGAGCCGCCGAACAGCGTCTGGATGGTCTGCTGCTGGTTGTCGCTCTGATAGGTGGGCGACTCGTCGCCGGAGTAGTTGCCGAAGGCCGCGTATACCTTGGGGTTGTTCAGGGCCAGGGTGGTGGCGCACAGGCCGCCCTCAGACAGCCCGGCTATCGCGACTGATCCCGCCCTGGTGCTGGCGTTGAAGTTCTTCCGCATGTACTGCGGCACGGTCTGGGTCAGGTACGTCTCGACGTCGCCGTACATCGTGCTGTTGACGCACTCGGTGTCCCCGCCCCAGGACCCGTTGATGTCCGGCATGACGATGATCGGCGCGATCCCGTGGTGCTGCTCAGCGAAGGCCAGCGCCGTCGCGTCGGCGTAGCTCGACTTGGTCCAGTTAGAAGGATCGCCGGGCGTGCCGTGCAGCAGTTCGATGACCGGCAGCTGGGGACGGTTGCGCGCGAACCACGCCGGGGGCACCCACACGTACGCCGGACGGGGCGTGAATTTCAGGTTGGTCCCGGGGATGGGAACGCTCAGGGTGGCACCGTGGTCGGGCAGCTGGCCGGTCTTGTCCACCTCGGTGCGCATGGCGCTGAGCTGGGTATTGTCGAGGAAGTGGTTGGCGGTCTTACCGAACAGGCGGTCGAAGGTCGGATAGTAGGCGAACGTCTGGTTCACGGCGCTGCCCGCCGAGACCACGGTGAGGACGACCGCGACGGTGCCGCAGATGCGGCGGGGCCAGTGGGCCCGGCGCCATCCGGCCAGGACCAGGCCGCCCACGAGGCACGTCACGCACAGCCAGATGTACATCGACCGGGGCGCGCCGGACGGGACCGCCTGGCTGAGGTGAAGGTAGGTGAACAGGAGGCCGACCAGGACGAGGCCGGCCGGAATGCCGAACGCGAACTCCTTCAGCACGTCCCGGCGCAGGAGCACCGCGATCGCGCAGACCGCGATCGTGACCCAGGACAGCAGGGTGGGGAACCAGCCGCCTACGATCGAGACGTTGCCCCAGTTCACGGTGACGGCCAGGACCGTGGCGCCGGCGGCCGCCGCGGCGGTCGTGACGGCGGCCAGGAGCCAGCGCGGGATGCGGAGGTGCGGCCGCAGGCGGTGGCCGGATGGGCTGGCGGCCTGCGGGCTGGTACCCGGCTGGCTGGTGTCCAGCCGGGTCGTGTTGTCGGTCTGGGTGCTCATGGCGAGTGTCTTTCTTGGTTGTGTTTTCTGGGTTTGGGCTGCAGGTGCGGATATATCCACTGTGGGCGCAGGCGCCGTCGCAGTCCCTAGGCGAACTCCCTAGTTCGCCTCCCCAGGGCGCCTTGGAGTTGGCTTAGGTTCCTGAGCTGACCAGGTTGGGGTCGGCCTGGGCGTCGTGCTTGAGGGACCGGCCGCGGTGCAGCAGGAACGGGGTGCCGATGATGGCGATCATCCCGAACGCCATGACGGTGACGTAGGCGATGGTTCCGGTCAGCGACAGGTGGCTGGCCGGGATGAACCCGAGGAAGAAGGTGAACACGGCGCCGGCTATCCCGGCCCCGGTGACCAGGACGAGCCCGAACTTCCCGCCCGGGATCTTGACCGGGCGCGGGAGGTCCGGCCTGGTGCGGCGCAGCCGGATGACCGACAGGTACATGAGGAAGTACATGACCAGGAACGTCTGGGCGACCAGCGCGGTCAGCATCCAGTAGTAGGTGTTGATGTTGTTGACGAACACCATGGCCAGGGCCAGCACAGAGCCGAGCGTGGCCTGCAGGATCAGGACCGAGGTGGGGGCGCCGCGGCGGTTGGTCCGGCCCCACCACGGATTGAGGTGGCCGTCCGCGGCGACCCGGCGCATTCCCTCGGCCGGGCCGACGCTCCAGGACGCCAGGCCGCACAGCACGCCGATGATCACCAGTACCCCGAAGGGCCGGATCAGCGAGGAGATGCCCAGCTTGGCGAAGAAGATGGACACCGCCTGCATGATCCCGCCGGCCAGCTGGATCTGCTTGGCCGGCACCACCATCGCGATGGCCACGCTGCCCAGGATGGACAGGGTGGCGACCGTGCCCGCGGCGGCCAGGACCGATCGGGGGTAGGTGCGCTTGGCGTCCCTGGTCACGTGCGAGTAGAAGCCCCCGATCTCCATCCCGGCGAACGCCACGACGATGCCAGCCGCATACACCAGGCTGGCCAGGCCGTGCCAGGCCGGCAGGATCGCGCTGGCGTGGAAGGGGATCTGGGAATGCCTGCCGCTGCCGGTCCACCACAGGCCCAGGCCGATGATCGCCGCGGTCGGGACGGCAGTCCCGATCACCACTCCCACGCCGGTCCAGCGGGCCGACTTCAGCGATCCGAACAGCGAGGAGAGCGTCACCGCCCAGAAGATCACGAGCATGACGGGCACCAGGAAAGCCTTGTTCTGGGACAGGTTGGGGTTGATCACGTACGCGGCCGTGGTAGCCAGGAACACCAGCACGGTGGGAAACCACACGATGTTCTCCGACCAGTCGCACCACACGGCCAGGAAGCCCCACCGGGACCCGAACGCCTCCCTGACCCACCGGTACATGCCGCCGCCGACGGTGGTGGCCAGCTCAGCCGAGCACAGGGCCACCGGTACCAGGTAGGTGAGGACGGCGATGCCGTAGAAGAAGATCGCCGACCAGCCGAAGGTGGCCGTGGCGGGCAGGTTCCTGATGCTGTCCATGGCCGCGATCAGCACCAGGGCCAGGCCGACCACGCCCAGCCGGCGTGCGCTTGATCTGCCCGCCGGGGCCTCGCCGACCAGCCGGGCCGGGGCGGCCGGCCGGTTCCCGGCCAGCACCCCCTTACCGCCGCCGGCGTGATCGCCGCGGGTCAGATACTGCTGTTGTGTTGTCATGACACGAGCTCCTTCTGCTTGGTGTCGGCTACGGGAGTCCTGGGCTGCATGAACCTGCCGACGACAGGTAGCTCGGACACCGATTCGGCCCGGGCGATGGCCAGCCCGGCTCGGGGCAGGTGCGCACGGTCGTCAGCAACCGAGAACCTGGCGCGCCACTGCGGGTCGTATTTCTTGTTGAAGTTCCAGAGGGATTCGATCTGCATGCTGTCGCTGAACCGGTGGAACAGGGACCGCTCGGCCGAACGCCACCGTCCAGGGCCGGCCTCGCCGGCGACGACGGCGCGCATGACGGCGAAGTTGAGACCGAGGCCGTTCAGCCCGCGCTCGGCCATCCAGTTGATCGTCTCGAGGATCACGAAGTCGGTCAGGCCGTTCGGCGCGTCAGGGTCGCTCGTCCGCCGCATGAGGTCAAGGGAGTACCCGTTGACGTGGTTCGCGGGAACGTACTGGTTGAACGCCACCGGCAGGCCGTCGGGACCCAGGCAGACGGCCAGCAGCAGACCGGTGTCGCGCTCGTCGAACATCCGGCTCAGGGTCATCGAGAAGCCGCGCTCGGCCTCGCCCTGACGCGTTTCTGTCGCGAGATCCTCCAGCTGGGCCCGGAGTTCGGCGCTGGTCTCGAGGGCGGGCATGACGGCCACGTGGTAGCCGGACTTGGACATCCGGTTGTAGGCGCCGCGCAGCGACTTCATCGACTTGCCCTTGAGCGAGAAGCTCTGGCAGTCGACGATGGCCTCGTCACCCATGTAGACCCCGGTCAGCCCGGCGGCCCGGTAGATCGGCAGCCAGGGCGCGGACGCGCCGAGCACGCTGATGTACCAGCCGTTGGTGTCGGCCAGGTCCATCGCGTCGGACCAGGCATCAAGGCGTTCGTCGACGGGCCCGATGGGGTCGGGCGAGACCAGCATGACGCGGTTGATGACCGAGTAGGCGATGAGGGTGTTCCCGGAGAACAGCCAGGACTTGTCGTCGCGGAGGGCGAAGTAGTCGAGGGTGTCGCCGCCGTAGCGGTCGAATATCGCCCGCGCCCGCTCGAACGCCCGGGCTCGCGCTTCTCCGGTGCGCCGGTGCTCGCGGCCGGGCAGGCCCGTGGCCAGGACGAGGACGGCGGTGCCCAAGATGAGGGCCAGGACGGCAGCACCGGTCTCGCGGCCGCCGAGATAGGCGGCGCCCAGCCCAGCGGCTAGGGCGACGGCCACCAGGCCGGTCATGACCGCCCAGCCCGCGAGGCGGCGGAAGCCGGGCGGGCTGACCCGGAAGTGGCGGTGCTCGAGCAGCAGCCACAGGCCGAACAGGCAGGCGATGACCGACCCTTCCGGCCCCAGGTCCCGCACCAGGCGGTAGCCGGAGCTGGCCAGCAGGAGCACGAGAGCCCCAAGCCAGGCCCGCCGGTAGCCGAGCCGCACGCCCCGGGCCACTCCGGCCAGAGCCAGCCCGGTGATCACGGCGGCGACACCGCTGACCGGGTGGGCGCCGAAGGGCAGCCAGGCCTCGACCGGGCGGGTCCAGCCCACCGGCCGCAGGAGCGCGAACACGACGTTAAGCACTCCGACGATGAGCAGCCCGAACGCGGCCACCCGCCGGATCCGGCGGCGCCGCACCCACGGCATCAGGGCTCGCTCGCTGATCGGCCAGGCGGCTCCGTCGGGCAGACGCCCCACGACCTCGAGCGTGCGAGGACGCTCCCGCTCCGGCGCCAGGACCAGTCGCTCCAGGAACGAAGGCTGACCGATGGGGCGTTCGGCTAGCGACAGCGAGACCGACAGCACCGGGCCCGCGGTCAGCTCGAGCATCGACAGCCGCCGCACGGCCAGGAACGGTGATGGCAGCCCGAACCGGGCCCTTCGCCCGCGCACGACCTCGGTCGCGCAGCCGGTGTTGGCGTAAAACCCCTCGCCTACCTGGGAGAGCTCAGGCTCGTGGGTATGTCCGGTGATCAGGCCCGCGTACCCGGCGCAGATCAGCCGGGCCGCCTCGGCCCGGACCGTCGCGTTGTGCGCCGAGGCGTCGCCCCGCTCGCCGACCGAGGCGTCGGCCAGGGCGCGGTTGACCCGGAGCATGGTGGCGATTCCCGTCACCGCGACGACCACCGCGATCGTGACGGCCAGGATGCCGAACCAGACCAGCCAGCGCTCGGCGTGATGGTCAAGCAGCGGCTTGACCCCCGGCGCGAAGGACAGGAAGCGCAGCGCCAGGGCCGCCGCGAACGGCACCCCCAGCCACCACAGCCAGCCCGCCACCATGCGGTACAGCAGGCGCGAGCCCAGGAAAGCGGACGGGTCCCCGTTGCACCACCGGACCCCTTCAAGCAGCGCGCCAGGCCGGTCACGCACCGCGAGCTTGGGCAGCACCTGCCGCACGACGTGATGGCCAAACGGCGTGTCGACCGGGGACCTGGGATCGTCGAACGCGTTGTACTGATCGAACTGGTGGCCGTGCATCACCCTGACCCGTGCCGTGCCGTCTGCGGTCGCCACGGCCAGGTCACAGGCCAGCGCCAGGTCGGTCAGGCCGAGGCGGTCGCGGAGCACCGCGACCGAATCGGCGTCCCAGGCGAGCTGGCCGTCGTGGTTGCCCGGGGTCAGCACGACGCGGTGATCGCGGTCCTGAGCGAAGCGCTTGACCGCGTCGGTGAACTGCGGATGGGAATCAAGGATGGCCGTGACGTCCGGCGCGGCGGCGATCATCTCGAAGCCGTCGCCGGCGATGATGAGCATCCCGGGCTGGTGGAACTCGTCCAGCAGCTCCGACAGCTCGTCGGCGGCCTGCGTGGACACCTCCGAGGCGACCGGGGCGAGGTGCAGGTCGCTGACGACGACGACCCGGTCGCCCCGGCGGACGTCGAGCTCGATTTGGTCGGGGACGAAGAAGGCGGCATGAGCCGGGCCTTCCGTGATCTCGTGGTCGGGGGCCGGCGCTAGCAGGGCCGGCCCGCTCAGGTCCTGGGTTTGCATCACATCGGTGGTGGTCATGACCCTGCCTCCGCACGCATGATCGGGAACAAGATGACGTCGCGGATCGCCGGTACCTCGGCGAGGAGCATGATCAGCCGGTCGATGCCGAGGCCGATGCCGGAGGTGGGCGGCAGCCCGTACTCCAGGGCTCGCACGAAGGCGGCGTCGGCCGGGTGGGACTCGGCTTCGCCTCCGGCGGCGGCCGCGGCCTCGGCCTCGAACCGCTTGGCCTGCTCGTCGGGGTCGTTGAGCTCGCTGTATCCGTTGGCCAGCTCCCGGCCTCCGATCACGAGCTCGAAGCGGTCGGTGACGGTGGGGTCCTCAAGGGACTGGCGGGCCAGCGGCGAGACCTCGGTGGGGTAGTGGTAGATGAACACCGGACCCAGGGTCTGGCCCATCAGGATCTTGTCGTAGAGCTCGAAGACGAGCTTCCCTGAGCCCCAGGACGGCTGGTAGGGAACTTCGTGAGCGTCGCAGACCCGGCGCAGGTCCGCCACGGGCATGGCGGGATGCACCCGCTGGCCGAGCCGCTCCTCGAGCATGTCGAGCAGGTCGCGTCGCGGCCAGGGCGGCGTCAGGTCGATGCGCTGGCCCGCGAAGTCGAACTCGAGCCCGGCCGGCGGCACCTTGGGCGGCCGCTACGATCAGCTGCTCGGTGAGGTCCATCCCGTCACGGAAGTCGCCGAAGGCGCGGTACGCCTCGAGCGAGGTGAACTCCGGGCTGTGCCTGGTGTCGATTCCCTCGTTGCGGAAGTTGCGGGCGACTTCGAAGACCCGCTCGTAGCCTCCGACCACCAGCCGCTTGAGGTAGAGCTCCGGCGCGATGCGCAGGCTGAACTCGGCGTCCAGTGCGTTGGCGTGGGTGAAGAACGGACGGGCCAGGGCCCCGCCTGCCTGCGGCTGCAGGATGGGGGTCTCGACCTCAAGGAAGCCCTCTCCCTCGAGCTGGTTCCGCAGGATGGACAGCGTCCGGAAGCGGATGTCGAAGACCCGCCTACTTGCGGGGTTGGCCAGCAGGTCAACCTCGCGCTGACGGTACCTGGTCTCGGCTTCGCTGAGACCATGCCACTTGTCGGGCAAGGGCCGCAGCGCCTTGGACAGGATCTCCAGGCCGCTCACGTCGACCGAGAGCTCGCCTCGCCGGCTGGTGATCACCTCGCCGGTGACTCCCACCCAGTCGCCCAGGTCGACGAGCGCCTCGACGGCGGCCGCGTCGGCCGGAAGGTGGTCGGCCCGGAACATGAGCTGCACGGCCCCGCTGGCGTCCTCGATGGTGGCGAAGCGGAGTTTGCCGTGGCCCCGCAGGGAGGCCACGCGGCCGGCGACGCTGGCCGTCTCGCCCGTCCGCGTGTCCGGGTCCAGCCCGGAGTGCGCGGAGTGCAGGTCGGCCAGCGTCGCGCTGCGCTCGAACCGGACGGGATAGGGGTTGATGCCCATGGCCTGCAGCGCATCGCGCTTGGCCCGGCGTTCGGCGGCCTGCTCGGCCAGCCCGGTCAGGGCGGCGGGCTCGGCCGGCTTGCGGCTTTGATCGGCCTGGCGGCTTTTCTCGGAGAGGACTGCGGTACTCATGCGGATGTCCTTTTGGGTCAGCTCGACGGTTCTTTGTGGATGAATCCACTGTCGGCTGAACCGGGCCCGCAGTCCCTAGGCGAACTCCCTAGTTCGCCCTCCCTAGTACGCCTTCCCTAGTTCGCCCTCCCCTAGGAAGGCTCCCCCTCGGGTCAGACGGCGGCGGGGTGGCTCCACTGCTCGACGAAGCGGCGTAGCTCCTGGCGTCCGCGCAGGCCGCACTTGGCGTAGATGTTGCCCAGGTGGTACTCCACCGCCTTGCGGCTGACGAACAGCTCGGCCGCGATCTCGGGGTTGGACAGCCCCTTGCCGACCAGGTGAGCGACCTCGGTCTCCCGGCTGGTCAGCGACAGCACAGAATGCTTCTTGGCCGGGCTGCCCGGCAGCTGGCAGGCGGCCAGTTCCTCTTCGGTCCGGGCCAGGAACGGCGCGGCGCGCAGCGCCTGGTATATCTCGCTCGCGCGCCGGAGCCGCTCGACCGCCAGGCGCCGCTGGCCCGTGCGCCGCAGCAGCCGGCCGTGGGCCAGCAGCAGGCGGGCCTGGTGCACCGGGCTGGGCATGCCGACGGCTTCCTCGCCGCGCTGGTAGATGGGCAAGGCCAGTTCGGGATCGCCGCGCTGCTCGGCCAGCCACCCGTCCAGCCACGCCAGCGCCGGGGCCAGGTAACTGACCTGGGCGCTGTCGGCCCGCAGCTGGGCCAGGACGGCGGCGGCCTGCTCCAGCTGGCCCGATCCGACCAGGCCCTCCACGAGCAGCGGCCGCCACAGGACGGCCCACACCCGGCTGCGGCCGTCCAGGGCCGCATCGTCCTGCCACGGGCCCAGCGCGTCGGCCATGCCCAGGTAGTCGCCAGCGGCCTGGCAGATCAGCGCCCGGGCGACCGCCGCGAAGACCCGTTCCCTGCTGTAGTCCACGCTGGCCGCGGCCTCCTCGGCCAGCCGGGCATGCCGCTCGGCCTCCTCGGCCGCGCCGCGCCCGGCCGGCACCGTCACCGCGGCCAGGTGCAGCAGCGGCAGATCGAACCGACGGGGATGAATCGCGGCAGCGGAGAGCCCCTGTTCGACGGTGAGCAGCACGTCATCCCACGCGCCGGCCAGGTACTGGGCCACGGCCAGGTAGAAATAGAGGCGCAGGCCGAGGGTGAGCGTAGCGCCCCGGCGGGCCAATCCGAGGCTGGCGGTCAGGTCGCCGATGGCCGGTTCCAGGTCCCCGGCCAGCAGCCGGAGCATCCCCCGGTACGACAGGGCGTCCACGTCGATCGCCTGCACCCGTACCGGATCGGCCTCAAGATAGGCCAGCTCGGCCAGGCCGGCCTGCGGCCCCGAGACCTGGGCCGCGCCGATGGCGACCAGGGTGCGCGTCCGGCTGGCGGCGGCGGGATCCAGCGTGCCGGCGCCCAGCGCCTGCCGCCCGAGGGCCACCACCTTCTCCCCGTCCCCCAGCAGCGTGTAGGTGCTGGCCAGCCGGTTGGTCATCAGGGCGGCCAGCGGCTGGCTGCCCGGGTCATCCCGCGCCCGTTCCAGCGCCTCGCTGAAGTGCCGTTCGGCCTCACCGAGCTGGCCCGAGGAGTACGCCATGGTGCCCAGCACGCCGCTGCGCAGCGGCGACGGCGCCGACGCTTCCACCGCCTGGCGCAGGGCCAGGCCGCGGGACTCCTCGGCCAGCATCAGGTGCAGCGCGGCGGTCAGCAGGCGACGTTCGCGCTCGGCGAGGGCCGGGGAGATGTCCGAGGCCCACTGCAGGTGCGTGGCGGCCAGCGCCAGGCGGCCGGCGGCCGCCTCCTCGCCCGCCAGGTGCTCGAGCTGGGCGGCCAGGTCTTCGTCGGGACGGTCCAGGGCGGCCACCCGGTGCTCCCACGACGCCGCCGCGCTGACGAACGAAGCGGCGCGGCCGTGCAGCTGCCGGCGCCTGGTGATCGTGATGCCGGCGTAGATGGCGTCCCGCACCAGGGGGTGGCGGATGGCCACCGGGCAGATGGGCTCCTCGGGCCACCAGCTCACCAGGCCGGCCGCCACGGCGGGTTCGATCGCCGCGGCGGGCGAGTCGGACTGCGCCGCCTGGCCCAGCTGCGCCAGCGGTACGCGCAGGTTCAGCACCGCGAGCATCTCCAGGATGGCCCGGGACGGCGCTGGCAGGCCGCGCAGCTGATCAGCGATGGCGGCGGCCAGCGACCGGGGCAGCGCAGGCCGTCCCGGCGCCCTCGGATCGAAGCCCGAGCCCTCGGTCAGCAGCGTGCGCAGGTACAGCGGGTGCCCGCCGGTGTCCGCATGCAGCCGCCGGACTACCTCATCCGCCAGCGATCCGGTGCCGAGCGCGGCGGCCAGCGACGCCACCTCGTCCAAACCCAGGCCCGCCAGCGGTATATGCAGACGGTTCTCCACGCTCGACAGCATCCGCCGGGGCGCCTCGTCCAGGCGGTCACCGGGCCCCCGGTACGTCACCACCGTGATCACCGGGTCCACCGACAGCCGACGCAACGTGAAGGTCAGGGCCTCCACCGACTTGCGGTCGGCCCACTGCAGGTCATCGATGAAGACCGCCACCGGGCGCCTGACCGCCTGTTCTCCCACGACCTCGAGCAGCCGCGCGCCCATGGCCAGAGACGAGAGGTCCGAGCCGGTCCCGCCCGCGGGCACCATGAGCCGGGAGGCCCCTCCGGCGGCCCGCAGCAGCTGGTCGACGATGCCGAAGTCCAGATCGGCCTCGGCCTGATCGGCGCGAGCCGACAGCACCCTCAAGCCGCTGACCTCGGCCTCGGCCAGACCGCGCCGAGCCAGGGCTGTCTTGCCAACCCCGGGATCGCCTTCGATCGTCACCAGCCACGGCTGCCCCGCCTTGACCCTGGCGACGACGTCCGTGACCTGGGCCAGCTCCGCCGCGCGGCCCACGAAAACCCCCAGTCGCGGCTGCCCCTCCGGCACTGACCACCTCGCTCCCGCCCGCGGCGTCAGCCACCCCGCGTCAATAAAGCGTAACGCCCCGGTGATTTGGTGCGCCATGCCCTGAGCGGGGCGGCCGCCGCCCTCAGGGAATGGCGCGTGTGTCGATCGATTTCAACGGGTATGGCCGGATGGGACCACCGGCATCTAGGATGGGGCCGCCGCCTCGCCAGCGGGGCCTTTCGTCCGGATGGCGGCGTCACGGCCAAGAGCGAGGTGCGCGTGCAGGACCGGCCCATACCGCTCGACCCATTCATCGGCCGGGCGGCGGAACTAGCGCGCGTCGCGGAAGTCATCTCCCGGGTCGAGGCAGGGGAGCCCTGGCTGGTGGCGATCGAAGGCGATCCCGGGGTCGGCAAGACGGCCCTGGCGCGGCGGTGCCTGGCCGAGGCGGCCGACCTGCAGGTGCTTTCGGCTCGGGCCGATCAGGCCGAGGCCGATCTGGACTTCGGAATCGTCGACCAGTTGCTGCGGGCGGCCGGAGGCATGGTGCCGACGACCACGCCGAACGGCGCCGTTTCGTCGTTCTCCGTGGGAGCCGGGCTGCTGGAGGTGGTGGGAGAACAGCAGGCGGCGGCCGCGTTGGCTATCGTCATCGATGATCTGCAGTGGGCCGACCGGAAGTCGGTGGAGGCCCTGACGTTCATGTTGCGGCGGCTGTCGGTTGATCCGGTGATCGCCATCGTGACCTACCGCGGGCCTAGCGACCGCCTGGACGAGGCGGCCCGCCGGATGCTGCTGAGCGTCGAGAACCGGCTGCTCATCTCGCTGGGCGGGTTGGACCAGGAGGAAGTCGCGTCGCTGGCCGCCGCCCTGCGGGCCGGAGCGCTGGACGATGAGGCCGCCGCGTGGCTCTACCAGCACACCGGCGGGCACCCGTTGTACCTGCGCACGCTGCTGAACGAAGGATTCGACTTCGATCCCCGGGGACCCGGACGGCCCGCGCTGCCTCCGACGCTGGCGGCCGCCGTCGGTGATCAGCTCAGGGTGCTGCCGGCCGAGACCCGGGTCATCCTGGAGATGCTCGCGGTGCTGAACCTGCGCATGCCCCTGGCCCAGGTGGGCCAGGCCGCGGAGGTCGAGTCGCCGAGCGCGGCGATCGAACCGGCCGAGGCCTCCGGCCTGGTGGACTTGTGGCCGGAAGAGCCGAGCTGCCCGGTGGCGATCCGCCACCCGCTGGTCCGGGATGCCATCTACGCGGGCATAACGGCCACCAGGCGCCGGCTGCTGCACGCCCGAGCTGCCTCGTTCGTCGGCCAGGCGGCGTCCTGGGAGCACCGGATCGCCGCCCTCGACCGGCCCGACGAGGACCTGGCCGCCCAGCTGGAGCACCTGGCGGATGAAGAGGCGGCCGGCGGCCGCCTGGCGCTGGCCGCTACCCACCTGCAGTGGGCCTCTGACATCTCCCCCGAACGGGCCGGCCGGGAACGAAGGCTGCTGACCGCGGCGCTGCACCTGATGCTGGCCGAGGAGTCCCGCGGCCTGGCCCTGCGCCAGGCGGTGGAGGAATCGGCACCGTCGCCGCTGCGCAGCTGCGTGCTCGGGACCATGGCGTTCTCCTCGGGTCGGCTCGCCGAGGCGGAACGCTGGTTCAGCGAGGCGCTGGCCGCGGCCCGGGAAGACCCGGGCAGCGGCCCGCTAGCCGCGATGATCGCCAACCGGCTGGCTGGCACCTACACGCTCCTGGGGGACGGGGAGAAGGTGATGACGTTCGGCAGGCAAGCACTGGAGGGCGGGTACCTGGACGCGGCGGCCGCCAGCCAGACCCGCACCCTGATCGCCATCGGCGCGTCCCAGGTGGCCGGGCCGCGCGCCGCCCTGGCCGAGCTGGGGCATCTCGATCCTGACCCGGCGCGGGTCGGACCGGTCGACGTCGACGGCCTCTCGTTCCGCGGAGTGTTCCGGCTGCTGGCCGGCGACCTGGACCAGGCGGTGACCGACATGACCGCCAGCCTCAGGCTGGCCCGCCGGGGCGCCACCCTGACCCTCGGCCTGCGCGCCTACTTCTATCTGGCGCTGGCCCAGTACCTGGCCGGCGCGTGGGACGACGTGCTGCTCACCGCCGAGCAAGGATTCTCGGCCGCCGCCATCCATTCCCGCCGCTACGAGCTGCCGCTGCTGCACCTGGCGGCGGGCTGCGTGCCGGCCGGGCGCGGCGAGGCCGAGGAGGCCGAACGGCACGCCCAGCTGGCCGAGGAAGCGGCGGCCAGCCTCGAATACGGTCAGGAACGACTGTATGCCGCGATGATGCGGGCCCTGGTGTGCCAGGCGTCGGGTGACTACCTGGGCATGGCGGACGCACTCGGTCACTGGCAGGATGCGGAGACCCTGGATGGCCGCAGCCGGCTGTACGCCGTCCTGTGGTGGCCGCTGCTCGTGGAGGGCCTGGTCGGCTCGGGCCAGTCCGCGCAGGCCGCCACCGCCCTGGACCAGCTGCGCGCCATCGGCAGCCAGGTCAGTTACCTGAGGCCGGCCCTGGCGTGGCTGGAAGGATGGCGGGCCGAGCAGCGCGGTGCCGCCGAGGAGGCCCTGGAGATCTATAGCGCCGGCGAGGCCGCCGCCGGCCCGCAAAGCCCGGTTCACACGGCCCGGCTGCTGCTGGCGCACGGCAGGCTCTTGCGGCTCACGGGCCAGCGGCGCCTGGCGGTCGAGCGGCTGCGGCGGGCGAACGAGCTGTACCAGGTCCTTCGCGCCGCGCCGTTCCTGGCCCGGACCGAAGAGGAACTGGCGGCCTGCCACCTGCCGGGCGGCCCGGCCAAGAGCCGGTCTGTGCTCGCGCTGACCAGCCGGGAGACGGAAGTGGCCCACCTGGTCGGGAAGGGGATGTCCAATCCTGAGGTCGCGGCCGAGCTGTTCATCAGCCGCAAGGCGGTTGAGTATCACCTGGGCAACATCTACGCCAAATGCGGCCTGCGGGGACGGCAAGAGCTGCGGCGCTACGTCGAGCAATGGCAGCAGCCAGCCACGGTCTAGCCAGTTCCGGACCCGGCCGCGGCGGCAAGCACCGAGGATCGTTCGGCATAAGACCATTCCGCCGCCTCTTGGTGCGCCCCGGGGGGAATTGAACCGCCCAACCTCCGGATTAAGAGTCCGGTGCTCTACCGTTGAGCTAGGGGCGCGCGCCATATTCAGTTGCGAACCTGACTTCTCTTTAGTTTTATCCCGCATCGGCTGGATCTATACCTGCGGCCACGAAGAAACTCCAGGATTGGCCGTTGTCCTCGGGCCCGGTCCTCGGGCCCGGTCCTCAGGCCGGGTCCTGGGGCGGGTCCTGGGGCGGGGCGGGGTCGGGTGCTGCAGGCTCGGGCCGGGGCGCCGTGCCGCCGGTGCCGGCTTGCAGTATCCGCAAGGCGACCGGCGGATAGATGACCACCGACAACAGGCCCGCTATCACCAGGGCGGCGGCCGTCGATGGCACCATGTGGCCGGTCTCGACGCCGATGACGGTGGCCACCACGATGAACGTCAGGGACGTGGCCTGCAGGAACCCGGCAGCCCAGGCGCGAGTGCGGCCGACCGCCCGCGCGTAAAGCACGGCGGGCACGCCTCGCACGACCAGCAGGGAAATCAGGAACACCGGCACGAGCACGATCGCCCGGGTGCTCGCGAACAAGGCGGAGACGTCCAGGCCGGCGCCGGTGCTCACGAAGAACACCGGGATCAAGAACCCGAAGCCGATCGCCTCGAGCTTGGCCTGGAACTGCTCCTGCGAGACCGGAGACTCGTCGGTCCGGCGCACGATGACCCCGGCCAGGAATGCCCCCAAGATGGTGGCCAGCCCGAAGTGCTCGGCCGATACCGCGAAGGCCAGGGAAAAGGTGATGGCGATCCGGGTCCGCAGCTGGGAGCTCGTGCGTTCCAGCCGGTGCACCACCTCCCGCAACCGCCCGACGCCCCTGACTCGCTGGGTCACCACCACGACAGCCGCCGTGAACGCGATGAACCCGGCGAGCAGGCCCAGGTCCGTACCCGGACTGGCCGACGACGTCGAGAAGAAAACTGACAGCAGGACGAGCGGGACGAGCTCGGCCAGCGATCCCGCGGCCATGATCAGATGACCGAAGTCCGTCCCGGTCTGGCCCGCGTCCTTGATCATGGGCACCAGGATCCCCAGTGCGGTCGCCATCAGGGTGATCCCGATCAGCAGGCCGTCCTTGACCTGGTCGCCCAGCTGAAGCACGTAGCCGATCAGGACAGCCAGCGCGGCGGACGCGACGAAAGCCCGGCCGGCCAGGGAAAGGACGCGCCGGTCGAGTTGCCGCAGGTTGATCTCGTAGCCGGCCAGGAACAGCAGGAAGCCCAGGCCCAGGTCCGATATCACCCGTACCGCCACGTCGAGGTGCACCCAGCCCAGCACGGCCGGGCCGACGAGGATCCCGCCCACGATCTCCAGGACCACCGGATGAACCTTCACCGCCGGGACCAGCCCGAGGAGCAGAGGCACCGCGACGGCCACCGCGCCGACGACGAGGAGGCTGTTAAACGAGATCATGGTGTCCCAGGTCCGAGAGCGGCCGTACGTCCTAGCTTGTCAGCTCGGGATGCTGAACGGTACCGCCACAGGCCGCCTGCCGGCCGCCAGGGTCAGGTAGCCGCCGACGGGCACGATGCGGCGATTCCGCTAACGGACCAGGCAGCTGCCGGCCCGATGCCCCGCGTCGGCCGGGCTGGCGCGGGCCGGGAAGGCCTGGGCCAGCGCTTGGGCGATCAGGCGGGCGCGTGCCGCGTAGCCGGGCGAGGTGTAGTGAATGCCGTCGGAGATGAACCAGCTGTCCGCGGCCGCCGCGGCCCAGTCGTAGACGCGCATGTTCGGGTAGCTGGCGCAGGCTTGGATCAGCGCGCTGTTCCAGGCCAGCATGCCGGTTTCCGCGTACGGCCCGGAGGAGAGCAGTGATTTCACGTTCACCCACATGACCGGCCGGTTTCCGATCAGCGACATCATCGCCTTGATCCGTGTGGCCATACTGACCGGCGAGCCCACGCGCACGTCGGCGGCATCGTTGGTGCCCAGGGCAAGTACCCAGCACCCCCGGTATCCCTGCTTCACCAGCTGCTCGGTGACCGTGTAGGCGTTCGGCTGACCCTCGTACGTCTCGACGATCGACCGGGCACCGGAGATCTTCGGGATGAAGGTGGTCACGCCCACCCGGGCGTACTGGGCAGATATCCGCTGCCGCGGATCCGGCAGGTAATCCGGCGAGATAAGGCCCTCGGAGGTGGAGTCACCGATGTGCACCACGGCCTGGCAGCGGGTGCGGTTCGGCGGCGGGCTGACGGCGGACCCGATTCGCGGCGATGGCTGCACGGCCGCCGCCGGGCTGGCCGAATTCGGATGCACCACGCCGGCCATGCCGCAGCTGGCCAGGACCAAGACCGCGGCGGCGGCCGCTACCGTGATCCGGGCTCGCCGTCCCAGCACGCCGATGCGCCAGCCGTCAGCACGGAGCTGCACCCACCACCGGTGCAGCCCGCCGTGCCGGATCGGTTCCTCGATGTAGCGCCACGACAGGGCCGCGCAGCCGATGACCGCGGCCACCTGCAGGACGGCGCGAGCAGGAGTGTCCCGGCCGCCGGGCGGGGCGGTCAGCACGATGATCGGATAATGCCACAGGTAGATGCCGTAGGAGCGGACGCCCAGCCAGCGCAGCGGCCGCCACCCCAGGACCCGGCCGAACCGGCTGGCCGGGGAGGCGGCGGCCGCGACCATTAGCGCGGTCGCGACCGAGAGCAGGACCATCCCGCCGCGGTAGAGGAACGGCGAGTACTCACTGGTGCGCCAGACCAGCACCGCGAAAACAACAAGCCCGGCGGCGCCCGCACCGTCGAGGATCCACCGGGCCCGGTCGGCGACCTCCTCGCGCAGGTGCCTGCTCGGCCAGACGAAGGCGAGCGCCGCGCCGATCAGCAAGGCGAAGGCCCGGGTGTCCGTGCCGTCGTATACCCGGGTCGGATCGTATCCCGGCTGGTAGAGCAGCCCCATCGTCACGGCGGAGGCGGCGGCCAGCAGCAGCGACGCAGCGGCCAGCCGGGTATCTGTGACAGCCCGGCTCCGCCTCCAGCGCAGGCCGATCCACAGCAGCCAGGGCCAGATCAGGTAGAACTGCTCCTCCACGGCCAGGGACCACAGGTGACCCAGCGGCGACGGCGGCCCGAACTGGGCGAAGTAGGAGCTGTGCTGCGCGATCAGCCACCAGTTGGTCACATAGAATGCCGAGGCGACGACCGCACCGCGGACCGCCGGGAGCAAGGGCCGGTCCAGCAGGGTGACCCAGGCGACGACCACGACCAGCATCACGAGCAGACCTGGCAGCAGCCGCCGGGCGCGGCGCAGCCAGAAGTCGGCCAGCCGGAGTCGGCCAGTGCTTTCCTGCTGGCCGAGCAGGAGATCGGTGATCAGGTAGCCGCTCAGCGTGAAGAAGACCCCGACCCCAAGCAGCCCGCCCTGGGCCCACCCCAGGTCCACGTGGTAGGCGACGACAGACGCGACGGCTAGGGCGCGCAGCCCGTCAAGGCCGGGCATATAGCGCTGATTATCACGAACCGGCGCAGGCATGTTCCCCGCCATCAGTCGGCATGAATTCGGCTGGCCAGCCAGCTATTACGCAGGTGCCAGGCTAATTCCCGGACTGCCCAGATACACGAGGACACGCGGCCGGCGGTGAAAATCGGGATATCTGCGCGTGACGGTAAAAGTGCTGCCTTTGCCCGATTATCGGCTTGGTGCTGGCGCTTCGGCCAGGCGGCCTTCGTAGCTGCTGACCTTCGCGTCGAGCAGCTTCAGGCATTCCCGCTGGCTGGCGATGGCTCGCCGGACCTGTTCGCGGTGCCGTTTAAGCAGTTCGAGGCGTTCGGCGTGGCCGGCGCCGGACCTGACCAGCTCGGCGTAGCGCTGCATGTCCCGCACCGGCATGCCGGTGGCCCGCAGCTTGGTCAGCAGCGACAGCCAGTCCAGGTCGCCGTCGCTGAACCGCCGCCGGCCGTCGCCACCTCGCTCGATGCTGCCGAGCAGGCCGATGCGCTCGTACCAGCGCAGGGTGTGCTGGGTGAGGCCGCACTTGGCGGCGGCCTCGCCGATGGTCCAGGTCGTCACGAATACCGAGCCTATGAGTTAGAGCGCGCTCTAACGCAAATGGCGCCGCTAGCTGGCTCTAGCGGCGCCAGAGGCGGGCTCCTGACGCGGCCAAAGGCCGGGAACCATCGGTCCCGGCCTTTCGGTCGTTTGGTCGAGCGTATGCGTACCTGTTCAGCTGTTCCCGCCCATCTGGTTGTTGCCGTGGGCCAGGTAGTTGGCCAGAGCTGCCTGGGTGGCGGCGTTCATCTGGCCGGTCTGCGGCAGGCCCGCCTGACGCTGCAGATCCTTGATCGCCGCGATCGTCTGGGGTCCCATGAGACCGTCGACCGGGCCTTCGTAGTAGTTCAGCTGGCCCAGCTGCCGCTGCAGCGTCTCCACCGCGGCCGAGGGCTGCACCGGGGTGACCGGGTGGGCCGGGGTGACCGAGGGGGACGATGACGAACCGGACGTCGTCGGGGCTGACGTCGGGGCTGACGTGCCGCTGGCAGCCGGGGTCGCGGTGGAATGCGAGCCCGCCAGGACCACGCACAGCGCGACGATGCCCGCCACCACCACTGCGCCGATGGCCGCGATCCAGATGCGGAACGAGGATCGGCCGCCGCCCTGCTGGTCGGGAAGCTGCTGGTGAGGGGTCTGCTGGTTGGTGTAGGTCTGAGTGCTCATTTTCGGGTTTCTCCTTGCCTGGACTCAGTTGCTCCGTGTTGACAAGTTCAGTTTCGGTTGAACCGAGAGCAAAGTCCCTAGAGAAACTCCCTAGTTCGCCTCCCCAGGACGGCCCTGGCGCGGTCCTGGTGATCAGAGGTCAGTGGCGGCGTTACTGACCTGCCAGTGGCTGGCCTCAGCTGGTCTTGGGGGTGCCGAACGTGACCGTGATGTGCTGGAAGCCCAGCGAGGTGAGCATGCCGGTGAGCATCTGCTGGGTGTTCTTCTCGGCCTCGGGCAGCAGCGGGCTCTGCTGGGCCGCGGTCTGGATCTTCTGCGCGGCCAGGATGTAGACCTGCTGCTGGCTGTTCGGGTTGCCGGAGAAGAAGTTCCCGATCCGGTTGAACAGGCCCTGCTGCTGGGCGTACACGTAGGACTGCGAGGTGTTGAGCACGGCCGGTTCCAGCTGGGCCTTGGGCAGCGTGACGGTGACCGCGGTCCGGTTGGCGTTGACCGTGATGGCCTCGCTCTTCAGGCCGGCGAAGTCGATGAAGGCGATGTCGGTGCCCTGCCCGATGAACAGCGTCTCGCTGCCCTCGATGAACGACGGCAGCAGCGACGTGCGCTTGGTCAGGTCGACGACGACCTCGAACGAGCCGCTGGCCGCCTCGTAGCGGCTCAGCGAGGTGATCGACTTGAGCAGCACCGGCTGGCTGGTCTCGGTGGTGGTCTCCGCGAACGGGTTCCTGAGCTGGGGCAGCAGGTGGACCGCGGAGAGCACCACGATCAGCACCAGGACGGCGGCGATCGCGCCCACCCACCCGGCCAGCGACCCTACCCTCGGCACGCGCGCCATGGTCTGTCCTCACGTCATGCTTGGCCTGCTTGGTGTGCGCATCAGCTACCCGGGTGAGGCCAACTAATTCTCCGCGCGCCGCATATTGCGCGCGGGCCGGGAATACCACGGTCATGTACAGGAACAGGTTCGGCCGGCGCGAGGGCTACGGCGGACGCCGGCGCCGCTGGCCGAGATCGAGGGCGGGCGGCTGCCTGCTATGGATCGTTCTGCTGATCGTGATCTTGATCGTGTTGTCGGTGCTGTTCGGCGGGTTCCAGAAGGGAACCAAGGCGGGCAGCCTCGGCCCGGCGCCTTCCGTCGGCGTCGTGAGCCTGCAGGTGCCGGGCGCGTCCTAGCCCGGGTTCAGGCTCAGCCGGTAGGCCAGCAGCATGAGCCGGCCGATGCTCCGGTCCCGGCCGGGCTGGCGGACATAGCCCCGGCGCTCGTACAGCCGCTGCGCGGCGTACATGTCGGGCTCGGTGCACAGGACCACGGCCGCGAAGCCCTGATCGCGGGCCAGGGATTCGCAGGCCGCCATGAGCCGGTCCGCGACGCCCCGCCCGCGAGCCGCCTGGTCCACCGCCAGGATCCGGATCTCGACCTCATCCGGCTGGGCGATGCCCGCGAAGCGGGTGCCGGGGCGGGCCACCGTGGCGGTGCCGAGGATCGCGCCGGCGGCCTCCGCGACCAGTACTTCTGCCTCCTCGATCCGCGAGCGGCCGTCGAGCAGGACGGGCACGTAGCGTTCGTCGGCCCATCCGCCTTGCCGGTAGACCCGTTCGGCCAGTTGTCCTACCTGGTCGCCGTCGGCGAGGTCGGCCCGCCGGATCTGCACGTCGTCGGCGGGCGGGATGGGCGGCATGATCCCCATTATCGACGGTGCCGGCCCGCGATACTGTGGCTGGCGTGACCGTCTTCGACGACCTGGCGGCGGAGCAGGACCGGCTCGAGGGCATCCTGGGCGGCCTGGCCGAGGCGCAGTGGCTGTCGCCGTCGGGCGCGGCCGGGTGGACGGTCGCCGACGTGGTCCTGCACCTGGCCCAGTCCGAGGAATCGGTGCTGGCCACCGTGGCCGGCCACGGCCCGCGGACCGGGTTGGCGGCCACGGCGGGCGGCACGGTCGACGAGCGCGTCGCCTCGCTGGTGGCGGCGGAGCGGGCGGCGCCGGAGGCGGTGTTCGCCCGCTGGCAGCGGGCCCGGCGCTCGGCGCTGGCCGCGCTGCGCGGCGCGGACCCGGACCGGCCGCTTGAGTGGGTGGCGGCACCGGTCAAGCCGGCCACGCTGGCCACCACGCGGCTGGCCGAGCACTGGGCGCACGGCCTGGACATCACCGGGCCGCTGGGCCTGGGCTTCCCCGATACCGGGCGGCTGCGGCACGTGGCCTGGCTGGCTCACCGGACGCTGCCGTACGCGATGGCGCTGGCCGGGCAGCCGCCCGCCGAGGTGCGGTGCGAGCTGACGGCGCCGGACGGCGCGACGGTCTGGCCGTTCGGCCGGGCGGACGCCGAGTCAGCGATCAGCGGGCCGGCCGGGGATTTCTGCCGGGTGGCGGCGCGCCGGCTGGCGCCGGACCAGGCCCGGATGACGGTCACCGGCCCGCACGGCGCGGCGGCGCTGCGGCTGCTGCGGACCTACGCGGAATGAGGGGCGGGCGGTCATGGGCATCGAGGTAGAGGTTCTCACGGACGTCACGGACCAGGACCTGGCCGCGATCAACCGGCTGCTGCCGCAGCTGTCGCGGTCCGCGCCGCCGCTGGACGGAGCGGCGGTACGGCGGATCGCCACCTGGGACGGCAGCAGCCTGGTGGCGGCCCGGTCGGCGGGCGAGATTATCGGCATCCTGACGCTGATCACGTTCCCGATCCCGACCGGGGTGCGGGCCTGGATCGAGGACGTGGTGGTCGACGAGACCGCCCGGGGCCAGGGGGCCGGGGCGGCGCTGACCCGGGAGGCGATCCGGCTGGCCCGGGCGGCCGGGGCCCGGACGGTCGACCTGACCACGCGGCCGTCGCGCGAGTCGGCCGGGCGGCTGTACGAGCGGCTGGGGTTCTCGCTGCGGGACACGCGGGTGTACCGCCTGGCCGGCGAACCCTAGGCCCGGTTGCGCACAGCGCTGGGCCTCAGCGAGTCGGCGACTCCGCATCCGCGGCCAGCCGGGCGGCCCACTCCCGGGTCCGCCGGCCCCGCCACCAGAAGAACACCCCGATCACGATGAAGCAGAGCACGGGGAGCGCTTCGGTCCACAAGTAGGTGAACCGTTCGGGGTAAGTCCAGCCCTCCGGCCTGAAGTCGGCACCGAACCAGTCCTTGCCCAGTCCGGGGGCGATGAGCTGGACCGAGGCGATGGCGACCAGGATCATCAGCACGACCGTCAGCGGCCGGTGTGCGGCGCCCGGGCCCGGTGCGCAGCCGCCGGACGGGACTCACGGGCAGGGTGAGATCGCTCGGAACGGATTCTTCGCGCCTCAGGCGGTCAGGGCGATCTCCAGGTAGGGAGCGATGAGCCGGGCGGCGCCCCGGCCGGGGAACCAGGAGCAGGCGATGCCGACGGCGGCGACGCGGCCGGTGCCGAGCAGCAGGCTCAGCGCATCGGCGACCTGCCCGGCGTCGGGCCCGCCCGCGGCCGGGTAACGCAGGCCGGGCAGCTGGGTGCCGTCGATCACGTCCATGTCCAGGTGCACGTAGAGCGGCCCGTCGGGGAGGCTGGCGGCGGCCAGGTCGGTGACCTGGCACCTGCGGATCCGGGACTGATCCAGGTAGGTGACCTCCGGCGGGTCGAGGTCACGGGCGCCGACGAGGGCGATCCGGTCCTCGGGGACCGGGCTGAGCCCGAGCGTGCTGGCGATCAGCTCCGGCCGGTACCCGGTCAGCAGCCGGAGCACCATCCCGGCCAGGTAACCCGAGGAGCTGGTCTCCGGGGTCTGCACGTCGCCGTGCGCGTCGAACCAGACGATCGCGGGGTCGGCCCCCGCGGCCTGGAGGCCGGCGACCGTGCCGAGCGCGGTGAGGCAGTCGCCTGAGGCCACCACCGAGCGTCCGGCCCGGGTCCGGCTGCTGGTCACGGTGCGGGCCACGGCGGCGTAGAGGGCGGCGAGCCGCGGCCATATCTCGCCGGCGGGCAGCTCGGGAACGACGCGTTCCGTCGGCTCGGGCGTGAAGTCGAGATCGGGCAGGTATTCGTCCAGGTGGAAGGGAACCCCGATAACCGTCACCCGCCCACGCTAGCGGACGGGGCGAGAATGGGGGCATGACGGAGGGGCTGATCGACTTTGCGAGCGGGGCGCCAGCCGAGGGATCGCTGGACGTCAAGTGGATCTGCGGCGTGCCGTCCAGGTGGCGCGGGCGGGAGGCACCGATCCAGGTGCACCGGTACGACGAGCACACGGTCATCCTGCGGCAGAGCAAGACGATCAGTTACGAGGCCCCGTTCCTGTTCCTGCTGTTCGGCAACGAACGGGCCCTGCTGCTCGATACCGGCGCGACCGCCGATCCGGGGCGGTTCCCGCTGCGGGCGGCGCGGGGGCTATAGGCGGGGGTCGACGGGCTCGGACTCCAGGGCCAGGACGGCGAAGACGCATTCGTGGACGCGCCACAGCGGCTCGCCGCGAGCCACCCGGTCCAGCGCCTCCAGGCCGAGGGCGTACTCGCGCAGGGCCAGCGAGCGCTTGTGGCTGAGGCCGCGCTGGCGCAGCCGGGTGAGGTGGTCCGGCTCGGTGTAGTCGGGGCCGTAGATGAGCCGCAGGTACTCCCGGCCGCGGACCTTCAGACCAGGCTGGATCAGGTTTCCGGGGCCACGGGACAGGTTGGCGGCGGGCTTGACCACCATGCCTTCTCCCCCGGCGGCGGTCAGCTCCTCCCACCACTGGGTCGCCGTGGCCACCGAGGCGGGGTCGCCGGTCTCGACGGCGATGTGCCGGGTGGGGGCGATCAGCTCCGGGCGGGCGGCGGCAAGCCGGCTGGCCAGCTCCAGGTGCCAGCGGTGGGGACGCTCGTGGTAGACGGCTTCTTCTGAGGCGAGCAGCTGGAAGGGGGCGACCCGCACGCCGGTCAGGCCGTCCGTGGACCAGCAGTAGCGCAGGTAGGCAGCGGTGAACGCCGCGGCGTTAGCGGCCCGGGATCTGGTGCGGTCCAGCAGGACCTGGACGCCGTCGGCGGGCAGGTCGCGGGCGGCGGCCTGTTCCAGGATCCTGGCCGCCGCGGGCAGCGAGGCCGCGGCGGCGGCGCCGACCGCGGCGTACTGGTCGCGCAGCAACTGGGCGGCCTTGACGTTCCAGGGCAGGATCTCGGCATCCAGCAGCAGCCAGGTCGTGCCGAGCTCGTCGAACAGTCCTGCGTCCTCAGCGGCCTCGCGGACCTGGCCGATCAGGGTCGAGGTCAGGCCGGCGGGGAAGAAGGCGCGGCCGGTCCTGGTCCAGATGGCACCGCCCGCCGTGCTGCCTTCGGCCGCATCCGCGGCAGGCCCGCCGGGCACGCCGAACCTGGCCTGGGCGGCGGCGGGTGAGCGGCAGACCAGGAGCACAGCCCGGGAGCCCATGTGCTTCTCCTCGCACACCACCGACGCCACGCCGTCGGAGCGGTAGGCGGCGAAGGCCTGGTC
Organism: uncultured Actinomycetes bacterium; assembly: GCA_963790065.1. Lineage (GTDB taxonomy): Bacteria > Actinomycetota > Actinomycetes > Streptosporangiales > Streptosporangiaceae > Palsa-504. Next base: position 814,089 of record CAWBNK010000006.1, on the reverse strand, counting down.
GGGGTGCTCGAGCAGGTCCTCCCGGGCCGAGGTGGCCACCGGGCTCATGGTGGGCGGCAGGTACAGCAGCCAGCGCGGATCGAGGGCGAACCGGCTCATGACCTCGAGCGCGGCCGCGGCGTGCGCCTCGCGTACCCCGATCCGGGGCAGGTAGGCGGTCTCGATGACCCGCGACCCGGACACGTCCTTGATGTCCAGGACGTCGGGCTCACGGCGAGCCGGGCCCCCTGGGCCCGCGGAGGCGGAGCGGGGCGGCGAGGCGGCTGGGAAGGGCTTGGCCGCGGGATGGTAGGGGCGGGCGGCGGGGACTGATACCACGGATCGTTCGGGATAATTCAGCGCGGTCAGACGGCCACCGAAGACACAACCGGTATCCAGGCACAGGGTGTTATTCAGCCACTCCGGCTCGGGCACCGGGGTGTGGCCGTACAGGACGAGGGCGCGGCCGCGGTACTCCTGTGCCCAGGGGTAGCGGACGGGCAGGCCGTACTCGTCGGTCTCGCCGGTGGTCTGCCCGTACAGGCTGAACTCGCGGACCCGGCCGGACGCGCGGCCGTGGTAGCGCTCGATCAGGCCCGCGTGGGCCACTACTAGGCGGCCGCCGTCCAGCACGTAGTGGCTGATCAGGCCGTCGATGAACTGCTCGACCAGGGCGCGGAACTCGTCGGTCTCGAGGGCCAGCTGCTCCAGCGAGGCGTCCAGGCCGTGGCTGCGGTTGACGTTCTTGCCGCGCAGCGCACGCAGCAGCTTGACCTCGTGGTTGCCGGGCACGCACAGTGCGGTGCCGGCCTCCACCATGCCCATGACCAGGCGGAGCACGCCGGGCGTGTCGGGGCCGCGGTCCACCAGGTCGCCGAGGAACACCGCGCGCCTGCCTGCTGGGTGGCGGGCGCCGGCCGGGCGGCCGGCGCTGTCGCGCTCGATGGCGTAGCCGAGCTGGTCGAGCAGCTGCTCGAGCTCGGCCCGGCAGCCGTGCACGTCGCCGATGACGTCGAACGGGCCGGTCTGGTGGCGCAGGTCGTTGAACAGCGCGGCCCGGGTGACGGTGGCCGCTGTTATCTCCTCGGGGGTGTGCAGGACGTGGACGGTGCGGAAGCCCTCGCGGCCCAGGTGGTTCAGGCTGCGCCGCAGCTGGCTGCGCTGGCGGCGGATGACGTGCGGGCCGAAGTCGCGGTCCGGGCGGGTGGCGTTGCGCTCGGCGCACAGCTTCTCCGGCAGGTCAAGGACGATGGCCGCGGGCAGCACGTCGTATTCGCGGGCCAGCTGGACCAGGTCGCGGCGGGCCTCGGGCTGCACGTTCGTCGCGTCGATCACGGTCAGGCGGCCCGCGGCCAGGCGCTTGGCCACGATGAAGCGCAGCACCTCGAACGCGGCGGGGGTGGCGGACTGGTCGTTCTCGTCGTCGGCGACCAGGCCGCGGCAGAAGTCGGAGGAGATCACTTCGGTCGGCTTGAAGTTCGCGCGGGCGAAGGTCGACTTGCCCGATCCGGTGACGCCGACCAGGACGACCAGGCTGAGTTCGGGGACGGTCAGCTCGGTCATGGCTGCGTCTCCCCCGTGCTGGTCAGCCCGGTGTTAGCCAGCCCCGTGTTAGCCAGCAGGGTGAAGACGGCCAGCTGGGTGGGCGGGCCGGAGTCGGGGTGCTCGGGGCCGACGCTTTCGAAGCGGGCCTGGTAGCCGTGGGCGTTCGCGACGTCTTCGGCCCAGGTCCGGAACTGGGCGCGGGTCCACTCGAACCGGTGGTCGCGGTGCCGCAGGGCGCCGGGTTCCAGCCCGGCGAAGTGCGGGTTGTACTCGGCGTTGGGGGTGGTGACCACCACGGTGGCGGGCGAGGCGAAGCCGAAGATGACCCGCTCGAGAGCCGGGAGGCGTTCGGGGTCGAGGTGCTCGATGACTTCCATGAGCACGGCGGCATCGAGGCCGGCCAGGCGGTCGTCGCGGTAGGTGAGCGCGGAGGCGAAGATCTTCAGGCGCTCGCGCTGGCGCTCCGGCATCTGGTCCAGCCGCAGGTGGCGGGCGGCCAGCTGCAGGGCCCGGGCGGACACGTCGACGGCGACGACGCTGGTGAACCGGGGCTCGGCGAGCAGGTCCCTGGTCAGCACGCCGGAGCCGCAGCCGAGGTCGCCGACGCTTCGTGCTCCGGTGTTCCGCAGGATGGCCAGGATGGCCTCGCGGCGCTGGGCGGCGAGCGGCTTGCCCGTGGTGATGTCATCGGCGGTGGCGTCCTCGTCGGTGACGGCGTTGTCGAATTCGGCTGGGTCGGTGTCGTCGGCTTCGGCCAGCCGGGCCAGGGCGGAGCGGGTGAGCCGGTGCCGGTGGGAGAGGTAGCGGGCGGTGATGAGCTCCTTGTAGGGATGGGCGGCCAGCCAGTCGCCGCCCGCCCGGATCAGCTTGTCCACCTCATCGGGCGACACCCAGTAGTGCTTGGCGTCGTCCAGCACGGGCAGCAGGACATACAGGTGGTTGAGCGCGTCGGCCAGCCGCTGCTGACCGGTCAGCCGCAGGTCGAGGTAGGGCGAGTCGCCCCATTCGGCGGGTTCGAGGGGCTGGCTGGCGGCCTCGACGGTCCAGCCGAGGGGGGCGAAGATGTTGCGGGCCAGGTCCGGGCCGCGGCCGGGAAGTCCTGAGCCGCGGCAGCGCAGGGCGGGCACGTGCAGGGTGAGCGGGAGCTGGCTGGCGGCCAGGTCGGGGCGCGCGTCGCAGCGGCCGGTCAGCGCGGTGCGGAAGGCTTCCTTCAGCGCCACGGCCAGCATGCTGGAGGCGGCGTAGGGACGGTCGTTGACGTACTGGGCGAGTTCGGCGTCGCCGGGCTTGGTGTTCGCGCGGCCGCCCGCCTTGGTGGCCGGGCCGCGGACCAGGGCCACCGGGTCGACCTCGAGCAGCAGCGCGGCGGTGCAGCGCTCGCTGGTGGCCTCGGGATAGAAGACGTGCGCTGCGCCCGCCGCGGTGGGGAAGGTCTGCAGCCGGTCGGGGTGCTTGTGCAGCAGGTACCCCAGGTCGGTCGCGGGCTCACGGGTGGTCGTAATGGTCAGCAGCACACGTCATTGTGTCCGACGCGGTCGCCCCAGATCAAAGGGCTTTCCGGTGTTGGCTTCGGTCAGGCGTGCTCGGCGGCGAGGCGGGCGCTGAAGCCGATCAGGACGGCGCCGGTGGTGGCGTCGAGGCTGCGGCGGACCTTGCGCCGGGCCAGGATGCGGCGGGCGCGGTTCAGGGCGGCGGTGAGGACGAGCAGGTAGGCCAGGGACAGCGCGGCATGGCTCCAGGCCAGCGTGAGCAGCCAGCCGAGGTTCGCGCCGGGCGTCAGGAACTGGGGCAGGACCGCGAGGTAGAAGACCAGCACCTTGGGGTTGGTGATGTTGGAGAGGAACCCTTGCCGCCAGCCGGCCAGGGTCTGTGTTTTGGTGGCGGCCTCGGCGTCATCATCCAGCGGCTGGTACTGGCCGCGGACGGCCGAGCGGATGGCCTGCGCGCCCAGGAACAGCAGGTAGGCCACGCCGGCCCACTTGATGGCCTCGAAGACGGGCTGAGCCCGCACGATCAGCGCGCCGAGGCCGCAGGCGGCGGCCGTGCCCTGGACGAAGTTGGAGCTGACCACCCCGGCCGCCGTCCATCTCCCCCGGCGGCGGCCGCCGGCCAGGGTGTTCTTGGTGACCACGGCGAAATCCGGGCCCGGGATCAGGACCAGGACCACGGCGAAGGCCAGGAACTCGGCGTACTTCGACCACGACATACCAGGCACGCTACCCGGCTCGCCGCGGTTAACCCAGCGAATTAGCGGCGCTCTGGCCTGGGCCGATGTTCGGCAACGGGACGCGAGCGGGTAAGACTGGGGGGTGGCCCGGTGGGTGTTGCACGTGGACCTCGACCAGTTCATCGCGGCGGTCGAGGTGCTGCGGCATCCCGAACTGCGCGGGCGGCCGGTGGTGGTGGGCGGCGACGGCGACCCGACCAAGCGGGGCGTGGTCAGCACGGCGTCCTACGAGGCGCGGGAACACGGCGTGCACTCCGGCCTGCCGCTGCGGACGGCGGCGCGGCGGCTGCCCGACGCGGTGTTCCTCCCGGTGGACCGGGCCGCCTACGAGGAGGTGTCGGACGTAGTGATGGACGTGCTGCGGTCGACCGGCGCGGTGGTGGAGGTGCTCGGCTGGGACGAGGCGTTCCTCGGGGTGTCCACTGACGACCCGGAGGGCTTCGCGCGGTCGCTGGCGGCTGCGGTGCGGGAGGCCACGCAGCTGGACTGCACGGTGGGGATCGGGGAGAACAAGCTGCAGGCCAAGATCGCCACCGGGTTCGGCAAGCCGGCCGGGGTATTCCGGCTGACGTCGGCCAACTGGTTCTCGGTCCTCGGTAACCGGCCGACCGACGCGCTGTGGGGCATCGGGGCCAAGACGGCCAGGAAGCTGGACGGGCTGGGCATCCGCACGGTCAGCGACCTGGCGGCGGCCGACCCGGACGCACTGGCCGCGGTGTTCGGCCCGATGACCGGGCCGTGGCTGGTGCTGCTCGGCCGCGGCCGGGGCGACGCCGACGTGGACGACTCGCCTTACGTGGCGCGCGGGCACGGCAAGGAGGAGACGTTCCAGGTCAATATCGAGGACTGGTCGCGGGTGCAGGCGGAAGTGCTGCGGATCGCGGGGCTGCTGGCTGTTGACCTGGTGGCTGAGCCTCGGCCTGCGGTGCGGGTGGTGGTGAAGGTGCGGTACGCGCCGTTCGTCACCGAGACGCACGGGGTGACGCTGGCCGCGCCCAGTTCGGAGGCGGCCGTCATCGAGGCGGCGGCGCTATCGGCGCTGGAGCGGTTCACCGGGCGGCGGCCGGTGCGGCTGCTCGGGGTTAGGGCGGAGTTCGGACCGGTTAACGGGTGAGCGGCCGGTCAGCGGGTGAGCGGCCGGTCAGCGGGTGAGGCGCGCGATTTAAGCGGCGCCATAGTTTGGCTTCGAACTATACCGGGCGGTTCCGGCTCTACGATTGAGCAATGACACGCAGCCCGGCCGCTCCTGCGGTCCCGGCCCCAGCGGTGCCCGATGCCACCGACCGGGTGCTGCATCAGTGGGCCACGGTCCGGCCCGATCTGGACGTCTCGTCGGTCGGGGTCATCAGCCGGCTGGGCCGGCTGCGGGCCATCATCGCCGAGGAGCAGGAGGCCGTCTTCGCCGAGTACGGCGTCACCAACCCGACGTTCACCATGCTGGTCACGCTGGTGCGCATCAATCAGCCGGGCGGGATATCGCAGCGCAGGCTGGCCAACGAGATGGGACTGACGCCGGGAACGGTGAGCGCCCGGGTGGACCGGCTCGTCGCCGACGGCCTGGTGGTGCGGTCGCCGGATCCGGCCGACGGGCGCGGGTCGCTGGTCACGCTGACCCACCAGGGCCGGGAGCTGTTCGAGGCGGCTGTGCCCGCGCACCTGGCCAACCAGGTCCGGCTGCTCGGCTCGCTCAGCACGGAGGAGCAGGCCACGCTGGCCGGGCTGCTGCGCAAGCTCCTGCTCGCCTTCGAGGGCAGCGCCGAGCTGGAGAGCCTGCCGGTGCGCCTGGGCCTCACGCTGGCCCCGGTGCACGTGGCGCTGGCCATGCAGCGCGCCGTCGGCCTGCCCGAACGGCCCGGCCTGCTGGTCCGGTCGGCCGACGAGAACTCGCCCGCCGCGGCGGCGGGCCTGGGCGAGGGTGACATCCTGACCGCGGCCGGGGGGACCCCGCTGCGTTCGGTGTCGGGCCTGTACGCGGCGATCTCGGACGCGTTGCCGACAGGGCGGCTCGAGCTGCGGGTCCGCCGGGGCCTTAAGGACCGGACGGTATCGGTGCCGCTCGGAGCTGGGGCTGCCGTGGCGGGTACGGCGGGTACGGCGGGCGCGGCGGGCGCGGCGGTCGCCTCGGCGTCGGGTACGGCGGCTCCGGCCCCGGACTGGCTGGCCGCGCGGACTGGCGAGCACCGCGTCTGAGGCGGACAGGCCAGGATCCACTTAACGTGGATGGTTACCTACCGCCCAGGGGCAGTAGCCATCCACGATCCTTACGCCCGCTTACGCTCGGCGCGAATAGGGATGGCCAGATAGTTTGGACTCAATCTATGCTGTCGATGTATCTGACTGGAGGAGGGTAATCGTGCGGGTAGGCATCATCGGGGCGGGGCACATCGGCGGCAACCTGGCGCAGTTCCTGGCGGGCGCCGGGCACGACGTGATCGTCACGTTCTCCCGGGAACCGGGGGCGCTGGAGCGGCTCGCGGCGCAGATCGGTCCGCGGGTCTCCGCGGCGGAGAAAGTGTCCGAGGCGGTGGCGGACAGCGAGGTGGTGGTGGTCTCGGTGCCGTGGCCGGTGATCGACGAGGCGCTGGCGGCGGCCGGGTCGCTGGCCGGGAAGGTGGTCATCGATACCACCAACCAGTTCGGCGCGGGATCCGAGCTGATCCCGGCCGGGCAGACGGCGGCGCAGTTCAACCAGGCCCGGATGCCGGGGGCGGGCTACACCAAGTCGTTCAACACGCTCACGGCCGGGTTCCAGCGCCAGACCGCGGGCCGCGACGGCGACCGGCGGGTCGCGCAGTGGCTGTGCGGGGACGACGCGCAAGCCAAGACGGTAGCGGCCGCCCTGATCACCGACTGCGGGTTCGTGCCGGTCGACCTGGGGGGCACGGCCGACGCCACGGTCATGGAGGCGCCGCGCCGGCCGGGCGCGGTGTACGGCGAGGAGTACCGGCAGCGCGAGGCCCAGGCCGTGGTGGCGGCGGTCCGGGCCGGGCACCCGATCCCGCCCGCGCCGGGTTACAGGGACTTAGAGCGGGAGGGTCATGCCGATCTCGCCGAGGGCGGGGTTGGAGGGCAGGGGCTGGCGTTCGGCGGTGGGCGAGAAGCCGCAGCGCTGGTACAGCAGGCGGGCCGGGGCGTTGGCCTCGGTCACCCACAGGTGCAGGGATTTGGCGCCCTTGGCCTGGGCCCAGCGGGCGACCGCGGCCACCAGGGCCTCGCCGGCACCGCGGCCGCGAGCCTGGGGCCGGACGTACATGGACACCAGCTCCACCGTGTCCGGATCCTCCTGGTAGCCGCCGGCCAGCCCGGCGGGCACGCTGACCTCAGGGAGGAAGGCCAGGAACGTCCCGCCACGGGCGATCCGGTCAAGCCAGTCCGCTTCAGGGCCGAGGACCTCCCGCTCGTAGGTGGAGCCGAACGCCTCGGGCGCGTTGCGCAGCGCCTCCAGGCGGATGTCGCGCAGCGCCTGCCAGTCGGCGGCGGCCGTTTCGCGGACCAGGACCATGGCCCATGGTCACGTCGCGGTACCGGCGGGCACAACCGGTTTTCCGGCCGGGCCGGGGGACCTAGCATGCGAGGGTGACGGTGCACCTGGCGGCGGACGATCCGCAGACCCTGCGCGCGACGACGATCGGAGCGGCGTGGCTGGCCGTGGCCCGCCGGATCCTGGAGGCGGGCACCTCCAGCCGCTACGACGGCCTGGACATCCGCGAGATCTCGCACGTGACGCTGGCCGTCGACCGGCCGGACCCGGACGACGAGATCATCGCGCGGTTCGCCGAACCGGAGCGGCTGGCCTGGATGCACGCCAACTTCACCGACCACGCCCGGGTCGCCGAACTCGGCGGGGCGGATAGCTACGCGACCCGGCTGTTCGACTACGAGCACACCGGCCGGGACCAGGTGGCCTGGGTCATCGAGCGGCTGCGGCGGGATCCGGCCACCCGCTCGGCGGCCATCACCACGTTCCAGCCGTGCACCGACAGCACCTACATCCCGTGCGTCAGCCTGCTCGACTTCTGGCTGCCGGGCGGGGCGGTGGAGCTGGCCGTCTATGCGCACAGCATCGACTTCGGGGCCAAGGGCTACGGCAACCTGGCCGAGCTGGCCTGGCTGCAGCGCCATGTGGCCGACCAGCTCGGGCGGCAGGCAGGGCGGCTGCTGATGACGGTCAAGTCGGCGCACATATATCAGAGCGAGTTCGAGTACGTGAGCGACGTGCTGAACCTCGCCATGGTCAGTGACGACGCGGCCCTCAGTGGCCGGGCCGAGGACCTACGCCGGGGCCTGGCTGGTGGCCAGGCGCTCGACAGCAGTGACCACGCTGGGCCGGTGCCGCCGGCCCCGGCCCTGTAGCCGCAACCCCACCCGTACCAGGCTGGCCAGCTGCTCACCCGGCTCGACTCCGAGCTCGCGGCGGACGCTGTCGCGATAGCGCTCAAAGGCCCGGTGCGCCTCGATGAGGTTGCCCTCGGCCAGGTGAGCCTCAATCAGGACCCGGTTGGCGCTCTCCCGCAACGGGTCCGCGCTCACCGCCGAGATAGCGGCATCGACCGCCTCCGCGCAGCGGTTGACCTCAATGAGGCGACGGGACAAGGCCTCGAGCGCATGCAGGAGTCGCTGGCGGATGCGCTCGCGCTCGAAGATCACCCAGTCGTCGTACCAGCCGGGCAGCAGATCCAGCGCATCCCAGCGCCAGTTGAGCAGGCACAGGTCGTTTTGGGTGGCAGACCCATCGACGAGGCGCGCGGCCCATTCGCCCAGCACGCCGACATCGACGGCGGTTCCCTTCCGCATGCCCAGCGTGCACTTGTCGCTGTCGACGACATCGATACCCGCACACTTCAGCCGCCACAGAGCCGAGCGCAGGTTGCCCGCGGCGCGTTCGTCGGTGCCGTCGGGCCACAGCGAGCCTGCCGCATAACGGCGATCGACCCGGCCGGTGCTGAGGGCGACGAAGACGAGCAGCCGTTTGCTTCCGTCTGGCACCTCCAGGCGAGCGCCGTTGTGGATCACGTAAGGGCCGCCGAAGAGCAGGACGACAATTCTGCCGAGGAGCTCTGGGTGGGAGATAAGCGAACTGATGATGCTCGAGTACATCAGCATCCCCCCTGACCCGGAGATCGACTTACCAAACGTATGAAGGTGTCGTCACTCCACCGTCACCATCTCCGGAGGGTAAAGAAAGTGTCAAGATACAGCTGGCCCTGAATTTTCGCGCGACGCATATTCGCGCAGGAAGCTGGCCACCAGGCGGAGCGCCTCCTGATAGCTGCCCACCGAGTGGGCCTCGCCCCTTGGGGACGCGGCGATGTCGAGGGTGGTGGTCACGGTGATGAGGAGCCCGCTCGGGCCGCGATTCTCCACCCGCAGCACACACACCGCTGTCCTCGGCGGCCTGGAATGGACCACAGCGGAACGCCCTCCCGCCCTGACGGCGGCGATGTCTAATCCTCCGGCTGCCAGGAAGACGAGCTGGTGTCAGACGAGGCCGACCGGGCTGACCTGCACTCGTGGAACAGCGCGAAGACCACGGCCGACTTGTCGGCGACCGCCGCGTCCACGGCGGCGGAGGCCCGCTGGGCCCGGTCATCCGCGTGCAACTTGGCGGTCTGCGCGGCACGGGCCTCGAGTTGCAGGTCATTGATCGCCATGATCAGTTCCCGCATCACCTCGGGCAGGCACCGGCCGGCCTGGTCCTTGAAGTCCTTGACGATGTCCTGGGTCTCACGCAGCAGGATGTACGCGGTCTTGGCGTCGCAGGGATGGCTGCCCATGGCGGCCTTGAAGGCCTGCGCGGCCGTCTGCAGATCGTCGCGCCGTTGGCCCATATAGTCGGCGAACTGCGCGTAGCGCTGGTTCAGTAGATTCTGCGCATCGGCGAGCGTGCTAGCCGCCTCGTCGGCCGCGGCGGCCGCGGCGGCCGCCTCATCTTGTTTCTCCTGCAGGTCGGCGCGCAGGGCCGCCAGCCGGTCGCCGTAACCGTCGTAGGCCTGTTTCATGCAGTCCTTGTCGCCGCCCAGGGCCGCGTCCAAGCTGGGCAGGCACGGAGCCAGTTCGGCCCACAGCGTCGTCACCGCCGCGTCCAGGCCAGCCTTGGCCGCATCCCAGGCCATGTTGGCGGGGTCGATCAGGTCGAGCAAGGTCAGCAGGTCGGCCGCGTGCGCCTTCCTCGCCGCCTGCTCCTGTGCTTCACGGTCGGCGGCCCGCTCGGTATCCGCGAAGTCAGCTTTGTCCCTCTCGACCTGGCGGAGGGCAGCCGCACACGGATCGTCGGGTGTGCTGGTGTGGTTGGACACGGGTCCTCCCTGGGTCGTTCTGCACCGCGATCGACGATGCCTGTGCGGCCATGCTGGCCGGCCGCAATCACCAGCGCGTTGCGTCAACGTCACCTGCGCTGCGTGTGACGGCCAGGTGACGGCGCCCGGCCAGGATCAAGGAACGGACGATCTCCGTATCCGGCGGGAGGGCACCTTGGCCGTGAAGGAGCGAGCGCGGGCCGTGGAGAGTCCCCGGACCGCCCCCCGGCCTGCCCGGGTGCTCGCGCCCGGACATCAGCCGACCGCTGCCGCAGGTCCGGTGCGCGCCCCGAGAGCGGTGCCGATCCAGGCCCAGGGGAACGCTAGGGTTGCTCGCCTCGTGCGCACTGCCGAGCAGGGCCGGGAAGCTGACGGTAAGAGCAGTCAGCCGAGCCCGCCTTCCGCGACCACCCCGGCCGGCGCAGGTGCAGCGGAGCACGCTGTGGCGGCCCCGGGCGCTGCGGCGATGGCAGGATCAGGAGTGCCTGCCCAGGCCCGGCCTGATGCCCCCCGATCACCTACGGGTCTTGCCGCGCCGCCCGGGCCGACCGGCGATCGCGCGGCCGCCGCGGTACCCGTACCCATTGCGCCCCGGGCCCAGGTGGCCGCCCCCAGAACTACCGAGGCGCCGCCATCCCCGGCCGCAAGGGGCGGCCAGCCCATCGCTCACCCCGCGGCCGCCACCTCTGACACAGGTCACGGCGAACTGGCGGTACCCGATGCCCGTCGCGCGATCGCACCTGCGGCGTCGGCCGTACATCAGCGCGCGCACACGGCGAAGCAGCACCCGCCGGCTCACGCGGCGGTCGGGGCCGCACAAGCGGCCGCGATCCATCCGCAGACCGAACAGAGTCGCGGCGCGGCCGTCCAGACCGTCACCGGACTTGCCGCGGCCAAACCGCAGGCCGTACGGCGCGAGGAATTCAAGGCCAGGCTGAGGCAGGCGATCGCCGACGCGACGCCCCAGCCGACGACGGAGGCACAGGCCGACGCGGTAAGGAAGGAGGGCGGGGCCAAAGCCAGCCAATCGCTGAAGGCCGACCTGCGCGCAGAGCGTGATGCCGCCGTCGGACCCATGGAGGCTGCAGCGACGACGGAAGCACCCGTCTCCGGCCAGCCAGCGCCACCGGTTACCGAGCTGCACGTCCAGCCGCCTGGCCCGGCGCCCGCCCGCGTGCCGCCCGACTCCGTCGTCCCCGCCCCGCTGCCGGCAGAACGCCTCGACTACACGGCCGATCGCGAACCGACCGACCGGGCCATGGCTCAGGACGACGTCACGCAGGATCAGCTCAAGAAGGGCAACGATCCTGCGTTCACCCCGACGCTCGACTCGCGCGCGACGGCCGAGAAGCACGAGGCCACGGCCGCGGCTCACTACCGGGGGCAGGAGCGTGCGGTTCAGGGGGCTGCGCACGCCGAGGCGGCGGCCGCGCTCGCGTACGGTCTCGGGGGGATCCAGGCCGGGCGCATCGCCCACCTCGGGAAGGTCGGAGGCAAGCAGCAGGACCTCAAGACCCGCGACGCCCTCAAACGGCAGGAGATCACCAACCGGATCACCGGCATCAAGAACAACACAAAGAATCAAGTCGACGCCGTCCTCAAGCAGATCGACGACGAAGCACCGGAGATCTTCGGCAGCGGGCTGGCGCGGGCGGAGAAAGCGTACGACGCGGCGTTCGAAGAGGCCAAGGGCGGCATCGGGACCTGGCTCACGACCTGGGGGAGCAGGTGGGAAAGACACATCACGGCGGCACTCGCGACGGCCCGCGCTGAGTACATGCGGCAGGTCGACATCGCCATTGACGAGGTAGCCGACCTGGTCGACAAGAAGCTCAAGGAAGCGAAGGACTACGTCGCGGCCGGACGCGCGGAGGTCGACCAGTTCGTCGACGGACTGGATGGACATCTCAGGCAAGCCGGCGAAGCGGCTCGTGCTGCCGTGAGCGGCGACTTCGACGCGATGGCGGCACAGATCGACCAGCACCGGGACGCGCTCGTCAGCAAGCTCGCGCAGCAGTACAAAGAATCGTACGAGCGCATGTCGGCGCGTGAGGAGGAGCTGCGCGAGGCGAACAAGTCGCTGTGGCAGCGCGTATACGACGCCACCGTCGGCCTGATCAAGAAGATCATCGCGTTCAAGAACATGCTGCTCGACGTGCTGGCGCGAGCCGCCGGCGTGGTCAGCGAGATCATCCACGACCCCATCGGCTTCCTCGGGAATCTCGTCTCCGCCGTGATGCTCGGCCTCAAGAACTTCATGGCCCACATCGGAGCGCACCTCGAGCGGGGCCTCATGGACTGGATCTTCGGCGCGCTGGCCGGCGCCGGGCTCCAGCTGCCTGAGGCCTTCGACCTCAAGGGGATCGTCAGCATCATCCTGCAGGTTCTCGGCCTCACCTACGCCAACTTCCGCGCCCGGGCCGTGGCGATCGTCGGCGAGCAGGTCGTCGCCGGGATCGAGCATGCAGCCGAAGTCTTCAAGATCTTCATGACCCGAGGTGTGTCGGGGATCTGGGAGTTCATCAAAGAAAAGGTCTCCGACCTCAAGTCAATGGTCCTCGATGCCATCTTCAGCTTCGTCAAGGAGAAGGTGATCGTCGCCGGGGTGACGTGGATCATTGGCCTGCTGAACCCGGTGTCTGCGTTCTTCAAGGCCTGCAAGGCCATCTACGACATCGTCATGTTCTTCGTCGACCACGCAGCGGAGATGCTCGCACTCGTCAACGCGGTCATCGACTCCGTTTCGGCCATCGTGAAGGGCAACATCACGGCGGCTGCCGCTCGGGTCGAGGATGCACTGGCCAAGGCGATACCGGCGGCCATCGGATTCCTGGCGAGCCTGCTCGGGCTCGGCGATCCCGCTAAGTCCGTCAAGGAAACCATCGAGAAGGCCAAGTCCCCCGTGAACAAGGCCATCGACTGGGTGATTACTAAGGCCGTGGCCCTGGTCAAGGCGGCCGGCAAGCTCCTCGGCTTCGGCAAGGAAAGGGGCGAGGAGAAGGACGCCGGGCATCCCATCTATGACGCGGTTAACCAGGCACTCGATAAAGAGCTCGGTCAAGCAGCGGAAGTGGCCCATATTCGTTCAGCCGCCGATACGATCTTTGGCCGATTCCAAGCTAAAGGGCTAAAGAAGCTCGATGTCGAGAACGATGAAGAAAGCGGCGGGGTGCGTATCGTAGCCGAGGCGAGTCCGAGCAAAGAGCTCAGGGCCTATAGGCCGCGGGGTAGGAGAGTCTGGATGACGGCTACCATCACAACCGATACAGCGACTTCTCTGGTTGAACTGCAAGGTACTACAAGGACTCATGCAGTTCCTGGCTACAGCAAACACGCTGAGGCCGAGCTCCTCGATCCCGTTTCTTCGTATAACTTGCCTAAAGGAAAGCGAGGTGGTGTTATAAAGGTAGCCGAGGGCGGGAAGAAGATCGAAGCGCATACGTGGAACACTGGAGAGCTGGACAAGCGATGGGCAGATAACCCTACACATGCGGAAAGGCAATTCACTCATTGGCTCGGCCAGCAATCCCAACAGTTCCTGTTGTCTGTTACTTCGATAGAACTTAAGTTGGGATCGCCGAAGCAGCACGATAGTCCTTGTAAGTGGTGTGCGACCGACCTGCGCGGGGCGGCCGAATGGGTACCCAACGCCGCCGGCGCGCTCACTCTTTATTACACTGGAATGTATACCCCTGAAGGCGGCACTCTCCAGCAAGCCCAGCAAGCCGTAAAGGATGTCCGAGAGAGATGGAGAGTCCACGGTCCTGATGACAAGACTGGGGCGTCAGAAGAGATGGAGCTCAAGAAACGTTAACACTTCCAGCTTCCATCCGGCAAAGAAACTATGCCTGGCGCCACCTGACAACTGCCCTTTAGGAAAGTTGAGGCTTTCCGGTTTTGCGCATTTCCCGGGACAGCGCCGCAAGGATATCTGCCTGATCAAACTGCTTCTTATGCGCCACACGCAATGTAATCAGTTCAGCGTCTTCGACGACCTCTTCGATCGCCGCGCCGGACAGGCTGTACCTTTCAGCAAGCAGCTGTACGGAGAATTCGTCCGCTAGCTGCTCGCGAGCCTGGTCGGGCAAACGCCCGTGCAGGGCGCGGATCCAGAGTTCGGCGCGCTGGTCCTTGTCGGGGAAGGGGAACTCGATGATGACCTGGATGCGGCGGAGGAAGGCGGAGTCGATGTGCTGGCGGAGGTTGGTGGCGAGGATGACCGCGCCGGTATAGCCCTCGATGCGCTGCAGCAGGTAATCGGTCTCCATCATGGCCCAGCGGTCCTGGGCGCCCTTGACCTCGCCGCGCTTGGCGAAGAACGACTCGGCCTCGTCGAAGAACATGACCGCATTGGCGTCCTCGGCCTCGGCGAAGACCTGCTGGAGGTTCTTCTCGGTCTCGCCCACCCACTTGCTGACCACGGCGGGCAGGTCGACCCGCAGCAGGTCCTTGCCCAGCGCGCTGGCCACGCAGGCGGCGGCGAGCGTCTTGCCGGTCCCGGACGACCCGGTGAACAGGCACACCACACCGCTGGGGCGGCGCCATGCGTCCTGCGGATGCCGCTCGGCGAGCACGTTCCGCAGCCGGATCCGGTCGACCAGGTTGTGCAGCTGCTGCTTCTGCTCGGCGGGCAGCACGATCTCGGCGTCGAGGTCGAGGCCGGAGGGGACGGCCACGCGCTGGGTGAAGGTCAGCAGGCGCCGTCCGGTCTGGCGGCGGCAGGCCTCGAGCAGGTGATCAGCGGTCACCGTAGGCCCGTCATCAAGCAGCGCGAGATCGGCGGCCATGGCGGCGGCGTCCTGGATCTGGGCGGCGGTCAGGTCGAAGGTCTGGGCGAGCCGCTGGGCCAGGGCGTCCACGTCGGCGGCCCCGGCGAGAGCGGTCGCCCACCGCTCCTGGCGCCCGGCGACATCGAGACGGGGCAGCGGCCAGCGGACCAGCGGCGTCGAGTCGGCCCGGTCCTCGGGATCCCACAGCGCCGCGTGGTCGAGCATGGTGGGCCACCGATGCCGGGAGGCGGCACGCAGCAGTGTGGCCCAGGCCGGCAGGGGCGTTCCGCGGTCGAACAGCGCCTCGCAGTCCTCCCACAGCAGCAGCGCCGAGCGCAGGGTCGCCTCCCGGAAGGCCAGCGCCACGAGGTGCGGTCCGTCGGGTCCGGCGGCGGCCGGCGCTGAGGCGAGCAGGACCGGCAGCTGCAGCTGCGCGCCGATGGCCGCGGCCGCGGCGCGCCGGGACCGCTGGTCCCCGCCGGTGAACACGACCCTGGCCCCCGGCGCGGCGGCAAGGGCGTCCAGCAGATGGACCTGGGCGGGCGCCAATGAGCCGTCGGGGTGCACAGGGAGGTCCCGGACCGCGCCGGCCAGGCGGACGTCGGCCCGGTCGACGCCGGTCAGGTAGTCCACGATCCGGTCCTCGATCCGGACTACGCGCATGGCCGGGCCTTCGGCGGCGGACCACGAGCCCAGTACCACGAGTTCGTTCTCGACCAGGCGAGCGTCCGGACCGACCAGGCGGCGGGCCGCGAACGCGGGCGGGGCCAGCATCTCGTCCAGCAGGCCCACCGTGGCGAACCCACGGCGGACGTCGTTGTGCAGGTAGCCGTACAGTCGCCGGAACCTGGCGTCGAGTTCGGGCAGCAGGCATAGCAGCAGCAGATCGCGATCCGCGTCGTCCAGCCCGAACCGGTGGACCAGCAGGTCAAGCCGCAGCGGTACGTCGTCCGCGGTGGCCTGGCGGCGGGCGGCGATGTCGCGGGCGCGGTCCTGAGCGGCCGCGCGGTAGGGCGCCGCCAGAGCCTGGGCCGGTGCGTCCTGGCCCGCGAGGCGGAACGGGGTGCTCAGGTACCTGGCCACCTCCGCGTCGTCGACGTAGGCCATCCCCCACGACTCGTCGGGTTTGGTCGAGGCGATCGAGTGACGCCACCGCTCGGTCTGGGCCCGGACCAGCTGGTCGGCCCGGGTCAGTTCGTCGGCTAGGTGCTCCAGGCTCGAGGTGTACCCGGCTGTCACTAGTCCTCCATGGCGAACTCGATGCGCCGGATGCGCGCGGCCGCCTGGTCCCGCCATGGCCACAGCGGCTCAAAGGGGGCCAGGCAGCCCGACATGTCCAGGACGACGTTGTGCGGCAGGCGGTTCAGGCTGACGAGGAGCGTGCCGTCGCCGGTGGCCACCAGGCGTCCCGGGCGGCGGATGAAGGTGGCGACCAGGTACGGAACCGAGGCGGTGCCGAAGCCGCGCAGCCAGCGGGCCCAGTGCCCGAGGACGGTGAGCGCGATCAGGTCGAGCGCCAGGTCGATCTCGGGGTCGCCGTCGTGCGCGTGCGCGACGGCTGACAGGCTGCCTTGCGGGATGGGAAGGCCGGGATCATCCCAGCCCTGCGCCACCGCGACGCGGGTGACCTCGGCCTGGAAGGACAGCCAGGTGCCCGCGGGCAGCGAGCCCGGTGCTGGGCCGGTTTCCCCGGCCGCCGGCCGCAGCGCCTCCGCGACCACGGGCGGCGCCACCTCGGGACCCGCCCACCGCCGGGCGAGCGCCTGCAGCAGCCATCCGGGCGGGACGTCGGCGCGGCGGCACAGCCCGGGCATCCGCAGGGCGTCGAGCGTGCGGAACAGCAGGTACACCCCGGCGCACGGGACGCTGGTGATCTGGGGATGGCGGGCCCGGACCTGGGCGCCGCTCGCCGCGGCCTGGACCGGAACCGCCAGCCGCTGGCCCACGAACCGCCTGACCGCATCGCGGGCCCAGGTCGCCTCGGCTACCTCGGGCATCTGTTCCACCAGCGCCGCCCACAGCACGACCGAGCCCGTCGCGGGGTACCGGTCATCCAGGATCGTGGCGCCGCTGGCCATCAGCCTGGCCAGGATGGCCTCGACGGCCCGCGTCCGCGGCGGCCGGGCCGCGGCGGCCGTGGCGCCGGCCAGGACGTCCGGCGGCAGCGCGGGCCGCGGGCGGCCCGCGGACAGGCCCTGCAGGAGCGTCTCCGGGTCGGCCCAGTCCAGCCAGGCGGGCAGCTCGTCTGCTGACGGGTCGCTGCCGTGCGGGGGCCGGGCCGAGATAAGCCGTACCGCCCGGGCCAGTGCGTGCGCCAGCCCCACCGGGTCAGTCCAGTCGAGGTCGGTGCCGGCGCTGCCGCCCAGGCCGGACGCCACCGCCTGCAGGTCCTGGTGCTCCGGGATGTCCCAGCCGAGCACACGGGCCAGGTCGAGAGCGAGCCGGACCAAGCTGAGCCACTCCGCCTGCCGGGGCCGCGCACGCCGCGTGTCCAGCCAGACCTGGGCCAGAGCGTCCTCGCCCACGGCGGTCACCACCCGGCCGAGCTCGCCGGAACGGCGGAGCGCCAGCAGGACGGGCGCCAGGTCGTGGCCCTCGTCGTCGAGGGCGAGCAGGACCCCGGCAGGCTCGGGGCGGGCGAACCGGCGCAGTGGTTCGAAGTACCAGCGGCGCCAGGCGTCGCCCCGGACCACCGCGGCCAGGAAGGCCGCGAGGTAGTCGGCGGTGGAGGTGAACCGGATCAGGCCGGAGCCGTCCCGGTCCGGATCACGGACGGCGCTCACGACCTGCGCCGCGATGGATCCGGCCAGGACTTCCCCGGTGGCACCGGATCCGGCCTGGATCTCGCAGTACAGCGAACGCGCCACGTACACGGTCGGGTCGTCGGCCAGGGCACGGTCCAACGCGGCCGCCAGCGCCGCGGGCAGCTCGGTCCTCAGGACGCCGTTGGCGTGGGCGACCGACGGCCGGTCGCCCGCGACCACGGTGGCCGTGCACGCCAGGCGGCCGATGCGCCCGTCCATCACGACGAGTATCCGCCCTGCGGGTCGAAATTGCCCTGCACGACGAGGTTGCCGTGGACGGTCACCGTGCCGTCACCGGCTACGGTCAGGCAGGGCGTGAACTGGCCGTTCGCGAAGGAGCCGATGACAAACTCGGTGGCCGCGCCCGCGGTGGCGGGATCGCCGAGGACCAGGCGCAACTGCTCGACCGGCGCTCCGGATGCTCCGGTGGTCACGACGTGATCAAGCTGCCAGCCCGGGTTCGGGTTCTTTTCCTCGGCAAGCGGCTGCGGCAGGACTATCCGGCCGTCGGCCAGGTGCAGGTCGCCGCCGAGCAGCAGTGCGCCGCTGACCTCGAGCTGGCCGGAATCGGAGTCACCCTGGGCCCAGCGCAAGGCCGGGGCGTCCGCCTCGCCCGCGTAGACGGCGACGTCGGCGCCGAGCGCCAGCCGGGCGTCTCCGGACGGCGTGAACACCTGGGCCGCGCGGGCGCCGACGTAGGGCCGGTCGCCGGTCCCGCTGACTACGGGCGTACTGCCGGGCTGGGCCGGATCACGCGTGATCGTGCCGAGGTATACCGGCGCGGGATGGACGTTATCGTCCGGTGCGGTGCCGGTGGCGTCGAAGGTCTCGTCTCCGGGCGTGACGTCCGGCTGCCTGCGGTCCGTGCCCGGGCCCTGCGCGCGATCCAGCTGGATGACCGGCGTCTCCACGGCGTAGTCACCGGATGGCTCGATGGTGCGCTGGTAGACGAGCGAGACGTCCAGCGAGTCCGCGCCCAGCTGGTCAAAGGCGGTGCCCAGCTCGAATGGAGTGCGGGCGGGCAGGATCAGTTCCCGGCCGTACAGGTCCACGGCGTAACCCGCTTCGACGTAGCCCGCCGACAGCTCCAGGCCCAGTCCGATGCCCCAGTCGTGCCCGGCCAGGTTGTGCCGCTCCCGCATGGTGACGTGGTAAGCCTGCTCGGCGCGGAACAGGGTCGCGGTGAGCCGCTGGCCCGGGTAGTACTGCACCTCGGTGGGAGTGCCGTTCACGAGTCCTCCTTCACGTACTCGCCTGGAGGCGGAGCGTCCCGGTCCTCGGCTGCCCGTCCTGGCCGACGCCGACCGCCAAGACGGCGATAAGGACTGGCGTCGGGTGCGACCCGACGTTGATCGTCCGGGCGATGTCATAGGTGCTCGCGGCGGCCAGGTTGATGTCTCGGCCGACGAAGTGGTGGCTGACCAGCGTGCTGGCGGTGAGGTTGATGACGGTTTCGTAGACGGCCACCGACGACACCGCGGTGGCGGCGGAACTGACCAGCCGCAGGGTGTAGGCCACCGTGTTGCCCGAATGGGTCCACGGTCCCACCTGCAGAGCGCGCAGGTCGGTGTCGGTCAGCTGGTTGAGCAGGACCTGGGCCTGGGCCAGCAGGTTGGCTTCCTGGGCGGCCAGGGCGCTCAGCGTGGCCGCCTCCGGCACGCCGGGGAAACCGGCCGCCGTAGTGAACCCCTTGACGACGAGGTTCCCGGTGATGATCACGTTCTGGCCCGCATCCGCGTGCAGCAGGTCCTGCTCGCCGCCGGTGCCGCCCTGCATGACCAGCAGTTCCAGGCCGCGGGCGTTGATCCCGCTTTTGACCTCGCCGACCTCGTGCCGCAGCTGCTCCGCGACGGTCTGGTCCGGGCGGGTGAAGGTAGCCCGGTAGAGCGACCAGGGCAGCGCGTCGGCTGGCGGGGGCCCGGGCGCGTCGAAGACCACGGGCCCGGCGGCCTGGGCCGGGCCCGTCAGGCTGGTGTCCACGCTGACGCGGGCGGTCCCGTCCGCGTCCGCGGTGGTCACGTCGGCGAACCCGCCCGCGCCGTCAGACAGCTGGACGCCCAGGACCTGCGCGCTGCGCCCGGGCTGGGCGCCGAGGACGATCCGGCTGGCGCCGGCCGGGGCGGTCAGCGTGGTAGCCCGAAGCTGGAGTTCTTCGCGGACGTCGGTATGGACGGCGACCCGTCTGACCGACCGGCTGGCCTGGCCGAGGACGACGGGCCAGGTGCCCGGGGTGCGGTCGGCCTGGGCCGGCGGCGGGGCGCCGGACAGCTGGATCTGGCTGGTCCCGCCGCGCCAGAGGATGCTGACCGTGACGTCCTCACCGTCCGCCAAGGGCGCGGTCAGCGGCTGCCCGAGGCCGACGTACCGGCCAGCCCCGTCGATGGCGAGCCCTGGCATGATCCGGACGCCCGCCGCGCCGGGGGCGGTGTCCACTGTTACCTCCAGCCCGGTGATGATGCCCGGGGTGTGGACGTTCAGCTCGTGGCGGAGCAGTGCTTCGGCGCGTGCGGCCTGCTCAGCCTGCAGCTCGGCGACGTGCAACAGCTGGCCCTCACGGTAGGCGGGCCGTCGTATCGCCGGGGTCGCGGCGGCCTGGGTCACTGGCCGTCCTTCCGGGCCGATGGCGGGACAGGCCCCGGCGCACCGACCTGTGCCGCAGCGGGCCGCAGCCGTACCACGCGTCCGTCCGGCTCGTCGCCGTCCCAGTGACCGCAGCGGTCACGGTACAGCCACGCCTCATACTCGGTGTCGCAGCGCACGAAGGCGGAATCGCCGTCGAGGAACTCAGCGAGTTCGGCCACGTTGCGCGGGCCGCGGTACTGACGCCAGCTGACCCTCAGGCCCAGGTGAGGGATCCGCCCGCAGGCGATGGCGCGGCGTTGCCACCAGAGCCCGGCCACGTTGACGTGACCGGGCAGGTCCGGCCAGCCCGGTGGCGTGATGACGCGGCGGAACGGCGGGTGCGAGTCGACGCACTCGACCACGCAGCGGCCGTTCTCGTCCCGGCCGAGCCAGACGCGGGCCAGCAGGACGCCCTGCGGCCGCCGGCACTGCCCATACGTCGCCTCCAGGTAGCGGTTCCGCAGCGCCGAGACGATCTCGAGCAGCGCGCCTGCGGCCCCTTCGTCCCCGAGGCCCGTGCGGCACAGGCGCCGGCGCAGGCAGCACAGCGCGTCGTCGCCGGCCCGGTCGATCCAGCGCAGGATCCACTTGACGCGGTCCTCCCGACGGGCCCGGTTTGAGACCTCCTGCAGATAGTCGCCGACCACCGCGGCACACGCGGCGTAGCCCCGCTCCCAGTCACGGGCCGCGAGGGTGGCCGGGTCGGTAGCGGTGTCCGCCACCGGGACGCAGCACAGCGTGCCGGTCTCGGCCACCCGCTCGTACTCCACGCTGTCGTGGCCGCCGCATCCGCAGCTGGCCATGACCTTGGCCGGGTCCTGCTGCGTCTCGGCGTACCGCAGGTACAGGTCTACCGCCCGGCAGCCGTCGTCGTCATCGTCCTGGTCGCAGCACGGGCCGGCAGGCTGGCAGGCGCACACGTCAAGGCAGGTGTCCTGGCACAGGACGATGTTGTCCCCGCAGCAGGACCTGGCGTAGCCGGGTCCGACAACGACGCACCCCGGGTCGGCTGGATCGCACTGGACGCCGAGCCCGCGCGCCACGCCCCAGCCTTCGACGTAGCGGTGCAGGGCGGACCGGCGCCTGACCCAGTGGGCCAGGTCGTTGAGCTGATCGTCGGTCAGGACCATGCCGCAGTAAAAGTGCGGACGGCTGAGGCAGCCGGTGTCGCACTCGCAGCCGCCGGGCGGAGCTCCTTTCCCGCACCCGCAGGGCGCCGATCCGCACCCGCAGGGGGCCGCTGTTGCCGTGGTGGCGGCAGAACCGGGGGCCGTTATGTACCGGATCGTCATGATGCTTCCCTTCAGCGGGTCAGGACACCGTGAACCAGCTGCGGAACACGCCGCCCGGCAGGCCGTTCCCGCTGGGCAGGCGGCCGCGCAGGTGATCGCCGTCGACCGGGTGGCCGTGGCAGTCGAGGATGAAGTCACACAGCAAGGTGACCAGGACGAACTGTCCTTGCAGGCCAGGCCGCCAGGTGCCCCGCCTGGCCGGGCGGCGGTGGTTGCGATCCCACAGGTCGGGATCGATGGTGAAGACGGCCTTGGTCCGGTCGATCAGGACCGGACCCTCGTCGGAGGGCACGAACTCGAGGTTGCGTTCGGCCCCGCCGAACTGGACCCGGAAGGTGAACTGGTTGATCCCGGTGGCGTCGCCGTGCGCCTCACGCAGCGGGCGGTCGAAGTCGACCTCGAGGCGGCCGCGACGCTCGATGAGCTCGTCCAGCTCGAGTTCGCCCCCGTGCGGCCAGCTGATGCCGGTGATCTTGGTCAGGTATCCGGGGGCGGGCAACCGGGCCGACAGGTGGCCGGAGATCTCGATCGCGCCGCCTTCGTGCCGACTGAGGACGGCGAGCGGTACCCATCCGCCGCAGGGGCAGTGCGGCTCAAGGCAGCCGCGGTGGCGTTCCGGGCCGTCGTCGCAGTCGTCGTGGACGCGCCCGGGCGCACCGGGCCAGCAGTGCGGCAGTTCATCCCGGTCGGCCAGCCGCCAGCACACCAGCTCGCGGATGCGGGTGGCCTCCTGGCCGACCTTGGTCGTGCACGTATCCAGCACCGCGTACTGGGGGTCGACAGTCTCCTCGGCGTACCGGATGACCAGCAGCTTCTCCTCATACTCGGGTGGTTCGCAGCCTGGCTCGGCCGGGACCGGCCAGGTCACGCACTGGCGGCAGCCGTTGATCAGCTCGCGGCCGCGGCAATCCAGGGCGATCCCGGGCTCGATCCAGACCGTGGTCGCGGCGCAGTCGGCCCGCTCGTGCGGCACCACGTCCATCCCGCATAGCACGCCCTCGCCGTGCAGCAGGCGGTTGGTCAGCCATCTGCGCTGCAGCATGTACTGCTGCTCGTCGGTGAGATCGCGGGCGGTCACGAACCGGCCCGTAAACCAGCGCATGCGTTCTACGGGGATGGCTCCCTCGTTGATCATGCTCGTTCCTCCTTCACTGGCGTCACGACACCGGCAGCAGCGAGCCGCCCCGGTCCTGCTGGCCGAGCCGCCAGCTGCGGATGTTCCTGGATGTGCCGAGCACCGCCAGCCCGTCGATGCGGCTGCCCGCTACCTCTTCGCCCCAGTTCCGGGCGGCCTCGATGGCGGCCGCGCAGGTCAGGCGGAGCGGAGCCGGCGCGGCCAGCATGGAGTCGAGGCCGAGGTGCGACTGCCTGCCCAGGCACATCGCGGGCTCGACCAGGACTAGCTCGCCCCGAGTGTGCGCGGGCGCCTCGGCGCTGATCGCGCGGCGCAGCAGCTGGCGGTCCTGCGGCGCGCGCGCGAGCGCGGCCGGGACGAAGACCGAGAACCGGTAGGCATGCTCGGCGAACATGTCCAGCTGAGGGTCACCCACAGAGACCAGCCGGACCTGCCCCAGCCGGTCGAACCGGTCGGCTTGTAGGCGGGCCGTCACGGCGAGGCTCCACAGCGGATACTGGCTGTCCGAACCGGACGGCAGGGTGCGGTACCGGCGCTGGCGGAAGCCCTCGACGAGCTGCGGCAGCCCGTCGTCGGCCGCCACGACGCCGGTCATGCTGCGCAGGTACGCGGCCACGTGCGCCCTGATCGCCGCCGGGGTACCCCGCTGGCGGAAGTAGCCGCGAGCGGCGTCGATGAGCAGCCGCTGCTGCTGGGGTGTCCAGGTACCCTCGACCGGCACGTTCAGCCAGCCCGCGAGGTAGTCCACGAAGGCATCGGGTACCGCCAGCGGCTCGAACAGGGCCGGCAGGGCCGCCAGCCCGGCCTCGATGTCCTCGAAGCTGGTCTGGGCGATGGCCAGGAAGCGGGCCAGGAAGTCGGCACTGCCCGGGTCGGCGGAGTACACCGCGGGGAGGAAGCGCAGGTAGGAGTTCCGCGGGTATTCCAGTCGCAGGCTCGGTACTGACGGCGTGCTGTAGCCGTCGCCGGCCAGGTCGAGCCGTACCCACAAGAACCGGCCCGGGCTGCTGAGGATGAGCAGGTCATTGTCGCCCGGACGGACCTGCCCCATCGGGCGCCAGTCAGCGTCCGCGATGGCGGGGACGGCGGCGTCCTGCGACGGCTGATCCTGGCTATAGGTGCTGACCCGCAGCGAGGTGGCCGGCGGCAGCTGGGCCTGCAGGCGGATCCGGTGCCACGCGCAGCGGTAGATCCCGCTGTCCAGCCGGGGGCTGATCCACTGGCCGGCGTTGAACAGCACCGGGCGGGTCAAGATGGTGGCGGGCGCCTCGCAGGCCGGCCGCCCGGACCGGTCCACCCGGCCGGCCCGGCCAGGCAGCCGCAGGCCTCCGGCCGCGTCCACGTCCAGGCCGGGCGGGCGGATGGCGGCCAGTACGCTCGGCCCGTCCGTGGTGGTCGTGTCCAGGTGCGCAGGGCCGGGGTCCGGGGCGATGACCGCGGCCACCGAGCTAGCGGCGTCGAGCACGTAGACGAGGCCGTCGCCGCCCGCGGCGATCCTGGTCCACGTGCCTGGCCCCAGGTCGAGCCGGTCTGGCGACAGCGTGAGCGATCCGGTGCGGTGCCAGTGGACCGTCCCGTCGCCGTCCCGGGTGCCGAGCACGGCGGCGCCGCCGGGCAGGCCGCAGACCGACGCGGGCGTCCAGGACGGACGCAGGATCTGCCGCGGGTAGCCGAGCCTGGACATCACGAGGATGGTGCGCCGGCGGGCGTCCAGGAGGTAGACGTCCTCGCCGGAGGCGGCCACGCCGTCGGGCTCCAGGCCGTAGTCCGCCGCGCTGAAGATCTCGGCGAAGCCGCCGGTGACCGGGTTGTACCGGCGTACCCACCCGTCCCGGCCGAGCAGGCAGACGAGCAGGCCGGCCGGGTCGGCCCAGGCGGGTGCGGCCAGCCAGGGCGGGACCACGGCGAATGCGCCGGCCGTGCCACCGGTTCCGGTCAGGTGCGGTCCGTCGGCCCCGAGGGCGCCGACGTTCACGACGGTGCCAGGCCACCCGGTACGGGCATCAAACAGGATGGCCTGCCGGGGCGCGCTCATGCCGGTCCTGCCGGGCTGACCGATCGCGGCACCACGGTCAACACGTAGCTGCTGGCGCCGGCCGACGCGAGCAGCTCGCTGGGGGCCAGCGTGACCACGTTGGTCAGCTGGTAGGCGAGGCTGTCCACTGACACGCTCAGGTTCGGCACCGCGACCACGTTGGCGACGTCGAGGATGGCGCGGTAGAGGCTGGTCGGGTAGAAGTCTTCGCCGAAGGCACGCGGCGTGCTCGAGCTCCCGTCGGATCGCACCACCGGCAGCGGGAACAGGAACTCGTTGAGCGCCGCCACGATGTCCTGGCTCGCCTGGTCGGGACTGGCGGAGGGCACGATCTCGATGCGCGCGGTCACCTGCACCTGGCGGTAGACCGGGCCGTCGACGTAGACCTCGGCGGTGACGGGCCGCATGCTGTCCAGGTCCCGGGCCACCGCCTCCTTGAGCTCCTGCGCCGGGGCCGGGATGACCCGGCTGGGGTCCGCGGGCACGGGGACGATGATCACAGTGACCGCGCCGGGCACGCTGACCCCGGGGAAGTCGGGGCTGGCGAACGGCAGCACGGTCACCCGGGCCACGCCGGCCGCCCGCATCGCCTCGGCTTCGAAGTCCGCGGCGGTGACGACGCGCTGCTGGGAGCGCAGCATGGCCCGCGCCGCGGCCTGCAGGTCGTCGGTGGTCTGGGCGTCCTGGCCGCCTGCTGCTGGGTCGGCATTGGTGACGGCGGACACGCCCAGAACCGGAGCCTGCAGCGCGGCGGCCGCACCGGCGGCGACGTTGTCCCGGGCCCCGCCGCCGTACCGGTAGGAGGCGGTGATGTCGCTGCCCGCCGCGGGAATGGATCCGTGTACGCCGTCGCCGAACGTCACCGTGCCCGTGCTCAGGTCCAGGGCGTAGTCGGTGTCGGTGGCCGAGGAGGCGTACAGGTCGTCCTGCGCCGTCCACACCACGGGATCGTTCTCGCCAGCGGTGACGGTGAGCTCGATGGTGCCCGGAGCCACCGGCGAGTTGGCCAGGGTCAACTGCTGGCCGGGCAGGCCCGAGCTCTGGCCGACCGTTTCGCCGGTGACGGTCCGCAGGCTGGTGGCCGACACGGTGTTCGCTACGATCTTCGTCACGACCGGGGCCGAGGGGTAGACACCGCCGGTCAGGCGGCAGCGGATCCAGTAGTAGGAATCGGTGAAGGCCCCGATGCCCGCCTGGGCCTGGGTCGGCGCCGGGGGGCCGTCGATGCGGACGTCGCCGGTCCTGGTGAACGCGACCGAGGCGTCCGCGTACAGGTTGAGCCGGGTCCAGTGCTCGGCCGGCTGGGTACTGTCCAGGTACTCCCACTGCACGGTCACCGGCGGCACCGGGGCCGCTGGGCGGCGATCTGGTCGGAGCGCACCGCGCCGCCGCTGGCCGCGGGCACGACCACGTGCAACATGATCTGGGCCGGGAAGGCTGCGAAGGGGGGCCAGGTGATCGACGGGTTGGCCGGACCGAAGCCCAGGTAGACGGCATTACCCGGACTGGGCGAGGTGCCGAACGGGTTGAACGGGCCGTCGCCGATGCCGTGCGGGGTCCCGTCGTAGAGCTGCACGGCCATCAACGGGAAGCGGGTCAGGGCGAGGTCGGTGTCGGTCTCGAACCAGACCGGCTGGCCGTCGGTGCCGGTCGCGGAGACCGCCGTGGCCTGGGGGACGAGGATGGGCGCCGCGGGGCTGGCCGGCGTCGGGGTGAAGCTCAGGTACACCACCGAGGGCAGGGCCGGAAGCGGCTGCATGTCGATCAGCTCGACGAACTTCTGGTAGCACGCCGCCGGCACCTGGTTCAGGCGGTAGCCCATGGACTCACCGATGAAGGCGAAGAGCTCCAGCAGGGTGGTACCCGGGTCGCTCTCGTTCCAGTCGGTCCACTCCGGGGTGTAGCCGGGGATTCTCAGCTGCAGGGCGGTGAGGATGTCCTGGTACTGCTGCAGGACCAGGTTGGGCGGGTCAGGTGGCATTGAGCGCTCCCCCGGTGCCGAGGCCGCCGGCGACGCCCTCGGAGATGAACAGCGGGTAGACCAGGTTGTAGAAGGAGTTGGTGGCGCGGATCCGGTACTGGATGTCGATCAGCATCACGTCCGGCTGGCCGACTGGCGTGCTGACGGCGACGTCGAGGACGTCGATCCGGGGTTCCCACCGGGTCAGGGCGTCGTTGACTTCGGCCTGGACCGAGCCCCGGACAGCCGCGGTGTTGGGCTGGAAGACCAGATCGTGGATCCCGCAGCCGAAGGCGGGCAGCATCACACGCTCCCCGGGCGCGGTGGCCAGGATCAGCCAGATGCTCTGCCGGATCCGCGTCTCGTCGCCGACCAGCTGAAGCGACCCGTCGGCAGCAGGGATCACCGGGAAGGCCCAGCCGGATCCGAGGATGCCCGCCACGGTCAGCCCCCGATCAGCACGGTGCTGGTGGCCACGACGGTGCCAACCGGCATCGGTACCGGATCGTTGCAGGTCTGCGCCGTGTCCCCGGCCCGGGCCGCGGCCTTCCCGTTGATCAGCACGGTGGCGCTGCCGGAGATCACCAGGCCCTGGTTGGTGGGCGGATTGACGAACGTTCCGCCGACCGGCACGTGGGGTGGCGTGTTGGTGGCGGTCGAGCCGGCCGTCGCCGCGGGCAGGCCCTGGATGAGGACGTTGGCGCTGACGCCGCCGGTAATCGGGCCGGAGAACGGGCACGGCGCCGGCACCGGCGGGACCGGGCCGGGCGGCTGGACCAGGTGCGTGTCGATGGCCACGATCCGGTCGTTCTGCTTGGCCGCTGGCTGGCCCATTACGGTATCCCCTAATTGATGGTGACCTGGGCGCCGGTGATCTTGACGGTGCCCGTGGCGGTGAGGTTGAGGTTGCCGCCAGCCGAGACGGTCACGTCACCCGAGGCCTTGACCGTGATGGCTGAGCCGTCGAGGACCACGGTCTGGTTCCCGGTGTGATCGGTAATCTCGATGCGCTCGGAGCCTGACGTGTCGTCGAGCGTGATGCGGTGCCCGCTGCGCGAGACGATGACCCGGATGTTGTTGTCAGTCGCCGAGCCGGTCTGGTCCGGCGGCTGGTCGGTCTTGCTCCACAGGCTCCCGACCACGTACGGCTGTCGGATGTCGCCGTGTTCGCAGGCGATGAGCACCTCATCGCCCTTCTCCGGGCGGAAGAACGTGCCCCGGCCGGCGCCGGCCATCGGCAGGGCCAGCCGGGCCCAGTTGCTCGGCTCGTCGGCCAGGTGCGGGTACGTCACCATCACCCGGCCGAGGCCCTCGGGGTCGTTCAGGTCGCTGACCACTCCGATCACCACGCCAGGCTGGGCCGTCATCACGCACTCCCCTGGACTTCCTCGCGGCGGAAGCCGAACTGCGTGACGTACCCCGCGTCGCTGACCGTGTGCGTGCTGTCGGTCATGAAGTACCGGCCGTCGAACCGGGTCCCGATCCCCGAGATCATGACCACGTTGCCGGTCCGCAGGTCGGGCAGGCCGACCACTGTCGCCGTCCCGGTGACCAGGCCCTTGGCGATGATCTGGAGGGTCTGCAGGGCAAGCTGCTCGGCTTCGGCCTGGCTGGCCACGATCTTGGTCGCGACGACCTCCTTGCGGTCGGAGAAGGAGCGGTAGAGGGTCTGGTTGCGGCCCTGCGGGCCGAGGCCCCTGGTCTTGAGGTCATCCAGGGTGGCGGTGTGCTCGAATTTCTGCTTGTTGACCGCGTCCCAGCCGCGGACCGTGACCGAACCGACCTGGTTGGCCGTGCTCAGGCTGGGCTGGAACTCGACCAGGGACTTGCCCCACACCAGCTCGTAGGTGGGCCGCTGCACGCTGGTCGACGGCGCGAAGTACAGCTGCCGGTCCTGCACCGACCCGTCCGTGCCCGCCTCGAGCACCCGCAGGTCGTATCCGATCCGGCGGGCGCGGTCCAGGAGGAAGATGATGTCATAGGCGTTGTCCTGGATGAGGTAGTCGTATCGCGGCTCGAGGGCCAGTACATCCGGCGACTGCGGGGCGAGCGCGATCCCGAGGTCGCTGGCGATCTGCCGGGCGATCTCGGTGTCAGTCTTGGCCACCCAGGCCTTGGACCGCTGCTCCTTGCGCAGCCGGTGCAGCAGATCCAGCCCGTGGATGACCAGGGTGGGCTGGCCGGCCGACGGGAACGACGGCCTCAGCTCCACGATCTCGCCGGTGATCATCAGGCTGAGCGAGCTGTCGTGATATCCCATCCACAGCTCGATCTCGGAGCCCGGATCGAACAGGTAGTCGTCGCTGTACTTGAACGTCCGTGACTCGGCGTCCCAGTTGTTGATGGTGATGTCGAAGCTGTCGACGTCGGTCAGGCTGTCCTTGAAGCTGACCTGCATCACGTCGCGGATCACGTCACGCGGGACGTTCGCGCCGCGCAACCGCATCTCGAAGCCGGGGACGTAGAAGTCCTGGCCGATGTAGATCGGCTGGGTGGTCATGACGACCCGGACCCGAAGATAGCGATCGGCGGGATGGTGATGCTGGTGCCCGGCGTGGGATCCAGTAGGTCGACGCCGGCGTTGGCGTCGGCCAGCACCCGCCACTGGGTCGGATCCCCCAGTTCCTCCCAGGCGATCTGGCTGAGGGTCTCACCGCGGGTCACCACGTGCTGCTTGGTCTGGTCGGCGGACTCGAGCTTGAGGTCCGCGAGCTGCTCCTCGAGCGTGGCGTAGCCGCGGAACGTCATCGTCAGCGTGGCCCGCAGCGGGATGCCCTCCGGGCTGAACAGGACGAACTTCTGGTCGATGGTCTCCGCGATGGCCTTGAACGACAGCCCGCTGTGACCCCAGGTGAGCCGCAGCCGGGGCGGTGCGTGCGTCTTGGGCTGGATCCTGACCAGCTCGTACATCGGCCCGGTCAGCGTCTGCACGTCGCGGGCGCCGACGCCCATGCCCTGGGCGGCGGTGTCGAACAGCAGCTCCACGGTCAGCTTCTCGGTCTGCCCGCGGATGAACTGCTGGAGCGGGGCGTCCAGGCCGGGAATGGCGATCTCGGCGATCTGCGCGCTCTTGGACAAGCTGTACTGGTTGGGGTTGTACTGGACTTCCATCCGCTGCTGCAGGCCGCGCCCGCCGTCGATGGCGTCGGTGTCCAGGATCTCGATCACCAGGGGAGCCACCTGCATGTCAGTGCTCCTCCTGCGGCAGGGCCGAGGCGCGCACGCCGTTGGCGGCGCGGGACCTTTGCTCGTCGCGCTGGCGCTCGGCCAGGCGGCGCAGCACGTGCTCGGTGATCTGGTCGAGCTGCGCGGGGGTCAGCGGAGCCGCGCCGGAATGCATGGTGACCTGCGCGGACAGTTCCCCGATGAAGATCGGCACCTACGTCCTCCTCCGCAACCCGCTATGGGCAAGTTCGAGGGTCTCGACGGCCACGGCGGACTGGCTCGCGTTGAGCTCGGGTCCGGTCCACTTGGTGGGGAACGCGTCGCTGAATTCCCACTCGGCGACCGCGGAGCTGCCGTCCGGCGACTTGATGGTCAGCGTGCCGTGACGGGTGACGATCAGGCCCTGGGTCAGGTCGTAATACCAGTCCCACAGCAGGCGGTCGACGATCCCGCGCCTGAGCACGAGGTTGGGCTGCTTGGAACGGACGATCAGCTTGTGCACGGCGTCGTTGCGGCCGCCCTCGGGGTATTCGGTGATCTCGGTCTCCGAGGCCAGGCCCGAGCAGTCGGAGAAGCCGCCCGCGGGCAGCCCGGCCAGGTTCACCTCGAAGCGGAATGCGAGGAACGGGTCGTTGCGGCTGCCCTCACTGGCCACCGGTTCCTCCTTGCTCGGCCACGACCTGGACGCCCGCCGGGCTGATCGCGATGCGCACGGTCACGAACTCGGCCGGGATGGGGGGCTGGACGCCGATCAGGCAGATAAGGCGCCCGGCGGCGACATCGTCGGGGGTGGTGGTCGTGTCGTCGCAGCGGACGGTCATCGCGTCGGTGGCCTGGGCGCCGTCCAGGGCGCCGCGCTGCCACAGCGACAGCAGGAAGGCCCGGATCTCGCGTTCGACCGCGGCCTGCAGGGACGGCGTGTTCGGCTCGAAGACCAGCCAGGCCAGGCTTGACACCAAGGACAGCTCGATCATGGAGATGAGCCGCCGGACGTTGACGTACGGACAGGTGGCGCCCTGATCCAGGGTCCGGGCGCCCATGATCCGGATGCCGCGACCGGGCCGCATGGTGATCGCGTTGACCGAGGCGACGTTCAGCCGACCGTGGGTGGCCGCGTCGACGAGCCACGCCACGTCCAGCGCGCCGGCCACGGTCGCGTTGGCGGGGGCCTTGTGCACGCCGACGGTCAGGTCGGTGCAGGCGAAGACGCCCGCCAGATGGCCGCTGCCCGGGACCGGCAGCACGGCGCCCGGCTCACCGAGCGGATCGGCCACGAGCAGCCAGGGGTAACCGAGGGCGCCGAACGCGGCCGCGGTCGTCCCCTGCTGCAGGGTCAGCGCCCAGGCCAGGGCGTCCGCGGGCAGGTCCTGGGCGGAGGGCTCGTCCAAGAGCGCGAACCGCCGTTGACTCGCGCAGCTGACCAGCAGGGCGTTGTAGAGACAGGCGGTCTGGCCGGGGCTGAACGCCGGCGGCCGTTCGCCGGCCACCGGCGGGGCCGCGCGGCTGACCGCATCCGGGATGACCACCAGGCCCACTTCCTCGACGGCGTCGAGCGCGCCCAGGCCGCATGGCCCGCCGGTGGCGGTAGACAGGTCGCCGGAGAAGTGCCCGAACTGCAGCCCGGCCAGGCCGTCCGCACCTCCGGACAGCGTGCCGGTGCCGGTGCCGACGCTCGCGCCCGCCGGGCCGGCCAGGTTGACGATCTGCGAGCCGCGCGCCGGGTCGTTCAGGACCGTGCCGTAGAACTGCGCGTCCGTGTCGTCCAGGCTCAGGTCGGGCCAGATCTCCCGGGTCCCGGGCACGTCCACCATCAGGGAGAACTGTCCGCTACCCAGGTCGACTGTGGTCAGCCGGGCGCCCTCGGCCCAGCGGCCGGGGCTGATCGCGGTCGCCGTGAGCACCGGCTGGCCCGGCCCGGCGCCCGAGCCGGGCACGAACCCGGGAGTGAGTACCGCGGTGGCCGACTGGGCCGTGTCCGGATCGACGACCCGGACGACCCAGCACGCGTCGGCGCCGTTGGCGAAGAAGCCGTTGACCGCGTAGGCGAGCCAGCAGCGCGGGTCGTAGCCGCCGAACACCGCCTGGTACTGGCTCCAGCTGGTCAGGCGGACCGGCTGGTGGGCCGGCCCGCGCGGGGCCAGCCCGACGAATCCCGCCACGTCGGTGCGCACTGCGGCCGGGACCGGGACGTCGGCGGAGACCCACTCCACGTTGACCCCTGGCGCCCGGGCGACGGCGCCGGCCGTGACGGGGACGGTCATGCCAGCACCAGGCCCTCGTGGCAGATCTCGAGCGTTTCGATCGCGACCTCGTTGTTCTTGCCGTTGAGGGTCGGCCCTTCCCACTTGCACGGCCAAGCCTGGGTGAAAGTCCACTCCAGAGCTCGTTTGCGCCC
This sequence comes from uncultured Actinomycetes bacterium, assembly GCA_963790065.1. Classification (GTDB taxonomy): domain Bacteria; phylum Actinomycetota; class Actinomycetes; order Streptosporangiales; family Streptosporangiaceae; genus Palsa-504. The sequence continues at coordinate 781,865 of CAWBNK010000006.1, read as the reverse complement.
CTCGTCGAGCAGGGTGATCGACCCGGATCGCCGGTCAGTCTGCCCGTTGATGACCTTCAGGCGCCACTGCCAGAGCTCTGTCGAGCTGGTGAGCCCGTGCTTGAGCACGATGTTGGCGTACTTGCGCAGGCCGGGGAGCTTGCTGACGGTGATGTCCATGTCCCCGGTGCGGTACTCGATATGGTCCGACTCGGCGGTCAGCCCCGAGCACTCGGAGAACCCCGCCACGGTGACCCCGTCGATATCGACGAGGAAGTTGAATGCGCTGTACGGGTCGTTGCGGGCGGCTGTCGCCATGGGGCTGCCTCCGTGGTCGTAGCGAGGGGGTCAGGACGTGGGCTGGCCGGTGATCTGGCTGAACCGGAAGATGACGAATTCGGCGGGCCTGGCCGGCGCCATGCCGACTAGGCAGATGAGGCGGCCGTTGTCGATGTCGTCCTGGGTCATGGTCGTGTTGTCGCAGCGGACGAAGAACGCCTCGTCCGGTGTCGCCCCGACCAGGGCGCCGCTGCGCCACACGCTGGTCAGGAAGTCACCGAGGCTGCGGCGTACGCGCGACCAGGTGGTCTCGTCGTTCGGCTCGAAGACGACCCACTGGGTGCCCCGGATGACGGACTGCTCGACGAAGATGAACAGGCGGCGGACGTTGATGTACTTCCACTGGGCGTCGCTGGACAGGGTCCGGGCGCCCCAGATCCGGATGCCGAGCCCGCTGGTGCGGAAGTCGCGGATCGCGTTGACCCCTCTGGGGTTCAAGATCTCCTGATCACCCTTGGAGATCGTGTACTCCAGCGGCTTGATGTTGCCCGGCAGGTCGTTGAGCAGGATGCCGGCCACCTCCACGTTGGCCGGCGCCTTGTGCACCCCGCGCGCGTCGTCGGTCGCGGCGATGGCTCCCGCGATGTGACCTCCGGCCGGGACCGACATGGTGGCCTGGGTGATCGGGTCGACGACGGTGAGCCAGGGGTAGTAGAGGCCCACGTAGGACGAGGCGAACGGGGGGAAGATGCTCGCGGGGTCGGACTGGCCCGCCGGGACCTGCAGGACCGCGAAGCGGTCCTGCAGCAGCTCGCACTGGATGCGGACCTCGTCGGTGATGGTGCCGGTCGGATCGGTCACCTCGTTCGGCACGCACAGCAGCGCCACCTCGTCGAGGGTGGCCAGCGCGGCCAGCCCGGTCCGCTGGTCGAGCGGCTTGGTCTCGTCGCCGATGTAGTTCAGGTCGACCAGCGGGTAGCCGTAGCTGCCCGCCGCCAGGGCGGTGAACGCCACCTTGTCCGGCAGGGCAGGCTGCGCACCTGCCGCGAAGGCCACGGTGATGAGGGTCGACGCGCTCAGCGCGACCAGGATGTCCCCGGCCTGGAGGTTGTCGTAGTCCTCCAGGATGGTGGGGTCGCGCCGGTTGGGATTGCGCAGGTCGGCCGACAGGCGCGACAAGGGGTCGACCAACGGCACGGGCGGGGCGACATCGTAGAACGCGATGCTGATCTGCCTGCGAGTCGGATCGGGATTGTTCGGATTAGCCGGATCCCGCAGCGTCGGATCGGCCACCCGGACGAAGATCTGATTGGTCAGGTCGGCCGGCCCCACGGACTGGACGGTCAGCGTGGTGGCACCCGCCGCCGTGGTGCACGTCAGGTCGAGCGCGGCCGGGCTCGGCGGTGTCGGGGCCGGATTCGGCAGCGGATTCGGGGCCTGGTCCCCGACGATCCGGGCCATGAACAGCTCGCTGCCGCCGTTGTTGAAGAACCCATTGACCGCCCACGTAGTGTAGGCGAATCCCTGCTGCGCCGAGGCGGCGAATACCGAGGAGGCCCCGAGCTCGGTCAGGCCGCCGTACCAAAGCTGGAACTCCAGCCACGAGGTGACCAGCTGCGGGTGCAGCGGCCCCCGGGGGGTCGGGCCGACCATTCCGGTCGTGCTGGTGCTCACGCCCTCGATCGGGACCGGCCCGGTGCTGATTTCCTCGACGTAGACGCCGGGGGCGAGGTATTCAGGCATGATGCTCCGTTCGGTCGGTCAGGGAAGAATGAGCAGGGGAACGGCGATCGTGCTGGACACCGTGACGGTGACCTGCGCCGAGACCTGGGCACCCGCCGGGTTGCGGGCAGTGATGGTGATCTGGCCGGCCTGCGCGTCGGGAATGGCGAACACCCACTGCCCGGTGCCGTCGGTGAGGTACGTGTCCGACCAGTTGCCTGCCGCGTCCGTGGCCGTGACCTGCGCCTGGTCTATTCCGGGGCCGCCCGCAGCCTTAAGCACCTCGCCGCGGACCAGGGAGTACCCGGCCGGCGTGGCGGGGAACGGGTAGCCGTAGCCCGGCCCGAGCTGGACCGCGATCGGCGTGATCGGTGTCGTGAGCTGCGCCGGGTCCAGGTTGACCAGCTGCAGGCTTACCGGGGACGTAACCCGGTAGGCCGGGCCGGTCACCGTTACCTCCACGGCCAGCGGCGGGCCGGACGGGCGGGACCGCCATCCCGACGGGTCGGCGATGATCCCGTAGCTGATGAACGCGCCGGAGCTGCCCTGGACGACGGGCAGCGCCCAGCCCGCGGCGAGCGGCTGGCGTGCGGCGCCGGTGCCGATCGCGGTCAGGCCGAAGCCGATCGGCCCCCGGGCCTGGCGGGCCGCGCCCGGCCCGGCCACACCCCGCAGGATCACGAAGCTGTCCGTCACCGTGAAGATCGCGCAGGCCCGGGTCACCCGTGCCTCGGTCAGCGGGGTGGTCATGGCAGGCCTGCCAGGGTCATGTCCTGGGTGAAGTCGGTCGTCATCTCGAGCACCGGGTGCACCATGGTGCTGAGCGTGCTGTCGACCCGGGTGACCCGGACCTGATAGCAGACGGACAGCCGGTAGGGCTCCTGCAGCGCCTCCCACACCCGGCTCAGCTCGTCTAGCGTGCGCCGGAACAAGTTGATGCTCAGGTCTTCGGCGACCACGGCCTGCGGGTTGATCAGCGTGATCCTGGCGCTGTCGTACAGGGCCTGCATGGCCCGCCCGAGGATGAGCAGGTCCGCCTCGGCCGAAGGCCCGAACGGCGTGAACAGGTAGTACAGATCCAGGGCCAGCGGCGGAAACTGCTCGGTGCCGTCGGCCACCCGCTGCGGCGGGGTGTTCTTGAGGAACTCGTTCTCGGCGATCAGGTACAGCCAGAGGGAGACGCGGTTCGACGAGTTCTGAGCGGTCTGGGTCGGGTTGAGGAACACGATCGCCTCTTCGGTGCCGACCAGCGGGCGCACCGTGGGATCAGCGGCGAACGAGTTCCACAGGATCCGGCGGATCCCGTCGCTTACGGCCGCGAGCACCATGGGACTGCTCATGCCCCGAGGATCGCAACGGCGCGTCACCGATGCGTCGCGCCGCCGTGGTCCGGCGGGTCACCCGGGCGGCCGCGCCGTTAGGTGCCGGTGACCTCGCCCGGCGCCGGGAGCTGGCCGCGTTCGGCGGCCTTGGCCAGGCGGCGGGCTTGCTTCAGGCTCGCGCCGCGGGCCTCGGGCGGGAGCCGGTAGATGGACGCGCCGCCCATCAGGTTCCAGACGCGGATCCTGATGACCGGGGCGCCGGGGCGCGGCGGGCGCTCGCTGCCGATGTCCTCGTGGCCGCCCATGAACGAGAAGCCGCCGACCTCCAGGTCCACCGAGTCGGGCACGTAGATCTGGGCCCCGCCCATGAAGGCGTACAGGTTGAGGGTGAGCTCGCCGCCCTCGATCTCGGCCTCGCGCAGGTCGATGTCGTCGCCGCCCATGATGGCCACGGCGTTGATCGTGCCGGCCGTGCGGAACCGGCCGCGCCGGTGCGAGCCGCTCATGATGGAGACCATCCAGCGCACCGGCTTCTTCGCGGACGGCGCCAGGCCGGGCATGCCTCCGGCGGGCAGGTCGCTGGTCAGCGTGGCCAGCTCGCCGCGGGTCTTGGCGGTCAGCGCCCGGCCGGACCGCTCCTCAAGCTCGTCCAGGGTCAGCCGCCCCACGGCGGCGTGGTCGCCGAGGGTGCGCAGCGTGGCGTCACGCTCGGCGTCGGACACCCGGAGGGCGTCGTCGGGTTCGCTCACTGCATGCCCCTTGCGAAGTAGGCGTACCGGTCAGTTAGCGTACGCCGCCGGGCCGACGCGGCCGGCGCCGCGGCCGGCGACCTCACGGGCCGGCGTGCTGGGCGAGCCAGGAGCAGAGCGGCTGGGACGTTCGGAGAAAAGAAGCGATACGGTCCTTGGCCGCCGCAGTTTCCAGCCAGGCCTCCACCGGCCATTGCATCCAGCTGGTCACGCCCTTGTACCGGAGCAGGGCCACCCGCGGGTGGTCGGCCGGGTAGCCGCGCGGCGCGGACTTCAGCGCGCCGTGGCCGTGCACGGTGACGTCGGACTTCTCCATCCGGGCGATGATCTGCTCGAGCTCGCCGCCCGGGATGTCGTCGGCCACGGCCGCGCGGTAGCGGGCCAGCTGCTCCGGGCTCATCTGCCACATCCCGGCCCCGGCGCCCAGGCCCTCGGCGGACAGCTGCACGTAGCCGCTGCCGCCGATGACCGCGCCGATGTGGGTCTTGTACGGCGTCTTGTCGCGGCTGAACCTGACGTCGCGGTAGGGCCGGAAGATCTTCGGCTCGCCGAACTCCTCGGCCAGTTCCTCGGTCAGCTCGGTCATCGGGCGCAGGATCTTGTCCTCGTAGACGGCCTTGTGCTCGGTCCAGTAGGTCTTGGAGTTGTCGGCCGCGAGCCCGTCGTAGAAATCCAGCGCCTCTTCCGGCCAGCCACTGAACGCCATGATTCCCTCCCGCCTGATCGGCTCTCACCCTACCGTCGGCGATCTTTTTTATGCCGAACGGACCCTGGTGCCTGCCCCAGGCCACCGTGTATACGGTGAGCCATGGGGACACCGCAACGGGATCAACGGGACGGCATCGCGCTGACGCACCTGGACGAGCCGCTGTTCGACGGGGCCGGGGCGACCAAGCGGGACCTAGTGGACTACCTGGCGGCGGTGGCGGACTTCATCCTGCCCGAGCTGCGGGACCGGCCGCTGTCGGTGATCAGGGTCCGGGGCGGGCAGGAGCCGTTCATGCAGAAGAACGTGCCCGACTACGCGCCGTCGTGGATGGCGACCGTAACGCTGTGGGCCGAGTCGTCCCGGCGGAACGTCCGCTACGCGCTGTGCGACGACCGGCGCACGCTGACCTGGTTCGCCAACCAGCGGGCCGTCGAGTACCACCCGACGCTGGGCCTGGCCGGGCACCTGGACCGTCCCACCCAGCTGGTGCTGGACATCGACCCGCCGTCCGGCGGCGAGTTCGGGCACGCGGTGGCGGCCGCCCACCTGATCAGGCGGGCGCTCGACGAGGTCGGCCTGGCCGGCGCGGTGAAGACCAGCGGGGCCAAGGGCCTGCACGTCTACGTGCCGATCGAGGCCAGCAGCGAGGAGGCGGCCGCGGCCACCCGGGCCATCGCGGCCCGGGCCGAACGGCTCGACCCGGCCCTGGCCACCACGGCGTTCATCAAGGATGACCGGGAGGGCAAGGTGTTCCTGGACGCGACCCGGGCGTTCGGCGCCACCGTGGCCGCGGCCTACAGCCCGCGGGCCCGGCCGGGCGTGCCGGTCTCGTTCCCGGTGCGGTGGGAGGACCTGGATGGGGTCAAGCCGGGCGACTTCACCGTGCTGACCGCGCCGGACCTGCTGGCCGGCGGCCAGCCGTGGGCGGGCCAGCGGCCCGCGCCGCAGGCGCTGAGCCCGGAGCTGGTCGAGGAGGGGCGGGCCATCCCGGTGGCCCGGGTGCAGGCCATGCACGAAGGCAAGCGGCGGAAGCGGGCTCGCGGCCAGTAATGAGCCGTCTTGTCCTGGCCCGCCGTCCTTCATGAGCCGGCCGCGGGGATCCAGCGGTCGCTGAGCTCCGGCCAGGTGGGCGGCGGGCCGGGGAGTTCCTCGCGGTCGCGGGCGCGCAGGCCGTCCAGGATCAGGGCCAGGTAGCGGCGGCGCAGCTGCCTGGTGCGTTCGGCGGGCGGGATCTTGATCACGGCGACGAGCTCGAAGACCAGGGACAGGTCGTGCAGGGCCACGTCGCGGCGCAGCACGTCGCGGAACTGGGCGAACAGCTCGTCCATGAGCGCGCTGGAGCGGTTGGCCAGGGCGAACATGTCCGGCGTGGGGGTGAACTTGCCGGCCAGCGCCAGGGTCATCGAGGTGGTGTCCGCGTCGACCAGGTTGGTCATGAAGTCCGCGAAGACCTGCCAGTGGTCGCGGCCCTGCTTGACCTGCTCCAGGGCGGTCTCGGTCTCGGCCACGACGATGTTCAGGCCGTCGGTGCACAGCTTGCGGAGCAGATCCTCCTTGCTGGGATAGCGGGTGTACAGGGCGCTGATGCCCACGCCCGCGTGCTTGGCCACGGCGGTGATCGGCGCGCCGGGATCGGCGACGAACACCGCCCGGGCCGATTCGAGTATGCGCAGGTCGTTGCGGGCGGCCTCGGCCTGCCGGCCGCTGAGCGGCCCCTCGTGCGGGCGGTCGGCGCGCGAGTGGCCAGGCTGCGCGTGGCCACGGGCTGAGGTCGGCTCGGTCATGCGGAAAAGTGTAGCAGATGACTGGAACAAAGCATTCCGTTCTGATATCGTTGGAACAGAAGATTTCGTTCCGGTAGTACGGGAGGATCCGATGACATCAGCACCGCAGACCAGGACCGGGGAAGCGGCCCAGGGGACGCGTTCCGGCGAACCAGGGCGGGCCGGGCGGCGGTGGCGCTGGGTGGCGTTCGGGACGGTGATCACCGCGGCGGTGATGGACCTGCTCGACGCGACCATCACGCAGGTCGCCGCGCCGACCATCCGGCACAACCTGGGCGGCTCGTACGCGGTCATCGAGTGGGTGACCGCGGCTTACGCGCTGGCCATGGCGACGGGACTGCTGACCGGCGGGCGGCTCGGGGACATCTTCGGCCGGCGGCGGGTGCTGCTGGCCGGGATGGCCGGGTTCGTGGCCGCCTCGGCCGCGTGCGCGGCGGCGGGCACCGCGGGCGAGCTGATCGCGGCCCGGGCGGCGCAGGGGGCGCTGGGCGCGATCATGCTGCCGCAGGTATTCGGGCTGATCTCGGACCTGTTCGAGCCGCACGAGATGGGCCGGGCGTTCGGCGTCTACGGGCCGGTGATGGGCCTGTCGGCCATGCTCGGGCCGATCGCGGCGGGCGGGCTGATCGCCGCCGACCTGTTCGGGGCCGGCTGGCGGATGATCTTCCTGGTCAACGTGCCGGTCGGGCTGGCCGCGCTGGTGCTGGGCGCCCGGTTCCTGCCCGCGACGATCGGGGCCGGGGCGCGGCGCGGCGGGCTGGACCTGCCGGGCGCGGCGCTGGCCGGGGTGGCCATGTTCGGCCTGGTCTTCCCGCTGGCGCAGGGGCACGAGCTGGGCTGGCCGGCCTGGCTACTCGGCATGCTGGCCGCCGCGGTGCTGCTGCTGGCCGCCTTCGCCGTCTACCAGGTCCGCCGTCAGCGCGCGGGGCGTACCCCGCTGGTCGAGCCGTCCATCTTCGCGCACCGGTCGTACCGGGCGGGCGTGGTGTTCTCGATCGCGTTCGTCGCCTCGCTGGGCGGCATCGGGATGATCTTCAACGTGTTCCTGCAGAACGGGCTGGGCTTCACGCCCTGGCATTCGGCCCTGACCACCGCGCCCTGGGCCGCGGGCGCGTTCGTCGGCTCGGCGGTGGGCGGCATGGCGATGGGCAAGCTCGGCCGCCGGATCCTGCACGCCGGCCTGGTGATCGAGGCGGCCGGGCTGCTGGCGGTCTACGCGGTGCTGCGGGGCGCGGGCGGCGACCCGTCGACCGCGGACCTGCTGGCCCCGATGATCGTGGGCGGGATCGGGATGGGCATGGTGTTCGTGCCGCTGTTCGACATCGTGATGGCGGGCGTCCGGCCGCGGGAGATGGGCTCGGCCTCCGGCGTCCTGCAGACGGTGAACTCGCTCGGCATGTCGCTGGGCATCGCCGGGATCGGCGCGGTGTTCTTCGCGCTGACCTCCGGGTCCGGCGCGCACGTGCCGGTGTACTCCAGGGCCGCGGAATGGACGGTCCTGGCTACGGTAGGCCTGCTGGCCTGCTCGTTCGCGCTGGCGTTCGGGCTGCCGCGGCGGGCTCGGGAGATGGGGAGCAAGTCATGAGCGAGATCATCCTGACCGGCTGGAACGTGCTGGACGAGGCCCGGGCCATGCTCCGCGCCGCGGTAGCCGGAGTCGGGCCGGACGGCTGGTCGCGGCCGACGCCGTGCACGGATTGGACCGTGGCGCAGGTGCTGCAGCACGCGGCGCTCGACCAGCGGGTGTGGGGCGCCGCCCTGGCCGGGAAAGCCATGCCGGGCGAGAATCCGTTTGCGCCGTCGGGCCAGCTCGGCGCGGACCCGGTGGCTTACACCGAGGAGGCGCTGGCCGAGTCCGCGCCGGCCTGGAGCGTCGCCGGTGCCGCGACGGTGCCGACTCCGCTGCCGCAGGGCGAGATGCCGCCCGCCGACGCGGCCGGCGCCGCCGCGCTGGACGCGGCCATCCACGCCTGGGACATCGCGCTGGCCACCGGGCAGGGCTCGCCGCTCACCCCGGCCCTGGCCCGGGCGCTGCGGCCGGTCGCGGAGGGCATCGTCGAGCCGCTGCGCGCGTACGGGGCCTACGCGCAGGCGCTCGAGGCCGGGCCCGGGGCCGACGAGGCGGCCGCGCTGCTGTGCTACCTCGGCCGGCGGCCCGACTGGGCAGCGGCCTGACTGGGCGGCACTGACCGGGCGGGCACTGAGCGGGCGGCACTGACCAGGCGGGCACTGAGCGGGCGGCACTGACCGGCGGGCCGCGGCGGTGCCGACCCGGCGGCGGCGCGGGCCGCCGCAGCTGCTCGCAGGCCAGCCCCTGGCGCTGTTTGCGCCGGGGGCTGGTCCATGCCGCGGCTACGATCGGGGATGTGAAGGTGAACTGCGCGGAATGCGGGTGCGTGGTGGATCGTGGCGTCCGGGTGGTCCCGTGCGGGCAGCCCGACTGCTGCTGCCTGCACCTGCCGGTCCGCCCGGCGGCCGAAGCGTCCGGCTGACCGAGGTGCCCGGGGTGGGGGAAGAACTGCGGCCCGGCGATCCGGAGCGGATCGGCGAGTACCGGGTCATCGACGTCCTGGGCGGCGGCGGCATGGGGCAGGTGTATCTCTGCCTGTCCCCCGGCGGCCGGCGGGTGGCGGTCAAGGTCATCCGGGCCGACCTGGCCGCCGATCCGGAGTTCCGGCACCGGTTCAAGATCGAGGTCGAGACGGCGGGCAAGGTCAACGGCGCGTGCACGGCGTCCCTGCTCGGCTCGAACCTGGACGGTCCGGTGCTGTGGCTGGCCACCTCCTACGCCGGGCCGTCGCTGGCACAGGTGGTGACCAGGTACGGGCCGCTGCCGGTCCGCACCGTGCTGGCCCTGGCCGCCGGGCTGGCCGAAGGCCTGGCCGCGATCCACGCCGAGGGCGTGGTGCACCGAGACCTCAAGCCCTCCAACGTGCTGCTGGCCCAGGACGGGCCCCGGGTCATCGACTTCGGGATATCCCGGGCCGTTTCCGAGGCCACCGTGATGACTGAGACCGGCACGGTGTTCGGCTCGCCCGGCTACATGTCGCCCGAGCAGGCCGACGGCCTGCGGGTCGACGCGCGCAGCGACGTGTTCAGCCTGGGCGCGGTGCTGACCTACGCGGCCGCAGGTCACGGGCCGTTCGGCAGCGGCGAGGCGCCTGCCCTGCTGTACCGGGTCGTGCACCACCCGCCGGACCTGCATGACGTGCCGGCCGAGATCCGGGGGCTGGCCGGGCGCTGCCTGGCCAAGGCGCCCGCCGACCGGCCCACCCTGACCGAGCTGCTGGCCGAGCTGGGCGACACCCACCTGAGCTCGGGCTGGCTGCCCCCTCACGTCACCGCCGGATTCTTCCGGGACGAGCCGGCCCCCGCCCGGGTCAGCGTCGGCGCTCCGGCCCCGGCGGCAGCCGCCGCTGGCCAGAGTGCGGACCCCGGCGCCGACACGATCGTCCGGCCCATCGCCAGCGCCGCCTGGGCCCCGCCGGACGTACGGCCCGATCAGGAGCCGACGGACGCGCGGCCCGGTCAGGAGCCGCCGGATGGCCCTGGCCCCGCGCTGATCTTCCAGGATGCGAGCCGGCACCCGAACGGCACGGGCTCGACGGTCCCCTACACGCCGGATCCGGCTTCTGGCCGCGGCCCGTCGGCGGCCGACCGGACCGTCCGGGCCTGACGGGCCGCCCGGGCCCGCCCGGCCGTCCGGGCCCGCCGGGCTAGGCCGGCCGTCCGCCTGGGACCGCATCCGGCGCCTGCGGGGCCGCCGGCTGCTGCTCGCCGCGGGCGCGGGCGTAGTGCTGATCGTCCTGCTCACGACCGCTTTGGTCGCCCTGACGGCCGGGCCGGGCCCGTTCCACCCGCGGCTGCGCAACGTGCTGACCGGCCCGCCCAGCCAGGGCCTGACCACCGTCGCGTTCAGCCCGGACAACAGCCTGCTGGCCGCGGCGGGCAACGGCGGATCCGGCTACGTGTGGACCGCTACCGACGGCCGACTCACGACCACGCTGCCGGACCCGGCCAGCGGCGGCGTGACCGACATCGCGTTCAGCCCGGCGGGCGGCGTGCTGGCCACCGCGGACAGCAACGGGCACGCCTACCTGTGGAGCGCAGCCACCGGGCAGCTCACCAGCACCCTGACCGACACCACCAGCGGCGGCCTGGCCGGCCTGGCCTTCAGCCCGCACGGCAACCTGCTGGCCGCGGCCGGCCATAGCGGCCAGGTCGACGTGTGGACGGTGACCAGCGGCGCGCTGGCCCATAGCTTCCGCGAACCCGCCGCCGGCAGCCTGACCAGTGTCGCGTTCAGCCCGGACGGCGACCTGCTGGCCGCCGCGGACAGCAACGGGCACGCCTACGTGTGGACGGTGGCCACCGGGCAGCTCACCACCCTGGCGGACCCGGGCAGCGGCGGCGTGGCCGCGGTCGCGTTCAGCCCGGACGGCAGCCTGCTGGCCACCGCGGACAGCAGCGGGCGCAGCTACCTGTGGACCGTGGCCACCGGGAAGCTCGCCGCCACCCTGCCCGACCCGCACGGCACGAATGTCCTTGATGTGGCGTTCAGTCCGGACGGCAGCCTGCTGGCTACGGCCGACGGCAACGGGCACACGTACGTGTGGACGGTGAGCACCGGGAAGCTGGTTGCCACGCTGGCCGATCCGGGCAGCGGCGGCGTGGACGGCGTGGCGTTCAGCCCGGATGGCAGCATGCTGGCCGCTGCCGACGGCAACGGCAGCATTTACCTGTGGACCACGAGGTCCTAGATCTAAATGGGGTACCGGGTGGGTTCGGTGGTGTAGTACCGTCCGCTGGGCATGGTCCACCGGACGGTCGCGTCGGGGAGGTGCTCGGCGGTCCATCCGGGGTGCTGTTTGAGCCGGTGGTCGTGCCGGCATTTCGGGTCGCCGTTGCAGGCACAAGTTCGTCCGCCTGCCTCGTACGGCGCGCTGTGCTCGAAATCGCCACTCCGAGCTCACAATGCTTGACACCCGTTCATCAGGATGAGTGCTTCCCGCGGGGACCGCAAGTTGGTACCCCTGGAGCTGACCGGGGAACCACGGACCGTTCGGCATATAAGGCCTGAACAAGGACGGCGACTAGCTACACGGCCCAATAGCTGACCCGGCTCTACTTGAGCGCACCCGGGTGTGTTCGTGTTGGCCGGGTCTGCAAATGACTGCGGGAGGAGCAGAACCCGTCCGCTGTCGTGAACTAACCGGGGCAGGAGATTCAGTGACGGACACAGGCCGGTTACAGGACCGAGTCGATTCCGCGCTCTCTGCACACTTCTGGCAATGCTGCCGCGTCTTCACAAGCGGGACAAGCGCGGCGCCCGAGGCCGCGCGGGGGGAAGGAAGCATGACCAATCAGCAGCCGCCATGGGATCCGTTCAGCCGGCAAGATACGCATCCGACTCAGGGCCAACCTCAATATCCGCAGCAGCAGCCATACGGGCAACAGGCGCCCTATGCCCAGCAGCCGCCGCCCCAGCCGCCACTCACGCAAGGGACGCCATTCGGGTTCGGGCCACAGTCCGGCGACCCGGGGCAGCAGGGCCAGCCGCAGCAGCCCTACCCGCAGGAGCAGCCGCCGTACGGCCAGCAGCCCTATCCGCCGCCCGGGCCGCAGCAGCAGCCGTTCACCGGCCCGGAGCCCGGCCACGGCCCGCAGAGATCATGGCCAGCCCGGCACAAGGTGCTCACCGGGCTCATCGGCGCCGGCGCGTTCATCATCGTGCTGGCCGCCATAGGAGCCGCTACCGCGAGCGGCAGCACTAAGACCGTCGCCGTCCCGGGCCCGACCGTGACCGTGACCCAGCCGGGGACGCAGGTCACCGTCACCGTCACCGCGACTGCCACCGCGACTGCTACTGCCACCGTCCAGGCCACGGCGAACGCCCAGGGGGAAGCCACGCAGATCAGCGCCGACGGCGTTTACGTCATCGGCCAGGACATCCCCGGCGGCACCTGGCACACCAGCGGCGGATCGCAGTGCTACGAGGCCACCCTGTCCGGCCTCGACCCGATCAACGACATCATCTCCAATGACAACTTCACGGGGCCGGATACCGTCGACCTGTCCGGGGCGAAGGCATTCGACATCAACGGAGGCTGCACCTGGCAGCAGGAGGGCTGACGGTTGGGGCAGCCTGACTTGTTGCAGCAAGCGGACTGTTTTCTGGGGTAGCGCACGAGCCGTCCCGCAAAAACAGGGGGCGCTCAACGGCGTGACTCGCCCGGCTTTTCTGCGATAGCTGCCTAACGGGCCGCGCAGGCCTCCCGAGAACGGCAGCCTCCGGGCATCGGCACGGCGCCGGCGCCCGATCTCGGTCCACTCCGGGATCAGCTCCGGGTCGGCCCCGGCATCACGGCACAGCCCGGCCGCCCTACGGCGCGTCGCCTCGTCGGGCTCGCCCTCGGAGAAGCCCTCGAGGATCCCGGCCACGTGCGCCAGCAAGTCACAGCGGCCACCAGCGAGCTCGCGAACCGCAGCCACCGCGGCGGCGCGCTCGTCCTCGGCCAGGTTCCCCCGCCGGGCATGGCGCTCCGACTCGCCATGCAACTGCGCAATGAGTATCCGGTCAGCTTGCGGAGTCTTATCGAGCATGCGTTCCAGCATCGCCATACTTCGGCCTCCGGAAACTACCCCACTCCGCTTCGCTGCGATAAGCATCCGGGGTCCGGGTATGCCCGGACGCGCCGTAATGGGCACGGATCCTCTTCCGCAGGCCTCCCGGATGGCAGGGTCGCTGGCCATGAAACGCACCACCGGCTTGATTCGGGTCCCCCTCCGCCGCTGGCCGGACCCGATTCAGCGAGTCACCCCCCTGACGGCGGTCCGCCCGTTCACTAGCGACAGGCTTATACGGAGAATGCGGAAGCTCCCGACGGCAGGGGAGCTACTCGTCCGAACACGGGCCGGCAACGGCCGGCCCGAGGACGCTATGTGCGAGGCGTGCGGCATGCGCCTGGGCCTGCACGGCGGCGGGATCCAGCGCCGCCGGGCCACGGGCAAGGACGACCGCGGGGACGCCGCCATCAGCAGCGCCGCAAGCGGCACACTGCTATGTCCCGACCACCTGGCGCTTGCCAAGGCGCGCAACCCGCAGATGGAGGCCATGGGGTTCCTGCTGCGGAGAGGTGGGATCCGCTGCAAGAACCCATCCTGCTTAACGGAGCCGGCGGACGCCCGGTCACGGCGTGGCTGTCCGAGGATGGGCGCTACATGTTCGAGCCTCCGGCGGGGCCGTCAGCGGATGCGCCGCAACGCCGGTCGTGAGCGGCTCCGGCTACCGCCGCATCCCGCTCGCGACACCGGGCGAGGTAGCGGCCTACCTGAAGAAGTCCGAGCAGACACTTGCCAACTGGCGGTGGCAGGGCAGGGGCCCCAGGTGGAGGAAACCTGGCGGCAGCATCCTGTTACGACTGGGCCGACGTGGATGAGTGGCTCAGCGGGCAGCCAGCCGGCCCGGGAAGCGGACCGCGCCGCTGAGGGCCGTCGCAGACGGTGCCGGATCCGCGTCCCGAACGGGGGCCGGGGAGGACGCAGGCTAGCTGAAAGCGAGAGAGTGCGGGCACAGCCTGGGTCACCAGCTCCCGGGCGCCTGGGGCGCGTCGCCATGACCATGGCGCGACGTCTTCGGGCGTCGCGTCGCTTGCTGCCTCACAACAGGCGGGATCTCCTCGTCATCCAGTCCCTCGCGAGGGGTTTGAGCTGGTCGACCAGCTGCAGGTCCATCAGGCCTCTGCTGTTCCTGATGAGGTCGTACGCGGCGCGGCTACGCCACTCGTCGTCTCGCGGCAGCTGCAGGATCTCCAGGGCCCGCTGGTTATTCTCCTCCCTCCGCCGCTCATCAGCCGCGATGGACTGGTTAAGCGCGAAGATCGCCAGCACGTCCACGATGCCGGCGACGGTGAAGCCAACGCCGAACGCGTCCAGCGTGCCCTGCCACCATCCCGTGAACACGGCACCTGACAGGCACAGGCAGAGGATGCCGGCCATGATCAGGCCGACTCCTGCCAGCAGGATCAGCAAGCGGCTCCGGATTCCCATCGGCTTGAGGGTAGTTCGCTCCCGGTCACTGCACCAGATCCCGTAGGAGTGGCGTCCCTGTCAGGCGGGTGGTCACGGGCTCCCGGGTCCGGCCACATTGTGCCAGGCGTCCCTGTTGTCGACCGGGGCGACGGCGGTAGCGGCTGTCCGGGCCAGCGTTGCGTGGACCTGGGCGAGCGCAGCCAAGGCAGATGCCCGGTCGTATTCGCCGGCCCTGAGCGCATTATCAGCCTGTGTGGCAAGGATCTGCGCAATGCTGTAGTGCTTCGGGCCGTCCATTCATCCTCCCTGGGTCAAGCTTGCCCGTAACAGCGGCTTGTTTCAGGTCATAGTGCGCCGGAGCCGGGACACAGGCTGATCACAAGACGGCGTCCTGTTCGTACCTTCCGTACACCTCCGGCGCTACGGGCGCGTCTCCTCTGCGGGAAGGCGGCCCAGCGGACCGCCTTGGGGAGGGACACGATGAGCGAGCAGCCGCCGTGGGATCCATTCAGGCCACAGGACACGCGCCAGGGGGCGCCACAGCCTCAGTTCCCGCCTCAGCCTCCCTACGAGCATCCGGATCGCGCTCCGTACTCGCCTGACCCACGGTGCGGAACGGTACGCCGAACGCCGAGCCCGGCGTGCCCGCCGCAGCATGTCCATCCGAGGTATAGCGCGAGATGGAGCGTTCTGCGCCGGTACCCGGTCTGCCGGGATGAAGCGGTGACGGACTTTGCGTCTGCCGTCTGCCGGTCACACGCCGGGGAACGTGAGGACGAACCCGGAGTAGGCGGAGGCCAGCCAGTCGTTGGTCGCTGCGGTGGGCATGGCGGCGAGGTCTGGCATGTCGAACACCTGGCTCCGCTCGGCGTATTCAGCGAACGGCATGACCTGGGCAGCGACCTGGAGTTGGGCCTGACTCCACCGGCGCAGGGCATCATCAACGGCCGGGGCGTCGGCGAGGGCGTCCGCCAATGAGGTGGCATTGGCCACCGCCTTCAGGACGCCGCTGCCGGTGAACGGGGGGAACACCGCACCGGCGTCGCCGACCAGGCACACGCGATCGCGGGCGTAGCTGCGGGGCGCAACGGAGTAAATGGCCTGGATCGCCGAGTTGGCGCTCTGCTGCACCACCTCGAAGAGCACCGGGGGCAACAGGTCCGCCAGGCGGGACTCGAAGCCCGCCCTGACCTGCGGATGCACCTTCCCGAACGGTACCGAGCTGGACTGCTGCCGCTCTTGATCATCGACCAGCACCGAGGACAGCGCACCCTGCGGAACCTGGAGGTAGTAACCCCACTTGAGAAGGCGTTTGCCCGGTTCGGCGCTCTGCCCGGATCCGGGGATGTAATACAGGACCCCGTGCCCCCCCTGGTATCCGACCCGCAGCAGATCGCAGCCGTCGAGGGGATCGGCGCTGAGGTCGCTCTCGCGCAGGAGCCCCCGCCACGACACCATCCCCCGGTAGCGCAGCGCGGCGCCGGGGTCAATGAGCCTGCGTCCGATCGAGCGATACCCGTCGGCGCAGACGACCAGGTCGAAGTCCACTGCGCCGCCCAGGCCAAGATGCAACGTCGTGCCGTCAGGCCGCACGTCGATCAGCTCGACGGCCGCGGCGCTGCGGTACAGCTCGTCAGGGACGCCCCGCCGAAGCCACTGGTACAGATCGGCCCAGTTGACCAGCGTGACGCTTAGCGGTGGCTGGACGTCGCCCAGCCACCGCGGCTGGCCGGTCCCGGAGCCGCGGGTGACGAACCGCAAGTAGCCGACCTGGAAGGCGGGGAGGGTCTCATCGATCAGACCGTGCGCCATCATGTCCTGCCAGACAGTCGTCGGCGTACCGATCCCGGCACCCCGGCTCACCAGGTCGGACCCGGACCGCTCGAAGACGATGACGTCGTGGCCGACTCGATGCAGAAGCGCCGCAGTCGCGCATCCGGCGATCGACCCCCCGATAATGCCGACTCTCACGTTCCCCCCGAACCCGGGCCATTTACCGTGAACACATGCCGTGGCGGTTCGACTGCCGCCGTCAGGGAGTGACGGCGGCAAATGAGATGGCTCAGACCTGCGTGATCGACCACTGCACCTGGTATTGAGAGGTTGGGCCGCACCCATCAGCGGACGTGGTGCCGGGGTGCTCGGTTGTCACCGAGTGCACCTTGCCGCCCGCTGTCGCGAGCGCGATGTCGATCCCGAGCAGCACATCCTGCTCAAGGGCGACCATGCCGTCGCAAGCTCCGGGGACGACAGCGCCGGGAAGTTCACTGAGCACCCATTCGCCGAGGAGGGCAAGAATCGTGCCGATGACCGGCACGACGCTTGTCGCCACGGTGATCGACGTGATCGCCTTGGCACTGGCCAGGTCGCTTTCGATCGACTTGAGCGCGAACTGGGCGAGGTCGGTAGCAACCTTCTCCAACGCCGTGTTGATGTCGTTGGGCTCATTGGCTGAGCTGTTCATCACCTGGTAGCTGAAGATGGCGGTCTCGCACAACTCGACCGGTACCGGCTCGAAGAAGACCAAGTTGGTCTGCGCCTGATCGGTTCCGCCGAGGTTGCCGAGGCTCTGGCTGACGTTCTGGATTTGTCCGTTGCCCGCGGTGATTGATGCGGTCGCGCTGTCGGAGTCATCTATCAGCGCGCGTGGTGTCTGGCAGGTGACGTAATCGACCGAGAACCGGTACCGCGACGGGAGCCCGCAGGAGTCGAGCGGAGCCCAGCCGCGCCACGTGGCGCCATCCCAGATCCGGTAGCCCGCCACCGGCGCAATCGGATCTCCCTCGTCATTCCCCTGGTTGGCGAGCCCGAGCGTGACCACGTGGTTGAGGGCCACCGCGATCGCGGTGGGTGAGGGCGTCCAGGCATTGCCCGCCCAGATGGGCGGGAGGGTCACTGGAGCGCTGAGCGACTCGGGCGCGCCGAACGCACCGGCGGTCTGAGTGAAGTGGTAGAGGTTGCTGTCGTTGCCCGAGACGAACACGTCGAGGCGCTCCGGACCCCAGGTGATGGCCGCGGGGATGCCGACCAGGCTGACGCTCGGGCTGGGCGGGACCAGCGGCTGCCATTGGTTCCAGATCTGCCCGTCCCACCAGGTGTGGCCGACGCTGCCGTCAGTCTGGAGGGCGAACACGTCGATCCGGTTGGGTCCCCAGCTCACCGCGACCGGTGCCGAGGCGAGCGTCCCACCCAGGTTCTCCCAGTCGCCCCACGTCGTTCCGTTCCAGCTCAGGTGGGCGAGCTGGAAGTTGGCGTCCCGCGCGAACACGTCGACCTGCCCCAGGCCCCCGGAAACGGCCGTAGGGGCGCTGGTGAAGATCCCGCCCAGCGAGGTCCAGTCGCCGTACACATCGCCCAGAGGCGTCCGGTGTGCCGTGCAGCTGTACATGGCCCGGTCGGCCTGGATGCCGAAAACCTCGATCACTTCGTCGTACGCGAGGACGGCCGGCGAGCTGATGAAATTCCCGCCGAGGCTGGCGAAATCAGCTTCCGTCTGGCCGCCAGGTAGAGTCTGGAGCGCCGCGACGCCGCTCGGCATTGTGAGCACGCGCATTGCATGGTCCTGGTCGAGCGCGAGCACGACGACCCGAAACGGCGCAGGCGGCGCAGGCGGTTGGGTGGTGACGGGAAGCGGTCCCGGCGGCCCGGACTGAGACGTGCCACCTCCCGGGCCAGGGTGATGCACACCCGGCGGTACTTGGAGCGATTCGCCAGTCGGCTCTGCCACGTGTGCCTGGAACCCAACCGCCGTCGGCGGGCTGCTCATCAATGGCGTGGCCCCCGGGAGGGACACCGCCACCGGCGGCGTCGAGAACGTTCCGCCGAGGTTCTGCTTGATGATGCTCGTCATCGTCGGTGAACTCTGATCGTAAGCATTCACCCCGGTGAACGGTCGGTGATGGTGGCGCGAGTTTGATCGTGTTGTTACGGGGAGATCGGCTGGGCTGGGGGCAGCCAGGGGTTTCCGGTCATGAGCCGGCACAGGATTTCGTAGGCGCCGAGGCCGTGTTTGCGGGCGGTGTCGAGGTAGCCGCGGATGTCAAGCCGGTGCTGGGTGACGTCGTTGCTGGTCAGACGGCCGGAAATCTTCTGCTGGGTTTTCAGGGGGCGGACGCCGCGCTCGCTGATGTTGTTCGTCGGCCAGACGCTGGTATCGGTGGTGAACCGGAGCACGTCGGCCTGCCGGGTCTTGCAGAACTCGAGGAGCTCGCGGCCGGGCTGCTGCCTGACCTGGTTCTTCGGGCCCGGGACGCGGGAGACAGCGGCCAGGCCGACGGTGACGGCACGGCGGAACTCGGTCTCCAGCGGTTCCCGGTCGCCGTCGGAGATGGCGGGAAGTCCCTGGTCGCGGGCGGCGTGCCAGGCACGGATGAGGCCGCGCAGCGACCGGATGGCCTGCTCTGGCCAGGCGGCGTCCGGGTAGGTCTCCGCGCAGCCGGCGAAGTCGCGGATGAGATGGGCTGCACACGCCTGGCGCCCGGCGAAGTTCTGCCAGGTCTGGCTGTAGTAGCCCTGGTAGCGGTCAGAGACCACGATCCCGGCGAAGGACGGCAGGATCCCGGCTTCCCTCATGGTCTCCAGGCTGCGGGTGCCGAGCCAGAACGCGGAGTACAGCTCGGTGAACGCGCCGTGGACGTACTTCTTCTCCCCGGCCGGACCGGACCGCAGCGTCGTCTCGTCGAACCCCGCGACCGGGGCCGCGGCGATCAGGGTGCGGATCAGCCGCACCGCGTCCGTCACCAGCCCGGCGGCCTTGCCCAGGCACGAATGGACGAACCCGGCCGACAGCACGCCGCCGGTCAGGTCCGCGATCAGGAACTGCGCCCGCTCGACCGGGACGTGCTGGAAGACCGACAGGTAGACCGCCATCGCCGACAGCCGGGGGCCGACGGACAGCGGCGCGTCCGGCACCCCGGCCGGGCGGCCCGCGACGTGGACCCGCCCGCAGGCGCACCGCGCCTTGTGCAGATCGTGCTGGTACCGCCTGGACGGCTGCGGCTCGGGGACGTCTTCCTGCTGGTAGGACCGGGCAACGCCCAGGTCAGCGGCGCTGGCCAGGTCAGCGCCGCACTCGCAGTCTCCCTGCGGGAAGTGGCCGATGACCTCATCTGCCCTGCGCCATCGCATCGCCGCGCCCGGCGCCCCGGGCTGCTTCCCCGGCTTCCGCTTCCGCTCCGCCCGCTCCGCAGCACGCCGCTGTTTCCGGGCCGGCGGCCGGCGTCCCGGCAGGTCATCGGCGCTCGGCGGCATCGAGGAGTTCCCGGAATTCCTGGACGCGGCCCGCAGCGCCGCATCCAGCTTCCCCCGCAGGTCCGCGACCAGCGCAGTCAGCGCCTCGATCTGCCCCGCCTGCTCACGGATCAGCGCATCACGCGGATCCTCCGGCGGCAGCAACTCGGTCACGCCACGAGATCATCCCCGAAACCGGCCCAGCCCGCCGCCACGGCACACTCCCCGCAGCGCAACCGTGACCTCGACATCCCTAACCCAGCGTCACCCAAAACTCAAGCAAACAGAGGGACGTGAATGCTTACCTCTGATCGGCACTCGATGGCAGCGGGTTGAACGCCCAATGCACCATCTGGAAGTCCTGATCCAGGTACAGAAGATCAAGGCGCTCGGGATCGAACGACGTGGCAGCGATACCCGCCATGTCCCATCCTCTCTCGGTATATCCAGGCCTGGTTGTTGCGAGATGTGAGGTCTTCCTCACACTTGAGGACCGGTCGGGTACCAGCGTGCACACGCCATGATCGTTGTCGCTATCCGACGTTCTGCGGATGGCCAGTTCGGCGCAGCCGGAGTAAAATCGTTGGGGGGTGCGTCGTGGTAGCTCCGGTGGCCAGCGAACGAGATCTGCGTGCCCTGGCGGCCATGGTCAGCCAGGACCGCCCCGACCTGCCGGACGGGGAAGGGCTGCCGCCGTCCCTGCTGGCCGACCTGATGAGCCAGATCCGCTGCGACGCCATCTCCCTCGATCGCGGCGCCAGCGGGCAAGCGTACTCGATCCTGCAAGCCATCCCGGCTCCAAGCGACGACGAACTCAAGGCCTTCGAGGACTTGGACCCATCACTCTGGGAGGACTGGTGGGCCTGCCGCTCGGACTGCCTATCCAACACCTATCCCGAGCGCACCGGTGACCGGCGCAGCGTCGTCAAACCCTCTGACTTCTACTCCGTGCGGCAATGGCACAGCACCGGCATGTACTGCGACTATCACCGGCCGTTCGGGATAGAGCATGAGCTCCAGCTGTGCCTGCCCGATTCCGCGGGGCTGAGCGCCGGACCCGGGCGGCACGTCCGGCTGTATCTCTACCGCGGGCCCGGGCCGGATTTCTCCGAGCGGGACCGGGCGGTGCTCACGCTGTTGCGCCCGCACCTGCACCACGCCTACCTGGAGGCCGAGCGGCGCCGTCACCCTGTTCCCCGGCTCACCTCCAGGCAATGGGAACTGCTGCATCTGCTCGCCGCTGGGCATACCAACACCCAGATCGCCCGCCGCCTGGGCGTGACCGAGGGAACCGTGCGTACCCACCTCGAAAACATCTATGAAAGGCTGCGCGTCTCCAGCCGCACCGCCGCCGTCACACGCGCCTTCCCCGGTCGGGTTGCAAGCTGCGCGTACCCCTCCTAGCCTTCGACGTGCCACGTTCGTGCCAGAACGGGGCATTGAAGTTCCGGATCACATCCCGCACCCGGCCCTCGCTGGTAAACGCCACCTTGGCGATCGCCGCCGCGTCCATGCCCTGGGCCGACAGCAGCACCATCTGCGCCCGCGGCCAGGTCACCACCGACCCGCTGCCGCGGTGGATGATCCGCACCAGCAGCCGGCCCTCATCATCATCGATCTCACGCACTCGCAGCCGTTCAGTCACCGGGCCAGTGTGGGGGATCAGCGCCTGCCGCGAAAGCCTTCCCACTCCCCGTTCTCGTTCATGATGCGTAGAAATCTATCGGATCGCGGCGCCACTCGTGCTGGCCAGAGTTCGCCCGGTGGATCCTCCAGCAGGGGCACATCCCGGGCACATGACATCGAGTAACGACGGGGAGAGATGCGTACCGCCGAGAGTGGAAAACGCCTTGTAGAAACGGGTGTGAGGGTAACCGCGCTGTGACACTACACGGCCTGCCAGTAGACGGTGTAGTACTCGTGGGCGGCGCGGCTGACCGGGATCAGGCGGACGGGCTGGCGGCCGGAGAGGGCATCGAAGGCCAGGGGCCGGCCAGCGGCTCGCTGCAGCGAGGTGAGCTGGAGCTGCGGCGTCAGCGGGCCGGGGTTGGCCGGGTACACGCCGCTCAGCACGACCGGGCCGTAGGTCACGGCCTGTACGGCCGGGTGGTCGGGCGCGGGCTCGAAGGCCAGCCGCATGGGCAGGGTGACCTCGAGCTGGTCGCCGGGCCGCCATCCCCGGCGCAGCACGATCCACCCGGCCGCGGGCTCTGGCGGCAGCAGGCCGGTGACTGGGCGGCCGTTGAGGATGACCAGCGGCGGCCCGGCAACCCAGGCCGGAACCCGAATCCGTAGCGTCATCGTGGCCGCGCCGGAGACCACCGACAGCCGGATCACCGGCTCGTCGGGGAAGCCGGTGTCCTGGCGCAGCACCAACCCGTGCGAGCTCACCTGCGACGGGATGAACAGGTTGACGTACAGGCCGTCCGCGTCGCGGGTGTAGATGGTGTCGGCGAACTTGGCTTCGGTTTCCACGCCGGTGGCGGTGTCGCAGGTGAACGTGTCGTAGTCGGTGGCGTAGATGTCCGGGTTGCCGTCCGGGAAGTAGTTCAGCGGCTGGCGCTTGAACGCGCCGGACGACAGGCCGGTGTAGTAGCAGTTGAAGCCGTGCGGCGAGGCGGGATCCTGCTCCCCCAGCATCTGGTTGAACAAGGTCCGCTCGTAATAGTCGATCAGGTCGGTGCGGGTCAGGTCGTGGAACTGCAGCAGCCGGGTCAGCTTGAGCAGGTTGTAGCTGACGCAGTTCTCGCAGGTGAAGTTGGACAGCTCGGCGGCGACCACGTCGGGCTGCTGGAAGTGCTCGTAGTTGCCGGCGCCGCCGATGACGTAGACGTGGTGGCCGGTCACGATGTCCCAGAAGTTCTGGGCGATGTCCCGGTACCTGCTGCTGCCGGTTTCCTCCCACATCCGGAGGCAGGCGATGATCTTGGGCGTGGTCACGTTGGCCTGCAGTCCGGCCAGCGCGTCCACCCCGTCGGCCAGCGGGTCGAACACCTCCGCGTGGTAGAAGCGCTGGGCGGTAGCCAGGTAGCGTTCGGCGCCGGTGATCGTGTACAGGTTGGCCAGCGCCTCGGGCAGGCCGCCGTACTCGTAGGTCAGCACGTGCTGCATCTGCGCGTAGGACAGCCGGCCGGTGCGCCAGTCGACCCAGTCGCCGAGCTTCATCGCGACGTCGAGGGCCAGGTCGTCGCCGGCCAGCTGGTACTGGTCGATCAGCCCGGCCAGGTACTTGTGGATCATGTAATACGGCGACCAGACGTTCTTTCCCTCTTCGATCCAGGTGAAGTAGACCTCGGGGAACCCGGACAGGTAGCCGGCGTGGAACCCGGCCCGGACCGCGCGGGCCTGCAGGGCGGCGAGCTGGCTGACCAGGTACCGGCCACGGGCCAGGGCCTCGTCGTTTCCCGTATTCGCGTACGTGATGGCGAGGGCCGACAGCAGGTGCCCGGTCATGTGCCCGCGAATTTGGGAGGCGGGCTTCTCCCAGCCGCCGCAGGGCTGGGCCGTGGTGGGCACGCCGTAGTTGATCCGGAACGGGCGCAGCATCCGGTCCAGGTCAAGGAACAGCAGGTACGCGGTGTTCCTGGCCTGGTTGGCCCGGAACGGGCTGTCCAGCAGTTCCACGCTGCCGAGCGGCAGCGCGGCGGTGCGGCCGGCGGTGCCGTTGGGCGCGTAGCCGCCGGGCTGCGGGGTCGTGTCGTGCAGGCCGGCCAGGCTGACGGCGGGCGGGGCCGCAGGCCGGCTGGAGGCGGATTTGAGAAGCAGGGCCTGTTCGGCGACGAGGGCGCCGGCACCGAACAGGGTCAGCGCCTCGCGCCGGCTCAGCCTGCCCAGACCCGCGCGGCCGGCCTGGCCTTCGGGGGCTGGCTGGCCTTGGGCGGCTGGCCTGGCCTTCGGGGGCTGCCTGGGTTTGGGAGGCTGGCTGGGGTTGGGGGTCGGCCTGGGGTTGCGGGGCTGTCGGGCCGCTTGGGCGCGCAGGGTCTGTCGGGTCATGGCCCGCGTTCGTCACGTCCGAGATCCTTTGCCGGTCACCGGCCCCGGACAAGATCGTACCCAGCTACCCCCTCTCACGTAACGACCATGAGCCCCTGCCGTGGCCCGGATCCGGGCCGGAGGCGGGAGCCGCGAACCAGCGAAAGCGGCACCCTGCCGAAAAGAGTGGGCAGGCTGCCACTTTCATCGGCAGCAAACCACTGCCATCCTGTCCGATATGTACGTTTTTTATATGGCGATACAGGATGATTACGACCCGCGTGCGTAATTAGCGGTGCGAGGCGACGGGATTGTGCACGGCGCGGACTTTTACGGTCGAGGGGCTAGTTCTTACCAAGTGATTACGTGGCCTCGGAGCGGTGAGCCGGATCCGGCTCGGGGCCGTAGTCCAGGGTGTGGCCAGTGCTCGCGGCAGCCGTCAGATCATGAGCCTTTAACATCGCGAATGCTCCCGGGTCTCATGATTGCTCGTCTCCTCCTATCCGTGCCGACGCCGCGGGCACTGGCCCTCGGCGTGCGCGGCGACGGCTAGCCCCGAGTGACCAGCGCGGTGACGGCAGCCAGGATGACGGTGAGGGCGGCGGCGCTGCCGTGCAGGACCAGGAGCCGGCCGGAGAAGCGCGGGGCTCCACGACCCGGGCCCGCCCGGCGGGCGGCCCGCAGGTTGGCCGTGAACCAGGTCAGCCCCAGGCTCGCGGTGACCGCGACCAGCCCGAACGCGATCCAGCCCAGCGCCTTGTTGTGGACCAGCGTGAAGCCCAGCCAGAACGCCAGCCCGATGATGCCGAAGGTCGGGTGCGCGAACTCCAGCAGCGACCGCAGGCCAGGCAGCATCGGCGCCTGCCGGGCGGCGACCAGCGACGGCGGATCCCACCGGCCCCGGGCCGCGCGCCGCAACTCTCGCGGCGAGGCCGGACCGCCTGAGGCAGGCTCGGCCGGGGGCGCGGCCTGGGCCTGAGCGGCTGGGGCGGCGGTGCTGGCGTGGCTGGCGGCGGCCTGGCTGACGGGTGCAGCGGCGGCGGCCTGGCTGGCGGTGGCCTGTGCGTAATGGGCGGGCGGGACGCCGGCGGATGCGGCCGACCGGGTGCGGGCCAGGTTGCTGGTTACCAGCAGGTAGAAACCGGCTGCTGCGGTGAACGCCCACAGCACTAGCGCCACGATGGCCATCCTCGCCCCTCTCCGCAGCCGAATCTACCCGGCGGCAGCGGAGGTGGTTCGCGGGCCTGCCCAGGACCCGCAGCTTCATCCGGCCGCTCCCGTGACTTGGGTACCGATTTTCCCATTGTGTGTAAATGTGCTCTATATCGTTACGGTTGCGTTACAGATTTCAACAGTGTCGGTCGTTGCGTGCTCTAGCGTTTGCCACTGGACTGTCCTTGGCCGTGGCGTTGGGATTCACGATCGGCCAGTGCCTGAGGGCGCCCAATTCCAGTCGCGGTCGCAGTCGGCCGCACCCTTCGTGGGTAAGGCGAGGTCAATGCGGGAACTAATCGCCTGGCGCAGGCCGGGATCGGGTGCCGGGAAGGTGCCGACAGCGGGAAGAAGCGGGCGCGCGCTGGGCAGGCGAGGCAGACGACTGTCACTGCTCGCCGCCGTGGCCGGGGCGACCGCCCTGATCGCCGGGCAGGCCGTGGCCGCGGTGCCGGCCAGTGCCGCTCCGCTCGGCCCCGACGCGCTGTTCGGGCCGATGACGCCGACGCTGGCCGCGGTGCTGTCGCAGAACGTGAACCAGCCCGTCATCGTGATCATGAAGGACCAGCCCACCCAGGCACCCGTCGGCAGCTCAGCGGCCACCACGCGCACGAGCGACATCCACACCATGCAACAGCCGCTGATGGGCGAGCTGACGCAGGTACACGCCACCCACGTCAAGAACTATTCGCTGGTCGACTCGTTCGCGGCCACGGTCTCGGCAGGCGAGGAGGAGCGGCTAGACGCGAACTCCTCAGTCGCCGAGGTCATCCCCGACGTGACCATCCAGGGCGGCAGTGACCTCCCGACCGCGCCTGCGAAGGCGGTCGCGAAGTCCAGTTCCGATCCGGGCTCGTCGCCGACGCCCAACATCATCCCCAATGCCTGCGGCGCCAACGGCAAGGTGGACCTCGCCCCTGAGGGACTCTCGCTGACCAGCACCGCATCGGACAACCCGGCGCAGCCCACCGCGCAGAGCCTCGGCATCACCGGCGCGGGCGTCAAGGTCGGCTGGGTCGCCGACGGCATCGACACGCAGAACGTCAACTTCATCCGGCCCAATGGCACGTCGGTATTCAGTGACTACCAGGACTTCACCGGCGAGGGGCCGGGCGCGCAGACCTCGGGTGACGAGGCGTTCCTCGACGCCAACGCCATCGCCGGGCAAGGGCTGCACGTCTACAACCTGAACGGCTTCTCCGCGCAGTCGTACCCGACGCCGTGCAACATCCGGATCCTCGGCGTGGCCCCCGGCTCCAGCCTGGTCGGCCTGGACGTGTTCGACGAGGACACCACCAGCGCCGCACTGGACACGACCGAGTCCAACTTCCTGCAGGCGATCAACTACGCGGTCGAGGTCGACCACGTGAACGTGCTCAACGAGTCGTTTGGCAACAACGCGTTCCCCGACGTCACCTCACTGGACGCGACCAAGCAGTTCGACGACGCGGCCGTCGCGGCGGGCGTCACCGTCGTGTCCTCCACCGGTGACGGCGGCTCCACCAACACGATCGGCTCGCCGGCCACCGACCCGCAGGTCATCTCGGTCGGGGCCAGCACGCAGTTCCAGGCCTACGCCCAGACCAACTACGCCCTGGCTCGTGACTTCGCCAAGACCGGCTGGCTCAGCGACAACATCAGCTCGCTGAGCTCGAGCGGTACCGACGAGACCGGCGGCACGGTCGACCTGGTCGCGCCGGGCGACATCAGCTTCGCCTCGTGCGACGCCAGCCCGAACTTCTACGGCTGCGTGAACTTCCAGGGCCAGTCCTCCGACATCGAAGAAAGCGGCGGCACCAGCGAGTCCTCGCCGTTCGTCGCGGGCGTGGCGGCGCTGGTCATCCAGGCCTACGCGAAGACCCACGGCGGCGCCAAGCCGACGCCGGCGCTGGTCAAGCAGATCCTGCTCAGCACGGCCACCGACCTCGGCGCTCCCGCGGCCGAGCAGGGCGCCGGCCTGGTGAACAGCTACAAGGCCGTCCAGCTGGCCGAGTCCATCCGCACCAGCGCTGGCTCGCCCAAGGCCACCGGCAGCACCCTGCTGCTGTCGAGCAGTCAGTTCAGCGCCACGGGTAACCCGGGCAGTGCGCAAAGCTTCCAGGAGACGGTCACCAACACCGGGGCCAGCCTCCAGATCCTGCACCTGAGCACCCGCGCCTTCGGGCCGGACGAGAACGTGCAGACCGGCAGCGTCACGCTGAGCGACACCTCCAGCCCGCAGCTCCCGAACTACCAGGGGCTGGCGAACAACTACGGCGTGTTCCACTTCACGGTGACACCGGGCCAGCAGCGCCTGGTCGGCTCGATCGCCTGGCCCGGCAACCCGACCTACTGCCTGCAGGTGGAGTGTGAGATCGGGCTGAACTCCCGGGTCCGGCTGATCCTGGTCGATCCGAAGGGCCGGCTCGCCGCACACTCGCTGCCGCAGGGTCCAGGCAACTTCGGCAGTGCCGACGTGGTGGATCCGGCTGCTGGCGTCTGGACCGGCGTCATCTTCGGTGACACGGCGGCCAATAGCGGGACCAACGGAACCGTGCCGTGGCGGATCGCCACCGAGCAGGCCACCTCGTTCGGCTCGGTCTCACCGGCCCTGACCATCCTGCTGCCCGGGAAGAGCCAGACGGTCACGATCCACGAGACCACCCCGTCCGCGCCCGGCGATTCGGCAGGCTCGATCCTGGTCAGCTCGCTGGGGTCCGAGACCACCTCGATCCCGGTGATCCTGCGCAGCCTGGTCGACGTGAGCTCGGGCGGCACGTTCAGCGGCGTGCTGACCGGCGGTAACGGGCGTCCGCCCGGCGAGGGCCAGGACAATTTCTTCGAGTTCAACGTCCCGGCCGGAGTGAAGAACATCACCGCCAACGTGACGCTGGCCAGCGATGCGAACGACCCGATCGGGACCTACCTGATCAGCCCGGACGGCGACACCCTGGGGTACGGGCAGAACACCCTGAACGGGACCGGCGGGCTCTCGGCGACCGCCTATACCCTCAATCCGGTGGCAGGCACCTGGACGCTGATCGTCGACTTCGCCGAGCCGGTGGAAGGCAACGAGGTGTCCGACCCGTACACCGGGAACATCGCCTTCAACGGCACCAAGGCCAGCGCCGCCGGGCTGCCGGACAGTGCCAGCACGACGCTGGCGTCCGGCACGCCGATCACGGTCCCGGTCTCGGTCACGAACACCGGTGCCGCGCCTGAGGCCTTCTTCATCGACCCCAGGCTGGACACCACGACGACGATCACGTTGGCTTCGCTGTCGTCGGACACCGTGTCGCTGCCGATGACCGGCGGCTTCCCGGTCTGGTTCGTGCCATCGGAGACGTCTGCCTTGTCGGTATCGCAGACCGCGTCGCTGCCGGCCATGTTCGACTTCAGCCCGTTCCCGGGTGACCCGGACATCGCCAGCGCCGCTAGCGGCCCCGGGGCGCTGTGCGCGACCAGTGAATCGGCGTCCTACGCTCCGGCCGGCCACAATGTGACCGCCGGCCTGTGGTCCGCCGGTCCCTCGGAGTGCGGGCCGTACTCCGCGCCGGCCCCGCCGGGAACGGCCACGATCTCGATGAGCGCCGTCACCAAGGCGTTCGACTCGGCGGTCACCTCCCCGACCGGTGACGCGTGGCTTTCGTCGGCCAACCCGGCGAATACGTTCTCGCCGGTCGTGATCAACCCGGGGCAGACGGCCACGATCAACGTGACGATCACGCCGAGCGCCGCGGCAGGCACGGTCGTCTCGGGTGACCTGTACGTCGACGACTACATCAGCGGGGTCCCGCCGTACGGTCAGCTGTCCGGCGATGAGCTGGTCGCGCTCCCGTACGAGTACACGGTCGGCTCGTAAGGAAAGAGCCGGGTAGCACGGAAAGAGCCGGGGCCGCGCTGCGGCCCCGGCTCTGACCATCTTCGAGCTCAGCCGTCCGGCGGCTGGCCGCGGCGTTCGGTGACGTGCACGGCGGCGAGGACGACGCCGACGGCGGCCAGCGCCGCCAGGGCCAGGAACGTGACCGCCTCGGCGTGCGCGGAGACGTGCCGGAAGGTCCCCAGGGCGGCGTGGCCGGGCAGACGGCCGGCCAGGTTGAGATACAGGGTGCCGAACGTGGCCACCCCGACCAGCAGGCCCAGCTGATTCACGGTGACGACCACGCCGGTGGCATCGGCGGCCAGTTCCACCGGCACCCGCAGCAGCACCCGGGTCATCAGCGGGCTGAACGCGGCGGCCATCCCCGCGCCGCTCAGCGCGCCGGCCAGGTACAGGCCCGCTCCCCCGTCGCCCCCGGCGTGCAGGAGCGCGGCCAGGGCGGCCATTCCCGCGCCGAACGCCACGAACCCGCCGATGATCACCGCCCCGTGGCTGCGGGCGGGCAGCCTGCGCCAGTTCAGCGAGACCAGCGCGAAGCCGACGGCGGCCGGCGCGAACGTCAGGCCGGCCCGCAGCGCCGAATAACCTAGGCCGTCCTGCAGGTGCAGCGCGAGGGTGAAGAAGAACCCGCTGAAGATGGTCATCACCGTGAACAGGGCGGCCATCGCGACCGGCACGCCGGGCACCCGCAGCACCCGGCCGGGGACCAGCGGCGTGCCGCCGGTGACGGCCAGCCGCCGCTCGATCCGGACGAAGGCGGCGACCAGCGGCACGCTGGCTGCCATCAGCACCCAGCCCCAGGCCGGCCAGTGCTCGGGCTGGCCGAGCACGAGCGGCAGCACGAACGCGAGCACGGCCGGGGTCAGCAGAGCCAGGCCGGGCAGGTCCAGGGTGCGGCCGGGCTCGCCACGGCCGTGCGGCAGGGCCCGGATCCCGGCCACCAGCAGCAGCACGCCGACGGGCACGTTGACCAGGAAGACCGGCCGCCAGCCGGAGCCGAACAGGTCCGCGCTGACCAGCAGGCCGCCGGCCAGCTGGCCGACCACCGCGCCGCCCGCGATCACCGCGGAGTACAAGCTCATGGCCCGGGCCCGGGCAGGCCCGGTGTGGGTGCGCTGGATCAGGCTGAGCACCTGCGGGATCATCATGGCCGCGCCCGCGCCCTGGACGAAGCGCAGCGCGATGAGCAGGCCGGCCGAGGCGGCCAGCCCGCAGCCCAGCGAGGCCAGCGTGAACAGCACCAGGCCGGACAGGAACACCCGGCGGTGGCCGGCGATGTCGCCGAGCCGGGCGCCGGTGACCAGGAGCACGGCGTAGGTGATGGTGTATCCGGCCACGACCAGCTGCAGCCCGGCGCCCGAGGCGCGCAGGCTGGCGTGGATCGACGGGGCCGCGACGTTCACGATGGAGGCATCGAGTACGGCCATGAACTGCCCGATGAGGACCACGGCGAGCACCAGGCCGGCCCGGACCGGGCGATCGCGGCGGACCGCCGCGACCCGGGGATCGCGAGTGAGGATGTTGGTCATGCCAGCTAGCCTGGTGCCATCGTTATCCAGGTACCAAGACACTGGTTATCCTGGTACCGACACCACCTGGCAAGTCACGGATACTCCGGCGATGATGAGGTCATGAACACCGCGACGCTCCGGCGGAACGAGCTGGCCGCCTTCCTTAAGAGCAGGCGGGAACGGATCACGCCCGAGGACGTGGGGCTGCCCGGCGGGCACCGGCGGCGGACGGCCGGGCTGCGGCGCGAGGAGGTGGCGCAGCTATCCGGGGTCGGGGTGACCTGGTACACCTGGCTCGAGCAGGGCCGCCCCATCAGGGCCAGCGTCCAGGTGCTTGAGGCCGTGGCCCGGACGCTGCGGCTGGACGCCGTCGAGCGCCAGCACCTGTTCCGGCTGGCCGAGGTGCCCGACGCGGCGCCGGCCGACACCGCAAGCCAGCTGCTGCTGCCGGAGATGCAGGCCGTCCTGGACCAACTGGCCCCGATGCCCGCCACCGTGGTGACCGAGCGGTTCGACATCCTGGCCTGGAACGCCGCGCACGCGGTGCTGGTCCCGCGCACCGCCGAGCTGGCGCCGGCCGAACGCAACACGCTGCTGTACTGCTTCACCCAGCCGGTCTGCTGCACCGAGTTCGAGAACCGCGCCGACCAGCGGGCCGCGATGGTGGGCCAGCTGCGCGCGGCCTACGGCCGCCACGTCGGCGACCCGGCCTGGACCGGCTTCATCCGGCGGCTGGAGGCGGCCAGCCCGGAGTTCGCCGCCATGTGGGCCAGCCAGGACGTGGCCCAGTCCGCGTCGCACGCCAAGCTGTTCCGGCATCCGCTTTACCCGCGGCTGGCCATGACCACGGCCAGTTTCGCCGTCCAGGCCGCGCCCGGCACCCGGCTGGTGGTCTACACCCCGTCCGACCAAGCCACCCGCCGCGCGCTGGAGGCGCTGGTGGCGGAGTACGAGTCCGGTGCGCCGCAGCCCCGATGGCCGTGCTGGCCGGCTCACCAGGCGCGGGCCCGCGAGCTGGTACCTGGTTAGGACCGTTTCCCGGCCGGTTCCAACACAACCGGACCGGCAGGGCGGCTCAATTCAGTGCCGATCCAGATTCAGTGCCGATCCACATTCAGTGCAGATCAGCCGAAGCGCACACAAAACACGGTGCGTGACGATTTTTGCCGTTCGGCAGGCAAGGTAACGATCGCCGTTATACAGTTAATAGTCTCCCAAGTACAGGGCGTGACAAGAAAAGTATGGTCCGGAACACCGGACGAAACATTGCTAACCTGAATACCGACACAGTCGCCCTCGCCAGACGTCACCCACGGGATCCGTAGACACGGAAGGTGACGCCCGAACGATGGCCCGTTCGGAATCATCGAGATTTTCCTGGGTAGCGGGGTACTCAGGAGCGGCAAAAGGGGAACCATGACGCCGGTCATTGGCATTACCACGTACGACGTGGAAGCTTCCTGGGGACTCTGGACAGCGCCGGCGGCGCTGCTCCCATTTGTCTACGTGAACGCGGTACGGCGCAGCGGCGGCCGGGTGGTCCTGCTGCCGCCGGGCGGGGCCGACCAGGAGGCCACCGCCACCGTGGCCGGCCTGGACGGCCTGGTCGTGGCGGGCGGCCCGGATATCGACCCGGTGCGGTACGGCGCGGCCCGGCACCCGCGCACGCAGCCGCCGGTGACCGTGCGGGACGCCTGGGACCTGGCCCTGACCGGCAGCGCGCTGGCGCAGGGCGTGCCGCTGCTGTCCATCTGCCGCGGTATGCAGGTGCTGAACGTCTGCCGGGGCGGCACGCTGAACCAGCACGTGCCCGACCTGGTTGGCCACGAGCGGCACGACGGCCCGCAGGCCGGGTACGGACGGCACAAGGTGCGGGTCAGCCCGGGCAGCATGCTGGCCGGGATCCTGCCCGATGAGGGCTACTTCGACGTACCCACCCACCATCATCAGGCCGTAGACCTGGTCGGCGAGGGCCTCAAGGCGGTCGCCTGGGAGGAAGACGGCACCGTCGAGGCGGTCGAGGCCGGGCCGTCCGAGCTGGGCGGCGTGTCCGGGTTCGTGCTCGGCGTGCAGTGGCACCCCGAGCAGGGCGATGACATGCGGCTATTCACCGCGCTGGTGGGGGCTGCGACCGAGCGGGCGGCCGCGCGGACCCCGGTACTCACACCCATGATCTAGTCTGTTGCGGTAAGCACTGTTCGCGCAGTGCACAGGATCGGCCCTCAGGAGTTACCACGTGCCGGGAGGCTCGCCCGCCATCGTCGCCGCGGTATTCCGCGCGGTGCGGACGGGCAATGCCTTCGAGGAGACCGTCGAGCGGCTGCTTGAGGGCGTCAAGCTGGGCGTATACGCGCCGGGCGACCGGCTGCCCTCGGAACGGGAACTCACCCGCAGGCTCGGGGTCAGCCGGATTACGCTGCGGGAGGCGCTGCGCGAACTGGCCGCGGCCGGCTACGTGGAGACCAAGCGGGGCCGGTTCGGCGGCACGTTCATCATCCGCCCGCCCGAGCCGCTGGTGCCTGACGAGCTCAGCCGCACGGCCCGCGACATGGGCGGCGAGCTCGACGACGCGCTGACGTTCCGCCGGGTGGTGGAGACCGGGGCGGCCGAGATGGCGGCCCGGGCCAGCCTGAGCAGGCAGCAGCGGGAGGCCCTGGCCGAGTGCCTGGCCGCCATGAAGGACGCCGGATCCTACGGCTACCGGCACGCCGACACGCGGCTGCACCTGGCCATCGCGGACGCCGCTGGCTCGCCGCTGCTGACCGCGAGCGTGGTCGAGTCCCGGGTCCGGCTGGTCGACCTGCTCAACGCCATCCCCATGCTGGAGCGCAACCTCGAGCACGCGAACGTCCAGCACACCACCATCGTGCGGGCCATCCTGGCCGGCGACCCGGACCGGGCCCGGCGGGCCATGGAGGAGCACGTCGCGGGGACCGCGGCGCTGCTGCGCGGGTTCCTGGGCGACGTCCTGGACCAGGATTAGCCCTTACAGGACGACTCCTCCCCTGGGTCACCGCCCGCGCACGGAAGGCTGTCGGTCCCCCGTACTCCCCTGACTCTTGACACGCTCCCTGGCTCGGTGGGTGAATACCTTCATTCAATGGACTAGTTCCAGCCATATCTGCTCTCCCAGGGAGATCGCATGGCCGACGATATAGCCGCGGTGCCGACGGCGGGCGAGGACGAGCGCCGCCTGCACGAACTCGGCTACGCGCAGGAGCTCATGCGGCGGATGTCCGGGTTCTCGAACTTCGCCGTGTCGTTCACGATCATCTCGATCTTGTCCGGCTGCCTGACCCTGTACTACTTCGGCATGGAGGAGGGCGGCCCGGCCATTATCGTCTGGGGCTGGCCCATCGTCGGGATCTTCACCCTGCTCGTGGGGCTGTCCATGGCCGAGGTCTGCTCCAGCTTCCCCACGGCCGGCGGCCTGTACTACTGGGCGGCCAAGCTCTCGCCCCGGCACGGCCCGGTCTGGTCCTGGTTCACCGGCTGGTTCAACTTCCTGGGCCAGGTGGCGGTCACCGCCGGCATCGACTTCGGCGCGGCACTGTTCATCAACTTCCTGTTCAGCCTGTGGTTCAACTTCAGCGTGACCACGCACTGGCACACGATCGTGATCTACGCCTGCGTACTGCTGCTGCACGGCACGATGAACCAGTTCGGCATCCGGCTGGTGGCGCTGCTGAACAACGTCAGCGTCTGGTGGCACATCATCGGCGTGCTGATCATCGTCGGCGCGATGATCTTCGGGCTGAAGGCGGGCGCGCACCACGCCTCGGCCAAGTTCGTGTTCACCGGCCTGGAGAACCTGTCCGGACTCAACCTCGGCTGGTTTTACATCCTGCCCATCGGGCTGCTGATGGCTCAGTACACCTTCACCGGGTACGACGCGTCGGCGCACATGACGGAGGAGACGCATAACGCCGCACGCAGCGGCCCGCGCGGCATCGTCATGTCGATCCTGATCTCGCTGATCGCGGGCTGGGTGCTGCTGATCGGCATCACGTTCGCGATCCAGAAGGTCGAACTACCTGGGCGAGGCGACCGCGGTCGTGGCCCCGGGCCAGATCTGGATCGACGCGATCGGCCGGACCGGCGCCGAACTGCTGCTGCTGGTAGCGATCGGCGCCCAGCTGTTCTGCGGCATGTCGTCGATCACGGCGAACTCGCGGATGATCTACGCGTTCTCGCGGGACGGCGCGCTGCCCGGCTCGGGCCTATGGCACAAGGTGAACAAGCGGACCAGGACGCCGACCAACGCGATCTGGCTGGCGGCCGGCGGCGCGCTGATCCTCGGCCTGCCGTACCTGTGGAACGGCGCGGCCTACGGCGCGGTGACCTCGATCGCCACCATCGGCCTGTACGTCGCCTACGTGGCGCCGACGTACCTGCGGCTGCGGCAGGGCGACAGCTTCAAGCGCGGGCCGTGGCATCTGGGCCGGTGGAGCTACGTGATCGGCTGGATCGCCGTGACCTGGGTCGTGATCATCTTCTTCCTGTTCATGCTCCCGCAGTTCGGGCCCATCAGCCGTCTGACGTTCAACTACGCGCCGATCGCGGTGGCCGTGGTGATCGGGTACGCCGGCCTGTCCTGGCTGTTCTCGGCGCGGAAGTGGTTCACCGGGCCCAAGGTCCAGGGCACGGCTGAGGAACTGGCCGCGATCGAGCAGGAGCTGTCCTCCTGATGCCGACCAACGGCGACGGGGGCGGCATGCGACGCGGCATGCTCACCCTGGAGCAGCTGCGCGTCGCGATCGGGGAGGGCGAGATCGACACCGTCGTGCTCGCCTTCACCGACATGCAGGGCCGGCTGTCGGGCAAGCGGCTGTCGGCCGAGTTCTTCCTGGAGGAGGTGGCCGAGCACTACTCCGAGGGCTGCAACTACCTGCTCGCGGTGGACGTGGACATGAACACGGTGGACGGCTACGCCATGTCGTCCTGGGAGCGCGGGTACGGCGACTTCGTCCTGGTGCCGGACATGGCCACGCTGCGCCGGGTGCCGTGGAACGAGGCCACGGCCCTGGTCATCGCGGACCTGACCTGGCTGGACGGCGCGCCGGTGGTGGCCTCGCCGCGGCAGATCCTCAAGGCGCAGATCGCCCGGCTGGCCGAGCGCGGCCTGATCGCGCTGGCCGGGACCGAGCTGGAGTTCATCGTCTACCGGGACAGCTACGAGGAGGCGGCGGCCAAGCACTACTACGACCTGATCCCGGCCAACACCTACAACGTGGACTACTCGATCCTGGGCACGTCCCGGATCGAGCCGCTGCTGCGCCGGATCCGCAACGACATGGCGGGAGCCGGGCTGTACGTGGAGTCGGCCAAGGGCGAGTGCAACTTCGGCCAGCACGAGATCGCCTTCCGCTACGCCGAGGCGGTGGCGACCTGCGACAACCACTCGATCTACAAGACCGGGGCCAAGGAGATCGCCGCGCAGCAAGGCCAGAGCATCACGTTCATGGCCAAGCCGAACGCCCGTGAGGGCAACTCCTGCCACATCCACCTGTCGGTGCGCTCCGCTTCGGACGGTGCCCCGGTCATGGCCGGTTCCGGTGCCTACGGGATGTCTCCGCTCGGCGAGCATTTCCTGGCCGGGCTGCTGGACGCGATGCGCGAGCTGACCCTGTGCTACGCGCCGAACATCAACTCCTACAAGCGCTACGTGCCGGGCAGCTTCGCGCCGACCTCGGTGCGCTGGGGCCCGGACAACCGGACCTGCGCGCTGCGGCTGGTCGGGCACGGGCATTCGCTGCGGGTGGAGAACCGCACACCGGGCGGCGACGTGAACCCGTACCTGGCCGTGGCGGCGATGATCGCCGCGGGCCTGCACGGCATCGACAACGAGCTGCCGCTCGAGCCGCCGGTGACCGGCAACGCCTACGCCGATACCGATGTCCGCGTGCCCGCTACCTTGCGCGATGCCCTGGACCTGTGGGAGAAGAGCGGGCTGGCCCGGCAGGCGTTCGGTGCCGACGTGGTGGAGCACTACGCCAATTACGCCAAGGTGGAGCTGGCCGCCTACGACGCCGCGGTGACGGACTGGGAGCTGCGCCGCTGCTTCGAGCGCTTGTAGGTAAGGGGTCTTCGCGCATGTCTGTCTTTACCGTGCTCAATCCCGCCACCGAGGAACCGGTCACCACCGTGGAGCAGGTCTCGGCGGAACAGGCCGACGAGGCCATCGCCCGGGCGGCAGCGGCCTGGCCGGCCTGGCGGGCGGTGGCGCCCGGCGACCGGGCCCGGCTGCTGCGCGCGTTCGCCGGTCTGGTGGACGCCCACGTTTCCGAGCTGGCCGACCTGGAAGTCGCAGGCTCCGGGCACCCGGTCGGAGCGGCCCGGTGGGAGGCCGGGCAGGTCCGGGACGTGCTGATGTACTACTCGGCCGCGCCGGAGCGG
This sequence comes from uncultured Actinomycetes bacterium, assembly GCA_963790065.1. Lineage (GTDB taxonomy): Bacteria > Actinomycetota > Actinomycetes > Streptosporangiales > Streptosporangiaceae > Palsa-504. The sequence continues at coordinate 745,111 of CAWBNK010000006.1, read as the reverse complement.
CTCATCGGCCAGCAGATCCCGGTCCCGGGCGGGCTGAACGTCACCTTCCACGAGCCGCTCGGCGTGGTCGGCCTGATCGTGCCGTGGAACTTCCCGATGCCGATCCTGTCCTGGGGCATGGCGCCCGCGCTGGCCGCCGGCTGCACCGTGGTGGCCAAGCCCGCCGAGGCCACCCCGCTGACCGCGATGCGGATCGGCGAGCTGGCCCTGGAGGCCGGGCTCCCCGAGGGGGTGTTCACCGTGCTGCCGGGCAAGGGCAGCGTGGTCGGGCAGCGGCTGGTCGACCACCCCGCGGTGCGCAAGATCGTGTTCACCGGATCGACCGAGGTGGGCCAGCAGATCATGACCGGCTGCGCGCGCCAGATCAAGCGGCTCACGCTGGAGCTGGGCGGCAAGAGCGCCAACATCATCTTCGCCGACTGCGACCTGGAGCGGGCCGCCGCGACCGCGCCGTACGCGGTGTTCGACAACGCCGGCCAGGACTGCTGCGCCAGGTCGAGGATCCTGGTCCAGCGCTCGGTGGTGGACAAGTTCATGGCCCTGTTCGAGCCCGCCGTGCAGGGCGTCGCGGTCGGCGACCCGGCGTCGGCGGCGACCGAGATGGGCCCGCTGATCTCGGCCGCGCACCGGGCCCACGTGGCCTCCTACGTGCCGTCGGATGCTCCGGTGGCGTTCCGGGGGCAGGCGCCTTCCGGGCCGGGATTCTGGTATCCGCCGACCGTGCTGGCCCCGGTGCGGCCCGATGACCCGGCCTACACCGAGGAGGTGTTCGGCCCGGTGGTGACCGTGACCCCGTTCGAGGACGAGGCGGAGGCTATCGCGATCGCGAACGACTCCCCGTACGGCCTGTCGGGCTCGATCTGGACCTCGGACGTGGGCCGCGCCATCCGGGTGGCCCGCGGCGTGGAGACCGGCAACCTGTCGGTGAACTCGCACTCCTCGGTGCGGTACTGGACGCCGTTCGGCGGGTTCAAGCAGTCCGGCCTGGGCCGCGAGCTCGGCCCGGACGCGCCGAACGCGTTCACCGAGACCAAGAACGTCTTCATCTCGACACAGGAGTGAGGTCTTGATGCAGCAGCGGTTGCAGGACCGGGTGGCGGTCATCACCGGGGCGGGCAGCGGGATCGGCCTGGCCAGCGCCCGCAGGCTCGCCGCCGAGGGAGCCCTGGTGGTGGCGGTCGACATCGACGAGGCGGCGGGCAAGGCGGCCGCGGCCGCCGTCGGGGGCGAGTTCCTGGCCGCCGACGTGGCCAGCGAGGACGACGTCCAGCGGCTGTACGAGACGGTGGTGGCCCAGCACGGCCGGGTGGACATCGCGTTCCACAACGCGGGCATCTCGCCGCCGGAGGACGACACCATCCTGACCACCAGCCTGGAGGCCTGGCACCGGGTCCAGCAGGTCAACCTGACCTCGGTCTACCTGTGCTGCAAGCACGTGATCCCGCACATGCGGCGGCAGGGCAAAGGGTCGATCATCAACACCGCCTCGTTCGTCGCGGTGCTCGGCGCGGCCACGTCGCAGATCTCCTACACCGCCTCCAAGGGCGGCGTGCTGGCGCTTTCGCGCGAGCTCGGGGTGCAGTTCGCCCGGGAGGGGATCAGGGTCAACGCGCTGTGCCCGGGCCCGGTGAACACTCCGCTGCTGCAGGAACTGTTCGCGTCCGACCCGGAGCGAGCGGCGCGCCGGCTGGTGCACATCCCGATGGGCCGGTTCGCCGAGGCCGACGAGATCGCGGCCGCGGTGGCCTTCCTGGCCAGCGACGACTCCTCGTTCATGACCGCCTCGTCGTTCCTGGTCGACGGCGGCATCTCCGGCGCCTACGTCACGCCGCTGTAAGGGCGATTCCATGATCTCGGGCAGAAATGACCGTATAGCGACCAAAACTGCCCGCGATCATGGAGCTGGGCGGAGTGGGGCGGGCTCGCGGGAGGGGCTGGGGCTCGCGGGAGGGGCTGGGGCTAGCGGCAGGGGGCGGGCAGGTTAGGGGGAGCGGAGGGTGCGCAGGCGGATGGTGACGGGCATGGCGCGCAGCTCGGCTAGGACGTCCTCGCTGTACTCGGAGCCGATGTCGGTCAGCACGTAGCCGTACTCGTCCTTGGTCCGCAGCAGCTGGCCTTCCACGTTGACGCCGTGCTCGGCCAGCACCCGGTTGATCGCGGCCAGCACGCCGGGGACGTTCTGGTGCAGGTGGACCAGGCGGTGCGCGCCGGCCACCGCGGGCAGCGCGATACCGGGCAGGTTCACGCTCAGCGAGGTGGCACCGGAGCAGACGTAGTCGACGAGCTTGTTCGCGACGAACTCGCCGATGTCCTGCTGGGCCTCCTCGGTCGAGCCGCCGATGTGCGGGGTGAGGATGACGTTGGGCAGGCCGCGCAAGGCCGAGACGAACTCCTCGTCATTGGCCTTCGGCTCGTCGGGGAAGACGTCGACGGCCGCCCCGGCGATGTGGCCGGACTCGATGTTGCGGCGCAGCGCCCCATGGTCGACCACGAACCCGCGGGACAGGTTGAGGAACAGCGATCTCGGCCGCATCGCGGCGAACTCGGCCGCGCCGAAGAAGCCCCGGTTGCCGTCCCGCCCGTCCACGTGCAGGGTGACCGCCTCCACCGACTCGAGCAACTCGGCCAGCGTGGAGCAGCGCCGGGCGTTGCCGAGCGCCAGCTTGTCGGCGATGTCGTAGAAGTAGACGGTCATGCCCAGGTTCTCGGCCAGCACGGACAGCTGGGTGCCGATGTTGCCGTACCCGACGATGCCGAGCTTGCGGCCGCGGACCTCGTGACTCCCGGCGGCGGACTTGTCCCACACGCCCGCGTGCATCTTGGTGTTCTTCTCCGGCAGCCGCCGGGCCATGGCGATGATCTCGGCCAGGGCGAGCTCCACCACGCTGCGCGTATTGGAGAACGGCGCGTTGAATACCGCGACGCCGTGCCTGCTGGCCGCGGCCAGGTCAATCTGGTTGACGCCGATCGAGAACGCGCCGACCGCGATCAGGCCGGGCGCGGATTCCAGCACCCGGTCGGTGACGTAGGTCCCGGACCTGATGCCGAGCAGGCTCACGCCGCGCAGGGCCTCGATGAGCTCGTCCTCGCCCAGCGCGCGCGACCGGTTCTCGACCTCGTAGCCCTCCTTGGCCAGCCGCGCCGCCGCATCCGGATGGATGTTCTCGACCAGTAGTGCCCTCATGCCCGTCAAGCGCCCGCACACCTTCCGCTCGCCCGATTTACCGTATTTGCCCAGTTCCAGGCCCGGCCCCCTGAGCCTTCCCTTTATACCTAACGGGCCGTGGTGGCTGCTCCGGTCACGGTGTCGGTCGGCTCGTGGGCATCCAGTCCGCGCAGCTTGGCCCGGACCTCGTCGGCGAGCGGGTGCGGCAGCGTGTCGAGGATGACGATGGCCTGCCGGTAGCAGACCAGGGCCTGCTCGGGGTGGCCCTCGGCCAGCAGGACGTCACCCAGCCCGGACAGCGAGTTGCCCTGGCCGAACGGCGCCCCGATCTCGCGGGAGGCGTCGATGGACTGCTGGTAGTGGGCCTTGGCCTGGGTCAGGTCACCCAGGTGCAGGTAGATGTAGCCCAGGCTGTCCAGGGTGTCGGCGGTGCCGCCGCGGTGACCCGATTCCCGGTGCAGGCTCAGCGCCCGCTGGCAGTGGGTCAGCGCGTCGTGGTACTGGCCCAGGTGGGCGTACAGCCAGCCGACGCCGTTTTCCAGGGTGGCCTGGGTCCACCAGTGCCCGACGGCCTTGAGCATCCGCAACGCGTCCAGCGCGACGGCCAGCGCCTCCGGGTAGCGCTCCTGGCGCTCCAGCATGCCGGCCAGGCCGTTCAGCACCACCGCCTCGTTGGCCCGGTCTTCCAGCTGGCGGAAGATGTCCAGCGCCTGCCGGAAGTTCGGCTCGGCCGCCTCATAGTCGCTCATCTGCGACTGCGCGTGGCCCAGCAGGTAGTGCGCGTGCGCCAGGGCCAGGCGGTCGTCCAGCCGCTGTGCGGCGGCCAGCGCGATCCGCTGGCTGGCCGCGTAGTCCCGCCACCGGCCGCGCCGGTGGAAGAACGGGCCCAGGGTCCAGGGCAGCTGCCAGGCGTGGCTGTCGTAGCCGTTCGCGCTGGCGTAGCCGATCAGCGCCATCAGCACCGCGACCTCGGCGTCGAACCAGGCCATGGCCTGGTCCTTGTCGGCCAGGTCAGCGGGCTGCACGCCGGGCTGGGGGGCGGCCAGCCGCAGCGGCGACCGGAACGGGCTGAACCGCTGCGCGGCCGCCATCGCGGTGTGCAGGTAGTGATCGAGCACCCGGTGCGCGGCCGCCTGCCGGTCCGCCGCGGTGTCGTACCGGTCGGCCTGGTCGGCCGCGTAGACGCGGAGCAGGTCGTGGAAGGCGAAGCGGCCGGGTGCGGACTCGGCGACCATGTTCGTCCGGGTGAGCTCGCGCAGCGCGTTGCCCGCCTCGGACCTTGGTATCCCGGCCAGGCTGGCCGCCGCGGGCAGCGGGATGTCCGGACCCGGATGCAGGCCGAGCAGGCGGAACATCCGCGCGGCGGCCGGGCTGAGCTGGTCGTAGGACCAGGACAGCACGGCGCGCACGTCGGTGACCGCGTCGCCGGCCGCCAGCGCGTCCAGGCGGCCGCGGGCGTCGTGCAGTTCTGCGGCCAGTTCGGCCAGCGGGCGCTTGGGCCGGCTGGCCGCGCGGGCGACCGCGATGGACAGGGCCAGGGGCAGGCGGGCGCACGCCTGGATGATCTGCGCCGCCGCCTCCGGCTCGGCCACCACCCGGTCCTGGCCGAGCCTGCGGGCCAGCATCTCCAGGGCCTCGTCGGTGTCCAGCACGTCCAGCGTGACCAGCACGGCGCCTTCCGCCGCCACCAGCCCGGCCATCTGGTTCCGGCTGGTCACCACGACCAGGCAGCCCGGCGAGCCGGGCAGCAGGGGCCGGACCTGCACCGCGTCGCTCGCGTTGTCCAGCACGATCAGCATCTGCTTGCCATCGAGCAGGCTGCGGTACAGGGCGGCCCGCTCCTGCGTGCCGACCGCGATGCGGTACGGCGGCACGCCGAGGGCGGTGAGGAAGAACCGCAGCGCCTCGGCAGGCTCCACCGGCGTGGCCGGGTCGAGGCCGCGCAGGTTGACGTACAGCTGCCCGTCGGGGAAGCGCTTGGCCACCTGGTGGCCGAAGCGGATGGCCAGTGCGGTCTTGCCCACCCCGGCCGTGCCCGAGATGACGGCCACGGGCACCGACCCGTCGAGGCTGTCCGGCCCGGACGGCGGCAGCAGCGCATGCAGCCGGCCGAGCGCTTCGTGGCGGCCGGAGAAGCCCTGCGCGTCCAGGGGCAGCTGGGCGGGCACGGGGATGCCGCGGCCGCCGCCGGCCCACGCTGGCTCCGGTCCGGTGCCGGTGCCGTCCGCGGAACCTACCGTCCCGCCGGGTGGCGGGACGCGGTTCTGAGCCGCCGGATCCGGGCCCCGTTCCGTTGCGCTTCGTCTGTTTCGGCCCGTTCCTGGCCTGTGTCCCGGTCCCCGGCTGGCCTGAGGGCAGGTCCAGCGCGGGATCGGAGGTCAGCACCTGCTGGTAGATGCGGGACAGGTCGCCGCCGGGGTCGATGCCGAGTTCCTCGGCCAGCACCTGCCGTCCGCCCGCGTAGACCCGCAACGATTCGGCGTGCCGCCCGCTGCGGTACAACGCGATCATCAGCAGCCCCCGCATCCGCTCGCGCAGCGGATGCTCGGCCACCAGGGCGGTCAGGTCCGGGACGACCTCCTCATGACGGCCCAGCGCGAGCTGGACGTCGGCCCGCTCTTCGGCGGCGGCGGAGCGCATCTCGGACAGCCGCACCCGCTCGGTCTCCGCGAACGGCCCCGGCACCCCGGCGAACGCGGCGCCCCGCCAGAGCCCGAGCGCGGAATCGAGGGCGCTGACCGCGCCGACCGGATCACCGTCCCGGCGGAGCTGACGAGCCCGGGCCAGCTGCTGCTCGAAGGCGACGGCGTCGGGCTGGCCGGGCACCAGGTGCAGCACGTACCCGGCCCCTGAGGAGACCAGCACACGGCCGGGCCCGCGCAACGACCGGCCGGGCTCGAAGATCCGGCGCAGCCCGGCCACGTAGGTGTAGATCCCGCCCTCGGCGCTAGCCGGAGGATCCTGGCCCCAGACCGCGTTGACGAGCTCACCGCGGGAGATCACCCGGTTGGCGCGCATGGCGAGGATACCGAGCACCGCCTGCTGCCTGGGCTGACCCACAGGCAGCTCGTCTTCGCCGTACCAGGCCGTCACGGGCCCGAGCACGCCGACGCGCAACACCACGGCTTATGCCGACCTTCCACTCACAGACTGCCGCCCCCCACCCGGGCAGAAGCGCCTTTACCGAGGTTACAGGGATTTGTGCTGCTCATCCAGAAAAAATCTAGATCGCATAGAGACTCCGGCTAAATAGTTGGGTCCGCGTAGACCCGCCATCGGCCGCCCCGGGCTTATCATCCCGGGCGGGCGGCGCGCTAGGCGTTGCGAGTTGCGCGGGGGAGGTCATGGGATGTACGGCCAGCGGCCGGGATCTCGCTACTGCGTGAGCTGCCGGGTGGCTGACGCCCGGCCACGGACACCATTCGTACCGCATCCGGGCTGACGCCCGAAAGCCTCCGGGCCCATCGGGTGACCCGGAGTCGTCGGCCCTCACGGCACCCCCCTCACTACCTGCCGTGAGGGCCGGCCCCCCTCGGCCAGCTCTAGGCGTATAACGCCAGGACTGCGCATCAGGACAGGTTTACTGAATCGTCAGGCTTTCTTGTCCGTTACGTCACTTATGGCGGGTTTTGCCCCGGGCAGGCGAGCCTGGCGGGCGGGACCGGCCCGCCCGATCCTCCAGGTTTGCCGAGAGTCACCTGCGCGGACGCCCACCAGCATGGCAGACCGCCTACGATAGAGCGCGGTACCCGGGATCAACGGACTACTCTTGCGCCTTGACGCAAGGACGAGGCAGCGGGCGACGCCTGACCCCGCTGGCAGAACAGAGGGTTGGACGTAGCGAGCTATGGGCAAGGCAAGCAGAACCAAGGTTGAGACCAGTCGCCGCGAGAAAATCGCCGCGCAGCGCGAGGCGGCCCGGCGGGCGGAGCAGCGTAAGCGGATCCTGCTGGCGACGGGCAGCATCATCGTCGTCGCCGCAGTCGTGCTGACCTTCGTCATCATCAAGCTGAACGGCAAGCCGGCGGGGTCAACCTCGGCGCAGGGCCTGTCGAACGGCCCGGTCGGCAGCGCGCTGGCCTCCGTGGTGCACGACGTCACCACGGTGCCGGTGAGCACGTCCGACGCGGTGGGCGAAGGCTCGGTCACCGCCAAGCCGACCTCGATCAAGGGGACGGCCCTGACCGTGAACGGCAAGCCCGAGATGCTCTACATCGGCGCCGAGTACTGCCCCTACTGCGGGGCCGAGCGCTGGGCGATGATCGTGGCGCTGAGCCGGTTCGGCACGTTCACGGGCCTGTCCACGGTGCACTCCGCGGTGGCGAACGGGGCCGGCGATGCCGAGCCGGATCCGGACACGCCGACCTGGACGTTCCTGCACGCCAAGTACACCAGCCCGTACCTGACCTTCACGCCGGTCGAGGAGGCCACCAACATCCCGGACGCCTCCAACGGGGAGTACACGCCGCTCCAGACGCCCACCGCGGCCCAGCAGGCCCTGGTCACCAAGTACGCCGGCGCCCAGGGGTCGATCCCGTTCATCGACTTCGGCAACAAGTACATGATCGAGGGCGCCAGCTACGACGCCGGGGTGCTCGGCCAGGGCAAGCTCAGCTGGGCCACGATCGCGGCTGACCTGCACAACCCGAACAGCCCGGTGGCCAAGGCAGTCCTCGGGGTGGCCAACTACATCACGGCGGCGATCTGCGGGATGACGGGTAACCAGCCCGCCAGCGCGTGCACGCCGACCGTCAAGGCCCTGCAAAGCCAGCTCTGACGCCAGGTCAGCTCTTAGCTCCGCAGGGTAAGATCTGGCGGCACAGCAGCCGTGACACGACCGGAGGCGAAGCTCGGATGACAGCTTCGAAGTCCAGCCGGGCCCGCAACGCCCGCGCCCAGGCCAACGCGGCCAGGAACAGGAACGGTGCCGCCGCCGAGACGGGCAACAGCGCCAAGGCGAGCAGCAGCGCCAGGACCGTCACCGCGGTCAAGGCGCCGGCCCCCGCTAAGGCCAGCACCGCCAAGGCCAGCACCGTCAAGGCCAACGGGAGCAACGGCGCGGCGCGGCGCAGCGGCAGCGCGGGCCCGAACGGCGCCGGCCGGAGCACTGCGGTCGCAACCCGCGGCGGCGCGGTGGCCGCCCAGGCCGGCGCGCCGGAGCGCGGCGGCTCACGGCTGCAGGCCCTCAGGGACGGCCTTACCGGCCGCGGGACACAGAGGCGGGCGGCCGCTCCGTTCTGGCTGCAGATCACCACGTGGCTGGTGGCCATGGCCGGGCTGGGCGTCTCGATCTACCTGACCATCGCGCACTTCACCGAATCGACCCTGGCCGGGTGCTCGGAAAGCGGGCTGGTGAACTGCACCAAGGTGACCACCAGTCCCCAGTCGTACGTGTTCGGCATCCCGGTGGCCGTGCTCGGGCTGGCCTTCTACCTGTTCGCGGTGGCGGCCATGAGCCCGTGGGCCTGGCGGTCAAGCCGGCGCGAGGTGCACATCGTCCGGCTGGCCTCGACGGTGGTCGGCATCGGCTTCGTGCTCTACCTGATCTACGCCGAGCTGTTCATCATCGGCAGCATCTGCCTGTACTGCACCAGCGTGCACGTCCTGACGTTCGTGCTGTTCGCGCTGACCGCGTTCGCCGCCGCGGTCCGGGGCCTGGACCCGGCCAAGAACGACAGCTGACCGGCCCGCTCCACCCATTACATCTTCATCATGTTGGCGTCCGCCCACAGCCACGTGAGACCGCACGCACTAGCCTGAAGGCGCGCCCGAGGAGAGGAGCGCCTTCGGTGCCCGGCATGAATTCAGGCCTGAATCCGGCCGACCCGACGCTGGTCGCCGCGTTCAGGTCGGCGCTGCTGCACCAGGGCGCAATCGCCATCATCATCCTGGCCTTCCTGGGGCTGCTGTGGGCCACGGCCAGGACCTGGCGGATGACCACGCCGGCGTCCAAGCCGGAAGAGGCCGCCGGGCCAGGCACGGCTGGGGCAGGCACGGCCGGGGCAGGCACGGACGGCACCGGCCACCGCACGGCTGGCCGGGAACGCTGGGCGTGGCTCGGCGGCGGAGCCTGGGAGGCCCCTGGGCGGCGGCTGCTGCGCGTCGGGTTCGGGCTGATCTGGATCCTGGACGGGATCCTGCAGGCCCAGCCGAAGATGGCGGGCGGGCTGGCCGCGCAGGTCATCGAGCCGGCCGCGGCCGCCTCGCCGGCCTGGGTGCAGCACGTGGTCAACTGGGGCGGGACCATCTGGTCCTACCACCCCATCCAGTCGGCAGCGGCCTCGGTGTGGATCCAGGTCGGGCTGGGCATCTGGCTGCTGGTCGCGGCGCACGGGCCGTGGTCCAGGCTGGCCGGGCTGGCTGCCGTGGCCTGGGGGCTGGTGGTCTGGGTGTTCGGCGAGTCGTTCGGCGGGATTTTCGCGCCCGGGCTGAGCTGGCTGACCGGAGCGCCCGGAGCGGTGCTGCTGTACGTGGTAGCCGGGGCGCTGGTGGCGCTGCCCGAGGACGCCTGGCGCAGCCCGCGCCAGATCAGGCTGACACAGACCAGGCTGACACTGGGCCGGCTGACACTGGGCCGGCTGCTGCTGGCCGGGCTCGGGCTGTTCTACCTGGGCATGGCCGTGCTGCAGGCCTGGCCCGGCCGCGGTTACTGGCAGGGCGTCAGCGGCGGCAAGCCCGGCACGCTGGCCGGCATGGTCCAGGGGATGGCCGGCACCTCCCAGCCCCACTTCCTGTCGGCCCTAGTATCCAGTTTCGGCTCGTTCGTGGCCAGCAACGGCTTCGCGGTGAACCTGGTGGTCGTGATCGTCCTGGCCGGGACCGGCGCGATCTTCCTGACCGGCCGGCGCCGGCTGGTCAGGTACGCGGTGTGGTTCGGCGTCGTGTTCGGCCTGGCGGTCTGGGTCCTGGTCCAGGATCTCGGCTTCCTGGGCGGGCTCGGGACCGATCCGAACAGCATGATCCCGCTGATGCTGCTGTTCGGGGCCGGGTACCTGGCCCTGACGCCCGCACCGCAGGAAGCGCCCCAGGAGGCAAGAGTCGCTGCCGGGATGCATGTGACTGGAGAGGACGAGCCCGACGAGGTCACGGTCGGCGTCGGAGGTACGGGACACCGGGACGGTTCTCCGGACCGCGACTGGGAGCGGCGGCTGAGGGCGCTGACGCCTAGGGCACTGAGCGGCACGGTGGCGACCGCGAGCGCGCGGTCGGTCGGCGCGGTGGCCGCGCTGGCCATCATCTTGCTCGGGGCGGCCCCGATGGCCGCGGCGGCGGCCAACCGGACCGCGGACCCGATCCTGGCCCTGGCCATCGAGGGCGGCAGCACCCAGATGGACCTGCCCGCCCCCGGCTTCACGCTCACCGACCAGAACGGCCAGCCGGTCTCGCTGGCCAGCCTGCGCGGCAAGGTCGTGCTGATGACCTTCCTCGACCCGGTGTGCACCACCGACTGCCCGATCATCGGCGCGGAGTTCAAGCAGGCCGGCGTGCTGCTCGGCGCGCAGGACAGCGACGTGGAGCTGGTCGCCATCGTGGCCAACCCGACCTACCGGGGCGTCGCGTTCACCCAGGCGTTCGACCGCGAGGAAGGACTCAACCAGGTGCCGAACTGGCTGTACCTGACCGGGTCCCTGACCGCGCTGGGCCAGGTCTGGAAGCAGTACGGGGTGACCGTGGCCGACCTGCCCGCGGGCGCGATGTCCGCGCACAACGACCTGGCCGTGGTCATCGACCGGTCCGGTGACATCCGCGAGGAGGTCGGCGCCGATCCGGGACCCGGCACCAGCAGCACCCAGTCGTCGTTCTCCGTGCTGCTCACCCAGTACGCCCAGCAGGCACTGGCCGGCCAGTGAGGCGACGGCTCGTAAGGTGCTGGCTCGTGACTGGGCGCCGGGCGGGGATGGGTGCCGGGCTGGTCCTGCTGGCCGCGGGCTGCGCGGCGCAGCCGGCCAAGCCAGCCGCGCCGAACCTGCAGGTGGTCACGCCCCCGCTGGCCACATCCCTGGTCACCGCGCAGGGCACCTGGGCCATCGCCGTGATGGGCGGTCCGGCCGCATCGGACAACAACTTCTGGGAGCTGTTCGTCCGGCCGCAGGGGGCCAGCCGCTGGTCGCTGGTCACCCCGCAGGGCGTGGCCGACAACGGCGGCCTGGTCGCGGCGGGCGCGGGCCCGGGTCTGCTGGTCGGGTTCCGGCCCAGCCAGGGACTGGCCTTCTCGCCGCTGGCCACCAGCACCGACACCGGGAAGAACTGGGCGCCGGGCCTGCTGGACGCCGACCTGGCCGACGCGCCCGACGCGCTGGCCGAAGGCACGGCCGGGCAGGCGATGGCCCTGCTGGGCAACGGCAGCATCCAGACGGCACCGACCGCCGCGGCGGCCGATGCGGGCCACTGGTCGCCGCTGGCCAGCCTGCGCGCGCTGGCCGCGTCCGCGCCCGGACGCGCGTGCGGTCTGGTGGCAGTGAGCGCCGTATCGTTCGGCCCCCATAATGTCCCGATGGCGGCGGGCAGCTGCCTGCGGCCGGGGGTGGCCGGGGTTTTCGCCGACGCCGGCGGGACGTGGCAGGCGGCGGGCCCGCCGCTGCCGGCCGGGCTCGGCGGGGACCAGGTGCAGGTGCTGGGGCTGACCGAGACCGCTGACGGGCCCGCGGCGCTGATCGAGGCCGGGACCAGCCTGCTAGCGGCCTGGTCGGACGGGACCCGCTGGACGGTGTCGGCGCCGGTGACGGCGGGCCGGGTGAGCGCGGCCGGGTTCGGGCCCGGCGGCAGTGCCTGGGTGCTGCTCGGCGGCGGCCGGGCGCAGGTCATCGCCGGGCCGGGCGGGTCGTGGCGGGCGCTGCCTGGATTGCCGCCGGGCACCGCGACGCTGGCGCCCGGGACCGGCGGCGGCTACGACGCGCTGGCGGCCTCCGGGGCGCGGCTCACGGTCTGGCGGCTGGCCGGGGCGGGCTGGGCCCAGGTCCAGGTGATGAACGTGCCGATCAGCTACGGCTCGTCGAGCTAGGAGATACCGTAATGAGCTACCTGGCCGGCCACTGGTCGTTCGACCCGTTCATCATCGTGGCGGCCGCGGTCGCGGTGTGGCACGAGATCGGGCTGCGGCGGCTGGCGCGGCGGTCCCGGCCCGAGCGGACCAGGCAGCGGCGGCTGCGGTCACTGTGGTTCTACGCCGGGCTGGCGGTGCTGCTGCTCGCGGTCACCTCGCCGATCGACTACTGGTCCGACGACTACTTCTTCGTGCACATGATCCAGCACCTGCTGCTCATGTTCGCCGCCCCGTCGCTGATCGTGGCGGGCGCGCCGTGGCAGCCGCTGCTTGACGCGCTGCCCGGCCGGTCCGGGCGCAGCGTGACCCGGGGCGTGCTGGCGGGCGGCTGGTCGCGGCCGCTGCGCGCGGTGGGCGGGTTCTTCGTCCGGCCCTGGGTGGCGGTGGGGCTGTTCAGCGCGGTGATGATCTTCTGGCACCTGCCCGGGCCCTACGACCTGGCCGCCGGAAACCAGGCCGTGCACATCTGGCTGATGCACGGCAGTTTCTTCGCGGCGGGCGTGCTGTTCTGGCTGCAGTTCATCCCGTCGCCGCCGTTCCGCCGGCAGATGCCGCTGCCGTCCCAGGCCGCCGCGCTGCTCGGCACCAACCTGGTCATGATCGTCATCGCGATGGCGCTGAGCATCTTCGCCTCGCACTCGGTGTACTCGGTCTACGACCACGTGCCCGGCGTCACCCTGCCGCCGTTCGCCGACCAGCAGATCGGCGCGGCGATCCTGTGGGTGTGCGGCGACTTCTGGGCCATGCCGGCGATGATCGTGATCGTCAGGCGGCTGATCCACGCCGACGGGAGCATCACCGCGGCGCTGGACCAGGTGCTGAACCGCGGCGCGTCACGGACGGGCTGGGCCACGGGAGCTCGCCCGCACGCCGGCGTGCTGGGCGGCGGCCCGGCTCAGCGGATGTCGCCGCCCGACGGGGAGTCGTGAACCTGCCGCCGGTGCGCCGGGCGGGAGAGCTTCCTGGCCTCGGACCCCTTGGACCCCTTTGGTCCTGGCGGGTGCTGGCCGTTCGGTGAGGTGTCCAGGGTCGGCCGGAGGGTGGGGCCGCCGGGGACGGGATGGTCGTCGGCTTCTGCGCCGGGCCGGATGGCGTCGGTGATCTTGTGCAGCCCGCTGAACGCCGACGAGCGCGCCACCGCGACCGCCCCCACGATCAGCGCGGCGATCCCGCCGGCCTCGATGGCCAGCATGCCGGCGGAGATCTGGACCCGGTCGCCGAAGACCAGGATGCCGAGCGCGATCCCGGCCACCGGCTCGCCCGCGGCGATGGTGGGCAGCGAGTAGTGCAGCGGCCCGGCGCTGAACGCGTTCTGCATCAGCCAGATGCCCACGATGCCCGCGCCCAGCAGGGCGTAGGCCGACCAGGTGGAGAACAGGACGGTCCAGGAGTCGTGGCCCTGCACGATCTGCAGCGTCTGCCGGGTCAGCGCGTCCTGGATGCCGAAGACCAGGCCGGCCCGAGGCCGGTAAGGGTGGCCCGGACCTGGCCCTGCCTGCGGTGCCCGACCTGAACGGCCACGAACGCGACGCCGGCGATGATCGCGGCCGCGTACCAGTGCGAGAGCGAGCCGAACGACAGGCCGATGGGCTTGGTGGACCGGGACGCTGACAGCAGGGCCACCCCGGTGCACAGGATCACGGCGCCGATCACCTCGGCCGCCTTGACCGCCTGCCGGGACATCGGCACGGCCAGGAACAGCGCGAAGACCAGGTAGGTGGTCAGCAGCGGCTCCACCAGGGTCAGCTCGAGGTGTCCGATAGCCCAGGCGGCGAGGCCGTATCCGGCCACCATGCACCCGATGCCGAGCAGCCACCGCGGCTGGCGCAGCAGGTCGGTCAGGATGCGCCAGGACAGGAAGCGTGAGTCAGGTTCCTGCTGGGCGGCGTACTGCTGGAGCACGAAGCCCACCCCGAGTAGCACGGCAGCGACGAGGGCGGTGGCGTAGTCCACATCCAGGTCCACGAGTGCTCTGTCTTCGCTAGGGGCAAAACTGTGCGGGTATCAAGGACAACGTGCACTGCTGACGGCTAGTTTCGGCTCAGACGCGTGGGCGGTGGCGACGCGCATTGATCGTATGCTAGCCGTCTATCTGACTACTGCCGCCGCGCCAGACGTCTGAACATCATTAAGGCCCCGGCCACATGATTGGCACTGAGTTGTTACCTGCGCAGGGTGCGGGACGATGTCCGCGATCTCCTGCCGGGCCGGGACTAACGGGCGGCCCGGGGACGGCGGGCTACTCGGCGGCCACGCCGGGATAGACCCGGGCCGCGTTGCCGGCCAGCACGGCCGCCAGGATCTCACCGGGCAGGCCCAGGCCCGCGAGGGCGCGGACGTTCCTGGCCGTACCGGGCACGCCGGGCCAGTCGGTGCCGAAGATCCACTTGGCGGCCAGGGCGGCCAGGTCGAAGCCGGCGTAGTAGGCGGGCAGCCGCTTGGGCGGCAGGCCGGCCAGGTCCAGCCACACGTTGTCCCGGGCCAGCACCATCCGGGCCGCGTCGGCGTACCACGTGCCGCGGCCGCCGTGGGCCAGCACGAACTGGACGCCGGGGAAGTCGGCCGCGATGGCGTCCATCAGCTTCGGGTCGCCCGCCTCGGACCGCGAGCCGGGGAAGATGCTGCCGCCGGTGTGCACCACCACCGGCACGCCGCGTGCGGCGCACAGCTCGTAGACCGGGTACATGTCCGCCCGGTCGGCGGCGAAGCCGCCGTGCACCGGGTGCACCTTGACCGCGACCGCGCCCAGGTCGAGCTGGCGTTCGGCCTCGGCGGCGGGCGGGGTGTGCAGCAGCGGGTTCACGTTGGCCACCAGCCGGTACCGGCGGGGATTGTGCGCGACAACCGGCAGCAGGTCCTCGATCGCCTGGATCCCGGTGGCCCGCGGGCTGTACTCGGCGAACAGCAGCGCGACATCGGTGCCCTCGGCGTCGAGCAGCGCGTCCAGCCGGGCCGGGACCGGGTCACCGTCGGCGTCGAAGACGTCCTGCCAGCCGGAGTCCTGGCCGAAATCGACGGCCCACTGCATCCAGGCGGGGGCCACCGTGCTCAGCCGGGGCACGTGCATGTGGGCGTCGACCACCACCAGGCCGTCGATCATGGCTTGATCATCGCTCGATCACGGCGCGGCTCAGGCGTCCAGGCGCCGCAGCAGCCCGCTTGAGTACGTGCGGGCCGTCTCCAGGTAGGTCTGCATGGCGCGGGCGGCCAGGTCGCCTGAGATCCCGGTCCGCTTGATCGTGGCGGGCACGCCGGCCACCAGGGCGGCGGGCGGCACCTCGAAACCCTCAGGCACCAGGGCGGCGGCGGCCACGATCGAGCCGGCGCCGATCCGGGCCCGGTTCAGCGTGACCGACCCGGAGCCGATCAGGCAGCGATCCCCCACCACACAGCCTTCGAGATGGGTGTTGTGCCCCACCACGCACTCGGCGCCGATCAGCGTGGGCCAGTCGTGGGTGCAGTGCACGACGGTGCCGTCCTGGATCGAGGTCCGCGCACCGACCTCGATCCGGCCGTGGTCGCCGCGCAGCACGGCGCAGGGCCAGACCGACGCGTGCGGGCCGATCCGCACCCGGCCGATGACCACGGCGTCGGGGTGGACGAAGGCGGAAGGGTCGATATCCGGCTCGTACTCCCCCAGGGCGTAGATCGGCATCAGCAAACCCTACCGTGCAGCCTGCAGGTACTCGGTGTCCAGGTCAATGACGCCGAAGTGGTGCTGGTCCCACAGATGCAGGGAGGCTAGTTCGGGATAGCCGGTCACGCCGGGCGGGTCGGCGAAGATGCGGGTGGTCCGGCGGCCGAAACCATAAGGCGGCCAGCCGGGGTCGCCGGTGGCGGCGAAGGCCGCCCACTGCTCGCGCATCACGTTGCCGAGGGCCACGGCGCCGGCGGGCGGCTCGGGTCCGAACAGCATCTGCCGCAGGTCGCCGTCCACGCCGAACACCAGCGGCACGTCGATCGCGTGGCAGGCGCCCAGGTCGGCAGCTTCGGGGCCCGCGGCCGGGTAGCAGACCTCGTACAGGTAGGTGCGGCCGCCGCCTGCCGCGTGCGACTGGGCCAGGTGCAGGCTCGGCATCCGGAACAGCCAGTCCGAGTGGACCAGCTCGAACAGCCGGCCGTCGTCGGCGTCCGGGTACGCGGCCCGGTAGGCCGCCTCGCCGTCGCCGTGCTCGCCCTGCGGGCCCATCAGGTCGAGGGCATGCCTGGCCATCTCGGCGGTCACCTGGCCGCGTAGCCCGGACATCGTGGTGAACAGCCGGTACTCGTCGCGGGTATGCCCGGCGATGAGGTCGATGTTCCTGGCCGCCCCCTGGGCCACGGCCCGCCACGGCGCGGCGGGCAGGACCTCGCCGTCGACCACCGGAGAGAACGGCGTGGGGAGCAGCGCCACCGGTCCCCAGCGGGCGGCGTGATCGGCGGGCTGGACCGCGTCGGCCGCGGCCACCAGCCAGGCCGGGTCGGCGGTGGCGAACGCCTCGGCGGTAGCGGGCAGTCCGGCCTGGGCGGCGATGGCCGCCGTCACGTCGGCGGCCAGGGCGGGTGAGAAGAACGTGCCAGGGACGCTCTGCGCGATGGCCCGGCGGAACAGGCCGGCCGCGGCCGGCATGACCAGCAGGGCGGCGATCGCGCCGGCCCCGGCCGACTCGCCGAACACCGTGACCAGGTCCGGGTCGCCGCCGAAGGCGGCGATGTTGGCCCGGACCCAGCGCAGCGCGGCCACCTGGTCGAGCAGCGCGCGGTTGGCCGGGACGCCGGGCAGCTGAGCGTAGCCCTCCACGCCGACCCGGTGGTTGAAGGTGACCAGCACGACGTTCTGCTGGGCCAGCAGCGTCCCGTCGTAGCCAGGCAGGCAGGACGCGCCGGACCGGTAGGCCCCGCCGTAGATCCACACCATTACCGGCAGCCCGGCCGCGCCCGGGTCGGGCGAGAACACGTTCACGGTCAGCCAGTCGTCCGGGTCGGTGCCCGCCGCTGAAGCCGGCAGCGGGATCACGGCCAGGCCGGACTGGGGCGGCGGCGGGCCGAACGCGGCCGCGTCCCTGATGCCGTCCCAGGGTGCCACCGGGTGCGGGGCGGCGAACCGGAGCGGGCCGACGGGCGGCCGGGCGAACGGGATGCCGCGGAAGGCGGCGATGCCGGTAGCCGCCGCGGTCCGGCCGCGGACCAGGCCGCTGGCCGTGCGGACGACGGGCTCGGTTGCGTTCATGCGGACCCCTTGCCGGCGGGCGTTGGCGGTCCGGATATAGACCTACATGGCCACCACGAGCGAGGTTACGCCACGGGGTCGCGGCCCGCTGGCCCAGGCCGACCATGATGAGCCTGCTAGCTCGCGATAGCGGTGAGGGGCCAGCCGAAGAAGCCGTCGAGGGTCACGGCGGCGTCATCGGACCGCGGCGGGTCGATGGCCGTGTAGGTGGTGATGAACGTGTCGGTCTCGTGGTGCACGACGGCGGGCCTGGGCGTGGCCACCTGATTGCCGTCCGGCCAGTCCTTCGCGCTCAGCCCGGTAGGCGCGCGGTAGGTGATGCTCTGGGTCAGGATGCCGATCAGCCAGTAGCCGCGGCCGTCGGCCAGCGGCAGCGCGAACGTCGGGTCGGGCGCCGCGACGAAGCGCCCGGCGTAGCTGACTCCGCCTTGCCGGTCCTGCCGGATCGCCGTGGCGGACGTTACGGGGATCGAGCCTTCCCCGGCCAGGAAGTCGTTGACCGCGAACGGTGCTGCCGTCGCGGTGGTCTGCGCGGCTCCGTTGGCGGCGCTGGTCAGCACCCGGGCCAGGGCGGACGCGTAGCGGCCGGCCGCCAGCACGGCGGGCGCGGCCTGGGGTGCCCCCTGCGCGCACAGCGCCGGCCAGCCCGCGCTGCCGTCGGGGTGGTCGACGGCCGCGGCCAGCTTCCACCGGCCGCCGGTACGCTCGAACACCATGGCCACCGACTGCAGGCCCGTCCCGAGGTCAAAGACGTCGGTGTCGCCGTAGGCCACGAAAACCGCCGGGCGGCCGGCGTGGCAGGGGACGGTGATCGACAGGCCGGTCAGCTGGAATGGCACCCGCTCCGCGTTCTTCGGCAGGCCTGCCTGCGGTTCCTCGGCTAGGTAGACGGCGCGCATCTGGCCGGTGGTGATCTGATCGACCGCGGCAAAGTCGTCATGGGTATACATCTGGTTGGTCTGGACCAGCCAGTTCGTGACGGCCGCCTGTTCCGCCGCGGTGTGAACCGAGGCAGGCGGCGGATTGACCGCCGGGGCGCCTGCCCCGCCGCAGCCCGCCACGGTCAGGCCGATCCCCGCCAGGCTCAGCCCGGTCAGGCTCAGCCGGGTCAGTACGGCGGATCTGAGCATCCTCGGGACCCGCCAGGAGCTTATGGTGCGATTCATTGCCGCGTCCTTCCGTTCGGCCCGGGATCACTGGTGCCCGGCCAGGCCGACATTAGGAATTCCGGCGTTTGGTGAAATCGGGCCTGGCCCTGAATTCCCGTCCGGGCCAGCCCGGAAAAATGCTCAGGGTCTGCCCTGATGCCTGCGGCTAAACGCGATGCCAGACTGGATCCGTGCAGCCATCCCCAGCGATCCTGATCGTCGACGACCACGACGGTTTCCGGACCTTTGCCCGGGGCATGCTCGAGGCCGCCGGCTTCACGGTCGCCGAGGCGGCCACCGGCGCGGAAGCGACCGAAGCGGCCCGGGCCGTCCGGCCCTGGCTGGTGCTGCTCGACATCGGCCTGCCGGACTTCGACGGGTTCGAGGTGGCCAGGCGGCTGGCCGCCGTCCCGGCCGGGGACCCGGCTCCGGTCGTGGTGCTGACCTCGACCCGGGAGGCGCGCGACTACGGCGGGCAGATCGCGGCCAGCCCGGCCGCCGGGTTCCTGCCCAAAGATCAGCTGTCGGGCGCGGCGCTGCGCCGGTTCCTGGACCCATAGTGAACCGGTGGCTGCGGGCGACCCTGATCGCGGGCGCGATTGCCGCGGCGGGCTGCTTCGTGTGGACGTCCTGGCCCCCGAACTCTCAGTACGCGCCGGTCGAGATCAGCCTGGCGGTGGTCGGGCTGTCGTTCATGGTGGCCGGGATAGCGGCCTGGCAGCGGTGGCCGGCCAGCCGGCTGGGCCTGCTGTTCACGATCGTCGGTTACCTCTACCTGGTGCCGTACATCCTGGTCAACCTGGCCAACCCGGTGGCGTGGACGATCGGGAACGTGACCGAGGGCGTCTACGGCGCGGCCCTGGCCCATCTGGGCCTGGCCTGGCCGACCGGGAGGCTCCGGTCCAGGCTCGAGCGCGGGGTGATCGTCGCCGACTACGTGCAGAACATCGCGTTCAACACGGCCGCGACGATGTTCTGGAATCCCGCGTTCAGCGGCTGCAACGCTAGTTGCCCGGCCAACGTGCTGCTCATCAGCGGTGGTTCCCGATCGGCCTGGAATTCGCTCAACACGGTCGAAGCGCTCGTCGGGTTCGTGATTACCGGCATCGTCCTGGCCCTGATCGTCAGGCACTGGAGGTCGGCGCGCGGCTGGTCCCGGCGGGCCATGATTCCGCTGTTGTGGATCGGCGCGGCGGTCGGGGCAGAACAAATCCTGACCGGGAGTCTGTTCAGCTTTTCCGCTCTGGTCACGTACGCCCTGCTGCCGCTGGTGCTGCTGGCGGGCCCGGCCCTGTTCGTGATCAGCACGGTGCGGGCCCGGACGGCGGGCGGTGCGCTCGGCACCGCGATCGTCGACCTGGAACCGGGCGCCTCGCCGGGCCGGCTCCGGGACGCGCTGGCCCGGGCGCTGGGTGACTCGACGCTGCAGCTGGCGTTCCGGCGGCCGGACGGGTCCGGCTACCTGGACACCTCGGGCCAGGCCGTCGACGTGGCCCGGCCGGATCCGGGCCGCGCCGTGACGCCGATCGCCGACGCGGACGGCGCCGTGCTGGTGCACGACGCCGGGCTCGAGCACGAGCCGCAGCTGGTCAGGCTGACGGCGGCCGCGGCCAGCATGGCGCTGGAGCATTCCCGGCTGCAGGCCGAGGTACACGCCCAGCTGGAGCAGGTCCGTGCCTCCCGGGCGCGGATCGTCGAGGCCGGGGACGCCGAGCGACGGCGGCTGGAACGCGACCTGCATGACGGCGCGCAGCAGCGGCTGGTGACCCTGAGCCTGGCCCTGGGGATGGCCCGCGACCGCGCCGCCGGGGCGGACCCGGAGCTGGGATCGCTGATCGAGTCGGCCAGCAAGGAGGCCAGGGAGGCGCTGACCGAGCTGCGGGAGCTGGCCCGCGGGATCCATCCCGCGGTGCTGACCGAGACCGGGCTGAGCGGAGCGATCCAGGCCCTGGCCGAGCGCTCGCTGGTGGCCACCACGATCACCGCGGTGCCGGACGGGCGGTTCCCGGCCGCGATCGAGGCCACCGCGTACTTCGTCGTCTCCGAGGCGCTGGCCAACGTGGCCAAGCATGCCGGGGCCGGCGGTGCCCGGGTGGTCATCCAGCGGCGGCCGGGACGGCTCGTGGTCGAGGTCAGCGACGACGGCGCCGGGGGCGCCCGGCCCGAGGGAGGATCGGGGTTGCGGGGCCTGGCCGACCGGGTCGCGTCGGTGGGCGGCGTGCTGCGGGTGGACAGCCCGCCGGGTGGCGGGACACGGCTCGAGGCGGACATTCCGTGTCCGTGACTCCCGGGCCGGAGGCCCCGGCCCGGCCGCGGCTCCGCGTGGTCATCGCCGAGGACACGGTCCTGCTGCGCGAAGGGCTGCGCCGGGTCCTGACCGACGCCGGCCTGGACGTGGCGGGCACGGCCGGGGACGCGGGCCAGCTGCTGAAGCTGGTCGAGACGCTGCGCCCGGATGTGGTGCTCACGGACATCCGGATGCCGCCCGACCAGACCACCGAGGGACTGCAGGCCGCGCTGGAGATCCGCCGCCGGTGGCCGGGCACGGCCGTGATCGTACTGTCCCAGCACGTCGAGACCGAGCACCTGTTCGAGCTGCTGGCCGGGGATCCGCGCGGGATCGGCTACGTACTGAAGGAGCGGGTCGCCGACGTCGCGCAGTTCACCGGCGCGATCCGCCGGGTGGCCGCGGGCGAGTCCGTGATCGACTCGCAGGTGGTGTCCAGGCTGGTCGCCCGGCCGCGGCGGGACAGCCCGCTGGAGACGCTCACCGAACGCGAGCTGGCCGTGCTGGCCCTGATGGCCGAAGGGCGGTCCAATCACGCCATCGCGGACCAGCTGTACCTGTCACCCAAGACCGTGGAAACTCACGTCGGCAGCCTGTTCGCCAAGCTCGGCCTGCTGCCCGCGGCAGAAGACCACCGCCGGGTGCTGGCGGTGCTGACCTACCTGCGCCGGTAGCACCCCGACCCGGCGATAAAGTCGACCTCGTGGCCGAGCTGAGCCGTTACGAGGGAGACCTGGAGCCGGAAGAGGACTACGAGCAGCTGCGGTTCGACGGCCTCTCGTTCGACGACGCCGACGCGGTGGCGTGCCACTTCATGGACTGCGCGTTCGAGTCGGTGTCGTTCGGCGGCGGGCGGCTGCGCAAGAGCCGGTTCACCGACGTCACGATGCGGGAGGTCCGGTTCGTGGCCACCGAGCTGGCCGAGACCGCCTGGCAGGACGTCACCCTGGCCGGCTGCGCGCTGGCCGGCGTGCAGGCGTTCTCGGCCGGGCTGCGCCGCGTGGTGTTCCGGGACAGCAAGCTCGACTCGGTGAACTTCCGCGGCGGCTCGCTCATAGACGTGACGTTCGAGAACTGCGTGCTGCTCGACGCGGACTTCGGCGGGGCCAGGCTGCAGCGGGTCAGCTTCGGCGGCTGCACCCTGGCCCGCGCCGACTTCACGAAGGTGACCTGCACCGAGGTGGACCTGCGGGGCGCCCGGCTGGGCATCACCGCGGGGTATGAGTCGCTGCGCGGCGCCACCATCGACAGCGTCCAGCTGGTAGAGCTGGCCCCGCTGCTGGCCAGGCACCTGGGCCTCACCGTGTCCGACTGAAGGGACGTCAGCGTGGATTACTACCAGCAGGATCTGGCCCTGGTGCACGACCGCGGCTACGGCCACCACGGCGACCGCTGCGCGCCGGGCATCCTGGCCCTGCTGCCGCCGGATGCCCTAGTCCTCGAGCTCGGCTGCGGTGCCGGGGCCCTGACCCGGCACCTGCTGGCCGCCGGGCACCACGTCATCGCCACCGACGCGTCCGAGGCCATGCTCGAGCGGGCCCGGACGGCGCTGGGCGGGGCGGCCGACCTGCGGCGGCTCAGCCTGCCCGACGACCCGCTGCCCGCCGCGGACGCGATCGTCTCGGTCGGCCACGCGATCAGCTACCTGGCCGACGCCGCGGCCGTCGGCCGGGCCCTGGCCGCCATGGCCGGCGCGCTGCGGCCGGGCGGCGTCCTGGCCTTTGACGTCTGTGACCTGGAGTTCGGCCGGATCCGCGCGGGTGAGCCGAACTTCGCCCGGGTCGGCCCGGACTGGGCCGTCATCACCGAGTTCTCGGCTCCGGCGCCGGACCGGTTCGTCAGGGACATCACGACGTTCGTCCCCGACGGCGCCGGGGCGTGGCGGCGCAGCCGCGAGCATCACGAGAACGTGCTGGTCGACACGTCGCTGATCCCGGACTTGCTGGCCGCCCACGGCGTGACCGCGGCCGTCGGCACGTCGTTCGGAGCCGCCGAGCTGCCGCCGGGACTGCACGCCGTGACCGGGGTCAGAAGCTGACCGGGTACCAGGTCGCCCCGGCGTCTCCGGTAAAGAACAGCTGCCCGGGCCGCTGGGTGCGGTTGCCGTCGCTGTCCGCCGGGCCGTGCACCACCACGCCGTCGGTCGCGGTGGTGAAGCCGAGATCGGCCCAGCCCGACCCGCCGTCGTACTGCTCGTTGACGGTCTGCCAGCTGGTCCCGGCCTGGCCCGAATAGAACAGCCAGCTGGCCGCGCTCGCGGTGGCGATGGCCAGCTGACCCGTAGTGGTGGCGGCGATGGTGCCCGCGTCGCCGTCAGGACTGGGCGCACCCGCCAGCGCCCAGCGCGCCCCGGCGTCGTCGCTGACGTAAACCTGCTTGATCGTGTGCCCGGTGTACCCCTCGCCGGTGCACAGCGCAGCCAGTCCTGTGGTCCCAGTGGTTCCGGTGGTCCCGGTCGTTCCGGTCACGGCGATGGACGGGGTGCCGGAATGCAGCGGGCACGGGACCGAGCTGCGGCTCGTGGTCAGCCCGCCGTCGGTGGTCACGAGCACGTCGCGGCCTGCTACGACCGCGGCGATCCCGGCCTGGGTGGCGATCAGGTCGTCGGGGTCGATCAGGCTGACGCCGACGCCGCTGGCCACGGAGGACCACGGGCCGCCGGCCAGCGGCCGGCGCACCAGCACGCCGGGCTGGGGGCAGCCGTCGTCGGCCGTGCATCGCGCCATGATGGCGAGCACCTGATCGTGCACGATGGCCAGAGACAGCACCAAGTAGCCTGCCGGCGTGGCGGCGCGGGTCCACTGCTGCGCGCCGTCGGTGGTCTCCCACAGCCCGTCGCCGAACGCGAACCCGTGCTGCGGGGTGGCAAACCTGATGCCCCAGACCACGGGCCCGCCGGCCAGGCCGGGCTGCCCCACTGGCTCGGCCGGGGCGGGCAGGCCGGCCCAGCTCGCGCCCCGGTCCAGGGTGCGCACGATGGACGTGCACGGCGCGTCCGCGCACGGCGCGGTGCCGAGCACGAACGCCTCGTCCGGCGACACGAACGTGACCGACGTGGCGGCGAATCCGGCCGGCACGGGGCCGCCGGGGCGCGGTGTGGTCACGGCCGTGGGGCCGGCTTGGGTGGGCGACGGTGCCGGCGGGGATGAACTAGCGGCCGAACGGGCCGGGGTGCTCGCCGCGGTACCGCCCGGCGCGGCCGGGGTGGACGCTCCGACGACCGTCGAGCCGCACCCCGCGATGCTCACGGCGGCCAGTGCCGCCAGCACGCCCAGCCAACGAGATGTCCGCATGCCCACCAACTCCTTGCTGCTACGGACAAAGACGCCGCAGCAGCGGTTTGGTTGGGCCGGCCGGGCTAGGAAATCGCGCGCATGGCGCGGGTGAAGGCTTCGCTGCGGTCCCGGTAGTCGCGGAACCGGCCGAAGCTCGGCGCGGCGGGCGACAGCAGCACGATCCCGTCCGGCCGGGCCCAGCCGAACCCGGCGGCCACGGCCGCCTCGAGGTCGGCGCAGTCGGTCACGGTGGCGGCCGTGGCCGTGGCCCTGGCCTGGGCAGTCGCCGTGGCCTGGGTGGTTGACTCGGCCTGGGCGGTCGCCCCGGCCTGGGCGGCCTCGATGGCGGCGCGGATGCGGGGGCCGCTGTCGGGGAGGGTGAGGACGCAGGTCGGCGCCTGCCGGGCCAGGATGGCCGCCGCCAGCGGCGCGTAGTCGATGCCGCGATCGTGCCCGCCCACGATCAGCGCGATACGGCGGCCCGGGAACGCGTCCAGCGCGGCCAGCGTGGGCAGCACGTTGGTGGACAGGCTGTCGTCGACGAACGCCACCCCGCCTGCGGTGCCGATCGTGGTCAGCCGACTCGGCAGCGGCTGGTAGCCGGCCCCCGCTCGGCGCAAGGCCGCATCGTCGTGGGTCCCGGGCACGCCCAGGGCGGCCAGGCAGCGGCGGGCGATCAGCGCGTTGCGGCGATTGTGCCGGCCGGGCAGGCCGAGCGGCGCCATCCAGTCCGCGCCCGGTTCGTCGTCTTCGCTCACCCACTCCACCCGCGGCCCGAGCAGGCCGGCGTGCTGGCGGAGCAGGTCGCTGTCGCCGTTGGCCACGGTCAGTTCGGCCCCGGGCTGGGTACAGGCGGACAGCTTGTCCCGGTAGTACCGCTCGACTCCCCCGTGCCAGTCGAGGTGGTCGGGGTTCAGCGAGGTGACCGCGACCACGGGCGGCGAGCAGGGCAGGTCGGTGGCCTGGTAGCTGGACACCTCGATGACCCAGTAGTCGAAATCACCTGGCTGGTCCGGGTCGTAGGGCACCACGCCGATGTTGCCGCCGACCAGGCACCGGTAGCCCAGCCCGGTCAGCAGGTGCCCGGTCAGCGACGAGGTGGTGCTCTTGCCCTTGGTCCCGGTCACGACCAGGACGCGGCGCAGGTCCATCTCGGCCAGCCACAGGCCCAGCCCGCCGACCACCGGGATACCAAGCCCGGACAGCCGGGCCACCTCGGGCCGGTACCGGCTGATCCCCGGCGTCTTGACCACCACGTCGCACTGCTCGAGCGCCGCCAGCCCCCCCGCCCCGGTCGCCAGCACCGGGCTGCTGCCATCATCGTGGATAGTTCCTGCCCCTATAGAGGGGGTAACTATCCACGATCCCGGATCCGGGTGATCGTCCACCAGGACCGGCGTCGCGCCGAGGGTGCGGAGCTTGCGGAGGTTGGCGTGGCCTTCGCGGCCCAGGCCCCAGACGCCGACCCGGGCTCCGGCCAGGTCGGACCAGGAGAGCTTGGGCCGCGCAGCAGATGGCGGCACCGAGGTCGGGGCCCGTTCGGCCATCATGATCTGTAGCCCGCTGAGATGAAGTTCTCGCCGACGGGCCTCAGCATGGCGGCGGACTGTGCGTCGGTGGGCGCGTCGGGCCAGCCGGACACCTCGGCGGCCAGGTCCTGCAGCAGGCGGCCGTCGGCCCGGTCGTCCCGGCGGGCGGCCAGCAGGACCGCGGCCCGGCACTCGCTGACCTCGCCGACGCACTCGAACGGCTTGGCGCCCGCGCCGAGCAGGGCCCGGAACTTCCCGGCCAGTCCGGGATCCTCCAGCGGCTCGCCGGTGATCTTGAAGATCTGCCGCAGCGCCTCGGCAGGCAGGAACGGCGCCAGGATCAGGTCGATGAAGCAGCACTTATCGCACTGCCCGCACCAGTGGTCGAGCCGCCGGGCCGGGTCGCTGTAGAAGGCCTTGTTACAGCTCCGGAACGACCCGTGATACGCCTGGAGGGCCGCGAACTCCTGGCCGACCCACAGCTCGGTCCGGTCCCGCAGCCAGGAGAAGTACTCCGGCATCCGGGCCGGGATCTCCGCCAGCACCTGGCGGAAGGCGGCCTCGAACGACGCGCTCTTGGAGTACTGGTGGTTCACCGGCCGGCCCTGGTACTCCAGCGTCGGGACGGACGCCGACCACTCATTGGACATGACGACCGCGTCCCGCTCGTCGAGCACGGCGGCCAGCACCGCCAGAGCCGACAGGATCCCGGTCACCGGCACGTGCCCGTTCAGGAAACCGAGCTCGGCCGAGCGCAGCAGCTGCGGATCGATCTCCCGCTCGGCCCGGACGACGGGCAGGCCGGTGACCGCGGCCGGCGCCTCGATGGCTTCGAACCGGTCGGACGGCCGGTTCACCACGAACAGCGCGGTGTCCGCCAGCCGCCGGACCCGCTCCACCACCACGATCGAGTCGATCCCGCCGCCGAACGGCACCAGCGCTCTTTGGATGGATGTGCTGATGGGCGCCCGTCCTCCCGGGGCGAGCACTGCTTCGATGCGCAGATCGGACAGGTCCAGGGCGTTGCGGTAGGCGAACTCGCCCAGGCCCTGCAGGTAGAACTCGCGCAGGAAGCCCAGCTCGGCCTCGGTCAGCGCGGTGCCGCCGAGGTCGATAACCGGCGGCGCAGCGGTCTTGTAGTAGGAGACGCCGGCCAGCAGGAACACCAGGCGGGCCGCGGCCCGGGCTTCGGCGCCATGCCAGCGCGGGCCGGGCGGCAGCGTGAAGCGCTCCGCGAACTCCCGGCCGTCCAGAGAATAACGACAGGTCAGCAACCCGCTCTCGGCGTCGCTGGTGAAGGACTCATAGCGGAACAGGTGACCGCGGGCAGCAGGATCCACTACGTCGTCACATCCACGGATAGGCGGTCGGCGGCGCGCAGCCGCGCGACGAGGGCGAGACGGCCGCATGGGCGGGCAGCCCGGTCGCTGAAGAAGTAGCCGCTACCGGACTCGGCAGGACTGGCGGGTCCGGTGGGCAGGTTGGTCACGTGGATGCGGGCATCGCCGACGCCTGCGTCGCGCAGCACCAGGCGGTTCGCGGCCCACAGGTCGAGCCGCCACCGGTCCGGGACCGGGTCGGGGCGGATGAGGGCGTCGGCGTCCGGCCCAAAGGCCTCGGTGACGGCGGCGCGGACTTCGGGGCCGACCTGGTAGCGGTCCTGGGCGATGGCCGGGCCGACGCCGGCGATCACGTCGGCGGGGCGGGAGCCGAGGGACTGCATGGCGGCGATGGCCGCGGCGCCCGCCCGGGCGACAGTGCCGCGCCAGCCCGCGTGCACGCAGGCCAGCACGCCGGCCACCGGATCGTGCAGCACGATGGGCACGCAGTCGGCGGCCAGGATGACCAGCACCACGCCGGGAGTGGTGGTGACCAGCGCGTCCGCGTCGGTGATGGCGTCGTCCAGGGCGAAGGCGCCACTCCCCCGGTCCGCCTGGCCGACCACCCGGACTCCTGCGCCGTGCACCTGGCGCGCGAAGACGAAATCGTCCGGCCGGGCGTCCAGGGCGGCCGCGAGCCGCCGCCTGTTCTCCAGGACCCGGGCTGGTTCGTCGCCGACGCTGAGGCTCAGGTTGAGCGTGGCGTACGGCCCGGACGACACTCCCCCGTCCCGGGTCGTGACCGCTGCATCAGCACCGGACGCCGCCAGCGCCGGCCAGGTCAGCAGGCGCAGAGCTCCGGCCGTACGGATCCGGGTCGGGTCGGCCCGGTCCGGGCCGTCGGGGGCGGCGCTCGCCGGGAGCGGCCGGGTGTGGGCGGTCATCGCGTGCGATCTTAGCGGTAGGCGACGGGCGGCTCGACGTCGTCGTAGACGCGGACCGCCGCTAGCAGCCCGTCCGGGCCGCGTTCGCAGACGCCCAGCCCGGCCTGCGGCGGCAGGTCGTTACGGCCCCACCGGACGCAGTTGAATTCCACGGCACAGCGCATGCCGTCGTCGGTCACGGCGCAGTGCTCGAGGCCGATGCCGCCGCCCGCGCTGAAGCTGTCGGTGAAGAACGAGCGGAGCTCGCCGCGGCCGCGGTGAGTGGGCCGCGGGCCACCGGGCTCACGGTAGTACCCCTCCGGCTCGAAGGTGCCCACGATCGCCTCGGTGTCGCCGGCCTCGAGCGCGGCCTGGTAGGGGGCGACGATCCCGTCGAGGCGGCCGGGTCCGGGCTCGAGGATGGGCGGCCTGACCTGGTGCGGTCCGGTGATCGGCCACGGCCGGCAGTAGGTGCGGAACACCACCGACCGGTCATCAGGGGATTCGGCGACGACCGCCACCGGCCAGAGCAGCCCGGGGCCGCCGTCAGGCACATGCGCCAGCAGTTCGACCACGGCCCGGCGGCCGGAGACGGTCGACGCGACGGTCTCGGTCCGCAGGTTCAGCCCGCCCAGCCAGGACCGGTTATGGCGGACGAACTCCCGTACATGCCGGTGACCGCGGATCTGGCCGGCCTTCGGGTCGTGGATCACGATGTCGCCGGGCCACGCGTTCTCGAGTATCCGGGGGTCACCGGTCTCCAGCGCCCGGAGGTACTGCGCGACCGGATCGCCCTGGCCCGCGGCACGGTCCTGCAGGCGGGCTAGTTCCACGGCGCTGGCGAACTCAGGAAACCACGGCATCTCCGCCTCTTTCTCCGCCTCTTTCTTGGGGGGCCGCGGCCTATCGCCCGTTGCGGGCGGCAACCGACTCGGCGTCGCGCAGGACGCGAAGCAGGTTGCCGCCGGCCAGGGCGGCGCAGTCCGGCTCGGACCAGCCGCGGGCCAGCAGCTCGGCAAACAGGGCCGGGTAGGCGGACACGTCCTCCAGGCCGGCCGTGACGTCCGGGGTACCGTCGAAGTCGCCGCCGATCCCGACGTGCTCCAGGCCCGCGACCCGGCGGACATGCTCGATGTGGTCCGCGACCTGGGCCAGCGTCGCCTGGGGCACCGGGTGGGCGGCCTCCCACTCGGGCTTGACCGCGAAAACCTGGGCCAGGTCCCTGGCGTCCAGGCCGCGGCGAGCGGTCTCGGCCTTGAGGCCGGCCAGCCAGTCCGCGGCCTCCTGGGAGACGAAGCCGGGCACGAACGTGACCATGCAGACGCCGCCGTTGGCGGCCAGCCGGGCGAGCACGTCGTCGGGTACGTTGCGCGGGCTGTCGCAGATGGCCCGGGCGGAGCTGTGCGAGAAGATGACCGGGGCCGCGGCGACGTCCAGCGCGTCGAGCATGGTGCCCGGGGCGACGTGCGACAGGTCGACCAGCATGCCGAGGCGCTGCATCTCGCGCACCACGTCCCGGCCGAAATCGGTCAGCCCGCCGGCCTCCGGGTCGTCGGTGGCCGAGTCGGCCCAGCCGACGTTGTTGTTGTGGGTGAGCGTCATGTACCTGACGCCGAGGGCGTACAGCATCCGCAGCACGCCCAGGGAACCGGCGATGGCGTGGCCGCCTTCCGCGCCGAGCAGCGACGCGACCCGGCCGGAGGCGAAGATCCGCTCCACATCGTCCGCGGTCAGCGCGAGCTCGAGGGCCTCGGGGTACCGCGCGATCATCCGGCGGGCCAGCTCGATCTGCTCCAGCACGGTGGTGACGGCGCCGTCGGCGGCCAGCGAGGACGGCACGTAGACCGACCAGAACTGGGCACCCACCCCGCCCGCCGCAAGCCGGGGCAGGTCGGTGTGCGTGCCGGCGACCGGCACGGCCAGGTTGACCTCGGCCTGGTCGGCCGGCTCGGCGGCGGCGTCGCCGGGACCGGTCAGCCGGACCCGGCTGGTGTCCCCGCCGGCCCGCGCGCGCAGCGCCCAGGGCAGGTCATTGTGCCCGTCGATCAGCGGGAACCGCCGCAGCAGGGCCCGTGCCTCAAGCGTCCGGTCAGCCACGCCGCTAGCCTACGCGCCGGACGCCGGGCACCGCCGCGCGCCGCCTGGCCCGGGCGGCGCGCCGCCAGGGTGTGCCGGACGGCCCGCGAAGTGCCGTTTTATCCTATTTATGCTGGTTAAACGATGGGCGGAGGTACGCTTAGCGGGCGGGGGCGTAAGGCGGTACGCGATGGGCCTGGTCCGATGACCGACCCGTGGGCACCATCCCGCCATGTCGCGCTTGACGGCGCGGTGAACGTCCGTGACATCGGCGGATACCACAGCGCCACCGGGCTCGCGGTCCTGCGCGGGCGGCTGTTCCGAGGCGACGCGCTGAACCAGCTGTCCGCCGCCGACTCCGAACGGCTGGACCGGCTCGGGCTGCGTACTGTCATCGACTTCAGGACACCGGGCGAGGTGCTGCTGGCCGGCGCGGACCGGCTGCCGTGCGGGATCGAATTCGCCAGCCTGCCGGTGAGCGGCGGCGACCTCGGGTCGATGTACGAGCTGATCGCCAGCGGCGACCACGAGCAGCAGCGCAAGGAACTCGGCGGCGGCCGCGCCGCGGAGTTCATGGTGGAGCTCAACCGCGGATTCGTGGCGGATCCGCGGCAGCGGGAGGCGTTCGGGGCCGCGCTGCGGCTGGTGTGCTCGCCGGGCCGGCTGCCGCTGCTTTACCACTGCTCGGGCGGGAAGGACAGGTCCGGGTGGATGACCGCGGTCCTGCTCACCATCCTCGGGGTGCCGCGCGAGGCGGTGCGGCGGGATTACCTGCTGTCCAACGACTTCCACCGCACGGGATACGCCAAGCTCCGCTTCGACCTGGTCAAGACCGGGATCGTCGAGGATCCCGACCTGCTGCGGCCGATCATGGAACTGAGCCCCACCTACCTCGCCGCGGCGTTCGAGGAGGCGGACCGACGATTCGGCTCGTTCACCAGGTTCCTGACCCGGGGGCTGGAGATCGGCGAGGCGGCGCTGGACGAGCTGCGGCGCGGGCTGCTCAGAAACATGGTGCCGCCGGAGCCCGTGCCGTAGACCCTGCCTCAGCCCTTGCGGCGGCGCGGGCCCATGCTCTGCAGCTTTAGCCAGGTGATCAGCGAGTACACCACAGCGAGCCCGATCAGCGCGCCCACATCTCGCAGCCAGTTCACGGCGGTCTGGTTGTAGAAGCTATCGGCGATCTGGTTGTGGGGGAAGGCATTGAAGTCGATGGTGCTCGCCGTTCCGGAGAAGCCCCAGCGGGACGGCGTGAGCCAGGCGACCTGCGCCAGCCCCGTCCCCAGCTTGAGCAGGCCGCCGGACAGGACGACCTGGACCAGGGTGATCATCACCAGGAACGGCACCGCCTTCTCCGAGGTGCTCACCATGGCCGACACCAGCAGGCCCACGCACATCGAGGCGAGCCCGAGCGCCACGATCGCGATGAGGATCTCGAACAGCGGCGGGAGGGCGCCGACGGCGCCCTTGGACGGTCCGGCCACCCCGGTCAGCCCGACCAATACCAGCACCACAGACTGCGCGACGCTGATCGCCCCGAGCACGATGAGCTTGGAGGCCAGGTAGGCACCCGAGGACAGCCCCGCCGACCGTTCCCGCTTGTAGATGGCGCGTTCCTTGACCAGCTCCCAGATCGAGCTCGCGGTCCCGGACAAGACGGCGCAGATGACGAGCAAGATCAGCACGGTCTGCGCGTTCGGGTTGCCGCTGGGGATATTGGCCAGGCCTTGCTTACCCGCCAGCAGCCGGATCAGCGCGCCGAGGAGGAAGGGCGCTATGGCCGTGCCCAGCAAGAAGCCGCGATCCGACGAGATCACCCGGATGTAGCGCTTGGTCAGGGTGACCGTTTGGCTGAACCCGCCGCGCCGCGGCGACGGTATGTCGTGCGCCTGCTGATCGCCGGCCGACGTGGGCGGGCGCTCCCGCTGAATCACGTACTGGGCGTAGGCGGGTGACGCCCGGTACTCTGCGGCCCAGTCCCGGTCCGGGTACTTGTCGAACTGCTGGAACACCTCGGCCCAGCGGTTCTGGCCGAAGTACTGCAGGCCATCGGAGGGCGGCCCGTAGTAGGCGATCCGGCCGCCCGGGACCAGGACCAGCAGCCGGTCGCACTGGTCCAGATTGTCCACGCTGTGCGTGACCACGATGACCGTCCGGCCGTCGTGGGCCAGGTCCTTCATCTGCTCCATGACCGACTTGTCCAGGCCAGGGTCCAGCCCCGAGGTCGGCTCGTCCA
Source organism: uncultured Actinomycetes bacterium (assembly GCA_963790065.1). Taxonomy (GTDB): domain Bacteria; phylum Actinomycetota; class Actinomycetes; order Streptosporangiales; family Streptosporangiaceae; genus Palsa-504. The sequence continues at coordinate 712,900 of CAWBNK010000006.1, read as the reverse complement.
GGAACAGCAGCGACGGCCTGGTCAGCAGCTCCTGGGCGACGTTGACCCGCTTGAGCTGCCCGCCGGAGAGACGGTCGGCGCGCGTGTTCGCGTGCTTGGTCAGGCCGAGCTCGCCCATCACCTCATCCACCCGGGCGTCCCGCTCGCTGGCCGTAGTGTCGGCCGGGAAGCGGAGCTCGGCGGAGTACTGCAGCGCACGCCGCGCCGTCAGCTGGGTGTGCAGCACGCTTTCCTGCGGCACCAGGCCGATCCGGTAGCGGAGCTCGGCGTAGTCCCGGTAGAGGTCGCGGTTGTCGTACAGCACGGTGCCGGTGTCCGCGGGACGAGTCCCGGTCAGCGCGCCGAGCAGCGTCGACTTGCCCGCGCCGCTGGGCCCGATGACGCCAAGCAGGGTCTTCTCCGGGATCGGGAAGGTCACGTGGTCGAGCAGCACCTTGCCGCCGCCCACGGTCACGACCAGGTCCTGCGCGCTGAAGGTGACCTCGCCCGAGTCGACGTACTGCCGCAGTTCGCCGCCCGTCAGCCGAAAGGTCGAGTGGCCGATGCTGACGATGTCGGTCTCGCTCAGCACGGCGGAGGAGACCTTCCGGCCGTTGACGAACGTGCCGTTGTGGCTGCCCAGGTCGACGATCTCATACGCCCCGCTGGCCGAACGGCGCAGTTCGGCGTGGTGCCGGGACACGTCGAGGTCGGGCAGGACCAGGTCGTTGTCGGGGGTGCGGCCGATGCGCAGCGCCTTGACGGGCAGCGGCATCCGGGCCGTAGGCCGGAAGTCCACGCTGGGCATCAGGTTGGCGGGCACGCCGCCCGGCACCTGCGGCGTCTGCCGGTGCCTGGGCTGCGGGGCGGCCGGAGCCTGCGGGGGCTGCTGCCACGCCTGCGGCTGCGGCTGCGGCACTGGCTGCTGCTGCCATCCAGCCGGCTGCGGCATGGGCGGGCGGGGCCCGCCCATCTCGCCGGGATGACGCGGCGTGGCGGCGTGACGCGGGCCAGGCTCGGCGGGCCGGACCGGCTCGATTGGCTCCACCGGCGTAGGCGGTCCAGGGTCAGCGGGCGCATGCCGGGCGGCGTGCGCGGGCCCATCCCGCAGGACATCGGGCGCTGGCGCGGCGTTCTGGGGCATGCACCGCAGCAGCGGCCCGTCGTCCGGGTTGCCCAGCCGGACCACGCAATCAGAAGTGATCATGACCCGCTCGACCCGCTGCTGGCCGACGAACGTCCCGTTGGTGCTGCCGGTATCTTCGAGCACCCACCGGTCACCGTCGACCCGCAGCATGCCGTGCCGCCATGAGACCCGGGAGTCGGCGATGACGATGTCGGCCTGGGGGTCGCGGCCTACGTGGTAGGTCGTCCCGCCGTGCAGGGTATGGTCTTCGCGCCGGGTCCGTACCACCAGGACGGGCACGGCGGGCGCGGCCTCGGCCAGCCCGGCGGACGACATCGCGGCCTGGGTGGGCACGGCCTGGGGTGGTCCGGCCTGCGGCTGCTGCTGGCCAGACCAATCTGGATGCTCCGGTGGCATGTTCAGAAGTGTAGAGCCGCTTGCCCTAAACGGGAATCGGCTAGACCATTCACGTTGACGGCGCGTTTTGGCATATTGGGTCACGGACACCGCGATACTGGAACGTCCGGCATATTGATCGAGCCGCACCTGAGCCCCGGCTACTTGCGGCTCCACGTAATCCACTGTCACTGAGCGAACTGCAGGGGTGGGGAGAATGAGTCTCGTGGATACGTACTGTGAGGCTGTGGCTACCGTGACCGGAGCATGGGCAGGCCAGTCATGAGCGCCGATCCCACCCAGCCGGTTCCCGACTGGTGGCAGCAGGCCCAGCCGCCCCAGGGACCGCCGCCTCCGGTGGTCGCCCCGCGCCGCCGGCGCGGTCGGCGGCGCGCTTTGATCACCGTGATTGTGATCATCGTGGTGCTCGTCGTGGGCGACCGGGTGGCCGCTGCCTATACCGAGAACCAGTTTGCCAGCCAGTTCCAGTCGTCGCTTGACCTGTCGGGCAAGCCGCACGTGAACATCGCGGGTATCCCGTTCCTGACCCAGCTGGCCGCCCGCGACTTCCACACGGTGACCATTACGGCCAGCAATGAGACCATTAACTCCAGCAGCGCAGGCTCCGGGCTGCTCGAGATCGCCAGCCTCAACGCCACGCTGCACGGATTCCACATCCACGGGCTCAACAGCGCGGAGATCGATCAGTTCAACGCCTCGGCCCTGATCACCTTCACGGCGCTGGCCAGCGTGGGCGGCATACCGCAGGGCATCACGCTGTCCGCCGACGGCCCGAACCAGATCAAGGCCACCGTGAGCCTCGGCCCGCTCAGTGAGACGGCCACGGCTCAGGTCACCAAGTCGGGGACCAACAAGGTCAACATCCACATCCTCAATGCGGGCGGGATATCGTCTGCGCTGCTCGGCAACCTGGCGGACTTCAGCGTCACTATCCCGAAGCTCCCGCCTGGCGTGTCGATCCAGAGCGTCAGCGTCACCCAGCAGGGCCTGATGATCACCGCCACCGGGCAGAACACCACGCTCAGCCAGAGCTAACAGGCCGGCACCTGCGTGTGGTTCGAGATCTGAAGCTGAGGCCGGGCCGGACCGGCCAGCGACCGGGATAGGCTCACGGCTGATGCCAGCAACGTGTGTCTTCTGCGCCATCATCCGGGGCGAGCAGAAAGCAGAGATCATCCTCGAGACGGAACGGCTGATTGCGTTCCTCGATCACCGGCCGCTGTTCCGCGGCCATACCCTGCTGGTGCCCAAACAGCATGTGGTCCTGCTCAGCGAGCTGCCCGCCGACCAGGTGCCCGAGTTCTTCGGCACGGCTCAGCGGCTCGAGCGCGGAGTCGAGGACGGCCTGGGCGCCGCCGGGTCGATGGTCCTCATCAACAACGTGGTCAGCCAGTCAGTGCCCCACCTGCACCTGCACGTGATCCCGCGGAACTTCAAGGACGGCCTGCGGTTCTGGCTCGGTCCCCGGCAGAAGTACGACGCCGAGCATCCGGCGGAGGCTTACGCGGAGAAGATCAGGGCGGCGCTCCCGGCGCCCTGAACCGCGCGCAGGCGCCCGGCGTTACGGTGGTGGAAGGCATCGCGTCACGCTAGAGCTCAGGAGAACCGGGAGAACCCCCCATGCCCGACGACATTTCGGGGCCCAACCGCTTCGCGCGCGACCTGTTCGCTCCGTTGCCTGCCCGGTACGACCGCCTGGCTGAGCTGCTGTCGTTCGGCCAGAACGGACAGTGGCGGGCGGCCATGGTCGGCCACGTTATCCCGGAAGACGGCGTGATTCTCGACGTCGCCTCCGGCACCGCAGGCGTCGCGCTCCAGCTCGCGGCGCGCAGCCGGGCCCGGGTGGTGGGCGTGGACCTGACCGAGGAGATGCTGCGCCAGGGACGACGCCGAGTGGCGGCGGCCGGGATGGGCGACCGGGTCGAGCTGGTGGCCGGGCGGGCCGAGCAGCTGCCCTTCCCCGACGGCTACTTCGACGCACTGACGTTCACCTACCTACTGCGGTACGTGCAGGACCCGCAGGCCACCCTGACCGAACTGGCCCGGGTGCTCAAACCCGGCGGGACCATGGCTAGCCTGGAGTTCTGCGCGCCGGACGGGATGGTCTGGGGTCCGGCCTGGTGGGCGTACACCAGGCTGGTGCTGCCGGCCGGGGGCCTGGCGCTGGGCGGGCGGGAGTGGTTCCGGGTGGGGCGCTTCCTGGGCCCGAACATCTCGGCTCACTACCGCCGCTACCCCGTCCTCTGGACCGTCGAGGCGTGGCAGAAGGCGGGCCTGGTCGACGTGGGCACCCGGATCATGAGCCTCGGCGGCGGCCTGGTCATGTGGGGCACGCGTGCCGACGCCTGAACAGGGCGATGACGCGCCGGCCGCGCGGCCGGCTTACTACGCGGCCCGGCCGGGCGCATGGCGGGACTGGTGGACGCTGCTGCATCCGCCGTATACGGCGTGGCACCTGTCCTACTGCGTCATCGGCGCTGCGCTCGCCCCGCACGTGCAGGCCAGCCGGCTGGTCGCCACCGTGCTGGCGTTCTTCCTGGCCGTGGGGCTGGCCGCGCACGCCCTGGACGAGCTGCGCGGACGGCCGCTGCAGACGAACATCCCGGGGCCGGCGCTGGTCGCGGCGGTGATCGTGGGGCTGGCCGGCGCGCTGGCGCTGGGCGTAGCGGGCGTCTACCGGGTCGGCTGGACCCTGATCCCGTTCATGGTGGCCGGGCCCGTCCTGGTCATCGCGTACAACGCGGAGCTGTTCGGCGGCGCGATGCATACCGACTTCGGATTCGCCGCCGCCTGGGGCGCGTTCCCGGTGCTGACCGCCTACGTGGCCCAGACGGGCACGCTGGCCATCGCGCCGGTGCTGGCCGCGCTGGGCGCGTTCGCCCTGTCCGCGGCCCAGCGGCGGCTGAGCACCCCGGCCAGGAACATCAGGCGCCGGGCCCGGCGGGTGGAGGGCAGCATCACCTACGCCGACGGCCGCATCGTCCCGATCACCGCGGAGGCGCTGATCCAGCCGCTCGAGCTGAGCCTGCGGGCGGCCTCATGGGCCATCATCCTGCTCGCCGCCGCCCTGGCGGTGGCCCGGCTGAGCGGATAGCCGCCGCGGGCCGGCACCCTGGGCGCCGAGCGCGTCACCGGGGTTGGCCAGCTGGCAGTCGGTGAGGGACAGGCAGCCGCAGCCGATGCACCCGGTCAGGCGGTCCCGCAGGTCCTGCAGCTGGCGGATCCGGTCATCCAGGTCACGGCACCAGGCCGCGGACAGCCGGGCCCAGTCCCGGGCCGTGGGCGTCCGGCGGGCAGGCAGCGTGTCCAGGGCGGTCTTGATCCTGGCCAGCGGGATGCCGACCCGCTGCGAGGCCCGGATGAACGCGACCCGGCGCAGCATGATGCGCGGATAGCGCCGCTGGTTGCCCGCCGTGCGGCGGGCGGAGATCAGCCCCTGGGCCTCGTAGAAGTGCAGCGCGGAAACCGTCACGCCGCTGCGGGCGGCCAGCTGGCCCACGGTGATCTCCCGCGCCGGCCCCGGGACCTGCGTCATTGGCATGAACCTCAAGGTTACTTCAGGTCCGCAGGGCCAGCCATATCCGCGCCCAAATTGCATCAATCAGGCATAAACGCGGCCTTTCAGGATTAAGGTGAGTCATCGGAACTCCTGTCTGAACGTGCCGTCCGTGGCCCATAATTGACATGAGCGCAGCCAGCGATGCCATCAGGAGACAGCACATGACATCCGGCATGTCGGCGAAGGACACCGCTCTCGGGACAAGCGCTCCCGGCAACGGTGTCCCGCTCAACCGTGCCCCGGCACCGCGCAGCCCTGGTACCTCGGGCAACGGCACTTCCAAGCGCCGCCGCGGGACCGAGGCCGACCACGACTCTGACCAAGCCCCGACCGACCTGGGGGATGGTATCGCCGAAACCACGCAGGCGGGTCTGAGCGCTTCTGGCCCGTTCCCGGTCCTGTCCTCATCGGTGCGCATGCTCATTCTCGGCATCGATTACGACGGCCGGATCGTGCAGCACGACAGAAACGCGACCGTCATCTTGGCCCGGCAGCCCGACGAGCTGCTCGGCGCTCAGCTGAGTGACCTGACGGTCAGCCCGGCCCAACCGAACTCGCATCCGGCCCGGCCCGGCGACGGCGTCACCGCGGTCAGCGGGCTGCTCGAAGCGATCCGCTCCGATCGCGAGGGCAGCGCGATGCTGACCATCGAGACCCGCGACGGCCATCCGGCCGAGGCCGTGGTGACGGTCCACCCGATGCGCGCGGGCGGCACCAGCCTGGCCGCGCTGGCCATACTCCGCATTCCCGCGCCGGCCGCCGAGCGGTTCGTCGATCCCGCGGTCATGCGCAAGCAGATGCTCGACGACACCTTCACCCGGATCGGCGACACGCTCGACATCGATCACCTGGCCCGCGAGCTGATAGACGCGCTGGTCCCGCACTTCTGCAACGCCGCCGACCTGCTGCTGCTGGAAAGCCTGATCGGCAACGACGAGCTGCCCGCCCACGGACCCGAGGGATCGCTGCCGCTACGGCGGATCGCGCTGTCCCACGACCAGAAGGATCCCGCGTGGGAGGCGGCCTTCCCCACCGGCGAGATCCTGCGTTACCCGGCCAACACGCCGTACTACAACTGCATGGATACGGCCAAGCCGGTACTGGAGACCACGATCAGCAAGGGCCAGGCGGGAGACATCGCCAAGGCATGGCGGCGCAAGCCGGTGGGCAAGCTGCTGTCCGGCGCGTCCATGCTGATGCTGCCGCTGGTCGCACGGGGAACCATGCTCGGGTTCTTCGCCTGCACCAGGCAGGAGGGGTTCCGGCGGTTCGACGCCTACGACATCGAAGTCGGCATGGACTTCGCCGGCCGCGCTGCTGTCTTTATCGACAACGCCCGCCGCTACAGCCGGGAGCACGCCACCGCGCTGACCCTGCAGCGCAGCATGCTGCCGACCGGGCTGTCCGCGCCGTCTTCGGTCGAGGTCAGGCACCGCTACCTGCCCGGCAGCAAGCTCATCGAGGTCGGCGGCGACTGGTATGAGTCGATCGCGCTGCCGGGCGGCCGGGTCGCGCTCGTGGTGGGCGACGTGGCCGGGCACGGCGTGCGCGCCGCCGTCACCATGGGCCGGCTGCGGACCGCCATTCACACCCTGGCCATGCTCGAGCTGCCGCCCGCCGAATCGCTGCAGCAGCTCGACGAGCTCATGCACACCCTGGGCGAGCGCGAACCGCACTTCGCGACCTGCGCCTACGCGGTGTATGACGCGGTCAGCGGCGAGTGCGAGGTGGCCGTGGCGGGGCACCTGCCGCCGCTGCTCGTGCATCCGGACGGCAGCAATGAGCTGCTTGACGTCCCGCCCGCGCCGCCGCTCGGCGTCGGCGACGGCGAGGTGGAGAGCCGCCGGTTCAAGATCGAGGACGGCAGCCTGTTCGTGCTGTACACCGACGGCCTGGTGGAGAACAAGGGCCAGGACATCAGCGACGGGCTGGCCCGGCTGCGCGGCATCTTCGGCCCCGGCTCCCCCACCCGGCTGCTCGAGGACCTGTGCAAGGCCACGCTGGACGGGGTGTACTCCGACCATCAGCGGGATGACATCGCCTTGCTCATCGCGCGGCTGCGGCGGCTGCCGGCCGAGAACTACGCCTCGTGGACGTTCTCGCAAGAGCTGACCTCGGTGCGGGAGGCGCGCTCGGTGCTGGCGCTGCCGATGAAGCGCTGGGGCCTGGAAGACCTGATCCCCATCACCGAGCTGCTGGTGTCCGAGCTGGTGACCAACGCGATCAGGTACTCCCAGGGTGACGTCACGCTGCGCCTGGTCAACGAGAGGGCGCTGGTCTGCGAGGTGCTGGACAACTCGGCGGCGCTGCCCAGGCTGCGCCAGGCCAACAGCGACGACGAGAACGGCCGCGGCCTGCAGGTCGTGCGCCAGATGTCCAGCCGCTGGGGCGCGCGTCGCACGCCGAGCGGGAAAGTCGTCTGGTGCGAGCAGCCGCTGCCGGGCGGCCCGGGTCCCGAAGCCGACTGGCAGTCGCTGCATTGATGCCCGGGGGGGCGACCCCCCGGAGCCCCCCGAATGCGCTTCGCGCCCCGGCTGGGGTGCTCGCCGATACACCGGCCGCTCATCCGGGCACAAGGCCCGGATTCGCTGGGCCGGCGGAGCTTCGCTCCGTTTGGACCGTATTTGTGGTAAAGGTCCGGATATCAGTAAATTGGGGTAAATGCCGTTTATTCTACGGTGACGCTTTTGGCTAGGTTTCTTGGCTTGTCGATATCGCGGCCGAGTTTGGCGGCTACGTGATAAGCGAGGATCTGCAGAGGAACGTTGAGCAGTAGGGGGTCGAGCTCGGGCTCGCCGCGAGGGATGCGGATGACCGCGTCGGCCAGGGCGGCGGGCAGCTCGGCGCTGGTGACGGCGATGACCGGTCCGCCGCGGGCCTTGATCTGCTCGATGGTGGAGATGTTCTTCGGGAGCAGGTCGTCGGAGGGAACGACCACCACGCTCGGCATCGAGGAGTTGATCAGGGCCAGCGGCCCGTGCTTCAGCTCGGCGGCCTGGTAGGCCTCGGCGTGCACGTAGGAGACTTCCTTGAGCTTCTGGGCCCCCTCGCGGGCCACCGGCCAGCCGCGGACCCGGCCGATGAAGAACATGTGCTCGGCGCCAGCGAACCGGCGGGCTATCTCAGCGATCTCGTCCTCCCCGGCCAGGATCTGCTCGATCTGCGCGGGCAGCGCCCGCAGTCCGGCCACGATCCGCTGGCCGGAGGCGGCGGACAGGTCGCGGACCCGGCCGAGCAGCAGGGCGAGCATGCCGAACGAGGCCGCCATGTTGGTCAGGGCCTTGGTCGACGCGACCGCGATCTCCGGGCCCGCGTGCAGGAACACGCCGGTACCACATTCGCGGCCGATCGCGCTGCCGACCACGTTGACCGCCCCGATGACCTGGCCGCCCTTGCGGCGCAGTTCCTGCACCGCCATCAGGGTGTCCAGCGTCTCGCCGGACTGGCTGACGGCCACGTACAGCGTGTCGGGGTCCACGACCGGGTTGCGGTAGCGGAACTCGGACGCCGGCTCGGCGTCGGACGGGATGCGGGCCAGTTCCTCGACCAGGACGGCGCCCATCTGGCCCGCGTAGTAGGCGGAGCCGCAGCCCAGGAACTTCACCTGCCTGATCGACCGCAGCTGGCGCGCGTCCAGGTTGATCCCGCCCAGCTTGGCCGTGGAGAACCGGTCGTCGAGCCGGCCGCGCAGCGCGCGGCGCAGGGCGTCGGGCTGCTCATGGATCTCCTTGCGCATGAAATCCTCATACGAGCCGAGCTCGTAGTCGTCGGCCTCGGCCTCCACCGTGGTGGGCACCTTGCGGGCGCTGGCCGCGCGCCGGGCAGAATCATCCAGCGGCATGGTGCGGTAGTCGGCGGCGTGCACCGTGGCCACCTCGGCGTCGTCGAGGTAGACCACCTGCTTGGTGTAGCGCACCAGCGCGGCGACGTCGGAGGCCACGAACATCTCCGAGTCGCCGATGCCCAGCACGATGGGGCTGCCGTTGCGGGCCACCACGAGCTCGTTCGGGTGCTTGATGTCCAGCACGAGCAGGCCGTAGGTGCCTTCCACGTGACGCAGCGCACGGCGGACCGCGTCCTCGAGGCTGACCGGGCGGCTGTCGTCGGCGACCTCGGCGGCGATCAGGTGGGCGAGCGCCTCGGTGTCGGTGTCGCTGACCAGCTTCACGCCCCGGCCGGTGAGGCTGTCCCGCAGCTGCTCGGCGTTCTCGATGATGCCGTTGTGCACGACCGCGATGCGTCCGGAGGCGTCGGTGTGCGGGTGGGCGTTGACCTCGTTCGGCTCACCGTGGGTGGCCCACCTGGTGTGACCGATGCCGACCGTGGCCCTGGCCCGGTCGTTGACCCGTTCCCTGAGGTCCTGGACCCGGCCCGCGGTCTTCGTCACCTGCAGCTTGTTCCGGTAGATGACGGCCAGGCCGGCCGAGTCGTAGCCGCGGTACTCCAGGCTTCTCAGGCCCTCGAGCAGGACGGGGATGGCATCCCGGCGGCCGATATAGCCCACGATTCCGCACATCTAATAACTCCCCTGTTCGGATGGCATCCGGTTACCCGTAGACCAGGCGGCGGAGCTGCCGCTGCGACAGGCCCGGCGCGGCAAACCTGCGCTGCCGGAGCTCGGCCGCGATCACGGGCCAGATCTCGTCGTTCTTGCGCTGATGGTGCTGCAGTTCGGCGTGGCGCCGGCGGACGAACTCCTCGATCGTCTCGCTGAAGTACGTCGTGACGTCGGCGATGACCCGGACCGCGGTGGACTGCGGCAGGCCGGTGGAGGTGGCCAGGTAGCGCGCGAGGTCCTGGGGGAACGGGTCGGGCATGCCCACCTTCTTACGCACCGGGGACCGGATTAGGCAAATTTCCTGCCCGGTTCCGGGCAGGAAATTGAATAATTAGTCGCCTGAGGGTCGATCATAGCGCCCGACGGGGCCGCCGGGCGCGGCAAACCGCCGCAGTCGAACCAATCCGGGCAGACCGGGCCGGGCCCCGGCGGGAGGGGCGCGGAGGGCGGCGGGGCGGGTGGGGCGGGAGCAGGCGCGGGTAGGGCGGGACGGTCAGGAGAGCTGGGCGGTCGCGGTGATGACGTGGGTCCGGTTGCGGCCGTTTTCCTTGGCGTAGTAGAGGGCGCTGTCGGCGGCGGCGAGCATATCGGTCAGCTCGCGGCTCACCCCGTCCAGGGCCGCGACGCCGACCGAGATCGTGACCTTGACGAACGGGCCGGACTCGTCGTTGTCGTTGACCGGAACGGTCATGGTGGCGATGTGATGGCGCAGGCGCTCGGCCACGGTCAGTGCGTCCATCTCGCGGGCATTCGGCAGCAGGATGGCGAACTCCTCGCCGCCGAACCTCCCGGCCAGGTCGTAGACCCGCAGCTGGTTGCGCAGCGCGTCGGTGACCGCGCGCAGCGCCTTGTCCCCGACCAGGTGGCCGTAGGTGTCGTTGACCAGCTTGAAGTGGTCGATGTCGACCAGCGCGACAGCCAGCGGGCTGCCGGTGCGGACGGCGCGGGCGATCTCGACCGACGCCTCCCGCTCCCAGGTCGACGCGTTGAGCAACCCGGTCTTGGTGTCGACGCGCGACTGGGCCAGGAGGTCGGCGTGCATCATGAACCGGCGCACCAGCAGCACGGTGGGCACGGCGATCACGGCCAGCACGGCGTTGACGGCGACCACCACGGTGATCAGCACGCCCAGGTCGAACTCGGCGAAGTCGCCCTGCAGCGCCTCGCGGTTCAGCTCCAAGGGCGCGATCCGCACCGCCGGGTCGGTGAGCTTCATGCCGCCCAGGATCAGGAAGTGGTGGCCTCGGCCGCCGACGATCTCGCACACTGCCACCGCCACGGTCCAGGTCAGCGCGTGCGTGGCGGTACCGATCGACGGGCCGGCGAAGGACGCGGGGAAGGCCCGGAACACCACGGACGCCGCACCGTAGGCGAGGGCGAACGCGGCGACCGTGAACACGCGGCGGTAGATGATGCCCCGGTAGACCCGGAACTGCGTCACCACCTGCAGCGGGATGGGGATCAGCATGGCGTAGAGCGGTGGCAGGAGGATGGCGACCGGGAGCACCCAGACGCTGAGGAAGTCCCTGGTGATACCGCCCGGGGTGAAGGCATCCCGGGGCGTCGCGGCCACCGACACCATGCCGCAGCCCATCAGCAGCAGGAACTTGGCCAGGTCGCTGACGTGCCAGGTCGTCTGCGAGGCCGCGTAGCACGCCAGCCCGAGCGCCACCAGCGGCACCAGCGCCACATAGACGCGCAGGCGCCAGGGAGTCTGCCACCAGGCCCAGTTCCTGACCGCAAGGCTCGCCAGCACACCACGCGTTACGGACGAGGCTTTCATGCTCCACCGTTCCGGATGGGACGTGACTGGCACCTGTCTAGTCGGAAGCTCACCGTAAAGGACTAGCTCCGTATAGCTACCTTAGCTCATCTTGACCCGCTTATGCACTATTGCGCCTGATTCCACTACATCGAGCGATAAAGGGGGGCTAAATGGTGATTGACGAGCCACGATTACCCGGCGTGCTATCGCCGGAGAGTGTGGCAGGACCGCATATAACTGCCGGAGGGAGGGGCAGATCCATGCGCGTCAACTGGGGCTAAGCCCGTCGAGCGCCACTAGCCGGGACGATCCGAAAGGAACTCGCAATGCGCGACACGTGGACTTGAGACTTTGTCCGCAGCCGCCGCTATCCGGAACCGCGTAGCGGCACCGAGCTCGAGGTTGCGGCGTGATCGGGACGCCGTCCCGCCGCATGCCGTCCGCCGGGTGGTGACACGTGACGCCACCTGAGGGTCAGGACGAAGGCAACTACCGCACCAATCGCACCAGCTACCGCAATGACCACCGCCGGAGACATCACCTCCGCGGCGGCGCCGGCCGCCACGAAAGCGGCCCCTTGGCCAACGACCACCCCCATGCTGGCTATGCCGAAGGCTTGAGCCCGCCGTTCGTTCGGCACCCTGACCACAAATGCGGTGTTGGCCGCGATCTGGTAGACCCCGAACGTCGCCGACAACGAGAAGATCACCAGCGAGGCAGCAAGGCCCGGGCGGAGGGCCGTCAGGATGAGTGACCCGCAGGTCAGCACGGCCAGCGGGCCCATCCAGTTGGTCCGCTGACGCGGCCGGAAGAACCGGCTGAACAGCGGCGTGACGATCGTCGTGGACAGCGCGGTCGACGCTATCACCAGACCGGTGGCAATCGACCCTCCGCCGAGCCTTGCCGCGTAGGGAGCGGCGATTCCCTCGGGAATCGTGTAAAAGACCACCAGCCAGCCGAGCAGCAGCAGCGTGCTGAGCGCCTGGTTGCCGAATACCAGCTGGAATCCGTCCCGCATCCGCGCCAGCGCGGAGGACTGGACAGAGTCCGGCCGGGCCGCGGCTGGCCTGGACCGGGTGCCGAACGCGACCAGCAAACCCGACAACACGAACGTGGCGGCGTCGAGCCCCAGCGTGCTCCGCACGCCGATGAGGGCCACCGCCACTCCCCCGCCAACCGCGCCGACCACCTGGGCACCGAAGAAGGTGGTCTGGATCACCGCGGTGCCGAGCACGTAACGCTCCCCCTGCAGGATGTCAGGGGTGATCGCGGCCCGCGCGGAGTCGAACGGGGGCGCGAACATGGTGGCCGCGAACAGCAGCGCGACCAGGGCCACGATCGGCACGTGCGGGATCACCATGGCCGCCACCAGGACGGCACGGACCGCGTCGCAGGCGATCATCACCGTGCGCCGCGGGTACCGGTCGGCCGTCTCGGCCAGGAACAGGCCGCCGATCACCCAGGGCAGGTAGCCGGCCGCATACACCAGCGCCGCGAGCAGCGGCGAGTTCGTCTTGTGGTAGACCAGCAGGGTCAGGGCGACCAAGGCCAGGCGGTCACCCGCCACGGACAGCACCACGGAGAACCACAGGGCGCGGAACTCCCGCACCGCGAACACGTCGCGAAAGGTGGCGCGCGGCGGCACCGCACCTTTCACTGTGGCCCTTTCGTCAGGCCTTATGAACCCGCCAAAAGGCCCTGGAATCCGCGGTCTGTCGTCCTTGCCTCCGCTTCATCATGACCCAGCGCCGGCGTATATCGCAACAAGTAGTGAGCAATCGGTCACCGGTGATCCCAGAGGCACGGCTAAGTCCGATATGGGACATTAAGCCGGAAATCTCCCCCGGGTTCAGAAGCCCGCGGAGTGATGATGGTGACGATGGCCACCGGTCCCGGCGCCGCCGGTTCCGCCCGCGCCGCCGCCCGTTCCGCCCGCGCCGCCGCCCGTTCCGCCCGCGCCGCCGCCCGTTCCGCCCGCGCCGCCGCCCGTTCCGCCCGCGCCGCCGCCGGTTCCGCCCGCGCCGCCGCCGGTGCCGGTCACCGGGCCATCGGGGCCGCTGTCCGAGGTGACCGAGAAGGCGCCGGCCAGCGGCACGGAGGTGGCCACATCGGCGGCCGCGACCGCGGCCCGGGGAGCGGGCGAGGCGAGATAGTAGCCGCCGGCCAGCAGGGCCGCGGCGCCGCCGCCGAGGGCGATCATCCAGCCGAGGCCGCGCGGCCCGCGGCGGCGGCGGAGACCGGTCGTTGAGGGTCGCTGATAGCCGCGGCGAAGATTCCTGTCATGCATGGCTGGGATTCCTCTCTTGCTCTCTGAGCTGGCGATCGGCGTCCCAGTTACACTTTAGAGATATGCCACATGATCATTATTAAATACGACAAAAATAGCACGAACACAGAAAGTCTTACCATTTCCTAACGAAATCGAATTAGCAAGTGGGCCCCGTGAGCGAAGGGCGCCGGCGCCGCCTGGACTGAGGAGCGACGAAGGAGCGACGAGGGAAGGCGGCGCCTGAAAGGGCGCCCGGAAGCGAGCGGGGTAGCCAGCAGAGCGACGAGGGAAGGCGGCGCCTCAAAGGCGCCTGGAAGCGAGCGGGGTAGCCAGCAGAGCAGCCAGCAGAGCGGGCGGGCCCCGCCCGGCTACGCCCAAGGTCATGAATCCAGGCTTCCATGACACTGGGAGATGCCGGAAACCGCCTTTCATGACATCGCTGCCAGGCCCGGGCCGGCGCATAAAAGGGATAAAAGTTGTAAAAGGGGCAATAATCAGCGCGCGTAACGCTCTTATGATCTCCGCGACGCTCCCTCGAGGCGAGCGGGGCAGGCCGGGCGCGCAAAAGATAGTGCCCGCGCGGGAGATAGAGCGTATTTGCGGCAAAGCCTGCCGGGGCGGCGGGCGGGTGAGGGCAGAGGGGCGGCACGGTCCGTTCGGCCAAAAGAATGATTCTTTTCAGAACGGCCGTGGTGCGGCGGCCCAACAGGAAGAATCCGGCATGGGGGCAGATCGCGCTTCCCCGGGCAGCTAATGGAGCGGAGCTAACAAATGCCGGATGAATCTGGATCTTTGGTGCGGCTGCCGGGCAGCGAACGCGCGTCGCTGTCCGGCGCCGCAGACGCGGGGCCGCTGGATACCTCGCAGCGGGCGGAAGTGACCGTGGTGGTCAGGCGGCGGGCCGAGATTCCCGCCGAGATCGTCGAGGGGCCGACGGTGCTGACCAGCGACGAGCTGGCCGAGCGGTACGGGGCCGACCCGGCCGACGTGGATCTGGTGGGCCAGGAGCTTTCCCGGCGGGGCCTGGAGGTCACCGCCGTCCACCCGGCCACCCGCCGGATCAAGGTGGCGGGCACCCTGGCCGACCTGGCCAGCGCGTTTGGCACCACGTTGCGGCAGGTCAGCAGCCCGGACCCGGGCGGCAGGGGTAACGTCACGCACCGGTACCGCGAGGGCGCGCTGTTCGTGCCGTCCGCGCTGGGCGACGTGGTGACCGCGGTGCTCGGCCTGGACACCAGGCCGCAGGCCCGGCCGCACTTCCGGGCCCGGGCGGCCGCGGCCCAGGGCACCACGTATACCCCGCCGCAGGTGGCGGAGATCTACCAGTTCCCGGCCGGGACCACAGGCTCCGGCCTGACGGTCGCGGTCATCGAGCTCGGCGGCGGCTTCTCCACTACCGACCTGACCACCTATTTCGGGCAGCTGGGCATCGCCGTGCCCGCCATCAGCGCGGTCAGCGTGGACGGGGCGTCCAACGCGCCGGGTTCCGACCCCAGCGGGGCGGACGTGGAGGTGGCGCTGGACGTCGACGTCATCGGCGCGGTCGCGCCGGGCGCCAAGCAGCTGGTGTATTTCGCGCCGAACAACGGCGACCAGGGTTTCGTGGACGCCATCTCCGACGCCGCTTCGGCTACCCCGGCCCCGATCGCCATCTCGATCAGCTGGGGGCAGTCCGAGGATTCCTGGACCGCTCAGGGTCTGTCGGCCATGAACGCGGCGATGTCGGATGCGGCGGCGCTGGGCGTCACGGTGTGCGCGGCGGCCGGTGATAACGGCAGCGGTGACTCGGTCACCGACGGCCAGCCGCACTGCGACTTCCCCGCCTCCAGCCCGTACGCGCTGGGCTGCGGCGGGACCAAGCTGATCGCGGATCCGGCCACCGGCGTGATCAGCTCCGAGGTGGTGTGGAACGAGACGGCCTCGAACGAGGGCGCCGGAGGTGGCGGGGTCAGCGACCAGTTCGCGCTGCCCAGCTGGCAGGCGACCGCCGGGGTCCCGGCCCGGGCCACCTCGGGCACGGGCGGCGGGACCAGCGGGTCTGGCGGCTCGGGCGGCGGGTCCGGCGGGTCGGGCGGCGGGTCCGGCGGGTCGGGCGGCGGGTCCGGCGGGTCGGGCGGCGGGTCCGGCGACGGGCACCATCACCGGCATCATCACGGCGAAGAGCATCAGCACGCCGAGGCGGGCGCCGAGGCGGATGCTTCCGGAGGTTCGGCCGCGGCGGGCAGCGCGGGCGGGCGGGGCGTGCCTGACGTGGCGGGCAACGCCGATCCGACGACCGGGTACCAGATCTACTCCGACGGCCAGTCGCAGGTCGTGGGCGGGACCAGCGCGGTCGCGCCGCTATGGTCGGCGCTGATCAGCCGGCTGGCCCAGGCCACGGGCAAGCGGTTCGGCCTGATCCAGCCCCTGCTGTACGCGGGCATCACGCCCGGCACCGATGTGGCCGGCTTCCACGACATCACCAGCGGGAACAACGGCGCCTACTCGGCGGGCCCTGGCTGGGACGCCTGCACGGGGCTTGGCAGCCCGGACGGCACCGCCCTGCTGACCCGGCTGCAGGACTGAGCCTGCGCTTCGCCTGGCGCGAGGGGGCCCGGAGCCCGGGCCTCCTCCTTACCAATCGCGGACTTTACCGCCGCGATGGTGTTCATGTTCGCCTCGACCAACCTGGTCGCCGAGCTCGGCATCGTGCTGTGGCTGCTCATCGGCTGGCAGTTCACCCTGGCCCAGTTCGTCGGCGGGGCCATCATGATCGTCCTGCTCGGCCTGGCGCTGCCCCGGCTGGTCCCGCGGGGCTGGACCGAGGCCGCCCGGCGGCGGCTGGAACCGGGGGACGCGGAGCACGACGGACACGGGGAAGACGGGTCGCCCGGCGGCCGGGACACGCTGGCCGGGCGGCTGCGGCAGCGACCGCGGTGGGCCGACGCGGCCGACTACGCGATCGCCGACCTGACCATGCTGCGGCGCGAGCTGGTGGTCGGGTTCGTGGTGGCGGGCTTCGCCGCGGTGGCCGTGCCGGTCGGCTTCTGGAACGCCGTCTTCCTGCCCCACCACGGGGCCCTGACCGTGATCGAGAACGCGGTGGCCGGGCCGTTCGTCGCCATGATCAGCTTCACCTGCTCGGTCGGCAACGTCCCGCTAGCGGCGGCGCTGTGGAAGGACGGCATCAGCTTCGGCGGCGTGACCGCGTTCATCTTCGCCGACCTGATCGCGCTGCCGCTGCTTTTCGTCTACCGCATGATGTACGGCGGCCGCTTGACGCTCCGGCTGCTAGGCGTGTTCTGGCTGGTCATGAGCGTCGCGGGGCTGCTGGTCGAGCTGATCTTCGGCGCGGCGGGCCTGGTGCCGGCCACCCGGCCGGTCGTCATCGCGCCCGAGCGCTTCGGCTGGGACTACACCACGATCCTCAACCTGGTGTTCCTGGCCGTGGCGGCCGGGCTGTACTGGCTGCACCGCAACCGGGAGCGCCTGGGCTGGCACGGCGGCCTGGTCCAGGACCCGGTGTGCGGCATGCAGGTCGACCCGCAGCACCCCGGCGCGGTGCTGCGAGACGGCGGGCAGGTCAGGTACTTCTGCTCCGGACACTGCCTGGAGCGCTACCGCGCGGGCGACCGTAGCCACGTCTAAATTATTGTTGACACAACCAAATGCTTGACACATACTTTTGGCAGTGACTTTCATTTAAGTGTCGCTACCGAAGGGGTGTCAGTTTCATGACGGACAGCTCCAACCGGAAGTGGTGGGCGCTGGTCGCGATCGCGGCCAGCGTGCTGGTGGTCGGGCTCGACCTGACCGTGCTCAACCTGGCGCTGCCCACCATCGCGACCGACCTGCACGCCTCGACCAGCGACCTGCAGTGGATCTCCGACGCCTACAGCCTGGTGCTGGCGGCCGCGATGCTGCCCGCGGGCCTGCTCGGCGACCGGCTCGGGCGCAAGAAGGTGCTGCTGGTCGCGCTGGTGCTGTTCGGCGGGAGCTCGGCGGCCTGCGCTTACGCGGGCGGGACGGGCGAGCTGATCGCGGCCCGGGCGGTACTGGGCATCGGCGCCGCGGCGATCTTCCCGCTGTCGCTGGCCGTGATCCCGGTGCTGTTCGCGCCCGAGGAGCGGCAGAAGGCGATCGCGCTGATGGCCTCGGCTACCTTCATCAGCTTCCCGATCGGCCCGATCGTGGGCGGCTACCTGCTCGACCACTTCTGGTGGGGCTCGGTGTTCCTGATCAACGTGCCGGTGGTGGTGCTGGCCCTGGTGGCCGTGGTGTTCTTGCTGCCCGAGTCGCGCAGCGAGCAGCGGCCCAGCGTGGACATCCTCGGCGTGATCCTGTCCAGCGCGGGGCTGACCGGGCTGACCTACGGGTTCATCAAGGCCGGACAGGACGGCTGGACGAACGCGGTCGCGCTGGCCACCATCGCGGCGGGGGCCGTGGTGCTGGTCGCCTTCGTGGCCTACCAGCGGCGGCTCACCTCGCGCTTCCAGGCCGTCAACGTCGCTCAGACCGGCGGCGGCCAGGCCGGACCTCCGCACGGGGGCGGGGTCCGGCAGGTCCGGCGGGTCCGGCCGCTGATCGAGCTCGGGCTGTTCCGGTCGGCCGGCTTCACCTGGGGGACCATCCTGTCGACGCTGGTGTCGTTCGCGATGTTCGGCATCTTCTTCGCCATGCCGCAGTACTTCCAGGAGGTCCAGGGCACGGACGCCATGGGCAGCGGGCTGCGGCTGCTGCCGATGATCGGCGGCATGGTCATCGGGATGATCGGCAGCACCCGGCTGGCCTCGCCGCGCAAGGCCGGGGACGGCCCCGCCCGGCCGCCGCTGGCGGGGGCGAAGACGCTGGTCACGATCGGCTTCGCGCTCATGGCCGTGACCCTGGGTGTGGGCGCCACGACCACCACCAGCAGCGGCACCGGGTTCGCGGCCGCGTGGTTCGCGGTGTTCGGCCTCGGCCTCGGGCTGGCCATGCCGCAGGCGATGAACGCGGCGCTGTCCGCCCTGTCGGCCGAGCGCAGCGGCTCGGGCTCGGCGCTGATCTCGGCGATGCGCCAGGTCGGCGCCACCATCGGGGTGGCGGTGCTGGGAACCGTGCTCGGTTCGGTCTACCGGGCCCACCTGAGCGTGGCCGGCTTGCCCGCGGCGGCTGCTTCGGCGGCCAAGGGCAGCGTGGTCGCCGGGGTGCAGGCCGCGCATGAGCTGGGCTCGGCGGCGCTGCTGGCGTCGGCCAGGAACGCGTTCGTGCACGGCATGGACACCATGCTCTGGGTCTGCGCCGGGATCACGCTGGCCAGCGCCATCCTGGCGCTGATCTTCCTGCCGCAGCGGGCCGGGACGGCAGTGGCAGGCGCCGAGCCGGTCGCGCCGTCCGGTGAAACCGGTGCGGAGCGGGCATCATTGGAGGTATGACAGGCATGCTCGACGCCAGCCAGCCGCCGCTCGGCGCGCCGCGGCCGGATGGGTTGCGCGAGCGGAAGAAGGCCAGGACGCGTGCTTCGCTGCGGGAGCACGCGCTCCGGCTGTTCCGCGACCAGGGCTACGCCGCCACCACGGTGGAGCAGATCGCCGCGGCGGCTGAGGTGTCGCCGAGCACCTTCTTCCGGTACTTCCCCACCAAGGAAGATCTGGTCCTGCAGGACGACATGGACACCCGGCTGATCGAGGCACTGGAGCAGCAGCCACCCGATCTCGGTGCGGTCGCCGCCGTCCGGGCCGCTACCAAGCAGGTGTTCGCCTCTTACACCGCCGCGGACGTGGATGTGCTCACGGAGACCACCAGGCTGACCATGACCGTGCCCGAGGTCCGGGCCCGGGCCATGGACGAGTTCGCCCGGAGCATCGCGGTGGTGGCCGAGGCCGTGGCCCGCCGGGCCGGGCGGCCCGCGGATGACCTGGCCGTCCGGACCGTCGCCGGCGCGATCATCGGCGTGATCATGGCGATCACGCTTCCGTGGGAAGGCTGGACCGAGCAGGCCAGCTTCGAGGACTCGTTCGCGCGCATCGACGAGGGCCTGGCCCTGCTGGAAGCCGGCCTGCCGCTCTGACCTCGAGCTGCTTTTGGGGTTGCTGTCTCGTGCGCGGCCTGGTTTCTGCGCTGGCTACCCGGCGGATCTCGGACATCGTGGACATCTACCCCCGTCTCCAGGCCTGGTAGGTCGTCGACCTGGGGCGTTCCCGCTGAGGCGGTCCGCATGACGTGGGGCTGGTGCGGCTAGCTGCGGGTTCGTGCGGGACTGGCGGCCGTGCGACGCCCATGATGGGAAGGAGAGAGTCCAGGCCGGCGTAGTCGTCGGGATTGGTGGTGTAAAGCGGGAGTCCTTCGGCGATCGCGGTAGAGGCGATCATCAGGTCGGCGGTTCTTCGTCGGGGTGTGCGGCCAGCGGAGATGACAGCCGCGGTGACACGGCCGAACAGGCGGGCTGCCTCGGCATCGAACGGCACCGGATCGAACTCGTTCTCGGCGCGCTGGAGGATTTCCAGGCGCCTGGCTCGTTCGGCGTGCTCGTCGTACTGGTCCTGCTGGTCGTTGCGGCGGACCTGGTGGGACCCGGCAGAAAGTTCCGCGAGTGTGATGGCGCTGATCGCTACCTCGTCAGGCAACTCGCTTGGATCGATCCACGGACGCAAGATCAAGATGTTGGTGTCGAGCATGCCCTGCCGGTGACGTTCACCGTTCATAGGGGTCGGCCACCTGGTGATCCTGCGCGGCGTCCTGGTCAGCCCGGAATGCGCCGGGATCGATGGCCGGAGCGTTGCGCGACATGGCGGTGAATTCCTGTCGGGAAACGAACCGGCGCCGACGCGGTAGCGGGATCAGTTCGCCGATGCGGCGGCCGTCCCGGGTGACAGTAAAGGACTCTCCGTGCTCGACAGCGTCCATGATCTCCCGGGACCTGGTCCGCAGGTCGCGCTGGGTGATCTCGGGATGAGTGGTCATCTCCTCAGGTTAGCACTTGGTGCTACCTGGTGCTACACCCTTGATTACGGGGACAACGCCAGAGTTGGAACGTTCCCCTCTCGGGGAGCAGGGTGCCGTTATGTCCTGTCTAGTGGGTGCTGTCCGGCGCTTTGTGCGGTTCGCCTGGCCTGCCTTGCGTGCTGCCGGGTCGGGGGTCGCGGCAGGTGAAGCTCCGGCGCAGCCGGGGAAGCCAAGTCGCCGCAGGTTCTCCGGCCGGTTGTCGGCGCGGACAGCGGCAGCTACCGGATGACGCGGTAGTCGACAAGCAGATGGCCACTGGGTGAGGTGGAGCTCCGGATCGATTCGAGCTGAACCGACGGCAACCCGTCGAATAGCCTTCGGCCGCCGCCAGCGATCCTCGGCGCGATCACCAGCCTGAGCTCGTCGACCACGTCGGCGGCCAGCAGTGCCTGGGCCACCGAGATACTGGCGTGGACTCCGATGTCGCCGCCGGGCCGGGCTTTCAGGTCACGGACGAATTCGGCCAGCCCGCCGTCGACCACCGTCGCATTGGCCCACTCCCGCTCGAGCGGTGCGGAGGTCGCGACAAACTTCGCGACCCCGTTGATGAACGTCGCAAACGGCTGGATCTTGCTGTCCGGCCAGAACTGCGCCCACTCGCCGTAGCTGCGATGACCGAGGATGACCGCGTCCTGCGCTGCGATGACACCAGCGAGGTTGGCGTCCATCGCGTCGTCCCAGCTGGTGATAAAGGAGTCGGGATCCTCGGCGACGCCGTCGAGAGACAACAGTTCGTACACGACGACCTTGCGCACGCTCAACACCTCCGGTTGCCTTACCCGATGCTGCGTAGACGGTTCGCGCAGCCAGAACTCATCGGTGGCCAGGACTCGAGGAGCCAGCGTAGGAGCACCCGGATGAACGACTTGCCGGGCCACGCGAACGAGCACGGACAACCGGGTAGCAATCATGCCAGCTCACGAACCGAGCCGGATAACGCTGAACGTCTGACGGCGGCCGGCCCTTACGAGGCGGGGGTGAGGTGCAGGTAGACGACGCCGTTGTCGTAGAGCTCGGCGTTGGCCCGGGTCCACTTGGCGGGCGGCAGGCCCTCGGCGAACAGGCGCGGGCCTGCCGAGCGGGTCACCGGGTATACGAACAGGTGAAGGTCGTCGACCAGCCCGTCGGCCAGCAGCCCGCGGACCAGGGTCCCGCTGCCGCTGACGTACAGTCCCTCGGTGCCTTCCTTGAGGCGCTGGATCGTCTTGGCGTCGTAGGCTCCGACGATTTCCGAGTTCTGCCAGGTCGGCGTCGTGAGCGTGGACGACACCACGTACTTCATGGTGTCGTTGAAGAAGGGCGCGCCCGGGTCCTGGTCAGCCGTGCGCCTGGACCAGGTGGGCTCGAACATCTGGTAGGTCGTCCGGCCGAGCAGGATGCCGTCGCAGTCCGCCATGGCCCCGGCGATCGCGGTACCCATCCTCGGGTCGAATCCGTACTCAAATGTCCAGCTCGGGGTGTCGATCACGCCGTCGAGCGTGATGAACTCGTGTACTCGGATCGCTCCCACTGTTCCTCCTGTCGGTTGGCGTGCCGGTCAGCGTCGGGTGCCGGGATGAGTGATAGCTCCACTTCGCGGATGGCCAGCCTAACCGGCAGGTGGTCTCGCGGACGGGTCCAATGGCCCCCGGGCAAATGAGACCAATCGTGGTCTGCCCGGCCAGGAACGGGGTACGTTCTGGCCGTGGATCTCCAGATCGACATCAAGGCCGGCACCTCGCTTCGCCGCCGGCTCGAGGACGCACTGCGGGTCGCGATCCGGTCCGGGCGGCTGGTCCCCGGTTCGGTGCTGCCGCCCAGCCGGGACCTGGCCGAGCAGCTAGGGGTATCCCGCGGCGTGGTGGTCGACAGCTACGCTCAGCTGGCCATGGCCTCGTTCATCGAGGACGCCGCGCTGGAACGTCACCTGCGCTCGATGCGACGGCGCTACCGCGCGAAGCGGGACCTCCTGGTGGGCGAGCTCGGCAAGCACCTGCCCGGG
Organism: uncultured Actinomycetes bacterium; assembly: GCA_963790065.1. Lineage (GTDB taxonomy): Bacteria > Actinomycetota > Actinomycetes > Streptosporangiales > Streptosporangiaceae > Palsa-504. Next base: position 690,283 of record CAWBNK010000006.1, on the reverse strand, counting down.
GTGCGGTTGAGCGGGACCGCCGCCGGGCTGCACGTCCTGGCCTGGCTGCCCGACGGCGCCGACGAGCACGCGACGGCGATGCGGGCCCGGCGGGCCGACGTCGGCGTGCACGAACTGCACCGGCACTGCACGACGCACGCCCCGTCCGCCCCGGCGCTGCTGCTCGGCTTCGCGCTGCCGACCGAATCCGAGCTGATCACCGGGACCCGGCTGCTGGCCGAGGCGCTGTGCTGACCGGGCTGTGCTGACCGGTCTGTGCTGACCGGGCTGGGCTGACCGGGCCGGTCAGCGGCTCGTGGTGGCCGCGAACCTGAGGCGGTCGCCCGCCACGTCCACCCGCGCCCGGGTGAATCCCGCCGCGCGCAGCCTGTCCTCCAGCGTGCCCGGGTCGACCGGGACGAACACGTCGTCTTCGTGCACCGCACGCCGTGCGGGAGTATCCAGCCCGTCCGAGCCCGCCAGCAGCCCGCCTGGCCGCAGCACCCGGGCCAGCTCGGCCAGGGCGGCGTCCTGCAGCCCCGGGGACGGGATGTGGTGCAGCATGGTCAGGCAGGCGGCCGAGGAGAACCGGCCGGCGGGAAACGGCAGCCGGGTCACGTCCCCGGCGACGACCGCGACGTTGCTGCCGGCCAGCCGCGAGGCCAGCTGGCCGGCCAGCGCCAGGTCCAGCTCGACCGCCGTGACCCGGGCCGCCTGGCGCCGCAGGATGTCGGTGGTCAGCCCGGGGCCCGGCCCGACCTCGAGCAGGTCATCGCCGAGCTGGCAGCCGTCGAGGACCCAGGGCAGCAGCTCATCTTCGACCAGCCGGGCCCATTCCGGGCTGGAGCACAGTTCCAGGTGTGTCTTGTTCACAAGTCCCGAGGGTAGCCGGGCCCCCGGTGGGGTGCCGCCGACCGGAGCGGTACGAGGATGTGGTCGTGACGATTCCGTATACGGGGCTAGGCCTGGACCGCGCCACTGACCGCCGCGCCGACCCGGCGTGGGTGGCCGCCCAGGCGGCCGACGGGCGCGCGCGGGTCTGGCCGTTGTGGCGCGATCAGTGCCTGGTCGCGGGTGATCCGCCGGTCCCCGTCGAGCTTGCGGCCGGCGCGGGCGGCGGCCTGGACCCGGCCGGGCTGGTCCTGCTCGGGCTCCGCGGCGACGTCCCGTATTTCACCGCCGACCTGTCCGGCCTGGCCCTGGCCGACGCGCTGGCCCGCACGGGCGCGGACGCCGCGGCCGACATCAGGTCGCTGTTCTCCGGCCTGCCTGCCGACCAGGCCGGGATCCTGGCGTACGCCCGCGGGCTGCTGTACTGGCACCGGCAGCAGCGCTACTGCGGCCGCTGCGGCTCGGCCGCCGAGCTCCGGCACGCGGGTCACCTGCGGGCCTGCACGAACGGCGAGTGCGGCGCGCTGATCTTCCCGCGCATCGAGCCCGCGGTCATCACCCTGGTCGAGACCAGCACCCGGCCGCGGCGGTGCCTGCTCGCCCGGCACCGCGCGTCGACGGCAGGCCGCTACTCGCTGCTGGCCGGCTTCCTGGAACAGGGCGAGTCGCTGGAGGACGCGGTAAGGCGCGAGATCTTCGAGGAGTCCGGCGTGGCGCTGAGCGACGTGAGGTACGTCGGCTCCCAGCCCTGGCCGTTCCCGGCGGGCCTGATGGTCGCGTTCCTGGCCACCGCCGCCGGCGAGTCGATTTCCGTCGACGGCAACGAGATCGTGGAGGCCCGCTGGTTCACCCGGGCCGAGCTGAGGGAGTACGAGCGGGCCAGGGGTCAGCTCGGCCGCGTCGACTCGGTCGACCGGGTGCTGCTGGGCGCCTGGCTGGCCGAGAGCGACCAGCGCCCGCCCTCGCCCGGCTGACGTGCCGCTCACGCAGCGCAAGCGAGGCATAATAGCGGCAAGGACAGGGTGAGCCGGGAAGTCTGGTCGGCCATGGATCAAGCCTGGGGAGCCGGCCATGTACCGCGGCATATTCTCAGAGGCGCTCGCGTCGCACTGGCGCCGCGAGGTGCTGCGCACCAGCTTGTGGTTCGTGCCCTCGCTCGAGGTGCTGGCCGCGATCGGGCTGTTCGCCGTCACGCTGGCCGCGGACCGGGCCGCCTACCGCGGTGACTTCGGGCTCCCGGGCTGGGTGATCAGCGGCAGCGCGGACGCGGCGCGGCAGATCCTGACCACCATCGCCGCCGCGATCATCACCGTGGTGGGCGTGGTGTTCTCCATCATCCTGGTCACGCTGACGCTGGCCTCGACCCAGTTCGGGCCGCGGATGCTGCGGAACTTCATCAGGGACCGGGGCACGCAGCTGACCCTGGGCACGTTCGTGGCCACGTTCGTCTACTCGGTGCTGGTGCTGGCCTCGATCGGAACCGGGTCGCACGGCGACTTCGTGCCGCACATCAGCGTGACCACCACGCTCGGCCTGACCGTCATCGACTTGGCCGTGCTGATCTACTTCATTCACCACACGGCGATCTCCATCCAGCTGCCGCAGGTGATCGCGAGCATCGCCGCCGACCTGGCCGAGGCAATCCGGGAGCAGGGCAGCGAGCCGGACCGCCCCGGGCTGGAGGCCGGCCCGGCCGCGGTCGAGCTGGTCACCCGGACCGAGGCCAGCGGGGCCGTGCTGCTGGCCCCGGTCAGCGGGTACGTGCAGTTCATCAAGCACCAGAACCTGGTCCGGCTGGCGGCCAGGGCCGACGCCGTGATCAACCTGGAGCACCGGCCCGGCCACTTCATCGTGGCCGGGCACCGATTCGCCACGGTCTGGCCGCCGGAGGCGGCGCCGCTGGTCCGGCAGGCGCTGGGCCGGGCGCACCTCATCGGACCGCAACGGACGCTGACCCAGGACGTGTCGTTCGGCTTCGACCAGCTGGCCGAGATCGCGATCCGCGCCCTGTCGCCCGCGGTCAACGACCCCTTCACGGCGATGACCTGCATCGACTGGCTGGGCGAGAACCTGTGCAAGATCGTCGCCGGGTGGCATCCGGCCCGGGTGCACCGGGACGCCGAGGGCTGCATCCGGGTCATCACGGCCGAGCCAGCCTACGACCGGCTGGTGCAGCGCTCGTTCGAGAAGATCAGGCAGTCCAGCCTGGGCATGCCCGCGGTCATGATCCGCGAGCTCGAGGCGCTGGCCAGGATCATGACCGAGACGACCAGCGACGGGCAGCGCCGGGTGCTGCTCGAGCAGGCGGCCATGATCGACCGGGCCAGCGAGCGTTCGGTGCCAGAAGCCGCCGACCGGGCCGACATCCGGCGGCGGTACGAGGCCATCTTGACCATGGAGTCGCAGCTGGCCGCCAGCGGGCGCCAGGGCTGAGTAGGCACTAGGGCTGGCCGACCGGGGGCGGGGCGGAGTCAAAGAACGGAAATTAAATCGCCGGCCGTGTCGGAAACGCGGTCGGCCCATTCGTGAACTAGGTGAAGGATGCCACTGGCATCGCAGAAACGGAGGCAATCGTGAAGTACGTCATTCTGCTCATGAACACCGAAGCGGTGCAGAACCTGACCGAGGCCGACGGCCAGGCCTGGTACGGCGAGATCGGCGCCTGGTACGAGAAGGGCGGCGGCGGTTCCGGCAAGCTGGTGGAAACCGGCTACCAGCTCGCGCCGGGGAACACGGCCAGGACGGTCCGGGCCAGCGGCGTGACCGACGGCCCGTTCATGGAGACCAAGGAGGCCCTCGGCGGCTACTCGGTGCTGGACACCGACACCATCGAGGAGGCCGTGGAGATCGCCAAGACCTGGCCCGGGGTCGACCGGGGCTGGATGACGATCGAGGTCCGCCCGGTCATCGAGATGTAGCGCTCAGAACGACAGGCGGCGGGCGAGCAGCTCGCGCTCGGCCGGGTTGGCCGCCAGCGCGAGCGCTCGGTCGCTGGCCTGCTTGGCTTCCTCCTCGCGGCCCAGCCCGGCCAGCAGGCCGGCCCGCAGCGCGTGATAGAGCCGGTAGCCGTCCAGCGCCTCGGCCAGCGGCGCGATCTCGGCCAGCGCCGCTTCGGGACCGAGCACGTACCGGGTGGCCACGGCCCGGTTGAGCAGCACCACCGGCGACGGGGCCAGCGCCTGCAGCCGGTCGTAGAGCAGCCGGATCTGGGCCCAGTCGGTCTGCTCGTAGCCCGGCGCCTGGGCGTGCAGCGCGGCGATGGCCGCCTGGACCTGGTAGGGGCCCGGTCCCCGCAGGGCCAGCGCACGGTCGAGCAGCCGGGTCGCCTCGGCGATCAGGGCCCGGTCCCACCGGGCCCGGTCCTGCTCGGCCAGCCGCACCATCCGGCCCCAGCCGTCGAACCTGGTCGCGGCCCGGGATTCGTGCAGCAGCAGCAGGGCCAGCAGCCCGAGGACCTCGGGCTCGCGTGGCATCAGCCGGTGCAGCAGCCTGGTCAGCGACACGGCCTGGGCGGCCAGGTCGCGCCGGGCGGGCTGGCGGCCCGCGCTGGCCAGGTAGCCCTCGTTGAACACCAGGTAGACCACGGCCAGCACCTCGGCCAGCCAGGCCAGCTGGTCCGGATCGGGGATCCGCACGTCGGCCCGGCTGGCCTGCAGGCCCTTCCGGGCCCGCAGCAGCCGCTGGGTCATGGCGGGCTCGGTGGCCAGGAACGCGGCCGCGATCTCGGCGGTGGTCAGGCCGCATACCGCGCGCAGGGTCAGCGCGATCTGCGACTCGCGCGGCAGCGCCGGATGGCAGCAGGCGAAGATCATGCCCAGCAGGTCGTCATCGGCCGCGTCGGTGCCGTCCCAGCTGTCCGTCGTGGTCGCCGCCAGCAGGGCGAGCTTCTCCTGCCCGGCCCGGGCCCGGCGGAGCCGGTCGATGGCCTTGCGGCGGGCCGTGGTGGCCAGCCAGCCGCCGGGGTTGGGCGGGATCTGGCCGTCGCGCCAGTGCTCGATGGCCTCGATGAACGCGTCCTGCACGGCCTCTTCGGCCAGGCCCACGTCACCCAGCCGGACGGCGAGCGCGGCCCTGATCCGGGTGGCCTCGTCCCGGTAGAGCCGCTCGAGCTGATCGGCGTCCAAGAACCCTGGACCGTTCGGCCGAATCAGGCCCCGCTGAAGCGGGGCGGGCGCTTGGAGGCAAACGCCGCCAGCCCCTCGGCGAAGTCACCCGTGGCGGCCATCTCCCGCTGGATTCCCGCCTCGAACTCCAGCTGGGCGTCCATCTGGGTGTACAGCCACTGGTTGAGCTGCCGCTTGGTCCCGGCGTAGGACCTGGTGGCACCCGCGGCCAGCCGGTCGAGCAGGGTGTCGGTCTCGGCCGCGAAGTCCGCGTCGGGCCAGACCCGGTTGATCAGGCCCCACTCCAGCGCGGTCCGGGCGCCGAGCCGCTCGCCCAGCAGGGCCAGCTCCGCGGCCCGGGTGAAGCCCACCCGGGACGGCACCAGCAGCGACGAGCCGCCGTCGGGGACCAGCCCGATGTTGACGAAGGCGAGCTGGAAGAAGGCCGACTCGGCCGCGACCACCAGGTCGCAGGCCAGCGCGAGAGACAGCCCGATCCCGGCCGCCGGGCCGTTGACCGCGGCGATGACCGGCTTGGGCATCCGCCGGACGCCGGTGATCAGCGGGTGGTACCGCTCGGTGAGCATCCGGTATACGTCGACCTGGCCGCCGCCGGCCTCCTCGGCCGCCGCCTTGAGGTCGGCTCCGCTGGAGAAGGCGCGCCCGGCCCCGACCAGGACGACCGCCCGGATGTCCGCATCGCCGGTGACCTCGGTGATCGCCGCGATCAGATCGGTGGAGAACTGGCTGTTCCACGCGTTGAGCCGGTCGGGCCGGTTGAACTCGATCTTGGCCCCTGGCCCGCGGCGGTATATGTTAACCGTTTCATACTGGCGGTAAAGCTCATCGTCGCTCACGCGGGTCATGCTATCCGGGGGGCTCCGGCAGGTCGTCCCCCCGGGGCCAGCACAGCGGGCCGGTGACGGGCCGGACAAGGAGAACATCGCGGTGCCAGCCAAGGACTCAGCCAAAGACTCAGCCACGGACTCAGGTCACGCGAAGAAGCGGTCATCGCAGGTCAGCGCCACCCCGAAGCTGCCCAGGGAGCTGTACGAACGCGAGCTGTTCCGGCTGCAGGGCGAGCTGGTCAAGATGCAGGGCTGGATGCGGGCCACGGGCGCCCGGATGGTGGTGATCTTCGAGGGCCGCGACGCGGCGGGCAAGGGCGGCACGATCAAGCGGGTGTCCGAGTACCTCAACCCGCGCGGCGCCCCGGTCGTGGCGCTGCCCGCGCCCACCGAGCGGCAGCGCGGCCAGTGGTACTTCCAGCGCTACGTCGACCACCTGCCGGCCGCCGGCGAGCTGGTCCTGTTCGACCGCAGCTGGTACAACCGGGCCGGCGTGGAGCACGTGATGGGGTTCTGCACGCAGCAGGAGTACATCAGGTTCCTGCACCAGTGCCCGATCTTCGAGCGGCTGCTGGTCGAGGACGGCATCCTGCTGCGCAAGTACTGGTTCTCGGTCAGCGACGAGGAGCAGCAGCACCGTTTCCGTGACCGGCTCGACGACCCGATGCGCCGCTGGAAGCTGTCCCCCATGGACCTGGAGTCGATCACCCACTGGGAGGACTACTCGCGGGCCAAGGACGAGATGTTCGTGCACACCGACATCCCGGAGGCGCCCTGGCACGTGGTGGAGAGCGACGACAAGCGCAACGCCCGGATCAACATGATCGACCACCTGCTGACCACGGTTCCCTACCGGGACGTCGAGCCGCCGTCGCTGAAGCTCCCGCCCCGGCCGCCGTCTCAGGGATACGTGCGCACCCCGCGCGACATGCAGGCCTACGTGCCCGACTACGCGGCGGAGCTACTGGCCCAGAATTCGCACTAGCCGGGAGTCGCCCGGAGTTCAGGCATTGTTATCGGTGGGCTGGCGGCGGCCGGGAAACCGGGCATGAAACTATGCCGGGGATAGGTAGGCACGACGCGAGGAGGCAGGACATGGCGGTCACACCTCTGCCCGAGCGAAAGGCGTGGCAGGCACTCAAGCGGCACCATGCCGAGATCGCTGGCCAGCACCTGCGGGAACTGTTCGCCGCGGACCCCGGGCGGGGCGAGCGGCTGACCGTGGAGGCGGCCGGGCTGTTCCTGGACTACTCGAAGAACCGCGTCACCGACGAGACCATGCGGCTGCTGCTCGAGCTGGCCGTCGAGTCACGGGTAGCGGAGCACCGGGACGCCATGTTCCGCGGCGATCACATCAACGTGTCCGAGGACCGGGCCGTGCTGCACGTGGCGCTGCGCATGCCCGCCTCGGAGCACCTGGTGGTGGACGGCGCCGACGTGGTGCAGCAGGTGCACGAGGTGCTGGACCGGATGGCGGACTTCGCCAACCGGGTCAGGTCCGGGGAATGGAAGGGGCATACCGGCAAGCCGATCAGGAACGTGATCAACATCGGGATCGGCGGCTCCGACCTCGGCCCGGTCATGGCGTACGAGGCGCTGCGCTACTACACCACGCGGGACATCACGTTCCGGTTCGTGTCCAACGTGGACTCGACCGACTTCGCCGAGGCCACCAGGGACCTGAACGCGGACGAGACGCTGTTCATCATCTCCTCCAAGACGTTCGGCACGCTGGAGACGCTGACCAACGCCACCTCCGCGCGGGACTGGGTGACCAGCCAGCTCGGCAGCGAGGACGCGGTGGCCAAGCACTTCGTCGCGGTGTCGACCAACGCCGACCGGGTGGCCAAGTTCGGTATCGACACGGCGAACATGTTCGGGTTCTGGGACTGGGTCGGCGGCCGGTACTCGATGGATTCGGCCATCGGGCTGTCCACCATGGTGGCGCTCGGGCCCGAGGGGTTCGGCGAGATGCTGGCCGGGTTCCACGAAATGGACGAGCACTTCCGCACCACCCCGCTGGAGCGGAACCTGCCCGTGCTGATGGGCCTGCTGGCCGTGTGGTACCGCGACTTCTTCGGCCTGCAGACCTCCGGTGTCATGCCCTATGAGCAGTACCTCAAGCGGTTCCCCGCCTACCTGCAGCAGCTGACCATGGAGTCCAACGGCAAGCACGTCACGCTGACCGGCGAGCACGTGTCCTACGACACCGGCGCGGTGTACTGGGGCGAGCCAGGCACCAACGGCCAGCACAGCTTCTACCAGCTCATCCACCAGGGCACCACGATGATCCCGGTCGACCTGATCGGCTTCGGCAAGGCGCTGAACCCGATCCGCGACCATCACGACATCCTGTCCTCCAACGTGTTCGCCCAGGCGCAGGCGCTGGCCTTCGGCAAGACCGAGGAGGAGGTCCGGGCCGAGGGCACCCCGGAGAACGTGGTGCCGCACCGGGTGATGGAGGGCAACCGGCCCAGCAATGTCCTGCTGGCCGAGATCCTCACCCCGCGGGTGCTCGGCACGCTGGTCGCGCTGTACGAGCACAGCGTGTTCACCCAGGGAGCCATCTGGGACATCGACTCGTTCGACCAGTGGGGCGTCGAACTCGGGAAGGTGCTCGCGGTCAAGATCATCCCCGAGCTGACCAGCGCGGGTGAGCCGGACCTCGGCCACGACTCCTCGACCAACAACCTCATCCGCCGGTACCGGGCGCTCAAGGCCCTTTGACGACACAAGGACGGACCAGCCATGCCAACTGACACACCGATGCAGCTCGGGATGATCGGACTCGGCCGGATGGGCGCCAACCTCGTCCGCCGGCTCATGCGCGACGGCCACCGCTGCGTGGCCTACGACAGGAACCTGGACGCGGTCAAGGCCCTGGCCGCCGAGGGCGCCACTGGCGCGGAGAGCCTGGCCGACTTCGTGGCCAAGCTGGACAAGCCGCGGGCCATGTGGATCATGGTGCCGGCCGGCGTCGTCCAGTCCACCCTCGAGGAACTGAAGCCGCTGCTCGACGCCGACGACATCGTGATCGACGGCGGGAACTCCTACTACCGGGACGACATCACCCGGGCCAAGGACCTCAAGCGCCACGGCATCCACTACATCGACTGCGGCACCAGCGGCGGCGTCTGGGGCCTGGACCGGGGCTACTGCCTGATGATCGGCGGGGAAGACGAGCCGGTCCAGCGCCTGAACCCCATCTTCCTGACCATCGCGCCCGGCCGGGGCACCGCCGAGCCCACCCCGGGGTTGCAGCCGGGGGGCACCGCCGAGCAGGGCTACCTGCACTGCGGCCCGAACGGCGCCGGGCACTTCGTCAAGATGGTGCACAACGGGGTCGAGTACGGCATGATGGCCGCGATCGCCGAGGGCCTGTCGATCATCAAGAGCGCCGACGCGGGCCTGCACCAGGAGGAGATCGACGCGGAGACCACGCCGCTGCGTGACCCTTGGGCCTACGAGTACACGATCGACCCCGGCCAGGTGGCCGAGGTGTGGCGGCGCGGCTCGGTGATCAGTTCCTGGCTGGTCGACCTGACCGCGGCGGCGTTCGCCAAGTCCCCCGACCTGGACGACTTCAGCGGCCGCGTGTCCGACTCCGGCGAGGGCCGGTGGACCGTGCTGGCCGCGGTGGACGAGGGCGTGCCCGCCTCGGTCATCGCCGCCTCGCTGTACGAGCGGTTCGAGTCCCGTGACAACGGCGCCTTCACCGACAAGATCCTGTCCGCGATGCGCTCGGAGTTCGGCGGGCACATGGAGAAGAAGGCCTGATCGCCCATGAGCAACAATGGACTCCCGAAGCCGGACAATCACGTCATCGTGCTGTTCGGCGCCACCGGCGACCTGGCCAAGCGCAAGCTGCTGCCCGGGTGGTTCCACCTGTACGCGGCGGGCCTGCTACCCAAGGATTTCCGCCTGATCGGCGCGGCGCCGCCGAACTCGGCCATGACCAACGAGCAGTTCCGCGAGCACGCCGAGCAGTCGTGCGAGGACTTCTGCATCACCAAGCCGGACGACGGACCCTGGTCGGAATTCGCGGCCCACCTGTCGTTCGCGGCCGCGGAGCCGGGTAACTACGGGGACCTGGTGGCGGCGGTCCAGCGGGCCGAGCAGGAGATCGGCGGCACCCCAAGACGGCTGTACCACTTGGCCGTGCCGCCGGTCGCGTTCACCTCGGTGGTGGACATGCTCGGCGCCTCAGGGCTGGCCACCGACCGGACCCGGGTCATCATCGAGAAGCCGTTCGGCACCGACCTGGACTCCGCGCGCAAGCTGAACCAGGCGGTGCACGCGGTGTTCGACGAGTCGCAGGTGTTCCGGATCGACCACTTCCTGGGCAAGGAATCGGTCGACAACATCTTGGCCTTCCGGTTCGCGAACGGGCTCTACGAGCCGATCTGGAACCGCGATCACCTGCGCTACGTGGAGATCGACGTGCCGGAGACGCTGACCATCGAGGGGCGGGCCGCGTTCTACGACGCGACCGGCGCCTACCGGGACATGGTCGTCACCCACCTGTTCCAGGTCCTGGCGTTCGTGGCCATGGAACCGCCGGTATCGCTGTCGGCCAAGCACGTGCAGGACGAGAAGGAGAAGGTGTTCGAGGCGCTCAAGCCGATCGACGTCCGGCACGTGGTGCGCGGCCAGTACGAGGGGTACCGGTCCGAGCCCGGGGTGGCGCCCGACTCGCAGACCGAGACGATGGTCGCGGTGCGGGCCGAGGTGGATAACTGGCGCTGGCACGGCGTGCCGTTCTTCCTGCGCTCGGGCAAGGCCATGGGCGCTTCACGCCAGATCATCGTCCTCGGCTTCCAGCCGCCGCCGCTGCGGATGTTCCCCGCGCACCGCAAGGACACGCCGTACGGCCTGCAGAACGAGATCGAGATCGATTTCGCCGACCCCGGCGCCATCAAGACCTACTTCCTTTCCAAGGTCCCCGGAGCGGAGCTGACCCTGGGCAACGCCGAGATGGGGTTCTACTACAAGAACTCGTTCGCCGAGTCACACGCGCTCGAGGGCTACGAGCACCTGATCTTGCTGGCCATGGTCGGCGACCAGTCGCTGTTCACCCGGTCCGACGGGATCGAGCGGGTGTGGGAGATCTCCGAACCGCTGCTGGAGAACCCGCCGCCGGTCCAGCCGTACCCCGTCGGGTCGTACGGACCGGAGTCGATCAGGCAGCTGATCGCGCCCTTCCACTGGCACCTGCCCCACGTCTAGGCTCGCGTGTCCTGGCGGATGGACAGCTGGCCGCGGGACATCACCCCGATCCGCTGGGCGCGCCTGACCACCGAGCTGTCGTGGCTGACCAGGATCAGGGTCAGCCGGCGCTCGCGCCACAGCGTGTCGAGCAGGGCGATGATCTCGTCCCGGGTGTCCTCGTCCAGGTTCCCGGTCGGCTCGTCGGCCAGCAGCACCTTCGGCTCCTTGACCAGGGCACGGGCGATGGCCACCCGCTGCTGCTGGCCGCCGGACAGCTCACCGGGCAGGTGCTGCGCCCGGTCGCCGAGCCCGACGCTGTCCAGGGCGGCCCGGACCCGGGCGTGCCGTTCGGCGTGGTGGACGCCGAGCGGGATCAGCGCGGCTTCGACGTTCTCGTGGGCGGTGAGCGTGGGAACCAGGTTGAAGGTCTGGAAGATGAAGCCGAACGAGCTGGCCCGCACCTTCCGGACCTGGGTTTCCGGCGCGGTGGCCAGGTCCTGCCCGGAAAAGGCGACCCGGCCCCGGGTCGGCCGGTCCAGGCCGCCCAGGAGCTGGAGCAGCGTGGTCTTGCCGTGCCCGGTCTTGCCCTGGACGGCGAGCCACTCCCCCGTCCTGATATCGAGGTCGAGCTCGCGGACGGCGAGGATGTCGCGGCCGCTCTTGCGGTAGGTCTTGCTGACCCCGGCCAGCTGGTAGATGTCGTCGCTGGTGCCGATGCTGAGCTCCATGTCCACCCTCCTCAGGCGACCCGGGCCAGCGCCGCGGCCGGCCGTAGCCGGGCCGCCCGCCAGCCGCCGAACGACCCGGCCAGCAGGCCGCCGGCCACGGCCAGCAGCACCGCGAGCACGATCGCGCCGATCGTCACCGACGCGGACATCGGCACGGAAATGGTCGTGTGGCTGACCGCCGGGCCGCCGATCACCGACCCGGAACTGACGCCGCCGGGACCGGTGACGGTCTGCGGGGTGCCGAAGGCCCCGCTGGCCGACGGGACGGAGGCGGACAGCCTGGGCGCGATCTTGTCGATGATCGCCACCCCGGCGAAGCCGAGGCCGACGCCGGCCAGGCCGCCGAGGATGCCGGTGCCGACCGACTCGCCCAGGACCTGGCCGACGATCCGGCTGCTGCGCCAGCCGAGGGCCTTCAGCGTGCCGAACTCGGGCACCCGGCGGGCCACGGCCGCCATGGTCAGCAGGCTGGCCACGGCGAACGCCGCGATCAGCACCAGCACCGCGAGCCACTTGCCGAGCGCGCCGGCCAGCTTGGCCGCGCTGGCCGCCGACCCGGTGATCTCGCTGGCCAGGTCGGCGGAGCTGGTCACGGTGGCCTGCGGCAGCAGGCGGGAAATCTCGTGCTGCACCGCGGTGATGTCGGCGGCGCTGGCCGCGGTCACGTAGACCGTGTTCACCTCGTCCCTCATGGGCTTGCCGGTGGCAGGGTTCGTGGTCAGCGCCTGCGCGCGGGCCAGCGGGATGTACTCATCCGGCGGGCTGCTCGCCTCGGGCTGGCTGACCAGGCCGATGACCGTGAACTTGGTCCCGCCGATGGTGGTCGTCGAGCCGACCTTGAGGCCGCGGGCCGCCGCGTAGGCGGCGTCCACCAGGGCCACGTCGGAGCCGGCGTCGGCGGCGGTGAACGTCCGGCCGCTGGTCAGCCGGGCGTTGCTCAGCGGGCCCAGGCGGGGCTGGGCGATGTCCGTCCCGTCTACGGTGAACGAGGTGGGCGGCTGGATGTCCGGGCTGGACGCGGACGGCAGGACGACCCGGTTGTCGGTGAGCAGCAGACCGCCCGCGGCGGCGGATACGTCGTCCAGCCGGGCGATCCGGGCCACTTCGGCCGCACTGAGCGCCCCGGTATCCCCGAGCACGAGGGCGTCGACCGTACCGCTGGTATAGCACTTGCCGTTGAGGCAGATCTCGGCGCGCGGGCCGCCGCCGGCCGCGCCGGGGCCGCCGCGGGTGGCGTTCCCGCCGATGGGCCTGGCCCCGGCGGGCTGCTGCGGCTTGGTGGTGACGGTGACGTCGGTGCCGATGCCGTACAGCGCCTGGAGCACCTTGGCCTGGGCGGCCTTCACGCCGGTGGAGGCGCCGATCACCGTGATGACCAGGCCGATGCCGAGGGCCAGGCCGAGGGCGATGAAGACGGCCTGCCGCATTCTGCGGCGCAGTTCGCGCCTGAGGTAGGTGAAAAAGAACATGGCCGCAGGTCTACGCGGCAGCCAGTTGCACGGCGGTTACACGGCGACGGTTACCCGGGCCCGGGGCCCCGCGGTGTAACTGGCATGCAACCGCCCGGCGGGCACAGTGGTTTGACGACACAGTGGAGCGCGGTCCCGGCCGCGCGGGGGCGGGCCGGGGTCCAGGATCTTGCCGGCCTTTCCTGAGGCGACATTCAGGCGGGCCGAAAAGACTGGGCCGGGACGCTGGAGGTGGCGGCCATGCGGGTGCTGGTGATCGAGGACGACGCGGAACTGGCCGAGGCCATCGGGCCGGCCTGCGGCAGGAGCAGATGGCCGTGGACGTGGCCACCGACGGCACGGCAGGCCTGGACCGGGCGCTGTTCACCGACTACGACGTGATCGTGCTGGACCGGGACCTGCCCGGGCGGCACGGCGACGAGGTGTGCGCGGAACTGGTCCGGGCCGGCGGCCGCAGCCGGGTGCTGATGCTGACCGCGGCGGCCACCATCGAGGACCGCGTCGGCGGCCTCGGCCTGGGCGCGGATGACTACCTGCCCAAGCCGTTCGCGTTCGCCGAGCTCACCGCGCGGTTGCGGGCGCTGCTGCGCCGGGCCCAGCCGCCGCTCGCTCCGGTGCTGACCAGCGGCGACCTGCGGCTCGACCCGGCCCGGCGGAGCGCCAGCCGGGGCGGCCAACCGCTCGAGCTCGGGCCGAAGGAGTTCGGCGTGCTCGAGCTGCTGCTGGCCGCCCAGGGCCGGGTGGTGTCGGCCGAGGAACTGCTCGAGCGGGCCTGGGACGAGATGGCCGACCCGTTCACCAGCGCGGTCAAGGTGACGATCAGCAGGCTGCGGCGCAAGCTCGGCGACCCGCCTGTGATCGAGACCCTGGCCCAGGCCGGCTACCGGATCCGCTCGTGAGCGAGCCGAAGAGCCGTGGCGCCTCCCCCGCGAGCCAAAGGGGCCCGGCACCGACTGGACTGAGGAGCGACGAAGGAGCGACGAGGGAAGGAGGTGCCTCAAAGGGGCCCCGGAGGCGAGCGGGGAAAACACAGCGAACAAAAAACACAGTGCGGATGCGGCTGACGCTGCTGTATGTGGGCTTGTTCCTGGCCTCGGCCGCCTGCCTGCTGACCATCACGTATTTCCTGGTCGAGCAGCAGCTGCCGCAGGTCACGACCAGCGCCGGGGCGGTCTTCATCAGCAGCGACGGACAGGTGACGGCCGGCAGCGCCAGCGGCTCGGCGGCCTGCGGCCCGGCGCCGGGCACCGGGCCCGGGCCGGTCCAGCCCGGCACCTGCCAGCCCCTGCTGCAGACCGTGGCGGTCCGGGCGGCCAGCGGCACGCTGAACCAGCTGCTGATCGAGTCCGGGATCGCGCTCGGCATCATGGCCGTGGCCTCGGTCGGCCTGGGCTGGCTGATGGCCGGGCGGGTGCTCAGCCCGCTGCGCACGATCACGGCCGCCGCCCGCCGGATCTCGGCCCGCAGCCTGCATCAGCGCATCGGGATGACCGGTCCCGACGATGAGCTCAAGGAGCTCGGCGACACCTTCGACCAGCTGCTCGGCCGACTGGACGCCTCGTTCCGGGCTCAGCGCCAGTTCGTGGCGAACGCGTCGCACGAGCTGCGCACGCCGCTGGCCAGGCAGCGGACCCTGCTCGAGGTCGCGCTGCGGGACCGGCAGGCCACCGAGGCCTCGCTGCGCACCGCCTGCGAGCGGGCCCTGGCCGCCGAACAGCAGCAGGAACACCTCATCGCGGCCCTGCTCACGCTGGCCCGGGGCGAACGCGGCCTGGACACCTTCGAGCCGTTCGACCTGGCTGTCCTGGCCGGCGACGTGCTGGCCGGCCGCGCGGACGATGCGCAGGCCGCCCAGCTCAGCGTGGCCGCCCGGCTGCGGCCGGCGGCCACGGCGGGCGACCCTGCGCTGGCTGAGCGCCTGGTCGCCAACCTGGTGGACAACGCGATCAGGTACAACGCGGCGGGCGGCCAGGTGCAGGTCACGACCGGCTGCCGGGCGGGCCGGCCGTTCCTGGCGGTGACCAATTCCGGCCCGGTCATCCCGCCTGACCAGCTCGGCAGGCTGTTCCGGCCCTTCCAGCGGATGGATCCCGCCCGCCGCGCGCCGGGCGGGCTGGGCCTGGGGCTGGCCATCGTGCACGCCATCGCCGCCGCGCACGGCGCGGACCTGCAGGCGGTGACCAGGGCCGCGGGCGGCCTGGCCATCGAGATCCGGTGGGCGCGGCGGGAAGCACGGACCGTTCGGGATAATAAAGATCGTGACGATGCGCGTGCCGGTCACCTTGGCCTGCGGGGATTACGACCGGACCGCCGCGCTGGCCCGGGGCGACATCCGGCCCGAGGGGGTCGACCTGACCTACCTCACGCTGCCGGTCGAGGAGACGTTCTTCCGGATGGCCAGGCACCGCGAGTTCGACGCGGCCGAGATGTCGCTGTCGTCCTACCTGATCAGCCGGGACGCGGCCGGCCCGGAGGGGCCGCCATTCGTGGCCATCCCGGCCTTCGTGTCCCGGGCGTTCCGGCATAACGGGATCTACGTGGGCCCGGCCAGCCCGGCGACGCGGCCCGCCGACCTGGCGGGCGGGGTGGTGGGCGTGGCGGAGTACCAGCTGACCGCCAACGTGTGGATCAGGGGCATTCTGGCCGAACGGCACGGGCTCCCCGTGGCCGCGGTCCGTTATCGCACCGGCGGGATGCACGAGCCGGGGCGGGTGGCCAAGCTGGCCCACGACCTGCCGCCGGGCGTGGACGTCGAGCCGATCCCGGCCGGGCGGACGCTGGCCGGGATGCTGGCCGACGGCCAGATCGACGCGCTGTACACGCCGCGGGTGCCGCGGCCGTTTGCCGAGGGGCGGGTACGGCGGCTGTTCGGCGACGCGCGGGCGGAGGAGGAACGGTACTTCGCCGCGACCGGGATCTTCCCGGTCATGCATGTGGTCGTGCTGCGGCGGGACGTGTACGCCGCGCGGCCGTGGCTGGCGCAGTCCCTGTACAAGGCGTTCGAGGCGGCCCGGCGGGAGGCGGCGGACCGGGTGGCGGAGACCGCGGCGGGCCGGTCCATGCTGCCCTGGGCCTACGCGGACGCCCAGCGGACCCGGACCGTGATGGGCGGGGACTTCTGGACCTACGGGCTGGCCGGGAACGAGGACACGCTGCGCACCTTCGTGCGCTACTCGTTCGAGCAGGGGCTGATCAAGACCCGGCCGGAGCCCGCCGAGCTGTTCGCGCCCGAGACGCGTGAGGCTTACGTGATCTGACGTGGCCGACTCCGGTACGGACTACCAGGCCAGCCTGGGGACGGTGCTGCGCGAGTGGGGCCGGATCGGCGTCACCGGGTTCGGCGGGCCGCCGACGCACATCGCGCTGCTGCGCAAGCTCTGCGTGGAACGCCAGGGCTGGCTGGACGCGGCCGAGTTCGAGGACGCGATCGCCGCCTGCAACCTGCTGCCCGGGCCGGCCTCCACCGAGCTGGCCATCTTCTGCGCCTGGCGGGTCCGCGGGCGGGCAGGCGCGGTGACCGGCGGCCTGGCCTTCATCGTGCCCGGGCTTATCCTCATCCTGCTGCTTTCCGCGCTGTTCCTGGGCGGATCGCCGCCGCTGTGGGTGCGCGGCGCGGGCGCCGGGGCCGGCGCGGCGGTCGCGGCGGTGGCGGTGCAGGCCGGCTGGACGCTGCTGGTACCCAGCTGGAAGCGGGCCTCGGGCGGGGAGCCCGCCCGGCCCGCCCGGCTGCGCTGGGCGGGTTACCTGCTGGCGGGCGGGGCGGCCGCGGCCACCATCGGGCCGTGGCTGGTCCTGGTGCTGCTCGGCTGCGGCGGGCTCGAGCTGGCCTGGCGGCAGGCGGGCCGGCCGGGACGCTGGCCCGCCGCGCCGGGGCTGGCCCCGCTGTTCCCGGCCGCGCTGTTCCCGGCTGCGCTGAGCGGCGGGCTGCTGGCCTCGGTGGCCTGGGTGGCGTTCAAGGTGGGCGCGCTGTCGTTCGGCGGCGGCTTCGTGATCATCCCGCTGATGCAGGCCGACGCGGTCGGACGGCACTGGATGACCAGCGGCCAGTTCCTCAACGCGGTGGCGCTGGGGCAGATCACCCCGGGGCCGGTGGTGCAGACGGTCTCGGCGGTCGGGTACGCCGCCGCCGGGCTGCCGGGCGGGCTGCTGGCCGCGGTGGTGGCGTTCACGCCGTCGTTCGCGTTCGTGCTCGGCGGCGGCCGGTACTTCGGCAGGCTGCGGGAGAACGAGTACGCGCAGGCGTTCCTGGACGGCGCCGGGCCGGCCGCCATCGGCGCGATCTTCGGCGCGGCGGTCCTGCTGGCCCGGGCGCTCGGCGTGGGCTGGCAGTTCGCGGTCCTGGCCGGGGCGGCCGTGCTGCTGCTGGCGGCGCGGCGCAGCGTGGTCCTCACCCTGCTCGGCGCGGCCGCCGTGGGCGTGGGCGTGGCGCTGGCGGGCGGGCCGCTGCCCGGCTAGCTGTGCTTTGCTGCCCGGTGCCCGGCTAGCTGTGCTTTGCTGCCCGGTGCCCGGCTAGCTGTGCTGTGCTGCCCGGCTAGCTGCTGCCTGGCTAGCCGGTGCGGCTCAGCCGGTCTCGACGCCGACGGCGTGCAGGCGGGCGGAGTTCTGCTCGTCGGCCGAGGCGTAGGCGCGGATCTCGTCGGGGAACGGCTCGCGGTCGGCGGCGGCCGGGACGGCCCGGGCCAGTGCGGCGGGGTCGACGTCGGCGCGGTAGACGAAGGTGGCGTTGCCCTCCAGGACCGGGAACCAGCGCCCGTCCTTTACCCGCAGCGATGAGGCGGCCAGCCCGCCCGCGTTGCGGATCACGACCTCGCGCTCCGGGTCGCTGCGGCCGATGCGCGAGTAGACCGCGCGCGCGGCGACCATGCCGGACCCGCAGGAGGCGGTCAGCCCGGCGCCGCGCTCGAACGTGCGGACGAACACCTCGGCCTGGGCCAGCGGCAGCAGCACAGACAGGTTGGCCCCGGCTGGGAACACGTCACGCCGGGCCGCCACCCGCTCCCCCATCGCGACCAGGTCGGATTCGACGTACTTGTCGATCACCGCGACCAGGTGGGGGTTGGGGATGGTCACCGCGGTAAAGGCCAGGGCCGGGTCAAGCACGGGCAGGCGGGCCTCGACCGCCGGGCTGCGGCCGGCCACCACGGGCAGTTCGGGGTCGAAGTCGACCGCCGGATGCTCGAGCACGACCTGGCGTACGCCGTCGGGCGTGGTCGAGCCGCGGCGCACGGTGTAGGCGCGCTGGCCGCTGCGGATCTCGGCCGCCTGCTCGCCGCGCAGGTCCAGGATGACCCGGCCCAGGCAGCGCATACCGTTGCCGCAGAACTCGGCGGCCGAGCCGTCCGGGTTGAAGAACCAGGCCTCGGGCACGGGCGGACGGGCGTCATAGAAGTAGACGCCGTCGCCGCCGAACGGGCCGCCCCGATCGCACACGTTCCTGACGAACGCGCGCAGGTCGGCGTCGGAGGCGAAGTCAGCTGGCGTAAGGGCGGTGACGAAGATGTCGTTCCGGGACCCATGCGCGCTCAGGATCTCTGCCATCGTCGGTCAGCTTATCCGAGCGCGAGGCATGCGGCCGGGCGTGCCGCCCGGATCGCCGGCGGTCCGCGGCCGCCGGGTCCAGGGGGTCCTCGGCGATGCGGGCCGGCGCTATCACCGGCGCGGCGTTAGCCCAGGAGACGGGCGCCGTAGGCTTGCGCCCGCTGTGCCGGGGCGGCGTCCCGCGACGTGAACCCTTTATTCCCAGAAACCCTATTAGTCCCATTTGAATCATCAACCCCAAATAGCCCGTTAGCGCCGTTAGGTCCATTGGCTCCCGAAGATCCGTTAACCCCGGAGAAACCGTTCATCGCAGCAAAGTCGTTGACGTCGCCGGCCGCCGGGACGGCGAACGACGGGTAGGTGGAGAAGCGCATGCCGTCGGCATAGTTCCGCAGCGCCACCCGGGCCCGGTCAAGCATGTTGGTGGGCAGGTCCCCCACCGGGAACCAGCACACGTCGGGCGAGGTGGGCTGGTCGACCCAGCCGGACACGGACAGGAAGAACGCGATGCGCCCGCTCCCGGATACGTCGTGCATGACGTGGGCCAGCGAGACGTTCTCGGCGCCGATCACGATCCCGGTCGCCGACGCCACCCGGATCGCGGTGTCCACGATCGTCTCCCGGTCGGCGAGCTGGCCGGTCGGCGGCTCGTAGGCACCGTCGCCGTAGCCGGTATTGGCCCGCTCCCGCAGCAGGACGCGCCCGTTCCGCACTAGCAGGAGGATGACGTCCACCACGACCCTGCGACGTGCTGCCACGTCGGTGATCGGTGTACCGCCGGCTCTGCTTGTCATCATCGCCTCGCCGCGCCCGCCCCAACCCCATAAAACCCGGGCCCCTGCTCGGCGCATATCGCTACATACGCACTGCCCAGGAGAAAGCACGCTACCTCCGCCCGGTTGTGGATTGCCATGTGCACAAGGTCCGCGAACCTGTGGACGGCGGGCCGGAAACCGGACCAGGGCTGTGGATGCAGACGCAGCCGAGCCTTAGCCAGCAGGCCCCGGGGCTGTGGAGAACCGGCCGCGGGCATGTGGACGACGGGCGCCGAGAATAGTTGAAAAACGCCCCGACGATGACGTATCGGCCCAGTACTCACCGTAACGGCCGAAGGGAGTACAGATACCAGCGATACGGGGCGTGGCCATCTGGACGTAACGGCACGTTCATGTCGATAGTTGCGGGCGATCACTTGCCGAGCGGTCCGTGGCCAGGCGGTCCGTGGCCAGGCGGTCCGTGGCCAGGCGGTCCGTGGCCAGGCGGTCCGTGGCCAGCCGGTCCGTGGCCAGGCGGTCCGTGGCCGGGCGGTCGTGGACGGGCGGTCGTGGACGGGCGGTCCGTGGCCAGGCGGTCCGTGGCCAGGCGGTCCGTGGCCGGGCGGTCCGTGGCCAGGCGGTCCGTGGCCGGGCGGTCGCGGACGGGCGGTCCGTGGACGGCGGTCCTTGGCCCGGCGGCCAGCCGGGTCCGGGGGCCGGTAGGCGGGCTCCTAGGGTAGGACCATGTACACGAAGATCCAGATCACCTTCGATGCTGCCGAGCCGGAGAAGCTGGCCGAGTTCTGGGGGCTGGCGCTCGGCTACGTGACCGAGCCGCCGCCGGAGGGCTTCGCGAGCTGGGACGAATTCGCCCAGTCGGTGGGGATCCCGGAAGCGGAGTACGGCGACGTCGCCTCGCGCGTCGACCCGGCCGGCGAGGGCCCCCGGCTCTACTTCCAGCGGGTGCCCGAGGGCAAGACGGCCAAGAACCGCGTCCACCTCGACGTCCGCGTGGCCGGGCGCGAGGTGCGCGGCGAGCAGCGCAAGCGGCTGGTCAGCGAGCACGTCGAGCGGCTGATCCAGGCCGGCGCCACCCCAGCCTGGCGGACCGACAACGTCCGGGGCACCTCGGTCACCCTGTACGACCCGGAAGGCAACGAGTTCTGCGTGGACTTAGCCAGGGCCGGTGCCGGCCGCGCGCCACCCGCGCCTTATCCACAGCCTGCTTACGCCGACCGGCCCGAGCGTGTTAGGCATGGCCTGGCCGACCCGCGTGCCAAACGCATCCCGTGCGTCCCCGCAGTCACCGCGTCCGACCAAGATCAACTTATCGTGGGCCGTTACCGTCTTCACAGCACGGTAACGGCCCACGATGATTGAGGCGCCACTTTAAGGAGGCACAGGCGTCACATGGGTCACGGGAGTACCGCGTCGGCGCGGTAGGGGTGAGGCGGCGGCCGACTTTGGGCCGACGCGGGATGACGGCGGTTTGGGCGGGCGGGATGACGGCCGGTTTGGGCCGGCGCGGGATGACGGCGGTTTGGGCAGGCGCGGAATGACGGAGGGCTTTAGGGCGGGGCGGAGTGGCGGAGGTAGGTGTCCAGGTCGGCTAGGTAGCGGTCGCGGTCGGCGGGGGGGAGCCAGGCGATCTCGAAGGAGTGGCGGGCCAGCCGGGCCAGTTCGGCCGAGGTCAGGCCGGCGGCCTCCTGGGCGGCGGCCAGGTTCTGGTTCACGTACGCGCCGAAGTAGGCCGGGTCGTCGGAGTTCACCGTGGCCCGCACCGACCGGTCGAGCAGGGTCTTGAGCTCGGCGGCCTTCAGGCCGTCGGTCACCCACCGGTTGGAGACCGGGCACACGGTCAGCCCGATGCCGTCGCGGCTGAGCCGCGCCACCAGCGCGTCGTCCTCGACGCAGTTGACGCCATGGTCGATCCGCTCGACCCCGATGTCGTCCAGGCACTGCCAGATGTGGTCCACCGAGTCGGCCTGGTCGACGTCGCAGTGCATGGTGAGGCGGTAGCCCGCCTCGCGGGCCTGGGCGAAGACCTGCTTGAACTTGACCGGGGGGTTATCCCGCTCGTCGGAGTCCAGGCCCACTCCGACGATCTTGTCGCGGTGCGGCAGGGACTGCTCGAGGGTCTGCGCCGCGGAATCGGCGGACATGTCGCGCAGGAAGCACATGATGAGCTGGACGCGCAGGCCGAGTCCGGCCTGCGCGTCCAGCCGGGCGCGGTGCAGCCCGCCGATCACGGTCTCGAACGGTATCCCGCGGCTGGTGTGGGCCTGGGGATCGAAGAAGACCTCGGCGTAGACCACGTGCTCGGCGCTGGCCCGGCGGAAGTACGCCATGGCCAGGTCGTAAAAGTCCCGCTCGGCCAGCAGTACCGTCATGCCCTCGTAGTAGGCGGCCAGGAACGAGGTCAGGTCGGTGAAGGCATAGCCGGACCGCATGCTGGCGGCGGAGGCGTAGGGCAGGCGGACCCCGTTGCGCGCCGCCAGCTCGAATTTGAGCTCAGGCTCCAGGGTGCCCTCGAGGTGCAGGTGCAGTTCCGCCTTGGGCAGCCCGGCGATGAAGGCCGCGAGCTCGCGCACGGCCGCCTCAGGCCCGGGTGACCTGGGCTTCCTCCTGCCGCACGCTGCGGCCGGCCAGCGCCCAGTAGACCAGCCCGCCGACGACGATGCCGATGGCCCAGCTGAAGTCCCCGCCGTTCAGGCCGGGGAAGTGATTGGAGATCGGCCCGGCGTAGGCCGGGAAGGCGAAGCTCGCGTTGATCCACAGCAGCGCGGCGACCATACCGGCCACCTGGGCGATGATGGCGGGCCAGTGGATGCCGCCGTTGCGCCAGTACAGGCCGTCCCGGGTCGACCGCAGCGACAGAGCGTGGTACTCCCGGCCGCGGAGCACGTAGTCAGTGAGCAGGATGGCGAACCAGGGCGCCAGCCAGACCACGATGTAGAGCAGGAACCCGGAGAAGTCGGTGTAGAAGTTCCCGTGGAACAAGATGATGCCGGTGATAACGGCGCACACGACGGTGTCGATGATGACCGCACCCCAGCGGCGGACCGGCAGGCCCAGGGCCTGCAGCGTGACGCCAGAAGAGTACATGTCGATGGTGTTGATGGACAGCAGCTGGAAGACGGCGAAGATCAGGAACGGCGTGACGAACCAGCTCGGGAAGGTGTCCGGCACGCCGATCTGCGCGATGCCGACCGTCTTGGTCGTGATCGTGTAGGCGAGCACGCCGAGGATCTCCAGGATGATGGACGGGATCGCGCCGCCCAGGGTGGCCGCCCAGAACGTGCTGGAGCCTGGGGTGTTCCGCGGCAGGTACCGCGAGTAGTCGTTGCCGTTCTCCGTCCAGCCCAGGCCGCCGACCGAGATGAGCACCACCAGCGCGGTGGTCCACACCGCGAACGACACCGGCTTGGCGTGGAAGGCGCCCAGGTGCAGCCGGTTGAAGGTGAACCCGGCCAGCACCGCGAAGAACACGATGAACACGTAGGCCAGGTAGCGCAGGATCTTGCTGATCGTGGCGTGGCCGAGCAGCGGCATGATCATCTGGATCAGGGCCGCGACGATGATCACCGCGATCTTGGCCGGCCCGTCGAGCTTGCTGCCGTGCAGGGAGAACAGCAGGATCACGGTGGCGACGACGAAGTAGATGCCCTCGATCTCGAATCCGACCTGGGTGACCCAGTTGAACAGGGCCACCAGCCGGTTCCCGTTCTGGCCGAACGGCGCCCGGCTGACCATGAACGCGGTGGTGCCGGTCTTCGGGCCCTGCAGGCTGGCGAGCCCGAGGAACGCGTAGCCCAAGTTGGCCACGAGGATGGCGATGATGGCCTGGGTCACGGTCAGGCCGAAGGTCATGATCAGCGTGCCGTAGAAGAGGAACTCGACGTTGAACACGGCGCCCGACCAGAGCCAGAACAGGCCGGACGGACGCATCTTGCGCTCGGCGTCCGGGATCAGGTCGATGCCGCGCTGCTCGATCTTGAAGGCCGCGTACTCCTGCGGCACCTCTTCCAGCCGCTGCGTCTTACCGTGCCTGCCCGCGACCATGTTGCCACCCATCTGTTGCTCCAGAGTGCTTGGGGTTGCCTGGTGATGTGCCGGGGATGCTGCCTGCGCCATGATCCTGCACGTTCGACGTAAACATACGGTTTCAATTATGTAATGAACGGATACGTCGCCGTGATACTCACGAAACCTGTTATGCCATAAATGTCGGCCGCGAGGGGGCAAAACGGAGCCGGGGACAGGCGACCCGGTAGCGCCGGGCGGCGACCGTTAGCGGCCGAAGGCGACTGGCCGCGACCGGAGGCGACCGGGGGCGACCGGCCTGGCCAGAATGGCGAAAGAACGTACCTTAGCTGCGGGCGTCTCACCGTGTGGACGCGGTCACGTGGAGTCTCGCTCGCCCCTTGGATGACGATGAGCAGCGACGCCGTTACAGATCATTACGTCTTACTCTAAAGTAGGTGAAAACCTAACAATCGCGGCTATGGCGGACGGGTGCCGACAATTTTGTCAGCCGCCTGGAGGGCTTTTCGCAACTTATGGTCATCGGCCGGAACCGCCACTAGCATGCCCTTATGCCGGACTGCGCTGCACGTGCAGGAAGGTGACCCGCAGCGACCTCATGCTCTCAGGACGCCACACATGGGAGCTAGAGGTGCGGGATCGCGCGTCATCGCGGGCAGCCCTCGACTGGGCCACGACCGCTCGCGCGGGGAGGAGTTGGCCGCGGCCGAGTCAGGGATCGCCTGCCGACCGCCGAGCGATGCGGAGAGGGTGTCAGCGTGGTCGCGCAGCGGGCCGGAGCGCCGCCGCCCTCAGGGCTGCTGGTGTCGGGCATCATCCCGCCGCTCGCCGACCCGTACTTCCAGCGGCAGGAGACCGGCGTCGACCTGCGGTCCGGCCTGTTCCCCGGCCAGACCGCGGTACTGACCCACGGCGCACGGACCGAGACGGCGCCCGCCGAGCAGGGCGGCACGGGCAAGACCCAGCTGGCCTCGGAGTTCATGCACGCGCTGCGCGGCGTCCGGGCCGTCGACGTGCTGATCTGGATCAGCGCCGTGAACCGTGAGTCGGTCGTGGCCGGGTTCGCGCAGGCCGCCGAGATGGTCGGGGCCGGCCATCCGGAGCCGGGCGCGGAGGCCGCCGCGACCGCCTTGCTGTCCTGGCTGGCCAGGACCGACCGGCCGTGGGCGCTGGTCATCGATGACCTGTCCGACCTGTCCGACCTGCGGGGGCTGTGGCCGTCAGGCCTGGCCGGCCAGGTCGTCATCACCACCCGGCTGCCCGCCGCGGCCTTCAGTTCCTGGGCGGCTGCGGGCCTGGGCGGGGACGCCGGGGCCGGCGGGTCCCCGGGCCTGCAGATCGTCCCGGTGGGCGGGTTCAGCCGCCGGGAAGCCCTGTCCTACCTGGGTGCCCGGCTCACCGACGATCCCGACCAGCGGGTCGAGGCGCTTGACCTCGGCGAGGATCTCGACGGCCTGCCGCTCGGCCTGGCCCAGGCCGCCGCCGTCATGAACGTGAACCGGCTGAGCTGCCGCGAGTACCGGATACAGCTCTCCGAGCGGCGTAAGCACATGACCGGCCAGCTGGTGGACGGCGTGTCGGCGGCGGTCCTGGCCACCTGGTCGCTGGCCGCCGAATGCGCGCATGCGCTCGTGCCCGCGGGCCTGGCCTGGCCGGCCTTGGCCCTGGCCGCCATGCTCGACCCGCACGGGATTCCCGGCGCCGTGCTGACCAGCCCGGCCGCGTGTGGTTACATCGCGGGCCGGCCGAGCGCGGCCGCGGCCGCGGATCAGAACCTGGCCCGGGCCGCCATCACCAACCTGGCCCGGGTCGGCCTGGTCAGCATCGACCCGGCGAGCCCGGCCCGCACGGTCCGGATGCACGACAGCGTCCGGGCCGCGGTGCGCGCCTACCTGCCGCCCGCGGACCTGGAGTACGTCCTGCTGGCCGCCGCGGACGCGCTGGCGCAGACCTGGCCAGAACCCGGCAGCCCGCTCCCGGCCGGGGCCGCGGACAGCGCGGCCGACCTCGAGGCGGCACTGCGGGACTGCACCGTCACCCTCCAGGCGGCCGGGAGCGGCGAGGCCCACGGGGTCCTGGTCGGCGAGACGGTCCGGGGAGAGGGCGCAGGCGGCCGCGCCGGGGCCCCCGGGGAGCAGGCCCGGATCGCGGAGGACGTGCTGTGGCAGCCCGATGCCCATCCGCTGCTGTTCCGCCTGGGCCGGAGCCTGGAAGACGGCGGGCTGAGCGAGGTGGCCATGGGGTACTGGCAATCCATGGTGGCCATCGGCACGCGGCGGCTCGGGCCCGGCCACGCGACCACGCTGGCGGCCCGGGACCGGCTGGCCATCGCGTATGAGTCGGCCAGGCGGTTCGGCGACGCGATCGCGACGTTCGCCGGCGCGCTGGCCGACCGGGACCGCGGCCAGGGACCCGAGCACCCGGACAGCATCGCGGCCCGCGGCCGGCTCGCGCACGCCTACGCCAGCGCCGGCCGGGCCGCCGAGGCGGTAGTGCTCTACGAGCACATGGTCTCGGACGCCGGCCTGCAGCTCGGCCTCGGCCACCCGGTCACCCTGGCCGCGCGGGCCGGCCTGGCCGAGGCCTACCAGGCGGCCGGCCGGGGCAGGGAGTCGCTGGCCGCCTACCGGTCGCTGGCGGGCGACTGCGACCGCATGCTAGGCCCGCGGCACCCGACCACGCTGGGCGCGCGGGACAGCCTGGCCGCCGCCTTCGCCGACAACGGACAGCCAGGCCAGGCCATCGAGCTGTACAAGCGGCTGCTGGCGGACTACGAGGCGATGGGCGGCCCCGATCACCCGGATACCATCGCGGCCCGCGCCAGCCTGGCGTCGGCGTTCCGGCGCGGCGGCAAGCCGAAGGACGCGATCGCGCAGTACCGGCGGGTGCTCAATGACCGGGAGCGGATCGGCGGGCCCGATCACCCGGACACCATGACGGCCCGGGCCAACCTGGCCTTCGCTTACCGCACGGCCGGACAGCTCCGCGAGGCGATCCCGGGCTACGAGCGCACCCTGGCCGACCGGGAGCGGGTGCAGGGGTCCGATCACGCGGACACCCGCGCGGCGCGCTGCAACCTGGCCGCCGCCTATCAGCAGGCCGGGCGGTCCGCCGACGCCATCGCCCAGTACGAGCAGGCGCTGGCCGACTGCGAGCGCCTGCTGGGCCCCGGGGACCTGGAGACGCTGACCACCCGGTCCAGTCTGGCCGCGGCCCTGTTCGCCGCGGGCCGCCTGATGGAGGTGGTGGCGGTGCTGCAGCGCACCCTGGCCGACAGCGAGCGCTATCTGGGCACCGATCATCCGATGACCCAGACGGTGCGCGACAACCTCGAGGCGGCGACCGGCACCTGAGGCGGCGCCGGATCGGCTCTGGCTCCCTTGGCCCCTTGGCCCCTTGGCCCCTTGGCCCCTTGGCCCTTTGATCCCTTTGATCCCTTTGGCCTCCATGACCCCTTTGGCCCCCTTGAGCTCATTGGGCTTACCTATCACTAGGTGAGAGCTGGCGGCACTCGGAGGCCCGGGCCGGGTATCAGCCCTTAACACCCTGTTAGGCCCGTTTCGGCCATGCGATCGGCCCGCGGTCGCTAGACTCGGCCAGCGGGAGGACATACAGACTGTGCGCGGATAGGCACGATTTGACGCTATTACTCGATATCTGACTTATGGCGACATGTCACCGTGCCACGAAGATCCTTATTATCATGCGAGACGTGCCTGGTTGCGCGGCATGTGCGGCCCGGCGCCCACGAGTCCGGCCCATGCGGACTCCGGAGCAGGCAGGAGAGGCTTTCGAACGTGGTCGCCCAGCAACCCGGAACGCCGACGAAACCGGGGATTCTGCTGTCCGGGATCGTGCCGCCGCTGGCCGACACCTATTACACGCGCGCGGAAACCGGGCCTGACCTAGCCACCAGCCTGCACCCCGGCCAGACCGCCGTGCTGGTGCACGGCGCCGAGACCGACGTGGCGCCTGCCGACCAGGGCGGTACAGGCAAGACTCAGCTCGCGGTCGAGTTCGCCCACGCCATGTGGAACAGCGGGCTGGTCGAAGTCCTGGTCTGGGTGACCGCGACCAATGCCGAGGCGGTCATCACCGGCTTCGCGCAGGCGGCCAACACGGTAGATGCCAGCAATCACGGCGAGGGAGCCGAGGTGGCCGCCGCCCGCTTCGTCTCCTGGCTGGCACACACCAAGCGCCCGTGGGCGCTGGTCATCGACGACCTGGCCGCCCTGGCCGACCTGGAGAGCCTGTGGCCGAGCGGCGCCGCAGGCCGGGTCCTGATCACCACCAGGCTGCCCGCCTCGGAGTTCGAGGGCCAGGACGTCACCGTCGTCCCGGTGTCCGGACTGACCAGGCGGGAGGCCCTGTCCTACCTCAGTTCACGGCTCACCGACCACCCCGACCAGCGCATCGAGGCACTGGACCTGGGCGAGGACCTCGGCGGCCTGCCGCTCGGGCTGGCCCAGGCCACCGCGGTGATCAACGCCCGCCGGCAGGGCTGCCGGGAATACCGGCAGGCGCTGAACGAGCGCCGCCAGCACATGTCCGACGTGGACGGCGTGTCGGCCACCATCCTGGCCACCTGGTCCCTCGCGGCCGAGTGCGCGCACGACCTCCCGCCGTCCGGGCTGGCCTGGCCCACCCTGGTGCTGACCGCCATGCTGGATCACCACGGGGTGCCCGGCGCGGTCCTGACCAGCCCCGCCGCCTGCACCTACATCGCCGGGCGGCCCAGCACGGCCGGCGGCGCGGATCAGAACATGGTGCGCGCCGCGATCAGCAACCTGGCCGCGGTGGGCGTGATCACCGTCGATCCGGCCAGCCCCGTGCGCACCGTCCAGATGCACGCCAGCGTGCAGGCCGCCGTGCGGGCCTGGCTGCCGCAGGCCGACCTGGAGCAGGTCGCGCTGGCGGCCGCCGACGCGCTGCTCGAGACCTGGCCGGAAGGCGAGGGCGGGCTGCAGCTCGATCAGGCACTGCGGGACTGCGCCGCGGTCCTGCGGGCCAACGACGGCGGGGTGCTGTGGAAGACCGAAGCCCACCCGCTGCTGTTCCGCGTCGGGCTGTCGCTGGAGAACAGCAGGCTGTCGGCCGCCGCCATCGCCTACTGGCAGTCCATGCTGGCCACCAGCACCCAGCTGCTCGGACCGGCGCACGCCAACTCGGTGGTGGCCAGGGACCGGCTGGCCGCGGCCTACGAGGCCGCCGGGCGGTCGGCCGAGGCCATCTCGGTGTTCCAGGCCGCGCTGGCCGACCGGGAGCGCAACCAGGGCCCCGAGCACGCCGAGACCATCGCGGCCCGCGGTCACCTGGCCCACGCCTACCAGTCGGCCGGGCGCCCGGCCGACGCCGTGGCCCTGCACGAGCAGACGGTGGCCGACTCCGAGCGGCTGCTCGGGTCCGGCCATCCGGTCACGCTGGGCTCGCGGGCCAGCCTGGCTGACGCCTACGCCACGGCCGGGATGCTCAAGGACGCCATCAGCGCCTACCAGATGCTGCTCACCGATGCCGAGCGGCTGCTGGGCGCCGGCCACCCCACCACGCTGGACGCGCGCTCGCACCTGGCGGCCGCCTACGCGGCCAACGGGCAGGCCAAGGAGGCGATCGGGGAGTACGAGCGGGCCGCGGCCGACCAGGAGCGGATGCACGGCCGCGACCACCCCGACGCCATCGCGGCCCGGGCCAGCCTGGCCTCGGCGTACCGCACGGCCGGAAAGCTGAAGGACGCCATCGGCCAGTACGAGCGGGTACTGGCCGACCGGGAACGGGTCGAGGGCCCGGACCACCCGGACACCATCGCGGCCCGGGCCAACCTGGCCTACGCCTACCGCAGCGCGGGACGGCTGCGGGAGGCGCTCCCGCAGTACGAGCGGACGCTGGCCGACCGGGAGCGGGTGCAGGGCCGGGATCACCGCGACACGCTCACCGCCCGGTCCAACCTGGCCGCCTGCTACCAGCAGGCGCGCCGGCTGACCGACGCGATCCCACAGTACGAGCGGGCCCTGGCCGACAGCGAGCGGATGCTCGGAGCGGGTGACCTGGAGACGCTGACTACCCGCTGCAACCTCGCCTCGGCCTACTACACCGTGGGCCGGCTGTCCGACGTGGTCGCGGTGCTGCAGCGCGCCCTGACCGACTGCGAGCGCTACCTCGGCCCCGACCACCAGATGACCCAGACCGTCCGCGAAAACCTCGACGCCGCCACCCAAGCTTGACCTCCCAAGATCCAAAGGTGTAAGGGGTGGGAGCTAGGTGGTCCCCCCGCGAGCCAAAGGGCGCGGCGGTGCCTGGACTGAGGAGCGAGGAACGAGCGACGAGGGAAGGCGCCGCGTCAAGAGCGACCGGAGGCGAGAAGGAGCAGAGCAGAGAAATGGCAAACGGAATTTATGACTTCGTCGCGGTAGGCGGCGGCTCCGCGGGCAGCGCGCTGGGCAACCGGCTGTCGGCCGACCCGGGCACCCGGGTGCTGGTGCTCGAGGCGGGACGGCCCGACTACATCTGGGACCCGTTCATCCACATGCCGGCCGCGCTCACCATCCCCATCGGCAACCGGTTCTACGACTGGAAGTACGAAAGCGAGCCCGAGCCGCACATGAACGGGCGGCGCATTTACCATGCCCGCGGCAAGGTGCTTGGCGGGTCGAGCAGCATCAACGGGATGATCTTCCAGCGCGGCAATCCGATGGACTACGAACGCTGGGCCACCGAGGGCGGCCTGGCCGACTGGGATTACGCGCACTGCCTGCCCTACTTCAAGCGGATGGAGAACTGCCTGGCCGCGGCCGACGGCGATCCGTTCCGCGGCAAGGACGGGCCGCTGGTCCTCGAGCGGGGCCCGGCCACCAACCCGCTGTTCGGCGCGTTCTTCGCGGCCGTCCAGCAGGCCGGCTACCAGCTCACCGACGACGTCAACGGCTACCGGCAGGAGGGTTTCGCCCCCTTCGACCGCAACGTGCACCGGGGCCGGCGGCTGTCCGCCGCGCGGGCTTACCTGTACCCGGTGATGAGCAGGCCGAACCTCACCGTGGCCACCCGCGCCTACGCCACCAAGATCATCTTCGACGGCACGCGCGCGGTCGGCGTCGAGTTCCAGCATCAGGGAAAGATGAAGCGGGTCCGGGCCGCCGAGATCGTCCTGTCGGGCGGGGCGATCAATTCTCCGCAGCTGCTGCAGCTGTCCGGCGTGGGCAGCGCCGCGGAGCTTGCGCCGCTCGGCATCGACGTGGTCGCCGACCTGCCCGGCGTGGGCGAGAACCTGCAGGACCACCTGGAGGTGTACGTCCAGTACGGCTCCAAGCTGCCGGTCTCGGTCGCGCCCGCGCTCAAATGGCGCAACCGGCCCGTGGTCGGCGCGAAGTGGCTGTTCCTGCGCAGCGGCCCGGGCGCCACCAACCACTTCGAGGGCGGCGGCTTCGCCTGCAGCAACGACGACGTGACCTACCCGAACCTGATGTTCCACTTCCTGCCCATCGCGATCCGCTACGACGGATCCCAGCCGGAGGGCGGGCACGGGTACCAGGTGCACATCGGCCCGATGTACTCCGACTCCCGCGGCACCTGCAAGATCACTTCGACCGACCCGGGCGTGCATCCCGCGCTGCGGTTCAACTACCTGTCCACGCCGACCGACCGGCAGGAGTGGGTCGAGGCGATCGGTGTGGCCAGGAAGATCTTGACCC
This sequence comes from uncultured Actinomycetes bacterium, assembly GCA_963790065.1. Taxonomy (GTDB): domain Bacteria; phylum Actinomycetota; class Actinomycetes; order Streptosporangiales; family Streptosporangiaceae; genus Palsa-504. Next base: position 659,038 of record CAWBNK010000006.1, on the reverse strand, counting down.
AGCCGGCCTTTGACGACTACAGCGCGGGCGAGCTGTCACCAGGCCCGAAGGTGGAGACCGACGCCGAGATCCTGGCCTGGGTGGCGAAGGACGCGGAGACCGCGCTGCACCCGTCCTGCACGGCCAAGATGGGCACCGACCCGATGGCGGTGACCGACCCGGCCACCCTGCGGGTGCACGGCCTGGACGGGCTGCGGGTGGTCGACGCGTCCGTGATGCCGTTCGTGACCAACGGCAACATCTATGCGCCAGTGATGATGATTGCGGAGAAGGCCGCCGACCTCATGCTGGGCAATACGCCGCTGGCGCCCGAGCCGGTGGAGTTCTACCGGCGGCCCGCACGCAGTGGTCAGGATGTGTGAAACGCTGCTTCGTTCGGAAGAATAAAAAAAGGATCTATTCGTGCAGCGCAGCTGCACAGCGGGGGGTTCCGGGGGGTCGTCCCCCCGGGAGATACTGACCGAACGGACCGTGGCGTATCGCCAAGCACCACAACGTGGGATTCTTTACCCGGAATCTAGACAGACCGGCTATCACGTCACCATGATCGAATTGCGCCGGCGGCAGGCGACGTCGGCGCGCGCGCAATGAGGAGCGAAGCGGGCATGACCACACCAAACGGGCCTGCCGGAGGCGCCGCGGACGATCCGCTGCCCGAAGCACTGACGCTGGTGCGCGGCGCAGCCGAAGGGGGCCACCGGCTCAAGATCCTCGGCGGCCTCGGCGTGCGCGTGCTGTGCCCCGACTTCCCGCCCCGGCGGCGGGCGGGCCAGGACATCGACCTGGCCTGCCAGGGCAAAGGGCGGCGCCAGCTGGCCGACCACCTGGAGAGCGCGGGCTGCCAGCCGGACAAGCGGTTCAACAACCTCAACGGGGACCGGCAGATGTACTTCATGGCCCCGTCCGGCCGGCCGATCGACGTCATGGTCGACCGGCTGACCATGTGCCACACGCTGGACTTCAAGCCCTCGTTCGGCTCCGCCTCGCCGACCCTGGACCCGGCTGACCTGCTGCTGTCCAAGCTGCAGATCTTCGAGCTCAACGCTAAGGACGCGCACGACATCTGCCACCTGCTGGCCGGGGTCAAGGTCGGCCGCGACGCGAGCCGTCCGTTCATCGACCCGGACCGGTTCGGCTCGGTGCTGTCCGGCGACTGGGGCTGGTGGCGCACCGTGACCGGAAACCTGGCCAAGCTCCCCGACCTGGTGACCGAGCAGCCCGCGCTGGCGCCCGCGTACCCGAAGTTCGACCTGCTGACCCAGGCCAAGCAGCTGCAGGAGATCGCCGAGACCGTGCCCAAGGGCCTGAAGTGGAAGACCAGGGCTCGGGTAGGCGACCGGGTCCGGTGGTACGAGCTGCCCGAAGAGGTCGACCACTGATCCCCGACCGGGGTCGGTGCAGAGTCACACAATAAGGAAGGCGAGCGCACCGCAATGAAAGTCTTCTTCGCCACGGACATTCACGGCTCCGAGATCTGCTGGCGAAAATTCCTGAACGCCGCCGCCTTCTACAAGGCCGACATGGTCATCCTGGGCGGGGACGTGACCGGCAAGGTCATGATCCCGATCACGGCCACCAGCCCCGGCCACTGGGAGGTTACGTTCGGCGGCCAGCGCGTGCAGCTGGAGACCCAGGCCGAGCTGGACGACATCAAGCGGAAGATCCGCGACCGCGGCTATTACCCGGCCGTGATGTCCGGTGACGAGCTCGACTCCCTCAAGGAGGAGGACGGCTCCATCGACCGCCGGTTCACCCAGGAGATGACCAAGGGCCTGGAAATGTGGCTCGACATGGCCGACAGCAAGCTGCGCGGCGGCGAGATCCCCTGCATCCTCAACGGGGGGAACGACGACATCTGGGAGATCGACGACATCATCGAGGCCTCCCCGAGCGTCAGCTTCGCCGAGTCCAAGGTGCTCGACATCGGCGGCTTCTACCTGGCCTCGATGGGCTGGACCAACCCGACCCCGTGGAACACGTTCCGCGAGGCGCCCGAGGACGTGCTCACGACCAAGATCGAGGCCGTGGTCTCCTCGATCCCGGACATGAGCCGGGCGGTGTTCAACTTCCACGCGCCGCCCTACGCCACCGGCCTGGACGAGGCGCCGGCCCTGGACGAGAACATGCGGCCGATACTCGGCGGGGCGGTCATGAAGCCGGTCGGGTCGACCGCGGTCAAGGCGGCCATCCAGAAGTACCAGCCGATCCTGTCCGTGCACGGGCACATCCACGAGAGCAAGGGCGTCCTGCGGCTCGGCCGGACCCTGACCATGAACCCGGGCAGTTCCTACAGCGACGGCGTGCTGCAGGGGGCCGTGCTGGACCTCAACGAGAAGAAGGGGAAGGTAACGAGGTACATGTTCGTCAACGGCTGACGGCCCGTTCTCACCGGACGAGGCTCCAGCCAGCGAAGATTAGCGGAGTGTGAGCCGCCAACTTCGCAGATCACAGGTCTGCGACGTCCCCAAACCTCTATATTGACCGCTAGATGATCACAAACGCACCCAGCTGTAACCCCGAGTGACCCCGCTACCCATCGTTCGAACCGGGCAAAACGGATAAACCTGGATACCGGAGGATACATATGACGGCAGGAGCACTGGGGGAGGAGAGACCGACTCTCTTCCTCCGCAACGCGACGGGCCTGGTCCGGGGCTGGTCCGTCAGGGACTCGATGATCTACGCCTGCCTGTCCACCAACGTGGTGACGCTGGGCATGGTGGAGTGGACCGTGCAGTCGTCCTTCCCGCACGGCAACCTGCTGTACTCGATCCTCATCTCGGGGGTGTGGGTCTCGTTCCTGGTCGTGGCCTACACCGGGCTGGTGACCACGATCCCGCGGGCCGGCGGCGACTACGTGTGGCAGAGCCGCATCCTGGGCAGCGGGATCGGCTTCGTGATGGCCGCCACCGGGTGGTGGTTCATCTTGTGGCTGTGGGCGCCGATCTACGGGGCGGTGCTGTCCGAGGAGTTCTTCCAGCCGATCTTCGCCACGCTCGGCACCCAGAGCCAGGCGGCCTGGTTCACCACGTCCAACGGGAAGTTCGTGGTCACCCTGATCACGATCGCGCTGGCCGGCATCCTGGTCTCGGTCGGCATGGCGGGCTACGCCCGGGTCCAGAAGTGGTGCTTCTACGGCGGCCTGCTCGGCGTCCTGGTCCTGGTGATCCTGCTCCTGGCGTCCAGCCACGCCAACTTCATCGCCTCGTTCAACCTCGAGACGCACAAGCTGTTCGGGATCAGCAACGGCTACCAGGCGGTGAACAAGTCGGCGGCCGCGGCCGGATACGTCGCGCCGACGTTCGGCGGCGGCACGTTCAGCCAGAGCCTGCTGCTGGTGCCGTTCATGATGTTCTACCTGCTGTGGCCGAACTGGGGCACCACCCTGTACGGCGAGATCCGCGGGGCCAGCGACTTCCGCCGGGTGTTCAGCGGCATGTTCGTCGGGCTGTGGACCACCGTGGCGCTGTCGGTGGTGTTCCTGCTGCTGTTCGCCAAGACGTTCGGCTGGGCGTTCTACTTGAACATCAACGCAGGCCAGAACCTGGTCAGCAAGGCCGTGCTGCCGGTCTTCCCGTACCCGGTGATGATGGCGGCCTGGCTGGTACACGACTCGGCGTTCCAGGTCATCGTGATCCTGCTGATGAGCCTGTGGTTCTTCGGCTGGGTGGGGACGCTGTTCCTGTCCTCGACCCGGGTCATCTTCGCCGCCGCCTTCGACCGGGTACTGCCGGACGCGGCCGCGCAGGTCTCGGAGAAGCGCCGGGTACCGATCGCCTCGCTGGTGCTGATGCTGCTGCCCGCGGTGGGGTTCGGCGCGCTGTACGCGTACAACACGACGTTCGCGTCTTACACGCTGGACGCCACGCTGGTCATCGCGGTGACGTACCTGTTCAGCGCGATCGCGGTGGTGATCCTGCCGCTGCGCAAGCCGGACCTGTGGTACGCCTCGCCGGCCAGCAAGGTCAAGCTGCTCGGCGTGCCGGTCGTGCCGGTGGCGGGCGTGGTGACCATCGGGCTGCTGGTGTTCAACCTGTACGAGTGGCTGTCCAACGACGCGTACTTCGTCAACAACCACGACTCGCTCCTCTACATGGGCGGCATGTACGTGCTGGCCATCGTGATCTACGTGGCCGCCCGCATCATCCGCAAGCGCCAGGGCATCGACCTCGGCCTGATCAACAAGGAAATCCCGGTCGAGTAGCTGTTTCTCGTTATCGTGGGCCGTTACCTCGCTGAGCCGGGGGTAACGGCCCACGGTCTTGCTTGGAGCTGAGATGAGCGAGCAGACGTTCCTGGTGACGGGGGCGAATACCGGGATCGGGAAAGCCACGGCGGAGGAGCTGGCCCGGCGCGGCGGGCGAGTGTACGTGGCCGCCAGGTCGGCGGCTAAGGGAGAGGCGGCGGTCGCCGCCATCAAGGCTGCCACCGGGTCGGATTCGGTGTGGTTCCTGGCGCTGGACCTGGCCGACCTGCCGTCGGTGCGCGCGTGCGCTGATGCTTTCCTGGCTCGGAGGGAGCCGCTGCACGTGCTGGTCAACAACGCGGGGATCGGCGGCGCGCACGGGGTGACCAGGCAGGGCTTTGAGCTGATGTTCGGGGTCAATCACCTCGGGCATTTCCTGCTCACGCAGCTGCTGCTTGACCGGCTGACCGAGAGCGCGCCTGCCCGGGTGGTGACGGTGGCCAGCGACGCGCACTACTCGGCGCGCGGGATTGACTTCGATGTGCTGCGGCGGCCCGCGCGGGGCATCACCGGGCTGCCCGCGTACGGGGTGTCCAAGCTGTGCAACGTGCTGTTCTCCGCCGAACTGGCGCGGCGGACGGGCGGCACCGGGGTGCACGCTTACGCGCTGCACCCGGGCGTGGTGGCGTCGGACATCTGGCGCCGGGTGCCGTGGCCGGTACGGCCTTTGGTCACCCGGCGGATGCTCTCGGTGAGTGATGGGGCCGCGACGTCGGTGTACTGCGCGACGTCGGCTGAGGTCGCGCAGGAGAGCGGGCTGTTCTACGACAAATGCGCTGTGCGGGAGGCCAGCGCGGTGGCGACGCCCTCGCTCGCAGCTGAGCTCTGGCAGCGCAGCGAGGCCTGGACCGCTCCCTACCTGGCCGGCGATGAATCCGGGGCGGCATGATCGTCGACTGTAACGGGCAGTAATTCGTCCTGGGCCGAGGTGATCAGGGAAGCTGGGGGCATGGATCTACCTGTTAATCCGCCGGTGGCGCCGATGCTGGCCAAACCGGTGGACGCGATCCCGGACGGGGACTACGTGTTCGAGCCGAAGTGGGACGGCTTCCGGTCGATCGTGTTCCGCGACGGCGACGAGGTCGAGATCGGCAGCAGGAACGAGCGGCCGATGACGCGCTACTTCCCCGAGCTGGTCGCGGCGGTCCTGGCTGAGCTGCCGCCGCGATGCGTCATCGACGGGGAGATCGTGGTGCCGGACGCCGCCGGCCGGCGGCTGGACTTCGAGGCGCTGCAGCTGCGGATCCACCCGGCGGCCAGCCGGGTCGGCCTGCTGGCCGAGACGACCCCGGCCCATTTCATCGCCTTCGACCTGCTCGCGCTCGGTTCCGAGGACTTGATGGAGCGGCCGTTTGCCGAGCGGCGTGCCTTGCTCTCCGGCGCCTTGGCCAAGGCCCGCTCCCCCATTCACCTGACCCTGGCCACCACGGACCGTTCGGTGGCGACCGGGTGGTTCAGCCAGTTCGAGGGGCCGGCCTGGACGGGCTGATCGCCAAGCCGGCTTCCGGTGTATACGAGCCGGACAAGCGGGTGATGAAGAAGATCAAGCACGAGCGCACCGCGGACTGCGTGGTGGCCGGCTACCGGGTGCACAAGAGCGGCGCGGACCGCATCGGGTCGCTGCTGCTCGGGCTGTATAAGGACGACGGTCGCCTGGCCAGCGTGGGCGTGGTGGGCGCGTTCGGTATGGAGAAGCGGATCTCGCTGTTCGCGGAACTGCAGCCGCTGGTCACCACGTTCGACCAGCACCCGTGGAACTGGGCCCAGCACGAGGCGGGGCAGCGCACCCCGCGGGCGGCCATGGCTAGCCGGTGGAACGCGGACAAGGACCTGTCGTTCATCCCGCTGCGGCCCGAGCGGGTGCTCGAGGTGCGCTACGACCACATGGAGGGCCCGCGGTTCCGGCACACCGCGCAGTTCGCGCGCTGGCGGCCGGACCGCGAGCCGCGCTCGTGCACCTACGACCAGCTGGAGGAGCCGGTCAGCTTCAACCTGGCCGAGATCCTGCGCGGCCCAGCTTCCGGAAACAGGGCCTCCGGGGAGGCGTCCGGGGGTGCTTCAGAGGGCTCTGCGGGAGACTCTGCGGGAGGCGGGCGTGGCTGAGCCGAAGAAGGTCTTCGAGCTTGCGGGACGCGAGGTCGCGATCAGCAACCCGAGCAAGGTGTTCTTCCCGCGGGCCGGGGTGACCAAGCTGGACATGGTGCAGTATTACCTGGCCGTGGCCCCCGGAGCGCTCGGCGGCGTGGGCGGACGGCCGATGGCGCTCAAGCGGTTCGTGAACGGGGCCGAGGGCGAGGCGTTCTTCCAGAAGCGGGCCCCGGATAAGCGGCCGGACTGGGTCGATACCGTCGAGCTGCGCTTCCCCTCCGGGCGGACCGCGGACGAGGTGGTGGTCAGCGACGAGGCCGCGCTGGCCTGGGTGATCAACCTCGGCTGCATCGACCTGAACCCGCACCCGGTGCGGGTGTCCGACCTCGATCACCCCGACGAGCTGCGAGTCGACCTGGACCCGGTCCCGGGCGTGGAATGGCCGCAGATCAGGGACGTGGCCCTGGTGGCCGCCGGCGTGCTGGCCGACTTCGGGCTGACCGGCTGGCCGAAGACCTCCGGGTCCCGGGGCCTGCACGTGTACGCGCGGATCGAGCCGCGCTGGTCGTTCGCCGAGGTGCGGCTGGCGGCGGTGGCGGTGGCGCGCGAGATCGAGCGGCGCGCGCCTGACCTGGCCACGTCCAAGTGGTGGAAGGAGGAACGGCACGGCGTGTTCGTCGACTACAACCAGAACGCCAAGGACCGCACTGTCGCGTCCGCTTACTCCATCCGCCCGGTCCCGGACGCCCGGGTCTCCGCCCCGCTGGCCTGGGACGAGGTCCCGGACTGCGACCCGGCTGCGTACACCATCGCGACCGTGCCCGCGCGGTTCGCGGCGCTGGGTGATCCGTGGGCTGGGATGGACGAGGCGGCCGGGTCTCTTTCCGCGCTGCTCGAGCAGGCGGCCCGGGACCAGGCGGCGGGCCTGCCGGACGCGCCGTGGCCGCCGCACTACGAGAAGCAGGCCGGCGAGGCACCCCGGGTCCAGCCGTCCAAGCGGCGGGCTGGCGTCGCGCCGGCTCCGGCGCCGGGGAAGACGGCCGGGCCGACCGGGCGGCGGCGCAGCACGATGCCGCTGATCGAGATCGCGCGGGCGGAGACCAAGGACGAGGCCATGGCGGGCCTGGAGCGCTGGAAGGCCAGGCACCCGTCGGTCTGGCTGCTGCTGGAGCCGCGCGACGTGCTGGTCGACGCGATGCGCGGGCGCAGTTCGGTCTGGTACCGGATCCGGATCAACCTGCAGCACGTCCCCGAGCCCGACCGCCCGGCGCAGGAACCGCTGGAGGTCGACTACGACCCCTGGGCCGGGTTCCGGCCTTAGACCGGCGTCCCCATCAGCGCGACCGCAGCGTCCGCGGCCGAGGCGAACAACTGCCGGCGTGCCGACTTGGCCGTCATCCACCCACGGTGCTGCCACTCCCGGCCGGCCAGCGAGTCGCCCGCCATCACCACCTCACCGAACGGGATAGAGCGGTAGCGGGCGATCGCCATCAGCGCCGACGCTTCCATCTCGACGACCAGGCACCCTTCCTCCACCCGGCGCGAGACTCGGGCCCGGGTCTCGCGGTAGATGGCGTCCATTGACCAGCTCAGGCCGCGCATCGTCTCCACACCGTCGGCACTGAGCGCGTCGGCCAGGGTCTCAGCCGGACCCGGGTCAGCTGAGACGACCCGGCCGGCCTGCAGGTAGTGGAAGGACGTGCCTTCGTCGCGTACGGCGCCGGTCAACACCACGGCGTGTCCCATCACCAGCTCTGGTACCAGCGCCCCTGCCCCACCGCAGGCGATGACTCCGCGAACTCCGCGGGCAATGACCTGCTCGAGCATGGCGCCGGCCAACGGCGCCCCGACTCCGGGATGGAACACGCCCAGCCGTACACCCCGATGCTCAATCTCCCACAACGATGCCGGACCCATCTCGCTGTGCAGGCGGCACACTGACCTCGCGTCTGCTCGGCTGGAGAGTTCCTCGACGATGTCCCGGAAGAAGCACGCCACGGCGACCGCCGGCGCGTCGACCGGACGGATCAGTCGGCTCGGCTCGATGACCGCCTCACCGGTCAGATCGTCATCCTCCAGTAGCGGCAGTCGTTGCCGATCAGTCGGCTCAGACAACTTCTGCACCTCCCGCACCTTCATGCTGCCGGTACACCTATATAGACCGGCCGGTACGGATAAACCCTGTCATGACGGCTGACCTGGCGTCTCCTCCTGGGCGAGGGATTCGTCGAGTTAGGTGTCTGGTTCGCCCCGGCGAGTACGGAACCCGGATCCACCCCGGAAATCCTCGGCGGTGCCGCATCGCGGGACGCTCGCCCCGGGTGGCACCGGAACGGCGTTTGTGGCGGGCGGGTACCACGGACCGTTCGGACTAATGGGTGCTAATCGACCTCGACCCAGCCCAACGTGCGCTGGACTGCCTTGCGCCAGCCGGCGTAGCCGTCGGCGCGGCGGGTGTCGGTCCAGGTGGGCAGCCAGCGCTGCGACTCGCGCCAGTTGGCGCGCAGCTCGTCGGTGTCGCGCCAGAAGCCGGCGGCCAGGCCGGCCGCGTAGGCGGCGCCCAGCGCAGTGGTCTCAGCCACCACCGGCCGGATGGCCGGGACGCCGAGGATGTCCGCCTGCAGCTGCATGGCCAGGTCGTTGGCGGTCACCCCGCCGTCGACCTTGAGCGTCCCGAGCCGGACCCCGGAGTCGGCCTCCATCGCCTCGGCCACGTCCCTGGTCTGGTAGGCGATGGCCTCCAGGGTGGCCCGGGCCAGGTGCGCGCTGGTGTGGAAGCGGGACAGGCCGACGATCGCGCCGCGGGCGTCGGCCCGCCAGTAGGGCGCGAACAGGCCGGAGAAGGCGGGCACGAAGTACAGGCCGGCGGTGTCGGTGACCCGCGCGGCCAGGGTCTCGCTGTCCGCCGCGCCGCTGATGATGCCGAGCTGGTCACGCAGCCACTGGACCGCGGCGCCGGTCACCGCGATCGATCCTTCCAGGGCGTAGACGGCGGCCTCGGCGCCGAACTTGAAGCACACCGTGGTCAGCAGGCCGCTTTTGGAGCGGACGATGTTGGTGCCGGTGTTCAGCAGCAGGAAGTTGCCGGTGCCGTAGGTGTTCTTGGCCTCGCCGGGCGCGAAGCACACCTGCCCGACCATGGCGGCCTGCTGGTCACCAAGCACGCCGGTGATCGCCAGCTGACCGCCGAACGGGCCGGTCCCTTCGGTCAGGCCGAACGGTTCCGGGGCTGATGAAGGCGCGATCACCGGCAGCATGGCCCGCGGCACGGTGAACAGCTCGAGCAGCTCGTCGTCCCAGTCCAGGGTCATCAGGTTCATCAGCATGGTGCGGCTGGCGTTGGTGACGTCGGTGACGTGGACGCCGCCATGGGTGCCGCCGGTGAGGTTCCACAGCAGCCAGGTGTCGACGGTGCCGAAGATCGCCTCACCGCGCTCGGCGTCGGCCCGCAGGCCATCGATGTGGTCGAGCATCCAGCGCAGCTTGCCGCCGGAGAAGTAGGTGGCCGGCGGCAGGCCCGCCTTGTGCCTGATCAGGTCGCCGTGGCCTTGGCGGTCCAGGGCGGCGGCGATGGCGTCGGTCCTGGTGTCCTGCCACACGATCGCGTTGCCGTACGGGCGGCCGGTGCGCCGGTTCCAGACCACCGTGGTTTCCCGCTGGTTGGTCAGGCCGAGCGCGGCGAGGTCGGCGGGTTTGAGATTGTGGGTGTTCAGCACGGTCTTGATCACGGCGCTGGTCCGTTCCCAGATCTCCACCGGGTTGTGCTCCACCCAGCCGGGGCGGGGCAGGACCTGGGTGTGCTCGAGCTGGTGCCTGGCCACCTCCGCACCGGAGTGATCGAAGACCATGAACCGGGTGCTCGTGGTGCCCTGGTCCACCGCCCCGACGAAATCCGCCACTGTTCCTCGTTTCTGCGTGATCGCGACACGACCTGGTAAACGGCAGTTCACCGGAATGTTCGGCTTTGCGAGTACGTTGACGATGTACATACCCTAGACGTATGGGGCATGTTGTTGGTACGCGTATGGGGGGTGCGGTGATGGCACGACCGGGGGGAACGGCGATGGCCAGTAACGGCGTTTTGGACGCACGCGACCGCGCCGCGGTACTCGGCAGGCTCGGGGCCGAGCGGTTTGACGTGCTGGTCATCGGCGGCGGCATCACCGGCACGGGAGCGGCGCTGGACGCCGCTAGCCGGGGCCTGCGGGTGGCCCTGGTGGAGGCGCGTGACCTGGCCTCGGGCACCTCGAGCCGGTCGAGCAAGCTGATCCACGGCGGCCTGCGGTACCTGGAGCAGCTCGACTTCAAGCTGGTCTACGAGGCGCTGCGGGAGCGCGACCTGCTGGTCTCGAAGCTGGCCCCGCACCTGGTCAAGCCGGTCTCGTTCCTGTACCCGCTGTACAAGAAGGTGGTGGAGCGGCCATACGTCGGGGCGGGCCTGGCCCTGTACGACGCGATGGAGGGCACCCGCCGGCCGGTGCCGCACCACAAGCACCTGTCGGCCAGGGGCGCGCTGAAGCTCGCCCCCGCCCTGTCCCCCGAGCGGCTCGCGGGCGCGATGCTCTACTACGACGCGCAGGTCGATGACGCGCGGCACACGCTCACCGTAGCCCGCACGGCAGCCGCGCACAGCGCCGTGGTGGCCACCCGGGTCACCGCGGTGAGCCTGCTGCGCGGCGCGGACGGGACCCGGGTGACCGGTGCCCGGGTGCGCGACGAGGAGACCGGGCGCGTCCTTGACGTGTCCGCGGAAGTGGTGGTGGTCTGCGCCGGGGTGTGGACCGACCTGGTGCACGAGCTGGCCGGGGTGCGCGCCGGGTACCGGGTCCGGATGTCCAAGGGTGTGCACATCGTGGTGCCGCGGGAGGCGGTCGAGGCCAGCACCGGCATGATCCTGCGGACCGAGAAGAGCGTGCTGTTCTTCATCCCGTGGGCGGATCGCTGGATCGTCGGCACGACCGACACCGACTGGTTCGGGGACCGCGCCGAGCCCGCCGTCACCGAGGAAGACGTCGACTACATCCTGACCGCCGCCAACCGGGTGCTGGCCCGGCCGCTGACCCGGGCCGATGTCATCGCCGTATACGCGGGCCTACGTCCGCTGGTGGAGGCCGACAGCGGCAACGGGAGCAAGGGATCCAAGCCCACGACCAAGGTGTCCCGGGAGCACGTGGTCGACGTGCCGGTGCCCGGCCTGGCCAGCATCGCGGGCGGCAAGTTCACCACCTACCGGCTGATGGCGCGGGACGTGGTGGATGCCGCGGTGGCCGACTTCGATCGCGTGGTGCCGGCGTCCGTCACCGAACAGCTGCCGCTGCTCGGCGCGGACGGCCTGGCCGCGGTGCAGGCCGGCGCGGTACGGCTGGCCGAGGACTACGAGGTGCCCAGCGCGGTGGTGGAGCACCTGCTCGGCCGGTACGGGTCGCTGGCCGCCGAGGTGCTCGACCTGGTGCGCGATGACCCGCGGCTGGCTGGCCCGCTGGCCGACGGCTACCCGTACCTGCGGGCGGAGGTGGCCTACGCGGTCACCCACGAGGACGCGCTGCACGTCGAGGACGTGCTGGTGCGCCGGATGCGCCTGTTCATCGAGTCGGCCGATTCGGGGGCCGAGGCCGCCGCCGAGGTGAGCCTGATCATGGGCCGCCTGCTGGGCTGGAGCCGGCGCAAGCGGGCCGCCGAGACACGGCGCTACCTGGACCTGGTTGCGGCCGAGCAGACGGTGGCGGCCGGCGGAGCCGGGGCGGCCCAGCTTGGCGTCCCGGCGGACTCGGCCGGGGCGGGCGCCGCGGCCCTGGCGGCCGCGGCGGCCCTGGCGGGGGTCACGGCCGCGGCGGGATGAGCGAGAACGGCCATCGGCCGAGGCGCCTGCTGCTGACCTTCCGGCTGGACCAGGAACAAAGGCAGCAGCTGAGGGCGCGCCTGGCCCGCGAGGGCCGCACGATGTCCGAGGTGGTGACGCACGGCCTGCGCCAGTACGTGGCGGTGCTGACCCGGGGGGGCGACCCCCCGGAACCCCCCGCGCACGGGGGGGCTGCTCGCCCCCCCGTACCCCCCCAGCTGCCCGAGCGCATCGCGGCGCGGCTGCGCGAGCTGCGTTCCTCCGGGCGCAGCGAGCTGCTGTCGGCCACGCTGGCCGCGCTGAGCGAGGCGGGCTGGCCGCTGCGGCCGCTGGCCGAGGCGCTCGGCATCAGCCGGCAGGCCGTGCAGGCCCGGGTCCGGCGCCGGATCCCCGCTGCCCTGCGCCGTCAGGTGACCAGCTGCGAGCCGCCTCCGCCCTTCCCGCAACGACGGGTGGCCAGCACGAACGGGCACCGCCCGCACCTGACGATCAAGATCGACGATGCGCTGCGGGCCGCGGCACACCGGGCCGCCGCCCATGACGGCCGGTCGCTCAGCCAGGTGGTAGAGGCCATCCTGGACCGCTACGTCCGGCATGGCCTGGCCGACGCCGATCAGCCGGCCCGGGCCGCTTCCCGGCCGGCGCGGGCCCCTTCCGGGCCGGTCCGGTCCGCTTCCCGGCCGGACCGGTCCGCTTCCCGGTCGGCGCGCCGCTCGCGGTAGGCCGCCACGTGCTGCCGGTTGCCGCAGTTGCCGGTGTCGCAGTACCGGCGCGAGCGGTTCTTGGACAGGTCAACCAGGACCGCGTTGCAGTCCGGTGCCTCGCAGCGCCGCAGCCGTCCCGTCTCCGTCATCCGGACCACGTCGGCGAACGCGAAGCCGGCCTGCGCGGCGATCCGGTGCTCGAGCGCGGCGTCATGACCAGTGACGTGCAGGTGCCAGCCCCAGCCGCCGCCGTGATCGGTCAGCCAGGGCCGCGCGCCTGAATCGCGCAGCAGCCCGTTGATCAGTTCAGCAAGCGGTTCCGGGCTGGTGGCGGCCCAGATGGCTCGCAGCCTGGGGCGCAGCGCCCTGACCGCGTCAAGGTCGGCGGCCGCGGCACGCCTGCGGGGCTCGACCAGGTGCCTGTCCAGGAAGGCCTCCAGGGCGCCGACGTCGGTCAGCTCGTCAGAGTTGACCAGATCGGCGGCGAGCAGCAGGGCAGCCGTCGTGTCATGAGCGAAAACCACGTTGACTCCTGAGCACGGCACGAGCTAACGTCATCACCATAACCTATCTTTGATCATGACAAAGGTTCGCTGACCAGCGGAGGACACGTGGCGGCCAGGATGTCTCCGATGGCCGCGGCCACTGCCGGAGCGGCCTGCATCTCCAGCTCGGCCGTGCTGATGAAGCTGGCCGGCGCCTCGCCCAGCCTCACCGCGCTAGGCCGGTGCGCGTTCGCCCTGCCGGTGCTCGGCGCGCTGGCCCTCGCCGAGCGCAGGCGCGGAGCGCCGCCGCTGCCGTCCCGGAGCCGCTGGCTGGCCCGGCTGGCCGGCGTGTTCCTGGCCGCGGACCTCATCTTGTGGAGCCACGCCATCGACGCGATCGGCGCCGGTCTCGGCACCGTGGTGACCAACCTGCAGGTGCTCATCATCTCCTTGCTGGCCTGGGTGTTCCTGGGCGAGCGCCCGCGCCGGTCGCTGCTGCTGGCCTCGCCGGTCATCCTGGCCGGCCTGGTCCTGGTGGGCGGGCTGGCCGATGTCGGCGGCACGCGGGCCTACGGCACCGATCCCGCGCTAGGCCTGGCGTACGGCGTGGGCGTGGCCGTGCTGTACGCGATCTACATCCTGACCCTGCGCCAGGCCACTTCGCCGGCCGGCGCGGGACCGGCCCGCGCCGGGCCGTGGCCGCGCCGCTGTTCGAGGCGACGGCCGGCGCGGTGGCCGCGTCGGCGGTGCTCGGCCTCGTGCTGCACGACTTCCGGCTCGGGCCCGCATGGGCCGCCCTCGGCTGGCTCGCGCTGCTCGCCCTGACCTCGCAGGTCATCGGCTGGCTGCTGATCACCACCTCGATGCCGCGGCTGCCCGCGAGCATGATCGGCGCGCTGCTGCTGATCCAGCCGGCGGGTTCGGTGGCGCTGTCGTACATCTTCCTGGGCGAACGCCCCTCCGCGCTGCAGCTGGGCGGCGTGGCGCTGGTGCTGACCGGGGTGTTCGTGGCCGTAAGCGGGAACAGGCCGCGGGCCGCGGAGCGCGCGGCGGCGCCCGAGGCACTGGAGGTGCCTGCGGAGGCCGAGGGGCGCGGGAGTTCGCGCCTGGCGGGTTAGGTGCGGCGGAGGACGAGGATGAGGCGCCAGGCTTCGGGGGCGTCGGGCGGGGAGTCGGCGTCGAAGTCGCCGTAGCAGGCGACGATGGTGAATTCGCCGGCCAGGCGGATGGCGGCGGCCAGTTCGGTGGCGGTCCAGAACCGGTTCGGCACCACGTCGGTGACCGTGCGGACGGCGCCGCCGTCTTTGCGGTAGGTGACGCTGACGTGCTCCCTGGTGATCTGGGTGATCGCGTCGATCTGGTCCTTGGGTCCGCCCCAGCGCACGCTGACCGTGCCGGCGGCGGTCTGGCTGCTCCACTCGCTGCTGGTCCGGCGTTCGGCGGCGAAGAAGTCCGCGGGATGCGCAAGCTCGGCGATGTACAGGCCACCCGGGACGACATGGCGGGCCACCGCGGCCAGGTGCTGGATCATGTCGTCGAGGGTGAACAGGTGGCACAGCGAGTTGAGCATGGTGATGGCCAGGCCGAACGAGCCGGCGATGCTGAAGTCGCGCATGTCGGCCTGGACGACGGTCAGGCCGACCCCGTCCCGGGCGGCCGTGTCCCCGGCCCACGCGCACATGGCCGGGCTGAGGTCGAGCGCGGTCGCCGCCAGCCCGCGACGGGCCAGGTTACGGGCGTGCTCGGCGGGTCCGGCGGCGAGTTCGAGCACCGATTGCAGCGGGCCCGCGGCGGCGCCGCGGTGCTTTTCCGACCACCGGAGCAGCGCGTCCACCTCGACCGGGACGTCGCGGTAGGCGCACGCGGCCGCGTAGAACTCGGGCTCGTCATAGATTCCTGGCACCCGACTATGATGCCCGACCCCGGCCGGGTCCTCGCGGCCGCCGGCCCCGAACCGGAGCTTTTTCGTCGCAGGCCAGCAGCCGGTCGCGGCCCGGACTGTGCGGCATGCACTAGCCGCGTGCGTCGGCCTGCGGCAGACTGTGCGCATGATGACCGAGCGCCAGGCGCTGGAGACCCTCACGCGTGAGGACCCCGAGGCGGCCGGCGACGCCAAGGCCGCCCTGGCCTGGCTGACCGGTGACGAAGGCCTGGAGACGATCTCGCTGCTGCGCCTGCAGGAGTTCCTGTGGTACGCGCTCCCGGTCAAGTGGCCGATGTCGACACCGGGCCGGGTCGGGGTGGCCAAGGCCCTCGGCCGCCTGTTCCTGCTGGCGGGCCTGGATCGCTACGCGGGGGTCTGCGCGTCGGCGGGGACCGAGAAGATCATCACGGCCTACTCGGACGGGCACGAGGAAGGCATAGCCGCCTACACCGAGGCCATCGAGGAGTCCAACGCGGCGCCGCCCGACACTGACCTACTGGCCTGGGGATCGGTCATGGGCCCGCAGGAGCGCGCGGCCTACGACGCCTGCGCGGCCGCCCTGGAGCTGGCCTTTGCCTCCGGCGAGCTGTGCGTCGGCGCCCGCGGCTGGCGGACCAGGCGCGCCGAGCTGGTCAACCGCTGGCTGACCGGCCGGAACGAGGTGGCGCTGGCCCTGGCGGCCCAGACCGGCGAGGAAGCGGAGCCGGTGCCTGATGGCGCGCCGGGCGCGGACACCTGGCTCGGCCGGATCAGCGCCGAGCGTATCGACGCCTGGGCGCATGGCCGCCCGGGAGAGCGATCCCGGCTGGCCCGCAGCCTCATCCCGCGGCTGCTGGAGCCGCCCGCGCTGCCCGACGACCCGCTGCCCACGCTGCGCTGGCTGCTCGGCCACGCGGACGAGGGGCTGCGCCTGACCGCCCGGTACTACATCGCGCCTGCCCTGGTCACCGAGGCGGTGGACACGTTCGGCTGGCGGGAGCAGCTGGTCGGCACGCTGCGCCAGGAAATGGACGTGTTCCCGCTGCACACGCTGCGCGGCATGGCGCAGAGCGAGATGGGCGCCATCCGGCGCAGCCGGACCAGCCTGGTGCTGACCAAGACGGGCAAGCTGATGGCCGCGGACCCGGCGGCCAGGTGGCACATCGGCACCGCGGCGCTCATCGGGCCCGACGACGGACCGCAGCCCGACTTCTCGGTCGCCGTCCGCGAAGCCGCGCTGCTGGTCATCCTGACCAGCGGGCCGACCGGCTATGACGAGCTGACCAGCATGCTGACCGACATGCACGGCGTCGAGGGCTGGGCCTCGGGCCGCAGCACGGGCCTGGCCAGCGCGGTGCGGACCGAGCTGTACACGCTGCGGCACCGGCTGTGGGCGCTGCACCTGCTGGGCAGCGAGCGCAGCTTCACCGCGCCGCTGTCGCTGACCGACACCGGAATCGCCGCGGCGCTTTCTGCTCTGCTGGCCCGGGCCCTGCGCCCGCGGCATCACCTGGGCCTCGGGTTACCGGTCCCGGGTTACCGGGTCCCGGGTTACCGGGTCCCGGGTTACCGGGTCCCGGGTTACCGGGGACCCAGGCGGGCGGCGCTAGGACCAGCGGATCGGGAAGTAACCGGTGTAGTTCTCGGCCAGGGTGGTGGCGGCCGCCCGGGAGCTGACCACGTAGCGCAGCTGGGACAGCTGCAGCTCGGCCCCGAACGGATCCGGATGCGGGTCCACGTGCAGCATGGACGTCATCCACCAGGAAAAATGCGTGGCCCGCCAGAACCCGGTCCAGGCAGGCGTCCGAGTAGGCGTCGGCCGGCCCGGCGTCGTCGCGCAGCAGCAGGCTGGTCAGCGCCTCGGCCAGCACGGTCACGTCGGCCAGGGCCAGGTTGAGGCCCTTGGCTCCGGTGGGGGGCACGATGTGCGCCGCGTCGCCGGCCAGGAACAGCCGGCCGTAGCGCATGGGCGAGGCCACGAAGCTGCGCATCGGGGAGATGGCCTTCTCCGCGATCGGCCCGTCCTTCAGCTCCCAGCCCGGTACGCCCAGCCGGACCCGCAGCTCGTCCCAGATCCGGTCGTCGGGCCACCGCTCGATCTCCTCGTCCGCGGGGACCTGCAGGTACAGCCGGCCGACCTGCGGGGAGCGCATGGAGTGCAGTGCGAACCCGTGGGCGTGGCGCGAGTAGATGAGCTCGTCGGTGGACGGGGCCACCATGGCCAGGATGCCGAGCCAGGAGTACGGGTAACCGCGCTCGGCCACCTGGACCAGGCCGGGCGGCATCGACTCCCGGCAGATGCCGTGGAACCCGTCGCAGCCCGCGATCGCGTCGCAGCGCACCTCGTGCCTGGTGCCCGCGGCGTCGGTGAAGCGGAGCAGCGGCTGGCTGGTGTCCAGGTCGGCCACCTCGGTGCCGGAGACCTCGAACTCGACCTGAGCCCCGGCGGCCAGCCGGGTCCTGATCAGGTCCTTGACGATCTCGGTCTGGGCCCAGATGGTCACCCAGCGGCCGCCGGTCAGGTCGCGGAAGTCCAGGTGGTGCCGCTCCCCGGCGAACTGCAGGTAGATCCCGCGGTGCTCGAGGCCCTCGGTGTCCATCCGCTCGCCCAGGCCGACCGCGCGGAGCAGTTCGGTGGTGCCCGCCTCGAGCAGCCCGGCCCGCTGCCTGGCCTCGCAGTAGGCCCGGCTGCGGTTCTCCACCACGACCGAATCGATGCCGCGCAGGGCCAGCAGGTGAGACAGCAGCAATCCGGCCGGGCCGGCGCCGACGATGCCGACCTGGGTCCGCGTACGTTCAGTCATCTCGAAGCTGACGATAGTGAGCTAGAACGGATAGGGAGTAATGTCGCCGCGGATGGTGACCCAGCGGGTGTCGGTGAACGCCTCCAGGTTGGCGGATCCGCCGAACCGGGCCCCGGTGCCCGACGCGCCCAGGCCGCCGAACGGGATGTTCGGCTCGTCGTCCACGGTCTGGTCGTTGATGTGCACGATGCCGGTCGGGATCTTCCTGGCCAAGTCGAGTCCGCGCATGACGTCGTTGGTCAGGATGCCGAGCGACAGGCCGTATTCGCTGTCCGCCGCGAGCTTGGCCGCGTCTTCCGCGGTGGCGAAGCGGAGCACCGGCGCGACCGGGCCGAACACCTCGGTGGCGTAGGCCGGCATCTGCGCGGACACCTCGGCCAGCACGGTCGGCGCGTAGAACAGGCCGTCGTAGCTGCCGCCCGCGGCCAGCCGGGCGCCGGCCACGAGGGTGTCGCGGACCAGGCCGTGCACCTTGTCCCGCTGCCGCTCGTCGATGAGGGGGCCCAGGGCCACCTGCTCGGTGGCCGGGTTGCCGACCGGCAGGTGCCCGGCCTTGTCCGCCAGCCGGGCCACGTATTCGTCGTAGATCGCCTCCTGCACCAGGTGCCGGCCGGTGGTCATGCAGATCTGGCCCTGGTGCAGGAATGAACCCCAGGCGCCGGCCGAGACGGCGCGGTCCAGGTCGGCGTCATCGAGCACGATGAGGGCGGAGTTGCCGCCCAGTTCCAGGTGCACCCGCTTGAGCTGGCGGGCGCACTGCTCGCCGACCCGGCGGCCCGCGGCGGTGGACCCGGTGAAGGAGACCAGCCGGACCAGCGGCTCGGCCACGACCGCCTCGCCGACCTCCACCCCGCCCGGCAGTACGTGCAGCAGGCCCTCGGGCAGCCCGGCCTCCTCGAAGACCCGCGCCAGCACCACGCCGCCGCACACGGCGGTGCGCGGGTCGGGCTTGAGGATCACCGCGTTGCCCAGGGCCAGGGCCGGCGCGACCGAGCGGATGGCCAGGATCTGCGGGAAGTTGAACGGCGCGATGACGCCGGTCACGCCGACCGGGACCCGCTCGGCGAAGCTCAGCCGCGGCTGCTCGCTGGGCAGCAGCTCACCGTAGGCGCGCGAGGGCAGCGTGGCCGCCTCGTAGATCTCCTGGGTGGCCACGTGGGTCTCGAACCCCATCGCGGGCGGGATCTTGCCGCTCTCCCTGATCCCCCACCACTCGATGTCCGGCGCGTTAGCCAGCCAGATATCGGCGGCCTTGCGCAAGATGGCCGATCGCTCGCTGTGCGGGGTGGCGGCCCAGGCCGGCTGCGCTGCCGCCGCGCGCTGCGCCGCGCGGGCCACGTCGGCCGGGGCTGCGATCCCGGTCCGGCCGAGCTCGGCGCCGGTCGCGGGCTCGATCACCGCCGCGTCGCCGCCGGATCCGGACGTCCAGCCGTCGGAGTAGATCTTGCCGCGCCAGGTCGCCTCGTCCATGAGTGCCATGACCGCTCCTTATGATCCAATGTACGTAAGACGAACGATAGTTCAGAAAGCGAACGCACGGGGGCCAGGTCTATGATGTCAGGGATCCAGCAGGAGGCTCGCATGACAGACACCCAGGAACAAGGTCATGACGGGGACTTCGTGCAGTCTCTCGAGCGTGGCCTGTCCGTGATCCGGGCCTTCGACGCGGACCACCCGAAGCTGACGCTGAGCGAGGTGGCCGCGAGCACCGGCCTGAGCCGGGCCGCCGCCCGCCGGTTCCTGCGCACGCTGGTCCAGCTCGGCTACATGCGCATCGACGGCAGCCGGTTCGCGCTGCGGCCCAAGATCCTCGAGCTCGGCTACGCCTACCTGTCCAGCCTGACCCTGCCCGAGGTGGCCATGCCGCACCTGGAGCAGCTGGTCGAGCAGGTGCACGAATCGTCCTCGGTCTCCGAGCTGGACGGCGACGACGTCATCTACATCGCCCGCGTCCCGACCAAGCGGATCATGACCGTCACGATCAGCGTGGGCACCAGGTTCCCGGCCTACGCCACCTCGATGGGCCGGGTGCTGCTGGCCGCCCAGCCCGACGAGCGACTGGACTCCTACCTCGACTCCGTCAGCCTCCGCGGCCTGACCGGGCACACCATCACCAGCGCCACCGCGCTGCGCCGGGAGCTGCACAAGATCAGGACCCAGGGCTGGGCGCTGGTGGACCAGGAGCTCGAGGAGGGGCTGCGCTCGATCGCCGCCCCCATCCGGGACGCCGACAGCCAGGTCATCGCCGCCATCAACATCTCCACCCACGCGGGCCGGCGCACGCTGAGCACCATCGTGGAGGAATTCCTGCAGCCGCTCCTGGCCACCGCGCGCCGCATCGAGGTGGACCTGGCCCGCTCCCGCGCCTCAGCCCGGGCCCGCCCCGAGGCCTAGGGGCCCCACGAGCCGGAGAGCGCCCGGCGCCGCCTGGACTGACGAGCGACGAAGGAGCGAGGAGGGAAGGAGGCGCCTTAAAGGCGCCCGGAGGCGAGCCAGACAATAGAGCGCCCTAAGGGGCGCCCGGGAGGCAAGTGGGGGAAGATAGAGCCATGCGCACGCTCGTCGTCGATCATCCCCTGGTCACCCACAAGCTCACCGCGCTGCGTGACGAGGTCACCGACACCGCGACTTTCCGCAGCCTGACGGCCGAGCTGGTCACGCTGCTGGCCTACGAGGCGACCCGGGAGATGCGGGTGCAGCCGCTATCGGTCACCACCCCGGTGGGGCCGGCCCAGGGCGTCAAGCTGGCCCGGCCGGTCCCGCTCATCGTGCCCGTGCTGCGGGCCGGCATCGGCATGCTGGACGGCATGACCCGGCTGCTGCCGATGGCCGACGTCGGCTTCGTCGGCCTGCGCCGCGACGAGGAGTCGCTGATCGCGTCCACGTACGCGGACCGGCTGCCCACCGACCTGACCGACCGGGACACGTTCGTGCTTGACCCGATGCTGGCCACCGGAGGGACGCTGGTCACCGCCATCAACATGCTGGTGAGCCGGGGCGCCGCCTCGGTGACCGCGATCTGCCTGCTGGCCGCGCCCGAGGGGCTGCGCCGGGTGGAGGAGGCCTTCGCCGGCGAGGAGACCGATGCGGGCCCGTGGGTGCGGGTGGTGACGGCGGCCGTCGACGAACGGCTGAACGAGCGGGGCTACATCGTGCCCGGCCTCGGCGACGCGGGCGACCGCCTGTTCGGCCGGATCTAGGGCCCCGCGAGCCAAAGGGCGCGGCGCTGCCTGGACTGAGGAGCGACGAAGGAGCGACGAGGGAAGGCAGCGCGTCAAGAGCGCCCGGAGGCGAGTGGGAAAAATAGAGCTTCGGGCAGGGCGCCGGGCCTACGGCGGCTGAAGATCTCGGTTCGGGCTGCTCCGCGGACTAGGCCCCCCCATACCCGCGAAGCAGGACGTTCCGCCGCTGCAGTGCCCGGCACCCTGCCGCTTGATAGCTAACCAGGACATTTACCGCCCCGATATCCCTGAATCCGGGGGTCCCCGGCCCACGCGGGCAGCCAGAATCATGCCTAGACTGTCCAGACCGCCGTCGATCAGGCAATACTGCAGGCAGGAACCTATGTCGCTTCATGTCTCCGGGACCGCATCATGGCAGTGAACGCGCGCGTGAGCACGTCAGCGGGTCAGGAAGTACGGGTCATCGAGGGCAGTCAGCTGGTATTCGGCCGCGGCCCCGAGGTGGACCTGGCCGTGGCGGCCGGGCGCGGGCTGTCCCGGCGGGCGGGCATCGTGACCGCGATGCCGGCCGGCGCGTGGATCACCAACATCAGC
This sequence comes from uncultured Actinomycetes bacterium, assembly GCA_963790065.1. GTDB lineage: Bacteria > Actinomycetota > Actinomycetes > Streptosporangiales > Streptosporangiaceae > Palsa-504. The sequence continues at coordinate 637,193 of CAWBNK010000006.1, read as the reverse complement.
CACACCCACGCGCTGTACGTGGAGGGCGAGGGCTACCGGATCCGGCTGCCCCGGCTGGAGGACGACGACGAGCCGACCGGCGGCTGGCTGCTGCACTCGGGCACGGCTCTGGTGGGCTCGCGCGGGATGCTGGACGACGGGGAGCCGCTGTCGGTGACGGTCAGCTTGCCGCGTTCGGCCCGGCTGGCCCGCATGATCCAGCCGGACGCCGACAGCACCGTGCTGCCGCTGTACCTGGATCCGATGACCAAGCAATTCCTGGTCGCGCTGCTGTGGTGCCGGCCCTGGCTGCTCGACCCGAGCGCGACCACCCCGCTGCCGCGGACGCCGGAGATCGCCCGCGGCGCGCTCGAGGTGACCGGCGCCTACCACGAGATGGAGCGGTTCGAGACCGACGCCGAATTCCGCGACCTGATGTCAGCCCGGGTGGCCGAGCACATCAAGGCCCTGCGGAAGAAGATCGCCGACCGCGGGCTGGCCCCCCGCGGGGACGCGGCCGGACGGCTGTCCGATGAAGTGGTGGTCGGGCTGCTGATCGAGCACGGGGTTATCACGTCGGCGGACCTGAGCCGGCTGGCCGACCCGGTGTGGCGCTCCCGCCAGGAAGACCTGTGGTGGACCCCGGGGTGATCAGCCCGCAGGCGGCGCCCCGCCGCCGGGCGGGCCGGATGGGATGATCATGAAATACGTGCTCACTGGGCCGCCCGCGGCGGGGGACGCCTTGACGGTGACCTGCCCGAGCGGCAGCGAGCCCGCGTAGAGCTTGCTGAACGCGACCCGGAAGGTCCCGTCCGTACCGGCCTGGAGCCGATACGGCGAAGTCTGGTTGATCACAGTCTGCCCGCCATCCTGTGGCGGGCTCGCCTCGTTCAGCATGAACGTCACCGGGGCCCCCGGGGCGAAGCCGCTCCCCTGGATGACGAACGCGGTGCTGGCCGTGCCCTGGCTCACCCCCACCATGCACAGCGACGGCCCGGCCGGGACGGAGGCCTTGCACACCGTCGGCGGCGCCGGCGGCAGGATGGGCGGCGCCGGGCTGCCGTTGCTGCTGAGCGCGGCGCCGAGGATGACGCCGCCCACGACCAGAGCGGCCCCCACCGACGTCCAGCCGACCCAGGCCATGTGCGTCCTGACCCACTGCCACCAGCCCGCCGTACCAGAGGTCTGGGCCTGGCCAGCGTGGCTGGGCTTGCGCCTGGACTTGGGCTTGTAGGAGGCGGGAAGTTCGGTGTAGGAGGCGGAGGTGGCGTCCTGGCTGTGCTCGGCTTCGCGCTGGGCGGGCAGGCCGTGCGGGTCAGTCTGGCCGTTGGCCACCAGCGGATTGCGCTGGTATTCGCCGATCAGGGCCATGGCCGCCCCGGGCAGGTAGGTGTGCTCCTGGCCGGCCTGGGCCTCGGTGAACGGCCCGAGCTGGGCCAGCATGGCCGACGAGGACGGGCGCATCCGGGGCACGCGCTCCAGGCACTCGCCGATCAGCTCGCTGAGCTCGTCCGGCAGGCCGGACAGGTCCGGCGGCTCGGTGGCCAGCCGGGCCAGCACGTCCATGGCCGTGTCACCGGCATACGGCGGGTGCCCGGTGGCCGCGTAGACCAGTGTGGCGCCGAGCGAGTACACGTCGCTGGCCACCGAGGCCTGCCGGGTGTCCCTGGCCTGCTCGGGCGCCATGTAGCCGGGCGTGCCGACGGCTCCGTGCGAGCTGGTCAGCTCGATCCGCTCCGCGGCCCGGGCCACGCCGAAGTCGATGACCTTCGGCCCGTCCGGCGCGACCAGCACGTTCGACGGCTTCAGGTCCCGGTGCACCAGGCCGGCCACGTGGATCGACTGCAGGGCTTCCGCGCACCCGGCGGCCAGCCACTTGACCGCCGGCACCGGCATCGGGCCGCAGGCCTGGACCAGCCGGCTCAGCGACGGGGCGGGAATGTAGGCCGTGGCCAGCCAGGGCAGGTCGGCCTCCGGGTCGGCCTCGACCACGGCGGCGGTGAAAACCCCGCTGACCCGGCGGGCGGCCGCGACCTCCTGCGCGAACCGGTTCCTGAAGCCGGCTTCCTCGGCCAGCTCGACCCTGATCGTCTTGACCGCGACCAGCCGCCCGGCGGCCGAACGGCCCAGGTAGACCTGGCCCATGGACCCGGCGCCCAGGCGGCCGAGGATCACGTAGGGCCCGATCCGGTCCGGGTCCCATCGGCGCAGCCGCTGCCGTCCCGGCTGGGCACCCAAGCTCGGTTTCGCGGACGTCACCCCCCAGGGCGTTTCAGAACCAACGGTCAGCTTCCATCATGCCCAATTCCGTGGCGCAAGTGCAGCGTGATGGCCGCGACTGTTGCAGGTGGGCGTGGCGGGAAAACCACGCTCCGTTCGGGACAAAATAAATCTACCCGCTGTGACGGGTCCCGAGCAGACCGGCAGGAACCACCGAATCGCTCATGGCCCGGGCGGTGGCGAAGCCGGGCTTGATGACCGTGTTAATCAGGTGCAGCCGCTCGTCGAATCCGGCGAACGCGCTCTTCATGGCGTTGACCGTCAGCCACTCCACGTCCGACCAGCCGTAGCCGAACTCCTGGACCAGCCGGTGGAACTCAGAGCTGAGCGTGACCTGGCTCATCAGCCGGTTGTCGGTGTTCACCGTGACCCGGAAGGACAGCTGGCGCAGGAGCCGGATCGGGTGCAGCGCGATCGACGGGGCCGCACCGGTCTGGACGTTGGAGGTCGGGCACATCTCCAGCGGGATCCGGCGGTCCCTGACGTAGGCGGCCAGGCGGCCCAGCCGCACCGTGCCGGAGTCGCTGACCTCGATGTCGTCGACGATGCGGACGCCGTGGCCGAGCCGTTCGGTGCCGCACCACTGCACTGCCTCCCAGATCGACGGCAGCCCGAACGCCTCGCCCGCGTGGATCGTGATGTGGAAGTTCTCCCGCTTGATGTACTGGAAGGCGTCCAGGTGCCGGCTCGGCGGCCAGCCCGCCTCGGCGCCGGCGATGTCGAAGCCGACCACGCCCTCGTCACGGTGCCGCACGGCCAGTTCGGCGATCTCCAGCGACCTGGCCGCCGTGCGCATGGCCGTGAGCAGGGCGTAGACCCGGATCCCGGGCCCGGCCCGGGCCGCGTTGGCAGCGCCCTGGGCGAAACCGTCGAGGACCGCCTCGACCACCTCGTCCAGGCTCAGCCCGCGCTCGGTGTGCAGCTCGGGCGCGAACCTGACCTCGGCGTAGACCACGCCGTCGGCGGCCAGGTCCTCGGCGCACTCGGCCGCCACCCGGCGCAGCGCGTCCGCGGTCTGCATCACGGCGACCGTGTGCCGGAACGCGTCCAGGTAGATCTCCAGGTGCCCGCGGTGCGCGCCCTCGGTCAGCCGCTGGGTCAGCTCCTCGACGTTGTCCCCGGGCAGGTCGGCGTAGCCGATCTCGCGGGCCAGGTCGAGCACGGTCTGCGGGCGCAGGCCGCCATCCAGGTGATCATGCAGAAGGACCTTGGGCACCGCCCGGAGCTCAGCAAGTGTCAGCATCACACCATTGTGCTGCCAACCGAGGTCCGGGGGCATGGGTCCCCTGGGGACTAAGGGATCTGCTCGACAACAGGTGACGGGAGGGGCGGCGGAGGCTGGTCGCTGACCGTGGCCGCGCCGTCCAGGGCGGCCAGCGCGGCGGCCATCTTGCCTGGGTCATCGGCGCGCAGCTCGAGCAGCGGCTGGCCCTTCGTCAGCCGGTCGCCCGGCTTGGCCAGGCAGATCACGCCCGCGGCGGCGCTGACCGGGTCCTCCTTACGGGCCCGGCCCGCGCCGAGCCGCCAGGCGGCGGTACCCACGGCCAGCGCGTCTAGCCTGGTCAGCCAGCCGTCGGCGGTCGCGGGCAGGGCCGTCTGGACGTGCTGCGCCTGCGGCAGCGGCGCGTCCGGGTCCCCGCCCTGGGCCCGGACCATGTCCCGGTAGGCGGCCAGGGCGCGGCCGTCGGCGATGGCGGCGGCCGGGTCCGCGTCCAGGCCGGCCAGGACCAGCATCTGGGCGGCCAGCGCGAGCGTGACCTCCATCAGGTCGGCCGGGCCGTGACCCTGCAGCGCCGCCACCGACTCCTCGACCTCGACGGCGTTACCCGCGGCCCGGCCCAGCGGGGTGTCCATCCTGGTCAGCACGGCCGTGGTCCGGACGTTGTGCTCCTCGCCGAGGGCCACCATGGTCCGCGCCAGCTCGCGCGCCCGGCCGAGGTCCGTCATGAAGGCGCCGCTGCCGACCTTGACGTCCAGGACCAGCGCGCTGGTCCCCTCGGCGATCTTCTTGGACATGATCGAGCTGGCGATGAGCGGGATCGACTCGACCGTGCCGGTCACGTCCCGCAGCGCGTACAGCCTGCGGTCGGCCGGGGCCAGGCCGGAGCCGGCCGCGCAGATGACGCACCCGACGCGGGCCAGCACGGCAATCGTCTCGGCCGGGCTCAGCGCGGTACGGAACCCGGGAATCGACTCCAGCTTGTCCAGCGTGCCGCCGGTGTGGCCGAGACCGCGGCCGGACAGCTGCGGCACGGCCCCGCCGCAACTGGCCACGAGCGGGGCCAGGATCAGGCTGACCTTGTCCCCTACCCCGCCGGTGGAGTGCTTGTCGACGGTGGGCCGGGTCAGGGAGCTGAGGTCAAGCCGCTCGCCGGAGTCGATCATGGCCGCGGTCCAGGTCCGCAGCTCACGGCCGTCCAGCCCCTGGAAGTAGATGGCCATCAGCAGCGCGGACATCTGCTCGTCGGCGACCTCGCGCCGGGCGTAGGCGTCGAACAGCCAGCGGATGTCGTCGTCGGACAGGTGCCCGCCGTCGCGTTTGGTGGTGATCAGCGTGACCGCGTCCGTCACCGTGACTCCTCCGGTTGCGGATCCTCCCGCTGCGGATCGCGGCGCTGGGCCAGGTCGGTGCTGGTGAAGGCGGCCGGAAGCAGGGCGTCGAGCTCGACCGGCCCGCCGTCGGTGTCCACCAGCAGCCCGGGGCCGCCGGCCTCGAGCAGCAGCTGGCGGCAGCGGCCGCAGGGCAGCAGCGGGGCGCCGTCGCCGGCCACCACGGCCACGGCGACCAGCCGCGGCGCGCCCGCGCCTGAACCGGCGGCCTGGCCGTCCTCGGGCCCCGCGGCCTGGCCGTCCTCGGGCCCCGCGGCCGGGCCGTCCTCGGGCCCGGTCGCGTGCCAGGCCCCGGTCGCGTGAAGGGCACTGACCAGGCCGCACTCGGCGCACAGGGTCATGCCGTAGGAGGCGTTCTCCACGTTGCAGCCGGTCACGAGCCGCCCGTCGGCGGTCTGGCCGGCCGCGCCGACCCGCAGTCCCGAATAGGGCGCGTAGGCCCGGGCGGCCGCCGCAACCGCGGCCGTGCGCAGGCCAGGCCAGTCGATGCTCACGGGGGCACTTTATCGGGCGGAAAAGTCCCTGAGGTTCCGGGGTCCGCGTGGGTAAGGCTGCAGGGTTGCCTTATCCACGCGGACCCTTCGGTACTCCGGCGCGACAGGGAGCTGTCCGCTCCGGAGCAAGGAACTCTGCCAGTGACCCTGCCCACCTAAGCCGGGGCCCACACCCGGACGAAGCGCAGTTTTCGTTCCGATCTTCGTCCGGCCCGGCCTGGGCCGCGGTTTTCGCCGGGGCGAATCCCCGTCCGCTCGGGCGTGATCAGCCGGTAATCGGCCCGCAAGAAAGCCCGGGAATCGGCCTGCAGGAAAGCACTGTAGGAAAGCACCAAGACGCCAGGCGCGAGACTCGGCCATATGTCCGGCAGGCCAGGAATGCCACGGGGCCCGGGTTCCGATTCGGCAACGAGCAGGCCAGATAGGCGCGTGTCCCCTTCCCTGGGGAGGTAACCAGGCATAACCTGCGGGACAACCCAGGACGAATGCGAGGCCAGGCGCTGCCGAGTGCCTGGCCCAGTGGAGGTAAGCGTGAAACACAGCGTATGGGCCACGGCGGCGCTGGCCGTGTCCGCCACGCTGGTGATCGCCGCGTGTGGCAGCAGCCACAGTGGGGCCTCATCCAGCACTTCCAGCTCGGCGACGAGCTCATCGACGGCTTCGGCCGCGGCCGGGGCCAAGTTCCTCGGCTGCATGGTCACCGACACCGGCGGGATCAACGACCGGTCGTTCAACGCCTCGTCGTGGGCGGGCATGCAGGCGGCCGCGGCGGCCGACCCGAACATCACCGTCAAGTACCTGCAGTCGACGACGCAGAGCGACTACACGCCGAACATCAACACGTTCCTCGGCGAGAAGTGCGGCATCATCGTCGCCGTCGGCTTCCTGATGGCCGCGGCGACCGAGACCGCGGCCAAGGCCAATCCGACCCAGAAGTTCGCCATCGTGGACTGCTCCTACGCGTCGGACTGCCTGACCGGCACCAAGGAAAGCAACATCGACCAGCTGGTGTTCAACACCGTGCAGGACGGCTTCCTCGGCGGCTACCTGGCCGCGGGCATGACCAAGACCGGCAAGGTCGCCACGTTCGGCGGTGAGGACTTCGGCACCGTCACGATCTACATGGACGGCTTCTGGGACGGCGTGCAGTACTACAACCAGAAGCACGGCACCAAGGTGCAGGTGCTCGGCTGGAACGAGACGACCCAGAAGGGCTCCTTCACCGGCGACTTCACCAACCAGACCAAGGGCCAGCAGCTGACGCAGACGTTCATCAGCGAGGGCGCCGACATCATCTTCCCGGTCGCGGGCAACGTCGGCCTCGGCGCGGCCAAGGCGGTCCAGGTAGCGGACCAGGCGGCCGGCAGCAACAAGGTGAACATGTTCTGGGTGGACACCGACGGCTGCGTCAGCGCACCGCAGTACTGCCAGTACTTCATCACCAGTGTGGAGAAGGGCATCGTGCCCGCGGTCAAGACCGCGGTGACGAACGCGGCCAACGGCACGGCGAGCGGCGGCACCTACGTCGGCACCCTGGCCAACGGCGGCGCCGTGCTGGCTCCGTACCACGACTTCTCCAGCAAGGTCCCGGCGGCCCTGCAGGCGGAGCTCCAGCAGGTCCAGGCGGGCATCGAGAACGGCAGCATCCAGACGCCGACCAAGAGCCCGGTGTAAGGGCCTGACCCTACGGCACGACTGATGTGGCAGCGGTGCGGCGCAACGCGCACCGCTGCCACATCGGCGTCCTGGCTGACGGGTTCCACGGGGGAAAGGGCCGCGCGAAGATGGAGGCCACGGGCATGCGGTTGCTGACGCGGAACTGAAGGCGGACGTGGAACTTGAGCTGAAGGGCATCACCAAGCGTTTCGGTTCGCTGGTGGCCAACGAAGGGATCGACCTGGCCGTGGCCCCGGGGCAGGTGCACGCCCTGCTGGGCGAGAACGGCGCGGGCAAGTCGACCCTGATGAACGTCCTGTACGGGCTGCTGCAGCCCGACGAGGGCGAGATCCTGATCGACAACCAGGCGGTCCGGTTCGGCTCGCCGAAGGACGCCATCGCGGCCGGCATCGGCATGGTGCACCAGCACTTCATGCTGGTGCCCGTGTTCACGGTGGCGGAGAACGTGACCCTCGGCATCGAGGAGACGCGCAAGTCCGGACTGCTCGACCGGCGCAGGACACGCCGTGACGTGCGCGAGCTGTCCCAGCGGTACGGCCTCGAGGTCGACCCGGACGCGCTGGTCGAGAACCTGCCGGTCGGCATCCAGCAGCGGGTCGAGATCGTCAAGGCGCTGGTCAGGGAGGCGACCGTGCTGATCCTGGACGAGCCCACGGCGGTGCTCACTCCCGCCGAGACCGACGACCTGTTCCGGATCATCAGGCAGCTCAAGGACGGCGGCACGTCCATCGTCTTCATCTCGCACAAGCTCAAGGAAGTCCAGGCCATCGCGGACACGATCACCGTGCTGCGCCGGGGCAAGGTGGTCGGCGAGCGGCCGCCCAGCAGCACCGAGGACGAGCTGGCCCTGCTCATGGTCGGCCGGGACGTGCAGCTGCGGGTCAGCAAGCAGGCCGCCAAGCCGGGCGAGGTAGTCCTGGACGTGGCCGGCCTGATCGTCACCGACCTGGCCGGGCAGGCGCAGGTGAACGGGACGTCGTTCCAGGTCCGGGCGGGCGAGATCCTCGGCGTGGCAGGCGTCCAGGGCAACGGGCAGACCGAGCTGTGCGAGGCCCTGATGGGGCTGCGGGCCGCTACGGCGGGCCGCGTCACGCTGGACGGCCGCGACCTCACCCGCGCCACGCCGGCCCAGCGGCTGGAGGCCGGCATCGCCTACGTGCCCGAGGACCGCCAGGAAGATGGGCTGATCGGCGACTTCTCCGTGGCCGACAACATGGTGCTCGACCAGTACAACAAGGCGCCCTTCGCCAAGGGCATCAACCTCAACCTCGGCGCCATCGCCGCCAACGCGGCCGAACGGGTCAAGGAATTCGACGTCCGGACCACCTCGGCCGACACCGCGGTCGGCACGCTGTCCGGCGGTAACCAGCAGAAGGTCATCCTGGCCAGGGAACTGGCCCACGAGCACAAGCTGCTCATCGCCAGCCAGCCCACCCGCGGGCTCGACGTGGGCTCGATCGAGTTCGTGCACCGCCGCATCGTGGCCCAGCGCGACAAGGGCGTGGCCGTGCTGATCGTCTCGGCCGAACTCGACGAGATCTACGCCCTGGCGGACCGGATCGCGGTCATGTACGAGGGCAAGATCACCGGTTTCCGGCCGCCGACGGTGCCGGTGGAGGAACTCGGGAAGCTGATGGCGGGCGGTGCCGACCAGGACCCGGCGGCGGCCTCGGCGCTCGCGGGCCCGCTGGCGTCCGCGGACCTCCCGGACCCTCCGGGGCCGTCCGGGACGGAACCCAGCCCTAGCGCCCCGACGGGCATACCGGGAGCGGGAGAATGAGCGACCAAGCGGGCCCGGCCGGCGCGGCCAAGGTGCAGAAGAAGCAGACCCGTCCCGGCCCCGGCCGGATCATCAGGGACTCGATCCTCGAGGGCAACACGGTCACGGTCACCGTCCTGGCCATCTTCACCGCGTTCGTGGTCGGCGGGCTGCTGAACGCGTTCACCAACACCACCGTGCTGCACGCCTGGGGCAACCTGTTCTCCGACCCCGGGCACGCCATCGCCGCGGCCTGGGATACCGCGGTGGGCGCCTACATTGAGATGTTCGAGGGATCGATCTTCAACCCGCATACGGTCTCGGCGCTGTTCCAGCAGGCCTCGTTCAGCGCGGCGATCCACGACGGCTACCTGTCCGCCGTGTTCTACCCGCTGTCGGAGACCTGCGTCCAGGCCACGCCGCTGATCCTGGCCGGCCTGGCGGTCGCGCTGCCCTACCAGGCGGGCCTGTTCAACATCGGCGCGCAGAGCCAGATCATCGGCGGCATGATCTTCGCCACCTACCTCGGCTACGGAGTCAGCCTGCCGGTCGTGGTACACGTGGTGGTGTGCGTGATCGGCGGTTTCGTGGGCGGCGCGTTCATGGGCTGGATAGTCGGCGAGCTCAAGGCCCGGACCGGCGCGCACGAGGTCATCGTCACGATCATGCTGAACTACGTCATGATCTACCTGCTGGCTTACCTGCTGTCCTTCCCCTACCTGATGCAGGCGCCGCACAGCAGCAACGAGATCACCGCGGCCATCGCGGGCAACGCGCACCTGCCGCTGCTGTTCGGCTCGCACCTGCGCATCAACGCGGGCTTCCTCGTCGCCCTGGCCTGTGCGCTCGCCATCTGGTGGCTGCTGAACCGGACGACAACGGGGTTCGAGTTCCGCAGCATCGGCAAGAACCCGGCCGCCGCCCGGGTGGCGGGCATGAACGTGGAGCGGACCTGGGTGCTGGTGATGCTGATCGCCGGCGGGCTGGCCGGGCTGGCCGGTGCCACGGTCATCCAGGGCACCGACTTCACCACCAACTTCCAGAGCTACGGAACGTACGGCATCGACGCCATCACGGTCGCGCTGCTCGGCCTGGGCCGGCCGCTCGGGGTCGTGCTCGCCGGGCTGCTGTTCGGCGCGCTGCACGCCGGGGCGCCGCTCATGCAGGCCGTCACCGGCACCCCGGTGGACATGGTGGAGGTGCTGCAGGCCGTGATCGTCCTGTTCGTCGCGGCGCCGCCGCTGATCAGGGCCATGTACCGACTACGGGCCGCCAGCGCGGGCGGGGTCGGCGGGGTTATGTCCAAGGGATGGAACGCATGACCATCGCGGGCCACGTCCTGACCGACCAGGCGCTGGTGAACGAAGCCCCGGTCAGCCCCTTCCGGCGCTGGCTGGCGCCGGCCACGTTCGCGGCGTTCGGGCTGATCAACATCTTCGTGCTGGGCGGATACTCGCATAAGGGGGACGCGACGTTCGCGTTCTCCCAGCCCTTCGCCAAGGTCACGGTGCCCAACCTCACCCTGCCCGCGGCCGCGACCTGCTACGTGTGCGGCGGGATATCGATCGCGCTGGCGCTGGTGCGAGCCTTCGTGCCGCTGAGCAAGCTGATGCGCCGGGTGGCCATCGGGCTGGTCCTGTTCCTGTTTGTGCTAGCCCTGCTGTGCTGGGCCGACGCGGGCCAGACCACGGCGTTCAACATCGTGAACCTGCTGCAGGGCACGCTGGGGCAGTCGATCCCGATCATGCTGGGCGCGCTGACCGGCGTCGTCTGCTCCCGCTCCGGGGTGATCAACGTCGGCATCGAGGGTCAGTTGCTGCTCGGCGCGTTCACCGCCGCCATCGTCTCCACCGTGACCGGCTCGCTGTGGCTGGGCCTGATCTGCGGGGCCATGGCCGGCTCGCTGGTCGGGGTGCTGCTGGCCGTGTTCGCCATCGGCTACCGGGTCGACCAGGTGGTCCTCGGCGTGGTGCTGAACACGCTGGTCCTGGGCCTGACCGGGTACCTGTTCGACGGCCTCATGGTGCCCTACCAGAACACGCTGAACTCGCCGCCCACGTTCGCCGCGATCAAGATCCCGCTGCTCGGCGACATCCCGATCATCGGCCCGATCTTCTTCGACGCCACGATCTTCCTGTACCTCACCTACATCGCGCTGGCCAGCGTCCAGGTCGGCTTGTTCAGCACCCGCTGGGGCCTGCGGACCCGGGCCATCGGCGAGCATCCCATCGCGGCCGACACGGTGGGCATCAACGTGATCGCCATGCGGTACCGCAACGTCATCGCGGCCGGCCTCATCGCCGGGGTGGGCGGCGCCTACTTCACGATCGGGTCGGTCGGCGCGTTCGGCTTTGACATGACCTCCGGCGAGGGCTACATCGCGCTGGCCGCGATGATCTTCGGGCGGTACACGCCGATCGGCGCTATCTCGGCCGCCCTGCTGTTCGGGTTCACTACCCAGCTGCAGTCGATCATGTCCACGCTGAACACGCCCATCCAGTCGAACCTGCTGCTGGCCGCCCCGTATGTCATCACGATCATCGTGCTGGCCGGCCTGGTCGGCAAGGTCCGCGGCCCGCGGGCCGAGGGCATCCCCTACATCAAGTCCTAAATTCGCTATGCCGAACGGTCCGTGGCGCGCGCATGTCCCGACCTGCGCGCGGGTCCGGGGCAGGCCGTTTCCGGGGCGGGCGGGGAGAGGGGAGCGTGAGTGATGAGCGAGGGTGAGCTGCGGGAGCGGGTGGAGGCCTGGATCGCGGACGATCCCGATGCGGGCGACCGGGCTGAGCTGAGCGGGCTGGCGGACCGGGCGTTCGGGGGCCCGGATGCCGCGGCGCTGGCGGAATTGCGGGACCGGTTCGCGGGACGGCTGGAGTTCGGCACGGCCGGGCTGCGCGGGGTGGTCGCCGCGGGCCCGAACCGGATGAACCGGGCCGTGGTGCGAGCCGCCACCGCCGCCGTGGCCGGCTGGCTGCTGGACCCGGGTCCTGACGGCGCGCATGCCGGGGAGAGCGCAGCGGCTGGGGCCGGCGGGTCAGCCGGGGCGGGCGTGAGCGTGGTGGTCGGGTGCGACGCGCGGCACCGGTCGGCGGAGTTCGCGGCCGAGGCGGCCGGGGTGCTGGCCGGGGCGGGCATCGCGGTGCACGTGCTGCCGCTGCCCGGCCCCACTCCCCTGCTGGCCTTCGCGGTCCGGCACCTGGGCACGTCGGCCGGCGTGATGATCACCGCCAGCCACAACCCGGCCGCGGACAACGGCTACAAGCTCTACCTGAGCGACGGCGGCCAGGTCATCCCGCCCGCCGACGCGCAGATCGAGGCCCGGATCGCGACGCTCGGGCCGCTGGCGCAGGTTCCGGTCGCGGCGGCGGACAGCCCGCTCATCACCCGCCACGGCGACGAGATCGCCCGGGCCTACCTGGACGCGGTGGTGGCCACCTCCGCCGGGCCAGGCTCCGGCTCGGACCGGGCCAAGCTCACCGTGGTGTACACGGCCATGCACGGCGTGGCGGGCGACCTGATGCTGCGGGCCATCGACCAGGCGGGCTTCGCGCCGCCGCACGTGGTGGCGGCGCAGGCGCAGCCCGACCCGGACTTTCCCACGGTCGCGTTCCCGAACCCCGAGGAGCCGGGCGCGCTCGACCTGGCACTGGCCGACGCGCGGCGGATCGGCGCCGACCTGCTCATCGCCAGCGACCCGGACGGTGACCGGCTGGCCGTGGCCGTGCCGCGCCCGGGCGGCCAGGACGCGGGCCAGGCGGAATGGCTGGTGCTGACCGGAGACCAGCTGGGCGCCCTGCTGGGCGCCAGCCTGCTGGAGCGGACGGCGGGCCAGGCCGCACCTGGGGACCGGCTGGTGGCGACCACCATCGTCTCCTCGACCCTGCTGTCCAAGATCGCGGCGAGTGCCGGGGTCAGGTACGCGGAAACGCTGACCGGCTTCAAGTGGATCTCCCGGGCGGCCGACCGGGTCCCTGGCGCCCGTTTCCTGTTCGGCTACGAGGAAGCCCTCGGCTACGACGTCGGTGACGTGGTGCGCGACAAGGACGGCATCGGCGCCGCCCTGGCCATGCTCTGGCTGGCCGCGGAGGCCAAGGCGGCCGGGCGTTCGGTGCTGCAGCGGTACGACGATCTGGAGGCGGCCCACGGCGTGCACCTGACCTCCCAGGTGACGCTGCGCACCGCCGACCAGGCTGAGGTCATGCGGCGGCTCCGGGCTCATCCCCCGGCCGCTCTGGGCGACGAGCCGGTGACGGGCCTGACCGACCTGGCGGCCGCCTACGGCGGCGCGGCGGGTGCAGCGCTGGGCGGCGGCGACGGCGGCGCGGGCCTAGCGCACGGCGGGGGTACGACGGCACCGGGCGACGGGCTGCCGCGGGCGGACGTGCTGATCCTGCGGCTGGTCAACGCCCGGGTGGTACTGCGGCCGAGCGGCACCGAGCCGAAGATCAAGTGCTACATCGAGATCATCGAGCCGCTGGCCGGACGGCCCCTGCCGGCCGCCCGCTGGACCGCCGCCAAGCGCCTGGCCCCGATCAGGTCCGCGCTGGAGGCCGCGCTGGCCGGGCGGTAATTGCTGGCGATAGGTCTGGAGGCTCCTGGCAGCGGGAGCTTGGGGAAGGGCTGGAGCGCCGACGACGGTTACCGGGTTCGACGGGGATCGCGGGGCGGGTACCCCGGATCGTTCGTCAGAAAAGAAAGATTACTGCGGGGAGGGGTCAGCGGCGGGGAGGCTGGTCAGCCAGAGGTCAGGGCGCGGGCCTGGGCTACGTCGGCGTACATCTGGGTGACTAGGGCGTCGACCGTCTCGAAGCGGTGGTTGCCGCGGAGGCGGTCGGCGAAGTCGATAGCGGCGTGCACGCCGTAGAGGTCCAGGTCGTCGCGGTCGAGGGCGTAGGCCTCCACGCTGCGGTCGCTGCCGCCGAAGGTCGGGTTGGTGCCGACCGAGATCGCGGCGGGCCAGCGGCTGGTCTGAGCGCCGTCCAGGTCCAGGCTGGCCAGCCAGCCGGCGTAGACGCCGTTGGCCGGGATCGCGGTGTAGGGCAGGGGCTCCACGTTGGCGGTCGGGAAGCCAAGCCCGCGGCCGCGCATGTGACCGCGGACCACCACGCCCTCGACCCGGTGCGGGCGGCCCAGGGCCGCCGCGGCGGCGGCCACGTCGCCGGCGGCCAGGCAGTCCCTGATGTAGGTGGAGGAGATCGTCACGCCGTCCACCACCAGCAGCGGCACGCCCTCGGCGGTGAAGTCGTACTTCTCGCCCAGCTGGGCCAGCAGCGCCACGTCGCCGACGGCCTTGTGGCCGAAGCGGAAGTCCTCCCCCACCACCACGGCCGAGGCGTGCAGCCGCTCGGACAGCACGACCCGGACGAACTCGTCCGGGCTGAGGCGGGAGAACTCCAGATTGAACGGGAGCACGCAGACGGCGGTGGCGCCCAGGCCGAACAGCAGCTCGGCCTGCCGCCGCCAGGTGGTCAGGTGCAGCGGGTGCGAACCCGGCCGGACCACCTCGTCCGGATGCGGGTCGAAGGTGACCACCACGACCGGCAGGCCCTGCTCGCGGCCGAGCTGGACGGCCCGTTCCACGACCCGCTGGTGGCCGCGATGCACGCCGTCGAACACGCCGATGGTCGCGACGCAACCGGCCCAGTCGGGCGGCACGTCGCCCAGGCCGTACCAGCGGTACACGATCCCCGTTCCTCCTTCGTCGCTTCGTCGGCGGCGAGCACCAGCCTAGCGTCAGGCGAAGACCACCAGCGGGCGCGCCTGTCCGTCTTGCTCGGCCAGCAGGGCGACCAGCGAGCCATCGGGGGCGAACGCGGCGGTCGGATGGTCCGCGGTGGCCGCGGCTTGTGCGGTCGGGGCGGCCTGCGTGGCCAGGCGGCCGCCGTGGGCGAGGCGGCGAGCCTCGTCGGCGGACAGGTCCCGGCGCGGGAATGCCGCCGCGGCGGCCTGGGCCAGCGGGACGATCTCGAAGTGCTCGGCCAGCTGCTCCAGGGTGCGGGCCATCTCGATGCGGTAGCCGCCGACCCGGGTCCGGCGCAGGCAGGTCAGGTGCCCCCCGGTGCCCAGCGCGGCGCCCAGGTCGCGGGCCAGGGCCCGGATATAGGTGCCGCTGGAGCAGCGCACGGTGGCATCGACGTCCATCAGGTCGCCGTCGCGGCGGACCGCGGTGATGGTGAACTCGTAGACGGTCACCGGGCGCGGCTTCAGTTCCGGCGCCGCGCCGGCCCGGGTCAGCCGGTAGGCACGCTGGCCGTCGACCTTGACCGCGCTGACCGCGGGCGGGACCTGCCAGATCTCGCCGGTGAGCCGGTTCACTTCGGCCGCCAATGTCTCCGCGGAAACGTCCGCGGCGGGCGCGGCCGAGGTGATCTCGCCCTCCGCGTCGTCGGTGCTGGTGGACTGGCCGAGCCTGATGGTGGCGGCGTATTCCTTCTCGGTCAGGGTCAGGTACCCGAGCAGGCGGGTGGCCTTCTCCACGCCGACCACCAGGACGCCGGTGGCCATGGGGTCCAGGGTCCCGGCATGGCCGACCCGCCTGGTCCCGGCCAGCCGCCGGATGCGCGCCACCACGTCATGCGACGTCATCCCGCCGGGCTTGTCGACGATGACCAGGCCGCTGGGGCTGCTCATCCGTCCGAGTCGTCCTCGTCATCGTCGTCGTCCTCGGCGGGCTTGCGGTAGGGATCCGGGTCGCCGGCCGGGACGGCACCTTCCCGGCTGCGGGCCAGCTCGGCGTCCGCGTCCTTGGCCAGGGCGACCAGTTCCTCGATCCGCTTGGCGTTCTCGGGCAGCGCGTCGGCCACGAAGGCCAGCGAAGGGGTGTGCCGCAGGCCGAGCTGCCTGCCCACCTCGGACCGGATGATGCCGGTCGCGCTGGCCAGGGCCTGCGCCGTGTCGGCGCGTTCGGCGTCGGTCCCGTAGACCGTGTAGAACACGGTGGCCTCACGCAGGTCGTTGGTCAGCCGGGCCTCGGTGACGGTGATGAAGCCGAGCCTGGGGTCCTTGATCCGCCGTTCCAGCATCTCCGCGACGATCTGGCTAATCCTGTCGGCGAGCTTGCGCGCCCTGGGAGCGTCCATGGTCCGTCACTCCTCCTCGTTGAACAGCCGCTGCCGTGCCGACAGCAGCTCGACCTCGGGGTGCCCGGCCACCAGGCGCTCGCACTCGGTGAGCACGCTCAACGCGTCCGAGGCCGTCGCGGACACCACCGCCACCCCGATCTCGGCCCGCCGGTGCAGGTCCAGGTGACCGGTCTCGGCGACCGCCACACCCGGATAGCGCCGGCGCAGCTCGGCGACGAGCGGCCGGACGACGGCCCGCTTGGCCTTCAGCGAGTGCACGTCGCCCAGCAGCACGTCCAGCGTCAGCGCCGCGACGTACACGGCATCGCTCCGCCGCCCGGGTACCTGGGGCCCGGCTGGTACGTGATCAGGCCCTCGGCTTCTCCCGCATCTCGAAGGTCTCGATGGTGTCCTCGATCCTGATGTCGTTGTAGCCGATGCCGATACCGCACTCGAAGCCCTCGCGGACTTCGGTCGCGTCGTCCTTGAACCGGCGCAGCGAGTCCACCGTGAGGTTGTCGGAGATCACCACGCTGTCCCGGATCAGCCGCGCCTTGCTGTTGCGGTGGATCGACCCGGTGCGGACGATGCAGCCGGCGATGTTCCCGACCCGCGGCACCCGGAAGACCTCCCTGACCTCCGCCGTGCCGAGCTGGATCTCTTCGAACTCGGGCTTGAGCATGCCCTTGAGCGCGGCCTCGACCTCCTCGATCGCCTGGTAGATGATCGAGTAGTAGCGGATGTCCACGCCCTCGCGCTGGGCCAGCTCGCCCGCCCGGCCGGCCGGCCGGACGTTGAAGCCGATGATCACCGCGTCCGAGGCGATGGCCAGGTTCACGTCGTCCTGGGTGATCGCGCCGACGCCGCGGCCGATCACGCGCAGGGTGACTTCCTCGCCGACATCCAGCTTGAGCAGCGCGTCCTCCAGGGCTTCCACCGAGCCGGACACGTCGCCCTTGATGATGAGCAGCAGTTCCTCGCGCTCGCCGGCCTTGAACGCCTGGTCCAGGTCCTCCAGCGTGACCCGGCGCCGGCCCTGGGCGAACTGGGCGACCCGCTCGCGGGCCTCCCGGCGTTCGGCGATCTGCCTGGCCATCCGGTCATCGGAGACGACCAGGAAGTTGTCGCCCGCGCCAGGAACGGCGGTCAGGCCGAGCACCATGACCGGCCGGGACGGCAGGGCCTCACTGATCGGCTCGCCGTTCTCATCCAGCATGGCCCGCACCCGGCCGAACGCCTCGCCGCAGACGATCGAGTCGCCGACGTGCAGCGTGCCGCGCTGCACCAGCACGGTGGCCACCGGGCCGCGGCCCTTGTCCAGGTGCGCCTCCAGGGCCACGCCCTGGGCGTCCTGGTCCGGATTGGCCCGCAGGTCGAGCGAGGCGTCGGCGGTCAGGATGATCGCCTCGAGCAGGTCGCTGATCCCGCTGCGCTGGGTAGCGGACACGTCCACGAACTGCGTGTCGCCGCCGAACTCCTCGGCCACCAGGCCGTACTCGGTCAGCTGGGCCCGGACCCGCTGCGGGTCGGCGCCTTCCTTGTCGACCTTGTTGACGGCCACCACGATCGGCACGCCCGCCGCCTGCGCGTGGTTGAGCGCCTCCGTGGTCTGCGGCTTCACGCCGTCATCGGCCGCCACCACGAGCACCACCAGGTCGGTGGTCTCGGCGCCGCGGGCCCGCATGGCGGTGAACGCCTCGTGACCCGGGGTGTCGATGAAGGTGATCTTGCGCTCTTCGCCGTCCACCTCCTGGGTCACCTGGTAGGCGCCGATGTGCTGGGTGATGCCGCCGGCTTCCCTGGCCACCATGTTGGTGTGCCTGATCGCGTCGAGCAGCTTGGTCTTGCCGTGGTCGACGTGACCCATCACCGTGACGACCGGCGGCCTGGCCACCAGGTCGGCGTCTTCGCCCTCGTCCTCACCGAACTCGATGTCGAACGACTCGAGCAGCTCCCGGTCCTCTTCCTCCGGCGAGACGACCTGAACGGTGTAGTTCAGCTCGGCCCCGAGCAACTGCAAGGTCTCATCGTTGACGGACTGGGTCGCGGTCACCATCTCGCCCAGGTGCAGCAGGACCTGTACCAGCGAGGCCGGGTTGGCCCCGATCTTGTCGGCGAAGTCGCTCAGGCTGGCGCCCCGGCTCAGCCGGACCACCTGGCCGTTGCCGCGCGGGACCTGGACGCCGCCGATCGACGGCGCCTGCATGTTGTCGAACTCCTGGCGCCGCTGCTTCTTTGACTTCCGGCCCCGGGACGGACGCCCGCCGGGCCGCCCGAAGGCACCCTGGGTGCCGCTGCGCCCGCGGCCGCCGCCGCCACCGCCCGGACGGGGCGGACCGCCGCCCGCGCCGGCGCGGGGAGCACCGGCACCGGGACCGCCGCCGCCACCGGGCCGCGCACCGGCCCCTGGGCCACGACCGCCGCCAGCGCCGCCGCCGGGCCGGGTGCCGGCACCCGGGCCGCCGGGGCCGCCGCCTGGGCCGCCGCGGCCACCGCCTGGGCCGCCGCGGCCACCGCCGGAGGGCGCCGGGCGGGACGGCATGTTCATGGGGCTCGGCCGGGGACCGCCAGGACGCGGGCCGCCGGGACGCCCGCCATCGGGCGCGCCGGGCCGGCCTGGCCCACGGCCGCCGGCCGGACGCGGTCCACCAGGCCCTGCGGTACCGGCAGAGCCGCCGACCGGCTGGCCCGGGCGGGCCGGCTGACCGGGGACGGGACCCTGCGGCCGGGCCGGCGGCGCCGATCCCATGCCGGTCGCGGTCGAGCTGAACGGGTTGTTACCCGGCCTCGGGCCGGGCCGGGGAGCACCGGGACGCGACGAGCCGCCACCGGGCCGGGGAGCACCAGGCCGCGGGGCGCCCTGACCGGGAGTGCGCGGAGCGGCCGGGCGGCCGGCCTGGCCGCCTGCCGGTCCCTGGGCACCTGACCCCTGGCCACCTGCAGGTCCTTGGCCACCAGGCACCTGGGCACCTGGTCCCTGGGCACCTGGTCCCTGGCCGCCAGGACGCTGGCCGCCGGGTGCGCCAGGCCGGGGCGACGCGGGACGGGCCTGGGGGGTCCCCGGGCCACGGAAATCTGCGGGGGTAATCGGAGTCCGCGGCGGTCCCGGGACTCTCGGCGCGCCGGCGCCCGGGGCGGCTGGCGTCCCGGTTTCCGGCTGGGCGTCAGGCCCGGGCCGGGACGCCGGCGACGGCGGAACCGGCGGCAGGTGCCGCGCCGCGACGTCTGGAGCGCTCCCGGTGCCTTCGCTATCGCGGGGGCTGGCCGGGGGCACGACCGGAATACCGGGGCTGGCTCCATCCGGCGCGGCCGTGCCGTTCGCTGTATCGGGGGCGACCCGGGGCGCGGGCGGGCTGCCCGGCACCGCTGCGCCCGTCGCGTTCGCCGGGCTGCCGCCGCGCGGGGCCGTTCCGGCCCGCGGGCCGGAACCTGCCTGGGCGCGTGCGCCATCGCCGCCCGCGGGCGCGCCCGCACGCGGGCCGGACGCCCCGGACCTGGCCTTATCCTGAACAGCCGTCGAGCCGGCAAACGCTTCCTTGAGCCGCCTGACCACCGGCGCCTCGATCGTCGAAGACGCCGACCGCACGAACTCGCCCATTTCCTTGAGCTGGTCCATCACGGCCTTGCTCTCGACACCGAACTCTTTCGCGAGTTCGTAAACCCGGACCTTCGCCACTACGCTCCTTCTCGGCCCAGTCCCCTGGGCCACTTCCGGACCCCGGCCCGGGCAGAGCGTGCTCCGGGTCGGCCTCAGCCTATGGTGATCATCGCCGCGTGCTCATCGAGCGCTCATCAGCTTCTCGACCTGCTTTCCGACAGGTGTTTTTCCTCGCGTTAAGCCTGTAGCCCAGCCAGAGGCGTCCCGCTCGCCAGCAATGTTATGCCGGGGATTCCGCGCCGCAAAGATACTCAGCCAGTGGGTTGAGGCTGAGCGATCTTGCGGCCCGAAGTGCCCGGGGGAACGCCCGGCGCCGCCGCGCAAGCTCGAAGCACGCCAGGCTGGGATGCAGGTACGCACCCCGGCCCGGGAGCCGGGCCTGCGGGTCAGGCTGGACAACGTCCCCAACCGCCACGAAACGCAACAGGCTGGACTTAACCGCCCGCTCTTTGCAGCCTACACAGGTACGCAATATGGGCATACCTGAGCCCTGCCGCTCGGTTCGGACGGCCATTCCGCTACCTAGTCTACCGCGTCCGCAGATCCCCGGCACCAGGCGAGAGCTGCGCCGACGGTTCCGCTTCTGCAGAGGCGGGCGCAGCAGCGACGACAGGCGCCGTACCAGGCACGGCGGCGGCGGTGCCGCTCGGCCCGGCCCGGCCGCGCGGCGGCGCGGGCTCGGCCGGCCCGGCGTCGGACCTGATGTCGATCCGCCAGCCGGTGAGCCTGGCGGCCAGCCTGGCGTTCTGCCCTTCCTTGCCGATGGCCAGGGACAGCTGGTAGTCGGGCACGATGACCTGGGCTTCCCTGGCCGCCAGGTTGACCACGTGCACGCGGCTGACCCGGGCCGGGGACAGGGCGTTGGCCACGAAGCTGGCCGGCTCGTCGGCGTAGTCGACGATGTCGATCTTCTCGCCGTGCAGCTCGTTCATCACGTTCCGTACCCGGCTGCCCATCGGGCCGATGCAGGCGCCCTTGGCGTTGATGCCCGGCTGATGGGACCGGACCGCGATCTTGGTCCGGTGGCCGGCCTCGCGGGCGATCGCCACGATCTCCACCGCGCCTTCCGCGATCTCCGGCACCTCCAGCGCGAACAGCTTCTTGACCAGTCCCGGGTGCGTGCGGGACAGGGTCACCGAGGGCCCGCGGTGCCCCTTGCGCACGTGCAGGACGTAGCACCGGATCCGCTCGCCGTGGACATACCGCTCGCCGGGCACCTGCTCGGCCGGGGGCAGTACCGCCTCCAGCTTGCCCAGGTCAACCAGGACGGTGCGGGGATCCTTGCCCTGCTGGATCACGCCGGCCACGATGTCGCCCTCGCGGCCCGCGTACTCGCCGAAGGTCAGCTCGTCTTCCACGTCGCGCAGCCGCTGCAGGATCACCTGGCGGGCGGTGGTGGCCGCGATCCGGCCGAACCCGGCGGGGGTGTCATCGTATTCCCGCACCGCCGCGCCGTCCGGGCCGGTCTGGACGGCCCAGACCGTGACGTGGCCGCTCTTCCTGTCCACCTCGACCCGGGCGGTCACCGACGCGCCCTCGGACTTGTGGTAGGCCACGAGCAGCGCGTCCTCGATGGCCTTGATGGCCTGCTCCAGCGAAATGTCCTTCTCGCTCTCCAGGCTCCGCAGCACGGTCAGGTCAATGTCCATCGCGGGTCGCTCCAAGCTCCGATGGCGGGTGCCCGAACTCCACCTGGATGGCCCCGGCGCCCAGCACGGCGTAGGGGAAGCGGCGGCGGGCACCGTCGACGTCCAGGGTCACCCCGTCGGCGTCGGCCGAGACGATCCGCCCGGATACGACCCCCGAATTCCCCGAACCCCCTGAATCCGTGACCGTGACCTTGACCAGCCGTCCGACCGCGCGCCGCCAGTGCCTGCGGTCGGTCAGCGGGCGGTCCACGCCGGGCGACGAGACCTCCAGCGTGTACGGGAAGTCGCCCATCACGGCCATCTGGTCGAGCGCGGCGGACAGCTCGCGGCTGACGGTCGCGGCGTCGTCCAGGCTCACCCCCCGGTCACTGTCGACCACCACGCGCAGCAGCCTCCGCCTGCCCGCGGCGGTCACCCGCACCGATTCCAGGTCCATCCCGGCCGCAGCCACGACGGGCCCGATGACATCGGCGATCCTGCTCTCGTCCACTGAGCCCCCCGGTCCCTTGCGCGGACCAGGGGACGGAGAGGTCTGGGGGGCTCGCCCCCCCGGGGTAACACCGCGTGGCTTGGGTGCGTGACGCGAACTATCGGGCATCACGACCTCCTCGTCCGCGACCTGCAGGATTGGCTCCTAGCCTATCCGCCGCGGGGCCCTGGCGCGGATAGGACCGGCCAGCAGCACGTGGTAGCTTGCCGGTGTGCCAGACATCCTGCCGAGGCGCCGCGTGCTGGCCGCCTCGGCAGCGGCGCTGCCGGTGCTGCTGGCCGCCTCCGGCTGCCGGTCCTCCGACGCGTTCACCGGGCCCGATCCGCTGGCCGGGCCGCCGAGCCCGGCCCCGGACGTGCTCACGCTGCAGGCGGTCATCGCGGCGGAGCAGGCCCTGATCCGGCTGTACCAGGCCGCCATCGGCACCGGCGCGCGGGCCACCGTCCGGGAGTACGGGCTCGAGGCGCTGCTCACCCAGCACCAGTCGCACCTGGCCCGGCTGCGCTCCCGGCTCATCCTGCCCGCACCCGCGCCGTCGGCCTCAGCGAGCCCGGCGGCCACCGCGAGCGGGACGCCCGCAGCGGTGAGCATCGCCCAGCTGCACGCGGCCGAAGGCGCGTCGGCGGCGAGCCTGCTGCGCAGGCTGGCCACGGTGCAGCCCGGCCTGGCCCAGCTGTTCGCCAGCATCGCGGCCTCTGACGCGACGCACGCCATGGTGCTGGGCGGATAGACGGGGTGATGGCCTTGGTCGCGCCGGTATTCGCGCTGCAGGACGCGCTGGCGGCCGAGGACGCCGCCATCTTCGGCTACGGGGTGGCCGGCGCCCACCTGAGCGGGACCGGCCAGGCGGCCGCCGAGCAGGACTGGACGAGGCACAGCGAGGCCAGGGACCAGCTGGTGACCATGATCGCCAGGCTCGGCGCGGCCCCCGTCGCGGCCCGGGCCTTCTATCAGCTGCCGTTCGCGGTGCACGACGCGGCCAGTGCGCGGGACCTGGCGGCCTACCTGGAGGACGGCGTGACCCGGGCCTACCTGGGCCTGGTCGCGGTCAGCGACCAGCAGCTTCGTAGCTTCGGCGCGCTGGCCATGCAGGGCTCGGCGGAGCGGGCGGCCTTCTGGCGGGGCAGCACCCAGGCCTTCCCCGGCCTGGATCCGGCCTGACCCGGGCTGATCCGGCCTGACCTGTCCTAGCTGTCCAGCTCCATGACCGCGGCGGCCAGCTCGAGCAGCCGGCGGTCGCCGCCGTAGGGTCCGACCAGCTGCAGGCCGACCGGCAGGCCGTCCGCGGTCCGGCCGGCCGGCACCGAGACCGCCGGGTGCCCGGTGACCGTGATCCGGGAGCAGGAGCGCATCCAGTCGATGTAGGTGGCCATCGGCTCGCCGTTGATCTCGCGCACCCACTCGGTCTCGACCGGGAACGGGAGCACCTGCACGGTGGGCAAGGCCAGTGCGTCGTAGCGGCCGCCGGCCAGGAAGTCCTTGAACCGGCCGAAGATGGCGGCATGCCCGGCCCGGGCGACGGCGATCTGCTCGCCGGTCAGCGCCAGGCCCTTCTCGATGTTCCAGGCCAGGGTGGCCTTGACCTGCTCACGGTGGGCGCGGAGCACGGGCGCCATCCCGGCCATCAGGGCGGCCCGCAGCACCTGGAAGACCTCGTCGGCGTCGGCCAGGTGCGGCGCGGCGTCGGCGACGACGCAGCCGGCCCGCTCCAGGCGCTGCCGCAGCGCGCCGAGGACCTGCCGGACGGCCGGCTCCACGGGCAGGTCGCCCAGGTCGAACGTCCAGGCCAGCCGCAGCCCGGGCAGCTCGGCGGGCTTGATGGTCAGGAAGCCGCCGGGCCGGTCGGGCCGGGCCAGCGGCAGGCCCGGGTCGTGCCCGCACATCCCGGCCAGCAGCAGGCCGGCGTCGGCGGCGGTGCGGGCCAGGGGGCCGATCACGCCCAGGACCTCCAGCGGGCCGGACGGGACCAGGCCGGGCGTGGTCCGCAGCCCGACCAGCCCGCAGAACGCGGCCGGGTTCCTGACGCTGGCCCCCACGTCGGAACCATCGGCGAACGGGATCAGGCCGGCCGCCACGGCCGCGGCGGCGCCGCCGCTGCTGCCGCCCGCGGTCAGCCGGGTGTCGTACGGGTTGCGGGTGGCCCCGAAGACGGGATTGAACGTCTGCGATCCGGCGCCGAACTCCGGGACGTTGGTCTTCCCGATCACCACCGCGCCGGCCCGCTTGAGCAGGGCCACGTGCGGCGCGTCGAAATCGGGCACGTGCGAGGCGAAGATCGGCGATCCGTAAGTGGTCCTGATCCCGGCCGTCTCGGCCAGGTCCTTGATCGCGATGGGCAGGCCGTGCAGCGGACCGAGGAAGGTGCCGCGGGCGGCCTGCGCGTCCCGTTCCGCCGCCGTGGCCCGGGCCTGCTCGGCGGCCAGTGTGACGATCGCGTTGACCGCGGGATTGGCCGCCTCGATCCTGGTCAGCACCGCATCGAGCAGTTCGGCGGCGGACAGCTCACGGGTCCTGATCATCCGGGCCAGGTCGACCGCGGGAGTCGCGCACAGATCCATCCGCCCATCCCATCACGGGCGCAGGCGCGGATCAGTCAGTGCCGATCAGTCAGTGCCGGTCAGTCAGTGCCGATCAGTCAGTGGGCCGATCAGTCAGTGCCGATCAGTCAGGGCCGATCAGTCAGGGCCGATCAGTGTGGGCAGGTCAGTCTGGGCAGATCAGTCGGGGCGGCGCAGCGAGGCGAGCACCCGCTCGATCGTGCTGGCCGCCTGGTCGACGTCATCGGCAACCGAGATCCGCTCGGCCCACGACCACCAGAACCACCACAGGCCGTCCTTGCCGCAACCGGCGTACACGTTTTCCTCAAGGGCACGGGCGGCCGGGTTCACCACATACAAGCTGGGGACTCGGCCCGGCGGGGCCATGAGCCAGGCCTCAAGCCCCCGATGGGTCAGCTCGTCGGCCAGCTTCTCCAGATAGACAGCCTGCATGTGGTCCGGATCGCGCTTGGCATCCACCGTTATCACCGTTGTAACTAATAGGAGTCGATCAAGAACTTAGTGTCGCCTTTCCAGGATGCCGCCGCACCGGCGCGGGCGCAACGGACATCGGGAAAGTCGCACCTGTAGGAGATTCGCGGGCACAACCGCATTTTCCCCTATCCATGCAGACGCACCGGGCCCGCCATTGGTTCACAAATGACGCATTAAACCGGACAATCGCCTAGCCTTACGGACGTACCGGCAGCGGGTCGGGCAGTGTTTTTAGGTCAGGGCTTCCGGTAGGGGCTCGGCGTACAGGACGGTCAGCCGGGACACGGCCCGGGTGAGCGCCACGTACAGCCGCTGCAGGCCCCGCGCCTCGGCCCGGGCGATCCGGGCGGGCTCGACCACGATGACGTGATCGAACTCCAGGCCCTTGGCCAGCGTGACCGGCACCAGCGTCAGCCGGGCATCGGAGCCGGGCGTGCCGTACGCCAGGCCAGCCGCCTCCAGCGCGGCGGCCAGGGACGCCACCTGCGGGTCGGCGGCGATGACCGCGACCGATCCGGGCCGCGAACAAGCCCGCGTGCAGGCCGCCGCGACCTCGGCACCCAGCGCGGCGGCCGGCACCTGCACCACGTCCAGGGCGCCGGGATCGGCCCGCAGCGAGGAGGCAGGCCGCAGCTCGGGGGCGATGACGGCGAGCAGGCTCGAGGCGAAGTCCAGGATCTGCCGGGGCACGCGGTAGCCCACCGACAGCTCACGGACCGAGGTATCCGGCTTGCCCAGGTTGGACAGCAGCGACTCCCAGGAGGGCGCGGCCCACGGCGTGGTGCCCTGGGCCAGGTCGCCGAGCACGGTGGCCGCGCCGGTGGAGCAGCGGCGGCCCAGGGCGCGGCATTCCATCGGCGACAGGTCCTGCGCCTCGTCCACCACCACGTGGGCCAGGCTGGACGTGCGGGTGATCAGGTCGCGGGCCTCGTCGACGAGCACTGCGTCCGCCGCCGACCAGCGTGCCGAGCCCGGTCCCCGCGGCGCCGGCGACCACAGGATCAGCTCCTGCTCCGCGGCGCTCAGCACGCCGTCGGCCGCCTGCGCCAGGGCCGGCGCCGACGACAGCAGGCCGAACACCAGCCGGATCGGATCGACCTTCGGCCACATCGCGTCCACCGCGGCGCGCACCGGCCGGGAGCGCCGCACCGCCTCGTGGGTCCGGTCGTCGCAGGCCTCCCCGGCCTCCTCCAGCTGGGTCAGGACCACGTGCGCGATGCGGTGCTCGAGCAGTTCGCGGCCCGCGCCGTAGCGCACGCCGCGGGTGCTCAGCTCGGCCACCAGCTCCTGCAGCTGGTAGACCGGGACCCGCCACCGGCGGGATCCGCGCGGCACGACCAGGGGCGCGGCGGGCTCGCGCAGCGAAGACCACAGCGCTCGCCGCAGCACCTCGGCCAGCCGCGCGTCCCCCTTGACGATCGCGGCGGCCTCGGTGTCGGCGCCCCGCACGGGCACCGACCCGGAGCCGGCCACCAGCTCGCCGACGGTGGTCTGGGTGACCTCGAGCTCGCCCAGGGCGGGCAGCACGTTGCGGATGTAGGACAGGAAGGCCTGGTTCGGACCGACCATGACCACGCCGCGGCGCCGGACCTGCTCGCGGTAGGCGTACAGCAGGTAGGCGACCCGGTGCAGGCCGACGGCGGTCTTCCCGGTGCCCGGCGCCCCCTGCACGCAGACCGTCTGGGCCGCGTCGGCGCGCACGATGTCGTCCTGGTCGGGCTGGATGGTCGCGACGATGTCCCGCATGGGACCCGACCGCGGCCGTTCGATCTCGTCGATGAGGATCTGGCTCGGCCGGTGTTCTTTTGGTGTGACGGAACGATCCGTGGTGAACAGCTCGTCCTCGTAGGCGGTCAGCTCGCCGCCGGAGAAGCCGAATCGCCGCCGCAGCTCGAGGTTCATCGGGTCCGCCCCGCTGGCCCGGTAGAAGGGCCGGGACACCGGCGCCCGCCAGTCGATCACGGCGGGCGTCCCGTCCGGGGCGTGCACGTGCCGGCGGCCGATGTGGAAGCTGTGCCCCGCCACACCGTCTTCGGTGTCCTCGACGTCGCGCGCGTAGTCGAGGCGGCCGAAGAACAGCGGGGCGTCGGGGATGTCTTTCAGCGCTTCGGCGCGGTGGTACAGGTCGGCCTTGAGGTATTCCTCGGAGACGGGATCCCCGCCCATGGCCTTGAGGGAGAGCACGTCCTCGCGCATCAGGCGCAGGTACTCCCGTGAGCGCCGCAACTGGTCGCGTTCTGTGGACAGGACGGGGTCGCCGCCGGTCCGTTCGGTAGAAAGATTTTGTTGTGCATCTGACGCAGCCACGAGGACGGGAACCTACCACCGCGACGGCAGGAAGTCACGCGGTTTTCTGCTCGGGCGAGGGCCATGCGCCCAGGCCGCGCGGGGTCAGGAAGGCGTCGAAGACCAGCTCGGAGGCGCCGGTCAGCGCGCCCAGGTCGCCCAGCGTGGAGGGCAGCAGGGCGGGCGGATCGGCCCGGCGGTACCGCATCAGGGTGGACAGGTAGCCGAACCTGACCGCGGCCGGGTCGGCGTCGTAGACCCGGGCGGCCAGGCCGGACAGGCCGACCGCCGCCGGGTCCTGCGCGTTGACCAGCGCGCCGATGCCCCGGCCGAGGGCTTCGGCCACGTGGGTCAGGGCGCGGCCGCAGCGCGGATCGGCACCCGCCGCCGCGATGACCTCCTCGGCTTCGAGCACCCGGTCCCCCTGCTCGAGCTGCTCAAGCCGCCCGGCCGCGCGCAGCAGCCCGCGGGCGCCGGCGTCAAGTTCCCAGCAGCCGATCGCCCCGCACCGGCATGGCTCGTCTCCCCCGGTCAGCGGCATGTGACCGAACTCCCCGGCCGAGCCGTGGGCGCCGGTGGCCGGCTGGCCGCCGGCCAGCAGGACCCCGCCGATGCCGGTCGCGACGTGCAGGTGCAGGGCCACGGAGACGCCGCGGAGCACGCCCCGGCGGGCTTCGGCCAGCCCGGCCAGCGTGGCGTCGTTGCCGATCAGGACCGGGCAGGCGGCGGCCAGCCGGTGGCGCAGCGCCTCGGCCACGTCGACGTCCTGCCATTCGGGCAGCGTCGGCTGCACCATCGTGCTGCCGCTGACCGGCGACGGGACCGCGATGCCGACGCCGACCACGCGGCCGCCGAACTGGCGGCGGCGGACCTTCAGGCGCTCGGCCACGTCGTTCAGCATGCCGGTGCCCGAGCCGGCCTCCCGCTCCTGGCGGTCGAGCACCGTGCTGCGGCCGGTCAGCTCGAAGGCGGCCAGGGTGAACGAGTCGTCCCGCAGGTCGACGGCCAGCGCGACGGGCCCGTGGGCGTGCGCCGAGGGCACGCCGGTCGGCCGTCCCCTGGCCCGCTGCGCGCTCGCGTCGACCGGGCTGGTCAGCTCCTCGATCAGGTGGCGTCCGGCCAGGTCCCTGACCAGCACGGTAGCGGTGCCCCGGGCCAGGCTGAGCTGCCTGGTGAGCTCGGCCCGGGTGAGCTGGCCGCCACCGTCATGGATGGCGCGCAGCAGCCGCGCGAGATTGTGCGTGCGCAGTTCGGCACTGGTGGTCGCCGCGCCGTCATCCTTCCGCACAGCGCCCATTCTTGCCGGCCGATCGTGCCACGGCAGGTCCTGGTCCATCTCCCCGTCCCCCTTCGCCGGCGTGCCTGGCGGCACCGGGGATGGCCCGGCCGCGGGCGGCATCACCAGTCCCAATGGAAGCCGACCGCGGTCTTCTCGGCCAGCCGAAGGTACCGGTGAACCGCGAACTGGCTGTCCAGGGTGACGTCCTCACGGTCGACGATGGGCCCGTCCAGGCCGTCCCATACCGCCCATACCACCTGGGCCGGCAGCTTATCGGGATGGAACTCGACCCGTATATCCAGGTTCTCGACGAAGAATTGCACTACCCGGCGGAACTCCGGCGGCGGCGGCTCGGAGTAGTGGAAGCTCGCGGAGTATTCAAGGGTCGCCGTTTCTCCGGCCGCCAGCGGCTTGGCCAGCAGCATATCCACCACGAACAGTTCTGCAATCGGCTGGTATACCGGCCCGGCCAGGCCGCTGAATCCCTGGCCGATCTCAATGGTCAGGGCATTTGTATCGCCGCGATATGGTATACGATCTACATTATCGACAATTGCCTCGATTACCTGGATAACGCGATGCTTGGCCGGCCGGCCATCCGGGCCGAGATAGTGATGGTCATGCAGCGATAGCGTCTTGACCCGCGGGCGGCCCAGGCGGCCCGCCTTATCGTCACGGATCGCGCGCGGGCCGGACAGCACGCGGACGTGCGCGGAGCCTTCCCACAGCTTGACCAGCTGGTCGCGCTCCAGCGTGCCAAAGCCGAAGGCCTCGGCAAAAAGGGCCAGCGTGGCCTTGCTCAGCAGCTTGCCTGATAGGGCCCGCGAGGCGGTGTCCTTTAGCTGGCGCGGCAGCACGTCGAGGTCGCCTTTTCCCCGCGGGTGCTGCCACAGGTAATGCGCGAGCACTTCGGCCACCGCAAGCTGGTTCACATGCCCTGGCCTGCTGCGTTCGGCATACTGCTCCCACTTCCGCCGGTACCGGCCCGGGCGGAGCAACAGCTCGCGTATGTATGCCGCGGCGGAGGCTGCGCCAGTTGGCGCGACTGAATCTCCCGGCGCTACGTCGGCCACGGTCTCCTCACTGGCTGAGAACTAAGCGCGACATTTGTCAGCTATCGTACGACTGATCTCGCTAAGGGGGCGAGATCGCCATGGTGGGAAAACAATTAACATGCGCCGGGCGGATGAAGGGGACATCAAGACAGGCAGAAGGGCTGCAGGAATGCAGGAGGGGCTGGGGGTCGCGCCGGGGCTCGGCGATGAGCTTGCGGGTCTCGAGGACGGGACGGCCAGGCGGCAGCCGCATGACCGGGCGTACTTCCTCGACTCGCTCGGCGACAGCCACACCGGCCTGGGCCGCCCCGAGGCCGCCGTCGAGGCTTACCGGCAGGCCGCGGACGCATTCAAGGCGCAGGGCGCCCCGTGCTCGTACGCGTTGTGCCTGCTCAAGACCGCGGATAGCTACGTGTCCCTGGGCGAGCCCTGGCACGCCATCGGTTACCTGGAGGCCTGCCTGCCACTGCTGCGAGAGCTGGGCCTGGTCAGGCACGAGGCTGTCGCCCAACATCAGCTGTCGGCCTGCCAGGCCGGGCTGGCCCACGCCCGGTTACTTGGGAAGGGGCGGGCCGGGCCGGGCCGCGTGCCGACCTCCGGGGCCGTCCCGCCCGGCCAGCAGAAACTCCGTCGCCGGCGACCGCCGGACCAAGGTAGATTCTTACTATGCCCGGTACCGATGACCGGCCGCGGTGGCTCAGCGATGAGGAACAGCAGGCCTGGCGAGCAACCGTTCACCTGAGCCAGTTGCTCCTGCGCCAGCTTGACCGCGACCTGACCGCGTACGGGCTGAACGGCCGCGACTACGAGATTCTGGTCGAGCTGTCCGAATCGCCTGATCACCGGCTCCGGATGACCGATCTCGCGGATGCCACCAGCCAGTCGCGGAGCCGGCTGTCGCACCAGATTTCACGCATGGAAAAGCGCGGCCTGGTCCGGCGCGACGAGTGCGAGGGCGACAAGCGGGGCACGTTCGCGGTGCTGACCGCCGCCGGCACCGCCGCCATCGAGCGCGTCGCGCCGCACCACGTGGACAACGTCCGCCGTCACTTCATCGACCGGCTCACGCCCCCGCAGCTGGAGGAGGTCCGGTCCGCCTTCCAGCCCATCGTCGATTACCTGCGCAAGATCCGCGACCGCGACTAACGCGCGAAGCGCAGCGGGGGGCTCCGGGGGTCGTCCTGCCGGAGCAGCACCGCCTAGAACATCACGGACATGAAGCGGCCGGTCTCGACGAAGCCGGCCCGCAGGTAGGCCGCGCGGGCCGGGGTGTTGAAGTCGTTGACGTACAGCGATACCAGCGGGGCGATCGAGCGGGAGGCCTCGAGCACGATCGCCGCCATGCCCGGCGCGGCCAGGCCCTGGCCGCGGCACTCCGGCCGCACCCACACGCCCTGTATCTGGCACGCCTGCGGGGTGACCGCCCCGATCTCGGCCTTGAAGATCACCTGGCCGTGCTCGATCCTGGCGAACGCCCGGCCGGACCTGATCAACTGCTCGAGCCGGGCCCGGTAGGAGGCGCCGCCGTCTCCGATGGTCGGCGAGACGCCGACTTCCTCGGTGAACATCGCCACGCAGGCGGGCCACAGGATGTCCAGCTCGTCCATCCGGACCCGCCGGACCAGCGGGTCGGGCGCCACCGGTGGTGGTCCCGCGGTGACCATGACCGGCTGTACCGGCCGGATCTCGCGGGCCGGTCCCCATCGCGGCCGCAGCAGGGCCCACAGGGCCTGGACCTCGGCGGCCGGGCCGACCACCGACGAGCAGCGCCGGCCCTGCCGCAGGGCGCGGTCCGCGAAGGCCACCACCGCGTCCGGCGTGGCCGCGACCGGGACCAGGTTGGCGCCGGCGTAGCACAGGGATTCCAGCCGGCCGCCCGGTCCGTGCCCCCACATCTGGGCACCCAGCCGCCCCGGCTGCAGGCCCAGGGCGCGGACCCGGGAACTGACGAATACGTTCGTCACCGGATCGCGATCGCAGACGGCCAGTACCGCGGCATGGTCACGCTCATCGAGCAGCCGCACCGTCGACCCGGGCGGCCTTACCCGCAACATATTGCTAGCGTACACGGGGCCATAGCGCCGTAAATTCTCATCCTGAACGCGCCGTCAGGTCCAGGATGAGCGGCTCGTGGCCCGGCTAGCTGAGCGGCGTCGGATCCGGCACGGCCGCGCAGGTGGCGTTGACCAGACCAGGGCCGTTCGGCAGGGCTCCGGTGGCCAGGTATGCGTTCAGGTAATTCTGCACGCACGTGTTCGACGGCTGCTCGAATGACTGCCCGTGGTTGCCGCCACCGGAGACCACGACCATCCGCGCCGACGGCAGCAGCTTGTGGGCGTCCTGCGCGCCGGCGTACGGCGTGGCCGCGTCCAGCGTGCCCTGCAGCATCAAGATGCCGGGCAGCCCGGCGGCGCCGATCTTCAGCGGCTGGGCCGGGCCGTGCACCGGCCAGAACGCACAGGCGGCGTTGTACCAGGCGTTGTCCCATGCCTCGAACGGGGCCGTCCGGTAGATCATCTGGGTGTCCGACGTCCAGTAGGACCAGCTGCGCGGCCAGGCCACGTCGGAGCACTCGACCGCGTTGTACACGGCGAACTCGTTCTCGTCCTGCACCCCGTTCGACTCGTACTGGGCGACCAGCTGGCTGGTCTGGCCCGCGTTCAGGTAGGACGACAGGGCCTGGGCCAGGCTGGGCCACAGCTCGTTCAGGTAGCCGCCGGCCAGGAAGGTGTCGTCGAACTCGTCGGCGCCGATGATCCCGTCGATCGGGTGCGCCAGCAGCTGGTTGCGGGCCCGGTACCAGGCGGCCTTGACCTGCGCGGCGGTACTGCCCAGCTGGTAGGCGCTGTTGTATTGGGCGGCCCAGGCGTAGAACGCGTTGATGCGGCCCTGGAAGGCGTAGTCCTGCTCCACGTTGTCGGTGTACCAGGCCCCGGTCGGATCGACGGTGCTGTCCAGGACCATCCGGCGGACCCGGCTGGGGAACAGCGTGGCGTACACCTGCCCGATATAGGTGCCGTAGGAGAACGCGAAATAGTTGATCTTCGATACGCCGAACGCGGCCCGGATGGAGTCCAGGTCGCGGGCCACGTCCTCGGTGGTCATGTACGGCAGCAACCAGCCGAACTTCTGCTCGCAGTCGCCGGCGTAGGTCTTGGCCCGGTTGATCAGCACCTGCTCGGCGGCGGCATTGGCCGGGATGTAGTTCGGCCGCACGCCGGAGAAGAAGCCCGGCTCGCAGCTCAGCGCGGGCACCGACGACCCGACACCGCGCGGGTCGAAGCCGACGATGTCGTACTCCCTGGCCACGCTGGGCGAGAGTCCCTGGGCCACCTCCGGGGCCAGCGACAGCCCGCTGCCGCCGGGACCGCCCGGATTGACCAGCATGATGCCCTGCTGCTGGCTGGCCGGGGCGGTCGCGGGGATCATGTCCAGCGCCAGGCTGATGTGCAGGCCGGCCGGATCGGCGTAGTTCAGCGGCACGCTCAGCATGGTGCAGTCGGGGATGCCCTCGTCGGCCAGCGTCCCGCTGCAGCGCTGCCAGTGCAGCGTGCTGTCGGTCGGGACGATCGGGCCGTCAGCCGCCCTGCTGGCCGCGGACGGGCCGGACGACGTGCTGGCCGGGTCGGGACTGGACGGCGAGGCGGCCGTGGAGCCCGCTGAGGTGCAGGCGGTGACGGCCAGCAGGGCGGCCAGCCCGGCGGTCAGCGCCGCCACGCGGCCGCCCCGGGGAGGCATCGGCATCCCCCAATGATGCCCCATCATGTGATGAGGTCCGGCCTAGCCGGACAGCGGCCGCTGCTACGACTCAGCGCGCTGGCGTTCGGCCAGGGCCTTCCGGTACTCGGCGACCACCATCTCGGTCAGTTCCTCGGCGGAGGTCTCGTCGCTGCGCTTGTCGAAGGTGATCTTGCCGTCCTGGATCAGGTTCACCCGGTCGCAAACCTGGAGGACCTGGCCGTAGTTGTGCGCGATGATGATGATCGAGACGTTGCCCTGCTGCTTGAGCTTGGTCACCAGGTCGAGGATGATCGCGCCTTCCTTGACGCCCATGGCGGCCAGCGGCTCGTCGAGCAGCAGGATCTTCGGGTCGGAGAAGACCGACCGGGCCACCGCGATCGCCTGCCGCTGCCCGCCGGAAAGCTTGGCCACCGGCACGTTCACCGACGGAATATGCACCCCCATCTCGTCCAGGTGCTCCCTGGCCTCCCGCCGCATGACCCGGTTCCGCACCAGAGGCCAGCGGACCACCTCCCGGTTGAGGAACATGTTCTGGAACACCGCGAGCTGGTTGACCAGCGCGAGGTCCTGGTAGACGGCATCGATGCCGAGCGACCTGGCGTGGTCGACCGACTTCAGCACGATCTCCTGCCCTTCGAGGAAGATCGCGCCTGAGGTGGGCGGCTGGAAGCCGCAGAGGATCTTGAGCAGGGTGGACTTGCCCGCGCCGTTGTCGCCGATGAGCCCAAGCACCTCGCCGCGGGCCAGGCGCATACTCACGTCGGTCAGCGCGGTGACCACGCCGTAGCTCTTGGCGATGTGCTCGACGCGGAGCACCTCGCCGCCGGCGGGGACGTGCTCCGCCTGGCCCTGGGGTGTCGTTGCGGTCATGTCAGCTCTGTCCCCTTTCCCGCAGCCTGGTGAGCTGTACGTTCAGGACCATGGCGGCGAGAATCGCCGCGCCGAAGACGATGCTCAGCGTGTCGGCGTTCACCCCGATGATCGGGAACCCGTCGAGCATGATGCCCAGGACGATCGCGCCGAGGAACGCGCCGACGATCGTCCCGGAGCCGCCCAGCATCGCGGTGCCGCCGATCACCGCCGCCGTGACCGCGTAGAACATCGGCTGGTACGAGCCTGCGGTGGGGGCGATGTTGTTCGTGAAGTACATGGTCTGCAGGCCGACGAGCGAGCCGAGCAACCCGGTGACCATGAAGTTGCCGTACTTGATCCGGCTCACGTGGATGCCGGCCTCCCGCGCCCCGAGCAGGTTCCCGCCCACGGAGACCGTATGCAGGCCCCAGCGGGTCCGGGTCAGCAGGATGTGGAACAGCACGCTGAGCACGACCGCCCAGGTGATCCACGCCCACGCATAACCCTCGAGCCACTTGCCGATGCCCAGCACGTCGGCCGGGACGTTCGCCGGCTGGTCGTGGGAGGTCGTGTCGATAAGCCCCAGCAGGACGAACCCGGTGCCCAGCGTGGTGATGAACGAGGGCACGCCGATCGTGACCGTGAAGAAGCCGTTGATCCAGCCCACCACGACCCCAAGCAGCAGCGCGAGGAAGATCGCGAGCAGGCCGGGGACGCCGTAGAAGTCGGTCAGGTAGTGCATGAAGAAGGGAGCGAACCCGATGACGAAGCCCACCGACAGATCGATCTCGCCGCAGATCAGCAGCAGCACCTCGCCCAGCGCGATGATGATGATAGGCGCGGCGTCGTCGCTGAACAGCGTGACCAGGTTCGCCTTCGAGGTGAAGGTCGATCCCTGATCGATCGCGAAGTACAGGAAGAGCGCCACGGCCACCACGAACACCGTGGCTTCGCGCTGCCGCGCGAATGCCCGCAGACCGCGCAGCAGCGGGCTGGGGGCACCCGCTGGCCCGCCCAGAGGGGCACCGGTCATCCCTACGGATTGCTCGGCGGTGTCACTCACGTGGACCCATCTCCGCTCTTCACCCTCTCTGCGCGCCGGCGAGAGATCGCTCCTGTCGGAGGTCGCCGCGTGCTGTCGGTTTGCGCTCCGTAAAGACGCGATCCGCTACAGCGGAGCCTCGATCCAGCCTACGTCTGCGGTGGCGGGGAGGCCCGCTGGCCTGCCCCGCCACCGCGTACCTGACGTCAGGTGCTCGTCGTCGCCTGCGGCTGGTTGATGGCTCCCGCGGGCCGCGGCAGGTACTGCTGGGCGGCCGATCCGCCCTGGAACCGGCTGTTCTTCAGGAACTGGCTGACGTTGCCCTTGTTCAGCACGGTCAGGCCGGTGTCGGTGTCCGGAGGGGCCAGCTGGCCGCCGGACAGGTTGTACAGGTATATGTACAACACCGGCAGGAAGCCCTGCAGATAAGGGTCCTGGAAGATGCTGAAGTTAACCGTGCCTGCCGACAGGGCGGCGAGCGTCCGGGGGTCGGTGTCGAAACCGCCGGCCGGAATCTTCAGGCCGGATCCCGCGAGGGCGCCGGCGAGGTTCGCGGTGGAACCGGAGTCCACGGCGAACGCGCCCTTGAGGGTGGACTTATGGCCGAGCATGTACGACTTCTCGGTCGACAGCTCGGTGGCGTCGACCGTGCTGGTGGCCACCTCGGCCACCTGATAGCTGCTGCCGAGCACCGACACCGCGCCGTCGTAGCGCGGCTGGATGTTGCCGGTGCCCGGGGTGGCGATGAAGATCGCGACGTGGCCGCCGCCGGGTACGAGCGTCTTGATCTGGTTGCCCATGGCCTGGCCGGACAGGTAGAGCGCCTGCCCGACGTAGGCCAGCCGGTTGCTGCCGATCTCCGCCACGCCGTGGGAGTAGATCCCGTCGGCGTTGTAGGTGAGCACCGGAATGCCGTCGTTCATCGCGTTCGACACCACCGAGGTGAAGGCGGTGTTCGATATCTGCGCCAGCGCGATCCCGTCCGCCTTGGCCGAGATGGCGGAGTTCATGAAGCTGATCATGTTGGCTTCGTTGGAGTTGGGGTCTCCGCCCCAGTTCGGCGTCGGCAGGCCGAGGAGGGCCGCCGCGTCGGAGTACCCGTATTTCGTCGGGGTGAAGAACTCGTTCGTGTCGGCGTGGTTGACGAACCAGAACTTCCAGGCCGGCGTCTTCGGGAAGTTCCCGGCTACCGCCGCCGCACTCGACGTACTCGTCGAACTGGCGCTGCTGGAGCTGGATGAGGAGCACGCCGCGATCAGCGCCGAAGCGGCCGCGGTCGCGCTGAACAGTCCGGCCCCCTCGATCAGCCGACGGCGAGAAGGCCCGTCTTTCATGTTGAGGGACTCAACCGCTTCGTCGACTACCGGGTCGACCTTTTTCTTCATGTAAGGACCTCCATGGAATTTCCCGGGACGGGATACTCTCCCGGGCCAGGCCCGCAGAGCGCGCGGCGATTCCCGTCGGCTTCGTCGCGGGAGAGATAACGCGATGACACGTCTATTCCGATGTCCACACCGCCGGCTCATCTGCCGTTACCGAACCGTCTTTGAAACACGGGGGCATTGAGCGCACCCCGACAAACCGCGGTTGACGCCAAATCTGCTCATGATCGCCTGTCAAGGCACCACTCAGCCTCGATAAGTGGACGAGCCCGTTTCGATATCAGCATCGGCATGGGTGCGCACATCTTTCGTTAGCGTCCGGCGACATGGCCTAGGTGAGCCTCGATTTGCCGCGCCCTCCCCTCGCCTGTCCCCAGCGGACGGTCCGGTCCGGCCATTGTGGAGGCCGGTCCTACTGCTGCCTCATGGGTAACCACACACAACCACAGCGTCATCGGCACCACGGCAATCAATTCGTCGCACACAAGCACGTGTGCGACGATGTTAACGCTAACAAGTCACTATACGGCAACGAACGCGAAACACCATCGATACGCTCCACCCGCTTCCGGAGGCCGACGGCGGGGGCGACGGCCGCTGACGCAGGTCTGGGCCTGCGCGCAGCACGGCCCGTTCGGCCCGATGTCGCGCTCCGGGCTCAGCCGGAGCGCCGCACTCAGGCCAGCCAGACAGCTAGCCCGTCCGGGTCGGTCTCGGTTTATCACTCCAGGTCAGTGTGGCATTACAGGCTGACACGGCCGTGCGCGAAGCTCACAGGTAACGTCCTGGAACACCTCAGGTTCGCCCGCTAACCTGCATCGCATAAATCCATCCGGTTCGGACATCCGCACCCGGAACCGAACACGGACGGCAAACGTCTCAGTGGGGACGGATGACGCTTCCTCGGGCCACCGCACGGGCCCCGGCGCCATCTAGTGATAAAGAGGGGACGCAAGAATGCTTGCCCGACATCGTCAGTCGCTTATTCTGCAGGCCGTCCGGAGCGACGGTAGCGCACGTGTCAGTGACCTCACCCAGCGCCTCGGGGTATCTGACATGACCATCCGCAGGGACCTCGAGGTACTGGCCCGCGATGGCCTGGTGGAGAAGGTACACGGCGGCGCGGTGCTGCCCGGCACGCCCGCGAGTCATGAGCCGAGCTTCGACGCGAAGCTGGTGCTGGAACGGCCGGAGAAGACCGCGATCGCCCGCACGGCGGCGAGCCTGGTCACACCGGGTACCGCGGTAGCGCTGGCCGCCGGGACCACCACGTTCGCGCTCGCGCAGTGCCTGCTCGACGTGCCCGGCCTGACCATCGTGACCAACTCGCTGCGCGTCACGAACCTGTTCAGCGGGACCAGGAGCCTGGACGGCGCGTCCGACTCCGTGGTGCTGACCGGCGGCGTACGCACTCCTTCAGACGCGCTGGTCGGCCCGATCGCCGACCTGACCGTCCGCTCGCTCCACTTCGACCTGCTCTTCCTCGGCTGTCACGGCTTCGACATCGACGCCGGGCTCACCACGCCCAACCTGGCCGAGGCCGAGACCAACCGCACCTTCATCCGGGTCGCGCGGCGGGTCGTGGTACTCGCCGACCACACCAAGTGGGGCCTGGTCAGCCTGAGCTCGTTCGCGCGGCTGGACGAGGTCGACGTGCTGATCACCGATGACATGCTGCCCGCCGACGCAAGGGCCCAGGCCGCCGACCAGGTGGGCGAGATGATCTACGCGGAGAGCATGGCGGCCGCGGCGGTGCACCGCCAGGCCGGATAAGCGGCCGCCCGGGCAGGTTAGTAGGTGGTGACGACGGGCTTAGCGGGGGTGGCGTCGTCGTCGGAGAGGTCGCCTTGCTCGGCGAGGCGCATGGCCTCCTCGATCAGGGTCTCCACGATCTTCGACTCGGGCACGGTGGCGATGACCTTGCCGCGGACGAAGATCTGGCCCTTGCCGTTGCCTGAGGCGACGCCGAGGTCGGCCTCGCGGGCCTCGCCGGGGCCGTTGACCACGCAGCCCATGACCGCGACCCGCAGCGGGACCTCCAGTCCGTCGAGCCCGGCGGTCACCTCCTCGGCCAGCTTGTACACGTCCACCTGTGCGCGCCCGCAGGAGGGACACGACACGATCTCAAGCCGCCGCTGCCGCAGGCCGAGCGACTCCAGGATGGAGATGCCGACCTTGACCTCTTCCACCGGGGGCGCGGACAGCGAGACCCGGATGGTGTCGCCGATGCCTTCGGCCAGCAGGGCGCCGAACGCCACCGCCGACTTGATCGTGCCCTGGAACGTCGGCCCGGCCTCGGTCACGCCGAGGTGCAGCGGGTAGTCGCACTGCTGGGCGAGCAGCCGGTAGGCGTTGATCATCACCACCGGGTCGTGGTGCTTGACCGAGATCTTGATGTCGCGGAAGCCGTGCTCCTCGAACAGCGAGCACTCCCACAGCGCCGACTCGACCAGCGCTTCCGGGGTGGCCTTGCCGTACTTGGCCAGCAGCCGCTTGTCCAGCGAGCCCGCGTTGACGCCGATCCTGATCGGGATGCCGGCGTCGGCGGCGGCCTCGGCGATCTCGGCCACCTTGTCATCGAACTGCTTGATGTTGCCCGGGTTGACCCGGACCGCGGCGCAGCCGGCGTCGATCGCCGCGAACACGTACTTGGGCTGGAAGTGGATGTCGGCGATGACCGGGATCTGCGACTTGCGCGCGATGGCGGGCAGCGCGTCGGCGTCGTCCTGGGACGGGACCGCGACCCGGACGATCTGGCAGCCGGAGGCGGTCAGCTCGGCGATCTGCTGCAGGGTGGCGTTGACGTTGGCGGTCAGGGTGGTGGTCATCGACTGCACGGTCACTGGCGCTCCACCGCCGACCGGCACGGAGCCCACCAAGATCTGGCGGGACAAACGGCGTTCGGCCAGCGGCGCGGGCGGCGTGGCCGGCATACCGAGGTCAATGCTCATGAGCCCCATCCACTTGTAGGCATCCCCGAATCCCTCGACCCGCTCATTGAACCATCACCTGGGTAACGCGAGGTTACAGAGGCTGACAGCAATGTCACTCCCAAGCTGGCCTCGCATGATCGTGGGTCAAAACCGTGCTCTGAAAGGGGTAACGGCACACGATCACGGTTGGAGCGGGCGCTGTTGCTGTATGCGCAACAGTGGAGCGCGGCCGGGCGGCGGGAGGGGCTGCCGGGGCGGAGGGCCGCCGGCCCTCGCGAGAGACACGGTTAGCCGCCGGTGAGGTTTACGGGGTTGATGATGTCGGCCAGGACGAGGACGACGCTGAAGACCGCCACGATCAGGAACAGGCTGAAGCTGACCGGAACGAGCTTGGCCATGTTGACCAGGCCGGGGTCAGGCCGGCCGCGCAGGCGGGCGAACCAGGCCCGGATCCGCTCGTAGATGATCGCGGCGATGTGGCCGCCGTCCAGGGGCAGCAGCGGAAGCATGTTGAAGGCGCCGACGAAGATGTTCAGCGAGGCGATGAGCAGCAGCACGAAGCTGACCTTGTACTGCCAGCCCGCGTTGGAGGCCAGCTCGGTGCCGGTCGCCTGGGCCGCGCCGACGACGCTGGTGACCTGGCCCCCGGCCGTCGTCGACCGCTCCTTCTTGTTGAACAGGTCGTGCAGCCCACTGGGCAGCGACGCGACGGCCTGCGCCGAGCCGACCAGCACCTGGCCGAAGGTCGTGCCCGAGTACTCGACGGCGCCCAGCGGGCTGGGCACCTGGAACACCACCCCCGAAGGCGCCATGCCCAGGTAAGAGCCAAGGCCCTTGATGGTGGCCAGCGTGGCGTGCAGGGTGACCAGCTTCCCGCCGCGGCGGACGGTGATGGTGACCATCGTCCCGGGCGGCTGGGGACGGACCACGTTGGTGAGCTGGTTGAAGTTGGT
Organism: uncultured Actinomycetes bacterium; assembly: GCA_963790065.1. Classification (GTDB taxonomy): domain Bacteria; phylum Actinomycetota; class Actinomycetes; order Streptosporangiales; family Streptosporangiaceae; genus Palsa-504. The sequence continues at coordinate 596,981 of CAWBNK010000006.1, read as the reverse complement.
CACCGGCCGGCCGTCGATGGCGGTCACCACGTCGCCGAGCCGCAGGCCGGCCAGCCGGGCCGGGGAGGTCACGTGGGATCCGGCACAGCTGTCGTTGTCGTAGGCCTTCAGGCTGACCGGCACGCAGGAGGTGAGCGTGCCCACCTGGGTGTTGTCGTAGGCGATGCCGACGCCGAGGGCCAGCCCGAAGACCAGGAGCAGGGCCAGCAGGAAGTGCATGGCCGAGCCGGCGCACAGGACCAGGATCCGCTGCCACGCCGGGTGAGAACGGAACGACCGGGCCTCGTCCTCCGGGTCATCGGGATCGTCCAGCGAGTGCATGCCGACGATCTTGACGAAGCCGCCGAACGGCAGGGCCTTGATGCCGTACTCGGTCTCGCCGCGCCAGGTCGACCAGATGGTCGGCCCGAAGCCGACGAAGTACCTGGTCACCTTCATGCCGAACCTCTTGGCCAGCACGAAGTGCCCGGTCTCGTGCAGCATGACCGAGATGAGCAGGGCGAGGATGAAGATGACCCAGCCGAGCAGGTCCATCCGCCACCCCTTCTAGGCGTTCAGCTCCCGAGCCCGCCGCCGGGCCCAGTCGTCGACGGCCAGCACGTCCGCCACACTGGTGACCGCCGCGCGCGCGGCGTCGTGTTCTGAGACTATCCGGGCCACGGTGTCAACAATCCGCGGGAACGTGATCTGCCCGGCCTGGAAGGCCGCCACGCATGCTTCGTTGGCCGCGTTGTAGGCGGCCGGCGCGGTGCCGCCGGCCGAGGCGGCCTCCCGGGCCAGCGCGACCGCGGGGAACGCGGCGTCGTCCAGCGGCTCGAAGGTCCAGCTGGCCGCGGCGGACCAGTCGAGCCCGGGCGCGGCGTCGGGCACCCGGTCGGGCCAGGCCAGGCCCAGCGAGATGGGCAGCCGCATGTCCGGCGGGGAGGCCTGGATGATGGTGGCGCCGTCGGCGAACTCGACCATCGAGTGCACGATGGACTGGGGATGCACCACCACGTCGATCCGGTCAAGCCCGAAGCCGAACAGCAGGTGCGCCTCGATTACCTCCAGGCCCTTGTTCACCAGGGTGGCCGAGTTGATCGTGACCAGCGGCCCCATGTTCCAGGTCGGGTGGGCCAGCGCCTGCTGCGGGGTGACGTGCTCCAGCCGGTCCCGGCTCCAGCCGCGGAACGGGCCGCCGCTGGCGGTCAGGACCAGGCGGCGGACTTCGGCGTGACGCCCGGCCCGCAGGCACTGGGCGATGGTGGAGTGCTCGGAGTCGACCGGCACGATCTGCCCGGGCTTGGCCGCCCGGGTCACCAGCGGCCCGCCGATGATCAGCGACTCCTTGTTGGCCAGGGCCAGCACCCGCCCGGCGTCCAGCGCGGCCAGCGTGGCCTGCAGCCCGGCCGCGCCGGTCACGCCGTTGAGCACCACGTCGCACGGCCATCCGGCCAGCTCGCACACGGCTTCCGGCCCGGCCAGGACCTGGGGCAGGTCGGCGGAGCTAGTACCACGGCCCGTTTGGCCGAAATAATCGCGCAGTGCGGCCCGCACGTCGGGGACGGCGGCCGGGCTGGCCACGGCGACGGCCGCCGCGCCGAACTCGGCGGCCTGCCGGGCCAGCAGGCCCGGGTTGCCGCCGCCCGCGGCCAGCGCGGCCACCCGGAACCGGTCCGGGTTGCGGCCGATGATGTCCAGGGCCTGGGTGCCGATCGACCCGGTCGAGCCGAGGATCACGATGTCGCGCGGTTCTGGGATCCGGCCGGCTGGGGCTTGCTCTGCGGTGGCCTGGTCTGTGTCGGCCTGGTTGGGCCCGGTGACGGTCACCGCCCCATTGTCCGATAGAAACGGCCAGGCCGTGACCCCGGCCCTGACGCGGGTGTCGGGACGGGGTCATGGCCGGCGCGGTGATCAGGCGGTACGGTCCAGGGCCCGGGCCGAGGCGATGATCAGCTGGCAGCTCCTAGTCCAGGGCCGAGATCTTCCTGGCCAGGGCGAAGTCGTTGCCGGTCAGGCCGCCGGCCGAGTGGGTGCTCAGGGTCAGCGTGACCTTGTTCCAGCTGATGGCCACGTCCGGATGATGGCTGGCCTGCTCGGCCAGGTAGGCCACGGCGCCCAGGTAGAGCAGCGCGTCGCGGAAGTCGGCCCGGTGCACCTCGCGAGTGATCTCCGCGCCGGCCCGGTCCCAGCCCGGGGTGGCGGCCAGTTCGGCCGTGATCTGATCTTCAGTCAGCAGTTCCATGGTTACGGCATACCATTCGCACGTGACATCATCAGGGGAACAGCCGAGGCAGACCCCGCTGCACGCGGTGCACGAGCGGCTCGGCGCCGTCATGACATCCTTCGCGGGCTGGCAGATGCCGCTGCGCTACGCCAGCGAGACCGCGGAGCACCAGGCGGTGCGGCACGCGGCCGGCCTGTTCGACCTCTCGCACATGGGCGAGATCCGGGTGACCGGGCCCGAGGCCGGGGCGGCGCTGGACTACGCGCTGACCGGGCACCTGTCCGCCGTCCGGCCCGGGCGAGCCAGGTACACGATGATCTGCGCGCCCGACGGCGGCGTGCTCGACGACCTCGTGGTGTACCGGCTGGGCGAGCAGGAGTTCCTGGTCATCGCGAACGCCGCGAACACTCCCGTGGTCTACGGTGAGCTGCGCTCCCGGGCGGCGGGCCGGGACGCGGTCGTGACGGACGCCACCGCGGATTACGCGCTGGTGGCCATCCAGGGACCGGCCGCCGCCGGCATCCTGGCCCCGCTGCTGACCGGGATCGACCTGGGCGCGATGAAGTACTACGCGGGCGCGTTCGGCGAGGTGGCCGGGCGGCAGGCCTGGGTGGCGCGCACCGGCTACACCGGCGAGGACGGCTTCGAGGTGTACTCCCGGCCCGAGGACGCCGAGGCGGTCTGGGACGCTCTGACCTCGGCCGGCGCGACGGCCGGCCTGGTCCCCGCGGGCCTGGCGGCGCGCGATACGCTCCGGCTGGAGGCCGGCATGCCGCTGTACGGCAACGAGCTCGGCCCGGACGTGACACCTTTCGAAGCGGGCCTAGGACGGGTGGTGAAGTTCGACAAGCCGGGCGACTTTGTGGGCCGTGAGGCCCTGGCCGCCCGTGCTGCCTCGGGACCGACCAAGCAACTGGCCGGCCTGGTCATCTCCGGACGCCGGATTCCCAGGCACGGTTACCCAGTGCTGGCCGACGGGAAGAACCGCGGCATCGTGACCAGCGGCGCGCCGTCGGTAACCCTGGGCCAGCCGATCGCCATGGCTTACCTGGAGGCCGGCACCGCCGAGGATCAGCCGGACCTCGCCGTGGACATCAGGGGCCAGGCCGTCCCCGCCCAGCTGACCGATCTGCCGTTTTACCGGAGGAGCAACTAACCATGAGCATCCCACCCGAACTGCGCTACACGCCCGAGCACGAGTGGGTGTCCGTCGATGGCACGGTGGCCTCGGTCGGCATCACCGAGTACGCGGCCCAGCAGCTCGGCGACGTGGTCTACGTGTCCCTGCCCGCCCTCGGCACGGCCGTCACGGCGGGCGAGCCGTGCGGCGAGGTGGAATCGGTCAAGTCGGTCAGCGACCTGTACTCACCGGTGGACGGCGAGGTGGCCGAGATCAACACCGAGCTTGAGGACGATCCGTCGCTGGTCAACGCCGAGCCGTACACGTCCGGCTGGATGTTCCGGGTCCAGGTGGCCGCCGACGGCAACGGCGACCCGGCGCTGCCGCTCGACCTGCTGTCCGCGGCCGAGTACGAGGAACTGACCAAGAGCGCGGGTTAGCGCCTGCCGCCGTCGCTGCCAGTGGTTACGGCGGCCGACGGCCGTCAGTGCTGCCCGCCGTCAGTGCTTGCGGCGGCGGAGCAGGAGCAGGACGGTGACGCCGATCACGACCGCGCCCGCGGCGGCGCCGACCATGACGGGATCGATCCGGCTGATGCGCCCGCGGACCTGGACATCGATCTGGCTGATGCGCCCGCGGGCCTGGATCATGGCGCGCTCGGCGTTCTTCTTAGGGCTCACCCGGTCGGATATGGCGTCGATGGTGCGCGCCAGTTCTGTGCGGGTGCGGTCGATGTCCGCCATCAGCGCATCCTGATCGACGGGCTTCGATTCTGTCTCCGCGTCAGCCATGTGCGTGCTCCGTTTCCCAGCCGGGCCCTTTGTGCGTCGTAAAGTCGCTATCTTGTCAGATCGGCTGCGGCGTGAACATCGCGAGGCTGGTCAGCCGTCTCCGCGGGGCGTGCGAGCCGGAGGTATATGCCGCTTGCTCCGGTGATGGCGCTGGACAACTACCCGTTCAGCATGCCGCTGAGCGGCGGCTGACGCTCCCGGTTACGCGGGCCTAGGACAGTCCGGCTGGCGGGTCTATAGTCCGGCGTATGAGCGGCGGGCCAGACCAGGACCGGCTCGCGGTCTTTTGCTATGAGGAGGCCGGCGAGGAGGTCGTGGCCGGCGATCCGCGGGTGTCCGACGCCGAGCGGGCCGCGGCCGGCCGGGAGACGATGGCGGACCGTTTCGCCGCCCTGCTGCCTGCCAACCGGAGCCGAGCCGAGGCGCAGTACGAGGCGGGTGGCCTGCCCGGGGGCCTGGACGCGGCCCGGGTCTGGCGGCCGCGCGATCCGGCCGAGCTGCGGGCCCACCTGGACGGGTCGCCGCTGGCTGTCTGGGCTGAGGACGACGTCCTGCACGTGCTGTGGCAGGGCCGGGCGGACGAGGTCCAGCTGTATGGCGGGGTCGACCCGCGGCTGTGGCCGGTGCCCGGGACCGACGACCTGTGGGAGGCGTCGCAGCGGATCCGCCGCCTGGACGAAGCGGTGATCAGCATGACGGTGGCGCATCGGCTGGCCGGCGATGACTGGCCGACTGAGATACCGGATTCGCGGCAGTGGCGCGGGCCGCGCGCCCCGGCCGAGGCATCAACGGCCCAGCCGCTGCGCGGGACAGTCAGCGAGCACACCCTGGTCAGCGCCGCATTGCGTGCCCCGCGGCGGGTGAGCGTCTACCGGCCCCCTGGCCCGGCTGGGCCACTGCCCGCCTGCGTGCTGGCCGACGGAGGAGCGACGGCCGACCTCGCCCCGTCCCTGGAGTCGGCCATCGCGGCCGGCACCGTCCCGTCCGTGCTGCTGGTCGGCATCCATAACGCGTCCAGCGACAGCGGGGACCGGTCCGACCTGCGCGCCCAGGAATACGTGCCCGGGTTTAACCGCCGTCGCTTCGATGCGCACCTGCGGTTCGTCACCGGCGAGGTCATGCCGTGGGCGGGCCAGCAGTTCGGCCCGGTGGACGGGCCGTGGGTGGCGGCCGGGTTCTCCAACGGCGCGGCCTGGGCCATCGGTGCCGCGCAACGGCGTCCGGAGCTGATCGGGGCGGTGGCGGGCCTGAGCGCCGGCGCCGTACCCCGCCGGATCAGCGGCGCGGCCCGGGCGGCCCGGGTCCGGCATTACCTGGCGGCCGGCATGCTGGAGCCGGGTTTCCGGCGGGCGACCAGGAACTGGGCCGAGCGGCTGCAGCGCGCCGGGCTCCCCTGCCGGTATGAGGAGTGGGCCGGTGGCCACGACTATCTGTGGTGGCAGCAGCAGCTTCCCGTCGCGCTGGGCTGGCTGCTCGGCCAGAACGGGAATGCCGGGTAATCCGTCGGCCGGGAACAGCGCGATCGACGCGGTGAAGGTGTGCAGGAAGTTCTGCCCGCCCACCGGCCCGAGTTCCCCGGCGCAGAAAAATCCCGCCACCGGGATCTCCCCCAGCAGCGCGGCCAGCAGCCCGGCGTCATGGTCCGGCTCGGTGAACATCCGCGATCCGCGGCCGTTGCAGGTGAACAGCAGGGCTCCGGCGGCCGGGCGGCCGCCGAGGACGGTGTTCTCCTGGGCCAGGATGCGCCGGAGATCCTCGTCGGCCGAGTGGGCGTCCCGCACGTGGAACTGCACGGTCTGGCCCACCTCGACGTCCTCGCCCACCGCGATGGCGCCGGATTCGGAGTCGGCGCCGAGGATGCCGCGCACCAGGAAGTCGCCCTGGCCGGGCAGTTCGGCCTGGTACTCGTTGATGACCAGGCCCAGGTGCGCGCCCTGGGCCAGCAGTTCCCTGTCCCGGTCGGGCAGCGTCGTGGCCAGCTGCTGCAGGCGGGTCAGCGGCGGGCGCCCGCCGAGCTCCAGGATCAGGTGGCCGTCGGCCCGGGTGACGGTGTACGGGTCACCGAGCGGGCGGCAGCCCTGAGCCACCAGGGGATGCACCTCGGCGCGCGGCAGGTGGGCGCCGACCGCACCGCCGGAGAGCACCTGGCCGTCCAGGAACAGCCTGGTTTCGCGCCGCCGCAGCCCGCCGCTGGCCATGCCGCCCATGACCATCGGTCCCGGTACGTGCTCGTTCAGGTGCGCCAGCAGGTCACCCGCCGGGAACGTGAACGGGTCGCAGATCATCAGGTGCAGGCCCGACGGGCCGGGCCCGAAGCGGTAGCCGCCGAAGGCGCCGCCGCTGGCGGTCCTGACGAACTCCATGGCGAAGGTCTCGACCGGGCCGAGGCCGGCGGCCAGCCACAGCGAAACGGCGGGCTCGGCTTCGACCTCGCGGGCGCCGCCGGCCACCCCCTCGGTTACGCAGCCGATGAGCGGGATCCGGCCGGTCTGCCCGGCCACCGCCGCCACCAGCGTCTCGGCCGAGCCGAAGTAGTGGGACGAGGCGAACAGCACCGCGAACGAGGGGTCCAGGTCGCCCAGCGACGACCGGGCCTGCGTGACAGCCCGGCCAGCCGCGGTCTCGGCGTCCGCCCCGAGGACGAGGGCTCCTCCCGCCTTCACCAGCCCAGACTACCCGGGCGGTCGACGCCGCCCCCCGCGCCGGATACTAGGCCTGACCCGAAGGGCCCGGAACGGCCCTGGGGCAGGCGCCGGAAGGAGAGACGGATGTTCGCACATCTGATCGACGGGTTCACCGGCCCGGACGATGTCCGGTGGGCCGAAGTGGCCGAGCCCGCGGCGGACGGCGTGGTCATCGACGTGGCCGCGGCCGGGGTGTCGTTCGCGGACCTGCTGCAGACCAGGGGCGGGTACCAGCTGAAGCTGCCGCTGCCGTTCACGCCTGGCATGGACGCCGCTGGGGTGATCAGGTCTGTGCCGCCCGGCCTGGGCCCGCCCGGCCTGGGCCCGCCCGGCCTGGGCCTGGCCGCGGGGCAGCGGGTCGCGGTGCTGCTGTCCCACGGCTGCTGGCAGGAGGTCATCAGCGTCCCGGCCGAACGGGTCCTGCCGCTGCCCGCGGACATGGGCTTCGAAGCCGGGGCGGCCGCTCCGCTGAACTACCTGACCGGGCTGTTCGCGCTGGTCCGCCGGGGCCGGGCCCGCGCGGGCGAGACCCTGCTGGTGCACGGGGCGGCGGGCGGCGTGGGGACGGCGGCGCTCGGCCTGGGCCGGGCGCTCGGGCTGCGCACGATCGCGGTGGTCAGCGACGAGGCCAAACGGGAGTTCGTGCTGGGCTGCGGGGCAGATCAGGCCGTGCTGAGCGACGGCTGGCTGGCCGCGCTGCGCGATCTGGCCGGCGACCGGGCGGTGGATATCGTGCTGGACCCGGTGGGCGGGGACCGGATGACCGACAGCCTGCGGTCGCTGGCGCCGGAGGGCCGGCTCCTGGTGCTGGGCTTCACCGCGGGCGAGATCCCGGTCGTCAAGGTCAACCGGCTGCTGCTGGGCAATACCGGCGTGCTGGGCGTGGCCTCCCGGGAGTTCTTCGAGCAGCAGCCGGCTGTCGCGGCCGAGCTGTGGGCCATGCTGCTGGAGCTTCGGCAGAGCGGGGCGCTGCCCGACCCGCCGGTGCAGGCCTATCCGTTCGCGGACGCCCGCGGCGCGCTGCGGGCCATCGACCGCCGGGCCGCCCTGGGCAAGGTGGTGCTGAGCAGGCAGGTCCAGGCTGTTCCGGCACGCGAAACCGCTGGTGCGGGCGGGGGGATTTGAACCCCCACGGTGTCTCCACCAACAGGACCTAAACCTGCCGCGTCTGCCATTCCGCCACGCCCGCCCGTCACCGGGTCGCTAGTAAAGGTACCGCTCAGCCGACGAGGTCGGCCCGCAGCCGCCCGACGTGGCCGGTGGCCTTGACGCCGTACAGGGCCTTCTCGACCTTGCCGTCGGCACCGATCACGAACGTCGACCTGATCACGCCGACCGTGGTCTTGCCGTACAGCATCTTCTCGCCGTACGCGCCGTAGGCCTCGAGCGTGCTGCGATCCGGGTCGGAAAGCAGCGGGAACGTAAGGCCTTCTTTGTCCCGGAACTTGGCCAGCTTGGCGGGCTGGTCGGGAGAGATGCCGAGCACCGCCAGGCCCGCGTCGTTCAGGTCGGCCAGGTTGTCGCGGAAGTCGCACGCTTCCTTGGTGCAGCCGGGTGTCATCGCGGCCGGGTAGAAGTAGACGATGACCCGCTGGCCGCGGTAGGAGGACAGCGACACCGGCTGGCCGTCCGCGTCGAGCAGGGTGAAGTCCGGGGCCGCGTCGCCCGCGGCCAGCCGCTTGTCCGTCATGAGCCCTCCCTCGAGCTGGGATCAGGAATTCTAGTCTTCGCCCGCGGCGGCGGCGATGAACGGGGCCAGCGCGCGGAAGGCGCGGCCGCGGTGGCTGATGGCGTCCTTCTCCTCCGCGGTCATCTCCGCCGTGGTCTGGCTGAACCCGTCCGGCAGGAAGATCGGGTCGTAGCCGAACCCGCCGCCGCCTCGCGGGACGCGGATCAGGCGGCCCTCGACGTCCCTGGTCACCACCCATTCGGCAAAGCCGCGCCGCGGCACCACCAGGGCGGCGGCGCAGGTGAACCGGGCGCCGAGCCGGCCGTCAGGCACGTCGGTGACCTGGGCCAGGACCAGGTCCAGGTTGGCCTGGTCGTCGCCGTGCTTCCCGGCCCAGCGCGCCGACAGCACGCCCGGCATGCCGTTCAGCGCGTCCACGCACAGCCCGGAGTCGTCGGCCACCGCGGCCAGGCCGGTGTGGCGGGCGATGGCGCGCGCCTTCAGCAGCGCGTTCTCCTCGAAGGTGGCCCCGGTCTCCGGCACGTCGGGCGCGCCGGGGAACTCCGCCAGGCTGATCAGCCGGACCTGCGTGTCGCCGGCGGCCAGGATCCGGGCCAGCTCGCGGAGCTTGCCCGCGTTCCTGGTGGCCAGGACGACCGGGTCAGTCGAGAGCGGCACGCTGCAGCCGGGTCAGCTCGCCGCAGCCGGCCACGGCGAGATCGAGCAGCTGGCCGAGCAGGTCGCGGCTGAACGGCTCGCGCTCGGCGGTGCCCTGGATCTCCACGAAGTCGCCGCTGGCCGTGCAGACCACGTTCATGTCGGTGTCGGCCGCCACGTCTTCCTCGTAGCACAGGTCGAGCCGGGGCTCGCCGTCCACGAGGCCGACGCTGACCGCGGCCACCGAGGTGAGCAGCGGGTCGCCCTTGGTGCGCTTGCGGTTCCGCAGCCAGGCCACGGCCTCGGCCAGGGCGACGTACCCGCCGGTCACGGCGGCGGTGCGGGTCCCGCCGTCGGCCTGCAGCACATCGCAGTCGATGACGATGGTGTTCTCGCCGAGCGCCTTGTAGTCCACGCAGGCCCGCAGCGAGCGCCCGACCAGCCGGGAAATCTCCTGCGTGCGGCCGCCCAGGCGGCCCTTGACCGATTCGCGGTCACCGCGGGTATTGGTGGCCCGCGGCAGCATGGCGTACTCGGCAGTCACCCAGCCCAGGCCGCTGCCGCGCCGCCAGCGCGGCACATCCTCGGTGACGCTCGCGGCGCACAGCACCCGGGTGCGGCCGAATTCCACCAGCACCGATCCCTCGGCGTGGTCGAGCCAGCCGCGGGTCAGCTTGACTGGCCGTAGTTGGGTGACGGATCGCCCGTCGGGTCGAGACATGAGGCACAGCCTATCCGGCTACCGGGCCGCTCCCGGCCCGAGCACCAGCCCGGCCGTCGCCGCCGACAGCGGGCCGCGGTAGGCCTCGGCCGCCTCGGCCAGCGACCGTTCCCGGTCGTTCCAGGCCACCAGGTGGGTGAGGACCAGCCGCCCGGCCCCGGCCCGGGCCGCGTGCTCGCCGGCCTGCCGCGCGGTCAGGTGCAGGTCGGGCGGGTTGGCGGGCCCGTCGAGGAACGACGCCTCGCACAGCAGCAGGTCCGCGCCGTCGGCCAGCCGGACCAGGGCGTCGGTTTCACCGGTGTCCGCCGAGTAAGCCAGCCGCCAGCCGTCGTGCTCGACCCGGAACCCGAACGTCTCCACCGGATGATTCATGTGCTCGGTCGTGATGCGGAAGGGACCGATCTCGACCGGGCCGGGGATCAGCTCATGGATGTCGAAACGGTCCCGGACGGCGGCTTCGTCCTCGCCGCCGAAGCCCGACACCCGCGCCGCGGTCCCGGCCGGGCCGTAGACCGGGATCCGGGCCCGGGGCCCGCCAGGCGCGTACTGCCGGGCCACCCAGTACGAGCTCAGGTCGACGCAGTGGTCGACGTGCAGGTGCGACACGCAGATGGCGTCGATCCCGAACAGCTCCGCGTGCCGCTGCAGCGCCCCGAGGGCCCCGTTCCCCATGTCGATGACCAAGCGGAACCCCTCGGCCTCCAGCAGGTAACACGAGGCGGGACTATCCGGTCCCGGAAAACTTCCCGAACACCCAACCACCGTGAGCCGCATGCCCGTCATTATGGCCCGGCCGCCTGGCCGGGCCGCAGTCAACGGCCAGCGATACACGAGAGGGTTATCGGTGGCACTGGGGCACCGTTGGCGTCACTGGCCGCCCGCCAGCACCTCGCGGAGCCTGGCCGCGAACCCGTCGGGATGGCTGCCGAACCCGCCATGGGCACCGGGGAACTGCGCGGGCCTGCCGCCGAGCCGCCCGGCCAGCGCGTGCGCGGTCTGATAGACCATCTGCTCCGGCGTCGACTCATCGCCCACGCCCACCACGATGCGGGTCGAGCTCCGCTGCAGCGCCGCCAGATCCGGCTCGTAGTTGCCGATGATCGGGATCAGCCGCCCGGCGAACAGCTCCAGGTTGGCGCCCATCCGGGCTCCCGCCGCCGCGTCTTCCGGTGTCTCGTCGCTCCGCGCGGGCGGCCCGCCGTTGCTGAAGCCGACGCCCTTCGTGAATATCTGCAGGGCCGCGAACGTACCCTCGCTGCGGTAGGTCTCGCCGACCTGCTCGTTCAGCGCGTGGTACCGCGCGGCGTCCGGCAGCAGCTCCGACACGGGCGGCTCGTGCGCGACCAGCGTGCGCACCCGGCCCGGATACCTGGCCACAAGATCCAGGGCGTACGTCGCGCCGCCACTCGAGCCGAGCACGTCGGCCTGGTCAGTGCCTACCGCGTCCAGCAGCCGGTGGGCGTCGTCGGCAAACAGCCCGACCGTCAGGTCATCCCACGATCCCCGCATCGGGCTTCGCGAGTTGCCGCGGCAGTCATACGTCACGACCGCGTAGTCGTCGGCGAGCCGATCGGCAATGTCCTTGAACCCGTCGGCGTCCATCGGTCCGCCCGGGATCATCAGCAGCACCGGGCCGGAGCCTCGCACCTCGTAGTACAGCGATGCGCCCGGCACTTGCAACGTCTCGGCTTTCATGTTTCTCCTCCCGCTGGCCTCGAGAGCTTGGACTCCCGGCCGCCCTGGGCCAAAATCAGGCCCAGAGCTGGCCTTCGAGGCGGGATTCGGCTTCGTCCAGGGTGCCGTCGTAGGCGCCGGTGGACAGGTATTTCCAGCCGCCGTCGGCGATCAGGACGGCGATGTCGGCGGGCTCGCCTGCAGCCACGGCCTTGGTCGCCATGGCCAGGCCGGCGTGCAGGGCCGCGCCGGCGGAAATGCCCGCGAAGATGCCTTCGGTGCCGACCAGTTCCCTGGTCCGCCGCAGGGCGTCGGCCGAGGACACCGAGAACCTGGTGGTCAGCACGGACGGGTCATACAGCTCGGGGACGAAGCCTTCGTCCACGTTGCGCAGCCCGTAGACCAGCTCGCCGTAGCGCGGCTCGGCGGCGACGATCTTGACGCCGGGCCGGTGCTCGCGCAGGAAGCGGCCCACCCCCATGAGCGTGCCGGTGGTGCCGAGCCCGGCCACGAAGTGCGTGATGCCGGGCAGGTCGGCCAGCAGCTCGGGGCCGGTCGTCTCGTAGTGCGCGCGGGCGTTGGCCTCGTTGCCGTACTGGTAGAGCATCACCCAGTCGGGATGTTCGGCCGCGATGCGCTTGGCCACCCGGACCGCCTCGTTGGAGCCGCCCGCGGCCGGGGACGCGATGATCTCGGCCCCGTACATGCGCAGCAGCTGGCGTCGTTCCTCGCTGGTGTTCTCCGGCATGACCACGATGAGCCGGTAGCCGCGCAGCCTGGCCACCATGGCCAGGGAGATGCCGGTGTTGCCGGAGGTGGGCTCGATGATCGTCGCGCCGGGCGAGAGCAGCCCGTCCTTCTCGGCCTGGGCCACCATGAAGAACGCGGCCCGGTCCTTGACCGAGCCGGTCGGGTTCCTGTCCTCGAGCTTGGCCCACAGCCGGACCTCGGCTCCGGGCCTGCAATCCGGCGGTGACATGCGCGGCAGGCCCACGAGCGGCGTCCCGCCGAGGGAGTCGAGCAGGTTCTCGTAGCGCAAACCGTGGTCCGTTCGGATAAAAAAGGACAGCTCAGCCGGTGCGGCCGGATCCTAGGCGCCGCCGGCCACCGCGGGCAGGACCGTGACCGTGTTGCCGTCCTTGACCGGGGTGTCCAGGCCGGACAGGAAACGGACGTCCTCGTCGTTGAGGTACACGTTGACGAAGCGCCGCAGCCCGCCGTCGTCCACCAGCCGCTCGCGCAGGCCGCCGTGCCTGCTCTCCAGGTCGGTGAGCAGCTCTGCGAGCGTGGATCCGGTCCCCTCGACTTGCTTGGCGCCGTCGGTGTACGTGCGCAGGATCGTCGGGATGCGAACCTCGATGGCCATGAACAACGCTCCCTGGAGTGATCTGGTCGGTCCTTGGCGTCCAACCCGCCCGTGGGCGGAATCATTCCGCCACGGTCACGGGTTCCTCGCTGACCTGGCCGTCCACGATGCGGTACGAGCGGAACTCGGTTTCCTGCTCGTCCCGGGTGGACACCAGCACGTAGTGGGCTTGCGGCTCGCTGGCGTAGGAGATGTCGGTCCGCGACGGGTAGGCCTCGGTGGCGGTGTGCGAATGGTAGATGACGACCGGCTCCTCGTCGTTGTCGTCCATCTGCTGCCAGACCTTGAACTGCTCGGTGGAGTCGAAGCGGTAGAAGGTCGGGGACCGTTCGGCGTTGGTCATGGCGATGAAGCGTTCCGGGCGGTCGCGGCCCGCCGGGCCGGCGATCACGCCGCAGGCCTCGTCGGGGTGGTCGCGGCGGGCGTGGGCCACGATCTTGTCACGCAGCTCGCGCGAGATGGTCAGCATGAGCACCGAGATTACGGGGTCAGCGCCTGCACCAGCGATTCCTGCACGGCGCCGAGCCAGGCGTACACCTCGAACGCGGTCCACCTCGGGTCCTCGGGCGTGAGGCGGCCCCACTGGTCCTCGAAATCCTCGCTCACGTCCAGGCGGATGCCGAGCGCGAGACGCACGTCGTTCAGGGCCTTGAGCCAGGCCTGGGCCTGGTCGGCGGTGAGCTGGACGCGGCCGCCTCCCTCGGGGAGCGAGTCCAGCATCTGCTGGGCGGCCTGCTGCTTGGCGTCGCGCAGCGCGGGCTCGGTGTACTTTCGGAACTCGTCGGCCGCCTCGGGGTCGTCGCGGTAGCCGTCGGGCAGCAGCCGGGCCAGCACGGGATCTTGCGGGATGCCGTGGGCGGTGCCTGGGGCAGGCTCGTGCAGCAGGGCCTCCAGGGCGGCGATCTCATCGTCGGCCTTGGCCTTCGGGTCCTTGCTCTTCGGGTCCTTGCTCTTCGGGTCCTGGCTGGTCGGGTGCTGGCTCTCCGGGCCGTCCGGGGTGATCAGGGCGACGACCTGGTCGACCAGGTTACGCAGCAGGGAGGCCTCGGAGGCGGCGAGCCAGGCGCGGACGCCGCCGCCCCTCGTCGACCGGAACGGTTGCATGGGTGACGGGTACCGTTAGTCCTGCTTGACCGTGGCCCACAGGCCGTAGCCGTGCAGCACCTCGACGTTGTGCTCCATCGCCTCCCTGGCCCCGGCAGCGACCACCGCCCTGCCCTTGTGGTGCACGTCGAGCATCAGCTTGGTGGCCTTCTTCTTCGGGTAGCCGAAGACATGCTGGAACACGTACGTCACGTAGGACATCAGGTTCACCGGGTCGTTCCACACGATCGTGACCCAGGGCTTATCTGACACCGGATTGTCTGCGGACCGCGGAAGATCCACCTCAGCGGGCGCCACGCTCACAACTACTCACCTCCTCCTTCCGTAGTCTTCCACCTGTGACGAATTCGGTGAACCACCTATCCTCGCCCCTGGATGACTCGGCCCAGCCTGATACTGCCCAGCCTGATACTGCACTGCTTGGTACCGCCCTGCTGACCGACCAATATGAGCTGACCATGCTGCAGGCCGCGCTGCGCAGCGGCGCGGCCCACCGCCGGGCCATCTTCGAGGTGTTTGCCCGGCACCTGCCGCACGGCCGCCGGTACGGCGTCGTGGCGGGCACCGGGCGGCTGCTCGACGCCGTTCGAGCGGTTCCGGTTCGGCCCGGCCGAACTGGAATTCCTCGGCGGCGCGGGCATCGTGGACGCTCCGACGCTAGCTTTCCTTGAATCTTACCGTTTCGGCGGAAACATCTGGGGCTACTCTGAGGGCGATTGCTACTTCCCCGGCTCGCCCATCCTGGTGGTGGAGGGCACGTTCGCCGAGGCGGTGCTGCTGGAGACCCTCACCCTGTCCATCCTGAACCACGACAGCGCGATCGCGTCGGCCGCGTCCCGGATGGTGACCGCGGCCGGGGATCGACCGCTGATCGAGATGGGCTCGCGGCGGACCCACGAGCAGGCCGCGGTGGCCAGCGCGCGCGCCGCCTACATCGCCGGCTTCGCGTCCACCTCGAACCTGCGAGCGCGGCAGCGGTACGGCATTCCGAGCGCGGGGACCAGCGCGCACTCCTTCACCCTGGTGCACGACAGCGAGCGGCACGCCTTCGCCACCCAGGTGGAGGCGCTGGGCAAAGCGACCACGCTGCTGGTCGACACCTACGACGTGCCGCGCGCGGTGCGGACCGCCATCGAGGTGGCGGGCCAGAACCTGGGCGCGGTCCGGATCGACAGCGGTGACCTGCCCGTGCTGGCCCGGCAGGTGCGCGAGCTGCTCGACTCGCTGGGCGCCACGCACACCCGGATCGTCCTGACCGGCGACCTGGACGAGTACTCCATCGCGGCGCTGGGCGCGGTCCCGGTCGACGGCTACGGGGTCGGCACCTCGCTGGTCACCGGGTCCGGGGCGCCGACGGCGGCCCTGGTGTACAAGCTGGTGGCCCGGGCCGCCGCCAACGACGATGACAGCGAGATGGTCCCGGTGGCCAAGCGGTCGGTGGGCAAGCCGGGCCGGGGCGGCCGCAAGTGGGCGGTGCGGCATCGCGACGAGTACGGCGTCGCGCTGGCCGAGCGGGTCAGCCTGGTCCCGCCGGACGCCGGGCCGCTGGACCGGCAGCTGCTGGTGCCGCTGGTGACCGCGGGCGAGATCGTGGGCCGGGCCGGGGCCGAGGAGGCCCGGGCCCGGCATCGCGAGGCGCTGGCCGAGCTGCCGCCCTACGCGCTGCAGCTGTCCCGCGGCTACCCAGCCATCCCCACCGTGTTCGAGCCGGACGGCGGTGAGCCGTAATCGTTATCAAATCCGGTTGGCAACCGGACCGCCCTCGGGCGTGTCTAGTAATGTGCCCGTCCCTACCGACGAGTTTGAGAATTTCTACGAAGCCAGCTACGGCCGCGTGGTCGCGCTGGTGGCGGCCATGGTCGGCGACCGATACCAGGCCGAGGACATCGCCCAGGAGGCCTTCGCCCGGGCGCTGACCCGCTGGCCGCGGGTGGCCAGGTACGACCTGCCTGAGGCCTGGGTGCGGCGGGTCGCGATCCGGCTGACCATCGACGCCACCCGGCGGACGCACCGGGCCCTGCGGCTGTCCGCCCGGCTGGCGGCCCGGCAGGGCAGCCCGGCGCGTGACCCGCTGGCCGCCACGGCGCTGCACCTCGCGCTCATGCGGCTGCCGCTGCCGCAGCGGCAGGTGCTGGTCCTGTACTACCTGGCTGACCTGCCGGTGAACGACATCGCCCGCGACTGCGGGGTCTCCGTGGGCACGGTGCGGACCAGGCTGGCAGCGGGCCGGCAGCGGCTGGAACGCGAACTCAGGGAAACGGGCGAGGAGGTGCCTCGTGCACGATGACGAACTGCGCACGCAGCTGGCCGAACTGGTACGCCCGGTGGCCAGCGCGCCCGTGCCCGACATCAAGCAGATCCGGCGGCGGGCCAGGCGGCGCGGAGCACGCCGGGCGGCCGCGGCGGCCACGGTCACCGCCGTGCTGGCCGCCGGCGTCGTCGCCCTGGTCACCAGCCTGCCGGGGCCGGCCGGGGTCATCAAGCCCTCGGGGACGGCGCATCCGGCGGTCTCCAGCCAGCCCTGGTACCTGGCCGGACCGCTGCCCGCGGCGGATGCGGCCCCTTCGGTCGCGCCGTTCATCGTGACTATCGCGTTCCAGCTCTCCTCGCCGCCTGCCTTGGTGCTGAACGCGTTCACCGGCCGGCAACTGGGGCTGATTAACTCGCCGGAACCGGGCGACGGCTTCCAGGGGGTGCAGGCGGCGGGCGATGACCGCACGTTCGTGCTGGCCTCGGCCGGATCAACGGCGGTGCGGTTCTACGAGCTGCGGCTTCGGTCCGACGGCGCGGTGAGCTTCCTGCGGCAGGTGTTCATGCTGCCGGGCAGCGGCGGCGTGCCGGCGTTCGCGGTCTCCCCCGACGCGAGCCGGATCGCGTACGCGACCGCGCGCGGGATCACGGTCGTTTCGGTGGGGACCGGGGCGACTTCTTCGTGGACGGCGGCCGGCGGGTCCGCGACCGACCTGTCGTGGTCCGGTGATCAGAAGCTGGCCTTCGTGTGGCACACCCCGACCGGGAACGGCGGGCAGGCCGGGGTGCGGATCCTGGACGTGGCGACGCCTGCCTTCCAGGGCAACCTGCTGGCCTCGCGGCTGATCATCCCGGTGCCCGACCGGACCACGCTCGGCGACTTCAGCAGCGTGTCGAACACGCTGCTGACGGCGGACGGGTCGCTGCTGTTCGGCACGGTGGTGACCGGGGAGCCGGCCAGCCCCCCGGCCGACGCGCCGGCCAGCCCCCGGGCCGAGGTGGTGGAGTTCGACGCCCGCACCGGGCTGGCCCTGGCCGTGGTCACGCCGCCGGCCGGCGAGTCAGGCATGGGCAGCTCCTGCCTGGCGCTGTGGGCCGATCCGGCCGGCGCGCAGCTGACGGCGCAGTGCGGCGGCGGGCCCCACGGCACGGGGACGATCGACAATGGGCACTTCAATGCCGACGAGCTGTACCTGCCCAGCTACAACTTCTCCGAGGGACGCCAGGAGTTCATCGCCTGGTAGCGGTGCCCGCCGGTCGCGGGCCCTGGCCGGGCGGGCCTGCGACGGTCAGGGCCGGCGTGATCAAAAAGGGTTAGCCGGGCCGCGGCGGCCCGGCTAACCTGCACGCATGCCTGTTGACTTCGCCGAATTCGCCGCCGTGCTCCGCGACCTGGACGTGGCCGGGGAGGTAAGGGAACTGCCCGAGCCCGCGCCGACCGCCGCCACCGCCGCGGCCCAGCTCGGCTGTGAGGTCGGCGCGATCGCCAACAGCCTGATCTTCAGCGCCGACGGGGCGCCGCTGCTGGTCATGACCAGCGGCGCTCACCGGGTGGATACGGCCCGGGTAGCGGCGCTGGTCGGCGCCTCGGCGGTGCAGCGGGCCGACGCCCGTTCGGTCCGGGAATGGACCGGCCAGGCCATCGGCGGCGTGGCCCCGGTCGGCCACCCGGCACCGATCCGTACGCTGGTCGACACCTGGCTGGATTCCTGCGACCAGGTCTGGGCGGCGGCCGGGCACCCGCACACGGTGTTCCCGACGTCGTTCGGCGAGCTCATCCGTATCACCGGCGGCACGCCCGCCGATGTCGGCGACTAGTCCCGCGGCTTGGTCCACAGCAGCGAGTAGCGAAACAGCATGAGCCGCCGGTAGCGCACGTCGGGTTCTGGTACCCGGACCAAGCCATCACGCCTCCCGGGTCCGGAGGATACCGTTGGCTCTATGCGCGCGCTGATCATCGTTGACGTGCAGAACGACTTCTGCGAAGGCGGTTCGCTGGCCGTGGCCGGCGGGGCCGCCGTGGCCCGGGCCATCAGCGACCTCCTGGCCGGCCGCCCCGACTACGCCCACGTGGTGGCGACCAAGGACTTTCACGTGGATCCGGGCAGCCACTTCTCCGACCACCCGGACTACGCGGCCTCCTGGCCGCCGCACTGCGTGGCGGGCACCACGGGCGCCGACTTCCACCCCAACCTGGACACGGCGGCCGTCGAGGCGGTCTTCCGCAAGGGAGCGCACGCCGCGGCCTACAGCGGGTTCGAGGGTGTTGACGACGCCGAGACGCCGCTGAGCGACTGGCTGCGCGGCCACGGCGTCGACCAGGTCGACGTGGCGGGCATCGCCACCGATTACTGCGTGCACGCGACCGCCGCAGACGCGGCGCGGATGGGCTTTTCCACCCGGGTGCTGCTCGACCTGACCGCTGGAGTTGCCCCCGAATCGACGACCAAGGCCATCGAGGACCTGCGCGCCGCCGGCGTTTCGCTGACCGGCACCCCGACCCGCGGCCCCGCGTGATTGTGGATAGAAACTACCCGCGGGCGGTAGGTAAGCATCCACGATAAGTTGATCATGGAATGTGTGGGGCCCGTGGGGCACGGCTCGGGGGCTAGAGCGGGCTGCGAGCCTGGTCGGCCACGGGGTCGTGCAGGTTAGCGGCCGGAGAGGGCCCAGCGGCGGATGGTGTCGATGCGGGCCTGGATCTGGTCGGCGGTGGCCTGGGGTAGCTGCGGACCGCCGCAGGAGCGGCGCAGTTCGGCGTGGATGATGCCGTGGGACTGGCCGGTGCGGTGGCTCCAGGCTCCGACCAGGCCGTTCAGCTCCTTGCGCAGGGCGGCCAGGGCCTGGCGGCTCACGGGCGGCGTGGCGGCTGAGGCGGGCGGGGTTGCTGGGGTGATCGGAGTGTGCGGGCGGGCGGGGGCGGCTGAGGCGGGGGGTGTGGTCGGGGGCGGGGCCGCTGCGGCGGGGGGTGCGGTACGGGCTGAGGCGGCGGCGGTGGCGGACGGGGTTTGGACTGGGGCCGCTGCGGCGGGGGGTGCGGGGCGGGCGGAGCGGGAGCGGGCGGTTAGCTGGGACTGCTGGCGTTTGCTGAGCAGGGTACGGACCTGGTCGGGCTCGAGCAGGCCGGGCAGGCCGAGGAAGTCCTCCTCTTCCGGCGAGCCGGCCGCGGTCGCGGTGCCGAACTCGCCGCCGTCGTACAGCACCCGGTCGAAGTGCGCGGACGCGTTGAGGGCCTGGAAGGCCGGCTCGTCGAACACGTCGGGGATATCGCGCTGGCGCTGGGCCTCGGCGAGTTCGTCCTCCTCGGGCGAGGAGTCGGTGGCGGACCGGAGCACGTGGTCTCGTTCGGCCTCCAATTCAGCGGCGTAGGACAGCAGCAGGGGGACGGACGGGAGGAAGACCGAGGCCGTCTCCCCCCGCTGCCTGGCCCGCACGAACCGGCCGACGGCCTGGGCGAAGAACAGGGCGGTGGACACGCTGGTGGCGTAGACGCCGACCGCGAGCCGGGGGATGTCCACGCCCTCGGAGACCATGCGCACCGCGACCATCCAGCGCTCGTCCGAGGCGCCGAAGGCGGAGATCTTCTTGCTGGCGGCGGGGTCGTCGGACAGCACCACGACCGGGCGCTTGCCGGTCAGCCCGCGCAGCAGCGCGGCGTAGGCCCGGGCGTCCTCGTGGTCGCCCGCGATGACCAGGCCGCCGGCGTCGGGCATGCCCCGGCGGACCTCGGTCAGCCGCTTGTCGGCGGCCTCGAGCACCCGGCTGACCCATTCCCCCGCGGGATCAAGCGCCGTCCGCCAGGCGTGCGCGATCTGGTCCTTGGTCATCGGCGTGCCCAAGGTAGCGGTGATCTCGTCCCCGGCCCGGGTGCGCCAGCGCATCTCGCCCGAGTAGGCCAGGAAGATGACCGGCCGGACCACGCCGTCCTCCAGCGCGGGCCCGTAGCCGTAGACGTAGTCCGAGGCGCTGCGCTTGCTGCCGCCCGGCTCGTCGAGGTAGGTGACGAACGGGATCGGGTTCGCGTCGCTGCGGAACGGCGTGCCGGTCAGCGCCAGCCGGCGCCGCGCCGGGTCGAAGGCTTCCTTGACGGCATCGCCCCAGGACAGCGCGTCGCCCGCGTGGTGGATCTCGTCGAAGACGACCAGGGTGCGCCGGTTCTGGGTGCGCTGCCTGTGCAGCGCCGGGTGCGCCGCGACCTGCGCGTAGGTGACGGCCACGCCGTGGAAGTCGGCGCCCGCCCGGCCCTGGGCGTTCCGGTAGGCCGAGTCGATGGCGATGCCGAACCGGGCCGCCGCCTCGGCCCACTGGTGCTTGAGGTGCTCGGTCGGCGTGACCACGGTGAGCGTGGCGACCTCGCGCCTGGCCAGCAGTTCGGCCGCGACGGTGAGCGCGTAGGCGGTCTTCCCCGCGCCGGGCGTGGCGACCAGCAGGAAGTCGCGCCTGGGCTGCTTGAAGTACTCGTGATAGGCATCCTTCTGCCACCCGCGAAGACCAAGAAGAAGATCATCCCGAACGGGACCGGGGGGCAGCTGAGGGATTCCGGGGCCGGTTCGCGGGGTGCTCACGAGGCCGACATGCTACCGGGTGACGCGGTCGCGGGAGGGTAACCCCTCGGAACCGCCCGGTTACGGGGGGCTGTCATCCGGTCGTTCGGTCAGTCGTCGCCGCCGCTGTCGCCGGGAGGAAGCATCTCGTAGATTTCCTTGCAGGTGGGGCAGACCGGGTAGCGCTTCGGGTCCCGGCTCGGCACCCACACCTTGCCGCACAGCGCCGTGACCGGGGTCCCCGTCACCATGCTGTCGACGATCTTGCTCTTGTCGACGTAGTGGGCGAACCGCTCGTGGTCACCGTCACCGTGCGACAGGTCGGGCCGGATATCCTCCTGGATTCGCGTGCCCTGTTCGGGAAGGACCTCAGTCTCGCTCACCCTGGCGAGTCTACGTGCTCGGCGCTCTGCTCGCTGGGAGGTGCATGGTCAGTTTCAGTTGAGGCTCGGGTCGTCGGGATAGGTGGCCACGTAGGCCAGTTCGCCGCCCTGGCGGCGCAGCACGGCGGGCCACAGGCGGTCGGGCTCGGCACTGAAGGCGTCGGCCGGGTCGGCCTGCACCACGTACCAGGCGCCCTCATCGATCTCGGCCATGAGCTGCCCGGCGCTCCAGCCGGCGTAGCCCGCGTAGACCCGCAGCGAGGCCACCGCGGGAGCCAGCAGGCCGGGCGGGGCGTCGAGGTCGACCAGGCCGAGCCGGGTCATGGCCGGGGCGCCGTCCAGCGGGTGCCAGCCGACCGGCTCGTCGGTGCCCGGGACCAGGGCGAGCGCCAGGGCGCTGTTCGGCGCGACCGGGCCGCCGGTGAACACGACCGACGGGCTGGTGGCCAGGTCGTCCCAGGGCTCGAGCACCTGGCCGACCGGGATCTTGGTGGGGCGGTTGAGGACTACGCCGAGGGTGCCCTGTTCGGACTCGTGCTCCACGATCAGGACGACGGTGCGCTTGAAGTTGGGATCTCCTAGCATCGGGGTGGCCACGAGCAGGCGACCTGCCAGATCTTCCGATGCCATTTCATCCATATATCTATCATCGGACAGGTTCGGAAGTGGCGGCGTCGCGGATTACCGCCTCGTCGGCCTCGTCGGCGGCCTCGGCGGCCTCGTCGGCCTCGGCGTCGTCCGCCTTGTCGGCCTCGTCGGCCGGCCTGGAGGATGACACGCCAGGATCGCGCGTTGCGCCGCACTCCAGCCGGCGGTGGCACCGCGTACGCTGAACAGGTGAGCACGGAATCCGTAGTCAGTGCGGCGGCCAGCGGGAAGCTGGCGCTCGCCCGGGACTCGGGTGACGCCGGGATCGACGTCACCCGGCTGCGGGTCGCGCTGGCCCGGTTGTCCCGGCGGCTGCGCCGTCACGAGCTGGCGGGCCTGACGCCGACCCAGCTGGCGGCGCTGGCCACCGTGGGGACGTCGGGGCCGATGCGGCTCGGGGACCTGGCCGCGGCCGAGGGCATCGCGCCGTCGACGCTCACCCGGCTGGTGACCGCGCTGGAGGACAGCGGCTACGTCCGCCGGTTCCCCGACCCGAGCGACGCGAGGGCCAGCACCCTGGCCATCACCCCGCACGGCCAGGAGGCCCTGGAGCGCATCCGCACCGAGAGCACCTTGATGCTGACCGCGAGCCTGGAGTTGCTCACCCCGGCCCAGCGGTCCACGCTGGCCGAGGCGCTGCCGGTGCTTGAGCAGCTGGCCGAGGTGCCCGGGTCCGCGGGGTCTACCGGGTCCACAGGCTCGGCTGAGGCTCGCGGCAGGTAACTGGCTACTGGTTACTGGTTACTGCCGCCCGGCGAGGCGGCGGGCCAGTTCGTCGCGCTCGCGGGTGACCGCGGCGAGCTGCTGCTCCAGCTCGATGATCCGGCGGATGGCCTGCAGGGTGATGCCCTCGTCGGCCATGGTGACGACCTGCTGGATGACGCGGATCTCGTAGCGGGTGTAACGGCGCTGGCCGCCCGCCGACCGTTGCGGTGAGACGACGCGGAGCTCGTCGACGCGGCGCAGGAACGCCTGCTTGACGGCGAGCATGTCCGCGACCTGCCCGACGGTGAACAGCGGCGCGTTCTCGTCTTCGAGTGGTGATGGTGCCATGACGTTCCCTCCCCCGGATGGTAGCGGTCAGATCCTGCCCAGATGGTAAGCGGCCGGCGGGACGCATCCGCGCCCGCCGGCCGCTGGTGTTACTGGTGCCGTTGCCTTGACTGGGGTCTGTGTTGACTCCTGTTAGGCAGCGATCCCCTCGGCCTGCCCGGCCGGGGTGACCTGCTCGGCCGACTCGCCCTGGCGGACCTCCACCTTGCGCGGCTTCGCCTGCTCCAGGACCGGGATCCGGACCTCGAGGACGCCGTTGGTGTAGGTGGCCTCGACCGCATCGGCGTTCAGGTTCTCCGACAGCCGCAGCCGCCGGGTGAACGTGCCCATGCTGCGCTCCCGCACGAAGAACTTGTCGTTCTCGGTGCGCTCCTCCTGCCGCTTCACGCTGACGGTCAGGACGCCGCGGTCCACGGTGACCTCGATCGAGTCGGGGTCGCTGCCGGGTACGTCGAACCGCAGGGTGACGTCACCGTCGTGGCGCACGACATCCAGCGGCATGGCGGCCGGACCGAACGCGGTCCGCCGGGCCAGCCGGTCGAACTGCCGGTACAGGTCCCGGCCGAACGGGTCAAAAGTTGTCAAATACATCCTTGCCTCACCTCCGAAGGTTTCTGGAGAATGCGACGGGGATCCCCGAATTCATCCTCCGCAGGCAAGGAACCTACAACTTGATTTGTATATTCCCTTGAGCATGCGTGAGAGATTTTCGCCGTGGCCTGGGGCCGGCCGGACCTGGGGCCTGGACCGGTCAGACCGGACCTGGGGCCGGGCCGGTCAGAACAGCAGGGCGGACAGCGCGGAACGGGCCTTGGTCACGCGCGGATCGCGCGGCGGGAGGATCTCGAACAGGCCGACCAGGTGCACCCGCGCCTGGTCCTTGTCCTCACCCGAGGTGCGCCGGACCACGCCGAGCAGGCGGTCGAAGGCGTCATCGACCCGCCCGGAGGCCATGTCGATGTCGGCCACGCGGATCTGCGCCTCGGCGTCGGCCGGGTGTTCGGCGGCGTCCCGGCGGGCCCGGGCCTGATCGTAGGAGCTGACCCGGCGGATCAGGTTGACCTGGGCCAGCCCGGTCTTGGCCACCGGATCGCTGGGCAAGGCGGCCAGCTGGTCCTCGAAGGCCTTGGCCGCGGCGTCCAGGTCGCCCCGCTCCATGGCGGCGCGCGCCTCGGCGTAGGCGGGCGGCATCGAGGCCGCGTCACCGTAGCCGCCGGCCGGCCTTCGGGCCGCGGCGCCGTCACCGGCGGCTGGCTGTGCGTCCACGTCATCCGCGTCATCCTCGGTGTCCTCGTCCGCGGCCGGGCGGCTGGCCACCTGCAGGCCCAGCTTCTCTGCCACCTCGAGGACCTGGCCGAGCCACTGCCTGACCTGGGCTTCGGGCAGGGCGCCGAGGAAGCCGTCCACCAGCTGGCCGCCGATGACCGCGACCACCATGGGGATGCTCTGCACCTGCAGGGCCGCGGCGAGCTGAGGGTTGGCGTCGACGTCCACCTTGGCCAGGATCCACTGGCCGTCCGCCTCGGCGGCGAGCTTCTCCAGCACCGGGCTGAGCTGCTTGCACGGCCCGCACCATTCGGCCCACAGGTCGATGATCACGGGCGTGGTCCGGGAACGGTCGACGACGTCAGCGTTAAAGGTCTGCTCGGTGACCTCGATGACGGCCCCGCCGTTCGGTGCGGCGGAGCCGCCGGACTGGGCCGCCTGCTGCCTGCGCTGCGCGGCCGCCTGCCGCGCACCCAGATCGACGGCACCGTAGAGCGAAAAATCCCGCGGCTGCATGACTCCATCCTGCCGCATGCCGCTAACCGCTTGATCCGGGCCTGGCCAGTTGACCCGGGCTGGCCAGCTTGATCCGGGCCTTGCCACGGACGTTTGGTTGCTCTAGAGTAACCGTTGCTGATGAGTAACCAAACTGCGGACGCGGTATTCGACGCACTGGGTGAGCCGGTGCGGCGGCGCATCCTGGAGCTGCTCAGGGACGGGCCGACGCCGGTGGGTCAGCTGGCCGAGCGGCTGCCGGTCGGCCGCCCGGCGGTGAGCAAGCACCTGCGGGTGCTGAGCAGCGCAGGGCTGATCGAGCATCGCAGCGCCGGAACCCGCAACCTGTACATGCTGGTGCCCGGGGGCATGGCCAGCGCGCAGCAGTGGCTGACCAGGACCTGGGATACCGTACTGGCCGCCTACGCCGCCGAGGTCAGCCGCCTGCAGGAACCGCCCGACGGCGAGCCGAGGAGCAGCCCGTGAGCACCGTCCCGCCCATCCGCAGGGAGATCCTGGTCGACGCCGACCCGCAGACGGCATTCGAGGTATTCACCGCGCGGATCGGGCGCTGGTGGCCACTGGAGGAACACAGCGTCTACGGAGCGAGTGCGACGGTGGCCTTCGAAGACGGGCGACTCGTCGAGCGCTCGGCCGACGGGCAGGCGGCCGTGTGGGGCGCGGTCACCAGGTGGGAGCCGCCGACCGCGGTGGCGTTCAGCTGGCATCCCGGCCAGCCCGCCGAGCGGGCCAGCCGCGTCGAGGTCACCTTCGCGGCCGCGGACGGCCGGACGCTGGTCACGCTGGAGCACGCCGGCTGGGAGGTGTTCGCCGATCCCGCGGGAGCCCGGGCCGAGTACGACCAGGGCTGGCCCGCGGTCCTGGACGGGTACCGCGAGTACGCCGGCGGCCGTGCGGCCGACGCGGGCCGCCTGACGGCGGCGGCTGGCGGCCAGGCCAGCGAGGACGAGGACACGTGGGTGGCGCTGCTGCACCGGCCGGGTCCGGCCGCGCCGGCGACCGGGACGCTGTTCGAGGATCCGCGGTTCGCCGATCACGTCGCGTTCCTGAACCGGATGCGCGAGGCGGGATACCTGGTTGCGGCGGGCCCGATGCCCGACGCGGCGGGCGAGGGCATGACCATCTTGCGGCTGCCGGGCGCCGGGCATCTCGGCACGGCAACCAGGCTGGCCACCGAGGACGACGCCAGCGTGGTAGCCGGGCTGCTGGCGGTCACCGTCCGCCCGTGGCTGGTTTTCATGGAGACCGTGTCCTGAGTCCTCTAGCCTTGGTCGCGGTCTTCTTCTCCTTAATCTCTATCTCGTGATGGGACACGGATGACATCGCAGCCGCTGAGGTTCGGCCTGGCCGGCACCGGGTACTGGGCGCGCATCGCGCACGCGCCCGCGCTGGCCTCGACTGAGGGCGTGGAACTGGCCGCCGTGTGGGGGCGTAACCCGCAGGCCACAGCGGAGCTCGCGGCCGAGTACCAGGCCACCCCGTATCACGATGTCGCCGCGTTCCTGGCCGCCGTCGACGCCGTTTGCTTCGCGGTTCCGCCTGATGTGCAGGCGCCGATGGCCACGCAGGCGGCCCGGGCGGGCAAGCACCTGCTGCTGGAGAAGCCCATCGCGCTGTCCGACGAGGCGGCCGACGGCCTGGCCGAGGCGATCGGGCAGGCCGGGGTGGCGTCGGTGGTGTTCTTCACCCAGCGGTTCACGCCCGAGATGCGGGCCTGGCTGTCCGAGGTGACGGCCCGGGGCGGGTGGTCCGGGGGCGTTTCGGCCTGGCTGGGATCGGCGTTGCGCGAGGGCAATTCCTTCAACACGCCGTGGCGGAACGACCGGGGCGGCCTGTGGGACGTCGGCCCGCACATCGTCTCGTTGCTGTGGGCCAGCCTGGGGCCGGTGATGTCGGTGACCGCCGAGCCCGGCCCGGCCGACGTGACCCACCTGATCCTGCATCACCAGGGCGGCGCGAGCAGCACGGCCACCGTGACCCTGAGCGCGACCGAGGACGCCGCGGGCTTCGAGGCGTACCTGTGGGGTGAGTATGGCCGTTCGGCGGCGCCAGGCAACAACCCCGACCAGGTGGCGGCGCTGCGCACGGCCCTGGCCGAGCTCGCGGCCAACGCCAGGTCCGGGCAGGTCCGGCACCCCTGCGACGTGTGGTTCGGCCGGGACGTGGAGCGCGTCCTGACCGCGGCGCAACGGCAGATCGACGCCAGGCGCGCAGGTCTGGCCTGACCGGCTACGCGCAGGCCCGGGTGCGGCCTGGCCGGCCGCGGGTCCGGATACGGCCAGGGCGGGCCGCGGTCTGCGTAGCATCTATTGTGCTACCGTGACACGGTGAGTGATACGCCGGAGGACGAGCGGGATCCGCTGCCGGTGAGCGCGGACCGCCGGCCCGGCGACCGGCGAACCGAAGACCGGTGGGCGGAGGACCGGCCGACGGAGGACCGGCTGGCCAGGACTCGGGAGCCGGGGCGTCCGGCCGCGCGGGCTGAGGCCATGGCCCGGCCCGCCGCGAGCAGGCGCATCGGGATCAGGGAGCTGCGCCAGCACGCCAGCATCTACGTCGACCTGGCCGAGAAGGGATACACGGTGGACATCACCAACCGGGGACGCCTGGTCGCCCAGCTTGTGCCGGTCACCGAGCCGGGCAGCCCGCTGGAACGGCTGATCGCGGCCGGGATCATCGAGCCGGCCGAGGAGCCGGGCGGCGCCGAGGGCCTCGAACCGTACCCCGCGCCGCCTGCCGGGCAGCCGAACGCCAGTGAGATCCTCGGCCGCCTCCGGGAGGCGGGCGGGTGATCTACCTGGATTCCTCCGCCCTGGTCAAGCTGGCCCTGATCGAGCCGGAATCGGCCGCGCTGGCCCGCTGGCTAGCCGAGCGGACCGGCCAGCCGCTGGTCTCCAGCGCGCTGCACCGGGCGGAGGTACCGCGGGCGGTATGGCGGGCCGAGCCCGGCGCGCTGCCGCGCAGCTACCGCGTGATCAGGCGGATCGCGCGGATCGCGCTGACCCCCGACGTGCTTGATAACTCGGCCACGCTGCCGCCGCAGGGCCTGGGTCCGGCGCTGGCCATCCACCTGGCCTCCGCACTGGCCCTGAAGCACGACCTGACCGCGTTCGTCGCATACGACGAGCGCCTGCTGGCCGCGGCGGCTGGCGCCGGGCTCCCGGTGGCCAGCCCCGCTTGACGGTCAGCGCGCCGGCCGGTGATGACGCTCACGAGCTCGGCAGGAGCTGCTCCCCGCCGTCGATGTCGTAGGTCGCCCCGGTGACGGCCGTGTTGATCATCAGGTGCACGGCCAGCCGGGCGATATCGTCCGGCCCGACCACGCGCCTGATGGGCAGCTCGGCGGCGAGCTCGGCGCGGCGCGCATCCAGATCGCCGCCGAGCAGGCGGGCCGACAGCGGCGTGTCGACGAAGCCGGCCGCCATGAGGTTGACCCTGATCGGCGCCACCTCGACCGCCAGGCTGGCGATCAGCGCGGGCAGCGCGGCGCTGAACGCGGCCATGAGCGACAGGCCGGGTCCCCGGGTGCTGGTGCCGCTCATGAACAGCAGCGTGCCGCCGGGCCGCACCCGGCCGACGGCATGCCGGGCTACCTCGATGGCCAGCCACAGGTGCCCGTCGAAATCGCTGATCGCCCGCGCGTGGTCGAGGTCGGCCAGCGGCGCGTAGTACGGGCCGGGACCGGTCACCATCACGTGGTCGACCGGTCCGGGCAGGCCGGCGAAGAACTGCCCGAGCGCGGCCGGATCGGTGGCGTCGAAGGCCGCGACGTCGCGCGCGCTGACGTCGGCCGCAGCCTGCTTGAGGTGCTCGGCGTTCCGGCCGGTCAGGATGACCTCTGCGCCCTCCTCACGGGCCCGGCGGGCGGTCTCCAGGCCCATGCCGGCGCTGCCGCCGATCACGACGACGGTCTGCCCGTCCAGTTCCGGTTTGCGGGTCATGACGTTACCTCCTGGGTTCGGGGCCGAGGTCCGGGCCGCCAGGCTTGGTCCTGGCTCCCACCCTGGCAAGCGACAAGGCCTGCTCGCGCCCGTGGGAAGCCCCGGCCGGCCCCTGGTCCCCTAGCCCACAGGATGGCACGCGCCAGATGACCGGACGGACTCGCATGACAGCCCGGCGCGCCCCGACAGCCGTGGCACGTGAGCATGCTGTGACCCGAGTGCACCACCGGATGCTCGACGCCCTCGAAGGCCGGGGAGGATCCGGGTTTCGCGAAGGACTTACTACGGTTTCGAGAGTAAACCCTTCGTGATCATGGAAACTCTCCCCACCTGGGTGCGGTCCCCATGGTCGGCCGGTGCGGGCGCGTTCACGCCTGCCACCCTGAGCACTCAGCCATTATCAGACGCTGCTCCATCTCGAAGTCGCGTCCCACCAGTCACAACCGCAACCGACTCCATGATCACGAAGACTTTTACGTGCTCCGCCATATAAAAGTCTTCGCGATCATGGAATGAGGCACCACTGGGTAGGTCTGGTGCGACGCATGTGACTGCTGGGAGGCGAGCACAGGCCTAGGCGGAAAGACGGCGGGCTAGAAGCGGGAAGGCGGCGGGCGAGAAGGCGGCGGGCTAGAACGCGGCGGGTAGAACGCGGCGGGCTAGAACGCGGCGGGGTAGAACGCGGCGGGGTAGGACGCGGGGACTAGAACGAGGCGGGCTCGGTGTAGGCGCCCCACTGCGAGCGCAGGGCGTCGCAGATCTCGCCCAGGGTGGCCTCGGCCCGGGCCGCGTCGAGCATGGGCGGGACCAGGTTCTCGTCGGTGCGGGCCGCCGCCACCAGCGCGGCCAGGGCCGCGTCCACCGCCTGCTGGTCACGCTGGCCGCGGCGGCCGCCGAGCACGCGGACCTGCTCGCGCTCCACCTCCGGGCTGATCCGCAGGATCTCCAGCGGCTGCGCCACCGAATCGGTGTAGCAGTTCACTCCGACGATCTTCTTCTCGCCCTTCTCCAGCTTCCGCTGGTAGGCGAACGAGGCCTCGGCGATCTCGCCGGTGAACCAGCCGGTCTCGATGCCGTGCAGGATCCCCCCGGTCATCGAGCCGTCCGGGCTCATCTCGCGGATCCGGGCGAAGATGGCCTCGGCCTCGGCCTCCAGCCGGTCGGTGAGCGCCTCCACGTACCACGAACCGCCCAGCGGGTCGGTCACGTTCAGCACGCCGGTTTCTTCCATGATGACCTGCTGGGTGCGCAGCGCGGTCTCGGCCGCCGCCTCGCCGGGCAGCGCGAGCACCTCGTCCAGGGCGTTGGTGTGCAGCGAGTTGGTCCCGCCCAGCACGGCGGCGAGGGCCTCGACCGCGGTGCGGACGATGTTGTTGTCGGGCTGCTGGGCGGTCAGCGAGACGCCGGCCGTCTGGGTGTGGAAGCGCAGCCACTGGGCCCGCTCGGTCTTGGCCCCGTAGACGTCGCGCAGCCACCGGGCCCAGATCCGCCGGGCGGCGCGGAACTTGGCGATCTCCTCGAAGAAGTCGACGTGCGCGTCGAAGAAGAACGACAGGCCGGGCGCGAACTCGTCCACGTCCAGCCCGCGGGAGCGGCCGAGCTCCACGTACCCGAAGCCGTCGGCCAGGGTGAAGGCCAGCTCCTGGGCGGCCGTCGAGCCCGCCTCCCTGATGTGGTAGCCGGACACCGACAGCGGCTTGTACCGCGGGATGTTCGCCGCGCAGTACTGCATCAGGTCGCCGATCAGGCGCAGGTGCGGCTCCGGCGGGAACAGCCACTCCTTCTGCGCGATGTACTCCTTGAAGATGTCGGTCTGCAGGGTCCCGTCGAGCCTGGCCAGGTCGGCGCCCTGGCGTTCGGCGGCCACCAGGTACATGCAGAACACCGGGACGGCCGGGCCGCTGATCGTCATCGAGGTGGTGGTGCCGGCCAACGGGATGCCCTCGAACAGCACGTCCATGTCGGCGGCCGAGTCGATGGCCACCCCGCAGTGCCCGACCTCGCCCAGCGACCGGGCGTCATCGGAATCGCGGCCCATCAGCGTCGGCATGTCGAAGGCCACCGACAGGCCGGCGCCGCCGGCGCGCAGCAGCATCTTGTACCGCTCGTTGGTCTGCTCGGCGTTGCCGAAGCCGGAGAACTGGCGGATGGTCCAGGGCTTGCCCCGGTAGCCGGTGGCGTGGATGCCGCGGGTGAACGGGAACTCCCCCGGCCAGCCGATCCGCTCCAGGCCGGGCACCACCGCGCCGGGCGGCGGGCCGTAGACCGGGTCCAGCTCCACGCCGGACAAGGTGGTGTAGTCCGCGTCCCGTTTGGCGGCCTGGTCGAACCGCTGCTGCCAGCGGCTGCGGCCTGCGCCGGGGTCCGAATCTGCCGGTTCGCCCATGATCTCTCACCCCGTCCAAAGTAGTAGGACGTCCTACTATTTTGAGTGTAGCCCGCCGCCCGCGCAGCGACGACCCCGGCCAGCGGCGCGGGTGACGGGGAGGGAGCATCGGGGCCGTTCGGAAAAAAAAGAAGTTTTTGTGCAACCGATGCCGAACCTCCGTCGTCTCTTAAGAGCGCAGGGCAGGGGACGGCCTTTGCGTGCAGCGGTGGCCCGGACGTCACGGGGGCGCGCCCGGGCCAGACGCCGATGCACGCAAGAGCCGACCGAAGAGCGAGGAAAAGCCCCACAAGGCCTCAGTGCAACCCGGCGGCTCCGGCCGCCGAGCGGAAATGTGGTAGAAGTTGCCGTATCACACGGGCGTTCTTGACGGCGCCCCCACCGGCCCCGACCTGGTGATCATGCCGGGCGGGGGGCGCACGGGGCGTGCGCCGGGAGTGGACACCGCGCGGTTTCCGTCGCCTGCCGTGAACATCATCAAGGGAGAACCGGTGGCCACGGCCGATGATGTCGACACCGACGCCGCCGAGGAGCTGTTCAGATCCGCCTACCCCAAGCTGGCCGGCTGGGTCCGGCGCCTGGTCGATAACGACGACACCGCGCACGAGATCGCGTCCGAGGCCTTCGTCCGGCTGCTGTCCCGGTGGACTCGGGTGGAGAGCCCGCAGAGCTACCTTTATATGATCGCGACCAACTTGATCAGGGACCACTGGCGCAAGACCGAGCGGGAACGGCGGGCCATCCGCAACGTGACCGCTGGCTCATCCGCCGACCCGGTGGCCTACCCGCTGCAGGACGTGGACGTGCGCAGCCTCATCGCGTCGCTGCCGCCCCGGCTGCGGGACCCGTTCCTGCTGCACTACTACGCGGGCTTCGGCCTGAAGGAGGTCGCGGCGCTGCTGCACCGGCCCGAGGGCACGATCAAGGCCGACCTGTTCGCGGCGCGGGCCAAGCTGAAGACGGCGCTGGGAGACCGCGATGCCTGACCGCCGCGACGACCTCGACTCCTGGCTGGACGGGCGGATCAACCCGCTGCCGCCGCCGCCCGGCACGTTCGAGCTGATCAAGCGCCGCGCCCGGCGGCGCAAGTACCGCAGGCTGGGCGTCACCGCCGGGGTGGCCGCGGTGATCGTGGCCGCCGCGGTGACCGTCCCGCAGATGGTCATCCTGCCGTCGCTGAACACGACCTCGGCCGCGGGCGCGGCCAAAACCGGCCCAGCCTCGCCGACGGCCACGGCCAGCGGCCTGCCGGGCGCCGCCGCGTCAGGGGCCGCGCCCATCGTCTCGAGCGCCGTGCCGCCGGTGCCAGCCAACTTTCAGCCCACCTCGGTCACCTTCGTCGGCCTGCACACCGGCTGGGTGATCGGCCAGGCGGGCACGCCTGGCCACTGCGCCACGCAGTACTGCACGTCAGTGGCCAGGACCGACAGCGCCGGGCAGACCTGGCAGGGCGGGCCCGCGCCGCTGGCCGGGCCGGCCGACGGGGCGACCGGGGTGAGCCAGATCAGGTTCCTGAACCTGGACAACGGCTGGGCGTTCGGTCCCGGGCTGTTCGCGACCCACGACGGCGGCCAGACCTGGACGCAGGTCAGCACGGACGGGATGCGGGTCACCGACCTGGAGACGGTCGGCGACCGGGCGTTCGCGCTGTTCGCCTCGTGCTCGGGCAGCGGGCCGGCGTTCGGCGCCGGGTGCAGCAGCTACACCTTGTATTCCTCTCCCGCCTCGGCCAACGACTGGGCGCCGGTCGGCGCGGCCACCTCGGGGCTGAGCGCCGGTACCGCCGCCGGCCAGGGTGGGGCGGCCTCGATCATGCTCACCGGAGCCCTCGGTTACCTGCTGGGCCCGAACCGCATGCTGTACACCGGGCCGGTCGACGGGAGCACGCCGTGGCACGCGGTGGACAGCGTGCCGTGCGCGACCGGCTCGGCCCAGGCCGACGGGCAGCCCGCGGGCGCGCTGCTCGCCGCGGCGACCGCGACCAGCCTGATCCTGGCCTGCACGCCGCCCGCCGGGCCCGGCGGGCCGCAGAACAAGCTCATGTTCTCCTCGGCCAACGGCGGGGTCAGCTGGCAGCAGATCGCCATGGCCCCGGCCGCGGGGGTGGCCACCTCGGTGGCGGCCAGCCTGGCCGGGACCGTGGTGCTCGGCACCGATCAGGGCATCGACGTGCTGGCCGCGGGCGCCGGCCGCTGGCAGCAGGCCATCGTGACCGGGGCCCCGGCCGGGGGGTTCAGCTACGTGGGCATGACCACCGACAGCCAGGGGGTCGCGGTGCCCGCCGACCCTTCGGCGGGGGCGGTGTGGTTCACCTTCGACGGCGGCCAGAACTGGCAGCCGTCCAGCATCCGCAGCCCCTAGGTATCCGCCGCCTTGGGACCGCTGGATCTGAAGGAGCCGCTGGCGACCTCGGCGATCTCGGGGAGGAAGTCGCCGGCCGTCAGCCGCAGCTCGCGGAACAGGTCGAAGATCTCCTGCAGCTGTTCCTTGGAGTACCCGCCCAGGCCGAACTCGGCCGCCATCAGGTCCCGGGTGGCCCGCTGCACCAGGTCCCGGCCCGCTTGGGTGATCTCGGCCAGCCGGCCGCGGCCGTCGGCCGGGTTCGGGCGGCGGATGACCAGCTGCTGCCGTTCCAGGCGGCCGATGATGTTGGTGACGCTGGTCGGGTGCACCATCAGGCGCTCGCCGATGACCTGCATCGGCAGCTCCCCGCGGCGGCTGAACGTGAGCAGGACCAGGGCCTCGTAACGGGCGAAGGTCAGCTGGTACGGCCGCAGCAGCGCGTCGAGCTCACCGAGCAGGATCTGCTGGGCGCGCATGATCGAGGTCACGGCGGCCATCGACGGCGACGGCCCGAAACGGACCTCCCAGATCCTGGCCGCCCGGTCGATCGGGTCAAACGGCAGCTCAAGCGGCTTTCCCACGGGTACACCGTAACCTGGGCGGGGCGAGCACCTCGTCGGCAGCCTGGAACGGGTCCAGTTCGCCGTCGGCCACCCGGGCCGCCAGCTCCTCGATGCGGCCCGCGGCGAGCCGGGTGCGCAGCTGGTCGAAGGCCAGCGCGGTGATCTCCTCGCGGGCCCGGGCGCGCCGCCGCCGCTCCAGCTCGCCGCTGGCGGTCAGCCAGGACCAGTGCTCGTCCAGGCGGCGGACCAGCTCGGCCAGGCCCTCGTCCCGCGACCCGCTGGCGGCCACGGTGGTCACGATGGGCGGCTTCCAGTCGTCCGGCTTCCGCTCCCCCAGCGCGATCATGTTGCGCAGGTCCCGCACCACGTGCTGGGCGTCGGGCTTGTCGGCCTTGTTGACCACGTACAGGTCGGCCACCTCCAGGATGCCGGCCTTGGCCGCCTGGACCGCGTCGCCCAGCCCCGGCGCGAGCAGCACGGCGACGGTGTCCGCCAGGGCGGCGATGGCCACCTCGGCCTGCCCCACGCCGACCGTCTCGATGATGATCAGCTCGAAGCCGGCCGCGTCGAGCACCCGGATGGCCTGCGGCGTCGCCGCGGCCAGCCCGCCCAGGTGGCCGCGGCTGGCCATCGACCTGATGTACACCCCGTCGTCGGTGGCGTGCTCCTGCATCCGGATCCGGTCGCCGAGCAGCGCGCCGCCGGTGAACGGCGAGGTGGGGTCGACGGCGAGTACCGCGACCCGGCGGCCCTCGGCCCGGAACGCCCCGATCAGCGCCCCGGTCAGGGTGGACTTCCCCACGCCGGGCGCACCGGTCAGGCCGATGACCCGCGCCCCGCCGGTGAACGGCAAGAGCTCTTTTATGACCGAACGGACCTGGGCCGACCCGTCCTCCACCAGCGAGATCAGCCGGGCCAGGGCGCGCACGTCCCCGTTACGGGCGCGGTCAAGCTCGCTGGGTTGGCCGCTGCCCTCGTCGCTGTCCGGCACGCGCGGGTCAGCCGCGGACCCGCAGCAGCAGCGCCGAGCCCTGGCCGCCGCCGCCGCACAGGCCCGCGGCGCCTAGCCCGC
This sequence comes from uncultured Actinomycetes bacterium, assembly GCA_963790065.1. GTDB lineage: Bacteria > Actinomycetota > Actinomycetes > Streptosporangiales > Streptosporangiaceae > Palsa-504. Next base: position 562,024 of record CAWBNK010000006.1, on the reverse strand, counting down.
CGCCGCGCCTGCGCAGCTCGTTACACAGGTGCAGGGCGATCCGGGCGCCGGAGGCGCCGATCGGGTGGCCGATCGCGATCGCGCCGCCGTCGACGTTGACCATCTCCGGGCCGACGCCCAGGTCGCGCATGGACTGGATGGCGACCACCGCGAACGCCTCGTTGATCTCGATCAGGTCCAGGTCGGAGACGGCCTGCCCGGACTTGGCCAGGGCCTGCTTGATCGCGTTGGACGGCTGGGAGTGCAGCGAGTTGTCCGGTCCGGCCACGTTGCCGTGCGCGCCGACCTCGGCCAGCACGTCGGCCCCGGCGCGCTGCGCGGCCTCGGCCGACATCACCACCACGGCGGCGGCGCCGTCGGAGATCTGCGAGGAGGTGGCGGCCGTGATCGTGCCGTCGGCGCCGAACGCGGGCCGCAGCTTGGCCAGCGTCTCGGCCGTGGTGCCCGGCCTGATGCCCTCGTCCTCGGTCACCGCCAGCGGCTCGCCGCCGCGCTGCGGGATCTGGACGGCGACGATCTCGCCGGCGAACAGGCCGTTCTTGGCCGCCGCGGCGGCCCGCTGGTGCGAGGCGGCGGCGAACTCGTCCTGCTCGGCGCGGGTGATGCCCAGCTTGCGCCCGCTGTTCTCGGTGGACTGGCCCATGGACAGGTGATCGAACGCGTCGGTCAGCCCGTCGAAGGCCATCGAGTCGACCAGCTCGGCCGGGCCGTACTTGGTGCCGGTCCGGGAGTTCGGCAGCAGGTGCGGCGCGCGGCTCATGGACTCCATGCCGCCGGCCACGATCACGTCGTACTCGCCCAGCCTGATCAGCTGCGCGGCCAGCGCGATGGCGTCCAGGCCGGACAGGCAGACCTTGTTGACGGTCAGGCCGGGCACGCTCATGCTGATGCCGGCCGCGACGGCGGCCTGCCGGGCGGTGATCTGCCCGGCGCCGGCCTGCAGCACCTGGCCCATGATCACGTACTGGACCTGGTCCGGGCCGACGTGCGCGCGGTCCAGGGCCCCGGCGATGGCGACGCCGCCCAGTTCGGTGGCGGGCTTGCTGGCCAGAGAGCCGAGCAGGCGGCCGACCGGCGTCCGGGCACCGCCGACGATGACCGGCTGACGTGATTCACTCATGTCTGTAACGATACCCAGTGGCACCGGGAGGGAGAGATCGTGCTGCCGCTGCTGACCCGCATCGATCACGTCGGCATCGCCTGCCGCGACCTGGACGCGGCCATCGGGCTGTACACCGCGACGTTCGGCCTGGAGGTGGCGAGCCTCGAGGTGAACGAGGAACAGGGGGTGCGCGAGGCCATGCTCCGGGTCGGCGGGAGCTCAGCTCCGGCCGGCCCGCCTGGTTACGTGCCGCCCGGTGGCGTGCTGCCCGGTGGCGTGCTGCCTGGCTACGTCCAGCTGCTCGAGCCGCTGGGGCCGGACACCCCGGTAGGCAAGTTCCTGGCCCGCCGCGGCGAGGGCCTGCACCACGTCGGATACGGAGTCAGCGACGTCCGCGAGGCCCTGGCCGCGATCGGCGGAACGGGCCTGCGGCTGATCGACGAGCGGCCGCGGCACGGGTCGCTGGGGGCCTCCATCGCCTTCCTGCACCCCGCTGATCTGGGCGGTGTCCTGACCGAGCTGGTGCAGGTGGCCGACCGAGGGTGAACTCCCAGCTCCGGGGCGTATGAACGCCCATCTGGGGATTTAGGGGATTTACCAGGATGCATAGGATAGAGAACTCCGAAGGACACGCCAAACCACCCGAGTAAGAGTAGTGTGCTTGCACCGGCCGAGAGTCGTACCCGCATGCTGACACCCGCCGTAGATTCCCTCCCGTCGCCTTCACGTCTAGCAGGATTAGGCCACATGCAATCGGACATTGACGCCCAGCTGACCAACTTCTTCGAAGAAGCCCCGCCGCGTGAGTTCGCGACGGTGATGCGGGGCTATGACCGCCATCAGGTCGATGAGCACATACGCCAGATTGAGGCCGAGGTGCGGACGCACCGCGAGCAAACCACGGCCTTGAAACGGGAGCTGTCCGAAGCCTCCCGCCAGATCCAGGAGCAGGAACGGCCGACCTATTCCGGCCTCGGTGCACGCATCGAGCAGCTGCTGCGGCTGGCTGAGGAGCAGGCCACCGAGCTAGTCCAGGCGGCGAGATCGGAAGCCAACGAGATCAAGGCCGCGGCCAAGGTCGATGCTGCCGAACTGCGGGCTGGCGCTGAGAACGAGGCGGCGGAGCTGCGCGCCAACGCCAAGCGCGAGACCGACGACCTACGCGGCGCGGCCGAGCGCGAGGCCGACTCGATCAGGACCACCGCGCGGCGCGAGACCGACGAGCTGACCAACACCACCGAGCGCGAGGTGGCCAAGCTCCGCGCCACGGCCGACCACGAGGTGGCGGAGAAGCGGGCCGGCGCCGAGCGCGACATCGCCAAGCTGCGGACCAGTGCCGAGCGCGAGGTTGCTCAGCTGAAGGCCACGGCCAAGCGCGAGCGGGACGAGATCCTCACCACCTCCAAGCGCCAGGCCGACGAGATGCGCAGCCAGGCGCAGCGGATCCTGGAGGAGAGCGAAGCCCAGCGGGCCCAGGCCGAGGCCGAGTTCGAGATCCAGCTCGCGGCCCGCCGCGAGGAGGCCGAGCGCCAGGAGGCCGAGCGGCTCGCCGCCGCCCAGGCCGCCACGCAGAAGCTGGTCTCCGAGGCCGAGCAGCGGGCGTCCACCGCCGAGCAGCGCGCGGCCAAGGCTTCGGCGCAGGCGGACAATACCCGCCGGGACGCCGACCAGCACGCCCGTCAGCTGGTCAGCAACGCCAAGAAGAACGCCGACCAGATCGTCAGCCAGGCCAAGACCCAGGCCGAGCAGCTGCTCGCCGAGGTCAAGGCCGACTCCGAGCGCCGTCGCGCCGCCGCCCAGCGCGAGGTCGACGAGCTCACCCGCCAGAAGGACTCGATCGCTTCGCACCTGGCGCAGGTGCGCCAGCTGCTCGGCGGCCAGCTGCCCGGCATGGCGGCGGCCGAGGCCATGCAAGCGAGCGCGGCCAAGCCGGCCATCGCGGCCGACCCGGGCCCGGCCCGCAACGGCGCGGCCAGCCCGGCCGCGGCCACCGCCGTGCAGCAGGCTCCGTCCGGGACTCACCAGGCCACCCAGGTGTCCGCGGCGCCCACGCAGGTCCAGGGCCAGCGCCCGGCCGGCCAGGCCAACGGCGGGACCCCCGCCACGGCCCAGGCCAGCGCCAAGCAGGGAGCCAACGGCAAGGAAGACGACGAGGACTGGTGGACCGAGTAGGGTCCTGTTCGGCACGTCTTAAAAGCGCCGGGCCGCTGCACCGATCAGGTGCAGCGGCCCGGCGTTTGCTATCTGTGCTGGTGTTGCCGCTTTCTTGCTTTATTGCTCCGGCTTTACGGCTTCTGGCTTTCCGGCTTTCCGGCTTTCCGGCGGTCAGGTCACGGGCACGATGGCCGCCGCGGCGATCGTGCCGTCTTCGATCCGCAGTACGCCGAGCGTGCCGCGCGGCTGGCGCCTGCGGTCCGTGGGCGAGCCCGGGTTGAAGATCCGCAGGCCGTAGCCGGACTCATCCAGCGGGATGTGCGAATGCCCGAACACGACGAGATCGGCCTCGGGGAACCGGCGGCGCATCCGGGCCAGCCGCCCGGCGGACGGGCCGCTGTCGTGCAGCATGGCCACGCGCAGCCCGTCCAGGGTGAGCGCGGCGGTCTCGGCGGCGCCCCAGTCGGCCACGTCCGGCCCGTCGTTGTTGCCGAGCACGGCCGTCACCGGCGCGTACTGGGCCAGTTCGGCCAGGACCGGCGCGATGCACACGTCGCCCGCGTGCAGGATGAGATCCGCGCCGCGCAGTTGTTCGGCCACCCGCGGCGGGCACGATCGCCAGCGCCGGGGCGCATGCGTGTCGGAGAGGACGATCACCCGCATGGCACCATCCTCCCCGGCCGCCGGAGTTACTCCACGTGCCGGGGGTCGAGGTCGTGGATGGTCGGCATGACGGAGGTCAGCGCCCCGCTGGCGTCGGCCGCAGCCTGGCGCCGCTCGTCCTTCGCTATGGCCTGCGCCGCGGCGGCGGTCAGCCGCCGGTTGGCCTCTCTTCGGCGGCGGATCCGCTTGGCCGCCTTGAAGACACGGTCGGCGGCCAGCAGCAGCACGGCGAGCAGGACAATCACGACGAGGAGCAGTACAGGCACGGGCATCTTCCGTCTCATGGTTAGCCAATAGTCCGAACGACCAGTAAAGCTCGCTCTCACAGCGATTTCCAAACCACGCTTATCCGGGTAACTCGGGCGGGCCGCCCGAGCCGGCTGTTACGATTTCTCGCCGCGGTGACCAGTTCGCCCCGGCCGAGAGGGGAACTGGGGCCGCCCGGTGAACGGACCGGGCGGCCCGATTCCTGTGACCTAAAACACCCCGGCCGCTGGGCCGCGTCAGGACCCGAGCAGGCGCAGCAGCCAGCCGGGCCCGAGGACCGTCGCGCCCGCCGCCCGGCACCGGTCGCCCAGTTCGCGGTCGGCGGTTACCACTACCACCGCTCGCCGCGTGTTCAGGTCCCGCACCAGGGCCACGATCGTGTCATCGCCCGACCTGGGCGCCTCCACCACGCGAATCCGGCCCGCCGCGGCGTCCTCCGCGTCTTGCGTGTCTACCGCGGCTGCCGCGTCTGGTACGGCTTGCGCGTCTGGCCCGGCTGCCGCGTCTTGCGCGGCTGCCGGGGCGCGGATCCTGGCCGCCGCGGCCTTGGCCGCGCCCTCGAGCACCAGGACGAACTCGGCGTGATCGGCCGGCTCGGCTGTCCCGGGCAGGACGACGCGGCCGCCGTCGGCCAGCCGGGTGATCTCGCCGTGCAGCCGGACCGCGGCGCCAGCCCGGTCCCGCCACCAGCCGTCCGGCCGGGAGCCCATCACGTTGGCCACGTCCACGACGATCGTGACCGGGTGCTCGCTGATCTTGATCTCCTTCGACGTCTCCTTCGACCCGGATTGCCCCCGTAAGCTGGCCGCATGGCAGACCCGAAATTCGGCTGGCCGCCCGCAGAACAGATCTCCAGGCTACGGCAGCGGCAGACGGCACCCCTGATCCTCGAACTCGACCTGACCGACGGCGTGCCGGAGGGCCCGGTCACCGATCCGGTGTCCGCGGTGCTGTCCAGGCGCAAGATCAGGCTGCCGGACATCATCGAGGGCCTGCGCCGCGCGAGCCACGACGACCGGGTCCGCGCGCTGGTGGTCAAGGTGGGCGGCAGCCACATGGGCCTGGCCAAGATCCAGGAGCTGCGCGCCGCGGTCACTGCCTTCCGTGAGTCGGGCAAGCTGGCCGTGGCCTGGGCCGAGAGCTTCGGCGAGTTCGCCGGCGGGAACCTGCCCTACTACCTGGCCACCGCGTTCGACCGGATCTACCTGCAGCCCTCCGGTGCCCTGGGCCTGACCGGGGTGGCGGTGGAGCAGCTGTTCCTGCACGACGCGCTGGCCAAGATCGGCGTCTCATTCCAGAGCGCGAAACGGCACGAGTACAAGACGGCCGCCGACAACCTGACCGAGCGCGGCTTCACCGGGCCCGCGCGGGAGGCCGCCGAGCGCCTGGCCGGTTCGATCGCCGAGCAGATCAGCGCCGGACTCGCCGAACGCCGCGGCAAGACGCCAGAACAGGCCAGGGCACTGCTCGAGGCGGGACCGTTCCTGCCCGAAGAAGCCCTGGCCGAGGGCCTGATCGACGCGATCGGCTACCGCGACGAGGTGTACGCGGCCGTCCGCAAGCAGGCGGGCAAGGGCGCGATCTTGATGTACGTGGCCCGCTACCAGCGAGCCCACATCCTGGCCCAGCGGGCCCGGCACCTGCCGAAGCCGCGGGAGCGTTTCGTGGCGGTGATCTACGCCACCGGGCCGATCAAGTCAGGCCGCAGCACCCGCAGCCCGCTGGGCGGCGGCGCGATGGGCTCGGACACGGTGGCGGGCGCGCTGCGGTCGGCCCGGTCGGACGACCGGGTCCGGGCCGTGGTGCTGCGGGTCAACAGCCCCGGCGGGTCCAGCACCGCGTCCGACACGATCTGGCGCGAGACGGTCAGGCTCCGTGCGGCAGGCAAGCCGGTCGTGGTGTCGATGAGCGATGTGGCCGCCTCCGGCGGGTACGCGATCTCGATGGCGGCCGACGCCATCGTGGCGCAGCCGGGCACGATCACCGGCTCGATCGGCGTGATCGCCGGCAAGCCGGTGTTCGCCGAGGCGCTGGAGCGCATCGGGGTCACGATCGACTCGGTGGCCGACGGCGGCAGCGCCACGATGTTCGCGCCCACCCACCCGTTCACCGACGCCGAGTGGGAGCGGCTGAACCGCTGGCTGGACGTGATCTACCAGGACTTCATCGAGAAGGTGGCGGCCGGCCGCCGGATGCCGGTGGAGCGGGTGCACGAGATCGCCCGGGGCCGGGTCTGGACCGGCGCCGACGCGACCGGCATCGGCCTGGTCGACGAGCTCGGCGGGCTGGGGACCGCGACCGAGATCGCCCGGCGCCGGGCCGGGCTGCCCGCCAGCGTGCCGCTGCGCGTTTACCCCCGGCTCACCCCGCTCGACCAGCTCCGCCCGCCCGAGTCGAGCGAGTCGCGCCCGGCCGCCCCGGCCGCGCTGAGCTTCGGTTTCGCCGACGGCTGGGGCCCGGCCTGGCGGCTCGCGGCCCGCGCCGGCCTGTCACCGTACGGACCGCTGATGCTCCCCGGCAACTGGAACATCACCTGATCCGAACGATCCGTGGCGCGAAGAGTCCCCTGAGGGCATGAAACCCGGCTTTCAGCACCTTCTAGGGTGGTGATAGCCGGGTTTCGCTACCCTGGGACGCGGCCGAGGGCGGGGTGGATGTGGCTGACGTGAATGGCGAAGCGGATGTGGCGGCAGCGTGGGGGGTGTGGGCGGCGGGGGTGACGCTGCTGACGGTGGCGGACGGGCGGGACGACGTGGGGACGACGGTGAGCGCGTTCTGTCCGGTGTCGGAGGAGCCGCCGCTGGTGCTGGTGGCGCTGATGGGTGAGTCGTATCCGGCGGAGCTGTTCGGCCGGGAGGAGGAGCCGGTCAGGGGGTTCGCGGTGACGTTGCTGGCGGCGGGGCAGCGGGTACTGGCCGGGCGGTTCGCGGCGGAGGGGCGGCCGGGGGCGCGGCGCATGCTGGGGGACACACCGTACCGGCGGGGACCAGGCTCCGGGGCGCTGATCGTGGAGGGCGGGCTGGCGGCGCTGGAATGCGCGACCGAGCGGGTGATGACGGCCGGAGATCATCTGCTGGTCATGGGCCGGGTGACGGGTGTGGCCTACGTGACCGAGGCGGGCGAGCCGCTCGTCCGGTTCCGGCGCCGCTATCTGACCTATAAGCTCTAGCCGCAGCGTCCGCTAGGAGCCCCATGCCTGACTTCGACACCAGCGTCCCGCACATCGCCCGGGTCTACGACTACTGGCTGGGCGGCAAGGACAACTTCGCCGCCGACCGGGAACTCGGCGAGCACACCCTGGCCGCGTACCCGAACCTGGTCTACTCGGTCCGGGCCAACCGCACCTTCCTGGTCCGCGCGGTCCGGTTCCTGGCCGCGGAGATGGGGATCAGGCAGTTCCTGGACATCGGTACCGGGATCCCCACGGCCAACAACACGCACGAGGTGGCTCAGCGGGTGGCGCCGGAGAGCCGGATCGTCTACGTGGACAACGACCCCATCGTGCTGTCGCACGCCAAGGCGCTGCTGAAGAGCAACCGGCAGGGCGCCTGCGCCTACCTGGACGCCGACCTGCGGGATCCGGAGGCGATCCTGGCCGCCGCGGCCGGCACGCTCGACTTCAGCCAGCCGGTGGCGGTCATGCTGATCGCCGTCATGCACTTCGTGGGGGACGACAGCCAGGCCAGCGCGATCGTGCGCCGGCTGACGGACGCGTGCGTGCCGGGCAGCTTCGTGACCATCTCGCACGCGGCCAGCGACATCGACGCCAAGCAGCAGACCGAGATGGTGCGCAGGCTGAACGAGTCCGTGGCAGAAAAGGCGACGCTGCGCGACCGGGCGGGCGTGACGCGCCTGTTCGACGGCCTCGACCTGGTGCAGCCCGGCGTGGTCCGGGTGGCTGACTGGCGGCCGGACTCCGACGTCGAGGCGGCCAGCCCCACGGGGCTGTGGGGCGGCGTGGCCCGCAAGCCGTAACGGATCGCGCCGCCCGCGGCCTCGCGGCTAGGCGGCCGACGGATCGCGCCGCCCGGGGCTCGCGGCTAGGCGGCCGGCTTGCCAGACGGCGGCGATGAGCGGGACGCCGGGACGGTAGGCCAGGTAGGCGTGCGACGGGGCGTCGAGCAGGATCAGGTCGGCCCGGGCACCCGCGGTGAGGTGGCCGACGTCGGCCCGGCGCAGGGCCCGGGCGCCGCCGGCGGTGGCGGCCCAGACCGCCTCCTGGGTCGTCATCCGCATGTCACGGACGGCCAGCGCCGCGCAGAAGGCCATGCTGGACGTGAACGAGGAACCCGGATTGCAGTCGGTGGCCAGGGCCACGCTGGCGCCCGCGTCGAGGAGCCGGCGCGCGTCGGGATAGGGCTGCCTGGTGCCGAACTCCGCGCCGGGCAGCAGGGTGGCGACCAGGCCGGTGGACACGATCGTGTCCAGGTCGGCGTCGGTCAGGAAGGTGCAGTGGTCGGCGGACGCGGCGCCCGCCTCGGCCGCCACCCGGATGCCGGGGCCCGGGCCGAGCTGGTTGGCGTGCACCCGGGCGGCCAGGCCCCGGGCCCGGCCGGCGGCCAGCACGGCGGCGGCCTCGTCCGCGCCGAACGCCCCGTCCTCGCAGAACACGTCGACCCAGCGGGCGTGCGGGGCGCAGGCGTCCAGCATCGGGCCGCACACCAGGTCCACGTAGCCGGCCACGTCGCCGGCGAACTCGGGCGGCACCACGTGCGCGCCGAGGTAGGTGGCCTCGGGAGTGATCTCGGCGGCCAGCGCGACCGCCCGGGCCTCATCGACCACGGTGAGGCCGTAGCCAGACTTGCACTCGAACGTGGTCGTGCCCTGGCCGAGCATCTCGGCGGCCAGCCGCCGCAGGTTGGCCCGCAGGGCGGCATCGGAGGCGGCCCGGGTGGCTGCCACGGTGGTGAGGATGCCGCCCGCCTGGTACGGGCGCCCGGCCATCCGGGCGGCGAACTCGGCGCTGCGCTCCCCCGCGAAAACCAGGTGCGCGTGCGAGTCGACGAACCCGGGCAGCACCGCCCGGCCGCCGGCGTCGACCGCCGTGTCCGCGGCCGGGGCCCGGCCGGCCGACCCGGTCCAGGCCACCGTGGCGTCCTCGATGATCAGGGCGGCATCGGTGACCGCGGTGAACCCGGCGTGGTCCGGGTCGTTGGTGACCAGTTCGCCGATCCGGGTGATCAGCGTGCTACCGGGGTGGGACATGGCGCTAGCTCTGGGCGGCCAGCAGGGCGGTTATGTCGGACGCGACGGGCGGGCGGGGCGCGTCGGCCAGCACCTCGTCATCCAGGGCGTCCTCAGTGATCTGGGCGAAGTCGGCCTCGGTGATGCCGAAGTCGGCGAACAGTGCGGTCAGGCCGACCTGTTCGCGCAGCGCGGCGATCGCGTCGATGGCAGCGGCGGCGTTGCGGTCGGCGGTGGCCCCGGTGCGGCCGGCGCCCAGGGCGAACGAGACGTCGGCCAGCCGCTGGGTGCGGACCGGCAGGTTGAAGCGGAGCACGTCGGGCAGCAGCATGGACAGGGCCACGCCGTGGGCGATGTTCCACCGGCCGCCGAGTGAGTGGCCGATGGCGTGGCACAGGCCGAGCCCGGTGTTGGCCATGGCGACGCCGGCCATGTGCGCGGCCAGCAGCATCTGCGACCGCGCGGCCAGATCCGTGCCGTCCGCGACGGCGGCCGGCAGGTTCGCCGCGATCATCCGGATGGCCTGCAGCGCGATGCCGTCCGACCATGGGTTGGGGTGCAGCGACAGGTAGGACTCCAGCGCGTTGGTCAGCGCATCCATGCCGGTCGCGGCGGTCGCCTCCGGCGGCAGGCCCACGGTCAGGACCGGATCGAGGATGGTGGCGGCCGGCATCGAGCTCGCATGGCCGACGTAGAACCTGCGCCGCGCCGCCGGGTCGGTCACCACGCCGAAGGCATTGGCCTCCGCGCCGGTCCCGGCCGTGGTCGGCACCGCGATGATGGACAGCGCGGGCACGTTAACCCGGTGCCGGCAGTCCAGGTCGCGGCCGCGCTCGGGATTGACCGCGGCGATGGCGATTCCCTTGGCCGCGTCGATGGCCGACCCCCCGCCCACCGCGACCAGCGCGATCGGCGCTCCCCGTGGTGCCGAAGGGGCGACCAGGGGCGCGGAGGCCCTCAGGGTCGCGGTGACCGCGGCGGCCTCCAGCACGGCGGCGGCGCCCGCGGCCGCTTCGGCCACCACCGCGGCTCCCGCGGCCACGTCGTCGGTGCTGGGGTTCGGGTGCACGCCGGAGAACACCCGGGCCGGCATGGCGGCCTCGGCCAGCAGGGCGGTGACCATGGCCAGCACCGGCGTGGCGGCCAGCGCCTGATCGGTGACCACGACCACAGCTTCCGCGCCGATAGCGTCGATGATGGCCGGCAGCCGCTCAATCGAGCCCGCGCCGAAATGCGCCGTCGGCTTCGGCGCGATGACAAACCCGTCGGTACCGGACATAAACGGCTCCTGGAGTGGCGGTCGCGAGGGCGGCACTGGTGCGGGTGCCTGCGGGCCGGGTTGCCCTCTGGCGGTGAGCGGGTCTACCTCGCTGTTATACAGGCCTCGAGGCTTCAGGGCATGCCCTGACCCTAGAGGCCCGGCGCAAACCCGCTTAAGCTGCGGTCGGCGCCCTATCCGGGCTGTCCGTCAGATTTCCGCTTCTCCCCGGGCGGCACAGGCCCGGCGACGCCCGAGGGAGCGCACCATGACTTTGGCCCCGTCCGAGGTGTTCCTGCCGACCCTGCCCGGCCGGTACTACACCGACCCGGCAATCTTCGACCAGGAGATACGGAACATCTTCTCCCGGCAGTGGGTGTACGTGTGCCGGGCCGAGGATGTACCGGATCCGGGCCGGTTCGTGCGGGTCAGCCTGGGTCACGAGAACGTCATCGTGGTCCGCGGCCGCGACCAGCGGCTGCGTGCCTTCCTGAACGTCTGCCGGCACCGGGGTTCCACGCTCTGCCTGACCGACAGCGGAGACGCCGGCCGGTCGATCCGCTGCCCGTACCACTCATGGACCTACCGCCTGGACGGCAGCCTGATGAGCGCGCCCAACTGGCGATCCATGGAGGCCGCCGCCAAGGCCGGCTACGGCCTGCACCCGGTGCACCTGGCCGAGTGGCACGGACTGATCTGGCTCAACCTGGCTGAGTATCCCGAACCGCTGGAGGAGCAGCTGGGGCCGCAGCTGGACTTCCGGCTCGGCGGGGACCGGGCCAAGTTCGCCCGCTACAACCTGTCCGGGCTGGTGACCGGCCAGCGGGTGGAATACACGGTGGCGGCGAACTGGAAGATCATCATGGAGAACTTCCAGGAGTGCTACCACTGCAGCACGATCCATCCCGAACTAGTGGGCACGCTGCCACAGTTCCGGAACCTGGCCGGCGGCCCGGCCAGATACGACATCGACGGTTACTACTTCGCCGAGGAGAAGGCATCCTTCTCGGTCAGCGGCCAGGCCGCCTTGCCCCGGCTGCCGGGCCTGGAAAACCAGGACGACCGCAAGTACTACGGGATGGTCGTCCGGCCCAACTGCTTCCTGTCGCTGCTGCCGGACCACGTCATCGCGCACCGGTTCCAGCCGGTGAGCCCGGAGCTTACGACGGTGGCGTGCGAGTGGCTCTTCCCGCCGGAAACGGTGGCCGGTCACGACCTGGCCGACACCGTCGAGTTGTTCCACCGAGTCAACCAGCAAGACTTCGCCGCGTCGGAATGGTGCCAGCCGAACATGAGATCCCGCGCCTACGCCGCCGGTGGCGTGCTGGTGCCGACTGAGCAGGAGATCATCGGACGCTGGTACTACGGGTGGTACCGCGAATCCATGGAGCTGGGAGAGGCGTAACGGGCGACGGCGGCGTGGTCGATCCGGGCGCCGAGACCGGGGCGGTCGGGGACGGTCAGGTAGCCGTCGGGGTCGATGCGGACCGGCTCGGCGAGGAAGAAGTCGCGGCGTTCCGGGGTCCACCCGGGCGGGTCGTAGGGGAACTCGACGTAGGGGCCGCCGCCCACCCCGGCCACCACGTGCAGGTTGGCCAGCAGGCCCAGGCCGTTGGTCCAGGTGTGCGGGGTGAACCAGCGGTTGCGCAGCAGGGCCAGCTCGGCGATGGTCCTGGCCCGGAGCATGCCGACCGACAGCACCACGTCGGGCTGCAGCACGTCGAGCGCGCCGGCGTCCAGCGCGGCCAGCAGCTCGGCCGGGGTCCTGGCCATCTCGCCGCCCGCCACCCTGATCTGCTGGCGCAGCGCGCGCATGCCGTCCAGGTCGCCGCCGGGCAGCGGTTCTTCCAGCCAGAACACGCCGAGGTCGGCGAGTTCGGCGGTGATCCGGCGCACCGTGGCCAGGTCGAACGCGGGCGAGATGTCGCCTGCCATCCGCCACCACTGGTTCAGGTCGGCCATGATGACGAACTCGTCGCCCACGACCACCCGGGTGGCACGCACGGCCTCAAGGCTGATACCAGGGTCCGTTCGGGAGATTCTTATTTTCACCGCCTGGAAGCCGGCAGATTTTGCCGCCAGGGCCGCGTCGGCCCGGGCCCGGGGGCTGCGGGCCTCGCCGAAGGAGGCATAGGCGGGGAGCCGGCGGGCGGCGCCGCCGAACAGGACGCTGACCGGCTGCCCGGTCACCTGGCCGATGATGTCCCACAGGGCCGCCTCGACCGGCCAGTAGCGGCCGGCGTGGAAGCCGATCGACTCGATCGTCCTGACGTGGTCGGCGATGGCCAGCGGGTCGCGGCCGACCAGCAGGGACTCGAACGGCTCGAAGCCGTCCATGGTGTCGCCCGAGCCGTACCCGGTGATGCCCTCGTCGGTCTCCACCCGGACCAGCGTGGCGTCGAAGTGGCGCCGCGGCACCGGGTCCCAGGCCGCGTGGAACGGCGGGTCAAGCGGCAGCCGCATCCGATCCAGCCGGATGGCCGTGATCTTCACGTCAGGCCGCCGCGGTCAGGCCGCCGCGGCTGACCAGGTTGACGAGCGGTTCCAGGTCGGCAGGCAGCGTGCCGTCGGCCGGGGTGAACGGGACCAGCTCCCTGATCATCCGGTAGGCGCGGCCGGTGCCCAGGCCCAGCTCACCGGGCGCGCGCAGGTCGATGGCCTGGGCGGCGACGACCAGCTCGATGGCCGCGACCCGGGCGCAGAGCCTGATCATGTCGGCCAGCCGCCGGGCCGACAGCGGGGCCATCGTGGCCCGGTCCTCGATGCCGTCGCCCTTCACCGAGCTGGCCAGCTCATACGACACCGGGTGGGCCAGCGTGCGGGCCTCTACGGTGATGGCCTGGCCGGAGGTGGCCAGCTCGGACAGCGCGTCGTCGGCCGAGCCGGCGATGGCCGCCAGGCCCGCGGGCAGCCCGGAGAAGGGCGCCTGCAGCAGCTTGACCGCGCGCTCGTTGGCGCTGGTCACCACCGGGGCGAGCGCGATCCGGGCGAAGTCGAGCGCGGCGGCCAGCGGGCCGATGTCGAAGTTGCCGACCGAGACGATCCGGCCCTGCTCATTTTTTCCTGGCTCATTTCCCTGCTCATTCCTGGCAGGCACCACCACGACCGGGTTGGACTGCGAGGAGTTGAGCTCGAGCTGCAGGATGCCGCCGGTATAGGCCAGCACGTCGCGGGCCGTGCCGTTGATGTGCGGCAGGCAGCGGAAGGTCAGCGGGTCCTGCAGGAACCGGGCCGCGCCGGGCTGCCACAGGTAGCTGCCCGCCAGCAGCAGCCGCAGCCGGTGCAGCGTTCCGGCCAGGCCGGGGAAGGGCCGGGTCTGCTCGATGATCGGGTGCAGGCAGGTCAGGTTGGCGCCGAACGCCTCCAGGTCCAGCGCGCCGGCGACGTCGAACACCGACATCAGGGCCTCGGCGTCGGCGGTGGCGATGCAGGCCCAGGCCGTGGTGAAGGCGTTGCTGCTGACCAGGGCCAGGCCCTCGTTCTCGGCCACCTGGTAGCCGCTGCGGGTGAGCAGGCCGTGGGCCAGGTCGGCCATCGGGCCCAGGTCGCCCTGGCCGATCGAGCCGAGCGTGCGGACCGGCGGCGCGAAGCCGTCGTTGAGCAGCGTGACGATCATCTGGGCCAGTTCGGGGCGGACCCCGGTGACGCCCTTGGCGTAGCTGTTGGCCAGGCACACCATCGCGCCGCGGACCACGTCGGGCGGGGCGGCATCGCCCTGGGCGATGCGGTGGTTGAGGACCAGGCGGTGGTTGAACCGCTGCCGTTCGGCCGGGTCGAGCAGGAAGGCCTTGCGTTCCCCGACCCCGGTAGTAAGGCCATAAACCGGTTCCCCGCCTCTTAGTACTTCCTCCACCACGGTGCGCGATTTCGCCATGGAAGAAAGGGCCTCGGGCGCGAGCATTACCGGCTCGCCATGCCGCGCGGCCGCCACGACCTGCGTAACAGTCAGGTCACTTCCATTGAGCACGATCGTCATTAATTGCTCACCCATCTATAACTGAGCTAGGCTCGGCCACTCTGGAACGTTCCGCATGAGCGGCCCGGCATCGAGGAGGCCAGCGATGGCAACGTTCCTTCTGAAGCGCCTCGGGCTGATGGTGCTGACGCTGTTTATCCTCAGCCTGATCGTATTCCTGGCCGGTCAGATCCTCCCCGGTGATCCTGGCCGGGCCATCCTCGGCAATCTGGCGTCGCAGAGCTCCGTGCAGGCTCTCGACCATCAGCTCGGCGTGGACCGGCCGTTGATCACGCAGTACCTGGGCTGGGTCGGCGGGCTGCTGCACGGCAACCTGGGCAAGTCCTACACCTACCAGTCCGCGGTCGAGCCCTTCGTGCGGGCCGCGCTGATCAATTCGCTCAAGCTGGCGGCGCTGGCGTTCGTCATCGTGGTGCCGCTGGGCATCATCGGCGGCGTGGTCGCCGCGCTTTACAGCGGCCGGGCGGCGGACCGGATCATCTCGGTGACCGGGCTCTCGCTGACCACGGTGCCCGAGTTCGTGTCCGGGATCGTGCTCATCGTGGTGTTCGGCGTCTCGCTGAAGGTGCTGCCGGTCACGGCCGCGGCCGGAGCGGGCGCGAGCCCGGGGAGCCAGTTCCGGCACCTGATATTGCCGGCTATACCACTCGTCTTTATTCTATTCGGCTACATTGCTCGTATGGCCAGGGCAGGGACCATCGAGGCGCTGAACTCGGACTACACGCGTACCGCGATCCTGAAGGGGCTGCCGCGAAGGACAGTGATCCGCCGGCATGTGCTGCGGAACTCGCTGCTGCCCACCATCACCGTCATCGCGACCCAGACCGGGTACCTGATCGGCGGGCTGGTGGTGGTGGAGACGCTGTTCAACTACCAGGGCCTGGGGAACCTCATCTACAAGGCCGCAATAGCCCATGACTTCCCGATGCTGGAGGCCGGGGTCCTGATCATCGGCGTCGTCTACGTGGTGGCCACGCTGATCGCGGACCTGCTGCTGATCGCGCTCAACCCGCGGCTGCGGACCGGGGTCGAGCAATGACCGACATCGCCGCCGATCCGCTGGAGCCGTCTGGCACCACGCTCGGGCCGACCTCTTCCGTCGCGGTCGCGGTGGCGGCCCGGGCCACCCCGGCCCCGTGGCGGCTGCTGGTGCGCAAGCCGACGTTCCTGGTCGGCGCGGCCGTCGTCGTGTTCTGGATCGTCTGCGCCATCTTCGGGCACGCGATCGCGCCGTACAACCCGCTGGCCCAGCAGCTGCTTGCGGTCAACGCCGCGCCGTCGGGGGCCCACTGGTTCGGCACCGACCCGCTCGGCCGGGACGTGCTGTCCCGGGTCATCGTCGGCGCCCGGAGCATCCTGATCATCGCCCCGCTGGCGACCATCCTGGGCACCATCCTCGGCACCGCCCTCGGGCTGGCCATGGGCTACTTCGGCGGTACCTTCGACCTGCTCTCCTCACGGTTCCTGGAGGCCGTGCTGGCCTTGCCGAGCTTCATCATCGCCTTCATGTTCCTGGTCGCGCTCGGCCCGACCACCATCAACTTGGTCATCATCATCGGGTTCGTGTTCACGCCGCTGATCGCGCGCACGGTCCGGGCGGCCGTGCTGGCCGAGCGGCACCTGGACTACCTGTCCGCCGCCCGGCTGCTGGGCGAGAACCCGACGCGGATCATGTTCGGCGAGATCCTGCCCAACGTCATGCCGGCCATCCTGGTCGAGTTCACTGTCCGGCTGGGTTACGCGGTATTCACCGTGGCCACGCTGTCGTTCCTGGGCTTCGGCGTGCAGCCGCCCACCCCGGACTGGGGCGCGGACATCGCGGCCGACTACATCAACCTGACGGCGGGCTACTGGTGGCAGACGCTGTTCCCCGCGCTGGCCATCGCCTCGCTGGTGATCGCGGTCAACCTGATTACGGACTCGATAGAGCAGGTGCTGAGCTCATGAGCTCCTCCGCGGCTTCCCCCGACGCCTCGTCCTCGTCCTCGTCCTCGTCCCAGGCTTCCCCCGACGCCTCGTCCTCGTCCTCGGCTTCCGCCGACGCCTCGCTGGCACTGTCGGTCTCGCACATGGACGTCACCTACCGGGTGCGGGGGCAGGACCGGCTGGCGCTGCGGGACGTGTCGTTCAGGATCGAGCGGGGCGAGTCCTTCGGGCTGGTCGGCGAGTCAGGGTCGGGCAAGTCCACGGCCGCGCTGGCCCTGGTCAGGTACCTGCCCCGCAACGGCCGGGTCAGCGGCGGGACGGTCAGCATCAACGGGCTTGACCCGCTGTCGATGGGCGCCTCGGCCTTGCGTGATCTGCGGGCGCACACCGTCTCGATGGTGTACCAGGAGCCCGGCCGGGCGCTGAACCCGTCGCTGCGAGTGGGCCGGCAGATTGCCGAGGTGTTCGAGATCGCCGGGCAGTCGTCCCACGACGCCGTGGCGTCGGCGGAGGACATGCTGCGCAAGGTGCAGATCTCCGACCCGGGCCGGGTCATGCGACGCTACCCGCACGAGCTGTCCGGCGGGATGGCCCAGCGGGCGGTCATCGCAATGGCCCTGGCCGTCTCGCCGTCGCTGCTGATCCTGGACGAGCCGACCACTGCGCTGGACGCCACCGTCGAGGCCGAGGTGCTGGACCTGGTCGCGGCGCTGCGGTCTGAGTTCGATACTTCGGTGCTGTTCATCAGCCACAACCTGGCCGTGATCGCCAAGATGTGCGACCGGGTCGGGGTGCTGTACGCGGGCGAGCTGCTGGAGGAGGGCCCCGCCCGGGAGGTGTTCGACAACCCCCGGCATCCGTACACGGTAGGACTGCTGCGCTGCATCCCGCGGCGCGGGCAGCGCAAGGACAGCGACCGGCTGGACACCATCCCGGGCTTCCTGCCCACCCCCGGGCGCAACATGACCGGGTGCGTGTTCGCCCCGCGGTGCGCGCTGGCCCAGGACAAGTGCCGGGCCGAGGAGCCGCCGTTGATCCCGGTCAGCGACGTGCGGACCTCACGGTGCTACTTCCACGAGCAGGCGCCGGAGCTGCCGCGTGCTACGCCCGCGGTGATCCCGGCCGCGGCCGGGTCGCCCGATGGTGCGCTGAACGGAGCGGATGGCTCGCTGGTCGTCGTCGAGGGGCTGTCCAAGACGTTCGGGGGCAACGTCCAGGCGCTGGCCGACGTGAACCTGACCATCCAGCGCGGCGAGACGCTCGGGCTGGTGGGCGAGTCAGGTAGCGGCAAGACCACGCTGGCCCGGGTCCTGCTCGGGCTGACCGCTCCGGACCAGGGCTCGGTAGTGACCATGAACGGCACTGCGCTCAGCCCGGACGCGCGGCGGCGGCCGCGGTCGGTCCTGCGCGCGCTGCAGATCGTGTTCCAGAACCCGGACTCGGCGCTGAACCGGCGTCACACGGTGCGGGCCTTGATCAGCCGGCCGCTGTCCCGGCTCGCGGGGCTGTCGGGTACGCGGCTTCGCGACCGGCTGGAGGAGCTGATCACCTCGGTCCGGCTGGAGGACCGGCACCTGTCGCTGCGACCCAGCCAGCTGTCCGGCGGCCTCAAGCAGCGGGTCGCGATCGCGCGCGCGTTCGCCGGCGGTCCCGAGATCGTGGTGTGCGACGAGCCGACCTCGGCGCTCGACGTGTCGGTGCAGGCCGCCATCCTCAACCTGCTGGCCGACCTGCAGACCACCGAGCAGGTCACCTACCTGTTCATCTCGCACGATCTGGGCCTGGTCAGGTACCTGTCGGACCGGATCGTCGTGCTGTACCTGGGGCGGGTGATGGAGGTCGGGCCGTCCGAGACGGTGTTCGCCGGACCGCACCACCCGTACACCGAGGCGCTGTTCTCGGCCGTACCGTCGCTCGATGGCCAGCGCCCGTCCCGCATCCGGCTGGCCGGCGAGATCCCGTCCGCGGCGAACCCGCCCAGCGGCTGCGTGTTCCACACCCGGTGCCCCCGGCGGCTGACGACCGGCGAGTGCGAGTCCACCGAGCCCCCGCTCCTCGAGGGCGAGCCGGGTCACCTGATCCGTTGCCATATCCCGCTGTCCGAACTGCGAACGCTCCAGCGAAATGACTCCGTCCCATCACAGGGAGGCTCCTCATGACACGCAAAATCGATTACCGCCGGCTCGGGCGTCTGCGCCAGGACCAGGGGGAGATCGCGAACCACATCATCGATGAGTTCGCCGCGGGACGGCTGTCCCGCCGGGACTTCATCCGCCGGGCCACGGTCGTCGGCATCAGCGTGCCGGCGCTCGGGTCGATCCTGGCCGCCTGCGGCAGCTCGGCGAGCTCGTCGTCGACGAGCTCGACCAGCACGGCGAGCGGCGCGCCCGGCGCGACGATCAAGGCCGGCATCGTCACGCCGACCGCGGCGATCAACCCGGTGACCGTAGCCGACCAGGGCGGGCTTGACATGCTCGCGCAGACCGGCGAGTACCTGTGCCTGTCCACCCAGACCCTGACCCTGACGCCGGTACTGGCCACCAGCTGGACGCCGAACGCCACCGCCGACGTGTGGACGTTCAAGATCCGCCAGGGGGTCAAGTTCCACAACGGCGCCCCGCTGACCGCCGCCGACGTGGTGTACACCTACAAGCTGCAGACCAACCCGAAGGGTTCGTCGAACGCGCTGTCCGCGTTCGGCGGCGTGCTCACCCCGGACGGGGTGACGCAGGTCGACGACTTCACGGTGCAGTTCAAGCTGGCCGCGCCGAACGGGAACTTCCCGTACCTGACGTCCTCCGACAACTACAACATGATCATCATCCCGAACAACTACAACCCAGCGTCGTGGCAGAGCTCGTTCATCGGCACCGGCCCGTTCAAGCTCGGCTCCTACACGCCGAAGGTGGGCGCCTCGTTTACCCGCAACGAGTCGTACTGGGGTACCAAGGCGCTGCCCTCGGGGACCCAGTTCACCTTCTACGACACCCCGGCCGCCTCGATCCTCGCGCTGACCGGGGGCAGTATCGACGTGCTCGGCCAGTTCGCGGTGAGCGGCGGCGAGGCGCTGCTGAGCGGCGGCTACAACATCATCAAGCTGAAGACCAGCGCGCACCGCGAGCTGTCGATGCGCTGCGACCAGGCCCCGTTCACCGACTCCCGGGTCCGCCAGGCCATCGCGCTCACGCTGAACCGCCCGGAGATCATCACCGCGCTGTGGAAGGGCTACGCCGACCTGGGCAACGACAGCCCGTTCGCGCCCGTGTTCCCGTCGACCGACACCAGCGTGCCGCAGCGCGTGCAGAACATCAGCCAGGCCAAGTCGCTGCTGGCGGCCGCCGGGCACCCGTCGGGGTTCTCCACCAAGCTCATCACCGAAGACTTCCTGGAGATCCCCCAGTACGCCCAGATCGTAGTGCAGGCGGCGGCGGCCATCGGGGTCAAGATCAACCTGACGGTGGAGAGCTCGTCGCAGTACTACGGCAAGGCGACATTCGGGAACTCCGACTGGCTCGACGCCACCATGAGCCTGGTCGACTACGGGCACCGCAGCGTGCCCAACGTGTTCCTGACCGCGCCGCTGGAGACGACCAACGCCACGGCCGGCACCGGCCCGTGGAACGCGGCCCACTTCTCCAACACGCAGTACGACAAGCTGGTTGCGCAGTACATCGCGGCCACCGACGTGTCCAGCCAGAGGAGCGTCGCGGGCCAGATCCAGACGCTGCTGCTCAACGAGACGCCGATCATTTTCGGGTACTTCTACAATTACCTGACGGCGACGGCGATGGGCGTCAACGGTGTGTACCCGACCGCGATCGGGCACCTGTTCCTGTACAACGCGTCGAAGAGCTAGGCGGGTGACGCCTGTGCTGTGCGGACCGCACAGCACAGGCGTGCGGCCGCGCCGGGGTGCCTTATCTTTATCTTCTTTATCGGGTTTTTCGGGCCCCTGGCGCGGCGCACGGTGTGCGCCGGCCCACACGGGGGAAGGCAATCCGGATGGCCACCGACAACCGACCGCGCACCGATGCCCACGGGCACGAGGGCGGGCACCATCACCGGGACGTCTCCGGCGGATGGCTGCGGCCGGCGGTGTTCGGCGCCATGGACGGGCTGGTGACCAACGTGTCGCTGATCGCCGGGGTCGGCGGCGGCGGCGCCTCGGACCACACAATCGTGCTGACCGGCCTGGCGGGCCTGGCCGCGGGCGCGTTCTCCATGGCGGCCGGGGAGTACGTGTCGGTCTCCTCCCAGAACGAGCTCATCCAGGCCGAGGTCAACAAGGAACGGCACGAGCTCGAGCACAACCCCGTAGCCGAGCAGGCCGAGCTGGCCGCCATGCTGCGGGCCCGCGGGGTCAGTCCGGTCACGGCGCGGCAGGCGGCCGCGGAGATCTCGGCTCACCCGGAGAAGGCGCTGGCCGTGCACGCGCTTGAGGAACTCGGGGTTGACCCGGGTGAGCTGCCGTCACCCCTGGTGGCGGCCGGGGCGTCGCTGGCCTCGTTCGCGGTCGGGGCGCTGATCCCGCTGATCCCCTACCTGGCCGGGCTGCACCTGCTGTGGGTCTCGCTGATACTGGCCGGGGTGGCCGCGGTGGCGGGCGGCGGGATGGTGTCCAGGCTGACCGCCCGGCCGTTCTGGCGCGGGGCACTGCGGCAACTGGCGCTCGGTGCCTGCGCGGCCGGGATCACCTACCTGATCGGCACGTTCATCGGTCACGTGATCTGACTGTCGGGACCTGGCTCTCCTGGTGTTCCTGTGGTTTTTGGTGTTCCTGGTGCGGGGCGGGGCCGGCGGGCGTTGATCAGCGCGACGCCCGCCGCCGCCGTGAGCAGAGCGGTGAGGTGGCCGACGGCGGACACGTCGGCGTGGCTGAGGCCGCCGAAGATGTCCCCGCCGAACACCAGGACGGCGAAGTCGAGCGCGGCCGCGACCCGGGCCGACCAGGTCCCGCAGGCCACCGCGATCACGATGGCGGACACCACCACGTAGGAGGGGCCGACGTCGGTGAGATACCGGTCGGCCACGGGCAGCTGGCCGGCGTCGACCCGGTAGGCGATGATGCCCTCACTGACAATGGTGCCGATCACGTGCCCGGCCACGCAGATCAACGCCGTGCGGGCGTTGCCGATGGCCCGGTTGGCGCCGAACATCGCCACCGCGATCAGCACCGGCCAGACGAGGTAGTTGCCGGGCCCGATGAACGCCGAGACCACCAGCGGGCCGACGGGCTCATGCTCCAGGTTGGACACGCTGGTGGTGGCCCAGGCGGTCAGCGACGCCCGGGCAGACGGGGTCAGCTGGACGTAGATGATCTCGGCGATCAGGTAGACGGCCAGGTAGGTGCAGGCGACGGCGTACCGCCCGTTACCCGGCCCTGTCCTGACCTCGTTTCGGGCTCTGTTTTCGGCATCGGGATTGGTCATGTGACCGGGAGCGGTTGTCGGTTGCGCGGCTACTGGGTTGCCCGGCTGCGGGCGGCCCAGCCTTCCATGTCAGATGGCTGGGGTGCCGCGGGCCGGTCCGGCGAGGCGAACTGGCCGTTGAGGGCCGGGTTGGCTAGGTACTGACCGGCCACCGGCTCGCCGAGCTGCAGGACCAGCCAGATCCGCTCCGGGTCGGATAGCACATGCGGCTCGTGTAGCGGGTCGCCGTCGACGACGATCAGGTCGGCGAGCTTGCCCTCGGCGACGGTCCCGATGTACTCGTCCAGGCCCAGCGCCTCGGCCGCGGTCCTAGTCGCGGCGACCAGCGCCTCGTCCGGGGTCAGGCCGTGGTGGATCATGCGCTGGAGTTCCAGGCCTGCGGCCAGGCGAGTGTCGCTGCCGAGAGCGATCTTGACCCCCGCGTCGCGGGCGGCCCGCATGCTCTTGGCACCCTCCGTGAGGTTGCGCTGCGCCAGTTCTACCAGTACGGGGGGCATGTCGGGCTCGGCTGGGGCGTTCTCGGGATCGACGACGTCGGAGGCCAGGCCGGACATCCAGTAGTACCCGGACAGGGTCGGTACCAGCACCTGGCCCGCCGCGGCCATGGCATCCAGCAGATCCGGCCGCTGGTTCAGGTACATGCCGTGCTCGATCGTGTCGACGCCGTGCTTGATCGCCGCCGCGCAGCCGTCTAGGCCTTCGGCGTGAGCGGAGACGCGGTAGCCCAGCCGGTGTGCCTCGTCAGTGACGGCGGCCAGTTCCGGGTCGGTGAACTGGAGCGGATCGGGATCCTCCAGCTCGTTGGACCTGGCCCCGGTGGTCATCACCTTGACGAAGTCCGCGCCCCACCGGATCTGCTCCCGGACCGCGCGCCGTACGTTGTCCGGGCCGTCGGCCTCGACGTACATGTCGCCGTAAAAGCGTCCGCCCGGCGCGGTGGCCGAGATTATCTTGCCGCAGGTCAACAGGCGCGGGCCGCGGAACGCGCCGTAGCGCATGGCCTGGCGGGCCTGCTGCGGCAGCAGTCCCTGCGAGCCTGTGACGCGGATGGTGGTGACCCCGAAGCGCAGGTAGTCACGCAGCTCGGCCTGCATGAAGTGCACGTCGACGCCAGGCAGTGGCTCCTCGGCGCCCTTGGCCGGCTTCGGGATAGTCCCCGAGGTGTGCGTGTGGGCGTCGGTCAGCCCCGGCATCAGGACCCGCCGCCCAAGGTCGAGCTGACGAGCACCATCGGGGCGCGGCTCGCTGGCGTCGGTCACGCGGCGGATCACACCGTCCTCGACCAGGACCGCCGCGTTCTCGCGTATCGCCGCTCCGGTCCCGTCGAACAAGCGCGCCCCGGTCAGCCACAGCCTTCCCTGACCTGCGGGGGGCGCCGCGATCAGGGCGGGGAACCTGTGCGTCAACGTCTACCTCCGTTCGTGGCCGCGCCGGCTGAGGTCGTGTTCCCCGGAGCGGCTCATGGCTTTCCTCGTTCTCGTTCCTAGACACACCCGGTTCATCTCGTCTACCTGGAGGCGGCTGATGCCTGTCCGACGCTCTGTTTACAGGTCTGTTCCGGTGGCCAGAATCGAAACGATGGCTGGTAATCAGTGTGGCCGGCGGCGCCGGCCTCCAGGCACCCTGGTCGGTGCCGAGGGCTGGCGGCCTGGAGCGGACGGAATCCCGATGACCGGCGGGACGCCTCAGCGCTGCTGGCCTCGAACCCGCCAACCGACTCGCCGAGCATCCCTGCCTACTACCCGGGGCGGGGCGGCGGGCTGTGGCTGTGGATGGTCTTCTTGCCGTCGGGGCTTCGGGCTTGGCTGGTGCCGTCGGGGTGGACGGTGAGGGTCCAGCCCAGCTGGTGGAGCAGGACGTGGTGGTGCCACCAGCAATAGTCTTTGAGGTTGGTGAGGCTGGTGGGGCCACCGTCGGCGCGGTGGTGCACGTGGTGTGGTTCGCACCGGGCGGCAGGCTGATCACAGCCGCCGGGGTAGCCGCAGCCCTGGTCCCGCAGGGCGACCAGGCGGCGCAGGTGGACGGGGATGTCGCCGCTCTGCCCGATGTCCAGCGGCAGAGAGGGGCCGGCGAGGGGTTTGCCGAGCAGGTTACGGCGCAGGAAGGAGGCCAGGCCGCCGGGGCCGGAGACGATCTGGATGACCCGGCCCAGGATCTGCTGTTCCAGCCGGCCCAGCGTCTCCGCGGCTGCATCGGGGTCGGAGACGCCGTCCGGGCCGGGGCCGTCGGGGCTGGTGCGGTCGGGGCTGGTGCGGTCGGGGCTGGGGCCGTCGGGATAGGCGGCGGCGCGGCGGGCGGCGGCGCGGCGGGCGTGGTCGTAGGCGACGCAGAACCTCACCAGGTCTTCGAGGGCGGCCGGGTCCAGGTCGGCGCTCACCACCGGGACGATCATCGCGTCGCACGCGACGACCCGAGCGGCATCCCCGGTCAGCCACGCGCCCCCGTCGGACGGGCCGACGGACGCGGCAGCCCGGTGCGCGGCCCACCGGGCCCGCGCATCAGCGATCCACGACTCCTGCAGCACCGAGTCCTTATCCATCGCGATCAGGTCGGTGAAGTGGATATGCGCCAGCGCCTTGACCGGCGCCCCGGCCCGCTTGGGCAGCAGATCCGAGGCCAGCAGCCGGCGCATCGCCTCCTCCAAAGCGTCATGGAACCGCTGCGGATGCGTCCGCAAGTCCCCGCCCCCTGCGGGCGCGGACAGGGCGTCCAGGACGGACTGGACCATAGCGGCGCATTCGTCGGTCAGGTCCCCGCGCAGGACGCCCACGCCGTCGATGGTGGTGTCCAGGACAACCGACCGGTCGAGCCGCGGATCATCATCCGGGTCTTTGTCGGGGTCGGGGGGCGCGGTGCGGGCCAGGATCTCCGCGCACAGCCGGGCCAGCCCCTGCAGGTCCGCCCCGCGCCGTGCAGCGCCGGCCAAGATGTCCTCCGCGCAGGCGCGGTACTGTTCCGGGATTGCATTGGCCCACCGGGCCACCATCAGCGCCTCGGACGTGGTGAACACCCGGTCCCGCAGCCCGGCCAGCAGCGCCGGGTGCTTGTCCGCCAGGGCCTGGATGGCTTTGTAGTGGCCGGCTTGGCCTTTGGTGATGCGCAGGCTGTTCACCAGCCACGTCCGGGTGGTGCGCTGCCCGTCGTCCACGCACCCCTGCTGGGCGTCAAACACGGCGAGCAGCCGGGCCCGGCATGCCGCACCCACCGCATCGACCCGCTCCAGCGCCCGCAGCCCGTCGGCCGCCACCGCGACCGGGCCGCTCGCCACGTCCTCCCCAGCCAGCTCAGCCAGCAGGGACTCGATCAGCGCGAACTTCTCACTCGCGCTCAACGGGGCGGTCGCGGTGCACATGGCGGCGGGGTCACCTCCTTTGCTGGGGCTCGGGGGCCGAAAAGCGGGTATGGGAGTGGATTGGCTGACAGTCCGACGCTATCAGGCACCTACGACATTTCTGGCTGCCCAGACACCTACATTCGAATGTTTTCCTGAGTGAATTCGGCTAACGGAAGGGACAGCCGGGGCAGAGATGATCCATGATGAGCGGGACGCGCGGGTGCTCGGGGGAAGCGGGCGGCCGACGTGGGGTGAGCGGCCCTGTTGCGGCATCGCATGCGGGGGGACCAGGGCGTACCCGTATGATTTCACGGTGTTCGGTGCCAGCATCGGGGCCAGGCCGTCCCGGGACAGAAATCCGTGGTTACCCCGGATCGCCCACTCCGGATCGCGCTGCTGTCCTATCGCAGCAAGCCGCACTGCGGCGGCCAGGGGGTCTATGTCAGGCACCTGAGCCGGGAGCTTGACGCCCTGGGCCACCAGGTCGACGTACTGTCCGGGCCGCCGTATCCCGACCTGGATCCCGGCCCGCGGCTGATCCCGGTGCCCAGCCTCGACCTGTACCGCGAGCCGGACCCGTTCCGCACGCCTCGGTGGGAGGAGTACCGGGACTGGGCCGATGTGCTCGAGACGGCCATGATGTGGGGCGGCGCGTTTCCAGAGCCGCTGACGTTCAGCATCAGGGCCCGGCGGATGCTGGCCGCGCGAGCCGGCCAGTTCGACGTGGTGCACGACAACCAGGGCCTGGGTTACGGCATGCTCGGCGTCGGGCGGCTCGGGCTGCCGCTGGTAACCAGCATCCACCACCCGATCACCGTGGACCGGCGGATCGACCTGGCCTCGCTGCGCGGACTTGACCGGCTCTCCCGACGGCGCTGGTACGGTTTCGTCCGGATGCAGGCCAGGGTGGCGCGGCGGGTGGCCAGGTCGGGCCCGCTGATTACCGTGTCGGCCTCGGCCCAGCAAGATATCTGCCGGGATTTCAGGGTGCCGCCGGACCGGGTGCGGATCGTACCGCTGGGCGTGAACACCCGGCGGTTCCGGCCGCGCGGCTCCGAGCGGGTGCCCGGCCGGATCATCGCGGTGGCCAGCGCCGACTCGGCCATCAAGGGCGTGGGCACGCTGCTGCACGCGGTGGGCAAACTGGCCACCGACCGGGAGGTGCACCTGGTCATCGTGGGCCGTCCCGCCCCCGCCACCGAACGGCTGGTCGCGCAGCTCTGTATAGCCGACCGGGTCACGTTCACCCATGGACTGGACGACGACGCCTTCTCTGCCCTGCTGGCCAGCGCGGAGATCGCCGTCGTGCCCTCGCTGTACGAAGGGTTCTCGCTGCCCGCGGTGGAGCACATGGCCTCGGGCACGCCGCTGGTGGCCAGCAGGTCCGGGGCGCTGCCCGAGGTGACCGGTGACGCCGCGGTCCTGGTCACGCCCGCGGACAGCGAGGAACTGGCCGCGGTGCTGCGGCGGCTGCACGACGATCCGGCCGAGCGGGCGGCGCTGGCCGACCGCGCGCTGCGCCGGGTGGGCGAGCGCTTCGCGTGGCCTGCCGTGGCGCGGGCGACGGTGGCGGCCTACCGGGAGGCGATGGGGAACCGCGGGGCGGCCGCGGCGGCGGGCCAGGCGGAGCCGGCGGACCCGACCGCCACGGCGAGCCAGGCGGAGCCGGCGGGCCAGGATGGGACGGCGGGGACGGCGTGCTGACCGTGGACTTCCGCCGGTTTCCGGTCCGGCCCGGACAGCGCGTGCTTGACCTGGGCTGCGGGGGCGGGCGGCACGCGTTCGAGGTGTACCGGCGCGGCGCGGATGTGGTCGCGTTCGACCTGGATCCCAGCGAACTCACCGGAGTCCAGGGCATGTTCGGCGCGATGCGGGAGGCGGGCGAGGCCAGCCCGCGGACGGGCGCGACCGTCATCTCGGGGGACGCCACGGCGATGCCGTTCGGCGACGGGACGTTCGACCGGGTGATCGCGGCCGAGATCCTGGAGCACGTGCTCGACGATCAGCGGGCCATGAACGAGCTCGCGCGGGTGCTGCGGCCGGGGGGACTGGCCGCGATCACCGTGCCGGCTTTCCTGCCGGAACGGATCTGCTGGGCGCTGTCGACTGAGTATCACGAGGTCCCCGGGGGGCACGTGCGGATCTACACGCAAGTCGAGCTGGAAGCCAAGCTGGCCCGGGCCGGGCTGCGGGTCGGCTGGCACCATCACGCGCACGGCCTGCATTCGCCCTACTGGTGGCTGAAGTGCGCGATCGGCGTGCACAACGACAAGCACCCGCTGGCCAGCGCCTACCACCGGATGCTGGTCTGGGACATCATGCGCAAGCCGGCCGTCACCCGGCTGGCCGAGCAGGCCCTCAATCCCCTGGTCGGCAAGAGCCTGGTGATGTACGCGGTGAAAGCCGAGGTAGCCAAGTGACGGGTGAGGCGGCTGCAGCGCGGGGGGATGCAGGGACGGAGCTGAGCGAAGAGGACGTGCTGGCCACGGGGGCGTCGATCGCGCGGACGCAGGAACCGTCGGGGGCCATCGCGTGGCCCGACGGGCACGTGGATGCCTGGGATCACGTCGAGTGCGCGATGGCGCTGAGCGCCTGCGGGCTGCACGAGCCTGCCCGGCGGGCCTACGCCTGGCTGCGGGCCGCGCAGCGGGCCGACGGGTCCTGGCCGCGGTCGACCTCAGGTGGCGTGGTGACGGACCCGGCGGCGGAAAGCCATCACGCCGCGTACGTGGCCGTGGGCGCCTGGCACGAGTACCTGGTGACCGGGGACGAGAGCCACGCCCTGGTCATGTGGCCGACGGTGCGCCGGGCGGTCGAGTGGGCGCTCGGGCTGCGCACTCCGCGAGGAGAGATCGCGTGGGAGCGCGACGCCAGCGGGACGGCCGGAACGTACGCGCTGCTGTCCGGCTGCTCGAGCATCCATCAGAGCCTGCGCTGCGCGGTAGCGCTGGCCAAGCTGGCCGACGACCCGCAGCCGGACTGGGAGCTGGCCGCAGACCGGCTCGCGGAACTGATCTCGGCGCACCCGGAGGCGTTCGCTGACAAGAGCCGGTTCGCCATGGACTGGTACTACCCGGTGCTGGGCGGCGCGGTCCGCGGCGCGGACGCGACCCGGCGGCTGGGCGCTGGCTGGGCGAAGTTCGTGGTGCCGGGCCTCGGCGTCCGCTGCGTCAGCGAGCATCCGTGGGTGACGGGCGCGGAGACCTGCGAGCTGGTGCTGGCCCTGGACGCGTGCGGGCTGCGCGCCGAGGCGGCCGCGACGTTCGCCACCGCCCAGCACCTGCGCCACCCGGACGGCTCCTACTGGACCGGCTGGCAGTACGCCAACCAGGCGCACTTCCCGGCCGAACGGTCGAGCTGGACCGCGGCGGCCGTGGTGCTGGCCGCCGACGCACTGCTGGGCCTGTCCGGCGGCGCCCGGGTGTTCCGGGATGCCCGGTCAGCCGATGCCGGGACCGGTTCGTTCTAGGAGGCGGAGGGAGCCTTCGGCGCGGACTTCGGTGAAGGCGCCGGAGGCCAGGGCGCGGCGGTAGATCAGGTGGGGAGCCTGGCCGCCGTCGGCGGGGTCGGGGAAGACGTCGTGGATGGCCAGGGCGCCGCCTGGGGCGACCTGGGGGGCCCAGCTCTGGTAGTCGGTGACCGCGGCGCTTTCTGTGTGGCCGCCGTCGATGAAGACCAGGCCGAGCGGGGCGGCCCACAGGCGGGCCACGTCGGCGGAACGGCCGACGATCACGACCACATGGTCCTCCAGGCCGGCCGCGGCCAGGGTGGCGCGCAGGGCGGGAAGGGTGTCCAGGCGGCCGGTGGCCGGGTCGACCAGGCCGGGGTCGTGGTACTCCCAGCCGGGCTGGTGTTCCTCGGAGCCGCGATGGTGGTCGACGGTGACGACTACCTGGCCGGCGGCGCGGGCCGCGGCGGCCAGGTAGATGGTGGACTTGCCGCAGTAGCTGCCGATTTCCAGGACCGGGCCGACGGGCGAATACCGGACCGCAGCGTCGAACAGGGCCAGCCCTTCGGCGGGCGGCATGAAGCCTGGCGCGGCTTCGGCGGCGCGCAGCAGGTCGCCATCCATCATGATTCCAGCCTCCCCGGTCATGATTCCAGGCCGGTCAAGATTCCAGGTAGGCCAGGACGGCGAGCACCCGGCGGTTGTCGTCGTCGGACAGGGGCAGGTCCAGCTTGGCGAAGATGCCCGCGGCGTGCTTGCTGATCGCCTTCTCGGAGACGAACAGCCGCTGGGCGATCGCGGCGTTGGACCGGCCCTCGGCCATCAGCGCGAGCACCTCGCGCTCCCGGGGGGTCAGGCGGGTCAGCGGCTCGGCGCGGGCGTGCCGGCCGAGCAGCTTGCGCACCACCTCGGGATCCAGGACCGTGCCCCCGGCGGCCACGGTGCGGATCGCGCCGGTGAACGCCTCGTCGTTGAACACCCGGTCCTTGAGCAGGTAGCCGACCCCGCCGGCCTGGTCGGCGAGCAGCTCGCGGGCGTACAGCTGCTCCACGTACTGCGACAGGACCAGGACCGGCAGGCCGGGCACCTGCGCGCGGGCCTGCAGGGCCACGCGCAGGCCGTCGTCGGTGTGCGTCGGCGGCAGCCGGACGTCGACGATGCCGACGTCCGGGCGATGGCCGACCAGGGCGGCCAGCAGTTCCGGGGCCGTGCCCACCGCCGCCACGATGTCGAAGCCGTGCGCGGACAGCAGCCTGACCAGCCCATCCCTCAGCAGGAAGAGGTCTTCGCCGATGACAACGCGCACGGTACCTCGATGGCCACGATGGTCGGCCCGCCGGGCGGGCTGCTCACGGCCAGGATGCCATCAAACGTCGCGAGCCTGCGCTCCACCCCGGCCAGGCCGGTCCCGGCGGCGGGATCGGCGCCGCCCGCGCCGTCGTCGGTGACCTCGGCCCGCAGCGCGCCGGCCGCGTGCCGCAGGTGGATCCGGATCGTACGGGCACCGGAATGCCTGACCGCGTTGGCCAGCACCTCAGCGACCGCGAAGTAGACGGCCGCGCCGACCGGCATCTCGACCTCCCCGGGCAGGTTGACGTCGAGTTCGGTGCGCAACGGCGTGTCCAGCGCCAGGGCCCGCACCGCGTCGGCCAGGCCGCGGTCGGCGAGCACCGGCGGGTAGATGCCGCGGACCAGGTCCCGCAGGTCGGTCAGGGCCCGGGACGAGGTTTCCCTGGCCTCGCTGACCAGGGCCAGCGCCGCCTCGGGGTTGCTGGCGAACATCCGCTCGGCGGCGCGCAGCGACATGCCCACGGCGACCAGCCGGGCCTGCGCGCCATCGTGCAGGTTCCGCTCGATGCGGCGCAGTTCGGCGGCCGCGGTGTCCAACGCGTCGTGGCGGGTCTGGGTCAGGGTCTCGACTCGCTCGGTCAGGGCGGCCACTTCGGGCGCCCCGGCCAGGTGCTCCCTGACCACCCGCGGCATCAGGTACACCCCGGCGGCCAGCAGCACCAGGCCCTGGCCGATCGCGCCGGCCCGGGTGTCGAACTGGTTGCTCAGCATCACCAGGCCGAAGAGCTGGCCGGGCATGGCCGACGTCCAGACCGCGCCGAGGATGATCCCGTACAGGCCGAGGATCTGCAGGCCGGTCACCGCGGCCACGGCGGCCACGCTCGGCGCGCGGCGGATCAGGACGATCCCGCCCGCGAGCAGGACCACGGCCGCCAGCGCCGTCCACTCACCGGTCCACCAGTGCTGGCCGAGCCAGTATCGTACGCCGAGCGCCTCCACGGCCAGGGCCAGCGCGGGCAGCAGGAGCAGGGCCCAGCGGGACGGCCGCCCGGCGGCGGCTCCGGCCAGCCGCCGGGCCAGGTCCCTGACCGGGCGTGACCCGGGAGCGGAGACCCGCAGGAACAGCCAGGCCCCGGCGGCCAGGAACAGCAGCGCCTCAGGCAGCACCAGGCGGTTGGGCCAGGACCTGGCGCCGGTCACCGTGATGCCGTAGAGCATGGGCGGCAGGCTGCCCTGGTCGAGATCCCGGACCAGCACGATGCCCCACCAGCCCAGGATCAGCAGGCCGAACGGCACCGCCTTGGTCGCCACCCGCGGAGCGAAGGCCACGATCAGCACGGCGGCCGCCACCTCGGCGAAGGCGGTGGAACGCTGCAAGGTAAGCAGGGCGTACTGCAGGGCCAAAGGCACCAGCAGCAGGCCCCAGCCGCGCTTACGGAAGTCCATGGGTCCATCCTGGCCGCCCCGGCGGGGGTCCACCATGGGCCTAGGCCTACCGTTGCGGGGGGGCGGGGACCACGGACCGTTCGGCCAAAAAGGTCTTTAGGCGGCCGACCGCCTCGGTCAGGACCTCAGGGCGCTTGCAGAAGGCGAAACGGACCTGGGTGCGCGCCGCCTCGGCGTGGTCGTAGAACAGGGCGGTGGGGATGGCGACCACGCCGGCGCGTTCGGGCAGGGTCCGGCAGAACTCGATGCCGTCCCGCTCGCCCAGGGGGCTGATGTCGGCGATGACGAAGTAGGTGGCGGCGGGCGGGTAGACCGTGAAGCCGAGGCCGGACAGCCCCGCGACCAGCAGGTCGCGCTGGGCCGCCAGGCCGGCGCGCAGGCCGGCGTAGTACTCGTCGGGCAGGGCCAGGGCCTGGGCTATCGCGTACTGGAACGGGCCGCCGCTGACGAAGGTCATGAACTGCTTGGTGGTCTTGACCGCGGCGACCAGCTCGGGGGCGGCGGTGACCCAGCCGATCTTCCAGCCCGTGAACGCGAACGTCTTGCCCGCCGAGCTGATGCTCACGGTCCGCTCGCGCATGCCGGGGAACTGCGCGATCGGCACGTGCTCGCCGTCGAAGACCAGGTGCTCGTAGACCTCGTCGGTGACCACGAGCAGGTCGCGCTCGACGGCCAGGGCAGCGATGGCGGCCAGCTCGTCGCGGGTGAGCACCAAGCCGGTGGGGTTGTGCGGGCTGTTGAGCAGGATGAGGCGAGTGCGAGGGGTGATGGCCTCTTTTAGTTCGTCCAGATCGGGGCGGAAACCGGGCGGGCGCAGCGTGACCGGGACCCGGATGCCGCCGGCCATGGCGATGTTGGCCGCGTAGGAGTCGTAGTACGGCTCGAACGCGATCACCTCATCACCCGGCTCGACCAGGGCCAGCAGGGTGGCGGCGACCGCCTCGGTGGCCCCGGCGGTGACCAGGATCTCGGTGTCCGGGTCATAGCGCAGGCCGTAGAAGCGCTGCTGGTGGGCGGCGATGGCGTGCCGCAGCTCCGGGACGCCGGGGCCGGGCGGGTACTGGTTGCCGCGGCCGGCCAGGATGGCGTCCGCGGCGGCCCGGGCGATCTCGGCTGGGCCGTCGCGGTCGGGAAAGCCCTGGCCCAGGTTGATCGACCCGGTGGCGACCGCGCGGGCGGACATCTCGGCGAAGATCGTGGTGCCGAGGCCCTCCAGCCGCCGGTTCAGCAGCGGTCGTCTGGGCTGGGGTCGTTCGGGCTGGGGTCGGTGCACCACCTGGTCTTGAGTCACACTGCCATGATGCCGTGCTGGTTAGGCTGGACGGTATGCGAGTCGCGTTGTGCCAGATCCCGGTCAGCTCCACCGTTTCTGTCAATCTCGAGCGCGTGCGGGCGGCGTTGATGTCGGCGGCCGGCCAGGGCGCCGACCTGGCCGTGTTCCCCGAGGCGACCCAGGTCAGGTTCGGGGCGGACCTGCGGGCGGCGGCCGAACCGCTGGACGGGCCGTTCGGCTCGGGGCTGGCCGCGGCGGCCAAGGAAACCGGGGTGGCCCTGGTGGCGGGCGTGTTCGAGCCCGCCCCGGACGGCCGGGTCTACAACACCGCCGTGGCCTACGACGGGGCCGGGGAGCTGGTCGCGTCCTACCGGAAGCTGCACCTGTTCGACGCGTTCGGGCACCGCGAGTCGGACGAGGTTGCGCCGGGGTCCGCGCCGGTCATCTGCACGCTGGCCGGGGTGCGCACCGGCCTGGAGATCTGCTACGACGTGCGGTTCGGCGAGCTGTCCCGCGCGCTGGCGGTGGCCGGAGCCTCGCTGCTGGTGCTGCCCGCGGCGTGGGCGGCCGGGCTGTTCAAGGAGGAGCACTGGGTCACGCTGGTGCGGGCCCGGGCCATCGAGAACACCGTGTGGGTGGCCGCGGTCGGCCAGGTGCCCGATCCGGACGAGCCGCGCACCCGGGCCGCGACCGGGATCGGGCGCAGCATGCTGGTCGACCCGCTCGGCGTGGTCCGTCTCGATCTCGGGCCTGCGCCGGGGGTGGCGGTCGGCGAGGTCGATACCGAGCTGGTCGGGACGGTCCGGGCGGCCGTGCCGAGCCTGGCCAACCGGCGCGAGGACGTGTTCGGCCGGCCGATCGCGGTCACCTGACGGCGCCTACCTGATTGGGACTGCCTGATTGGGGCCTACCTGATTGGGGCCTATCTGATTGGGGCCTACCTGATTGGGGCCTATCTGATTGGGGCCTATCTGATTGGGGACTGCCAGAAGACCGGCTGCTCGCTGGCCACTGACGCACTGAAGCCGACGCCGGTCACCGTATCGCCCACCATGGTGAGGGCGGTGATGGCCTGGATGCCGGGCCCGGTCAGGCCCTGCCCGCCGGGCGTGGCCGTCTTCCAGTCCGCCCCGCTGGCCGAGGTCCACACCACCACGTCCTGATGGCCCGCCGTGGCGCCGAACGTCCCGGTCGCCACGAACTCGTTCCCGGCCGCGGTCAGCGCGGTGACCGACGCGTGGCCGGCCGGGGCGGGCAGGGTGGATTCGGTCCAGGTGGCGCCGGCGTCGGACGACCTGGCCGTGAACGGCACCTGCTGGCCGGCCGCGGTCAGCGCGGTGCCCACCGCGACCACGAGCCTGCCGCGGCTGGCCACGTGGTTCAGCACGGTCCTGGTGGTGCCGGCGGGCAGCGGCAGGTTCACCTCGGTCCAGTCCTGGCCGTCGGCTGAGGTCCAGGCCGACGCCCCGGCCCCGGCCGAACCCACCGCGACGAACCCCTGCGGGCCGGCGGTCACGGCCAGCATCTGCCGGCTGGCGCCCACGGCGTCCAGCGCGCCGGGGCCACCCTTAGCCGACACCGCGTCGCCGGCCCGCTGCCAGCCGGACAGGTCCGCCGACCACCAGGCGGCGGCGATCGTCCGGCCCCCGGTGACCTGGTAGCCGACGATGACGTAGCCGCTGGCCCCGGCGACCGCTTGCTCGGGGTACAGGCCCGGCGGGCTGAAGGCGGCCTCGCCGTCGGCCGCGGACCAGACCTGGCCGTCGGGGGAGGTGATGACCACCGGGTGTTCGGCGGCCACGGCGGTGGCGTTGCCCACGGCCAGCCAGCCGGCCAGGCCGTGGGTCACGCTGGTCAGCTGCTGGATGCCGGGCCGGCCGAGCACGGCCGGGGCCTGGCCGACCGCGGGCCGCCACGAGCTGCCGCCGTTGGCGGAGGTCCAGGCCGCGGGGTAGCCGTTGGCGCTGCCCACCGCGACCTGCGCGCCGTTGCCCGCGGCGACGCTGTTGACGGCCAGTTCGGCCTGGACGGCGCCGGGGATCTTGGTCATGGCGACCTGGCCGGAGGGAGCATTCGGGCTCAGCAGGGTGAGCAGGGGCTGGCGGCTGTCCGGGTCGCCGGCGGTGGTGCCGGCCGCGATCGCGGTGCCGTTGCTCGTGATGGCCACGCCGGAGACGTCTTCGGCGGCGGCGGCGCCGAACGCGGGATCCTGCCGCCAGGCGGCGCCGTCGGCGGAGGTGAAGGCGGTCAGGGCCTGGCCGGCCTGGCCGGTGATGACCGCGCCGGCCTGGGCGCCGTTGACCATGCCGGCGGTGAAGCCGGCGGGGGTGGTGAGGGTGGCGGCGTAGGTCCAGGCCGTGCCGTTCGGCGAGCGGTACACGTCCACGGCTGGTTTCCTGCCCGCTTTGTTGCCAGTCGTGGCCGGGCGGAGCAGCACGAACCCGCTGCCGGTGACGGCCTCGCCGCTGATCTGGGGCTGCGCGCCGGGCCCGGCGGGCGTCACGGCGGGCGGGACGGCCAGCGTCCAGGTGGTGCCGCCGTCGGTGCTCAGCCAGGCGGCGCCGGCCGGGACGGTGCGGGTGTGGCCGGGACGGCCGGTGGTCAGGGTCACGCCGCCGGCGATCAGGATCCGGCTGCCGTAGACCGCGGCGTAGCCGATGCCCTCGACGTGAGCGGTGCCCGCGGCCAGGCGGAGTTGGGGTGCGCCGAGCCGCTGCCAGGTGATGCCGTTGGCGGACAGGAAGACCACCGGGCTGTTTCCGTCCGGCCCGTTGGCGCCCGCGGCGATGAAGCCGGCCGCGGTGGGCTTCAGCACGCTGATCTGATCACCGGGGCGCAGCGGCAGCCCGGTGGTGGAGGCCAGCGTCCAGGTCCGGCCGTCGGAGCTGGTCCAGATGGAGTCCGGACCGAGGGCCACCCAGGCACCGTGGCCGCCAGCCACGAAACGGGCCGCGTAGCCGGGGGGCGGCGGGCCGCCGGCCGGGGTCCGCACCGTGCCCATGGCCCAGGTCGCGCCGTTGTCGGTGGAGACGAAGAACTGGGCGCGGGCGATGCGCGCGCCGTTCTGCGACCCGACGGCCACGATCTCGGCGCCGTCGCTGGCCACCCGGCCGAGCGTCTGGCTGATGCCGCGGCCGCCGGCCGCCGCGGTGAACTGGCTGCCGGCCAGGGTGGCCGGGGGGAACCCGAGCGCGGCCGGGGGCGGCGCCTGGCCGGGGTGGGCGCCGCTGTTGGCCCCGACCAGCACCACCACGGCGACGCCGAACACGATCATGCTCGCGATCGGGACGACTACCCGCAGCGCCAGCCCGCGGAATTCGAGGGCGGAGAGGAACTGCTTGAACCAGGTTCGTTTGGCGGGCTCGGGCACGAACGAGCGGAGCAGGCGGGTCCATTCGGTGCCCGCCTGCTCCGTTCGCCTGGCCCGGTGGGTGGTGCGGGGCTCGTCCGGCGCGGCGGGGCCGGGGCCGGGCGGCCGGGCGCGCGGAGGCGTCGCGATCGGCCGGGTGATCCAGTCTGCTTGAGTACTCCGGTCGGCCTGGGCTGGCCGGGCGGCCTGGGTTGGCCGGGCGGTGTCGAACTCGAAGCCGGGCCTGGCTTGTGGGTCTGGGTGCTGGGACAGTCGCGGGGCGGCGGGCTGACGGCCGCTGGTGGTGGGCGTGTACCTGAACCGGCGCGGCTGATCCTGCGGCTCGGGCCAGTCCTGCTGGTTGGGCCAGTCCTGCTGGTTGGGCCAGTCTTGCGGCTCGGGCCAGTCCGGCGGGTCGCGGCGGGCAGCCGGGAAAGGCCCGGTCCCGGCCGGATCGTGGCCGGTGACCTCGCCGGGGAACGGGGCGGGGGGCCTGCTGGGCCCGGGACGCGACGGGGCTTCGAATTCGTAGCCGGGGACCGGGCCCCAGTCGCGATCCTGTGCCCGGGACGGCTCGGTCCCAGCGCGCGGCCGTCGGCGGCCCGCAGGCCCGCGAGGACCCCAGGCGCCGCCGGCCCGAGCGTTGCCAGCCGGATCCCGTGTCACCTATTACCCTGCCGTTGTGCCGTGCCCGTCACGAGGATGCGCAGATGGGCGGGGTTGGGCCGCAGAAGGCCCGTTTGCTGTTACCCGCCGATGGTACCGGCCGGCACCCCGCTACGACCGGCCTTCGGCGCACGCCAGGGGCCCGGCGCGTGACTCAGGCCACATCCGCACCACGGGCCGCCGGGGAGCCTTTCAGGCACTGTCCCTGATGGCGCGCGGGTAGCCTGAGAAGTACACGTCAACCATGGATTCACATTTTCGGAAGAGGGTTTGAAGGGGACTATGTCCGCCGAGTCTTCTGGGTCACCGCAGGGTAGCGCCGAGGTGCGCGAGCCCGAAGGATCACGCGAGCCATCCTCAGCACGAGGGACGGCCGGCGCACGGCGCCCGGCCACGGCATCAGATCATGCCGTGAGCCAGGCCGACTTCGGCGCCAACGAATGGCTCGTGGAGGAGCTTTACCAGCGGTACCTGGCCGACCCGGGTTCGGTGGACCGGGCCTGGTGGAGCTTCTTCGCCGACTACCACCCGGCATTGTCCAACGGGACCGGGCCGCAGCCGGTCATGACCGCACAGGCCCGGACCAGCGCGGTGGCCGCCCCACCCGCCGCTCCCGCGCGGCAGGCACCCCCGGCCCCGCCGCAGGCAGCGGCCGGGCAGGCCGCACCGGCACCGGTATCGCCCGCCGCGCCCCCGCCCGCCGCATCAGGCCCGCCGGCTGCGCCCGCCGCCCCGCAGGCCGCGCCGGCCCCGCAGGCCGGGCCAGCACAGGCCGGAGTGCAGCCGCCCGCTCCCCCGGCCATCCCCGACGCCGAGGTGAGCAGGCTGCGCGGCGCCGCCGCGCGCACGGTCACCAACATGACGGCCAGCCTGGCCGTGCCCACGGCCACCAGCGTCCGTTCAGTGCCGGCCAAGCTGCTGTCGGACAACCGGATCGTCATCAACAACCACCTGCGCCGCGGTCGCGGCGGCAAGGTGTCGTTCACCCACCTGATCGGCTACGCCATAATCCAGGCGCTCAAGGCGATGCCGGAAATGAACGAGGCGTACACGGAGGAGAACGGCAAGCCCGCCGTGGCCCGGCCCGAGCACGTCAACCTGGGCCTGGCCATCGACGTGCAGACCGGCGACGGCGCCCGCCAGCTGCTGGTGCCGAACATCAAGGCGGCCGAGCAGATGGACTTCCGCCTGTTCTGGACCAGCTATGAGGACATCGTCCGCAAGGCGCGGATGGGCAAGCTGGCCGTGTCCGACTTCCAGGGCACCACCGCGACCCTCACCAACCCGGGCACGATCGGCACCGTCCACTCGGTGCCCAGGCTGCTGCCCGGCCAGGGCTGCATCGTCGGCGTGGGCGCGATGGAGTACCCGGCCGAATACCAGGGCGCGTCGGAGGAGACCCTGGCCCGGCTGGCCATCAGCAAGTCGGTCACGCTCACCTCGACCTACGACCACCGGATCATCCAGGGCGCGCAGTCCGGGGAGTTCCTGAAGAAGATCCACGAGCTGCTGCTGGGCGAGGACGGCTTCTACGACGGCATCTTCGCCGCGCTGCGCATCCCGTACGAGCCGGTCCGCTGGGTCAGGGACTTCCCGTACGGGCACGAGGACGACGTGGCCAGGTCCGCCCGGGTCCAGGAGCTGATCCACGCCTACCGGGTCCGCGGCCACCTGATGGCCGACACCAACCCGCTCGAGGTCACCCAGCGCAAGCATCCCGACCTGGACATCAACCTGCACGGGCTGACCCTGTGGGACCTCGAGCGCGAGTTCCCCACCGGCGGCTTCGGCGGCAAGAACCGGATGAAGCTGCGGGACGTCCTGGGCGTGCTGCGCGACTCGTACTGCCGCACCGTCGGCACCGAGTACATGCACATCCAGGACCCCGAGGAGCGCCGCTGGCTGCAGGACCGCATCGAGGTCCCGCATCCCCGGGCCGAACACGACGAGCAGATCCGCATCCTGTCCCGGCTGAACGTGGCCGAGGCGTTCGAGATGTTCCTGCAGACCAAGTTCGTCGGCCAGCGCCGGTTCTCCCTGGAGGGCGCGGAGTCGCTGATCCCGCTGGTCGACGCGGTGCTGGCCGAGGCGGCCTGCGCCGGGCTTGAGGAGGCCGTCATCGGCATGGCCCACCGCGGCCGGCTGAACGTCCTGGCCAACATCGTGGGCAAGTCCTACGGGCAGATCTTCAAGGAGTTCGAGGGCAACCTCGACCCGCGCAGCGCCCAGGGTTCCGGCGACGTCAAGTACCACCTGGGCGCGGAGGGCACGTTCCGCGGGCCCGACGGCCGGTCGATCAAGACCTCGCTGGTGGCCAATCCCAGCCACCTGGAGGCGGTCGACCCGGTGCTGGAGGGCGTGGTCCGGGCCAAGCAGGACGTGATCGACAAGGGCGAGCCCGGCTTCACCGTGCTGCCTGTGCTCATCCACGGCGACGCCGCGTTCGCCGGGCAGGGCGTG
The DNA here is from genome assembly GCA_963790065.1 of uncultured Actinomycetes bacterium. Classification (GTDB taxonomy): domain Bacteria; phylum Actinomycetota; class Actinomycetes; order Streptosporangiales; family Streptosporangiaceae; genus Palsa-504. The sequence goes on along the minus strand of CAWBNK010000006.1, from coordinate 522,799 downwards.
GTCGCCGAGACCCTCAACCTGTCGCTGCTGCGCGGCTACCGGACCGGCGGCACGGTGCACGTGATCGTGAACAACCAGGTGGGTTTCACCACCGCGCCGCAGTACTCGCGGTCCAGCGTGTACGCCACCGACGTGGCCCGGATGATCCAGGCGCCCATTTTCCACGTCAACGGGGACGACCCCGAGGCCGTGGTGCGGACGGCCCGGCTGGCCTTCGCCTACCGGCAGGCGTTCAAGAAGGACGTCGTCGTCGACATGATCTGCTACCGCAAGCGGGGGCACAACGAGACCGACAACCCGTCGTTCACCCAGCCGCTCATGTACGACCTGGTGGAGGCCAAGCGGTCGACTAGGAAGGTCTACACCGAGTCGCTGATCGCCCGCGGTGACATCACCATGGAGGAGGCCGAGGCCGCGCTGCGCGACTACCAGCAGCAGCTCGAGCGGGCCTTCACCGAGACCAGGGACGCCGCCGAGCGCCCCGCCGAGCCCGGCACGGTACAGCGGCGCGAGTCGGAGGACCGCCCGGTCAACCACGAGGCGGTGCCCACCGCGATAACCGCCGAGACGGTCAAGCGGATCATCGACACCCAGGTCAGCCTGCCCGCCGACTTCACCGTGCACCCGCGGCTGAAGCCGCTGCTCGACCGGCGCACAGCCATGGTCGAGGATGACGCCATCGACTGGGCCACCGGTGAGCTACTGGGCTTTGGCGCGCTGATCATCGACGGCCACCCGGTGCGGCTGGTCGGTCAGGACTCAAGGCGCGGGACGTTCGGCCAGCGGCACGCGGTGCTTGTGGACCGGCACACCGGCTTTGAGTACACGCCGCTGAAGCAGCTGGACTCCGGCCTGGCCAGGTTCTTGGTGCACGATTCGCTGCTTTCTGAGTACGCGGCGGTGGGCTTCGAGTACGGCTACTCGGTGGCCCGGCCCGAGGCCCTGGTCTGCTGGGAGGCCCAGTTCGGCGACTTCGTCAACGGCGCCCAGATCATCACCGACGAGTTCATCAGCTCCGGCGAGCAGAAGTGGGGCCAGCGCTCCGGCGTGGTGCTGCTGCTGCCGCACGGCTACGACGGCCAGGGCCCGGACCACTCCTCCGCGCGGGTCGAGCGGTTCCTGTCGCTGTGCGCGCAGGACAACATGACCGTGGCCATGCCGACCACGCCGGGCAACTACTTCCACCTGCTGCGCTGGCAGGGGATGTCCGGGCGGCACAAGCCGCTGATCGTGTTCACGCCCAAGTCCATGCTGCGGCTGAAGGCGGCCACCTCGGCGGTCAGCGAGTTCACCTCCGGGTCGTTCCGCCCGCTGATCTCCGACTCGGGCGTGGATCCGGCCGGCGTGCGCCGGGTGCTGCTGTGCACGGGCAAGGTGTACTACGACCTGGCCGCCCGGCGGCAACAGGCGGGCCGGACCGAGGTCGCGATCGTCCGGGTCGAGCGGCTGTACCCGCTGCCGGTCTCCGAGCTGCACGCCGAGCTGGCTCGCTACCCCGCCGCCGAGTCGGTCGCCTGGGTCCAGGAGGAGCCCGTCAACATGGGCGCCTGGCCCACGTTCGCGCTCAAGCTGCCGCTGCACCTCGGCCGCCAGGTCGGCGTGGTATCGCTGCCCCCGAGTTCGGCCCCGGCCGCAGGCTCGGCGGCGCAGCACGCCGCGACCCACTAAGGAGCTCATCGAGACCGCGATCGGTTGATGTACTTCACCGACCGCGGCATCGAGGAACTGGCCGAACGGCGCGGCGAGGAGCGGGTCACCCTGGACTGGCTGGCCGATCGGCTGCGCGACTTCGTGGACCTCAATCCCGGCTTCGAGACCGCCATCGACCGGCTGGCCACCTGGCTGGCCCGCCTGGACGACGAGGACGACCTGTAAAAGATCTTCTGCCGAACGGGCCGTGGTGGCGCTTTCCCGAACGCGGGCTCCGCGTTGACTGTTTCGTTACCTGCGGGTGGTGCCCGCGAGACCGGAGTCTGGCAAACTCTCCGTGCTAAGACGGTCTGATCTGAACAAACTTTGCTGCCGAACCACTGCGGTCAGCGGCGGCGATCCCGGTCGTTAACGCTTGTGCGCCCGGGTCGGGTTGGTGGAAAACGTCGAAAGGTCGAGGCCGCTATCCCTGCCTATCAAAGCCTGGCGATGGGGCTTCGCCGAGTACATACTGACGGATCTAGCCGGAGTTCAGCAGATCGACGGCGGGTCGGTCGGCTTTGCGCGAGGGTTGGGGAATTGTCGGCTGCGGCGCCGTTAAACGGCCACCCCGGCTGCCGCAAGGCCATGAGCCCGGATCAGGCCGGTCAGGGCGCTCCGCGGCGGCCGGGCAATCTCAATTTATGGGAGGAAGATCATGAGACGGATAACTGGGATCGCTGCCCTGGCCGCGATCGCCTTGGCAGCCGCCGGCTGCAGTAGCAGCGGTAGCAGCAGCGGCAGCAGCACCAGCAGCAGCAGCCGCCGGCAGTACGGTCGACATCTACTCGAGCCTCCCGATGCAGGGAGCCTCGAGCGCGCAGACCATCCCGCTGGTCAACGGGATCAAGCTCGCGCTTTCTCAGGCCGGCGGCAAGGCCGGCCAGTTCACGGTGAGCTACCAGGTGCTCGACGACTCGACCGCGGCGGCCGGGAAGTGGGACCCGGGCCAGACGGCGGCGAACGCGCGCAAGGTGGCCTCGGATCCGAAGGCCGTCTTCTACATCGGCGAGTTCAACTCCGGGGCCAGCGAGGTGTCGATCCCGATCCTCAACGAGGCGGGCATACCGCAGGTGAGCCCGGCCAACACCTACGTCGGCCTGACCACCAACCTGCCCGGCAGTGCTCCCGGTGAGCCGCAGAAGTACTACCCCACCGGGAAGCGGACCTTCCTGCGGATCGTGCCGATCGACTCGATCCAGGCCGCCGCGGACCTGATCGCGATGAAGAACGCGGGCTGCACGAAGGTGGCCGTGGCCAACGACAAGGAGGCTTACGGAGCAGGCCTGGCCACGCTGCTCGAGCTGGAGAAGGGCTTCTACGGCATCACGATCACCAGCAACACCGGGATCGACCCGACCGCGCCCAACTTCCGCTCCTACGCTTCGACGGTCCAGGGTCAGGGCGCCAACTGCTTCTTCTTCGCCGGCATCGTCTCTAACGGCGCGGTGCAGATCACCAAGGACATCCACTCGGCGCTCCCCACGGCCAAGATCTTCGGCGGTGACGGAGTGTGCACGAGCTCGTACACCGCCGCGTCGCAGGGCGGCGTCCCGGCCGCGATCGACCCGCTGATCGAGTGCACGGTCGCCACGCAGGACCTCGCCGCTTATCCGGGCGGCCAGGACTTCCTGAAGGCGTACCAGGCCAAGTACGGAACTTCCAGCCCCGACCCGTACGCGATCTACGGCTATGCGGTGATGCAGCTCGCGCTCAACACGATCAAGAACCTCGGCGCGCAGGGCAACAGCAAGTCCGCCATCCTGGCCGCGCTGTTCGCGGACAAGTCGGTTCAGTCGGTGCTTGGCACCTACGGTTTCGACGCCAACGGCGACACGACGCTGAAGTCCTACGGCGTGTACAAGGTCGGCTCCAACGGCGACCCCGTCTTCTTCCAGACGGTCACGCCCACGAAGACGGTCAGCTAAAGGCCACAATGGGGCGGTGGGGAGCGCACTGCTCCCCACCGCCTCGGTCCATCCGCACGCCGCTCGACACTCCGTACGGAGCCATGGAAACCACGACAATCACGCCCACCCTGCCTTCGGTCCCTATGCGCCGGCTGGCGGCGGTTCGCCGCTACGCCGGGCAGTGGGGCCTGATCGCGGCGCTCGCGGCGCTGCCGGTCTACTACGGCGTCCACGATCTGGTGTACGGCTACCAGGTCACCGTGGCGGGCCATCAGGTGCTCCATCACGATCTGTCGAACCTGGGCTACGACTTCGCCCAGGGCCTGTCCAACGGTGCGATCTGGGCCTTGATCGCGATCGGGTACACGCTGGTCTACGGCATCATCGAGCTGATCAACTTCGCGCACGGCGACGTGTTCATGATCGGGTCGTTCACCGCCGTGGGCATGTGGTCGGTGTTCGGGCTGAGCCCCGGCGAGGGCACCGCGGCCCTGATCGGCTTCCTGCTGCTGACGCTGATCATCACGATGCTCGTGACGGGCTCCCTGAACGTCCTGATCGAGCGGGTCGCCTACCGGCCGCTGCGCAGCGCGCCCAAGCTCGCGTCACTGATCACCGCGGTCGGCTTTTCGTTCATCCTGCAGAACGTGGGCCTGCTGTGGCGCGGGGGCTCCCCGCAGAGCGTGTCCGACCTGATCGGCGTGCAGGCTACCGTGTTCACCGTCGGGGGCGTGCCGATCCAGCGCGGTTACCTCCTGGTGTTCGCGGTGATGATCCCGCTCGTGTTCGCGCTGGCCTGGTTCATCAGCTCCACCCGCGCGGGGCGGGCCATGCGGGCCACCGCCCAGGACCCGGAGGCCGCCCGGCTGATGGGCATCAACGTCAACGCCACGATCTCGCTGACGTTCTTGCTCGGCGGCATGCTGGCCGGCGCGGCGGGGCTGGTGTACGCGCTATACGAGACCAACGTGTGGTACTTCCAGGGCTTCAAGGCCGGCCTGATCGCGTTCACGGCCGCGGTGATGGGCGGCATCGGCAACGTCCGCGGCGCGGTGCTCGGCGGGCTCATCATCGGCGTCATCCAGGCGCTATCCGATGCGCGGCTGGGCCCGCAGTGGACCGAGGCGGTCGTGTTCGGCTACCTGATCGTGATCATGGTCCTTCGCCCGCGCGGGCTGCTCGGCGAGGAGACGAGGGAGGCCGGATGAGCCGGTCCTGGGCGCAGGTGCGAGAGCGGCAGGCCGCGGCGGTGCAGCGCCTCCCTCGCTGGTGGAACCGCGCGCTGGCCGGAGCGCTCATCGTGTTCGGGATCGTGGTGCCGTTCCTGTTCCCGGCGGACAGCGGCTTCATGAACGGGACCATCATCGCCGTGGCCTATGCGGTCATGTCGCTCGGCCTGAACATCGTGGTGGGATTCGCCGGCCTGCTCGATCTGGGGTACGTCGCCTTCTACGCGCTCGGCGCGTACTCACTGGGGTGGTTCGGTTCCGGGTTCTTCTTCAAGCTGCACATCCACGTGCTGGTCTCGCCGCTCGAGAGCACGCTGCAGGGCATTCACCTCAACTTCGTGCTGATCCTGATCGCCGCCGCGCTCATCTGCGCGCCGGCGGGGATGGTGATCGGCCTGCCGACGCTGCGCCTGCGCGGCGACTACATCGCGATCGTCACGCTCGCGTTCGGTGAGATCATCGGCACGCTCGCCGTCAACGGCCAGAGCATCCCGGTCGGCGGCGGCATGACGCTGACCGCCGGCAACCTCGGCATCAGCGCCGTCGATGCACCGTACTTCCCCGGTTCGGGTGACGTTCGGCCTGCTGGACCTGAGGCCGTGGTACTGGCTGATCTTCGCCATCCTGCTCGTCGTCCTGTTCGTCAACCTGCGGCTGCGCGATTCTCGGCTCGGCCGGGCCTGGGTTGCGTTGCGCGAGGACGAGGTTGCGGCGGTGTCGATGGGAATCCCGCTGGTGAAAACGAAGCTGCTGGCCTACTCGGTGGGCGCCGCGTTCGGCGGCATGGCGGGCGCGTTCTTCGGCACCTACTACACCGAGGTCAACGCCAGTCAGTTCGCGTTCGGGTTCTCGATCTTCATCCTCGCGATGGTGATCATCGGCGGGCTCGGCTCGATCTGGGGAGCGGTCGTCGGGGGCCTGGCCCTCGGCTACATCAACAACTACCTGATTCCCGACGTGCTGAACAACCTGCCCAGCAAGTTCGGGCTGCACTTCCAGCTGACCCAGGTGGAGTTCGGGATCTTCGGGTTCCTGCTGGTGATCATGATGGTGCTGCGACCGCAGGGCCTGATCCCGGAACGGCGCCGCCGGCTCGAGCTCACGGCCGAGATCGCGGCCGAGGACGCGCAGCTCGCGGAGGCGCCGGGCAGCGCCGGAGGCGCGGCGTGATCCCGGCCGAGGGTCCCGCTCCGCTCGGTGAGCCCGCTCCGTCCGCCTCCTTCGGTCCCGCGGTGCTGCGCGCGGAGCGCATCACCAAGCAGTTCGGGGGGCTGGTGGCCGTCGACGACGTTCTCGGTCGACCTTCCCGAGCACTCGATCGTCTCGCTGATCGGGCCCAACGGGGCCGGGAAGACGACCCTGTTCAACATGCTGACCGGGCTGTACCGGCCGACCCAGGGCCGGATCGTGCTCGGCGCCCGGGACATCACGCGGTCCCGGCCTGATGTGATCACCGGATACGGTGTCGCGCGTACCTTCCAGAACATCCGCCTGTTCGGCGCGATGACGGCCGTCGAGAACGTGATGATCGGACATCACGCCCGGATGCGGGCGGGATTGTTCGGATCGATCTTCCGCCCGCCCTGGGTCCGCCGCGAGGAGCGGGACACCCGGGCGCGGGCCCGCGATTTGCTGGCCTACGTCGGACTGCCCAAGACCGTATTCGACCGGGTGGCCGCGCAGCTGTCCTACGGCGACCAGCGGCGGGTGGAACTCGCGCGGGCGCTGGCGGCCGAGCCGAGCGTCCTGCTGCTCGACGAGCCGACCGCCGGCATGAACCCCCGCGAATCGGCGGAGCTGACGGCGTTCATGCGCAAGCTGCGCGACGAGAAGCAGCTGACCATCCTGCTGATCGAGCACGACATGAAGGTCGTGATGGGGGTCTCCGAGCGCGTCACGGTGCTCGATCACGGCAGGAAGATCGCCGAGGGAGCGCCGGCCGTGGTCCGGACGGACCCGCGGGTGATCGAGGCCTATCTCGGAAAGCAGGACTGATGGCGCTACTCGAGGTCCGCGACATCCGTACCCGGTACGGCGCGATCGAGGCGCTGAAAGGGATCTCGCTGACGGTAGACGCGGGTGAGGTGGTGACGCTGATCGGCTCGAACGGGGCCGGGAAGTCGACCACCCTGCGTTCGATCTCGGGCCTGACCCCGGCCAGCGCCGGGACGATCACGTTCGGCGGGCAGGAGATCACGCACGTGCCGGCGCACGAGATCGTCGGCCGCGGAATCGCCCTCGCCCCCGAGGGCCGGCACTGCTTCCCCCGGATGACCGTGCTCGAGAACCTGGAACTGGGCGCCCACCAGCGGCGCGGTCCCGGGGTGGCCGAGGACTTCAAACGGGTCTACGAACTGTTTCCCCTGCTCAAGGAGCGCGAAGGCCAGAAGGCCGGCACCATGTCCGGAGGCGAGCAGCAGATGCTCGCGATCGGGCGCGCCCTGATGGCCCGCCCGAAGCTGCTGATGCTCGACGAGCCGTCGCTGGGCATCGCCCCTCTGGTGGTGCAGCGGATCTACCAGACCATCGGCGAGATCAACAGCTCCGGGGTGGCGATATTGCTGGTTGAGCAGAACGCCAACTACGCGCTTGACGCCGCCTCCCGCGGCTACGTGCTCGAGACCGGGCACGTGGCCCTGGCCAACGACTCGGCGAGCCTGCGCAACGACCCCGAGGTTCAGCGGGCGTATCTGGGCACATGACTAATACGGAGAGTGATAGCCATCGGAACAATTGGCGCTAAGGCGCTGTACCTCCTGTTCGCGTGGCTCATCTCGGCGGCCGCCGCGGCGTGGCTGGCGGAGCGCAAGGGCTACGCCGAGCGGGTGGGGCTGACCCTGGGCCTGCTGCTGTCGGTCGTGGGCCTGCTGGTCATGGTGCTGCTTCCCGCGCGACCCGGGTCGAGGTGGAAGGTCCAGGGCCGGCTGCCGCGACGGCGGCGCCCGGATTCCGCTATCCGCCCAGGGCCATGACGTGGTCGGCCCGCCCGATGACCGCGGGGTCGTGCGTGGCGCAGATCACGGTCTGGCCGTCGGTGTGAGCTGCGGCCGCGAGCAGGGCCGCGACGGCCCCGGCGTTGGTCTCGTCCTGCCGGGAGGTCGGCTCGTCGACGATCAGCAGTCCCCGCGCGCCGGCCAGCGCCCGGGCTAGCGCCAGCCGCTGGGCTTCCCCGGCCGAGCAGGCCGGCGCGCTGGCGGGCCCGGTCGGCAAGCCCGGCCCGGGCCAGCGCCGTGACCGCGCGCTCGGCGGCGGCGTCCGCGTCCCAGCCGCGTATCCGCAAGATCAGCACCGTGTTCTCCTCGGCGCTGAGGAACTCGATCGGCGCGGGCTCCTGGGAGAGGTATCCGATCCGCTGCCGGCGCAGGCTCGCGAGCTGCTCACCGGTGTGGTCGCCCAGCGGGTGCCCGTCGAGCATGACCTGGCCCGAACTCGGGCGGTCGAGCCCGGCCACGAGCCTCAGCAGCGTCGTCTTCCCCGCCCCCGAGCGGCCCGTGACGACGGTCAGCTGGCCGGGCGCGAACTCGTGCGTCAGCCCGCTGAGCACGTGGCGCCTGGTTAGCCCGTTCCCGTAGGTGCGCGTGAGCTGGCAGAGCTCGACCCGGACCGGGACCCTGCGTTCGGGCGGCTGCGGCGGGACTTCGGGTGATAGCGGCGCGGCCGGGCCGGAACCGCTGGCCGCCCGGGTCACGACCACGCCATCCGCGGTAGCCTGCGCGCGGGCGCGCCGGCCGATGCCGACCGCGGTGAGCACGTCGGGGGGAAGCCGCAGCCAGCCGCCGTCGACCACGAGCGCCTCCTCCTCCCCGCCACGCCGGTCGCTGACGATCCGCCCGTCGCGGATCCGCAGGGTGCGGTCCGCGACCCCCGCGGTCGCCGGATCGTGGGTCACGAGCATGACGCTCGCGCCGTTGGTGCAGGCGAGCTCCACGATGAGCGCGCGGATGGCGCCGGCGCTAGCGTCGTCGAGCTCGCCGGTCGGCTCATCGGCGAGCAACAGCGCCGGCCGGTGGGCGAGCGCTGCGCACAGCGCGAACCGCTGGCGCTCGCCACCGGACAGCTCGGCGGGCCGCGCGTCAGCCCGGTCCGCCAGCGCCGTGGCCTCCAGCAGTTCATCGACTCTCCTGTGCCGTTCCCGCCTCGGCATGCCGCGTAGCGCGAGCGGCAGCGCCACAGCGTCACGCATGCGCAGATCCGGGCTCAGTACCGTGTCGGTACGCTGCCCGAGGAACCCCATCAGCTCGTGCCGGACCCGTGACCGGGAGCGGGCAGGCATCCGGCCGATATCGCGGCCCAGCACGCGGACGACCCCGGCCGATGGCTGCTGGAGCCCGGCGACGACCCGTAGCAGGGTGCTCTTCCCGGCACCGCTCGGACCGAGCACGCACAGCACTTCGCCCCGGCCCAGCTCCAGGTTCGTCCCGGCCAGCGCCGCCGCGTCTCCCTCGTTGGTGCGGTGCACGCAGAACACATCGCGCAGTTCGACGATGGCCTCGCTCATCGGACGACACTTCCGACGGTGCTTCCAATCTGGGCCCGGGTCGCCAGCGCGCCCGCGAGCGCGAGCACGGCGAGCGTGCCGGCGCCCCAGGCGGCCAGCTCGGCCCACGGCACGATGGTCACCACCGGCGGGCTGGGATCGGCGACCGTCCCGGCGGCGCGGACGCTCGCGACCGCCAGCCGCGTCAGCAGCACGGCGAGCCCCAGGCCAGCGATCACCCCGAGCACGCTCGCGAGCGCGAGCCGGACGCGCAGCTCGGCGCGCAGTCCATACGGGCCGACGCCCTGCTCGGACAGGTCTGCGGAGACCCGTGCGTCGCGGGCCCCGCCGAGCAGGGCGGTCAGCAACCCGAGGACCGCCAGCACCGCGGACAGCGCCGTCGCGGCGACCAGCGTCCCGAGCACCCCGCGCGCCACCGGCGCGTCGCGCAGCTGCTGATCGATATCGCCACGGAACGAGGAGTCAAGCTGGGCGAGCGCCCCGCTGCCGAGCGCGGCGCGCAGCCGCGCGGGGTGCCCGGTGCTGATCCACAGCTCGTCGGGCCGGCCTTGACCGGGCAGCTGGGCGTCCAGGGCCGCCGCGAGCGTCGCCTCGTCGGCGACGACGAAGCCGGCCTCGCCCGTCAGCGTCGGGAAGCGGCTGAGGACCCCCACCACGCGCGCGACCACCGGCAGGCCGTCCACCGTCAGGGCGATACGCCCATCGGGCCCCGCGGCCGCGGCGGTCTGCGGATCGGCGAGCACCGGGACCGGGCGCGTGTCGGTGGGCTGGGCCGGGCGGAGCACGCCGGGTGTTCCGCTGGCGGAGAAGGCGACGATCGCGGCGGCGCCGCTGGTCGCCGAGCCCGTGGTGGCCGACCCCGTGGTGGCGGCCGCGCCGACCCCGCGCCAGGCGCCGAGCGGGACGGGCAGCGCTGGCCCGCGGGCGGGCAGCACCGACAGCGGCCCGAGCGCGACCCGCGCAGAAGCCTGAGTCGCGGCGGCCACGTTTTCGCCGTTCTGATGACCGTTGGTGATGGCCAGTCCCGTTGGTTCGTCGAGCTCCAGAGCCTCGAGCTCCCACCGTCCGGGCGGCACCCGGACCCGCAGCACCGCGGCGCTAGCGCCGGCCGTTCCGAACGTGACCTGCCGGATCGCTCCCTGAGGATCGCGCAGGTCCGCGATCACCGTGACCGCGAAGTCCTGGGCGGACGCGCGCAGCGACAGCCACTGCGCGTCTGCCGGAAGCGTCGGTCCAGGCACCCGGACCGGGCCGACGGGCTCGAGGCGACGGGCGAGCGTCGCCAGCGATGCCGAGCCGTCGCTCTCCCGCCAGCCGTGGATCGCGGTCAGCCCGCCGGCCGGAATGCCGAGCGCGGGAACCGTCACCGTCCCCCCGCCGGCGGTGTAGTTCGCGTCGGTCCGGCGGACGGGCAGCACGGCGCCGGACGCGAGCGCCTGCCAGCGCTGCAGCGGCGCCACCTCGAGCGGGGTGCGGAAATCCGGCCCCGGCGAGACAAGCACGTCCAGCGGGACCTGGTCCGCCGCCTGATCGGCCGCGCTGCGGGTCAGCGTGGACCGGTAGGCCAGGGCGAAGCCACCCAGACCGGTGGCGACGGCGAGGAACGCGATCGCCAGCGCCGTCACCCCCGGGGACCGGGCCAGGTTGAGCAGCGCCAGGCGCGGGAGCACCGGGCCGCGCCGGGCCACGCGCTCCGCCCCCCGCAGCACCAGCCTGGCCGCGCGAAACGTCACCACTCCGGCGGCCGCACAGCACAGCGGCGCGAGCAGCAGCGCCAGGGCCTGATCGCTGCCGGTACCTGCGACCAGCGCCGCGACCAGGGCCGCGGCGGCCGCCACGGCCAGCAGGTCGGTCAGCCGGGTGCCAGGCACCAGCACCAGCGCGGCGAGCAGCACGGTCGCCGTCAGCCAGCCAGCCCCCAGCGCGATCAGCCCCGCACGGGTGATCACGGCGTGCATCACGATCGCGCCGGCCGGTTCCCCCTGGCTGCTGGCCAGCAGCGCCGCGGCCCCGATGCCCGCGACCGCCCCAACGCTCAGCGCGGCCGCGCTCAGCCACCCGGATTCAGTCACGACGAACAGCACGCACTGGCCTGGGCGGGCGCCCGCGTTGCGGAGCCGGTCAAGCTCGGCCCGCTGATCGCGGCGCAGTCCACCGCCGGCCAAGACGATGAACAGGGCCAGCGCCGTGAGCGCGCCCCCGCCCGCGAGCAGCAGCCGCTGCGGAGCCATGCTCGCCTCGGCGCGGGCCTGATCCAGCTCGGTGAACGGCGCGCTCAGGCTGAACTGGCTCCCGCTCAGCAGCAGGCGGGCCTGTGAGCGCTGCAGCTGGTCCTCGACGCCGGCCAGCTGCCACCACCGCAGCCGCGTGGTGGTGAGCGGGGCCAGCCAGCTATGCGTGCGGTACAGGCCGCTCAGCCCGGGCAGGGCGTCCAGTCCGGCGACGTCCCAGGTCACGAGCACCGGCCCGGCGCCCGCGCTGGACGGCGCGAACCCGAGGGGGACCGCCGAGCGCAGCGGCGACGAGCCGACGACCTGGATACGGACGCCGGCCGCAGTCAGGGCCGATGGGACTGCCGGGGGCGGGCCGCCGCCGACCAGCAGCATCGGACAGCCCTGCGGGCGGCAGGGCCCCAGCCGACCCGGCAAGGCGCCGGGAAGCCACCGGCCCAGCGAACCAATCGCGGCCGGACGCACGACCACTCCCGCGAGCCGCACCGGGTTCATCAGCAGCACCTCGGTCGGTGACCCCAAGCCAAGCCCGCGCAGCAGGGCCAGCGCCTGGTTCGTCACGGCGGGGCTGACTGGTCCCTGCCAGGTGACGCGGACCTGGCTGTCAAGCGGCGACACCGCGGCGAGCACCGATCGGGCGCTCTGGTCGCCCGCGATCTGGGACTGTGCGGCCACGCCCCCGACGAACGCCGCCGCCAGCGCGATGCCCAGCGCGGGCAGCAACCACCGGGCTGGGCGCCGGCGCCCACGGGCGGCGGCCAGCATCAGTGGCGCAAGCCAGGCCCGCACGACCCTATTGTCGCATCGGCGACGTCGGCGACAGGCAGCGGATTTGCCGGTACCGCAACCGTTTTCACCAGGCGACACCCTCCGGGTGTATCGTCTCACTGGCATCTTCCGCTCGCGATATGTCTTGACTTTGCGAGGATGAGATATATCGTTCGGTGTAACAGCTAAGCGGATGGGAAGGACGAGCGGATGGCGCACTGGACCATCGAGGCTCCGACGAGCCTGGACTTTGACGACGTGACGGGGCTTCGGGTCCGCCTCATCGCCGGTTCGGTGGCGGTGCTGGCCAGCGACGAGAAGCCGGCGCTCGACGTGTCGAACGTCAGCGGCGATCCGCTGCAGGTGACCTACGAGAACGGCATGCTGACGATCGCGCACGAGAACCTCACCTGGGAGGGCCTGCTGAAGTGGCTGCGGCCGCAGCGGCACTCGGCCACGGTGACGGTGACCGTCCCGCGCAGTTGCGCGACCCAGCTCGGCGTGGTCAGCGCGAACGCGGTCATGTGCGGCATCAGCGCCCGTGCCTCGGTCAAGAGCGTCTCGGGCGGGATCACGCTGGACGGCGTGACCGGCGACGTGGACGCCAATACGGTGTCCGGGGCGCTCGAGGCGCAGGGGGTCAACGGCAAGCTCAGCTTCAGCACCGTGTCCGGCGACCTGACGCTGGCCGACGGCTGGCTGGAGCGCATGGACGCCAACGCGGTCAGCGGCGACGTGACGGCGGACGTCGACCTGGACCCGCTGGGCGGCATGCACGTCACCACGGTCTCCGGCGAGGTGACGCTCAGGCTGCCGGCCGAGGCCGACGCCCAGGTCAACCTGCACTCCATGTCGGGCGATGTGCGCAGCGAATTCACCGAGCTGAGGCGGTCCTCGGCGCCTGCCTCTCATAGCGTGAGCGGTAGCCTGGGCGCCGGCTCGGGGCATGTGTCCGTGACCACCATGTCCGGGCGGGTCATGCTGCTTCGACGCGCCGGGCGCCGAACTGAGCCACAAGGTGCGCATACCGGTGGCGAGCAGCCTGATAATGAGAAAGAGATGGAAGGCGAGTCCAGTTGAGTCCGGTATTCCGCCACGGCAGCCTCCGGCTGTACCTGCTGCGGCTCCTCGATGAGGAGCCCAGGCACGGCTATGAGGTCATCCGGCTGCTGCGCGACCGGTTCATGGGTGTGTACTCGCCTTCCCCCGGCACGATCTACCCCCGGCTGGCCCGGCTCGAGGAAGAGGGCCTGGTCACCCACGACGAGATAGACGGCCGCAAGGTCTACCGCATCACCGAGGCCGGCCGCGAGGAACTGCGCAGCCGCAGCGATGAGCTCGACGAGCTCGAGGAAGAACTGTCCGCGTCGGTCAGCGACATCGTCCGCGAGGTCAGGGAAGACGTCAGGCAGACCGTGCGCAGCCTGCGCGAGGAGCTGACCTGGGCGGCCCGCGAGTCCCGGCGAGCAAGCAAAGAGGTGGACGCCGAGTTCCGCGACCAGGCCAAGCAGGCCCGCCAGCAGGCGATGGACGAGGCCCGGCGGGCCAGGGAAGAGGCGCTGGAGGAGGCCCGGCGCTCCCGCGAGCACGGCCTAGACCAAGCCACGCGGGCGCGCGAAGACGCCAAGGAACAGGCCACGCGGGCGCGCGAAGACGCCAAGGAACAGGCCACGCGGGCGCGCGAGGAGGCCAAGAACCGGGCCATGCAGGCGCGCGGGGAGGCCAAGGACCAGGCGCGGCGGGCTAGGGAAGCGGCCAAGGGCCAGTACCTGGAGGCCCACGAGCGGGCCCGTCAGACCCGCGACGACGCCTGGGAACAGGCCACGGACGAGGGGCTTGAGGACCAGCCGGGGTCTGCGGGGCCGGAGGGCGCGGCCGGGTCCGCGGGGCGCAGCCGGGCAGAGTCACTCGGGCAGGACGCGGCCCGGCGGGTCCGCGAGCACGCGCGCCGGCTTCGCGAGGAGGCGGGCGCCCGGTTCACCAGCGGCGAGCAGGAATGGGAGACGCCGGGCTCGTCGGGCTGGACGGACTGGCCCGGGCGACGCGGCTGGGAGGAATGGGCCCGGATGCGCGGGCGGCGCGGCTGGACCGGGGCGGTGGATTTCGGCACGTTCCGCGACCTGGAGCGGGTGGCCGTCCAGTTCACCTCCGATCTGCGGAGGCTGGCCATGCAGTCCAGCGAGGCCGGCGAGAACGTGATCACCGACCTGCGGACGATCCTGGAGGACGCGCTCGAGCGCATCAAGACCGAGATCTTCGGCGCGGGCCACGAGGAGCCGGCGCAGCACGACGCAGACCAGCCGGAGGCGACCAGTCAGTCAGAGGCTGCGAGCCAGCCGGACGCCAAGGGACCGCAGGACACCGCAGGCTGACGCGGGTTCGCCGCTGAGGCTGGAGCGCGCTGAGGCCGGAGCGGGCTGACGCCGGAGCAGGCTTAGGCTGGGCTCCCTGCGCCGTGGGCGCTACGGCACCAGGACGATCTTGCCGAACAGGTCGCCGCTGATCATGGCGGCGAAGCCGTCGCGGGCCGACTTCAGCGGCAGCACCCGGTCGATCACCGGCCGGGTGCCGGTCTGCTCGAGGAACCTGGCCAGGCGGAGAAGCTGATCGCGACTGCCCATGGTGGAGCCGGTGACGGACAGCTGGGTGAAGAAGATCCGGGTCAGTTCGGCAGGCGGGGCGTCGCCGCTGGTGGCCCCGGAGATCACGATCCGGCCGCCGGGCTTGAGGGAGCGGACCGAATGTCCCCAGGTGGCCTGGCCGACGGTCTCCATCACCACGTCCACCCGCTCGGGCAGCCGGGCGCCGGCCGGGAAGGCCCGGTCCGCGCCGAGCTTGAGGGCACGCTCCTGCTTGGCCTCGCTGCGGCTGGTCCCCCACATCCGGAAGCCAGCCGCGCGGCCGAGCAGGATCAGCGCGGTGGCCACCCCGCCGCCGCAGCCCTGGACCAGGATGGTCGAGCCGGGCTGGACGCCGGACTTCTCGAACAGCATCTTGTATGCGGTCAGGTAGGCGGTCGGCAGGCAGGCCGCTTCCTCGAAGGACAGCGCGGCGGGCTTCGGCACGAGATTGCGCTTCGGCACGACGACCTGCTGGGCGAAGGTGCCGTCGTACCGCTCGGACAGCAGCGACCGGCGCGGGTCGAGGGTCTCATCGCCGCCGCCCGCGTCCGCATCGGCGATCACAGAATGCACGATGACCTCGTTGCCCTCGGGGTCCAGGCCCGCCGCATCACAGCCGAGCACGATGGGCAGCCGGTCGGCCGAGATGCCCACCCCGCGCAGGGTCCAGACGTCGTGATGGTTGAGCGCTGCCGCCCTGACCGTGACCGTAGTCCACCCGTCGGGGGCCACCGGGTCCGGACGCTCGCCGAGGTCCATCCCGGACAGCGGATCATCAGGATCAATACGCGCGGCAGTCACAGCAAACATGATCAACACTGTACAGATCGCGGTCCGGCGGGTTAGGCGGGTGGTGGCGATCGCGGTCCGGCGGGTTTGGCGGGTGGTGGCGATCGCGGTCCGGCGGGTTTGGCGGGACGGCGTATGCTTTGCCGGCCGGGAAAAGGCGAGTTCCGCGGACGTGGGTTATCCGGGGGTGGCCCGTGTAACCATTGCGCCACAGACCGCCGGCGTGCTGCTCGCGCGGCCGGCCGGGATGGTGTAATACTCGATAGCGGCAACAGACCATTACACCTATCTCCCGCAGCTAGGAACGGAGTGGATCTCAACTCCTACGCTGAACTCGCGGTACGGCTCGTGAACACGGCCGGCGGCGGGGGCGAGGACGGCGACCGGCTGGTCAACCTGGACGGGTTGCGAGGCCTGGTCGCGGACCGGGAACACCTGAGCACCGGCATGACCCGCAACGACCTTGACGCGCTGCGCGGCCTGCGGTCGGAGTTCCGCGACTTCTTCGTGGCGTGCGCGGACGGTGACGGTGATGACGCCGCGGCCCGGCTGAACGCGCTGCTCATCCAGCATCCGGTGCATCCGCTGCTGTCCGGGCACGACGGCCAGCCCTGGCACGTGCACTACACCGAGAGCGGCTCCATGGCCGACAGGTACGCGGCCGGGGCGGTCATGGGACTGGCCGTGCGGCTCACCGACCTGGGCATCCGCCGGTTCGGCGTCTGCCAGGCGGCGGGCTGCCGGGGCGTGTTCATCGACATCAGCAGCAGCAATACCAGGCGGTACTGCTCCGACCGGTGCATGAACCGGGCGAACGTGTCCGCGTTCCGGGCCCGCAAGCGGGGCGAAGACGAACCAGACGCCAAGGCGCCGGCCCCGGCCGGGCCAGGCAGCTAACGGCTGGCGAACATGGCGGTCCTGCCTGCCCGGCGGGGTTACCGGGTTTTCGTGTGCGGGGGCGCGGGCACCACGGACCGTTCGGCCCGATAGATAAGGAGCGGGGGCGCCAGTAGCGTACGAGCACCCGCCCCTCGATCAGGGCGGCCGGGACGGGACCGAAGCGGCGGCTGTCGACGGCGCCGGCGCCGGGGTTGTCCGAGGTCAGCCACCAGCCCCCGTCCGCCTCCCCGTCCCCCTCCATACGGCGGGCGGCCCGCTTGACCAGCAGCAGGCCGGGCTGGCCGGGGTGGCGGGCGATGACGATCTGGCCGGCCCGGATGCGGCGGGTGCGGCGGACCAGGAGCCAGTCGCCGGGGCGCAGGGCGGGCAGCATGGAGCGTTCGGCGACCTTGACCCGTTGCAGCGGCCAGTGCATCCATCCCTCCGGGGATTACTCCAGGCGAGCGGGGTAGTGTCGGACCTGCAAAGCCAACGTGTCGGAGAAAGGGAATCGATGAGGCTGCTTACCCGCCTGCTCGAGCCGAAGACCGTGGCCCACGCCCACTGTGACCTGCCGTGCGGAGTCTATGACCCAGCGCAGGCCCGGATCGAGGCGGAGTCGGTCAAGGCCATCATTGAGAAGTACCAGCAGAACACCGATCCAGAGTTCAGGACTCGCTGCCTGATCATCAAGGAGCAGCGTTCTGAGCTGGTCAAGCATCACCTGTGGGTGCTGTGGACCGACTACTTCAAGCCGCCGCACTTCGAGAAGTACCCGCAGCTGAACCAGCTGTTCAACGAGGCCACCAAGCTGGCCGGCGCGGCCGGCACCAAGGGCACCGTGGACGTGGCCAAGGCGGACCAGCTGCTGGGCAAGATCGAGGAGATCGGCAAGATCTTCTGGGAGACCAAGCAGGGCTAGGCTCTGCCGCGTGGCGTCGAGCCGTGCGCTAACGTCATGAAACCCGGGTTTCATGCCCTTCTGGGGGTGCTGAGACCCGGGTTTCATGACGCGCGGGGGGGTGAAGCGGGGCTGGTGAGCTGAGAGTTACCGCGGGTGACGGGATGTGGCGGCGCGGCATGTTTCTAGGCGGGGGCCGGGGGCGGTAGGTTGCATGCAGAGGGCGGCCACCGAGATCTGCCCGAAGGAGAGACGTGACCGAAGACACGGCCGCGACTACCGCAGTGCCGGGACAGCGGGAGCCGGACCCGGCGCGGGCGGAGCGCGACACAGCAGACCACGTGAAGGTATGCCTGCCAGCGGACGGCGCCTACCTTTCCGTGCTGCGGACGGCGACCGCGGGCCTGGCGGCGAGGCTTGACTTCACCCTCGACGAGATCGAGGACCTGCGCATCGCCGTGGACGAGGCGTGCGCGATGCTGCTGGCCCAGGCGATACCGGGCACCAACCTGGAATGCGACTTCGACCTCGGCGCCGATGAGATGACGATCACCGTGTCGGTCACCGCGGCCCAGCCGCGCAAGCCGTCCAGGGAGACCTTCTCCTGGACCGTGCTCTCCGCGCTGGCCGGGACCGTCGATTCCTGGCTCGGGCCGGACGACCAGGTGGCCATCGTGCTGCGCAAGCAGCGGGAAGAGCCCTCGGGGTCGAGGCCCGAGTGAGCAGCGAATTCGAGGTCCAGGTGACCGAAGAGTTCGAGGTGGTCCGGCCCCCGGAACCGGTCCTGCGGGTCGACACCGGGTCGCCGGACCGGGCCCGGGCCCGGGAGCTGTTCGAGCGGCTGTCCGTGCTGCCTGCCGGTGATCCGGAACGGGCCAGGATCAGGGGCTACCTGGTCGAGCTGCACCTGCCGCTGGTGGAATACCTGGCCCGGCGGTTCAGGAACCGCGGCGAGTGGCTCGACGACCTGACCCAGGTGGCCACGATCGGGCTGATCAAATCCATCGACCGCTTCGACCTCGAGCGCGGCGTGGAGTTCTCCACCTACGCAACGCCGACGATCGTGGGCGAGATCAAGCGGCACTTCAGGGACAAGGGCTGGGCGGTGCGGGTGCCGCGCCGCCTGCAGGAGCTCAAGCTCTCGCTGACCAAGGCCATCGGCGAGCTGGCCCAGCGGGAGGGGCGCGCGCCCACGGTCAGCGAGCTGGCCGCCCACCTGCAGATGAGCGAGGAAGAGGTACTCGAGGGGCTGGAGTCGGCCAACGCCTACTCCACCGTGTCGCTGGACGCCCCCGATTCCGGCGACGAGGACGCGCCCGCCGTTTCGGACTCGCTCGGCATGGTCGACGAGGCGCTGGAGGGCGTGGAGTACCGGGAGTCGCTCAAGCCGCTGCTCGAGCAGCTGCCGCCGCGGGAGAAGAAGATCCTGCTGCTGCGGTTCTTCGGCAACATGACTCAGTTGCAGATCGCGGCCGAGCTCGGCATCTCCCAGATGCACGTGTCCCGGCTGCTGGCCCGGACGCTGACCCAGCTCCGGGAGGGGCTCACCACCGACGACTGAGCTAGGACGGGCGGGGCGGGCGGTTGAGGGCGCGCAGGCTGGCGGGGGTCAGCAGGCCGGCGACGCAGATCACCGCCAGGACCAGGGCGGGTACGCCCCATTCGGGCCGGTGCCCGTCCAGCAGGGTGATTCCGCCGATGATCACGAACAGCTGGACCATGCCGGTCGGGGTGCGGCTCCACGGCCGGGCCCGGGCCAGGCCGACCGCGATGGCGGCCACCCCGATGGCCGTGCCCACGGCGACCAGGGTCAGCGCGATCCCGCTGCCGATCTGGTAGGAGTGCCCGTCGGCGGTGGCTACGGCGGCGAAGACGGCCGCCACGGCCAAGCCGATAGCCTCGATGAACTGGGCCGCGGCGGCCACGCGCAGCGCGGCCGGGGGCCGAGCGGGGACCGCGGGCTCTGGGGCCGCTTCGACCTGCGCGGGGCGGCCGGAGCTTGCCTTCCGGCGCGCCGAGGTCGGTCGCGTCGCCATGTTTCTTGTGTCCTTACCATCCTCAGCGATCTGGGGGCATCCTCAGCGATCTGGGGGCCGCACAGGCTCTCAGCATAGGCGGCGGCTAGCCTGGGCGGGTGCACGGCCTCCTGATCATCAACCCGAATGCGACCACCACCGGGGGCGAGACGGCGAGACGGGTGGCCAGCTCGCTGGCCGGGCTGGTCGATCTGGAGGTGGTCCATACCCAGCACCGCGGTCACGCGTGGGAACTGGCCGCCGCGGCCCGCGACGAGCTGGTGATCGTGCTGGGCGGCGACGGGGCCATCAACGAGGCGGTCAACGGGATCATGAGCCGTCCGCCCTGTGCGGGTGACCCGCCGGTGCTCGCGGTCATTCCGGGCGGGGGCGGCAACGTGCTCGCGCGCGGCCTCGGCGTGCCGATGGACACCGCGGCGGCGGTGGCCAGGATCGAGGAGGTCATCACGGCGGGCCGGTACCGGACCATCGGGCTCGGGCTGGCCGGCGACAGGTACTTCACGTTCAGCGCCGGGCTCGGCATGGACGCCGAGGTGGTCGGGGAAGTCGACCGGCTGCGGGCGGCCGGGCACCGGGAGAGCGCGACGCTGTTCCTGGGCACGATGATGCGCTCGTACTACTCGGGCACCGACCGGCGCACCCCGGCCCTGACCCTGGAGCGCGACGGGCACAAGCCCGTCGCCGACCTGTTCATGACGATCGTCACCAACCGCTCGCCTTGGACCTATTTCCGCAGCCGCGCGCTGCTGCCGGTGCCGAACCCCGATTTCAGCTCGGGCCTGGACGTGCTGGCACTGCGCAGGCTGCGGCTGGCGACCATATTCGGCGCGGTGGGCCAGATGCTATGGATCAGGCGCCGGCCGCCGCGCGGGCGCAATCTGTTGTCGGTTCCCGGACTTGAGTCGTTTACCGTGCGTTCGGCGCGGCCGATCGCATTCCAGGTGGACGGCGAATATCTCGGTGAGACCGAGGCGGTCAGATTTCAGTTCATCCCGGATGCGATTCGCGTCGCAGCGTGACCTCTCACGAGGCAGTGCGGCGGCGCGAGCAAAATGTGATCGATCTGACATTAAATTGAGCCGACGGTTGGCTGTGGCCTCTTGCGCATGTCAACCGACGTTGAGAGGCTTGTCGTGATGTCTGGCGCGGGGGCGCCTTGCACGTGTCATCTGCTCAGATGGCCGCTGGGTCGCCTTCGGGGCACGCTCGGGTTGCCTGGTGGCCCGGACGAGTTTTTGCTCGGCATCATAACGGTTCCGGGAAACTAGGGCCGCGACCCAGTACGGATAAGCTCGTGAAAAGCTTCACAAGCTCGAAATTACGCGCACGCCGGCCGCGCACGCTAGCGGCCGGCTGGCCAGAAGGAGTGGACATCATGGACTGGCGCCACGAAGCCGCCTGCCGTGAAGTGGACCCCGAGCTGTTCTTCCCCATTGGGAACAGCGGTCCTGCGCTACTCCAGATAGATGAAGCTAAGCAAGTATGCCGCCGCTGTTCGGTGATGGATGAATGCCTGCGCTGGGCCATCGACAGCGGGCAGGACGCCGGCGTATGGGGCGGCATGAGCGAGGACGAGCGGCGGGCGGTCAAGCGGCGCACGATCCGCCTGCGCGCACGCGCCCATGTATAAGCTGCGCGCCCGCGCCCACGTATAAGCCCGCTGCCGTCGCCTGGTAGCTACTCGTACGTGACCGGGAGGCTGACGATCGCCTCGGTGCCGCCGTCGGCCCGCGGGATGACCTGCAGCCGCCCGCCCAGCTCGCTGCCCACCAGCGTGCGGACGATCTGCAGGCCCAGGCTGGTGGTGGCGTCCAGCTCGAAGCCGTCCGGCAGGCCCACGCCGTTGTCCGCCACGGTCACCGTGAGCCGCTCGGCGTCGCGGACCGCGATGACCTCGAGCTGGCCCTGGTTTTTCTCGGTGGGCGGGAAGCCGTGCTGCAGCGCGTTCTGCAGCAGCTCGGTCAAGATCATGGCCAGCGGCGTGGCCATCGAGGCGGACAGCAGGCCGAACGACCCGCTGAGCTTCGGCACCACCCGGACCTCGGGCGCGGACACCTCGCACGCCATCATGGCCACCCGGTCCGCGATCTCGTCGAAGTCGACGATCTCCTCCGGCGCGTGGGACAGGGTCTCGTGCACCACCGCGATCGACCCGACCCGGCGGACCGCCTCGTCCAGCGCCGCGCGCGCCTCGGGGGCCCGCAGCCGCCGGGCCTGCAGCCGCAGCAGCGCGGCCACGGTCTGCAGGTTGTTCTTCACCCGGTGGTGGATCTCCCTGATCGTGGCGTCCTTGGTCATCAGCTCGCGCTCGCGGTGGCGCAGTTCGGTGACGTCGCGCACCAGGATCAGGGCCCCGGTCCTGGTCCCCCCGACGATCAGCGGGATCGCGCGGAGCTGGACCACCGAGCCGTTGCCCTCGACCTCGGCGGCGCGCGGTGCGCGGCCGGCCGCCACCACCATCAGCGATTCGTCCAGCGGCTCGTCGGAGGCGCACAGCCCGGCAGTGATCACGGCCAGCTCGGCGCTCATCAGGTCGGCGGCCAGGCCCAGGCGGCGGTAGGCCGACTGGGCGTTGGGACTGGCGTAGGTGACGCGCCCGGACCGGCCCAGCCGCAGCAGCCCGTCCCCCACCCGCGGCGACCTGACCAGGATGGCCGCCTCGCCGGGGAACGGGAACGTCCCCTCGGCCACCATCCGGGCCAGGTCGTCGGCACCCTGCAGGTAGGTGAGCTCGAGCCGGCTGGGGGTGCGGGCCGAGTTCAGGTTGGTGCAGCGCTCGATGACCGCGATAACCCGGCCCGCCCGGGTCACCGGGATCACCTCGGTGCGGACCGGGACGCCGCTGGTCCAGTCCGGGTCGGACTCCCGCCCGATGCGCCGCTGCTCCCGGGCCTGCTCGAGCAGCTGCTGGTCCTCGGGCTCGGCCAGCGTCCCGACGATGTCATCCTGCAGCGCGGTGGGGCCGGTAGTCGGCCGCATCTGGGCCACGGCCAGCCAGCCGCCCTGGTAGCGGGCCGGTGCCCACAAGATCAGGTCAGCGAAGGACAGGTCAGCCAGCAGCTGCCAGTCCGACACCAGCGCATGCAGCCACTCGATGTCGGCGTCACCTAGGTCGGTGCGGCTCCTGGCCAGGTCGTTCAGCGTGGGCACAGCATCATCATCGCATCACGGCGGGACATCGTCGGCCTGGCGATGTCCCGATTGGGCGCGGCTATGCCAGAGTTGACGTTAACCGTCCATTAAGGCAATGATTCCAGATGATCGTTTCTCTGGTCCCCAGTGATGATCCCGTGCCTGGACCTCACGCGAGCACATCGCTGAGGTTGCCCAAGTACTACCAGGTAAAGCGTCAGCTCCTGGAGCTGACCGCGGCCCTGGAAGCCGGCAGCCCGGTGCCGCCGGAGCGGGAGCTGGCGCGCTCGTACGGGACCTCGCGGACCACGGTCAGGCAGGCGCTGGCCGAGCTGGTCATCGAGGGCCGCCTGCTGCGCATGCAGGGCAAGGGCACGTTCGTGGCCAAGCCCAAGGTGGCCCAGCTGCTCGAGCTGGCCAGCTACACCGAGGGCATGCGGGCCCACGGCCTGCACCCGCAGACCAAGATCCTGGACATCGGGTACGTCACCGCGGACGAGCAGCTGGCGGCGCTGCTCGGCATCCGCGCGGGCGGGCGGGCGCTGCGCATCCACCGGCTGCGGCTGGCCGACGGCGAGCCGATGTCGATCGACACCTCGCACCTGCCCGCCCGGCGGTTCCCCGGCCTGCGCAAGCAGCTCGAGCGGCAGATGTCCCTGTACGAGACGCTGCGCGCGGGCTACGACATCCACCTGGCCGAGGCGGAGGAGACGATCGAGACCGTGCTGGCCGACCCGCACGACGCCCAGCTACTCGGCGTGGACACGGGCCTGCCCCTGCTGCTGCTGTCCCGGCACGCGTTCGACGTCACCGGCGAGCCGGTCGAATGGGCGCAGTCCTGGTACCGCGGCGACCGGTACAAGTTCGTCACCAGGCTTCGCCGGTTATGGCCATCCTCATTAGCCGCGAATAGCCCGATGTGCCGCTTATCGTCTTGATCCAATTGCGCCAGGGTGTGCGGGGTGATATCGGGCGCGCTCGGTAATAATTGCCTTTTTCTGCCGAACGGGCCGCGGTGCACCCCGGCCCGTTCGGCCAATTCCTACCGGCTGGTAGCGTCACCTGCATGGTGCGGATCACAGGTCACGGCGGGGTGCAGGCCCTGGCGGTGGCCAGGGGTTACGGCGTGTCTACCCTGTTCACGCTGTCCGGCGGGCACGTGTTCCCGCTGTACGACGCGGCGGTCAAGGGGGGCCAGCCGGTGCGGCTGGTGGACGTGCGGCACGAGCAGACCGCCGTGTTCGCCGCCGAGGCCACGGCGCGGCTGACCCGGACGCCGGGGCTGGCCGCGGTGACCGCCGGGCCGGGCGTCACGAATTCGGTCAGCGCGGTCACCACCGCGTGGCTGAACGGCGTGCCGGTGGTGGTGCTGGCCGGGCGGGCGCCCGACTACCGCTGGGGCGCGGGCAGCCTGCAGGAGATCGATCACCCGCCGCTGCTCGCCCCGGTCACCAAACGGGCCTGGACCGAGCATGACTCGGGCGGCATCGCCGCAGCCGTGGACGAGGCCTTCCGGCTGGCGCTGGCCCCGCATCGCGGGCCGGTGTTCCTGGACTTCTCGATCGAAGCGCTGTACGGGCAGGCTGAGGTCGACATGCCCGATGTTGCCCGGCCTGTTGCCGTTGCGGAGCCGGATCCCGAGGATGTGAGCCGGATCGCGGACGCGCTGCGGGCGGCGCGACGGCCGGTCCTGGTGCTCGGGTCCGACGTGTGGCTGGGCGGCGCCGAGCAGGCGGCGCGCCGGGCCGCGGAGGAACTGCGGCTGCCGGTGGTGGCCAACGGGCAGGCCCGCGGGGTGCTGCCCGCCGGGCACGACCTGCTGGTCACCCGGGCCCGTTCGGTGGCGCTGCGCGAGGCCGACCTGGTCATCGTGGCGGGCGCGCCGCTTGACTTCAGGCTCGGGTACGGGTCGTTCGGTGCGGCGGATTCGCCGGCCCGGGTGGTGCACGTGGCCGACGCGCCCTCGGGTCTGGCCGGGCACGTGGCCCTGGCGGCCTCGGCGGCCGGGGACCTGACCGCGTTCTTCGACGGGCTGGTTGCTGCTGTCCGCTCTGGGTCCTGGGCGCCGGCCGACGACTGGGCCGGGCGGCTGGCCGGGGCGGTCCGGGCCGCGCGCGAGGCGGACATGCCGCTGCTGGCCAGCGAGGCGTCGCCGATACACCCGGCCCGGGTCTACGGCGAGCTGCTCCCGATGCTGGACGAGGACGCGGTCGTCATCGGAGACGGCGGCGACTTCGTTCTCGTTCGCGGGCAAGTACGTCGAGCCCGCCCGGCCGGGCGGGTGGCTGGACCCGGGGCCGTTCGGCTGCCTGGGCACCGGGCTGGGCTACGCGATCGCGGCGCGGCTGGCCCGGCCGTCGGCGCAGGTCGTGCTGCTGCTCGGCGACGGCGCGGCGGGCTTCTCGCTGATGGACGCCGACACGCTGGTCCGGCACAAGCTGCCGGTGGTCATCGTGTGCGGCAACAACGGCGCCTGGGGCCTGGAGAAGCATCCCATGCGGGCCCTGTACGGCTACGACGTGCTGGCCGACCTGCAGCCGGGCTGCCGCTATGACGAGGTGGTCAGCGCCCTGGGCGGAGCGGGCGAACTGGTCACCTCACCTGCGGCGATCGGCCCGGCGCTGCGCCGCGCCTTCGCCGCGGGCGTGCCCTACCTGGTCAACGTGGTCACCGACCCTGAGATCGCCTACCCCCGCTCCACCACCGGCGTGTAGGAGGGCGGCGGCTCAGCGCCCGTCGTCGACGGCCCAGACGTTCTCGGCGGTGATCGTCCGGCCGAGATGAACTACCGGAAGCCCAGGGCGCGCGCTGATCGCCATCGCGCCCGGCCCGTAGCCCAGGCCGCACCGCATGAGATACGCCACGGCCTCGCTGAACGTCCGGTGGGTATCCCTGGCGAGCGCGCTGGCCTGTGCATACAGATCCTCTGGGAGGTCCACTATGGGCCCGCATAACGGCATCATCTCATCGGCGCAGCGTGATGCAGGTCCCGCCAGTCCCGCCAGTCCCAAGATCGGTGCGGATGGGGAGATTGGGGCAGGAGGGAGGCGGGCTCAGGCGATCTCGGCGATCAGGTCGCCTTCCTGGACGACGTCGCCTTCGGCGACGTGCAGGGTGGTGAGGACGCCCGAGCTTTCGGCCAGGACGGGGATCTCCATCTTCATGGACTCCAGGATGACCAAGGTGTCGCCGTCGTCGACGTGATCGCCCTGCGCCGCGACCACCTTCCACACGTTCGCGACCATCTCCGCGCGGACCTCAGCCACGGCGACTCCTACTCTGTTGGGGGGCGTTGTCCTACCGGGGACGCAGCTTGCTTATCAGGGACGTATCGTAGTCGCCGCTGACGAAATCCGCGCTGGTGAGCAACTCGGCGTGGAACGGCAGGTTGGTCTTAGGGCCGACGATGGCGAAGGCCGCCACCGCCGCCCTGGCCCGCTCCAGGGCCTGCTGGCGGTCGGCGCCGTGCACGCAGAGCTTGGCCAGCAGCGGGTCGTAGAACGGCGTCACGGTGTTCCCGGCCGCGTAGCCGGCGTCTACCCGGACGCCCGGGCCCGACGGCTCCTCCCACCGCGTGATCTTGCCCGGGCCGGGCAGGAACCGGACCGGATCCTCGGCGTAGATCCGCAGCTCGAGGGCGTGCCCGGCCGGGCTGATCGCGGCGGGGTCGAAGGAGGGCGGCTGGCCCGCGGCCACCAGGAACTGCTGCTCCACCAGGTCGATGCCGGTGACGAGTTCGGTGACCGGGTGCTCGACCTGCAGCCGGGTGTTCATCTCCAGGAAGACGAACGAGCCGGCCTGCGTATCGACCAGGCACTCGACGGTCCCGGCGCCCTGGTATCCCACCGCCTGGCCGGCCCGGACGGCGGCGGCGAGCATCTGCTCGCGCAGCGCGGCGGATATCCCGGGCGACGGGGTCTCCTCGGCCACCTTCTGGTGGCGCCGCTGCACCGAGCAGTCGCGCTCGCCGAGGGCGAGCACGGTCCCGTCGGTCAGGCCGAGGATCTGCACCTCGACGTGGCGGGCGCGCTCGATGTACCGCT
Organism: uncultured Actinomycetes bacterium; assembly: GCA_963790065.1. Lineage (GTDB taxonomy): Bacteria > Actinomycetota > Actinomycetes > Streptosporangiales > Streptosporangiaceae > Palsa-504. The sequence continues at coordinate 496,073 of CAWBNK010000006.1, read as the reverse complement.
CGAGCAGGATCTCGGGTGAGCCGAAAAAGCGCTCGGCGCGGGACCGGGCGGTATCGAACGCGGCCTGCAGTTCGGCCTGGCTGGCGGCCGCGCTCATGCCGATGCCGCCGCCGCCGGCCGCGGCCTTGACCATGACCGGGAAGCCGATCCGCTCGGCCTCTTCGGCGGCCTCGGCCGCGCTGGTGAGCGGCTCGCGGCTGCCCGGCGCGACCGGCACCCCGGCCTTCTCCATCAGGTTCCTGGCCCGGATCTTGTCGCCCATCTGCTCGATGGCCGCCGGGCCGGGTCCCACCCAGGTCAGCCCGGCCGCCTCGACCTGGCGGGCGAAGCCCGCGTTCTCGGCCAGGAACCCGTAACCCGGATGGACCGCCGCGGCCCCGCTGCTCCGGGCCGCCTCGATGATCGCCGCCGCGTCCAGGTAGCTCTGCGCGGGCGGGGCCGGGCCGATCCGCACCGCCTGGTCGGCCTCGGCGACGAAGGGCAGGTCCGCGTCCGCATCGGAGTACACCGCCACCGCCCTGATCCCCATCGTGCGGGCCGTCCGTATCACCCGCCGGGCGATCTCCCCCCGGTTCGCGACAAGCACCGATTCGAGCATTAGCAAAGTATGGCAGGGCAGCGAGCGAGCCAAAGGGCGCGGTGCCGACTGGACTGAGGAGCGAGGAACGAGCGACGAGGGAAGGAGGCACCTTAAAGCGCCCGGAGGCGAGCGGGACAACAGAGTGAAATTAGAGCTGGATGACGGAGCGGCGGTTCACGACGCGGCTCAGGGCCTCGACCGTCTCGGGGTCGTACTCGCTGGCCGTGTCCAGCCGGAGCTGCTGCACGGCGGCGGCGGCGCGGCCGGGATCCATCGAGGTACCGACCAGGTCGTCGAAGGCGTTGGCCGCCTTGATGATCCGGCTGCTCAGCGGCGGCCCGGCCGGCTCGCCGAGGCCTACCCGCTCGGGCCGGACGGCGTGCGCCGGACGGGCGTAGTGACGCCCGGCGTAGCCCTCGTGGGCCACCTCGATACCGCGGTAGGGCTCGTTCTGCCTGCGCACGATCTCCGCCACCGAGCCGAGCACCTGGGCCTTCTGGATCACGTCGGCCCCCAGCTCGGCGATGCGCTGCTGGTCCTGGCGGGAAACCAGCACGGTGGCGCCGCCCGGGATCGGGTCGTGCAGCGAGAGCTGGCCGATGTCGTGCATGAGCGCCGCGTATTCCAGCTCGAGCAGCTGCGGCTCGTGGATGCCGAGCTCCCGGCCGATGGCCACGGCCAGCCTGCTCACCCGCTCGGAGTGGCCTGGTTCCACGTAGCCGCCGATCTCGGTGACCTTGGCCAGTGCGCGCACGGTCTGCAGGTAGGTAGCCCGGATCCCGGCGTAACGGCGGAAGGCCACCTGGGTGACCAGCAGCGGAGCGGTGAACACGGCCAGCGCGGCCAGCCCCATCACCTCGGCGGCGAACGCGATGAGCAGGGCCGAGGCGCCCACCGCGGCGCCCAGCGGGAGCTGGACGCGCATCTCGTCGACCAGCGCCACCCGGAACCTGGCGCGCTGCTCGTCCACCCGCAACAAGGCGGTCAGGACCACCTCGAGCAGCAGGGCCAGCACGGCCAGCGCCGTCATCAGCGAGACCGCCAGGCCCCAGTCCCTGACCACGGCAGGGGTCAGGGCGAGGCTGCGGAAGATGAAGGCCACGCAGGCCACGCACAGCAGGCGGATGGCCATGCCGCTGACCTTGGCCGGACGGCCGACGGCCAGGTGCGGCAGCGCCCCGACGATCATGCCGATGGCGGTAACCGTCACCACTTGCTCGGCGCTGTGATGCGCCGGGGACGTCCCGACCCGGATGAGCAGGGCGTAGGCGAGCGCTCCGGCGAGCCCGATCGGGGCCGACTCGCGGTCGCCGGGCAGGTTGAGCCGCAGGACCTCACCGAACGCAATCAGCACGCCGAACGCCAAGGCGACGCGGGGATCCCGCAGGCCTGTTACCGCGGTCTGCGCCACCGAGGCGACGAGCACCAGGCCGGCCGCTACGACCAGGAGCAGTTGCCCGGAGTCTCGTACCCGCCAGGGGAAGCGACGGAGCTCGTGTCGTCGTTCGGTCACGGTGGCCTCGGGGGCTCAGCGGCTATCGATAACCCGCAGCGGCGCCCCGGGATCGTCGTGGTCCTGGGCCGGGACCGCGGCCAGGTCACCGGCGGCCAGCACCGGCGGCTCGGGATTGCGCCAGCCTTCGCGTTTGACCGCGGCCACGAAGGCGTCCACGAAGGCGGGGTCGAACTGGGTGCCTGACCACTTCCTCAGCTCGGCGATCGCCTCCTCGACCGGGCGGGCACCGCGGTAGGACCGGGTGGAGGTCATGGAGTCGAAGGCGTCGGCCACGGCGAGGACCCGGGCGAATTCGGGGATCTCGTCTCCGGCCAGGCCCATGGGGTAGCCCCGGCCGTCGATCCGCTCGTGATGATGCATGATCCCGGCCAGCGCCTCATCCAGGAAGCCGATCTCGCGCACGATGTCCAGCCCGCGCATCGGGTGCAGCTGGATGGCCGCATATTCCTCCTCGGTCAGCTTGCCGGTCTTCTGCAGCACCTTGGTCGGCACGCCGAGCTTGCCGACGTCGTGCAGCATGCCGGCGTACCTGATGGCCTCCACGCGCTCGCCCCGCATGCCGATCTCGCGCGCGATCATGACCGATCCGCGCGAGACCCGGTCGCTGTGACCGCGGGTGTAGAAGTCCTTGGTCTCCACCGCCTGGCACAGCGCGCCGACGGTGGCCTCGTAGGCCCGCTGCTGCTCGCCGATCTGCGCCACCGCCCAGCGGGCGACGAACAACGGGATCAGCACCAGCACCGGCGCGAACATCCCGACGACGCTCCACAGCGCGGCGATGAGCAGGCCGAAGGCACCGTAGCCGAGGTCGGAGGCGATGAGCTTGATGCTCATGCCGAGCGGCGCGCGGCGTCCGGACTCGTCCCGGCCGCTGGTCAGCAAGAGCACGCCCGCCAGCAGCGTGTGGTTGGCCACCGCGTGCACCAGGGCCGCGATCGCGAACCAGCCGATAACGCCGGGGAACGAGGTCGAGTTGGGCATGCCGACCTTGCCGCCCACCTCGATGAAGACCTTGCCCGCCAGGTACGCGGACAGGGCCATCATGGCCGTGTTGAACACCCGCTGCGTGGGCGACGGACTGCGCCGCAGCCCGAACAGGGTGCAGGCACCGACCAGTGCCGCACCGACCGGCCCGACCAGGACCGCGGCCGCCAGGGTGGCCGAGGAGTTGGGCGACCAGGCCATCTCCTTCGGGCGCAGCAGTGTCGCGGTGGACTCGAAGATCACAACGAGCGCACCGAGCACAACAACTTCACGCCACCAGGCGCCGTTGCCGAACGGCCCGCGGGCAATCAGCACCACGGCAGCGATGACGACCACGCCGATGTAAATCCGCGCGGCCCATGAGAGCCTAGCCAAACCTCCCCTCCTCACGGCCAGGAGCGCGGAACGTGGGGCTACGCTCCAAAACTGTTAGCCCCACGTGGTCCCGGACAGGGCGTACCCATGGCCCGGCACCGCCATCACCTCGCCTGAGGCAGGGGTTATTCCACCGCATGGACGCATGGAGCTGACCTCCCTAACGTGCAACTACCTACAGCTCGCCGGATATCGTCCAAGGTCAAGGATAACGTGACCACAACGCTTCTCGCAGGCCCAAATCTCATCGTGAACAAATCGTGAGCGAGATAGTCACAATGGGCAATCAAATGTGGCACATGTGGCGCAATTGCCACACACCTGGCAAATCGGATGGGCCGCCGTTACTCAGCGAACTCGATCGTCGCCCGGACTTCCCTGATACGGACGAGGATTTTCGCCCGCAGGTCGGCGGGCGCCGGGTCGCAGCCGCAGTGCTTGGCCACCAGGCGCTTAACCGCCTCCTCCAGGCCGTACTCGCGCAGGCAGGGGCCGCATTCATCCAGGTGCTGGCGGATCTTCGCGCAGTCCATGTCGCCGAGCTCGCCGTCCAGGTAGCCGTAGACCCGGTCCAGTACCTCGGTACAGGGCGTCTCATGTGGCTTTCCGCAGCTCATCGCCCTTCCTCCCCGGGCAGGGAAGCGTCGGAACTGGTCCGCGCCAATCCGCGGTCCGACGCGTAATCCTGGAGCAGTTCCCGTAGCTGACGCCGACCACGGTGCAAACGCGACATCACGGTACCAATCGGCGTTTCCATGATGTCGGCGATCTCCTTGTAGGCGAACCCTTCTACGTCAGCCAGGTAGACCGCGATCCTGAATTCCTCCGGTAGCGCTTGCAGCGCTTCCTTAATGTCAGAATCAGGCAGGCGCTCCAGCGCCTCCGCTTCGGCCGACTTCAATCCGCCCGAGGTGTGCTCCGCGGCCCGCGCTAGCTGCCAGTCCTCGACTTCCTCGGCACCAGAGCGCTGCGGCTCGCGCTGCCGCTTGCGGTAGGTGTTAATAAAGGTGTTGGTCAGGATCCGGAACAGCCAGGCCTTCAGGTTCGTACCCTGCTGGAACTGGTGGAAAGAGGCATACGCTTTGGCGAACGTCTCCTGCACCAGGTCTTCCGCATCGGCCGGGTTGCGAGTCATCCGCAGCCCAGCGGAGTACAGCTGATCCAGGTAGGGCAATACCTCCTGCTCGAAGCGCTCACCGCGCTCTTCGAGGGTCTCCGGAACGGGACCCACCCCCTCGGAGTAGTACGAAACCGGGCTACGGGCCTGCAGACCGTATGAGCGGGAGGATACCGTGCCCGGATCGAACGTTACGTTCAGCATGCCACGAGGTGGCGAGGCTACTGCCATGCCGCGTTCAACACGGTACTAGGGCCGGTCATTCCGCGATGCGGCCGCGAGACCTGGTCGAGGCTAGCAGGTGAGAAAGATCCCCGGCCGGGAAGCATAAGACATAGGCGCCCCTGCTTCCCGGGGCCGCCGAGTCAGGAGCTCAGGGCCCGTGCGTCATGCGGCCAGCGCCATTACCGCGCCGGATGCCGATCATCTGTCGGCCTATTGGCTCTTCCACGAGGCGGTGACGCGAGCGCAGCTGGCCGCCTGGCTGCCCCCGGGCCGGCGCCTGCTGGTCGACGTCTCCGGACCGCGGGCGTCGGCCGCGGAGCTCGCCGCGCAGGCCGGGCATACCGTGCTGCGGATCATCGACGGCGGGCCGGCCGGGGCCGAGCGGGGCGGCGCAGGCCCGGCGGACACTGCCCCCGAGCCGGGCGCCCGAGCCGGCCAGGACGGACGGCGGGGCCGGCCGGGCGGGCCCGGACAGCGGGCGAAACCGGGACGGCCGGGGCGGATCGTCCGGCTGGTCGCCGACTCCTCGCCGCTGTCGTTCCTGGCCGACGGCTGCGCGGACGGCGTCATCGCCGACGACCGGGCCCTGTCCACGCATCTGGCCGCCGAGGCCATGATCGCCGAGATCGCGCGCGTGCTGCGCCCCGACGGGCGCGTGCTGGCTTGCGTTGACTCGCTGGTACTTGGCATGGCGGTGCTGGCCGACCAGCATCACTGGGCGCACCTGGTCGACCTGCCCCACGCCGAGGTGGTGCTGGTGCCCTGGCCGGACGGGGCCATCACCCGGTGCTACGGCCGGGACCAGGCCCGGGAGCTGTTCAGGGGCGCCGGGCTGGCGGTGAACTGGATCCGGTCGCGCACGGTGCTGTCCCAGTCGATGGTGACCTGGGTGCTGCGGCATGATCCGGCCAGCCTGCCCGAGCTGGTGCGGGCCGAGCTCGCCGCGAGGTCGGATGAGTCGCTGGGAGCCCAGCTGGTGATATCGGCCCGCAAGCCGCGCAAGCGGCGGGCCAACGGCGGATGGCAGGCTAGCGGCGCCGGCGGGCGTACTTGGCCTGGCAGTTAACGCAGCGCGCGGCGTCGGGCCGGGCCTCCAGCCGTCCCTCGGGAATCTCGTGTCCGCAATCCACGCAGCGCCCGTAGGTGCCGGAGTCGAGGCGGACCAGCGCGGTGAGTACCGCGTCCCGCTGGCCGCGAGCCGAATGCAGGACCGCCTCGGTGCGATCGGCCTCGGACAAGCTGGAGCCCGCATCGGCCGAGTCGTGCGGATACCCCGCTCCGGCCTGGGGCGCAGGCCGCTCGCCTTGCAGGATCGAGATCGACCGGTCCAGGTCGTCGCGCATCTCTTCCAGGCGCTTACGGGCGACGGTAGTCTCCACTGGTGTCCTCGCCTCCCGCCCGCGGGGGAACGCAGCCAGGCTCGGTTAAGCCCGCGCTGCGTGCCGCGGGCTCAGAACAACTCGCCGGGTGGCTGCTCCTGTTTGGCGGAAGCCCCCGGGCCGTCGCCGTCCGCCGGTATCGGCGCGATGAGCTCGGGTCCGTTGTTCCGCACGTAGTTGACAGCCGTTGATACGGGATGCGACGTAAGGCCGCCCGCCATAGCGGGCAGCATCGTCGCTTGCAGCTGGCCAGGTTCGGAGTTGCCCGGATTGAGCCAGTCGGCCCAGTGGTCAGGTGCAATGACCATGGGCATGCGATCGTGGATCTCGCCGACGTCGTCGGTCGCCTGGGTCGTGATAATCGCGGCCGTCCACAGCCAGGCGCGCTCGTGATCGGTGGGCAGGGCCTCGTCGCGCCAGAGCTCGTAGACTCCGGCGAAGGCCAGGGCACCACCATCCCCGCGGTAGATGAAGTAGGGCTGCTTGCGCTGCTTACCCTGCTCCGTTCGGGCCATCCATTCGTAGTAGCCGTCGGCCGGGAGGATGCAGCGTCGCTTGGCGAAGGCCCGGCGGAAGGCCGGCTTGACCGCGACGGTCTCGGCGCGGGCGTTGATGAGCCTGCCGCCCCCGGAGGCATCCTTGGCCCAGAACGGGACCAGGCCCCAGCGCACCACGCGCAGTTCGCGGGCGGGTGGCTCGTCATCCTCGCCGGGGCGCTCCATGACCGCGAAAACCCGCTTGGTCGGCGCGACGTTGTAGTCCGGGCCGGGCTCGGAATCGGGTCCATCGGCCGCGCGGTCGCGCTCGATGCTGAACTCCTCGAGGAGTTCAAGGCGCTTGCGCGCCGACACGAAACGACCGCACATGAAAATCTTCCTTAAGAGCACACGATCCGGACACGTCCCGTTAAGCCTGGATTGGCACTTCATAACCATAATCCAGCCCCGTCAAACCCCGCGGGAAGGTCGCCCCCCGGCCCACCCACTACCCTCAACCGTATGCACCCTGACGAGGACGCCGGCCGGACCTGGCCCGTACCCGCCGCTGACGGCCCGGCCCGTGCCCGCATCGTGCTGCCCGCGTCGAAGTCCATCACCAACCGGGCCCTGGTCCTGGCCGCCCTGTCCGGCCGGCCGGCCGCGATCGCGAACCCGCTGCAGGCCAGGGACACGCTGCTGGCGGCGGCCGCGCTGCGCGCGATGGGGACCGGGATCGCCTCCGACGGGCTCGGATCGGTGCCGAGCTGGGTTGTCACGCCCGGGCAGCCGCAGGCCGGCTCCCGGGTCAGCGTGAACGTGGGCAACGCGGGCACGGTCATGCGGTTCCTGCCCGCGGTGGCCGCGCTGACCTCGGCGGCGGTCGAATTCGACGGGGACGCGCGGGCCAGGCAGCGCCCGGTCGGCCCGATCCTGGCCGCGCTGGCCGGACTCGGCGCGGACATCGACGACGGCGGCCGCGGCGCGGTCCCGTTCACCGTGCTCGGTCACGGCTCGGTCCGGGGGGGCGCCGTCACCTTGGATGCGTCGAGCTCCTCCCAGCTGATCTCGGGGCTGCTGCTGGCCGCGCCGAGGTTCGCCGCGGGCGTCGAGATCCGGCACGAGGGCCAGCCGGTTCCCTCGGCACCGCATATCGCCATGACGGTCCGGATGCTGCGGGCGGCGGGCGCCGAGGTCACCGAGACGGGCCCGGCCGGTTCCGCCGCCCGGCCGGACGCCTGGCGGGTCCAGCCCGGTCCGCTGGACCTGGGCTCGGTCACGGTGGAACCTGACCTGTCCAACGCCGGCCCGTTCCTGGTCGCGGCGCTGGTCACCGGGGGCACGATCACCGTGGCCGGCTGGCCGCGGGACAGCCTGCAGGCCGCCGGGCAGATCCTGGACGTGCTGGCCCGGATGGGCGCACGCTGCGAGGTCGGTGCGGACGGCCTGATCATCTCGGGCACCGGCACGATCCGCGGCATCAATGCGGACCTGCGGGACGTGGCCGAGCTGGCGCCCGTGCTGACCGCGGCGGCGGCGCTGGCCGAATCGCCGTCGACCTTCACCGGGCTGGCGCATACCCGGGGCCACGAGACCGACCGGCTGGCCGCGCTGGCCAAGGAGATCAACGCCCTCGGCGGCGACATCACCGAACAGCCCGACGGGCTGCAGATCACGCCCCGGCGGCTGCGGGCCGAGGCGGCCGGGCGGCCGTTCGGCAGCTACGACGATCACCGGATGGTGATGGCGGCCGCCGTGCTCGGCCTGGCCGTGCCGGGCCTGCGGGTGGCCAACGCGCAGACCGTGGCCAAGACGTTTCCCGGGTTCATCACGGTCTGGGGCCAGATGCTGGGCCGCGAGGACGAGACCCGGCAGGATCAGACCCAGCACGATCAGACGGGGCCGCAGCCCTGAGCCCGCGGTCCGGCTACGAGCGGCTCGACGAGGACGACGTCCGGGTCCGCCCGGGGCGTGGTTCCCGGCCGCGGACCAGGCGGCGGCCCGCGCACGAGAGCGCCATCCAGGGCTTCGTGACCAGCGTGGACCGGGGCCGGTACGGGTGCATGGCCGACGGCAGGCTGATAGTGGCCATGAAGGCCCGCGAGCTGGGCAAGGGCTCGGTGGTGGTCGGTGACCGGGTGGCCCTGGCGGGCGACACCTCGGGCGCCGAGGGGACGCTGGCCCGGATCGTCCGGGTCGAGCCGCGGACCAGCGCGCTGCGGCGCTCCGCCGACGACACCGATCCGCAGGAGCGGATCATCGTGGCCAACGCCGACCAGATGGTGATCGTCTGCGCGCTGGCGCAGCCGGCCCCTAATCTCCGGTTCATCGACCGTTGCCTGGTCGCCGCGTACGACGCCGGGCTCGACCCGCTGCTCTTGCTGACCAAGGCCGACCTGGCGTCCCCGCGCAAGGTCCGCGCCTTCTACGCCCCGCTCGGCCTGCCGATGCTGACCACCAGGCGCCCGCTGGCGGCGCAGACCCTATCCCGGCTGCGGGCCGCGGTCACCGGCCGGATCAGCGTGCTCATCGGGCCATCCGGCGTCGGCAAGTCCACGCTGATGAACACCCTGGTCCCGGCGGCGGCCCGGACAACGGGCACGGTCAACCCGGTGACCGGCCGAGGCAGGCACACATCCTCATCCGTGGTGGCGATCCCGCTGGACGACGGCTGGCTCATCGACACGCCGGGACTACGAGGGTTCGGGCTGGGGCACGTGAGCCCGGAACGGGTGGCGGAGGCGTTCGGCGACCTGGCCGAGGGCACGGCGCAGTGCCCGCCCGGATGCGATCACCTCTCCTCCCCCGACTGCGCCCTGGACGCGTGGGCCCGCGAGCATCACGCGGAGGCGCGGCTCGATTCCTTGCGCCGGCTGCTGCGCAGCCGCGAGGGCACCGACTAGCTCCCGGCTAGCCGAGCTAGGGTCGGCGAAGCCGTGTCCCGGGCTGGGTCTTTCCATGATCTCAAAGGGTTTGGCGTCGCGGGTTCAGTGAATCGTCGCAGCGATGCCGGGACAGGCCAGAGCCCGACCCGGTATGCGTCCCTGTTGTCACACCAGCTCCATGGTCCCCGATATCGGGGTGGATTCGGGTTCCGGGGTGGATCCGGTGCGTCCCAGCCCCCCGGATCCACCCGCGAACCTGGATCCACCCCGCAAATGTGACCGCTGGGGCCGGTGATCCGGCGTGTGCTGTGCAACTCATGATCCCGAAGTCCTGGTATCAACATTGCCAGAAGCCTTCGCGATCATAGGCGAGGAGCGCCAGGACGGGGACTAAAGCTCGCCCGAGCTGCGGCATGGCCGACGGTAAATTATGGCAAACCGCGTAAATGGTCGCATAGTGTCCGCCGATTGCGACACGCCGGAAACTCACCTTGCTTTGGGATGCTCACCCAGCGGGCCCCGGTCCCGACCACGTCGTAGTGCGGGCTCGTTGGCATACGGTGCTCCGTAGGTCGGGTCAGGCAGTCAGATGGCACAGGTCCGGACCGGCGATGGCCAGCGGCAGGCCCGCCGCGCGGCGGGTGAGGTGAGCGGCGATGAACTGGGCGTCTGCTCCCACGCCGCCCACAAAGCTGGAGCTGCGGCGGTGCAGGAACCGCAGGCCCAGCACGTACAGGCCGGGCACGCGGGTCACGCCGCGGCGGTGGACGATCTCGCCGCGCCCGTCCAGGACACCAATGCGCAGCCAGGGGTAGGCGGGCCGGAAGCCGGTAGCCCAGATCACGCTGGTGATGCCCGCCCGGCGCAGGTCCAGCCGCGCCGGCCCAGGCTCCGCGGCTACGAATGGCGGCAGCGCATCGGCTGGATCGTTCGGCCCAAGTGGTTGTCCGCCACAGCGGGAGATGTAGTCGTCGATGGACCGCAGCAGCCGCTCCATCCGGGCCTGGGCCGCGCCGGTGGTGGCGGGCAGGTCGCCGGCGAAGGCCGCCGACCAGCCGTCGGCGGCGGCCAGCCGGCCGGCCAGGACCACCCCGCGCCCGGCCAGCGCGGCCAGGTCGACCGGGTGGCCCGGGCGGGCGGACAGCTGCAGCGACGGGGCCCGGCGGGCCGACCGGACGTCGCGCATCTGGTCGATGGTGTGGTCGAAGAGGCCGGCCCGGTGCATCCACCAGACGATGTCGCGGCCGCGGTAGCGCCGGGGCAGCCGGGTGTGGCCGCCGGCCGCGAGCACGACCGGCCGCCCGGAGCGGCGCAGCTCGTCGGCGATCTGGACGCCGGAGGCGGAGGCGCCGACCACGAGCACGCCGCCCCCAGGCAACTGGTCAGGGTTGCGGTACCGGCTGGCGATCAGCTGGTGCAGACCCGGGTCGAGCCGGCCGGTCACGGCAGGCAGGCTGGCCCCGTTCTCGGTCCCGGTGGCCACGACGACGTTGCGGGCGATCCAGGTCTGCTGGTCGGTGATCACCCGCAGCCCGGCGGCGCAGGTCTCGACCCGCTGCACGGTGGTGTGCTCGTGCACCGGAGCCGCGAACGAGCGGGCGTAGCCCTGTAGGTGGCGGGCTAGTTCGGCGGCCGGCATGTAGCCGTCGGGGTCGGGCCCGGAGTAGGACCAGCCGGGGAGCCCGCTCATCCAGTTGGGGGTGATCAGGCGCAGCGAGTCCCACCGGGCGGTGCGCCACCGCTCGGCGACCTGATGTCGTTCCACCACGATGTGCTCGGCGCCGCGGGCGGTCAGGCAGCGGCTGACGGCCAGCCCGGCCTGCCCGGCTCCGACGACGAGCGTCTGGACGGTGCGCATGATCATCCCCCGGTCCGGATCGCCTGGTCAGCCGGCCGTCACGTCGACGCTGACCGGCACGCCCCGGGACAGCACGTCGTAGACGGCGGACCGGGCCACGGCCTGCTCCACGAGCTCGCGGAGCTGTTCGGGCGCCGCGTCGCCGCGGATCTGGAAGCTGACCCGGATCTGGCTGAAGCCGTTGCGGACCTGGTCGGACAGGCCGAGGATGCCGCGCAGGTCGATGTCACCCTCGACGCGCGATTCCACCGATTCCAGGTTGATCTTGCGGACGGCGGCGATGTTGCCCAGCCCGGAGGTCAGGCAGGAGGCCAGGGCCGACAGCAGGATCTCGGCGGGCGTCGGCGCGGCGTCCTCGCCGACCAGCACCGCGGGATGGTCGGCCTCGATGCTGAACGTGGCACTGTGCCGCTGCTCCGCGCCCACGCCGTAGAAGGTGCTGATCCGGTTCTGGTTGTGCGTGCCGGAGATCCAGCGGTTGTCGACGCTGAACCGGAACCTGGCCGCCTCGGGCTGGGCCTTGACCGCGTCGAGGGTGGCGAACAGCTTGGCGATCTCGACCCCGTTGCGCCGGGCGGGCGTGGCGACAGTACTCATGTGGTTGCTCCTGTAAGGGTGGCTGAGCTCTGGTCTTACAAGAGATAGGCGAGCGGCCCGGGGCGGGGCGTCGGCAGCCGCTACCGAGATCGGCGCGGCGGGATACCGGTGCTAGGCGTCCAGGACACCTAGCTCGGCGGCGCGGACGGCGGCCTCGCGCCTGCTGGCGGCGCCGAGTTTGTCCAGCACGGCGGCGACGTGAGAGTCGACCGTGCGCACGGACACCACGAGCTGGCTGGCGATCTGGGCGTTGGTGCAGCCCTGGCCGAGCAGGCGCAGCACGTCGAGCTGGCGGGCGGTCAGGCCCGCGGGGTTGACCCTGGTCTCGCTCAGCGGGCCGCGCGGGATGCGGCTCACGCCCAGCGCGCGCAGGCGGCGGCGGACGTCGGTGGCCAGCGGCCGGGCGTCCAGCTCGTCGAGGATGCCGAGCGCGGTCAGCAGGTGCGGCGGGTCACCGCTGTCGGCCAGGGCCGCGGCGTGCTCGTACGGGCAGCCCGCGGTTTCCCACAGCGCGGCCGCCTCGCGCCAGCGGCCGGCCGCCTGCACCGCGTACGGATGGTCGCCGGCCGGCTCGGCGTGCTGCCCGGCCTTGACCAGCCAGTAACCCAGCTCGGCCTGGTTGACCTGGTCCTCGAGCTGCCGGGCCAGCTGGTAGACCGGGGTGGCGATGTCGCGCACCGCGGCCCGGTCACCGTTCAGCCAGGCGGCTTCGGCGCGGGCGACGGCCACGGGTCCCAGCCGCTGCAGCTCGTCGGCCTTGACCGCGAGATCCCAGGCGGCGGCGAGCAGGCCCGCCGCCTCGGGCTGGCCGCGGCGGGCGGCGATCCGGCCCAGCAGGGTCAGCGCCGGGCAGCGCACCGGCAGGCTGGCGTCGGCGCCGGGCTCGGCCCAGGAGGCGGCCGTGTCCCACGACCCGCGGCAGAACTCCAGCCGGGCCCGCTCCACGTACATGTAGGACAGGAAGGCCAGGAACTCGGTCTCTTCGGCGAGCCGGACGCCCGCCGTCAGGTACCGCTCGGCCTCGGCCAGGCGGTACCGGTCGAGCAGCTGCCAGATGATGTTGACGTAGGCCCGGCAGGCGTCTTCGGTGTCGGCGGCGGCCAGGGCGGTCCGCAGGCTCTCTTCGAGGGTGACCTGGCCGGCCGGGTCCTCCAGCATCCACTGCGACATGCCGACGTTGTTCAGTGCGTGCGAGAGGATCGGCTGATCGCCGACCTGGCGGGCCAGGGCCACGGCCCGCTCGCCGCAGTCGATGGCCTCCCGGGCCTGGTTGGCCAGCATGAACAGCTGCGACTGGGAGCTCAGGGCCAGCGCCAGCAGGCGGGTGTCGCCGACCTGCTCGAGCACCCCGACCGCGTCCCGGCCGGCTTGCTCGGCGAGGGCACGGTGGCCTGCCCACCATCGCATCCGGGCCAGCCAGCGCAGGCTGGCGCCGAGGACCCGCTGGTCGTCCTGCCACCGGTTCAGCTCGACGGCCTGCCGCTGGGCTTCGGCGGCTCGTTCGGCCGCGCCGATCGTGTAGCACTCGATCGCGTACTGCTCGAGCAGCGCGGCGCGCTCGGCCGACGCGAAGCGGCCGGCGTGCTCGAGCACCAGCCCGTAGTGCGCGACCGCCTCGCGGTGCGCGCCGGCCCGGGCCGCGTCGCGCGCGGCGGCCGGGCCGTACCCGACAATGGCGTCCGCGTCGTCGGCCTGCGCGGCGTGGTGGACGATCTGCGCGACGTCGGGCCCTTCCCGGTCCACCAGGGCCTTGAGCACACGCTGGTTCAGCGCCACCACCCGGGCCGCGGGCAGCGAGCTGGCGATGGCGCGCCTGGTCAGCTCGTGCCGGAAGGAGATCTTGCGGGCGGACACGGTGAGCAGGCCGCCCTGCTCGGCGGCGGCCAGCATCGCCACCCGGCCGGGCTCGCCGTCCGGGACGAGCGCGTCGACCAGCCAGCGGTCCAGGGCGGACGGCACCACGGCCAGCTGCTCCAGCACGTCCTGGACCTGCGGGTCGAGCACCCGGAGCCGGGCCTGGACGGCGTCCACGATCGTGCGCGGCACGTGCTCGCCGTGCGCCGCATCAAGCAGTTCCCTGACAAAGAACGGGTTACCCGAGGTGAGCCGGAACAGGTCATCCGCGTCCACCGGGCTGTCCTCACTCAGCTGCCGGACGGCTTGCGCCGACAGCCGACGCAGCGGCAGGTGGCGCACGACCTCGCTGCGGGAGGCCTGGCCGAGCAGGCCGTGCAGCGGGTGGTCGCGGTCCAGTTCGTCATCGCGGTAGGTGAGGATCAGGACGGCGGGCAGGCCGGCGATGCGCCGGGTGAGGAACCGCAGCGCGTCGAGGGTCGCGTCGTCGGCCCAGTGCACGTCCTCGATGACCAGGACGGTGGGATGGTCGGGCCAGTCCAGCTCGGCCCGCAGGGCGGCCAGCACCCGGTCCCGGTCGCTGCCGTCCAGCACGGCCCGGCTGAGCTCGGCCCCCACGCTGCCCACCAGGTCGCGGAACGGGCCCAGGGTGCGCGGAGTGGCCAGGTCATCGCAGTAGCCGACCAGCATCCGGCCATCCGGAGGCAGCTGGGCGCGCGCCGCGTCCACCAGGCTCGACTTGCCGATCCCGGCTTCGCCCATGACCAGCACGGCCGAACCGGACCCGTGCGCCGCCGCCTGCACGGCATCGGCGAGCACGGATAGTTCGGCGTCGCGCTCCAGAACCTCCCGCTGCACTCCTTGAGTGTAGAAGCTGGCCTCCCGGCAGCCAGGCCGCTTGATGTCCGGCTGATTTCCGGTGGGCGGCTTTCCGGTGAACGGCGGTTCTAGTTGGAGAAATCCTGGGTCAGCCAGACGGTGCCGGAACTGTCGCGGTAGACCGCGATGCCGATGTGGGTGAAGGAGGTGCTCAGGATGTTCAGCCGGTGGCCGTCGTCGGGCGGGACCTCGTTGAGCATGTCCTGGGTGAGCAGCACCGCCAGCTGAGCGATGGCCGCCGTGGTGTCGGCCACCGGGCCGCCCTCGCCGATGTTCTCCCCGGCCTCGGTCCAGTCCACCCCGGCCTCGGTCTCCCGCTCGCCGATGGGCGGCTCACCCGGGCACTGATGGGTCAGCCCGCAGCCGTCGGCCATCCGCATGTTGTGCGCGGATGAGCTGCTGACCAGGCCGTCCGTCACGGTCAGCGGGGCCAGGCCGGCCGCCGAACGCGCCTGGTTGATGAGCGCGAGCACCTGCTCGGCCGGGGTGCCCTGCTGGGACGCGGGCGGGGCGCTGGCGGAGCCGGACGGCGAGGCGGATGAGGTGCCAGGGCGCGGCGAGGTAGCGGACGCGGCAGGTCGTCCGGGACGGCCGGCCGCTGGCGTGTGCGGCACCCGGGCGATGCTGATGTTGATGGGGCCCTCGGCGCAGGACCCGGCCGTCGCGGACCCGCAGGTGTCAGGAGTCGGCGAGGCGGCTGCGGCACCGGTAGCGGCCGCGGCCGCGGCTGACTTGGACGGCGCGGCGGTCGGACGGCCGTGCAGGTAGAGGCCCCCGCCGACCAGCGCCAGCACGGCGACCAGCGCCCCCACCAGGTAGCGGGCCCGGCGCGCGGACGAGCGGTCCGGCTCGGGCGGCCCGGCTCAGGCGAGCGGTCCGGCTCGGGCCGGCCAGGCTCAGGCCCGCGGTCCGGCTCGGGGAGGCCGGGCGGGCTGGCCGCGTGGCGCGCGGGCCTGCCCGTCAGCACATCAACCACCCGTCCCGGCGGGCCACGGCCCGGCCGCTGATCCCAGGCGGTCACGAACGCACCGGTCAGCGTCGTGCACGCCGCATACAGGCGACGACATTAGAGGATCGCCTGCCGACCTGGGGACTATTGCCGAATGTCGTAATGAGATGCCGCCCTAGCTGACCGTGCCGCCGGCCCGCCAGTAGATGCCGTCGGCCGTCCGGGACAGGAACGACTCGTCGACCAGGTAACGGCGCAGGGCGCAGTGGTCATCGAAGATGACCTTCAGGATGTCGTCGACCGCTGACTCGGGGTACTGGCGGCCAGGCTCGAAGGCCTGGGCCACCTGGTCAAGCAGCAGGCGCCGCCGGGCGCGCTTGGCCGGCACCACCGCGATCCGGCCGTCGCGGATGTAGGCCCGGAGCTGGTCCGGCGGGTCGGCGAGAATGCCATCGGGGCCGTGATCCATCACCTTGTCCTTAATACCCGCGCCGGGGCCAGGCAGGCGAGGCAATTTCCCTTCAGCCTCCCGGAACGGCACCCCGGCGCGGCCGACACGGGCGAGGTGGGACGTCACCCGCGCTGGCCAGCGAGATGTCCAGACGGTACCGTTTCGCGGGTGGCCCGCTATGACGACGACCTGCGCTTCGCGCATGTCCTCGCTGACGCCGCTGACGACATCACCACCCGCCGGTTCAAGGCCCTCGATCTGAAGATCGAGACCAAGCCCGATCTCACCCCGGTGACCGATGCCGACCGGGCGGCTGAGGAGTCGCTGCGCAACATACTGCGCCGGTCCCGGCCGCGGGACGCGATACTGGGCGAGGAATTCGGCCGGATCGGCGTCGGGCCGCGCTGCTGGGTGCTCGACCCGATCGACGGAACGAAGAACTACGTCCGCGGCGTCCCGGTGTGGGCCACGCTGATCGGGCTGATGGACGGGGCCGACGTGGTGGTCGGCGTGGTGTCGGCGCCGGCCCTGAGCCGCCGCTGGTGGGCCGCGCTGGGCGGCGGGGCGTGGACCGGGCGCAGCCTGACCAAGGCCTCGCCGCTCCGGGTATCCGGGGTGACCGACCTCGGCGACGCGTCGCTGTCCTACTCGGGGCTGGGCGGCTGGGCCGACCGCGGGCTCCTTGATAACTTCCTCGGGCTGACCCGGTCGGTGTGGCGGACCCGGGCGTTCGGGGATTTCTGGTCGCACATGCTGGTCGCCGAGGGCGCCTGCGACGTATCGGCGGAACCCGAGGTGTCGCTGTGGGACCTGGCCGCACTCCAGGTCATCGTGACCGAGGCGGGCGGGCGGTTCACCTCGCTGGAGGGCGAGGCCAGGCCCGACGGCGGCAGTGCGGTGAGCACCAACGGCCACCTGCACGACGAGGTGCTGACTCAGCTGAGTAACGGGGGTCTTGCCCTGTAGGCCCGCGCGGCGGGCGCGATAAAACGGTTTGCGCCGGAATGCGTCGGGCTACCCCGACCTGGCCAAGCTGGCCAGCGACTTCGCCGGGTAACACCGGACCCGCCGGCCGGCGGGCGGGTCCGGGCCGTCGTTCGTCGGGGACGGTCCCGCCATAGCCGACACTTAGGACATGAACCGCGAGCGCGCAGAGACCTTCCTGCGGCTGCTGGCCGAGGCGGAGATACGCGCCCCCCAGACCCGGCAGCCGCCGGCGCGCAGGTCGCCCGACGCC
Organism: uncultured Actinomycetes bacterium; assembly: GCA_963790065.1. GTDB lineage: Bacteria > Actinomycetota > Actinomycetes > Streptosporangiales > Streptosporangiaceae > Palsa-504. The sequence continues at coordinate 478,711 of CAWBNK010000006.1, read as the reverse complement.
CCGCTGATCACGCTGCCGGTCAAGGTCGCCCGGGTGACCTGGGCGCTGGTCGCGGTGGGCGCACTCGAGGGCGGGACCGCCGAGACAATCCTGGCCGACGTGGAGATGGCCCTGGCGGCGCGGATGCTGCCCGAGCACGGCCCGAGCCTGACCGACCCGGTATGGCCCTCGGGTCCGGTTCCCCAGCGCTTCCCCCTGCTCAGGCCCCGGGTCTACCGGGCCAAGCCGGCGCGGGTTCCGGCTCCGGCCGCAGCCGCTGCCGGGTCCGCGGGTGGCCCGGGCCGCTATGTGCCCCTGGGACAGATGATCTTGTTCCACGACCAGGCGATCAGCGGCGAGCTCGACCTGATGTCCTACGCGCACACCGTCACCGGGGCGCGCCTGGTCGCGACCTGGCGGGCCCGTGACCCGCTCGGCTGGCAACGGCACATTGTGCCTCCGGTGGACCAGTTCGAGGTCACCGACGACCGCGGCAAGGGTTACGACCTGCGGTTCAGCACCAAGGGCCGACCGGAGTCGACCTGCGATCTCACCCTGGACCCGGCCCCGCCGGCCGACCTCCGCTGGCTCGACATCACCACCCCGGGCGAGGCGACCGCCCGCGTCGACCTGCAGGCTGCGGCGCCGGCCGCTGAGAGCGAGGTCAGCCAGGTCGACCTGTCGTCCGGCGAGCACCTGCTGACCAAGGTGGCCGAAGGGCTGCTGCTGCAGGTGCCGGACCTGCCGCGCGATCCGCAGGCGCAGGCGATCGGGCCGGGTCCGATCGGGCCGGGGCCGCTGGCCTGGCTGGCCGCCGGGCTGGGCGACGTCATCGCCGCCCTGCGGGCGGCCGAGGTGCTGCCGGAGGACAGCCCGCTGCCGGGCCGGCTGGCCACGCTGTGCGCCAGCCTGCGGGTCTTCGGGCACGGGATCACCGCGGCGCCCGCCCTGGACCTGCCCGAACCGTGGCTCAGCCTGCTCGCGTACTACCAGCGCAGGAAACCCGGGCAGGCCCAGGCTAGGGACGACTTCGCCGGCCTGGTCGCCGAGCTGCCCGAGCTGGACGGCTTCCGGCTGGTGCTGCTCGGGCTGCACCACTTCGATCACGGCGGCACCTGGATTAACGCCCTGGCCATGGGCCAGATACCCGATCACAACGGCGCGCTCGGGCTCGATATGGTCTTCCCGCTGTCGATCTGGGTCCACGACAGCGCCGGCCGGTGGCATGCCGCCCGCCCGGTCGGCTGGTATGACAACGGCGGCGAGTACCTGCTCACCCTGCGGCTGACGCCCCCGCTGCCGCGGTCAGGCACCTGGATCGAGGTCCTGGCCGCCGGGCGGTCGGCGAAGGTCCGCGCCACCGTGCCGCTCCGCTGGGGGTACCTGTCTTGAGCAATGGACCGAACGGGCCGTGGTACACCTGCCTGCCCGACTGCGAGTCCCTCGTGCCGTGCGGGACCGGGCAGCATGCCGTGCGCTGGGAAGCCGGATCGCTCCGGCTGCCAGAGCATCCCGACGCCGAGGGCGAGCTGGTGCTGGCCGCCCTGGGCGGTGAGAAGGCCGGGTGCATCGAGCTGGCCGAAGCCTGGGGGCGGCATACCGGGGACCTGTCCGTGCTGGCCATCGGCCCGCGTCACCCCGCCGATGAGATCTCGGTCAGCTGGGACGACGTAGCGACCGCGGCCCAGCTCCACCAGCCCGTCACCGGCGGCACCCCCCGCCCCCGGCCGATGCGGCTGGCCAGCCAGGCGCCCGGGTTGCAGGCCAGGGCCTCGGCCCGGCAGCGCCAGGTCAGCGCGGAGATGGAGCAGGTCAGGCAGCGCCGGAACGACATCCTGTCGCTGCTCGCCCTGGGCTACGGCTTCCAGGTCAGGCTGATCGGGCAGGTGGCCGCGGCGCACGCCGCCCGCCTCGACGATCAGGCGGAGGGATCGGAAGCCACCAGGCCCGCCCTAGTCGCCGCGATCGCGGGCCGGCTCGCGCCCGCCGCCGAGCAGTGGCTCGGCATCGACCCCGACCAGGTCGTCGTGTCCCTGCACCACGGCCCGGGCTGGGGGTCGGTCGAGCTCACCGGCCGCGGCGAGGAGCGCCGGCTGCGGGTCAGCCTGCCGCCCAGCTGGCTGGCTCAGGTGTGGGCCTGCGGCCTGACCTTGACCAGCCGCCACCTAGTCGTCGCGGTCGACCAGCCCGGCTGGCCCCACGCCCGCGTCCTCGCCCTGCGCGCGCCTGGCACCGCTCCTGTTCCCCTGGACGTCCAAGCCACCCTGGGTGCCCCCGACACCCCGCCGGACGCCCCCCGCTGGGAGGTACGGCCGGACTGAGACCTAGCCCGGCCAAGCCGGCGCTCGTGCCCGCATCCTGGTTTCCGCGGAAGCGCTTTGTGCATGGTTTCACAAGGCGTCTCCGCGGAAGCGCTCGCCGCCATGTCACGATGGGGTCATGAGTTCGCAGCGTTTCCGTGCCGTCATCGCCGCCGGCTCCCGGGACAGCGCGGTCATCACGATGCCGTTCGACCCGGATGAGGCGTGGGGTGGTAAGGCCGAGCATCCGGTCAGCGGCATGATCGGCGGCTGCCGGACCCGCACCAGGCTCGTGCCAGCCGACGGCGGCTGGGTGCTGCCCCTGGCCCCGAAGCGGCTGCGCGACATGGGCATCGCGATCGGCGATGAGGTGACCGTCGAACTGGCCCCCGAGGGTCCGCAGCGCGGCGATCTCGCCGACGATATCGCCGCGGCGCTCGCGGCCGACCCGGCGGCGGGCGCATTCTTCGATACGCTGGCCCAGTTCTACCGCAAGGCCTACCTGCGCTGGATCGACGCGACCACCCGCCGGCCGGATCTGCGCGCGGCCCGCATCGCTGAGGTCGTCGGCCTGCTCGCGGCCGGGATCAAAGAGCGGCCACGACCGTGAGGACCGGTTACCCGTGCGATTTACCCGGTGTCCGTCTTCGACCGGGAGGTGAACTGACATGACCGCAGAGCATCCCACCTACGAAGAAGCCGCCCGCGAGCGGCGCGGCACCGAGGAATACCGTCAGGGATACGCTGAGGCCCGCCGGGCCTTCCTGATCGGCCAGGCCGTTCGTGAACGCCGCCTGGCCCTGGGCCTGTCCCAGGTCGAACTGGCGGCCCGCGCCGGCATGACCCAGCCCGCGCTCTCCCGCTTGGAAGCAGGAGGCGTGGTCCCGACCATCCCGCTGCTGGAACGGATCAGCCTGGCCCTTGACGCCGACCTCGTCGTGGAGATAGCCCCTCACGCTGCCTGAGCCGCGGCCTGGGATCATGCACGGTGCGGGGTCCAGCGGCTGACATGAACCCGGGTCGCGGTCAGCTGGGTTTCGACTGGCTGAGCTCGACCAGGTGGCCATCTGGGTCGCGCAGGAAGCAGCGGATTTCGCTGCCCCAGTCATGCGGCGGAGTGAGAAACGTGGCGCCTCGGGACCGCAGCGCGGCATAGGCCGCCTGGCAGTCGGCTACCCGCAACGTCATCGCGTGGCTGACCCGATCGGCGTCCTGGGGTGGCGCGAAGACCACGGTGGGCTTGTCGGCGGTCGGAGCGCCCCCGCTGACCAGCAGGAGCCAGGTGCCCGCGAAGCGCAGCACCACGCTCGTCCCGCCGTACTCGCGGTACAGTTCCGCGCCCAGCACGCCGACCCAGAAATCGCGCGACCCGGCCGGGTCGGCGACCACCAGGATGTGCGTGACCGCCACGTCGGCGCCGAGCGGGCCCGGTGGCGGAGGCTGACTGGTCATGGCGGCGGACAGCTTACCCAAACCGGGCCGTTGGGCGACAGGAGCGGGTCGGGGCGCACGGGGTTCGGGCAGCGGCGGGGATGGCGCACACTGGAATGTATGAGCGTGCAGGCGGGCAATCCGGCGGTGGAGGCGCTCGGGGTAGCGGTGGCGGCCCGGGTGCCTGTGCTGCTGTGGGGGGCGCCAGGCACCGGGAAGACGTCGGCCATCCGGGCCATGGCGGCGACCATGGGGCTGCCGTGCGAGACGGTGATCGCGTCGATCAGGGAGCCCTCGGACTTCGCCGGGTTGCCCATCGTGGTCGGGGACGGGGTGCGGTTCGCTCCCCCGGCCTGGGCCCGGCGGCTGGCGGAGGCCGGGCGGGGGCTGCTGTTCCTGGACGAGCTGTCCACGGCGCCGCCCGCGGTGCAGGCGGCCCTGCTGCGGGTGGTGCTGGAGCGGGCGGTGGGGGACCTGACCCTGCCCGACGAGGTGGCGGTGGTCGCGGCGGCCAACCCACCGGAGCAGGCCGCGGACGGGTGGGACCTGTCGGCGCCGCTGGCCAACCGGCTGTGTCACCTGTCGTGGCAGACCGATCCGCGGGCCGTGGCTGACGGGCTGGCCGGGGGGTGGGCGCCGCCGGTGGTGCCCGAGCTGCCCGAGGGCTGGCAGGCCGAGGAAATCCTGGCCCGCGGGCTGGTGGCCGCGTTCCTGCACGTGCGGCCCGCGCTGGCGTGCGCGCCGCCGTCGGACGCGGCTTCGGCGGGGCGGGGCTGGCCGTCGCCGCGCACCTGGGAGATGGCGGCCCGGCTGATGGCGGCGGCCGGCGCCACCGGCACCGGGGACGAGGCGCGGGCCGCGCTGATCTGCGGCGCCATCGGCGAGGGAGCCGGGGTGGAATTCCTGGCCTGGCTGGCGGAGATGGACCTGCCCGATCCGGAGGAGGTGCTGGCCGACCCGGCCAGCTTCCGGCTGCCCGAGCGGGGTGACCGGGCCTACGCGGCCCTGGCCGCGGTGGCCGCGGCGGTGGCCTCGAACCCGACCGCGGAACGCTGGACGGCGGCCTGGCAGGTCCTCGGCCTGGCCGCGGACGGTGCCCCGGACGTGGCCGCGGTGGCCGCGCGGGTGCTGGCCCGGTGCCGGCCCGACGGCGCGGCGCTGCCCGCCGAGATCCGGCTGTTCGCTCCCGTCCTGCGTGACGCGGGCCTGCTGCAAGCCTGAGATCCCATGGCTGAACGCGGCATCGAGGGGCTGGCGGCGGCGCGGCTGTGGGCCGCGACCAGGTTCCCCTACCTGGCCACCGGGGTGTTCGGCGCCCGGGTGATCGCCGAGCCAGGCAGCGGGACCGTGTCGGTGGACGAGAGCTGGCGGATGCGGGCCGATCCTGACCTGGCCGCGCAGTGGTCGGCGCCCCAGCTGGGCAGCGTGCTGGTCCACCACGTCTGTCACCTGCTGCGGACCCACGGCGAGCGGGCCCAGGCGGCGGGCGTGCGGCCGGAGGAGGCGAACCGCTGGGTGCGGGCGGCCGACGCCGAGATCAACGACGACCTGGTGCCGGCCGGGCTTGACCTGCCCGGTCATCCGGTCCTGCCGCGCGACCTCGGCGCGGACGACGGGCTGCTGGCCGAGCAGTATTACGCGGGCCTGCGTCCTGATCCGGAAGCGAAAAGGGGAGCGGGGGCGGATAGCACGGACCGTTCGGCCCGATCAGGAAATGAGGGGTCGGCGGGTGGGTGGCTCGATTGCGGCACCGGCGCGGACGGGGTGCCCCGGCGCGGCGACGGGCCGCCTGACCTGCCGGACTGGCAGGCGCGGCTGCTGCGGCGGCAGGTGGCGCAGGACGTCATGACGCACGCCAGGCAGCCCGGGACCGTGCCCGCCGGGCTGCTGCGCTGGGCCGAGGAGGTGCTCAGGCCCAAGGTCAACTGGCGCAGGCTGCTCACCGCCGAGCTGCGCCGGGCGGTGGCCGAGGTGGCCGGCGCGGTCGACTACTCCTACCGGCGGCCGTCCCGCCGGTCGACGGTGGCCGGCCAGGTGGTGCTGCCGGCGCTGCGGCGGCCGGTGCCCGATGTCGCGGTGGTCTGCGACACGTCGGGCAGCATGACCGAGGACCTCCTGGCGGCGGCGCTGGCCGAGGTCGAGGGACTGCTGCAGGCCCTGGGGCTATCCCGCCAGCTGCGCGTGCTGGCCTGCGACACGGCGGTGGCGCCCGCGAAGCGGGTCACCTCCGCCCGGCAGGTGGAGCTGGTCGGCGGGGGCGGGACCAACATGGGCACCGGCATCGCGGCCGCCGCGGCGCTCAAGCCCCGGCCCGCGGTGACGGTGGTGCTGACCGACGGGTACACGCCCTGGCCCGCGGCGGCGCCGAAGGGGATGCGGGTGGTGGTCGGGCTGCTCGGCCTGGGCGCGCAGGCCCCGCCGGCCTGGGCCCGGGCGGTACGCGTGGAGCAGGACTGAGCGCGGGCCGACTTGCCTGACGGCGGGCCGAGGTGATTCCCTGGCCTGCGATGAACAGCAGGCCGGCACAGCAGATCCTGACCCTGATCGCGATCGCGCTCACCTTCGCGTCCGGGGCGGCGGACGTGGCCGCCTTCACCCGGCTGGGCAACGTCTTCACCAGCGTGGTGACCGGTGACATCGTGCTGTTCGGCCTGTCGCTGGCGCGCCGGTCGCTGACGCTGGCCGCGCACACCGGGGTGGCGGTGGGCGGCTACATCGTGGGGGTGGCCGCGGGCGCCTGGATCACGCACTGGGTCAAGGCATCCCGGGCCCGCCGCGGCGCCGAGGAGGCGGACGGGCCCGCGGTGCTGCCCGCCTACGTCATCTGGCCGCTGCGGGCCGAGCTGGCCCTGCTGGCCGTGTTCACCGTCGGCTGGGAGATCGCCGGGGGCAGCCCGATTGGCTGGGGGCGGTTCAGCCTGCTCGCGGTGCTGGGCGCGGCCATGGGCCTGCAGTCGTCGGCGGTCCGGGACATGGGCCTGTCCGATGTGTCCACCACCTACCTGACCGGGACGCTGACCGGGCTGGTCAGCTCGCTGGTCAGCCCGGGCCAGGACACGCCGCACGGGCTGCGGCGGTTCGGCGTGCTGATCGGGCTGCTGACCGGAGCCGTGCTGTCCGGGCTGCTGCTCGCCACCGCGGCCCCCGGGGTGCCGCTGCTGCCGCTGGCCGCGGTGACCGTCGTGCTGATCCTGGCCTCGGGACGGTCGTGGTCGTGGCGGCCTGCCCGGCGGCGCCGGCCCGATTGACGTAGTTGTCCGCGAGTGTGACCCTTTAGTCAGAAGCGAGCTCAGGGGGCACGCATGCACGGAAACACGGGCGGACATATGGGAGGCGGCCATGTGCCGCCGCCGATGCACCAGCCGCACTCGGGTCACTTTGATCAGACGGTTCATTCCGACCACGCCTATATGGCGGGGTTGGCCACCGACCCGAGGGGGAACAGGGTCGCCGCTCGCTCGCCGCTCCAGCAGCGGCTGGCGGTGGCCATCCTGCTCGGGTTCGTGGTCGCGCTGGTCCTGCTGGTCTTTCTCGCCTGAGGTGGCCTGACGCCTGAATGTCAGTGGGCGGGCGCAGCATGGAGGCGTGAGGCCGAAGCTGAAGGCCGGGCTGCTGCCGGTGTGGCGGGACCGGGACACGCTGCAGTTCGGCGTGGACCCGCGGCGGGCGGTGGCGCTGCGCGGGATGGGCGAGGTGGCGGCCATCGTCAGCCTGCTGGACGGCAGCCGCGACCAGTCCGGCCTGATCGACGCGGCGCGGGAGCAGGGCGTCCCGGCGCAGGCGGCCAGCCGGGTGCTCGGCCTGCTGGCCGCCGCGGGCGTGCTCGACGATTTCCCGGCGGCGCTGCACGCCGGCCTGCCGGACCTGGTCCGGGCCCGGCTGGCGCCGGAACTGGCCACGCTGTCGCTGGCCTACGGCGACGGGGACGGCGGGGCCCGGACGCTGACCCGGCGGCGGGCGGCCTTCGTCCGGGTGCACGGGGCGGGCCGGACCGGCGCGTGCGTGGCCACCTTCCTGGCCGCCTCCGGCGTGGGCCACGTGGCCTGCGCCGACCCGGGACCGGCCCAGCCCGCCGACCTGGCGCCGGCCGGGCTGACCGAGGCCGACCTGGGCGCGCCCCGGCAGGAGGGAGCGGCCCGGGCCGTGGCGCGGGCGGCGCCCGAGGTCAGCACCCGTGACGACGGCGCGCTGCCCGACCTGGTGATCCTGACCGGGCCCGCGCTGCCCGACCTGGCCTGGCTGATGCGGGACCGGGTGCCGCACCTGGTCGCGTGGGCCGGGGAGGCCATCGGCGTGGTCGGGCCGCTGGTGCGGCCGCGGCGTTCGGCCTGCCTGCGCTGCGTGGACCGGCGCAAGGCCGACGCCGACCCGCAGTGGCCGATGATCTTGGCCCAGGCCACCTTCGACCGGGCCGAGCCGCAGGCCTGCGACACGGTGCTGGCCGCCATGACCGCCGCGCTGGCCAGCGCGCAGGCGCTCGCGCTCATCGACCGGGCCGGGGCCGAGCCGGTCACCGTGAACGGGACCCTCGAGGTGGTGCTGCCGGACTGGCAGTGGCGGCGCCGGACCTGGCCGCCGCATCCGGCCTGCCCGTGCGGTGCCGTAACGATGCGGTAACGGGTGCCGCCTAGCGTGTGTTGTATAGGCATAGGCGGGAGGGTTCATGAATGAGACGACACGGGTGCGCGGGTCCGTACCGCGCGCTGGCATGCGGGACAATGTCGTTGTGAACGATGTGCCGCGCAATACGGTGACCCGGACCGCCAAGCTCGCCGGGCTGCCCATCGGGCTCGTGGGCCGCACGGCACTGGGCTTCGGGAAGCGGATCGGCGGGCGGCCCGCCGAGATCGTGGCCGAGGAGATCCAGCGGCGCACGGCCGACCAGATCTTCCGGGTCCTGGGCGAGCTCAAGGGCGGCGCCATGAAGCTGGGCCAGGCGCTGTCGATCTTCGAGGCGGCGCTGCCGCCCGAGATCGCCGGGCCGTACCGGGCCACGCTGACCAGGCTGCAGGAATCCGCTCCGCCGCTGCCCGCGCGCACCGTGCACCAGGTGCTGGCGGCCGACCTGGGCGAGGACTGGCGCGATCAGTTTGAGGAGTTCGACGACACGCCCGCCGCGGCCGCCTCGATCGGCCAGGTCCACCAGGCGGTCTGGCACGACGGCCGCCGGGTCGCGGTGAAGATCCAGTACCCAGGCGCCGGGCGCGCGCTGATCAGCGACTTCAACCAGCTCTGCCGGGCTGGCCGGCTGTTCGGCCTGCTGATGCCGGGGCTGGACGTCAAGCCGCTGCTTGACGAGCTGCGCGACCGGGTGACCGAGGAACTCGATTACGGGCTGGAAGCCGCCTCGCAGCACGCGTTCGCCGAGGCCTACGCCGGCGACCCGGATATCTACGTGCCCGACGTGGTCACCGGCACCGCGCACGTGCTGGTCAGCGAGTGGATGGACGGCACGCCGCTGTCGCGGATCATCAGCGACGGCAGCAAGGAGCAGCGCGACCACGCCGGGATCCTGCTGGTCAGGTTCCTGTTCTCGGGCCGGCCCGGGCCGGGCTGCTGCACGCGGACCCGCACCCGGGCAACTTCCGGCTGCTGGACGACGGACGGCTGGGCGTGCTCGACTTCGGCGCGGTGGACCGGCTGCCGGATGGCCTGCCCCCGTTCTTCGGCCGCCTGCTGCGCATCATGCACTCCGACCCCGACGAGATCGACATCACGGCCGTCGAGCGCGAGCTGCGGGCCCACAACTTCCTGCGGCCGGGCATCGACGTGGACCTGGAGGCGCTGCAGGCCTTCCTGGCGCCGATGGCCGAGCCGTCCAAGGTGGACTCCTTCAAGTTCACCAGGGAATGGATGCGCGAGGAGGCGGCCCGGGTCACCGACCTGCGGGCCACCAGCATCAGCCGCAAGTTCAACGTGCCGCCCTCCTACGTGCTCATCCACCGGGTGTCCACGGCCGGCATCGGCGTGCTGTGCCAGCTGGAGTGCGAGGGCGAGTTCCGGGCCGAGGTGCTCAAGTGGGTACCGGGGTACTTTGACTCCGATCCTCAGCCGGATCCTGCCGTGCCCGCCTGACCGTCGCTGGCCCGGCCTGACCCTTCACTGGGGCGCGGCCTGGCTCTCGCTGGCCCGGCCTGGCTGGCCTGGCGCGGGGAGCGTTTAATCGGTACTGTCCAACTCCGACGCCCGCGCCTGCAGGGAGGGTCATGGCCACTTCGCCACCGCTGCCCGTCGGGCCCTCCGACGAGCTCAGCCCGCTGGATTACCTGCTGCACCGGGGCGAGTCGCAGCCGGCCACGCGGTCGGCGTTCCTCAACGTGGAGATCCTCGACGGGCCGGCCGACTGGGCCGGCTGCGGGAGGCCCTGGACCGGGCCAGCCGGGTCGTGATCCGGATGCGGCAGAAGGTCGTGGTGCCCTCGGTGCCGGTCACTTCGCCGCGGTGGGTGGTCGATCCCGACTTCGACCTGGACTATCACCTGCGCCGGGTCGCGCTGCCCGCCCCCGGCACGCTGCGCCAGCTGCTCGACCTGGCCGAGGTGGTCCTGCAGTCGCCGCTGGATGTCACCCGCCCGCTGTGGGAGGCGGTGTACGTGGAGGGCCTGGACGGCGGCGGGGCGGCGCTGCTGACCAAGCTCAGCCACGCGGTCACCGACGGGCTGGGCGGGATCGCGCTGTTCGAGCAGGTCTACGACACCGAACGGGACCCGGCGCCACGGCCGATGCCGGCACTGCCCATCCCGCGCGACGTGACCGGCAACGACCTGGTGCGCAGCAGCCTGGAGCGGCTGCCGGAAACCGCGCTTTCCGCCGGCCAGCAGCTGCTGGGCGCGGTGGCAGGCACGGCGGCCCGGCTTCTTCGCGGGCCCGGAGCGACGGTGGCGAGCACGGTCGGCTTCGCTGATTCGGCCCGCCGGATGCTGGGCCCGCTGCCGGCCCCGCCGTCGCCGCTGCTGCGCGGCCGCAGCCGGGTCAGCCGCACCATCGTGCTCGAGGTGCCGCTGGCCGAGCTGCGGGCCGGGGCCAAGGCGGTGGGCGCTTCGGTCAACGACGCATACCTGGCCGCGGTGTCCGGCGGGCTGGGCCGGTACCACGAGGCGCTCGGGGTACCGGTCGAAGCACTGCCGCTGACCCTGCCGGTCAGCCTGCGCACCGGCGCTGACCCGGCCTCAGGCAACCAGTTCACCGGCGTCATGATCGCGGCGCCCGCCGGGGAGCCTGACCCGGCCGAGCGGATCCGGCTGATCCGCGAGCAGGTCATCGCGCGCCGCAGCGAGGCCGCCATCGACGTGATCGGGCGGCTGGCGCCGGTCCTGGAGTACCTGCCCGACGGGGTGCTCCAGGTGCTCACCGACCGGATCACCGCCGCGGACATCCAGGCCAGCAACGTGCCTGGCTACGCGCAGGACACCTTCCTGGCCGGGGCCAAGGTGGAGCGGCAGTACGCGATGGGCCCGCTGCCCCGGGTAGCCATGATGATCATCCTCATCTCCCGGGCCGGGATCTGCACGCTGACCGCGCGGTACGACACCGCGGCGTTCACCGACGCCGAGCGGCTGGCGAAATGCCTGCAGCTCGGCCTGGACGAGGTGGTCGAGCTGGGCCGACCCAGGCCGAAGCCGAAGCCGAGGACGCGCACCCCCCGGCGGCAGGCGTGATGGCGGCCGCACTGGGCCCCGGGGCCGGTTCCGGGAGCAGGCAGCTGCGCCTGCCCGGATCGGTGGCCGAGGTCGAGGCGAGCCGGAAAGGCCCGCGGGTGGGCGCGTTCTTCGACCTGGACGGGACGCTGGTGGCCGGGTACACCGCCCTGGTCCACACCCAGGACCGGCTGCGCCGCCGGGAGGTCCTGCCGGGCGACTTCCTGCGCATGATGCGGCTGGCGGCCGAGTACCGGATCGGGCGGCGCGAGTTCGACAGCCTGATCGAGGCGGCGGCTCGCACCGCCCGGGGGCAGCTGGCCGAGGACGTCGAGGAGATGGGCGAGCGGATCTTCCGGCAGTCCATCGCCGACCTGATCTACCCCGAGATGCGCGACCTGGTCCGCGCCCACCAGCGGCGCGGGCACACCGTCGTGCTGAGCTCCTCGTCGCTGAGCATGCAAGCCGAGCCGGTGGCCCGTTACCTCGGCATCGATCACGTGCTGTGCAACCGGTTCGTGGCCGACGAGGACGGCGTGCTGACCGGCGAGATCGAGCGGCCGACCATCTGGGGCAGCACCAAGGCCAGCACCGTGCAGGCCTTCGCCGCCGAGCACCGGATCGACCTGCAGTGGAGCTACTTCTACGCCGACGGCGACGAGGACCTGGGCCTGATGTACCTGGTCGGCAACCCGAGGCCGACCAATCCGGGGCCGCAGCTGACCCGGGTCGCCGCCCGCCGCGGCTGGCCCGTGCTGCGGTTTTCCAGCCGCAGCCCGGCCAGCCCGCTGTCCGGGGTCAGGACCCTGGCCGGGATCGGGTCCCTGGGCCCGGTGGCCGCGGGCGCGCTAGGCGTGGGCGTGCTGGCCCGCAGCAAGCGGGCCGGGGTCAACTTCCTGACCAGGTACTGGCCGGAGACCGTACTGACGCTGAACGGGGTGAAGCTGAACGTGACCGGGGCGGAGAACGTGAACGCGCAGCGGCCGGCCGTGTTCCTGTTCAACCACCGCAACAACTTCGACGTGTTCATGGTGGCCGCGCTGGTGCGGGACAACTGGACCGGCGTGGCCAAGAGCGAGCTGGAGCGTAACCCGCTGGCCGGCCCGCTGGGCAAGCTGATGGACGCTGCGTTCATCGACCGGGCGGACAGCACCGCGGCCGTGGCCGCCCTGCAAGGGGTCGAGGAGGCGGCCAGGAAGGGCCTGTCGATCCTGATCGCCCCGGAGGGAACCCGGACGGACGCCGAGACGGTCGGCCCGTTCAAGAAGGGGGCGTTCCGCATCGCCATGGCCACCGGCCTGCCCATCGTGCCCGTCGTGATCAGGAACTCCAACTCGGTGGCGGGCCGCGACAGCTACCGGCTCAGCCCGGGCACCGTCGACATCGCCGTGCTGGCACCCATCGACGTGCGCGGCTGGACCGTCGACGACCTCCCGGAGCGGATCGAGCAGGTCCGCAAGCTGTACGTGGAGACACTGACCGACTGGCCGGGAACCTGGTCGTGAGGGCCTCATGAGCACCGAGCCTGACCTGGCCGGCCCTGACCGGGCCAATACTGACCCGGCTGGCCCTGACCCGGCTGGCACTGACCTGGCCGCACTGCTGGCTGACGGCACGAAGACGGTGCTGCTCACGCAGACCGGCACGGCGACCGAGGCACGGCTGATCCGCGAGCGGGTGGCCGCGGCGGGCGGGTCGGACCTGACCGCGTACCGCCTCGGGCCGCCCGGGCATCCCGGGAGCATGACGCCGCTGCCGCCCGGGCTGCTCGACGATCCCGCGGTCCGGCTGATCCCGCTGCGGGTGGCCTGGCTGCCCGAGGAGCACTCAGGCCGGCGCGCCGCCCGGCTGGCCGACCTGATTCCGGGCCATGACCCGTACCGGCCCAGCGAGCGCCGCCAGCTGCGGATCGCCGCCCGCCAGCCGGCCCGGGCCGCCGTGCTGGCCGGCGAGCCCGCCACCGTCGGCGAGCTGCGGGCCCGCTGGGTGGAGGCCACCGGCGGGACCGGGACGGGCCCGGACGGCGGGTTCGCGGCCTACGTGGCCCGGCGGGCCACGCTCGCGCTCGACCGGGCCGAGTACCGGCTGCTGGGCCCCAGATACAAGACGCCGAGCCTGGTCAAGGAGGAGATCCTGGCCTCCCAGCGGTTCCGGGCCGGGCTGGCCGAGCTGCGCCCGGGCGAGGGCGTGGCGGCGGCTTCGGCGGAGGAGGCGGGCCAGATCCTGGATGAGCTGGTGGCCGGCTGGAGCCGGCGGCTCATCGACATCATGCCGACCGCGGGCCGGCTGATCTACAGCCGCGGCTTCGACCCGCAGATCGACTACGACCCGGCCCAGGTCGAACGGCTGCGGGCCGCGATGCAGCGTTACCCGGGCATCCTGCTGTGGTCGCACCGGTCCAACCTGGACACGCTGGTGCTCGCGGCCGCGCTGCACGAGAACGGACTGCCGCCGGCCCACCTGTTCGCGGGCATCAACATGGCCTTCGGGCCGATGGGCGCGATCATGCGCCGGGCGGGCGTCATCTTCATCAGGCGCTCGCTGGGCGACGACCCGCTGTACCGGTACGTGCTGCGGCACTACGTCGGCTACGTGATCGAGAAGCGGTTCAACCTCAGCTGGTCCATCGAGGGCACCCGCTCGCGCACCGGCAAGATGCTGCCGCCCCGGCTCGGCCTGCTGGCCTACGCCGCCGACGCCTACACCGACGGCCGGGCCGACGACATCTTGCTGCTGCCGGTCTCGATCACCTTCGACCAGCTGCACGAGATCGCCGAGTACGCCGAGTACGCCCGGGGCGGGGCGAAGAAGCCGGAGGGCTTCGGCTGGCTGTACAGCTTCATCAAGGCGCAGGGTGCCCGGCACTACGGCAAGGTCTACGTGCGTTTCGGCGAGCCGGTCTCGCTGCGCGCTTGCCTGGGGCCGCCCGGGGGCGAGATCGCGTCCGATCCCGCGGCCCGGCGGCTGGCCCTGCAGAAGACCGCCTTCGAGGTGGCCTGGCGGATCAACCAGAACATGCCGGTCACCGCGACCGCCGTCGTCACCACGATCCTGCTGGCCATGCACGGGGTGGCGCTGACGTTCGGCCAGATCCGGCTCGGGCTGGCCGACGCGCTGGACTACCTGGCCCGACGCGACATCCCGTGCACGGCGAGCGTGCCCGCGCTGGCCGCGGCCGAGCCGGTGCGGGCCACGCTGGACGCGCTGCGGCAGGGCGGCCTGGTCACCTCGGCCGCCGACGGGCGCGAGCCGGTCTGGCAGATCGGGCCGGATCAGCAGCTGCCCGCCACCTTCTACCGCAACTCGCTGATCCACTTCCTGCTGGACAGCGCGTTGTGCGAGCTGGCCGTGCTGCGGGCCGCCGAAGCGACGGGCGACCCGGTCGGGGTGTTCTGGGCCGAGATCGCCTGGCTGCGTGACCTGCTGAAGTTCGAGTTCTACTTCCAGGACTCCGAAGAACAGCGGCAGCAGATCCGCGAGGAGATGGAGCGGAACGACCCGCAGTGGGAGCAGCGGCTACGCTCGGGGCCCGCCGGGGTGGACGCGCTGCTGACCGGGATGCGGCCGCTGGTATCGCACGTGGTGATCCGGCCGTTCGTCGAGGCCTACCGGATCGTGGCCGACGTGCTGGTCAACGAGGACGTGCCTGACGACGACGCGGAGGTGATCAAGCGCGCGCTCGGGCTCGGCCACCAGTACGTGGCCCAGCGGCGGCTGCGCAGCTCGGAGTCGGTGTCGGTGCTGCTGTTCCAGACCGCGCTGCAAGTGGCCCGCAACCGGCGGCTGCTGGGTGACGGGGCGGCCGCAGGTTCCGGGACGGCCGCAGGTTCCGGACAGGCCGTTGATTCCGGGGCGGCCGTTGATTCCAGAGAGGCCGCGCACCTGGCGGCGCGGCGGGCCGCCTTCCTGGCCGAGTTGCGAGGCCTGCTGCGGCGGCTCGATCAGATCGAGGACCTAGCCATCAGGCGCTACGTCAAGGAGGCCGTCAGCCTGGGGCCCGCCGACTAGGGGCGGGATGACCGGATCCTGGCGGCCGTCGGCATCCTGAGCCCGGCGGCATCCTGGGCCCGGGCGGCGGCTGGCTTGGCGGCGGGGCCGGATTCGCGCTCGGGCACCAGCTGGGCCCCGCGGGACCAGGATGCGGCCGCGGCGATCAGGCAGCAGGCAATGGAGAAGGCGAACGCGATGTGCAGCCCGCTGTGGAACGGGCCGGCCAGCAGCCCGGGCAGGAAGCCACGGCTGGTCAGCGCGGCCGCCTTGGCCGCCGGCAGGTGCTGCAGGATGTTGCTGCCCACCAGGTGACCGATCGGGTTGTAGCCGAGGAACGAGGCGAACAGGACCG
The DNA here is from genome assembly GCA_963790065.1 of uncultured Actinomycetes bacterium. Taxonomy (GTDB): domain Bacteria; phylum Actinomycetota; class Actinomycetes; order Streptosporangiales; family Streptosporangiaceae; genus Palsa-504. Next base: position 463,023 of record CAWBNK010000006.1, on the reverse strand, counting down.
AGATCGGCGGCAGCGCGGCGATCTGGCGGGCGGCGCCGGGGGCGATGCCCTGCGCGATCAGGCCGGAGCTGAGCGTGTGCGGCAGGGACGCGGCCAGGCCGGCGACCATCAGGCTGAAGAAGATGCCGACCGAGAAGACCTGGGCGGAGTTCATGAAGGTGGAGTTCATGCCGCCGCCCGCCCCGCGGTCCCGGGCGGGCAGGCTGTTCATGACCCCGGCCCGGTTGGGGGCCGCGAACGCGCCCATGGCCAGGCCGTTGAGCAGCAAGATTCCGGCGAACTCGGGATAAGAGAAGTCGATCGGGAGCAGTTCGAGCAGGACGAACGCGAGCGCCGCGATAAGCATCCCGCTGGTGGCGAACGGGCGGGAGCCGAAGCGATCGGACAGCCGGCCTGCGATCGGCCCGGCTAGGAGGAACCCGGCGGTCATCGGCAGCATGTAGACGCCGGCCCAGAACGGTGTCCGCTCGAAGCTGTAGCCGTGCAGCGGGAGCCATATCCCCTGCAGCCAGATGATCAGCATGAACATCAGCCCGCCCCGGCCCAGCGCGGCCAGGAAGGTGGAGATGGTGCCGAACGAGAAGGCCTTGATGCGGAACAGGCTGAGCCGGAACATCGGGTAGCGCACCCTGGTCTCGATCACCCCGAACGCGGCCAGCAGCAGCAGGCCGACACTCAGGTAGCCGATCACGGTCGGGCTCCGCCAGCCCAGCGGGTCCGTTCCGTAAGGCTGGATCCCGTGCGTCACCCCGACCATGACCAGGACCAGCCCCACGGCGAAGGTCGCGTTGCCGAGCCAGTCGATCGGCTGCCTGGTCCGCTCGCTGAGGTCGTGCAGCTTGAGGTAGGCCCACACGGTGCCGAAGATGCCGCAGGGGACCGAGATCAGGAAGACGAGCCGCCAGTTGATCGGGGCCAGGATGCCGCCCAGTACCAGCCCGATGAACGTGCCGCTGATCCCGGCCACGTTGTTGATGCCGAGGGCCAGCCCGCGCTGGTGGGCCGGGAAGGCGTCGGTAAGGATGGCGCCGGAATTGCCCACCAGGCAGGCGCCGCCGACGCCTTGCACGACGCGCCAGATCAGCAGCCACAGGGCCCCGGCGTGACCGGTCATCCAGTCGATGGTCAGGAACAGCGAGGCCAGCGTGTAGATGACGAACCCGAGGTTGTAGATGCGGACCCGGCCGAACAGGTCGCCCAGGCGGCCGACGCAGACCACGAGCACGCTGCCGACCACGAGGTAGCCGAGGATCAGCCACAGCAGGTAGACGCTGTTACCGGCCTGCAGCGGGTCGAGGTGGATGCCGCGGAAAATGTCCGGCATGGCGATGATCAGGATCGACCCGTCGATGGTGGCTAGCAGGACGCCCGCGGTGGTGTTGGTCAGCGCGACCCACTTGTACCTCTCGTCCGGGTGGAACACGGCGGGCGCCTGGGCAGCCGCTCGGGCTGAATGCTTGCCGACGGTCACGTACAGCGCCCTTCCTGGCCGGACGGCCTGGGCTCCGGGGGGCCACGGCCGGCTCGGCGGCCTGGCTTCAGACGAAAGTATCCTTTCAAAGTTACCAATGTTTTTGCTGAGCGGCCAGGGCCGGGGTCCGGGTGGGCGCTCGGACGCGGGTGGCCGGGGCGGGAAATCGCGCGAGATGACCGCTGGTCGGCGGGGCCGGCCGGGTACGCCCAGGACATGAAACCCCGGTTTCAGGACACCAGGAAGTGCTGAAGGCCCAGTTTCGTTCTGCTTGGGGGTGGGCGGGGCCCGAAGAGCCGGCGAGATTGATTCGATATATGTATAATCATGGGCAGTTCCGGCCCATGACTGCGGAAGGTCTCCTCGTGAAGGCCGCCCCCTTCGAGTATCACGCGCCCGAGACGCTTGACGAGGCGCTGGCCCTGCTCGCGGAGTTCGGGGACGAGGCCAAGGTGCTCGCGGGCGGGCAGAGCCTGGTGCCCATCCTGGCCCTGCGGCTCAGCCGGTTCGAGCATCTCATCGACCTGAACCGGATCCCGGCGCTGCGCTACGTGGCTGCGACCGACGGCGTCACCCGGGTCGGCGCGATGACCGTCCAGGCCGCCATCGGCCGCAGCGAGGAGGTCCGGCGCCGGGTCCCGCTGCTGGCCGACGCCACGGCGCGGATCGGCCACTTCCAGATCCGCAACCGGGGCACGATCGGCGGTTCGGTCAGCCACGCCGACCCGGCCGCGGAGTACCCGGCCGTGGCCGTCACCCTCGACGCCGAGATCGACCTGGCCAGCGTGCGCGGCATCCGGACGGTGAGGGCGGCGGACTTCTTCACCGGCCCGCTGATGACCACCGCGGAGCCGGACGAGATCCTGACCGAGATCCGCTTCGGTAACCACGTCCAGGGCAGCGCGATCGCCGAGATGGCCCGCAGGCACGGTGACTTCGCGCTGGCCGGCGCGGCGTGCGCGGTCGAGCTCGATGCGGCCGAGCGGGTCCGCAGCCTGCGGCTCGGGCTGTTCGGCGTAGGGTCGACCCCGGTCCGGGCCTGGGGTGCGGAGCAGGCGGCGTCCGGCGTGGCCGCGGGCGACCTCGATCCGGTCGCGGTCGGCCAGGCCGCCGTGGCCGGACTGTCCTGCGTCTCCGACGTCCACGCCGACGCCGGCTACCGGCAGCGCGTGGCCGGTCACCTGGCCGGCCAGGTGGTGGCCCGAGCGGTAGAGGAGGCGCGTCATGGCTGAGCATCAGTTCCAGGCCACGGTGAACGGCCGGGAGGTGACGGCCATGGTCGAGCCGCGGCTGACGCTGGCCGACTTCCTGCGCGAGAAGCTCCGGCTGACCGGAACCCACCTGGGCTGCGAGCACGGCGTGTGCGGCGCCTGCACCGTGCTGGTGGACGGGGCCGCGATCCGGTCCTGCCTGGCCTTCGCCGTCCAGATGCAGGGCTGTTCGATCACCACGGTCGAGGGCCTGACGCCGGAGAGCGGCGAGCTGACCGACGTGCAGGCCGCGTTCCGGGCCGAGCACGGGCTGCAGTGCGGGTTCTGCACGCCGGGGTTCGTGGTGTCGGCCACGGCGCTGCTGGCCGAGCGGCCGGACCTGACCGCGGCGGAGGTCAGGGAGGGGCTGTCGGGGAACCTGTGCCGGTGCACCGGGTACCAGGGGATCGTGCGCGCGGTCCAGTCGGTGATCCGCTCGCGGGCGGCCGCCCGCTCGGGGCAGGAGGCGGCGGCGGGAGCCGCGCAGGCGGCGGGGGTGACCGGGTCGTGAGCGGGGAGACGGCGGCCCGGTACGTCGGGGCGCGGGTGCAGCGGCTGGAAGATCCGCGGATGCTGACCGGGCGCGGGCACTACATCGACGATCACGCGGTGCCCGGGATGCTGCACGCCGCCTTCGTGCGCAGCCCGGTGGCGCGCGGTACGGTGACCGCGCTCGACGTCAGCGAGGCCCGGGAGATGCCCGGCGTGGCCGCGGTGTTCACCATGGACGACTTCCGCGACATCTGCCAGCCGACCTGGTCCACCATCACCGGCCGGGACCCGAACGCCCTGCCGCTGAAGCCGCTGGCCGACGGCGACGTCCGGTTCGCGGGCGACCCGATCGCGATCGTGGTCGCGGAATCGCGCTACCTGGCCGAGGACGGCGCCGAGGTAGTGGACGTTGACCTGGACGCGCAGCCGCCGGTGCTGGACATCGAGACCGGCCTGCGGTCAGCAATCGTGGTCCATCCCGAGATGGGAACCAACCTGGCCGCGCACATCGACGCCCCGGCCGAGGACGAGAAGATCTTCGCCGATGCCGCGTACGTGGTCACCGAGACGGTGGTGCAGCACCGGTACGTCGCGGTGCCGATGGAGGGCCGCGGCCTGGTGGCGAGCTGGGAGCCGGGCCGCGGCGAGCTGACCATCTGGGCCGCCACGCAGGCCCCGCACGAGATGCGGTCCTACTGCGCCCGGATGCTCGGCCTGCCCGAGCACCGGGTCCGGGTGGTGATGGGCGACGTCGGCGGCGGGTTCGGCCAGAAGATGTTCGTCACCCGCGAGGAGATGGCGGTGGTCCTGGCCAGCTACCTGCTGGCCAGGCCGGTCCGGTGGATCGAGGACCGAGCCGAGAACCTGCTGGCCGGCGGGCACGCCCGGCAGGAGCAGGCCACCGTCTCGATGGCCGCCGACGCTGATGGCCGCCTGCTGGCCGCGCGGGTACACCACACCGAGAACGTCGGCTCCTACAGCACCCCGGGTACGGGCAGCGTGGGCGGCGGGGTGGCGGCCTTCTTCCCCGGGCCCTACCGCCTGCCCGTGATGTCGTTCACCAACCAGGCGGTCTACACGAACACCTGCGGCCGGTGCGCCTACCGGGGACCGTGGCTGTTCGAGACCGTGGCCCGGGAACAGATGATGGACGTCGTGGCCCGGGCCACCGGGATGGACCCGCTGGAACTGCGCAGGGTCAACGTGCTCACCGACGACGACCTGCCCTACACCAGCGCCACCGGCGTGCGGTACGAGCGCATCAGCCCGGCCAAGACGCTCGAGCAGGCCGCCCAGCTCATCGACTACGACGGCTTCCGCCGCGAGCAGGCCGCGGCCCGTGCGGCCGGCCGCTATCTGGGCCTCGGGCTGAGCCTGTACGTCGAGCCGATCCAGACCCGCGGCGTGCTGGGCAGCGAGGGCGCCATCCTGCGGATCGAGCCCACCGGCGAGATCATGCTGATCATGGGCACGGCCAGCCACGGGCAGAGCGTGGAGACGACCATGGCCCAGATCGTGGCGGACGAGCTGGGCTGCGACCCCGAGTCCATCGTCTTCCTGCAGGGCGACACCGCGGTCACGCCCTGGGGGCCGGGCACCGGCGGCAGCAAGACCGCGGTCATCGCGGCCGGCGCGGCGCACCTGGCGGCCGGGAAGATGCGGGACAAGCTGATGCGGGTGGCCGAGCACGTGCTGGAGGTCTCGGCCAGTGACCTGCGGCTGTCCGGCGGCCGGGTCCACGTCAAGGGCGACCCGGAGGCGGGCGCGTCCTTCGCGAAGCTGGCCGAGGCGGCGTACCTGAATCCGGCCGCGCTGCCGGCCGACATCGAGCCGGGGCTGCTGGTCAGCGCCCGGTCGGTGGCCCCGCCGTCGACGCTGTCGAACGCCTGCCACGCCTGCACCGTCGAGGTCAACGTACACACCGGCGAGGTCACCATCCTGCGCTACGTGGTCAGCGAGGACTGCGGGCGGATGATCAATCCCATGGTCGTAGAGGGCCAGATCGCCGGCGGCGTGGCCCAGGGCGTCGGCGGCGTGCTGCTCGAGCACATGGTCTACGACGCCGAGGGCAACCCGCTGACCACGACGTTCATGGACTACCTGCTGCCGACCGCCTGCGAGGTCCCGGACATCGAGTACGGCCACGTGGTGACGCCGGGCGACACGGCGGGCGGCTTCAAGGGCATGGGCGAGGGCGGGGCCATCGGCTCGCCGCCCGCGGTCATCAACGCGGTGGCCGACGCGCTGGCGCCGCTGGGCGCCCGCATCACGGGCACGCCGCTCGGGCCGCCGCAGGTGCTGGCCGCGATCGCGGCGGCCGCCGCCGGGGAGTGAGCGTCTGGCTGGCGCAGCGTCGAGGCGAGCAGGCGTCGCGGCTGGCGAAGGCGCCAAGGACGGCGGGCGCGGCGGCGAAGGCGCCGAGGACGGCGGGCGTCGCGGCGGCGAACGCCAGGGCCCCGCATATTTCGAAGATTTTACTTTCTTGATAGCATGAGGGCGCTCTATTCGGCTCCGGGCAGGAGGTACACGGCGTGCTCGCGCTACTGACAGACGAACAGGTCATGCTCCAGGACATGGCCAGGGACCTGGGCCGCAAGCTGGGCCTGGCCAACCCCTCCGATCTCGAAGGCGCCGACCCGGTCGCCTGCTGGCAGGAGCTGGCTCGGGCCGGCCTGCTCGGCTTCCGGCTGCGGGATGAGTCCGGCCGGCCGACCGCCAGCGGAGTCGAGGTCGCGGTGGTCAGCGAGGCGATGGGCGCGGCGCTCGTGCCGGTCGCCTACGCGATCTCCGGCGTCCTGGTCCCCGAACTGCTGGCGGCCGCGGGCGCTCCGGCCTCGCTCCAGGAGGACGTGGCCGAGGGACGCACGATCATCGGCTTGGCCATGCGCGCCGACCTGACCGATCTGGCTGCTGCCGAGGACCTGTCCGAGGCCGTCCTGGTCGGCACGCCCGGTTACCGGACGGTCCTGGCCCGGGCCGCCGGGTCAGGTGAGATCGTCAGCGTCGCGGCCGACGATGACAATCTCGAGCGCCTGGACGGGGCCGAGCTGTCCCTGCCGCTGTACCGCTGGCGTGACACACAGGGACTCACGCCGGCCAGCGTGGGCAGCGCGCCGTCGGCCGACGCCATGGACCGGTGGCTGGCCCTGGGGCTGAGCGCGCTGTCGGCCGAGATGGCCGGCGCCGCCGAGGCGGGCCTGCGCGGAGCCATCGAGTACAGCAAGGCCCGCGAGGCGTTCGGCGTCCCGATCGGGACCTTCCAGGCGCTGCAGCATATGGCGGCCGACGCCTACGTGGCCTGCGAGGGCCTGCGCAGCACGAACAACCACGCGTCCTGGTCGGTCGACGAGGAAGAACCAGCTGACGCGCTGCTGGCCGCGCGGGTGGTCAAGGCGTACGCGGGCCGTCAGATGGTGAGCGCGGCCGAGACCGTCATGCAGATGTACGGCGGAATCGGCAACACGTGGGAGCACATCGCGCATTTCTACGCCCGCCGCGTGCTGCTGAACCGGTACCTGCTCGGGGACGTGCAGCTCCAGCTGGCCGCCATCGCCGACCGGCGGCTGGAACGCCTGTCACCAGCCGCTTCATAGCCCGTCAAGGCCAGGATCAGGGAGAGACGATGGATTTCCGCGATACGCAGGAAGAGGCGGAGTACCGGGCCAAGACGCGTGCGTGGCTGCAGGAGCACTGCCCGGTGCCGTTCCCGCGCACCGGCCTGCTGACCGGCGGGCCCCTGGAGGAGATCGACGAGTCCCCGCAGACCCGGCAGCGGCAGCGAGACTGGCGCCGGCTGCTGTTCGACGCGGGATACACCCTGCAGTCCTGGCCGAAGGAGTGGGGCGGCCGCGGCATCCCGCCCATCTACGACGCGATCTTCAACGCCGAAGCGGCCGCAGTCGGTGCTCCCGGCCTGGGCGTGGCGCATCTCGAGCGGGTCGTGATGATGGCCGGCACGCCCGAGCAGCGGGAGAAGTTCGTCATGCCCACCATGCGCGGGGATCTCCAGTGGTGCCAGGGCTTCAGCGAGCCCAGCGGCGGTTCTGACCTGGCCGCGCTCAAGACCCGGGCCGTGCTCGACGGCGATCACTACGTCGTCAACGGAGCCAAGCTGTGGACCAGCGGAGCGACCCACGCCGACTGGTGCTTCCTGCTCGCGCGCACCGAACCCGACGCGCCCAAGCACCGCGGCATCACCATCCTGCTCGTCGACATGAAGACCCCCGGGGTGCGTCCCGGCGGGGTCAAGACCACCGACAACGGGACGCACACCGCCGAGGTCGCCTTCGACGACGTCATCGTCCCGGTCGGGAACCGGATCGGCGACCCGGGAGCGGGCTGGCAGCTGGCCATGGGAGCGCTCGCCTACGAACGGGGACCCGGCGACGTCGGGGTCTTGCCCGGTTACCGTTCCGAGCTGCTCATGCTGGAGGACGTCGCCGCCGAGCGCGGCCTGATCGGCGACCCAACCATCCGTGAGCGGCTGGCCTGGGCCTACGTCGTCGGCGAGGTGCTGGAGAAGGACACGATCAAGCAGCTGTCCCTGCGCGTGGCCGACCGCCCGCCGGGCCAGGAGGGATCGGTCACCAAGCTGCTCTGGTCGTCCACCGTCCAGGAGATCGAGCACGTCGTCCTGGACGTGGTGGGACCGGACGCCGTGACCGGTCGTCGCCCGGGCTGGTGGTCCAGCTACTTCAGGTCGCGGCCGGCCAGCGTGTACGGCGGCACCGAGCAGATCCAGCGCAACATCGTGTCCCAGCGCATCCTCGGCATGCCCCGGCCAGCCCGCTGACCGGCTATCGCGACCCCTGGTTCAGAAGCTGACGGGCCAGGTGCGCAGGGTGCGGCCGGGACGGCTGACCGGAGACGGGCCCAGGACCGCATGCAGGTGCGCGGCCAGGGCGACGCGGGTGCCGGCCGGGTCGACGACACCGTCGGCGGCCCAGTGGTGGTCGTCGGGGCCGGCTGAGGAAGCGTCGTAGAAGCCGGCCCGGGCGCCGGGCCAGGCGATGACCAGGTCGGTGGCGATCCGGGCGGGGCCGGTGATGAGCAGGCCGGCGCCGCGGGCCCGCCCGGTGACCACCCAGCACTTGGGCACCTCGGCCAGCTGGACCGCCTGGGCCAGCATCATGGCCCGGGAGATGGCCGACCCCGGCTCGGGCCGCGGTCCCGGCGAGTTGACCAGGAAGACCAGGGGCAGGCCGAACGCGTCGCAGGTGCAGATCAGCCGGGTGGCCTTCAGGCAGGCATCGGCGGTGTAGGCGCCGTCGCCGGTGGCCGGGTCGCTGGCCAGCACGCCGACCGGGATGCCGTCCAGCCGAGCCAGGCCGGTGACCAGGCTGGGCGCGAAGCCTGGGCGCAGCTCGAAGAACGAACCGCGGTCGCACAGGGCGTCGATGAGGGGACGGGCCGCAGCAGCCTGGCCCGTTCCGTAGCTGAATTCACTGTCGCCGGGCGGCACAGATTCGCCGACCGGCAGGGGCGCCCCGGCGCAGGTGGGCAGGTACGACAGGAACCCGCGGACCGCCGCGTACACCTCGTCCAGGGTCTCGGCGATCGTGTCGGCCTGGCCGTTGTGCCGGTGCACGTCGACCCCGCCCAGTTCCTCCATCGTGACCTGCTCGCTGGTGCCGACGGCCAGCACGCGCGGGCCGGTCAGGGCCATGCACGCGCCCCGCAGCTGCACCACGTAGTCGGACATGCCGGTGAAGAAGCTGGAGTCGCCGAACGAGTGGTGGACCAGGGCCGAGATCACCGGGATGTCCCGGTTCCTGGCCGCCATCTCGGCGTTCATCGGGCCGCCGCTCATGCCCCAGACGGTGTCCAGGACGCCGAGGTTGCGCCGTCCGCCACGGGCCAGGCCGCCGGTGCCTGAGGAGATGGCCACGTACGGATGGCGGCGGTTACGGGCCCGGAGGAAGACGTGCCCGGCAAAGCCGACGGTGACCGGCCGGCCGCCGATCAGCGCCTCGCCGCCGTCCGTCGCGATGCCCATTTCCACGCCCTCGCTGATCTGCTGGGCCGGGGCGTACGAGCCCGGGTCGACCAGCCGCTCGACGTGCTGGGCGAACGTCGGGCGGGCGGGCTTGGCTGCGGTGTGGGTCATGTGATCCCGATTCGGTGTCAGTACCAGCGGGGCCAGCTGGCCAGCGGGCTGGGGGCGGTCCGGGGCGGCCGGGAGGCCAGGGACATGCGCAGGTACCTGGCCACCACGCCGCGGGTGGCGCCCGGCTCGACGATGTCGTCGACGGTCAGGTTGGTGGCGACGCCGTAGGGCTCGAATATCACGCCGAGCTCGGCGGCCTTGGCGGCGAGGAAGGCGGCGCGTTCGTCCTCGGGGAGCTCCCTGATCTGGGGTTCGTAGAGCACGTTGGCCGCCACCGGCGGGTCCATGAAGCCGATCTCGGCGCCCGGCCAGGCCAGGCTCAGGTCCACGCCCCGGTTGCCGTCCAGGATCACGAAGGCCAGCCCGAACGCCTTGCGGATGACCACGCTGACCGAGGGCACGCTGATCAGCGACAGGGCCTGGAGCAGGGTCATGACGCGGGTGACGGCGCGGTCCTTCTCGGCCTGGGCGCTGACCAGGAAGCCCGGCGTGTCCTGCAGCACGAGCAGCGGGATGCCGAACGAGTCGCACAGGCACACGAAGCTGACCGCCTTGAGGCAGCATTCCGGGGTCAGGCCGCCGGCCATCCGCATCGGCGCGTTGGCCACGATGCCGACCGGGATACCGCCCAGGCGGCCGAAGGCGGTGACGATGTTGCGGGCGTAGGAAGGCTTGAGCTCGAAGAAGCTGCCCGGGTCGCAGATCCGGCGGATGACGGCCTTCATGTCGTAAGCCCGCTGGCGGCGGGCCGGGACCAGCTTGGCGATCTGGTCGTCGTAGTCGAGCGGGACGTCGGTGTCGGTTACCGGCAGCGGGCCGCCGGCGTAGGACGGGAGGTAGGACAGGAACCGGCGGGTCAGCGCGTAGGCCTCGTCGGGGGTGGCGGCGACCGCGTCGACCTCGCCGCTGGCCACCGTGGGCAGCAGGGCGGCCGGGCCGCCGCCGTTGGCGCCGGTTTCGCTTGGTCCGTCGGGCCCGGCGGGTCCGGTGGGTCCGGAGTTGGTCAGGGCCAGGCGGGTGCCGTCGAGCTGGACCAGGAAGTCGCACAGGCCGGCCGAGAACGCTGAGGCACCGGACGTGTCGCCCAGCACCATGGACACCACGGGGATGGCCCGCTGGCGCTCGAGCAGGTACGGGAACGCGGGCTCGGCGCCGAACGTCCTGGCGCTCTCGGTGCCGGTCTTCCCGGGCCGGGCGCCCAGGTCGGGCACGGTGTGGCCCTGGGCGATCTCGATGTAGGGACGTCGCTGCTGGAGCGCCATCTGGTACAGCCGGGCGGCCTTGCCCGTGCTGCGACCGGCCGGGGCGCTCACGCTGTCGTCGTCCACGGCCACCGTGACCGGCCGACCGTCGAGGGTGGCGTGACCGCCGATGATGCCGCCGCCGTAGGGCCCGGGTTCGGGCGCGGTCACCTTGTCGACGAAGGTCGCGAAGGCGCCTATTTCGAGGAACGAACCGGGGTCGGTGAACTCGGCGATGTGCTCGCGGGCCGTGCGCCGGCCCGCGGCGTGGATCGCGCCGACCGCCTCCGGCCCGCCCATCTGGGTGGTGACGTGCTCCCGGAGCTCGCGCAGCCGTTCGACCGTCCTGATCTCGTCGGATATCTCTGGCGGTATCTCTGGCGCGCCAGTGTCGTCGGTGAGCGGTCGCGTCATGGGCTCTCCTGAGGGCGGCGTCCCCGCTCCTGAGCCGAGCGTGCTCACCGCGGCGGTTCTGGGTGGGCAATCAAGGGCACGATAGTGCGACACATCAACATGTGTCAATGCTTTCTGTGTGTGGCGGCAGGCTGAATGGCCGGGGTGTCGCGGGTTGATGGCCGGGTGCCGCGGGCTGGACGGCCAGGTATGCGCCCTTGTGTGTTCATCTATGCTTGTGCAACCATCGACTAATTCGGGCCTACAGGAAGACGGCACGACATGATTGATTATGAACTAGTCGACGGCATCGCCTACATCAGGCTCAACCGGCCCGAGAAGCTCAACGCCTTCACCAACAGCGGCCTGTCGCAGTATGTGGCGGCCCTGGACCGGCTCGACCATGACGATGAGGCGAAGATCGGCATCGTGAGCGGGGCGGGACGGGCGTTCTCGAGCGGGTCGGACGTCAACCAGCGGCTGCTGGCCATCGCCGACGAGGGGGTGGACAGCCGCTCCCTGCCCAGCGAGGGGCAGGCCATCATGCGCTGCGACAACTACAAGCCGCTGATCGCGGCGGTGCACGGCTACGCGATCGGCCACGCGATGGGCACCGCGCTGTTCTGCGACCTGGTGGTGGCGGCCGAGGACGCCAGGTTCCAGGTGACCGAGACGCTCCTGGGCGTGCCGACGGCCAGCTTCTGGGCCCACCTGGCCGCCTCCACCGGGGCCGCGTTCGCCAACGACGTGGTGCTGACCGGCCGGTTCTTCACCGCGGAGGAGGCGTTCCGGGCGGGCCTGATCACCAAGGTGGTACCCAGCGGCCGTCACCTGGAGGAGGCCACGGAGCTGGCCAGGCAGGTGCTGCGGCACCCGCAGGAGGCGCTGAGGGAGACGGTCAGGTACCGGCGCAGCGTGCTGGCCGAGGCGCTGCAGCATGCCGCTATCGTGGCAGGGAACTTCAAGTGGAACATGACCGACGGATTCAAGGACGCCATCCGGGCCAGGGCCAGCCGGTAGCCCGCGGGGTGTCGACGGGCTGAGGTGAGCAGGCTCTTATGGTGGACCGGGCCGCTATGGTGGACCGGGCCGCCCTCGTGGCCCACCTGGCCGGGTTCCAGCGCGTCGCGCTGTCGCGGCCCGGCCTGCGGGCCGCGTCGGTGGCGGTGTGCGTGCTGATCAAAGACGACGAGCCCTGCCTGCTGATCACCAGGCGAGCCGAGGGCCTGCGCAACCACGCCGGGCAGTGGGCGCTGCCGGGCGGCAGCCGCGACCCGGGCGAGTCCGTCGAGGAAGCGGCGCTGCGGGAATTGCGCGAGGAAACGGGCGTGGCGGCCTCGGCTGATGCTGTGCTCGGCGTGCTGGACGACTACGTCACGCGGTCGGGTTTCCTGATCACGCCGGTGGTGGTGTGGGGCGGCCCGGCGGGCGCCATGACGCGGCAGGCCGCCGAGGTGGCCAAGATGTACGTGATCCCGCTGGCCGACTTCGACCACCCGCCGCGGCTGCTGACCATCCCGGAGTCGACGGCGCCGGTGATTCAGCTGCGGCTGCTGGGCGGGTACGTGCACGCGCCGACCGCCGCCATCATCTACCAGTTCTGCCAGCTGGCCCGGCACGGCCAGACGATCCGGGTGGCGCACTACGAGCAGCCCGTGTTCGCCTGGCGCTAGGAGCTCTATTTCCCGATTTCTTTTCGATGAAAGTGGCAGCCTGCCGAAAAGAGTCGGTAGGCTGCCGCATCCATTGGTTCCGGGCTGATTCCGGACCGGGGCGCCTGAGGCTGCGGGAGACGTCGGGGGTGGGTGGGGCTGGACGGTCATGATCACTGTGCTTGCCGAAGCGTGGACGGCGCAGCCCTGGCCCAGGGCACGGGTGCCGATGCAGCGGGCAGAAGGCGTTAGCCGGGCGGGTGACTGCCGCCTGGATTTGCAGGGGCAGGCAGCTTCGGGAGGATCTCGGCGCGAAACCGGCGGAGGCTATCGATGGCGGCGCCGAAACTGGATCGGTCTATCGGCAGGTGCGTCCAGGTGACCCCGATCTCGGCCAACTGCGCGAACGCATCAACCTGCTGCTGCGCACCCGCCGAATGATCAGGCCGAGGGCCGATTCCACCCGTCAGGATGTCGACCTCAGCCCGGGATCTTCCGTTAGCCGCCAGCCTGTCACCAAGGTCACTGATCATCGAAGCGAGCTCCCGCTCGGTGGATATCGGCCTGGTCCGCGAGGTACGGACCAGGGCCGGATCCCCTAGTAGCGGCGCCCAGCCTTGTCCCCACCTGGCCACTCTGTCCCGGACCACCTCCGCGTTGCCGCCGAGCCACAACGGCGGATGCGGCTGCTGTACCGGGCGCGGCGTCATGATCTGCTCTACGGCCGCGAAGTGCCGCCCGTCGAAGCTGGCGACTTCGCCGGACCACACGCGCAGCAGAACCTCGACGGCCTCGTCGAAGAGCTCGTTGCGCTCGGAGAACTCGACCCCGAGAGCAGCGAACTCGGAGCGCAGATAGCCGGTCCCCAGCACGAAGGTGGCTCGCCCGCCGGACAGTACATCGACGGTGGTCATCGACTTGCAGAGCAGCAAAGGGTTCCGGTACGGCACCACGGTCAGCAGCGTCATCACCCGCAGCTGCCTGGTGGCCGCGGCCAGGAAAGCAAGGCCGGCGAACGGGTCCAGCGTTTCGTGGCCGCCGTGCTCGAGCCATTTCCTGGACGGCGCCGGGTGATCGGTGAGGGCGAGTGCGCCGACGCCTGCCGATTCAGCCTCCTGGGCGAACCTGACAATATTGTCCGGGAGCAGCCAGGACCCACCCTGATCACTCGCGATCGGGTACTCAATGACGAACTTCATCGGACCACCTCCGCCAGGGTGCGGCCCTGCGGGCCTGGTGCGACGATTTACACGGCCATGATCAGGGTGCCGGCCATGCCGTGGACGGCGTAGCCCTGGGCCAGGGAGATGCCGATCTTGGCCTCGGGGACCTGGCGGGCCCCGCACTCGCCGCGCAGCTGCCTGACCACCTCGACGGTGTGCATGCCGGAGGGGTTGGTGTTGTGGCTGTTGGACAGCAGGCCGCCATCGGTGTTGGACGGCATGGAGCCGCCGAGCCTGGTGTGGCCCTCGGCGAAGTAGTGCGCGCCCTCCCCCAGCTTGCAGAAGCCCATCTCCTCCAGGTCCCGCAGCATCGTCACCGTGAAGCAGTCGTACAGGCCCGCCACGTCGATGTCGTCGCGGGTCAGGCCGGCCTGGGCGAAGGCCAGGTCGGCGGTGCGCCGCACGGCCTTGCCCTCCTCTGGGAACCACGGGTCGGAGATCGAGGTGTAGATGTCGGTGTAGGCGGACTCGGCGCCGCCCAGGACCCAGACCGGGGTCTGGCGGCAGTTCCTGGCCACCGCCTCTGACGCGATGACGATCGCGTACCCGCCGTCGTTGTCGATGGCGCAGTCCAGCAGGTGCAGCGGCGAGGCGATCATGCGCGAGCTGAGCACGTCGTCGACGGTGATCTCGCCCCGGCGGCCCATGACCGAATCCGGGTTGAGGGTGGCGTGGTACCGGTGGGTGACGGCGACCTCGGCGAGTTCGGCGCTGGTCACGCCGAAGTCGTGCATGTAGCGCTGGGCCCACATGGCGTACCAGGGCGTCATGTAGGCGCCGTGGATGTCGTAGCCCCATGCGCCGGTGCGGGGCGCGGCATCGGGCTGGGGCGTGCCGCGCGGGCCGATCTGGTAGCCGGCCTTGCCCCAGAACAGCACGACCACGTTGGCCATCCCGGCGCCGATCGCGGTGGCCGCCTTGGCCAGGCCACCGGAGGCAATGCCCACCTCCAGGTAGGTCAGCGGCCGCTCGCCGAGCTGCTCGGCCCAGAACATGTGCTCCGAGACCGGCCGCCCGTACGGCGTGGGGTCCAGCGGGATGACGCCGTCCACGTCGGCGGGCGTCAGGCCGGCGTCGTCCAGGGCGCCCTTGATGGCCTCGAACTGCAGCGAGAGCGAGGTGGCCGGCAGCAGCGACTTGGCCTGCTTGGTGGTGTAGACGCCGACGATCGCGGTCTTGCCGGACGGGAATGGCATGCGTGCTCCTTGCGGCCGTGTGCTTTGCGGCGCTGTCTAGCGCGCGACCCAGCGCCAGAGCGTGATGTCCTCGCCGGGGATGTCCTGGTAGGCGATCTGGATGGGCATCCCCACCCGGATCTCGTCCGGGTCGGTGCCGACCAGGTTGCCCAGCACCAGCATGGGCCGGGGCCGCTCGGTCAGCTCGCCGAGGACGGCGACGTAGGGGACGTCGGCGTTGAAGGCGCCCGGCCCGCGGTAGATGACCGAGTAGGTGTACACCGTGGCCTCGCCGGACACGCGCGTCCAGGTCTGCTCCTCCGACAGGCAGGACCGGCAGGCCGGGTACGGGACCCAGTTGTAGTCGCCGCACTGGTCGCACTTCGGCACCAGGAACTCGCGGTTCTTCAGGCCCTCGAAGAACGGCCGGTTGGCCTCGTTGACCTGCGGCAGCGGCTTGAGGTACGGCGCGCTCGCCGCGTCCAGGACCGTCATCGTGTCTTCTCCTTAGTCGGTAGCCATGATCAGGGCCGAGGTCAGCCCGTGCGGGGACATGCCCTGGGCCAGCGAGAGCCCGATCTGGGCCCCGGGCACCTGCCGCTGGTCGCATTCGCCGCGCAGCTGGCGGACGACCTCGATCGTGTGCAGCCCGGACGGGCTGCCGCAGTGGCTGTTGGACAGCAGGCCGCCGTCGGTGTTGCAGGGCATCGAGCCGCCCAGCCTGGTGTGGCCCTCGGCGAAGTAGGCGGCCCCCTCGCCGAGCTTGCAGAATCCGAGTTCCTCCAGGTCCCGCAGCATGGTGATGGTGAAGCAGTCGTACAGGCCGGCCACGTCGATATCGTCCCGGCTGACGCCGGCCATGTCGAAGACCATGTCCCCGACCCGGCGCACCGCGTAGCCGCTGCGGGGGAACCAGGGATCCTGGATCGTGGTGTAGAAGTCGGTGTACGCGGCCTCGGCGCCGCCGAGGACCCAGACCGGGGGCTTGTCGCAGTTCCTGGCCACCGCCTCGGAGGTGACCACGATGGCGTAGCCGCCCTCGTTGTCGATGGCGCAGTCGAGCAGGTGCAGCGGGGAGCAGATCATCCGGGAGTTCAGCACGTCGTCGACCGTGATCTCGCCCCGGCGCCCCATGATCGAGTCGGGCTTGAGCGTGGCGTGGTAGCGATGGGTCACGGCGACCCGGGCCAGGTCCTCGGGGGTGGCGCCGAACTCGTGCATGTAGCGCTCGGCCCACATCGCGTACCAGGTGGTCATGTACGCGCCGTGGACGTCGAAGGCCCAGTCCCAGACGCGGGGCGCGCTGTCCGGCACGGGGGTGCCGCCGGGGCCGATCTGGAAGCCGCCGTTGGCCCAGAAGATCACCACGACCTCGGCCATCCCGGCGTCGATGGCGGCGGCCGCCTTGGCCACGCCGCCCGAGGCCTGGCCGATGCCCATGAAGCCGAGCGGGCGGCCGCCCAGCTGCTCGGCCCACTGCATGTGGTAAACCAGGCCCGGGCCGTGCATCGAGGCTTCCATGGGGATGATGCCGTCGACGTCGGCGAACGACAGCCCGCTGTCGGCCAGCGCGCCCTTGATGGCCTCGAGCTTCAGTGACTCCTCGGTGCGGCCGAGCTTCTTGCCCTGGACGGTCGTGTAGACCCCGGTGATCGCGGCCGTCCGGCCTGGGAAGGTCATGCGTTCCCTTTCGGGTCGGCCGCAGACCTCAGGTGGGCAGGGTGCCGCGGCTCCGCTGAGCTAGAAACCCATGCTAGAGACCAGCGGCACTTCGAGTCAAGGTTATAGATCTATCGAACTGACTTGGGTCCGGGTGTGGGGGACAGCGTTACCAGGTCAGGACGACGGCTTCCTCGACGACCGGGGAGCTGTTCCGGCGCTTGCGGGCCGTGCTGTAGGAGTCGGCGCGCTTCTGCCGGCGGCCCATGGCCACCTGGCCGTCCTCCTTGCTGACCACCGGACGCGGCGTGGGCGCGAGCTCCCACAGGTCATCAAGCAGCTTGTGCAGCACGTCGCGGCGCAGCGAGTAGTAGTAATTGCGCCCCGACTTGCGCACGTTGATCAGGCCAGCGTGCTGCAGGATCTTCGTGTGGTACGAGATCGTGGGCTTGGAGACGGGCAGCGTGTCCTCGAGCGTGATGCACGCCAGCTCGTCCACCGAAGCCATCTGCACGATGATGCTCCACCGGACCGGGTCACTGAGGGCCTTGAAGATCTCGGTGGGTGGCTGTGATGACAAGGCGTCCATGGTCATGAAGTTCCTGACTCCCTACCGGTCCGCCTGTCATGTCCCGACGGCGGAGTACTTCCACAACTATAAATCATCTCCACACGACCTGCACACACTGGTCACTCGGTGAACGTCCGCGCGCCGGCGGGACGGAGCTCCGCCGGCGCGCGGAGGCTCGGCTCAGGTCGAGGCGGCCCCGGCCGCCACGGCGTCCGTCGCGGCGGCCGGACCGCCGGCGACCACGATGAGGGCGTCCACCGCGCGGACCACGTTGCCGTCGACCCGGATGGGGTTGATGTCCACCGACTCCACCTCGGGCAGCTCGAGGGCCAGCGCGCCGACCCCGGTGAGCACCCCGGCGATGATCTCCGCCTGGGCCTGCGACAGGCCGCGGCTGGCCTGGCCGAGCCGCCGGTCGCAGATCAGGTCGACGGCCTCGCGCGCCTGGCGGTGGGTGAACGGCGCGCGCAGCAGCACCGCGCCGCCCACGATCTCGATCAGGGTGCCGCCCAGGCCGACCGCCACCATCGGGCCGAACACCGGGTCGCGCTGCAGCCCGCAGGAGATCTCCACGCTGGCCGGCACCATCTCCTGGACCAGGACGCCCTCGATCTCGATGCCCGGGAACGCGGCCGAGATGTCCCGCACCATGTCCTCGTAGCCGCCGCGCACCGCCGCCTCGCCGCTCAGGCCCAGGCGCAACGCGCCTGAGTCGGACTTGTGCGGCAGGCGGTAGGACAGCAGCTTGAGCGCCACCCGGCCGCCGATCTGCTCGGCGGCGGCCACCGCTTCGGCGGCGGAGCCGACTACGGTCTCCCGGCTGACCGGGACGCCGTACTCGGCCAGCACCTGCTTGGCCGCTGATTCCAGCACGAACGGCCGCGGGCCGTCCTTGGCCAGCAGCTGCCTGACCCGGCTCACCCGGTCGGGGTCCGGCGCAGGCACCGGGGCGCGCTCGTGGGCGCGCAGCATCGCGGAGTGGCGGGCCAGCGCGCCCAGGGCGCGCACGGCCCGGGCCGGGTCGCCGTAGGTGGGGATGCCCGCCTCGGCCAGCACCGGCGCCGCGATCGTGACCGCGACCGCCATCGGCTTGTCGGTGGCGGCGTAGATCCGCTTGACCGCGTCCGCTTCGGCGTCCCGGATCACCCAGACCAGCGGCAGGACCGCGTCCACGCCCGAGGATTGGGTCAGGCCGTCCAGCACGGGCTCGAAGTTGGCCGGGTTGAACGCGCCGGTGTGGTCCACCGGGTTGGCGGCGCTGGCGAAGCTGGGCATCAGGGCGGCCAGCTTGTCCTGGTCGGGCTGGGGCAGCGGCGGCACGGTCAGGCCGGCCATCTCGGCCGCGTCGGCCATCAGCGCGCCGGCGCCGCCGGAGGCGGTCAGCACGCCCACGCGGCGGCCGCTCATCCGGCGGCCGGTCTGGAAGGCGAGCCCAAAGTCGACCATCTCCTCGACGCTGCCCGCCTGCAGCAGGCCGTACTGACGGCAGACGGCGTTGTACACCTCGCTGGAACCGGCGATCGAGGCGGTGTGGCTGACCGCCGCCCGCGCGCCTTCCGAGGTCCGGCCGGCCTTGACCGCCATGATCGGCTTGCCCAGCTCGGCGGCCCTGGAGACGACCTGGAGAAACACCTCGGGTGACCGGATGGCCTCGAAGAACGAGAGCACCACCTTGACCTCGGGCCGCTCGATCAGGTACGCCAGGCTGCGGGCCACGTTCATGTCGGCCTCGTTGCCCGTGCTCAGGTACCAGCCGACCTGCAGTCCGCCGACGACCGCCTTCTCCATGATGTACGCGCCGAAGCCGCCACTTTGCGAGATGAGGGCGATCGGGCCCGGCGTGGGCCGGTCGCTGGTGGGCGGGATGGCGAAGGTGGCCAGGGTGGTCCG
The DNA here is from genome assembly GCA_963790065.1 of uncultured Actinomycetes bacterium. GTDB lineage: Bacteria > Actinomycetota > Actinomycetes > Streptosporangiales > Streptosporangiaceae > Palsa-504. The sequence goes on along the minus strand of CAWBNK010000006.1, from coordinate 443,900 downwards.
GTAGCCGTTCATGAAGCCGTTGCAGTTGGGGCCGATGATCGGGAACGCGGACGTGCGGGCCAGGTTGGTCATCCGCTCCTGGGCCGCCTTGCCCTCCGGGCCCGCCTCGGCGAAGCCGGCGGCCAGCACCAGCGCCCCGCCGATCCCCCGCGCGGCACACCGGTCGACGATGTTGGGCACCTGCAGCGCCGGGACCAGGATCACGGCCATGTCGACCGCTTCGGGCAGGTCGTCGACGGTCGGGTAGGCCTTGACGCCCAGGACCTCGGGCCGCCTGGGGTTGACCGGGTAAAGGGTGCCGGGGAAGTCACGGAGCAGGTTGGCGAACACCATGTGGCCCAGGCCCTGCTCCGACGCGCCCACCACGGCCACCGACTCGGGGGCAAACAGGCGCTCGACGCCGACCTGGCTCGCCAGCTCGCTGGGGGCACCGGCCTCGGGCGCCGCCGTCTGCTGTTCCATCTCGCAGCCTCCTATGGAAACATATTCATCTAAGTATCTAACGAATTTGCTGCCGAGAGCAACCCGCTCCAGCGCTTCGGGATCCTAGCTCGGCGGTCCGGGGCCACGGTAGGCGCTCCGGGGTCAACGGGCGCCGGAGGAGGCGGGCGGGGTCCCGTTCGAGCAGCGCAGTGGCGGACGGGGTCCCGTTCGAGCAGCGCGTGCGGTTGGAGGGCGACGGCGAGTACCACGGATCGTTCGTCTCATGGGCGCCCTTGATCTTTGCGCCTAAGCCCGGGCGGCCGGCCGGCAAGGCGCTGGTCAGTTCCTGGCCCGGGCGCGGGGCAGGCCGAGCACGCGCTCGGCCACGATCTCGCGCATGATCTCCGAGGACCCGCCGTAGATGGTGCCGACCACCCCGCGCCGGAACGCCTCCTCGACCGCCGCGGTCAGCGGCGCGTCACCCGCCTCGCGGTGCAGCACCGCCTCGGATCCGAGGATCTCCAGCAGGTCCCAGTGCTGACGCTGGGCGCTCTCGGCGCTGAACAGCTTGGTCTCCGAGCCCTCGGTGCCCGGCAGCCCGCCGGTGGCGGAGATCCAGGCGGTGCGCATGCCGAGCAGCCGGGCGACCTCGGCGTCGATGGCGATCCGGGCCAGCCGCTCCTTGACCGTGGCGTCGTCCCAGACCCGGGTGCCGTCCTCCCGGCGGGTCTGCTGCGCCCAGCTCGCGACCCGTCCGGCCAGGCTGGGCCCGGACCGGCGGCCGCCGCCGGTGCCGCTGCGCTCGAAGACCAGGGCCACGTGCATGACCCCCCAGCCGCCGTCGACCGCGCCGATCCGGGCCGAGTCAGGGACCCGCACGTCGGTGTAGAAGGTGGCGTTGGTGCGCTGCCCGCCGAGCGTGTAGACCGGCCTGATCTCCACCCCGGGGCTGGCCAGCGGGACCATGAACGTGGTCAGGCCCTTGTGCTTGGGCAGCTCGGTGTTGCTGCGGGTGAGCATGAACACGTGGGTGGCCCGGTGCGCCGTGCTGGTGAACATCTTCTGGCCGTTGATCAGCCACTCGTCGCCGTCCCGCTGGGACCGGGTCTTGGCCGCGGCCACGTCCGAGCCGGAGTCCGGCTCGGTGTAACCGAGCACGATGATGATCTCGCCGCGCAGCGCCCCGCCGACGTAGCTGCGCTTCTGCTCCTCGGTGGCGGTGTGCAGCAGCGTGTTGGCGATCATCCGGGTGGTGTACCAGCCGTCCAGGTGCAGGCCGGCGGCCTCAAGCTCCTCGATCAGCGCGGCGGCCATGTCCGGGTCGTTGGCGGTGCCGCCGTATTCGGCCGGCCAGCCCGCGCCCAGCCAGCCCTGCTCGGCCAGCAGCGCGTGCAGCTCGGGCGTGTGGTAGCTGCCCGAGGTCCGCTGCTGCTCGGCCCAGGCGGGATCGACGTGCTTGTCCACCCAGTCGCGTGCGCCCGAGCGGTACTCGGCGAGCTTGTCGACGTCTGAGAAGTCCACCTCTTACTCCTCCCCCGCTTCCGGGTAGGCCAGGCCGGCCAGCTGCTCGTACTCCCGCTTCGGGTCGCCCAGGGCCAGCGGCCAGGCCTTGGCCCGCCGGAAGTACAGCTGGATGTCGTATTCGAGCGTGAAGCCGTAGCCGCCGTGGAACTGCAGGCATTCCCTGGTGGTGCGGAACGCGGTATCCGCGGCGAACAGGAAGGCCATGGAGGCCAGCGCAGCCGCCTGGGGCTGCCCCGCGTCCCGGGCCCAGGCCGCCTCGTACATCAGCAGCTGGGCGCCGTCGCCCGCCACCACCAGGTCGGCCAGGCGGTGCTGGATGGCCTGGAACGAGCCGATGATGACGCCGAACGCCTTGCGCGCCTTGACGTAGGCGACGCCGAGCTCCAGGGCCGACGCGCGCAGGCCGCCCAGCGCCGCGCCGGTCAGCAGCTTCCACTGGCTCAGGCCGTCCTGGTAGAGCCGGACGGCCTGCGGGCCGGCGGCCAGCTCGATCCGCTCGCCGTCGTCGAGCGACCAGTCGGCCAGCGGGCTCGAGCCGAGGTTCGGGATGGCCTCGACGTGCGGACGCGGTCCTGGCTCGCGCCGCAGCGCGATCAGGCGGTCGCCGTCGAGCGCCACCACGATCTCGGCCACCGCGCCCGCGGGCACCAGCCGCAACCGCCCGTCGCGGGCCGGGGACAGCGCGAGCGTCGGCAGCGTGCTGCCGTCGGCCACGCCGCCCAGCAGCCCGGTGGCGCCGGCCGCGGCGAGTATCCCGCCCGCCGCGGCGCACTCGACGAACGGCACCGGCGCGAGCCGCCGGCCGTACTGCTCGGCGACCAGGGCCAGGTCCAGGCTGCTGGCCCCGCCGCCGCCGGCGTCCTCGGGCAGGCCCATGGCCACGGCCCCGGTCCCGGCCAGCTTGGCCCACAGGTCCTGGTCGAAGCCCAGCGGCTCGGCGGCCCGGACCCGTTCGGTCGTGGCTTCCTTGTCGAAGAACTCCGCGAACGCCGCGCGCAGCGACTGCTGGTCCTCGCCGAGTGACAAATCCACGTCAGCCCCTCCTCGGGGTTTCTCGGGGTTTCTCGAGGGTTTCTCGTCGGGGCCGGCTATCCGGCCGCCTGCCACTGCCAGATCGTCACGTCCTCGTCCGGCACGTCCAGGTAGCTGATCTGGATCGGCATGCCGATGCTGATCTGGTCGACCGGGTAGTTCACCAGGTTGCCGAGCACCAGCATGGGCCGCGGCCGTTCGGCCAGTTCCCCGAGCACGATCGCGTAGGGCACCTCCGCGTCGAACGCGCCGGGGCCGCGGTGCGAGATCGTGTAGCTGTACACGGTGCCCTGGCCGCTGACCGGGGTCCAGGCCTGGCGCTCGGACAGGCAGGAGCGGCAGGCGGGGTAGGGCACCCAGTTGTAGGCCCCGCAGTCCTCGCACCGGGGGACCGCGAACTCGTGGCGCTTGAGCGCATCCCAGAAGGGGCGGTTGAGGTCGGTTATCGCCGGCAGCGGCTTGAGGTAGGCCACTTCGCGCTCCTCTTCAGGTCTTCAGGTCAGCGATCACAGCCGGGGCGCGGGCGCGCCGCGGGCGATCAGCGACCGCGGCGGCACGTCCCCGGCGCCCGCCATAAATTCGTAATACATCGAACCTTAGAAGTATTTGACCACAAGCGGGGCGCACCGGTCCAGCCCGTCGCACGTCAGCGACGGGGCGGCGGCCGGACCGCGCGGTGCGGTGACATGGCCCGGCGGGGCGGGCCCCGCGGCGTCGATAGGCCCGGCTGGAAAACACGCGGCGCAGAGAATAAGGTCCGGTGACGGCCGGCCGGCCGGAAGAGACGGCCAGGAATCCTTGACGCCGGAGGCCGGGGCAGCCAAAATTGTTCGATAGTTGTAGATTGACTTAAAAGTAAGCTTAGTCCGACAGGGCGCTAACTCGAGGTCGGCAGGTATGCAGGCGATCCAGATGGCCGACGGCACCCACGGTGCCGCTGGGCCCCTGGCGCTGCGCGCCGGCGGGGAGCAGCAGGCGCCGGCGTCGGGCCCGACCGGGCCGCCGAAGGTGGGCTTATGGCTGGCGAGACATCTGAGCTACCGCTGGGCGGGATCCGGGTCCTGGACCTGTCGGGTCCCCTGGGCACTTACTGCGGCCGGCTGCTGGCCGACGCCGGGGCGGACGTGGTCAAGGTGGAGCCGCCCGAAGGCGACCAGCTGCGGCGGCGCCCGCCGTTCGCCGGCGACCGGGCCGATCCGGACGGCAGCCTCAGCTTCGCGTACTACCAGGCCAACAAGCGCGGGGTGATGCTCGACTACCGGCGCCCCGAGGCGGCGGCGGTGCTGGCCGACCTGGGCGCGAACTGCGACGTGGTGGTGCTCACGCCGACCGTGACCGAACCGGTGGCGGGCTTCGACCCGGTCACCGGCGAGCTGGCCTGGGCCGGGCCGGACACGGTGGTCTGCTCCATTACGCCGTTCGGCCTGACCGGGCCCTACCGCACCTGGCGCGCCACCCATCTCACCTCGCACGCCATGAGCGGCCTGATGTACGTGCAGGGACCGCTTGAGGGCCCGCCGACGGTGGTGCCGGGCCAGCAGCTCTACGACTTCGTCGGCACGCACGCCGCGCTCGCGGTGCTCACCGCGCTGCGGGCCCGGCCGGAGGCCGGCGGCCAGCTGATCGACATGTCGGCGCACGAGGTGATGAGCTCGTCCTGCTTCGACATCTACAGCTACACCAACGGCGCCCGCATCGGCCATCGGCGTCCGCCCGGGGCGCAGTATTCCGGCGGCGGCACCTGGCAGTGCCGTGACGGCGTGGTCGAGTTCGCCGCGTCCACGGACAAGCACTGGTTCGCGCTGATGGAACTGGTGGGTCACCCGGCCGAGCTTTCCGATCCCACCTGGGGCCACCCGGGCAAGCGCCACCCGTACGAGGACAAGATCATGGAGGTCATGCGCCCGCTGGTCGCGGCCATGAGCCGGGAGGACTTCGTCGTGCGGGGCCAGCAGCTCGGCCTGCCGTGCACGGTGGTCAACACGGTCGGCGACTTCGTCGACGACATCCAGCCGCGCACCCGCGGCTTCTTCGTCCGCAAGCCGTTGGCCGGGCTGGGGGAGTTCGACCTGCCCGGTGAGCCGTTCCGCTGCGCCGAGCGGGTACTGGCCCAGTACCGCAGGCCCGCGCCGCGGCTGGGCGAGAGTGACGCGGCCGAGATCGCCCGCCAGTGGCGGGAGCCCCCGCCGCCGGCTCCGGTGCCCGGTCCGCTGAGCGGCATCCGGGCCATCTCGTTCGGCACGGCCATCGCCGGGGCGCTCAGCGGTACCGCCCTGGCCGAGCTGGGCGCCGATGTGGTCAAGATCGAGTCGCCGTCCCGGCCCGACAACCTGCGCCGGCTGTGGGCTCCCGAGGACCCGGTGGTGCACGAGCCGTCCGGGGCCGACACGTCGCCCATGTTCGCGAACTTCAACCGCACCACCCGCAGCGTGGCGCTGGATATGAAGGACGCAGATAGCGTGGCGCTGTTCCTGCGGCTGGCCGCCGCCGCCGACGTCATCGTGGAGAACTACGCGCCCGGCGTGATGCAGCGGTGGGGCCTGGGCTACGAGCAGATCGCCGCGGTCAACCCGCGCATCATCATGCTGTCGCTGACCGGATTCGGGCACAGCGGCCCGCGCTCGCACTACCTGGCCTACGGCGCGACGATCTGCACGTTCGTCGGCCTGACCGATGCCTGGCGGTACCCGAGCGGGGTCCATTTCGACTACATGTCCGAGGCACACGGCGTGTTCGGGGTGCTGGCCGCGCTGGCCGCGCGGGACCGTACCGGCCGCGGCACGCACGTGGACCTGGCCGAGGTGGAGACCGCGGCCGCCGTGATGGGCCCGATGATGCTGGACTACGTGGTCAACGGCCGGGCCTCGGTGGTGCCGGGCAACCAGGTCCCCGGCGCGCTGCTGTCCGAGGTGGTCCGCTGCCACGGCGATGACAGCTGGCTGGCCGTCGAGATCGAGGATGCCGCCGACTGGGCGACGCTGGCCGAGTTCCTCGGGCGCGCCGACCTGGCCGAGGCCATCCAGTCGCCGGATGACCAGCCGCCCGATGAGCAGGCCCGGGCGGCGCTGGGGGCCGCGCTGGCGGCCTGGGCCAGCGAGCGGACCGCCCAGCAGGCCATGCGGCTGCTGCAGAAGGCCGGCCTGGCCGCCGGGGCGGTGCAGGACGCCGAGGACGTGGTGCGCGACCCGCAGCACCGGGAGCGGCACTACCTGCTTGAGATGGATCACCCGGACCTGGGCGTGGCCGAGTACGCGGCGCCCCCGCACCGGCTGGCCAAGACGCCGCCCGTGGTCCGGCGGCCGACCCCGCGCCTGGGTGACCACACGGTGGAGGTGCTGGCCGAGTGGCTGGGCATGTCCCCCGCCGAGGCCGCACCCTACGTCTGGCCGAAGCCATCATGACCCCGGCGCGGAACCGGAGCACGCCCGGCTACCTGGACAATGCCCTTGACGTGGGCGGAATATTTATAGATAGTTTGATATACGCTGAATCGTTTCGCGTGGTCCGCCGACCTGGCAGCCGGCTGCTTGAGGTGGCCGAGGGCGGGATGGCCGCCCTGGACGGGCCGGCCGACCGGCCCGCCCGGTGGCGTGGCACGTGCGGCTGTAAACCTGAAAGGGCGCGGGCTGATGTCACTGACTGAGTTCGCTGTGTGGCTGATGGCCGCTGACGGCCGGGCAGGGGGTTGCTTGCGATGACGCTGTTCCTGACTGCGCTATTCGCCGGACTGGCCGTCGGGTCGGTCTACGGCCTGATCGCGCTGAGCTACACCGTCGTGTTCAATTCGACGGCCATCTTCAACGTCGCCCAGGGCGACCTGATGATGGCCGGCGTCCTGGTGTCGTACTTCTGCCTCGACCGCTGGCACCTGCCGCAGATCGTCACGCTGCTGGTGATCGTCGGGGCGGTGGTGGCGCTGAGCCTGATCGAGGAACGGGTCGCGGTGCGGCCGTTCGTGGCGCGGCCGGTGACCGGACTGGGCTGGTTCATCGCGACGCTGGCGTTCTCGCTGATCATCGAGACGGTCGCGTCGATCATCTACGGCCAGAACCCGGTCGTCCCGATCCCCGGGGCGCTCGGCAACGGGACGGTCATCGTGGCCGGGGTGCACGTGGCCACGAAGTTCATCCTGGCCTTCGTGGTCATGATCGCGATCCTGGTCGCCCTCGAGGTCTTCTACAAGCGCAGCTGGCTGGGCACCGCGATGCGCGGCGTGGCCGAGGACCGCGAGGTCGCGGCGCTGCGCGGCATCGACGCGCTGCGCATCAGCCGGCTGGCCTTCATCATCGCCGGGCTGGTCACGGCGCTGGCCGCCTTCGTGGTGGCGCCGATCGTCTCGGCCGACGTCACGGTCGGGCTGACCTACGGCCTGAAGGGCTTCATCGCGCTGGCGGCGGGCGGGTTCGGCAGCCTGCGCGGCTGCGTGATCGGCGGGCTGCTGCTCGGCGTGGCCGAGCAGATGTTCGACCTGTACGTCAGCTCCAACTACGAGATCCTGGCCGGGCTGATCCTGGTCCTGGTCGTGCTCGCGGTCCGGCCAACCGGCCTGTTCGGCAGGACGGCGGTGCGTCAGGTATGAACGACATCGCGGTAAGGCTGGGCCTGAAGGACGGCGGCCGGACCTGGTTGCGGTGGGCCATTCCCGTCGCGCTGATCATCGCCTTGTACATCGTGCCGCAGCTGGGCGGGAACGGCTCGTTCCGGCTCGGCGAGTACGAGGAAGTCCTGTGCTTCCTGATCATCGCCGTCGCGCTGAACATCGCGATGGGATACGGCGGCCAGTACATCCTGGGCATCACGGCGGTGTTCGCGGTGGGCGCCTACGGCGCCATCCTGGCCGCGAAATACCACCCGCACGGCATCGGCCTGGTGGCCATGTGCATCATCGGCGGCGTGGTCGGCGGCGTGGGCGGCCTGATCATCGGGTTGCCCGCGTTGCGCGTCGGCGGCTTCTACCTGGCCCTGGTCTCGCTGTTCGCGGCCCTGGCCATCCCCACCGTGGCCCAGCAGTGGGGACTGGTCGGCGCCGACACCGGCATCCCGCTGTACGCCGTGGCCGGGTTCGCGCCGCAAATCGGCGGCGAGACGCTGTACATCATCATGGTCTCGCTCGTGCTGCTGGCCACCTTGTTCAGCTGGGCGCTGGTGCACAGCCGGGTCGGGCACCGGTTCGTGGCCCTGCATACCAGCCAGCAGCTCGCCACGTCGATCGGGATCAGGGCGTACCGGACGCAACTGCTGGCCATCCTCGTCGCCTCCGTCATGGCGGGGATCGCCGGCGGGCTATACGTCTACACGCAGCAGTTCTTCGCCCCGGGCAGCTCGTCGGTCCAGTTTGCCGTGCTGCTGCTGGCCGGCATGACCATCGGCGGGATGGGCACCATCCTCGGCCCGCTGGTCGGCAGCATCATCATCCTGGGGATCAACCAGTTCTTCACCTCGTTCCAGCAGTACAACGGCATCGTCTTCGGCGTGCTGCTGCTGGTATTCGCGGTCTTCCTGCCGAACGGGCTGATGGCCAGGATCAACGTGCTGAGCGAACGGCTGGGCATCAGGCCGCGAGCGCCCAGCCTGACCTCGGGCCCGTCCCACGGCACGGCTCCGGCCGCGGCTCCGGCCGCGGCGGACGCCTCGGCCAACGGGGCCCCGGCCGCCACGGCCGCCACCGTGACGGCCGGAAAACCGGGGGCCACGCTGCCCGCCTGGCCGCCGGTGGTCGGCGCCGACAGCCCCGATCCGCTGGTCATCGAGAACGCCAAGCGCGCCTTCGGCGGCGTCACCGCGGTCGATAACGTCAGCCTGACCTTGGCGCGCGGGCAGATCCACGGCCTGATCGGATCGAACGGGTCAGGCAAGACAACACTGCTGAACCTGATCTCGCGGTTCTATACCCTCGACGAGGGGCAGATCGCGATCGGGTCCAACCGGCTGGATGACCAGCCGGCGCACGCGGTGGCGCGGTCCGGGATCGCCCGGACGTTCCAGAGCCCCAAGCTCATGCTCCGCGAGACCGCGCTCGAAAACGTCATTCCCGCCGTCGAGCTGCGGGTACGCTGCACCGGCCCGGAGTCCATCCTGCGGCTGCCCCGCGGCGTACGCGTCAACCGCCAGACCCGCGACGAGGCGCTGGAGATCCTCGAGGCGCTCGGCCTGCACCGTGTCCTGCTCCAGCAGGCCGCCGCGCTGCCGCACGGCACCAGGCGCATGGTCGAGCTGGCCCGGGCCATCGCCCTGCGGCCCAGCTTCGTCCTGCTCGACGAGCCGGCCGCGGGCCTGAGCCCGGTCGAGCTCGACCTGGTGACCGAGGTCTGCCAGAACCTGGCTCGTTCGGGCGTGGGCGTGCTGCTGATCGAGCACAATGTCCCGATGGTGCTGTCCATCGCCGACACCGTCACCTGCCTGCACCAAGGCAGGATCCTGTTCCAGGGCACCCCGGCCGAGATGCGGGCCGATGCGACCGTAGCCAGCGTGTTCCTGGGCATCGATGAGCCACTGGAGGCATCGTCATGAGCACCGGCGACCCCCTGCTCGCGGTATCCGACCTGCACGCCGGCTACGGCTCGCTGCAGGCCGTCGACGGCATATCCTTCCAGGTCCACGAGGCCGAGACGGTAGCGCTCATCGGCCGCAACGGGGCGGGCAAGACCACCAGCCTGCTAGCCATCGCCGGGCTGCGCTACGGCCGCTTCCCGGGCAGCATCAAGCTGGCCGGCACCGAGATGTCCCGGGCCAGCTCGCGGGAGATCGTCGACGCCGGGCTGGCTCACGTGCCCGAAGGCCACCGGATCTTCGCCAGCCTGAACGTCGAGGAGAACCTGCGCCTCGGCGCCTACACGCGGCGGCGCCAGGGCCGCAAGGCGGTGGCCACGTCCATGGAACGTGTCTACAACCTGTTCCCGATCCTGCGCACCTACGCGTCCCGCAACGCGGGCTTCCTGTCCGGCGGCGAGCAGCAGATGGTCGCCATCGGCCAGGCGCTGATGGCCGAGCCGAAGGTCCTGATGCTCGACGAGCCCACCTCGGGCCTGGCCCCCATCGTCATCCGCACCATCTACGAGGCGGTTGCGCAGCTTCGCGAGCAGGGCATGGCCATCCTGATCGTGGAGCAGAGCGTGCCGCGTGCGCTGGCCAACTCCAACCGCTGCTACGTCATGGAGCGCGGCCGCATCGTCATCAGCGGGGACTCCCCGGCCCTGGCCCAGGACGAGCACGTCTTCGCGATCGTGCGCGGTACCGAGGAGGTCCAGAGCTCGGCCCGGACCGCCTGATATCACCGGCCGGGGACGGTCGGCAGCACATGCCGAACGGTCCAGGCGGCGTGTTAACTCCTTGTGACTTGTCTGGGGGCGGGCGTTGGGTTTGCTCTCGGCGCGGTATGATAGTTCTCGAAGTTGTCTGCAAAGCGTGCCCGTATCGTGATGATGTTGGCACCAAAGGGGAAGCCGAGCTATCTCATGGCTGGCAAGCTGAACGTCGAAAACCCGCCGATCGAGGTCTTCCGGGCGCTGAGCGATCCGATCCGGTGGAGCATCATCGTCCAAATGTCGAAGGTCGACGAACTGGCCTGCATCACGCTGGAGAGCACGCTGCCGGTGTCCAAGCCGACGATCTCCTACCACACCAAGATCTTGCAGAACGCGGGCCTGATCAGCACGCGCAAGGCCGGGCGCAACTACTACTACTCGCTGCGCCGCGACGTGCTCTCCGATCTGCTTGACGGGCTGTGGGAACTGGCGCCGACGCCGCGGCCCGTGGTCGGCACGCAGAACGGCTCGGTAGCGAAAGGCCGCCGCGCCAAGCGGCAGGATTCGGCCGCTATTAGCGCCATTTCCCGGCCGCGGGACACGAGCGAGGAAATCGAGGAAGCCGCCGTCCTCACTTGGTGAGGATGCGCTCGGCGCCAGTTGTATCCGCGCTTGTTACGTCACGGTAAATGCGCATAAGGGAACTTGCGTCCGGATAAAGGGGATTTTCTCTTGGCGGCCGCGCCCCAGTCCGGGTATGGCAGTTAACCCGAAGGGGCTGACCTGCGGCCGTGCCGGATCCCCGCCCTCGGCCCCTGGCCACGATCACGAGGGATCACGTTGCTGCGCGGGCTGAAGCGGCGGGCGGGGCTTCACGCCGGAGGTTGGCAGCGGATCGGGACGGAGGCGGCGGAGACGGTTGACCTGGCGGGGCGAATAGTGCAACGCTTGTAAAAGTAACGAACTGGCGCGCTCGCGCGCTGACGGTCCGCCGGGGGTTCGCGGCGGGCCTTTACCCGCGCCGGAGGAGATCACCGGATGGACTTCGACCTCACTGCGGACCAGAAGCTGTTCCGCGCCACCACCAGGGAATTCCTCGAGAAGGAGATGCCGCTCACGCGGGTCCGCGAACTGGGCGAAAGCGGCGTCGGCTTCGAGACCGACTGGTGGAAGCGCGGCAGCGAGCTGGGCTGGAACGCCCTGACCGTCGATCCCGCGGCGGGCGGTGACAGCATCTCGGGCGAGGGGCTGGTGGACGCCTGCATCGTGGCCGAGGAGATGGGCCGGCTCGTGTCGCCGGGACCGCTGATCGGCACCAACCTGGTCGCGGCGGCCCTCAGCGAGGCGGCCAGCGCGGCCGAACACGCCGAGGTGATCGCGGCCCTGATGGCCGGCGAGGCGACGGCGAGCTGGGCCAGCTACGAGCCGGGGCAGGGCTTCGCTCCGCTGGCGCCGACCGTCCAGGCCAGCCCGGACGGCTCCGGGTACGTCGTCACCGGGGTCAAGGACCGGGTCGACTCCGGCGATCAGGCCGACTACTTCCTGGTCACCGCGGCGGCGCCGGACGGCCTGGTGCAGGTGCTGGTGCCCGCCGCCGCCCCCGGGGTGACCGTCACGGCCCAGCACAGCCTGGACCTGGTGCGGCGGTACGCCCGGGTGGACCTGGTGGGCGTGGCCGTGCCCGGCACCGGCGTAGTCCGGCCGGCCGGGAGCGCCGAGGCCGCGGTGAACCGCCAGATCCAGATCGCGGTGGCGTTGCAGTGCGCGGAGACCGCCGGCGCGATCGGCCGGGTCTTCGAGTTCACCGTGCAGTGGGCGTTCGACCGGTATTCGTTCGGCCGCCCGCTGGCCTCCTACCAGGCGCTCAAGCATCGTTTTGCGGACATGAAACTATGGCTGGAGGCCTGCCAGGCCACGGCGGGCGCCGCGGCGCACGCGTCCGCGCGGCACGCCGAGGACGCCGACGAGCTGGCCAGCGTGGCCAAGTCCTATGTCGGGCAGAAGGCGACCGACCTGATCCAGGACTGCGTGCAGCTGCACGGCGGGATCGGCGTGACCTGGGAGCACGACATTCACCTGTACCTGCGGCGGGCGACGGTGAACCGGGCGATGTTCGGCACGCCCAGCGAGCATCGCAGGCGCCTGGCAGACATCCTCGGCATCTGAGTGGGGACACCAATGAGTGAAAACGTGACCGCGGCAGGCACCGAAGACGTCGAGTCGTTCCGGCTCCGGGCCCGGGCCTGGCTGGCCGACAGCATGCCCCGGCTGAACCCCCACGAGGACGGCAGCATGGAGGCCGTCTTCGCCCGGGGCGACGCCATCTGGCCCCGGGCCCGCGAGCTGCAGCGCATGCTGTACGACGGCGGCTTCGCCGGCATCTGCTTCCCGCGGGAGTACGGCGGCCTCGGCCTGACCCGAGCGCATCAGCAGGCCTTCAACGAGGAGTGCGCGGGCTTTGAGATGCCGCTGGCCCTCAACACCCCCACGTTCTCCATCTGCGGGGCGACCGTACTCGACATGGCCAGCGAGGAGCAGAAGCAACAGCACCTGCCGGCCATCATCCGCGGCGACGAGGTGATGGTCCAGTTCCTGTCCGAGCCGCGCGGGGGGTCTGACCTGGCGGGCGTCACCACCCGGGCCACCCGCGACGGCGACGTGTTCATCCTGTCCGGCTCGAAGATCTGGAGCTCAGGCGCCTACGCCGCCGACTACGCGCTGTGCCTGACCCGGACGGACTGGGACGCGCCCAAGCACCGCGGCATGACCATGTTCCTGCTCAAGGTGCACCAGCCCGGCATCGACATCAAGCGGATCAAGCAGATCGGCGGCAACAACGAGTTCTGCCAGGAGTTCTTCGACGACGTGGTGGTGCCCGCGTCCGCCGTGGTGGGCGAGGTCAACGGCGGCTGGGCGGTGGCCAGCCGCCAGCTGTTCCACGAGCGCAACGCGGTCGGCGGCGGCTCGCCGTACGTCAGCGGCGGCGGCGGCCCGCCGCGCCGCGGGCCCAGTAGCGCGGCGCTGGCCGAGGTGGTCCGGGCCTCCGGTCAGGCGGACGACGTCTACGTGCGCGAGCTGGTGGCCGAGGCGCACGCGATCTCCCGGATCCAGCAGCAGCTGATCTCGCGCGTCACGGACGGGATGCGCACCGAGCAGCTGCCGCCGCCCGCGGCGGCCATCATGCGGCTGTTCGGCGGGCAGGCGGCCACCCGGATCGCCGAGATCAACCTCGAGATCCTGGGCTCGCACTCGGTCGTTGCTGACGAGGACGCCGGGCTGGAGTACGGGCGGTCGTTCCTGATGCGGCAGGCCGGATCGCTGGGCGGGGGCAGCACCGAGATGGCCCGCAACATCATCAGCGAGCGCGTCCTCGGCATGCCGCGCGAGTTCGCCGCGGACCGGGACGTGCCCTTCAGCCAGGTGCGCCAGGGCCGGTAGCCCCGCGCCAGAGCGAGACGCTAGCGCGAGATTGGGGACGAGATGAAGAAGATCGTGCGGAAGACCGGCGACTACGGCATCGGCATCATGATCCACTCCGTGCACATGACGGACGACGTGCCGGCCCTCAACCGGTTCTACGAGGAGGTGTTCGGCGGCCTGATGTACATGGGCGTGGACGAGCCCAACTTCCTGCCGGTCGAGGACCGCTGGGCGGGACTGCTGCTGATCAGCGACCTGTGCATCGAGACCATGGCGCCGAACATGCCGGCCGACCCGACCAAGCCGGTGGGCAAGTTCTACACCAAGTTCGGCCGCCACCTGCACTCGGTCGGCTACAAGGTCGACGACCTGCCCGGGCTGGGCAACCACCTGATCGAGCAGGGCGTCTACATCGGCGCGCCGGGCGGCGGCAAGCTGGACCACATCGAAGAGGCGATGACGTACTTCTACCCCAGTCCGCGGGACATGTACGGCCTCATGGCCGAGCTGTGCAAGGTGGACATGCGGAATGACCCGCGGCTGCTCGAGACCTGGTCCTCGCAGGTCAAGATGTGGGAGATCGGCCACCCGCTGGGCATCAAAGGCCTGGCCTACGTGACGCTCGGGGTCAAGGACCTCGACGCGGCCGCCCAGACCTACGTCGAGCGTATCGGCGCCGTCCCGGTGGCCAGCGGCGTCGACGACGGCGGCCAGTTCCGCTACCAGCTGGTCCAGCTGGGCGACTGCCTGCTCCAGATCGCCCAGCCGCTGGACGACCAGTCCCCGCTGGGCCAGCACGTGGCGCGCTGGGGCAACATGATCTACGGCATCACGTTCAGCGTGCGCGACCTGGACTCGGCCGAGGCGTGGCTGGACAAGAAGAGCATCAGGACCAGCCGGCCCCGGGACGGCCTGCTGGCCGCGGACCCGGAGGACTGCTTCGGCGCCGCGTATTTCTTCACCACCGACGCGCTGCCCGAGGTCCCGTGACCCGAACTGACCGCAGTGACCACGGTCCGTTCGGCACAGTAAAGATCTTCTGCCGAACGGGCCGTGGTGCTTCTAGTCGAGTTCCTCCACGAAGTGCCGCAGCTGGCGGAGGTTCCGGCACTCGTGCACCGCGTCGCAGAACGGCTGGTACCTGGCGATCACCGAGTCGCCGCTGTTCCAGGCGGCCTTCGGCTCGGGGTTAAGCCAGAACAGGTGGGCGGCCTTGGCCTGGACGGCCTTCAGCACGCGCTCGGCCGGATCGTGGTAGTTGCTGCGGGCGTCGCCGAGCACGATGACGGTAGTGCGGCTGCGCACCTGCTCACCCCAGTGGTCCCAGAACGACTCGAGCGCGTGGCCGTAATCCGAACGGCCGTCCAGCCACACGCCGCTGCCGTTGGCGTTGATGTGCCGGGTGGCGTCGATGACGTCCGGCGCGTGCTGCAGGACGTCGGTGACCTCGTCGATGCCGTCGACGAACACGAAGCTGCGGACCCGGGAGAACTGCGAGCGCAGCGCGAACATCAGCTGCAGCGTGAACGCGGCGAAGGTGGAGACCGATCCGGAGATGTCGGCCAGCACGATTAGTTCGGGCTTGGAGGGCCGGGGCTTGCGGAATATGGGCTGCACCGGCACTCCCCCGGAGCTCAGGGACTCGCGTATGGTGCGCCGGAAGTCCAGGGCGCCGCGGCGCCGGTGCCGGCGCTTGGCGGCCAGCCAGGCCAGCCGCCGGGTGAGCGGCTCGATCACGCCGCGCATGGCGACGATCTGCTCGCGCGAGGAGTTCAGGAAGTCGACGTCCTCGGGCAGCGGGCGGCGCAAGGTGCGGGCCACGGCCGCGGCGCCGCGGTCGTCCACCAAGCGGCGGCGCACCTCGGCCTCCACGGCCTGGCGGAATCGCTGCAGCTGGGCCTCGTACTTCTCGACCTGCAGCCGGCGGAGCAGGCCGGCCTGTTCACCGGCTTGCTCTGGGTTGTCGACCAGACGGGCGAGCAGCCGGTCGGGATCCACGGCGCGCAGCGTGCGGAACACGTAGTAGGTGCCCGCGACCGGGCGGCCGGGCTCGATCGCGGCGTGCCGGTCCACGAACATGCCGGCAATGGTGCGCAGCATGACCTCGTTCCCGTCGCGCAGGGCGTTGAGCAGCAATTCGGTCAGGGCCGCGTCGTCGAGCGACCCCATCGAGCCGCCGCCCCCGCTCCCGGCTCCGGGCTGGCCTTCGCCTGCGCCGGGCTGGGCGGCCTGCCGCGCTTCCGCGTCGGCTTCTGCGTCGGCGGCGTCGGCCGCCAGGGAGCCGGCCGCCGGGGAGAAGTAGAGGTCGAAGAGGGCGTCGAAGGCGAGCTCGTGATCGTGGTCCTTGACCAGCGCCGCGCGCAGGGCGGACTTGACGCCGTTGCGCTCGGCGAGCGGCAGGTAGTTCAGGCTCCGGACCGCATCGATCTTCTCGGACATCGAGATCGGGACGCCGATCTGGCGCAGCTCGGTGATCATGCCTTCGAGGGCGGCAAGCATGGGTGACCGGTCACCTTCCGAGTACGCGATCGCGTTTACCGCTAATAACTTGATAACTATCAAAGTACTTAGCACTGGGCAGACCGGTCAACCTGAGCACCGCGGAGCCTGGGGTAGCGCCTTGGACCTGGGGATGACGCCTTGAGCCTGCGACGGCAGCTTAAGCCGTGACCGCCCGGGTCAGCCAGGGCCGCCTGGCGGTGACGGTCCGTGGCCGACCCGGGCGACGGCCAGGCGCGGTGCGGCGGCTCGTCCGGCCGTGGCAGCTCGTCGGCCGTGACCTCGGCGGGAGCAGGTCGGTGGCCTGACGCTCACCTGGCCGCGGGCATGTCTGGCCGGTCACCTGTGTCCGCCGGAGCTCCGTGGGACGGCGTTCCGGACGCTGCCGTCCGCGCCGTGATCGCCTCCGCCTCACATCGCGCTCAGCTTGAGGGCGGCTCGGCGCCAGCAGACCTGGACCGGACTGCCGGCAGGCCTGGACCGGACTGCCAGCAGGCCTGGACCGGGGCTCCAGCCGGCCGCCTTATGGTGACTCTAGGTCAAATCGTTATCAAACTATAAGTTTGATGGTTATCGACGTGTCACGCTAAAAACGCTATGGTTAGAGGCCTAAATCCGTGAACGGCCGCGAAAGGAGCGACACATGGGGCAGTCGTGCATGGCTGGTTTCCGTCGCAAGTTCCTACCCCTCGTGGTCGGGACAGTGCTCGCGCTGGGGGTGGCGGCGTGCAGCTCGAGCGGCTCATCAAGCACCGCCGCCTCAGGCGGCAGCAGCACCTCGGCGGGAGGGAGCCTGTGCTCCAACATCCCGTCGGGCCCGATCAAGATTGCCAATATCGAGCCGCTGAGCGGACCGACCGCCACGTCGGGCACGCTGACGCAGATCGAGTCCACCATTGAGGTCAACTACTTCAACGCGCACGACAGCGTGTGCGGTCACAAGTTCTCGCTGTCCAACTACAACGACAAGGGCGACCCCGCGACCTCGCTGGGCATCGCCCGCCAGCTCGTGGCGCAGGGCGACGTGATCATCGTCAACGACTCGTTCTCCTCGGCCCAGAACCAGATCCAGCCGTACTTCATGGAGCAGAAGACCCTGGTGGTCAACGGTGACGGTGCCTACGCCCTGTTCAACGCGGCGCAGAACCCGACCGCTTTCAGCACCGGGCCGTCGAACGCCCAGTATGCCCAGCTGATGGTGAACTGGGCCAAGTCGCACAACGACAACGATATCGGGATCATCAGCGACGGGACCTCGTTCAGCGTCGAACTGGCCGCTGACGCCGAGGCCGACACCAAGGCGGCCGGGCTGACCTTCGTCAAGACGATCACCTACTCCCCCACCGCCATCGACCTGACCACCCCGCTGACCCAGGCCAAGGAAGCCGGGATCAAGACGCTGTTCCCGACCGGGTTCACCGGCATCACGGCCATGGTCCAGGGCATCAAGCAGATCGGCTGGAACCCGGTGGTCGTGGGCTGGGGCGGTCTGAATGACTTCGGTGTCACTGAAGCCCAGCTCCCGCCTGGTGCGGTCGACGGGTGCGACATCTCCTACACGCCTGGACAGCCGACCTCCACGTTGCTGACGCCGGAGAACACGGCGCTGCTCGAGGCGTCCAAGGCCAAGATCGGGCTGAACTCGCAGACCGCGGGCATCGTGACCGGTTACTTCGACCTGCTCGCGGTCAAGTGGGCGGTCGAGAAGGCCAACTCGCTGGACGGGACCAAGCTGGCCGCCGTGCTCGCCGCCACGTCCAGCATGCCGACCAACGTCACGGGCCTGAACCTGAACTGGACCGCCACCCCCGCGGTCCACAACGGCTTCCCGAGCGCTTCGCTCAAGGAGTGCACGCTGAAGCAGGGGCCGTACGACATCCTCTACGCCGCTAGTTAGTCCCCAGCCGCCGCGCCGCTTGCGGCGCGGCGGCTCACCTTCCGACGGCGGCCAGGACGATGGCGCGTCACCGGATGCTCGCCCGGACAGGCGAGCACCATCCGGGAACGCATCTGCTATCGCCCTGGCCGCCGGTTCGTCTGACCGGGGCAGACCGATCCCGGCCGATGCGGGTGCGGGACCGGTGCGGGGCCGGTGAGGTCCGGTGCGGCCGGCTGCCGGAACTGCAGATCCGCGCTTAACGCCATCCGGCGCGGAAGTGACAAATGAGTTTTGTGGTATCCACCAAGCAATGACGGGAGCCTGAATCTCCCTCCGGCGGGCGGGCCCGGTTAAATATTGACGATTCTCCAAGCGTCGACCATGAGTCAAATGACAGCCCGGGATCGGCGGCAAGCGAAATCGGAGCCATTTTCGATGGGGTTTATCCGGCCGGGCCTTCGGAAGCGGGGCGAGATCCGGTGCGGGCCCTGCTGGGTGTCCGAACCGGGTCGGGTCGGAGGTGGTGCGGACGGAAAGCTGTCCGGGGGGTCAAGGTGGCGCGGCGGAAGGCCGCCGGGGGGAGTCGCGCGGCCGGAAGGCCGCCGGGGTGAGGGTGGCGCGGCCGGAACGACGGGCGCCTCCGGCCGTGTGGCGCGCCTCCGGCCCTGTGGCGCGTCTCCATCTCCTGGCCTGTGCCTGCTCTGGTTCCTGGCCTGTGCCCGTTGCTTGCGTGCGCTGCCTTGGCCCGCTGCCTGTGCCTGCTTCGGCTCGCGTTGTCGCCTTCCGGCCGGGCGGTTCCCTGACTCGGCTGGAAAACGCCGCCGCCTTTCATGGCATGGCTCAGGAAAAGCGGCAGCCTTATTGGCGCTAAGCTGCGCCATGGCGGTCTGCGTTCGCCGTTCCTGGCCGGAAGATTATTGTCCGGTACAGCTCGACTCCGGAGCGCATTCACTGCGATCACCGGCGCCGGGATAAGACCACGACATTTAAGCCCGACCAGCGAACGCGATGTTTATACGAACAGGCCACTGGGCTAGCCTCGGACAGCTGGCAGTCGACGGTACCGCCGGTAAACCACCTTGCGCGTGGTCCAGCCGTTGCTGAGGCCGGACCGATGGCACATGGGTGCGGCTCTTATGGTTGACTGCCTGGCGGCCAGGCCCTGGAACCTCAGTCGTTGCTCCCGCCCCAGCCGCCGCGCTCTCAGCCCCGGAGCCCACGCCACTTTCATGATCGCGGGCAGTTTGAGCCAAATACCGACCAAAGCTGCCCGCGATCATGAAACCAGCCCATTCGGGCTTGATCATGAAGGGACCGCCGCCCAGGCGCGGGCCTCCGGCAGGCGCAGCCTCCCTCCACAAGAGCCGCACCATGGCACATCGTTCCGGTTAGCGCTTGCGGATCGGCCCTCGACTGCGCCGCAGCTGAATCGGATGATCAGGTAAGACCAGGCGGGCTCGAGCTCGTCCCGTTCCTCGGCGACCTCGTAGCAGTTGTCTGCTCGCCGGAACGGGTCATGACCAGGCAGCGCGCAGGTCAGCATCGGCGTCGGCCAGGGCCGAGCCGGGTGGGCGGGACATAGCGGCGAGCAGGCTGAGACGGGGTGGGCGGTGCGAGTGGCGCCCAACTGGTCATCCGTCAGGAGGGCGCCTCGTCCCTGGCCGAGGACCCGGACGGCCGAGGCGCCCAAGCCAACTAGTGCCCCAGCCGCAACGTTCGCCCCGAAATTTCAGCCGCGAAGCCAGCCGGACAACCGCGAGGGCACCTGAGGAGCTGGCGTAGGGCACCTGAGGAGCTGGCGTGGGCGCCGGACGGGCCGGATAGGCCCGGCGAACGTCTCGGGCGCGGCACTAGCGTAATGAAACCCGGATTTCAGCACGTTCCAGGGTGGTGAAACCCTGGTTTCAGCACACGCCGCGGCTGGATACGGGGCGGACGGACCGGCGGACGGCCGGGTCGCAGGTGAGCTTCGGTCGGCGCGATCGGCTGGGCTCTTCGCCTCTGCGGTGTTCGGTGCCGCGGGCCAGGCTCGGCGCTGGTCAGGCCGGCTTGCGCCGGCCGCGGGACCGGCGTAATCGGCTCGGTCTGTGCCCGGGCCGACGCATCGTGAGCCGGGCCGGTGGGCGGCTAACAACCAAGCCGGCGGCCCGGATGGGTAGATTCAAAGCGCCCGCGCTTTCGGCGGAAACTGCAATCGAAGTCTCCACTGTTTGCCGCGAATCCTGGTTACTATTGTTTAATATCCGTAAGATTCGTGCTGGTGGCTGCGACTGGCGCGGCCGTGATGGGTGGGCGGGATGGCTAATAGGCTAGCGGAGCTTGTCGATGTTCGGCTGACGTCGCCGGGCGTGGCGCTGGTAACCCTGAATCTGCCGCAAGTGCGTAATGCGATGACGACGGAATTGACGTCGGCGTGGGTCACCGTGATGGACAAGATAGCGGGCGACCGGTCCCTGCGTGCCGTGGTGGTCACCGGGGAGGGGAGCGCGTTTTGCTCCGGGGCGGATCTGTCGTGGCTGGATCAAGGGAATCTGAGCGATAACACCCCCGACCGACTGCGGGACAAGATGCTGCCGTTCTACCGGGCCTGGCTGGCTCCGCAGAACATCTCGGTGCCGGTGGTGGCGGCGGTGAACGGTCCGGCGGTGGGGGCGGGCCTGTGCCTGGCCCTGGCCTGTGATCTGCGCTACGCCGCCCCGTCCGCGACGTTCAGCGCACCGTTCACGCAACTCGGCACCCACGGCGGCATGGCCGTGAGCTGGCTCCTGCCCGAGGCGGTGGGGATGCCGCGAGCCCGTGAGATGCTGTACACCGGGCGGGTGGTGTCGGCCGAGGAGGCACTGGCCTGGGGGCTGGTCAGCGAGATCTCCGACGATGTGCTGACCCGCGCCCTGGAGGTGGCGGCGGGAGTGGCGGATGCGGCGCCGATCGCAACCCGGCTGACTAAGGCGGGCCTGGCCCAGGGGTCAAGGAGCGGCTTCGAGCTGGCGCTGCAGTGGGAGGCGCTGGCCCAGCCGGTGACGATGGCCACCGCCGACATCCACAAGGGCATCAAGGCCCGGCGTGAGCACACCACTCCCACCTTCGAGGGCAGCTGACGGCGCCGCCTCATCCGGACGCTTGACCGGCCAGGTGATCACTTATAGTTTGATTATTGTAGAATCGCCAACCATAACCAGCCGGTGTAGCCGTCGTGGCGTGATTTCGCGGTGGGACAGGACCTCTGGGTTCAAGCAGCTGGCGGGCCGCGCCGCGGCCTCGGGGCCGGATCCATGCGGGCCTTGCGAGCCGGGCAGAAGGGCAGGGCGCGTGTGAACGGGCGATCCGATGCAGGCCGGGCCGAGCAGGCCGACGGCCAGCCACATCGATTCGTTTCGCCCGAGCTGGTCGGACGATCGCTCAAGGACGTCGGCTACCTGGCCAACGAACGGATCGCCAGCGTGGTGTTCCTCGGCGACCGGCTGGGCAAGCCGGTGCTCGTCGAGGGTCCCGCGGGAACCGGCAAGACCGAGCTGGCCAAGAGCGTGGCCCTGATGAGCGGCATGCGGCTGATCCGGCTGCAGTGCTACGAGGGCCTGGACGAGGCCAAGGCCCTGTATGAGTGGAACTACAAGAAGCAGCTGCTGCGCATCCAGGCCGAGCGCACCGGCAGCCAGGCCGAGCAGGTGGAATGGACCGAGCTGGAGGCGGACATCTTCAGCGAGGAGTTCCTGCTGGCCCGGCCGCTGCTGTCCGCGATCCGCGCCCCCGATCCGGTCGTCCTGCTGATCGACGAGGTGGACCGGCTGGACGTCGAGACCGAGGCCCTGCTGCTCGAAGTGCTCTCCGACTACCAGGTCTCCATTCCCGAGCTGGGCACGGTGACCAGCGTGCAGACACCGCTGGTCTTCCTCACCTCGAACAACTCGCGCGAGCTGTCCGAGGCGCTCAAGCGGCGGTGCCTGTACCTGTACATCGACTACCCCACGGTCGAGCGCGAGCAGGAGATCGTCCTCAGCCGCGTACCGGGCATCAGCGAGACGCTGACCAGCCAGATCACCGGCGTGGTGCGATCACTGCGGCAGCTTGAGCTGAAGAAGAAGCCGTCGGTATCGGAAACCATCGACTGGGCCCAGACCCTGCAGCTGCTCGGCGCCGAGCAGGTCAGCAGTGAGCTGGTCGTCAACACGCTGCACATCCTGCTGAAGCACCAGTCGGATATCGAGAAGGCGACCGCCGAGCTCACCGCGGCGCGCTGACCGGACCGCCGCGATGGAGACGATCCTGGCCGGCTTCATCGCCGAGCTGCGGGCCATCGGCCTGCGCGTGTCCGTGTCGGAGAACCTGGACGCGGCCGCGGCCCTGCGGGCCATCCCGCTCAGCGACCGTGCGCAGGTCAAGAGCGCGCTGGCCGCCACGCTGGTGAAGAACCACGATCACTACGGCGCCTTCGAGGTGGCCTTCGAGATCTACTTCGGCGGCCGCCAGCTCGGCCCGCTGGCCGGCGGGACCGGGAACGGCACCGGCGAACCGAACCGGGCCGGCTTCGGTTCGGGCACCGTCCTGAGCCGGCTCAGCGACGATGAGCTGAACGAGCTGCTGTTCCGGGCCGTGTCCGAACGAGACGGCGGTCTGCTGCGGGCCGTGGCCGCCGAGGCGGTCGACCGTTACGCCGGCATTGAGCCCGGCCGCGTCGTGGCCGGGACGTTCTACCTCTACAAGACGCTGACCAGGCTCGACCTGGAGGCGTTGCGGCAGCGGTTGCGCGAGTCGGCGGAGTCCGACGAGCTGAGCGACCTGGGCCGCCAGCTCGCCGAAGACGACCAGGACGCGCGTGTGGACGCGGCCCGCGCCGAGGTCGAGGCGGAAATCCGGCGCCGGCTCATCGCCGACCGCGGCGCGGAGGCCGTCGCGGTGACGCTGCGCCGGCCGCTGCCGGAGGACGTCGAGTTCCTCAACGCCTCGCGCGCACAGCTGGCCGGGATCAGGCAGACGGTCCGGCCGCTGGCCAGGAAGCTGGCCGCCCGGCTGGCGCACAAGCGCCGCCATCGGCAGCGGGCGGCCCTGGACTTCCGCCGTACGGTCAGGAAATCCCTGGCCAGCGGCGGGGTACCCGTCGACCTGGCGTACCGGAAGCCGCGGCCGGCCAAGCCGGAGATCATGCTGGTGGCCGACATCTCCGGGTCGGTATCCGCTTTCGCCGGCTTCACCATGCAGCTGGCCTACGCGATCAAGTCGGAGTTTTCCCGGGTGCGCAGCTTCGTCTTCGTGGACGGCGTTGAGGAAGTCACGGCGATCCTCGAGGAGGCGGCGGACATCACCGCGGTGACACATCGCCTCAACCTCGGGACCAGCGCGGTCCGCCTGGACGGGCACTCGGACTATGGCCTGGCCCTGGAGACCTTCTGGGAGCGCTGGGGCGGCCAGGTCCGGAGCCGGACCAGCGTGATCATCCTGGGTGACGGGCGTAACAACTACCACGCGTCCCGGGCCTGGGTGCTGAAGGCGATCCGCCAGCGGGCCCGGCACCTGTACTGGCTCAACCCCGAGCCGGTCGCGGCCTGGGACACCGGGGACTCAGTGATGCGTGAGTACGGACCTGAGTGCGACACGGTCGTCGAGTGCCGCAACCTGCGCCAGCTGCGCGCCTTCGTCGAGCAACTCGACTGACGGCCTCGGCCCATCAGGTCTTTGCTCGCCTGGCTATGATCCAGAAGCCGAGCGCGGGAAGCATCTGCGCATCGATCAGCGCATGCTCGGTCGCCTCCAGGTCATGCCGCCCGAGCATCCGCGCCAGGTAGGGCCTGCGGATTTCAAGGACCGGCTCGAAGCGAGCGTGGAGCGCCTGCTTGATCGCGGCGCTGGTGTGCAGCTCTGCGTGCTCGCGCCGCCATCCGGCTACGGAGTTGCCGGCGGCGGACTGATCGTGCTTTGCCAGCCAGGCAGCGGCCCGGTCGTCGTAAGCCTCCCAGGAGAATTCGTACACGAAGAGCGACCCGTGCGGGCCGAGGAGGCTGGCGAGTGCCCGGACCATGGTGTCAAGTTCGGCATGGTGCAGCGACATGACGGCGGTCACTGCATCAAACTGGCCCAGCCACTGCGCGTGTTCGACACGCTGCCGGGCCAGGCGCGGGTGAGGAGGCGCGGCGGGATCCGCTCCGAATGCGTCGAAGCCAAGCTCGGCCAGGTGGTTGACCAGTCCACCGTCACCACATCCGGCATCGAGGATGCGTGAGCCTGCGGGGACCGCCGTCCCGAGGACGGTGTCGAAGTCCTTCCACCACCGCGAATCGGCCATACGCCGAAACGTACCAATCTGCCGCCAGCGAACGCGGCTGGCCTGGGTCCCGTCGTCCCGGGCTGGTCCGTCCCTCGAAGACGGCGGTTGCCAGGCGTGGCAGTCAGCCGGGGCATCTGGTGCCTTGATCTGGCGCTTCGGTTAGGGAATACTAACGGTTAGTGGATGCTAACCGAGATGCTGGCCGGTGGGGAGCGCTGGGTGACGGCACGCGCTTGGCCATCATGGCGTGCCTGGCCGATAGGCCCCGCGCTGTGGGACAGCTGGCGGCGGGGCTGCCGGTGAGCCGGTCGGCGGTCTCGCAGCATCTGAAGATCCTCAAGGACGCCGGCCTGGTGGAGGACATGGCGGTGGGAACACGCCGGATCTACCGGCTCAACCCGGTCGCGCTGGCGGCATTGCGGGATCAGCTCGACACCTACTGGCAGCGGGCGCTGGCCGGGTACGCCGAGGCCGCGGAAGCGCCGACCGAGGAGGCTTTATGACCCAGACTGAGGCAGCGACGGTCCGCAAGCAGGTCGTGGTGGGCGCGCCGATCGAGCGCGCGTTCGCGGTGTTCACCGAACGGTTCGGGGACTTCAAGCCGCCAGAGCACAACCTGCTCGGGGCGCCGGTCACCGAGACGGTGTTCGAGCCCTGCGTCGGCGGCGGCATCGTGGACCGGGCCGCGGACGGCACCGAGTGCCGGTGGGCGCGGATCTTGGCCTTTGACCCGCCGGACCGGGTGGTGTTCAGCTGGGACATCAGCCCTCGGTGGACGATAGAGACCGACCAGCCTCGCACCAGCGAGGTCGAGGTACGGTTCTACGCCGAGTCGCCGACCCGCACCCGGGTGGAGTTGGAGCACCGGCACATCGACCGGCACGGCCCCGGCTGGGAATCGATCACCAGCGGCGTAGACGGGCCGGAAGGCTGGCCCCTGTACCTGGACCGCTACGCCGCGCTGCTGGACGAAGGCCGCTGACATGCCACCGATCGTCACCAGCGCCGAGATTGACCGCCCGGCCGCCGAGGTATTCGCCTACGCCACCGACCCGGCCCGGTTCAGCGAGTGGCAGAAAGGCGTGGTAGACGGGCACATGGACGGGCCGCCCGACGGCACCCAGACACCGGCCGTGGGCGCAAAATGCGTGACGACGCGGCGCATCGGCGGCGCCAGCCGCCCGTCCACGTCCGAGCTGGTGCACATCGACCCGCCCAGGACCTGGGGCGTGCGGGGCACCGACGGCCCGATCCGGGCGGCTGTCGACGTCCTAGTCGAGCGGGTGACCGGCTCCCGCTCCCGGCTGACCATCAGCGTCGACTTCACCGGCCGGGGCATCGGCAAGATCCTGGTACCGCTGATGGTCCGCCGGGAAGCCCGCAAGGAGATGCCCGCCAATATGGCCGCGCTCAAGCAGAACATGGAATCCGGCTAAGGCGCGAGCCCCTGCGCTAGCTGACTGACAGGCTTCCCAAGGCCATAGCCGCTGCAAGCGGAGCCGGGCGCAGCGGAGCCGCCTTGATCAAATACGGCTCAACTCGACAGCGCGGGCAGCGCCCACCCGGCCACAAGCCCGGTTCAGGGAACCGTATCCTCCGGCCGCCGTGCACGATCCTGGCCACGCTGGTCTGAGCCGTGCAAGGGCATCAGCCATGCTTCGTTTAGATAGATATAAAACTCTCTTAATGTGAAGTCAGGGCTGATCGGAGGGCGGGACGGGCGGACGGGCTGGTTGCTGCTTGTCTGGGGTGCGGAGATGCGCCGCGCAGAGATGCGGGGGTGCGGGTACGGCGCGAGGGAACGGCGCGGCGGGGGTTGGGGAGGTCGTGTTGACTGGATGGTAATTCGACGTTTAGGCTTATATCGAATAATTTGCAAGTTCGGACTGATCGGCGAGTGCGAGTTCAGGCTGGCCGGGCGTCCGGGGCCCGGTCCACGGGACCCGGCGGACGGGCCGGGTCCGTGGGCCGGTCCGTGGGCAGGGTCCGTGGGCAGGGTCCGTGGGCAGGGTCCGTGGGCAGGGTCCGTGGGCAGGGTCGGTAGGCCGGGTCCGTGGGCTGGACCTGCGGGCTGGGCGGACGGGCCGGCGGTGAGGTGGACCGGCCGTGAGAGGGCGATCGTGCGCGACGGTGAATTGCTGCTGCCTCTGATCGAGGAGTGGGACCGGGAGCTGATCTCGGCTGATCCGCTGGGCTTTCCCGGCTACGCCGAGGCGCTGGCGGCGGCGGGTGGCGAGTCGGTCCGCACCGGCCTGGTCATGTCGCGGGGCGTGCGGGCCGTGCTGATCCAGAGTGACTTCGACGTGTTCGGCGGGACGATGGGGGCGGTGGCCGGGGAGAAGATCGTCCGGTCGTTCCGCCGGGCGGTGGACCAGCAGCTGCCGGTGGTCGCCGTGACCAGGACCGGCGGGGCGCGGATGCAGGAGGGCATGGCGTCGCTGATCCAGATGCCCCGGACCGCCGCGGCCGCGGACGAGCACGCCCGGGCCGGGCTGCTGTCGGCGATCGTGTACCGGTCGCCGACCACCGGGGGCGTGTTCGCCTCGTGGGCCTCGCTGCTTGACGTGCGGGCCGCCGAGCCGCGGGCCACCATGGGCTTCGCCGGGCCCAGGGTCGTCAAAGAGGTGACCGGCGAGGCGCCGCCCGCCTGGTCGCACACGGCGGAGAGCGCGTACGAGGCGGGACTTGTCGACGCCCTGGTGAACCGGGCCGACCAGGTGGCCTGGGTGGACGCGGTGCTCGGGTCGGCCGACCGGCCGGTCACCGAGATCGACGCGGGCCGGATCCCGGCCAGCGTGCCGACCGCCATGCCGTCGTCGGCGCAGCAGGCCATCAGGCAAGCGCGCAGCCGGTCCCGGCCGTCCGGCCTGGAGTGGGCCGCGGCGCTGTGCTCGTCCTGGGTCGAGCTGCGGGGCCAGGACCCGTGCATCCGGGCCGGCCTGGCCCGGATCGGCGGCGAGCGCGTGATGGTGGTGGCCATGGACAGGTACGCCGACGGCGCCGGGGCCGCCCGGCCGGGACCGGGCGCCTACCGGCTGGCCCAGCGGGCCATCAAGCTCGCGGACCGGATCGGGCTGCCGGTGCTCACGCTGATCGACACGCCGGGCGCCGAGCCGGGACCGGCGGCCGAGCGGGACGGCATCGCGGCCGAGATCGCCGGCACGCTGCAGGCCATGTCGCGGCTGCGGATGCCGAGCGTGGCCATCTGCGTGGGCGAGGGCGGCAGCGGGGGGGCCATGGCCCTGGCCCACGCCGACCGGCTGTTCATGCTGCCGGGCTCCATCTTCTCGGTCATCACCCCGGAGGGCGCGGCCGCCATCTTGTACCACGACGGATCCCGGGCCGGCGAGCTGGCCGCGCCGCTCCGGCTGACCAGCTCCGAGCTGATCGGGCTGGGCATCGCCGACAGCGTGCTGCCGGAGCTGGCCGCGGACCGGGTCGACTGCCTGCAGCAGGCCGTGACCAGCGCGATCACCACGGCGCTGCCTGGTGACCGGGACCGGCGGATCGCGAAGGCCACCAGGTCGTTCATTACCGCGGGTTCGGCCGGGCAGGCCGAGCCTGTCGCGCGCCACTGACGGGCCGCGGCCATGCAGCCTTCCCCCCGGCCGGGCCTGGACGGGGCCGGGTCGCTGATCGAGCTGCTGAGCCCGGTGGCGGCCGGGCCGGACCGGTACCTGGCGCCGAGCCGGTTCGGGGCCAGCTCGGGCCGCCTGTTCGGCGGGCAGCTCGTGGCCCAGGCGCTGCGCGCGGCCACGCTGAGCGTGGATGCCGCCTACCTGCCGCACTCGCTGCACAGCTACTTCGTCAGCACCGGTCACGCCAGCCGGCCCGTCGACCTGCAGGTGGAGCGGGTCAGGACCGGCCGGTCGTTCGCCACCCGGCAGGTGACGGCGAGCCAGCAGGGCGTCACCATCTTCGTGCTGGCGGCGTCGTTCCACGTGGCCGAGCCGGGCGAGAGCTACCAGGTCCCGATGGCCGTGTCGGTGCCGCCGCCGGAGAGCGATGAGCCGTGGGCACCGCTGATGACCGGCCCCATCTCGGCCGAATTCGAGCTGCGCGAGTTCGCGCCCGAGCCGTGGCAGGACGACGGCGCGGCGCGGGCGGCCCGCCGGTTCTGGGTCCGCACCCGCGGGCGGCTGCCCGACGACCCGGGGATGCACGCGGCCGTGTTCGGCTACGTCTCGGACTTCGGGGCGACGATCGCGGCGCACGTCCCGATCGGCGTGCCGTTCGGCACCGGCATGCACGCCAGCTTGGACCATTCGGTCTGGTTCCACCGGCCGGTCCTGATGGACGAGTGGGTGCTCATCGACTACCGGCCGGTGTCCAACTCCGGCGCCCGCGGCCTGGTGCTCGGCACCGCCCACTCGATCGACGGCGAGCTGCTGGCCAGCACGGCCCAGGAAGTGGTGATCCGGTCGGGCGCGGTGCGGTGAGGCCGACCCGCACGCCCCTCCTCGAGCCGGGCGGCGTGAGCCGGCGCCGGGCCTGGCTGATGGTGGCCGTCATCGGCTGGACGTTCACGGTGGCCACCGGGCTCGGCTTCTACTCGCTGCCGCTGTACCTGAACATCCTGGTCGCCGACCGCGGTTTCGCGCTCACCACGGTCTCCTACGCGGTCAGCTCGTTCTTCCTGGTCAGCGCCGTGGTCAACGTGCCGCTGGGGCGGATGGTGCGGCGGGTGCAGCCGCGCTGGATCATGCTCGGCGGGTCGGTGGTCTCCGGCCTCAGCCTGCTCCTGCTCGGCCGGGTGGACGCCGTTTGGCAGCTGTACCTGGTCTTCACGATCTTTGGCTGCGGCTTCTCGGCGTCCAGCTACCTGCCCGGCACGGCGGTGATCGTGGCCCTATTCGACAAGGACCGGGCCCGAGCGCTGGCGCTGGCCCTGACCGGCGGCTCGGTGGGCGGGGTGGTGGTGGCGCCGGTGCTGACCAAGATCCTGGACAGCCACGGGCTGACCGAGACGGCGCCGTGGCTGGGCCTGGCCTTCGTGGTCCTGGCCGGGCTGCCGGTCGTCGTGGTCATCCGCGGCCGGCTGGCCGCGCCGGCGGCGAGGCAGGACGAGGCGACGCCGGGGGCCCAGGGGACGCCGGAGACTCAGGGGACCCCGGGGATCCCGGGCGTGAGCTACGCGGAGGCGGTCAGGTCGTCGGCGTTCGTCCTGGTCACCGTGTGCTTCGCCGTCCTGCTGGCCGATCAGGTCGGCACCCAGGTCCAGATCGTGAGCATCGGCTCGGCCATGGGCGTGCCCAACGCGGGCATCGCGGTCAGCATCATGGCCTCGGCCACCATCGCCGGCCGCCTGATCGGCGCGTTTGTCCTGAGCCGCCTGCCCGTGGTCGGGTTCTCCGCGGTGATGGGCGTGCTGCAGGCAGCGTCGTTCGCGGCCCTGGCGGTGCTGCCCGGGATGTTCGGCCTGGTCGTGGGGACGGTGCTGTTCGGCATCACGATCGGGAACCTGACCGTGCTGATCCCGCTGGTCATCGTGGAGCTGTTCGGGCTGACTGACTACCCGCGCATCTACGCGGTCAGCCAGTTCGGCGCGAGCATAGGCACGGCGGCCGGGCCTGCGGCGCTGGCCGCGCTGCACAGCGGGTTCGGCAGCTACCGCGCTCCGCTGCTGATCCTGGCCGTGGTCTCCAGCCTGGCCGCGGCGGCCCTGACCCGGCTCCGCCCGCCCTCGCGCTCGCCGTCGCCGACCTCGGCCCCGGCCGCCGCGGCCCCGGCCGCGGTCCTGGCTGCTGAGCCCGTGCCGGAGCCCGATCCCGTGCCTGAAGCGGAGTAGGGCTGCCCCGCCGGGCCTGGCGGCGGGGCAGCCTGCTTGCGTCAGCCGACTGTGTGCTGGGCCAGCCGGTTGTGTCCCAGGTCAGCCGGCTGGGTCCCGTATCAGCCTGCTGGGGCCTCGGCGGCGTCCTTCAGCGCGGGCTTGACCGGCGGCGCCTCGTTCCAGGGCACCACACCGAACTGCGGCGTGCCGACCGGGTAGTGGTTCTCGTTCAGCTCGGCCCAGTGGGCGTGGTTGACCTGGTGCATGGTGAAGCAGGCGTTGAGGGCGTTGTAGAAGCCCATGTTGTCGACGCTCTGGTTCACCGACTCCTTGATCAGCAGCGCGGCCACGGTGGTGGTCTTGGCGATCCGCCGGGCGAACTCGAGGGTCCGGTCGGCCAGTTCGTCGACCGGGAACACCTTGCTGACCATGCCCAGCTGATAGGCCTCGTCCACGTCGATCGAGTCGCCGGTGAGCAGCAGTTCCTTGGCCTTGCGCGGCCCGAACTCCCACGGGTGGGCGAAGTACTCCACGCCGCACATGCCCAGCCGCGTGCCCACCACGTCGGCGAAGCTGGCGTTGTCCGCGGCCACGATGAGGTCGCAGGCCCACATCAGCATCAGGCCGGCCGCGAAGACCGTGCCCTGCACCTGGGCGATGGTGATCTTCCGCAGGTTGCGCCAGCGGAGCGTGTTCTGGAAGAAGTAGTGCCATTCCTGCAGCATCCGGGATTCGGCGCCGAGCCTGGTTCCGCCGTTCATCGTGGCCGACGGATGCTGGTTGGGCCCGGGCTGGTACTCCTCGCGCGCCTCCTTCGAGCCCATGTCGTGGCCCGAGGAGAACAGCGGGCCGGCCCCGCACAGGATGACCACCCGCACGGTGTCGTCGGCCTCGGCGCGCAGGAACGCCTCGTTAAGCTCGACCAGCAGGCCGCGGTTCTGGGCGTTCCTGGTCCGGGGCCGGTCCAGGGTGATCCTGGCGATCAGGCCGTCGTCGAGCAGCTCATACCTGATGAAGCGATAGTCGGACATCGCCTGAGTCCCTTCAGTGTTCGTGCCGGTGCTACATCTTCAGCGTTCCCGGCACCAGGCGGCACGGACGTCCCTTGTTTGTTCGTTACACATAGAACCTTAAAACGATATGACATCACGTTCCGGCGGCCAGGTCCAGCGAGGGCCGGGCCTTCAGCTGGGGAATCACCTCGTCACCGAAGCGGGCCAGCGTGCCGGGCGTGGCGAAGTCGGAGAACTGGAGGTAGAACCGCTCCACGCCGCGGTTAGCCAGGCCGGCGAGCTGGCCGGCGATATCGGGCGCGGTGCCGGTGATCAGGCCGCCCCAGCCGCCGAAGCGGCGCTCGGCCAGGGCGGTGACGGCCGGCACGTCTTCGGTGGTGGCGGCCAGGCCGACCGGGTGCTGGCTGGAGATCCGGGCCGTCCCGGCCAGCGGCCGCAGCTGGTCCAGCCGGTCGAAGGCGTAGCTGGGGCAGTTCCACCAGTCGGCGTACCTGGCCACCAGCGGCATGGTGAGCCGGGGGCCGCCGCCGCCGATGACGACGGGTATTCGGCCGGCCAGGGGCCGCGGGCTGAGCTGCGCCCCGCGCAGCGTGAAGAACTCGCCCTCGAAGTCGACCGGCTGCCCGGTGAACAGGGCCTCGGTGATCTCCAGGCACTCTCCCAGGCGGGCCGCGCGGTCGGCCGAGCCGGCCAGCGGCAGGCCGAACTTGGTCAGCTCGCCCGGCACCGAGCCCCAGCCGATGCCGAGCTCGCACCGCCCGCCGGACAGGTGGTCCAGACTGACCATCTCCTGAGCCAGGACGGACGGGTGCCGGAAGGAGGAGCACAGAACCAGGTGGCCGATCCTCAGCCGGGTAGTGCCCAGGGCGATCGCGGCCGCCGTGGTGATCGCGTCGTACATGTCGGCCGACGGCAGCCCGGGCGGAGCCAGGTGATCCATCAGCGCGATGCCGTCGAAGCCCGCCTGCTCGGCGGCCCGGGCCCGTTCGGTGATGGTGGCGAACGACATCCGCATCTGCGGCAGGTACAGCCAGAACTCGGGGGGTGCGGCAGACGTCATGGCCGTCTCCTTCAGCGGATAGTGCAATACTTATATATTCGTCGTACGATGACAGCGTAGACCACGAGACTCGGCCCGTGGAGGTCCGCAGATGGGTTACGCGCAGCGGCGAGCGGCGATCGTAGGGGTGTACACCAGCGAGCAGGCCAGGTTCATGGACCGTACCGGGATATCACTGCAGCTGGAGTCCATCAAGGGGGCCCTGGACGACGCCGGGCTGACCCCGGACGCCGTGGACGGCCTGATCCCGCTGGATCAGTCGCCGTACGGCAACCTGTCCAACGCTCACATGTTCTGGGCCGAGCAGCTGGGCGAGCACCCAATCACGTTCATGGACGTCGGGCTGGCCTCCGGCGGCCTGGCCAAGGCCGCGCTGGCCATCTCGGCGGGCCTGTGCAACGTGGCCGTGCTGTTCTGGGGCAAGGCCGGCTGGCAGCTCGGGCCGCGCGGGACACCGGTGCCGGACCGGGCGCCTCGGGTGGAGGAGTTCAGCTGGCAGCTGCAGGGCAGCTACTACTCGGCCTGGTACGCGCTGTGGGCCCAGCGGTACATGTACGAGTTCAAGGTCACCAGCGAGGACCTGGCCGAGGTGGCGGTAACCCACCGCTACCACGCCACCCTCAACCCGGACTCGATCATGGGCCGCCGCGGCCCGATCACCGTCGAGGACGTCGTGACCTCGCGGATGATCGCCGATCCGCTGCACCTGCTCGACTGCGCCCTGGACAACGACGGCGGTTACGCCATCGTCATGGCCGCGGAGGACATCGCGCGCGACTGCCGCAAGCCGCCGGTGTGGGTGCTGGGCGGAGCCGAAGCGGCCTACACCGACGCTTACACCACGATCGACGTGCCGTGGTTCCCCGAGGACGGCAAGGCCGTGCGGCGCACCGCCGACATGGCCTTTTCCATCGCCGGGGTCAGCCGGGACGACATCGACGTCGGCGGCATGTACGACTGCTTCACCGTCACCATGCTCCGCGACCTGGAGGAGATGGGCTTCTGCCAGCTGGGCGAGGGCGCGGAGTACTTCAAGGCCGGCCACACGCGGCTCGGCGGGAAGATGCCGTGCAACACCGACGGCGGGCTGCTGTCGAACAGCCACTGCACCCATCCGTCCGGTATGCACACGATTGAGGTCGTCCGCCAGCTGCGCGGCGAGTGCGGCGAGCGGCAGGTCCCCGATGCGCGGCTCGGCGTCTCGCTGGCTCAGGGCATGGCCGTGCACGGTCATGCGGGCACGCTGATCATGGCCAGGGACTGAGGGCTGGCGGTCCGCGCGACCCGTCCGCCCCGCTGCGTACTGCACAGACGGCATTGTTTAGTCTATACTTGTACAACTACCAAATGATGCGCCTGAAGAGTGGAGGCCCAGATGGCAATACCGGACGTAGGCTCAGGGACCCTCTACATAGACGGCAAGTGGCGTCACGCGGCTTCGGGGCAGACGTTTGCCGTGACCAACCCGGCCACGTCGGAGGTGCTGGCCCAGATCAGCGCGGCGGATACCGACGACGTGCGGGACGCGGTGAACGCCGCGGCCAGCGCGTTCGGCTCCTGGTCGGGGAAGACGGCGTATGAGCGGGCGGGGTATCTGCTTGATGCGCATCGGCTGATGCTGGAGCGGGCTGATGAGCTGGCCCGGGTGATGACGATGGAGCAGGGCAAGCCGTTGCGGACGGCGCGGATCGAGGTGCAGTACGCGGCGGATTTCCTGATCTGGTTCGCCGAGGAAGCCAAGCGGGTCTACGGGTCGGTGATCCCGTCGGCGCGGGCCGACCAGCGGTTCCTGGTGCTGCATCAGCCGGTCGGGGTGGTGGGGGCGGTGACGCCGTGGAACTACCCGATCTCCATGCTGACGCGGAAGCTCGGCCCGGCGCTGGCGGCCGGGTGCACGGCGGTGCTCAAGCCGGCCAAGCAGACCCCGCTGTGCGCGGTGGAGGTGTTCCGGATCCTGCACGAGGTGGGGGTCCCGGCCGGCGTGGTCAACCTGGTCACCGCGGGCCGGGCGTCGATCGTGGGTGATGAGTTCCTGGCCAACCCGGCGGTGCGGAAGCTGACCTTCACCGGGTCCACGGAGATCGGCCGGCAGCTGGCCCAGGGCGCCGCCGGGCAGATCAAGCGGGTCTCGCTGGAACTGGGCGGCCATGCCCCGTTCATCGCGTTCGGTGACGCCGATCCGGCGCATGCGGCGCGGGGGGTGTCGCTGGTGAAGTTCCTGAACACCGGGCAGGCGTGCATCTCCCCGAACCGGATCTTCGTGCACCGCTCCATCGCCGGCCAGTTCCTGGCCGTGCTGGCCGACCGGGTGGGGAAGCTGAAGGCCGGGAACGGGCTGGACGACGGGGTCACGATCGGCCCGCTGATCGACGACGGCGCCCTGGCCAAGATGGACGAGCACGTCACCGACGCCGTGGCCAAGGGCGCCACCCTGGTCTGCGGCGGGCAGCGGCTGACCGGCGAGAAGTTCGACGCGGGCACGTTCTACGCGCCCACCATCTTGTCCGATGTCACGCCGGAGATGGTCATCTACCGGGACGAGACCTTCGGGCCGATCGCCCCCGTCGTCATCTTCGACGACGACGACGAGGTGATCAAGATGGCCAACGACACCATCTACGGGCTGGCCGCCTACCTGTACACCAAGGACCTGTCCCGCGCCCTGCGGGTCAGCGAAGCCCTCCGGTTCGCCATCGTCGGCATCAACGACATCAACCCCACCTCCGCCGCCGCCCCCTTCGGCGGCATGAAGCAAAGCGGCCTCGGCCGCGAAGGCGGCCAGGAAGGCATCACCGAATACCTCGAAACCAAACTCATCGGCATCAGCATCTAACCCCGCCAGCACAGCACCACAGCCAAGCTAGCCGTACTCTTGACACCCAAATGATCGAAACATATAGAATGATTTTATCTTTTAGGCTGGTCCGCGGGCTGCGGCAAACGCCGCCCGGGCTGAGGCTGGGTCATGGCGGCAGGCGGGTAGGAGGATCGTATGGCCGATGTCGGTATTACCGATCTCTTCCATATCATTCATGTCAGTGAGACCCTGGAGCCGCTCGACGCGTTCTACGACGACGTCTTCGGCCCGCGGCGCGGGATCATGGACGGGAACTACTCGGCCATGGAGAAGCGCGACGCGTCGCTGGTGGCCATCGGGAACTGCATCATCGAGCCGATGGCGCCGAGCAAGAACGTCGAGGGCTGGGACGTCATGCCGGTGGGCCGGTTCTGGAAGAAGTTCGGCTCGCATTGGCACTCGCTGGCCTGGTACTGCACCGAGACCGGCGCCATCTGGGACCAGCTGGTTCCGCGCGGCGTGCGGATGGTGACCGACGGCGGCAACCCGCTGGACGGCCGGCCGACCGGGGAGAGGTCGGCGACGTCGAACGGCTCGCTGTTCACCCACCCCAAGGACACCGGCACCCAGCTGGAGTTCTATCCCCACGTGATGCCGAGCGACCCGCGCTTCGCGCCGGGCTGGGACGGCGAGTGGTGGGCCGCGAACCATCCTCTCGGCCTGCGGCGGCTGGCCTACGCCACCTTGGTGGTGCGGGACATGGACCGGGCCGTGGACATGTACGTGGGCGGCCTCGGCGGGAAGCTGCTGCACGAGGACACGTCGGCCCTGACCGGCACGCGGAACGTCTACGTGCTGATCGGCGCCGATACGATCGTGGAGCTGGCCAGCCCGGCCAGCGGCGATTCGCTGGCCGGCCAGGACCTGGCGGCCTACGGCGACATGCTGCACGCCGTGGCCTTCCGGGTGAACAGCCTGCCGGCCGCCGAGCAGCACCTGGCCGGCAAGGGCATCGGCGTCATCGCCCGCGATGACCATACGATCGTGGCCGACCCGCAGAAGACTTTCGGCGCCCCGTTCCGCTTCACCACCTGGGACGTGCCGGGAGACCCGAGGAATTGACCGCTGGAAGGCGTCAGTTAGCTATTTCCGCTGGAGAAGGAGCCGCACATGGCAAAGACCAACATCTCGGAGGCAATGCAGGCGGCGATCGGCGGTGAACTGAGCCGCAGCACGTCGTTCCCGATCACCGACTCAGATATCCGTCGGTGGGCGATAGCGATCTACTACCCGGAGGACCCGCCCAAGGTGTTCTGGGACGCCGACTATGCCGCGCAGACTATCAACGGCGGGATCGTGGCTCCTGAAGAGTTCAACCCGTTCGCCTGGATGACGTCGGAAGGACCCAGGAAGGCCTCGGCCGGCCACAATCCCGACCTGACCGAGATTACGCTCGGCATCGAAGGTCCTGGACTGAAGTTCCAGCTCAATGGCGGTTCCGAAGTCGAGTACGGAGTCCGCATGCGGCCCGGCGATGTCATCACGTCGGTACGCAGCCTGGCCGGGTACTCCGAGCGGGAAGGCCGCCTTGGCCTGATGCTCTTCACGCAGTCGCAGGACGTATGGACCAACCAGAACAACGAGGTAGTGAAGGCAACCAAGTCGACCCTGATTCGCTACTGAGAGCGTCAGGACATTCGGGAAGGGAGCTGGCCATGAGCCAGGCAACCGTAAGCGAGTTGACGGTCGGCACGGAGATACCGGTATTCCAGCGCGCCACCGGGCTGCACAACTGGAATCGGTATGCGGCGGTCAACAGCGAGTTCGTTGACATCCACATGGATGACGAAGCCGGCCAGGCGGCGGGTTATCCCACCGCGTTCGGCATGGGTAACCTGCAGTGGTCCTACCTGCATGCACTGCTGCGGCAGTGGATCGGTGACAACGGCCGGATCCTCCGGCTCGGCTGCCAGTTCCGGTCGCCCAACACCAAGGGCCAGATCGTGACGGCGCACGGCAAGATCACCGCCATCCGCGAGGAAGGCAGTGACACGATCGTGGACCTGGAGATCTGGACCGACAACGACTCCGGGAAGGTCATGGCGCCGGGCACCGCGACCGTGGCACTGCCGCGCGGCTGACCGCCTGATCAGAAGGTAAAAGCTAGGCCCCGTCCGGATCTGCGGACGGGGCCTGACTTGCGCTCGGGGTTAGCTTCCTGCGGCGTAGCGGATGTCGAACGGCCCGTTCTGCAGGGTGCACTCTTTCAGGTCGGCCTGGGGGAACCCGACGTGCACGCCTGGGGTGAAGGTCTCGTTCACGTCAGGGTCGATGGTGGGCAGGTTCGCGGTGCTGGCGATGACGCTGGCCAGCTTCTGCCCGTCCAGCGTGTTGGCGGTCTCGATCGCGTGCTGGATGATCTGCAGGCCGACGTAGGTAATGATGATGCCCGAGGTCTGCGAGTTGAGCCCCACCTTGGCCTGGCTCTGGGTCAGCAGGGCGCTCATGGTCGGGGTGAGCAGGTGCGAGGTCGGCTGGCCCGGCATGTACCAGTAGTAGCAGCCGTCCACCGTCCCGGCCGGGACCTGGCTGGCGGTGACGCCGTAGATGGCCAGCCCGCCCCAGCCGACGATGTGCGGCGACCAGCCGATCTGCTTGATCGCGGACACCATGGCCGGGACCCCGGTGAAGCCGGTCGGGAACAGCGTCTGGATGCCGGCCTGCTTGGCCTCGGTGACCTGCGTGGTCAGGTCGATCGCGGTCGGGGAGTAGGTGATGGTCTTGATGAAGGTCAGCCCGGCGGCCTTGGCGTCGGCCTCAGCGTCGGCGGCCAGTTCGACGCTGAACGACGTGCCGTCGCTCAGGATGCCCACGTTGTTGTAGCCCTTGGCCTTGGCGTAGTTCACCATCAGCTGGGCGTACTCGTCGTTCGAGGGCAGGTAGTTGAAGTCCGTGGGGTTCTGGGCCGTGTTCCACAGCGCCTTCGCGCCATCCCCGGTTAGGACCAGCACGTGCTGCTGCATGAGGTAGGGCTGGATCTCGTTCTGCGCCGACGACAGCGAGTCGTCGATCAGGATCGTGTCCCCCTGGGCCACCAGCTGACGGGCCAGGCCCAGCGAGGTGGCCGGGTCGCCCTTGTCGTTGTAGAACGTCAGCGAGTACTTGTGGCCGCACACGCTGTCGTGCGCGTTGAAGTAGTTGACCGCGATGTTGGCCTCGGCCACGGCGGCCACGGACGATTCCGCCAGCGGCCCGGACAGCGGCAGGATCGCCGACACCTTAATCGGGCCGGACGGGAT
The DNA here is from genome assembly GCA_963790065.1 of uncultured Actinomycetes bacterium. GTDB lineage: Bacteria > Actinomycetota > Actinomycetes > Streptosporangiales > Streptosporangiaceae > Palsa-504. The sequence continues at coordinate 405,681 of CAWBNK010000006.1, read as the reverse complement.
GCTGGAGCACTGGCTGCCCGACGAGCCGCCGCCTCCTCCGCCGCCGGCCGCGGCGCTGCTCGAGCTGCCGCTACTGGAACACGCGGCCAGCGCGAGAATCACGGCGGCGGCCATTGCGGCCAGTCCTGATATTCGCCGCACGCCGCGGCGTCGTGAGAGTGGGATGTGCTGCATTCGAAGCCTCCTAGCCTCCAAGACGGTGCCTGGCACCCGGCCAGCTCAGGGGATGATCAACAGCCGCGCTCGCGGCCGATCCGCCCGTCGGCGGCCGACCTGCGCCTGTACCGAAAGTTATTGACACTTGTGTAAACTTCGAATGAACTAAGCGTGGGGAGCTGTCCCGATCGGGTCAATACGGCATCAAGAAGTGTTACCGACTTGTTGCCTGATTGCTTGCGGTATACAGCGTGACCTGCTAGAACGCGGCATCGAGAGTTGGCCTGGCCGAGGACATATGATCAGCTATCATCAAACGGTGGAAGTGTCTCCGGTGCTGCTCGTGCACGGCTTTGCCTCCTCGGCCGAGCACAACTGGCGGCAGCCGGGCTGGCTCGACCTGCTGGCCGACGAGGGACGGGAGACCATCGCCGTCGACCTGCTGGGCCACGGCGCGGCGCCGCGCCCGACCGACCCGGCCGAGTACTCCTCGGTCGAGGACCGGGTGGCGGCGGAGATCAGCGGTTACGAGCAGGTTGATGCGGTGGGCTTCTCGGCCGGAGCGCACGTCCTGCTGCGGCTGGCCGCCGAACGGCCCGGGCAGTTCCGCCGCCTGGCCCTGCTCGGTATCGGGGGGAGCGTGCTGAACGGGGGCGGCGACGGGGCGGCACCCATCATCGCCGCGCTGGAGGGCGAGCCGGACCCGGAGAACATCGGTGGGATGGTCTTCCGCCGCCTGGCCGACGGCGCGGGCAACGACCGCACCGCGCTGGTCGCCTTCCTGCGCCGGCCGCAGCGGTCGCTTACCGCCGCCGACCTGGCCCGGATCTCCTGCCCGGCGCTGGTCGTGCTGGGCGACAAAGACCCGGCCGGTCCCGGCGAGCCGCTGGTCGCCGCGCTGCCCGATGCGCAGCTGGTCACGCTGCGCGGCGTCGATCACTTCGGCACGCCCTCCGACGTGCGGTGCATGCAGGCTGTGCTGCGCTTCCTGGGCAGCTGAGGGACGGCTCGCGCCTTGGATCAGGGCCGTGCTGGCGGCTTGATCACGTGGCGCAGGGCAGCTGGCCCGCGGCCAGCCGCGCGGAGGCCAGCTCGATGTCCGACTGGTAGCTGAGCAGCACGCGCAGCGAGTCGGCGACCAGCTCGGCGTCCATGGTCTCGGCGCCGAGGGACAGCAGCGTCCTGGCCCACTCCAGGGTCTGCGCTACCGAAGGGCGCTGCCTGATGTCCAGCTGGCGAAGCGAGCCGACGATGGCCGTGATCTGCTCGGCCAGGTGCTCCGAGATCCCCGGCACCCTGGTCCGCACGATCTCCCGCTCCCGTTCGACGGACGGGTAGTCGAGGTGCAGGTACAGGCACCGGCGCCGCAGGGCCTCGGAAAGGTCCCGGGAGCTGTTGGAGGTCAGGAACACCATCGGGATTTGACGGCCGGAGACCGTGCCGAGTTCCGGGATGGACACCTGGTAATCGGACAGGACCTCGAGCAGCAGCGCCTCGGCCTCGATATCGAGCCGGTCGACCTCATCGATCAGCAGCACCACCGGCTGGGGCGACCGGATGGCGTCAAGCAGCGGCCGGGGCAGCAGGAAGTCTTCGGTGAAGATGCCGGCCTCGAGATCTGCCCAGCTTCCGGCCCGGCGGACCATGCCCACGTTGTCGGCCAGGATGCGCAGGAGCTGCTTGGAGTAGTTCCATTCGTACAGGGCCTTGCCCTCATCCAGGCCCTCGTAGCACTGCAGGCGGATCAGCCTGGCCCCGGTCATCACGGCCGTGCTCTTGGCCAGCTCGGTCTTGCCCGTGCCGGCCAGGCCCTCGACCAGGATCGGCTTGCCGAGCTGATCGGCCAGGTGCACCACGCCGCAGGCGTGCTCGCTGGCCAGGTAGCCCACGCCGCGCAGCAGGCCCTCGATCTGTCCGGCGGAGTCGAACCACCGGGGGCGCGCGCCGGGTCCTGCGGTCCCGATCTCAGTTGTCATCAACGCTCCTGCAGTGCGCTACGGGCACTGTGACTAGTCTGCCGTTCCTCCCGGTCGCCGGTCCATGTCCGCTGACCGGCACCCGATCACGGATACTTTGACATTATGCAAACTATTGTCTCATTAATGACGGGCGGGCACCACTTGCGGCGGTGGCCGCGGGGCTGGTGAGGCGGCTGACTGAGCGGCGGGTGCGCTGGCCAGGTGCTCCGGCCGGGCGGGGCGGCCGAGCACTTGACCCGCGCAGGCGTGCTTCGGTAATTTTGAAATAGATCGAATCATTCTGACCGCTGACCAGACCGAGGTGTGCGTTGCCGAAGATCGTCGTCCTCGTTAAGTTCACTCCTGACCTCACCTCTGACCGCAGCTTCCTGCCCGACGGCACCGTCGACCGGGCCGCGACGCCGGGCAGGCTGTCGGAACTGGACGAGCACGCCGCCGAGCAGGCGCTGCGGGTCCAGGAGTCGGGTGACGGCTGGGAATTGACGTACCTGACGATGGGGCCGGACGGCGCCTCCGACGCGCTGCGGAAGGCGCTGTCGATGGGCGGCGACGGGGCCGTGCACGTCAAAGACGATGCCTTGCACGGATCTGACGCGTTCGCGACCTCGCTGGTGCTGGCCGCGGCGATCAAGCGGATGGGCTTCGACCTGGTGGTGACCGGCATGGCCTCGACGGACGCCGGGATGGGCGTGGTGCCCGCCCTGCTGGCCGAGCGGCTGGGAGTACCGCAGGTGACCTACGCCGGGCGGCTGTCGGTCAGCGGCGAGGCGGTGGAGATCCTCCGCGACTCTGACACCAGCGCCGAGACCGTGACGGCGCGGCTGCCCGCGGTGGTCAGCGTGACCGACCGGACCGGTGAGGCCAGGTACCCGTCGTTCAAGGGGATCATGGCGGCCAAGAAGAAGCCGGTCGAGACCTTGAGCCTGGCCGACCTGGACATCGATCCCGGGCTCGTGGGCCTGGCCGGGGCGCGCACGACGGTACTGACTGCCACCCGGCGCCCGGCCCGGACCGCCGGGCAGCTCGTCAAGGACGACGGTGACGGCGGCCGGGCGCTGGCCGACTTCCTCGCCGCCCAGCGCTTCATCTAACCCTGACCTGCCGCGCCCTCGCCGGAGCCCGGGCCCAGCTAGAAGGAGACCCATGCCTGTAGTTCTCGTGGTCGTCGACGCCGTGGACGGTTCGGTGCCCAAGCCCACGCTCGAGCTGCTGACCCTGGCGCGCCGGATCGGCACGCCCGCCGCGGTGGTGTTCGGCCCGGCGGCCAGCCAGGCCGTGCCCGCCCTCGGCGAGTACGGGGCCGCCGACGTATACCTGGTGCCCGACCCGCGGGTGCTCGAGCATCTGGTGGTGCCGAAAGTCGACGCGCTGCAGCAGATCGCCGGGCAGATCGGCGGTGAACTGGCCGCCGTGCTGCTGACCTCGAGCCCGGAGGGCAAGGAGGTCGGGGCCAGGCTGGCGCTGCGGCTGGAAAGCGGCCTGATCACCGACGCGGTGGATGTCGAGGCCGGGGATCCGGCGTCCGGCCACGGCGTGGTGGCCACCGAGTCGGTCTTCGCGGCCTCCTTCACGGTGACGTCGGCGGTCACGGTGGGCGTGCCGGTCATCACGGTGAAGCCGAACGCCACCACGCCGGTCGCCGAGCCGGCCGAGCCGGCCGTGCACGAGGTCGCGGTGGAACTGTCTGACGCCGCGACGGCGACCACGATCACCGACCGGACGGTCCGGGAGAGTTCCGGCCGGCCGGAACTGACCGACGCCTCCATCGTGGTCTCGGGCGGGCGCGGCCTGGGCGGCGCCGAGCACTTCGCCCAGATCGAGGGCCTGGCCGACCTGCTGGGCGCGGCCGTCGGCGCCTCGCGGGCGGCCGTGGACGCCGGCTGGTACCCGCACAGCAACCAGGTGGGCCAGACCGGCAAGACCGTCTCGCCGCAGCTCTACCTGGCCATCGGGATATCGGGCGCGATCCAGCACCGGGCCGGCATGCAGACCTCCAAGGTCATCGCCGCGATCAACAAGGATCCCGAGGCGCCGATCTTCGACCTGGCCGACTTCGGCATCGTCGGCGACCTGCACAAGGTCGTCCCGGCCCTCACCGAGGAGATCACCCGCCGCCGGGGCTGAGAGCGCCGCTCTGCAGCCGACGGGCTGCGGATAGCGGGCGGCCCCAGGCGGGACACCAGTGATGCCCGGGGAGGCCTGAGCGGGGGGTCAGGCCTCCGGCTCCAGCCAGTCGCGGAGGATCTCCTGGTTGTGCTGGCCGGGGTGGGGGCTGGGGAAGCGGACGTAGGCACGGGGCGTAGCCATGTGCTGGAACGGGCCGGTGACCCAGGTGGTGACGTCGGTGTCCGGGAGGTGCAGCTCGGCCAGGCCGCCGTGAGCCCAGAGGCCGGCGTCGGCGAACAGGTCGGCGATCTCCAGCACGGCGGCGGCGGCCAGCCCCGCGGCCTGCAGCTGGCGGGCGCCCTGGGCCGGGGTGAGGGCCTGAGCCCAGGCGGCGATGACCTTCTTGAGGTCCGGCGACGGCGGCGGCTTCGGGAGGCGGGCCGTGCTGGCCGGTGCACAGCTCGGGCACGCTGAGCAGGCGCGCGGCGGTGTCCCAGTCGGATGCGTCCTCGAGCTCGACGGCCAGCCAGGCGTCCTGCCCGGCGGCAGCGAATACGCCAGACAGATACGAGCCGGGCACCTCGTTCGGCTCCGGCCACACATCCTGGCCGGTGGCCAGGGCCGCCAGGAACAGCGGCGCGAGCATGACCCCGCCCGCCTCGGCCTGGGCGATCTCGGTGTAGCAGCCCTGACCGGTGCGGTCGCGGTGGGCCAGCGCGGCGAAGATGGTGATCAGCACGTGCGCCACGGCGGTGTAGTCGAACTGGGAGCCGTGCGGCGACCACACCCGGGTCAGGCCCATGAACCCGTTTATGTTGGACCCGTAGGCCATGGCCGTGGCCCGGGGCCCGGTGCGGCCGTACCCACTGACCGAGACCCAGATCAGCCGGGGGTTCATCTCGGCCAGGACCTGAGGGGTCAGGCCCCAGCCGGTCATCACGCCGGTGGCGAAGTTGTCGATCAGCACGTCGGCCTGCCGCACGAGCTGGCTGAAGGTCTCCAGCCCGGCCGGGCTCTTCATGTCCAGGGTCAGCGTGCGGCCGCTGCGGGAGTAGGAGGAGAACAGCAGGCTGACCGGCCGGCCGGCCGGATCGAAGGCCTTGGGCAGCCCCGGGATCCCCGGCAGGCGCAGCGGGTCGGGCCGGTCGGGCGATTCGATCTTGACCACGTCCGCGCCCAGCTCGGCCAGCGTGGTGGCGCTGACGTTGCCCGCGATCGCAGTCCCGAACGACAGCACCTTGAGGTCGCCCAGTCGCGGGCCGGCCGGCAGCGACCAGGGCTGGCCGACCCGGCTGGCCGCCCAGCCGCCGCCCAGCAGTTCCTGGTCGTGCTCACCGAGCAGCGGCGCCTCCCGCCGGTAGCTCAGCAGCGGCGCCGAGGAGCGCAGCGGCCGGCCCGGCGCGCGGAACGGCCCGGTCCCGGGCCGGTCGTGGTCGGCCCAGAAGTCGCGGCTGGCCAGCTGCGGGTCACGGGTGACCTGCAGGATGGTGTTGACCGGCGCGCACGGCACGCGGTGGTCCAGAGCCAGGTCCCAGAACCCAGCCATGGTGAACGGGGCGAGCAGTTCCCGCACCCGCGGGACGAGCTGATCGGCCCGGGCAAACCGCTCGACCCGGTCCCGCAGGGCCGGATCGAGCAGGTCGTCCGGCCGGCCGACGATCTCCAGGAACCCGTCCCAGTGCGGCGGATTCCAGATCAGCAGCTCGATCTGGCCGTCGCTCACGTCCCAGATCCCGGTGGGGGGCATGCTCGGCCCGCGAGTACGGGAGATGAGCGAACGGCCCACCATGGTGTAGTAGCTGACCCCCGTCGACTCCCGGTAGGCGAGCAGGTCGTGCAGGCACAGGTCGATGACCTGCCCGCCAGCCTGGGACCGCTCGCGCAGCGCGACCATGATGGCGAACGCCGCGTGCGCGGCCAGCTCGTCGTAGAACGGGAAGGCCGGGATGACCCGCGGCGGGCCCTCCGCGGGCCCGATCGACCACATCCCGCCGCTGTCGGCGTAGGCGGTCAGCTGGGTCGCGCGCCGGTCCCGCAGCGGCCCGTCCAGGCCGTACGGGGTCAGGCAGCAGATGACGGTATCCGGGCCGGCCCAGGACAGCCGCCGGGCGTCGCGGTCCCAGCCCGGCACCGGCTGCCGAGCCGACGGGGAAATCACCACGGCGTCGCAGCCGGCGGCCAGGCGGGCCAGTTCGGCCTCGCTGGCCGGATCCGTCAGATCCAGCTGGACGCCCCGCTTGTTCGCGTGGTAGTAGGCGAAGGTCAGGCTGGACTCCAGTCCGGGCGCGCCGCCCGCGAAGGGCGGGCGCCAGCGCTGGCGGTCGCCGCCCGCGGGCTCGACCTTGACCACGTCGGCGCCCAGGTCCGCGAGGATCTTGGTGCCGTAGGCGGACAGCTCACCGCCCAGGTCCAGGACCCGGACTCCATCCAGGGGCGAGGTCATCGTGGCATCCGGCTCCGTCTCAGGCGGCGGCGAGGGCGTCGGCGATGCGCTCGCGGTGGTAGCGCTCGTCGCCGATGTCGAGCTCCCAGTGGCGGCAGCGGCGGGTGAACAGCTGCACGTCGAAGTCGAGGATGAAGGCGATGCCGGCGTGCACGGCGTGGGCCCGTTCGGGGGCCAGCCGGGCGGTCAGCGAGGCCTGGGCCTTGGCTTCGGAGACCGCCTTGGCGGCGGGCAGCCCGCTGTCGAGCAGCCCGGCCGCGTAGCGGACCATCAGCGAGGTCAGGTGGCTGTTGATGGCGATGTCCGAGCACAGGTACTGCACGGCCTGATAGCGCCCGATGGCCTGGCCGAACTGGCTGCGGCGCTCGGCGTAGTCCACCGACAGCTCGAGCAGGCGCTCGGCGGCGCCCTGGATCTGAGCGGCGCGCAGCACCGCGGCCCGGTCCAGGATCGGCTCGAGCAGTTCCCACCCGGCGTCGGCCCGGCCCAAGATGGCGGCGGGCCCGACCCGCACCGAGTCGAAGGTCGTGGCGTACAGCGGATAGCCGGCCAGGTTGGGCAGCCTGGTCAGCTGCACGCCGGGCGCGGCCGCCTCCACCAGGGCCAGCGTGATGCCCGAGGCGGCCGCCGAGGCCGGCGAGGTGCGGGCGGCGACGATCAGGTGGCTGGCGGAGTTGGCGTAGCCGACCAGGATCTTGCTGCCCGCCAGCACCAGCGAGCCGTCCGCTTCCAGCTGGCCCGCCATGGCGATGGCCTCGGGGCCGAAGCCGGTGTCATCCTCGGCCAGCGCGGGCGTGACGATGCTGGTACCAGACAGGACCGGCTCCAGCAGGTCGCGGGCGGCCGGGGTATCCGCGGCGGCCAGCACGCCCGCCCCGATCACGGCCGACTCCAGGTGCGGGACCGGCGCCAGGGTGCGGCCCATGGCCTGGTAGATGACGCTCAGCTCCAGCACGCCGCCGCCCACGCCGGCCGCCGATTCCGGGTGGCCGAGGCGGAGCCAGCCCAGGCTGGCCATCTCGGCCCACAGCCCGGGGGCGAATCCCGCCTCGGAATCCTCCCAGGCGCGGACCGCGCTGATCGCGCTGCGCGCCTCGAAGAACCGCCGCGCGGTCTCGGCCAGGTCGACTTGATGCTGCTCGAGATCGATGTCCACCTGATGCCTCCTATCTTGGGAGCCCGAGGCCGCGGGTGGCCAGCACCATCCGCTTGACCTGCGAGGTGCCGCCCGCGTGGTTGCGGATCGAGGTCCTGAACCACGCCTCGGGCCCGCCGCTGGCCACGTCGACCGGGGCCCAGCGCGAGCCGAGGGCCAGCTGGCCGACCCGGCCGGCGATGAGGTTGGTGAGCTCGGCGAACCGGGGCATGGCCTCCTTGGTAACCACGGTCCCGATCGCGCCGGCGAAGGCCGGCGGCCGCTTGGATTGGATGTTGGACAGCGACTCGTAGGTCAGCAGCCGCTCGGCCTGGACGAGCAGGTCCATCTCGGCCAGCTGGTCGCGCACCACCGGGTCGTCGATGAGCCGCTTGCCGTTGCGCCGGGCGGTCTTGCAGAACACCACCATCATGTCCAGCTTGGCCTGGGCCTCCATGTAGGCGGCCCCGATGTTGCCGCCGTAGAACCCGCCCATGATCAGGTCCCAGCCCCGGCCCTCGGTGCCGATCATGTTCTCGTGCGGGACGCGGGCGCCCTCGAGGAAGGTGTGGTTCTGCCGGCCGCCGCCGATGTTGTTTAGCGCGCCGAACGAGACGCCGGGCTGGTGAATGGGCAGCCCGAAGATCGTGATGCCGCGGTGCCGCGGGGCCTCGGGGTCGGTGCGCGCCGCGCAGTAGAGCATGTCGGAGTGGCTGCCCCAGGTGGTGAACGTCTTCTGCCCGGTGATCACCCACTCGTCCCCGTCACGGACCGCCCGGGTGGACAGCGAGGCCAGGTCCGAGCCGGCTTCCGGCTCGGTGTAGCCCTCGGCCCACAGCACCTCGGTCCGCTGGATGGGGGGCAGGAACTTCTGCTTCTGGGCCTCGGTGCCGCCCCGCAGCAGGGCCCCGGCGGCCAGCCCCCAGCCGATGGTGTTGATCACCGGCGCGTCGCGGTAGGTGAACTCCTCGGAGAAGATCAGCTGGTCGATGGGCGGGCGGGCCAGGCCGCCGTACTCCTTGGGCCAGGTCAGCCCGATCCAGCCCTTGGCCGAGACCTTCCTGGTGAACGCGGTGGCGAAGGTCCAGAAGTCCTCGTCCTCGCACCACTCGGTCGACTTCTCCCACTGGGCGGGCAGCTCGGTGTCGAGGAAGTCCCTGACTTCCTCGCGCCATTCGTTCTGCTCCGCGGTGAGCTGCAGCTCCATGGCCTGTCTGCTTTCGGTCCGAGACGGTCGCGGCGGTCAGCACCGCGTCGATTACTTATAGAATTATCGAATCTTTGGCTAGCCGCGTCAACGGTCTGGCCCGGGCCGGCCGGGACCGGCGCCGGTCATCCGGCCGCCTCGGCCTGGCGCGGCCGCGCTCCGGGGGCCCCGGTCATCCGGCCGGCTCGGCCTGGCGCGGGCGCGCTCCGGGGGCCCCGGTCAGCGGGATGGTTTCCCGCAGCCAATCGTCGATCCAGGCCGGCAGCGCGGCCGTCCCGTGCGACAGCGTGGCCACCGGGCCGGGATGGCTGCGCAGGCCCATCCAGCCGGGCCGGGCGAACAGTTCCGCGCCGCGCAGGGCGTTTGATTGATCCGAACGAACCAGCCAGGCGCCTAGTTCGGCCACCGGATGCTGGTCGGCGGGCGACGCGGTCTCGACGGCGACGCAGAACACGTCGAGCAGGTCCGGCTGGACCTCGTTGGCGCACCGGGCCAGCTGCGCGACGGCCTGGGCGCCGGGGCGCAGCCCGGGGGAGGTGGCGTCGGCCAGGTGGACGACCCGGACCGGCCGTGAGCGGCCTGCCGCGTACCTGGCCGCGGCGCTCAGCCAGCCCGCGTGGGCCAGCACCTGCCCGACGACCTCGCCGTGCCCGGCCAGCACTTCCGGCCAGGACGGGTCGCCGGGTCCGGCCGTTCCGGCGAAGGGACCGAGCGCGATCACGATGGCGTCGACGCCGCCGGCCGCGTCCGCGGCCCGGTTCAGGGCCTCCTCCGCCGCGTCGAACCCGGCGGGCAGCGGGCCAGCCAGGTGACCGGAAGCCGGGCCAGCGACGCCCGATCCGCCGGAGCCTGGCCGGGCACCCAGGCCGAGGGGGGCCAGGCCGGAACGGGTGACGGCGGCGGCGACCGCGCCGGCCAGGGCGGCGTGATCGGAGACGATCAGGCAGCGGCCAGGGCGCGATCCGTTCGCGCCGGTGGCGCTGGTCCGGCCGGGCTGGTCGAAGACGGCGCCGACCCGGGCATTGGCGCCGCCGGTAGTGCGCTGCTGGCCGTCGGCGGGGCGCAGCACCACGGGTCCCAGGGTGTCCAGGGCGAGGGCGAGATCGCTGGATCGTTCGGCAGAAAAAGCCTCGATCAGCCGGGGCGGACCGATCAGGGACAGCTCGGGACCAGCCGAGAAGATGATCTGCCCGGTGCAGGCCGGCTCGCCCGCCAGGTAGGCCGCGACCGGAGCCATGTCCTGCGGCGGGGGGAGGGCGGACAGGTCCAGGCCCTGGTGGACGCGCCGGCCGGGCGGGCTAGTGCTGGCCGTCACCGGGGCGCTGGGCCTGCTCATCCGGGTCGACGCGATCGGCGACAGCGCGTTCAGCGTCACGCCGTCGGGCAGCCGGGCGCCGAGTTCCCAGGTCACCGCGGCTACGGCGCGCTTGGCGCAGCCGTAGGCGGCGCTGGCCGCGGCGGCCCGGGCCAGGCCCGCGCCTGAGGTCACGCCGACGATCCGCCCGGACCCGGCGGTGACCATGAGCGGCAGCGCCTCGGCCAGGACGTTCAGGTAGCCGCCCAGGTGAATGCCGATGACCCGGTTCCAGTCCTGCTGCGAGGCGTGCGGGAACTGCTCGGCGGGCACGATGCCGGCCGGGTTGACCACGACGTCCAGCGAGCCGAACTCGGTGACCACCTCGCGGAACAGGGCCCGCAGCGCGGCCCGGTCGGTCACCGACGCGACCGAGGCGCGGGCGGTCCCGCCCGCCTCGGTGATCCGCTGGGCGGTGGCCGCCGCGGTCGGCTCGTCCAGCGGCTCGCCGTGCAGGCCGACACCCGGGTCCATGACCACGACGGCCAGGCCCCGGCGGGCCAGCTCGGCCGCCACGGCACCGCCGATGCCGCCGCCGGCACCGGTCACGACGGCGACCCGCTGCTGCTTGGGCACTGGCCTCACGTCCCGCAAAGTTGTTAGAATATTCTACAAAGGTCAATCTTTTAGCTCACGGTACGCCTGGCTCCGGTCCTGGTCAACGCGAGGCGGCCGGGTTCTGGCTGGTACCTGCGTGAGGAGTGGCGCGTCGTGGTGGAACCGCTGGGCCAGCCGCTGCGCTACAGCCTGGCCGGCACGCTGACCCTGACCTGGCCCGAGGTGGTGGACGTGGCCCGCACCGCCGAGCGCCTGGGCTTCGACACCTTCTACGCCACCGACCACCTGATGGGCGTGGCCGGTTTCCTGCCCGAACTCGGCGTGCTCGACGCGCTGTCGCTGGCGGTGGCGCTGGGGCCGCTGACCGAGCGCATCCGGCTCGGGTGCATGGTCTCGCCGGTCACCATGCGGCATCCGGTGATGCTGGCCCGGGCCCTGCAGACCCTGGACGTCATCACCGGGGGACGGGCGGAGATCGGCATCGGCGCGGGCTGGAATGCCGAGGAGCACGAGGTCTTCGGGTTCGGTTTCCCGGCGCCGGGTGAGCGGCTGGCCATGCTCGCGGCGGCGGCCGAGACCATCGCCGCGCTGTGGAATGCCGAAGGGCCGGTGAGCGTGAGCGGCCGGTACCCGCTGAACGGCGCCCAGCTGCGGCCGCGCCCGGTCCAGCGGCCCGCGCCCATCCTGATCGGCGGGGCGTCGAAGCAGTCGGTCGCTATCGCGGCGCGCTTGGCCACCGGATGGAACGGGACCGGAGCCCGGGCGGTCATCGCCGAGCGCATCACCGAGCTGCGTGAGCGCGAGGCCGCCTCCGGGCGCGCAGGCCAGGTCGAGACCAGCGTCATGGTGTCGGTCCGGCTCGCGGCGGGCGCCGGGGCCGCGGACGGCGGAGGCTTCGCGGGACCGCCGGAGGCCATCGCTGAGTACCTTTCTTCCTTCGCCGGGATCGGCGTGCAGCGGATCGTGCTGTCCACGCCGCGGCCGTGGCATCCGGCCAAGCTCGAGGCGCTGGCCGCGGCCGCCGGCGTGTTACCGCGGGACGGTCAGGGGACCGAAATCACCGGGCTTACCTGCTGGACGGCCTTACGTCGGGGAGGCGGCCGGAGCGGTCATCTGGTCGAGCAGGTCGCGCGTGCGGGAAATGCGGGCGTCCAGGTCGGCGAGGAAGCCGTCGATGGCCTGCCGCTTGGCCTGGACGGTGACCCGGAGTTCCTCCTGCAGCCGCAGGCTTTCCGCGGCCAGCCCCCGGCGCTCGGCCGCGCTGGTGTCCTCGTGCCGCCAGGCCTGCTTGATCTCCGCGAGCCGGTCTTCGTGGCTCAGGACGACGGCGATCTCGTCGAGGTTCAGCCCGAGCAGGGCCTGCAGCTGCCGGATGCGCGCCACCCGGGCCAGGTCGTCCTCGGAGTAGCGGCGCATGCCGCCGGGCGTGCTGGCGCAGGGGGTGAGCAGGCCGATCTGCTGGTAATAGCGGAGCGCCCGTTCGGAGGCCCCGGTGCGCGCCGCCGCGGCGCCGATGCCGAGCAGCTGACCCGCGGCGGTGTCCTGGCCCTGGCCGGTCACGGGATCACCCGCTCCCGCGCCCGCTCGTGCCGCCCGACAGGCCGGGCAGGTCCGCCGTCTCGTCCAGGCCGACCAGCCCGCCCGTCTCGGCCGCGCCCTCGGCCAGTTCCTCGAGCAGCGGTTCGGCGGTGTGCAGGTAGCGCTTGGGGCGCAGGGCAGAGGCGATGATGGCGATCCCGGTCGCGATGGCGGCGAAGGTGAAGGCCAGGTGCATGCCGTGCGCGAAGGGCCCCTCGATCAGCTGCGGGAAGAACGACCGGCCGGTGATGTAGGCGACCTGGTGGGGGGACATGTGCTGCAGCGCGCCGGTGGGACCGAGCAGTTCCTTGATCGGGTTCAGGCCGAGGAACGCGGAGAACAGGCTGCCGATCGGCGGTTCGTTGGCCACGAGGTGGGCCGGGCCCGGAGCCACGCCAGCGGCGGTCAGCCCCTGGTACAGGTGGCTGGGCAGCTGGGAGGCCAGGCCGAGGGTCACGATGGTGAAGAACAGGCCCATGGACAGCACGGTGGCGGAGTTCTGGAACGTGTTGAGCATCCCGGCGCCCGCGCCGCGCTGGTCGGGGGGCAGGCTGTTCATGACCGCCGCCTGGTTGGGCGAGAAGAACATGCCCATGCCGACCGCGAACACGAAGATCAGCAGCGCGAACCAGATGTAGCTGAAGTTGATCGGCAGCAGCTCAAGCAGCAGGAAGCTCGCGCCCGACACGAGCAGGCCCGCGGTGGACAGCACCCTGGCCCCGGAGCGGTCAGACAGCGCTCCGGCGAGCGGGCCGACCAGGAGGAACCCGATGGTCAGCGGGACCATGTAGATGCCCGCCCACAGCGGCGTCCGGCTGAAGCTGTAGCCGTGCTGCGGCAGCCAGATGCCCTGCAGCCAGATGATCAGCATGAACTGGATGCCGCCGCGGCCCAGCGCGCCGAGCAGGCCGGCGATGTTGCCGAGGGTGAACGCCCTGATCCGGAACAGGTCGAGGCGGAACATCGGCTGGGCCACCCTGGTCTCCACCCAGCCGAACAGGACCAGCACCGCGATGCCGCCGAAGATCGCGGTCAGCACCCACGGGTTGGCCCAGCCGGTCGGGCTCCCGCCGTAAGGCAGCAGCGAGTACACGATGCCGGTCAGCAGCGAGATCAGCCCGATGGCGAACAGCAAGTTGCCCAGCCAGTCGATCTTGGCCGGGATCCGCACGCCGTTGTCGCGCAGCTTGAGGTAGGCCCACACCGTGCCGAACACGCCGAACGGCACCGACACCAGGAACACCAGGCGCCACTGCACGGGAGCCAGCACCCCGCCGAGGATCAGGCCGAGGAACGACCCGCCCACCGCGGCGATGCCGTTGATGCCCATGGCCTTGCCCCGCTCTTCGGCGGGGAAGGCATCGGTCAAGATCGCGCTGGAGTTGGCAAACAGGAACGCGCCGCCGACCCCCTGGAAGATCCGCATGATGATGATCCAGAGCGCGCCTGCCGGGCCAGTGAGCCACGTCACCGACAGCAGGATCGAGAAGACCGTGAAGACCGCGAAGCCGAGGTTGTACATCTTCACCCGGCCGTACATGTCGCCCACCCGGCCCAGGCTGACCACCAGCACCGCCGTGACCAGCACGAAGCCCATGAACACCCAGAGGAAGTACGAGGTGTTGCCGGGGGTGAGCGGATTCAGCTTGATGCCGCGGAACAGGTCAGGAAGCGAGATCAGCAGGATCGACTGGTTGATCGTCACCATCAAGATGCCCAGCGTGGTGTTCGACAGGGCGATCCACTTGTAGTTCTTGCTCATCCCGCTGCCGCTGCCGCCGTCGGCCAGGTCCTCCTGCTGCGCTGGTACCCCGGCCTTCATGCGTGCTCCTCTCGAGATCCCCGACCCTGACTCTGACGTTAACGTTATATTTGCCGGTAGGCAAACGTTAGCGCCCAGCCGGGCCGTGCCGAGGCCCGTCCGGACACCGAAACGGAGGCCGGGCTACAGTTATACCGGCTGGCCGCCGGCCGGAGACGCGAAGTGAGGTCGCAATGAGTGAGTATGGGCTGCGGCCCGGATCAGCGGACGTGCAGTCCGCGGGCCCGATCATGTTCGGGCCGGCCGGGATCTTGTTCCTGGCCGACAACGGCTCGGCCACGGTGTTCGCGGTGGATGTGGCCGACCCGGGCCGTTCGGCCGGGCCGGAGCCGTTCGACCTGGCGGACGTGGACGCGCGGATCGGTTCCTACCTGGGCTGCGCGGCCAGCGACGTCGACATCAGGGACATGGCGGTGCACCCGGTATCGCACAGCGTGTACCTGTCGGTGCAGCGCGGCCACGGCGATGCCGGCCAGGCGGTGCTGGTGCGGATCGGCGTCCCCGACGGCGCGGTCACGGATGTCCCGCTCGGCCAGGTACCTGTCGCGCAGACGGCGATCGGCGACGCCCCCGGCGAGGATGACCAGCGACAGGACATCACGCTGCCCTCCGGCGACCAGGGCGAGGAGGTCACGTACGGCGGGCGGACAATCCGTATCCTGCGGCGACCGATCCGGACCTCGACGGTCACCGACATGGCCTACGTCGACGGGGACCCCGGTACGCTGCTGGTCGCGGGGCTGTCGAACGAGGAGTTCTCCTCCCGGCTGCGCCGGATACCGTTCCCGTTCGGGGCCGACGTGACCGGCAACAGCCTCGAGATCTTCCACGTGTCACACGGGAAATGGGAGACGGCGGCGCCGATCCGTACGTTCGTCCCGTACGATCACGGCGCGAGCATACTGGCCAGCTACACCTGCACGCCGGTGGTGCACTTCCCGCTGGCCGGCCTGGCCGCCGGCAGCAAGGTGGTCGGACGGACCGTGGCCGAGCTCGGCTCGATGAACCAGCCGCTCGACATGGTGTCGTTCGCCGACGAGGGCGAGGAGTACCTGCTGGTGGCCAATTCCTCCCACGGCCTGATCAGGATCGCCTGCCGCGACATCGACGGCCAGGCGCCGCTCACGACGCCGCGGGAGCCGGTCGGCGTGCCCAGGGAGACCAAGGACCTGCAGGGCATTACCCGCCTGGCCAACCTGAACGGCGGCTACGTGCTCGCCCTGCAGGTCGACGGGGACGGCCGGCGTCACCTGCGTTCGCTGAAGACCGCCTCGCTCTAGTGAGCGGCGCAGCCGCAGCCAGCATCGCGTGGTCGCGGTGCGGCGCCGCCGACTGCATCCGGCTGAGCGGCCTCGCTCCTGGGCTGGGCGTCGAGGTCCGCCCGCAGCTCGAGGTCCGCCCGCAGCTCGAGGTGGCCGCCGGAGGATTCCCGGCGATGGCCGGGCGGCTGGTCCGCGACGGGGACGACGTCTGCTTCGTGCCGCGCTTCCCGTTCGTAGACGGCACCAGTTACACGATCGCCGTCGGCGGCGCGACCGCTGCCGTGCTGACTCGTCCCCGGCCGCAGCAGCCGGCCAGCACCGAGGTGCTCGCCATCTACCCGTCCGCGGCCGAGGTACCGCGCAACCTGCTCCGGGTCTACCTCTGGTTCTCGGCCCCGATGAGCCAGGGCTACGCGGCTACGCACGTCCAGCTGGTCGATACCGCCAGCAGCGAGCCCATGACGGGAGCGGTGCTGCCCGCGGGCAGCGAACTGTGGAGCGCCGACCGCCGCCGGCTCACGGTCCTGCTCGACCCCGCCCGGATCAAGCGGGGACTGACTGCCCAGTCCCAGGCCGGCTACCCGCTGCGCCGCGGCGAGCCGTTCCGGGTGGTGGTCGATGACAGGTTCCGCGATGCGCTCGGCCGCCGCCTGCGCAGTGCGGCCGAGCGCAGGTATGCGGTGGGCGCCGACGAGCGACGGCGTGTCGACCCCGGCACGTGGACCGTCTTCGCGCCGTCGGGCGGCACCCGCGAGCCGCTGGAGGTCGAGTTCGGCCGGCCGCTGGACCATGGCCTGCTCACCCGCTGCCTGCACGTCACCGGACCCGACGGACTGCCGGTAGCGGGCGGGCCGGCGCCTGGCCCCGGTGAACGATCGTGGCGGCTGACCCCGGGCCAGCCCTGGGCGCCCGGCGGTCACCGGCTCGTCGTCGATCCCGTCCTGGAGGATCTGGCCGGGAACTCGGTCAGCCGCGTGTTCGACCGGGACCTGGCCCGTCCCGGAGACCGGCCCCGGCCGGTCTCCGGGGCCGTCGCCGTGGCCTTCTGCCCGCGGTAACCGGACGGCGCCTACAGGTAGTTTTCGAGGTCGGCTGCTATTTCGGCGGGAGAGGTCGGCGGCTCGTACCGCTTGATCACCGTGCCGTCGCGGCCGGCCAGGAACTTGGTGAAGTTCCACTTGACGTCGTCGGTGCCCTCGGTGCCCGGGCGGATCTTGGTGATGGCCTGGTAGAAGTCGCCGTAGCCGGGGCCGAAGTCGCCGGGGGCCGCAGCGCGCAGGTACTGGTACAGCGGGTGCGCGCCGGGTCCGTTGACCTCGATCTTGCCGAAGACCGGGAACGTAACGTCATAGGTAGTCTGGCAGAATTCCTGGATCTCCTCGTCGGTGCCGGGCTCCTGCTCCAGGAACTGGTTGCAGGGGAAGCCGAGGACTTCCAGGCCCCGTGCCTGGTCCTCGCGGTAGAGCGACTCCAGGCCTTCGTACTGCGGCGTAAGCCCGCACTTGCTGGCCACGTTCACGATCAGCAGGACCTTGCCGTCGTATTCGCGCAGCGGCACCTGCCTGCCGTCGCCCGCGGTGGCGGTGAAGTCATGCGTACTGGTCATATGTGCTCCTGGCGTGTCTGGCCTGGCTTGTCTGTGTTGGCTTGTCTGTGTTGGCTTGTCTGTGTTGGCTTGTCTGTATTGGCTTGTCTGTATTGGCTTATCTGGCCTGGCTTGTGTAGCCCGGCTCGGGGCGGCGGGATTGACGAGCCTGCCAAAGCAGCTTAGGCGCTTTAACTGTTAATGTATCTAAACATCTTGAACCTGGCGGAAGGGGGGGCCATGGCGATGACAGGCAGCCTCACGGCGGGACGGCGGGCGCAGATCGTGGCGCGGGTGGTGGAACTGCGCCCGGAGGTGCTCGCGCTGATGCGTGAGTCTGTCCCGGAGGAGCTGGACGCTGGGTTCGGGCATGTCACCGGCCGCCAGCTGCAGGTGCTGACGCATCTGCCGGCCGACGGCCTGACCATGGGGGAAGCGGCCGCGTTCCTGCGGGTCAGCGGCGCGGCGGCCAGCGTGCTGGCGGACCGGCTGGTGAGCCAGGACCTGGCGGTGCGGCACGCCGATCCGGCCGACCGGCGGGTGGTCAGGCTGGTGCCGACCCCGCAGGGAGCGGTGCTGGCGGAGCGGTACCGGGAATACCAGCGGCGCGGGGTCGCGGCGCTGCTTGACCGGCTGAGTGACGCCCAAGTGGTGGCGTGGCTGGACGTCATGGAGACCCTGGCCTGCGGCCGCGAGGAGTCGGCGGACGCCGCGGCCCCGGTCGGTGCCGCGGCCCCGGCAGGCGCGGCGGCCCCGGCGGGTGCGGTCCGGTGACGCTCTCCCGGCACGAGCAGCCCGCGCTGGCCCGGCCCCGGGATGCGGAGGCTGACCTGTACAAGGGCCGGTGGTCGACGCTGTCGAACACCACGCTCGGCATGCTGATGGCCACCATCGACGCCTCGATCGTGCTGATCTCGCTGCCGGACATCTTCCGCGGCATCCGGCTCAACCCGCTCACCCCCGGCAACACCAGCTACTTCCTGTGGATGCTGATGGGCTACATGCTGGTCACCGCGGTGCTGGTGGTGAGCTTCGGCCGGCTGGGTGACATGTTCGGCCGGGTCCGCATGTACAACCTGGGCTTCGTCGTGTTCACCGTGTTCTCGATCCTGCTGTCGGTCACCTGGCTGCACGGCCCGGCCGGGGCCATCTACATGATCGTCATGCGGGTGTTCCAGGGCGTCGGCGGCGCGCTGATCATGGCGAACTCGGGCGCCATCATCACCGACGCGTTCCCCCGGCGCCAGCGCGGCCTGGCCCTGGGCATCAACGCGGTGGCCGCCATCGCCGGCTCGTTCATCGGCCTGGTCCTCGGCGGCGTGCTGGCCCCGGTGGACTGGCGGCTGGTGTTCTGGGTGTCAGTGCCGGTCGGCGTGGCCGGCACGATCTGGGGCTACATCAACCTCAAGGACCGCGGCATCCGCACTCCCGCCCGGATCGACTGGGCCGGCAACGCGACCTTCGCCGCGGGGCTGATCGCGGTCCTGGTCAGCATCGTCTACGGCATCGAGCCGTACGGCGGGCACGTCATGGGCTGGACCAACCCGCTGGTGCTGGCCGCGCTGAGCGGCGGGATCGTGCTGCTGGCCGTGTTCGCCTGGATCGAGACCCGGGTGCCCGCCCCGATGTTCCGCCTGTCGCTGTTCAAGATCAGGGCGTTCACCGCCGGCAACCTGGCCAGCCTGCTGGCCGCCCTGGGCCGCGGCGGGCTGATGTTCATCATGATCATCTGGCTGCAGGGCATCTGGCTGCCCCGGCACGGCTACAGCTTCAGCCAGACCCCGCTGTGGGCCGGGATCTACCTGCTGCCGATGACCGCCGGATTCCTGGTCGCGGGGCCGATATCGGGCTGGCTGTCGGACCGGTTCGGCGCCCGCCCGTTCGCCACCGGCGGCATGCTGCTCGCGGCCCTTACCTTCGGTCTGCTCGAGATCCTGCCGGTCAACTTCTCCTACCCGGCCTTCGCCACGCTGCTGCTGATGAACGGGCTCGCGAACGGCCTGTTCGCGTCCCCGAACCGGGCCGCGATCATGAACAGCCTGCCCGCCGACCAGCGCGGCCAGGGATCCGGGATGAGCACCACCGCGCAGAACTCGGCGATGGTGCTGTCCATCGGGATCTTCTTCACCCTCATCATCACCGGTCTGGCTGCCCGCCTGCCCGTGACGCTGGCCCGGGGCCTGACCGCCCAGGGCGTCCCGGCCGCGGCGGCCGCCAAGGTGGCGGCGCTGCCGCCGACCGCCACCGTGTTCGGCGCCTTCCTCGGCTACAACCCCATCGCCAGCTTGCTCGGCCCCACCGGGGTACTGGCCCACCTGCCCAAGGCCAGGGTCGCGTACCTGACCGGGCGGAGTTTCTTCCCGGACCTGATCTCCGGCCCGTTCAGCAACGGGCTGCATGAGGCGTTCGATTTCGCGATCGTGGCCATGCTGGTCGCCGCGGCGGCCTCCTGGCTGCGCGGCAAGCCCTCCGCCCAGGTGGAATCCGGCTCCTGATCAGGGCGCAGCGTAGAGGCGCTCCGGTTGGTCGCGGGTGAGGTACAGGTCCCAGTACAGGTCGGCGATGGTGTCGGGCTGGGTCTCGGGCCCGCCCGAGCCGATGTAGACGGCCAGCGGTACGTGGGCGGCGTAGACGCCGCGGTCCGCTAGCGCGGCGTTGAGGGCCAGCGCGTAATTGCGCAGCCCGGCTCCGGCGATGCCGACGTTGCCCATGGGCGGCATGGTCACGGCGGACGACGCACCCGTGGTGAATAGCAGGGTGCCGCGGCCGCGCTCGAGCATGCCGCCCAGGACGGCCTGCACGGCGGTGATCGCGCCGTAGACGTAGAACTCCACCTGAGGCTGCACGTTCTCGGCGGTGACATGCAGGACGTCGGTCATGCCCAGGCCCGGCGGCGCACCGTGCGGAGCCGGGGAGTACTCGAGCACGTCGACCGGACCGAACCGGTCAGCGGCGGCGGCCAGCGCCGCCGTCAGCGAGGGACGGTCGAGCACGTCGCCGGCGAACCCGGCGGCCTCGATCCCGCCGTCGATCAGTTCAGCGGCCAGCCGGTCGAGGTTGGCCGGCGTACGGGAGATCAGGGCCACGGCAAAGCCCTCGCGGCCGAACCGGCGCGCGATCGACAGCCCCAGGCCGGGGCCGGCTCCCACGATGGCGATGACGGGCATGACCGTCCTCCCTGAGCCTGGGCCGCACCGGGCCGGCGCCGGAACTGATCCGCAGCCAGGCTATCCGCGGCGAGCGCGTCGGTTCTATAGTTATATGGATATCTAAGTCAATGCTTGGGGCTCTGGCCACAGAAAGGACGCGGGCATGATCGATCTGGGACTGGACGGGGCGCGCGCCATCGTCGTCGGGGCTGGCTTCATCCCCTACCGGGCCGGGCACGGCCGGGGCAGCGCGCTGCAGCTGGGCGCGGCCGGCGCCACGGTGGCCTGCGTCGACATGGACGAGGGCCGGGCCAACGAGATCGCCGCGGAGATCCAGCAGGCGGGCGGGAAGGCGTTCCCCGTGATCGGGGACGTGCGCGCCGAGGCCGAGGCTAAGCGGATCATCGACGAGGCGGTGGCCGGCCTGGGCGGGGTCGACGTGCTGGTCGACGTGGTCGGCGAGGCCATCTTCGCGCCCTCCCACGAGCAGACCGAGCAGGACTGGGACTACCAGATGACGAAGACCCTCAAGCAGTTCTTCTTCGTCATGAAGGCGGTCCTGCCGCACATGATCGAGCAGGGCACGGGCGGGGCCATCACCGCGATCACGTCAGTGGACGGCTTCTCCTCCTCGAAGTTCCACGTCGCCTACGGCGCGGCCAAGGCGGGCATCATCTCCCTGATCAAGACGTATTCCGACGAGTTCGGCAAGTATGGCATCAGGGTCAACTGCGTGGCACCCGGCAACGTGGGCGGCGCGGTCTGGGACAAGCCGGACGTCCCGTTCGGCCAGGATGTGGTCAACTCGCTCGCCCCGCCGCGCCCGATGGACATCGCCAACGGCGCCCTGTTCCTGTCCTCGTCGCTGTCGGCCCGGGTGACCGGCCAGACGCTGGTCGTCGACGGCGGCGCGACCACGCGCTCCCCCTGGGGCTTCACCGACGAGAGCCTGGACCGCTTCAAAGCCGGCTGGCGGGAAGAGCGGAACTAGGCGGCCCCGGTGTCCACGCCACGGCCGCACTCGCTGGGCGAGCTCGCCCTGGCCCCGGTGCTGATCGAGCTCGAGCAGAACCTGGCCCGGCTGCGGGCCAGCGAGAATCTCGAGCTCCTGCTGGCCCTGGACCTCAACGACGAGGAACGGTTCTACCACGGCGCCGCCGAGCGGGCCGAGCGGCTGGCGAAGTTCGCCACCCGCGAGGTGGATCTGCACGGCTGGTCCGTCAGTCCGACATCTGACCGGTACGGGCTGGCCGTGGAGCACGGCGAGTACGTGGTGTCGCTGATGTTCGGCCAGCGCCTGGTCACCTACATCCAGGACGGCCCGGCCACGGCGGGGTGAGGTGAAATCCGGCTAGGAGCGTTTGGAGCCGAGGAAGGCCTTCGAGCCCGGGCGCTGGGACCGGGGCAGGCCGAGTAGTGCCGGGCGATCATGTCGCTGGCCGCCCGGCCCAGCGGACCGTCGGCGCACCTCGATGAGAGATTACTTCGAAAATATTACTTAAGATCCGCCAACCTGCGATGTAAGGGAGCATCGATGAAACGGTTCCACTCGCTATGGCGCGGCCATAGATCAGTCCCGGTCGCGGTCGGGGCCGTACTCGCCCTGGGGCTCGCGGCGTGCAGCTCGAGCAGTTCGTCCACTGGCGCGACGGGCGGCGGGAGCTCGGCCCAGTGCTCGAACATCCCGGCCGGCCCGATAAAGATCGCCAACATCCTGCCGCTGTCCGGACCGACCGCCCAGTCGGGGGAGCTGGAGCAGACCGAGGCGACCGTGGAGGAGAACTACTTCAACGCGCACGACAGCATCTGCGGCCACAAGATCCAGATCACTACCTACAACGACAAGGGCGACCCGGCGACCTCGCTGGGCATCGCCCGCCAGCTCGTGGCCCAGGGCGAGACCATCATCGGGCAGGACTCGCTGTCCTCCCCGCAGAACGAGATCCAGCCCTACCTGATGCAGCAGCACGTGCTGGTGGTGGCCAACAACGGCGCCTACGCGCTGCTCAACCCGCAGAACAACCCCACGTTCTTCAGCACCGGGCCGTCCAACGCCCAGTACGCGCAGAGCATGGTCAACTGGGCTAAATCACACAACGACAACGACGTGGGCATCCTGTCCGACGGGACCTCGTTCAGCGTGGAGCTGGCCTCCGACGCCGAGGCCGACGCCAAGGCGGCGGGCCTGACGTTCATCAAGACGATCACCTACTCCCCCACGGCCATCGACCTGACCACCCCGCTGACCCAGGCCAAGGAGGCCGGGATCAAGACGCTGTTCCCGACCGGGTTCACCGGCATCCCGGCCATGGTGCAGGGCATCAAGCAGATCGGCTGGTCCCCGGTGGTCATCGGCTGGGGCGGCCTGTACGACTATGACGTGACGGCCAGCCAGGTCCCGCCGGGGACGGTCGACGGCTGCGACCAGTCCTACGCGCCCGGCCAGCCGACCTCGACACTGCTCACCCCGGAAAACGTCGCCCTGCTCAAGGCGTCTCAGGCCAAGATCGGGCTCAACCCCTCGACCTCGGGCATCATCATGGCCTACAACTTCCTGCTGGTGATCAAGCAGGCCATCATCACGGCCAACAGCCTGGACGGCGCGAAGCTGGCCGCGGCGATCGAGCAGACCAAGGGCCTGCAGCTAGACATCCCGGGCGTCCAGGACTCGTTCTCCGCCACCGACCACACCGGCTGGCCGGACGGGGCGCTCAAGGAGTGCACCCTGAAGCAGGGGCCGTACGACATCCTGTACGCCGCCAGCTGACCTGTTACCCGCCTGCCCGAGCCTGCCCGCTACGCTGAGCGTCGCGGGCAGGCTCCGGACCGGGGCAGCAGGCCGGCCGTCAGGCCGCGGGGGTTACCTCGACCCAGCCGTTCTTCAGCACCGTGTTGCCGACCGAGGCCACCTCGAAGGCGTAGGCGTGCACGCCGTCCGCAGCCGGGCCCACGTCATAGACGGACACGTCGATGTCATCGCCCGGGTAGGCGTACCGGCTGAAGCGGACCGCGATGCGCTTGATCCGGCCCGGCTCGCCGCCCGCCGCCAGCGCGACCAGGGCGCGGCTGGCGATGCCCAGGCTCAGGGCCCCCTGGTTGAACTTGCGGGGCCGGCCGCCGCGGATGGCTGCCTGGTCGCTGACGTGGATGCTCGAACGGTCTCCTGAGGCGCCGGCGTAGCGGAAGGTCTGGTCGTAGGTGGTAGGCAGGCTCATCGTGCCGACCTTGCGGGACCTGGCCTCCTCGGGGAAGGTGTGGTCGGGCATTTCTCCACCCTGGTTCCCGCCGGTGGCCTCGCCGGTCATGATCGAGGACCAGTACTGCTCGATGACCAGCTGCCCGTCGTCGTCCACGCTCATCAGCCGGGTGAACACGTTCATCCCGGCCTTGCTGACCACGACCGCGTACCGGTCCGCGGTGGTGTGCAGGGCCATCCCGGGCGAGATCGGGCGGCGGATGTACAGGTCGTGCTCGCCGTGCCCGCCGCCGCGCCCCCCTGCCGTCGCTTCCGCCGGCAGCTGGCCCAGGCTGCGCATGGCGTCGAACACCGGCACCACGGGATAGGTGGGCGGCACTGCGCGCCCGTCGCGGTACAGCGGGTTGTCGTCGTTGATAGCCAGCGCGAAAGCGGCGATCTCGCCGGGATCGCAGTAGTTGAGGAACGGTCCCGATGGCTCGCCGAGCGGGACCTTGGAGCTGTCCATGCGGTTCTCCCGGGCAGTACAGATAAGAAAGTTATATGCCTTTCGAAGCTTAACAGCGGAGCGGGCGGCTCGCCAGCAGCCGCGAGGCCCCGTTGCAGTGACCCGGACCAGGGCCGCAACCGGGCTCCCCGTGGCGGCCGGGCGGGTGGTGACCGGCTCGTTGTGGCGACCGTAACCGGCTCCTGGTGGCGGCGGGACGGGGTGGTGATGGGCGCCTTGACACCGCTGGGGCAGCATTAGTTTTTATGGACGACGAACTATTTTCCGTAATCGGCGGTCACACCCGCCCCGTGCTTCAGGTGGAGACTTAATGGTGACAGGCCAGGTGCGACTGTGACGGCTCAGCTGCCCGGGGCCGCCGAGCTCGGCGGCGACGAGGCCGGCCTGGCTGGCCAGATCGGCGCGACCTTCGACCATGTCGCGATGGCCGGCCGCCGGATCAGGGACATGCTGCCGCTGTGGCGGGACACGCTGGGCGGGCGGTTCGTGGTGGGCGCCGACAACCCGGCGATCGGCTGGCGCGCGGTCCGGCTCGAGCTGGGCGGGATCTGGTGCGTGGAGCTGATCGAGCCGCTGCCGGGCTCCGCCTTCCTGGACAGCTACCTGCGCCGTAATCCCGAGGGCGGGATGCACCACGTGACCTTCCTGGTCGACGACGTGCGGGCCGCGTTCGAGCGGTTCGCGGCGCACGGCTACGAGCCGTTCGGCGCCGATGAGCAGTGGTTCCAGATGTTCGTCCACCCGCGCCGGTCGGGCGGCGTGCTGCTGCAGCTCATGCGGCGCTACAAGGCGCACGGGACGGCTGACCGCGCGGCCCTGACCGTCGAGGACGTGCTGGCCGGCCGGGGCCACAACGGTACCGGCGTGCCCAGTCCCTGACCCGCGGTCACAGGCCCGGCCCGGTCACAGCACGGGCCCGGCCGCGCCGGCCGGCGTGCTGCCCCGGCGCACGAAGGGCCCCAGGGCCGCGCCGATAAGAGCGGCGGAGCCGGCCACGGCCATGGTCAGGTGCAGCCCGGCCATGAACGCCGCGTGGCTAGCCTGGGTGATGGCCTGTGCCACGTGGGCGGACGAGCCGGCCGGCACCGGGGCCAGGCCCTGGGAGACCACGGCCGAGGACCGGACGAGGGTGCGGGCCACGGCGGGCGGCACCCCCGCGCTCAGCAGGCGGCTCAGCAGCCCCCCGGCCACCGTGGCCCCGATGAGGGAGCCGCCCACCGCGGTGCCCAGCACTCCGCCCAGCTGGATGGCCGTGACCTGGATGCCGCTGGCCACGCCCGCTTCGTCGACCGGCACGTTGCCCACGATGGCATCGGTGGCCGCGGTCACGACCAGCCCGATGCCCAGCCCGATGAGGGCGAACGGGGGCCACAGGTGCAGGTAGCTGGAGTCGACCTGCAGCGTGGCCAGCGAGAACAGGGCTACCGAGGTGGCCAGCAGTCCGCCGGTGATGGGCAGCCAGGGTCCGAACCGCTCGGTGAGACGGGCTCCGATGTTGCCAGAGAAGGCGAACGTGATCGTCAGGGGCAGCAGGCGTACCCCGGCTCCGGCCGGGCTGTAGCCGTGCACGCTCTGCAGGTAGAGGCCGATGAAGAACAGGACGCCGAACAGGGCGAAGAAGTCGAGCAGCACGATCACCGTGCTCAGCGAGACCGAACGGTCCCTGAAGATGCCCAGCGGGACCAGGGGGTCCGCCGTGACGTGCTCGATGGCCACGAACCCGGCCAGCACCACCGCCCCCAGCGCGATCAGGCCCAGGGTGCGGGCGCTCCCCCAGCCCCAGGCCTGGGCGTTGACCAGCGCGTAGACCACGGCCAGCAGCCCCAGGGCCAGGGTCACCACCCCCGGGATGTCGAAGCGGCGCCGCTGGCCCTGCCGCGACTCGGACAGCAGGAGCAGGCCCAGGCCCACGGTGGCTATCCCCACCGGGACGTTGATGAAGAACACGCTCTGCCAGGAGATGTGCTCCACGAACAGCCCGCCGACGATGGGACCAGCGGCGGTGGCTACCGCCGAAGCGCTCACCCAGGTTCCCACGGCCCGGTTGAGTGCCTCGGCCGGGTAGGCGGCCCGGAGCAGGGCCAGCGTGTTGGGCAGCAGCAGCGCGCCGAAGGCGCCCTGGACGGCACGCAGGACGATCACCCCGTCGGTGGTGCCCACCAGGCCGATGGCCAGCGACGCCGCCGTGAAGCCGGACACGGCGGCCAGGAATACCCGGCGGCGGCCGAAGTAATCCCCGAGCTTGCCGCCCAGGATCAGCGAGACGGCCAGGGCCAGCAGGTAGGAGTTGGTGATCCACTGCAGGTCGGCCAGGGAGGCGTGCAGGTCGCGCCCGATGTACGGGTTGGCCACCGCGACCACCGAGCCGTCGATGGCCACCATGATCACCGCCATGGACACGACGACCAGGGTCATCCAGGGCCGGCTCCGCAGCCGGCCAGTAGCCACGGCTGCGGCGACGGCCTCCGTCACGCGATTCCCCTCTGCGGCCGGCCCCGGGCGGCGGGCGGCTAACCGGTGACGGCGTGGAACCAGTGCAGGACGGGCGGGTTGACGGACAGGTCCATCGCCGGGGTCATGTCCATCCGGCCGTCGGCCGAGGCGGCACCGAGCGCGGCCATGGCGCCCGCCACGTCGTCGGTGTCCATCTCCCACACCGCGAGGTAACGATGGGCCGGCGGGGCGCCGACCCCGGGAACGTCCGCCACCCGGTACCTGTGCACCGCGGTGATGGCCGGGATCGCGGCCCGCACCTGGGGGACGTGAGTGCCGTCGTACCAGGCGTTGAACTCGTCTTCGCTAGCCTCGTCGACCGGGCTGGACCACGCCATGAACATCGACTTCGCCATCGGCTCTCCTCAGGGAACGTTCATTCATCGACAATTTGACAAACGTCGACTCATGCGTCACGCTAACGCCTGGAACTGGGCTAGGTCAACGGCGCTACTCCCGTGAAGGGTCTTCGGTAGGTAGATGGCGGCGCAGCCGGATGCAGGCAGCGGGAGCGGCGAGCAGGCTCCGGGCTGCGTGGGCCTGAAGGGATCCGGTACACCGGCCGAGGGCGCGGCCGTCGGCGCGGCCCAGCGCTACGCCTGGCTGGAGAACCTGCTCCCGCCGGTGGAGGAGGTCCGGCCCGGGCTGTGGTCGATTCCGGTGCCGTGGCCGGGCAGCGGGCTGCGCTACACCCTGGCCTACCTGGTGTCCGGGCGGAACGGCCTGGCCCTGATCGACACCGGGTGGCCGACCGAACAGGCCTGGACGGCCCTGTGCGCCAGCATCACGCAGACCGGGCACGATATCACCGACCTGAAGTACATGCTGGTCACGCACGCGCACTCCGACCACCTGGGCCTGGCCGCCCGGGTCCGCGAGGCGTCCGGCGCCCTGGTCGGCATGCACCCGGCCGAGCGGGCCACCCTGCGCCGGTCCGAGCCCCGGGAGCCGCAGGTGGGGCGGGTGCACCTGGCGGACTGGCTGCGCTCCCGCGGGGCGCCCGAGGATCAGGCCGACCAGGTGGCGGCCATGATGACCGGGGCGGTCAGGGTGCACAGGGAACTGGCCCGGCCCGACTTCGATGTCGAGCACGGCAGCCTGCCGCTCGGGGCCGGGACGGCCCTGCGGGCCGTGTGGACGCCCGGCCACACGCCGGGTCACCTCTGCTTTTACGACGAGCGGCAGGACGTGCTGCTGACCGGCGACCACGTGCTGCCGCGGATCACGCCGCACATCGGGCTGCCGCCTGGCTCCGAGGGCGACCCGCTCGGCGACTACCAGGACTCGCTGCGGGCGCTGGCCCGGTACAACCCGGCCGAGGTGCTGCCTGCGCACGAGTACCGGTTCGCCGATCTGGGCGCCCGCCTCGAGATGCTGCTGCGGCACCACCGGACCAGGCTGGCCGAGATCGAGCACGCCGTCGCGGCCGATCCCGGCCTGTCGACCTGGGACGTCTCGGCGGTGCTGACCTGGTCGCGCGGCTGGGACCAGACTCTGGGCGGCGCCCGGCAGAGCGCGGTGAGCGAGACCTGGGCGCATCTGCTCCACCTGCAGAACCACCAGCGCGTGATCAACCAGGGCCGCGACCGCGACTCCTGGGTGCCGGGCCCGCGCTGCTCGGCCGCGGACTGACCGGCATCACCGCTGGCTCTGCCCACCCAGCCGACCTCGGTTCCCACCTACCCCTGGTTCCTACCTGCCCCATGGCTCCCATCCGTCGGGCCTTCACGCTGGGATCTCGCGTGAGAAGGCCGATCGCGGCCACTTGCGCCGAAGCCCAGCGAGTTATGCCGAAGCCCAGCGAGTTCTGTGCACCATCCGGATATGCGGGGGGTGCGCGGCACCTGGGCCGCGATCAGTGTTTTACTTAAAGGTAAGCATATTGTATAGGTGCGCTACCGGCCATTGCGGCAGCTCATCGGCAAGAACAGCAGCTTCCTGGCATTCGGCTGGCACCTTCGGTCATCGGTAAGCGCAGCCTGAAGGCCACTGTTGACTCGAGTGTCAATACTGTTAGGGTTAACTTCTGGCGGAGAAGGATGGGAGCGGGATGATCGAGGCGGACGCGAGGAACGAGGCAGGCTCACCGGGCGCCCGGACGGCAGGACAGCAGGCCGCGCGTTCGCCGCTGGCCCGGCTGCTGTGCCCCTCGAGCATCGCCTTCGTCGGGTTGAGCGACACCTCGCATTTCGCCCGGACGATCAAGCCGACCTTCGACGGCGACGCCGAGATCTTCATGATCAACCCGCGCTACGACACCGTCCTGGGGCGGCCGGCCGTGCCCAGCCTGACCGAGCTCGGGCGGCCCGTCGACGCGGTCCTGAGCTGCATGTCCGCGGAGCGGACCACGGAGCTGATCGAGGAGATGGCGGGCCTGGACGTCGGCGGGGTGGTCCTGATCGCCAACGGCTTCGCCGAGGTCGGGGGCGAGGGGGTGGCCCGGCAGGCCCGGCTCACGGCCGCGGCCCGGGCGGCGGGCGTGGCGGCGATCGGGCCGAACGGCCTCGGGTTCATCAACGTCCCGCACCGGGTCAGCCTGACCATCGCCTCGCACCACAAGCGCCGCCCCGGCGGCATGTCGGTCGTGTCGCACAGCGGGGCGATGCTGAGCGGCGCGGCCATGGCGGCGTGGAGCTACCCGGACAGCGGCCTGAACGTCCTGGTGTCGGCGGGCAACGAGGCCGTGACCGACCTGGCCGACTACGTCGACTACTTCGTCACCGACCCGGAAACCAAGGCGATCGGCCTGATCCTGGAGCAGATCAGGCGGCCGGAGGAGTTCTTCGCCGCCGTGGACCGGGCCACCGACGCGGGCAAGCCCGTCGTGGTGCTCAAGCTGGCCCGCACCGAGCAGTCGCAGCAGATGGCGGCGTCGCACACCGGCGCCCTGACCGGAGACGCCTGGGTCTACGACACGGCGCTGCGGCAGGCCGGCGTGGCGCTGGCCTACGACGTCGAGGAACTCATCGACCGGCTGGCGCTGTTCGACCAGCTTCCGCCCGAGCGCTGGACCGCGGTGTCCGCGCTGGGGGTGGTCACGCGCACCGGAGGGTTCGCGTCCCTGTGCGCGGACCTGGCCGTGGCCGAGGGGGTGCCGATCGCGCCGCTGGAGAACTATAAGCCGTGGCTGGCCGAGCGGGTCCCGGGCGTGACCGTGCCCAACCCGCTGGACGCGGCCAGCTTCGGCGCCGCGACCTGGACCGAGATCATCGGTAAGTACGTCACCGACCCCGGCCTGGACGCCATCTTCATGATCCAGCCGACCTCGGACGAAGACATCTCTTACCGGGACGGCGTGGCCCTCAGCCCGGTCATCGACTACGCCGCGGCGGCCGCGCAGGTGGCCAAGCCGTGCGTGATCGCCAACTGCTCCGGCGTCCCCGGCGACTGGATCGAGGACTACCTGCAGGGCGCCCTGGTCCGCGGCCGCGGCCTGCGGTCCAGCCTGCGGGGCCTGGCCACGATGGGCGCTTTCGTCCGGCACCGCGCGGCCCGGCGGGCCCCGGCCGTGGCCGGGCTGCCCGTCGCCCGGCCGGCCTGCGAACCGGTCAGGCAGCCCGAGGGGCCGATGCTGCCGTTCGGCGCCACCATGGCCCTGCTGGCCGAGCACGGCATCCCCGTGGCGCCGTATCAGCTGGTCGGGCCGTATGCCGATGCCACGCAGGTCAAGCCGCCGTTCGCCGGACCTTACGTGGTCAAGCTGGCGGACGTGGCGCACCGCACCGAGCACGACGCGGTGCGGCTGCGGGTCGAGGCCGGCGGGCTGGCCGGCGCGGTGACCGAGTTGCGTTCCATCGCGGCCCGCGACCAGCTGGCGGCTTCGGTGGCGGTCCAGCCCATGCTCCAGGCCGACGGCGAGGCCCTGCTGGGCATCCAGGGCGAGTCCGAGCTGGGACCGCTGGTGGTGCTGGGCCTGGGCGGCATCTTCGTCGAGGTACTCAACCGGGTGGGCGGGCGGATGGCCCCGTTCACCACGGCGGCGGCCCGGGAGCTCATCGAGGAGTTCGCGGACCTGAAGGTGATGCACGGGTTCCGCGGCCGGCCCGGATGGGATCTGGACGCGCTGGCCGGCATCCTGGTCGCCGCGGGTCAGCTGGCCGCCCGCGGTCGTGAGTGGATCGCGACCCTGGACATCAACCCGCTCATCTACTCACCGGACGGTTTCGCCGCGGTCGACGCGCTCCTGCTGCTGCGGGATCCGCAGGGATAGTAGTCGCCGCCGCCGCTCCGTCTATTCACACTGGTCTATTAACACTGGCAGGCGGGCTCGGTGACGTCGATCAGCACCTTGCCCACGGCGTGGTTCTCGACCGCCTGGTGCGCGCGGGCGGTCTCGGCCAGGGGGTAGTGGTGCAGCGGCAGGCCCTTACCCGGGCCCGCGCCGATCGCGCCCGCCAGCAGGGCGGCCTGCACGTCGGCGATGGCCCGCTCCTTGGCCGCCCGCGGCACGGTGTAGACGGACAGGAACTGCCAGCGGACGTTCAGCGTGGTGAGCCCCTGGCCGGGCAGGACGATCTGCTCGGAGCCGTCGCTCGCGTAGCAGGCCACCGTGCCCTGCGGGGCGATCAGGCCCGCGTCCAGCGCCGCGTTGGCCCCCGCGGCCACCTCGACGATGGTGTCCACGCCGGCCGGGGCGATCTTTCGGACCTCGCGGGCCACGTCCTGGCCCCGGTAGTCCAGGACGCAGTCGGCACCGGCTGCCTCGGCCAGCCGGGCCTTGGCCGGGCAGCTCACCGTGGCGATGACCGTGCCGCCCGACCAGCGGGCCAGCTGGATCGCGGCGTTGCCGACCGCGCCCGCGCCGCCCGCGACCAGGATGACCTGGCCCTGCAGCGCGCCGGGACCGAGGCGAGCCGGCCCGGCTGCGGGTCTTCCAGTCGGCCGGGTTGACGCCCGAGCGGACGACCAGGACCCGGACCTCGCCCGCCCCGGGCCCGGGCACCGGCTTGTCGACCAGCCGCAGGACGTCGGGCCCGCCGCCGCGGTCATAGACGATGGCGCGCATGCGGGTACCTCCCGGTCACCCAGCCAGCAGGCCGGCGATCTTCGGTGTCAGGTCGTCCAGGTCCGGCCCGGCCCACAGCACGTAGCGATCGGGCCGCACCACCACGACGTCGCTGTCGTGGCTGTCCAGCCAGCCCAGGACGCCCTTGGCGTGCACCGGGGCCAGCTGGCCGACGGCCGCGGTGAACGCGCCCATCCGGTCCCGCCACCAGTCGGCCGGGCCCGGCCCGATCGGTGCTTGCCCGATTAGGGCCTGGGTGCGGGCCAGGACCGCGAAGCGCGACCCGATCACGTCGTCCAGGCGGCCGTCCGGCCCCGAGGGCTGGACGAACAGGTCGCCGCCGTTCTCGTGGATCAGCGAGCCGGCCGGCAGGGCCGGCAGCGTGAAGGCGATCCGCTGGGAGGGCGGGCGGGAATCGCTGAGCATCTGCCGGTCTCGTTCGGCCGCTTCGTTCGTATCGATGGTGCAGATGAGCCGGCCGATGCGGACGGCCGATTCGACCACCGAACGAACGTGGGCGCGCCGCTCCTCCGCATAGGTGTTCAGCAGCTCGTCCGGAGCGCCGCCGCGCAGCACCAGGTCCAGCTTCCAGGCCAGGTTGGCCGCGTCGCGCAGCCCGGAGCACATGCCCTGCCCGAGGAACGGCGGCATCTGGTGCGCGGCGTCGCCGGCCAGGAACACGCGCTGGTGCCGCCAGTTCCTGGCCACCAGGCCGTGGAAGGTGTAGATGGCCGTGCGCTCGAGCTCGAAGGGCCGGCCGGGGAACCAGGCGGCGACGAGCTCGGAGATCCGGCCGGGTGAGAACATGGTGGCCGGGTCATCGTCGTCCATGAGCCGGAACTCGAACCGGTGGCGCCGGGCTGGCATCGGGATCGAGTAGGTGGGCCGCCGGGGATCGCACAGGCAGATGGCCCGGCCCGGCTCGGCCCGCTCGCCGTCCAGGACCAGGTCGACGACCAGCCAGGGTTCCTCGAAGTGCAGGTCCTCGACCTCGAACCCGATCTGGTCACGGATCCGGCTGGCCGCCCCGTCGCAGGCCACGACCCACTTCGCCGTCACCTCGCGCGGCTCGCCGTCCGGGCCGACGGCCGTGACCTCGACGTGGTCATCGGCGCTGGCCAGGCCGGTTACCTCGGTCCCCAGCTGGACGGTCACCGACGGCATGGCGGTCACGGCCGCCCGGACGGCGCTGTCCAGGGCCGGCTGGAAGAAGTACATGCTGCTCGGCAAGCCCGAGGCGCTGGACTGGTCGCCGGGGATCCTGGCCAGCAGGTCACCGCCCGCGGTGAGGAAGTCCAGCCCGAGATTGGGCTGCATGGCGGGCAGCAGGCGGTCGAGCAAGTCCAGCTCCTGCCAGGTGCGCAGGCCGGTGTGGTCGACGTGAGCCGCCCGGGGCAGCGGGAAGACCTGGTAGTCCCGCTCCAGGACCAGGACCTCGAGACCGCGCTGGCCGAGCAGGCCGGCCAGGACGGCTCCGACCGGACCAAAGCCCACAACCAGGACATCTACCGGGTCAGGACGGGGGCGCATCATCTGTTTTGTGGTCGCCTCTGGCCGTAGGTTGGAGATTACGGGCCAGCCTGACATGAAAAGTCGGCTGATGCCGTTGACGGCATGCGGCCGAACTGCCAGGCTTACTTGTACGTAAAGTAGCACATATTTACTAGTGAGTCAACGATTCAGGTTGCTGGGTATCGCTGCCTGGCCAGGGTTAACGCGGCAGAAACGCGATCCATCGACGGGGACGGGCCGGCCCCGGCCAGCTACAAGCGAACCAGCGTTGCTGACTCTTAAGTAAGGACACGTTACCTCCAGGAGAAGATATGGCCGACGCTGGCCACCTAGCCGGCGCTGGCCATGTAGCCTGACCGCAGCTAGGTCCAGTTTCCCTCACAACTCCCCGGGCTTGCGGGGGGAAACCCCAGGACGCGACGGGTGCTAGCCGCATTCTGCTGCGCTGCCTGGGTCCGTACCGTTTCTGCAGAGGCTGACCGAACGTCCGGGAGGGCATGATGGCCGCAGAAAGCCAGGCTGAGATCGCCGCTTCGGTGGCGGCCCTGCAGGATCTTGGCCCCGGCTATGACCAGGCACTGGCCGAGGGCCTGGTGGAACGCATCGGCACGGAGATCGACAAGCGGATCGCGGCCGAGATCGACAACCGGGTCACCGCGGAGGTGGACAGCCGCGTCCTGACCCAGCTGGACCGGTACGCGGGGTGCCGGCACCAGCGCCGCCGGGCCAAGCGCATGATGCGGGCCGAACGGCGCACGATCCGGGCCGAGCGGGCCGACCGCTCCGGCCGGCAGACCATGATGCTGGCCCTGGGGTCCATGCTGGTCGCCCTGTCGGTGACCGCGATCGTGCTCAAGGGGTCCCCGGGCGTCGCCGCCATCATGCTCATGGGCCTGATCTGGGTCATCGTCGGCATCATCAATGTGGCCTACGCCGTGCGCAAGCACCCGCAGCAGCAGTAGCCATCCCGGGCCGGGCGCGGCCCGGCGGCGCCCTAGTGGTAAGCGAAGCCGCCGTCGACGTTGAGGGTCTGGCCGGTGATGAAGTCGCTGTCGCGGGAGAGCAGGAAGGCGACGGCGCCGACCAGGTCGGCGGGGACCTGGATGCGGCGCAGGGCGGTCGCGGCGGCCATGGCCCGGCGCTGCTCCAAGGTGATCGTCTCGCGTTCGATTTCTGTGGCGGTCGATCCGGGGGTGATGGCGTTGACCGTGATGCCGGCCGGGCCGACCTCGGCGGCCAGCGCCCTGGTGAAGCCGATGAGGGCCGCCTTGCTGGTCACGTAGTGCAGGTAGCCGGGGCGGCCGGTGATGACGGTGGCCGAGGAGATGTTGACCACCTTGCCGTAGCCGGCCGACCGCATGGCCGGGATGAGCGCCTGGCACATATGGAACGCCCCGGTGACGTTGACCCGCAGCACGCGGTCCCAGGCCTCGGGCTCGATGTCCTCGAACGGGCCCATGCGCAGGGTGGAGAAGATGGCGGCGTTGTTGACCAGGCCGGTCACCGGGCCCAGCTGGAGGTCTACGTCGGCGGCCAGGGCTGCGACCTGGGCGCGGTCGCTGACGTCGCAGGTGAACGCGCGGGCCGTGCCGCCGGTCTCGGCGATCCCGGCCGCGACCTCGGCAGCCCGGCCGCCGTCCAGGTCGGCCACGGCCACCTGCCAGCCGCGGCGGGCCAGGTCCCGGGCGAAGGCCCGGCCGAGGCCCTGCCCGGCCCCGGTCACGACCACGACGGGCTGGTCGGCGGCCGTCATATCTTCGAGGCCTCCAGGGTCTCGGCGGCGAACAGCTCGGCCGGCTCGATGAGGCGCTCGCAGAGGCCCTGCTCGTGGGAGTAGCGCAGGAAGGTGGCCAGCGTCTGCTCGTTGCCGTGCAGGCCGTAGGAGAACGGGTCGTCGCCCATGAGCTGCCTGCTGGATTCGGCCCATTCGGTCAGGAACGGGAGCATGTACTTCAGCGCCGTGGTCTCGTACAGGGCTTTATAGGCACGGCGCTTGGCTTCGTTGAAGGCCTTCAGCAGCGAGGTGGCCAGCCAGCGGTGGGCCTGGTAGGTGTCCCAGTCGAGGACGATGACGTGCATGATCGGGAAGATGCCGGTGTCGGCGTAGTACTGGCGCTCGACCGCGCCCGAGTCGGGCCACAGGCGGCGGACCTGGCCGGTGCCGTCGCCGAAGCTCGAGGGCTGGTGGGCGGTGTACAGAGCGTCGATCTCGCCGGCCTCCAGCATGGCCGACAGCGTCTTGTCCGGGCCGATCGAAT
This sequence comes from uncultured Actinomycetes bacterium, assembly GCA_963790065.1. Lineage (GTDB taxonomy): Bacteria > Actinomycetota > Actinomycetes > Streptosporangiales > Streptosporangiaceae > Palsa-504. The sequence continues at coordinate 370,375 of CAWBNK010000006.1, read as the reverse complement.
TGACCGAGATCGAGGCCGGCAGGTTCATCGGCGACTCGTGGCGGCCGGGCTGCTCCAGGCCGCCGGTGAAGTACTCCACGCTGTCGACCGGGACGCCGTGCCGGTCGGCCAGGATGCCCTTCACCCACACCGCCGCGGTCATCTGGTACTCCGGGCACCCGACCCGGCGGCCGACCAGGTCGCTGGCCTCGCGGATGCCGCTGCGGGCGTTCACGTACACGCTGGAGTGGCGGAACATGCGCGACGGGTAGACCGGGATGGCGATGAAGGGCCGTTCGGCGGCCAGGACCGTGCGGGTGTACCAGGACAGCGACATCTCGGCCGCGTCGAACTCCCGGTAGTGCAGCATCCGGAAGGCCGGCTCGGGCATCATCACGGGCAGGAAGGTGAGCTGCACGCCCTCCGGCTTGACCGAGCCGTCCTGCAGGGCCAGCATCCGGTCGTAGTCCCAGCAGGCCAGCGAGATCGGGATGTCAGCCATTACAGGCCAGCCTGCGCAGGCTCGCGCGCGCGTCCACCGGTTCCCACCACAGGGGGACCTCCAGGTCCCGGGCAATGATCGCGGCGGTGATGTAGCCGCCCCCGCCTGATATCGCGCCGCCGGGATGCGTGGCCGAGCCGGCCATGTACAGGCCGTCGATCGGGGTGCGGTAGCCGAAGTGGTTCCACATGGTCTGCTCGCCCGCGAAGGAGCCGATGAAGATGTCGCCGCGGACCATGTCGATCAGCTCCCGCGAGTAGTCGTTGGCCGTCCAGATGTGCCGGGCCAGGACGTTGTCCGGGGTGATGTTGGGCGCCCACTCCCGCCAGGTCTCCAGCATGCGGTCGGCGAACTCCTCCTTGACCGCCTCGATGTTCTCCGGGTCGCCGCCGGGCGCGTACGGCATCGCGTGCCAGCCGTAGGCGGTGGCCATGCCCGGCGGGGCCTGGGACGGGTCGAACTGGGTCACCGAGCCGGTACCGAAGCTCACCCGGCTCGGGATCTCGTTGCGCGCCACCTGTTCGTGCAGGGCGAACAGCTGCTCGACCGACTCGCAGCCGACGTTTACCTTCAGCGAGTTGTTGACGTGCGGATCGAAGTCCGTGCCGAGGTGCCGCGGCGCTTGTTTCAGCGCCAGGTGCAGGCCGAACAGCGACCAGGAGGTCTGCTTGAAGTCGCGGACCTTCTGCCGGTAGGCCTCGGGCAGCTGCTCCTCGCCGACCATGGTGCCGAACGTCTGCGGGACGTCCACGGTGCTGGCCACGAACCGGGACCGGATCTGGGTGCCGTCGGCCAGCTCGACCCCGCGGGCCTGGTTCCCGTCCACGATGATCTTGGCGACGTGAGCGCCGGTCTTCAGCTCGCCGCCGGCCGCGGCGAACGTGTGCATCAGCCCGTAGGCCACGGCGATGCTGCCGCCCTCGGCCACCTGGTAGTTGGCCACCAGGTCGAAGCCCCTGATCAGGGCGCCCATCGGGCTGCGCGTGGTGATCTGGTCGTACAGCACCGTGCCGAACAGCGAGATCTTGAACAGCAGCAGCAGCCGGACCAGTTCGCTGGAGAACAGCTCCTGGACCGCGGTGAGCGGCTGGCGGTCGATGATCTCCAGGAAGTCCCGGCCCACGGCGCTGGCGCTGAGCAGCTCGTCGCGCTCGGCTTCCGGGATCGGCTCGGAGTACCGCTCCGGCCAGAAGATCGTGTCACTGATCTTGTCCGCGCGCTCGTTCCACTCCCGGTAGGTCTGCGCGTCCTTCTTGCTGAAATGGCCGATGGACTCGCACGTCTCGTCGATGTAGCGGGAGAAGACCAGGGCGGTACCGTCGCGGTGCGGCTGGGCGAAGTCGTAGCGCGGCGTGATGTACCGGAACTTGGTTTCCAGGGCGAGGTCTTTGTACCAGGGGGACTCGCTGATGTTGAAGTGGTTGAGCGAGTGCATCTGGTGGTAGAAGCCGGGCTTGGTCACCTCGGTGGTGGACAGGCCGCCGCCGTAGATGAGCCGGCGCTCCACGATCAGGATCTTCAGGCCGGCCTTGGCCAGGTAGGCACCCAGGATGAGGCCATGCTGGCCCGAGCCGATGATGATGCCGTCGTATGTCTGCGTCATGCGCCTGTCCCTGTCACTATCCCTAGAACTTGATGTAGACGTTCTTGTGCTGGGTGTAGCTTTCGATCTCCTCCAGGCTTTCTTCCCGCCCCAGGCCCGAGTTCTTCATGCCGCCGAAGGCGGCGCCGGCGATGTGCTCGGAGCTGTGGTTGACCCACAGGTACCCGGCCTGCAGGTCACGGGCGGCGGCCAGGGCGGTGTGCAGGCTGGTCGTCCAGACGCTCGCGGTCAGGCCGACGCTCAGGCTGTTGGCCAGGGCGATGGCGTGGTCGTAGTCGTCGAACGGGGCCGCGACCAGGACCGGCCCGAAGATCTCCTCGGTGAACAGCGGGCCGTGCGGGGCTTCGGCGGTGAACAGGGTGGGCGGCACGAAGTACCCGGGCCGGCCGACGGTGGTCCCGCCGGTCACAAGTTCAAGGGCCGGATCGGAACGGCCCAGGTCGATGTAGCGGCAGACCCGCTCGTAGTGCGCCTGGGAGACCAGCGGCCCCACGTCGGTGGATTCCAGCAGCGGATCGCCGATGGTGAGGGACTGCATCCGGGCGGCCAGTTCGGCGATGAAGCGCCGGTAGATGCTGCGGTGGACGAACAGCCGGGAGGTGGACCCGCAGGACTGGCCCTGCCAGCGGAAGTTCATGCCGCGCAGCGCGCCGTCGACGGCGGCGGGCAGGTCCGCGTCACCGAACACCAGCATCGGGTTCTTCCCGCCGAGTTCAAGCGTGACCGTCTTGATCGAGGTGGCGGCGGCCCGGGCCAGGATCCGGCGGCCGACGGCTTCGGAGCCGGTGAAGGCGATCCGGGGCACGTCGGGGTGCGTAACCAGGCGGTCGCCCACGACGTCGCCGGTCCCGGTGACCACGTTGAGCACGCCGGCCGGCAGGATGGACCGGGCCAGCTCCCCCAGCCGCAGCGCCGATAGCGAGGTCTGCTCCGACGGCTTGAGCACCACGGCGTTTCCGGCCAGCAGCGGCGCGGCGATACGGGAGGCGGCGAACATGAGCGGGTGGTTGAACGGGATCAGCCGGCCCACTACGCCGAACGGATCCCGCAGCGTGAAGTCCAGCACGTTGTGTTGTGGCGGGGGCAGGGTCTGGCCGCGGAGCTGGAGGGCCAGCCCGGCGAAGTAGCGGAGCTGGTCGACCGCCATCAGGTAGTCGTTGCGCATCACCGCGATGGGGCTGCCGTTGTCGAGGGAATCGATCCAGGCCAGCTCCTCGCCGTGGCTGAACACGGCGTCGGCCAGGGCCAGCAGCGCGGCGGCTCGTTCGGCGATGGGGGTGCGGGCCCATCCGTGGCTGGCCGCCCGGGCCGCGGCCACCGCGTCCTCCACGTCGGCGGCGCCGCCCAGCGGGAGGTGGGCGATGACGGATTCGTCGCCGGGATAGATCACGGGCATGGTGGCGCCGGCCTGGGCGGCCCGCAGCTCGCCGCCGATCAGCATCTGCCACGGCCGGTCGACATACGCTATGACCTTGGTGTCCACTGGCCGATCCTCTCTCAGGCCCGGGCCGGCCCGAAGGACAAAAGTCACTGCGGCCCGGCCCGGAAGCGATCACTATGTGAAGCCCACCCGATGAGAGGCAGCGCATGGAGCAACAGGGGCCGGCCGGGCCGGCGCTCGCCGTGGCGGATCACGAGGGCGTCCAGCGGTGGACCATGCAGCTGGCTCCGGTCAACGCCATCAACGCGGACATGCTGGCGGCGTTCGAGGCGGCCCTGGACGCGGCCGAGGCCGACCACGCGGTCGCGGCGGTCGTGCTGGACAGCGGGCTGAAGGTGTTCTCGGCCGGGGCCGACGCGACGTGGATGGCACAGACCGCGACCAAGCTCGGCCCGCAGGGGCTGCTCGAGGACTTCAACGTCACCATGGACCGGTTCCGGGCGGTGTGCCTGCGCCTGCGCCAGGCCCCCTTCCTGGTCATCGCGGCGCTGGACGGGCACACCCTGGCCGGAGGCCTGGAATTGGCCGCCGCCTGCGACCTGCGGTTCTGCGCGGACAGCCCCGGGCTACGCCTCGGGGTGCCCGAGATGGACCTGTTCGGCTGCCTGCCGTCGGGCGGCGGCGGGGCGCAGTTCCTGGCCCGGCTGCTCGGCGCCAGCCGGGCGCTGGAGTTCATCCTGTCCGCCAAGCCGATCAGCCCGGCCCGGGCCTTCGAGATCGGGCTCGTCGGCCGGCTGTGTCCGGCCGGGCAGGCCTCCTCCGAGGCGCTCGAGTTCGCCCGCGAGGTGGCGGGCAAGGCGGGCCGGATCGGCGTGACCTGCGCCAAACGGGCCATCTTCGGCGCGGGCGAGCTTCCGCTCAGCGCGGCCCTGCCGCTGGACGGCGTGCTGCACTGGGACACGATGAGACGGGGCAACTTCCTGACCGGGGTGGAGGCCTTCACCCAGCGCTACGCCAGCGGGCCGGCCCGATGAGCGCGGCGGCCATCACCGGCGTTGGCCTCACGCCGTTCGGGCGGTTCAAGGAGCAGTCGCTGAGCGAGCTGGCCGGCCAGGCCATCGCCGCGGCCCTGGTCGACGCCGGGATCACCCCGGCCGAGGTCGAGGTGGCCTTCGTGGCCAACTCCATGGCCTCGGTGACCACCGGGCAGGTGGCCGTGGTCGGCCAGGCGGTGCTGCGCCCGCTCGGCTATTCGGCGATCCCGGTGTACAACATCGACAACGCGTGCGCCGCCTCGTCCAGCGCGCTGGACCTGGCCGTGGCGACCGTCGCCTCGGGCCGGGCCGACGTGGTCCTGGTGGTCGGGGTGGAGAAGCTGTTCGGCCCGGATCGCAGCGACAGCTACCGGGCGCTGAACGGCGCTGTGGACACCGGGTTCCTCGCCGCGGCGAACGTCGACGCCCTGGCCGAGAGCGTCTTCGTGGCGGCCATCTACCCCGAGCGACTCGGGCGGTACCGGGCCAAATACGGGCTGGAGGCCCGCACCCTGGCGGAGATCGCGGTCAAGAACCGCGGCAACGCGGCCCTCAACCCGCTGGCCCAGTACACCACGCCGATCACGGTGGACGACGTGCTCGGCTCGCGGGTGGTGGCCGAGCCGCTGACCGCCCTGATGTGCGCGCCGATCAGCGACGGCGCCTCGGCGGTGGTGGTCACCTCCGCCGACCGCGCCCGGGCCAGCGGGCAACGGCCGGTCTGGATCCGTGGCATCGCCACCGGGATGGGCGCGCCGCCTTCGCCGGAGACAGTCATCGCCCGGATCGCGCGGCGGGCCTTCGCCGAGGCCGGGATCACCCCGGCCGATGTCGACGTGGCCGAGGTACACGACTCGATCGCGTTCAACGAGCTGCTGGCCTACGAGGAACTGGGCCTGTGCCCGGCCGGGGAAGGAGCGCGGTTCGCCGAGTCCGGGGCCAGCAGCCGGTCCGGGCGGGTGCCGGTCAACACCAGCGGCGGCCTGGAGTCGCGCGGGCACCCGGTCGCGGCCACCGGGCTGGCCCAGATCATCGAGCTGGCCCAGCAGCTGCGGCACGAGGCCGGCGACCGGCAGGTGGCCGACGTCCGGATCGCGGTGGCCGAGAACGCGGGCGGGTTCGTGGTCGACGACACGGCGGCGGCCGTGGTCACCGTGCTCGGTGCCGACCCGGGACCGCCGGCATGAGGCTGGGACGGCCAGCATGAGGCTGGGGCCGGCGGGATGAAGGACGTCTACCCGCGGCTGGACACGCTGCCGCCCGAGTGGCTGACCGCACCCGAGGACCAGCCGGACTACCTCGATATCCCCGGGGTGAGCCTGGACGAGGGGACCGACCTGGGCGCCATGCTGTGCGACGTCCAGGTCCGCAACGGGCTGGGTGGCGCGGCGGCGATCGTCCATCACGAAACCAGCCGGTCGCTGACCTTCGGCGAGCTGGCCGCGGTCAGCGACCGGGCCGCGGCCGGGTTCTCCTCCCTCGGCATCCGGCCCGGGGACCGGGTCGCGCTGCGCGGTGGCAACTGCCCGGAGCTGGTCATCGCGGCCATCGCGACGTGGAAGATCGGCGCCGTGGTCACCTTGATCCCGCCGCTGGCCCGGGCGGCTGAGGTCGAGTTCTTCCTGGGCGATACCCAGCCCCGGCTGCTGGTCCTGATGCAGCCGGAAGGCGACGAGGTAGGCGCGGTGCTCGACCAGGTCCCCGGCCTGAGCGTCGTTTCTGTGGGTCACTCCCGGCCCGGCGCGCTGGGCTGGGACGCGGTGCTTTCCGCCGCGGGCCCGCGGCCGGACGTGCCGGCCGACCTGGACCGGGTGGCCATCGTCTGGCACACCGGGGGCACCACCGGCCGGCCCAAGGGCTGCTACCACACCCAGCGCCGGTTCCTGCTGGGCGGCCTGTCGCTCGCGATGGCCGCGGGGGCGGCGCCCGGCCAGCGGTGGGCGGCCGCCGCGCCCATGGGCCACGCGCTCGGCTTCATCCACAGCACCAACTTCACCCTGCTCAACGGGGTCACCCTGGTCGTGGTGTCGGACTTCGCCAAGCCCGCGGTCATGCTCGAGGCGCTGGCCAGGAACGAAGTCACGCAGTTCACCGCGATCGCGGCCAGCTGGGCCGGCCTGCTGGAGGCGCTGGAGGCAGGCGAGGCACCGGAGCCGGCCGCCCTGACCCGCGGCTTCGCCATGTGGCAGTCGTCGTCGGCGTCGGAGGTCGCGGACGGCTGGCGGCGGCGCGGCGTCGAGCTGCTGAACAACTTCGGCTCGACCGCGTTCGCCACCTGGGTGCTGGTGCCGCCCCTGGACCGGCCGGTGCCCCAGGCGTCGCTGGGCCGCCCGGCGCCCGGTTACGAGGTGCTGGCCATCGACCCGGATCTGAGCCAGGGGCTGCGGTCCGTGGCCGGTGGCGAGCCGGGCCGGATGGCCGTGCGCGGGCCGACCGGGCTGACCTACTGGCGGCGGCCGGCCAAGCAGCGCACCGACGTCCAGTTCGGCCGGTCCCTGCAGGACGACCTGATCCGCTTCGACGACGGTGGCCTGGCCGACTACCTGGGCCGGACCGACTTCATGATCAGCACGGCCGGCCACAAGATCGCCCCGGTCGAGGTGGAGACCGTGCTGAGCAGCCATCCGGCGGTGCGCGAGGCGGTGGTGTTCGGGCTGCCGGACGCTACCCGCCGGGAGATGGTGGCCGCCTTCGTGGTGCTCAACCAGGGCTTTGCGCGATCCGACGGATTGCGTCGCGAGCTGCAGGACCACGTAAAGTCCCGGCTGGCGCCCTACAAGTACCCGCGCCGCCTGGACTTCATCGACGCCATCCCCCGGGACTCGGTAGGCAAGGTCCAGCCCAGGATCCTCAAGGAACTCGTCCTGGCCGCGGACTCAGACCCGAAGGAACCCACATGACCCACCCGGCAGTGATTCGGCGCACCTCGCGCCGCGGTCTGCACTACGGCTATGACGGCACCGGCCCGCCCGTGGTGCTGGTGCACGGCTGGTGCCTGAACCGGCAGGTCTGGATGTACCTGGAGCAGGCGCTGGTCGCCAGCGGCCATACCGTCATCACGCCGGACCTGGCCGGCTACGGCGAATCGGGCGGCCTGGCCCCCAGGACCAGCCTGGCCGGGCACGCCGGCGACCTGACCGACCTGCTCGACGAGCTTGACGTCGAGGCGGCCGTGCTGGTCGGCTTCGCCTTCGGCGCCGGGGTCATCTGCTCCGCCTCCGATTACCGCCGGGTCGGGGCGCTGATCAGCATCGCGATACCCAGCGCGGCCACGGCGCCCTACGACCGGATGCCGGGCGCGATCATGAAGGACTGGCCGCGCTTTGCCGCCCGTTCGGCCCAGGCCATCGTCCCGCCAGAGACCAGTGCTGAGACCAAGGACTGGCTGAGCCGGATGTTCGGCGCCACCCGCCTGGCCTCGGCGCTGGCCGGGCTGGACATCCTGCGGTCGTTCGAGCCCAGGGACATGGTCAAGCGCTGGGAGGTCTCGGCGTACTTCGTGCACGGCTCGGGTGATCCGATCGTGCCCCCCGCCATCAGCAAGGAATGCGCGGACCAGTTCGGCGGCCAGTACCTCGAGGTCTCCTCGCCGGCCCACCTAGTGGTCATCGACCAGAAGGAAGCAGTCCTCCGGATCGTGACGGACGTGGCCTCCGGGGCGGCTGGTTGATCGATGCCGCGGCGCGGGCGTGGGGCTGGCGCGGCGATGGGCGCGGGGCGCGCGGGCGCGGTAGGGGTGACGGTCAGCGGCGGCGGAAGTCGCGGAACTCGTCGGCTTGGGCGGCGGCGCGGAGGCCGTCGAGGTCGATCAGGACGATGCCGGGGTCGGCGCGGCGGGTCAGGCCCTCGTCGCGCAGGGCGGCCAGGGTGCGGGCGACGACTTCGCGGACCGTGCCGATGGCGGCGGCGATATCTTCGTAGCTGGCGGCGGCGACCAGGTCGCCGCCCACCGGGGTGGCCACGTCGAGCAGGTAGCGGGCCACGCGGCTGCGGACCGGCGCGAACACGTTATGGGCCAGGCGTTCCTGGATGTTGAACAGCGACCCGGCCATCTCCTCGGCCATGGCCCAGGCCAGCTGGCTGTCGCGCTGGGCCCGGGAGCGCAGGGCCTCGGCCGACATGGCCACCGCCCGGGTCGGGATCACGGCCTGGGCGGCGGCCGGGGAGGCCTCGGCCACCACGGACGGCAGGCCGAGGATGTCGCCCCGGCGCGCGTAGCGGATGGTGACCTCCCGCCCGGACCGGGACGTGCGGTAGACCCGCACCAGGCCGTCCAGGATGAGGACCAGGTGAGCCGTGCGGACCTGCTCGGTCTCCGGGTACAGGACGGTCTTGGGCGGCACGTCGATCTGGTGGGCCCGGTCGAACAGCGGCCGCCAGCCGCGCTCGGGCAGGCGGCCGAGGAAGCTGGCCTCGATCGCTTGCAGCCAGTCGGCGGGCAGGTCCTCCATCACACCCCACTTTGACAGATGAGTCGACGGCTGAACTCTTTACTTTGGCATCGCCGGCCTAGGCGCCTGGACCGGGGGTCGCGGTGGTCCCGAGCAGGGCGGAACGACGTTGACGATACGTGCGAGTTACGCTTTACTGATCCGTAAGTAAAATATGGTGTCAAGGCAGGTGATACTTCCCTGTCGCACCGTCCGAGCCGACTGGAGGTTCCCTATGCCGCGTTCGCGCTCCGTCGGCATCCGCCGCACGGCCGTTCCGGCCGCGCTGAGCGCTGCCCTCCTGCTTTTCGCGGCCGCCTGCAGCAGCAGCAGCAGCACCCCCGCCGCCGGCGGGGCCGGAGCCACGCCTTCCACGACGGCATGCGCCAACGTCCCCGCGGGCCCGATAAACGTGTACAACATCATCCCGCTCACCGGGCCGACGGCCACGTCCGGTGAACTGATCGAATCCATCGCCGGAGTGGCCGCCGACTACTTCAACGCACACGGCAGCATCTGCGGTCACAAGATCGCGGTGCACAACCTGGACGACAAGGGCGACCCGGCCACCTCGCTGGGCATCGCCAGGCAGCTGGTCAACAGCGGCGACACGATCGTCATGCAGGACTCGTTCGGCGCGGCCGAGGACCTGATCCACCCGTACCTGATGCAGCACCAGGTGCTGATCGTGAACGGCAACGGCGCGTACTCCTTGTACAACGCGAAGCAGAACCCGTACTCCTTCAGCGTCGGCCCGTCCAACCAGGAGTACGCCGAGGTCATGGTCAACTGGGCCAAGTCGCACGGCTACAACAACGTCGGCATCCTGACCGACGGCTCCTCCTTCGGGAACGAGCTCACCGCCGACACCCTGGCCCAGATGAAGGTAGACGGCCTGCACCTGGTCAAGACGGTCACCTACTCCCCCACCTCGGTCGTGCTGACCACCCCGGTCGAGCAGCTGCGGCAGGCCGGGGCGCAGACCGTGTTCGCGACCGGGTTCACCGACGTGCTGCAGATCGTGCAGGCCATCAAGCAGGTCAGCTGGAGCCCGCACCTGGTCGGCTGGGGCAACCTGGCTGTGTTCGGAGTCACCGCGGCGCAGGTGCCGCCGGGCACGGTGGACTCGTGCGATTACCGGTACACCCCGGGCCAGCCGACCTCGACGCTGCTCACCCCGACCATCCTGGGCATGCTCAAGGCGGAGGCGGCGAAGATCGGCATCAACACGCAGACTTACGGCGTCATCGGCGAGTACGTTCAGCTCCAGGCGCTGGCGCACGCGATCGAGGTGGCCGGCTCGCTGAACGGGCCCAAGATGGCGGCCGCGCTGGACAACACGTCCAACCTGCCGACCGTGGTACCCGGCCTGAACCTGGACTTCACCGCGACCCCGACGGTGCACAACGGCTTCCCGCTGGCCGACTTCGTCGAGTGCACGATGCAGAACGGCCCGTACGACATCCGCTACGCGGCCAGCTGACCCCCGGACCCAGGGCGGCTCCCGGGCGCTTCGTCCCCGGGAGCCGCCCGAGCCCGATATTCCGAATCCGTAATATCCGGGCTCGGAGAAGCGGGCCCGGGTGGCAATAGATTGAGATCTCACAAAGAATCGAAGTTTTTCCTTGACATCGAAGTCAACTGAGGGCGAGGCTGCCGTCATGGCTGACAAGTGGCAACTGATTCATCCCAACCACATCAACGCCATCGTGGACGGTCACGAGGCGACGATCGAGCACTTCAGAGACCGGGTCGGGTTCACGCTGGACCGGCGGATTCCGGACTCCGGCGACGGCACCGATGCCTGCCTGATGACGCTGGGCGGCGTGATGTTCGAGTTCTTCGCGCCGAAGGAGCGCGGCGAGCGAGGCCAGGGCCGGCTGCTGAGCAAGTTCGGCGACCACTACATCGGCATCGAATACCACGTGCCCGACGTGGCCAGCGCCAAGGAGTTCGCGGTCGAGAAGGAGATCCGGATCATCAACGACCTGGGCGCCGCGTTCTTCACCTACCCGGGTAACAGCTTCGGCATCGCGTTCGAGATCTACGACGGCGACTTCAAGCAGCTGGCCCAGCCCGACGGCTACTGGGAGACCCAGCACCCGCTGGGCCTGACCGGGCTGGCCCGGCTGGTCGTGGCCGTGGAGAGCGTCGAGGCCGCGGCAGCCCGGCTGAACGAGCTGGCCTATGTCTCGCAGATCGGCGAGGTGACCCGGCCCAATGCCGCCGCCAAGGGCGTGCAGCTGCAGGTCGGCACGGCCGTCTGGGAGCTGCTCGAGCCGACCGGGGACGGCGCGCTCGCGGACTACCTGGGCCGCTACGGCCAGCGCATCCGCAGCACGGTGTTCAAGGCGGCCAGCCTGGGCGAGGTCGAGAAGCACCTGAGCGCGCAGGGCTTCGACCTGATCCCCGGTGACGCGGACGGCACGCTGGCCATCAACCCGGCCCAGAACAAGAACCTGCTGTTCGAGTTCACCGAGTAGACCGGGACCGTCCCGAGCAAGGCAGGCCATGAAGCTTGATTTGACTCCGGAGCAGGCGTTCTTCGCCGGGACGACGCGCCAGTTCCTGGACGACAAGATCCCCACTTCGCTGCTGCGCGAGCTGCGCGACGACCCGGACGGCTTCGGCCGCGATTACTGGCGCCAGGGCGCCGACCTGGGCTGGACGTCGCTGCTGGTCCCCGAGGCCGACGGCGGCGGCAGCGTCAGCGGCCATCCCCTGGTCGACCTGGCCCTGGTGGCGCACGAGTTCGGGCGGTACGCCGCGCCCGGGCCGCTGACCACCGCGAACGTGGTCACGGCCGCGGTGGCTCGCTCGGGGACCGCGGAGCAGAAGGCCGAGCTACTGCCCGACCTGATGACCGGGACGCGGATCGGCAGCTGGGCCTACGCCGAGCCGCGCCCGTTCGACCGGCTGGGCGCGGTGGGCGTGACGGCCACGCGGAACAACGGGCAGTACCTGCTCACCGGGGCGAAGGCCCCGGTCGAGGCGGCGGGCCAGGCCGACCTGTTCCTGGTCACCGCGGTGCTGGCCGCCGACGGCGACGAGGACGGCGGGCTGCTGCAGTTCCTGGTGCCGGCCGGCACGGCCGGGGTGTCGGTACACCCGCTGCGCACGCTGGATATCACCCGCCGCTACGGGCGCGTCGGCTTCGACGGCGCCGCCGTCCCGGACTCGGCCCTGCTGGGCGGGCCGGGCACGGCGGCCGCGGACGTCGAACGGCAGCTGCAGGTCGCCCTGGTCATCCAGCTGGCCGAGATGACCGGCACCATGGACCGCGGCCTGGAGCTGACCACCGAATGGCTGTTCAACCGGTACTCCTTCGGGCGGCCGCTGGCCTCCTACCAGGCGCTCAAGCACCGCTTCGCGGACATGCGGGCCTGGCTGGAGGCGGCGCACGCCATGGCCGACGCCGCGGCCCAGCACGTCCAGGACTCCTCCGGCCAGGCCGGCGAGTACGTCAGCGCGGCCAAGTCGTTCCTGGCCGTCTACGCGCTTGAGGTGCTGCAGGAATGCGTGCAGTTCCACGGCGGCATCGGCGTCACCTTCGAGCACGACCTGCACCTGTACCTGCGCCGCGCAACCGTGGACGCGCAGCTGTACGGGACGGCCGCCGATCACCGCGAACGGCTGACGTCCATCCTCGAGAGCAGGGAGGGATCCGGTGGCTGAGGCTGCGGACGTCGAGGACCTGGCCAGCTTCCGGCACCGGCTGCGGGGCTGGCTGAAGGAGAACATGCCGCCCGCCGACCCGCGGCGGGGGCCGTACCACCAGCTGTCCGACGAGGACGAGCTCGCGCAGGTGGCCTACCACCGCGAGCTGCAGCGCAGGCTCTATGACGGCGGTTTCGCCGGGATCATCTTCCCGAAACAGTACGGCGGAGCGGGGCTGACCCCGGCGCACCAGGAGGTGCTCAACGAGGAGATCCGCGGCTACGAGTACCCGGCCCGCTTCCAGGTGCCCACGTTCAGCCCGTGCGCCGCGGTGATCTACGAGTTCGGCACCGAGGAGCAGAAGCAGGCCCACCTGCCCAAGATCCTGCGGGGCGAGGAGATCTGGATGCAGTTCCTGTCCGAGCCCGGCGGCGGCTCGGACGTGGCCGGGGCGCAGACCACGGCGCTGCGCGACGGGGACGAGTGGGTGCTCAACGGCTCCAAGATCTGGACCACCGGGGCCTGGTGGGCGGACTGGGGACTGTGCCTGGCCCGGACGAACTGGGACGTGCCCAAGCACCGCGGCCTGTCGGTGTTCATGCTGCGCATCCACCAGCCCGGCATCGAGGTGCACCGGATCGAGATGCTCAACGGGTCGAAGGAGTTCTGCCAGGAGTTCCTGACCGACCTGCGCATCCCCGACACCGACCGGATCGGCGAGGTCGACGGCGGCTGGACCGTCGGCACCCGGTGGATGTACCACGAGAAGAGCCTGGGCATCTCGCACCACTTCATCCGCCCGGCGGGCAGCATGCGCGGGGTGAACCCGTGGGCGCCGACGCCGCTGGCGGTGGCCCGCCAGGCCGGCCGGCTGGATGACCCGGTGGCCCGGCAGCTGGTCGGCGAGGCGCACGCGCTCAAGCTGGCCGGCCAGGAGGGCAGCGCCCGGATCTCGCACGGCATCGCCGCCAAGCGCCTGACCGATCAGGCGGCTGGCATGTCCCGCATCCTGACCGGGCTCATCAACACCCGGCTGGCCACCATCAACCTCTCACTCGCCGGGGCCTCCGCCGTGGCCTGGGACGACGAGGACCAGATGCTGGGCGAGATGGGCGTGGAGTTCCTGATGCGCCAGGTCAGGCAGATCAGCGGCGGGACGATCGAGATGTCGCGGAACGCGGTCAGCGAGCGGATGCTCGGCATGCCCCGGGAGGCCCGCCGCGACAACGACGTCGCGTTCCGCGAGGTGCCGCGTAGCGCGCCGAGTCGGTAACCGGCCGGGTTGAGGGTGCCGGGATCAGGTTGAGGGGGCCGGGATGAGGGAGCCGCGATGAGCGAGCCAGCCAGCGACGTCGTGGTGGTCGGTTCCGGCGGCGCGGGCATGATGGCCGCGCTGCGCGCGGCGGTGGGCGGCGCCCAGGTGACCGTGCTTGAGGTCTCCGACCTGTTCGGCGGGACCTCGGCCATCTCCGGCGGCGGGATGTGGCTGCCCAGGACCCGGCTGGCCGCCGAGGCCGGGATCGAGGACTCCCGCGACGACGTCAAGCGTTACCTGACGTACCTGACCAGCGGCGTCACCGACGAGGCGGTGATCGACCGGTTCATTGACACCGCGCCGCAGGTTATCGACTTCATCGAGGAGCACACCGCGCTGCGGTTCTACGTCGACTGCGAGCGCCCGGACTACAAGACCACCTTCCCCGGCGCCGCCGACGCCGGGCGGCTGGTCGCGCCTAAGCTGTACCAGCTGAGCCGGCTGGGTGAGCTGCGCTCGCGGCTCCGGCAGCCGGACTGGGAGGCCCGCACCAGGCCCGGCTCCAGCGGCCGCGGCATGGAAGCGGTCACCCAGCAGGAGATGCAGCACTTCGCCGAGAGCAACGATCCCACCGGCTGGATCGAGCTGTCCCGGCAGCGGGTGGCCGACGGCATCGTCCCGCGCGGCTGCGCGCTGATCGGGGCCATGCTGGAGGTCGTCGCGGCGCGGGGCGCGCGGCTGGTCACCAGCGCCCGGGCCCTCGAGCTCACCATGGACGGCGGCCGGGTCACCGGCGTGGTGGCCGACGTCGAGGGCGAGCGCCGGACGTTCCCGGCCAGCTCCGGCGTCGTGCTGGCGGCGGGCGGCTTCGAGTGGAACACCGAGCTGTGGCGGGGCCTGGTCCGGGTGCCCGGCGTGGTGCGGATGAGCCCGCCGAACAACCGGGGTGACGCGCTGCGGATGGCTCAGCGCGCCGGGGCCCGGCTGGCCCTGCTTGACCAGGTGTGGTGGTCGATCACGGCGGGCGGCCAGCCCGGTCAGCTGGTGGTCAACCGGTCCGGGCGCCGGTTCATGAACGAGTGCATCACCTACAACGACTACGGCAAGATCCTCGGCTACTTCGACCCGCACACCTACCAGTTCCCGAACATCCCGGCCTACGTGATCAGCAACCGGCCGCTGGAGCTGGCCGACTCCGACGTCAACCAGCTCGGCCAGCAGGGGGGCCACGTCGATGCGGCCAGCGCCGCCACGCTGGGCGAGCTGGCCGAGGCGATCGGGGTGGACGCGGCCAGCCTGGAGGCCACCGTGGCCGAGTTCGACCAGCACGCGGAGGAGGGCCAGGACCCGGCCTTCGGCCGCGGCGTGGCAGGCTGGGACCGCTGGCGCAAGCTCGACAAGACGCTGGCCAACCCGGCGCTGGCCCCGCTGGGCAGCACCGGCCCGTTCTACGCGCAGCGGGTCGTGGCCCGCTGCTTCGGCACCAAGGGCGGGCCCGTCATCGACGCGGCGGCCCGCATCATCGACTTCGAGGGCACGCCGATACCCGGGCTGTACGGGGCGGGGAACGCGGTCGCGGCGCCGTTCGGCCTGGCCTACCCGGGTGGCGGCGGCACGCTGGCCCCGGCGGTGACGTTCGGCTACGTCGCGGGCCAGTCGCTGACCGCCTGATGGCCGGCCGGGCCTGGCCGGTGGATCGCTTGACGTCATTGCCGGGCAAGAGTAGATTTTTACACAAATGTAAATATATGAAAGCGTGATGCTGCGAGGCCGGGCAGGAATGGTGAAGGCGAGGCGGGCTGTGATTGACCGGCCTGTCAACGTTTGCCGCGGGCCGTCGAGCGGGGCGATGACCTCAGCGGGGCGTCAGGGCCGGGTCGCGGGCGTTCCCCGGTCGCGGGCGTTCGCCGGTCGCGGCGATCGCTGGTAGCGCGGGCGCAGACTACGGACCGTTTGGCCAAAAAATATTGGAGACGACTGATGGCAGATATGAACCGGGGACTGGATCTGTCGGTCTTCGAGACCACCACGGACTCCGAATCGGATCAGTTCCGCTCGTTCTACCGCGACAAGCTGGGCACACCGCACCGCGGGCTCAACTTCTGGCTCGACGTCGACCGGCCGGACGTACTGAAGCGGTACCGCGCGTACGCGGACGACGGGACGCCGGGCGGGCTGGAGACGGTCCGCAAGGTCGGCGGGTTCAGCTTCTTCGTGTCCTACGCGATGTCGGGTTACGCCTCGGGCATCAGGTACCTGGTCCATATGCACCAGAGCATGGGGTTCAGCCGGTCCCAGATCCTGGAGGGCCTGGCCGTGGCGTTCCTGTACAACGGGCCGCGGGGCTCCGAGACGGTGGCCGAGGCGCTGGACGGCTATGAGTGGATCGAGCCGGCTCAGCCCGCCGTGTTCTTCGACGGCTGGGCGCCGGACCCCGGCGCGTTCTCCTCGGGGATGGACTTTTCCACCCGCGAGGTGCTCGACGGCGAGATGGACCTGCTCGAGGACTGGTACCTGCGGACTATCGGTGAGGTCCCGGAGTACGTCGGCTTCCTGCGCCAGCACCGGCCGCGGCTGCTGAAGTCATGGCGGAACCGCTACGAGAACGTCCTGGTCGAGCTGCCCAAGCAGGTCATGCCCTACAGCCAGCTGCACTTCAACGTGATGCGCGGCTGGGCCGACGGGATCCGGGAGGCCGTGCTGCTGGCCCGGGCGTTCGGCATGACCAAGGAGCAGGTCTATGAGCCGCTGTTCTCACCCATGATCAACACCGGACCCGAGGTCTACAGCATCGTGAGCCGGGCGGCCGGCGACGTGCTGGCCGCTGATGATTGGGCCAGCTAGAGATTGGAGAGCTTGATGCCGGAAACTGATGTGGTCGTCCTGGGCAGCGGCGCGGCCGGGCTGTCCGCGGCGCTGACGGCCGCCGTGGGCGGCGCGGCGGTGACCGTGCTGGAGGGATCACCGCTGTTCGGCGGGACCTCGGCGGTGTCCGGGGGCGGGATGTGGCTGCCCGGGAACACGCTGGATCCTTCGTGGACTGACTCGCTGGAGGGGGCCAAGGTCTACCTGCAGCGGCTGACCCTGGGCCTGGCGTCGGAGGCGGTGATCGACCGCTTCCTGGCCGAGTCCGGTCACATCCCTGACTTCTTCGCGGCCAACTCGCCGTTGACGTTCACCGCCGACATCGGGCGGCCCGACTACCACGCGCCCTGGGAGGGCTCGTCGCTGACCAGCCGGACCGTGTTCCCGACTCCGTACGAGCTGCCCCGGCTGGGCGCGCTGGAACCTCTGGTGCGGCGGCCGGGACCGGGCGGCATCCCGCCCATCCAGCACTCGGAGGAACAGGAGCTCGCGGGGTCCGACGATCCGGACGCCATCAACAAGCTGATCAGGGAACGGCTGGCCAAGGGCGTGGCGCTGCGCGGCCTGGCCCTGGTCGGCGGGCTGATGGAGGGCTGCGTGGATCACGGGGTGTCGTTCGTGGTGTCGGCGCGAGGGCAGAGCCTGGTTGTCGAGGATGGCCGCGTGGTTGGCATCCGGGTTTCGCAGGACGCAGCCGAGGTCGAGTACCGGGCCCGGCTGGGGGTCATCCTGGCCTCGGGCGGTTTCGAGTGGAACCGCGACCTGTGGGACGCGTTCATGGCCGTGCCCTGGGACGGCCCGGCCACGCCGCCGGTGAACGAGGGCGAGGGCCTGATCATGGCCGCCGCGGCCGGGGCCAAGCTGGCCAACCTGGACAAGGCGACCTGGATCCCGGTCCGCTACTCGGGCGAGGAGTACAGCGGGCGGCCCTACATGCGCTCCGGCGGGCACGGCCAGATGCCGGGTGAGATCATCGTGAACACGCGGGGACGCCGGTTCACCAACGAGACGCTCAACTACAACGACATCGGCCGGAACATGACGCACTTCGACCCGAGCATTTACTCCTACGACAACCACCCGAGTTACGTCATCGGCGACCGGCACACGGTGGAGCGGCTTTCGGCTGGCGGCCCGGCGCTCGGCCCGGACTCCGGCGACGGCTGGGTGGCGGCGGACACGCTGCGCGAGGTGGCGGACAAGCTGGGCATCGACGCCGACGGGCTGTCGCAGCAGGTCGAGGAGTTCAACTCGTTTGCTGAGGGCGGCACGGACCCGGTGTTCCACCGGGGCGAGAAGCCGTGGGAGATCCACTACCTGCCGGGGCACCGGACGATCGGGCCGCTGGCCGAGGGCCCGTTCGTGGGGTACCGGGTGCGGGCCGGGGTGTTCGGGACGCGCGGCGGGCCGGTGATCAACGCTGATGCGCAGATCGTGGACTTCGGCAACCAGGCGATCCCGGGGCTTTACGGGGCCGGCAACGTGGTGGCCCACCCGTTCGCGTCGGCCTACCCGGGCGGCGGGGGCACGCTGGGCCCGGCGGTAACGTTCGGCCACGTGGCCGGCAAGTCGGTGCTCGCGGAAGGCGGGAAGTCGGTATGAGTGCTGTTCCCGACGTGGAAGAGGCCGACATCGTGGTGGTGGGCTACGGCGGCGCGGGCGCGGCCTGCGCGATTGCGGCGGCGGACCACGGGGCTTCGGTCATCGTCTTGGAGAAGCAGCCCGAGGACCGGCACACCCCGAGCACGTACATGTCGGGCGGCATCGTGATGGGCGTCAACGACGTCGACCGGGCCGCGGCGTACATGGACCGCTGCGCGGGCGGGATGATACCGCCTGCGGTGTCCCGGGCCTGGGCCACGATGGCCGCGGACCTGGTCGGCTGGCTGGACCGCATCGGCGCGGACCTGGCCCTGGTCAAGGTGGGCGAGGGCGAGAACACGCAGTTCGAGGGGGCGGACGCGGTCGAGGCCTGGACCCAGTCCCGGCCGCCTGATGAGGGGCCGCTGGTGAAGGACCTCAGCGCGCCACCGACGGTCGGGGCCATGGCCAGCGGGATGAATACCGGCGAGGCCGGCCTGCGCACCGGGGCCGAGTACTTCGCCAGCCTGCGCCGGGTGGTGGCTACGCGGGAGCGGATCCGGGTGCGGTACGACAGCCCGGCCCACCGGCTCATCCAGGACGAGACCGGCCGGGTGACCGGGTTGCGCACCGCCGACGGGTCCGAGGTGCGGGCGCGGCGCGGGGTGGTACTGACCTGCGGTGGCTACGAGTGGAACGACGAGATCAAGATCAACGCCCTGAAGGCGTCGCCGGTGTACTTCTACGGCAACCCGGGCAACACTGGTGACGGCATCCGGATGGCGCAGGCGGTGGGCGCCGACCTGTGGCACATGAACCAGATGATCGGCCGGGCCATCGGGCACTTCGAAGAGGACGGCCAGGACTACAACTTCGTGATCGGCATTCACCCGCCGGGGTACCTGATCACCGACAAGTACGGCCAGCGCTTCGCCAACGAGGTCTCGCAGGCCCAGATGAAGCACAGCTTCTACTACGAGCTGCTCAAGTACGACGCGGAGAAGCAGGAGTACCCGCGCAATCCGTGCTACTGGGTGTTCGACGAGCGCCGGCTGAAGGCGGCGCCGCTGGTCTCGCTGGGCTCGGGGTTCGTGCGGGCCGGGTATTACGACTGGAGCCCGGACAACTCCCGTGAGATCGAGAAGGGCTGGATCAAGAAGGCCGAATCCGTGGCCGAGCTGGCGAAACTGGCCGGAATCGAGGATCCGGCAGCGCTAGCTGAGACCGTGGCCAGGTACAACGCGGGCTGTGCGGCCGGGAGCGACGAGTTCGGGCGGCCGGCGGACACGCTCGTGCCGCTGGACTCGCCGCCGTATTACTGCGTGGCGATGTTCCCCGGCGGCTCCAACACGTGCGGCGGCCCACGCAAGGACGAGCGAGCCCGGGTGCTCGACGCGTTCGGCGAGCCGATACCGGGCCTTTACGCGGCGGGCGAGCTAGGCGAGGCGGTCGGGCTGCTGTACCCGGCCAACGGGGCCAACTTGTCGGAGTCGATCTGCTTCGGGCGCATCGCGGCGGCCGACGCACTGGGCGTGGACCCGCTGGTGGGCTGAGGGTTTTGCGGACGTGACCCTGGATGCGTGCGATCAGATACGGAACCTGATACACCGGTATTCCGAGGCGGTGGACCGGGGCCGTTTCGAGGTGCTGGACGAGCTGTTCGCGGACGCGACGCTGCGGACGGCGATGGGCGAGGGCCCACCGGGCGAGGCGATCGAGGGGCGTACGGTATCGCGGATGTTCGGCGGCGGGATCATCTTGTACGCGGACGGGACGCCGCGGACCAGGCACCTCGTTACCAACACGATCATCAAGGTGGATGAGGCGGCCGGGCGGGCCACAGCGCGGTCGTACAACACCACGCTGCAGCAGGTCCCGGGGCGGGGTATCGAGATCATCGCGACCGCGCGGTACGAGGACGCGTTTGCTGTGGTGGACGGGGCCTGGCGGTTCAGCGAGCGGATCATCAGGCACGCGTCGCTGGATGGGGTGCACCGGGACTTCATCGGCGACATGAGCCGGCATACGCGCAACGCTCCCCTGCCCCCAGTGCCCTCGGTGCTCGAGCACGAGCCCTAACTGGAGAGCGCACCATGATCGTGGGCAGTTCCGGTCGCTATTCGGCCCGAACTGCCCGCGATCATGAAAAGAGCCTCTTGCGCTTAGGGACGGGGGGCGTCCCAGTCGGCGAAGATGTCGCCGGCGGAGTCGTAGACCAGGTCGAAGCCCTCGATGCCGTTCAGGGAGGCGGAGCCGATGGTGTTCAGGACGAGTTCCCTGCTCACCCCGAAGGCCCGAGCCAGCAGGACGTTGTCGCGGATGCCCGAGGCGAAGCCGCGGATCACGTTGTAGTGCAGCAGGGTGGTGGGGACGATCTGCTTGGGCAACTCGGTGACGCAGGTCTCGAACCGCTGCCGGTAGGCCTTGAGCAGGTCGGGGCGGTTCGCGGCCAGGAACTTCACGTGCGGCGGGATCTCGCCCAGCGTGGTCTCGTACCAGCTTTGCACCGACCGGAGTTCGTCCGGCGACATGTGCGGGTCGCTGAAGTCCAGGCCGGTCGCGAACGCGCCGGGGTCGGGTGCCCACCCGTCGGGGAACTGGGCCGGATTTTCCGGGGTCAGCCAGGTGTAGCCGTCCAGGGCCCGGGCCGCGGTCTCCATCCCGGCCGGGCCCATGACCAGGAAGCTGATCGCGATCCCCTCGAGGATCTGCGCCTTGGTCAGCCCCATCTTCTGCCTGGTGTGGATCAGGTACCGAACGCCGACGTCGTAGCCGATCACCGCGTAGAACGGGAGGAAGCCGAAGACGAACACCTTGCGCTCGGACTCGTAGTTGTTCGGCGTGGCGACGTTGGAGTAGTGCCGGTACCGCTTGAGCGTAGCCGGGTCCTCCTGGAGCAGGTAGTCCAGGCCGCGGTGGGTGTGACCCAGGATCGAGGTGTAGAAGGCACTGAACTGGTCACGCTCCTGGCCCGTCACCGACGAGACGTCGGAGAGGTTGAGGCCACGATTGGTCTCGGTCACGGTTGCCTCCTCATGAGTTGCATATCATAATTTTAGAATTATTGACACGCAACGACTGGTGTCATAGCTTTGGCTTATCTGTCCTGACTCATGTGTCAAATGGTTTCTGCCACAATGACCTGGAATGAGGCCTGCCCCGCGGAGGGGCTCGACGCGGTCGCGGTCCGCTGGCTAGCTGCGGTGGCCGACGGCGGTCGTGCGGCGCCGACCAGCGCACAGCCGATCCGCGCCGTGCCGACCAGTGCCGTGCCGACCAGTGCCGTGCCGACCAGCCCAGTGCCGATTAGCCCAGTGCCGACCAGCTCAGGCAGGCGTTTCCTGGCGTCTGCCGGGCGGGCCCGGACTGAGCCGGCGTGTCTTGGTAGCGGGAATGGCACGGCGTGTATCCAGCGGGCGTGAAATAACTCATTGGTAAGGAGAGCATGATGGGCGATCTCAACGAAGCCGAATTGCGCACGCTGCTGGACAAGGCGCAGATTCATGACACGCTGATGCGCTACAGCCGCGGCGTCGACCGGGGCGACGGCGAGCTGCTCATGTCGTGCTTCCACCCGGACGCCACCCTGGACATGGGCCGGGGACCAATGGCGCCTGCCGTCCTGGCCGAGGCCATCACGAAGATGACGGCGACGGGCGCGATGCACTTCATCGGCAACGAGTACGTCGAGGTCGACGGGGACAACGCCTACAGCGAGACCTACTTCATCTCCTACGCCACGGTCATCGACTCCGGCCAGTCCGCCACCCGGTCCCGCGGCGGCCGGTACCTCGACCGGTTCGAACGCCGTGACGGCCAGTGGAAGATCGCTCGCCGGCTGCTGGTCGACGAGTGGAGCAGGCTCGACGACCTGCCCGCGCCGATGGCCCCGCCCGCCGGGCGTGTCGGGCTCAGGTCCAAGGACGACCCGGTCTACACGTTCCGGAACGAAGGCTGAGCGTGCCGGTGGCGCTTCACGAGCGAGTGGCGCATCACGAGCGGAGGGAAATGGCGTGACGAACAGCCGCGGCCTTGAACTGGGCGATATGGAGAACGTTTCCGATCACGAGGTCAAGGACTTCGCGAATTTCTACAACAGCGTCCTGGGTCATCGGCACATCGGGCTCGACCTGTGGCTCGATACCAGGCCCGACGTGCTCAAGCGGTACCGCCAGTATTCCGACACCGCGACGCCGCGCACGTTCGAAGAGGATCACCGGATCACCGGCGCGGGCTTCACCATCTTCTACGCGGTCGTCGGGTACGACGTCGGCGTGCGCTACGCCATTCACATGATGCAGGTGGCCGGGATGACCCGGTCGCAGGTCTACGAGAACCTGGCCATCTGCTTCCTGGTCGGCGGCCCGCGCGGGATGGAGACCATCGCGCTGGCCCTGCGGGACTACGAGTGGCTCGAGCCGGACCGGCCCGCCACCTTCCCGGACGGGTGGGCGCACCGGCCGGAGTTCCTGAGCTCGGGGCTGGACTTCTCCACCCGGGAGGCCTCCGTCGAGGACGTGGCGAAGATGCGGGACTGGTACCTGCGCACCCTGGGCGAGGTGCCGCCCTACGTCGACCTGCTGCTGGACCTGCGGCCGTCGCTGCTGAAGGCCTACCGCAACCGGTACGAGAACCTGCTGCGTGAGCTGCCGACCGAGTTCATCCCGGCCAGCCTGCTGCACTATGACGTCATCCGCGGTTTCGGCGAGGGCATCAGGGAGAACGTGCTGCTGCTGCGCGCGCTCGGGGTGAGCCGGGATCAGGTGGTGAATATCGCGGGTTCGGCCAGCCTGAACGGCGGCATGGCCGGGTTCAGCATCATGGCCCAGGCCGCGGGAGACGTGCTGAGGAACTGGGGAGGCAGCCGATGAGTGATGACGTCGTGGTGGTGGGCTCGGGCGCGGCGGCCCTGTCCGCGGCCCTGTCGGCCGCGGCCGGCGGCGCGCAGGTGACGGTGCTGGAGCGCACGGACCTGTTCGGCGGGACGTCGGCGATTTCCGGCGGCGGCATGTGGCTGCCGGGCAACGGGCTCGACCCGGACTTCACGGACTCGGCCGACGACGCCCGGCGTTACGTCGAGCACCTGACGCTGGGGCTGACCGACGACCGGGTCATCGACCGGTACGTCCAGGAGGCGCCGGGCATTCCGGCGTGGCTGTCGGCGCACACCGTGCTGTCGTTCTGGACGATGATCGGGCGGCCTGACTACCACGCGGACTACGACGGCGGCTCGGGGACCAGCCGGACGGTGTTCCCCGACACCTTCGACACCGCGCTGCTCGGGGACCTGAAGACCAAGCTGCGACGGCCGCACTGGCCCGGCGGCATCCCGCCGCTGCGGGGCGACGAAGTCCAGCAGTTTGTCGCGCGCGGCGATCCCGACGGGTGGAAGCTGCTGGTCGAGGAGCGGATGGCCAAGGGCATCGTGCTGCGCGGGTGCGCGCTGGTGGGCGGGCTGCTCGAGGCGTGCCTGCGGCGCGGGGTGCGGCTGTCGGCGCGGACCCGGGCCCGGGAGCTCATGCTTTCCGGCGGCCGCGTGACCGGCGTGCGGGCCGAGCGGGACGGAGTAGTCGAGGAGTTCCCGGCCCGGCTGGGGGTGGTGCTGGCCAGCGGCGGTTTCGAGTGGAACCGGCAGCTGTGGGACGCCCTGCTGCAGATTCCGTGGGACGGCCCGGCTAGCCCGCCGAACAACGACGGCGACGCGCTGATCATGGCCAGCCGGGCGGGCGCGCGGCTGGCCAACCTCAACCGGGCCTGGTTCACGCCTGCCAGGGACCTGGGCGAGACCTACGAGGACCAGCCGCTGATCCGCATCGGCATGTACGGCAGCGCGCCCGGCGAGATCCTGGTCAACCGGTCGGGCCGGCGGTTCGTCAACGAGGCCCTGAACTACAACGACATCGGCATCGTCATGACGGCGATGGACCCGGCCAGCTACACCTTCGCCAACCACCCGACGTTCGCGATCACCGACCGGCGGTACAAGGAGAAGATCGCGGCCTTCGACGCCCAGACGCTGAGCGGCGACCGGCGCACCCCGGAGGGCGTGACCGAGGCCGACACCCTGCGCGAGCTGGCCGAGAAGCTGGGCATCGACCCGGACGGGCTGGAGGCGCAGGTCGAGGAGTTCAACAAGTATGCCGTCGACGGCACCGATCCGGTGTTCCACCGCGGCGAGACGCCCTGGGAGCTTTACATCCAGCCGCGCAGCGACCTGCCGAACCGGGCCATCGCCCCGATCCTCGACCCGCCGTTCATCGGGTACAACGTGCGGGCGGGGGTGTTCGGGACTAAGGGCGGGCCGGTGATCAACGCCGACGCGCAGATCGTGGGCATGGACGGGACGCCAATAGCCGGGCTCTTCGGGGCGGGGAACGCGGTGGCCAGCATCTTCGGGGCGGCATATCCGGGCGGCGGCGCGACGCTGGGGCCCGGCGTGACCTTCGGCTACGTCGCCGGGCTGACGCTTACGTCCTGACGTCGTGCCCCGTGCCCTGTGCGCTTACCACGTTTTGAAGGGAGCCGGTGGGATGGCTGATACCTGGGATCGTTCTGCTGATGTAGTTGTTATCGGGTTCGGCGGGGCGGGCGCGGCCGCCGCCCTAGCCGGTGCGGAGCTCGGCGCCTCCGTGCTGATCCTGGAGAAGCAGCCCGAGGGGCGCCACACGCCGAGCACCTCGATGTCGGGCGGCATCGTCATGGCCACCAGCGACGTCGAGCGGGCCACGATCTACCTGGACCGGTGCGCGGGCGGCATGATCCCGGTCGAGGTGTCCCGGGCCTGGGCCGCTAAGGGCACGGACCTGGTCCAGTGGCTGGACAAGGTGGGTGCCGACCTGGCGCTGGAACGCATCGGCGGGGCCGAGCACCCGGAGTTCGAGGGTTCCGAAGCCATCGAGTCCTGGGCTCAGTCGCGGCCGAGCGAGCGGGTGCCGGCCGGGACGACGGTCCGGGAGCACAAGCCGGGGGCGCCCGTGAACGTCGCGGCCGGGGATGGCGGGGCGCGGCGGGCCCGGCGGATCGGCTTTGAGTACTTCGCGGGCTTGCGCAGCGCGGTGGCGTTGCGCTCGGAGATCGGCGTGCTGTACGAGACGCCGGCTGCAGCACCTCATCCAGGACGGCGCGGGGCGCGTCATCGGCGTCGAGGCGGTGCGGGACGGCCGGATTGTGCGCGTGCGGGCGGCGCGCGGCGTGGTGCTCACCACCGGCGGATACGAGTTCAGCGACGAGATGAAGATCAACTACCTCAAGGCGTCGCCGATGTACTTCTACGGCAACCCGGGCAACACCGGTGACGGCATCCGGATGGCGCAGGAGGCCGGGGCCGACCTGTGGCACATGAACCAGATGGTCGGCCGGGCCATCGGGCACTTCGAGCTTGACGGGCAGGAGCTCAACTTCGTCATCGGGATCCACCCGCCCGGCTACGTGATCACCGACAAGTACGGCAGGCGCTTCGCCAACGAGTACCCGCAGGCGGAGATGAAGCACAGCTTCTACTACGAGCTGCTGGCTTACGACGCGGAGAAGAACGAGTATCCCCGCAACCCGTGCTACTGGTTCTTCGACCAGCGGCACATGACGAACGGGCCGATGGTGAGCAGCCTGGGCGGGACGGTCGGCGCCGGATATTACGACTGGAGCCCGGACAATTCTCGCGAGGTGGCGCGGGGCTGGATCAAGCAGGCGGATTCGGTCGCGGCTCTGGCGGCGGCGGTCGGTTTTGCTGCCCCGGACGAAGTGGTGCGGACGATCGAGGAGTACAACCGGGGCTGTTTTGCCGGGCAGGATGCGTTCGGGCGGCCGGCGTCGTCGCTGATCCCGCTGGACTCGCCGCCGTACTACTGCATGCCGCTGTACCCGGGCGGGCCGAACACCTGCGGCGGGCCCCGGCGGGACGAGCACGCGCGGATCCTGAATCCGTTCGGCCAGCCGATACCGGGGCTGTACGGCGCGGGGGAACTGGGCGAGGCAGTCGGCATGCTGTATCCGGCCAACGGCGGCAACCTGTCGGAGTCGGTGTGCTTCGGCCGCCTCGCCGCCGAGCACGCCCTGGGCGCCTGAGCGCCGCCCGGCGGTGGCGGCCCGGCGGTGGCGGCCCGGCGGTGGCCGCCCGGCGGTGGCGGCCCGGCGGTGGCGGCCCGGCGGCTCTCACGCTAATCGAACGTCGTGGATGGTTACCGCCCCTCTGGGGGGAGTTTCCATCCACGATAAGTTGATCATGAAACGGCATGCTGACTGCTGAGGTGTACGGGGCGGATGAGGCAGTTGCGATAGTCCGGCGCCAGGTCGGGCTGGACAGCGGACCGCGGGGATGAGGCGGGGAAGCGCACAGGCGTCAGGTCTTGGGGGCCAGGCCGGCCAGCATGTACTCGACGGTGGCGGACATCAGGTCCTGGGGGGAGATCGCCCCGGTCGGGGTGTACCAGCGGAGCACCGAGTTGGCCGTGCCCATGGCCAGGCGCGTGGCCAGGTGCGCGTCACCGGGCCGGATGTCGCCGAGCCGCTGCCCTTCCAGGACGACCTCGGTGATCAGCTCGTGGTAGAGCCGTTCACCGCGCTTGAGCCGCAGGTCCCGCTTGCCGGACAGCTGGTTCCGCTCGGCGAAGTAGATGCGGAAGGCGTCCACGTTCTCCAGCAGCGTGCCCACGTGCCGCTCGAACAGCATGGTGAGACGGCGCACGGGCGGCTCGTCGGCCATGGCGATGGGCCGCGCCTGCTCGAGCAGTGTGTCACCCAGGTGGCCGATGATCCGCCAGAGCAGGTCTTCCTTGGATTCGAAGTAGTAGTAGAACAGCGGCCGCGTGATGCCGAGTTCGTCGGCGATCTCCTGCAGGCTGGTCTCCCGGAAACCGCCGCGGCTGAAGAGCTGGATCGCGTTGCGGAGGAGCTCTTCCTCACGCGATACCTTGACGGCCTTGGGCAAGGTTCCTCGATTCGTCGGGGGCACGAGCAATTTTACGCACCAGTACAGGCCCGGGCCGAGGACGGGCGGTTATCGGCCCGGCCGGGCCCCGACGGCTGCTCCTGGTAATCCGGCGTCGGCAATTGTCCCACCCGTCCCTTGGTCGCAGCGCCGGGTCATCACGGGCTCTGACTGCGATCCGCGCCGCCAATGCCCGGATTTTACGTCTAGGTAAGCCGCATGTCCATGCCATGACGGCCCGAGCGAATTCTCTCGTTTTCCCAGGTAGTGGCGAAATTTGCCACCCTGGAGCCGATCCCCGGACGCCTGTAAGGCCGGATCATGTCCGACTCCTTGACTCATATGTCAAGACTGCTATGGTGATGGTCAGGCGAAGGCCCACCGCCGGGCGACGTCGCGCGCCCGGCGTCTGACTGCGGGAAAGAGGCGGTAATGGCGGACGCGAGCCGGTACCCACGCACCATGACCCCGATCAAGCTCGGGCCGGTGGAGATCAGGAACCGCTTCTACCTGTCCCCGCACGGCGTCGGCTACAACGTGGGCTACGAGCCGTCGGACGTGTTCGCGGAGTACTACGAGACCCGGGCCGCCGGCGGCTGCGGGCTGCTGATCCACGCCATGTCGACCATGCCGAAGCGCGGCGGCGGCAGCCTGACCACGCCGTACCTGGAGCGCACCATCCCGTCGTTTCGGGCGGTGGCCAACGCGGTGCACCGGCAGGGCAGCAAGATCTTCGCCGAGATCCACTACTCGCGAGTCGGGAACTTGTGGAGCTACGAGCCGGGCAGCTCCAACGCGCCGCTGTTCGGGCCCTCCCCGGTGCAGACCGCCGACGACTTCCACGTGACCCACGAGATGAGCACCGAGACCATCGCCAAGGTCGTCGAGGCGCACAAGATCTCGGCGCGGCATCTGGCCGAGGCGGGTTACGA
This sequence comes from uncultured Actinomycetes bacterium, assembly GCA_963790065.1. GTDB lineage: Bacteria > Actinomycetota > Actinomycetes > Streptosporangiales > Streptosporangiaceae > Palsa-504. The sequence continues at coordinate 342,230 of CAWBNK010000006.1, read as the reverse complement.
CGGGATCGAGATGCACTGCGCGCACGGGATGCTGTGCGAGGCGTTCCTGTCGCCCTACTTCAACCGGCGCACCGACGAATACGGCGGCAGCATCGAGGGCCGCATGCGATTCCTGGTCGAATGCCTGCAGGCGGCGCGCGAGGGGCCGGCCCGGACCGGGCCATCGGCATGCGCATGAACGCTGACGAGCTGCTGCCCGCCGGCGACGGCCTGACCCAGGCCGACAACCGTGAGGTGGTCCGGCGGCTGGTCGAAGCCAAGCTGCTGGACTTCCTGGACCTGGACGTCGCCATCGAACCCGACCAGATGGTGCTGGGCATGCCGAACTACCTGCTACCCAAGCACACCTACCGCAGCTACGTCAGCCGGCGTCCGCGAGGCGGCGGGCGACGTGCCCGTGCTGAGCGCGCTGGGCCGGGTCACCTCGATCGATGAGGTCGAGGAGGCGCTGGAATCCGGCGTGGCCGACATGATCGGGGCCGCCCGGGGGCTGATCGCCGAGCCTGACCTGCTGGTCAACGCGCTGGCCGGCCGGGAGTCGGACAGCCGGACCTGCCTGGCCTGCAACCTGTGCATGACCGACGGCGCTCGCGGCACCTGGGGCTGCGCGATCAATCCGGAGACCGCACGGGAGCAGCGCTGGCGCGCCTACCCGCCCGCGCCGAATCCGTCGCGGGTCGTGGTGGTCGGCGGCGGCCCGGCCGGGCTCGAGGCTGCGCGGGTGGCAGCCAAGCGCGGTCACTCCGTGGTGCTGTTCGAGCGCCAGGGCCGGGTCGGCGGCCAGATGAACCTGTGGGCGGCGCTGCCGGAACGGGAGATCTTCGGCACCACGCCGGAGTGGTACGAACGGCAGCTCAAGCAGCTGGACGTCGACGTCCGGCTGAACACCGAGGCCACTGCCGACCTGGTCCGGGCCGAGCAGGCCGGCGCCATCTTGATCGCGACCGGCGCGCGGTACATCCGCACCGGCGAGACCGGCTACTTCAAACGCCCGGTGCCCGGCTGGGATCAGGACTTCGTGGTCACGCCCGAGCAGGTCATCGGCGACGGGCTGCGCTTCACCGGAAGCGTCGTCGTCTTCGACGAGGAGGGCATCACCACCGGGCCCGGGATCGCCGAGCTGCTGGCCGCCCAGGGCGCCCAGGTGACCGTGGTATCGCGCTGGTCTGAACCGTTCGGCAACCTGGGCGGGCTGCTGATCACCTCCACCATGCCCCGGATCAAGAAGCTCGGGGTGCAGATCCTGACCCGCACCCACCTGCGGGAAATCGGCGATCACACGGTCCGGGTCTACGACATCGACACCGGGGCCGAGACCGAGCTCGAGGTCGAGGCGATCGTCATGGCCACCGGCCGCCGGGCCGACCTGGCCCTGGGCCGGGAACTGGCCGGGCAGGCCGAGCAGGTCTTCTCGATCGGAGATGCGCTGTCACCGCGCGGGCTGACCGCCGCCATCCAGGACGGGCACCGGTACGCCAGGGCCGTGGGCGAGCCGGACGGGCCGCGCACGTTCACCGACCTGTTCTTCGCGCCGGTCGACTTCTCCACCTACCAGCGGCCGGCCTCGGTCCTGCTGGCCGAGTAATCAGCCCGGGTAACCAGCGCGGCCAGGGCCCTGGGCCTGCGGCGGCGGCACGTGTATCCTTCTGATGAAGGTTATACATCTGTCGAATCTTTTCGGGGGTTGCCGATGAAGCCCGAGCCCGCCGCCGAGGCCGAGACCACCGCCGCCGGAGCTGGGGCCGGAGCCGCAGGCGGGCCTGCGGCTGCCGAGTCCGGCGCCGCCGGAGCCGCTGTCCCGGGGCCGCCGGATGAGCCGGTGCTTTACCGCTGCGAGAACGGCGTGGCCGAGGTCACGCTGAACCGGCCGCGGGCGCTGAACGCCATCAACGGCGCGGTGCACTACGGCCTGCTGCGGGCGCTGGAACAGGCGGCGGCCGACGACGCCGTCCGGTCGGTCGTCATCCGGGGCAGCGGGCGCGCGTTCAGTGCGGGCGGCGACCTCAAGGCCGTGGCCGCGGGCGAGGACGTCGGGCACCCGAAGCGGCTGGGCCAGGCCATCTGGGACCTGCCCAAGCCGGTCATCGCCGCCGTGCACGGCTACTGCCTGGGCCAAGCCTGCGAGGTGGCCGCCGTCTGCGACCTGACCATCGCGGCCGCCAGCGCGGTGTTCGGCGAGGTCGAGATCAACCACGGCTGGGGCCCGCCGCTGCCGATCGTGCCGTTCGCGCTGGGGCTCAAGCAGGCCAAGGAGGCGCTGCTGCTGGGCGACATGATCAGCGCCGAGGCGGCCCTGCGGATGGGCCTGGTCAACCGGGTGGTGGCCGACGAGGACCTGGACGCCGAGGTGGCCAAGATCACGGCCCGGATCGCGGGCCTCAAGCCCGAGGCCGTGGCGGGCAATAAGCGGCTGGTCAACAGCAGGTACGAGGCGGCCGGCTTCACGCCCGGCGCCTGAAGCCTTCCCGCTACGGGACCAGCGCCTGAAGCCTTCCCGCTACGGGACCAGGACGACACGGTGCTTCGCGTCGGCGTCGGCCCAGGCCCGCTCGACGTCCGCGAGCGGGACGGCGCGGGCGTCGACGTCGAGGGCGCCGGAGGCGATCGCCTGGGCCAGGGTGGGAAGCTCGGCGACATACTCGCGCGGGCCGACCGAGCCCTGGCCGCTGCCGATGATCTGCAGGCGGGCCTGGCGCAGGGCGGCCGAGGGGACCGGAGCGGTGGCTCCGGCCACCGAGCCGATCTGGATCCAGGTGAGCGGCTTACCCCGGTCGGCCCGCTGGGTCAGGACGGCGACCATCGCGGTGGCGGCGGGCTCGCCCCACAGGTAGTCGAGCACGACGTCGACCTCGGCCGCGGTCTTCCCGAGGAGATCGGCGCCGTCGGCGAGCGGCACGGTAGCGGTCGCGCCCAGGGCAGTCAGGCCGGCCAGCCGGCCGGTGTCGCGGCCGGCCGCGATGACCTGGCCCGCGCCGAACAGCCTGGCGACCTGCACGGCCAGCTGGCCGGCGTTGCCGGTGGCGCCCAGGACGAGCACGTCCTGGCCGGCCTGGAAGGCCGCCCGCTGGCGCAGCGCCACCCAGGACGACATGGCCGGGTTCATCGCCGCGGCCACGGTCACCGGATCGGTGTCAGCTGGCAGCACGATGCTGCGGCGGGTGTCGATGACGGTCCGGGCGGCCATCGCGCCCATCGTCGTGTCGGGCAGCACGAAGTAGCGCAGCCGCCCATCCGGTCCGCGCCCGACGCCGTCGATGCCGGGCACCAGCGGCAGCTCGTCGGTGCTCGTGTAGTGCGAGCCGGACGCCTGCGACCGGACGCGGGGGTGCAGCCCGGAGGCGAGCACGTCGACGAGCATCTCGCCGTCGCCGGCCGGAACGGGGACCGGGAACTCCTGGTAGCGAGGCGGGGCGTCGAACGAGCTGACCACGGCAGCCTTCATGGTGACCTCCGAAGCATAAATAGTTTGTGTTACAAACTATATTAGTTGCTAGTACCAACTGAATCAAGTAGGCTTCCAGCCATGAGAGCCGCCGAGCAGCCGGCCCGGGAGGACCAGGGGATCCTGGGAATCGGGCCAGCCCAGCCAGGCTCAGGAGATCCCGGGCGTCGGGCTTGATCAGCAGGAGCTGATCGACGCCCTGGTGCGGGCGTCGTTCGCGGCCATGGCCGTGCTGAACCGGATCGGCGCCGAGCATGACCTGTCCCTGACGCAGCTGCGGGTGCTGGGCATCCTGCGGGACCGGCGGGTCAAGATGAGCGAGCTGGCCGACTACCTGGGGCTGGACAAGTCGACCGTCTCCGGCCTGGTCGACCGGGCCGAGAAGCGGGGCCTGGTGCAGCGGGCGCCGAACCCGGCCGACGGCCGGGCCGTGGACGTGTTCCTCACCACGGCGGGCACGGAACTCGCCGGACGCGGCGCCGCCCAGATCGCGCGGGCCCTGTCCCTCATGACCGGGCAGCTCACCCGGGCCGAGGCCCGGCGGCTGACGACGCTGCTAGAGCAGATCCTGCGCTAGCACCTAGAACAGGGCCAGCGGGTTGACCGGGGAGCCGGTGGAGTTCTTCAGCCGGAGCGCGGCGATCGTGGCCATGAACTCATACCGGCCCAGCCGCTCGCAGGTCTGGGCCAGGTCCTCCAGGTCGTAGTTGTCCACGATCCACAGGCCCATGGCCACCATGGCCACGGCGTGGAACGGCGCCAGCCAGGAGTAAGGCGAGGGCCGGGCCTCGGTGCCGGTGTCGGTGCCGACCACCGCCACATCGTGGGCGCGCATCCAGGGCAGGGTGCCCGCGCCCAGCCCGGGCAGTTCCGGCCGGAAGTCCCCGGGCCCGCCGCCGTCTCCGGTCAGCAGGTCGGTCCGGCGGCGCTGGCCGTAGCCGGTGCGGACCATCAGGATGTCGCCGGGCTCGGGCTGGACGCCTTGGCGGCGGGCCGCGTCGTCGAGTTCGGCGGCGGAGATCTGGTGGCCTTCGGCCAGCCAGGGCACGCCGTGCAGGGCGGCGATGTCGAGCAGCACGCCCCGGCCCACGATCCCGCCGGCGGCCGGGGCGAGGTTCCCGCGCCGGGCGCCCTGCTCGGCGGTGACCAGGCGGGCGTCCTGCCCGTTGTACATCCGGCCGTCCCAGAACATGTGGGCGTGCGCGTCCAGGTGGGTGATGACCAGGCCGTGCAGCGGGAGGATGACCCAGTCGTTCGCACCGCCGCCGCCGTGGGCCGGGGCGCTGGTACCGGTGTGGTTCATGAAGTGCAGCGCGCGGCCCGGGTCTTCCTTGCGGGATCCGGTGAAGTCGACCTCGCGGGCGCAGGACACCGTGATGCCCTCGCGGACCAGCGACGCGGCCCGCCTGACCTGCTCGGCGGTGATCAGGTTGAGGGTGCCGCGGGTATCGTCTTCGCCCCACCGGCCCCAGTTGCTTAGCGCGGCGAAGTAGCCGAGCCATTCTTCTTCTGACGGTTCTGAGGGGCGCGTCGGTTCAGGCATCGTCCCTGCCCTTCAAGCTTGCACGGCCGCGCCGCAGGCGACCAGGTCGGCGGCATCGGCCAGGCCCCAGTCGGCCAGGGCCTCGGTGGTGTGCTGGCCCGGCGCGGGCGGTGGCGCCGACAGCGCCGCGGGGGTGCGGGAAAAGCGGGGAGCCGGCGCCGGCTGGATCACGCCGTCGCGGGTTACGTAGGTGCCCCGCGCAGCCAGGTGCGGGTCGCGCGCCGCTTCATGCAGCGACAGGACCGGCTCGACGCAGGCCTCGCTGCCGGCGAAGGCGGCGGCCCAGTCGTCCTGGGTCCGTTCGGCGAACCGGGCGGCCAGCCGGGCGCGCAGCGCGGGCCAGTTCCGCGGGTCGTCGCGGTCGGGCGCGTCGGTCAGGCCGAGCCCGGCCAGCAGCGCGGCGTAGAACCTGGGCTCCAGGGCCCCGACCGCCATCCACTTGGAGTCCGCCGTCTCGTACACGTCGTACCAGGGCACCCCGCCGTCGAGCAGGTTCACGCCCCGCTCGTCGCGCCAGTGGCCCTGGGCCAGGAACATCCACGGCATGGCCAGCAGCGACGCCACGCCGTCCACGATGGCCGCGTCGACCACCTGGCCCCGCCCGGACGTGGCCCGCTCGACCAGGGCCGCGCAGATGCCGTAGGCCATGAGCATGCCGCCGCCGCCGAAGTCCCCGAGCAGGTTGGCCGGGAACTGGGGCGGGCCGCCGGCCCGGCCCAGGGCGTGCAGCGCGCCGGTGCGGGCGATGTACCCGATGTCGTGGCCCACGGTGGGGGCCAGCGGCCCGTCCTGCCCCCACCCGGTCATCCGGGCGTAGATCAGCCGCGGATTGCGGGCCAGGCAGACCTCGGGCCCGGCGCCCATCCGCTCGGTGACGCCGGGCCGGAAGCCCTCGAGCAGCACATCTGCGGCGTCGATGAGCCGCAGCAGCGCGTCCGTCGCGCGCGGATGCTTCAGGTCGAGCACGGCCGACCGGCGGCCGCGGTTCATCAGGTCGCGCTCGGGCCGGGCTCCTGGGGCCGGGGCCGGGCCGGGGCGGTCGATCCGCAGCACGGCCGCGCCGGCATCGGCGAGCATCATGGCGCAGAACGGCCCAGGCCCCAGGCCAGCCAGTTCCAGCACGCGGACGCCGGCCAGCGGTCCGCTGCTGGCCGGTGGCCCCTCAGGTTCGGAACGTCGTCACGCGGCTACCTCCTCCGGGCGATCACCTTGGTCAGTACGCTATTGGACACGCCGCGCACGGCGCGGCCCGGGCCGCCGGGGAGGCGCGCATGAACATCGAAGGAAACATCGCCCTGGTCACCGGCGGAGCGTCCGGGCTCGGGCTGGCCACGGCCAGCAGGCTGCATGCGGGCGGTGCGTCGGTGGTCATCCTCGACCTGCCCGGCTCCGACGGCCAGGCCGTCGCGGCCGCGATGGAACCCCGGGCCGCGTTCTGTCCCGGCGACGTGACCAGCCCGGCCGACGTGGACGCGGCGCTCGATGCGGCGGGCGCCCTGGCCGGCGGCGTGCCCCGGATCGTGGTCAACTGCGCGGGCATCGGCACCGCGGCCCGGACCGTGGGCAAGGAAGGCCCGTTCCCGCTGGACGTGTTCGCCCGGACGATCCAGATCAACCTGATCGGGACGTTCAATGTCATCCGGCTGGCCGCGCAGCGGATGAGCCAGGCACCCGAGCAGGACGGCGAGCGGGGCGTCATCGTCAACACCGCGTCGATAGCGGCATTCGACGGGCAGATCGGCCAGGCGGCCTACTCCGCGTCCAAGGGCGGCATCGTCGGCATGACGCTGCCCATCGCCCGCGACCTGGCCCGGCTGAAGATCCGGGTCATGACGATCGCGCCCGGCCTGTTCAACACGCCGTTGCTGGGGAACCTGCCCGAAGAGGCGATCAGGTCGCTGGGCGAGCAGGTCCCGCATCCCTCCCGGCTCGGCGACCCCGCCGAGTACGCGGCGCTGGCCGCGCACATCGTGGAGAACCCGATGCTCAACGGGGAGACGATCCGGCTGGACGGCGCGATCAGGATGGCGCCGCGCTGAGTCTGCCGCGTTCAGCCTGGCTCGCGCTCGTGGCCGGCCGGGGCCTGCTTGCGCAGCCCGCGGTAGGCCTCGGCGGCGGGAATCTCCCCGGTCAGCACCCGGTATACCTCATGGCATACCGGCATGGCCACGCCGTAGCGTTCGGACAGCTCATGCACCAGGATGGCGGTACCCACGCCCTCGGCCACGGTGGAGGTGGCGGACAGTGCCTCGTCCAGGGTCCGGCCCGCGCCAAGCTGCTCGCCCAGCGTCCGGTTGCGGCTGAGCGGGCTCATGCAGGTCGCGATCAGGTCGCCCATGCCGGCCAGCCCGGCGAAGGTGGCCGCCTCGCCGCCCATGGCCAGGCCGAGCCTGGTCACCTCGGCCAGGCCGCGCGTGATCACCGCGGCCCGGGTGTTGTCCCCCACGCCTAGGCCCTGGGCCACGCCGGTGGCGATGGCGACCACGTTCTTCAGCGCGCCGCCGAGCTCGCAGCCGATCACGTCGTGGTTCGTGTAGATGCGGAACACGCCGCGCTGCATGACGGACTGCAGGGCCCGGGCCACGGCCAGGTCCTCGGTGGCGATCACGCTGGCCGCGGCCTGCCCGGCCATGATCTCCTTGGCCAGGTTGGGGCCGGTCAGGGTGGCCGCGGGGTGACCGGGCAGCTCTTCGGCGATGAGCTGGGTCATCCGCAGCATCGAGTCGCGCTCGAAGCCCTTGGCCAGGCTGACGACCGGGATCCACGGCCGCAGGTACGGGCGCGCGTCAACCAGGATGGCCCGGAACCCCCGGGTAGGCACCCCGACCACCAGCAGGTCGACGTCGTGGGTGGCCTTTTCCAGGTCCGCGGTGGCGCGCAACCCGCTGGGCAGCGTGAAGCCAGGCAGGTAGCGTGGGTTGACGCCGCCCTCGTGGATCTGGCTGGCCAGCTCGGGATCGCGCGCCCACAAGATGGTTTCGTGCCGCCCGGCCAGCAGCGAGGCGACGGTGGTGCCCCACGATCCCGCCCCGAGCACACCAATCCGCATGTCGGCCTCACTCTCCCGCCTTCGGTCTGCCCTGGCTGCCTGGCCGCCGGAGCGTCCCTCTATGATCCGCCACTAGGAGACCCCTGGCCAGAGAGGCGGATATGACGGAGCGCGTGTTGACCGGCCGCAGGATCATCGTGCTCGGCGGGGGCGGCGCCCTGGGCCGGGCCGTCGTGGAACGGCTGACGGCTGACGGCGCGTCGGTGCTGGCCGCCGACTCCCGGCTGCCGGCCCAGGCCGAACGGCATCCGGGCGTCGACCACGCCACGGTGGACGCGCTGGACGAGGCGAGCGTCTCGGCCGTGCTGGCCTCCTCGCCGCCGCCTCAGGCGGTGATCAACGTCATCGGCGGCTACACCCCGCCGCAGTCACTGGCCGAGCTCGACGTGGACGTGCTCAGGCAGCAGCTCGAGGTCAACCTGGTCACCGCCGCCATCGTCACCAAGCACGCCCTGCCGGTGCTGGGCTCGCAGGGTGGCGGGACGGTCGTCCACGTCTCCAGCCGGGTAGCCGTGCAGAACGGCGAGAACGGCTTCGCCTACAGCGTCAGCAAGCTCGGCGTGCTGCGCCTGGTTGAGGCGGCCGCCGCCGAGGGCCGCGAGCATGGCGTGCGGGTCAACTGCATCCTGCCGAGCATCATCGACACGCCGGCCAACCGGGCGGCTCTGCCCAAGGCCATGCACCACCTGTGGCCCAAGCCCGCCGAACTGGCCGCGGTGCTGGCCTTCCTGGTCTCCGATGACGCCGCCCTCATCTCGGGAGCAGCCATCCCCGTCTACGGCCGCGTCTAGCGCGGCTCCGCCGGTGCTTCCGCCGGGCCACCGCACTCCGGGTCGGCTTCTGGTCATGGCGACCGGGCTCACCGACCTGGACGGCGTGCACGCCGCCGCCGCCGAGGGCGCGGACCTGGTCCACGTCGCTGACCCGGCCCTGATCGCGGCCATCCGGGCCGCCCACCCGGACCTGGGTATCAGCGTGGTGGTCAGCTCGGCCGCGGCGGCCGAGTCCGGCACGGGCCTGATCTGCGCGCCGCCCGAGGTGGACGGCGCTCTGGCCGCGAGTGTCGACCCGGCCCGGATCCTGGTCGAGCTGGGGCCGGGACCGGATTTCGCCCGCCGGCTGGCGGACCTGGTCGCCACCGGCTGGCCGGTCCTGGTGTCAGACCCGGCCCTATACGGTGAGGCCGCCGGGGACCCGGCCGGGGCGCTGGCCGCTATCGCGATCGCGGCATGGCTGGGCGCTCGCGTGTTCGGCACCCGGCACGTTCGCGCGACCCGCCGGGTCCTGACCATGGTCGCCGCCATCCGCGGCGACATCCCCCCGGCCAACGCCACCCGCGGCCTGGCCTGAAGGGCAGCATCCTCAGATGACCGAGGGACTGCGCTGGCCCGCAGTGGCTCCTCCGGGTCATCCGGGCGATCCTCGACATGCCGCAACAGTAAGCGCAGGTCGTTTCATCAGCCGGCGCGCTGCCGCACCACCGGGAACTCTGGTCGGTAACTTTAGAGTTATTTGTTACATCAGTGGCTGATAGACACGCTTGGGGTGGGATTTGGCGTGGCGATGGAATCGCGGTCCGCGGGCGCGCCGCAGGCGCTGTCCGAGACCATGGTGCGGACCTTAGGCCAGCCGCGCTGCGGAGCCTGGTCCGTTCCTATCCGCGACGCGGTACCGAGACCTGCTGAGCTTGTCCCGCGGGCCCGGCGATACCGCGAAGTCTCAGGCACCGGTCTTTAGCCATTCACGTTGTCCTGCCCGGACCGGTGACAGCCGGGCAGAAGATCATGAGGAAAGGGGTGGGTTTCTAATGCGCGATTGGGTTGTTCCTGGCTATACCGAGGTGCGGGTGCTGGGGTCGGGTGGCTTCGGTGAGGTGGTGGCGGCCCGGCATGACACGTCGGGCAGCCTGGTGGCGGTGAAGTACTTGCGTGCTGGGTTGTTTGATGACCCGGAGTCGGCCGGGATGTTCCGCGCGGAGGCCGCGGTGCTCGCCTCACTGGATGACCCGAACGTGGTCCGCCTGTATGAGTTCGTCGAAGGACCGGCGGGAGCAGCGATCGTGATGGAGCTCATCGACGGCCTCTCGCTGCGGGACATCTTGTCCCGGCACGGCCAGACCACGGCGGAGGCAGCGCTGGTGGTGTTGCAGGGGTCGCTGCTGGGCCTGACCGCGGCGCACCAGCGCGGCGTGGTGCACCGGGATTACAAGCCGGAGAACGTACTGGTCGACGGGGCTGGTGTCAGCAAGCTGACCGATTTCGGGATCGCGGCCCGGACCGGGGACAACCCGATCCCGGCGGGCACCTTGGCGTATGCGCCGCCGGAGCAGTTCGCAGGTGCCCCGGCCAGCCCGGCCAGTGATGTGTACGCGGCCACGGCCACCTTCTATGAGTGCCTGGCCGGGCATCCGCCGTTTACCGGGACCACCAGGGCCGAGCTGCGGCAGCAGCATCAGTCCGCGCCGGTGCCGATGGCGCCGGTGCCTGAGGCGCTGCGGCCGCTGGTGGCCGCGGGGATGGCCAAGGATCCCGCCTACCGGCCGGCGAATGCGGCCAGCTTCGTCACCGCGTTGCAGGAGGTGGCCTGGCCTGCCTACGGCCGGGACTGGGAGGACCGCGGCCGCTCGCACCTGGGCGAGGCGGCGCTGCTGCTGGCCGCCCTGTGGCCGTCCAGCGGGGCGCCTGCCGCCGCCGGCCACACCGTCGAGCAGGTCCACCTGACCCACGGCCCCCAGGATTCCCAGCAGGCCCGTAACCTCGAGCACGCCCAGCACGTCGCACATACCGAGCACGTCGCACATACCGAGCACCTCGAGCACGCGGAGCACGTCGAGCACGTCGAGCATGCGGAGCATGCGGAGCACGCCGAGCACCTTGAGCATGCGGAGCATGTCGGCCAGCCCGGCCAGTCCCCGGCGGGCCAGCCCGGCTCGCCGGCCGGCACAAACCAGGCCCTCACTGCCAACCAGACCGCTGCTCAAGGTGCCAGTGCGGCGGCGGCGGAGGCCGGATCACCCGCTGCCCTCGAGACTGTCCAGCCGCACGCAGCCAAAGGTGCCGGCTCGCGGCTGGGTCGCACGATACGCCAGCGACCGGGGCTGTCGATCCTGGTCGCCGCGATAGTCCTGGGGGCGGCGGTCGGCGGCGGCGCAGCCGCCCTGGCCAGCGGCGGCTCGGCACCCGCGCCCGCCGGCGCGGCAGCCGCGGCCACTAACAGCACCAGCGGCGGCGGCCCAGCAGCCGCGAGCATCCCGATCACCGCCAGCTCTGCCCTGGCGCCGGAAACCGGCGACGTCTATGTGCAGTATCAGGGAGGAAGCAACGCGACCGCCCGGGTCAGCGGTGACATCAGCGACGCGACCAGCGGTGAGGTCGCCCGGTTGTACGCTCAGCAGTTCCCGTTCGCCAGCGCGTCGGCGCCTATCGCCTCGCTGACCCTCGACCCGACGGGCACGACCGCTCAGTACGCGTTCCAGGTGACCCCGACCCTTGCCACCAAGTACGAGGTCGAACTGTTCCGCAACGGCAGCGCGACCACGCCGGTGGCCACCTCGTCCACCACCACGATCTACGTGGTCCGAACCAAAACTAGCCAGAAGAGTGGCTGCGGCGGTGGATCGGTCTGTCAGGAAGTGGTCACGAATACCGTCTTCGCGCCGCCTTCGGCGCTGAGCACGGAAATGGCCAAGCACTGGTACGCGTACTTCGCCGTTAACCTTTCCGCTTCCGATTCCGAGCCCGCGGCGCCGCAGACGTTGCAGCTCGGAGCGGGTGATCCTGTCGTCGGTCAGCCGCAGCGCATTTCCGATGACGAATTTCAGGTGACCGTGACCTACACCTTCCCGGTCAATGGCGAGAGCTACGAGGCAGCCTGGCGCGAATGCTGGCAGGACACCGAGTCCGAGGACGGATTCGGGCTCCCCGGCAGCCACGGCTGCGGCAACAGCAACGCTCCCGCCACCGGCGGTTATCTTGGCTAGCAGGGCCTGGCTGGCCGGGCGCCTAAGATGCCCTTATGGTCCGCAGTGCCGGGGTGTCGAGCGTGGCGCCCGTCGTCAGCCCCGGCGTGCGGGAGGCCAGGCGCCAGCGGCTCATCCGCATGACGAAGGAACAGATCGCAGGCCGTACCGGGCCGGTACGGCAGGTCCGGTACCGGGACGAGGTCGTCTCGCCGCTCGCGCTGGAGCTCGAATGCCGCAAGCTGCTGCTGCGCGCCCAGGGTGCGATCGCTACCGTGGTGGCGTCCGGCGTCTACGCGGGCGACCTGCGGGGCACGGTTGACGAAAGCGTTCTCCGGCAGAACGAATGGGAAATCGCGGTCGCGCTGCGCGAGATCACCGAGTTGCTGCTCGACCTGGTGGCGAGTTCCGGCGGGGGCCCGGCCGGGCCGATGACGGCGGCCGTCCTGCTATCCCAGAACCGCGCGATCACGATAGCCAGGGACGGAACCACGGCCCGGGTGCTGGCGCTCGAGTTGCTGGCGGCGCAGGTGGCGGCGGCCGAGGCCGCGCGGCGGGACTGGGAGACGGCCCACCGGATGGCAGCCAACAACGACAAGTACCTCGATCTGGTGGCGCGTACCGCGGCGGATCAGCACGCCACCGCGGAGATCACCGGCCTGGCCGAGCAGGCCGCCGAGGCGGCGCAGGCGTTCCGCGAGACCCTGCAGCGAGCCGCCGAGGCCGCCGAAGCCCTCGCCCTCCCCGAACCCCGCTTACCCTCACGTCACACAGTCCACGCAGGCCACGCCCGGGCCCCGGCCGCCAACCGGCACGATGGCAGATAGGGCCGACTATATGCGGATCGATGGAACATCGATCCGGTCCGCGAGGCGGTGGCGCGGGCGGGATAAGGCCCGGACGGGCCCGGCGGCGGGCCGGCGTTGCCTTCGGCAGCGCTGATCGGGCCTGGTAACGAAATATCCGAGACGAGCCGATCGACGTTCTCGACAATTTCCTGATAAGCCTCTTCCCGGTAAAGCTGCCTTTCCGAATCGGTATGGGCGATCCTGCCGGGTTCGCCGACATCCGCGACTGACCAGATCCGCGGGCGAGCAGGAAAAGTTACGATCTGCAGGCAATCGTCGTAGACCCTGCGATTCAGGCAGACTGAAATGTCAGATTTCTCCAGCCATGACTGCGTCAGCTGATCTCCATGGCTGGTCTTGGCGAATTCTCGTATGCCGTGCCGCTCAAGCAGCGCGAGCGTCATTCTGTAATAGACCAGATTCTCTGCCCTATGCAATGCCGCCACGGTTCCGCTCGAAAGAACGGTTGTACCGCCCACCTTGAGCGAGTTCAGATAGGCCTCGGCAATAATGCTCCGGAATGAGTTGCCGCGGCAAATGAAGTGGATAATCACTCCGGCTATGCTAGCAAGCTCCCTGGCCCGCCAGGGCCCGGCGCGTCTTTCCCGCCGGGCCCTGTCCCTTGTTGGTCGTGGTTCCTAGTGGCCGAAGAATGGTGTGCAGACGGGCGCGCTCATCCCGTGCCGGGCGTGTACCTCGATGCACGCCCGCGCCTTGGTCTTCGCGACGCCGACCATGTTGGTCGTCTGCCATTGCCTGGTGAACCAGGCGCGCTCGGTCGAGGCGACTTCCAGCGCATGGGTGCCCCGGTCATAGATCCAGAACCTGGCCCCGTCGGGGTGGCCGATATCGGTGACCGTAGCCCAGGCCGACTGGCAGCCGGGGCTGTACCGCAGCCGCAGCGTGACGCGTGTCTGGCGCAGGCCGTCGTAGGCCGAGATCGCGTAGACCGTGGTGGCGTCGCTGCTGCAGTGCTGAGCCGCAGCGCTCTTGCCGATGCAGCCATACCCGTAGCACCCGTACCACGGCGCGGACGCGGCCGGTGTGGTCGTGGCGGCAGATGCCGAGGTGGCCGTGATGGCCAGTGCGCCGGTGGTGAGCGCCGCGGCGCTCACCACCCCGATGAGCAGGTTCAGGATCTTCGTGGGTATTCGCATGAAGTTTCCTTTCGTCATGACGGCGCCGTCATGCTCGCGGCTCCCTGCCTTAAAGCTGCGCTCAGCTACTGGTGAGGTTCTGAGTTCATCTCTGGGTAGGGCTGCAAGTTGCCTGAGGGTATGCGCGCATAAATGGGATGCCGCTGGCAGAAACTGGCCGGAAGCTGGCAGCAGCCCATAGGAAAGCTGGCAACCCTCGCGGCCGGTTCCGGTCCGCGACGTTCCGCCGAGGAGGCTGGCCAGAATGCGCGGCCCCCGCCTTTTATCAACTTAGTACGCACCGGTCTGGCCATTTCATGAGCGCGAGGGCGGGCGGTGATAATGAGCGGCATGGGAACTTCCGCAGACGCGGGTGACGTGCCGGCCAGGCGCGGTCCCACGCCGTACCTGCCTGAGCCGACCGGTCCGTACCCGGCCGGCACCGCTTCCGTGTGGCTGACCGACACCTCCCGACCCGATCCGTGGGTCTCGGGGGTGAACGCACGGGAGCTGATGGTTTCCCTGTGGTATCCCGCGGTGCCGTCGGACGGGCGGCGAGCCCGGTACATGACGCCAGCGGAATCCAAGCTCCAGCTCACGAGCAGGGGCATCACCGGCATCCCGCCGGACACGCTGAGCACGGTTGAGACCAACGCGGTCAGCGACGCCAGGCCGGCCGGGCGTCAGCACAGCCTGCCCCTCGTCGTGCTCTCGCCCGGCTTCACCAACTCCCGCAGCACGCTCACCGCCCTGGCCGAGGACCTGGCCAGTCACGGCTACGTGGTGGCCGGGATTGACCACACGTACGAGAGTCACGCCACGGCCTTTCCCGACGGGCGGGTCACCACCTGCCTCGCCCGTGAGGCACCCCGGCGGGGCGGGAAGGATGAGGTAGCGGCAGGCCGGGCCGCGGATGTCTGCTTCGTGCTCGACGAGCTGACCGGTGCGCACCCGGCGTGGCCGGGCGCCGGGCTGATCGACCCGGCCCGGATGGCGATGGCCGGCCACTCCGCCGGCGGCGCCGCCGCCATCGCCGCCATGCTGGCCGACTCGCGCATCCGCGCGGGCATCGACATGGACGGTTCCACTGCCGCCCCGATCCCGGACGAGGGCCTGGCCCGGCCGTTTCTGTTCCTGGGCAAGCAATCCAACTACACCCCGGGAAGCGGGATCATCACGTCGCCGGACGGGAAGGACGTGAAGGGTTCCGTGCTCACCTGGGAGCGGGACTGGGAACTCCTGACCGGCTGGAAGCGGTGGCTCGTGGTGACAGGCGCGGTGCACGCCTCCTTCACCGACCTGGCGCTGCTGGCCGATCAGATCGGCATCGACACCGGCGCCGGCCTGTCCGGAGCCCGGTCCCTGGACATCACCCGCGCCTACGTCCGGGCCTTCTTCGACCAGCACCTGCGCGGCAGGCCGCAAGCCCTGCTGGACCAGCCGTCACCACGCTACCCCGAGGTCACGTTCTGCTCCCCGTAAGCTAACCCGCGCGGGCTGGCGGCCCGAGGCTGGCCAGAATGCGTGGCGGCCCGATAACCCTCGCCCGCACGCTTGGCTCGGGTATGGGCATCCCGGCTGGCGGCGGCAGCGGGGTAAGCGCCAGCGGGGAATGAGCGCAGGGCGGAAAAGGCCGTGGCCCGGGCGGGAGGGCCCGGGCCACGGCTGGATTCTCACTGCTCGGCTGTTCTCAGTACTCTGCGGATTCGATGGTGGCGCGGAGTTCCGCGGCTCGGCGCCAGGCTTCGATCATGCGGTGCTCGGCCCGGGTCTCCAAGCGCCGGGCGCGGCGCAAGGTCGCCAGGCGGCGAGCGGGGCGCATTCGCTCCGCTAGTTCGATGCTGTTGCGAGTTCGCTCCTGGGCGAGCTCCCCGATGAAACGCATGCTGACCACTCCGTTGTATGCATTGTGTGCCTGTCTGGAGGCCGCGCGGCCCTGTGCTGAGCCTGCGCGGCCCTTCGGTTGGTGCCGTGACCCCTGGTTAGGCGGCCACATCGGTCTTGCGCGGACGTCCGCGAGGCCGCTTCCGGGGCACGATCGTGCCGCGGATCAGCAGCTCGCCGCCCCAGACACCCCAGGGCTCCCGGCGCTCCAGCGCCCCGGCCAGGCAGGCCAGCCTGGCCCGGCAGTCCCGGCACATGGCCTTCGCCTGCTCCACATCCTGCGGAGACTCGGCGAAGAACAGCTCCGGGTCCTCCGTGCACGGAAGATCCAGCCCTACCGGAAGTGCCGTGGCCGGGCCGGCCAGCGCTAGCTGACCCGCCATGCCGAAAGCCGGCCCCTGTCTCGCGGAGCTGTACGCCTCGAACCCCGTCGCGTCCTGCCTGCCGACGGTGGCTTCACGCCACTGCATCGGTGCATCCCCTCTCGCTTGCCCGGTCCTACTAACTCGTCGCGCGATTTCTCGCCCGTCTGGGGACCTAGGCCTAATAACTAGGCCGCGGACCCTGTGTGCGGGTCCGCGGCCTCAAGGGGAGCTTGGCCGGCCTGTTTAGGCCGGTGCCCTATCTGGAGGCGGACCTGCTGTGCCGACGCCGACGGCGTCAACACTGGTCATGTAGTTATTCGGCTGGAGCTGAACCGCCGGAGCGCCCATGGACGGGACGACGGCCAGAGCGGCCTTGACCCGGACATGCGGAATGGGAAGCGCACCAGTGACACACGGCCCTGTGCCGGTACCGGCACCGAGCACACCTGTCCCCAGGACGAGGACACGCGGGCTGGAGGCACCCGGACGCGGACGCCACTGCGAAGCCGGCAGATACTGCGAAGGCGGCAGATACTGCGCAACCGGCAGAACGCCAGTGTTGAAGTTCGTCACGATGGGCACCTCCCTCCAGGGGTGTCGACAGCTAGCCCACGGACATGTAGGCAGCCTAAATGCTGCCCGAAAAAGGGGCAACAGTTTTTTGACCTGGTCTTTTGATGCAAAGTTCAAGCGGCGATCTGACCTGCGGCTTCACGAAAGCTCGTTCCTGACCCGGATCAGGCCCTCCTGCATCACCGAGACCACCAGCTCGCCGCCGGCGGTGAACACCTCACCGCGGGCCAGGCCGCGGGCGCCGTAGGCCACCGGTGAGGTCTGCGCGTACAGCAGCCAGCGGTCGGCCCGGAACGGCCGGTGGAACCACATGGCGTGATCCAGGCTGGCCCCCGAGGTGCGGCCGTCGGCCCAGGACAGGCCGTGGCCCATCAGCACGTTGTCAAGCAGCGTCATGTCCGAGGCGTAGGTCATCAGGCACACGTGCAGCAGCTCGTCGTCGGGCAGCTCGCCGTCCACCCGCAGCCAGATGCGGCTGCTGGTGGTGCGCAGCGACGGGTCACGTTCGGCCTCGACCGACAGCGGCCCAACCGACCGCAGGTCGAAGGGGTGGCCGGGCAGCGGGGAGCGCGACTCGCCGAACAGGCGGGCGATCCGGTCGGTGTTCCGCTCGAGGAAGTCGGGCGCCGGCACATCCGGCATCGGCTCGGCATGCTCGGGGCCCGGCTCGGCGTGGTGGAAGGACGCGGACAGGGTGAAGATCGTCTCGCCGTGCTGGATGGCCGACACCCGGCGGGTGGTGAACGACCGCCCGTCCCGGACCCGGTCCACCGCGTAGACGATCGGCACGGACGGGTCGCCGGGCCTGATGAAGTAGGCGTGCAGCGAGTGCACCGGCCGTTCGGGCGGGACGGTGCGCCCAGCGGCGACCAGCGCCTGCCCGGCTACCTGGCCGCCGAAGACCCGTAGCCGGTCCTCGTCCGCGCTGCGCCCGCGGAAGATGTTGACCTCGATCTGCTCCAGGTCGAGCAGGTCGAGCAGCGTATCAAGCGCCTGGCCCATCCTCACCTCACCGTCCGCGCCGGGAAAGGCGCAGGCCGTCCAGGAACCGCGACCGCTGTCGGGTCGCACTGCGGCCCGGCGTCCGGGTCGGCGACCAGGACAGGTACAGGTTCTCGCGGGCCCTGGTCACCGCGACATACAGTAGCCGTCTTTCCTCCTCGATGGCCTCCGCGGTCTTGGCGTGCACGATCGGCATCAGCCCCTCGACCAGGCCGGGCAGCAGTACCGCGTCCCACTCCAGGCCCTTGGCCGCGTGCATCGAGGCCAGCGTCACGCCGTCCACCGCCGGAGCGTGGCCCAGCTCGGCCCGCTGGGTCAGCTCGGCGGCGAAGTCGGCCAGGCTGGCGTCGGGCCGGGCCGCGTACATGTCGTCGGCCAGCTGGGCGATCGCGGCCAGCGACTCCCAGCGCTCGCGGGCCGCCGCGCCGCCGCCCGGGGGCGCGCCCGCGCTGAAGCCGATGCCGGACAGCACGTCCCGGACCGCGGCGGGCAGGGCGTCCCTCTGGTCCGGGCCGCGGGCCGCGCCGCGCAGCAGGACCAGCGCCTGGCGTACGACGGGCCGCTCGTAGAACCGCTCGGCGCCGCGCACCACGTAGTGCACCCCGGCCTCGCCCAGGGCCTGCTCGAACCGCTCGGTGTCGGCGTTGACCCGGACCAGGATGGCGATCTCCCTGGCCGGCACGCCCCCGGCCAGCAGGGCCTGGACCTGGATGGCCAGCCCGGCCGCCTCGGCCGGGTCGTCGGCAAACTGTGTCAGCACCGGCTGCGGGCCCGGCGGCCGCTGCGCCACGAGCTGGCCGCCGCCCCGCACCAGCTGGTTGGCCACCGCGACTACCTGCGGCGTGGAGCGGTAGTCGCGCACCAGCCGGACCACGGTGGCGTCGGGGAACTCCGCGGTAAATCCGGTCAGGTAGGCCGGGGAAGCGCCGGTGAAGGAGTAGATCACCTGATTCGGGTCGCCCACCACGCACAGCTCGTCGCGGTCGCCGAGCCAGGCGTCGAGCAGCAGCTTCTGCAGCGGGTTCACGTCCTGGTACTCGTCGACCACGAAGTACCTGAAGCTGGACCGGACCTGATCGGCCGCGGCGCGGTGCTCAAGCACGATGGCCGCGGTCAGCTCGAGCACCGACTCGAAGTCGATCAGGTTCCGCTCCCGGCGCAGCCGCTCGTAGCCGGCGAAGACCGCCGCCACCGGGTCCGCGCCGGCCTGGGGCGTGCGGCCCGCGGCCCGGGCCGCGGGCGGGTAGCCGTCCGGGCGGACCTGGAGGGACTTGGCCCACTCGATCTCGGCCGCGGCGTCGGCCACCCCCGGGCTGTCCAGCCGGACCCCGGCCTGCTTGGCCGCCTCGCGGACCAGGGCGGCCTTGGAGTCGATCAGCTGCGGCGGACGGCCGCCGACCACCCGCGGCCAGAAGTAGTTGAGCTGGCGCAGCGCCGCGGCGTGGAAGGTCGAGGCGCGCACCTGCCCGGTGCCGAGCTGCCGGAGCCGGCCGCGCATCTCCCCCGCGGCCCGCACGGTGAAGGTCAGGGCCAGCACGTGCGCCGGGTTGAGGCGGCCGACCGCGGCGGCGTAGGCGATCCGGTACGTGATGGCCCGCGTCTTGCCGGTCCCGGCCCCGGCCAGCACGCACACCGGTCCCCCGGTGGCCAGGACCACCTCACGCTGCTCGGGATCCAGCTCAGCCAGCAGCGCATCGGGCGCCTCAGACGCCACATCAGTCACCCGATTCTCCCTCCGGGGAACGCACGCCGCCCCGCCGGTGTTACACGATCCAGTATTCTCACCGATTTCGAGGAGGCGGCGGGTGTCCGGCCAGCTGATCATGTACACCACCACTTGGTGCGGCTTCTGCCGGAACCTGAAGCGCCAGCTGGCCAGAGACGGCATCGAGGTTACCGAGGTCGACATCGAGCGCGACCCGGAGGCGGCCGAGTTCGTGATGTCGGTCAACGGCGGCAACCAGACCGTGCCCACCGTGGTGCTCCCGGACGGAACCGCGCTGGTCAACCCGTCGGCCGCGCAGGTCCGCGAGAGGTTGGCCGCGGTCAGCGCGGGGTAGACCAGAGCACTGATACCACGGACCGTTCGGCCTAAGAATTTTATCCCGAACGGTCCGTAGTGCACGCCCCCAGAACGGACTTTAGACATGGACCTGACGGCGCGGCCGGGGGATGCCCCGGACGGGGTGGTCGTGCGCCGGTCCGGGCCGGGCTGGCAGGTCGGCGAGGAGCACGCCGCCGACCTGACCAGCGCCATGGTGCTGGCCGACCTCCTGGCCGCCGACCTGGGATCGCCGGCCCCGTCGCCCGCGGGCCCGCCGGCCGCCACTGTTGGGGGCGAGGCGGGTGAGGCCGCCCGGCTGGCCGTGACCGTGGCCCAGCTCGAGCACGCGCTGGCCGCCCGGGTGCGGGTCGAGCAGGCCATCGGGGTGCTGGCCGAGCGGCACCGGCTGCGGCCCAGGCAGGCGTTCGACCTGCTGCGCAACGTGGCCCGGGCCGGCGGCCTGAAGGTCACCGACCTGGCCGAGACCGTGGTGGACAGCACGTCCAACCCGCTGCTGCCGCTGCCCGGGGAGCTGGCCAGGAAGCAGCCGGCCCCGCGCCAGCGCGGCCGCTCGCCGCGTCGCGCCCGGCCGGAGACGCCCGCCGCGGCTGGCTCGTAATGTCGTAGCACGGCGCTAGAGTCCTGGCTGGCTGGGGGGACGCCAAGACACGCGGCGGGATGCACCGCGCGGCGGCGGCCCGTGCGGCACTATTAATCGATCAGCACTACTCGATCGGCACTACTCGATCGGCACTACTCGATCGGCACTACTCGATCGGCACTGTTCGATCGGCACTGTTCGATCGGCACTGTTCGATCAGCACTGATTAACCGGTGGGTTTTCCGGGTTCGGCGGCGGCGACCTAAGGAGGCCGGGGTGGCAGATCTTGAGGTGGTCGAGATCTGTGCCGGGGCGGGCGGGCAGGCCCTCGGGCTGGAGCGGGCCGGCTTCGAGCACGCGCTGGCGGTCGAGCTCGACGCGGCGGCGTGCGCCACGCTGCGGGCCAACCGGCCCGCCTGGAAGGTGGCCGAGGGGGACGTGGCCGACGCGGCGCTGTGGCGGCCCAGCGACTACCGGGGCGTGGCCCTGCTGGCGGGCGGGGTGCCCTGCCCGCCGTTCACCGTGGCGGGCCGCCAGCTCGGCGCGACCGACGAGCGTGACCTGTACGCCTGGGCCGTGGAGCTGTGCGAGGTCGTCCGGCCCCGGGCGCTGCTGCTGGAGAACGTCAGGGGGCTGAGCACCGGGCGGTTCCGCGCTTACCGGCAGCACGTCGCGGACCGGCTGCGGGAGCTGGGCTACGTGCCCGGGTGGCGGCTGCTGCACGCGTCGGACTTCGGCGTGCCGCAGCTGCGGCCGCGCACCGTGCTGGTCGCGCTGCGGGAGGCGGACGCGCCCTGGTTCCGCTGGCCCGTCCCGTCGGGCGGCGGGCCGGCCACCGTGGGCGAGACGCTAGGCGACCTGATGGCCGCGCGGGGCTGGCCGGGCGCCGCGGCCTGGGCCCGGGGGGCGGACCGGATCGCGCCCACGATCGTGGGCGGCTCGAAGAAGCACGGCGGTGCCGACCTGGGCCCGACCCGGGCCAAGCAGGCCTGGGCCGCGCTCGGGGTGGACGGCCTGGGCCTGGCCGACGCGGCCCCCGGGCCCGACGCCGATCCGGCGCTTCGGCCCCGGCTGACCTGCGAAATGGTGACCAGGCTGCAGGGCTGGCGGGACGAGTGGGGCTGGCGGTTCAGCGGGCGCAAGACGGCCAGGTACCGGCAGATCGGCAACGCGTTCCCGCCGCCGGTGGCCGAGGCGGTCGGGACCGCCATCCGCCGCGCCCTGGAGCACGCGGGTGCTCCGCTGGCGGCCGACGACGCGGCGCACGTGCAGGATCCGGTGTTCCTGCTGCTGCGGGCCCGGGATGACTTCCTGACCGCGCGGCAGATCGCCGAGCTGGCCCCGCCGCTGCGGTCCGCCGCGGTGCTGGAGCACCTGCGCCATCTCAGCCAGGATTTCGAGCTGGAGATGGCCGACTCGCGGGACGGGCCGGCCTACCGGCTGGGGCCGTTCCGGGCCTTCCTGGGCCAGCAGGACCACGCCAGGCACGAGCGTTTCGCGGCCCGCCGGGCCACCATCAGCTGACCCGGCAGCTGACCCGGCACCCGGATAACAATGAGGTAACGATGCCGGGCCCGGCCCGCAGGACCGCCAGCGGTGGCGTTACCTGGGGGAATCCGCGTCGCGCCTACTCGCAGTAGTGCAGTAAATACGGCATTACGGCACTGACCTGGCATGTTAGCGGCGAGACCTCGGGCCACCCGCTATCGCTGCGGGCCCGACACTGCGATAATGCCTGGATGACAGGGCTGAGCCTCGCCCTGGCCAATCTGAAGCCGGGCACAGGCAAGACCACATCAGCGGTCTGGCTGGCACATGTGTTCGCACAGGCCGGCAACAGCGTGCTGCTCGTCGACGCCGACCCGGCCGGCAGCGCGCTTGAGTGGTCCGACCTGGCCGCCATGTTCCCCGGGCTGGCGCCGCAGCGGGCGGCGTTCCCGTTCCGGATCGTGGCCCTGCCCTCGCGGGAACTGCACCGCCGCCTGCCCGAGATCGCCGCCGGGGACGACGTGGTCATCATCGACACGCCGCAGATCGAGGACCACGCCGCGATCGCACGTTCGGCCCTGCGCTACGTCGATGAGGTGCTGATCCCGTGCGCACCCAGCCCGATCGAGATCAACCGGACCACGCCGGTTCGGGATGAGATCGCCGAGATCCGCGACGTCAGGGAGACGTCGCTGCGCTCGGCCGTGCTGCTGAACCGGTGCGTGGCCCGGGCCCACTCCACCACCGACGCCCGGGAGGCGCTGAGTGACCTGGGCTACGACGTGCTGACCACCACCGTGCCCCGGCGCGAGGTCTACGCGCAGAGCTTCGGCGTGCCGATCAAGCAGGCGGGCACCGACGTGTGGCGGCAGGTGGCCAGGGACCTGATCGATCGCTGCGCCCCGCTGTGTTCGGTCCGGTCATGAGCCCGCCGTGCTGGCCGGGGCGGTCATGAGCCCGCGGTGCTGGCGGAGGCGGTCGTGAGCCCGCAGAAGGAACGCGAGCTGCGCAAGGCGCAGATGGCGGCCGCGGCGGCGCGGCGCGCCGAGCCGGACGCGGGTCCGGCCGGCCGGACCGCGATCCGGTCCAAGCCGGTGCGGATCACCCTGGACCTGAGCCCCGAGCTGTACCGGCAGCTGATCGGGTGGGCGGATTCGGCGGCGGTCGAGCTGGACGTGCCGCGCGTCTCGCTGGCCGACGCGGTGCGGGCCATGATCCGGGTGTCGGCCGAGAACCCGGACAAGGTCCTCGACCGGCTGCGCCGCGACCGGGAGAGCTAGCCGCGCTGCTGCGAGCCGCGCTGCTGCGAGCCGCGCTGTTGCGAGCCGTGCTGGGCTTCGTGCCTGACCCGGCGGCGCAGGTCGCCGGATCCCGAGGCGGTGAAGCCGTGCGCGGTCAGCCAGTGCGTCATCCAGGCCGGATCGGGATGGGTGGCGGGCACGACGTTGTAGATATAGTTCAGGCCGCGGCCGGCGGCTTCTTGCTCCAGGCGGCCGAGGATGAACTCGCCGAGACCGGCGCCGCGGCGGCCGGGCGCGACCAGGAAGGTGATCTGGGCGTCGCCCCACTCCGAGTCGAGCCAGCCGTAGCCGACCACGGCGCCGTCCTCATCGGTGACGCGCCACCACTCATCGGCCAGCGGCGCGCCGTCGGCGGGCGGCACCAGGCCGGTGGCGGCCAGCCCGTCCGGGCCGAAGACGGCCTGCTTGCCTGCGTCCCAGACGGGCGCATCCTCCTTGGTCCAGTGCGGTGTCATTTTTCTGGGTGCTCCGGTTTCTAGGTGCTCCGGCTCAGCTGAGGTGGACGTAGTCGTAGTCGAACGGCTGCCCGTTGATGCCCTGCCGGGGCGGGGCGATCCAGGCCGCGATCTTGCCCCGCTCGTAGACCGGCCGCATCAGCGAGCGGACGTGGGTCTTGTCGGTGTCGGTGGGCAGCCACTGGCCCTGGCGCCGCTGCCATTCGTCCGCCGAGAGCTGCTCGCCGTCGGGGCTGGCCTCGATGCCGGAGAACGCGCCGACTTTGCGGTTGAAGGCGATGTGCGGGAGCTTGATCCGCTGCGCCAGCCCGGCCTGCTCCAGGATCCGGTTCCAGCGCTTGACGCCGCCCGCGCAGTCGGCGATGTACTCCCGGCGCAGGTCGGTGTTCAGCCCGGTCAGCGCGGAGACCTCGGTCTGCCCGATGCTCTGTTCGCCAGTCCTGGCTTCCACGATCAGCGCGTCCACCATGATCCCGTCGTCGGTGAGCTTGTGGTCGTCCCGGCGCCGGTCCTCCAGCCAGCGGCCCTTGATCCCGGCGGTGTAGTAGTTGGCCACGTTGGTCGAGGTCTCCGAGCCGAACAGGTCCAGGCTGACGCTGTAGTGGAAGTTCAGGTACTTCTGGATGACCGGCAGCGGGATCGCCCCGAGGGCGGCCACGTCGTCGGTGTCGTTCTCCACCATGACCTGCGCGGTCCGCTCCACCACCCGGTCCACCCCGGTGGTGCCCACCATCATGTGATGCGCCTCCTCCTTGAGCATGAACTCGCAGGTCCTGCTCAGCGGGTCGAAGCCGCTTTCCTTCAGCGTGCCGAGCTGGTACTTGCCGTCCCGGTCGGTGAAGTAGGTGAACATGTAGAAGCTGAGCCAGTCCGGGGTCTCCTCGTTGAACGCGCCCAGGATCCGCGGCGCGTCCACGCTGCCCGAGTTGCGGTGCAGCAGCTCCTCGGCCTCCTCCCGGCCCTCCCGGCCGAAGTAGGCGTGCAGCAGGTAGACCATGGCCCACAGGTGCCGGCCTTCCTCCACGTTGACCTGGAACAGGTTGCGCAGGTCGTACAGGCTGGGCGCGGTGGCGCCCAGGTTGCGCTGCTGCTCCACGCTGGCCGGCTCGGTGTCGCCCTGGATCACGATCAGCCGCTGCAGGTCGGCGCGGTACTCGCCGGGCACCTGCTGCCAGGGCGGCTCGCCCTTGTGCTGGCCGAACCCGATCTGGCGGCCGGCGTCCCGCTCGGCCAGGAAGATGCCCCACCGGTAATCGCGCATGGGCACGTGCCCGAAGTGGGCCCAGCCCTCCCGGCCTACGTTGACCGCGGTGCGCAGGTAGACGTCCTGGGTGGGCAGCGTCGGGCCCATCGACTCCCACCAGTCGAGGAAGTTCGGCTGCCAGGACTCCAGCGCCCGCTGCAGCCGCCGGTCCTCGCGCAGGTCGACGTTGTTGGGGATCTTCTCGTCGTAATCAGCGGCGGTCATTTCCTACACTCGCCTCCGGTCGAAATCGGCTCGCTGCCCGGTGCCGAACTTGCGCAGCGCGCCGTCCGGGCCCGAGGCGTTGGGGCGGTTGAAGATCCAGTTCTGCCAGGCGCTCAGCCGGCCGAAGATCTTGGTCTCCAGGGTTTCCGGGCCGGCGAACCGGTAGTTGGCCTCCAGCCCGGACAGCGCGTCCGGGCTGAAGCTGGCCCGCTCCTCGATCGCGATCCGCACCTCGTCGGCCCAGTCGATATCGTCGGGGGCGAACGTGACCAGGCCCTTTTGCTGGGCGTCTGCGGCGAGCTGGGGCTCGTTGATGCTTTTCTCGGCCGCGGCCAGGGCGTCGTCGTCGCCCAGGAACCTGGTCTGCAGCCGGGTCAGGCCGTTGCCCATGGGCAGCGGGCCGAGGTTCATCGGGCCGACGGTGATCGCCGCCGGGTCGGCGTCCGGGTCCTCGTCCTCGAACACCCCGGCCAGCTGATAGGACCGGTCCGCGGCCAGGGCCAGCTCGAGCAGGCTGCCCGTGAAGCAGCTGCCCGGCTCGATCAGCGCGATCAGGCTGCGGCTGGTCACGTCCAGCCGCTTGAGCGTGCGCTTGAGGTAGTGCGTGATCTCGCCGGCCAGCCAGTCGTCTTTGTGCTTGAGGAGGAGCTCGTCGTAGGCCAGCACGGCGTCGGCGTGGCCCGTGGTGCGCAGCACCCAGGTGCCCAGCTCGGGCTCGTTGGTGCGCAGGTCCAGGATCAGGTCGTCGAGCTCGCGGGTCATGGCCAGGGTCCAGAAGTCCGGGCCCTGCTCGTGGATCCCGTTGGCGTCTTCCGGGGGATTGTCGTCCGGCCCCTTGACGGTGATCTCGGCCGCGGCGCGGGCCCGGTCGAGCCTGGCTTCGACGTACCGGTAGCTGATCTGGCCCGCTGAGCGGTCCTTGGCCAGCGGGGTCAGGCTTATGCCTGCGCCGTGGCCCTGGGTCCGGTGCGACGCGGCGGCCACCTCGCGGGCCCGCTCGGCCACAGTCTGCTCCCAGGCGGGCCGGGGCACAGCCTCGTCCACCAGCCGCCAGGCCGCGGCCTTCTTGCCGCTCAGCCCCTCCGGACGGGTGGAGAAGTAGTCGGCCAGGTCGCGGCGCACGTGCCGCTTGTCCACCACCCGGGTCAGCCCGCCGGTGCCGGGCAGCACGCCGAGCAGCGGCAGCTCGGGCAGCGACACCGCGGAGGAGCGGTCGTCCACCAGCATGATGTGCTCGCAGGCCAGGGCCAGCTCGTAGCCGCCGCCCGAGGCGGTGCCGTTCAGCGCCGCGATCCAGACCTGTCCCGAGTTGGCGGTGGCGTCCTCGATGCCGTTGCGGGTCTCGTTGGTGAACTTGCAGAAGTTGACTTTCCACCCGTGCGGCGAGGCGGCCAGCATGCGGATGTTGGCCCCGGCGCAGAAGATCTTGTCCTTGCCGCTGGTCATCACGACGGCTTTTACTTCGGGATGCTCGAACCGCAGCCGCTGGGTGATGTCGTACAGCTCGATGTCCACGCCCAGGTCGTAGGAGTTGAGCTTGAGCTCGTACCCCGGCACCAGGCCGCCGGCCTCGTCCACGTCCATCGTCACCGTGGCCACCGGCCCGTCGAAGCCGACCCGCCAGTGCCGGTAACGCTCAGGATCGACGCGGAACTCGACGAACGGCTGGTCCTCGCTGCTCATGGGCGCGTCCTCCTGCCGACCGACCCGGTCACCTGGCTAAAGACTACATCTCGCTAGCGAAACGTCAAGAGTTCGTAGCATATCTTGGGTCGACTCAGTCCTAGTGTCGCGCGCGTATGTCGGGCCGCGCATCAACGTGGATGGTTACCTACCGCCGGGGGGCAGTTTCTATCCACGAAAAGGGAAACGGGATTCTCGTCAGGTGGCGCGGGAGGCGCGGGCGCGGGTGCGGAAGCGCTCCTTGGATTCCAGGACGGTCTTGCGCAGGCGGACGGCCGCCGCGGTGACCTCGACGCACTCGTCGTCGGCGCAGAACTCCAGGGCCTGCTCCAGGCTGAGCAGCCGCGGCGGGACGAGCCGCTCGAGTTCCTCCCCGGCCGACTGGCGCACGTTGGTGACCTTGCGCTCGCGGGTGATGTTGACGTCCATGTCGTCGAGCCTGGAGTTCTCGCCCACGATCATGCCCTCGTACACCTCGGTGCCCGGGGTGACGAACAGCGACCCGCGTTCTTGCAGGTTGAACATGGCGTAGGCGGCGGCGGTGCCGGACCGGTCGGCGACCAGCGAGCCGGTGGCCCGGCCGCGCATGGCACCGGTCCACGGCTCGTAGCCGTCGAAGACGTGGTGCGCGATGCCGGTGCCGCGGGTCTCGGTCAGGAACTGGGTCCGGAAGCCGATCAGGCCCCGGGCGGGGACCACGAACTCGAGCCTGACCCAGCCGGTGCCGTGGTTGGTCATCGACTCCATCCGGCCGCGTCGGACCGCTATCAGCGAGGTGACCGTGCCCACGTACTCCTCGGGCGCGTCCACGCTCAACCGCTCCACCGGCTCGAAGACGGCCCCGTCCACGTCCTTGGTCACGGCGGCGGGCCGGCCCACGGTCAGCTCGTACCCCTCCCGCCGCATGGTCTCCACCAGCACGGCCAGCGCGAGCTCGCCCCGGCCGCGGACCTCCCAGGTGTCGGGCCGTTCGGTGGGCAGCACGTCCAGCGACACGTTGCCGACCAGTTCGCGGGCCAGCCGGTCCCGCACCAGGCGGGCGGTGACCTTGGCCCCGGCCCGCTGGCCGGCCAGCGGCGAGGTGTTGATGCCGATCGTCATCGAGATGGCCGGCTCGTCCACGGTGATCAGCGGCAGCGGGCGCGGGTCGTCCACATCCGCCAGGGTCTCCCCGATCATGATCTCCGGAATGCCGGCGATGGCCACGATGTCCCCGGGCCCGGCCGAGTCGGCCTGGACCCGCTCCAGCGCGTCGGTCAGGTACATCTCGGAGATCTTGACCCTCTCGATCGACCCGTCCCGGCGGCACCAGGCGACCTGCTGGCCGCGGGACATGGTGCCGTTGCGGATCCGGCACAGCGCGATGCGGCCCAGGTAAGAGCTGGCGTCGAGGTTGGTCACGTGGGCCTGCAGCGGCGCGCCGACCTCGTAGGCGGGCGCCGGCACGGTGGCCTTGATCACGTCGAACAGCGGCTCCAGGTCCGGCGAATCCGGCAGCTGGCCGTCTTCCGGGCGGTTCAGCGAGGCCCGGCCGGCCCGGGCCGAGGCGTACACGATCGGGAACTCGATCTGCTCCTCGGTGGCGTCCAGGTCGATAAACAGCTCGTAGCAGGCGTCCACCACCTCGGCGATCCGCGCGTCGGGCCGGTCCACCTTGTTGATGACCAGGATGACCGGCAGCCCGGCGGCCAGCGTCTTGCGCAGCACGAACCTGGTCTGCGGCAGCGGCCCCTCGCTGGCGTCCACCAGCAGCAGCACCCCGTCGACCATGGACAGCCCGCGCTCCACCTCGCCACCGAAGTCGGCGTGGCCGGGCGTGTCGATGATGTTGATGGTCAGCCCGGCGTGCCGCACCGCGGTGTTCTTGGCCAGGATCGTGATGCCCTTTTCCCGCTCCAGGTCGCCGGAGTCGAGCACCCGATCGGCCACGTTCGCGTTGGCGCGGAACGCGCCCGACTGCCACAGCATCGCGTCGACCAGCGTGGTCTTGCCGTGGTCGACATGCGCCACGATGGCTACGTTGCGCAGGTCGTCGCGGGTAGCCAGGATGGCCTGCGGGGCGGCGGGCTGGTGTAGAGCGGGCATGCGTGAGTCTCGTTCGTTTGGCGATTAGGATGCGTCACCCGATCGGGCGGCTCCTTCCAGTGTAGTGGCCAGTGGGTGGCGGCTTGGTGGTAGCGCAGGCGTGGAGGGCGCGGCGGCTGGGCTGACGGGCCGCGGGTGGCCAGCTGGGCCGCGAGCACCACGGACCGTTCGGCATAGAAATGCTCTGACCTGGGCTAAGACGGCTTAGGCCGGGCGGGGCGCGCGGAGCAGGGACCTAAGCCTTAAGCGGGCCTGAAGATAAGGAATTCGTCCGATGCCGGGGGTGGGGCCTTACGGCGAATCTTGAGGATGTGGGGAACCAGACAGGTTCTCCTAGGGGACCAGGAGGAACCATGCATCCCGAGATTCTGCGCGAACTGACCTCGATGCGCGGCCGCGAGATGCGGATCCGGGCGGAGCAGGCCAGGCTGGCCCGGTCGGCGATCCGGGCGGGGCGTGCCCACCGGCGCGGGGGCGCGGCCGAGAAGTTCGTCATCCCGGCCATCCCGGACTACGTGGACGGCTCGTTCCGGACCGACACCGTGCCGGAGAGCCGTCCGGAGCGGGTGCCGAGCCAGCGTCACGCTGCCTGAGGCAGTCATGTCCGCATCACCCTCGCCCGGCGCTGACCCTGTCTTCGGGCCCGCGGAAATGTCCGACCCGCGTTGTTTGCTGACAGTAGAGATGAGCGGGCGAGCAGCAAGCCCCGTCCTGGTCGGGCGGGACGAGCAGATGGCCGCCCTGGGTGCCGCGTTCGAGAGCGTGCGCCAGGGCGGCCCTTCTGCTGTGCTGCTCGGCGGCGAGGCGGGCGTCGGCAAGTCGCGCCTGGTCGGCGAGTTCGGCCAGGTGGCGGCCGCGGCGGGCGCCCGGGTGCTGACCGGCGGCTGCCTGGAGCTGGGCACCGACGGGCTGCCGTTCGCGCCGTTTACCGCCGTGCTCCGCGATCTGGTGCACGAGCTTGGCGCGGACGCGGTGGCCTCGATGTTGCCCGGCCGGACCACGCGGGGGCTCGCCAGGCTGCTGCCCGAGCTGGGTGAAGCCGACACCGGCGGCGATCCGGGCGAGGCGCGGGCCCGGCTGTTCGAGGAGGTGCTTACCGCCCTGGAACAGCTGGCCCGGCACGCCCCGCTGGTACTGGTGATCGAGGACGCGCAGTGGGCCGACCGGTCCAGCCGGGACCTGCTGACCTTCCTGATCGGCAACCAGCGGTCCATCAGCGGGCTGCTGATCATCGTCACCTACCGGTCCGACGACCTGCACCGCACCCATCCGCTGCGTCCGCTGCTGGCCACGCTGGACCGGATCGACTGGGTAGAGCGGATGGAGCTGCCCCGGCTGACCAGGCACGATACCGGCGAGCTGGCGGTCCGCATCCTCGGCCGGGCGCCGGCGGGCGAGCTGGCCGACGCGCTGTACCACCGCAGCGAGGGCAACCCGCTGTTCGTGGAGACGCTGCTGTGCTGTGATGGCGAGCTGAGTCCCGAGCTGCCCGAGTCGCTGCGCGACCTGCTGCTCGAGGCGGTGCGCCTGCTGCCCGAGGACACCCAGGAGGTGCTGCGGATGACCTGCGCGGGCGGCCAGACGGTCGGGCACGCGCTGCTGGCCGCCGTGACCGGCCTGGACGACGCCGCGCTGACCAGCGCGCTGCGGCCCGCCGTGACCGCTAACGTGCTGCGGGCCCACGGCGACGGCTACTCGTTCCGGCACGAGCTGATCCGCGAGGCCATCCACGAAGACCTGCTGCCCGGCGAGCACGGCCGGCTGCACAGCCGGTTCGCGGACGCGATCGACGCCGATCCCTCGCTGGTACCGCCGGGCCGGGCCGCGATCGAGATGGCGCACCACTGGCATTCGGCCCACGACACGGTCTGGGCGCTGATCGGGGCCTGGCAGGCCGCGGCCCAGGCCGGCCGGGCCGTAGGACCGGCCGAGCGGCTGTCGCTGCTGGCCCGGGTGCTCGAGCTGTGGGATCAGGTGCCGGACGCGGCCGACCGGATCAGCGCCGATCATGTCCTGGTCCTGGAAGAGGCGACCAGCGCGGCGAACGAGGCCGGGGAGTTCGAGCGCGGGATCGCGCTGGCCACCTCGGCCCTGAAGGAGCTTGACCCGGCAGCTGAGCCGGTCCGGGTGGCGCGGCTGCTGGAAACGCGCGGTCACTTCAAGCAGCACCTGGGCCGCAAGGACTATACCGATGACTTCTCCGCCGCCCTGCAGACCGTGCCGGCCGACGCGGCCGCCGCCCGGATCTCGATCCTGCTGTCCGCGGCGCGCTGCGTAGCGCACGTCCCCACCGAGCTCTCCTACGCCGAGGAGGCCCTGGTCCTGGCCCGCCAGCTCGGCGACGAAGCCAAGGAAGCGGACGCCTTGCTGACCCTGGCCATGTTCCAGGCGGGCGCAGGCCAGGAGGGCGGCCCGGGCAGCGATCCGATCGGCCTGATCGAGCAGGCGCGGGGGATGGCCGAGCGCGCCGGCGCCTACGACCAGGTGGCGAAGGCGGCGATCAACGAATCCCACCTGCTGGAGGGCGCGGGCGAGCACGAACGGGCCGTGGCGGCGGCCCGCAGCGGGCTGGCCCACCAGGACGTGCGCTACCTGGCGCGCGCGTCGCGCAGCCTGCTCACGGTCAACCAGGTCGAGCCGCTGGTGGCGCTGGGCCGGTGGGACGAGGCCCTGGCCCTGGCCGACGCCGCGCGCGACTTCCAGCTCACCGCGCTGCCGCTGCACCGGGCCACCCTGGAGAACATGAAGGCCCGGATCGCGCTGGCCCGGGGCCAGACCGACGTGGCCGCCGAGGCGCTATCGGTCTCGGCCGGGTTCCTGCGCGGCTCGCCGCGCGAGGACCAGCACCACCTGCCCCTGGGCGCGGCGCAGATCGAGCTGCAGCTCAGCACGGCCGGGGCCGCGGCCGCGGTCGGCACCGCCACCCGGGTGATCGACGACTACGTACTGGACAGCCCGCGCTACGCCTGGCCCCTGCTGGTGGCCGCGGCGGGCGTCGGCCTGGCCGCGGCCCGGCAGGCCGCAGCCGCGCAGGACGAGCACCTGCGGGACGACGTGGCCGTCCTGGCTGACCGGCTGCGGACACTCGCGGAGAAGCTGGAGATGTTCGGCCCGGCGCAGCGAGCCAGCTGGCTGACCTTCGTCGCCACCGATGCGCAGCTGGCTAGTGTCCTGGGTGCCCGGGGCGCTGAGCTGCTGGCCGCCTGGGACGAGGCGGCCGCCGCGTGGGCGGCCGTGAGCGAGCCCTATCCGCAGGCCCTGACGTTGCTGCATGCGGCCGAGGCCGCGATCGGCGACGGCGACCGGGACGCCGCGGCGGACCGGCTGCGGCAGGCCGCCACGCTGGCCGGCCAGCTCGCCGCGACGCCGCTCAGCGAGGAGATCTCGATCCTGGCCCGGCGGGCCAGGATCTCGCTGGGCGGAGGCGGTCCGGAAGGTTCCGCCGGCTACGGCCTGACCGGGCGGGAGCTTGACGTGCTGCGGCTGGTCGCGGCCGGGCGCAGCAACCGGGAGATCGCCGCCGAGCTGTTCATCTCGCCCAAGACGGCCAGCGTCCACGTGTCCAACATCTTGGGCAAGCTGGGCGCGGCCAGCCGCGGCGAGGCCGCCGCCAGGGCGCACGCCCTGCGGCTGCTCGAACCCGCCTAGACGGCGGGCCCGGGCCTATGCCGAGCCGATCCCGCCGGGCGCGATCAGGAATTCGTCTCGCGCGGCCCCGGTCAGGCTGAGTGCGTCGGCCAGCTGGCGCATCGAGCGTGGGTACGGCCGGGTGGTCCGGCCCCGCTCGATGTCGCTGACCGCGCGGGCGGTCAGCCCGGACCGTTCGGCCAGGCCTTCCAGGGTCAGCCCGGCTGTATGCCGGTGGCTGCGCAACAATTCTCCGAAAACGTTCGGCACGTACACTGGCGCGCTCATCTGTCACACTTCCCGTGCGGCGGTGCTCTAGAACCCGCTGTTAGACCGGCCAGATGCCTGAAAGGTTGTAAGGAAATAGCTGAAAGTTGCCGGCAAGCTTGATTCGTGACTTCGCGCCCGGGCCAGGCGAGCGCCGCGCTAACCCGCCGCCAGCAGCCCTCGCGGAGGCCATGGCTTCCCCGACACCGGCCATATTGGCTTTGAGCTGGCCGAACAGGCCGCTGGCCGCCGGATGGAGCGCCGCCTGGTAGATGCCGGGCAGGCCTTGCTGCTGGGCCTGCAGGACCGCTCCGGAGGCGCGGTGGTCGAGCAGTCAGCGGACCTGCAGCAGGGCTCGAGCGTGGTCAGCAGGATGTGACCGGCTGCGGATTCCTCTCGGTCAGCGGGAGAAAACCATCCGACCGGGGTGATGCCAGGGCCATCCTCAGCGAGCTTGACTGAAAAAATGGTGTCTGAGAGGACAACTTTGACCGACGCAACGGTGTCTTGCCGGAGAACAGCGCGGGCTCCGGCCCGCGGTTCGTTGCGTTACCAGCCGGACACCGAGCTGAGGCGGCTGACCCCGGCGCCGCCGCCTCTGACGGGCGAGCTATCCGGGCGCGTTTCCAGACCCGACCCCGATGTGAGGCAGTCATGACCGCAGCAGAGCCAGTACCCACGTCGAGCCCCCTAGGCCCGCTCGCCCGCTACGAGAAGAGCGTCGTCGAGCGCGTCACCGACTTCAACGACCCGCGCCAGGAATGGCGGCGCCTGTTCTCCGAACTGCTCGGCACGTTCTTCCTAGTGCTGGCGGCCGCCGGCGGGGGCATGATGAGCCACGCCTTCCCCGGCGTGATCAGCCACGGCGCCGCCGTCGTGGCCCCGGCCCTGACGGTCATGGCCATCATCTTGTTCATGGGCAAGGTCTCCGGAGCCCACCTGAACCCGGCCGTCAGCATCGCCTTCGCGCTGCGGCGCGACTTCCCGTGGAACCGCGTCCCCGCCTACATCGTGGTACAGCTGGCCGGGGCGACCTTGGCCGCCCTGGTCCTGCACGCCATCATTAAGGTCTCCGCCACATTCGGATCCAACTACCCAGCTCACGGCTATTCCGGCCTGGCCGCGTTCTGGATGGAGCTCATCTTGACCACGGGCCTGGTCAGCGTGATCCTGGGCACGGCCTCAGGCGCCCAGAACGTCGGCATCATCGGCGCCTTCGGCGTCGGCGGCTACATCGCCCTGGCCGGCCTGTGGGGCAGCCCCATCTCCGGCGCCTCGATGAATCCGGCCCGCACCTTCGGGCCCGACCTGGCCTCCACCACCTTCACCAGCTACTGGGTCTACATCGCCGGGCCGATCGCCGGCGCCGTAATCGCTGTGGGCATCGCCTTCGTCCTGCGCGGCCGCGGCGGCGGCAAGTCCGGGGCCGGGGCCGCCCAAGGTGAGCTGTTCACCGAGACCTACGAGACCGGCAAATCCTGAGGACAGGGACATGCTCGCCGTCGGCGCCGACCGCGTAGGAAAGCCCGCCATAAGGCCCGCGCAGTATCTGACGGGCCCGGGAATCGGGCGGAAGTGCACCCGAACTGACCTGAATGGCGAGGGCTGGAGCGTAGGAGATGACGGCTGACCCGCCTGGGAACTCAGTCACCGAAGGAGTCGGTAGCCTCGAGGTGCGCTGGTTCTTTCCCGGCCAGTTCGAGACTGCGGTGGCCGAATGGTTCGGACGTTTCCCGGCCGAGACCGAGGCACGCGAGGACACTTATCTCCTGGATCCGCAGTTGCGCGGGCTGTCGGTAAAGGTCCGCGGGGGCGTCGCATTGGACGTGAAGGTCTACCGGGGCAGCCCAGGAATCCTCTATCTGCCGGGACGCGCCCACGGACGCATGGAGTCCTGGCAGAAGTGGTCCTTTCCCATTGCCCCGCGCGGCCAGGACAGCGATGACCTGGCCGACTGGAGACCGGTACGCAAGGTGCGGCGAATCGGCCGGTTCTCGCTGGCGAGCACGCCGGTCTCGGCCCGGGCCCCAGGGCTGGGCCAGGAGCCGCGGTGCGCAGTGGAACTCACCGAGGTCCGCACGCATGGCCGAGACTGGTGGACCCTGGGATTCGAGGCGACGGGCCCTGACCATCTGCTCCGTCGTGTCCTGCAGTCCACCGCAGCGCTCGTGTTCGCACAGGCCCTGCCCGGCAGCGTGGAACCCGGCCTGGTTGAATCCAGGTCCTATATGGAGTGGCTGTGCCAGCGTCCGGGCGCCGAGTGTTACGCCGACGCCTGAAGGCCGTCCCTCCGCCGAGCCGATCAAGACGCAGCGGTGCAGAAGATCCAACTGTGCACCAGATCAGCTTCAAAAGATCTTGGATGCTCAGATGATTTCCGGGGTTAGGAAAAGCCATCTGCCGTCAGGATCAGAGCTTGGCATCGGCACAAGTTGACGCCATGACGCCGGTCCGTGTCTATCTTCCGTCCGGGTTGTTACCCGGCGCGGGCTGGGGGGCTGTGGCTGTGGAGGGTCTTGGTGCGGTTCTTGTTCCAGGCGGTGGTGGTGCCGTCGGGGTTCAGGACCAGGGTCCAGCCCAGCCGGTGGATCATGACCTGATGGTGGTACGCGCAGAGCAGGACGCAGTCTTTGGTGCTGGTCTTGCCGCCGTTCGCCTTATGTTTCGTATGGTGCACTTCACAGGCCGCGGCGGGCTGGTTACAGCCGCCGGCCCACCGGCAGTGCTTGTCCCGCCAGATGACCGCGTTGCGGATCCCGGCCGGGATGGTGGGGCTGAACCCGATGTCCAGCGGCTGGCTCGGCCCGGCCAGGGGGGCGCCGAATTCGCGGGTCCGCAAGAAGCTGGCCAGCCCGCCCGGACCGGAGACCAGGTCCACGGCCTTGCCGATGATCGCCTGCTGCAGCGCCTGCCGCGACAGCAGCCCCGCCGGAACCGTCCCGGCCTCCGCCGGTCCCGCCTCGGCCGCCGGCGCTGGCTGGCCTGGCGTCGGCGGGGCGAGCGGCTGGCAGGGGCCTGGGGGGTGGTGCAGGTGGTCGAGGCGGTCCAGGCTGGAGCACAGCCGGACCAGGTCCTCAAGCGCGCCCAGATCAACGTTCCCGTCGACGTAGGTGGCCATCCGCGCATCACAGGTCATCGCGCGGGCCGCGTCGCCGGTCAGCCACGCGCCGCCGTCACCGCCGCCCGCCGACCCGGCCGCCCGGTGGGCGGCCCAGCGGGCCTGCACCACGGTGACCCATTCGCCTTCCAGCAGCGAGTCGCCGTCCCACCCCCGCAACTCCGCCAGCGACACGTGCATCACCGCCTTGACCGGCTGCCCGGCCCGCTCCGGCAGCAGCCCGGCCGCCAGCAGCCGCCGCATCGCTTCGGCCAGCGCATCGTGATACCGCTGCTTGTAGGTCCGGTCATCTTCGCTGTCCGCCGGGGCGGACAGCGCATCCAGCACCGCCGTGACAACGGCGGCGCACTCCGGGGTCAGGTCCCCGGCCAGCACCCCGGCGCCTTCGAAGGTGGTGAGCACGGTGACGGACCGGTCGTCGAACCCGCCGGGGTCGTCGTCGGGCGGGGCGGACCGGGCCTGCATCTCCACGGCCAGCTCGGCCAGGCCGGGCAGGTCCATCCCGGCCCGCGCCGCGGTGATCAGGATCTCATCCGCCGCCTGACGGCAGTCCGCGGGGAGCTGGTCGGTCCACCCGCAGATAGCCCGGGCATACGACTCCGACAGCACGTACCCCTCGGCCAGCGCCGCGGCCACCTCGGGATGAGCCGCCGCCCGGCGGGCCCAGGCCCGGTGCTCCCGGGCGGCCTGCCGGGTGATCCTCGTCCGGTGCATCAGCCACGCGGCCGGGCTGTAGTCCGCGTCCTCGGCGCAGCCGCCGCTGGCGGTGAACGCGCCCAGGATCCCCGCCCGGACCGCGGTGCTCACCGCGTCGGCTTGCTCCAGCGCCAGCAGGCACGACGCCTGCGCCGCGGTGGCCATCGCGGCCGGGTCGGCGGCAGCCAGGAAACCGTACCCAGTGCGGATTATCTCCAGCGCCTCACGGACGCTCGATGGAGCGGCGCAACGGCTCACCGCGGGCTCACCTCCCTCCCAGGATCGTCCGCGTATAGGTTCCTTCCAGCCGGAATGAGCTCTTGTCGTCATCTTGTTCGACACTAACAGCCCCCTCTGACATTTCCGGGGGAGACACGACGTCGGCGGGAGCTTTGGTTGCCGAGCGGGCCGTGGGTGACGGCTAAACTAACGGCGTCTTTCGCCCCGAACCGGATCGCGCTGTGAGCCGTCACCGTAAGTAGGAGCTGAGCACGGCAAGGGAGCCATATGAGGTGGAGGTGGGCGCCGGGCGGGATCCTGCTCGCCTGTGCGGTGACCGCGTGTTCAATGTCCACGCCCATACCGTCGCCGACCAGCAGCAGCGCCGCGCAGTTCCGGGCCTCCGATGCGCCCGCCCTGCTGGTGCAGTGCATGCTGGACCAGAGGACGCTGGGGCAGACGGACTCGGTCTTTTCGGGCCCGCCGTCCTGGCTCCGTGGCGCGGACATCGTCATCACGCCGACCTCGGTCATCAAGTTCAACACCTGGTACAGGGTCAACGGCGGCATCACCGTGGCCGGCAAGGACCTGACCGAGTGGACCCAGTGGGCGGCGTCCAACGACCAGCTGCCCCCGGCGGTGTGCGGGACCTCGGTAACGGCGCACGCGCTGCAGAAGAAGGTGTTCGGCAAGGACCCGGCGGCCGGGAACCCGTGGGAAAAATTAAGAGCCTGAGGCGCTAGGGGCTGGATAGACCCAAGCCACGCCATGCGGTCGGCTGGGCTTGCGGGTCGGCTAGCGCTGCGGGTCGGCTGGGTTCCGGGTCGGCTGCGGTTGCGGGTCGGCTGGGCTTGCGGGTCGGCAGAAGGCGGCAGCCTTGTGTAGAATGTACGTTCGATATAAGATATGCTGTCAGGATGGGCGCGTATACACCGCCAGGGTGGCCGGCCGGGGTGCACCCGCCAGACAGCGAGGAGTTCGAGTCCACCGCGGTTACCTGGCTGCTTGACGTGGTGCCGCCCGACTACCGGCTGCACGGGGTGCTGCGCCGGTATCCGGTGGCGCTGGCCACCATGGCCAGGTATCACACGAAGGCCTGCGTCGAGGGCGCGCGACAGGGATACCGCACGGCGCGGACCGAACTGGCCGGGGCGCTGCCGCCGCACGCGATCGACACCGTGCTGGCCGCCTACCGTAAGGAGGGCGCCAGGCTGGCCGCTACCGACCGCGCGGTGGGGCTGGTGGAGCGGGCGTTGCGCGGTGAGGTGTTCAGCCCGAAGATGCAGGACAAGCGGGCCGCGCCGAAGGGCTGAGCCCGGCGCGCGGGGCCAGGCCAGACAGCGAAATTACTGCCGGCCGGATAGCGGCGGGGGCAACTGAACGTGAGATTATGAAAACAAGCTAGCCGGGGGCGAGCTAGACCTGCGGGCAGCGTGAGGGAAGTGAGCCAGGTGTCGCGGCGGGCCCGGATCCTGCTGGTGGACGACCGGCCCGAGAACCTGTTCGCGCTCGAGGAGATCCTGGCGCCGCTGGACCAGATCCTGGTCTCGGTGCGGACCGGTGAGCAGGCGGTCAAGGCCGTGCTGGCCGACGAGTACGCGGTCGTGCTGCTGGACATCATGATGCCGGGCATGGACGGCTTCGAGACCGCCGCACAGATCAAGCGCCAGGCCCAGGGCCGGGACGTGCCGATCATCTTCCTGACCGCCGCCATATCCCAGCCCGAGCAGGCCTTCCGCGGCTACTCGGCCGGCGCGGTGGACTACCTGGCCAAGCCGTTCGATCCCTGGGTGCTCAAGTCCAAGGTGTCAGTCTTCGTCGACCTGTACCGCAGCAGCCAGCGGGACGAGGAGGCGGCCGAACGGCCCAGGCTCGAGCAGCTGGCTTCCGGCCTGGGGGCGGTGGAGGAGACGGTGGCCCTGCTGCTGCGGCTGCCCGCGGTGATCAAGGACGCGGAGGCGGCGCAGACGGCGGCTCAGCTAGCCGGGCGGGTCGGCCGCCTGCGCGACGCCCTCCAGGCGCTGGGCGACGCCTGCTGACCGCAGCCAGCCGTCGCCCGGCACGTACTGCCTGACGATCCGGGCCGGCACGCCCGCCACCACGCACCGGTCCGGGACCGTGCCCCGGACCACCGAGCCGGCCGCGACCACCACGTTGCGGCCGATGCACGCGCCGGGCAGCACCACCGCCCCGGCCCCCAGCCAGCTGCCGGAGCCGATGCGGACCGACGCGTTGCGGGGCATTTGGCGGCCGATCGGCGCCTCCGGATCGCCGTAGCCGTGGTTCTGGTCGGTGATGTAGACATACGGGCCGGTGAACACGTCGTCGCCGATGACCAGCGACTGGTGGGCCACGATGTGGCTGCCGCGGCCGATCACGCAGCGGTCGCCGATGTGCAGCACCGGGACCGGGCCCAGGTCCTGGCCGGGCACCATGCCCGCCGACAGGGTGACCAGGGCGCCGATGAGCGTGTCCGCGCCGACCGCGATCCAGCGCTCGCCGAAGATCGTCCCGGGCGGGAAGGCCGCCAGCGACCCGGCGCCGAACGCGGCGAAGCGCTGGCCGGCGGGCGTCTCCGCGGTGGTCATCCCGGCCTGCTGCACCACCTGCCAGCCCCAGTGCACCAGCCGCCAGCGCAGTAGCCGCCAATACGGGCGGGCCAGGATCTGGGTCACGAGGGCAGGGCCGCGGCCGGAGACGAGGCCGAGGGGCGGACCGAAGCCGCTAGCTGACCGCAGGCGCCGTCGATCTCCCGGCCGCGGGTGTCGCGGACCGTGACCGGGACGCCGTGGGCCTCCAGCCGACGGACGAACTCGCGCTGGTCGGCCGGCCGGGAGGCGGTCCACTTCGAGCCCGGCGTGGGGTTCAGCGGGATCAGGTTGACGTGGGCCAGGTGCCCGGCCAGCAGCGAGCCGAGCTCCTCGGCCCGCCAGGCCTGGTCGTTGACGTCCTTGATCAGGGCGTATTCGATCGAGACCCGGCGGCCGGTGACCGCGGCGTAGTCCCACGCGGAGTTCAGCACCTCGGCCACCGGCCAGCGGCGGTTGACCGGGACCAGCGTGTCGCGCAGTTCGTCGTCCGGAGCATGTAGGGACACCGCGAGCGTGACCGACAGGTCCTCGGCGGCCAGCTTGCCGATCGCGGGGACCAGGCCCACCGTGGAGACGGTGACCGAGCGCTGCGAGATGCCCAGGCCGGACGGCACCGGCTCGGTCAGCCTGCGCACCGAGGCCACCACGCTGGCGTAGTTGGCCAACGGCTCCCCCATGCCCATGAACACGACGTTGGACACCCGGCCCGGGCCGCCGGGGACCTCGCCGTCGGCCAGCAGCCGGGCCCCGGCCACCACCTGGGCCACGATCTCCGCGGTGGACAGGTTACGGGTCAGGCCGGCCTGGCCGGTGGCGCAGAACGGGCAGGCCATCCCGCAGCCGGCCTGCGAGGACACGCACATCGTGACCCGGTCCGGGTAGCGCATCAGCACCGACTCGACCAGCGCCCCGTCGAAGCCGCGCCACAGCGTCTTGCGCGTGGTCCCGCCGTCACAGACCAGCTCGCGTTCGGCGATCAGCAGCCGGGGCAGCAGGGCGTCGGCCAGCGCGGCCCGGGAGGCCCGTGGCACGTCGCTCATCTCGTCGGTCTGCTGGGTGTACCGGCCGAAGAAGTGCCGGGACAGCTGGGTGGCGCGGAAGGCTGGCTCGCCGAGCTCGGTCACCGCGGCACGCCGCCCGGCCAGGTCCAGGTCGGCCAGGTGGCGGGGCGGCCGCCCGCGCCGTCCGGCCAGCGTGAGCGGCACGGGCAGGGCCGCGGCAACCCCGGGATCACGGGCGGGGGGACTGACGGCTGACACCGAGCTCCGTTCGGTCAAAAAGATTCGGGCCCCACCAGGATAGGACGGAGGATTGGCCGCCCACAGGCCGGCCAGCGTGAGCGGCACGGGCGGGGTTTCAGCTGTGCGGTTAAGTCAGTACATTTCGTTCATGGCCATGTTGCATCCGGAGGGACCGGTCACACTGCTGGAGAGCTTCAGCCCGTACGGGAGCCGCAAGGTCACGGTCGAGTACGACGGGCAGGTCACGGCCGCCTACCTGCACGACGACAGCGCCGCCATATCGGCGACCTGGATCGCCAACCACCGGCCCGCGCCGCCCGCCACCGATCAGGCCCGGCTGGACGCCGGGCGGGCGCCGCTGATGCCCACGGCGCGGACCAAGCATCCCGGCGGCCGGCCGCCGCTGCAGGCGGGGTCGCTGGAGGCGCTGTGGTTCGAGGAAGGCGACGGGGTGGCCATCCTGGAGCACGGGCGGCCGGTGGCGGTGATCGCCGGCTGGTCCGACTCCGAGCGCGGCATGCCCGGCTACAGCAGCGACGCGATCGGGCAGACGCCGTTCGGCTGGTCGCTGGACGACGCCATGGAGGGGCTCGCGCCCCGGCTGGAGCGATCCCGGGCCTACTGGCGGTGGCGCCAGTCGGGCAACGGCTGGAGCCAGTTCCAGCAGGGGCTGCTCGGCCACCTGCTGCCGCGGCTCGGCCCGGGCGGGCACTACTGGGACGCCTCGGCGGGCAAGCAGCCGCTGACCGGGGTGACCGAACGGCCGCCGGCCCGGGCCGGCCCTACACGGTGCTGTCCACGGTGGGCATGAGCAGCCAGCGGATGCCGGTGGTGGAGCAGGTGCTCGACGACCCCAGCGGCTACGCCCGGATCGAGCTGGCGCTGGCCACCACGCTGCCCAGCGCGCAGGCGGCCCGGGTGTTCCTGTGGCTGGCCACCTACCCGTGGCACGCCGTGACCTGGTTCGGCCCGGGGCACAGCGTGCGCTGGTACCACGAGCCGTCCACGTTCCCGCTCGGCGGCGGCTCGGAGGCGGTCCTGCTGCTTGATGCGCCCGGTCAGCTGGCCGGGCCCGAGGCGCCGGACCTGTCCGGCTTCACGTTCGGCGGAGACCCGGTCCGCTGGCTGTGGATCGTGCCGATCTCCGAACGGGACCGGCAGCTGGCCAAGGAACGGGGTTCGGCCAGCCTGATCAGCCGGCTGGCCGCCGAGCGCCGCAGCTGGGTGGTCGGGCCTTAGTCGTCGGTCCTTAGTCGTCGGGCCCCAGCCGTCGGTTCTCTGCCGCTGGTCCTCAGCGGGCCGGGACGAACAGGTAGAGCAGGAGCCAGACCACGGGGGCCACGACCAGCAGGGAGTCTAGGCGTTCCAGCACGCCGCCGTGGCCGGGCAGCAGGCTGCCCATGTCCTTGATGTCCAGGTCCCGCTTGATCATGGACTCGACCAGGTCGCCGATGGTGGCGGCGAGCACGGCGGCGGCGCCGGTGAGCAGGCCCTGCCAGACATGGGCGTGCAGCAGGAAGTCCAGGCAGAGCGCCCCGGCGGCCAGGCAGGCCAGGGTCGAGCCGGCGAAGCCCTCCCAGGTCTTCTTCGGGCTGATGGCCGGGGCCATCTTGTGGCGGCCGAGGGTGATGCCGGCGAAGTAGCCGCCGATGTCGCTGGCGATGGTGAGGATGACGAAGGTCAGCACCCGGCGCGGGCCGTCGGCGGGCGCCAGCATGTAGGCCACGAACGAGGCCAGGAACGGGATGTAGGCCAGGGCGAACACCCCGGCCGTGACGTCCTTGACGTAGCCCGTGGTCCCGCCGGCCGAGCGAGCTGGAGGGGCGCTGCGCTGTCTGGACTGAGGAGCGAGCGAAGCGAGCGACGAGGGGAGAGAGCGCATCCAGAGCGCCCCGGAAGCGAGCGGAGGAGAGAGCCGCCAGGCGAAGATGACGACCACGCTGAGGGCCAGCGCAGCCAGGGCGGGCCGGGAGCCCAGCCAGTACGTGCAGGTCAGCACGGCCGCACCGCCGACCGCGACCGGGATGACCGGGACGTTGATGTCGCGCTTGGCGAGGGCCGAGGCTACTTCGGTCAGGGCCAGGACCAGGGCGATGCCGACGTACACCAGGAAGGTGGCCTTGACCGTGAGCAGCGTGAGCACGACCAGGCCGCCCAGGCCCGCGCCCACGCCGATGGCGACGGGCAGGTTACGTCCGGTGCGCCCGGCCGGCCGTGTTTGCTCGGTGGCGACCTCGGGCTCCTTAGGCTCCGCGCGCTCCGTGGGCTCTGCTGGCTCCGTGGGCTCTGCTGGCTCCGTGGGCTCTGCCGGCTCGGTGGGCTCTGCTGGCTCGGTGCCGGTCGGCGCACTGTCCAATTAGACCTCGAGGAGCTCGGTTTCCTTGTGTTTGAGCAGCTCATCCACCTGCGCTTCGTAGGTGTGGGTGAGCTCGTCGAGTTCGCGCTCGGCCCGGCGCACGTCGTCTTCCGGCGCGTCGCCGTTCTTGATCATCTTGCCCAGCGTGTCCTTGGCGTGCCGCCTGATGTTCCTGATCGCGACGCGGCCGTCCTCGGCCTTGTGCCGGGCGGTCTTGATGTACTCGCGGCGGCGCTCCTCGGTCAGCTCGGGCAGCACGATCCTGATGATGATGCCGTCGTTGGCCGGGTTGACGCTCAGGTCGCTGTTCCTGATGGCCCGCTCGATGGCCCCCAGCGAGTTCTTGTCGAACGGCTGGATGACCACCATCCGCGGCTCGGGAACGTGGAACGAAGCGAGCTGGTTCAGCGGGGTCTGGGTGCCGTAGTAGTCGACCGTGATCTTGTTGAACATGGCCGGATGGGCCCGGCCGGTCCGGATGACGGCGAACTCCTCCTTGGCGACCGTGACGGCCTTGTCCATCTTCTCCTCGGCTTCGAAGAGCGTGTCATCGATCATCATTCGGCTCCGTTTAGTCGCTGTGCCTATGGAGCTTAGCCGTTGGCGCCTGGCCGGTGGAGATCGTCACCCGGCGGGGCGATCAGGGTGCCCACCTTCTCGCCGCGGATGGCCCGGACCACGTTGCCCTCGTCCATCAGGGCGAACACCACGATCGGCATGCCGTTGTCCATGCACAGGCTGACCGCCGTGGTGTCCATCACCTTAAGCCCGCGGCTGAGGTACTCGGAGTAGTCCAGGCGGTCGAAGCGCACGGCGTCCGGGGTGGTGTGCGGGTCGGCGTCGTAGACGCCGTCGACCTTGGTGCCCTTGAGCACCGCGTCGGCGCCGATCTCCAGGGCCCGCTGGGCGGCCGCGGTGTCGGTGGAGAAGTACGGCGCGCCGAGGCCCGCG
Organism: uncultured Actinomycetes bacterium; assembly: GCA_963790065.1. GTDB lineage: Bacteria > Actinomycetota > Actinomycetes > Streptosporangiales > Streptosporangiaceae > Palsa-504. The sequence goes on along the minus strand of CAWBNK010000006.1, from coordinate 298,239 downwards.
CCGAAGATCACCACCCGGCCCTTTTCCAGGTGCCTGATGGCCCGGCGCGGGATGTAGGCCTCGGCCACCTGGCCCATGGTGATGGCGGTCTGGACCCGGGTGTCCACGCCGTTCTTCTCCAGCACGTCCTGCAGGGCCAGGCAGTTGATGACCGTGCTGAGCATGCCCATGTAGTCGGCGCGGGCCCGGTCGATGCCTCGCTCGGCCAGGGCCGCGCCGCGGAACATGTTGCCGCCGCCCACCACCGCGGCGACCTGGACGCCGTCCTTCACCGCGGCGATGATCTCGGCGGCGAGGTGGGCCACCACGTCCGGCGAGATGCCCAGGGGCTCATTGCCCGCGAACAGCCCGCCGGACAGCTTCAGCACCACCCGATGCCAGCTCGGATGCAGCACTCCCGCGAGTCCGGATTCCGGCATATGCGTTAGGCCTGGCCGACCTGGAACCTGGCGAAGGCGGTGACGGTAAGGCCGTGCTGCGCGAGGACCTGCTTGATCGTGGTCTTCTGCTCCTTCACGAAGGCCTGCTCGACCAGCACGACGTCCTTGAAGTAGGCGCCCAGCCGGCCTTCGACGATCTTCGGGATGGCCTGTTCGGGCTTGCCCTCGTCGCGGGTGATCTGCTCGGCGATCCGCCGCTCCTTCTCGACCACATCGGCGGGTACATCGTCGCGGGTCACGTACAGCGGGCGCATGGCGGCGACTTGCTGGGCGAGATCCCTGGCGACTTCGGCGTTGTCGGAGTCGAGCTCGATCAGCACGCCCAGGGTGGGCGGCAGGGCCGCGTCGCTGCGGTGCAGGTAGGTGTCGACGTAGCCGCCCTCGAAGCGGGCGTACCGGCCGAGCTCCAGCTTCTCCTTCAGGCTGGCGCCCGCCTCGTCGATGAGCTGCTCGACGGTGGTGCCGGGCCGGGCCTCGGCCTGCAGCAGGGTCAGCCGGTCGGCGGCCTTGGTCGCCGTAGCGGTCCGGGCGATCAGCTTGGCCGTCTCCTGGAACAGGTCGGTCTTGGCCACGAAGTCGGTCTCGCAGTTCAGCTCGACCAGCACGCCGGCCGAGGTGCCGTCGCGCTCGGCCGTGACCAGGCCGTTGGCCGCGGTGCGGGTGGCCCGCTTGTTCACGTCCTTGGCGCCCTTGAGGCGGAGCAGCTCGACCGCGGCCTCGAGGTCGCCGTCGGCTTCGGCCAGCGCGTTCTTGCAGTCCATCATGCCGGCGCCGGTCTGCTCGCGAAGCCGCTTGACGTCAGCGGCAGTGAAATTCGCCATTTCCTCGTCTCTCGCTATGTCTTAAATCTCGCGTCCTGGCCCGCCGTCTACTCGGCCGGGGCCTCAGCGGCCGGGGCCTCAGCGGCCGGGGCCTCGGCGGCCGGGGTCTCGATGATCTCGGCGATCTCGGCGATCGGCTCGGAAAGTACGTCGGCCTCCGCGGTCGGCTCGGCGGCCTCAGCGACCTCGGCGGCCGGCTCAGCGATTTCCGCGGTCGGCTCGGCGGCCTCGGCGGCCTCAGCGGTCTCCGCGATGTCCGCCAGGTCGTCGGCCTCGTCGGCGGCCGCGTCCTCGTCGGTGGTGATCGCGGACTCGGCGTTGATCTCCGGGGTGGCCTCGGCCACGGCCGCGGCCACGATCGGCGTGTCAGCCAGGGGGGCCTCTTCAGCCGTGTCGGCCGTCTGCGCCGGGGCGGCCGCGGGCGCTGCCGCGGAGGCAGAGCCCTGGAGCAGCTCGCGCTCCCACTCCGCCAGCGGCTCCTCGATGGCCACGTGATCGCCGGACGGCTTCTCGTCGGTGCCGGCCGCGCCGGCCCGGGCGATCAGGCCCTCGGCCACCGCGTCGGCCACCACCCTGGTCAGCAGGGCGACACTGCGGATCGCGTCGTCGTTCCCCGGGATCGGGTAGTTGACCTCGTCCGGATCGCAGTTGGTGTCGAGGATGGCGACCACGGGGATGCCGAGCTTGCGCGCCTCGTTGACCGCGATGTGCTCCTTCTTGGTGTCCACCACCCAGATGGCACTGGGCACGCGGGCCATGTCCCTGATCCCGCCGAGCGTCCGGTCCAGCTTGTCGTGCTCACGGCGCAGGTGGAGCAGTTCCTTCTTGGTCATGCCGGAGCCGGCCACGTCGCCGAAGTCGATCTCCTCCAGCTCCTTGAGCCGCTGCAGCCGCTTGTACACGGTGGAGAAGTTGGTCAGCATCCCGCCCAGCCAGCGCTGGTTGACGAACGGCATCCCGACGCGGCGGGCCTGTTCGGCGATGGCCTCCTGGGCCTGCTTCTTGGTGCCCACGTACAGGATGGAGCCGCCGTGCGCGACGGTCTCCTTGATGAACTCGTACGCGCGGTCGATGTAGTCCAGCGACTGCTGGAGGTCAATGATGTAGATGCCGTTGCGCTCGGTGAAGATGTAGCGCTTCATCTTCGGGTTCCAGCGCCTGGTCTGGTGACCGAAGTGGACGCCGCTCTCCAGAAGCTGCTTCATGCTGACGACCTGAGCCATTTGGCACGGTCCTTTCCTTCGTGCGCCGCGGTTTTCAGGCGCGGCGCTGCTCGGTTGGTTCCTGGTGCCCGTGACTGACGCGCCTGCGGCTGGCCTGGCGGCCAGCGGACCGAGCGGCGCGTCCCGCCGGGAGTTGGTTCACTTCCGGACAGCGAGCGGGCACGCGATTTAGCCGCCGAGCGCGCGCTTATCACGCGCGGCTAGGCGACCGCCATTAAGGATACTTGACGTTCCGGGGGGCTGACGCAGTTTGCCGTTGAGCTGCCTCGACGGGCGGGCGCCCTGGGCGGCCGACAGCGGGGGCGGGCGGGCGGCAGCGGCCTGGCATAGCGGCAGCGGAATGAAACCCGGTTCCAGCACCCTACAACGCCCTGAAAGGGAGGTTTCATTCCGCTTGCGAGGCTGCCGGGCCCTGTCCTGCGATACGCCGCGAATGCCGGCCGAATCCGCCGCTAGGTTGAACCTGTTCGGGCTGAGGCGCGTACTCCTGCCTATATTCAGCCGCCCGCGGCAGCACGGGCTCAATTGGTGAGGAACGAATTCATGAAGCATCTTGGTCGGATCAGGACCCTCGTGGTGACCGGTGCGGTCGCGCTGGTCGGCTTGACCTGGGCCGCGGTCCCGGCTCACGCCAGCGAGGGGTCGATTGGCGCTTCGGGCGGCCCGGGAGTGGTCGGAGTCAGCGGATACGGGTTCGCGCCGGGGACCAGCGTCGATCTCAACGTCCTCAGTAACCCCAGCCTGGAATCCCTGGACCCTGAGGTGACCGTCCAGGCGAACCAGTACGGCGAGATCAGCTGGGACTTCTACAACCTGTCCGCTGGGCCGGTTTGGGTCGCGGCCGATCCGCAGTCCCCGACCGGAGGCCTCAGCACGCTGTGGGCTCAGGCGACGGTCAGCGCGCCGCCGGTGTTCGGTGTCAACGGCACAGGCCAGATGCGTTGCCGGGCTCCGGTCACGGCCGACGTCGTCGGCTTGGAGCCCGGCACTTCGGTGCGGTTCGAGTTGCTGCCCCAGAGCCTCTCGAACGTGCTGTCCTCGAGCGACGTGACCGCCGACGGGTACGGCGACGCATACGCATCGCCTGCGCTTTTGACCGGGGGTTATGTCGGATGGGCGTGGATCGCCGCCGACCAGTCACCGGACTTCGGCACCGGCCAGCCCGCTCCGGCCACGGTCTGGCATGAGCTATATGTCTGCTAGGCGCGCGGATGGGCCTGGCGGTAGCTGGACTTGAGGCGCTCGATGGACACGTGGGTGTAGATCTGGGTCGTCGCGGGCGAGGAGTGGCCCAGGATCTCCTGGACGCTGCGCAGGTCGGCGCCGCCTTCGAGCAGGTGGGTGGCGGCGCTGTGGCGCAGGCCGTGCGGGCCGGTGTCGCGGGCCGCGCCCGCCTCGCGCAGGCGCTCATGAACGATCCGGCGGGCGGTCCGGGGGTCCAGGCGACCGCCGCGGACGCCCAGCAACAGGGCCGGTCCGCTGGCCTGAGTGGCCAGGACGGGCCGGCCCGTTTCCGTCCAGCGGGTCACCGCGCGGATAGCGGGCAGGCCGACGGGGACGGTGCGTTCCTTGTCGCCCTTGCCCCTGACCCGGACGGTACGGCGGTCGTGGTCGAAGCTGGCCGCCGTCAGCCCGCACAGTTCGCTGACCCGGATGCCAGTGGCATACAGGAGTTCGAGGACGGCGGCGTCGCGCAGGGCGACCGCGGCCTCGACCGCCGCGTCACCGGCGGACTGGGGGGCGGCGACCTGGGGCGCGGCTGCTTGGGGGGCGGCGGCCTGGGCACGGCGCTCGGCGGCATCCAGGACCGCCTTGATCTCGTCCCGACGCAGCACGTGCGGGAGGGTGCGGCGGGCCTTGAGCGTGCCCAGTTGCGGGCCCGGGTCGGCGGCCAGCCAGCCGCTGCGGTGGGCGAAGGCGGTGAAGGCCCGGGCCGCCGCGCCGCGCCGCGCCAGGCTGGTGCGTGCGGCACCAGAGGCGTGCTGGCTGGCCAGCCAGCCGCGCAGGTGGGACAGGCTGAGGTCGCCGGGCCCCTCGGCACCGCCGCGGCTGGCGTGCTCGAGCAGCGACCCGACATCGCCGATGTAGGCCCGTACGGTATGCGCCGACAGGGACCGTTCGGATCTGAGGTGGCGTTCGAAGTCGGCCAGGGCATCGGCCATCCGGGGCGGCAGCGGGCTCCCGGCGTCTTCCATGTGCTCAGTGTGCACCCCGAGCCGACCCGCGCGGGCGGCGACAGGCCGATCGCGACTAATTTCGGATCGCGACACGCCGATCGAACTGAAGTTTGACACCGCGCGGCCGGTGCGGCAGGGTGATCCATGCGCTCGCCCGCCAGGGTCTCCGGCATCGCCGCCGGGCGCGTTCGCGCTACCGCCTAGAGAGGGATCGATCATGGGTCAGAAGACTGTCCGGTTCAGCGACCTGAGCGGCCAGCTCATCATGGAGGACGACTCGCTAGCCCGCATCGTGGTCCAGGAGCACCCCGACCTTGTCGACGGCCCGGTCGAGATCGAGGCCCTCGCCGACGAGGCCAAGGTCATCGAGCAGGCCGCGCTGAAGGTCGTGGTGGTGGACCTGTACCTCCCCGATGACTACGAGCCGCGCCGGATCACCATGGACGCCGACGCGTTCGACGCGCTGGCCAGCGAGAAGCCGATCAGCGAGCTGCTGGTCAATGCCCGGCCGGTCCGGCGTAGCTCCCGGCCGTCCAGCACCGGCACCACACGCGGCGATCGGGTCGACTACGCGACCCTGCAGTACGCCGGCCAGCCGCACAAGGGCAAGATCACCGACGCCGAGCGGCAGCTCGTGCGCGATCACCTGGACGAGATCAACGACCGGCTGGCCGCGCAAGACATGCGGACGATCAGCCTGGCCGATCCGGATCACGTGGAGCGTTACGGCCTGGAGGAGCTAGCGGCCGACCACATGCTCCCGGTCGGCTAGGGCCGGTGACGTTCAGGCTTGGGTTGTAGCGGCCCAAGCTGCGCCCGGGACGAGCCTGGCGGATCGGCAGTCGGTGCGGGCCTGCTCGGTGCGGGTTCCCCGGGGAGACGGCTTAGGGCCGGCGCTGCCGCGCCGCCCGGCTTCCGCGGCCCGGTCGTGCTGCTCCGGCGGTGGCAGCTGACCGCTCGACGTGCGCGAACGGTCCGCACGCTGCCTGGCCAGCGTGATGGTCACGAAGAGGAGGACGACGATCAGCTCGATGAACAGCAGCGGCATGGCCAGGAAAGCGAGGTAGACCCAGGCGCCGAAGCCCGCCGTAACGAACATGGCGGGCGGGATCATCGCACCCGTGGCGGCCAGGCCCCACTTGACCGCCTGCCTGTTCACCGGCGGTCGGGCAGGCCGGTGTGGCGGGGCCTGAGCGGCAGGGATGCCGGCGGTAACCGTAGCCAGTTCGGCGTAGGTCCGGGCGGTGAGCGTCTGACCCACGCGTGCGTCCAGCTCGTCCTTGTCCAGCCGACCGTCGGCGAAGGCGGTCTTGAGCGTGTCGATCACGTGCTCGCGGTCGGCGTGCGAGGCCCGCAGGCGGCCGTGGCCTGCCGCTGCTCCCTCTTCCGGTCCTGTGATCACCGGTACCTCCCCGGCAGCGCGATGCAGCCAAGGGTAGCGCGGCCGCGGTATGGAGGCCATCCAGGACGGTCAGGGTTTGCGGAGGCGCCAGCCGCGGTCGCAGCGCTCGATGAATCCGGAGCCGGCCAGCAGGCCCAGGCAGCGCAGCACGGTATCGAGGTCTACGCCGGCTTCGGTGGCGATGGTGGCGGTGCCGGCCGCGCCGCGGGCGGGGAAGGCGTCGAGGACCCGGGCGCTGTCGGAGTCCAGGTCGTCACGCGACGGTCCATGACGCGGCCGTGGTGTGGTCGCCGTGAGAGGGCTGGGATCGGATCAGCGCGGGGTCGGTCAACGGGGAGAGCAACTCGATGACGTCAGCGGCGCAGGTGACGCACGTCGCGCCCCACTCCCTGATGATCCGGTGGCAGCCGGCCGATTGAGCGGAGGTCACCGGGCCGGGGACGGCCATCAGCGGCCGGCCCAGGTGGGCGGCGTGCCGGGCGGTGTTCAGGGCGCCGCTGCGCTCGCCCGCCTCGACGATCACGGTGCCGGCGGACAGCGCGGCGATGGTCCGGTTGCGGACCAGGAACCTCATCCGGCCCGGCGGCCGGCCGGGCGGCCACTCGCTGACGACCAGGCCATGGGCCGCGATATCCGCGAACAGCTCGGCGTGGCCGGCCGGGTAGGGGTGGTTGACGCCGCAGGCCAGGACCGCAATGGAGAGGGCCCTGGTGACCAGCGCCCCGCGGTGCGCGGCGGCGTCGATGCCGTACGCTCCGCCGGAAATGATCGTCCAGCCGCGCTCGCCCAGGTCGGCGGCGATCTCGCCGGCCATGTGCGCGCCGTACCCGGTGGCGGCCCGTGAGCCGACGATCGACACCGCGCGCAAGCAGGCCGACTTCAGGTCAGCGCCGCCGCGCAGCCATAGGGCATACGGGCGGGCCTGGCCTAGTTCGTCCAGCTGGTCGGGCCACTCGGGATCGCCGGGGCAGATGAGCCGGAGGCCGCCGTCACGGCAGGCGGCGGCGATGTCCGCGTCGGCGGGCAGAGCGGGCAGGCGGGCTCGCCAGCGGGCCAGTGCGCGTTCCAGTGCTTTCCTGCTCGCCGCGCCGTCGCCGCATCCCGGCCCGGGCCCCGGCAGCAGGTCGGCCTTGATCGCGGCCAGCACCTCGGCTGGCTCGCAGATCTCCAGCATGGCACCCAGGGCCGGATCGCCCGGCTCGGCCAGGTAGGTGAGCGCGGCCCGGGCCAGGGCCAGGGCCTCCGGGCGCGTACTGACCGCGTTCATCGCGCCAGCCCCAGCCACAGGCCTAGCGCGGCGTGGCATTCGTCCTTGGTCGGACGCGGCCGCCCGGCCAGGTCGGCGATGGTCCACGCGACGCGGATGACCTTGACCACGCCGCGCGCGCTGATCTGGCCACGTTCCAGGGAGCGTTCTACCACGGCCAGCGAGCCTGGGGCGGGCGGCCAGGTCCGGCGCAGCTCCGAGCCCGGGATCTCGGCGTTCAGCCGCCACGGGGTGCCGTGCAGCCTACGGGCGGCCCGGTCCCGGGCCGCGATTACCCGCTCGGCCACTATCCGGCTGGGCTCAGCGAAGTTCCTGTCGTTCAGCAGTTCCTTGCGGCCCACCGGCTCGAGGCCGATCTTCACGTCGACGCGGTCCAGCAGCGGGCCCGAGATCCGGCCCAGGTACCTGCGGCGGGTGGCCGGGCTGCAGCTGCATCCCTCGGCGGGCCCGAGCATTTTCGCGCACGGGCAACGGTTCGCCGCCAGTACCAAAGTAAATTTGGCCGGGAACCTCGTGATGACTCCCAGCCTGGCTACTACCACTTCACCCGACTCAAGCGGCTGTCGCAGGGCATCCAGAACATCCTTGGCATACTCCGGCGCTTCATCGAGGAACAAGACGCCTCGGTGGGCCAGTGATGCGGACCCGGGGACGATGATGCCGCTGCCACCACCGACGATTGCCGCTTTGGTTGCGGTATGGTGCGGGGCCACGAAGGGCGGATAGGTCAGCAAGGGAACGCGCGGCGGCAGGGTCCCGGCCACCGAATGAATGGCGGTGACCTCCAGCGCCGCTGCGGTGTCTAGGCGCGGCAGAATGGTTGGGATTCGCTCTGCCAACATCGTCTTCCCGACGCCAGGCGGTCCGAGTAGTGACAGGTGGTGCCCGCCGGCCGCGCATACCTCGGCGGCTCGGCGAGCCGTGGACTGGCCAAGCAGCTCGGCCAGATCTGGCGCGGCCCCTACGTCTCGATTGTCCGCCCAGCCGACACGGGAATTCTGGCTGCGGGAGGTTGCGTCGTTTCCAACGTGCTGCCCGCGCAGTGCCCGGTCGCTGGGGAGTTCCTGACCGCCCTCGAACTCGGCCGCGGGAGGGCCGCCATGTAGGCTCGGCGTGCCGCGCAGCCAATCAGCCGCGCAGGAAAGACTGCTGGCTGCGATCACCCGTACACCCGGAACCAGCCTGGCTTCTGCCGCGTTCTGCTCGGCCACCATAACCTTGCCGAACCCTTCCTCGGCTGCAGCCGCCACTGCGGGTAGAACGCCACGAACGGGCCGCAGCCGCCCGTCGAGTCCCAACTCGCCGAAGAAAATCAACTCGTCTACTGCCGCTCGCGGTACCGTGCCCGCCGCCGTGAGTATTCCAACTGCGATGGCTAGATCGAACCAGCTGCCTCGCTTGGGCAGGCTGGCCGGAGACAGACCGACGGTGATCTTCCGCTGCGGCCACTGCTCACCACTGTTGACGATGGCGGCGCGTATCCGGTCCCGCGCCTCCCGCAACGCGGTGTCAGGCAGGCCGACAAGAATCATGCCGACCAGACCATTTGTTATATCCGCCTCGACCTCCACAACGTGACCAGTGATCCCGATCAACGCCACCGAGTGTGTGCGCGCCAGCGGCACGGCTAGCCCACTCCCCTGATGTGCTCGATCGTGAAGCCGCCGGTGCCCTCGTAGACCAGGCCCACCACGTCGATGCGGACCTGATCGAACCGGACGCCGTGGGCGTTCAGCCACTGCACCGCCAGCCTGCGCAACCGGGCCCGCTTGGCCCGGCTGACGGCCTCCAGCGGGCTGCCGTAGCGCATCGAGGTCCTGGACTTGACCTCGGCCACGACCAGCACGTGCCGCTCCACCGCCACGATGTCGATCTCGCCGTCCGCGCTGCGCCAGTTCCGGTCCAGGATCCGGAAGCCCTGCGCCTCCAGGTACTCGGCCGCCGCCTGCTCACCGGAGTGACCCAGCACGTCCTTGGCCCGCATCGTCATCACCCTCACCTCCGGTTCCGACGATCGCCGCGGCCGGGACGGGCCGCGGGACGGCCGCCGGGGCTGTGGGCAGCCGGAAGGAGGGCAGCGCGATTGTGGATAGCCGAGCAGGAATGTCAGAGCTGTATGGTTCGATGTCCGGGGGTCATGCGTGCCGGGTGCGGCGGGGCCGGTGCGGCGGGACCGGTACGGCGGAGCGGGCTACTGGGCCGGGTGGCCGACGAGCCGCCAGGTCAACCGGGTCAATGTGCCTCAGAGCCGGTTGTAACCGGTTGCAACCGGACCAGATGCACATCGAGCCGGTCGCATCGCTACCGCGTGACCGTACATACCGGACAAAACGGGCAGGGTTGACTGGGCGCGTAACGGGGCCGGTCAGCTCCCGGAGCCGCGGTCGTACGGGGGACGTCCGGGCGGCTGCTCGGGCCGGGGCCGGCCTTGATCGACGGGATCTTGTGCTCCATGGCCTTGGTACCGAGCTCGAACTCGTGGCCGTGGTGGCTCACCGGCAGCGGGTCGCCGTCCAGCAGCTCGTACTTGGCCTCGCCGGGCTTGACCGTCACGCGCAGCTTGCGGCCGCGGTAACGCACCCGGAAAGTCAGGCCCGAGATGCCGTCGGGCAGGCGCGGGCTGAAGGCCAGGGCGCCCATGCCGGCGCGCATCCCGCCGAACCCCGCGACCAGCGCTATCCACGCCCCGGCCAGCGAGGCCATGTGAACGCCGTCGGAGGTGTTGTGCTCCACGTCGCGCAGGTCCATGAGCGCGGCTTCGGCCAGGTAGTCGTGGGCCAGGTCGAGCTGGCCCACCTCGGCCGCGATCACCGCCTGCGTGCAGGCCGACAGGGAGGAATCGCGGACGGTCAGCGGCTCGTAGTAGGCGAAGTTGGCCGCCTTCTGCTCCGGGGTGAACGCCTCGGACCGCATGTACATGGCCAGCACCAGGTCGGCCTGCTTGACGACCTGCTTGCGGTACAGCTGGAAGTACGCGAAGTGCAGCAGCAGCGGGTATTTCTCCTCCGTCGTGTTCTTGAAATCCCACCTGGCGTAGTCGGTGAACCCCTCGTGCTGCGGGTGCACGCCCAGCCGCTCGTCGAACGGGATGAACATCGCGGCCGCCGCGTCGCGCCAGGACGCGGCCTCCTCGGTGGTCACGCCGAGGGCCTCGGCCTCGGCGGGCAGCCTGGTGGCCAAGTCGGCGGCGCAGTGCAGGTTCCGCTGGGCCATCAGGTTGGTGTAGATGTTGTTGTCCTTGACCGCGCTGTACTCATCGGGACCGGTCACGCCCTCGATCCTGAAGTGGCCCGCCGCGTCGTGCTGGCCCAGCGAGCGCCACAGCCGGGCGGTCTCGACCAGCAGCTCCAGGCCCACCTCGGTCTCGAACTTGGTGTCCTGGGTGGCGTCGAGGTAGCGGACCACCGCGTCGGCGATGTCGGCGTTGATGTGGAACGCGGCGGTCCCGGCGGGCCAGTAACCGGAGCACTCCTCGCCCCGGATGGTGCGCCACGGGAACGCCGCCCCGGCCAGGCCGAGATCGATGGCGTGCTGCTTGGCTTCGGCCAGCACCATGTGCCGCCAGCGCAGGGCGTCGGCCGCGGCGGACGGCTGGGTGTACATGAGCACGGGCAGCACGAACGTCTCGGTGTCCCAGAAGGTGTGCCCGTCGTAGCCGCTGCCGGTCAGGCCCTTGGCCGCGATCGGCCGGAACTCGGCCCGCGCGGCCGCCTGCAGGATGTGGAACAGCCCGAAGCGGACCGCCTGCTGGATCTCGGCGTCGCCCTCCACTTCCACGTCGGCGCCGTCCCAGAACTCATCCAGGTAGGCCCGCTGCTCGGCCAGCAGGCCGTCCCAGCCGGTCAGGTGGGCGCCGGACAGCGCGCCGACGATCTGGTCGATGAGCGCGGGCCGGGACCGCTGGCTCGACCAGCCGTAGCTGATGAACTTGATCACGCGCAGCTGCTCGCCGGGGGCGATCTCGATCGCCACCGTAGTCCGGCCCAGATCCGGATGGGACTCGGTGCGGCCCGCCATCTTCTGCGGGCCGGTGATCACGTGCGACATGCCGGCCGCCATCCGCAGCCCGCTGACTCGCGTCCTGTGCACCAGCACGACGCGCGGCGGCGTCCCCTCGTCGGTCTGGTGTTCCTCGCTGACCAGCGGGGATTCCAGGATGGCGGCCAGCCGGGGGTCGTTGCCCCGCTTCGGCATCTCTTCGTTCGTGACCAGCTCGGACTGGAGCACCACCCGCAGGGTCTGGTCGACCGGCTCGACCGTGTAGCTGATCGCGGCGATCGCGCGCTGGGTCAGCGACACCATGCGCACCGAGGTCACCTTGACCCGGGCCCCGGCCGGGGAGGACCAGTCGACGGTCCTGGTCAGGGTGCCCGCCCGCAGGTCGAGGACGCGCTCGTGGGAGTGCAGGGTGCCGTACCTGATGTCGAACGGCTCGTCGTCGACCAGCAGCCGGATGATCTTGCCGTCGGTGACGTTGATGACGGTCTGGCCGTTGTCGGGGAACCCGTAGCCCGCCTCGGCGTAGGGCAGCGGCCGGACCTCGTACATGGAGTTGAGGTAGGTACCCGGCAGCCCGTGCGGATCGCCCTCGTCCAGGTTGCCGCGCAGGCCGATGTGCCCGTTGGACAGCGCGAAGATCGATTCGCTCTGAGCCAGCAGGCTCAGGTCGAATTCCTTCTCCACCAGCCGCCAGGGATCTGTCCCGTACGCCGCCTGCTTGATCATCGGGCACCCTGTCCGTCGGTGAGGAGTTCCGCCACGTCCTGGACCACGACGTCGGCGCCGTGCTCCTTCAGCTCTTGCGCCTGGCCGACCCGGTCTACGCCGACCACCAGGGCGAAGTGACCCGCGTGTCCGGCCTGCACGCCGGACTGCGCGTCCTCGAAGACCACCGCGTGGGCGGCGGGCACGCCAAGTGCCTCGGCCGCGGCCAGGAAGGTGTCCGGCGCGGGCTTGCCGGCCAGCCCGCGCTCCTTGGCCACCACCCCGTCCACCCGCACGTCGAACAGGTCGGCGATCTTCGCCGAGTCCAGCACCTGCACCGTGTTCGCGCTGGAGGACACGATCGCGGTGGCGATCCCGCCGGCCCGGATCGTCTTGATGTAGGTGATCGTGCCGTCGTAGACCTGCACGCCGTCGGTTTCCAGCTTCTGCAGGAAGAGCACGTTCTTGCGGTTGCCCAGCCCGTACAGGGTCTGCGTGCCCGGCGGGTCATCCGGCTGGCCCTCGGGCAGCTCGATGTCCCGGGATTGCAGGAACGACCTGATGCCGTCCATCCTGGGCTTGCCGTCGACGTAGCGGTCGTAGTCGGAGTGCGAATCGAAGGGCACGAACGGGGTGCCATCGGCTTGCGCACGGGCCTTGAGGAACTCGTCGAACATTGCTTTCCAGGCCGCCGCGTGCACCACCGCGGTCTTGGTGACTACGCCGTCCATGTCGAACAGGCAGGCCTGTACGCCATCAGGAAGCCCGAACATCCGCCCTCCGCCGAAAAGTTAGGCCGGAAAGTCCGGCTTATCCTCTGGAACTTCCAGGTCTGCCTTGGCCAGTTCCTCGATGTTGACGTCCTTGAAGGTGACTACACGCACATTCTTGACGAACCTGGCCGGGCGGTACATATCCCACACCCAGGCGTCTCGCATCGTAACCTCGAAGAAGACCTCGCCGTTGTCGCTTGACCTGACGTTCAGCTCGACGTCGTTGGTGAGATAGAACCGGCGCTCGGTCTCGACCACGTGGGTGAACAACCCGACCACGTCGCGGTACTCGCGATAGAGCTGCAGCTCCATCTCGGCCTCGTACTTCTCAAGGTCCTCCGCGCTCATGAGCTCATTCTCCTCTCGTTCTCCCCGAATGCACCCGTCAGGCCTGCTAGGGCCGGGGTCAGGCCGGGGTCCCCCAGTTCCGCGGCGGCCGCCGGGTCCTCGTCGGCCATCAGGTCCACGGGGTCCAGCGAATCCAGCGCAGTGCCGGGATCTAGTGATACCGCCACCCGGTTCACGTTCACGAACGAATACCGGTGCGCCGGGCTTGGCCCGTGCTCGGTCAGGGCCCGTACGTGGTCGTCGGTGTTGTATCCCTTGTGCCGGTCGAATCCATACTGTGGATAACGTTCGTGCAGGTCCCGCATCATCCGGTCCCGGCTGACCTTGGCCACCACCGAGGCCGCGGCGACCGATGCGGCGACCCGGTCGCCCTTCCAGACGCCCAGGGCCGGCGCGCCGAGCCCGCGGACCGGGAATCCGTCGGTCAGCACGTAGCCGGGCCGGCAGCGCAGGCCGGCGCAGGCGCGGCGCATGCCCGCGACGTTGCACACGTGCAGCCCGGTGGCGTCGATCGTGTCGGCGCCGATGACCACCACGTGCCAGTCCAGCGCCCAGCGCAGCACCTCGGCGTAGGCCTCCTCCCGGGCCGCGGCGGTCAGCAGCTTGGAGTCGGCCAGCCCGCGGATGCGCCGGATGCGGCCCGGATCCAGGACCACGGCCGCCACCACCAGCGGTCCCGCGCACGCCCCCCGGCCCGCCTCGTCGATGCCCGCCACCGGCCCGAACCCAGCCCGGTCGAGCACGGTCTCGTAGGCGCCGAGCCCGCCGTCCCGCCGGGGTGTGTACCCGGCGTAGCGGGGAAACGGGGCCGCGGACAGTGTAGCTGCAGATAGGGCAGCTGCAGATAGGGCGGGGGAAGGCGGGCTGCTGACGGCCGGCGCACCGGGATGGCGGGTCATGACACTCCGCAGATTACGCCAGTTGTGACGCTGACGCGGACAACGCCGCGGGCACCGTAACGAGCGCTCGCGGCGCCGCTGGCGGCGCCGGCTGACGCGCATCCGGACCCGGCGCTGCGCCCAGGTCAGGGGCAGGGCCCCGGCGAAGCCGAGCGCCAGCGGGACGGTCGGGCCGGCCGGCTCGAGCCGGGCGGAGACCGGACCGTCCGGGCCCGCCGCGGCGCTGGCCGCGCTCAGCTTGGGATTTTCGAAGGTGGCCGGGATGGGCAGGAACCGCCACCGGCTGGGCGGCCAGATGATGACGAAGGCCCGGCCGACCACGGCGCTTTCCGGGACCGTCCCGCCGCCCGGGTCGCCCATGTGCTCGCGGGAGTCGGCGGAATAGAACCTGTTGTCGCCCATGACCCATAGCCGGCCGGGCGGCACCTTGATGTTGAACCTGATCAGCGACGGCGCCGCGCCCGGGTACAGGTAGGACTGCTCGATCAGCGGGACGCCGTTGACGGTGATCCGGCCCTGGGCGTTACAGCAGGCCACCTGGTCTCCGGGCAGCCCGATGACCCGCTTGATCAAGATGTCGCCCGGGTGCCCGAAGCCGAACATGCTGGCAAACCCGGCGCCGAACTGCTGGAAGATGTTCCCGTTGGCCGGCGTCGGCACCGCGGGGTCCCAGGAGCCGTCGCCGTTGAAGACCACGATGTCGCCGCGGTGAATGTCGCGGATGTGGTAGATGATCTTGTTAACCAGGACCCGGTCGTTGATCTCGAGGGTGTTCTCCATCGAGCCCGACGGGATCCAGAACGCCTGGATCGCGAAGGTCTTGATCACCACCGCGAGCAGCAGGGCGATGACCACCAGGATGGGCAGCTCGCGCCAGAACGACCGCTTCCGGCCGGTGCGCTTGCGCCTGCGGGACCCGGCGCCTGCCGACCCGGCTGCGCCTGACCCGGCCGGCACTGATTCGGCCGGCACTGATTCGGCCGCCGCTGGCGGCGTGCCGCCCTCGTCGGTATGCGCCGCGTCGTCGCCGTCGCCGGCGGGCTGGTCTGACGGCGCCTCGGGGGTGACGTCCGCGCTGACCGTCCGTCCCGGACCCGGCGCTTCCTCGTCAGCCCCGCTCACGCAGACACCCCTCTTCAACCCGCACCGTCATCCCGTTGAGCTTAGCGCCATCGGGAGGCCGCCAGACCCCGGCCATCGCCGGCCCGGGCGGCGATCAGGGGCTAGTCAGCTGGGCATTTCGGGGCGCAAGACGCTTACCGGGCCCGGCGCCGGCGCAGCAGGAGCAGCGGGGCGCCGATCACCCCGGCCGCCCCGGCGCTGGCCCCCACCGGAAGGGCGGCGACGGCGGCCACGGCGGCGCCGCCGACGGTGCTGGCGCCGACCAGGGCCGCTCCGGCCGGTCCTGAGCGCAGCGCGGCCTGGCTGAAGGTGGACGGGATGGGCAGGTCGCGCAGCTGCGACGGCGGCCAGATGATCAGGAACGCCCGGCCGACGACCTCGCTCTCCGGTATGGCACCGTGGCCCGGATCGGACAGGTGGTAGCGGGAGTCCTCGGAGTCGCCGCGGTGGTCGCCCATGACCCACACGTGGCCGGCCGGCACGGTCACGGTCTTGAACGGGAACGAGGGCTGGTCGCCCGGGTACAGGTAGGAGGTCTCGTTCAGCGGCACGCCGTTGACCGTCACCTTCCCGTCGGTGCAGCAGGCCACCCGGTCGCCGGGCAGGCCGATCACCCGCTTGATGTAGAAGGTCTGGCTGCTCTGCAGCCCGATGTCGGACAGCACGTCGTCCCACAGCCGGACGATCGGGTCGCTGGACGCCGGTGCCGCGTCGGGGCCCCAGGAGTCCTGCCCGCTGAACACGATGATGTCGCCGCGGGCGATGCCGCGGAAGTGGTAGACGAGCTTGTTGACCAGGACCCGGTCGTTGACCTGGAGTGTGTTCTCCATCGACCCCGAAGGGATCTTGTACACCTGGACCACGAACGCCTTGATCAGCAGCGTGAGGGCGGCCGCGGCCACCACGATGATCAGCAGTTCGCGCCAGAAGTGCTTGTGCTTGCGGCGGCCGGCCGCCGGAGCGGCCGGGGCCGGCTCGCTCTTGCGGGCGCCCGAGGCGTGCCGCCCGGGCGGCCGGGCCGAGGTGGGAGGCGACGTGGGCGGGCCGGGATCATCCCTGTCATCCACCGGCGGCCCGCCGGGCATCAGCTGCCGGTCTGGTCGCGGCGCTCCTTGATCCGCGCCGCCTTTCCGCGCAGGTCCCTGAGGTAGTAGAGCTTGGCGCGGCGGACGCGACCCCGGGTGACCGGCTCGATCTTGTCGATCGACGGGCTGTGCACCGGGAAGGTCCGCTCCACGCCTACGCCGTAGCTGATCTTGCGGACGGTGAAGGTCTCACGGGACCCGCTGCCCTGACGCCTGATCACCACGCCCTGGAACACCTGGATGCGTGAGCGGTTTCCCTCCGTGACCCGGACGTGAACCTTCAGGGTGTCGCCGGGCCTGAAGTCCGGGATGTCAGACCGGGTCTGGGTCTGCTCGATTTCGGCAATCGCGGTATGCATGACAGCGGTTTCCTCGGTGGTGGTCGTGTTCGGGGACCGGGCGGCGGCCGGCTCGCGCCGGGGCCAAGGGTACCTTCAGCCGCGGCCTGGAAAGGACAGCGCCCTTCAGTGTGCCATATCTTCGCCGCTAACCGGAAAGGGGCCAGCCGGATCCGGGCCGGCCTCGGCCAGCACCTGCTGGTCGCGGGCGTCCAGGTCGGGCCGGGCCCGGATGAGATCGGGACGGTAAGCCGCCGTGCGGCGCAGGGCCATGTCCCGCCGCCAGCGGGCGATCGCCGCGTGGTTGCCGGACAGCAGCACCTCGGGCACCTCAAGGCCGCGCCAGGCGCGCGGCCTGGTGTAGACCGGCCCCTCGAGCAGCCCGCGCATGGCCGGGTCCCCGCCGAAGGAGTCGTCGCCCGCCGAGCACGCGTTGCCGAGCACCCCGGGCAGCAGCCGGCCGAGGGCCTCCACCATGACCAGGACCGCCGCCTCGCCGCCGGCCAGCACGTAATCGCCCACGCTGACCTCGTCCACCGGCATCCGGGCGCGCATGGCGTCGGCGACCCGGCCGTCGATGCCCTCATAACGCCCGCAGGCGAATACCAGCCACGGCTGCGCCGCGTACTCCGCCGCCAGATCCTGGGTGAACGGCACCCCGCTCGGCGTCGGCACCACCAGCCGGGCCTCGCCGCCGGGCACGATCTCGTCCAGCGCGGCGCCCCAGACGTCGGGCTTCATCACCATGCCCGGGCCGCCGCCGAACGGCACGTCGTCGACCGTGTGGTGCACGTCGGTGGCCCAGTGCCGCAGGTCATGCAGGCGGAACTCGATGTCGCCCCGCGCCGCCGCCTTCCCGATCAGCGACACCCGCAGCGGGCTGTCGAAGTACTCGGGGAAGATCGTCACGATGTCGGCGCGAAGCGGCACGCCCCCTCCTCATTTTTTATGCGGAACGGGCCGTGGTGCACGCTGGCCCGTTCCGTCATTCCGCCGGAGCGGGGTCGAGCAGCCCGGGCGGCGGGTCGATGACCACCACCCCGGCGCCCAGGTCGACCTCGGGCACCAGGGCCTGCACGAACGGGACCAGGCTCTCGCCGCCGTCGGCGCGGCGCACCACGAGGAGGTCCTGGCCGTAATGCAGCATGTCGGTGACCACGCCGACCGGCTCCCCGGCGGTGGTCCGCACGGACAGGCCGATCAGCTCGTGATCGCGGAACTCGTCCGGGTCGGGCGTAGCCGGCAGCTGGCTGGAGTCGATGCTCAGCCAGCTGCCGGTCAGTTCCCCGGCCGCGGTCCGGTCGGTGATCCCGGCGAAGCCCACCAGGAGCTGCCCCGAGTGCCACCGGACCGCGGCCACCTTGAGCGGGGCGCGGTCCGCCGGGAGGTCGTCCTCGGCGGACCGGCTCGCGTCCATGACGGAGCCCACCGCGAAGCGGAGGTCAGGCTCGTCGGTCCTGACCCCGATCACGACCTCACCGCGGATCCCGTGCGGACGGCCGATCCGGCCGACAATTACCCGCATCGGGGTCAGCGGATCTCGTTGGCGTCCAGCAGGTCGATGCGGACGTAGCGGTTGCCGGCCAGGGCACCGATCACCGTGCGCAGCGCTCTGGCCGTGCGCCCGCCCCGGCCGATGACCTTGCCGAGGTCGTCAGGATGCACCCGTACCTCAAGGGTGTTGCCCCGGCGCAGCACGCGGCTGGACACCTGGACGTCGTCCGGGTACTGGACGATGCCCCGGACCAGGTGCTCGAGGGCTTCCTCAAGCACGTTAGGCTCCTGCCTCCGCCTCGGCGGTTACAGACGGCTCGGCGTCGGCCGGTGCCTCGGGCTTGGCGTCAGGCTTGGCCTCGGCCTTAGCCTTGGCCTTGCTTTCCTTGGCCGGCCCGTCCTTGGGGGCACTGTCCTTGGGGGCACTGTCCTTGGGGGCACTGTCCTTGGGGGCACTGTCCTTGGGGGCACTGTCCTTGGGGGCACTGTCCTTGGGGGGCCTGGCCGTCCTGGGGGCCGCCTTGGCCGACGCCTTTTCTTCCTTGGCGGCCTGGCTCTGGCTGGCCGCGGTGGCGAAGGCTTCCCTCTTGTCCGCACGCGGCGCGGCGATACGGAGCGTGCCCTCGGCCCCCGGCTCCCCGTGGAACTTCTGCCAGTCCCCGGTGACCTTGAGCAGGACGCGGACCGGGTCGGTGGGCTGCGCGCCTACCGAGAGCCAGTGCTGGACCCGCTCGGAGTTCACTTCGATGACAGACGGGTCGGCCTTCGGGTGGTACTTACCGATCTCCTCGATAGCGCGCCCGTCGCGCTTGGTGCGTGCGTCCGCCACGACGATCCGGTAGTAAGGCTCCCGGATCTTTCCCATGCGCTTCAGCTTGATCTTGACAGCCACGACTGTGGTCTTCTCCCAGCGATAGATGCGAGCGGGCCCGAACCGGCCGGGGATCAGCCGACGGGACCGCTCAGTGAGCCGGGCCGGGCGAACGAGCAGAGGGCGTCGCATGGCCAGGCGGTCAGCAACACATTGTGCCAGACAATCGAAGCGGATTAGTAATCTGATCGCCGCCGCGCGCCCCGCGAGCCAAAGGGTGCCGCCGCCGCCTGGACTGAGGAGCGACGAAGGAGCGACGAGGAAGGAGGCGCATTCGAGGCACCCGGAGGCGAGAGGGAAACAGAGTGGACCTCGGCTATCTCACACTTTGAAACAGTTACATAACGTGCGTTGACTATCCGCAAACAGGCATCCTAGCGTTGCCATACTGTTCTACATATGTACGCCCGTTCGCAGAGCGCACGAAGTCCGAGCCAAGGACCACTCGTGCCGCGGCCGGGCGCACCTGGCTCTACGCACGACACGGCACGACGCACTCCCCATAGTGATAGGAGCCCGCAACCAGGCACCCGCACCGAGGTCCCAGCATCCAGGAGGCCTCATGCTCGCGGTCACGACCTAGCGCCCCCTCATGGGATTTAGGTGGTGTTAGCCTGTGACGCCGCACCTCCCCGGACCCGCGGGACGCCGGGCGTCACCTCATACGCGGTCCCGCGCCTTAGGCGCGAAAGCAAAGGAGATCGATGGCAATGAGTGACCAGACTGGGCAGCCGGATACGACCAACCAGGACGGCGGGATGAGCCGGCGCGGCCTGCTGCGCGCGGCCGGTCTCGGCGCGGCCGTCGTGGGGGGCGGCGGACTGCTCGAGGCCTGCAGCTCCAGCATCAAGGGCGCCTCGGCCTCGTCCTCGTCCTCGGCCTCGTCCACCACGGGCTCGAGCACCCAGGACATCGTGATCGGCTTCATCCACCCGCTCACCGGCGACCTCGGGGAGTTCGGCACCTCGGACGACTGGATCGTCAGCACGATCCTGGCCACGTCGCAGTACAAGAACGGGTTCAAGGTCGGCGGGAAGACCTACCCGGTCACGATCAAGTCCTACGACACCCAGTCCGACCCCACCAAGGCGGGCCAGCTGGCCAGCCAGGCGATCCTCACCGACAAGGTGGACCTGCTCGTCACCTCCTCCACGCCGGAGACGGTCAACCCGGTCGCGACCGTGGCCGAGAAGCTGGGCTGCCCGCTGATCTGCGGCAATGTCCCGTGGCAATCCTGGTACGTCAACCTGGGCGGTAACCCCACCCCGGGCAAGTCGACGTTCAAGCCCACCTGGACGACGATGTACTTCCTCGGCGTCAACGACCTGTGCAACGCCTTCATCCCGATGTGGGACAGGATCCAGAAGCAGCTGAGCACGGACAAGGTGGCCGGCTGCCTGTTCCCCAACGACTCGGACGGCAACGCCTTCCGCGGCGCGTGGCCGCTGTTCGCTGGCCCGGCCGGTTACACGCTGGTCGACCCGCCCGCCTACACCGACGGGCTGACCAACTACTCCTCGTTCATCAGCCTGTTCAAGTCGAAGAACTGCGAGTTCTTCACCAACGTGCCGCTGCCGCCGGACTTCAACACGATGTGGAAGCAGGCCGCGCAGCAGGGCTACAAGCCGAAGCTGGCCACCGTGGCCAAGGTGCTGCTGTTCCCGGCGGACGTGACCGCGCTCGGCTCGCTGGTCAACAACGTCGCCACCGACGCGTGGTGGACGCCGAACATGCCGTGGAAGTCCTCGCTCACCGGGCAGACCAACGCGGAGATCGCCGCCGCCTTCACCGCCGCCACCGGGTCGCAGTGGGTGCAGTCGCTGAGCAACTACAGCCTGTTCGAGGTGGCGTACGCGGCCATGACCTCGGTGAACAACCCGCACGACAAGACCGAGGTGGCGGCGGCCCTGTTCAAGGTGAACATCGAGGGCATCGCCGGGCAGCTCAACTGGACCAACCCCAAGAACCCGGCGCCCGGCGTGGTCGACACGCCCTGCGTCGGCGTGCAGTGGAAGCCGAACAGCAAGTACGGCTGGTCAATGGAGGTCGTCGACAATACGCTGATGCCGAACGTGCCTCTGACCTCGACGCTCGAGCCGACGAACAAATAACCGGATGACCGAACCACTGCTTGAACTGGACCACGTGACGAAACGGTTCGGCCGCGTCGTCATCGCCGAAGACCTGTCGTTCACGGTCGGACCCGGGGACACAGTGGGGATCGTGGGGCCGAACGGAGCGGGCAAGACCAGCCTGTTCGGCCTCATTTCCGGCGACCTGTCCCCCGACGCCGGCCGCGTCTCGTTCGCCGGGCGGACCGTGACCAAGCTGGACGCGGCGACCCGGTGCAGGCTCGGCATCGGCCGGACCTACCAGGTGCCGCGGCCTTTCGGGGACATGACCGTGTTCGAGAACGTGCTGGTGGCCGCCCAGCAGGGCGCCGGGTTGCGGCGCCGGGCCAGCTACGTGGCGGCCGGCCAGGCGCTCGAGCGGGCCGACATGACCGGCGAGGCGAACCTGCCCGCCGAGCGGCTCGGCCTGCTGCAGCGCAAGCGGCTGGAACTCGCCCGCGCGCTCGCGTCGGGGCCGAAGCTACTGCTGCTCGACGAGGTGGCCGGCGGCCTGACCGACCCCGAAGTCGCGCAGCTGGTCGAGATCGTCCGCGGGGTGAACGCCGAGGGCATCACGGTGATCTGGATCGAGCACGTGGTGCGCGCGCTGGTCGCGGTGGTGACCAGGCTGATCTGCCTGTCCGGCGGGAAGTTCGTCGGCGACGGCGACCCGGCGCAGGTGCTGGCCGACTCGGCGGTCCGCGAGGTCTTCCTCGGCTCCGAGCTCACCGCCTCCCTCACCGCCGGCACCCTGACCGAAGACATCGAACTCGGGACCTCCCATGAGTGAGCCCATGCCGAGCGAGCCGGAGGGCCGCGGCCGCGACTGGACTGAGGAGCGACGAAGGAGCGACGAGGGAAGGAGCGGCCCCGAAAGCGGCCCGGAGGCGAGGGAGGCCGAAAATAGAGCGCCGATACTGGAGGTGCGCGACCTGACCGTGCATCACGGGCAGCTGCGCGCGCTGGACCGGATCTCGCTGCGGGTGTTCCCGGGCGAGGTGTACGCCATCATCGGCGCCAACGGGGCGGGCAAGTCGACGCTGCTGCGCACGATCGCCGGCCTGCACCACCCGACCGAGGGCTCGATCCGGTACGACGGCCAGGACGTGACCAGGATCCGGCCCGAACGCCGGGCCACCAGCGGGATCGGCATGGTGCCGGAGGGCCGGCGCCTGTTCGGATCACTCACGGTCGAGGAGAACCTGCAGGTCGGCGCGACCTACGCGCGCAAGGGACCGTGGACGATCGGGCGGGTCTACGAGCTGTTTTCCTGGATGAAGGACCGGCGGGCCCAGCGCACCGAGCAGCTTTCCGGCGGCGAGCAGCAGGCGGTGGCCATCGGCCGGGCGCTGGTGGCCAACCCGCGGGTGCTGCTGCTCGACGAGCTGTCCCTGGGCCTGGCGCCGGTGGTCGTGCAGCGGATCTACGGCATGCTGCCGGAGATCCTGGCCACCGGGCTGACCGTGCTGCTGGTGGAGCAGGACGTGAGCCAGGCGCTGCGGGTGGCCTCGCACCTGCAGTGCCTGCTCGAGGGACGGACCACGCTGGAAGGCAAGCCGTCGGACGTCACCGCGGAACAGGTGGAGGCCGCCTACTTCGGGCTGCGGTCTGAGCCAGCTGGCCAGGGGAGCGAGGAAGCCTAATGGTCTGGGTCAACGACATCATCCAGGGGATCTTGGTCGGCGGCCTGTACGCGCTGTTCGCCTGCGGGCTCTCGCTGATGTTCGGCGTCATGAAGGTGGTCAACCTGGCCCACGGCGACCTGGCCATCATCGGCGGCTACGTGGCGGTCGGCGTCATCACGGTCACCCACATCCCGGTGCTGTGGTCGTTCGTGATCGTGGTCCCGCTGATGGCGGTGCTGGGCTACGTGCTGCAGCGGACCGTGATCCAGGCCGCGCTCGACCGCAGCATCCTGACCACATTGCTGGTCACGTTCGGGCTGTCGGTGGTGATCGAGAACGGGCTGCTGCAGTTCTTCAGCGCCAATAGCCACTCGCTCGGGGTCAACGACGCCATCATCACCAGTTCGTTCTCGATCGGCTCGCAGATCACGATCGCCTACCTGCTGCTGCTGATCTTCGTCGTGGCCGTGGTGGTCCTGCTCGGCCTGCAGTACTTCCTGTCCCGGTCACGGTACGGACGGCTGATCCGGGCGGTGGCCGACGACCAGGAGGCGGCCCAGCTGTCGGGGATCGACTACCGGCACGTGTTCGGGATCGCGGCGGCCATCGCGTTCGGCACCGTGGCGCTGGCCGGTATCGCGTACGGCATGTACTCCCAGTTCGCGCCCACCACGGGAACCGACACGATCCTGCTGTTCGCGTTCGCCGCGGTGGTGATCGGCGGGCTCGGCTCGCTGTGGGGCACGCTGCTCGGCGGCGTGATCCTCGGCGTGTCCCAGGCGATCGGCGCCCAGATCAGCGGGTCGGACGAGTTCCTGGCCGGGTACATCGTCTTCCTGGCCGTGCTGGTCCTGCGCCCGCAGGGCCTCATCGCACGGAGGAGCACCTCGTGACCGCGGTCGCTGAAACCACGGCCCGTTCGGCCGAAAAATACCGGGTGACCCGGTCGCGCAGGA
Organism: uncultured Actinomycetes bacterium; assembly: GCA_963790065.1. GTDB lineage: Bacteria > Actinomycetota > Actinomycetes > Streptosporangiales > Streptosporangiaceae > Palsa-504. Next base: position 274,583 of record CAWBNK010000006.1, on the reverse strand, counting down.
ACGTGGCCTGGACCGGGCTCGGCGCCCTGGTGGTCGTGGTGGTGCTCGCGCTGTTCCCCTACCTGGTGGGCGCCGGGACCGAGACCATCCTGGTGCAGGCGTTCATCATCTTGACCCTGGCCTGCATGTGGAATCTGCTGGCCGGGTACGCGGGCCTGGTATCGGTGGGACAGCAGGCGTTCGTGGGACTGGGTGCGTACTTCGTGCTGATCCTGAACATCCACAACCTGTCGATGTTCACCGCGCTGCCGATCGCGGCGATCGGCTGCGGCGTGGCCGCGCTGCCGATGTGGTGGCTGGTCTCGCGGCTGCGCAGCGGGTACTTCGCGATCGCCACCTGGGTGCTCGCCACGACCGTCCTGCTCATCATCGAGAAGTTCCCCTCGATCGGCGGCGGGACCGGCCTGTCGCTGCCGCACACGCCCAACCTCGGTTCGGCGGTGCTGGAGGCGTACACGTACTGGATCGGGCTGGCCGTCACGGTGCTCGCGCTGGTCGCCGTGTACTTGCTGCTGCGCAGCAGGCTCGGGCTGGTGCTTACCGCGGTGCGAGATGACGAGGTGGCCGCGCGCAGCTCGGGCGCGCGGGTGGGCCTGGCCCGGATGCTGGTCTTTGTGGTGGCCGGGATCGGCTGCGGGGCGGCCGGCGCGCTGCTGGCCGTCAGCCAGCTCATCGTGCAGCCCAGCGCGGTGTTCAGCGTGCAGTGGACAGCCGAGATGGCGTTCGCGGTGATCATCGGCGGGCTGGGCACGATCGAGGGGCCGATCCTCGGCACCATCGTGTACATGATCCTGCAGCAGGCGCTGCAGTCCTACAACGCCTGGTACCTGATCATCCTGGGCCTGGTCGCGATGGTGATCGCGATCTTCGCGCGGCGCGGGCTGTGGGGGCTGGTCGACGAGCACCTGCACGTCCGGCTGTTCCCGGTCGGGTACTACCTGTGGTCCCCCGGCAGCGGCGGCCGCCGGTCCCGGTCCCGGCCGCGGTCGCGGTCCCGGCGAGGCGGCGCCCAGCCCGGCTAGGCTGGGTCAGCAGGCACCGAGGGGAGGCCAGCGTGACGCCAGCCAACTGGAACGGCCACCAGCCCGCGCCACGGCGGCGGCCCGGCGTGGGACGCCAGATCGCCTGGGCTTCGGTCCCGGTCGCCTCGATCGGCTTCCTGTCCTTCGTGCCGTTCCTGGCCTTCGCGGTCATCAACCGCAGAAAGGCGGACTGGGCGGTGTTCGCGGCGTACCTGGCGGCCACCATCGCGATGATCGTGGCCATCGGCGCGGTGAACTCCAACAGCGGGGCCGGCGCGGCGGTCGGCGGCTTCATCATCGCGCTCGCCGGCTGCGCGGCGATCCACTCCGCGGTGCTGTTCCGGCCCGGGCGCGGCCAGCCGGTCCCGATCCCGCCCGGCCCGGCGGGCCGGGCCGAACGCAACCGGGAAGCGGTGGCCGAGGCCAAGAGCAGGATCGAGGCCAGGAAACAGGCCAGGCACCTGGCCACCAGCAACCCGGCCCTGGCCAGGGACCTGCGGATCGGCCGGCCCGACCTGGCCAGGAACTACGACGACGGCGGCCTGGTGGACGTGAACAACTGCCCGGGACAGGTCCTGACCGGGGCGCTGGGCCTGACCCCGGCCGAGGTCAGCGACGTGCTGGCGGCCCGCGACCGGCTGGGCGGCCGGTTCTCAAGTGCCGATGAGCTGTGCGCCTACACCTCGCTGTCGCCGGACCGGGTGGACCACCTCCGCGACCTGATGCTGTTCACCTGAGCGGTCCATGCTGCTCAGCCGGATCGCCGAGGTGTCGCAGGCCGTGGCCGCGACCGGTGCCCGGCTGGGCAAGATCGACGCGCTGGCCACCGCGCTGCGCGAGGCCGGCCCGCTCGAGGTGCCGATCGCGGTGGCCTACCTGTCCGGCGAGCTGCCGCAGCGGCAGATCGGGGTCGGCTGGGCTTCCCTCCGGAACGGGTTTACGCCAGGGGCTTCGCCGTCGCTGACGCTGAGCGAGGTGGACGCGGCCTTCGCCGCGATCGGCGCGGTGTCCGGGAAGGGCTCGGCAGCGGCGCGCAAGGCGCTGGTCGGCGAGCTGTTCGGCCGGGCCACCGCCGGTGAGCAGCGGTTCCTGGTCGGGCTGCTGTCGGGTGAGCTGCGTCAGGGCGCGCTGGAGGGCGTGATGACCGACGCGGTGGCCCGCGCGGCCGCGGTCCCGGTGGCCGACGTCCGCCGGGCCATGATGCTGCGCGGCTCGCTGGGCGTGGTGGCGGCCGCGGCGCTGGCGGGCGGGAGCGAGGCGCTGGGGGCGTTCGGCCTGGAGGTGGGCCGGCCGGTGCGGCCCATGCTGGCCGCCAGCGCGCCGACCATGGAGGACGCGCTGGCCAAGATCGGCGCGGGCACGCCGGCGGCGGTGGAGTGGAAGCTGGACGGAATCAGGATCCAGGCCCACGTTCTGGGCGGGACCGTGCAGCTGTTCACCCGGACCCTGGACGAGATCACCAGCCGGCTGCCCGAGGTGGTGGCGGTGCTGGGCCAGCTGCCGGTGCGGGCCGCGGTATTCGACGGCGAGCTGATCGCGCTGCGCGCGGACGGCCGGCCGCTGCCGTTCCAGGACACCGCGGCCCGCGCCGCCAGCGCCGATTTTGCCGATGGCCCGCCGCTGTCGGTGTTCCTGTTCGACGCGCTGCACCTGGAGGGGGCGGACCTGATCGACCTGCCGGGCTGGAAGCGGCACGCCGAGCTGGCCTGGGCGGTGCCGCCCGAGCTGCTCATGCCCCGGCTGGTCACCGACTCGCCCGCGGCGGCGTCGGATTTCTTCCGCGACGCGCTGGCCCACGGCCACGAGGGCGTGGTGGTCAAGTCGCTGGACGCGCCGTACGCGGCGGGCCGCCGGGGCGCCGGGTGGATCAAGGTCAAGCCGCGGCACACCCTGGACCTGGTGGTGCTGGCCGTGGAGTGGGGCCACGGGCGGCGTCACGGCTGGCTGTCCAACCTGCACCTGGGCGCCCGCGACCCGGCCACCGGCGGTTTCGTCATGCTGGGCAAGACGTTCAAGGGGCTGACCGACGAGCTGCTGACCTGGCAGACTTCGCGCTTGCTGGCGCTCGAGGAACGGCGAGATTCCTGGACGGTATACGTCCGCCCGGAACTGGTGGTCGAGGTGGCCTTCGACGGCGTGCAGCGCAGCCCCCGCTATCCGGGCGGCCTGGCCCTGCGCTTCGCCCGGGTGCTGCGCTACCGGGAGGACAAGCCGGCCGCCGAGGCCGACACCATCGACACCGTTCGTTCCCTGTCCCCGGAGTAAGGCTTTGATCAGCCGACGAGCTCGGGCTCGGATACGGCCGGGCATGTGCCGGGCGAAGTCTGGACGGCCTGGCTACCGCCCGCCCGGCGCTCGGGATCGTGGACATTTACCGCTGTCGGACGGAGGTAACGGTCTACGAAGACGAGAACCTCACCCGCGGCGGGGCGCATGGGACAGATGCGCCAATCGCATGGCGGCTGACGAGGACCGTGGATGGTTACCTACCGCGGGCGGTAGGTAACTATCCACAATAAGTTGATCTTGCTCGAAGCCTCGCGCCTGCTGGGGTGAGCGGGATGCATGGGGCAGGCGTGAAAGTCAGGCCCGGGTTACTTCTTCTTGTCGCGGCGCTTGTTGCCGCGGAAGGCGGCGGGGACGTTGCCCTGCTGGGGGGGCGGGAAGTTCAGGCCGGAGGGCAGGTTGGACAGGCCGTCGGCCAGGCTCTCGGGGAAGCCTTCTGGCAGGCCGCCGAGGCCGCCCAGGCCGGCTGGGCCGCCGCCGAGGGCGGGCGGGGTGCCGCCGGAGTTGGCCGGGCCCTGGCCGGCCGGGGTCTGGGCGCCGGCGCCGCGGGCGAGTTCGGCGGCGCGGCGGGGGTCGCCGCTGCGGGCGGGCTTCTTCTTGTTGCCCTTCTTGCCGCGGGTCTGCTTGGCGGCGGCGCGGCGGGCCATCGCACCCATGCCGGGCGGCATGCCGGGCATGGCGCCGCTCAACATGGCCTTCATCTGCTTCTGGCCTTCGTAGAAGTTCGTGACCAGCTGCGAGACCTCGCCGACGGCGACGCCGGAGCCGTTGGCGATGCGGGCTCGCCGGGAGCCGTTGATGACCTTGGGGTTGCGCCGTTCCTCGGGTGTCATGGACCGCACGATGGCCTCGGCCCGGTCCAGGTCCTTGTCGCTGACCTGGGACAGCAGCTCCCGGTTCTTGGCCGCTCCGGGCAGCATGCCGAGCAGGTTGCCGATCGGCCCGAGCTTGCGGACCATGGACAGCTGCTCGACGAAGTCCTCAAGAGTAAAGCCCTCGCCGGAGGCGATCCGGCCGGCCAGCGACTCGGTCTGCTCCCGGTCGAAGGCCTTCTCGGCCTGCTCGATCAGGGTCAGCATGTCGCCCAGGTCCAGGATCCGGGAGGCCATCCGGTCCGGGTGGAACAGGTCGAAGTCCTCGAGCTTCTCGCCCGAGGAGGCGAACATGATCGGCCGCCCGGTGAGCTCCACGATGGACAGCGCGGCGCCGCCGCGGGCGTCGCCGTCCAGCTTGGTCAGCACGACGCCGTCGTAGCCCACGCCGTCCAGGAAGGCCTGGGCCGTGGCCACCGCGTCCTGGCCGATCATGGTGTCCACCACGAACAGGACTTCGTCCGGCTGGGTGGCGTCCCTGATCGCGACGGCCTGGGCCATCATCTCCGCGTCGACGCCGGTGCGGCCCGCGGTGTCGATGATGACCATGTTCTGCTGGCGCCGCTGGGCTTCCTCGATCGACTGCCGCGCGGCCTGGACCGGGTTGCCGACCCCGTTGCCGGGGAACGGCGCGTACACCGGGACGCCGGCCCGCTGGCCGACAATCTCGAGCTGCTGCACGGCGTTGGGCCGCTGCAGGTCGGCGGCGACGAGCATGGGCGTGTTGCCCTGGGCCTTCAGCCACAGGCCGAGCTTGGCCGCCAGCGTGGTCTTACCTGAACCCTGCAGGCCGGCCAGCAGGATCACGGTCGGCGGCGTCTTGGCGAACCGCAGCCGCCTGGTCTCGCCGCCGAGGATGCCGACCAGTTCCTCGTGCACGATCTTGATGACCTGCTGGGCGGGGTTCAGCGCGGCGGAGACCTCCTCGCCGCTGGCCCGCTCCTTGACCCGGGCGATGAACTGCCTGACGACCGGCAGGGCGACGTCCGCCTCGAGCAGCGCGATGCGGATTTCCCTGGTGGTCGCGTCGATGTCGGCAGCGGTGAGCCGTCCCCGGCTGCGCAGCGCGGAAAAAACCTGCGTCAGCCGGTCAGAAAGGGTCTCGAACACCTACCCAGGCTACCGGGCGGCCGGTGGTAGGTGGGTCCAGGGCCGGGCGCGCGACGGCAGGTGGTCGACGGCCGGGCGGGCGACGGCAGGTGGGTCCATGGCCGGGCGCGATCGGCGGCGGGTGGAGTCCTCAGCCGGCCAGGGCGGCCAGGACGGAACTGACCGTGGCACGGCGCAGGGCGGCGTCGGCCAGGGGCTGGCCGTCGGCGCCGGTCACGTAGAAGACATCGACGACCTCGGCGCCGAGCGTCTCGACCCGGGCCGCGCGCACGTCCAGGCCGCATTCGCCCAGCGCCCGGCCCACCCGCCAGAGCAGGCCGGGCGCGTCGTGGGCGCGGACCTCCACCACGGTGGCGGTGGCCGAGGCCCCGTCGAGCAGGGTGACCTTGGGAGCGGGGACGGCGGGGCTGCGCCTGGTCGCGGCGCGGGCCCGCCGCTCCAGCCGGTCCTCGACGTCCAGCCGGCCCTGCAGCATCCGGCGCAGGTCGCCGGCCAGCAGCGTGGCGTCGGGCGGCTCGCCGAACTCCGGCTCCACGTCGAACACGCTCACCGCCGTGCCGTCCACCGAGGTGGCGTTGGCGCTGCGTACCGCGAGCCGGTGCGAGGCCAGCACGCCCGCCGCATGCCACAGCAGACCGGGCCGGTCGGGGGCGACCACGGTCACCTCGCAGCCGCGGACCGTGGCGGCCGGACCGCCCTCGGCGGCCAGGGCCAGCTGGTCCGCGCGCAGCGGGGCCGGCTCCGGCGCCGGCTCGCCCGCCAGCACGGCCGCCACCCGCCGGACCAGGTCGGCGACCAGCCGGGCCTTCCAGTCGTTCCAGGCGGCCGGCCCGGTGGCCAGGCCGTCGGCGATGGCCAGGGCGTGCAGCAGTTCGAGCAGCGCCCGGCTGGGCACGGCCGCCGCCACCTGCTTGACCGTGACCGGATCGTCCAGGTCGCGCCGGGTGGCCACCATGGGCAGCAGCAGGTGATGCCGGACGGCCGCGGCGATCAGCTCCACGTCAGGCCCGGGCAGGCCCAGCCGGCGGGCCACGTCCCGGGCCACGACCTCGCCGGTGACGCTGTGGTCGCCGGGCCAGCCCTTGCCCATGTCGTGCAGCAGCGCGGCCAGCAGCAGCAGGTCGGGGCGGGCCACCTCGCGGGCCAGCGTGGCCGCGTGGGCGGCCGCCTCGGCCAGGTGGCGGTCCACGGTGAACTTGTGCAGCGGGTTGCGCTGCGGCCGGTTCCTGACCCGCTCCCAGTCCGGGATCAGCGCGGTGATCAGGCCTTCGGTGTCCAGTGCCTCCCAGACGCTGACCGCGGCCTGGCCGGCCCCGAGCAGGGCCAGCAGCGCGTCGCGGGCCGCGGCGGGCCACGGCACGGGCAGCGGCGGGCATTCGGTCAGCCGGGTCAGCGTGCGCGGCGCCAGCGGCAGCCCGGCCTGGGCGGCGGCCGCGGCGGCCCGCAGCACCAGGACCGGGTCACGGGCCGGGTCGGCCGCCCGGGCCAGCACCACCTCGCCGTCCTGTTCCACCACCCCGTCAGCGAGCGGGCGCCGGTCGGGCGGCCGACGCCGCAACCGCCGGGCACCCGACCGGCCGCCCACCCGGTCGGCCAGGCGGAAGGCGTGATCGACGGCGTAGGACACGGTCCGCGCGGCGCCGGCCAGCATGCGCAGCAGCACGTCCCCGTCCAGCAGGCCCAGGGCCCGGGCCACCTCGTCCTGTTCCTCCAGGACCAGCCGGTCCAGGCGGCGGCCGGTGATCTCGTGCAGCGCGTGCCTGGCGTCCAGGATCTGCTCGTACGCGGTGCGGACGCGGGGTCCCGGGGCCGGCGCCACCCAGGCGGCGGCGATGGCCTGGATGGCGTGCACATCCCGCAGGCCGCCACGGGCCTCCTTAAGGTCCGGTTCGAGCAGGAAGGCCAGCTCGCCGAACGTCGTGGCCCGCTCGTCGTGGGCGGCGTGCAGCTCGGCCAGCCGGGCCGGCGCGGCCGCGCGCCAGTCTTCCAGCGCGCCCGCGCGCAGCCGTTCGGTCAGGTCCTCCTCGCCGGCCACGTGCCGGGCCGACAGCAGCCCGAGCGCTACCTTCAGGTCGCCGCGGGCTACCCGCCGGGCCTGCGGCACGGTGCGGACCGCGTGGTCGAGCTCGGCGCCGGAATCCCACACCGGGTACCAGATCCGGTCGGCGATGCCGGCGATGTCGTCGCGGCCGCCGTGCAGCAGCACCACGTCCAGGTCGCTGCGGGGCAGCAGTTCCCGGCGCCCGTAACCGCCCACCGCGACCAGGGCCACGCCGGGCACGGCGCCCAGCAGCTCGGCCAGCCACCGGTCGACCTGGACGGTCCGCCGGGCCCGGTCCGCGGCGAACGAGGTCTGGATGAGGTCCCCCGGGCCGCTCATGGCTGTGTCGATCGTGTTGGGGTCAGATCGCGTCCGGTCCGCGTTCCCCGGTGCGCACCCGGACCACCGTCTCGACCGGCACCGACCAGACCTTGCCGTCACCGATCCGCCCGGTCTGCGCCGCCTTGACCACCACCCCGATCAGGTCGTCGGCGTCCTCGTCTTCGCAGAGCACGTCCACCCGGACCTTGGGTACCAGGTCGACCTGGTACTCGGCGCCGCGGTACACCTCGGTGTGGCCCCGCTGCCTGCCGTACCCGCTCGCCTCGGTGATGGTCAGGCCGTGGACGCCGAACGCCTGCAGCGCGGCCTTGACGTCGTCCAGCTTGAACGGCTTGATGACAGCGGTGATGAGCTTCATCGTGAGGTGTCCCTTCGGTGTCCTGTACCGAGGGTGGGCGGTACAGGTTTCACCGGATCTGCCGGTGTGTGTCGGCCAGGTGAAACACCCGCCAGGGGTGTTACATCCATGTTTCCGGCCGGGGGCGGGCTCAGCCCAGGATCGCGTCCACAAAGGCGGCCGGGTCGAAGGGGGCCAGGTCGTCGGGTCCCTCGCCGAGGCCGACCAGCTTGACCGGGACGCCAAGCTCGCGCTGCACGGCGATGACGATCCCGCCCTTGGCCGTGCCGTCCAGCTTGGTCAGCACGATGCCGGTGACGTCGACCACCTCGCCGAACACCCGCGCCTGGCGCAGCCCGTTCTGCCCGGTGGTGGCGTCGAGCACCAGCAGCACCTCGTCGACCGGGGCCTTCTTCTCCACCACGCGCTTGACCTTGCCGAGCTCGTCCATCAGCCCGACCTTGGTGTGCAGCCGCCCGGCGGTGTCCACGATCACCGCGTCGACCCCGGTCTCGATGCCCTCGCTGACCGCGTCGAAGGCGACGCTGGCCGGGTCGGCGCCCTCCCGGTCGGCCCGCACGGTCTTGGCTCCGACCCGCTCGCCCCAGGTCTGCAGCTGGTCGGCGGCAGCGGCGCGGAAGGTGTCGGCCGCGCCGAGCAGCACGGTGTGCCCGTCCCCGATCAGCGCCCGGGCCAGCTTGCCGCAGGTGGTGGTCTTCCCGGTGCCGTTCACGCCGACCATGAGCAGCACGGCGGGAATGCCGCCATGCGGCTCGGTGCGCAGCGTCCGGTCCTCGTCGCCGAGCTGGGTCAGCAGCTCGGCCCGCAGCAGGTCGCGGACCTCGGCCGGGCCGCGCACGCCGAGCACCTTGACCTTGGTCTTGAGGTCATCGACCATGATCCGGGCGACCGCCACGCCCACGTCGGCGGTGATGAGCACCTCTTCCATCTCGTCCCAGGTCTCGTCGTCCAGCCGGTCCCTGGACAGCAGGCTGAGCAGCGCCGAGCCCACCGAGCTCTGCGAGCGGGCCAGCCGGGCCCGCAGCCGCACCATCCGCCCGGCGGACGGCGGCGGCCGCTCGACCTCCAGGACCGCGGCGGTGGCCGCGGGCGGCTCGGCCGCGGCGGCGGAATCGGCCGCGGCCTCGGTGCCGCCCGGGGCGGGCGCGGACCGGACCGGCGGCTGAGCGGAGGGGGCCTTGAGTCGCCCGCGGCGGGGCCGCTGGAACAGCAGGTAACCGCCGCCGCCCAGCAGCAGGACGGCGATGACGATGATCAGGATCACGTATTCCATCAGGGGAACAGTCTCGCAGACCGCCGCTTATGCCGCAGCCACAGGCCCGGCGCTGCAGGCTGGCGCTAGCCGCTGGTACGCAGGGCCGTGACCCGGCTGACCGCGGCGGTGAACGAGGTCGAGCCGAGCTGCCCGGACTCAAGCGCGCTGGCCAGCGCCGAGGTGACGGACTGGCCCTCGCCGGGGTCTTGCGCGGAGCACAGCAGCAGGTCCATCCCGGCCTGGGCGGCCAGCACGGCCCGCTGCCCGTAGCTGCCGAACGCGGTCAGCGCCCCGGCCTCGATCGCGTCGGTGATCGTCACCCCGCCGAAGCCGAGCCGGCCGCGCAGCTCGCCCTGCACCCACGCGGTGGACAGCCCGGCCGGGTGGGTCGCATCCAGCGCCGGGTAGATGGCCCAGGACGCCATGACGAGCTTGACCCCGGCGGCGATGGCGGCCGGATAGGGCACCTCGTCCTTGCCGCGCAGGCCGGACAGGGACACGTCCAGGGTGACCGGGCCGGCGTCGGTGTCCTGGGATGTGATGGCCGAGCCCAGGCCCGGGAAGTGCTTGGCGGTGGCGGCCACGCCGGCCTGCTGCTGGGCGGTGATGAAGGCCTGCCCGCATTCGGTCACGACCGACGCCTGGCTGCTGTAGGACCGCTGGAACTGGTCGATGAAGTTGCCCGCCTGGTAATACACGTCCAGCACCGGGGCCAGGTTGACGTTCATGCCGACGCCGGCCAGGTTCTGCGCCGCGCCGACGCCCGCGGTTCTGGCCGCCGCGGCCGGGTGGGCGGACGCCCCGATCTGCTTCTCCGACATCGCCGGGGCGCCGGGCAGCCGCCGGACCTCGCCGCCCTCCTGGTCGGTCATCAGCAGCAGCGGCGCCGATACCGGGCTGGCCTGCTGCGCCGCTACCAGCTGGTTGACCACCGAGGCGATCTGGGCCGGGCTGGAGATGTTCCCGCCGAAGAAGATCACCCCGGCGGCCTGGCCCGCGGTGATGGCCTGCAGCAGGGCGGCCGGCACGGTCAGGCCGGAGTAGGAGTAGATGACCCGCTGGCCGGCCAGCTGCAGCGACGACAGCGCGGCCTGCGCCTCGGGTTTCCAGTTGGCCGACTGCCGCAGGCCCGCGGCCGGCGAGGCGGCCAGGGTTCTCACGAACGGCGCGGCGGCCCCCAGGACCAGCAGGTTCTTCAGCACGTCACGGCGGCCTGAGCCCGCCACGTCATTCGCCAAGGTGTCCTCCCCGCAGGGGTCTATGCCCTGACGGCGGGCGCTCAAGCGCGCCGTCCGCGGGAGCGGGCGGCCCGGCGCAGGCGGGCCACGATGGCCCGCAGGTCACCGTCGTCGAGCAGGTAGGCGACCACTCCGAAGGCCGCGATGGCGACCAGGGCGGCGGGTACCGCAATGGCGAACGCCGATATCTTGCCGGTCACCGGCACGGCCAGGCTGACGGCCACGCCCGCCCCGGCGGCCACGGCGCCCGCGACCAGCCCGGCCAGGGCCGCGCGGCCGACGCCGCGCAGGGCTTCGGGTCCGCAGATCCGGCGGGTGACGATGACCACGGGCACGGCCACCACGGTCTGGCCGATGGTCTGGCCCAGGCACAGGGCGGCGACCACCAGGCGCGGCGGGGCCAGCTCGGCCAGGATTACTTCGGCCACGATGGTCAGCAGCCAGCCGCCGGCCAGCGCCGCGGCCGCGACCTTGAGCCGCCCGATGACGAACATCACCCGGGACAGATTGATGATCACGGCGGTGCCGGCTATACCCGGGGCGAAGCAGGCGAAGGATTGGATCAGCTCGGGGACCTGATCGGGCTGCTTGGCCAGCACGTGCGCGGCGGAGACGGTGATCGCCGCCATCACCGCGGTGCCCAGCCAGGACATGAGCAGCACCGCCCGGGTGGATCCGGCGCAGGTCCGGTCGAAGACCGGCCCCTCCCGGGCAGACAGCACCGGGAACGCGCTGACCACGATGGACAGGGCCAGGATGGCGGCGATCGAGTTGAACACCTGCGAGGCGTAGTTGAAGATGACGATGGCGCCGGTCTCGCCGCGGCCGTTGGCCAGGGTGATCGACACCACGCTGGCCACGTCGATGATGATCAGCTCGATGACGCCCACCACGGCCAGCCCGCCGGCCCGGCGGGCCACGCCCGGCGGGAACCGCAGCACCGGCCGCAGCCGCAGGTGCAGCCGCCAGGTCGGCGGCGCGGCCACCACGACCAGCGCGGCGATGCCCAGCGTGGTCCCGGCCGACAGGACCAGCTCGGCCGACAGCGGCAGCCGCCCGAACGGCAGCCCCCGGTCCAGCGGCACGAAGGCCAGGTAGCAGGAGATGAGCACCAGGCTGGAGACGGCCGGGCCGATGGTCGGCGCGGTGAACCTCCGGTAGGCCTGCAGCAGTCCGTACAGCACCACCGACAGCCCGTACAGCAGGGCCTGGGGGGCGAACACCTCCAGCATGTTCCCGGTGACGTAGACCATGTCGCCCCGGGGGCAGTGCGCGTTGGCGTTGGCCGGGATGAGCAGCGAGGCGATCGGGTGGGCGGCCGCCGCGATGGCCAGGGTGAGCGGCACCAGCAGGATGACCGACCAGGTCAGCAGGGCCGAGGTGATCTGGCTGACCCGGGCCCGGGCGTGCGGGTCGGCATCGGCATGCTCGGCCGAACGGGCCAGGATGGGGACCATCGCGCTGGTCAGCGCGCCGCCCAGGACCAGCTCGTAGAGCAGGTTGGGCACCTGGTTGGCGGTGACATAGGCCGTGCCCAGGCAGCCCGCGCCGACGGTCTGGGAGAACACCAGCGTGCGGACCAGGCCCAGGATCCGGGACGCGATGGTCAGGCCGGCCACGAGCGCGGCGCCGCGGGCGATGCCCGCGCCGGCCCGCGCGGCCGGCCCGGTCAGGGCGGCCTCGTCGGTGGCCTGCACACGTACCGTGTGATCCCCCCGCACCCAGGCCACCGTTCTGTCCGTCGCGCTAACTCACCATGTACGGGACTCAGCCGTAAACCGGATGATACGCAGCCAAGGCGCACAACCATGTGAATTTGGTGTGCAGGTTCAGGCCGGCTGGCGCGAGGCGATGGGCTGGCTGATCACGGCGGAGACGCCGTCGCCGCGCATGGTGATGCCGTACAGGGCGTCGGCCGCTTCCATGGTGCGCCGCTGGTGGGTGATGACGATGAGCTGGGAACTTTCCCGCAGTTCGTCGAACACCCCGAGCAGCCGCTGCAGGTTGGTGTCGTCCAGGGCTGCCTCGACCTCGTCCAGCACGTAGAACGGCGAGGGCCGGGCCTTGAAGATGGCGAACAGGTAGGCGATGGCGGTCAGCGACCGCTCCCCGCCGGACAGCAGCGAGAGCCGCTTGACCTTCTTGCCCGGCGGCCGGGCCTCGATCTCGATGCCGGTGGCCAGCATGTCGTCCGGCTCGGTCAGCACCAGGTTGCCCTGGCCGCCGGGGAACAGCCGGCCGAACAGCTGCTCGAACTCGCGGGCGGTGTCGGCGTAGGCCGAGGCGAACACCTCCTGCACCCGGTCGTCGACCTCCTTGACCACGGTGAGCAGGTCACGGCGGGTCTTGCGCAGGTCCTCGAGCTGGGTGGCCAGGAACGTGTGCCGTTCGGTCAGCGCCTCGTACTCCTCCAGGGCCAGCGGGTTGACCTTGCCCAGCCGGTCGAGCTGACGCTGGGCGTCGGCGGCCCGGCGTTCGGCGGCGGTCCGGTCGTAGCGCGACGGCAGGGCCGCCTCTCCGCTTGTCACCACTGGCCCGATCACCGGGACCGGCACCTCGGGCCCGTACTCGGCCACCAGCGTCTCGGCCTCCAGGCCGAACTCCTCCAGCGCGTGCTCGGCCAGCTGGGCCAGGCGTAGCCGGTGCTCGGCCCGGGCGATCTCGGTGCCGTGCGCGGTGTTCACCACGGTGTCCAGGTCGGCGGCCAGGTCGCGGACCCGGGTCCGGACCATCTTCAGCTCGCCGGTGCCGCCCGCACTGGCCGCCTCGGCCTCGGCCCGCCCGGCCTGGGCCAGGGTCACGGACTGCTCGGCGGCCTCGATCGCGTACCTGGCGGCCATGGCCACCGCCCGGGCCACGGCGGCCTGGGCGGACCGCCGGGTGCGGCGCTGCGCGGCCTGGGCGCGGGCCCGCCGCTCGGCGTCCGCGGTCGCGGACAGCGAGTCGGCGCGGCCGTCGATGGCCCGCAGCCGCTCCTCGGCCGTGCGGACCTCCAGCCTGGCCTCCATCTCGGCGTTCCTGGCCGTCGCGCAGCGCTCGGCCAGGTCCTCCCGGTCGGTGTCATCGGCCGGCTCGTCGGGGAGGTCGGCCTCGGCTTCGGCCTCGGCCAGTTCGGCCTGGAACCGCTCCAGCTTGGCCAGGTCCTTCTCGGCGGCCAGCCGGGCCGCGGTGATGGCGGCCTCGACCCGGCCCGCCTCGTCCTGGGCCGCCCGGGCCGCGCCCGCCAGCCGCCCCAGCTGGCCGGAGATCTCCGCCGCCGCGGCGTCGGCCTGGTGCCTGCGGGCCAGGGTCTCGGTCACCGCCTGCCGGGCGGCCTCCTCGGCGGCCGCCGCCGCGGCCAGATCCCGCGCCGCCGCCTCGCAGGCCCACTCGGCCCCGCCCAGCCCGGCGGCCGCCTCGTCCGCCGCCGCCCGCTGCTCGAACAGGCTCTGCTGCCGCGCGCCGCCGCCCTGGGCCCAGTGCGCCCCGAGCAGGTCACCGGCTCGCGTCACGGCTTTCAGAGCGGGATTATCCCGAACGATCCGGCGTGCGTGCTCCAGGTCATCGGCGACGACCACGTCGCGGAGCAGCTCCGCGGCGGCGGCCGCCAGCCCGTCCGGCGCGCGCGCCACGTCGGCGGCGCGGACCAGGCCTGAGGCGGGCGGGGCCGACGGGGCCGGGACGTCGGATGAGGCCGTTGAGGTTGGTGTTGCGGGTGCGGTGGGTGTTGCGGGTGCGGTGCCTGGGGTGGCGGTGCCTGGGGTGGCGATGACCAGGGCGGCGCTGCCCGCGTTGTCGCGGCGCAGGGCGGCCAGGATCTCGGCGGCGGCGTCCAGGCTGGTCACGGCGATGGCTTCGGTGGCGGCGCCCAGGGCGGCGGCGACGGCCACCTCGTAGCCGTCGGCGACCTGCAGCCGGGCGGCGAACGAGCCCAGCACGCCGGCGAACCGGTCCGGATCGGCCAGCAGCGCCGCGGAGGCGTCCGCGCCGCGCCGGGCGGCCTCGGCCAGGGTCTCGGCCCGGGCCCGGAGGGCGGCCAGCTCGCGGGCTGATTCACGTTCGGCGGTGCGCAGCGCCACGGTCCGTTCGGACAATTCTGACAGGGAGTCGGCGGCCTGCTGATGAGCGGCGGCCAGCTCGCTACGGTCGTCCTCCGGGACGCCAAGCTCCTGCACCTGGTCGTACTCGGCCTGGGCCAGCTCGGCCCGCTCCCTGGCCTGCTCGGCCGAGACGGCCAGCCGGTCCATCTCCTCCTGCGCGGCCGCGGCGCGGCTGTCGGCCGCGCCGACCTGCTCGCGCAGCCGGGCCACCCGGCTGGCCCGGCTGGCGGCGGCCCGGGCGCCCTCGGCCTGCCGGCGTTCGGCCGCGGCGAGCTGGGCCTCGGCCGCGGTGCGCTCGGCCATGGCGGCGGCCAGCACCTCGCGGCCCGCCTCGAGCCTGCTGGTCAGCGTCTCTTCCTCGGCGCGCAGCTCGGCGGCCTGGCGGTCGAGCTCGTCGGGGTCGCGCCCGGCCCGCTCGGGCTCGGTCTGCTCGGTGAGCAGGGTGTGCCGCTGGGCGGCCAGCTTCTGCGTGGCCCGCAGCCGCTCGGCCAGCGAGGACAGGGCGAACCAGGTTTCCTGAGCCCGGGCCAGCCGGGCCGAGGCCTGCTGCGCGGTCGCGTCCAGCTCGGTCTCTCGGTTCCTGGCCTGGGCCAGCTCCTGCTCCAGGGCGGCCCGCCTGGCCAGCACCGCTGCCTCGTCGGCCTCGTCCCGCTGCAGGTCGGCGGCCAGCTGCACGTAGTCGTCGGCCAGCAGCCGGAGCCGGGCGTCGCGCAGCTCGGCCTGGATGACGGCCGCCCTCCTGGCCACCTCGGCCTGCCGGCCCAGGGGCTTGAGGCGCCGGCCCAGCTCGGCGGTCAGGTCGACCAGCCGGGTCAGGTTGGCCTGCATGGCCTCGAGCTTGCGCAGCGCCTTTTCCTTGCGCTTGCGGTGCTTGAGCACGCCGGCCGCTTCCTCGATCAGGGCCCGCCTGGCCTCCGGGCCGGCGTGCAGGATGTCGTCGAGCTGGCCCTGCCCGACGATCACGTGCATCTCCCGGCCGAGCCCGGAGTCGGACAGCAGCTCCTGCACGTCGAGCAGCCGGCAGTGGTCGCCGTTGATGGCGTACTCGCTCTGCCCGGACCGGAACATCAGGCGGCTGATGGTGACTTCGGCGTACTCGATGGGCAGGGCGCCGTCGCTGTTGTCGATGGTGAGCGTGACCTCGGCGCGGCCCAGCGGCGGGCGCGAGGTGGTGCCCGCGAAGACGACGTCCTCCATCTTGCCGCCGCGCAGCGACTTGGCGCCCTGCTCGCCCATGACCCAGGACAGGGCGTCGACGATGTTGGACTTGCCCGAGCCGTTCGGGCCGACGACGCAGGTGATGCCGTGCTCGAGGCGCAGCGAGGTGGCGGAGGCGAACGACTTGAAGCCGCGCAGGGTCAGGCTCTTCAGGTACACCTAGCGCCCCTCCTCCCTGGCGATTTAAGGCCTGGCGATTTACAGGGCTCCACGCACCTTACCGCCCCGCGGCGCGCGAAACCGGGAACCGCAGATCGCCTGCGCGAGCCGGATCGCGGGCACGCCGGAACCGCCGGCGGCACCAGAAGCCCCCCGTGCGTCGCGGCACCTCAACGCGCGACACATGACATGAAACGAGTAGACAGACAACGAAGAGGGGCGCCGGGGGGCGCCCCTATTCCGTTGCCGTTTGCCGCGTCAGGCCGGTGCTCGTCAGGCGAGCACGGGCTCGCGATCCTGAACCAGCATGTCCTCGTGAGCTGCCTCTACGGTGAGTGCGTAATTCTCTTCCTGGAGCCGAGTAAGCTCGGCTTCCAGGTCCCGTACTCGCTGCTGGAGGCGGCGCATCTCGGAAACGATGCGGGGGTCGGGACCGCCGACGTGGCCGAATAGAGCCTTCGCCATTACTAAAGGTCCTCCACGCTGAGTGACCAGAGTGGGCACATACGAAACACACGCGAATCCGCGCGCGCAATCAACGATTCCTAGTCTCCCACTCCGGCGTTGGCCGGTCAAGTTGAGCGCCGATTCGGGGCTGTTATATACCCTATCAGCCGTTACAAGAGGTTTTTGGGGCCTCACCAGCGGGCCCGGCGGGGGCGGGGCTGGCACCGGGGGCAGCTGTAAGCCGACCGGTTCATGAACTTCTCGCGCCGGATCGACGTGCCGCACGTGGGGCAGGGCAGGCCCTCCCGGCCGTACACCGCCAGCGAGCGCTCGAAGTAACCGCTCTCGCCGTTGACGTTGACGTACAGGCTGTCGAAGCTGGTCCCGCCGACCGCCAGGGCCTCGCCCAGAACCTCGCGGACCGCGGCCAGCAGCCTGGCGATCTCCGGGCCGTTGAGGGTTTCCGTCGGCCTGGCCCAGTGCAGGCGGGCCCGCCACAGCGCTTCGTCGGCGTAGATGTTGCCGATGCCGCTGACCAGCGACTGGTCGAGCAGCGCGCGCTTGACGCCGGTGCGGCGGCGGCGCAGCCGGGCGGCCAGGACGGCGGCGTCGAAGGCCGGCTCGAACGGGTCGGGGGCGATGTGGGCGATCGGCCCGGGAAGTTCGGCGCCGTCGCGCACGAAGGTCATGTGCCCGAACGTGCGCTGGTCGGTGAAGCGCAGGTCGGGACCGCCGTCGGCGAAGGTGAACCAGACCCGCACGTGCGGGTCGACGGGCCGGCTGGGCTCGCCGACCAGCAGCTGGCCGCTCATGCCCAGGTGGGCCAGCAGGGCGTCCTCGCCGACCGACAGCCACAGGTACTTGCCCCGGCGCCGGGCGCTGCCGAAGCCGCGTCCGGCCAGCGCGGCGGAGAACTCCTCCGCCCCGGCCAGGTGCCTGCGCACGGCGCGCGGGTGCAGCACCTGCACGGTGGCGATGGTGCGGCCGGTGACGTGGCGCTCCAGGCCCTGGCGGACGGTCTCGACCTCGGGCAGCTCAGGCACTTCGGCTGCTCGCTCGGGCCCTCACGACTCTGGCGCGGGATGCGCCGTCCCGCCGTTGCGGGCGGCGATTTCCGCGCTGATCGTGTTCCAGGCCGCCTCGGCCGCGTGCTGCTCGGCGACCTTCTTGGAGCGGCCCGTGCCCGAGCCGAGCGCCCGGCCGCCCACCTTGACCACCGCGCGGAACGACTTCTGGTGATCGGGCCCGCTCTCCTCGACCTGGTAGTCGGGCACGCCGAGCACCTGGGACGCGGTCAGCTCCTGCAGCGACGTCTTCCAGTCCAGGCCGGCCCCAGGCTGGCCGACCGGTCGATGACCGGGTCGAACAGCCGGTGGACCAGGGCGCTGGCCTCGTCCAGGCCGCAGTCGATGTACACCGCGCCGATGACCGCCTCCAGGGTGTCGGCCAGGATCGACGACTTGTTCCGGCCGCCGGTGACCTCCTCGCCGCGGCCGAGCCTGATGAAGGAGCCTAGGCTCAGCTCCCTGGCCACATCGGCCAGGGCGCCCATCTGGACCACCGCGGCGCGCAGCTTGGCCAGCTGCCCCTCGGGCATCTTCGGGTAGCCGCGGAACAGGGTGTCGGTCACGACCAGCCCCAGCACCGAGTCGCCTAGGAACTCCAGCCGCTCGTTGGTGGGCAGGCCGCCGTTCTCGTAGGCGTACGAGCGGTGGGTCAGCGCGCGCTCGAGCGATTTGGGCATGATCGGCACGCCAAGGACGTGCCGGAGCTCGGCGGGATCCTTCCCGGCGCCCGCTCCGTCCCAGGCCTGACTCACGCCCACCGCGCGCTCCTCAGGACGGGTTCAGGACCTGGCGCCGCCGGTACGTGCCGCACGTCGGGCAGGCCACGTGCGACAGCTTGGGCTCGTGGCACTGGGGGCAGCTGACCAGCGCGGGGGCGGTGGCCTTCCAGTTCGAGCGCCGGGATCGGGTGTTGCTGCGGGACATCCTCCGCTTGGGAACAGCCACGTCAGCCCTCCTGTAGGTCGATCGCGCCGGCGTGCCAGGCCCGGTTGGTCGTTCGGTTGGTCGTTCGGTTGGTCGGTGTACTGCTTCAGGCCGGCCCACCTGGGGTCCGGCGCGTCGTCGTGCCGGTGACCGGAGCCCGCGTCGGCCAGCGGCGCGCCGCACTCGACGCACAGCCCCGGGCAGTCCTGTTGGCACAGCGGCGACATCGGCAGCGCGAGCACCACCGCGTCCCGCAGCACCGGCTCCAGGTCGAGCAGGTCGCCGTCGAGATGGTAGAGCTCCTCGTCGTCCTGCTCGCTGCTGTCGTCCTGCCACTCGTACCGGTCGCGCCGGTCGTGCCGGTCATGTTTGTCGTGCCGGTCGGCCTTGTCGCGGGAGCCGCGCGGGCGCTGGTCGGCGTACAGGTAGAGCTCACGGAAACTGGCTGTCACCGTGTCGGTCAGCGGGGCCAGGCAGCGGGCGCACTCGCCCGTCACCGGCGCGGTGGCCGTGCCGGTGACCAGGACGCCCTCGGTCACCGCCTCGAACCTTAGGTCAAGTTCGACGTCGGCGCCTTCGGGTACGCTGACCAGCTCAAGGCGCATGTCGGCCGGGGCCGGCGCAGTGAGCTGCTGGGTCCGTGCGGAGCCGGCCTGACGGCCGAGCGCGCGCAAGTCGAAGACGAGCGCGCCGCGCGGGGGATTGGTGCGTGTATGGGGCATGACAGTGTACTCGCGTCAATAGCTTTGCGGAACGAGCGCTTAGCCTACCGGCGGTACGCGGTAATCCCAACTTGACCGCGGGCGGGCCCGGCCGTAACTCCTCGGCCAGCCGGTCACGCAGCCGGTCCAGCACGATATCCGGGACCAGCCCGCTGACGTCCCCGCCGTACCTGGCGATCTCCTTGACCAGGCTGGAGCGCAGGAACGAGTACAGCGGATTGGTGGTCATGAACATCGTCTCGACCTTGGCCATCCGGTAGTTCATCTGCGCCATCTGCATCTCGTACTCGAAGTCGCTGACCGCCCGCAGGCCCTTGATCACCGCGCTGATGCCGTTGTTGGCGCAGAAGTCCACCAGCAGCCCGTGGAACCGGTCGATCTTGACGTTGCCGTAGCGGGCGGTGACCTCGCGCAGCATCTCGACTCGCTCGTCCACGGTGAACAGGCTGTGCTTGGTCACGTTGATCAGCACGGCCACGACCACCTCGTCATACAGGCCGGCCGCGCGCGCGATGATGTCAAGGTGACCGTTGGTGACAGGGTCGAAGGAACCCGGACAAACTACGCGTTGCACGCGATGCCACCCCTTTCCGCTTTCAGCGGGCAGATGAGACGGTTCGAGCAGGTCACTGTCCTAGTGTCCCAGAGCGGTCGGGGCCGGGGCGACCAGGCCGTACCAGATGGTCGCCTCGCCGTAGCGGCGGCCCCGGTCGGGCACGAAGCCGTCCGGCCAGTCCAGCGGCCCGGACCTGGTGGCCCGTTCCACGACGACCAGCGCCCGGGGGGTCAGCCAGGCCCGGTCGGCCAGGGCGGACAGCATCGCGGTGACCTCCTCGCCGGGCAGCGCGTAGGGCGGATCGGCGAAGACCAGGTCGTAGCGGCCGCCCGCCGGGCCGCGGGCCAGGACCCGTGCCACCCGGTCGGTGCTCACCTCGGCCCCGGGCAGGGCGATGGCCTCGATGTTCTGGCGGATGACGCGGCTGGCCCGGTCGCCGGATTCCACCAGCAGCACGTGCGAGGCGCCGCGGGACAGGGCCTCGAGCCCGACCGCGCCCGAACCCGCGTACAGGTCGAGCACGCGCGTCCCAGCCAGCGAGCCCATGATCGACACCACGGTGCCGAACAGGCCCTCCCTGGCCCGGTCGCTGGTCGGGCGGGTATCCCGCCCGGCCGGGACGGCCAGCCGTCGGCCCCCCGCTTCGCCAGCGATGACGCGTGCCACGTTACAAGTGTGCACGCCTGACGCTGTGCACGCCTGACACGGGGGGCCGACAGCGTGGGCTCGGTCACGTTCAGGCGATGTCGCGGCGGACGGCGGTGCGGGCCGCCACCGCGGCCAGCGCCACAGCCAGGGCGATCAGCAGGGCGGTGGCGGCCGCGAACGGCAGCGGGGCGCCGGCGCTGACGGTACGGGAGGGGCCGAACCCGGCGGCGCCCAGGGCGGTGCCGGCCAGGCTGGTGGCCGCGGTGTACGGCAGGTAGGGCCGGACCGAGGTGAACAGCCCGCCGAGCAGCGACTCCAGGATGATCGACCAGACGAAGACGCCGATCACGGCGGCCAGCTGGGAGCGGACCAGCGACCCGAGCACCGCGCCGAGGCTGCCCATCAGCGCGCCGCCCACCAGGTGGCCGACGGCGAAGCGGACGAAGGTCACCGCGCCGATCGAGACCGGATAGTGGTGCCCGGCTACGAAGCCGAGCCCGACGCCGGTCGCGATCACGTCGACGACCAGGCCGAAGACGGCGCCGCCCGCGCCGGCCGCGACCGCCTTGGCGGCCAGCACCCGGGTCCGGTTCGGGGTGGCCAGGTACGTCAGGGTCGCGGTCTGGTGCCGGAACTCGCCGCTGGAGACCGTCACCCCGAGCACCGCGGCGAAGATCAGGCCCCACACGCCGCCGGTGACGATGGCGCTCAGGCCGGAGTACGTGTTAAGTGGCGCGACCCCGTCGCTGGTCCCGGCCCGGCCGGACTCGATGGCGGAGAAAATGCCGGTCAGGGCGGCGGCGAAGGCCAGCAGGCCGTAGGTCAGCCGGACGGTGGTCAGCTTGAGCAGCTCGATGCGGATCTGCCGGATCATTTCCATGCCTCCGTGGCCTGCGTTGCTTGCGTTGCGGAAGAGTGGCCGGTGAGCTCGAGGAACGCGTCCTCCAGGCCGCCGTGCGCCGTCAGATCGGCCAGCGGGGCCTGGCGGACCAGGCGGCCGCGATCGACGATAACCACCGAGTCGACGGTCTGGGCCGTCTCGGCCAGCATGTGGCTGGACACCAGTACGGTGCCGCCCTCGGCGGCGAACCCGCGCAGCAGGCCGCGCAGCCAGCGCACGCCCTCGGGGTCCAGCCCGTTGGCCGGCTCGTCCAGGATGAGGATCTCGGGGTCGGCCAGCAGCGCGGTAGCCAGGCCCAGCCGCTGCCGCATGCCGAGGGAGAAGCCGCCGATCCGCTGGCCCGCGGCCCGCCGCAGCTGGACCAGGTCGAGGACCTCGTCGATGCGGGCCGGGTCGGACGCGGCGGCCAGGGCCTGGACGCGCAGGTGGTTGCGGGCGGTGCGGCCGGGATGGAAGCTAGACGCCTCCAGCACCGCACCGACCTGGTGCAGCGGCTCGGGCAGGCCGGCGTAGGCGTGACCGTTGATGGCGGCGGTTCCCGCGTCGGGTGTCACCAGGCCGAGCAGCATGCGCAGGGTAGTGGTCTTCCCGGCTCCGTTCGGGCCCAGGAAACCGGTCACCGACCCGCGCTCCACGCTGAAGCTGAGGTCGGCGACGGCCCGGACGGAACCGTAGTTCTTGGTGAGCCCGTGGGCTTGGATGATTGCCATGCCCGCCATCGTGGGCGCGGCCGGGCGCCCGCGTCGTCGGCGCAGCGGTCAGACCTGGGTCGTCTGGAGTAGCAGGCCCGGGCCGCCGAAGTCGTCCGTGGGACGATTCCCGCGGAGCAGGCCGCCGGGTACGTTCGGATCCAGCGATGTTTACCTCAGATTCTTCTTCAACCCGGCGCTGGGCGGCCGACATCACCCTGGCGGTGGCGGTCACCGGCCTGCAGGTGCTGGCCTGGCTGGCCCGCTCGGCCCATGCGGGCCAGCACCGGCCTGGCCTGGCCGACTACCTGCTGCTGGCCGCGAGCGGGGTGGCGCTGCTGGCCCGGCGGCGCTACCCGGTGCCGGTGCTGGCCGGGGCGCTGGCCGCGGCCCTGGCCGGCGCGGCCCGGTCCGGGCCGGTCGGCTGGCTGGTCCTGGTCGCCGCGTTCGTCAACGCCGTGGTCTACCGCAAGCGCGCGGCCGCGATCGCCTCCCTCGTCGTCGGGTACCTGGTCTCGGTCTGGCCGCCCTGGCTGATCGGCGCCCGCGGGCACACCTCGGCGGCCGCCGCGCTGGGGTTGCTGGCCGGGCTGATCACGCTGCTGTCGGCGGCCGAGCTGATCCGGGTGCGGAACCAGCGCGCCGTCGCAGTCAGGAACCGCAGGCAGGAGGAGCGGCGGCGGCGGGCCAGCGAGGAGCGGCTGGCCATCGCCCGGGATCTGCACGACGTGGTGGCGCACAACATCTCGGTGATCAACGTGCAGGCCAACACCGCGCTGCACCTGATGGACCGGCAGCCCGAACGGGCCCGCGAGGCGCTGGTCAACATCCACGAGGTGAGCCGGCTGGCCCTGGGCGAACTGCGGTCGGTGCTCGGGGTGCTGCGGGACGGCGCCGAGGCGCCGCTGGTGCCGTCGCCCGGGCTTGACCGGCTGGACGAGCTGACCGCGCACGCGCAGACGGCGGGGATCGCGGTCCGGGTGGTGTCCGAGGGCGAGCGGCGGCCGGTGCCGGCGGGCGTGGACGCGGCCGCGTTCCGCATCGTCCAGGAGGCGCTGACCAACTCGGTGCGGCACTCCGGCGGGCGTTCGGCCGTGGTCCGGCTGCGGTATGACGCTGACGCGCTCACCATCGAGGTCGACGACGACGGCCGTGCTGCTTCGGCTTCCGCTTCCGCTTCGGCCGCTGGGGCTGGGGCCGGGGCCGGGCCGCCGGGGAACGGACTGGCGGGCATGACCGAGCGGGCCCGCGCGCTGGGCGGCACGCTGGACGCCGGCCCCGGGCCGGGCGGCGGGTTCCGGGTCGCGGCCCGGCTGCCCACGTGAGCCGCTCTGGTCCGGGCCCTGGCCCGGCTGGCCACGCGAGCGGCCCTGGTCCGGGCCCTGGCCCGGCTGGCCACGCGAGCGGCCCTGGTCCGGGCCCTGGCCCGGCGGGCCACGCGAGCGGTATCCGGGCCGCGCTGGCCGACGATCAGGCGCTGGTCCGGTCGGGCTTCGCCGCCCTGCTCGACGCCGAGGACGACATCACCGTGGTCGGCGAGGCGGCCGACGGCGCCGAGGCGGTGCGGCTGGCGGTCCACCAAAAGCCGGACGTGCTGCTGATGGATATCCGCATGCCCGGCCTGGACGGCATCGGCGCCACCCGCGCCATCGCCGCCGACCCCATGCTGGCCACGGTGCACGTGATCATCCTGACCACCTTCGAGCTGGACGAGTACATCTTCGCCGCGCTGCGCGCCGGAGCCGCCGGGTTCCTGGTCAAGGACACTGACGCCGCCGAACTGATCCGGGCCGTGCGGACGGTCGCGGCCGGCGACGCGCTGCTGTCCCCCGGCGTGACCAGGCGGTTGATCAGCGAGTTCGCGTCCCATACCAGGCAGGCCCGGCCGGTGCCCGGCCTGGACGAGCTGACCGGGCGGGAACGCGAGGTGGTGGCCCTGATCGCCACCGGACTGTCCAACGAGCAGATCGCCGGGCAGATCTACGTCAGCCAGTCCACGGTCAAGACGCACGCCGCCCGGGCCATGATGAAGCTCGGCGCCCGGGACCGGGCCCAACTCGTCGTGCTGGCCTACGAAGCCGGCCTGGTCCGCCCCGGCTGGGCCTGAACCACTCGGCGCTCGGCGTTCCAAGGGGCAGCAGCGATTGAGCGTGGCTGATGCGCCAGGAACAGCTCGCGTCGCTGCGGCCGCAGACCCGAGGGGCGGAGCCACGACACATCTCCAGCCCCACCAGCCCCAGAATCGGGGTGGATTCAGGCTTCGGGGTGGATTTGGGGTGTCCCAGTCCCCCGGATCAACCCACAAGCCCGAATCCACCCCGCAAATGTGACTGGTGCGTACTAGCGAGAACTGTGTGAAGTGGGATGGAGTGGTCGTGGCTACTGGGCGGCGGGACGGAGGAGGCGTAACGAGAGGCGAGGGCAGCGGGCGGAGGCGCCTGTCCTAGGTCTTGTCCAGGTAGTCGGCGTGCACGCCGAGCAGGTCGTCGATGCCCGCGCGCAGCGCGGGGTGGCCGGCCAGGTCCGGGTCGGCGGCCACCACGGCCGTGGCGTCCTCGCGGGCCTGCCTGATCAGCTCCTCGTCGGGCAGCAGCCGGAGCAGCCGCAGGCTGGAGCGGCGGCCGGCCTGCGCGGCGCCGAGCACGTCGCCCTCCCGGCGCTGCTCCAGGTCCAGCCGGGACAGCTGGAAACCGTCCAGGGTGGCGGCCACCGCGTCCAGCCGCTCCCGGGCCGGGGTGGCGGGCGGTGCCTCGCTGACCAGCAGGCACAGCCCGGCCGCGGTGCCGCGGCCGACCCGGCCGCGGAGCTGGTGCAGCTGGGAGACGCCGAACCGCTCGGCGTCCATGATGACCATCGCGGTGGCGTTCGGCACGTCGACCCCGACCTCGATCACGGTGGTGGCCACCAGCACGTCGATGTCGCCCGCGGCGAACTCCCGCATGACCCGGTCCTTCTCCTCCGGGTGCAGCCGGCCGTGCAGGATGCCCAGCCGCAGCCCGGCCAGCGGGCCCGCGTCCAGCGTGGCGGCCACGTCGAGCACCGACAGCGGCTGGCGCCGGGTGCCGACCACCCCGCGCGGGACGCCGCCGGTCATGTCCACGTCGGCGAACTCGTCCTCGCCCGGGTAACCCGCCTCGTCGGTATCAGTGTCGGTTTCTGGGCCGTCGCCGATCCGCGGGCAGACCACGTAGGCCTGCTGGCCCCGGCTCACTTCCTCCCGGACGCGCTCCCAGGCCCGCTCCAGGTACCTGGGCTTGTCGGCCGCGGGTACCACGTGGGTGGCGATGGCCGAACGGCCGGCCGGCAGCTCGGTCAGCGTGGAGGTCTCCAGGTCGCCGTACACGGTCATGGCCACCGTCCTGGGGATCGGCGTGGCCGTCATGACCAGGACGTGCGGCCGGTTGTCGGCCGCCTTGGCCCGCAGCGCGTCACGCTGCTCGACGCCGAACCTGTGCTGCTCGTCGATGACCACCAGGCCCAGGTCGGCGAACTGGACCTGCTCCTCGAGCAGGGCGTGGGTGCCGATCACGATGCCCGCGTCGCCGGTGAAGGCGTCGGCCAGCGCCGACCGCCGGGCCGCGGCGCTGACCGAGCCGGTGAGCAGGACCACGCCGGTGGCGTGCTCGGAGCCGCCGAGCTGGCCGCGCTGGGCCAGCGGGCCGAGCATGTCGCGGATGGACCGGTAGTGCTGCTGGGCCAGCACCTCGGTCGGCGCCAGCAGGGCGGCCTGGCCGCCCGCGTCGACCACCTGGAGCATGGCCCGGATGGCGATCACCGTCTTACCCGAGCCGACCTCCCCCTGCAACAGCCGGTGCATGGGGTAGGCGCAGGCCAGGTCGGCGGCGATGGTCTCCCCCACCGCCACCTGGCCCTTGGTCAGCGTGAACGGCAGCCGGGCGTCGAACTCATCGGCGATACCTCCCTCGACGTGCGGGCGCGGCATGGCGGGCAGCGCGGCGGCCGCCAGCCGGCGCTGGGCCAGCGCGGCCTGCAGCATGAACGCCTCGTCCCACTTCAGCCGGTCCCGGCCCCGGATCCGGTCAGCCTCATCCAGCGGCCGGTGGATGGCCCGGATGGCCTCGGCCCGCCCGATCAGCCCGTACCGCTCCCGCAGCTCGGCAGGCAGCGGGTCCTCCCCCGCGTCGAGGGTGTCGAGCACGGTCTGGATGGACCGGGAGATGGCCCAGGAGCTGAACTTGGCGCTGGCCGGGTAGACCGGGATCATCTCGGTGGCGAACTCGGCGGCCAGCTCAGGGGTCAGGTCGGCGTTGGGCGGAGCCCCGGGCAGCATCTCGTACTCCGGATGGACCAGCTGGAGCCGACCGCGGAAGCTGGACACCGTGCCCGCGAACATGCCCAGCATGCCTGGCACGAGCCGCTTGAAGGAGAACTGGGACTTGGGGGACCGGAAGAAAAACGTCAGCATCAGCTTGGCGCGGTCATCGGTGACGATCACCTCGCCCCGGCTGCGGGGCCCCTGGCCGGGCATCGGGTGCAGTGATGTGTGCTTAATGCGGGCCAGGACGGTGACGTGGTCGCCCTCGCGCAGCGAGGACAGGTCGGTAAGCTCGCCCCGGGTGTAGTAACGCCGCGGGTAGTGCCGCAGCAGGTCGCCGACCGTGTGCAGGCCGAAGACTTCGGCCAGCTTGTCGGCCGTCCTGGGACCTTGCGACACGGTCAGCGGTTCGCGGAGCGAGGTCACACCGGCCAGCATAGAAGCGGCCCACGACAATGACGGCCGGTTCGCGCCCGGGCCGGGCATCAGGTAGGCTTCGACGGCTGCCTGGTCCGGTCCTGGACCTGGCCCATCCACTTCTATCAATGGAGCAACCCGTGGCTTCCGTCTGCGACGTATGCGGCAAGAGGCCGGGCTTCGGCAACAACGTCTCGCACTCGCACCGCCGCACCCGCCGCCGCTGGAACCCGAACATCCAGACCGTGCGGGCCATGGTGAGCGGCACGCCCAAGCGGCTCAAGGTGTGCACCTCCTGCATCAAGGCAGGCAAGGTCACCCGTTAGGTCTTACCGGGCGAAGTGATCCCAGCCCGCGGCTCCGGCCCAGGGCTGGCCGTCGACCAGCACGCCCTGCCGATTACTGGGTCGATTACTGGGCCGATCATCGGGCTCGGCCCGGACCTGGCCTATGACCCGCCAGCGAGGCGGCAGCGCCGTGCCCGGCGGGAACGTGGCGGCCAGCGCGTGATCCTCGCCGCCGGTCAGGACCCAGCTCAGTGCCGCAGCGGAGTGGGCTGCCGCGGAGTGGACTGCAGCGGAGAGGGCCTCGGCGGAGGGCGCTTCGGCGGAGGGCGGGCTCGAGCCACGGACCGTTCGGCCCAGTGAAGTTTTAGGGCGGGTCGCGGCTACGGCGCGCGCCGCGGCGAGCAGGTCATCGGGCGGGCGCAGCCGGGCCGATACCAGGTCGATGCCCGCGCCGCTGGCGGCGGCGATGTGCCCGAGGTCGGCCAGCAGCCCGTCACTGGTGTCGATCATGGCCGTGGCGCCCAGCCGGGCCGCCTCGGGGCCCGCGTCGTAGGGCGGCTCCGGGTGCCGGTGCGCGTCGGCGAGCGGGCCATCTAGGCCCGCGGTCAGCAGGGCCAGGCCGGCGGCGGCGCGCCCGAGCGGGCCGGCCACCGCCACCAGGTCGCCCGGGACCGCGCCGGAGCGCAGCACCGGGGCGCGGCCGGCCAGGTCGCCCAGGCTGGTCACGGCGAGCAGCACGGTATCGGCCCGGGCCGTGTCGCCGCCGATGACGCTGGCGCCGGCCCGGGCGGATTCGGCTACCAGCCCGGCGGCCAGGTCCCGGGCCCAGGCCACCGGCAGGTCAGGCGGCGCGGCCAGCGCGACCAGCAGGCCGGTGGAGGATGCTCCCATGGCCGCGATGTCGGCCAGGCTCCGGGCCGCGGCCTTGCGGCCGACGTCGGCCGCGGATGACCAGTCCCGGCGGAAATGCCGGCCCTCGAGCAGGAAATCCGTGCTGGTCACTACGCGGCCGTCCGGCGTGGCCAGCACGGCCGCGTCGTCGCCGATCCCGACCAGGGCCCGCGGGTCGGCGGGCAGCCAGCGTGACAGCGCCGCGATCAGGCCGAACTCTCCCAGCGCAGCCACGGTCCCCGCGTCGTCAGCAGCGATGATGCCCTCCGGTAGCCGACATGTGTGTCACCGGTCTGGACCACTACGGTAGCGTGATCCATCAGGGCACCTTGTCCCGCAACGGCCCCTGGAGGACCTCATGGTGGAGGCGTACATCCTCGTCCAGACCGAAGTCGGCAAGGCTGCCGACGTGGCCACGCACATAGGAAAGATCACCGGAGTCACGCAGGCGGAAGACGTCACCGGCCCGTACGACGTGATCGTGCGCGCGCAGGCCGACAACGTAGACGAGCTTGGCCGGCTGGTCGCGGCCAACATCCAGGCCGTGCCTGGCATTACCCGGACGCTCACCTGCCCCGTGGTGCACATCTGAGCAGTTCGGCCGCGAGCGGCGCGCTGCGCGGGCCGAGCCCCAGCTCGGCCGCGTCGCGCAGGTCGCCTGGCGTGTCCACGTCCCGGCGCAGTCCTGGTATTCCGGCCAGGCCGAGCTCGGCTGCGCCTTGCGCCGCGTGCCTGGCCCGGGAGGCCAGGCCGAAGGCCGGCCGGAACGCGGCGCCGGGCGCCGCGGTGTACAGCGTGGTGCCGTCGCCCGCCGCGTCGGCCATGAACGCGGTCGGCCAGGCCGAGGCGGCGGCCAGAGCCCGCGCGAGCTCGGCCGGGCGCAGGGCGGGCAGGTCGGCGGACAACGCGGCGGTGCCGTCGCCTGGCCAGCGGGCCGCGGCGTATCCGGCGCCGTGCCGCAGCGCCGCGTTGAGGCCGTCGCGCGGCTCATCCGGCACGATCACGGCCCCCAGGTCGCCGAGCGCGGCGGCCGCGACCTGGTCATCTGTGATGACGATCACACGAGCGGCCGCCTCGCAGGCCAGCACCGCGGCCACCGTGTCGCAGGCGAGGGCCAGGGCCAGTTCGGCCCGGTGCGGCCCGGCCAGTCCGGCCAGCCGGGACTTGGCCCGGGCCAGTACCTTGACGGGCAGCAGCACTGACCACGTGATCAGGGCCTTATCGGTCATATCGTTGATCCTGCCTCGACACCAGCGCACCTGAACCAGGAGACTGACGCTATGAGCACCGGGAATGGCGCTGCCCAGCCTACGGTCCGCCGCGAGTGGAGTTACTCGCCAGGCTGGCGGCAGTTCTCGCGGCTGGTCCTGCATCCGGGGCTGCGCCTGCTGATGAGGTTCACGTGGGCGGGCCAACAGAACATTCCCAAGACCGGCGGCATCATCCTGGCCCCGAACCACCTGTCCTATGCCGACTGGCCCGCGATCGCCCTGTTCAGCGACGGCTACGCGCACCGGTACCCGGTGTTCATGATCAAGTCGGGCATCTTCGAGGTCAAGGTGATCGGGTGGCTGATGTACAAGTTCGGCCAGCTGCCGGTGTACCGCGACCGGGGCGACGCCGGGCTGGTGCTCAAGCAGGCCGAGCGGGCGCTCCGCAAGGGCGATTCGGTGATCGTCTACCCAGAGGGGACCGCCAGCCGCGATCCGGACCTGTGGCCGATGGTGGGCAAGACCGGCGCGGCGCGGCTGGCGCTGACCACTGGGGCGCCGGTGATCCCGGTCGCGCAGTGGGGCGCACAGGAGATCCTCCCCTACGGCACCAAGAAGGTGCACCTGTTCCCGCGCAAGATGGTCCAGATGGCGGCCGGGCCGCCGGTGGACCTGTCGGCCTACACCGGGCAGCGGCTGTCCGCCTCCACGCTGCGCGAGGCGACCGCGGCCATCATGGCCGACATCACCGCCCTGCTGGCCGGGATCAGGCACGAGACGCCGCCCGCCGTACCCTGGGATCCCGCCGTAGGCGGCCGTGCTGCTGAACTGGACCGAACGGACGGGGGTACCCCGCTGCCGGCCGGTTCTGCGCCGGACGCGCCGGACGCCGGCCAAACATGAGAGCGCAGACATGAGAGCGGCGGTCATGGGGGCCGGGTCCTGGGGCACCACGTTCGCCCAGGTCCTGTGCGACGCCGGGACTCCCACCGTGCTGTACGCCCGTCGGCCGGAGGTGGCCAAGGCGGTGCGCGAACTGCACGAGAACCCGGACTACCTGCCCGGGATCGAGCTCACCCCGGCGCTGGACGCTGGTTCGGAGCCGGCCCAGGCGCTGGCCGGGGCGGACCTGGTGGTGTTCGCGGTGCCCGCCCAGACGCTGCGGGCCAACCTGGATGACTGGGCGCCGCTCATCCCGCCCGGCGCGCTGCTGGTCAGCCTGATCAAGGGCATCGAGCTGGGCACCAGCATGCGGATGAGCGAGGTCATCACCTCGGTACTGGGCGTGGACGCGGCCCGGGTGGCGGTGGTGTCCGGGCCGAACCTGGCCCGGGAGATCGCCAGGCGGCAGATCGCCGCCACCGTGGTGGCCAGCATCTCGCCCGCCACCGGGCTGGCGCTGCAGGAGGCGTGCCATACGCCGTACTTCCGGCCGTACACCAACACCGACGTGACCGGCTGCGAGCTGGGCGGCGCGGTGAAGAACATCATCGCGATCGTGGTGGGCATCGCGGTGGCCATGGGGCTGGGCGACAACACCAAGGCCACGCTGATCACCCGGGGGCTGGCCGAGATCTCCCGGCTCGGCTCGGCGCTGGGCGCGCAGCCGCAGACTTTCGCGGGCCTGGCCGGCATGGGCGACCTGGTGGCGACCTGCTCCTCGCCGCTGTCTCGCAACCGGACGTTCGGCGAGAACCTGGGCCGGGGCATGTCGGTCGCGGCGGCCGCGGCGGCGACCAGCCAGATCGCCGAGGGCGTGGCCTCGTGCGGGCCGGTGCTCAAGCTGGCCCGTGACCACGGCGTGGAGATGCCGATCACCGAGGTGGCCGAGGCGGTCATGCGGGACGGGCTGCCGGTCGAGCAGGCCGCCGCGATGCTAGCGTCTCGGTCAGCCAAACCGGAATGGTACGGGCCGTGACGCCGGGGTTGCTGTTCGGTTTGCTGCTCGGTTTGCTGTTCGGTTTGCTGCTCGGTTTGCTGTTCGGTTTGCTGTTCGGTTTCTGAGGGATGGATGGCCGTGGACATAGTGCGCAAGCAGACCGGCGAGAACACGCGCGCGGTGCACCTGCCGTCTCCCCCCACGCCCGCCCAGGAGCCGCTCGGCACGCCGGTGTACCGCACCGCGGCGTTCTCGTTCGGCTCGGCCGAGGAATACCGGGCCGTGCTGAACGACGAGATGCCCGGCTACACCTACAGCCGGATCGACAACCCCACGGTGGACGCCTTCGCCCGCGCGGTCGCGGCGCTGGAGGGCGTCAACCTGCCGCGCTGGCCCGCGGCGCAGGCCTTCGCCTCCGGCATGGCCGCGATCAGCGGGGTGTTCTGGACCTTCGCCAGGACCGGGGCGCACGTGGTCGCGTCCTCGGCCGTCTACGGCGGGACGTACTCGTTCCTGCGCAACGTTTTGACGAGGTTCGGGGTCGAGACGGACTTCGTCGACATCACCGACCTGGAGCAGGTCCGGGCGGCCATCCGGCCCGCGACCAGGATCGTGTACGCGGAGACCATCGCCAACCCGACCACGGCCGTGGCCGACCTGCGCGCGCTGGCCGACATCGCGCACGACGCCGGGGCGCTGCTGGTGGTCGACTCCACGCTGGCCCCGCCGGTCATCTGCCGGCCGCTCGAGCACGGCGCCGACCTGGTCCTGCACTCGGCGACCAAGTACATCGGCGGCCACTCCGACACCACGGGCGGTGTGGTCACCGGGCGCATCGAGCTGATCAGCAACATCCGCAGCGTCCGGGTGGACACTGGCGGATCGCTGGCCCCGGATGAGGCGTTCCTGCTGCGGCGGGGCCTGGAGACGCTGCCGCTGCGGGTCCGGCGGGCCTGCTCGACCGCCTCGGTGTTCGCCGCCGCGCTGTCCCGGCACCCGACCGTGGTCCGCATCGACTACCCGGGGCTGCCCGAGCATCCCGGGCACCAGGTGGCCCGGCGGCAGTTCGACGCGGGTCCCGAGGGGGTCCGGTTCGGCGCGATCGTGACCGTGACCCCGCACGGCGGCCGCGAGGCGGGCATGGCCTTCGCCGACAAGCTGCGGCTGGCGCAGCTGGCCACGTCGCTGGGCGGGACGCATACGGTGGTGAGCCACGTGGCCTCCACCACGCACCGCCAGCTGGACGATCGTGCGCTAGCGGCCGGCGGCATCGACCCGGGAGCGGTACGCTTCTCCATTGGCCTGGAGGACCCCGAGGACCTGATCTCAGACGCGTACGTGGCCCTGGAGTCCCTCAGCAGACCCTAGGTTCTTGGAGGTCGGGTGACGGGGCAGCAGCGCAAGATCCGGGTGGCCGTGGTGTTCGGCGGCCGCAGCACCGAGCACGCCGTGTCCTGCGCCAGCGCGGGCCTGGTCCTGTCGGCCATCGACCCGGAACGCTACGACGTGCTGCCCATCGGCATCGCCGCCGACGGGCGGTGGGTGCTGACCTCGGCTGACCCGGCCCGGCTGGCGCTGTCGTCTGCTTCAGAGCCTTCGGTAGAGGCGGTGGCGGTGCCCGGGGCGGAGATCACGCCGCGTCCCTCGGCCGGCGGGACCCTGCAGGTGACGGCGGCGGGCGAGGTGCCGTGGGACCTGGGCCAGGTGGACGTGGTGCTGCCGCTGCTGCACGGGACGTTCGGCGAGGACGGCACGCTGCAGGGGCTGCTGGAGATGACCGGCACCCGGTACGCCGGGGCCGGGGTGTTCGCCAGCGCGGCGGGCATGGACAAGGAGTACATGAAGCTGATCATGGCGGCGCGCGGCCTGCCGGTGGGCCGCTACGTGGTGGTGCACGACCGCGACTGGTCGAGCGGCCTGGTCGAGCGCAAGCGGGTGCTGGACGAGATCGCCGAGCTGGGCTGGCCGGTGTTCGTCAAGCCGGCCCGGGGCGGTTCGAGCATCGGGATCAGCCGGGTCTTGTCTATGGCGGGCCTGGAATCCGCGATCGAGGCCGCCCGGGAGCACGACCCTAAGGTGCTGGTCGAGGCGGCGGTCGACGGGATGGAGGTCGAGTGCGCGGTGCTCGAGGGCGTGGACGGCGGCCCGCCCGAGGCCAGCGTGCCCGGCCAGGTGGTGGTGGACTCCTCGTCGGCGTTCTACGACTTCACGGCCAAGTACCTGGCTGCGGGGACGTCGATGACGATCCCGGCGCCGCTTCCTGCCTCGGCTCTGGCTGAGGTCAGGCGGCTGGCCTGCGCGGCGTTCGACGCCATCTCCTGCGAGGGCCTGGCCCGGGTGGACTTCTTCTGCACCGCGGCCGGGGAGATCCTGGTCAACGAGATCAACACGATGCCGGGGATGACGCCCGCCTCGGGCTT
The DNA here is from genome assembly GCA_963790065.1 of uncultured Actinomycetes bacterium. Taxonomy (GTDB): domain Bacteria; phylum Actinomycetota; class Actinomycetes; order Streptosporangiales; family Streptosporangiaceae; genus Palsa-504. Next base: position 241,268 of record CAWBNK010000006.1, on the reverse strand, counting down.
CCCGATGATGTGGGCGGCCAGCGGCCTGCCCATGCCGCAGCTGGTCGACCGGATCATCCAGACCGCGCTGCGCAAGCGGCCCGGGCCGCGCTTATTCGTACGGGTTGCTCGACTTCGTTAGTTGCTCGACTTCGTTAGTTGCTTGACTCCGTATGGGTTGCTCGACTGGGACGCGAGCGGGCGGCGTCCGGGAACCCCGGACGCCGCCCGCTCGCGGTTCGCGTGGTCCTGGGTTACTTCTTGGGCTTGTCGCCGTTGACCAGGGCCTTGAAGTCGGCACCAGCGCGGAACCTGGGCACCGAGGACTTCGGCACCTCGATGGTGGCTCCGGTGGCAGGGTTCCGGGCGGTGCGAGCCGGCCGCTCGCTCTTCTCGAACACGCCGAACCCGGTGATGGCGACCTTGTCGCCGTTAGCCACGGCCGACTGGATGGTCTCGAGCACCGCGTTCACGGCTTCGGTCGCGGACTTCTTGTCTCCCAGCCGACCCGAGATCGCGTCGATCAGATCACGCTTGTTCATGTTCACTCCTGCGCTTCCCCCACAGGTCGCGTGGGCGCCGCTACGAGGGCGCGCGACCTCTGACCTGCCCGAAAGTAGGCGATCCAGCGCCGTTGCACAATAACATCGGCCAGATTGGGCCTCGTGTCGGCCAGAATGGCGCCGTTGCGCCTGCCGCCGCTATACGCAAGGTAGCCACATGCCCCTTATCTGCGCATTCGCTCCCCGGAGGCGGTCGGGAAGCCTCGGGGCGCCGTTCTTTAGCCGTCTTTCAGCCGGCACGATGATCCATCGTGCCGGCTATGACCGGTGCAATGTTCCATGGGTGCGGCTCTTGTGGAGTGACTGCCCGGCGGCCAGGCCCCTGGAACCTCAGTCGTTGCTCCCGCCCAGCCGCCGCGCTCTCGGCCCCGGGGCCTGTGCCACTTCCATGATCACGGGCAGTTTGAGCCAAATACCGACCAAAACTGCCCGAGATCATGAAGCCAGCCCCTTCCGGGCGTGATCATGAAGGACCGCCGCCGCGGCGCGGCCTCCGGCAGGCGCAGCCTCACACCACCAGAGCCGCACCCATGTTCCATCGTGCCGGTTGGCTGGAGCGCGGAACGGGCTGCCGGGGGCGGAGCGCAGAGCGCGGTTGCTGGGCGCGGAGCGCGGTTGCTGGGCGCGGAGCGGGGTTGCTGGGCGCGGGCCAACGGCGTCGTTGTGACAGTCATGTCGTGTGGTGCGCTGTCTGGTGCGCGTCGTTGTGACGACGACGTCGTTGGGCGGGCTGGTTGGGGCTGGTCAGGCGGTGACGGGGAGCCAGGTGGGGCGGGAGTGCTCGAAGGCGGTGATCTCGTCGACGTGGCGGAGGGTCAGGCCGATGTCGTCGAGGCCCTCCATCAGGCGCCAGCGGGTGTAGTCGTCGAGGTCGAAGGGGGCCTTGATCCCGGCCGCGTCCGCAACCACCACGCGGGCGGCGAGATCGACGATCACCTCGGTGCCCGGATCGGCTTCGATGGCATCCTGGAGCGCGCTCACGGTGGCCTCGGGCAGGATGACCGGCAGCAGGCCGGCCTTGGTGGCGTTGTTGCGGAAGATGTCGCCGAACCGGGGGGCGATCACGGCCCGGAAGCCGTAGTCGGTCAGCGCCCAGACCGCGTGCTCACGGGAGGAGCCGGTGCCGAAGTCCAGGCCCGCGACCAGGATCGTGGCCCCGTCGTACTGCGGCTGGTTGAGCACGAACGACGGGTCCTCGCGCCAGGCCGCGAACAGGCCCTTGCCGAACCCGGCCCGGCTGACCTGCTTGAGGTACTCGGCCGGGATGATCTGGTCGGTGTCCACGTTGGTCCGCCGCAGCGGGACGGCGCGGCCGGTGTGCGTGGTGAACGGTTCCATGGTCGGTCTCCTTACAGGTCCGCGGGCGCGCTGAGGTGGCCGGTCACGGCGGTCGCGGCGGCCACCGCGGGCGAGACCAGGTGGGTGCGCCCGCCCTTGCCCTGGCGGCCCTCGAAGTTACGGTTGGAGGTCGACGCGCTGCGCTCGCCGGGGGCGAGCTTGTCCGGGTTCATGCCGAGGCACATGGAGCAGCCCGCCGCCCGCCACTCGGCGCCCGCCGCGGTGAACACCGCGTCCAGGCCCTCGGCCTCGGCCTGGGCCCGCACCTGCATGGATCCGGGCACGACCAGCATCCGGACGGACGGGGCGACGCGCCGCCCGGCCAGGACCGAGGCGGCGGCACGCAGGTCTTCCAGCCGGCCGTTGGTACAGGAGCCGAGGAACACCGTGTCCACCGCGATGTCGCGCAGCGCGGTGCCGGGCTTGAGGTCCATGTACGTCAGCGCGCGCTCCGCGGCGGCCCGCTTATCCGGGTCCTCGATCGAATCCGGGTCGGGTACCGAGGCCGCCAGCGGCAGCGCCTGGCCCGGGTTGGTGCCCCAGGTCACGTACGGGCTCAGCGTCCCGGCGTCCAGCCGGACCTCGCGGTCGAAAACCGCGTCCGCATCGCCGGGCAGCGAGCGCCAGTAGTCGAGCGCAGCTTCCCAGGCGGCGCCGGACGGGGCGTGTGGCCGGCCCTCCAGGTAGGCGAAGGTCACGTCGTCCGGGGCGACCAGGCCCGCCCGGGCCCCGGCCTCGATGGACATGTTGCACACGGTCAGGCGGCCCTCCATGGACAGCGCACGGACCGCCGGACCGCGGTACTCGACCACGTAGCCCTGGCCGCCGCCGGTGCCGATCTTGGCGATGATGGCCAGGATCAGGTCCTTGGGCGTCACGCCGTCGGGCAGCGCGCCGTCGACGGTGATGGCCATGGTCTTGGGCCGCTGCTGCGGCAGCGTCTGGGTGGCCAGCACGTGCTCGACCTCGCTGGTCCCGATGCCGAAGGCCAGCGCGCCCAGTGCGCCGTGGGTCGAGGTGTGGGAGTCGCCGCAGACGATGGTCAGGCCGGGCTGGGTCAGGCCCAGCTGGGGGCCGATGACGTGCACGATGCCCTGACCGGCGTCGCCCGTGGGATGCAGCCGGATGCCGAACTCGGCGCAGTTCTTGCGCAGCGCCTCGACCTGGGTGCGGGAGACCGGGTCGGTGAACGGGCTGCCCGAGCCGTATAGCGGGGTGGGCGCGCCGGTCCCGGTGATGCCGGTGGTCGGCACGTTGTGGTCCTCGGTGGCGATGGTCAGGTCGGGCCGGCGTACCTTCCGGCTCGCGTCCCGCAGCCCGTCGAAGGCCTGCGGGCTGGTCACCTCGTGGACCAGGTGAAGGTCGATATAGAGCAGGTCCGGCTCGCCCTCGGCGCTGCGCACCACGTGGGCGTCCCAGATCTTCTCAGCGAGCGTACGGCCCATCACGCTCTCTCCCTTCAGTTCTATCTCCTCATTTGCGTCTCGCAATTCGAGACGGCAGTATTCATAACATGAACAACTCTAGCGGAGTCGGCGTTCTCGACAAGACCGTTTCCGTGCTGTCTGCCTTGGAGAGCGGCCCCGCTTCGCTGGCCCAGCTGGTCAAGGCCACGGGCCTGGCCCGGCCGACCGCGCACCGCATCGCGGTAGCCCTGGAGACCCACCGGCTGCTGACCCGCGACGCGCAGGGCCGGTTCGTGCTCGGCCCGCGGATCGGCGAGCTGGCCGCCGCGGCCGGCGAGGACCGGCTGCTGGCCGTGGCCCAGCCCGTGCTGACCCAGCTGCGGGACGCCACCGGGGAGAGCGCGCAGCTGTACCGGCCGCACGCCGACACGCGGATCTGCGTGGCGGCGGCCGAGCGGACCAGCGGGCTGCGGGATACCGTCCCGGTCGGGGCGGCGCTGCCGATGACCGCTGGCTCGGCCGCCCAGGTCCTGCTGGCCTGGGAAGAAGGCAGCCGGATGCACCGCGGGCTGCGCGGCGCGAAGTTCACCGCCACCACGCTGGCTCAGGTCCGCCGGCGCGGCTGGGCCGCCACCGCGGCCGAGCGCGAGCCGGGCGTGGCCTCGGTGTCCGCCCCGGTCCGCGGGCCTGGCGGCCGGGTGCTGGCCGCGGTTTCGGTGTCCGGGCCGATCGAGCGGCTGACCCGGTGGCCGGGCCGGCTGCACGCCGGCGCCGTGGTGGCGGCCGGAGACCGGATCAGCAAGCTGCTGCGCGCGGAAGGGTAGTGGCGGGGACGCGCCGAGGGATACGGCCGGGGCGGGAGCAAGCTGCTGCGCCGGGCGGTAGCGGTGGGAGCAAGCTGCTGCGCGCGGAGGGGTAGCGGGCGGGGAGAGATACCGCTGGGGTGCAGAGGCGTAACCCGGGGCCGGTAACCTGCCGATGGCGGGTGATTACGGCTGATCTCGCTGTGCGGACCCGGGGTACCAGACCGGTACTTCGATGAATATGCAATAATGGAACAATTATGGATAAGGTCAGACTGGGACCCCAACGACACCACCAGGACACGAAGATGAGGTCATGGGCATGAAGGCAGCTGTGGTCAAGGAGACCGCGCCCGGCGAGCGCCGGGTGGCCCTGGTGCCCGACGCGGTGGCCAAGCTGCGTCCGGCCGGGATCGAGGTGCTGGTCGAGCGGGGCGCCGGCGAGGGCGCCTGGCTGTCCGACGCCGCCTACGCCGACGCGGGCGCGACCATCCTGGACGCCGAGGAACTGCTCGAGACGGCCGACGTGATCCTCACCGTGACCAAGCCGTCCGCCGTGACGGTGAGCCGGCTCCGGGCCGGCCAGGCGGTGTTCGGCATGCTGGCCCCGCTCACCGACCCGGAGCTGGCCGCCGCGCTGGCCGACCGCGGGGTGACCGCGGTCAGCCTGGACCGGATGCCGCGCACGCTGACCAGGACTCAGCCGATGGACGCGCTCAGCTCGCAGGCCAACGTGGCCGGGTACAAGGCGGCGGTGGTGGCCGCGTCTGAGTTCGGCCGGTTCTTCCCGATGCTGATCACCGCGGCGGGCACCGCCCGGCCGGCCAGGGTGCTGGTCCTCGGCGCGGGCGTGGCCGGCCTGCAGGCCATCGGCACCGCGCGGCGGCTGGGCGCCGTGGTCAGCGGCTACGACGTCCGGCCCGCGTCCAAGACCGAGGTGACCTCGCTGGGGGCCACGTTCATCGAGCTCACCGCGGGCGTCTCGGCGGCCGGCGAGGGCGGCTACGCGCGCGAGCTGACCGCCGAGGAGCGCCAGGTCCAGCAGGACGAGCTGCTCGGCCACATCGCCCGGCACGACGTGATCATCACCACGGCCCAGGTGCCCGGCCGCCGCCCGCCGCTGCTGGTCACCGAGGATGCGGTCAAGGCCATGTCGGCTGGCTCGGTCATCGTGGACATGGGCGCCAGCACGCTGGGCGGCAACGTGGCCGGCTCCCAGCCGGGCGAGATCATCGTCACCGGCAACGGGGTCACCATCATCGGGGCGGACAACCTGCCCGCCACCATGCCGACCGCGGCCTCGAACGCCTACTCACGGAACATCTCGGCGCTGCTCGAGTACATGACGAAGGACGGCTCGCTGGCCATCGACACCGGCGACGAGATCCAGGCCGGCGTGGTCATCACGCACGGCGGCCGGGTCGTGAACGAGGGCGTGACCGCCCTGCTGCCCGCCGAACCGCACTTCCAGGGAGGCTCCGATGTCGACGGCGCTACTGACTGACCTGACCATCTTCATCCTCGCGCTGCTGGTCGGCATCGAGGTCATCGGGAAGGTCCCGGCCACGCTGCACACGCCGCTGATGTCGGCGACCAACTCGATCCACGGCATCGTGCTGGCCGGCGCGCTGCTCATCGGGGTGACCGCGCACACCGTGGTCGGCTACATCCTGGCCTTCGTGGCCGCGGTCTTCGCCTCCGCCAACGTGGTCGGCGGGTACGTGGTGACCGAGCGGATGCTGAAGATGTTCCGCCGCAAGGCCCCGGCCGAGGGTACTCCGGCCGGGACTGGGTCGCTGAACACTGGGTCGCTGAACACGGGGTCGCTGAACACTGGGGCGCTGAACGGGGCCAAGGGCCTGAAGGGCCTGCTGAGCAAGGCCGGGAAGGCCGAGCAGTGAGCGGGTTCACCGGATACATCCAGCTCGTCTACGTGCTGGCCGCGGCGCTGTTCGTGATCGGCCTGCACCTGATGAACAGCCCGGCCACCGCGCGGCGTGGCAACCAGACCTCGATGGCGGGCATGATCATCGCCGGCGTGGCCACCCTCATCCTGATGATCCACGACGGCACGGTCACCACGACCGGCTGGATCGTGCTGATCGCCGGGGTGCTGATCGGCTCGGCCGTCGGCCTGTACGCGGCCCGGACGGTGCAGATGACCGCCATGCCGCAGCTGGTGTCGGCGTTCAACTCGGTCGGCGGCGGCGCCGCCGCGCTGGTCGCCATCTACGGTTACATCGAGGCCGAATCCCGGGTCGGGGGCGTGCTCGGCACCACCACCGTGTTCACCGTCCTGGACGTGCTGATCGGCTCGGTGACGTTCTCCGGGTCGATCATCGCGGCCGGCAAGCTGCAGGGCTTCATCGGCGGCCAGCCGATCATCTTCAAGGGCAGCCGGCTGCTCAACGTGGCCCTGGCCGTGGTCGCGGTGGGCACGGCCGCGTTCTTGTTCGGCACGGCCAGCCTGCCGGCGCTGCTGATCGTGGTGCTGGCCGCGCTGGCGCTCGGGGTGCTGATGGTGCTGCCGATCGGCGGCGCGGACATGCCGGTGGTGATCTCGCTGCTGAACGCGTTCACCGGCACCGCGGTGGCCATGGCCGGCTTCGTCATCGGCAACTGGGCGCTGATCGTGGCCGGCGCGCTGGTCGGCGCGTCCGGTGGCATCTTGACCAAGCTGATGGCCGACGCGATGAACCGGTCGCTGGCCAACATCATCGTGGGCGGGTTCGGCACCGGGGACAGCGCGGCGGCGGTCGGCCCGGCGGGCGACGCCCACGTCCGCTCGATCGCGGCTGACGACGCGGCCATCCAGCTGGCCTACGCGTCCAAGGTGATCATCGTGCCGGGCTACGGCCTGGCCGCGGCGCAGGCACAGCACGGCGTGGCCGAGCTGGCCAGCATCCTGGAGGAGCGCGGCATCGAGGTCAGCTACGCCATCCACCCGGTGGCGGGCCGGATGCCGGGTCACATGAACGTGCTGCTGGCCGAGGCCAACGTGCCGTACCCGCAGCTGAAGGAGATGGACGAGATCAACCCCGAGTTCGCCCGGACCGACGTGGCCCTGGTCATCGGGGCCAACGACGTGACCAACCCGGCGGCCCGGCGGCCCGGCAACGACATCTCCGGCATGCCGATCCTGGACGTGGACCAGGCCAAGTCGGTCATCGTGGTCAAGCGCTCGATGGGCACCGGCTACGCCGGCATGGAGAACGAGCTGTACTTCGACCCGAAGACCAGCATGTACTTCGCCGACGCCAAGAAGGCCATGTCCGAGCTGGCCGCCGCGGTCAAGACGCTCGTAGGCTGAGCGGTCCGGGGCCGGTCAGATGAGGCTGCGCCGCCTGGTGACCACGGCGGCGACGGCCAGCGCGGCCAGGATGTACAGGGCTAGCACGGCGAAGGCGAGCACCGGGGCCACCTGCACCCCGCTCGGCGCCTGCACCAGCGTGCCCGAGCCCGAGTCGGCCGTGGTGTTGTAGAGGTTGATCAGGGTGTTGATGCTCGCGTCGGGCAGCACCTCGTACAGCTTCAGCAGCACGCCACGCAGCTGGGGGCCGATCTGATCCAGGTACGGCTGCACGATGACGGTCCACAGCAGCACGGCTGCGACCGCCTTGGTGGCGCTGCGCAGCAGGGTGCCGGCGGCCAGGCCGACGGCGGTGCAGGCCAGCGCGATGACCACACCGCCGGCCACCGACGTGGCGACGTGCGCGGGGACCGGGAAGCTGCTGGCCTGCGGGAGCGCCGAGCCGTCCAGGCCCGCGGCGACCGCGCTGGCCGCGGCCGCGGCCGCGAACGTCAGCGCCACCCCGGCGACGGCGGCGGTCAGCACGGCCAGGTCCTGGCCGATCCGCGTCTGGAGCCGGCCCGGGCCCTGCAGCAGGGACGTCCTGACCGTGCCCCGTCCCCAGTCAGTGCCGGCGATCAGCGCGCCGAGCAGGAAGAAGACGGCCGGCCCGTACTCGCTGTAGCTTCCGAAGCCGGACAGGGCGCTGGTCAGGTACTGGCCGGGCAGCAAGGCGGTCAGCACCAGCGGGGCGCTCACACCCACGGTGAGGCCGGTGGCGGCGGTCCGGTAGTACACGTAGCCGGTGAGGTAGTCGCCGATCAGCACCGTGACGGGGGTGGCCAGGACCAGCGCCCACACGGCCGGGCGGCGCCGCATGACCATCAGCTCCGCGCGCAGCGAGGCCAGCACCCCGCCAAGCGGTCCCGGCGCCGGGACCATACCGGGCACCGGGCGGGCCGGGCGGGGCGGGCGGGTCCGGCGGCGGCGGTCCGGCCGGGGCGCGATGTCCCGGCGGCGCAGCAGGATCAGGGCCAGGCCGAGGAACGCCGCCGTATAGCCGGCCAGCGCCAGGCCCGCCACCGCGGGCCGGACGAACAGCCACATCGCCGAGCCCGCCCCGCCGCCCGGTGAGCCGAACAGGCTGGCGGCCGTCTCCGCGCTGGTGGCCGGGAGGAAGCCGGCCACCCAGGTCCACGCCCCTTGCGCCTGCGAGCACAGGTTGAACACGGTCGGCTCGATCAGCACGGTCCACACCAGCGCGGCAGCGATCCCGGCGGCCGCGCTGCGGCACACCGTGCCCAGCGCCAGGCCCAGCGCCCCGTACGCCACGGCGATCAGCAGGCCCACGCCGAGCCCGCGCACCACGACCCAGGCGGCGGGGAACGTCGCGTCGACCGGGTTGGCCGCCCTGGCTTCCACCGCCCGGATCAGCAGGCTGGCCGCCGCCGACACCGCGAACGTGGCCGCCACGCTGGCCGCCAGCGCCACGGCCAGCGCGAGCGCCTGCCCGGCACCGGTCCGGACCCGGCCGGCGCCGGTCAGCAGCGCGGTCCCGATTGTCCCGCGTCCCCAGTCACCGCCCGCCAGCGCCGCCCCCAGCACGGCGAACATCACCACCCCGGCCGAGCCGAACTGCGTCAGCGAGATGATGACGAACTGGCTGGGCAGCATCGACGGCAGGTCCTGGGCCGGCGAACCGAGCTGCGCGTACTGGGCCGGAGTCTCGGTGACGTACTGCACGAACGAGACCACGTAATAGCTGAGCAGCGTGACCGCAGGAAGGACCAGCAGCAGGCCCCAGGCCGCCGGCCATTTCCGCAGCACCAGCAGCTCCGCGCGCATCGCGGCGAGCACCCCGTCAACACCCCATCTCCACCAGTAAGGCCCAAGTCTGATCGGAGACCGATCGGCTGACAAGGGACCCGCGAGCCAAAGGGGCGCGCCGCGGCCTGGACTGAGGAGCGAGGAACGAGCGAGGAGGGAAGGAGGCGCAGTGAGGGGGGAAGCGGAGGGGGTGGGGCCCGGAGGCGAGTATGGACAACAGAGCGTAAGGTTCGGCAGAGGATGATCGGTTAGGAGGCCGTCGTGTCTGAGCGCACCAAGATCACGCTGGATGAGTCAGAGATCCCCCGCCAGTGGTACAACGTCATCCCCGACCTGCCCGCGCCGCCGCCTCCGCCGCTGCATCCAGGGACCGGCCAGCCGGTCGGCCCGGAAGACCTGGCGCCGCTGTTCCCGATGGAGCTCATCCGCCAGGAAGTATCCGGCGACTCCTTCATCGACGTGCCCGACGACGTGCTGGACGTATACCGGCTGTGGCGGCCCACCCCGCTGTACCGGGCCCGCCGGCTGAGAGAAGGCGCTGCACACCCCGGCCCGGATCTACTACAAGTACGAGGGGGTCTCCCCGGCCGGGTCGCACAAGCCGAACACTGCGGTCCCCCAGGCGTACTACAACGCGGCCGAGGGCACCAAGCGGCTCACCACCGAGACCGGCGCCGGCCAGTGGGGCAGCGCGCTGGCCTTCGCCTGCGCGCAGTACGGCATCGACTGCGAGATCTGGATGGTCCGCGCGTCCTACGACCAGAAGCCTTACCGGCGCACGATGATGCAGACCTGGGGCGCCTCCGTGCATCCCAGCCCGTCCCGGGCCACCACCGCGGGCGCCAAGATCCTGGCCGCCGACCCGGACTCGCCAGGCAGCCTGGGCATCGCGATCAGCGAGGCGGTCGAGGCGGCCGGCGGCAGCGCCGACACCAGGTACGCGCTGGGCAGCGTGCTCAACCACGTGCTGATGCACCAGACGGTGATCGGCCAGGAGGCGATCAAGCAGTTCGCCGCGGCCGGGGAGTCCATGCCCGACCTGATCGTCGGCTGCACCGGCGGCGGCTCTAACTTCGCCGGCCTGTTCCTGCCGTTCCTGCGGGAGAAGCTGGCCGGCCGGGCCGACCCGGTCTTCCGCGCGGTCGAGCCGTCGGCCTGCCCGTCGTTCACCCGCGGGGTGTACGCCTACGACTTCGGCGACACGGCCGGGTTCACGCCGCTGCTGAAGATGCACACCCTGGGTCACGAGTTCATCCCGGACCCGGTGCACGCAGGCGGACTGCGCTACCACGGCATGTCGCCGCTGCTGTCGCACATGTACGAGCTGGGCCTGTTCGAGGCCGTGGCCAAGCCGCAGCTGGAGTGCTTCGCCGCCGCGGTGCTGTTCGCCAGGACCGAGGGCATCATCCCGGCGCCCGAGCCTACGCACGCCCTGGCCGCGGCCATCGAGGAAGCCAAGCAGTGCGCCGAGTCCGGCGAGCCTAAGGTGATCCTGACCGCGCTGTGCGGCCACGGGCACTTCGACATGGTGGCCTACGAGAAGTACCTGTCCGGCGAGATGACCGACTTCGAGCTGCCTCAGGAGCGGATCGACGCGGCCATCGCGAACCTGCCCGCCGTCGGCTAGGCGCCGGGGTTGGGGCCAGCGGGCGGGCTGGACCGTTCGGCCGACAGAGCGTTACGGCGGGTGCGGACGGCGGCGGCCAGGCCGTCGAGTACGGCGGCCGTGGCCTCGATGTCCATGCAGGCGTCGGTGACGCTCTGACCGTAGGTCAGGGTGTCCGGGCGGCCGGGCTCCTGGCGGCCCTCGGCCAGGAAGCTCTCCAGCATGACGCCGGTCAGGCCGGTCTCGCCGGCCGCGACCTGCTCGGCGATGGAGGCGGCGACCACCGGCTGGCGGCGGTGGTCCTTGCCGCTGTTGCCGTGGCTGGCGTCGACCATCAGCCGGCGGGGCAGGCCGGAGCCCGCGATCAGGTCCAGAGCCTTGCTCACGTGGCTGGGCTCGTAGTTCGGGCCGGTGCGGCCGCCGCGCAGGATGACGTGGGTGTCCGGGTTGCCTGCCGTGGTGACCACCGCAGCCGCGCCGTTGTGCGTGACGCCGAAGAACGTGTGCCCGGCGGTGGAGGCGCGGCAGGCGTCCACCGCCACCTGGACGTCCCCGTCGGTGCCGTTCTTGAACCCGACCGGCATCGACAGGCCGGAGGCGAGCTGGCGGTGGACCTGGCTTTCTGTGGTCCGGGCGCCGATCGCGCCCCAGGTCACGGCGTCGGCGATGTACTGCGGGGTGATCGGGTCCAGCCACTCGCAGCCGACCGGCAGGCCGAGATCGACGATGTCGATGAGCAGCCGCCGGGAGGTGCGCAGGCCGCGGTGCACGTCGTGGCCGCCGTCCATGCCGGGGTCGTTGATCAGGCCCTTCCAGCCGGTTACGGTGCGCGGCTTCTCGAAGTAGACGCGCATTACGAGCAGCAGGTCGGCCTGGTGACCGAGCGCCCGCAGCCGGCCCGCGTAGTCCAGTGCGGCGACCGGGTCATGCACCGAACACGGCCCGGCGATGACCAGCAGCCGGTCATCGGTGCCGTCCAGGACGGCACGGACCTCGGACCGGGTGCGTTCCACGGTGTCCGCGGCCTGCTCGCTCAGCGGCAGCTCGTCGAGCAGGGCGGCCGGGGACAGCAGCGGCGTGTAACCGGTGACGCGGGTATCCCTGGTGCGCAGCATCAAGCGCGTCTCCTCCTCGGTCCGGGACAGGCCCGGACCGATGCTACCCCGCCCGACACGCCGCGGTCGCAGGGTGCTCGGGATGCGAGACGGCGCCTGCCTTGTAGCCTTCGCTTAGGTTAGCCTTACCTCATTTCATTACCTAGCATTAAACCGGAGGTTGAGCACGTGACCGAAGTCTGTGAGCACGGCGCCGCCAGCCACGACGGCACGGAATCGTCGGCGGCTTCGGCTCCGGAGGCGTCGAGGGCCTGGCTGCTGATCGAGCACCCGGGGCCGTGGCCGCACGAGCCGGCCGAGTCCGTGCTGCCGCCGCCGCTGGCTTCCGTGGTCGGCGCCGCGGACGCGCTCGGCGTGCGGGTCCAGATGATCCGCCGGCCCGGACGTGGCCGGATCGGGACGACGCGCAGCATCTACGCGGGCTGGACGGAGGGAGCGCAGCCGTGGCTGCGGCACGCCACGTGGACCGAGTCGGCGGCAGGCGGGCTGGCCGACCCGGTGGCGGCGCTGGACCTGGAGAAGCTGGCGGCGGGGAGCGCGCCCGACTTCGGCTCGGTGGTGAGTTCGCCGGTGTTCCTGGTGTGCACGCACGCGCAGCGCAGTGCCTGCTGCGCGCGGTGGGGCGGGCCGCTGGCCCAGGCGCTGGCCGCGCGCTATCCCGGGCAGGTGTTCCAGACCACGCACGTGGGCGGGCACCGGTTCGCGGCCAACCTGGTCATCATGCCGCACGGGCTGTACTACGGGCCGGTGGGCCTGGACGGGGCGGTCGCCGCGATCGGCGCCTACCAGCGCGGCACGGTCGAGCCCGCCCGGTACCGGGGCCGGGCCGGCCAGCCGAAGGTCACCCAGCAGGCCGAGCACGCGCGGCTGGCCCAGTCCGGGTCACAGGACCTCGCCGCGCTGGGCTCAGCCAGCGAAGGTGAAGACGGGCGAGGTTGAGGTCAGGATGGTGGTCTGCGGCGTCACGGACCAGGTGGCTTCGAGTTCGGCGGCGAGGGTCTTGAGCAGGTCGGGGATGTCAGTGGCGGCCTGGTCGTGCAGGGCTTCGGCGACGATCAGGGCGGACGTGGTGGAGTCGCGGACGGCTGATAGGCCGCTCTGGCGGTTGGTCCAGCGGCGGGCGTGAGCCTGGCCGGCGTGGTCGGCGAAGATGACCTCGCCGGGGGCCGGGTGCTCGATGTCGCCGGCGAAGGTCAGGTAGGTCTCCGCCCCGGTCGCGTACCTCACCTCGAGCGGGCCGGTGATCTGGGCGGCGTCCAGCACGGCGACCGGGATGGCGAAGGCCAGCGAGATCGCGTTGCACAGGTCGACCAGGGGATGCAGCGCGGGCAGGCTGCCCTCCTTGCGGAAACGGCGCAGCAGCGACTCCGAGGCGCAGCGGTACTGGGTCGGCTTGAGGCCCATCTGGGCGAAGACGCGTCGCCAGGCCTGGATCTCGGGCAGTTCGCTCTCGGTGGCCCCGGTGAGGCGCTCGGCCGCGGTGGCGTAGAAGCGGCCGGGCCTGACCTCGGCGGTGCTGGTGATGCCGTCGAGGTACAGGGCACCGGGCACTAGCTGCGGGAAGTCGCGCCAGATGTCAGACGAATGCTGGAACTGCATGGCCCTACCTTCGCAGGCCGAGGGTCAGGCCGGCGGCGACTACGGCGATGCCGGCCCAGACCAGGGGGCGGGGCGCGGGGCCGCCGAGCAGGACGCCGGCGGCGGCCGCGGCGACCGGGGCGATGCCGGTGAGCAGGCCGGCCCGGCTGGCGCCCAGCCGTCCCACGCTGGAATACCACAGGACGAACGCCACCGCCGTGACCGCCACGGCCAGGTACGCGACGGCCAGCCAGTCCTGGTGGTTTAGCCGGAGGGCGGCGGCGGGGCCCTCGTGCACCACACCGATGACGGCGAAGATCACGGTGGCCAGCCAGGTGGTGTGCACCGACACGCCCCAGGGGCCGTGCCGGCCCAGGACCGGGATGGCCAGCAGGGTGAACGCGGCCTCGCAGCCGAACACCACGGCGGCCCAGGCGATGCCGATGCCGTCGGTCCGGCCGACCCCCTGGACCAGGGCGGCGCCGCAGGTCACGACCAGGGCGGCGGCGACCAGGCCGGGCCGCGGGCGGGAGCCTTCCAGCAGCGGCCCGAGCACGGCCAGCAGGGCGGGGACGCAGGCCACGGCCACGCCGAGGACGGCTGGTTCGGCGTGCCGGGACCCGGCCACCAGCGCGATGTTGAACAGGACCAGGCCGGTGGCGGCGACGCCGGACAGCCACAGCCATTCGGCGCCGCGCGGCCAGACCAGCCGCCGGCCGGTCAGCCGGGCCAGCGCGACCAGGATCAGGCAGGCCAGGGCGTACCTGAGCGCCTCGGCGGTGAAGGCCGGCGCCCCGGCCAGCACGCCGGAGACCGCGACGCTGCCGCCCACGCAGATCATGGCCCCGGCGCCGAAGGCCAGGCCGGGACCGAGGTGCTGTCCCTCGGGCGGTGTCACGGCGGGCAGGACGGGAGCGTCGGGGGTGCGAACGGCGGCCATGAGGTTCACGGTAGGGCGGGCATGGCCCAGCTACCAGGGCCAAGAACCGGAATCTATAGTGGACCAATGGCCAGGATGCGCGGCGGGGTGGGGGGCGGCGAGATGGGGGACGGCGTGCGGGGCGGCCAGACGCGGAACGGGGTGCGGGGCGGGGCGGATTTCTTGCAGCTGGATCCGGCGGGGGCGCCGGGGCGGGGGCTGACGGCGTGGCTGGCCGGGGAAATCCGGGCGGCGATCATCGACGGGCGGCTGGCGGCCGGGACCGCGCTGCCGGCGACCCGGCTGCTGGCCGGCGACCTGGGCATCTCGCGCGGCGTGGTCGTGGAGGCGTATCAGCGGCTGGCCGACGAAGGCCTGGTCAGCGGGCGGGCCGGGACGGGTACGAGGGTGTCGGAGCTGGTGCCACGGACCGTTCGGCCGACTAAGAAACCCGAGCGGGCGGGACAGGCTGCTACGGTGCTGCCGCAGCGGTGGCGGGCGCAGGCCGAGCTCGACCTGTCGCCCGGCGTGCCCGACCTGTCGAGGTTCCCGCGGGCGGCGTGGCTGCGGGCCGAGCGGGCGGTCCTGCAGGAGGCCAGCGTGGCCGACCTCGGCTACGGCGATCCGCGCGGCAGCCAGGCGCTGCGCCGGGAACTGGCAGGCTGGCTGGCCCGGACCCGCGGGCTGCGGGCCGACGCGGACGACATCATCGTGGTCAACGGGGTGGCCCAGTCCCTGGCCCTGCTGGCCCGGTGGCTGAACGGCCAGGGCCGGACCGGTATCGCGGTCGAGGACCCCGGCTCCCGCGGAGCGCGGGACGAGTTCGAGTACTGGGGCCTGCGGCCGGTCCCGGTGCCGGTGGACGCCGACGGACTGCAGACCGGCGGCCTGGCCGAGGCGGGGCTGCGGGCGGCGCTGCTCACGCCCGCCCACCAGTTCCCCACCGGCGTGGTGCTGGCCCCGCGGCGGCGCCGGGACCTGCTGGACTGGGCGGCGGCCGCCGATGCGCTGATCATCGAGGACGACTACGACGCCGAGTACCGCTACGACCGGGCCCCGGTGCCCGCGCTGCAGGCCTCCGCGCCCGGCCACGTGGCCTACACCGGCAGCACGTCCAAGACGCTGGCGCCGGGCATGCGGCTGGGCTGGCTGGTGCCTCCGGCCCGGCTGCACGCCGACCTGGTCGAGGCCAAGTACGCCGCGGACCTGGGCAGTCCGGCGCTGCCGCAGCTGGTGCTGGCCCGGCTGATCGCCACCGGCGAGCTCGAGCAGCACATCCGGCTGGCCCGCAAGCGGCAGCGGATCCGGCGCGACGCCCTGCTGCGCGCCGTCCGCGAGCAGCTGCCGCAGGCCCGGGTCCAGGGCGTGGCGGCGGGCCTGCACCTGCTGGTCACGTTCCCTGGCCCGAACCAGGACGACCCGAACCTGGACAACAGAGACCTGGACGACCGGGACCTGGCCGAGCGCATCCACCAGGCCGGGGTGCTGGTCCACCCGCTGTCCTGGCACCGGGCGGCGCCCGGGCCGCCCGGGCTGGTGGTCGGCTACGCGGCGCACACGCCCGATCAGCTGCGCGAGGCGACCAGGCGGATCGCCGGGGTGCTCAGCTCCGGCTCGGCCCGGCCCGGCGCGCGTCGGCCTTGCGGTGACGCCGGGCCACGGTCCGCAGCTGGCTGATGCGCGCCGCCCCGGCCAGGATGGTCAGCAGCACGCCGCACACCGCGGCCAGCAGCAGGGCCACGCCCAGCGGGATATGGCCGTGCATGCCCATGTAGGCGATGTCGACCTTGGTGCCGTTCTGCAGGATGAAGATCAGGAGCAGCAGCAGGATCACGGCGAAGAAGGTCACCGCGATCCACAGGCCGCTGATCCTGGTCGGCTTGATCTTGTGCTGCGGCAACGGGGCCGCGGGCGCTTGCTGGGGCGCCCCGGGCGGCTGCTCCGGCTGGCTGGCCGCCCCGCGGGCCGTCTCGAGCTCGGGCAGGTCGGCGGGCGGCGGCGGGGCCTGAGCCGGTATCGAGGCCGGCTGCGGATCTGTGCTCACTTGACACCCCCGGGCGCTGTCGGACAAGCACGTGACCCCGTCCTGCCCGCGGGCGTGCAGGTTATGCGGGTTGGTCCGGCTGGGCGTTCGGCCGGGCTCAGCCGCCGAGGTAGGCCAGGACGGCCAGGACGCGGCGGTTGTCGTCGTCGGAGGGCTGCAGGTTCAGCTTCCCGAAGATGGACGCGGTGTGCTTGGCCACGGCGCGTTCGGTGATCACGAGCCGCTGGGCGATGGCGGCGTTGGACCGGCCCTCGGCCATCAGCGCGAGCACCTCGCGCTCGCGCGGGGATACGGTGGCCAGGCTGCCGTCGCCGCTGTTGCGGGCGAGCAAGCGGGCGATCACCTCCGGGTCCATGGCGGTTCCGCCGGCGGCTACCCGGCGGACGGCGTCGACGAACTGGGCGCTGTCGAAGACCCGGTCCTTGAGCAGGTAGCCGATGCCCCCGGTGCCGCCCGCCAGCAGCTCACGGGCGTACAGCTGCTCCACGTACTGGGACAGGACCAGCACCGGCAGGCCTGGCACCGTCTTCCGGGCCGCGAGGGCGGCCCTGATGCCCTCGTCGGTGAAGGTCGGTGGCAGCCGCACGTCCACGATGGCCACGTCCGGCCGGTCCGCGGTCACCGCGGCCAGCAGGTCGGCGCCGTTGTCGACAGCCGCGGAAATCTCCAGGCCATGGGCCTGGAGCATGCGCGTCAGGCCGTCCCTCAGCAGGAAGAGGTCTTCGGCAATGACAACTCGCACGGGATCTCCATGGTTACCGCGGTCGGGCCGCCGGGCGGGCTGCTGACCGCGAGCACCCCGTCGAACGGGGCCAGCCGGCGCTCGATGCCGCGCAGCCCGGTGCCGCGGGCGGCGTCGGCGCCGCCGTGCCCGTTGTCGGTCACGCCGATGCGCAGCATCCCGTCGGTGTACCGCAGGTCGATCCAGGTCTGCCGGGCCTCGGCGTGCTTGGTCACGTTGGCCAGCAACTCGCTGACGGCGAAGTAGGCGGCCGATTCTATCGGCGCGGGCGGGCGGCCGTGCAGGTCACTGGCCAGGTGGATGCGCAGCGGGGTGTCCAGGCTGAGCGCCCTTATCGCGTCGGCCACGCCCCGGTCGGCCAGCACCGGCGGGTGGATGCCGCGGACTAGGTCGCGTAGTTCGGCTAGGGCCTTGACCGAGGCGTCGCGGGCCTCGTACAGCAGGGCCCGGGCCGCGTCCGGGTTGCTGTCGATGATCTGGCCCGCGGCATCCAGGGTCATGCCCATGGCCACCAGCCGGGCCTGCGCGCCGTCGTGCAGGTCCCGCTCGATCCGCCGGATCTCGGCCGCGCCGGTGTCCATGGCCTCGGTGCGGGTCTGGGCTAGCTGCTGGACCCTGAGCGTGAGTTCGGCCTCCCGGGTCGGGGCCAGCATGGAGCGGGCGAAGTAGCCGTAGCCGCGCAGCAGGTTGGGGGACGCCCAGGTCACGGCGGCCGCAGCGCCGATGGCCAGGAAGCGGGTCAGGCCTGAGGTGTAGGGCGCGACGATGGCGAGCAGCCCGAGGAACAGCGCGCCTGCGGGCAGCAGGGCCAGGATCCAGCCGAACAGCCCGTTCACCGTCACCCACAGCAGGTCCCGCCAGGTCGCCGGGTCGGTCAGCAGCCAGGCCAGCCGCCGGCGCGGGCCTTTGCTGCCCCCGGTGGCCCACGAGCGGGGCAGGTATGGGTCGGCGATGGGTACCTTGGCCCACTGGGAGATGACGTGGCGGCTCAGCCGGGCCAGGCTACGCATCCACCGCAGGATGAACGGGCTCAGCAGCCAGCACGCCACCGCGCAGCCACCGATGACCAGCGCGCCGACGCGGTGGCCCGTGGTGGCTACCCGCACGGTCAGGACCACGGACCCGACCAGGGCCCCGGCCAGCAGGGCCAGCTGGATCAGCCCGGCCAGTGCCAGCCCGAACAGCAGCAGTCCCCGGCCGGCCACGGCCAGCCGTTCGCCCGCCCAGGCCCAGACCTCCGGCCACGCGATCGAGGCCTCGGAGGTATCCCGGTTGCCCGGGTGATCAGGCGTCTGTCCCGTGCTCATCGTTGTGCCTCCTGGGGTCCAGTCTGCCCGGCTGGCAGTGAGTCCGGAAGTGAGGCTGGACCCCGAAGGTGGGGTGTACCTAGGTCTACCCGGTAAAACGTCGCTCAGCTGTCTGTCGCTGTTTCTGCCGCTGTTTGTCGTGCCCAGGAGTTAGATTGATGCTACTTAAAGTAGTTAGATGATTACGCTGCGTTGAAGTTGCACATATATGGTGGGTGAACTTTATACGCGGCTTGCTGCGGAGGGCGGTCGCGCGGCCGGCGGTCGGCGCGGTGGCGGCCGGCGCGGTGGCGGCCGGCGCCGTGGCGGTGGTGGTGACGCTGGCCGGGGCCACGCTGCTGCCCGCGGACGCGGACGCCGCGACTGGGGCGGGTGGGGTGGGTGGGATGGCGCTGGCGGTCAGCCCGTGGGGACCGGCGTCGGTCAGCCCGTGGGGGCCGGCGTCGGTCAGCCCGTGGCGGCCGGCGTCGGTCAGCCCGTGGGGGCCGGCTGACGAGCTCGCTTTGATCCCGGCGAACTACCTGACCTGGTACGTAGCGGCGGCCCGCACCTGCCGCGGGCTGGCCTGGGAGGTGCTGGCCGGCGTCGGGACGATGGAATCGAACAACGGCCGGTCCAACGCACGCGGCGTGCACCAGGGCAAGAACCGCAAGGGCGCCGAAGGCCCGATGCAGTTCGAGCCGGCCACATTCGCCGAGTATGCCGTGCGGATCGACCGGTTCCAGAAGCTCACCCCGTACAACCCGGCGGACGCCATCTTCACCGCCGCCCGGATGCTGTGCGCGGACGGTGCCGCGTACGGTTCGCTGCCCGGGCTCAAGCGGGCCATCTTCGCCTATAACCACGCGCACTGGTACGTGAAGGACGTGCTGGCCATCGCGGCCAGGTACACGGCGTCTGCGCGCCTGCATCCCCCGGCGGCCTGCCGGCTGCCTCGGCCCCACCGGGCCCGGCCGTCGCGGCGAGGCCGGGGACATTCGCGGTGCCGTCGGCACGGACACGACCGGAAGCAGATACGGCACCGGGCCTCGCGTGCCCGGCGCGCCTCGCGCCGGCCTGCGCACGGGGGCTGGCCTGCGCACGGGGGCTGGCCTGCGCGGCGGGGCCTGCGCGTGCACAGGCCTGTGCACAGGGGCCGGCCTGCTTCGGCAGCGTGTGGGTAGGGTCGACCTCGGGTCGTGGATGAGGGCGCTGCTGGCAGCGCTGGGTGATTAGGGAGCTCGTCGCATGGTGGGACGAAAGCATTCCCGGCTCGTCGAGGACGAGGACGTGCGCGCGGCCCGGCTACTGGACGCGCAGGCCAAGGCGGCCGAACTGTTCGCGGCCATCGAGCCGCGGGCCATCATCGCCCCTGGTGTGCGCGAGGTCGAGGCGAGTGACGCGATCCGGGACCTGGCGGCCGAGATGTTCGGGGTGGACAGGCACTGGCATAAGCGGATCGTGCGAGCCGGGCCTAACACCCTGCAGCCCTACAGGAAGAACCCGCCGGACCGGGTGCTCGGTGCGGACGACATCGCGTTCTGCGACTTCGGGCCGGTCTTCGAGCACTGGGAGGCCGACTTCGGCCGGACCTACGCCCTGGGCCAGGATCCGGTCAAGCTGCGGCTGCGGGACGCGCTCCCGGTCATCTTCGACACCGGCCGGCGGTTCTTCGAGGCACACGAGGACATCAGTGGCGAGCAGCTGTACGCGCACATGGTCAGCCTGGCCGCCGACGCCGGGTGGACGTTCGGCGGCTCGATCGCCGGGCACCTGGTGGGCCAGTTCCCGCACGAGAAGATCTCCGGCGACAAGATCGAGTCCTACATCGCACCCGGCAGCGACCAGCCGATGCGCAGGCGCGACGCCAACGGCCAGATCTGCCACTGGATCCTCGAGGTGCACCTGGTCGATACGGCCCGGCAGATCGGCGGCGTCCACGAGGAGCTGCTCGACCTCGGTCACGCCCCTGCGGCCTTACCGCTAGGCGCCGGAGGCTTAAAGACCGCTCCCGCGGTCGGGTCCTAGCGGCCGGCGGCCTGCTCGACCTGGCCGAGCTCGGCGGTCAGTGCGGTAACGGCGGCGTCCACGGCGACCCTGGCGGTCAGCGCATGGGTGTGGGCCCGGTCAAGGTCGCCCAGGGCGATGCAGTCATAGGCGACCCGGGCGTCGTGCTGGGCGGCCTGAAGTTCGCGCGCGGCTTGCTCCAGCGCCGGGCTGTTGCCCGCTTCTCGGTCGATCATCTTCGATCTCCCTCCCGTGGTTCCGGCCCTGATCAGGGCCGGGCGAGGGAAACCCTACCCACGGCGGCCGACGTCATGTCACAGGGGGTTACAGCGGTCCGGCCCGGCGACACAGATAGCGACGAATGTCGTGAATGTCGGGGCGTTTGGATGGCTGAGAGGGAAAGGGGAACCACGACCGGGGCGCTCGGCGACGAGGCCAGCTCTGGACGCCAGGCGGGCTTTGGGCGCTAGGCGGGCTTTGGGGCGCTAGGCGGGCTTTGGGCGCTAGGCGGGCTTGTTGGCCAGGAACTCGCGCCAGGTCCGGCGGCCCAGGGTGGGCTGGCTCGACGGGTCGGGGTAGAGGGCGCCGGCGCGGACGGCGCGGATGCCCGGGATCCAGACCGGGACGAGCGGCCGCGGGCGCCGGCCAGTGGCCCGGAGGTAGGTGCGGATCACCTCGGCGAAGGCCAGGACCTGCGGGCCAGCCATATCAGGCACCCGGCCGGACGGCTCGCCCAGGGCCAGTTCGGCCAGCCGGTCCGCCACTTCGCCCGAGTCGACGGGCTGGGTCACGAAGCCGCTTGGCACCGGGATCACCGGCAGCTTCCCGAGCGGCCTGGCACCCTTCAAGATGAGGTCGTAGAACTGGGTGGCCCGCAGCATCGTCCAGGGCAGCCCGGAGCCGGTGATCACGTTCTCGGCGGCCAGCTTGGCCTTGAAGTAGCCGCGCGGGAACCGGTCGACCCCGACGATCGAGATGTAGACCAGATGTGGGGAAGTTTCCTCGTTCTCGTTCGAGACGGCCCGGACCAGGTTCCGGGCGGCCTCGGCGTCGCCCTTCTGCTGGCTGGCACAGTGCACGATGGTCACGGCCCCTCGCACGGCCGTGGCCAGTCCCTCGCCGGTGGCCAGGTCTCCGGTCACGAACTCGACGCCATCAGGCCCGCTGCGGCCGCGCCGGGTCAGTACCCGGACCTCCCGGCCGGCCTCTCGCAGCCGCGATACCACCTGCTGACCCAGCGTGCCGGTACCGCCGGTGACCAAGATGGGCGGCAACGTCATCAGCACCTCCATGCCCTGGGTGGTTAGGCCACCCCTAATGATGACAAGCCGCGAAGAAAGAATGTGACGCTGCGTTCCGGGGGCCCGGAAATGTCAGAGGGGGCTGTTAGTGTCGAACAAGATGACGACAAGAGATCATCCCGGCTGGAAGGAACCTATACGCGGACGGTCTGCGAGGGAGGTGAGCATCCGGTGAAACGCTGCGCCGCTCCGGCCAGTGCCCGTGAGGCGCTGGAGATGATCCGGTCTGGGTACGGGTTCCTGGCTGCCGCTGATCCGGCCGCGATGGCCACCGCGGCGCAGGCGTCGTGCCTGCTGGCCCTGGAGCAGGCCGATGCGGTCGGCACCGCGGCGCGGGCGAGGATCCTGGGTGCGTTCACCGCCAGCGGCGGCTATGGCGAGGACGCGGATTACAGTCCAGCGGCGTGGCTGATGCACCGGACCCGGATCACCAGGCAGGCCGCCCGGGAGCACCGGGCCTGGGCTCGCCGGGCGGCGGCGCATCCGCAGGTGGCGGCGGCGCTGGCGGAGGGGTTCGTGCTGTCGGAGTCGTATGCCCGGACCATCTGCGGGTGGACCGACAAGCTGCCCGAGGACTGCCGTCCGGCGGCGGATGCGATCCTGGTCACGGCCGCCCGGCGCGGGGCGGACCTGCCGGACCTGGCGGAGCTGGCCGCGGAGATTCTCGCCCGGTCCGCCCCGCCCGATGATGACCCCGGCGGCGGGTTCGAGGACCGGTCCGTCACCGTTCTCACCACCTTCGAAGGCGCCGGTGTCATGGGCGGGGACCTGACCCCGGAGTGCGCGGCCGTGGTCACCGCCGTGCTGGATGCGCTGTCGGCTCCGGCGGACAGCGAGGACACCCGCACCCATAAGCAGCGGTATCACGATGGGCTGCAGGAGGCGATGCGGAGGCTGATCGCGGCCGGGCTGCTGCCGGAGCGGGCCGGGCAGCCGGTCAAGGCGGTGGTGCACGTGTCGCTGGCCGAGCTGCGGGGGTGGGACGGCGACTCGCTGCTGGAGGGCGAGTGGGTGACCGGGGTGCAGGCCCGGTGGGCCGCGCACCGGGCTAGCGCGTCGGCGGGCGGCAGTGACGGCGGCGCGTGGCTGACCGGCGACGCGGCCCGCGCCATGACCTGCGATGCGCGGATGGCGACCTACGTCGACGGGAACGTCGATCTCGGCGCGCTTGAGGACCTGGTCCGGCTGTGCGGCAGCCTGGACCGCCTCGACCACCTGCACCGTCCCCAGGGGCCCTGCGAGCCGCTCGCCTCGCCCGCGATGCCAGGCGAGCCAGGGCCGGCGACCGGACAGGGCCAGCCGGGGCCGGCGACCGGGCCGGTCCCGGCCGGGCTGCTGTCCCGGCAAGCGCTGCAGCGGGCGATCATCGGCAAGGCCGTGGATCTGGTCTCCGGTCCCGGCGGGCTGGCCAGCTTCCTGCGGACCCGGGAACTCGGCGCCCCGCTAGCCGGGCCGAGCCAGCCGCTGGACATCGGGTTCAGCCCCACCATCCCGGCCGGCATCCGCAACGCGGTCATCTGGCGGGACAAGCACTGCCGGTGGGCCGGCGGCTGTAACCAGCCCGCCGCGGCCTGTGAAGTGCACCATACGACGCACCAGGCGAACGGCGGCAAGACCAGCACCAAGGAGTGCGTCCTGCTCTGCGCGTACCACCATCAGGTCATGATCCACCGGCTGGGCTGGACCCTGGTCCTGAACCCCGACGGCACCACCGCCGCCTGGAACAAGAACCGCACCAAGACCCTGCACAGCCACAGCCCCCCGGCCCGCGCCGGGTAACCCGCCCGGGCGGAAGATAGACGCGGACCGGTGTCATGGCGTCAACTTGTCGCGAGCGCGACAGCAGGCCGGATTCGCGGAGGATGACATGGTGATGGGCGCTGGCCGGGCCGGACGTGGAGGGGAACGGGGAGCGCCATGTGCCGCTTGTTCGGGCTGAGCTCGGGGACGGCACGGGTCCAGGCCACGTTCTGGCTGCTCGACGCGCCCGATTCGCTCGAGGTGCAGAGCCATCGCAACGTTGACGGCAGCGGAATCGGCTTCTTCGACTCCGCCGGAGCACCGGTGGTGGACAAGCAGGCGGAACCGGCCTTCAGCGACGAGGAATTCATCCACGAGGCCAAGCAGGCCGAGTCGTCGACGTTCGTGGCGCACGTGCGGTGGGCGACCGCCGGAGGCCGGACCGTAGCTAATACCCACCCGTTCACCATGCACGGCCGGATCATGGCGCACAACGGGGGGTTGGGCGAGCTGCCGCGGCTGGAGGAGGAACTCGGCTCCTACCGCAGCCTGGTCCAGGGTGAGACCGACTCCGAACGGTATTTCGCGCTGATCACCAAGGAGACCGATGCGCGGGGCGGCGACGTCGGGGCCGGGATCGCGGCCGCGGCGGCCTGGATCGCGGCGCACCTGCCGGTCTCTTCGCTGAACGCCGTCGTCGCGGCGCCCGGTGAACTGTGGGCGCTGCGCTATCCCGCGCAGCATGCCCTGCACATCCTCGAGCGGCCCGTAGGCCAGGGCCTGCACGTGCGCAGCACGACCTCTTCGGTTCACCTGCCCGACCTGGGCCCGTCCGTGGTGGTCGCGTCTGAGCAGATGGACGGCGAGACCGGCTGGCGCATGCTGGCCGCGGGCGAGCTCGTGCATGTCCGCCCGGACCTCAGCATCGACTCCGCAGTGGTCATCCCGGGTCCCCCGGCCCGGCTGGTGCCCCTCCCGGCCGATAACCCCAACGTCGACACGTGACGTGGTCAAGCGCAGGTGGGGAACCGAGAGAGTCGTTCAAGACCGCAGCCAGCTATAACCGCAAAAAGTAGCCCCGACCGGATTCGAACCGGCGTTACCGCCTTGAGAGGGCGGCGTCCTAGGCCTCTAGACGACGGGGCCGAGCAGGCACCGGCTAGGCCGGGCCGAGATGCTGGCAAGGCCAGCGGCGTAAGACTACCGCCTCGCCGCCAGTCAGGCCAACCGACGGCTAGATCTGGCGGGTCATAAGTACAGCGGCCTGGACCAGCTCCCTGTTCCCGCTGGCCGGGCGGCCGTCGGCCAGGACCACGGTGTCCTCCAGGCCGATGCGGATGTCCCGGCCCGCTTCGATCGCGGCGCGCAGGACCGACCAGGTGGCCACGCCGTCGCCGTGGTGCAGGCGCGGCGCCGTGAAGCCGTGGCGGTCCAGGGCCGCCTCGATCCGGGCGGCGCTGGCTACCGCGGCGTCCGGGTCACGCTCGTCCGGCTCGATCAGGATGCGCAGCACCCGATCGCTGAAGCCGCTGACCGCGAGCCGGTCCGCGTCATCGGCCGACGAGATCCCGGCCTCGACCGCGACGCCGAGGCCGGCGAGCAGCTCGGCCAGTTCGGCGGCGCCCGGCTCGGACAGGTTGACCGAGGCGAAGTCCGGTGCGCTCGGGCCGCCCCACCGCGAGACCAGCGCCATCCGGCGGGCCGGGTCGTCCCCGGCCGCCCATAGCCCGGTGGTCACGCCCACCGGGATGGCGGGCACCGCGGCCCGGACCGCGGCCACCGCGGCCAGCACCGCGTCCGGGTCGAGCGTCTCGGCGCCGGAAGTGTCCCGCGGGTGCAGGTGAACGGCGCCCGCGCCCGCGCTGGCCGCGGCGGACGCGTCGGCGGCCAGCTCGTCAGGTGTCTGCGGCACCAGGGGATGCTCGGCCCGGGTAGTGCCGCCGTTCAGGCACGCCTTAATCAGCACGACGCCTCCAGAAAGCAAGCCGCCAGAAGCAAGCAGCCAGAAAGCAACAAGCGCGGACACCGGGTCGGGTCCGCGCTGCTGACTGAACTGGCTGGGGTACCAGGACTCGAACCTAGACTAACGGGGCCAGAACCCGTCGGGCTGCCAATTACCCCATACCCCACCGGCTACGGGCACTCGGCCCGTCGCGCCCCCGAAGTCTAGCGGAAGCGGCTCGCGCCGGCCAATCAGAACGAGCCTTAACGCGGTTCGGTCACGGTCAGGCCGATATCGCGGTCAAGGCGGAGCCAGCGGGTGATGCCGATCGAGCGCAGGAACGGCAGGTCGTGGCTGGCCACGATGACCGCGCCGCGGTAAGCCTCCAGGGCCTGGGCCAGCTGCCGGACCGAGGCCAGGTCCAGGTTGTTGGTGGGTTCGTCGAGCAGCAGCAGTTGCGGCGCGGGCTGGGCGAGCAGCAAGGCGGCGAGTACGGCGCGGAACCGCTCGCCGCCAGACAGCGTGCCCGCCACCTGGTCGGCCCGGGTGCCGCGGAACAGGAACCTGGCCAGGCTGGCCCGGACCTCGTTGACCGAAGCGGCCGGCGCCGCCGCCCGCACGTTCTCGACCACGGTCAGCGATTCGTCGAGAATGTCGAGCCGCTGGGGCAGGTAACCGACGACCGCGCCGACCCGGACGGCCACGCCGGGCAGTGCCACCGGGCCGGCCACGCCGGGCAGTGCCACCGGGCCGGCCACGCCGGGCAGTGCCACCGGGCCGGCGATGCCGGGCCGGGCCGCCTGGCCGGCGATAGCGCGCAGCAGGGTGGTCTTGCCCGCGCCGTTGGGCCCGGTCAGGGCGATCCGTTCCGGGCCGCGGACGATGAGGTCGGCCAGCACCCCTGGGTCGGATGGGTGGGGCGTCCCGTGGCGGGCGGCGGGGTGCCAGTGCGGGCCGGCCAGGCCGGTCATGGTCAGGACGGTCCGGCCCGCCGGGACGGCGGTGGCGGGCAGGTCGACGCGAATCTCGGCGTCGTCGCGGACTGCCTGTTCGGCCTCTCCCAGGCGGTCGCGGGCGGCTTGCAGGCGCGCGGCGTGCAGTTCGCGGGACCGGCCGGCGGTTTCCTGGGCGGCCCGCTTGCGGGCATAAGCCACGATCCGGGGCAGGCCGCCCGAGGCGGCCACCTGCCGGCCCATGCGGTCCCGGCGGGCCTGCTTGACCTGGGCGTCGACCAGGTCGCGGTGCTCGCGGCGAACGTCGGCGGCGGCCGTGGTGACGGCTCGTTCCGCGGCGGCCTGTTCGGCGGCGAGCAGTTCGAAGTAGGCTTCCACGTTCCCGCCGTAGAGGCGGACCCTACCGCCGGACAGGTCGGCGATCTGGTCGACCCGGTCGAGCAGTTCGCGGTCGTGGCTGACGATGACCATGACCCCGGTCCAGGCGGCGACGGCGTCGTAGAGCCGTCGGCGGGCGTCCAGGTCGAGGTTGTTGGTCGGCTCGTCGAGCAGCAGGATGTCCGGGCGGCGCAGGAACAGCGCGGCCAGCGCGACTAGGACGGTCTCACCGCCGGACAACTGCTCGACCCGGTCATCCAGGTCCAGCCGGCCTAGTCCCAGGCGGTCCAGCCAGGCGCGGGCTCGTTCCTCGACGTCCCAGTCGTCGCCGATCACGGCGAACAGCTGCTCCCCCGCCTGGCCCGCCTCGATGGCGTGCAGCGCGGTCCTGGCCGCGGTAATGCCGAGCAGGTCCGACACGCTGCGGTGGGTGCCCAGGGTGATGGCCTGGGGCAGATAGCCGACGTCGCCGGAAGCGCGGACCGTGCCGGACGCGGGGCGGAGGTGGCCGGCGATCAGCCGGAGCAGGGTGGATTTACCCGAGCCGTTGACGCCGATCAGGCCGGTCCGGCCGGGTCCGAAGGACGCGGTCAGGCCGGACAGGACGGGCGATCCGTCGGGCCAGTCGAAGCTGAGGTCTGAACACACAATGGCAGCGGTCACGAGGCGGGGCTCCCAGCACGTAGGTTCCGGTACGTGGGGCGACACCACGCTCAGGTCGCGGTATCGCAGACCTCAGAACCTCACCGCTACTCTCCCGCCGACGGCACTGGGACGCCTCCCATGCTAACGCCCAAGGTCCGGGGCGGCGAAGGGTTAAAGTTCGCCGGGGGCGGCGAGGAAGGCGTGGGCGGGGCCGGCGGCGCGGACGGGGGCGTCGGCGGCCGAGATGAAGCAGGATTCGCCTTGGTCCAGAAACACGCTGCCGGAGTCGCTGTGCAGGGCGACGGCGCCGTCGACGCACAGCAGGATGCGCGGGCCGGTGCCGGGCAGTTCCAGCGGGGTGGCGGCCAGGTCGACGCGGTAGAGGCGGAACTCGGAGGCCGGGCTGTCGTAGCTGCTGAGGCCTTCGGCCACGGCGCGGGGCGACAGGATCGGCACGGTGACGGCCGGGTCGAGCAGCTTGAGCAGCTCGGGGACGTCGATGTGCTTGGGGGTCAGGCCGGCCCTGACCACGTTGTCGGAGTTGGCCAGCACCTCGATGCCGGTGCCCTCGAGGTAGGCGTGCAGGCCGCCGGCCGGAATGAACAGGGCCTGGCCGGGCTGCAGCACCAGGTGCCGCATCAGCAGCATGGCTACCAGGCCCAGGTCGCCGGGATGGTCGTCGGCCACCCGGAGGGCCGAGGCGCAGGCTTCGGCGTAGGGGCCGGTACCCGCGGCCAGCGGGCCGCAGGCGGCCAGGACGTCGCTGACCAGCCGGTCGGGGTCGGGCCAGTCCAGGATGACGCCGAGCACGCGGGCCAGATCGGCGGGGGCCGGCACGACATCCTGGGCGGCGGGGGCCGGCACGACATCCTGGGCGGCGGGGGCCGGCACGACATCCCGGGCGGCGGGGGCCGGCACGACATCCCGGGCGGCGGCGGCCGACTCGACCCCCGGGGCGGCAGAGGCCGGCTCGGCCTCCAGGTCGGCGGCCAGCGGCTGGAGCTCGGGCACGGCCAGGGCGCGCAGGATGCCTGCCGCGTCGGCCGGGGTACGGAGCCCGGCCACGACCTCGAAAGGGGTCAGGGCGCACAGCAGCTCGGGCTTGGGCCAGTCGTCCACGTAGTTCCTGGCCGGGTCATCCAGCGCCAGGCCACGGTCGTTGTCCGCGCGGAAGCCCGCCTGCGCCTGCTCCCGGGAGGGGTGCACCTGGATGGACAGGGCCTGGGCAGCCGACAGTACCTTCAGCAGGAACGGCAGCCGCGGGCCGAACCGCGCCACGACCTGCGGCCCGAGCTCGCGGTCCGGGTCGGCGGCGATGAAGGCGTCCAGCTTGTCAGCCCGGCGGGCCAGGCCGGACGGACCGCTCGGATGCGCGCCCATCCACAGTTCGGCCTCGGGGCCCGCGGCCGGGACTGGGCGGCCCTGGAGTTCGGCGATCCCGCGTCGCGAACCCCACGGGTATGGCCGGACCACCGGCTGCAGCAGCTCCATCAGGGCATGCTAGCGGCCCGGACCGTCGACGGGGTGCTCCACCAGCGCCACCACCCGGCTGGCCATGAACCGCGCGGTGCGGACCGGGGTCCCGGTCCTGGTCACCTCGCTGACCTCGATCACCCCGCGCCGGTTGGCCACCTCGACGCGGCGGCCCGCCTTGGTCGCGGCGATCTCGTAGGTCCGGGTGCCGTCGCCGGAGTCGATGACGACCTCGACCCGGTCTCCCTTCATGGCCGCCTCCCGGGGGTGGGGGAGAAAGCGGGCCGCGGCGCACGCACCACGGCCCGTTCGGAAAACTAATAAGAAGGCAGGGAAGGGTCTACCTGGCTGATCCAGGCCAGCACGCCCCCGCCCACGTGCACGGCGTCGGAGAAACCGGCGTTCTTGACGATGGCCAGCGCCTCGGCGCTGCGGGCGCCGCTCTTGCAGTGCAGCACGATGCGCTTGTCCTGGGGCAGCTGCTCCAGGGCGGCGCCGGACAGGAACTCGCCCTTGGGGATCAGGGTCGCGCCGGGAATCGAGACGATCTCGTACTCGTTCGGCTCGCGCACGTCGACCAGGAAGATGTTGTCGCCCGCATCCAGCATGGCGGCCAGGTCCTTGGCGCTGATGGTGGAGCCCGCGGCCGCCTCGGCGGCTTCGGTGGACACCGCGCCGCAGAACTCCTCGTAGTCGATCAGGTGCGTGATCGAGGGGTTCTTGCCGCAGACGGCGCACTCCGGGTCCTTCTGCACGCGGACCGAGTGGTAGGTCATCTCCAGCGCGTCGTAGATCATCAGCCGGCCCAGCAGCGGCTCGCCGATCCCGCCGATGAGCTTGATGGCCTCGTTGACCTGGATCGATCCGATCGAGGCGCACAGTACGCCGAGGACGCCGCCCTCGGCGCAGGACGGCACCATGCCGGGCGGCGGCGGCTCGGGGTACAGGCAGCGGTAGCACGGGCCGTACTCGGCCCAGAACACGCTGGCCTGCCCGTCGAACCGGTAAATCGAGCCCCACACGTAGGGCTTGCCGAGCAGCACGCAGGCGTCGTTGACCAGGTAGCGGGTGGCGAAGTTGTCGGTGCCGTCGACGATCAGGTCGTAGTCGGCGAAGATCTCCATGGCGTTGTCTGAGTCGAGCCTGGTTTCGTGCAGCACCACGTTGACCAGCGGGTTGATCTCGCGGATGCTGTCCCGGGCCGACTCGGCCTTGGGCCTGCCCACGTCGGAGACGCCGTGGATGATCTGGCGCTGCAGGTTCGACTCGTCGACCACGTTGAAGTCGATGATGCCGAGCGTGCCCACCCCGGCCGCGGCCAGGTAGAGCAGCGCGGGCGAACCCAGGCCACCCGCCCCGACACAGAGCACTTTGGCGTTCTTCAGCCGCTTCTGCCCCGTCATCCCCACGTCGGGGATGATCAGGTGCCGCGAGTAACGCCTTACCTCATCAACGGTGAGCGCTTCGGCCGGCTCGACCAGAGGGGGCAGTGACACGATGGGCTCCAAGTCATTCTTTTTTCTTCCGAACGGGCCGTGGTGCTTGCTTCCCGGCCCGTGCCACGATCAACCGGCCGGCGTGAGCGGGAATTCCCGCGCCGGTTCGGCTGCGGCCAGGAGGGCGGCGGCCATCTCGGCGGCCACCTGGTCCGGGTGCTCCATGTGGGCGACGTGGCCGGTACGGGGCAGGACCACGATCCGGGCGTCGCGGAACGCGTGCGCGGCCCGGCCCGCGTTCCTGGGGTCGACCAGGCGGTCGTGGCTGCCGTAGATGACCAGCGTGGGCGCGGTGATCCGGGCCACGTCGTGCCAGGCCGATGAGCGGCCGGCCCGGAAGAACTCGGCGGTGAGCGTCCGGATCGAGCCGAGCAGCGCGGCGGTGGCGTAGTCCAGGGTGTCGCGGCGGGACAGTTCGGCGACCTCGGCGGTGAACCGGGCCGCCGGGAACAGGGCGGGATTGCTGTAGCAGTTGGTGATGACGTCGGCCACGCGGTTTTCCGCGGGCAGGTTCTGGTACTGGCGCAGGATCCTGGTGCCCAGCCTGGGCACGCTCATCAGCGGGAAGCGCGCCAGGTCCAGCCGGAGCCGGGTGTCGGGCAGGGCCGGGGAGATCAGGGTCAGCGTGCGGATCAGGTCCGGGCGGGCGGCCGCGACCTTGACGCAGACC
The DNA here is from genome assembly GCA_963790065.1 of uncultured Actinomycetes bacterium. Lineage (GTDB taxonomy): Bacteria > Actinomycetota > Actinomycetes > Streptosporangiales > Streptosporangiaceae > Palsa-504. The sequence continues at coordinate 210,168 of CAWBNK010000006.1, read as the reverse complement.
GCGCCGCCCAGGGAGTTGCCGATCAGGTGGACCGGGCCCCGGCCGGTATGGTCCAGCAGTTCGGTGACCGTCTGGGCCAGGGCCGCGATCGAGTAGCGGCCGTCCGGGCGGGGCGGGGAGTCGCCGAAGCCGGGCAGGTCGACCGCCTGGCAGGCCAGTTGGGGGAGCCGGGCGATCAGGTCGGTCCAGTTCCGCGAGGAGCCCTCCAGGCCGTGCACGGCCAGGGCCGCTCGCGGCCTGCCGGGCCGGTGCGGACGAAGACCTGGTGGTCGCCCAGCGAGACCAGTTCGCCCGGCCAGTGCGGTATCGGGTTGGGGTCCGGCGGCAGGCTCACGCTGTGCTTTCCGCTCGCCTCCGGGGCGCCTTGAGGCGTCGCCTTCCCTCGTCGCTCCTTCGTCGCTCCTCAGTCCAGGCGACGCCGCGCCCCTTCGGCTCGCTCATGCCGAGGCCTTGCGGCGGGTGCGGGGCTTGGCTGGCTTGGCTTCCTTTTTGTCTTCCTTCTTGGGAGGGTCGGGCTCGGTGCGGCCGGCCTTGAGGGCGGCCACGCTGGCGCGCAGGATCTCGGTCAGGTCGGCGGGCTGGCCCTTGAGGGACGGCGGCTCGACGCCGGCCGGGCGGACCACGTCGTTGCCCTCGACCTTGGCCTGGACCACGGCCTCCAGGGCTTCGCGGTAGGCGTCGTGGTACTGGTCGGGGTCGAAGTCCTCGGTCATGGTGTCGATGAGGGAGGCGGCCATCTTCAGCTCCTGGGACCTGACCTCGATGTCCTCGTCCAGGAAGGCGAAGTCGGGCTTGCGTACCTCATCGGGCCACAGCAGGGTCTCCAGCGTGATCACGCCGTCCCTGACCCGCAGCGCGGCCAGCGCCTCGCGCTGGCGCAGGGCGACCTTGGCCACGGCCACCTTGCCCGACTTCTCCAGCGCGTCGCGGAACAGCACGTAGGCCCGGGCTCCGGGCGGCTCGGGCTCGGTGTAGTAGCTCTTGGCCGCGTAGATCGGCTCGACCTGGGCGCTCGGCGCGAAGTGCAGCACCTCGATCCGGTGGGCGGTGACCAGCGGCAGGTCGGCCAGGTCCTCGTCGGTCAGCACCACCATGTCGCCGGTGGGCAGCTCATAGCCCTTGGCGATATCCGAGTAGGGGACTTCCTCGCCGTCCAGCGTGCACACCCGCCGGAACTGGATCCGGGCCCCGTCCTTGCGGTGCACCTGACGGAACGTGATGTCGCGCTGCTCCGTGGCAGCGTAGAGCTTTACCGGGATGACGACCAGGCCAAAGGAAATGGCCCCGGCCCAGATGCTGCGCATGGTCCTCACCTACCCCGGTTTGGATGACACTGATACATCAAGTGTCATCCCCATTATCAACCTCGACAGTACATTCGATGCGCCCGGGTACTAGCGTGGGTAGATTTCGCCTGACTCACCCAGCGAGAATGGGGCGCGGCTGAGATGATGAAAGCGCCCGCACGCGAGGGGCTGGCCACAGCTCGAAGTTCGAGGGGGACGGAGAGATATGGGCACTTTCGACGTAGTCGTGCTCGGCGGTGGTACCGCCGGGGTGCACGTCGCCACTGAGGTGGCCCGGGGCGGCAAGTCCGTGGCCCTCATCGAAGCCGGCCTGATCGGCGGAGAATCCCCCTACCTGGCCTGCCTGCCGTCCAACTCGCTGCTGCTTTCCGCGGCCCGGGGCGAGGCCTGGGAAGACGCCGTGGCCCGCCGGGATGAGGTGACCGGCGGGCTGGACGACTCCCAGGCGGCCCAGCGACTGGCCGAGGCGGGCGTGACCGTGATCCGCGGCACCGGCCGGATCACCAGCCCCGGGACGGTGGAGGTCACCGGCGAGGAGGTCACCGAGGTGACCTACGCCGACCTGGTCCTGGCCACCGGCTGCGAGCCGGTCGCGCCGCCGATCGAGGGCCTGACGGACATACCGACCTGGACCACGGCGGAGGGCCTGTGCTCCCCCGACCTGCCGCGCCGCCTCATCGTGCTCGGCGGCGGGGCCGCCGGGTGCGAGCTGGCGCAGATCTATGCGTCGTTCGGCTCGCAGGTGACGCTGATCGAGGCGGAGGGCGGGCTGCTGCCGGCCGAGCCGGCCTTCGCCGGAGAGGCCATCGCCGCGGCCCTGCGCCGGGCCGGCGCCGAGATCTACCTGGGCTCGCGCGCCACCAAGGCGGAGCGGACGCCGGACGGCCTCACGCTGGCGCTGGCCGACGGCACCCGGATCGACGCGGACCGGCTGCTGCTGGCCTCGGGCCGGCGGCCCAGGCTCGGCGGCCTCGGCCTGGATCTGCTCGGCCTGGACGTGGCCCCCGGCCAGGCCCTGCCCACCACCACCTCGTGCCAGGTCACCGGCGCCCACGGGCGGGTATGGGCGGCCGGGGACGTGACCGGCACCACCTACACCCACGCCAGCCACTACCAGGCCCGGGTGGTGGCCGCGAACATCCTGGAGGTCCCGCGCGAAGCCGACTACAGCGCCATCCCGCGCTGCGTGCACACCACCCCGGCGGTGTTCGCGGTCGGGAGCGGGCCCCGGCGGGGACTGCGATCGGTCCGGGCCAGCCTGACCGATACCACCCGGGGGCGGCTGGGCCAGGATGACCTGGGCTGCGTCGAGCTCTACGAACAGGACGGGGTGCTGGTCGGCGCGGTCGCGGTGGGGCCGGACGCGGCGGCCTGGATGGCTGAGGTTACCCTCGCCATCAGGGCCAAGGTGCCGGTGGACGTCCTGGCCGATGTGGTGCATGCCTTCCCCACCCACGGGGAAGCACTGGAGGAAGCATTCCGTGAACTGGCCAGCAGCGGGGGCCGTTCAGCCATCGCCGATCAGGAGGACGGGCCGATGAGTGAACTGGACCTGGAGACGCCCGAGGACGACGCCATCGAGCAGAGTCAGGAAGTCGTGGCGGACGAGACCGTGACCCGGCTCCGGCGGGAGATCCCGTTCGACGTGAACGAGGCGGACGCGGCCGAGCAGGAGCGCGCGGTCGGCTACGACGATGACGACTACCGCTGAGGCCGGCTTAGCCCGATTAGGATGTAGGGTGCGAGCGCGGCAGGCGGCCGCGCGCGACCACCCGGAGACCGAACTTTGACAGCAACGTCCGACGCACGGCCACGCAGCAACCGGCTGCCCCGGCACGAACGGCGGCGGCAGCTACTGGATGCGGCACTTGAGGTGTTCGTTACCCAGGGTTACCACGCCGCGGCCATGGACGACATCGCCGAGCGCGCCGGGGTCAGCAAGCCCGTGCTCTACCAGCACTTCCCCGGCAAGCTCGAGCTGTACCTGGCCCTGCTGGACGAGAGCGTGGACGCGCTGGTCGAGACGGTACGAGACGCGCTCCGCTCGACCACGGAGAACCGGCAGCGGGTCGCCGCCACCTTCACCGCCTACTTCGAGTACGTGGCGGGCGCAGGCCAGGCGTTCCGGCTGGTGTTCGAGTCGGACCTGAGCAACGAGGCAGCGGTGCGGGACCGGCTGGAGCGCGGCCAGCGCGAGTGCGCCGCGATGATCAGCCCGATGGTCCGGCAGGACGCCGGCCTGACCGACGACGAGGCCAACCTGGTGAGCGTGGGCATGGTGGGCCTGGCCCAGGTCACCGCCAGGTACTGGCTCAGCACCTGCGACGACATTCCACGGGAGGCCGCCGAGCAGCTCGTGGCCCGGCTGGCCTGGCGCGGCATCAGCGGCTGGCCGCGCAGCAAAGGGGAAAACTAACGTGGAAGTAAAAATCGGGGTCCAGTCGGTGCAGCGTGAGCTGGTCGTGGAGACCGACACGGCGGCCGATCAGATCGAGCGCGACCTGGCCGCGGCGCTGGCCGGGGGTGCGGTCTTCACGATCGCGCTGGCCAAGGGCGGCAAGGTCATGGTGCCCGGCGACAAGATCGCCTACGTGGAGTTCGGCGTCGGGGAAAACCGCCGCGTCGGGTTCGGCAATCCCGTCTGAGGGCGCGCCGCGCGGAGAACCAGGCGCACGGCTGGTACACTTGTTACTGACTGGTCAATGGAATGACGGAACCACTCGTCGTGTTAACTCATTGACTGCTGTTTACGCCCGGGCGAAGGTGCCCGGTGGGGGGACCCGAGTAAACGGCAGTGTCCCAGCAGCGACAGCGGGCTCCCCGGCGAGCCGGAGCGTCAGACCATGACGCGCAGGCCAGCCTTCAGGTAGCAGCTCACGTCGCTGCGGGCGCAGTGCGAACTATGGGGCCCTGGACGAGCTTGTCGGAGGGGCCATGATGAAGGATGGAAACCCCTGACAACTCAAATTTCTCACGGGGAGACGGCAGCGGCGCACGCTGTTCCGTTCCGTGATTTCGGAATCAGCGAAGAGATCTGCACGGGCCTTGAGGCCGCGGGTATCTTCACCACTTTTCCCATTCAGGCGCTGACCCTGCCACTGGCGCTGCGCGGCCAGGACATCATCGGTCAGGCCAGGACCGGCACCGGCAAGACGCTGGCGTTCGGCATCCCGCTGCTGGAGCTGGTGCGGGACGAGATCGCGGGCAAGCCGCGGGCCCTGGTGGTCGTGCCGACCAGGGAGCTGGCCATCCAGGTCGCCGACGACCTGCGCACGGCCGCGGTCAACGTGCGGGTCCGGGTGCTCACCGTGTACGGCGGGCGGGCCTACGAACCGCAGATCGACGCGCTGACGGCCGGCGTGGACATCGTGGTCGGCACCCCGGGACGGCTGCTTGACCTGGCCCAGCGGCGGCACCTGGACCTGAGCGCGGTGCGGGCCCTGGTCCTGGACGAGGCGGACAAGATGCTCGACCTGGGCTTCCTGCCCGACGTGGAGCGGATCGTCCGGCTCACCCCGGCCGACCGGCAGACCATGCTGTTCTCCGCGACCATGCCGTCCGAGGTGGTCACGCTGGGCCGCAGGCACATGCGGCAGGCGACCAACATCCGGGCCGAGGGCCACGACGAGCCCGCGCCCGCCCCGAGCACCGTGCAGCATGTGTTCCGGACCCACCCGATGGACAAGATCGAGGTGCTGGCCCGGGTGCTACAGGCCAAGGACCGCGGCCTGACCATGGTGTTCTGCCAGACCAAGCGGGCCGCCGACCAGGTGGCCAGCGCGCTGGCCAGCAAGGGCTTCGCGGTCGGGACGGTGCACGGCGACCTGGGCCAGGGCCAGCGGGAGCGCGCGCTGCGGGCGTTCCGCAGCGGCAAGGTGGACGTGCTCACCGCCACCGAGGTGGCCGCCCGCGGGCTTGACGTGGACGACGTCACCCACGTGGTCAACTACGAGTGCCCGGACGACGAGAAGACCTACGTACACCGCATCGGCCGGACCGGCCGGGCGGGGCGGGACGGCGTTGCCGTCACGTTCGTGGACTGGCGGGACATGCACCGCTGGAAGCTCATCAACGACGCCCTGGGCCTAGGCCGGCCCGAGCCGGAGGAGACCTACTCCACCTCCGAGCACCTCTATACCGCACTCGACATCCCGCGCGAGGCGACCGGCACGCTGCCCCGAGCCAAGCGGGACCGGGCGGGCCTGGAGGCCGAGGCCCTCGAGGACATCGGCGAGACCGGCAAGGTCCGTTCCCCGCGCGCCAAGCGGCCCGCGGCGCCGCGGGCCACCGGGTCGGGAGCCACCGGGTCGGGAGCCACCGGGTCGGGAGCCACCGGGTCGGGAGCCACCGGGTCGGGAGCCACGGTGTCAGGCCGCCCGCGGCGGCGGCGCCGCACCAGGGCGGGCCGGGACCTCGACGGAGGGCAGGCCGGCCCGGAAACCGGTCGGCGCAAGGCTTCGTAGGGCGCTCGCAGCTGGTGCTTACAGCTGGCGTTCACGGCTGGCGTTCACGGCTGGCGTTCACAGCTGGCGTTAAAACTCGACAGGTAAGGTTCGCTGCTGTGAGCACACCGACCTCCCTCGAGCTGCCTGACGGAGTGCGGCACACGACGATCAGGACCGGCCGCGGGCCATTCGCGGCGCTGGCGGCCGCTCCGCCCTACGGGGTGTGCGAGCGCGAGCCCGCGCTGCTGGTCCCCGGCTACACCGGCAGCAAGGAAGACTTCCTGGCCATCCTGGGCCTGCTGGCCGACCGGGGCCGTGAGGTGGTCGCGATCGACATGCGCGGCCAGTTCGAGACCCCGGGCCCCGGCGATCAGGACGGCTATCGCGCCGAGGCCCTGGGGTCCGACATCACGGCCGTGGCCCGGGCGACCGGGGCCACGCACCTGGTCGGCCACTCCTACGGGGGGCTGACGACCCGGGAGGCCGTGCTGGCCGACGACGGGCTGGCCGACGACCACGGGCTGGCCTCGTTCACGCTGATGAGTTCCGGCCCGGCCGCCCTGACCGGGCCGCGGGCGGCCGAACTGCGCGGCCTGCTGGCCGCCCTGGGGGCCGCGGACGGCGCGCTGCCCGAGGCCAGCGTGCTCCGGGCCAAGATCTCCGACCTGTGGCAGAGCTACCTGGAACCGCAGTTCGCCGAGGCCGGCGTGCCCGGCCCGATCATGGCGTTCCTGGCCCGGCGGATGCACAGCAACGACCCGGCCGGCCTGGTGCACATGGCCAGGCACCTGCTGTCCGCGCCAGACCGGACGGCGGAACTGGCCCGGCGGACGGCGATGCCGATGCTGGTGCTGTACGGCGAGGATGACAATTCCTGGTCACCGGCCGCGCAGGAGGCGATGGCCAGGCGGCTGGCGGCCCGCCGGGTGTGCATCCCGGCGGCCTCGCACTCGCCGGCCGTGGAGGCTCCGGCCACGACGGCCGCCGCGCTCACCCAGTTCTGGGACGCGGCCGAGATCGCACCGGTCGCGCACGCGGCCAGCACGCCGCTCAGCTGAGCCCGTCCCACGGCCGCCTGGTGACCGCGGCCGCCGCGCCTTCCGGACAGTGCCGCAGGTAGTCACACCAGCCGCAGGCCGGGCTGGGCCGGGGCGGGAACACCTCGTCGTATCGTGGTTCGGGCAGGCCCTCGCGCATCGCCTCGTCGGCCTCGGCGCACTCCTGCGCGATCGCCTCGGCCCGGCTCAGGTGCCTGGCCAGTGATTCATCCGAGTGCGACCAGGCCAGCACCTGTCCCGACGGGAGGTGATGCAGCTCGACCCGGTGGCAGGGGCGCCGCAGGACCCGGCCCGCGGCCAGCGCGTACAGGGCCAGCGGCAGGGAACTGCGGGCGTCGTCGGTGGACAGCAGGTGCCGCCCGGTCTTGTAGTCGACCACGACCAGCTCGGTGCCGGCCGGGCCGGGCCGGGCGTCCAGCCGGTCGATCCGCCCGGAGACCGCGATCCGGTCGGTGCGGGTGGCCACGGTCCGTTCCACCCCGACCGGCTCGTCGGCCGGGTCGAGCCCGGCCACGTAACCCTCGACCATGGCGACGGCCCGCTCCCGCTGCCGGTCCGACTGCCCCTGGTCGGCGAAGCCCTGGTCGATCCAGCCGCGGTCGACCAGGGCGCCCGCGGCCGCCACCGTGCGCTGCTCGAAGGGCAGCCGCCACCAGCCCGCCAGCGCGTTGTGGATGCTGGCGCCCAGGCTGTTGTGGGCCCAGGGCGGGCCCTTGCCGGGCGGGGGACGGTCCAGGTAGCTCATCCGGTACCGGCGCGGGCAGTCCAGCCAGGACGACAGGCGCGTCGGCGTGCACGGGTACAGCCGCCGGGGCATCCCCTCGAAGCCCAGCTGCTCCACCGGGCTAGTTGGCTTCCGGCTCAGTCGTTTTCTGCTGGGCCGCGGTGACCCAGGAATCGAAGTTCTTCTCGGCGGCGGCGATCGTGGTCTCCTCCCCCGCACCGGGCAGCACGCGGGTGCCGGCGGGCAGGGTCAGCAGGTGCTCGCCGATGGCGGTCAGCTGGTCGGCGAAGTCGCGGAACTCGCCGTCGTGCCTGACCGGCCCCTCGGCGGTCAGGGCATGGCCGGTGAACACCGCGTTAAGGTCCTCGCAGTACAGGCAGATCGAGCCCAGGGTGTGGCCGCCGGCGTGAATGACCTCCAGCGTGGCGTCGGCGACTTCGAACATCCCGCCGTCCTCGACCTCGATCTCGGGGTTGTCGTCCGGGTAGCTTTCCCGCCAGAGAATCCGGTCTCTGGGGTGCAGGGCCACCGGCGCCTCGTCCCGGTCGGCCACCGCCACTGCCGCGGCGATGTTCTCTGGGTGAGCGTGGGTGCAGATCACCGCGAGCACCTCCCGGTCGCCCACCGCGTCGAGCACGGCGGCCGCGTCGGACCCCGGGTCGATGACGATGACCTCGTCCGGGTCGCCGATGATCCAGGCGTTGATCTCGCCACGGGCGCGTACCTGCTCGATCCGTGCGGTCATCGGAGGTTCCTTCCTGTCAGGGCTCGCCGACCTTCCTACCACATCGGGCATGATGAGGATCGTGGAGGAAGACCTGCCACGGCAGTTGCGTACCGGATTCGACCGGTACGCCGAGGACTACCAGCGCACCAGGCCGGTCTGCCCGCCGGGGCTGTTCGATGACCTGATGCTCGCGGGCGGCCTGACCGCGGGCGACCGGCTGGCCGAGATCGGCTGTGGTACCGGCCAGGCCAGCGTACCGCTGGCCGAGCGCGGGCTGGCCGTCACGGCGGTCGAGCTGGGTCCCGCGCTGGCTGCCATCGCCCGCCGCCGCCTGGCTGAATTTCCCGCGGCCGAGGTGGTGACGGGCTCGTTCGAGGACTGGCAGCCCGCGCGGGCCGGGTTCGACGCGGTGGTGGCGGTCAGCTCCCTGCACTGGATCGACCCCGCCCTTCGCTACGCCAAGCCGCACGCCCTGCTGCGGCCCGAGGGCATCCTGGCCGTGGCCGGCTGCCAGTGGGCCCGGCCTGCGGGGGCGCACCGGTTCTGGACGGAGGTCCAGGAGGACTACCGGGCGGTGGGCTATGCGGGCGACCCGCCGCCACCGCCGGAGCAGATCGGCCCCCGGCCCTTGGCGCCAGGGGCCCGCGGCCTGTTCGAGGAGGTGGCCGGCCTGCGCTACCCGTTCGAGCTCGGCTACCGCCCCGAGGACTACCTGGCCATCCTGGCCAGCCAGTCGGGCACCCGGGCCCTGGGCGAGGCCAGGAGCGCGGATTTCCTGGGCCGGGTGCGGCGGCGGCTGCGGGCGCTCGGCTGGCCCGAGCTGACCGTCACCTTCGTGGCCTGCCTGACCGTCGGGCGACGGCGGTGAGGGCTAATTCCCCCGGCGGCGCAGGGCGCGGGCCAGGGGCAGGGTGGCGAAGAAGGTGCCGGCCAGGGAGCTGAGGCCGATGCCCAGGTCGACCGATATCCGGCCCTGCTTGGCCCAGTAGACGTCCTTGAGGTCGAGCAGCAGCGCGAACTCATCGACGATGAGCGCCAGGCCGGTGCCGTAGGACAGGGCCACGGCCGGGTGGCGGCGCCACCGCTCCTCGCCGTGCACGGCCACGCCGCCGACCCCGGCGATCAGCCCGATGCCCCACATGTAGTGGTGCAGGTGCTCGCCGCCGAGGCTCATGTTGCCGAACGGGCCCTTGCCGTCCTTGATGGCATGGGTAATGCCGCGGACCGCGCCGAACGTGACGGAGAAGGCCAGCCAGCTGAGCAGCGCGGACCGCTCGGACGGATCCAGATCCTCGTGGAAGACAGTCCGGATGTCCCTGGCGAGCGACGATGTGATGGCCATTGCTGAACAGTACACGGCATAAGGGGCGGCAGGCGGCCTGGGAGAGCAGCTGTTCGTAAGCCTCGGCGGGCGTGGTCTGCGCGCCGATCCGGTGCCCGGTGAGGGCGCCGTGATCGTCGCTGCCGCCGGTGGCGACCAGGCCGAGGTCGCGGGCCAGGGCGAGCAGGCCGGGCCGCTGCGACTCGGGCTGGTCGGGGTGGAAAACCTCCACGCCGGCCAGGCCCGCGGCGGCCAGCATGGTGATCTGGTCGTCGGTCACGTAGAAGTCCCGGCCCGCGCGGGGGTGGGCCAGGACGGCGACACCACCGGCGGCACGGACCAGCCCGATGGCCCGGACGGCATCCAGGGCGTACCGGTCGACGTAGGCGCGGCCGCCCTCGCCGATCCAGTCGCGGCTGAAGGCCTGGCTGGGCTCGGTGATGGCTCCGCTGTCCACCATGGCCCGGGCCAGGTGCGGACGGCCGACTACGGCCGTCCCGGCGATGGCGGCCACCTGGTCCCAGGTGATATCGACGCCCAGATCGGCCAGAGCGGCCACCATGGCGCGGGCCCGGAGCACGCGGTCGTCGCGGATGCGCTGGGTTTGTTCGGCCAGCTCCGGCTGGCCTGGGTCGAACAGGTAGGCCAGCAGGTGCAGGCTGTGCTGTCCACTGGGGCCGTCCAGCCGGGCGGACAGCTCCATGCCGGGGACCAGGGTGAGGGTATCCGGGAGAGCCCGGCGGGCCTGCGGATGCCCGGCCACCGTGTCGTGGTCGGTCAGGGCCACCGCGTCCAGGCCGGCCGCCGCGGCGCGGCGCATCACCTCGGCCGGGGAGTCGGTCCCGTCCGAGGCGTCGCTGTGCACATGCAGGTCGGCCCGCATTACGACGGCAGGCGGGGCGAGGGAGCGCCGAAGGGCAGGTCGAGGTCCTGGCCGGGGTCGCGGAGGTCGCGCAGCCCGATCGGCTCGATCAGCAGCGCGCCCGCGCCCTCCGGCCAGAGCACGACCCACACCCAGTGCGCCTTGATCTCGCCCGCGAACACGGCCCGGTCCGGCGAGGCCACCTGCCAGAGCGGGAAGTCATGCTTGCCGAACGACGCCGTGGCGACCGGCGGCGCCGAGGCGAACCCGGACCCGGGGTCCACGCTGGCCAGGCCGGCCACGGCCGCGCCCAGGCCGACGCCGGGTTCCTCGGCCACGACCAGCATCTCGGCCGGCCCGCCGAGCGGGTTCGGGCCGGTCAGCGCCACCGCGCAGGCGCGGGTGCCGGTCCGCTCGTCGCCCGCGCCGGCGAAGCCGGTGACCAGCCAGCCGGACGGAAGCGGCCAGGGCAGCCACACCGGGACGCCTGAGGTGCGCAGCAGCCCGTCCAGGCCGTCCCGGGACGGGCTGAAGGCCGGGAGCAGGGGGTCGACCTCGCCGTGCCAGGCGCAGCGCCAGGCGCTGGACCACGCGGTCGGCTCCTGGACGTGGTGGCCGCAACGCGGGCAGGACGCATGTGCGCGATGATGCCGGTCCCTATCCACGCGCGTAAACCCCACAAGGCCGGGAATGCGATTACCGTTGTACCAGCGTGAGCCGGTTCTTACCCCGTTCCGTCCCGGACATGCCTCTATACAAAAGGCTCGGCCCGGGGACCTGAGGTCCCCGGGCCGAGCCGGGTGGCTTACGGGCCAGCTATCGTGCCTGGCTCATTAACCGGTTTGGATCAGATGCTGGTGGAGCCGTTGTAGATGTTGAACGATGCACCAGACAGGGTGTCGTTAGGCGACATGACCGTCTGGCTGGAGGAGTTAACGAACTGTGCCTCGTACAGGCCGCCCGCACCGAACGGGTTGACCGGGGAGACCGAGGAGATCGGCACCGAGCCTGAGCAGGAGTAGCAGGTCACGTTGGTCGAGGAGAAGTTCTCGAACTTGTTCTCTGCGGGGGCGGTCAGGACGCTGCCCGGGGTGAAGGCACCGATACCGAACTCCCAGAACTCAAGGGCCCTCTGCGAGGTGTATGCCTGGCGGCAGATACCTGAGGTGATGTCGCAAGCACCGAAGGAGAGCTGGTGCCTGTGGTTGCCACTCGGGGTGTAGTAGATGGCGAGGAAGACCGAGTCACCAGGACTAATTCCACTGCCGACGGACTTGGCGAACAGCAGGTTGCCCGACCTGAAGATGGCGCCCGAGGTCTGGAAGTTGTTCTGGGTGCACGGGTCGGCGTTAGCCGGATACTTCCCGACGATGTACCTAACCTCGTACTGGTTGTCAGCCGGGACGTACCCGAGGCTGATCTGGGCGGTGACGCCATCGTTCGGGTCACACAGCTGGTCGCCGACCGAGGGGAGAGCACCGAGATCGGTAGCCACCGCCCCGCTCAGGTCGATCAGCTGGGGGCTGGCGTTGACGGTCGTCTGCACGTACCGGTAGTGGGTGTGGTTGTCGTCGGCACCGTAGTAGCCGGCGACGCCACCGTTTTGCCCCAGCGACCCAGCAATGGGCGTGCCGTTGACATTGGTGCAGTGTGAGCCGGTGACAAGACAGCTCGGCAGGCTGGCCGCTGACGCGGATCCTGTCAGGCCCATGCTCCCAACCAGGAAGGCCGCGCTCCCTGCGGCGGCCAGCATGGTGCTTACTTTGCGGATCAAAGTCCGCTCCTTTCCGTTCGTCCCTCTCGTGGAAGCTCCGGCCGTACCCTGCGCACGCCCGGACGAGCTGGCCCCCCTGCACCGCACCGGATATATCCGGGGCGGCCCGGTGGGGCTGCCGGCTCGCGGTGGCCTGATCAGGTCAGGAACGGCTGGCCTGATCTTTTTGCACTCTCGGAGGGGAACACCCCCGAGCGAACCCGGAAGCCTGCAGGTACGGACTCTCGCCCTTACCCGTTATGAAGACGCGGGCCGTTGGCGATTGGTTGACGCTGACGGCGGAAATTTATCAACGTGATCAAATCGAAACCGTCAAACTCAGCCGACCCGTAGCCACCGCTTACCTATGCTTCCGAGGGCTGAACGTTACCAGGCTTGCCGGGCCGGTGCGGCCACCCTGATAATGAGTCGCGTGTCCGGCTCCGTGATCCCCTGCGTAGGCGCCGTGATCAGGGACGATGAGGGGCGGTTGCTGCTCATCAAACGCGGTCACGAACCGGGCGCCGGGTTGTGGTCGCTGCCCGGCGGCAGGATCGAACCGGGCGAGACCGGCACCCAAGCACTGGTCAGGGAAATGCGCGAGGAAACAGGCCTCACCGTCAAAGTGGGACGCCTGCTCGGGACGGTAACGCGACCCGGTCTGGACGGCGATGTCATTGACATTAGCGACTATGAGGCCACGATTATCGCCGGGAGCCTTACTCCGGGTGATGACGCGGCCGATGCCCGCTGGGTTGATACCGCGGACCTGGAATCCATGCATGTCACCGATGGTTTGGTAGAAGCCCTTACCGACTGGGGGGTTCTGGGCTAAGGACAGTATTAATCGTCCTATTTCCGACCTGGAATGCCGGGCGAGTTCCTTGTTCTGTCTGCCGGTTTAACGGTCCGCTAAGGGCGCCCAGCTCGGCTGGAGAACCTCCCATAGATCATCAAAACGGTCTGCCTGATCCCGTAGCTGCCACTTTGTCGGTTTTTGTGCTATTTATCTCGGGGGTGCCGCTCGTCCTCGTCCTCAACCCCGAGCACGGGCGAGGTGGCGGCCCGCTGGTACCACGGACCGTTCGGCCTAATTAGGTTGGGAACAGGCGGGTCCGTAGCATGAAGCCATGACCTCCCCCCTGGCCCAGCCGACCGTCGAGCAGGTGACTAAGGCGCTGGACGGCGTGCTTGACCCCGAGATCCACCGGCCCATCACCGAACTCGGCATGGTCAAGAACGTCGAGATCGGCGCGGACGGGGCGGTGCGCGTGGAGGTATGGCTGACCGTGGCGGGCTGCCCGATGCGGGACACCATCACCCGCGAGGTCACCGCGGCGGTCACCAAGCTGCCCGGCGCGGCCTCGGTCCGGGTGGACCTGGACGTGATGAGCGACGAGCAGCGGCGCGCCCTGCAGTCCCAGCTGCGGGGCGGGCGGCCCGAGCCGGAGATCCCGTTCGCCCAGCCGTCCTCGCTGACCCGGGTCTACGCGGTGGCCAGCGGCAAGGGCGGCGTGGGCAAGTCGTCGGTGACCGTGAACCTGGCCGCCGCGCTGGCCGGGACGGGCCAGAAGGTGGGCGTGGTCGACGCCGATATCTACGGGCATTCTGTGCCGCGGATGCTGGGCGTGACCGGCCGCCCCACCCCGGTCGAGAACATGATCATGCCGCCGTCGGCCCACGGCGTGAAGGTCATCTCGATCGGCATGTTCACCAAGGGCAACACGCCGGTGGTCTGGCGCGGGCCGATGCTGCACCGGGCCCTGCAGCAGTTCCTGGCCGACGTCTACTGGGGCGACCTGGACGTGCTGCTGCTCGACCTGCCGCCGGGCACCGGCGACGTGGCCATCTCGGTGGCCCAGATGCTGCCGACGGCCGAACTGCTCATCGTGACCACCCCGCAGCTGGCCGCGGCCGAGGTGGCCGAACGGGCCGGGGCGATCGCGCAACAGACCCACCAGCGGATCACCGGGGTCATCGAGAACATGTCCTACCTGGTCTGCGCGCACTGCGGGGAGCAGACGGAAATCTTCGGTTCCGGCGGCGGCGCCGAGGTGGCGGCGGCCCTGACCCGCCTGTCCGGGACGCAGGTGCCGCTGCTCGGGCAGGTGCCGCTCGACGTCCGGCTGCGCGAGGGCGGCGACGCCGGGGTCCCGCTGGTGCTCAGCGAGCCCGACTCCCCCGCCGGGATGGCGCTGCGGAAAATCGCCGATGACCTGGGCGCCCGCGGTCGCGGCCTGGTCGGACGCCACCTCGGGCTGACGCCGCGCTGAGTCTTTTCCTGGCTAGGTCGCGTCGGTGTCGTAGGGCGGACGCTCGCCGGGGGCGAGCACGGCGCCGTGGGCCGCGCCGTTGGCCATGGGGCGGGGCCCCCCGGCCGCCGAGTCCCCGTTGCCGTTCATCTCGTCAAACAGGTGCTTCTGCACGAAACGCTTGGGGTTCAGGTCCTCGATATCGAAGTCGGCGAACTCGGGGCCCAGCCCCTCGCGCAGGTCGTTCTTGGCGCCTTCGGCGATCCGGCGCAGGTCGCGCAGGGCTCGGCCGGCCTGGGCGGCCATCTTGGGCAGTTCGTTCGGCCCGAAGACGACAAGCGCGATCACCGCCAGGACCAGCAGCTTGGGAATCGACAGGTCGAACAAGGTCAGGTCTTTCTCGCCCGGGTCAGATCACGCTCTTGTGTATCCACTGTAGACCGTCAGCCGAACGGGTTGACCCAGGAGGCCAGCCGGGTGAACCCGCGGGACATGCGCTTCCAGAACCCGGGCGGCGCGTCGTGCGGCAGCGCGCCGACCACGGCGGTGACGGTCTGGTCCGGTGCGTCGGCCAGCACGGTGTAGACCATGCCGCGGCTGGCCCAGGTCAGCGAGCGCTGGTCAGTTCCTGACGCGTAGACCTGGTGCCCGGCCACCGTGATCTTCTGCCAGCCGGCCAGCTTGGGCGCCAGGTTGCCGTGCTGCTCGAACACCGAGATGACCGACAGGCCGTCCGAGTAGCCGAGGTCGAGCACGGTCCCGGTGCTGGTCTTGGTCTGGACGCCGGTGAACAGCGACAGCCCCCCGGGCAGCGCGGACCGGACCAGCCAGCCGCTGCCGCCCAGCGTGAGGAGCTGGCGGGCCGGCAGCGGGTCGGCCCACGGCCCGGCGGGATCGGCGGGCAGGCCGACCGGCACGGTGCCAAGACCGCCGTTGGCGAACTCGACGTTGATGAACACGTCTTCGTTGATCACGTGCGCGGAGGAGTCGAAGACCTGGCGTTCCAGCGGGAGCTTGGTCGCGTCATCCAGCCAGAACCTGGCGGCCAGGCTGCCGTCGGCCCGCCAGGCCTCCACGATCTGCGCGGACCGGTTGTCTGCCGAGCCCGGGC
This sequence comes from uncultured Actinomycetes bacterium, assembly GCA_963790065.1. Classification (GTDB taxonomy): domain Bacteria; phylum Actinomycetota; class Actinomycetes; order Streptosporangiales; family Streptosporangiaceae; genus Palsa-504. The sequence goes on along the minus strand of CAWBNK010000006.1, from coordinate 194,608 downwards.
CCGCGTAGGCCACGATGTAGTGCGCCTCGAGCAACTGGACCAGCGGGGCGGTGACGCCCAGCACGCCTTCCGGCCACTGGCCGTCGCTGTCGGAGGACAGGTAGGACCCGCCGCTGGTGGCGGTGCCCGTGGCCAGCGTCTGGGTGATGGTCTGGCCCCCGCTGACGTGCCAAATGTCGGAGACCAGGACGCTCCCGCCGCTGGCGCCCCAGTGCGAGACGATCTCCTCGCCCGTGTAGGAGGTCGCCACGGCCGCCTGGGCGGCCCGGGTCAGCAGTTGCGCGGCCTGGGCGCTGGCCTGCCGCCGCGGGTTGGCAGGCGCGGTGCGGCTGGCAGGCGCGGTGCGACTGGCCGTGGTGGCCTTGGTCCCGTCCGGCGAGGCCGTGGTCTGCGGGCCGCAGCCGGCGACCAGGAATCCCGGCACGGCCACGGCGAGCAAGGCGGCCAGCAGGAGCGGCGGCCGGACGTCCCGGCGCCGGCTGACAGCGCGGCGGCTCACAGCAGAGCTGGGCGCGAACACGCGGACCTCACGGGAGCGTCGCGTCCGAGTCGGAGTCGGACCCGGACGATGACTTGGCTGACGGGCCGGTGATCGGCACCTCGCCGGTGGTGATGGCGTGCTCGACGCTGTACATCTGGACCTGCGGGGTGATCTTCGGGCCCGGGGCGGCCTGGCCCTCGCCGCCCGCGGTGAACGCCACCGTACCGAGGACGGCGACCAGGGACACCGTGCCGGCCAGCAGGTAGCGGCGGCGGGGGCCCGGCCGGGATCCGCCTGGGGCGGTCCGCGGGCCCGGCGCTCGGCGCAGCAGGCGATGGCGCGGCGGCAGCGGGCCGCCGGGCCCGGTGCTGGCGATCAAGCGGCTGGTCATGGCGGCCTCGGCCGGCGCCCCGGCCACCAGGCCGCTCAGCCTGGCCTTCAGGATCCGCAGGTCGGCGGCTTCGGCCCGGCACTCCAGGCAGCCGGCCAGGTGGGCGTGAGCGCGGTCGAGTTCGGCTCCCGTCAGCTCACCATCGACCAGGGCCGACAGCCGGTCTCCGAGGTGGCTCATGACTCACCTGACCGCTTCAGCCGGGCCAGGCCCGGGCGGCGCAGCCCATGCGCCCAGGAGCGCGCCTGGTCCTGGGCCGGCGTCGGCCGCCGGTGCTCGAGCGCGGCCCGCAGCTGGGCCCGGCCGCGGTGAATACGGCTGCGGACCGTGCCCAGCTTCACGCCGAGGGTGGCGGCAATCTCCTCGTAGGAGAAGCCTTCGATGTCGCACAGCACGACCGCGGCCCGGTACTCAGGCGGCAGCGCCTTCAATGCGGCCTGTACGTCGTCGTCGAGATGGGTGTCGTCGAAGGCCTCGGCGGGCGTGGGCTCGGAGCCGGGCAGCCGCTGGGCCATGTCGTCGGCCAGGCCCTCGAACCGGATCCGCTGCTTGCGCCGGGCCTGGTCGAGGAACAGGTTGGTGGTGATGCGGTGCAGCCAGCCCTCGAACGTGCCGGGGGTATAGCTGGACAGGGACCTGAAGACCCGGACGAAGACCTCCTGGGTCAGGTCCTCGGCGTCGTGCGGGTTGCCAGTCAGCCGGTAGGCGAGCCGGTATACCCGAGCAGAATGGGTTCGGACGATGTCCTCCCAGGTCGGGAGGTTCCACTCGGGCTGAGCAGGCTGCGTCGGCTGGCTGGCCTCCTCCAACAATCCGCCCTCCGGGTCGCAGAGTGCCGCGACTGTCACCATCGTGCCCTGGATTCTTCCGTTGCGCCAGTTTCGGACCGGGCCGACCGGTGCCCGCGGCCCGGCCGATGCCGCCTTGATAACGGCTCGCGGCCCGGTATAGTTCCCGGACCTGCGGGTCTGGCGCTAGGCTGCTGCGGGTGGAGCCACTTGCCTACGCCGCAGAGGACGAGCCGCTGCTGGCCGCGCGCGCGAACGCGATCGACCTGGGCGGCACCGAGCCGGTGCTCCCCGAGGTCGGCGCCACGCTGCGTTTCCTGGCCTGCTGCGTGGGGGCCAAGACCGCCGTGGAGATCGGTACCGGCTGCGGCAGTTCGGGCATCTGGCTGCTGCGCGGGATGCGCCCGGGTTCCACGCTGACCAGCGTCGACACCGAACCCGAATACCAGCGGGTGGCGCGCAAGGCGTTCGCGGCGGCTGGCTTCGCGCAAAACCAGTGCCGGCTGATCCTGGGCCGCGCGCTCGACGTGCTGCCGCGCTTGTCCGACGGCGCGTACGACATGGTTTTCTGCGACGCGGATGAACGGGACTATCCGGATTACCTGGCCGCTGCCCGACGGCTGCTGCGGCCCGGCGGGGTGGTGGCTTTCAATAACGCGCTGCTGGCCGGGCCTGTCGATGAGAGCGCTGTCGATGAGAGCGCTGTCGATGAGAGTGCTGTCGATGATGAGGGCACCGTCGACCTGGCCGCTTTGGTGCGGGACGACGACCGGCTGGTGCCGGTGCTGCTTCCGCTGGGCAATGGCCTGCTCGCCGCGGTCAAGAGGAACGACTGAGGGATCACCCGACCACAGACTTCAAGGCGTCACCAAGCTTAGCCGCCTCGTCCGCCGTCAGCTCAACAACGAGTCGGCCGCCGCCTTCAAGCGGGACACGCATCACGATGCCGCGGCCCTCCTTGGTGACCTCAAGCGGACCGTCGCCCGTCCGCGGCTTCATCGCCGCCATTATCCCATCCCCTTCCTACGGGCTCCACGCACTGCGCCCTGGTCGACACCGTGTCCTTGCGTCCCTACGTTGCCCTGCGTCACGTTGCCCTGCATCCTTGGTCGGCGCCGGGCCTTCCGGGCACTGCGTACATCACAATCCGGGCCGCCTGCGGCGGAACCCGGCCAGCCACAACTGTTTCTATCTGTCGCCCTATTATCCCGTGTTCGGAACCAGAATGGTAATGATCGGGCGGGCCCGGTGGCGTGGCGGGGTCCGTTTAGGCCATTCCGGCGGGCGTTCCGCGATTTGCGCCGGCGCGTCGCGTGATAACGCCGGCGCGTCGCGCGATTGCGCCGGGGCGTCGGGCGCTCAGCCGCCAAGCACGCCCGCCACGCGCCGGAAGAGCTGCTGGGCGGCCCGGATGAGCCGGGCGTCGTCGGGTCCGCCGGGCCCGCGGAAGCCGTCGTCGAAGGCGTGCATGCTCGCGTAGCACAGCACGCCCGCGGTCTCCGGGTCCGCCACGTCGAAGGCCCCGGCCGCCACGCCGGCGGCGAACAGGTCACCGAGGGCCTGGACGGCCAGCGCGTGGGCTGGCTCGTGGGTTTTGGCCGCGGCTTGCGTCGCGGGCGGGGCTTGGGTCGCGGCTTGCGTCGCGGGCGGGGCTTGGGTCGCGGGCGGCGCGTGAGTGGGGGACGGCTCGTGAGTGGGGGGCGGGCCGTAGGCGTGGTCGGCCGCCGTGTGGATGTGGGCCGGACCGGCGTGGTGGAACAGGACCTCGTGCAGGTCGTGCAGTTCGCGGTAGCCCTCGAAGCTGGCCTGGACGCACGCGTCGAGCTTGGCCCCCCAGTCGGCCTGGGCATCCGCGGCGGCCCGGATGCGCGCGGCGAACTGGCGGGAGAACTGCTCCTGGAGCGCGAGCACCAGGTCTTCCTTGGACCGGAAGTACAGGTAGAACAGGCCCTTGGAGACCCCGGCGGCGCGGGTGATGTCCTCCAGGGAGGTGGCCGCGATGCCTCGGGCCAGGAACAGCGCCTGGCCGGCTGACCAGCAGGTCGGCGCGGCGCTCCTGCGCGGGCTTGGTCCTGGTCATTCCGGTATGCTAGCTCACTGAGTGACCGTCAGTCATTTCTGTGAGGAGAAAACCGCGGTGAGCGAGCGTCCGGAGCGGCCCGCCCGGGCGCGCCGGCGTCTGTTCATCGACCTGACGCCGCTGCGGCGCTCCCGCGACCTGCGCATCCTGGTCCTCGGTGAGCTGATATCGGTGCTCGGCACCCAGCTGACCACGGTGGCCGTGCCTTACCAGGTGTACCAGCTGACCCATTCGTCCCTCTACGTCGGCCTGGTCTCGCTGACGCAGCTGCTGCCGCTGGTCGCCGGGTCGCTGCTGGGCGGTTCGGTAGTTGACGCGCTGGACCGGCGGCGGCTGCTGATGCTGGCCCAGCTGCTGATGGCCTGCTGCAGCGCGGGCCTGGCGGTCAACGCGGACCTGGGTACCTCGCTGTGGCCGCTGTTCGTGCTGCCGGCCTTGGCGGCCGGGTTCAGCGGCCTGGATAACGCCGGGCGCAGCGCCATCGTGCCGAACCTGGTCCGCCGGTCCGAGGTGCCGACGGCCAACGCCATCTTCCAGTCCCTGTTCCAGTTCGGCCTGGTGGTCGGCCCGGCGGTGGCGGGCCTGCTGCTGGCCGGGGCCGGGGTCCGCTTCGTGTACTGGCTGGACGTGGCCACCTTCGCGGTGACCCTGTTCACGGTATTCCTGATCTCGCCCCAGCGGGCGACCGGAGAAACGCAACACCGGCCCGGCCTGCGCTCGATCATCGAGGGCCTGAGCTTCGTGCGGAGCCGCCAGGCGATCCAGGGTGCCTACATGATCGACATCAACGCCATGGTGTTCGGCATGCCGCGCGCGCTGTTCCCGGCCCTGGCGTTCACGTTGTTCGGCGGCGGCGCGAGGACGCTCGGCTTCCTGTACTCGGCGCCCGGCGTGGGGGCCCTGATCGGCGCGCTCACCACCGGCTGGGTCAGCCATGTCCGGCGGCAGGGCCTGGCGGTCATCGTGGCCGTCATCACCTGGGGCATCGCCATCACCTGCTTCGGCCTGGTGCACTGGCTGCCGGGCGCGCTGGCCCTGCTGGCCGTGGCGGGCTGGGCCGACGTGATCTCGGCGGTGTTCCGCAGCACGATCATCCAGCTCACGGTGCCCGACGCGCTACGCGGGCGGCTGTCCGGCCTGCAGACCGCGGTGGTGGCCGGCGGCCCTCGCATCGGAGACCTGGAATCGGGCGCGGTCGCGGCCGCCTTCGGGGACACCGTGTCGGTGGTATCGGGCGGACTGGCCTGCATCGCCGGCGCTCTGGTCTTGGCCCGTCTGCTGCCCGGCTTCCGCCATCAGCGGATACCGGAAGCTCCGGTGCCGGAGCAGCCCTAGGCAGCGCTTACGGTCCGGGCGCGCGAACGCAAGAGAACGATGGCGGGATCCGGGGTTCCCTGATGCCGTTGCCTGGGCGCGCGAATACTAGCTCTGTACGTAGGGGATACGGACACCTCCAACAATGCTCAAGGGGTTGCTTGAGCACTCTTGGAGGTGGCGGGAATCGAACCCGCGTCCTTCAGTACTTCACCAGGGCTTCTCCGGGCGCAGCTTGCTGTGCTTTTCTCAGCCCCGGCGATCACGCAAGCAAGACGCCGACAGGCTCAGCCACTGTTTGATGTCCCGCCTGGCCCCGCGGCCGGGTCAGACGGTGGATCCTCCTAGCTGATGCCAGACACCGGGTCGAAGGCATCCCCGGGCTGACAGACTTCCTTAACTCGCCTTAGGCGGCGAGAGCGAAGTCAGTGCTCTTTGCATTGGCACTTATAAGTTTGCGGTCACAGGATTAACGAGGTCACAACCGCAACCCTCGGCCCGCTTCACCTGGATCAACTACCGAAGTCGAAACCGATCACCCCCTATTGAGTTGTCACGGCAGGTACAGCATCGCCACACACCGCCGTACCTGACCGTACACGTATAACCCGCGCCAGCCAACCCGGATTCCCCGGGGCGGGTCAGGCAGACAGCAAAGTGGCCCCTGCGGGCGCTGGCGGTGGCCTAACGCGCCCGCAGGGGCCGACCGGCAGGGTCGGAGCCGGTCCATTGGCCGGGTCTCCCCCGAGATGAGACCCGGACCTTTCACGTTGACTGGGCCGCAACCCCCCGAGCGAACCCCAGTCACCCGTAAGGACGCCAGCCGGCGGCCGGATGGTTGCTTACGGAGAGCAAATACTAGTCACATATTGGTAACGCACAGTGACGAGAGAGGTCAGTACAGGGGCGGTCGAGCCGGCACGATGTTCCAGCGTGCCGGCTATAGGCGGCGCGATGTTCCAGCGTGCCGGCGAGGTGCGGCTCTCGTGGAGTGAGGCTGAGCCTGCCGGAGGCCGCGCCGCGGCGGCGGTCCTTCATGATCACGCCCGGAAGGGGCTGGCTTCATGATCGCGGGCAGTCTTGGTCGGTATTTAGCTCAAACTGCCCGTGATCATGGAAGCGGCACAGGCCCCGGGGCTGAGAGCACGGCGGCTGGGGCGGGAGCAACGACTGAGGTTCCAGGCCTGGCCGCCGGGCAGCCACTCCACAAGAGCCGCACCCATGGAACATCGAGCCGGCTGGGTGCGGGATGGGGAGGGTACGGGCTGGGCGGTGCGGTCATCCCGGTGGGCACTTCGGCCCCGCCTGGCTCACCGGCACCGGCTGAGGTGCCGGGGGGCGGGCGGGCGCAGCGGCGGTGGGGCGCGGTCAGGGGCCGTAGGGGGTGGGGCACGGTCAGGAGCCGAGGTGCGGGGGGCGGGCGCCGTAGGGGATGGGCTCGGTTAAGGGCCTAGGGCGGCGAGGAAGGTGCCGGCTAGGGCGGCGGCGGAGAGCTGGGCGGTCTTGCCTGACTCGACGACGGTGAACGCGATGTTGCCGCGGAAGCCAACGAACCAGCTGGTCCAGGTCGATCCGGTGTGGACCAGGCCGACCTGGCCGTAGACCGGGGCGCCGGGGCGGCTGGCCGCTTGGGCGGCGCCGGAGCTGACGGTATTGCGCATCAGGTCGCGCAGCGCGGACATGGCGGCGGGGTTCAGCGGGTTGCCGACCGGGTCGGGCGCCCCCTGGATGACGACCGGGGTATGCCAGCTACCGGAGTCGACAACCGCTGCGACCATCGCCATGGCCAGCGGGCTCATCCGCACGTTACCCTGGCCGATGGTCTCGGCGGCCAGGGCCGCGTCGCCCGCGGGCGTCGGAGCTGATCCGGAGAAGGCGTGCACCGGCAGCTGCGACCAGTCGGCCCCGATGCCGAACTCCCGCACCACCGCGGTCAGCTGGCTGGCGTTGATCCGCTCGGACAGGCCCACGAAGGCGGTGTCGCATTGATTGGCGAAGGCATTGCTGAACGGGCGGACCTCGCCTGTCCCGTTGCTGGTGAACGTCTGGCCGCCCACGGTGAAGGAGTTCTCGCAGGATATCGGGGTGGCTGCGGTCAGCTTGGTGCTCAGCAGGGCGGCGGTGGACACGATGGTGAACGCCATGCCCGGGATCAGCTTGGCGTCGAAGGCGCCCGCCAGGGCCGGGGCACCTGCGGCCTGGTGCTGCGCCACGGCCAGGACCTGGCCCGTCATGGCCTGGACCGCGACGATCTCGCCTGACGCGGAAGCGTTGCCGAGGGCGGACAGCGCGGCACCTTGCACCTTCGAGTCGATGGTGGTGCGCACCGGGATGCCGGGCGTGCCGGCCCACGCCGCCAGGATGTCGGCCGTGGCCCCGGCCGAGGTCACCGCGACCACCTCGGTGGTCGGCGTGCCCACCAGCTCACGCTGGTAGGCCTGCTCCAGGCCGGACAGCCCCACGGTGGTGCCGGGCAGGTAGAACGTGCCGTCGGCGCGTAGCACCTGACTGATCTCGCTGCCCACCGAGCCGACCAGCCCGGTCGCTTCGGCCTGGTACAGCCGCTCCGCCTTCTGCTCCACGACCAGCCCAGGCACGCTGCGCAGCCCGGAGCGCAGCGTGGCGTACGTCCCGGGGTCGAGCGAGGCCAGGGCGAGGAAGTCGGCGGGCGGCGCGGCGTTGATCTGACCGAGCACCTGCCGGGCGTCCAGCCCGGTCAGGCCGGCGAACTGGCTGGCCGTCCGGGCCGGATCGGCCAGCTGGCCGGGCCGCACGCCCAGCACGTAGACCTGGGAGGGGACCTGGAGCGGCTCGCCCTCGGCGTCGAGCACGGATGCCCGGGCCGGGAACTTGGTCACCACGGCCAGCCGCTCACCCTGGGTCAGGCTCGGGTGCACCACGCTGGGTGCCCACTCGACCTTCCACCTGCCGTCGGTCCTGCGCATCCCGAACCGGCTCTGGTAGGTCCAGACTCGTCCTGGGCCGGCCAGATCGACCGAGACCATGAAGGACGCTTCCGCCGTGGCACCGTGCTGGACCAGGGAGTTCATGGACAGCAGCATCTGGGTGGCGTCGAGCTGCGCGAAGGCGCCCTTGAGGTCCGTGGCCACGGTCCGGGGCGGGGCGGTGGTCAGCGCGCCCGCGGCTGCATAATCCTGCTGCTGCCAGCTGAGCAGGAACGCCTGGGCGGTGGGCTCCGCAGAAAGCTCCGAGCCGAAGCCGGTAGCCAGGCCGATGACCAGCACCCCGACCGCGATGACCGCGGCCAGGACGATCTTCGAACGCCTGGACGGCCGCCACTGCGGGGACCTGCGGGTCGCGGGGGCCGCCCCGTGACGGCCGGGACGGGGCCCGCCGGGTACGGGACGGGGATTCGCGGACGCGGGACGGGTACCGGGGCGGGCGCGGTGCTGCGCGGGCGCACCGGGAGCCCGCGGCCTGATATGGCCGCCGCGCTCGCTCGCAGGAGACGACACGATCTGCCCGCCCGTCACCTTCGCCGTTTCAGCGCTCGGTCCATTTCCCTGGCCGCATCGCGCTTGGCTAGGTCCTGACGTTTATCGTAGGTCCGCTTGCCGCGGGCCAGCGCCAGCTCCACCTTCGCGTTGCCGTCCTTGAAGTACATCGACAGCGGGACCAGGGTCAGACCCTGCTCGGCGATCTTGCTGGCCAGCCGGTCGATCTCCTTGCGGTGCAGTAGCAGCTTCCTGATCCGCCGGGGCGTGTGATTGGTCCAGGTGCCCTCGGTGTACTCGGGGATGTGCACGTTGTGCAGCCACGCTTCGCCGTCGGAAATCTGGGCGAACCCGTCGGCGAGCGACGCGCGGCCCGCGCGCAGCGACTTGACCTCGGTCCCGGTCAGGACCAGGCCCGCCTCGAAGGTGTCCTCGACGTGATAGTCGTGGAGCGCACGCCGGTTCCGGGCGATGACCTTCCGCCCCTGTTCCCGAGCCACGTTCCTCCCGTCAGCACGCCCGCCGTCCCCTTCGTCAGACCCGCAGGTAACGGCGCAGCGTCAGGAACGACGTCACGCCGCACAGCAGCACGCCGACGGCCATCGAGACCAGGATGACCTCGATTAGGTCCCCGACGGACAGACCCACATTGAAGGAGAAGTACTGCCCCAGGCTATCCAGCATCAGCGACTTGACGGCCACCAGAAGCCCGGCGGCGATGGCCCAGCCGATCAGCCCGGCGATGGTCCCTTCGAGCAGGAACGGCAGCTGGATGTAGAAGTTGGACGCCCCGACCAGCCGCATGATCGCGGTTTCTCTGCGCCGGTTGAAGGCTGACAGCCTGATCGTGTTGGCTACCAGCAGGATGGCGGCCACGATCAGGATCAGGGCGATGATGACCACGGCGTTCCGCGCGCCGTCGAGCAGCCGGTAGAACTTGTCCAGGATCGTCATCTCGTCGACCACGGTCTCCACGCCCTGGGCGCCGGTGACCGCGCTGGCCACGATGTTGTAGTCGGCCTCGGGGTTCTTCAGCTTGACCTCGAACGAGTCGGGGATGTCACCTTCCTGGGTGTCCTGGACCAGGGCCGGCTGGTTCGAGAAGTACTGCCTGAATTCGGTGTAGGCCTGCTGCTGTGACACGTAATAGACGGCCTCGACCTGCGGCATCGAGGTCAGCTGCTGGCGCAGCTGGGCCCGCTCGGCGTCCGTGGCGGGGCCGTTCTGCTGGCACCGCGGCTCCGGGCTGGTCTTGATGCACAGGTAGATCGACAGCTCGACCTTGCCCTGCCAGTAGGTTCGCGTCCGGTCTACCTGCTTGACGAACAGCAGGCCCGTACCGAGCAGGGAGAGGCTGATAGCCACGACCACGATGAGCGCCATCGTCATGGTGAGATTCCGGCGCAGCCCGATCCAGATCTCGGAGAGGACGAACTGTGAACGCATACTGGCTGTTTCCTTGTAGTCCTAGGTTGACGGGGTAGGCCGGTCAGTAGGCCTGGCCGTAAACCCCGCGTGACTGGTCTCGGACAACCTTGCCGTATTCGAGCTCGATGACCCGCTTGCGCATGGAGTCGACGATGGCCGCGTCATGCGTGGCCATCACCACGGTCGTCCCGGTCCGGTTGATCCGGTCGAGCACCTTCATGATGCCGATCGAGGTGGCCGGGTCGATGTTACCTGTCGGCTCGTCGGCGAGCAGGATCATCGGGCGGTTGACGAACGCGCGCGCCATCGCGACCCGCTGCTGCTCCCCGCCGGACAGCTCGTCGGGCATGCGGTCATGCTTGCCCTCCAGGCCGACCAGGTTGATGACCTCGGGCACGACCTTGCGGATGAACCGGCGGTGCTTGCCGATGACCTCGAGGGCGAAGGCGACGTTCTGGTAGACGTTCTTGTTGGGCAGCAGCCGGAAGTCCTGGAACACGCAGCCGATGCGCCGCCGCAGATAGGGCACCTTCCAGTTGGTGAGCCGCGCGAGATCCCGGCCCGCCACGTGTATCCGGCCCTCGGTCGGCCGCTCCTCCTTCAGCACCAGCCGGAGGAAGGTGGACTTGCCCGACCCGGACGGGCCGACCAGAAAAACGAACTCACCCTTGGCGACCGAGATGTTCACGCTCTCCAACGCGGGCCGACTCTGATTCGCGTAGACCTTGGTGACGTTATCAAAGTTGATCAAGGGACCATCACATCGACGTTGGCAGGGTGCGGACCGCGTTGCCGCCGCCAACTCGGGCGACTAGCGGGTAACCTGGGTTAGGCAGGGAACAGTCTAGAGGGAAACAGGCAGCTAAGGCCTTACATCACGGCAAGTGTCGGGCGGGCCAGCCGGAAGGGGTTCCGATGAGCTGCGAACACCTCATCTGCGCTCAGTGCGCGGGGCCGGTGGTGGAGGGCCGCTGCCCGGCGTGCCGGGCAGCCCGCCAAGAGGTTCATCACCACCACTTCAACGCCACGCCCCAGATGGTGATCGCCGCCCTGCTCGTACTGACCCTGCTGATGGTGCTGGCCCTGCACTTCGGCCGGTAAAGGGCCGCCGGTTAGCGTCCGTTCTGGCGGAGCCAGCGGATTTCCGCGTCGATGAACTCGTCGATCTCGCCGTCCAGGACCGCTACCGCGTTCCCGGTTTCCTTTCCGGTCCGCACGTCCTTGACGTTCTGGTACGGGTACAGGACGTAGTTGCGGATCTGGGTGCCCCAGGCCCGGCCGCCGTCACCGCGCAGCGCGGCCATCTGCTCCGCCTCTTCCTGGCGGCGCCGCTCGAGCAGCTTGGACTGCAGGACGGCCATGGCCGAGGCCCGGTTCTGGATCTGGCTCCGCTCGTTCTGGCATGACACCACGATCCCGGTGGGCAGGTGAGTAATCCGGACCGCCGAGTCGGTGGTGTTGACCCCCTGGCCGCCCGGACCGCTGGAGCGGTAGACGTCGACCCTGATCTCGTCCTCACCGATCTCGATGTGGTCGGCCTGCTCCACCACCGGCATCACGTCGACGCCGGCGAACGAGGTCTGCCTGCGGCCCTGGTTGTCGTACTTGGAGATGCGGACCATCCGGTGGGTGCCGTGCTCGCCGCGCAGCGTGCCGTAGGCGTACGGCGCCTTGACCGCGAACGTGGTCGACTTGATCCCGGCCTCTTCGGCGTAGGAGATGTCGTAGACCTCGGTGGCGTACTTGTGCCGCTCGGCCCAGCGCAGGTACATGCGCATCAGGTTCTCCGAGAAGTCGGCCGCGTCCGCCCCGCCCGCCTGGGCGTTGATCGAGATCAGCGCCTCCCGGGCGTCATACTCGCCGGCCAGCAGGGTACGCACCTCGAGCTGGTCGATCTCGCTGCGCAGCGCGGCCAGCTCGCCGGCCGCCTCCTCCCTGGTGGGCTGATCGTCTTCGCCCTCGGCCAGCTCGAACAGCGTCTGGGTGTCGTCCAGCCGATGCCGCAGGCCGGTCAGCCGGCCCAGCTCGGCGTCCAGGTAGGACAGCCGCCGGTGCACCTTCTGCGCGTGCTCCTGATCGGCCCACAGGTCAGGGTCGGCCGCCTGCTCACGCAGGCCGTCCGCCTCGGTCTGCATGGCGCCAGGATCGAGCACAGCTTCGATGCTGTCCAGCGTCGAGCTCAATGCCGCGATCTCATCGGCGGGATCGATACCTGCCATGCCGGTTAGCCTACGCGAGCCAGACAGGCCGGAGAAGCAAGGCACCAGCGACCCCCCGCGAGCCAAAGGGCGCGCCGTCGCCTGGACTGAGGAGCGACGAGGGAAGGCGGCGGGTCAAGAGCGCCCGAGGCGAGCGGGACCAGCAGAGCGAGCAGGAAATACAGTATCCTGCCTTAGCGTGATAGTCGGAAGGCGCACCGCCCTGGGGGGGCTGGCCGCGGTCATCGCGCTGGCGGCCGGCGGATGCTCCGCTGCTGCGGGCTCCGCGGGCGCGGCGGGTGGCGCTCACAGGCTGACCGTGGCCCAGGCCGAGAGGGTCTACGACTCCTACGTCTCGGCCAGCGATTCGGACGCGGCCAGCGGGAACGCGGCGCAGGGCCTGACCAGAGTGGCGTACGCCCAGTGGTACGTGACGAAGAGCCAGTACCTGGCGCTGTCCGCCACGGGCACGCCGGTGCCGAGATACCGCTACGGCCAGCCGGCCTTCTACGTGCCGTCGCAGACCGGGAGCCGGGAGTGGTTCGTGGTGACGGTGCCCAGGCAAGAGGTACTGGGCAGTCAGCTGAGCGCGACGACCAGCACGCTCATGCTGTTCGAACGGCCCAAGCCGAGCCTGCCCTGGACGGTCATCGGGACGGCCGCGCTGGACCAGTCCCTGCCCGCTCTGGCCCGCGACCAGGACGGCTACGCCGTCCCGGTGGCCGACGACGACACCGGCGTGCTGCTGCGGCCGGACGCGCTGGGGGCGACCCAGGCGGCCGTGGTCGACGAGGGCCCGGCCAACCCGGCCGCGGCCGTGGTCGGCGAAGGGCCGCTGACCACCGGGCTGTACGGGTCCCAGGCGGCCCAGGCCAGTTCCGATCAGGCCCAGGGCCTGCAGTACCAGTGGCTGCTCGAGGGGTCCAGCTACCCGCAGTTCGAGCTGAAGACGGCCGACGGCGGGGCCCTGGTCATCTACGCGATGGCCCTGAACACGACCACCCAGCACGCCAACACGTCATCGGGCAAGCCCGGGTCCGGGTTCCCGATCTCGGTGCCGACCGCCTTCGTCCCGCTGCTCGGCGCCACCAACGAGGTCGGTTACCACGAGGTGATCACCGACTGGACCTATGAGTACGTGGCGGTCGACCCGCCGGCCAGCGCCCATGACGCCAAGATCGACGTCATCGGCTCCGGCGGCGGGCCGACCTACGGGCACGCCTACTAAGGCCTAGGCCTGCGGGAGCGAGCTGGAGGCGACCAGGGTCCTGATCGCGCGCAGCGCCACTGACAGCGTGGTGAACGTGAACCGCTCGCTCTCCCAGATCTCGCCCAGGGTCTGGGTGGCCATCCCCACCGCGGACTCGTTCTGCGCGGCCCAGGCGGCCAGCTGCTCCTCCGGGTTGCGCGGGATCGCTGACCGGCTGGCCCCGAGCACGTCCCGGGCCAGCGAGGCGAGCGCGGCGTACAAGTCGTCCCGCAGCGCGGCGCGGGCCATGGTCGACCAGCGGTCTTCCCGGGGCAGCGCGGTGATCCGGTCCCGCAGCCGGGTGATCTGCAGCCGGTCGGCCAGGTCGAAGTAGACCTCGGCGGCCTCCTCGACGCTCCGCCCGGTGACCGAGGCGACCTGCACGATGTCGAACGCGGAGTACGTCGGCACCATGGCCGCGACGCGCTCGGCCAGCTCTTCCGGCACGTCCAGGACCAGGTAGGAGTCCCGGCGCTCCTCGAAGGTGGCCAGGTCCCGGCCGGTGAGCAGCTTGGGCAGGCCGGCCCGCACGGTCCGCACCCCGTCCGCGAAGAAGTTCACGGTGGCCTGGAGGTCGAACGGCGGGCGGCGGTTGTGCAGCAGCCACCGGACCGCGCGCTCGGTGAGCTTGCGCCCCTCGAGCAGCAGGGTGATCTGGGCGGCCAGGCCCACCCGGCCCTCGAGTTCCTCGACCTGGTGCCAGAAGGCGGACATGTCGAACACCTCGCGCGCCACCAGCCAGGCCCGGGTCAGATCCGGCACGGACGCGCCGGTCTCCTCGATCAGCCGGAACAGGAACGTGGTGCCCGAGGTGTCGATCATCTCGTTTACCACGGCGGTGGTGATGATCTCGCGGCGCAGCGGGTGGGCCTGCATCCGGTCGGCGAAGGCGGACCGCAGCGGGGCCGGGAAGTAGGCCTCGAGCACCCGGCGCAGGTACGGGTCGTCGGGCAGGCCGGAAGCCAGCACGTCCTCGGCGGCCGAGATCTTGGTGTGGGCGAGCAGCAGGGCGAACTCGGGCGTGGTCAGGCCGGTGCCGGCCGACCGGCGCTCGGCGATCTCCCGCTCGCCCGGCAGCACGTCAAGCTCGGAGTCCAGCCGCTTGTCCCTGACCAGCTTGCGCAGGTACCGCGCGTGCACATGCAGCAGGGAGGGCGCCTGGGCCCGGGACGCGGCCAGCGCCATGTTCTGCCCGTAGTTGTGCCGCAGGACCAAGCTGGCCACGTCGTCGGTCATGTCGTTCAGCAGCTGATGCCGGGCGGCCGCGGGCATTTCCCCGGCCCGGATCGCGTCGGCCAGCAGGATCTTGATGTTGACCTCGTGGTCGGAGGTGTCCACCCCGGCCGAGTTGTCGATGAAGTCGGTGTTGACCAGCCCGCCGTCTAGTGAGTACTCGATCCGGGCCGCCTGGGTCAGGCCCAGGTTGCCGCCCTCGCCGATGACCCGGCACCGCAGCCGGGTGGCGTCCACCCGCACCGCGTCGTTGGACCGGTCGCCCACGTCGGCGTGGGACTCGTGGCTGGCCTTGACGTAGGTGCCGATCCCGCCGTTCCACAGCAGGTCGACCGGGGCGGCCAGGATGGCCGAGATCAGCGCGTCCGGCGACAGCGCGGTAACCCCGGCCTCGATGCCCAGCGCGGTACGCGCCTGCGGCGAGACCGGCACCGACTTGACGGCGCGCGGCCAGACCCCGCCGCCGGGCGAGATCAGCGCCTCGTCGTAGTCCGCCCACGAGGACCTGGGCAGGTCGAACATCCGCTGCCGCTCGGCGAAACTGGCGGCCGGGTCGGGGTCCGGGTCGACGAACACATGCCGGTGGTCGAAGGCGGCGACCAGCTTGATGTGCTCGGACAGCAGCACGCCGTTGCCGAACACGTCGCCGGACATGTCGCCGACACCCGCCATGGTGAAGTCGTCGGTGGCCGGGTTCAGGCCCAGCGCCGCGAAGTGGACCTTCACCGACTCCCAGGCGCCGCGGGCGGTGATGCCCATCTTCTTGTGGTCGTAGCCCTCGGAGCCGCCCGAGGCGAACGCGTCGCCCAGCCAGAAGCCGTAGCGGGCGGCCACCTCGTTGGCCGTGTCGGAGAAGGTCGCGGTGCCCTTGTCGGCCGCCACCACCAGGTAGGGGTCGTCCCCGTCCCGCCGGACCACCTCGGGCGGCGGGATGACCGCCTCGCCCTCGATGTTGTCGGTCACATCCAGCATGGAGGCGATGAACGTCTTATAGCAGGCCAGCACCTCGGCCTGGTAGGCCTCGCGGTCGCCCGGGTCGGGCAGCCGCTTGCACACGAAGCCGCCCTTGGCTCCGGACGGGACGATGACCGCGTTCTTGACCTCCTGCGCCTTGACCAGGCCCAGGACTTCGGTGCGGAAGTCCTCGAGCCGGTCCGACCAGCGCAGCCCGCCGCGCGCCACCCGGCCGAAGCGCAGGTGCACCGCCTCAAGCCGGGGCGAGTAGACGAAGATCTCGAACTTGGGCCGCGGCGAGGCGAGCTCGGGCAGGTTGCCCGGGTCCAGCTTGAGGGTCAGGGTCGGCGGCCCGTCGACGCCGCCGCGGCTGGAGGTCTTGTAGTAGTTGGTCCGCAGGGTGGCGTCGATCATGGCCAGGTAGGCCCGCAGGATCCGGTCGTGGTCGAGGCTGACCACCTCGTCCAGCATGCCGCGGATCTCCTCGGCGATGGCCTCGCAGCGCTCGGCCGCGCCGTCTTGCTTGGCCGGGTCGAACCGGGACTCGAACAGCCGGACCAGCAGCCGGGCGATGGCCGCGTTGGAGCGCAGCACCCGCTGCACGTAGTCCTCGCTGAACCGCATGCCGCCCTGCCGCAGGTACTTGGCGACCGCACGCAGCAGCGTGACCTCGCGCCAGGTCAGGCCGGCCGTCAGGACCAGCGCGTTGAACCCGTCGTCTTCGGTCTGGCCCTGCCACAGCGCGGTGACCGCGTCCTCGAAGATCGGGCGCACGGTGACCGACGCGAGGCCGGCGGGTGGCCGAAGACCGAATTCATAGATCCAGAACGATCCGGTGCTCGAATGGCCGGCGAACTCATACGGATGCTCGTCGACGACCTCGAGCCCCATGTGCTGCAGCTGGGGCAGTACGTCGGACAGCGTGATCGGCGTGCCCAGCCGGTAGACCACCAGCGTCCACCGCTCCTCGCCCTCCACCAGGCGGACCGCGAACTCGGTGCCCGACTCGCGCAGCTTGAGCATGGTGGTCAGGTCTTCGACGGCGTAGGTCGCGGTGACGTCGGCCTTGTAGGTTTCCGGGATGGCGGCCGCGAACGTCTCGAGCAGGCCGCGGCCCTGCTCCTCGCCGAGCACCCGGGTCGCCTCGGCGACCAGGTCCTCATCCCACGACCTGACCGCCGCGGCGAGCCTGCGCTCCAGCGCGGCCGCGTCCACCTGCGGGACCGGCGCGCCCTTCTCGCCCCTGATGACGACGTGCAGCCGGGCCAGGGCCGAGTCGCCGACCTGGGCGCTGTAGTCCACCGTCACGCCGCGCAGGGCCGCCTTCAAGATGCCCTGAGCCCGCAGCCTGACCTTGGTCGTGTATCGGTCCCTGGGCAGGTAGACGAGGCACGACATGTACCGGCCGTACCGGTCCCGGCGCAGGAACAGCCGGGTCTGCTTGCGCTCGGACAGCCGCAGCACGCCGAACGCGATCGGGGTGAGCTCCTCGGCCGAGATCTCGAACAGCTCCTCGCGCGGGTAGTCCTCGAGGATCTCGATCAGGTCCTTGCCGTCGTGGCTGTCCCTGGTCAGGCCGGCCGAGGCCAGCACGTAGGCCAGCTTGCCCCGCAGCACGGGGATGCTGGCCACCGGGGCGGTGTGCGCGGAGTGGGTGTACAGGCCGAGGAACCTGAGCTCGCGGGTGACCTTCCCGGCCGCGTCGTGCCGCTTGACCGAGACGTAGTCCAGGTAGTTGGCTCGGTACACGGTCGACCGGGAGTTGGCCTTGGCCAGCACCAGCCGCTCGGCGGGGTCCTGGGCCCGGGCCGCGATCTGGGAGGACAGCTTGTTCAGCGATTGCTGGCCCGGCTTGCGGTGGCGCAGGATGCCCAGACCGGAGCCGGGCACCGGGCGCAGGCCGATGCCGGCCTCCACCGGCACCAGGTCGTACTCGCGGTAGCCGAGGAACAGGAAGTTGCCGTCGGCCAGCCAGCGCAGCAGCTCGCCGTACTCGGCCGCGTCGGGGCCGCCCTCGGCGTCCAGGTCGTCGGCCAGCCGCCGGGCCACCTCGTCCATCCGCTGCTGATCCTCGTTGGCCACCCGCACGTCGTCGAGCACGTGACGCAGGTCGGCGGCGAGCTGATCGGGATCGATGCGGTCCTTGGACGGCGCGAGCTCGACGTGGATCCAGGATTCAACCAGCTCGCCGGTGGCGGCTGGGTCGACGTCGTCACCGCACACGCCGATGATGGCCCGCAGGGCGCCGGTGACGTCGCGGCGGTCGCGCAGCAGCGGGTGCACGATCATCTGGACCTCGGCCTGATGCCGGTTCAGTTCGGTGGTGACCGAGTCGACCAGGTAGGGCATGTCGTCGGTGACGATGTTGACGACCAGGCCGGACGAGGTGAGCGGGTCCAGGTAGGCGTGGCCCGCCTCGCGGACCTGGACCAGGGCCCGGCCCTGCGGCCGGTTGTAGCCCAGCTTGGCGTGGGCCTCGGCCACCGCGGCCAGCCGCGACGGCGGGGCCAGGTCCTCGGCGGCGACGCGCTGATAGTAAGCATCGAGGAAACAGGACACGTCGTCGTTGGCCAGGACGGGATCCTCCCGCCAGGCCTCGGCCGCCTTGGCCAGCAGGGCGTCCCTGGCCTTGTCGGTGTCACTGTCCGGCATCGTGTCCACTCCCTTGTGGTTGTTGTGCCTTGTGGTTATTGGGCCTTGTGGTTGTTGGGCCCCGTGGTTGCTGGGCAGGGCCCGGCCGCCGACGACCCTGCCACCTCATTGTGACGGAGTTGTTTGTCTTGGTAACTGCGGAACGAAAAAACGGAGGACGTCCGGGTCGGCCAGGGCGTTGGGGTCCGCGGCCCGTTCCGGCGGCGTGCCGAGCAGGATCTTGCGCACCGGGACCTCCAGCTTCTTGCCGGACAGGGTGCGCGGGACACCCGGGACCTGGTGAATCTCGTCCGGGACGTGCCGGGGCGAGAGCTGGGCCCGGAGCGCGGCGCGCAGCCGCCCGGCCAGGTCCTCGTCCAGGTCGTGCCCGGCGGCGGGCACCACGTACAGGATCAGCCGGCCCTCGGCGCCGAGCCGGCCGGTATCCACCACCAGGCTGTCGCCGATCTCGTCGAAGCCCTCCACCACGCGGTAGAACTCGCTGGTCCCCATGCGCACACCGCCCCGGTTGAGGGTGGCGTCGCTGCGGCCGTAGATGATGCAGCCGCCGTCGGGCAGCACCTCGATCCAGTCGCCGTGCCGCCAGATGCCCGGGTAGGTGTCGAAGTAGCTGTCCCGGTACCTGGTGCCGTCCGGATCGTTCCAGAAGCCGACCGGCATCGACGGCATCGGCTGGGTGAGGACCAGCTCGCCGACCTGCCCGATGACCGGCTTGCCGTCGTCGTCGTAGGCCTCGACCTCCGCGCCCAGGCAGCGGCCGGCGATGATGCCGGCCCGCACCGGCAGCAGCGGGTTGGGCCCCACGAAGCCGGTACACAGGTCGGTCCCGCCGGAGAAGGAGCCGAGCAGCAGGTCCCGTTTGACCTCGTCGTAGACCCAGCCGAACGCCTCGGGCGGCAGCGGCGACCCGGTGGAGCCGATGGACCGCAGCGCGGACAGGTCGTGCTCAGCCCCCGGGTGCACCCCGGCCTTGGCGCAGGCCACCAGGTAGGGCGCGCCCACGCCCAGGTAGCTGACGTGGTACTCGGCGGCCAGCGCCCACAGCCGGTCGGTGGCCGGGTAGGTGGCGCTGCCGTCGTACAGCACGATGGTCACGCCGCCCAGCAGCGCGCCGGCCAGGTAGTTCCACATCATCCAGCCGGTGGTGGTGTACCAGGTGAACACGTCGCCCGGCTTGAGGTCCTGGTGGAAGCTGAGCGCCTTGAGGTGCTCAAGCACGATCCCGCCGTGCCCGTGCATGATCGGCTTGGGCAGCCCGGTGGTGCCGGAGGAATACACCACCCAGAGCGGATGGTCGAACGAGACTTCCTCGAACTCCGGCTCGCGCTGCTCCGCGCCGGCGTCCAGGTCGTCCCAGGCCACGACGGGCACGGGCAACTCGGGCGGGGAGGGGTGCTCAGCCAGCAGGTTGACCAGGACCACGGCGGACAGGTTGGCCCCGGTCGATGACAGGGCGGCGACGACCTCGCCGGTCATCTGGGCCCGGGAGAACTCCCGGCCGTTGTAGCCGTAGCCGTCGCAGGCGATGAGCACCGTGGGCTCGATCTGGGCGAACCGGTCGATCACGCTGCGCGCGCCGAAGTCCGGCGAGCAGGACGACCAGATCGCGCCGATGCTCGCGCTGGCCAGCAGGCCGATGACCGCCTCGGGGACGTTGGGCAGCAGGGCGGCCACCCGGTCGCCCCGGCCCACGCCCAGGGCGCGCAGCCCGCGCGCCACCCGGGCGACCTGCTGGGCGAGTTGAGCGTAGGTGAGCCGACCGGCCCTGGATCGTTCGGAATCGAAAATAATCGCCGTACGGTCGGGATCGGTCCACGCGGTCCGCAGCGCGTTACGGGCGTAATTCAGCGTGGCGCCGGTGAACCAGCGCACGTCCGGCATGGTCTGGCCGGCCAGGACCGGTCCCGGGCCGCGGTCGCCGAGCACCTCGAAGTAGTCCCACACCGCGGACCAGAACTCGCCCGGCTGGGTAACCGACCAGCGCCACAGGTCGTCATAGCCGCTGAACCGGTGATCGCGGCCGGCCAGCCAGCGCATGAACCGGGTGATCCGGGCGTCGTGGACGATCTGCTCGCCGGGCTCCCACAGCACGGCACCGTAGCCGCGGCTGGACAAGTCACTGCCACTGGTGTCCATGCTCACAGCATCGTGCCATCGTGGCGCACCTGGCAACGCCCCACCGGACGTCATGTTTCCTCGGCCCTGTTCTCTCGTTTGGCCACAGATCACCATAAATCACGATTTAACGGTCTTTCGTCAAGATACCCGTCACCTTTAAAGATCCCGTCACCCTAAAGATGCTGTCGGGGCTGCTCCGTCAGGCGGGTGATGAGGGTGACGAGCGCGGCGACGTCCAACAGGTCAGGGAGCACCGCGTCGGCACCGGCCTCGCGCAGCTCGGCCGCGCTGGCCCGGCCGCTGGCCACGGCGAGCGAGAAGGCCCCGCCGACGCGGGCCGCGTCCACGTCCCGCGGCGAGTCCGCCACGTACACGGTGGCGTTCTCGTCGAAGCTCACGCCGTGTTTGTCCGCCGCGCGCTGCCTGGCCACCCGGAGCAGGGTGCCCTTGGGGTAGGCCTCGGAGCCGTAGCCGCCGATCTCGAAGTCGACGTAGCTATCCAGGCCGAAGGCCCGCAGCTTGAGCACGGCGGTGGGCTTGCTGTTGCCGGTCAGGACGGACTGCACCACCCCGTCGAGGCGGGCCACGGTGGCCAGCGCCTGCGCCGCGCCGGGCAAGAGCTGGCCGTGACGGACCAGATCCTCGCGGCGGGCCTCGAGGGCCGCGGCTAGTTCGGCGCTGAACGGCTCGAGCATCCGCTCGCCGGGGCCGTCGGCGCGCACGTCGACGCCGTTGAGCGCGAGCGCGTCGAAGAAGATCTCGGACTCGGACCGGCCCGCCGTCTGCGGCAGCCGGATCAGCGGCCGGCCGGCCACCGCGCCGAACGCCTCGGCATAGGCCTCCCTGGCCACCCGGGCCACATCAACCAAGGTCAGGTCGATATTCCATAGAACCAGGCGGTGAATAGCGTCCTCCGGTGCGGGGAAGTGAGTCCTGCCCTACAGGCTAGTCGAGGCGCGGGCGGGAACGGCCGGGGAGCAGGGGCTTCTTCCCGCCGGGGCCGCGGAGTTACTGTGGCCTGGATGGCCGCTTCGTCCCGTATCCGCCCGGCGAGGCTGCGCCGGGCGCCGGGCGTGCTGCTGCTGGCTGCTGGTGCTGGCCGGGGCGGTGCTGGCCGGCACGGGCTGCTCGGCCGGTTCCCGGTCGGCCGCGAGCACGGCACCTGGCGCCCCGGCCGTGGCCGCCGCGGCCCGGCCCGGCCCGGCGGGGCGTTACCTGGCGCTGGGCGACTCGATCGCGTTCGGCTACCGCCCGCCTGAGGTGCGCCCGGCGCCTGACTACTACGACCCGGCCGACTTCACCGGCTACCCCGAGGACGTGGGCCGGGCGCTCGGGCTGTCCGTGGTGAACGCCGCCTGCCCGGGCGAGACGTCGGCCAGCATGATCAACACCAGGGCGCCGAGCAACGGCTGCGAGCGGAACGCGGCCGACGGCCCCGGCTACCGCCCCTCCCTGCCGCTGCACGTGTCTTACCCCGGCTCGCAGCTCGGCTACGCGGTGGGCTACCTGCAGCAGCATCCGGACACCCAGCTGGTGACGATCGGCATCGGCGGCAACGACCTGTTCCGCTGCCAGGAACTCACCGACCACTGCCGCGGGGCGGTGCTGAGGCAGACGCTGGCCGCCACCACCGCGAACCTGGACCTCATCCTGGCCACGCTGCGCGGCCAGGCCGGATACCAGCACACCCTGGTCGTGGTCGGGTACTACGCGGTGAACTACCGCGACCTGCCATTCGTGCACCAGATCGAGGCGCTGAACGCGGCCCTGGCCGGGCCCGCGGCCCGGTACGGCGCGACAGTGGCCGATATGTTCAGCGCGTTCCGGGCCGCCTCGGCCGGGCACGGCGACGACACCTGCACGGCCGGCCTGACCTTCGCTCTGCCCGGCGGGTGCGACCTGCATCCGACCGCCCGCGGGCAGCAGCTGATGGCCAGCGTCGTGGAGCGGGCCATCGCGCCGGTGACGGCGGGGTAGCCGTGGCCGGTCAGCCCATGTGCGGGTACCGGTAGTCGGTCGGGGGCACGAACAGCTCCTTGATGGCCCGGGCCGAGACCCAGCGGATCAGGTTGAACACCGAGCCGGCCTTGTCGTCGGTGCCGCTGGCCCGGGCGCCGCCGAACGGCTGCTGGCCGACGATCGCGCCGGTCGGCTTGTCGTTGATGTAGAAGTTGCCGGCTGAGTACCTCAGCGCCTCGGTGGCCTGGGCGATGGCCTGCCGGTCTGTGGCCAGGATGGAGCCGGTCAGCGCGTACGGGGAGACGTCGGCCGCCTGGGCCAGCACCTGGGCGTAGGCCTGGTCCGGGTAGACGTGCACGGCCAGGATGGGGCCGAAGTACTCGGTGGTGAAGACCTCGTCGGCCGGGTCGGAGCATTCCAGCACGGTCGGCTCGACGAAGTACCCGTCGGTGTCGTCGTACCGGCCGCCGACCGGGATGCTGATCGAGGCGGTGCTGCGGGCCCGGTCGATGGCGGCGGCGTGCTTGGCGAAGGCCCGGGCGTCGATGACGGCGCCCATGAACAGCGACAGGTCGGCGGACACGTCGCCCATGGTCAGCGTGCCGGCCTGGGCCAGGAAGTCGTCGCGGGTGCGGTTCCAGACCGATTCTGGCACGTAGGCGCGGGAGGCCGCGGAGCACTTCTGGCCCTGGTACTCGAACGCGCCGCGGATCAAGGTGGCGGCCAGGCTGCCGGGGTCGGCGCTGGGGTGGACGATCACGAAGTCCTTGCCGCCGGTCTCCCCCACCAGCCGCGGGTAGTTGCGGTAGCGGCCGATGTTCTCGCCCACGGTCCGCCACAGGTGCTGGAACGTGGGGGTAGAGCCGGTGAAGTGGATGCCGGCCAGGTCCGGATGGGTCAGCGCGACCTGGGACACCGCCTGGCCATCGCCGGTCAGCAGGTTGATCACCCCGGGCGGCAGCCCGGCCGCCTCGAGCAGCCGCATGGTGTAGTGCGCGGCCAGCTGCTGGGTAGGCGACGGCTTCCACAGCACCACGTTGCCGAGCAGCGCGGGGGCGGTGGGCAGGTTGCCCGCGATCGAGGTGAAGTTGAACGGCGTGATGGCCAGCACGAAGCCCTCGAGCGGGCGGTACTCCATCCGGTTCCACGCGCCGGGAGGCGAAATGGGCTGCTCGGACAGGATCTTCCTGGCGAAGTAGACGTTGTAGCGCCAGAAGTCGATCAGCTCGCAGGCCGCGTCGATCTCGGCCTGGTAGGGCGACTTGGACTGGCCCAAGATGGTGGCCGCGTTGATCGTGGCCCGCCAGGGCCCGGCCAGCAGGTCGGCCGCCTTGAGGAAGATCGCGGCCCGGTCGTCGAAGCTGAGCGCGCGCCAGCCGGGCGCGGCCTGCTTGGCCGCGTAGATGGCGGCGGCCACGTCGACTTCGGTGGCGTTGGCCAGCTGGCCGAGCACGTGGGCCTTATTGTGCGGCTGGACCACGTCGATCCGGTCGCCGGTGGCCATCTGCTGGCGGCCGCCGATGGTCATGGTGAGTTCGGCGCGCTGGCCGGCGAGTTCCTTGATCTTGCTTTCCAGCCCGGCTCGCTCGTGGCTACCCGGCTGGTACTGCCTGATCGGCTCGTTGGCCGGGGTCGGGGTGGTGGTAACGGCATCCATGCCCTCTATCGTAGGAGGGGCCGGTTACTGCGCCAGGTAGGGCAGCTCCTGGGTGGCGTACCAGGCGAGCTCATGGCCTTCGGCACCGTCGACGGTGAACTGCGCGTCCTCGTCGCCCGCGTCGGCGGCGGGCAGGGCCTCGGCCGCGCTGCGCACGTCGTCGCCTGCTTCGGTGTTGTCCACATGCGCCGAGGCCAGCCAGGCCAGCGGGACCGGCTGATGGAGCGCGACCCGGGCCGGCTCGTCGTCCGTCGCGTCCCACCGCACCCGGTCGGCGGGGATCTCGGCGGCCAGCACCACCCGGCGGGCGGGCGCGCCCGGATCGGCGGCCAGGTCGGCGGCCAGCAGGCGGAGCGACGCGCGGGCCGCCTCGTTCAGCGCGGCGTACTCCAGCTCCTCCTCATCCCCGCTGGCGTAGGCCTCGCGCAGCGCGGGCGTGACCGCGAACCCGGGCCGCGGGCCGGTACCGACCTGCCCGGCGTCCAGCGCCTGGGCGAGGTCGGGCAGGGTCGAGGGCAGGAACACGCGCATGATGGACCAGAGTTTGCCATAGGGGTGGGGCCGGGCCGCGTCATGTAACCGGATCGTTGGGGTGGGGCGGCGGCGCTGGTTTGCTGGCGGCTAGGGCAGTGACCACGGTGGCGACGGCCTCGTCCAGCGGGACGTGCTCCCATAGCCGGAGCACGGTCCAGCCGGCCAGGGTCAGCGAGGTGTCGTTGAGCCGGTCGCGTTCGACGTTGCGCAGCAGCTTCGGGCTCCAGTACCACTCGTTGTTGCGCGGCTTGGACCCGTGGTCCGGGCAGGCATGCCAGAAGCAGCCGTCGACGAAGACCGCCACTTTGCGCGCGGTGAATACGATGTCCGGCCTGACCCGGCGGCCGCTGTCCAGGTCCAGCCGGTAGTCCTTGCGGTAGCGGTAGCCGAGCCGGTGCAGGGCGTGGCGCAGGGCCAGTTCAGGCTTGGTGTCCGTGCGCCTGTTCGCCCGCATGTTGGCCGAACGGCCCGCGCTGGCCGGGTGCGGGTAATCCGCCACGGGCCCAGGCTAGTCCGGTCCCGGCCGCTCCGCCCCGTGTTGTGGGACGCCGAACAGGTCGGCCAGGGCGGCGGCGGTGGCGGCCGGGTCGGTGTGCAGCACGCCGGTCATGCCGCAGTCGGCGGCCGCGGCCACGTTGGCCGCCACGTCGTCGACGAAGGCGCATTCGCGCGGGTCCAGGCCCAGCGCGTCGGCCGCGAGCAGGAAAATGCCCGCCTCGGGCTTGCGCATGCCGACCTCGGCGGAGATCACTACGGCGTCGAACAACGCGGGGAAGTCCGCGCGCGGATACTCATCGCCGCCCCAGGAATTGGACAGCAGGGCGGTGCTGAAGCCGGCCGTGCGCAGCGTGCGGATTATCTCGTACATAGCAGGCTCGGGAACGCTGGCGGCGAACATGCGCTGCAGCAGGCCCTCGGCCGCGACCGCCCCGCCGTCGACGTGCAGCAACTGGCCGGCTAGCTGCCGCTCGAATTCGGCCGGGGTGCATTCGCCGCGCTCCAGCGCGTAGACCGGGTTCGGGCCGCCGTCGACGTGGTAGGCCTGCGATATCCAGGTCTTCATGATCGACCGGTAGCTCTCCCAATCGATCGCTTCGGCGGCGATCCAGGCCTGCACCGTCGTCAGGATCGGGGGGGTCAGCACGCCGCCCCAGTCCATGATGACGCCACGGAGTTCGGCGGCGTTGGTCACCTAAGCGATTTTATGGGCCGTCCCGGTGGCCGGGGAAACGGCGCCGGCCCGGAAATGTCACTGGTCCGGGGTACAACGAGATCAGCCGGAGCCTGGTGCGAACACGGCCGCCGAGGGTGCCCGCGTTTGGCTTGCATGTCTTTTGGGCTTGCTTGCCTTGCTCGCTTGCCTTCGGATCCGGAGGGGCCATGCCGCCCACTGAGCTGTCGGTCCTGCGCCTGGTGCGGGTGCCCCACGGGGCGCCGCCCTATGACTGCCAGGTACACGGTCCCGGGTGCCCGGGAGCGGAGGAGCCCGCCGGGCGGCCGGCGGCCGCCGCGGCCGCTTTGGTGGGCTCGCCGGCCGCGCTGGGCCCGGCCGGGCACCGGGATCCTGCCGAGGCGGCCGGGCCGGATGGGGCGGCTTTGCCGTGGCAGTTCGCGCAGGTCATCGTCGAGATCCTGGCAGGCTTCCGCGCGCCGGGACAGCTCGTGGCGCTGACCAGCGATCGGGCCCGGGGGCAGATCAAGCGCCTGGCTACGCAGCTGGTCACCGACCGGCGGCCGCGGATCCAGCGCATCGTGACCTCCCGGCCGGCGGCCGGGGCGGTGGAGATGACGGTGATCGTGAGCTTCGGGCCGCGGCCGCGCGCGCTGGCGCTGCGCTTCGAGCACGTGGCGGAGCAGCCCGCGGCACCGGGCCGGCTGGCCCGGCCCGCCCGCTGGGTATGCACGGCCGTCGAGGCGGGCTGAGCCGGGCTGAGCCTGCCCGGTTAGCCGTCCTGGCGGGTCCGCGGGTCGCCGTGGCAGCGCTTGAACTTGCGGCCCGACCCGCACGGGCACGGGTCGTTGCGCCCGACGTGCGCGTAGTCGTCGCCCGCAGACGGACCCTGGCTGGTCTCCACGTGCGTGCCGCCATCGATCGAGGGGGCCGAGTAGTTCAGCTGCCGCGCGCGGCGGGGGGCCAGCCCGGCCGGCAACGGGGAGGACTGGCCCGCGTCCGCCTGGTCTGTGCCTGTCTGGCCTGGGGGCGGCTGGCCGGCCGTGGCGTGAACGCCAGGGGTCCGCTGGCCGCGCTGACCGCTGGAACGGCCCGCCTGGGGCCGGGTGCCCGGGGTGGCCTGCGGCGGGACAGCGGGCTGGGGCGGGACAGCGGGCTGGGCTGGCGGGGTCCCGGCCGCCGGAGGAACGATCACGCCGGGGGCGGC
The DNA here is from genome assembly GCA_963790065.1 of uncultured Actinomycetes bacterium. Lineage (GTDB taxonomy): Bacteria > Actinomycetota > Actinomycetes > Streptosporangiales > Streptosporangiaceae > Palsa-504. The sequence goes on along the minus strand of CAWBNK010000006.1, from coordinate 167,739 downwards.
GCCGTTGGCGGCGGCCTCCTCGACGATCGGGTTTTCCTGCACCTGGACCTGGAGGTTGAACAGGTTGCCGACGGACTCTTCCTTGATCCCCTCCATCATGGCGTTGAACATGTCGTAGCCCTCACGCTGGTACTCCACCAGCGGATCGCGCTGACCGTAGCCACGCAGGCCGATGCCCTCACGCAGGTAGTCCATCTCGTACAGGTGCTCGCGCCACTTCCGGTCGAGGACGGCCAGCACCACCCGGCGCTCAAGATCACGCATGAGCTCCGCGCCGAACTCCTCCTCGCGCCGGTCGTAGGCGGCCTGGGCGTCGGCGGTCACTGCCTCGGTGATGAACTCGCCGGACAGCCCGGCCCGGTCGCCGCCCACCTCCTCGACCACGTCGTCGATGGACAGGCCGATCGGGAACAGCTGGCGGAACGCGCGCCACAGCTTGTCCAGATCCCATTCCTCTGGATAGCCGTCGCTGGTCTCGCCCGCCGCGTAGCCGGCCACTACCTCGTCGACCATGCCGCGGATCTGCTCATGCAGGTCGGCGCCCTCCAGGACCTGACGGCGCTCGCCGTAGATGACCAGGCGCTGCCGGTTCAGCACGTCGTCGTACTTGAGCACGTCCTTGCGGATCTCGAAGTTCTGCTGCTCGACCTGGGTCTGGGCGGACCTGATGGCCCGGGAGACGACCTTGGATTCCACCGGTACGTCGGCCGGGATGTTCAGCCGCTCCATGATGGCGCCGACCCGCTCGGAGTTGAACATCCGCATCAGGTCGTCTTCCAGGGACAGGTAGAACCGGCTCTTACCCGGGTCGCCCTGCCGGCCACCGCGGCCGCGCAGCTGGTTGTCGATGCGGCGCGACTCGTGCCGTTCGGTGCCGAGCACGTACAGGCCGCCCGCCTCGACGACCTCCTCGTGCTCCTCGGCCACGGCCCGCTTGGCCTTGGCCACCGCCTCGGGCCAGGCCGCCTCGTAGTCTTCCGGGGTCTCGACCGGGGACAAGCCTCGCTGGTGCAGTTCGAGGTCGGCGATGAACTCAGGGTTGCCGCCCAGCATGATGTCGGTACCGCGGCCGGCCATGTTGGTGGCCACGGTGACCTGGCCCTTGCGTCCGGCCTGGGCCACGATGGACGCCTCACGCTCGTGGTACTTGGCGTTCAGTACTTCGTGCGGGATCCCGCGGCGCTTAAGCATCCGGGAGACGATCTCGGACTTCTCCACGCTGGTCGTGCCGACCAGGACCGGCTGGCCTTCCTGGTGCCGCTCGACGATGTCCTCGACGCACGCCTCGAACTTGGACTGGGCCGTCTGGTAGATGACGTCGGCCTCGTCATCGCGGATCATCGGCATGTTGGTCGGGATGGGGACCACGCCGAGCTTGTAGATCTGGTGGAACTCGTTGGCCTCGGTCACGGCGGTACCGGTCATGCCGGCCAGCTTGTCGTAGAGCCGGAAGTAGTTCTGCAGCGTGATCGTGGCCAGCGTCTGGTTCTCGTCCTTGATGGCCACGCTTTCCTTGGCCTCGATGGCCTGGTGCATACCCTCGTTGTAGCGTCGGCCGTGCAGGATGCGGCCGGTGAACTCGTCCACGATCAGGACCTCGCCGTTCATCACGACGTAGTCCTTGTCCTTCTTGTAGAGCTCCTTGGCCTTGATCGAGTTGTTGAGGAAGCTGACCAGGGGCGTGTTGACCGGATCGTAGAGGTTGTCGATGCCGAGCCAGTCCTCGACCTTCTCCACGCCCGCTTCCATGATGCCGACCGTCTTCTTCTTCTCGTCGACCTCGTAGTCGCCCTCGCCGTCCTCGCCGCGGCGCAGCCGGGGGGCGATCTTGGCGAACTCGACGTACCAGCGCGCACTCTGCTCGGCCGGGCCGCTGATGATCAGCGGCGTCCGGGCCTCGTCGATCAGGATCGAGTCCACCTCGTCGACGACCGCGAAGTGATGGCCGCGCTGCACGCAGTCGTCAAGCTGCCAGGCCATGTTGTCGCGCAGGTAGTCGAAGCCGAACTCGTTGTTGGTGCCGTAGGTGATGTCGGCCGCATACTGGACGCGGCGCTCGGCCGGGGTCATCTGGGCCAGGATCACGCCGACCTCGAGGCCGAGGAAGCGGTGCACCCGCCCCATCCACTCGGAGTCGCGCTTGGCCAGGTAATCGTTAACCGTGACGACGTGCACGCCCTCGCCGGTCAGCGCGTTGAGGTAGGCAGGGAACACTCCGGTCAGGGTCTTGCCCTCACCGGTCCTCATCTCGGCGATGTTGCCCAGGTGCAGGGCCGCGGCGCCCATCAACTGGACGTCGAAGGCCCGCTGGCCCAGGGTGCGCTTGGCCGCCTCGCGTGCGGTGGCGAAGGCCTCCGGGAGCAGGTCGTCCAGGGTTTCCCCGTCCTCGTACCGCTGCCGGAACTCGTCGGTCATGCCGCGCAGCTCGGCATCACTCATGGCGACAAAGTCGTCCTCGATGGAGTTGACCTGCTCGCTGATCCGCTTCAGCTTGCGCAGGATCTTGCCTTCGCCCGCCCGAAGGACACTATCGATGAAGGGTGGCACTTCTCGTCGCGCTCCTCGCGGATCGTCTGACCTCAGATAGCCGGTGATCGTATTCGGCTACGGTTAACCGCCTCGCATGTCATCGTAGGCGAGATGGGGCACCAAGCCGAGTCGCAGCAGAACCGGTACCTTGTGCGGGACCCCGCGCCCAACCGGCAGGCCGGCTGGTGATCAGTCTCGCACTTCCCGGAGAATAATAGGAGCGGTACCAAGGAGAGGAGTGCGGAGTGACCGAACAGGCGGCAGCACGGACCACGGCGGAATCGGGAGATATCGGGGCGCACGGGCTGGACGCGCAGATCGGGCTGTCGCACGTCCACGAAGCGCACCATGGCCGGCCCGCCTCCTGGGTGACGACAGCCGTCGTCATCATCGGCTTTATCGTCGGCGGGATCGCGCTGCCCACCGGACCGACCTGGTGGCTGTTCTGGGTCGGCGCCGGCATCGTCGTGCTGGGCGCCATCATCGGCGCCGCCGTGCACATCTTCGACGACTGGTACTAAATTCCGGCTCCGGGGGCGGAGCTGGCAGGTGGGGCAGGAATGTCGGAGGGGGCGGTTACGCTGTCGGGATGCGCCAGGAGGTCCCCCCGGCCGAGTTGACGGTCACGCCCGATGAGGTCCGCCGGATGACGCTACGCGCGCAGGGGTTCCTCGGCGCGACCTCGTGGCGGCCGAGCCGGACGGGGGTGACCGCGATGCTCCGCCAGATCGGCGCCGTGCAGCTGGACACGATCAGCGTGCTGGCGCGCTCGCATGAGCTGGTCGCCTACGCGCGGCTGGGCGCGATGCCGCGGGCGCAGATCGAGCAGGCTTACTGGCACCCGCGCAAGCCGGCCGCCTTCGAGTACTGGGCGCACGCGGCCTGCGTGCTGCCGATCGAGCAGTGGCCCTACTTCGCCTTCCGGCGGCGGGCGTTCCGGGCTCGGGGCCAGCGGTGGCACCGGATCAGCCAGGAGGCCTGCGACAAGGTACTGGCCCGGCTGCGCGCCGAGGGCCCGCTGACCGCCACCCAACTGGGCGGGGCCAAGGCCGGCGGACCGTGGTGGGACTGGTCCGAGGTCAAGGTCGCGGTGGAGTGGCTGCTGGATACCGGCGACGTCATCTGCGTCAGGCGAACGGGCTGGCGCCGGGTCTACGACCTGCCGGAGCGGGTCCTGCCCGCGGAACTGCTCGACGCCGAGCCGTCCGACGCCGAGTGCGTCGCGTACCTGGCAGGCGCGGCGGCCCGGGCGCTGGGCGTGGTCACCAAGGCGGACCTGACCGAGTATCACCGGCTCAACTTCCACACCACCGAGACCTACCAGCACACCCGGCTGCTGTCCGAGGCAGCGCTGGCGGCCGGGCTGAGCCCGGTCGCGATCGCGGGCACCGACCACGCCAAGAACCCGGCCTGGGCCGATCCGGCCGCGCTGGCCGAGGAATCGGCCGGGCGGCGCGGACGCCACCGGGTCACGCTGCTGTCCCCGTTCGACTCGCTGATCTGGGACCGCAAGCGGACCCGGCAGATGTTCGGCTTCGAGCACAGCCTCGAGGCGTACGTGCCCAAGCCCAAGCGGGTGCACGGCTACTACACGACGCCGCTGCTGGCGGGCGGGCAGCTGATCGGCCGGGCCGACCCGGCCCGCGAGGGCAAGACGCTCGTGGCCCGCCAGGTGTCGCTGCAGCGCGCTACCGCGGCCGAGCCCATGGCCCAGGCCCTGCGCGAGGCCGCCAGCTGGGTCGGCTGCGACGACGTCCGCCTCGAGCGCATCGAGCCACCCGAGCACGCCGCCCGCCTCGCCGCCGCCCTGGCCAGGGCCGGCTAGCTGAACTCGATGAGTTTCTGGCGGACGGCGATCATGACGGCTTCCATCCGGGAGTGGATTTGGAGCTTCTCCAGGATGTTCCGCACATGGTTCTTGACCGTGTTCTCGGAGATGAACAGTTCCTTGGCGATGTCGCGGTTGTTCATGCCGCGGGCGACCAGCTTGAGCACTTCCATCTCGCGGTCGGTGAGCTTGGGCGCGGCGACGTGCTGGACGCGTTCTTCCTCGGTGTCGCGCTTGGCCAGGGTGGCGAACTCGCTGAGCAGTTTGCCGGCCATGGACGGGTTGATCAGGGACTGCCCGCCGTGCACCGAACGGACCGCCTCGGCCACCTCGTCCAGCGGTATGTCCTTCAGCAGGTAGCCGCTGGCTCCGGCCCGGATGGCCTCGAACAGGTCCTCTTCCTCGTCGCTGATGGTCAGCATCACGATCTTGGCGCTCGGCGCGACGTCTTTGGTCGCCCGGCAGGCCTCGATCCCGCTGGTCTTGGGCATCCGGATGTCCATGAGCACCACGTCGGGCAGGGACTCGCCGGCCACGGTGACCGCCTCGGCCCCATCGCTGGCCTGGCCGACCAGGTCGATGTCGTCCTCTTCGTCCAGGACCATCTGCAGGCCGCGCCGGAACAGTGCGTGGTCATCGGCGATCAGCACCCGGATGGGCTCGGACCCGGTCGGGCCACGGCCGTCGTCCGGTTGCCGGGCCGCAGCGGCCGCTGCGTCGCCTGTGGCGCTCAATTCGTTGCCTCCCTCGGGGACCGTCGCCCGCCTCCGATGCCGGCCAGCGAAGCTGACCGTGATCGGCGCGAACGTCATGTCATCAGAACTCTTACCGACCCGGGCCCGTGATGCAAGCCGGGCCGGGCCCCGGCCCGGCCGGCGGCACGGACGTGCAGCAGGAATTCCGGCCCTGGCGGGCCGGAAAACCCGCCGCTGCCCGGCTACTCCTCGACCAGCCTGATGACCCCGTAATCGTAGCCGCGACGGCGGTAGACCACGCTGAAGCGATCGCACTCGCTGTCGTGGAACAGGAAGAAGTCGTGACCCACCAGTTCCATCTCCAGCAGGGCCTGGTCGATGGTCATCGGGGTGGCCGCGTGGACCTTCTCCCGCACGACCAGCGGGCCGTCGCCCTCCATGTGGATGGGCACCAGGTGGCTGTCCGGCTCGGCGCTGTCGTCCTGGTCGTCCTGTCGGCCGGTGCGCGGCCGGACGACCCCGCTGGTCCCGTTGCCCCCGCTTCCGTTAGCAGTGAGGTGAGGGCCGCCCTCGGGCAGGTCGGCCAGGGTGGCCGCGGCCGCGGCCTCGGCCGCCAGCAGGGTCGGCGAGCGGACCGTGTCGAGGTCGCCGTGCCGGACCTTGCGCCGGTCGGAGGCGCGGCGCAGCCGGGACTCGAGCTTGGCGAAGGCCAGGTCAAGCGCGGTGTACCGGTCGTCGGCCGCCGCCTCGGCCCTGATCGCGGGGCCGCGCGACCTGATCGTCAGCTCGACGCGCTCGCGCCGGTCAGACTGCCTCGGGTTGCGTTCCTTGGAGACCTCCACGTCGATCCGCACCGCCTTGGCGTCAAGCTTTCCGAGCTTGGCGAGCTTGGCGGCGGCGTGCTGACGGAAACGCGACGGGACGCTTATGTGGCGTCCTCTGACGATGATTTCCATCACGATCCCCCTTCCAGTCCGATTGCGCCCATTGCGTGCGCGGGCAGCCTGATTGAATAGGGCGGCACTCGCCCGGCCGACCTGGTCTTCGACCCCACATCCGCCTGCTGAGGGGTTCGCGGCCGCTGTGGGCCACTACTACCCTTCTCCCGGGTTCGGAGGACTCCGTATCCTCCGGCGGGGCAGGACTTACCTCTAAGCCGCACCGTGATCAGTCGACGAGAAGTCGCCTTACGTGGGCCGTTTCGCCTGCGGCTGGCATCGGCTTGCCGGTCGCGGTTCCCGGGGAGAGAACCGCGCCCGGCGCAACCACGGACCCGGGCGAGTGCCATGGCATGAACGCTAGCTCGCCGGAGCGTGAATGTCAGGTGGGACATGTAGGCGATCAATCACAAATGGTTACATAACGACTGCATAACGTTGAGAAAGGCGCGACTATGTGCCCATTTCTTCCCCAGGTCGCGAGATGCGTAATCCCGCTGATAGGAGAACTTGCGGGATAATTCGGCGGAGGTCAGGGATAGGCCGGATCCTGGCCCGGGTTGGCCAGCTGCTGCCACGGGCCTTCCAGGCCGGGTGAGACGGCCAGGTGACCGCCGGCCAGGCCGGCGACCAGGACGTTGCGCGGTCCGTTGGCGGTGATCGAGGCCGCGTTGGGCGGGATGGTTTCCAGGGTGGCCAGCTGCCCGTCGACGGGCACCTCCCACAGCGCGTTCCCGGCGCTGCCAGAGTTCAAGGCGATCAGATCATCGGTGTCGTACCAATCCAGCGACACTGGATTGGTGAGGTCCGGCGCGAGCGGAGTGCCGGGGCCCACGCGGGGCGAGGCCGCGATGTCAGGACCGGTCTGCGGAGCCTGAGGCTGGATGATGCTGGCCACCTCAAGCTCGCGGCGTGATCCGTTCAGCACGATGAGGGCGATCCTGATGCCGTCGGGTGCCACGTTCAGGTCGCTGATCGTGCCGTCGCCCTCGAAGCTCACCGAGGTCGAACCCTTGCCGACCGCCTGCATCATGTCGATGAAGCCGCCCGCCGCCACCCACAGATTGTCGCTGCGATCCCAGCTGAGCGCGGTGATGCCGGTCGCGCTCAGCCGGGGGGTCTTCGGGAACGACGCGGCTGAGCCCGACAGCGTGCCGATGTACACCGCGTCACGGCCCGGCGGAACCACGGCCAGGTACTTCCCGTCCGGCGACACGCTGGCCAGGGCCAGCGATCCGATGGTCGAGAGCTGAGGCGAGGCCGGGGAGGCCTGCGCTTCTGGGAGGTACTGGCTGTTCCCGCAGTCCGGGCTGGAGAAGACGCCGGCGTGGTCCACGAGGGGGACGATGGGCCCGATGGATCCCTTGAGAGCCTGGGTTTCTGTGCCGCACCGGGACCAGGCCTGCCCGGCGTTGACGTAGTAGAAGCTGGTCGCGGCGGCCGGGAACGGGTTGTAGCACTGGTAGGCGGCCAGCTTCTGGAAGGCGGTGGGGCTCGGGCCGCCCGGGCACGGCGGACCGGGCGAGGTCCAGGGCTGGCCGTTGAGCTCCAGGACCACCGACTGGATGCTCCCCGGGAGGGGAGTGGCGCTGGTGAGCGTCCAGACCAGCTGCGCGGACACCTGCTGGAGGGTCTTCGCCGAGGCGTGGGCGATCGCGCCGCCGAGGTTCACCGTGGCCGTAGCCCCGTCGACCGAGACGCCCAGGACCCGGGTTTGCGGCGGGAACTGGGACACGGCCGCCTTCTCCAGCCAGGGCGTCTTGGGCTCCTGGCTGAGCGCATTGACCAGGTCGGCGACCAGCAGCTCCTCGTTCGTCCCGAGCGGCACGAACACCGAGTTGGGGATCAGCACCGGATCCAGCGACAAATCGAAGAAGTACAGGTCCCGGGACTGGTAGTAGTACGGGAAGTCCTCGAACAGGAGCATCCGGCTGGGGGGCGGATTCGAGATACGCCACTGGCCGTTGACCTTGACCAGGTCGAACGTGTAGGTGCTGTCCGCCGAGGTCTGGCTCTGCGGCCAGAAGTACTGACCCTGCTGGGAGCTGCCGTAGGTGGTTTCGACGGTGCCCTCGGTCTGCACCGTGGCCCGCGAGACGTTGTGGGAGCCGGCCGCAGCCTGCTCCGGGGTCTGCTTGACCAGGCTGAACTCCGAGAGCACGGTAAGGTCAACCGGGCTGTACGCCTTGGCGGCCTTACCGTCCAGGTATTCGTCGGCGAGCGTGGCGTAGGTCGGGTAGTTCGCGCTGGCGACCAGGAAGCCCTGCACGATCTGCCACGGAGAACCGCCCGGTCGCGGCGGGGACGGAAACAGCCCGATGAAGTCGTTGTTGGGCTGCGAGGATGGCGGGCTCGCGGTGAACTCGGTGGCCGGACCGTTGTTCGGCATGCCCACGCAGCCCGCCAGTGCGGCCACCGCGGCGGTCAGCAGGCAGCATCGCCAGGCACGGGCCCGCCAGGCACGGGCCTGCGAGCCGGACCGGCCCAGCCAACCGGATGGACTAGCCACGAGACATCCCGGTGATCGGCGGCTCGGCTCCGCCCAGGCCGACGGCGATCTCGGTTTCGTCCGGTTCAAGCGGCAGCGGCGAGCCGGCCAGGCCCTGCCCGGCCACCCGCGGCAGGGTGAGCCGGAACACCGAGCCCTTGCCCCGCTCGCCCCAGGCCTGCAGCCAGCCGCCGTGCAGCCGGGCGTCTTCCAGCGAGATGGCCAGCCCCAGGCCATTGCCGCCGGTGGTCCGGGCCCGGGCGAAGTCGGCCCGCCAGAATCGTTCGAAGACCCGTACCTCATCGCCCGGCCGCAGGCCCACGCCGTAGTCCCGGACCGACACGGCCACCGCGTCGCTGTCCATGGCCGTGGTCACCACCACGTCCTTGCCCTCACCGTGCTCGACCGCGTTGACCAAGATGTTGCGCAGGATGCGCTCCACCCGGCGCCGGTCCACCTCGGCGGGGCAGCCGGCCGCGGGCAGCCGGAACTCGATCCGGCTACCGCGCCGCTCGGCGAGCTGCTGGGCGTCATCGGCCGAACGCCGGACCAGGTCGCACACGTCGATGAGGTCGGCTTCCAGCGTGGCCGCCCCCGCGTCGTACCTGCTGATCTCCAGCAGGCCGATGAGCAGCGTCTCGAACCGTTCCAGCTGGCTCTGCAGCAGCTCGACGGACCGGCCGGCGGCGGCGTCGAGCTCCTGCTTGGACTCGAACAGGACTTCCGCCGCCATCTTGATCGTGGTCAGCGGGGTCCGCAGCTCGTGCGAGACGTCGGAGACGAACTGGCGCTGCAGCTCAGAAAGCTGCTCCAGCTCGGCCAGCTTGCTCTGCAGGCTGGCCGCCATCTCGTTGAAGGACGTAGCCAGCGCGGCCAGGTCATCGGCGCCCAGGACCCGCATCCGCTCGGACAGGTCGCCGGCCGAGAGCCGCTGAGCCGCCGCTGCCGCGTGCCGGACCGGCAGCACCACCCAGCGGGTGACCAGGGAGGCGATCGCGGCCAGCAGCACGACCAGGGCCAGCCCCACGCCTATCAGGGCCCGCTGTACCACCATCAGCCAGGACTGCTGCTGGGTGAACGGGAACACGTAGTACAGCTGGTAGTTCGGCCCGACCGGCACGCCGACGGCCAGCGAGGATGCGCTGCCCGACCCGGACGTGTAGACCAGCGTGGTCAGCTGCGACCACGGCCGGGCCGCGTCCTGGAAGTCGAACTGGGTGGCCGTCTGCTCCGTGGTGACCTTGTTGATCAGGGTCTGCGGGATGGTCGCGGTGACGTTGACGTTGCGCTCGCCGACCCACTGCAGGCTGGCCTGCGCGTTGCTAGTCAGCAGGATGAAGACCAGGAAGGTGGGCGGGTCGCCGCTGGATTGCTGCAGGGACCGCGCCGTGACCTGAGCGACGCTCTCCTCGGTGAACTGAGAGTTCTGCTGGCCGAGCACGCCCGGCTGGCCGAGGGCGGAGGTGCGACCGCTCTCGACCTGCTCGCTGGCGGACCTGACCGCGGTGCTGAGCAGGTCAGACGCTATCGACTGGACCAGGAAGAAGCCCAGCACGGCGATGACCAGCGCGGACAGCACCAGGGTGGTGCAGACCACCCGCAGTTGCAGCGAACGGTGCCACCGGCTGTGCAGCTGCCCCACGATATGCCGCCGCCACCGGTTCACGATCAGCAGCCAGCGCATGACCCCGGCGGGCAGCCGCCGGGTGACCGCCTTGCCGGCCGGCGTCCGGACGAACATGGTGATCAAGTCCTGCGGCCGGTCCGTACCTGCCGCAGTCCTGCCTGACGCTGCCAGCTTCATATATCCAGGCCCGGCTGGCTAGCCGGGGCCCGCCTTATAGCCGACGCCGCGCACGGTCACCACGATCTCCGGGTGCTCGGGATCTCGCTCGATCTTGGCCCGCAGCCGCTGCACGTGGACGTTGACCAGCCGCGTATCGGCCGCGTGCCGGTAACCCCAGACCTGCTCGAGCAGCACCTCGCGGGTGAAGACCTGCCTCGGCTTGCGGGCCAGCGCGACCAGCAGGTCGAACTCCAGCGGCGTGAGGTTGAGGGTCTCTCCGTCCCGCTTCACCGAATGGCCCGCCACGTCGATGACGATGTCGCCGATCTGCAGCATCTCCGGCGCGGGCTCGTCGGTCCGGCGGAGCCTGGCCCGGACCCGGGCCACGAGTTCCTTGGACTTGAACGGCTTCATGATGTAGTCGTCGGCGCCCGACTCCAGGCCCAGGACCACGTCGACCGTGTCGGTCTTCGCGGTGAGCATGACAATCGGCACCCCGGACTCGGCCCGTATCTGACGGCATACGTCAATTCCGTCGGAGCCCGGCAGCATCAGGTCCAGGAGCACCAAATCAGGCCGGGAGTCCCGGAAAGCCTCGACGGCCCTGTCTCCGTCGGCGACGAAGGTCGGTTCGAATCCCTCGCCGCGGAGCACGATACCGAGCATCTCCGCGAGGGCTGCGTCGTCATCGACGACCAGCACACGTCCTCTCATGGGCCCCATCGTTCCATGTGATCGAAACTGCGTGGACGCAGGCTACCCTCATTTTCCTGCTACGCGACACACGTTCAGGGATAGCTTTTCCGATGCGCGGGTAAATCAAACCAATTTGCCCGCCGCCCGGGCCACCGGCGAAGGGACCAACGTGAGCGTTATGGCCGGGACATCGGGCTGGCAATACCGGGACTGGCGCGGCGCGTTCTATCCGCCCGGGGTCCCGCAGCGGCGCTGGCTCGAGCATTATGCGGAGCAGTTCGCCACGGTCGAGAACAACGGCACGTTCTACCGGCTGCCGGCCCGGGAGACGTTCGAGGCCTGGCGGGAGCGGGTGACCAGCGACTTCGTCATGACGGTGAAGGCCAGCCGCTACCTCACCCACGTGCGGCGGCTGCGCGACCCGGCCGAGCCGGTGCAGCGGCTGATGGCCGCGGCGGGCGGCCTGGGCGACCGGCTCGGCCCGGTGCTGCTGCAGCTGCCACCGGACCTGCGGGCCGCCCCCGCACTGCTGGCTGAGTGCCTGCGCCAGTTCCCGCCGGGTGTGCGGCTGGCAGTCGAGCCGCGGCACGAGTCGTGGTGGACCGACCAGACGCAGGAAGTTCTGAACGGCAGGAACGCGGCACTGTGCTGGTCGGACCGGGGCGGGGCCGCGCTGAATCCGCTGTGGCGGACGGCCGACTGGGGCTACCTGCGCCTGCACGAGGGCGACGGCGACCCGTGGCCTCGCTACCGGCCGGCCACGCTGAGCGCGTGGGCCGAGCGGATCACGACCGCCTGGGCCGCTTCCGCCGACGTGTACGTCTACTTCAACAACGACCAGCACTGCGCCGCGCCGCACGACGCGGCCGCGTTCGCCGCGGCCATAGCAGGCCGGGGACGCGCGACCGCCCGGGCCTGGTCCGACCCGGGCGGCTGACCGGGGAGGGGCCGCGGGCGGAACGGACCGTTCGGCATAAAGATTTTGTCCTTCGGCCTGACCGGGGGCGCAGCTAGAGTTACTGGCCATGGCGGAGCCGCTGCGCAACATCATCGACCCGGGCTGGGCCGACGCGCTCGAGCCGGTCGCCGGGCGGATCGCCGCGATGGGGGACTTCCTGCGGGCCGAGGTGGCGGCCGGGCGCCGGTACCTGCCCGCGGGCGAGAACGTGCTGCGCGCTTTCAAGCAGCCGTTCGACGACGTGCGCGTGCTGATCGTCGGCCAGGACCCCTACCCCACCCCGGGGAACGCGGTCGGGCTCAGCTTCTCCGTCGCGCCGCAGGTGCGGCCGCTGCCGCCGAGCCTGGTCAACATCTTCCGCGAGTACGCCGACGACCTGGGCTTTCCGACCCCGGCGACTGGCGACCTGACGCCGTGGAGCGAGCGGGGCGTGCTGCTGCTCAACCGGGTGCTGACCGTGCAGCCGGGCCAGCCGGGGTCGCACCGGGGCAAGGGGTGGGAGGAAGTGACCGACCAGGCCATCAGGGCACTGGCCGGCAGGCAGGGGCAGCCGCTGGTAGCGATCTTGTGGGGCCGGGACGCGCGGACGCTCGGACCGCTACTGACCGGTATCGACCGGATCGAATCCGCGCATCCGAGTCCGTATTCGGCTATCAGCGGATTTTTCGGTTCGCATCCGTTCAGCCGAGCTAATCAGTTGCTCAAGCAGCACGGCGGCGAACCGGTCGACTGGAAGTTGCCGTAGAAATGGCCACCTCAGAGATCCCCGGAAGCCAGCTAAGTAACAGCTGGTGATAGGCTTATTAACCTGTTTCGGGGGCAGTTTTACCGTTTCTGATGGAACGACAGCTGAATAGACAAATCGGGGAAATCACGTGGACGGGCGGGTACCGGACCAGTGGAACACACGCACGTAGGAGACCATGACCCAGCGCCAGTCCACCAGCACTGGCTGAGTCACAACCGGCTGCTGACCGCGAACGGGGTATTCGCGGTCTACGCCATCATCCTGGCCGTGGACACCGGGCAGGCGGACCGGGCCTGGGCGATCTGGGCCGCAGCGGGGTACGGGGTAACAGCACTTATTCTCTGGCTCACCCGGCACAGATCGATGCCGATGATCGTGCCGCTGCTGGTGTCGCTGGCCGGGGCGCTGGCCGCCCCGGTGACCTGGCTGGCCACCCGGGTGCAGCCCACGGCCGAGGTCAAGGTCATATCGCAGGCGGCGGTGCTGCTGCTCCAGCACGGCTCGCCGTACCTGCCGCAGGGGCAGCTGACCGACTGGCAGTCCTACAACCCGTACGAGCCGGTCATGGCCATCTTCGGCCTGCCGCGGGCGCTGGGCGCGAACGGCCTGCTCGGCGACCCCCGGGTGTGGCTGACCGCCGTGTCCCTCATCCTGATCTGGGCCGCGTTCGGCGTGGCAGCACCGCACCGGCACTGCGACTCGTGCCGGCGCAACGTCGTGCTTTCGACCGTCTTCGTGGCCGCCTCGCCGGTGATCGCGTTCCCGCTGGCGGTGGGGATCACCGACCCGCCGATCCTGGCGCTGATGTTCCTCACCCTGGCGCTGATCGCCCGGCCGTCGGGCGTGTTCCGGGCCGCGCTGGCGCTGGGGGTAGCGTGCGCCATGAAGGCGACGGCCTGGCCCGCGGTCGCGGTGCTGACCACGATGGTGGGCGCGCGGGATTCGGCCCGGTCCGCCTGGCGCTTCCTGGGCCTCGCGGCCGGCGTGGCGGTCCTGCTGTCCGTGCTGATGGCCCCGGCGGCGCTGAGCAACCCGTACGCCCTGCTGCAGAACACCGTGCTGTTCCCGCTCGGCCTGACCAAGCACAAGACGCCGGCGGCCAGCCCGCTGCCCGGGCACCTGCTGGCCGACACCGGCATGGCCGGGCACTGGGCGGCGGTGGCGCTGCTGGCGGCGGCCGGGCTGGCCTTCGCGGCCTGGCTGATCATCCGGCCGCCGACCGACGTGCGTGCCGCCGCCTGGCGGCTGGCCATCGGGCTCACGGTCATGTTCACGCTGGCGCCCGCCACCCGCTGGGGCTACTTCGTGTACCCGATCGGGCTGGTCGGGTGGCTGCTGCTGACCCGGCCTCCGACGGTGCCGGTGCCCGCCGTGCCGGCCATCGAGATCCCGGCTCAGGCCACGGGCGAGCAGCAGCTGCCCGCGGTGGCCCGGTAACGAGGGCCCGGTAACGAGGGCGCGGTCACGAGGGCGCGGTCACGAGCCGATCCGCCAGGAGGCCAGGTAGGCGCGCTGGGCGGGGGTGAGCTCGTCGATCGACGTGCCGGTGGCGGCCAGCACCAGCCGGGCGGCTTCGGCGTCGATGTCGGCGGGCACCTCGTGCACGCCGACCGCGAGCTGGCCGCCCGTGTTTCCAGGCAGCACAGTGTTTCCGGGCAGCACCGTGTTTCCGGGCAGCACCGTGTTTCCGGGCAGCACAGTTTCGGCCAGCCAGGCCAGCGCCAGGGCCTCGACGCCGAAGGCCAGGTCCATCACCTCCGGGGGATGGCCCTCGGCCGCGACCAGGTTGACCACCCGGCCCTCGGCCAGCAGCTGCACGGTCCGGCCGTCGCCCAGGTCGTAGGCGTCCACGTGCGGCCGTACGTCCTGGTGCACCGCGACGGCGAGGTCTTCCAGCGCGCGCACGTTGATCTCCACGTCGAAGTGCCCCGCGTTGGCCAGGACCGCGCCGTCGCGCATCACCGCGATGTGCGCCGCGGTGATCACGTCCACCGAGCCGGTCACGGTGATGAACACCTCGCCGAGCGGGGCGGCCTGCGCCATGGGCAGCACCCGGAAGCCGCGCAGCGAGGCGTCCAGGGCCCGGACCGGGTCGATCTCGGTGACGATGACCTGGGCGCCGAAGCCCTGGGCGCGTTCGGCCACGCCGCGGCCGCTGGCCCCGAACCCCGCCACCACCACGGTCTTGCCCGCCAGCAGCGTGTTGGTGGCCCGCAGGATGCCGTCGATCACCGACTGCCCGGTCCCGCAGGTGCCCTCGACCAGGCGCTTGGCCGCGGTGTCGTTGGCCGCGATGACCGGGAAGGCCAGCGCGCCCTCGGCGGCCATCCGGCGCAGCCTGATCACGCCGCTGGTGGTCGACTCGCAGCCGCCCCTGACCTGCTTGAGCAGGTCAGGCAGCCGGGTGTGCAGCGTGTTGACCAGGTCGCCGCCGTCGTCGATGACCAGGTCAGGACCTTCGGCCCCTTGGGTCAGGGCCTGCTCGATGTGCCGGTAGTAGGCCTGCCGGTCCACCCCGGCCCGGGCGAAGACGGCGATCCCGTACCGGTCCGCCAGCGCCGCGGCGATGTCGTCCTGGGTGGACAGCGGGTTGGACGCGGCCAGGGCCACGTCCGCTCCGCCCGCGCGCAGCAGCCGGACCAGCATCGCCGTCTCCGCCGTGACGTGCAGGCAGGCCGCCACGCGCAGCCCGGCGAAGGGCCGCCGGTCGGCGAACCGCCGCATGAGGCTGGCCATGACCGGCATGGCCCGTTCGGCGTAGCGGATCCGGACGTCGCCTTCCGCGGCTAGGCCGAGGTCGGCGACGTCGCTACGTGGATCGCGTGAATCCCGTGGATCGCGTGAATCCCGTGGGTCAGTAACGGTAGTGGTCCGGCTTGTACGGGCCGTCGAGCGGTACGCCGATGTAGTCGGCTTGGTCCTTGGTCAGCTCGGTGAGGCGGACGCCGAGCGCGTCCAGGTGCAGCCGGGCGACCTTCTCGTCCAGGTACTTGGGCAGCGTGTAGACGCCGACTGGGTACCCGGCGGTCTTGGTGAACAGCTCGACCTGGGCCATGACCTGGTTGGTGAAGCTGTTGGACATCACGAAGCTCGGGTGCCCGGTGGCGTTGCCCAAGTTGAGCAGCCGCCCCTCGGACAGCACGATGATGGCGTGCCCGTCGGGGAAGGCCCACTCGTCGACCTGCGGCTTGATGGTCGTCCGGTGGACGCCGGGCAGCCCGGCCAGGCCCGCCATGTCGATCTCGTTGTCGAAGTGGCCGATGTTGCCCACGATGGCCTGGTGCTTCATCCGGCTCATCTGGCCGGCGGTGATCACGTTGAGGTTGCCGGTGGCGGTGACGAAGATGTCCGCGATGCCGACGACGTCCTCCAGCGTGGCCACCTGGTAGCCGTCCATGGCCGCCTGCAGCGCGCAGATCGGGTCGACCTCGGTGACGATCACCCGGGCACCTTGGCCGCGCAGGCTCTCGGCGCAGCCCTTGCCCACGTCGCCGTAGCCGCACACCAGCGCGACCTTGCCGCCGATCAGCACGTCGGTGCCGCGCTTGATGCCGTCGATCAGCGAGTGCCGGCAGCCGTACTTGTTGTCGAACTTGGACTTGGTCACCGAGTCGTTGACGTTGATGGCCGGGAACAGCAGGCTGCCCGCACGCGCCATCTCATACAGCCGGTGCACGCCGGTGGTGGTCTCCTCGGTCACGCCCACGATGTTCCTGGCCGCCGCGGTCCACCTGCCCGGGGCATCGGCCAGCGAGTTGCGCAGCCGGTCCAAGATGATCCGCCACTCCGGCGAGTCGTCCCCGGCCGGGCCCGGGACGCCCCCGGCCTGCTCGTACTCGGCGCCCTTGTGCACGAACAGCGTGGCGTCACCGCCGTCGTCCAGGATCATGTTGGGGCCTTCGCCGCCGGGCCAGGTCAGCGCCAGCTCGGTGCACGCCCAGTACTCCTCCAGCGTCTCGCCCTTCCAGGCGAAGACCGGGATGCCCTCCGGGTCGTCCGGGGTGCCGTCCGGGCCGACCGCGACGGCCGCGGCGGCGTGGTCCTGGGTGGAGAAGATGTTGCAGCTGGCCCAGCGGACCCGCGCGCCGATCGCGGTCAGCGTCTCGATCAGCACCGCGGTCTGGATCGTCATATGCAGCGACCCGGTGATCCTGGCGCCCCGCAGCGGCTGACCCGGCGCGTACTCCGCGCGCACCGCCATCAGCCCCGGCATCTCATGCTCGGCCAGCCGGATTTCCTTGCGCCCGAAAGCGGCAAGCGAAAGGTCGGCAACCTGGAACGGAAGCTGATCCGCGGACATGCATTCTCCCCTGATTTTTTCGGCCGAACGGCCCGTGGTGGCTCTTGCCGCCTCCACGGTACGGGACCGTGGGCGGTCGCTGCACGGCTTGGGCGGGTTTCTTAACAAGAAATTGTTAAGATCGGTGATATGCGTATCTCGGCGGCCGCCCGGCGGCTCGGCACCTCGGCCCGGATGCTGCGTTACCGCGAGGAACTCGGGCTGCTGCCCGCGGTCCGGGATCGGGTTCCGGTCTCGCTGGCGGCCGGGGCAACGCACCGGCAGTTCAGCGAGGCGGACCTGGAGGCGGTGGCGGCGGCCCTGGAGATCGAGCGGCGTTTCGACATCAGCCCGGCGTCACTGGCGTTCGGTCTGAGGGTACTGGCTGAGCCTCCGGTGCGGGCCGCCGTGGCCGATCTCGGCCGGCGCCTGGGCCGCGTCCCTGCCCCGGTCGGCCGCGCCCTGGACTTCGAAAAGGAACGCGCCCTGCGCCTGCTGTCCCGCGGTTGAGTACGAGGTACGGGCTCTTGGGTGTTGGGGCCGCGGGCTCTCGGGGTTGGGGGCCGCGGGCTCTCGGGTGTTGGGGCGCGGGCTCTCGGGTGTTGGGGGCCGCCGGCTCTCGGATGTTGGGGCCGCGGGCAGCGGCACCACTTCCGGCACTTTCGTAACACTGCTCTCACTGGTGCGCGTCCACTCGGCTGGCAGACGGGAGCTGGCCTCGTTTCCGGGGTTGATCCGGGTTGCTGGGAGTATTTGGTGCATCCCAGTCCCCCGGATCCACCCAGGAACCCGAATCCGCCCCGATTTTGGGATTGGTGGGGCTAGAGGTGCGACAGTGGATGGCTAACGGCTGGGGACGCCGCCCGGCCGGGCTTTCCACGGCTGGACGGGGCTTTCCTACGGCCGGGCGGGCTTTCCCCTGAGTCACAGCGGCCACGGTTAGTGCTGCTGCCCAGGAGTGTCGGTTCTGTGATGCCCGTTTTGCGGTTGATTAGGGGTATTCCCCAAGACCGGAAAACAACCGCAAAACCCCAATCAACCGCGGTAATGGGACGGGTGTGAATGGTGGGGTGAAGGTGAGGGTGACGACGGTTGGTCGGCCGGGTCGGCGGGGTGAAGGTGAGGTAACGACGGCCGGTCGGCGGGAGTGCTGGGGTCGGCGGGGTGGCTGGGGTCGGCGGGGGGGCTGGCGTCGGCAGGGGGGCTGGGGTCGGCAGAGGGGCTGGGGTCGGCGGGGGGGCTGGCGTCGGCGGGAGTAGTGGGGGTGGCGGGGCCGGGATGGCGTGGGGGGAGGGGAGGGCGGTGGCGGACGACGGTGCTGATGGAGGGGTCGGTGTGGTCGACCTGGGACGGGCGGTAGATGTCGGGTTCCAGGTAGATCACCTTGGCGATCGGGAGGGCGGCGCGGACCCGTTTTTCGGCGGCGTCGATGGCCGCGGCGACCTGGGTGCCGGTGTCGCACTCGCGGACGGCGATCTTGGCGGCAACCAGGAGCGAGTCGGGGCTGATGTGCACGGTGCGCATGTGGATGACGCGGACCGCCTCGGGGCCTTCTTCGAGCGCGGCGACGATCATCTGCTGCGACTCGGCGCTGGCTGACTCGCCGATCAGCAGGCTCTTCATCTCCACGGCCAGGATCGCGGCGGCGGTGGCGAGCAGCAGGCCGATGGCCAGCGAGCCGGCGCCGTCCCAGCGGCCGTCGTGGGTCAGCGCGGACAGCGCCACGCCCGTGAACGCGAACAGCAGCCCGATCAGGGCGGCCAGGTCCTCGAGCAGGACCACGGGCAGCTCGGGCGCCTTGGTGCGGCGGATGAAGGCGGGCCAGCTGCGGTTCCCGCGGACCTGGTTGGCCTCGTGGATCCCGGTGCGGAACGAGAAGCCCTCCAGCACCGCGGACAGGAGCAGGACGATGAGGGCCACCAGGGGCGCGTGCACCGGCTCCGGGTTAAGGATCTTGTGAATGCCGTCGTAGACCGAGAAGGCGCCGCCGACGGTGAACAGCATGACCGATACCACGAAGCCGTAGAAGTAGCGCTCGCGGCCGAAGCCGAACGGGTGCTCCTCGGAGGCCGGGCGGCTGGACCGGCCGCGGCCGACGATCAGCAGCAGCTCGTTGGCGGTGTCCGCGACCGAGTGCACCGACTCGGCCAGCATGGACGCGGACCCGGTGAACAGGAACGCGATGAACTTCGTGATCGCGATGCCCAGATTGGCGATGAGGGCGGCGAACACCGCCCTCATCTCGCGCCACGAAACCCGCACGTGGGTTACTCGATCCGGGCCTGAAGATCGGCGGCCGCGGCGCTCGGGCCGGGATCGATGCCGGAAGCGATGGCCAGGTACACGCTGGCGTAGTCGGCTAGCTGGATGACGCCCGCCAGCCGCACCAGCGGATGCTCGCCGTCCATGGCCAGCTCGGACAGCCCGACGCCGCGCTGGTCGGCCAGTTCGGTGATCGCCGCCCGCCGGGCCGCGGTCCGCTGGTCCTCCCCCGGGTCGGCGATCAGCACCAGATGCAGCGGCGTGAACCCGCGGGCCGCGGGTGACTGCGGATCCTCGTACTCCCAGGAGGACAGGTCCGGGATGCCGGTCAGCTCGTCGCCGGTCTCGGGCAGCCGGGGCTCCTCGACCACCCCGGCGGCGGGCGCCGGGGACTGCTCGCTGGGGGTGAACGGGCCGTCGAAGGTGGCGATCTGCCGGTAGGCCGCCTCGGGCAGCACGCCGGTCATCGCGGGGTACTTGGCGTTCTCGCTGAGCTGGCTGGCGAACCGGTGCGCGGCCACCCCGCTCAGCACCGAGGTCCCCCACAGGACCGGCAGCGTGCCCAGCAGGTCCAGAGCCAGCGACTTACCCGGGTTGACGAACGACTCGCTGGCGGGCCGGCATTGGTGGGATACCTCCTCGAGCCGGCTGGCGGTCAGCTCGTACACGTCGGGCGCGATCCGGGCCACACCCAGCCGCTCGGCGATGACCAGCAGCGGGATGGCCAGCCCCCACAGCATCGACCGGGGCAGCCCGGCCGGGGCGAGCGCGACGAACGGGGCCCGGGCCTGCTCCGCGATGCGCTGCAGGGGCGAATCCTTGGCCCCGACCGCGGCCAGGCGGCAGCCGCGGCGGGCCGCCTCGGTGGCCACCGCGAGCGTCTCGGCGGTCTGGCCCGAGGCGGACAAGGCGAGCACGGTGTCGGCCGCGCCGACCCATCCGGGCAGCTGTTCGGACTGCACGATCACGACCTGGACCGGGCTGGCCGACCCGATCACGGCGCCCAGCACCTCCCCGGCCAGGCCCGAACTGCCCATGCCGGCCACCACGATGGCCCGCGGCCGGGCATCCGGCGTGAACGCCGACAGGTCGGTCTCCAGGCACGACTGCAGCGCGGTCCGCACCTGGGCCGCCGCCGAGGCCACCTGCCTGAGCACATCACCGGGATCAGATGCCTCGATCACGTCGAGCGTATCGAGCCGGTCCGCGGCCAGGACGAACTCCGATCCGCCCCAGTCGTCCAGGCCGTTACTCATGCAGGATCGCCGGGCTGGCCGGGGCGCCGGGCTTCTTCGACGAGCAGCACCGGGATGTCGTCGCGGACCGGGTAGGCCAGGGCGCAGGTCTGGCTGGTGCAGACCAGCTCGCTGGCGGCCTCGTCGGCCCGTAGCGGCGCGTGGCATTCCGGGCAGGCCAGGATGTCAAGCAGCCAGCTTTCTATGAGCATCAGATGTCCTTACTTGCTTGGCCGCCGGTGGCGGCGGGCCGGACCTGATCAGCACGGACCTGATCAGCACGGACCAGGCCGAGCACCTCCTCGCGGAGGGCGGCCATGGTGGCCTCGGTGTCGGCCTCGACGTTCAGCCGCAGCAGCGGCTCGGTGTTGGACGGCCGCAGGTTGAACCACCAGCCGCTGGTAGCGACCGTGAGCCCGTCGAGCTCGTCCGTGCTCACCCCGGGCCGGGCCGCGAAGGCCGCCTTGACCTGTGCGGTCGCCGCGGCCTGGTCGGTGACCCGGGAGTTGATCTCGCCGCTGGCGTGATAGCGGGAGTATTCGGCCAGCAGCGGCGACAGCGGCCCGGGCTGGCCGCCCAGGGCGGCCAGCGTGTGCAGCGCGGCGAGCATGCCGGAATCGGCGAACCAGAAGTCCCTGAAGTAGAAGTGCCCGGAGTGCTCGCCGCCGAACGCCGCGCCGGTCTCCGCCATCTTGGCCTTGATGAACGAGTGACCGACCCTGGTGCGGACCGGGATGCCACCGCGGGAGGTAATGATCTGCGGGACGGCGCGGGAAGTGATCAGGTTGTGGATGACCGTCGCGCCGGGCTCGCGGGCCAGTTCGCGGGTGGCTATCAGCGCGGTCAGCACCGAGGGCGAGACGAGCTGGCCGCGTTCATCCACCACGAAGCACCGGTCGGCGTCGCCGTCGAAGGCCAGCCCGATGTCGGCGTGGTGCTTGGTCACGGCCCGCTGCAGGTCGCGCAGGTTCTCCGGCTGGATGGGGTTGGCCTCGTGGTTCGGGAACGTGCCGTCCAGCTCGAAGTAGAGCGGGATCAGCGTGATCGGCAGGCCCTCGAGCACCTTCGGCACCGTGTACCCCGCCATGCCGTTGCCGGCGTCCACCGCCACGGTCAGCGGCCTGATGGCTGAAATGTCGACCAGCTTGCGCAGGTAGTCGGCGTAGCCCGGGAGCAGGTCCAGCCGGGAGACGTGGCCGGGAGCGGACGCGGGGGCCAGGGACCGTTCGGCCAAATCTTTAATATCGGCCAGGCCGGTCTCGATGCCGACCGGCTTAGCCCCCGCTCGGCAGAGCTTGATGCCGTTGTACTCGGGCGGGTTGTGGCTGGCGGTGATCATCGCGCCCGGGATGCCGAGGTCGCCGCTGCCGTAGTAGAGCATGTCGGTCGAGCCGAGGCCCGCGGCCAGCACGTCGGTGCCCTGGGCGGCGGCGCCGCGGCCGAACGCGTCGGCCAGGCGCTCGGAGGTGGCGCGCATGTCGTGCACGGTCAGGATCTTCTTGGCCCCGGTCACCGCGGCGAACGCGGCGCCGATGGCTTCGGCTACGCCCTCGTCAAGCTGGTCGGGGACGATGCCCCTGATGTCATAGGCCTTGAAGATGCTGGTGAGATCACCCACTACCGGACACGCCTCCCGTGACAAAACCCGGTGCCGTTACCCGGCCGGGCGGTCCCAGCCGAGGGCACTGCCGAGCCTATCTGTCCGGCGGGGGCCCCGAGCGCAGCACCCGGAGGTGGCCGCGGCGGCTGACCTCGACGCCCTGGCCGACGGGCTCGGCTGGCGGCCGGGGCCGCGCGGGGACCTCCATCACCGCGTTGGCGAGGGCCTCCAGGTCATCGGCGCGTTCGGAATCCGGGTCCATAGGCAGCCGGACCACGTCCCAGCCCCGCGGCGCGGTCAGCCGGCCGGCGTGCTTCTCGCACAGGTCGTAGCAGTGCGGCTCCACGTACGCGGCCAGCGGGCCGAGGACCGCCGTCGAGTCGCGGTACACGTAGGTCAGCGTGTAGACCGGAGGATGCTTGCATGCGGTGCGCGAGCAGCAACGGGTACTCACCCAGCCCACCTCGCTCACATCACCCTGGAGGCCGTGCCGTCAGCCTCGGGACGGCGTCGGATACAACGGTGACGGTATCTGCCCGCAGACGGTAACGCCATCACCTCGCGCCGGAGCAGTAATCGTGTCGTGCTATGCGCGGCTTGCCCGGTGTCGGCGGGGGTACGCCGGCCTGGGGCCCGATCCTATACGCTCGGTAACTGTGCAGACCGGCGAAGATGCTTCGAGACCAGGTTCGGGTCCTGGAGTGTCTGGGCCGCGGCGCCGTGACCGGCACGGACGCGGGCTGCGGGGCCGGCTGGTGCCGCCGGATGTTCCGCTGTACCGCAGCCGGTCCCAGCAGTTCGACGACATCGTGCTGGAGGCCGTGGCCCGGCTCGAGCCGCGCTGGGAGACCGAGCTGTCCGATGTGGAATTCGCCGTCCAGGAAGTCCCCGACTTCGACGCGATCGGCGAAGAGGGCGTCCCGCTGGCCCGTATCGTGCGCGGCTCGCCGGATACCAGCGATCCGGCGAACCCGGCCACGGGGCCTCGGATTGTTCTGTACCGGCGACCGTTGATGGCTCGGGCCGAGGATGAGGACGAGCTGACTGAGCTCGTGTTCGACGTCGTGGTCGAGGAACTCGCCGAGATCCTGGGCGTCGAACCCGAGATCATCGATCCGGGCTACGGCGAACTCGACTGATTCTTTACTTTCGTTCCTCGGAGGCGCTCGGTGGATCTGTTCGACCTGACCGGCAAGGTGGCCGTGGTCACCGGCGGGACGCGCGGCATCGGCCTGATGATGGCCAGGGGCCTGCTGCAGGCCGGGGCGGCCACGGTGTACGTCAGCTCGCGCAAGGCGGACGCCGGGGACGCCGCCGTGGCCTCGCTGTCTGCTTACGGGCGGGCCGTGTCGGTGCCGGCTGACCTGTCTGCGGAGTCAGAATGTCTGCGGCTGGCGGCCGAGGTCGGCTTGGCCGAGGAGCGGGTTCACATCCTGGTCAACAACGCCGGCGCGGCCTGGGGCGCGGAACTGGCCGAGTTCCCCGCGTCGGGCTGGGACAAGGTGCTGGACCTGAACCTGAAGGCGCCGTTCTTCCTTACCCGGGCGTTCCTGCCGCTGCTTTCGGCGGCTGGCACTCTTGATGATCCGGCACGGGTGATCAACGTGGGCAGCATCGACGCTTTGCGGGTGCCTGACGTGCACAACTACTCGTACGCGGCCAGCAAGGCCGGGCTGCACCAGCTGACCCGGGTGCTTGCGCGCGAGCTGGGACCACGGCACATCACGGTCAACGCGGTGGCGCCGGGCCCGTTCGAGTCCAAGATGATGGCGGCCACGCTCGCCGAGCATGGTTCGGAGATCGCGGCGGCCTCGCCGCTGGGGCGGATCGGGCGCCCCGACGACATGGCGGGTGCCGCCGTGTTCCTCAGCGGGCGCGGTTCGGCCTATGTGACCGGCGCGGTGATCCCGGTCGACGGCGGGATCTGGGCCGCGCGCTGATCGCATTGCTCATGGGCTGAGCTGGCCGGGGCTGTGGGCTGACCGCGTGCCGAACGCTGGGCTTTGGGGCGTGCTGGGCCCGCTTGGTGCACGCTGGGCGCTGACCCCACAGGACTCTGACCGCGTGTTGTGCGCTGACCCGCGACCGTGGGTCTGGCCGCATTCGACCTACGTCTGGCCGGTGCTGCGGTCAGGCTGGTGACGCCTCGCACGTGGCCTGGCCTGGCCTGGCCTGGCCTGGCCTACAGTCTTTGCGCATCCGCCACAGCTATCGCATCCGTCGCCGGGTCTTTTCGTGCTCGGCTTATCGTGTGCCGTTACCTCCGTCTGGTGATGGTGGTGGCACACGATGAGGGCGGACCTGGCTTGGCGGGGTGAGGGAGCGCGGGGCTTGCGGGTGACCCGGCTGCGGGTGGGGCGGCTGCGGGTAGTGGGTGGCGGGTGTGGCTGGGGTGCGGGGCGGGTCTCCGGCCGGGTTCCTGTTTGCCCGGCCGGAGACCGCCCGTTACCTCAGCGTGTTACCTGCTGCTGCTCCGGTTTACAGTCCGGGGCTGCTGGTGACGGGCTGCAGGATGCTGCCGCCGCTGCTGCCGGTGCCGGTTGTCCCGGTGCTGCCGCCGGTGGTGGTGTTGCTGGTGGTGCTGGATCCGGTGGTGCCTGCGGAGCCGTTGCCGGCGCCGGTGCTGAGCACGGAGACGGGGGCGTTGACCGGGCTGGGCAAGGTGACCGAGGCCAGCGTGCCGGTGGTCCCGGAACCGGTGCCGGTGGTGGTGCCGCTGGTGGCGGAGCCGTTGCCGGTGCCGGTGCTGGCCGCGGAGAGCGGGGCGTTGATGCTGCCGGGCGCGGAGACCGAGATCAGCGACCCGGACGGTGACCCGCTGGATCTGGTGGTACCGGTGGCGGAGCCGTTGCCCGAGTCAGTGCTGAGGGCGGAGACGGGGGCGTTGATGGCGCCGGGCAGGGTGACCGTAGCCAGCGTGCCGCCAGTGCCGGTGCCGGTGCCGGTGGTGGTGCTGCCGGTGCCGGTGGTGGCGGAGCCGTTGCCGGTGCCGGTGCTGAGGGCGGAGACGGGCAGGTTGATGCTGTTCAGCCCGGTGACCGAGATCAGCGATCCGGCCGGGGTGGTGCCGGTGCCGGTGCTGGTGCCGCTGGTGGCGGAGCCGTTGCCGGTGCCGGTGCTGCCGATGGAGATGGGCAGGTTCACCGCGCCGGGCAGGCCGACCGAGATCAGCGAGGTCCTGGACCCGCCGGAGCTACCCGAACCGCCGGACCCACTGGACCCGCCCGAACCGCCGGAGCCGCCGGACCCGCCCGAACCGCCGGACCCGCCCGAACCGCCGGACCCGCCCGAGCCACCGGAGCCGCCGGAGCCGCCGGACCCGCCCGACCCGCCCGAACCGCCGGAGCCGCCCGACCCGCCCGAGCCACCGGAGCTACCGGACCCGCCCGAACCGCCGGAGCTACCGGAGCCGGAGCTACCGGAGCCGCCGGGGTGGCCGGTGGTGGGGGTGGGGGGGCAGGGGTGGTGGTGGCTGGTCCAGGTGAGCCATTCGGTTTCGGGTGGGGGGGCCTGGTGGTGGCAGGGGTGGCGGGTCTGGTGGTGGGTGCAGGGGGCCGGGTGGCCGGCCGGGGCGGGGCAGGTGCTGGCCATGGCGCTGGCGGCCAGGACGGCGGGGGTGAGGAGGCCGGCGGCCAGGGCGGCCAGGCGGGTGAAGATTCGTTCCATGATGAGTTGCACTCTCCTTGCATGAAAGGTCACTGGGCGTGCCGCCCTGACGGCCCTGGGAAAAGAGGGCTCGTGCGGGGGCGGGAAACGGCTGACGGAGGGGTCAGCGGTTAGCCCGGCACCTCATGCGGGTGCAAGGTCGCGGCGGTGGACGGGACCACCAGTGCGCTGCGCTGCCGGGTCAGGCCCGGCACGATCAGGGCGGCGAAGATCAGGAACGCCAGGGCGCCGCCGGATGCGCCGGTGCCGGAGCCGGCGGCGGCGCTGAACCCGTCCGGGGCCCCGCCTGCCGGGCCCGGCACGGCCGGGACGGCGGGGACGGCGGGGGCGGCGGGCGGCAGCGACGGGCCACCCGGAGCGGCGGGAGCGGCGGGGGACCCGGCCCGGGCCAGACCGGCGCCCGCGGCCGCGGCGGCCGCGGCGGCGCTGGCGGCGGTGAGGCTGGACGGGGCGGCCGGCAGCGGCCCGGCCAGGCCTGGGACAGACCCGGAGCCGGAGCCGGTACCGGTGGTGCTGGCGGGGGCGGTGTCCGGCTGGACGGCAGCGGGGGCCAGGGGGGCCGGGGGCAGGGCGGCGGGGGTGGCGGGGGTGGCGGGGAACGGGTACCCGGGGCCTGGCAGGCCGGGCCGGGACCCGGACGGCGCGCCGCCGGACGAGCCGGAACCAGAAGATCCCGGACCGGCGGCACCAGAGCCGGACGAGCCGGAACCCGACGGGCCAGTACCGGACGAGCCGGTACCGGACGAGCCGGTGCCCGGCGCGGAGCCGGACGAGCCAGAGCCAGAGGGACCGGTGCCAGAGGGGCCCGTGCCAGCGGGTGAGCCAGGGCCGGAACCGGGGGTGCCGGAGGCCGGGGTCAGCGAGGAGACCGTACCGGTCACGGCCGAGACCACCTGGCCAGCTGCCGGGCCCACCGCCGGGCCGGCCACCGGCAGCGGCCCGGCTACCGGGGCCACGCCGTCCAGCACGCCGGTCAGCGACCCGGCTGCATCCCACGCTGCGGCCGAGGAGACCGTGCCGGCGGCACCGGAGACCGTGGTGGCGGCACCGGAGACCGTGCCGGACACGGCCGAGGTCACCGAGCCGAGCAGGCCCGGCGAACCCGAGGTGGTGGCCGCCTGCGCCGGGCCAGCCAGCAGCAGGGCCAGGCCGAACGCCAGGCCTGCACCACCGAGCACCGCCCCGCAGGTGAACAACAGCACCTTCAGGACCGGTGCACACCAGCCCTCCATTCCGGCCACGCTAGTCACGCAAAACGCCAATGTCTAGATCACGAGATCAATTTAGTGAAAGGAATTCACATAGCGCGATCCGATTTTATCGGCCATTATTCTAATTCTAGTTTTCCGGCTATTTTTCCACCTATGCAGGCATCGGTATTATATGCCGGTGATGCGCCGTTTGCCGGAAGGTGGCCGACGTTTCTGCTGGTCAGCGACATGAAGGGCGCTGCGTGAGGTTAGGGCAGCGGTGCGGATGGACCGTTCGGCCTAAATTGTAATTAAGGGGATATCGCGTTGTAAGAGTCGCGGACCGGGGAAAGGGTGATCGTGGTCAGGGCGCTGACGGCAGGAATGATCGAGACGGCGGTGTTCTGGCCCTGGGTCTCGACCCGGGCCGCGTAGACCGGTCCCGATCCGGCCAGGGGGGTGATCACGAGGGCGAACGGCGTTCCGCCCTTGGCGCCCTTCGGCGGCGAGGCCTTTACGGTCAGCGTGTGCCCGGCCTGGACCGAGACGACCTGGGTCGCGGTCAGGGGCGGTTCGGCCGCGCTGCCCGAGCCGGTCCGGCCGGCGGCCGTCGTGCTTATCTCGGTCACGCGGACCCGGGCGGCGCCGGCCGGAGCGGTCAGGACCACGGTGGCGCCGAGGCCGGAACCGGTGGTGTTCCCAGCGATGACCGCCTGCTCGCTGATGGGCGCGGTGGCCGAGGTGAAGACGCCCAGGCCGCTGCCGGGCACCAGGACCGCCGCGGTCACCGGTACGTTGGCGGTCAGTTCGAGCGACGCCGAGGTTCCGCCCAGCGGGGTGAGCGCCACGTAGGAGGCCGAGTCGCCCGGCAGGTCGACCGTCTGCGTGCCGAACGGATGGTAAAGCCCCTGCTGGGTGACCGCGACCACGTTGATCCGGGCGTTGGCGTTGCCCGGGACCACGACGTACAGGCTGGCGGCGCTGCTGGACGGCGGGATGCCGGGTATGACCAGCCGGGTCGACGGCGGCGCCGAACTCTGCAGCCAGCTGACGCTGCCGCCATGAGAGGAGGTCTCCGAGACATTGGCGGCCACCCGGCCGATCGTGGTGTGCACCTCGAGGGCCACCACGCTCGATCCCGCGGCCGCCGACGAGAGGGACTCGGTGACCGTCTGGTGCGGCGGGACCGTGATCCCGGTGTCGTTGCCCGCCTGGGCCTGCCCGGCGTCGGTGATGATGCTGACGTCCACGCTGGCGGCCAGCGAGTCGACGTTCATCAGGTCGAGCTGAATCTGTCCCACGCCGTTCTGCGGACCCGGGCCGGTGAACCACAGGTCCGATCCTGGCTCACCGCAGCGGATGCTGGCCAGGCCGGAGCTGCTGGCCACCTCGGCCTCCATGGCCTGCGCCATGGTGCCGCTCGCGGCCACCGACCAGCCCTGCACGGCCGGGGTGGCGGCCTTCTTGCTGACGTTCTGGGGCGCCGGAATGTTCAGCAGCCACAGCGCGCCTGGGTCGGCCGGGCTGATCGCGCTGACGGGCCGCAGCAGGGCACCGGCCAGCGGTACCGGGGTGAGCGCGGCCTGCCCGGCCGGTCCTGAGGCCGTGGACGCCGAGGGCCCGGCGATGAACGCGACCTGGCCCGAGCCGCCGCCTTGAACCGGGGGGCAGGCCCGGGCGGCGGAGTTTACCGTCACGTGCTGGGGCGGCATGGCGGGCTGGCCAGCACCGGCGGGCACAGGCCCGGCCAGCTGGGCGGCGCCGAAGATGCCGCCGAGGACCAGCACCACCACCCCGGCGGGCACCAGGTGCACGGCCCTCACGGCCGGTCACCGGTTTCCCAGGGCGGACGCGACCAGTCGGCCGCCCGGTCGGGGCCGTCCGGCGGAAGGTCGTCGGCGGTGGTGTCCGCCGTCACGAAGCCGAGAGTCTCCAACGACACGCCGCCGGTCAGGGCCGACGGCGGGGCAGCCTCGGGCGGGCTGGCCGCGGCCTGGGCCGGCTGGTTGCCGCGCTGGCGCCGGGACGGCTTGCCGTGCCGGGCGGCGTGCTGGCCGCCGCCACGGGACCGCCGGGGCGGGCCGGGCGTGGTATCCGGGGCGGGGTCGGGGCCGGCGGTGGGGTACGGGGCCGAGGCGGAGTCGGGCCGGCGGTGGCGGTGGCGGTGGCGGTGGCGGGGTACGGAGCCGGGGTGGGGCCGGCGGTGGCGAAGACGGCATGATCGTCCGGCGTGACCCACTGGCCCGGGTCAGGCCGGAGATCGGGCCGGACCGGGGCGCCCACGGGAAGCGGCACGGAGATCTCAGGCGCGGGGATCTCGGGCCCGGGGATCTCGGCCACCGGGACCTGCCGCTGCGGCCTGGACCTGGTCAGCCTCGGCCGGCTGGTCCGTTCCCGGCGCCTGCCGGGGGCGGGGGCGGCATCGGTGTCGGGCCCGGCCTCGTCCTCTGCTGCCGCGGGGACCGGGGCGGGCGCTCTGGTCCCCGGTAGGGCGAGCGCGAAGACGACCAGGAGGGCCACGGCCTCGCCGGCCAGGCTGAGGTGCCGTGCCGTGTTGTTCCGCGTGATGACCAGCCTGCCCCCGCCGGCGGGCAGCACGAAGCCCTGCGCCCAGCCGCCGACCGGCGCGGCCGTCCGGGCCAGGGGCGTTCCGTTGAGGGTGGCGGACCAGCCGCCGGCCGGCTCGGCCAGCATCAGGGTGCCCGCGGTACCCGCCCCGATGACGGTATCCGTGCCGATCGGACCGGACGGGACCGGCACCGCCGTGCCGCCGGCGCCGATGACCTGGACCCGGGCCACTGGCTCGCCGACCTTCCACAGGTCGTAGCCGGCGGATACGGTCAGCGGGATCAGGCCGGCCGCCCCGTCAAGCTGGCGGGCCAGCAACTGGTCGACCGGGGCAGGCAGGAGTACGTAGCCGATGTCGAACTGGCTGAGGGCCTG
The DNA here is from genome assembly GCA_963790065.1 of uncultured Actinomycetes bacterium. Classification (GTDB taxonomy): domain Bacteria; phylum Actinomycetota; class Actinomycetes; order Streptosporangiales; family Streptosporangiaceae; genus Palsa-504. The sequence goes on along the minus strand of CAWBNK010000006.1, from coordinate 137,898 downwards.
GCCGGCGTCGCCGCCGTCGCCGCCCGCGGTTGAGCTGAGGGCGGCTACCACGCTGTTCAGGGCACGGGTGGCGGGTGCGGATTCGGGTAGTTCGGGCTCGCCGAGTACGGGGTCGCTGGCGCGCAGCACCGAATAGGCCAGCATGCCGCCGTCCTGCCGCAGGACCAGCGTGCGATTCTGGGCCGGGCCGGACGACGTGGCGGCCACGAAGGCGGGCAGGATCTGCGGTGCCGCGGCCGTCACCGGACCGCGGACCCCGTTGACCAGCCAGTATCCGGCGGCGAGCACCGGTGCCGAGGCCACCACCAGTCCGCCGAGCACGGCCAGCGCGCGCCAGTTGGCGGTGCCGGCCCTCCTGGCCAGGGCCTGGACCGCCGCCTCGACCAGCGGGGTCGCGGCCAGCAGCAGGCCCGCCGCGGCGATCGCGATGGTCAGTCCCGGCCAGGAGCTGACCGCGGGGCCGCCCTGCGGCGGCGTTATCCGCAGCCGGCTCACCGCCAGCGTGACAGCCAGCCCGGATAGCGCGATGCCCCAGCCGGCCCGCACCAGGGCGGTCCGCCGTCGTAGCAGCAGGGCGACGAAGGCCGGCCCGACCAGGCCGGCGGTCACCCAGGCCGGCGGCAGCCCGGGCCCGCCCGGGCTGAGCAGGAACAGCGATTCCGGCCGCAGGCCCGCGGCGGCCAGTCCCGGCTGCTGGAGGCCGGCTTCGAGGAAGAACGCGGCGGGGCTGGTGACCAGGTGGAAGGTCCACGGGATCAGCAGGACCGCGGGGACCAGAGCGGCGATCGCCGCGTTGATCACAGTGGCCCGGCCCAGCCAGGGCCAGGCGCAGGCCGCGACGACCGCGGCGGCCACGGCCAGCGGCCAGATCAGCGGCACGAACGCGGCGGCGACGGCGATGAGCAGGCCGGCCGCCCAGGCGGCGCGGCGGGCTCGCCGGGGCGGGCCGCCGAGCATCCGGCCGATGGTGATGCCGATGAGCGGAAGCAGGACGAAGGCGACCGCGGTACCGATTCGCCCGGCGGCCACGGCGCCCATGGCCGCGGGCAGCACGGCGTAGCTGACCGCGATCCATATCCGCACGGCCAGCCTCGACGTGACCCGGCGGGCGGCCAGGAACGCGGTCAGCCCGGCGGCAGGCACGCAGCCGAACAGCAGCACGTCCACGGCCAGCCAGGCCTTGCCGGCCAGCAGGGTGGCCAGCGCGGCCACCACGGCCAGGTAGGGCGGAGCGCTGGCCGCCGAACCGAGGCCCGCGGTGTGGAAGCCCGCCAGGTACTCACGCCACAGGTCGCCCGCACCGCCCCAGGCGGGCACGAGCGCCCCGCCGGCCAGCGTGCCCGAGCCGGTCAGCACCGAGCCGGTCAGCGAGCGCTCCGCGACCAGCGCGACGACGGCTAGCCCGGTGACCAGCAGGACGCCGGGACTGGTCAGCACGCGCCGCACCACCGACGGGGTGTCGGGCAGCAGCATCTCGTCGCCGGGCTCGTCGATCAGGGCGTGATGCAGCCCGCCGCTTTCGTAGGCCGGGTTGCGCGACAGCACGCCCGCGACCGTCTCGGCCATCCGGCCCAGGGTCTTGCCCCGCGGCACCTGGTCGCGCAGGACGGCCCAGCCCGTCCGGCGATCGGCGGCCCGGCGGCGGCGGGCCTGCCTGATCAGCAGGGGATGGCGCAGCAGCCAGGCGATCGCGCCCAGGTGGGCCAGGGCCTTGCGCTGCTGCTTGGTGACCAGGAAGTAGCCCGCGCGCGCGAGCGACCCGGTGAGGCAGCCGGCCACCACGGTCAGCATGGCGCCGAACGGCAGGTTGACCGCGAACAGGTACAGCGTCCCGCGCCGGTCGAGCAGGCGCAGATGACCGCCCCCGGCCGTGGCCTTCCTGATCTGCCGGGCGGACAGGTCGCGGTGGTAGACCACGGCATCGGTCACCACGCGGACCTCGTAGCCGGCCGCGTGGACTCGCCAGCAGAAGTCGATGTCGTCACGGAACAGGGCCAGGCTGGCGTCGAACCCGCCCAGCTGGTCCCAGACGTCGCGGCGGATCAGCATGCCCGCCGAGCTCACGGCCAGCACCTTCCGGTTACCGTCGTGCTGACCCTGGTCGAGCTCGCCGGGCTCGATCCCGGTCAGGCGCCGCCCCGCGCGGTCGACGGTCACGCCCGCCTCGCGCAGCACGCGCCGGTCGGCCAGGTCCTTCAGCTTCGGGCCGAGCACCGCAGTTGACCGGCTGCGGCTGGCGATCCTGAGCATCTGCTCCAGCGCGTCCGCGGCCGGCTCGCAGTCATCGTGCAGCAGCCAGATCCACTCCACGGCCGGCTCCGGGCCCGCGCCGGGCGCTGCCCCCAGGCGGCGCGCGGCGGGGTGCTGCAGCGCGCGGGCCACCGCCGCGCCGTAGCCGGTATCGGGGTCCATGCCGAAGACCACGTCGGGACCGACGAGCGAGCTCAGCGTGGCCCCGCTCCGGTCCAGGCTGCCGGTATCGACCCCGATGATCCGGTGTACGGCGTGGGTCTGCTCCCGCACTCCGCTGACAAGCCCCGGCAACAGCCGGGCACCGTCGTGCACGACAACCACTGCCGTGACGACGTGACGGAGGTGTGATGCGTTCTCTGTCAAGGGTCCTGTCAGGTGGCGTGGGCAACGGCGCTCCGCGCGGCTACCCGCCCCGGCATGAGCATCTGGTCTACGTGAACGGCAATCCCCGCGCTCACGACAGGACCAACCCTACACAGAGGGCAATCGGAAAGTTTGCGTTATGCAGAAGGCCCGGCAGGCCCGGAACGGCTCGCACCCGCCGATGCTGAAGCCGCCCGCGGGTGGGTTGCGCCCCGCGGCGGCGGCGTGCTGCCGCGAGCTAGACCGCCTCGCGCTTGAGGCGCCGGCGCTCGCGTTCCGACATGCCGCCCCAGATGCCGAAGCGCTCGTCGTTCTCGAGCGCGTAGTCCAGGCACTCGGACCGGACCTCGCAGCTGCGGCAGACCCGCTTGGCCTCCCGGGTCGATCCGCCCTTCTCAGGGAAGAACGCCTCCGGATCTGTCTGCGCGCAGAGCGCCCGGTCCTGCCAACCTAGCTCGTCAACATCATCCGGGCTGACGATGACCTGCTGCAGCGGGACGATGACCTCAGTCACAGCGCGTCCTCCCTCCCCATTCGGAGCCCCCGTTTCCCGCCCGCCCGGCGGCGGGCGGAAATCACATCAATGAAATTACACTCGCGTGTCTTGCTTCAAGTCAAGCGGGGAAGGTGATAATGGTCGCCTCGTTGTCTGAGATGCGAGATAAATCACGTGGGAAATCCTGGGCTCCGGAACACGCCAGAACCCGCTGTAACACTGACATCACCGGACGCTGGGCCTGTCGTACCCGGGGCCTGACCGGGGCGGGCAGGCGCGGACCGGGGCACCGGAGGCACCGGGGCGCGGGGGGGCGCGGGACCGGGGCACCGGAGGCACCGGGGCGGGCGCGGGACCGGGGCACCGGAGGGCACCTGCCACACTTCAGGTATGCGCATCACCGTGCTCGCGGGCGGCGTCGGCGCCGCGCGCTTCCTCCGCGGCCTGAAGCAGGCCGCCCCGGACGCCGAGATCACCGTCATCGGGAACACCGGCGACGACATCACGCTGTTCGGCCTGCGGGTCTGCCCGGACCTGGACACCGTCATGTACACGCTGGGCGGCGGCATCAACGAGCAGCAGGGCTGGGGGCGGGCCGAGGAGACGTTCAGCGTCCGGGCCGAGCTGGCCGCCTACGGCGCCAGCCCGGACTGGTTCACGCTCGGTGACCGGGATTTCGCCACGCACATCGTGCGCAGCCAGCTGCTGGCCGCGGGCCAGCCGCTGTCGGCCGTGACCCGGGTGCTGTGCGAGCGATGGCAGCCGGGGGTGCGGCTGCTGCCGATGTCCGATGACCCCATCGAGACGCACGTGGTGCTCGAGGACGGCCGCACGGTCCACTTCCAGGAGTGGTGGGTGCGGCTGCACGCGCAGGCGCCTGCGACGGCCATCACTGCGGTCGGCGCGGCTTCGGCGGCGCCCGCGCCCGGCGTGCTCGAGGCCATCGGGTCGGCGGACGTGGTGCTGTTCCCGCCGTCCAACCCGGTGGTCAGCATCGGCACGATCCTGGCCGTGCCCGGCATCCGGGCCGCGCTGTCAGCCCGGACCGTGGTGGGCACCTCGCCGATCATCGGCGGCGCCCCGGTGCGCGGGATGGCCGACGCCTGCCTGGCCGCGATCGGCGTCGAGACTTCGGCGGCCGCGGTCGGCGCGCACTACGGGCCGGACCTGATCAACGGCTGGCTGGTCGACGACCAGGACAAGGCCGCAACCGACGATCCGGCGCTGGCGGGCATCACGGTGCGCGCCCTGCCGCTGTACATGCGGGACCTGCCCGCCACCGCGGCGATCGCCCGCGCGGCGCTGGACCTGGCCGCCGACCTGGCCGAGAGGCGGGTGTGATGGCGGCCGCCGCGGGCTTGGAGGGCTTGGAGGGAGGCGGCGTGGTGAGCGTGCTGCCGGTTACCGGGCTGCCGGAGATCACCACGGGAGCCGACCTGGCCGCGCTGGTGGCCGAGGCCGCCGCGGACCTGCGCGACGGCGACATCGTGGTGATCACCTCGAAGATCGTGAGCAAGGCCGAGGGCCGGGTGGTGACCGCCTCCCGGGAGCAGGCCATCGAGGCCGAGACGGCCCGGGTGGTGGCCCGGCGCGGGCCCACGACCATCGCGCAGACCCGGCACGGCCTGGTCCTGGCCGCGGCCGGGGTGGATGAGTCCAACACCGCTCCGGGCACCGTGGTCCTGCTGCCGGAAGATCCGGACGAGTCGGCCCGGCGGCTGCGCAAGGCGCTGCAGGCCAGGACCGGCCGGACCGTCGGCGTCATCGTCACCGACACCATGGGCCGGCCGTGGCGGGCCGGGCAGACCGACAACGCCATCGGCGCGGCCGGGGTGACCCCGGTCCGGGACTACCGGGGCGAGGCCGACACCTTCGGCAACATCCTGGAGGTCACCGTGGCCGCGGTGGCCGACGAGATCGCCGCCGCCGCCGACCTGGTCAAGGGCAAGTCACGGCAGGTCCCGGCCGCGGTCGTGCGCGGGCTGGCGGCCCTGGTCACCGAGCAGGACGGCCCGGGCGCGCGGGCGATCATCCGCCCAGCCGACGAGGACATGTTCCGGTTCGGGTCGGCGGACGTGCCGCTGGCCCGCCGGACGATCAGGGCGTTCACCGCCGAGCCGGTCGACACGGCGGCGGTACGCCGGGCCGTGGCCACCGCGGTGACCGCGCCCGCGCCGCACCACAGCGAGCCCTGGCGGTTCGTGGTTCTGGAGACCCCGCGGGCCCGGATGCGGCTGGTCGACGCGATGCGCGAGGCGTGGACCGCGGACCTGCGCGGTGACGGCTTCGGCGAGGAGCAGATCACACGCCGGCTGCGCCGCGGCGACGTGCTCCGGCTCGCGCCGCTGATCATCGTGCCGTGCCTGGTCACCGACGCGGCGCACACCTACCCCGACGAGCAGCGCAACCGGTCCGAGCAGGCCATGTTCACCGTGTCCATGGGTGCGGCCGTGCAGAACCTGCTGGTGGCGCTGGCCGTCGACGGCCTCGGCTCGGCCTGGATCTCCAGCACCCTGTTCTGCCAGGACGTCGCCGCCCGGGCCATGGACCTTCCGGCGGGCTGGCGGCCGATGGGCGCCATTGCCGTCGGGCACCCGGCCGAGCAGGCCAGGTCCCGGCCACCCCGGGACCCCGAGGACTTCATCCTGACCCGCTGAGGGCCGGCGCGCGGCCGCTGGGTGCGAGGGCAGGCACGCTTGGTCAGCGGGCCAGCAGCGGCAGGCCGGACCTGACCGAGGCGCAGACGCCGTCGCTGGCGGCGGAGGCCGCGAGCCGTTCGGCCGGGACGTCGCCGTAGGTAGTGGTGCGCTGGCGCAGCGGGCGGCCGATCGGCTCGGTGATCGCGCGGAGCTGGCTGATCGTCTTGTAGGAGCCGTGGTCGGCGCCCGCCATCCGGCTGATGGTCTCCTCCATCAGCGTGCCGCCCAGGTCGTTGACGCCGCCGTTCAGCACGTCGCGGCACAGGTCGTCGCCCAGCTTCACCCACGAGCACTGGATCGAGCCGATCGCGCCGTGCAGCAGCAGCCGGGAGACCGCGTGCACGGCCCGGTTCTCCCGCCGGGTGGGCCCGGGCCGGGCCAGGCCGGCCAGGTAGATGGGGGCGTTCTCATGGATGAACGGCAGCAGCACGAACTCGGTGAAGCCGCCCGTGCGCTCCTGGATGGACCGGATCACGCGCAGGTGCCCGACCCAGTGCGCCGGGGTGTCGACGTGCCCGTACATCATCGTGGCCGAGGTCCGCAGGCCCAGCTCGTGCGCGGTGGAGATGACCTCGATCCAGACCGAGGCGGGCAGCTTGCCCTTGGTCAGCACCCAGCGCACGTCGTCGTCGAGGATCTCGGCCGCGGTGCCCGGCAGCGAGCCGACGCCCGCCTCCTTGGCCCGGATGAGCCACTCCCGGATGGACAGGCCGGTCCTGGAGGCCCCGTTGACCACCTCCATCGGAGAGAACGCATGAACGTGAAGATCCGGGCAGCGTCGCTTGACCTCGGAAGCGATTTCGAAATACGCTGTTCCCGGCAGGTCGGGATGGATGCCTCCCTGCATGCACACCTCGGTGGCACCGGCGTTCCACGCCTCGGCGGCACGATCCCCGATCTGCTCTAGCGACAGGGTGTAGGCGTCGGCGTCGGTCCGGCGCTGGGCGAACGCGCAGAACCGGCAGCCGGTGTAGCAGACGTTGGTGAAGTTGATGTTGCGGGTGACGACGTAGGTTACGTCGTCGCCGATCACGTCGCGGCGCAGCGCGTCGGCGACCCCGGCCAGGGCCTCGAGGTCGGGGCCGTCGGCGGACAGCAGGGCGAGGGCCTGGTCGTCGGTGAGGGCGGCCGGGTCGCGTTCGGCCTGGCGGAGGGCGCTGGCGACCTCGCCGGACGCGGCCACCGCCGGAGCTGCGATCGCGGGATTGGCCAGCGCGGGATTGGCCAGCGCGGGATTGGCCAGCGCGGCGGGGCGATCGGCGGGGGTGGAGGCGGGTGCCACGACCCGTTCGGCAATCTCATCCCAGTCGCCGTAGACCTCGGCGAAGTCATCGCGCCGGTCATGGGTGCGGCCGGCGGTATCGATGCTGACGTGCAGGTCGGTGCGGCCGGCCGCGGCCCACTCGGCCAGGCCGCCGTCGGGCTCCTGCCAGGGGCGGCCGTGCGGGGCGGCGGCCTCGTCGGCCAGGCCCGTGGCCTCCTCGGCCAGCGCGGCGACGTGGGCGGCCAGCCGCGGGTCCAGCCAGGGCTCGCGGATGTAGGGCGGGTAGATGGTCAGCCGCTCGCGCAGGGTGAAGCCGGCCGCGGCGGTGCGGGCGGCCAGTTCGTCGATGGCCGGCCAGGGGCGTTCGGGGTTGACGTGGTCCGGGGTCAGCGGCGAGACGCCGCCCCAGTCGTCGATGCCGGCCCGCAGGATGAGGTCGTGCTGGTCGCCGACCAGGTTGGGCGGCGCCTGGATGCGGGCCTTGGGGCCGAGCACGAGCCGGGTGACGGCGATCGTGGCGGCCAGGTCGTCGAGTTCGGCGTCCGGCGTGTCGCGCATCTTGGTGTCCGGCTTGGCCCGGAAGTTCTGCACGATGACTTCCTGGATGCCGCGGTATTCGCGGGCCACCTTCCTGATGGCGAAGACCGAGTCGGCCCGTTCGGCTAGGGTCTCGCCGATGCCGATGAGGATGCCGGTGGTGAACGGGACGTTGCTGCGGCCGGCGTCTTCCAGGACGCGGAGCCGGACCGCGGGGTCCTTGTCGGGGCTGCCGAAGTGCGGACCGCCCTGCTCGGCGAACAGGCGGGTGGCGGTGGTCTCGAGCATCATGCCCATGGACGGGGCCACCGGCTTGAGCCGCTGGAAGTCCTGCCAGCTCAGCACGCCCGGGTTGAGGTGGGGCAGCAGCCCGGTCTCCTCCAGCACCCGGATGGCCATGGCCCGCACGTAGGACAGGGTGTCGTCGTAGCCGCGGGCGTCGAGCCACTCACGGGCCTGGCGCCACCGGTCTTCTGGCTTGTCACCGAGGGTGAACAGGGCTTCCTTGCAGCCGAGGGCGGCGCCGTCGCGGGCGATCGCGAGGATCTCGTCGGGCTCCAGGTACAGGCTGTGCAGCCGGTGCGGCACGGTGGCGAAGGTGCAGTACCCGCAGCGGTCCCGGCACAGGCGGGTCAGCGGGATGAAGACCTTGCGCGAGTAGGTGATGATGCCCGGCCGGCCGGCGTCCGCCAGGCCCGCGTCGCGGGTGCGGCTGGCGTAGGTCAGGAGTGTCTGCAGGTCATCGCCGCGGGCGTGCAGCAAGATGGTGGCCTCGTCCTGGTCGAGCGACTTGCCGTCCCGGGCGCGCGCCAGCGTGCGGCGCATGGCGGACGCTGTGATCTGGCTGACTTGTCTGCCCTCCTCCGGCCCCCCGGTCGCATCCCTGTCGCAGGCGCGGCTCATGCTGCCCCAACCTCGGCCTGCCCCCGTATCTTCCCCGCCCGCCCAGCCGCGGGGGCGGGCGGGGCCCGGGTAACGGGTCAGCGCGGACCCGAACCGTGTTCTCGCGGGGGTAAATGTCCACGCTAAGCGGATCATGCTGCTAGGCGCGGGCCAGGGCCGGGTCGTCGCCGTGCTCGCGCCAGGCGCGGCCGATCTGCTTGATCATCGAGGGGTACACGATCAGGTGCCGGAACGGCGTGATGGCGGCCATGTAGCCCTGGCCGAGCAGGCCGTTCGGCTTGACGTACACGGCTAGCTGGCCGTGATAGCGCTGCCCGTGGTCGCGCTGCCCGTGGTCGCGGCCAGGCCTGGTCCGGGACCCAGCCGAGGTGCAGCACGCCGTGCACGGTCCGGTTGATGATCTCCGCGGCCCACTCGTCGCCGGTCAGGTAGAGCGAGGTGAACGGCGCGCGAGCGCCCGGGCCGGCCGGGCCGTCGCGCAGGTCGGCGGGCAGCCGGTCGCGGAGCGAGGACGGGGGCGGGCCGGCTGGCGGGCCGTCCCAGCCGAGCAGCTCCCCCAGCTTGAGGCGGATCGCCCAAAGGACACGGGCGAGGTCTTTGGAGCCGCGCGAGGGGTCACCCGAGGCGATCAGCTGGACCAGGCGGCCGAAGTCGCCGGGGCCGCCCGGTGTGGGCAGGGCCCACACGTCCTCGAGGCGGAAGTCGCGGGCCAGCTCGTGGATCCGCCAGGGCCGGGAGGTGTGCGCGGTGTTCGGGAGCTTCATGCGTGAGCCTTCTTCCGTACGCTACCGTATGGAAGACGCTAGCATGGTCGGCGATGGTGCCACGCGGGAGGGTGGGAGAGGCGCCGGCCGACAGTGGCGCTGACAGGGAGGGGGAGGCGATGGCGGTGACCCGGACGCCGCGCGGGCGGTGGGTCGAGGAGGGGCTGCGGGCGCTGGCGGCGGGCGGGCCTGACGCGGTCCGGATCGAGCCGCTGGCCCAGGCGCTGGGGGTGACCAAGGGCGGGTTCTACTGGCACTTCGCGGACCGGCAGGCGCTGCTCGACGAGCTGCTTGACGCGTGGGAGCGGGCCAACCTGGACGACGTGATCGAGCGGGTCGAGCGCGACGGCGGGGACGCCAGGACCCGGCTGCGGCGGTTGTTCGCGCTGGCCTTCTCCGGCACCGGGCCGCTGCGGACCGACCTGGCGGTCCGGGACTGGGCCCGGCGTGATGAGGCGGTGGCCGAGCGCGTGCGGCGCGTGGACAACCGGCGGATGGCGTACTTGCGCGAGTTGTTCGGGGCGATCGGCGCGGATCCGGCCGACGCGGAGGCGCGGAGCTTGCTGGCGCTGTCGCTGTGGATCGGGAGCCATTTCGTGGTGGCCGATCACGGGGAACGCAGCCGGGCCGAGGTGCTGGAGCGGGCGGGCCGGCTGATGGAGGGCTGAGGGTGCCCGGCTAGAACCGACGGTCCCGGCTAGAAGGAGCGGTAGTCGCGGACCGGCATGCGGGGGCCGCGGCGCGGGGGCGCGCTGCCGCCCAGCTCGATGAGCCGGGTCACGCGGTAGCGGTGGCCGGCGTAAGGGGCGAGGAGCTCGAGCATGCCCGCGTCGTCGGTGATCCGGCCGGCCAGGGTCCAGCCGACCGTGCTGGGCAGGTGGTAGTCGCCCACCGAGACCGCGTCCGGGTCGCCCGCGGCCCGCTGCCTGATCTCGGCGGAGGTCCAGACCCCGATGCCGGGCAGGGACCGCAGCCGCCGGTCGGCTTCGGCCGCGTCCAGGTCCAGGATCTGCTCGAGCCGGGCGGCGACCTCGGCGGCGGTGATGATGGTCCGGGCCCGGACGCCCTCGACTCCGGCCCGGTGCCAGTCCCACGACGGGATGCGGGCCCACACTCTGGCCGGCGGGCACACGGCCATCCCGGCCGGAGCCGGGCCCGGGGCCGGCTCCCCGTACTTGCGCAGCAGGAACCGCCAGGCCCGGTGGGCTTCCTGGCCGACCACCTTCTGCTCCAGGACCGCGGGCACCAGCGCCTCGAACACCCGCCCGGTCCGGCCCACCCGCAGCCCCGGATGGCGCAGCACCAGTTCGCTGACGATCGCGTGCCGGGCGGTGAACCCGGACAGGTCGTCGTGGCCGCCGAGCTGATCGGGCAGCCGGTCGAGCAGCCAGCTCGCGCCCGGCCCCCAGGCCTGGCCGGTGACCAGCGTCTGGTCCGCTGAGGCGGCGTCCGCTGAGGCGGCGTCCGGGGCGGCGCGGCCGGCGTCCGGGGCGGCGCGGCCGGCGTCCGCTGAGGCGGCGTCCGGGGTGGCGCGGCTGGCGTCCGGGGCGGTGCGGCCGGCGACGGGGGGGCGGGTGGTGATGCGCAGGGTGCCGGGGCCGTCGGGGGTCAGCGAGGTGCGCCAGATCGCGCCGGCCGGATCCACCTGGTAGGTGGGGTCACCGCCGCCGTGCCGGTGCGGGGACAAGGTGAGCCGGACGTCAAGGCCGAACGGCGCCTGCCACTCGCGGCGCAGTCCAGGATCGGGGAGCAGTCCGGGATCGGGGAGCAGTCCGGGATCGGGGCGCACTGGCCGGTCGGATGCGAGCATCGAGGCCGCCTGTTGGCCCGGCGTCACACGTCAGAGGAGAAGCGGACCGAGCCCGGTTCGAGCCGGACGCCGGGCCAGATCCGGATGCCGTGGGTCAGTTCGTTGCCCGACCCGATGAACGCCTCGTCCCCGATCACCGCCCCGTCCAGCACGGCCCCCGCGGCCACCACGGCGCCGCGGCCGACGATCGAGTCCCGCACCACGGCGCCCTCCCCGACGGTCGCCGAATCGAACAGCACGCTGCCGTCCACGGTGGCGCCCGCGCCGACCGTGGCGCCCGCGCCAAGCACGGTGCCGCCGGTCACCGACGCGCCCGCGGCCGCCGACGCGCCCGGCAGCAGCAGCGCGGGCCCGGTCGGGCCGGGCAGCGCCGGGGTGGCCAGCCGCCCGAGGACCAGGTCACACGAGCCGCGCACGAACGTCTCCGGCGTGCCGACGTCCAGCCAGTAGGCCGACTCCGGGTAGGCCATGACCAGATCGCCCGCCTCGATCAAGGACGGGAACGTCTCCCGCTCGACCGAGACCCGGCGCCCGGCCGGGATCCGGTCGATGACGTCGCGCCTGAACACGTAACATCCGGCGTTGATCAGGTTCGTCACCGGGTTCGGCGTCTTCTCCAGGAACGCGGTGACCCGGCCGGAGGAGTCGGTCGGCACCACGCCGAACCGGGACGGGTCATCCACCTCGACCAGGTGCAGCGTCACCGCGGCGTCGGTCTTGCGGTGCAGGTCGACCTGCGCGCCGAGGTCGTGCCCGGACAGGACGTCGGAGTTCAGCACGACCACGGGATCGCCGGCGCCGGTACCGCGCAGCGAGGCGGCGGCGTTGCGGATCCCGCCCGCGGTGTCGAGCGGCACCTCCTCGGTCACGTAGTCGATGGACAGCCCGAACGCCGAGCCGTCACCGAAGCTGGCGGCGAACATGTCCGCCTTGTAGCAGGTGGCCAGCACGACATGGGTCACGCCGCTGGTCGCGGCCCGGGCCAGCAGGTGGGCCAGGAACGGTACGCCCGCCGTCGGCAGCAGGGGTTTGGGCGCGGACAGGGTCAGCGGCCGCAGCCGCGTCCCTTGCCCTCCGACCAGAACGATGGCCTCAAGCGGTTCACGCGGCATGAATGAAGAGGTTACACGGCGCTCGCATTCGCTTCGGGCTGTTCGGCGGCGCGCCGGTAGCAGGCCAGATGAGCCTCGGCCGAGACCTCCCAGCTGAACTCCTGTGACCGGGCGTAGCCGGCCTCCCCCAGCGATTCCCGCCGGGCCGCGTCGTCGAGCAACGCGCGCAGCGCCACCCGGATGCTGTCGGCGTCCGGCTCGGTGTAGGCCACCGCCTCGCCCCCTACCTCAGGCAGGGACGTGCAGTGGGTGGTCAGCACCGGCGCGCCGCAGGCCATGGCCTCGAGCACCGGCAGGCCGAACCCCTCGCCCCGGCTCGGGAAGGCCACTACCATCGCCCCGCCGAGGAAGCCGGGCAGGTCGGAGAAGCGCAGGTAGCCGGGGCGGATCAGGCGCAGGTGCGGCGGCACGGTGGCCACCGCGATGTCCACCTCTTCGCTCCAGCCGCCGCCGCCGCCCAGCACGAGCGCGGGCGGGTCGTCGAGGTCGGCCACGGCGCCGGCCCAGCCGGTGATCAGCGCGGCGACGTTCTTGCGCGGTTCGAGCATGCCCAGGAAGGCGATGTACGGCTTGCCGTGCAGGCCCAGCCGGTTGGAGACCTGCGTGGTCTGCTGGGGGTCGGGCCGGTGGAACAGCTTGTGGTCCACGCCGTGGTAGGCGACGTCGATCTTGGTCGGGTCGGCGCCCAGCACCCGCTCGAGCTCGTCCCTGGTGGCCTTGGACGGCACGATGAGCCGGGCCGCGCGGCGCGCCGCGGTGCGGATCGCGGACTTGAAGAACATCGCGCTGACCGGGCTGTACAGCTCGGGCTCGGTGAAGAAGGTGACGTCGTGCACGGTCACCACGGTGGGCTTGCCCGGGCGCAGCGGCATGGAGTAGTAGGGCACGTGGATGACGTCGGCGGCGACTTGCTGGGCTACCACGGGCAGGCCGCTCTGCTCCCAGGCCAGCCGGGCGGAGCGGTGCGACAGGGCGGTCGGCCCGGTGACCACCCGCGCATGGGGAGCGAGCCGCCCGTAGCGTTCCTCATCGGCGCGCTGGCAGACCACGGCCAAGTCCGCGCCGGCAGCGTCGAGCGCACCGATCAGCCCGTCAACGTACCGGCCGAGCGCGCCCCGGTCGGCTGGCACGTCAGTCGCATCAATAAGTACGCGAGGTGCCACGACCGCACTTGCTCCCTTCCTGGGTCACCCGGACAGGCGGGCAGTAGGAAACCCGTGCCGACCGCACGGCTCCCGCGTACCTGGGTGGATGTCCCGTCAGCATTTAAGCCTACGCCCTGCGCAAATCATGGACGAGCAGTTACCCCCTCGCCGGGCCGGTAGGCCCGGTTGCGCGTCGAGCACGCACGAGTACGATGGCGCCGCCGTCCCCGCGCGCGCCGCGATCGGCGGCGGCCACCAGGGGCAGGGCGGGCGCGGCCGCGTTGAAGCCGACCCTACCCCCGTAGGCGGACAGGCTCAGGTACATTCGCTGGGCCCAGCGTGTCCGGAACTGGTAGGCGTGCCTGATCACCTCCAGCCCGGAGCCGGCCAGCAGCGCCGTGAGCTGCTCGTGGGAGTACGTGCGCTGCACGTGGTACCGCTCGCAGTGCGCCCGGTACAGCCGGGGCCAGCGTTCGGCCAGCGTCAGCGCGTCCGCCGACATGACCAGCTCGCCGCCGGGGGCCAGCACCCGGGCCATCTCGGCCAGGGCCCGGGCGCCGTCGTCGAAGTGCTCGATAGCGCAGATGGACATCACCCGGTCGAAGCTGCCGTCGGCGAACGGCAGCCGGAGCGCGTCGGCCAGGACCAGCCCGGGGGCCGCGGTGAGCTGGCGGCCCCGGCGCAGCTTGGCCTCGGCCAGGTCCAGCGCCACGGCCCAGGCCCCGCGCTTGCGCGCCTGCGCCGCCCAGTACCCGTCGCCGCCTGCCACGTCGAGCACCCGCAGCCCGCGCAGGTCCTCCCCCAGCCACCGCAGCAGCGTGCCGCCCTCGCGGTAGCGGCAGACGTGCACTTCGTGCCCGGCAAAGGCAACCGCGTCAGCAACCCTCATGGAAGAAATCTATTGGCCGAACGGACCGTGCCGCGCGCTTCCGGCCCGCCGGCAGGCCGGCCGGAGCAGATGTAACCCGGCGTCAATGTCCCCTCAGCAGGACGGAGCTCAGCAGGACGGGACAGACCGGCCGGCCTTGATGGCCTCCAGGTCGCTGACCGCCTGGTTGAGCGTGCTCACCTTGACCAGGCGCAGCCCGGCGGGCACCGCGCCCTTGGTGTCCGAGCAGTTCGAGGCGGGGGTGAGGAAGTACGTCGCGCCGGCGTCGCGGGCGCCCACCATCTTCTGCTGGATGCCGCCGATGGCCTCGACCTGCCCGCTGGCGGTGATCTCGCCGGTGCCGGCGATGAACTTGCCGCCGGTCAGGTTCAGCGGGGTCAGCTTGTCGATCATGCCGAGGGCGAACATCATGCCCGCGCTGGGCCCGCCGATGTTGCCGACGCTGATCTTCACGGTGAACGGGAACTTGTACTGCTCCTCGATCACCACGCCCATGACCGCGTGCCCGCCGGACAGCTTGGTGCCGACCTGGACCGTCATGGCCTGGCCGTTCCTGATGACGGACACGGTCAGCGTGCTGCCCGCCGGGTGCGCGCTGATCAGCGAGGTGAGGCTGTTTGCGCTGGTCACCGGCTTGCCGTCCACGGCGGTGATCTGGTCCCCGGCCTTGAGCACGCCGTAGGCGGGGAAGCCCTGCTCGGACTGCATCACGATGACCTGCGTGGCGTAGGCGATGTGCAGCTGGGTCAGCGCGGCCGCGGTGGCGGTCTCCTGCGAGCCGGTCATCTCCTGGGTGTCCTGCTGCTGGCTCTGCTGCTGGGTCTGGCCCGGCGGGAACAGTTCCGAGGCGGGCACGACGGCCTCGTCCGGGTTCAGCCAGGCGGCCAGGGCGTTGAAGATGTTGACGGGGTCACCAGGGCCGCCCTGGTAGCCGACGGTGACCATGTTGAGGTGCCCGCTGGTCGGGTACGTGGGGTGCCCGGTGATCGTGATCAGCGGCTGGCCGGACGAGTCCTTGCCCAGGGTGTTCAGCGTCGGTCCGGGACCGAGGATGACGTAGGGCACCGGGATCAGCACGCTGATCGCGATCGCCACGGCGACGCCGACCGCCGCCAGCAGCAGGGTCAGGGAACGACGGGACATGGGGGAAGACTACGCGCGAAACCTGAACATCAGCCGAGGCATGCGGGTGGCCGGCCGGAGACCTGGCGGTCCATCAGGGGCTGCCCACCCACTCGCTGTCGCCGTCGGCGAACCGCTGGTGCTTCCAGATCGGCACCGTGGCCTTGAGCTCGTCGATCAGCGCCCGGCAAGCGTCGAACGCCTCGCCCCGGTGCGGGCAGGACACGGCCACCACCACGGCCAGATCGCCGATGGCCAGGTCGCCGGTGCGGTGCACGGCCGCGATGCCCAGGGCCAAGGGGAACTTCTCCGCGATGACCTCGGCTACGCGCCGGAGTTCGTCTTCGGCGGACGGGTGCGCGCTGTAGGAAAGCTCGCTGACTCCCCGGTCGTGATCAAGGTCCCGGACCGCGCCGGCGAACAGCGCGATGCCGCCGGCCGCGGGATCCGCGACCGCGGCCCGCACCTCGTCCACCGACAGCTCAGAGGTGCGGATGGCGATCAGGCGCACTGTGCTCACTGATCAAGATTACCTGGCCGGCCGCGGCCGGTCAGGAGGCCGGCCGCTAGCAGCGGGCGAGTCGGGAGGCATCGCGGCCTATTGGGCCAGATCGTCCCGGTACCGTTGGCCGGGCTGGCCGAGACCGTGGCTGCAGCAGGCCGGAACGATGGACCGTTGGGCCGGCTATGGCCGGCTCGATGTTCCATCGTCCCGGTTGGCGGCCAGACCCTGGAACCTCAGTCGTTGCTCCCGCCCCAGCCGCCGCGCTCCCGGCCCCGGGGCCCGCACCACTTCCATGATCACGGGCAGTTTGAGCCAAATGCTGACCAAAACTGCCCGCGATCATGAAACCAGCCCATCTCGGGCACGAGCATGAAGGACCGCCGACGCGGAGCGGCCTCCGGCAGGGGCAGCTTCACTCCACAAGAGCCGCGGCCATGGTCCATCGTCCGGGTTGGCGGGTGGGTCAGGGGTCGGTGCGGCGGTGGCGGCGGGCGCGGCGGACGATGGCGGCGGTGCCGATCACGGCGACCGTGGCGCCCGCGGCGGTGATGGTGGCTTCCTTGCGGGCGATCCGGCGGCCCGCCACGGCGTGCCGGCCCTGGCGCTGGTCGAGCAGGACGCGGAGCGCGGCCGCGTTGTCGAACCGCGGGCGCCAGCCGGCCGCGCGCAGCGCGGCGCAGTCCACCACCCACGGGTAGACCACATACCGCAGGTCCATCGCGGGCGCCGGGGTTACGCCCAGCCGGTGCAGCCGCTGGGCGGTGCCGAAGGTCAGCCGGGCGGGCAGCTCGATGCTCTTCAGCCCGCTGATCTGCTCGACCTCCTGCTGTTCCAGCCAGCCGTCGCAGCCGACCGCGAACGCGCCGTCGACGCCGCTGCCGATCGCGAACTCCAGGGCCGAGGTCAGGTCGTCGACGTGGCAGAACTGCCAGCGCGGCGCGCAGCCCTTCACGGTGAGCAGCCTGGGCGCCTCGAAATGCCTGGTGACCAGCGTGTCCACGGCATAGGGGCCGACCCCGACCAGGGCCGCGGGGCGGACCACGGTCACCGCCATGCCGGGGTTGGCCCGGGGCGAGCGGCGAGCCAGCTGCTCGATCTCCAGCAGGTCCCCGGCCACGCTGCTGTCCGCGTCGGCGGCCAGCGCAGCGTCCTCGGGCAGCGGCACCGGGTTGTCGGGCCGGGCCCCGTACACCATGGCGCTGGTCACCAGGACCACCCGGCCGACCCGGCCCGCCGCGGCCGAGGTGAGCACGGTCTGGGCGCCGCGGACGTTGAACGAGCGCCGTCGCCTGGTGTCGGCCTCGGGGGCCAGATCGAAGTCGGCGTGCACCACCACGTCCACGCCGGCCAGCGGCCGGCCAGCGCCGGATCGCGGACGTCGGCGACCCGCCAGGTCACGCCGGCGATGTCGCCCCGGTGGCCGTCGATCGCGACCACCTTCTTGACGCGCGGCGACGCAGCGAGCCGGACCGTCAGGGCGTGCCCGATGCCGCCTGCTGCACCAGTAACCGCCACCACGGGCATAGGCTGAGAGCGATTATCAATGCGCTCGTGGCGAACCGGGCGACGGGCGTTTGTCACAGTGCGCTTCTCCCGAGATAACGTGACGGTCATGACCCTTCCATCCTGCCTCAGAGCCAACGATGGCTGACCGGCCCTTCGGCTTCGGCCTGCCCGATAAGCCGGAAGATCAGGGCGGCCAGGGAGGTTCCGGTGGCGCCGGCGGCCCCGGAGGTCCGCTGGGCGGCCAGGGCGGGCCGCTCGGGCCGATGGGCGACCCGCAGCAGTTCGCCGACGCGTTGCGCCAGTTCGCCGACCTGCTGTCCTGGAAGGGCGGCCCGGTCAACTGGGACCTGGCCAAGAACGTGGCCAGGCACGCGATCGCGGCGGCGGGCGACCCGAGCGTCCTGGACGCGCAGCGCCGGGAGATCACCGAGGCCGTCCGCCTGGCCGACCTGTGGCTGGACGAGGCCGTCACGTTCCCCTCCGGCGTCCGCAAGATCGAGGCCTGGAGCCGGTCGGAGTGGCTCGAGGCGACCTTCCCGGTCTGGGCCAAGCTGTGCGATCCCATCGCGGCCAAGGGCGTCGAGGCGATGAGCGGCATGTTCAACGCCGACCCGGCCCAGCTCGGTGAGGACGTCCCCGAAGAGATACGCCAGGCCCTGGGGGCACTGGGCGGCGGCGCGGGCGGCCTCGGCGGCCTGCAGGGGCTGGCGGGCATGATGCGCCAGATCGGCGGGGCCATGATCGGCAGCCAGACCGGGACCGCCGTGGGGGAGCTGGCCCGTGAGGTGGTCGGTTCCACCGACATCGGCCTGCCGCTCGGCCCCGAAGGCGTGGCCGCGTTGCTGCCGGCCGGCGTGGCCGAGTTCGGCCGCGGGCTGTCCGTCGACGCCGGCGAGGTCCGGCTGTTCCTGGCCCTGCGCGAAGCCGCCCACCACCGCCTGTTCGCGCACGTGCCATGGCTGCGCGGGCACCTGCTCAGCGCGGTCGAGCAGTACGCCAACGGCATCACCGTCGACCTGACGCGGCTGCAGGAAGCGATCCCCGACGTCGACATCACCAACCCCGAGGCGCTGCAACAGGCACTGGGTGGCGAAGGCCTGTTCCGGCCGGAGGACACGCCCGCGCAGAAGGCCGCCCTGGTCCGGCTGGAGACCGCCCTGGCGCTGGTCGAAGGCTGGGTCGCGACCGTGGTCAGCGCGGCGGCGGGGGCGCGTCTGACCCACGCCGAGGCCCTGGCCGAGGCGATCAGGCGGCGCCGGGCCACCGGCGGGCCGGCCGAGGTCACCTTCGCCACGCTGGTCGGGCTCGAGCTGCGCCCGCGCCGGCTGCGCGAGGCGGCGGCCATCTGGAAGGGCCTGACCGAGGCCCGCGGCGTTGACGGCCGGGACGCCCTATGGGCGCATCCTGACCTGTTGCCCGTCGCCGATGATCTGGAGCACCCCGACGCGTTCGTCCACGGCCAGCCCGAATTCGATATCTCTGACTTGGAAGACGGCGACAATAGTCCGGATGCTTGATGTAAGTTTGGTGCCCAATAAGGTGCCGAGCTTACTTAATCATGGAAATAGGCCGTCCGGGATTCCCGGCTTGCCTGCTCTGACGCCCACCGGCGCATGATGAGAAGCCGCACAGGGCAGGAGCACGGCATGGGCGAACCAGAACCTACCGATGTGATCGTGATCGGCCTGGGTCCCGGCGGCGAATATGCGGCCGGCACGCTGGCCGAGTCCGGGCTGCAGGTAACCGGAATCGAAGCCCGCCTGGTCGGCGGTGAATGCCCCTATTACGGATGCATTCCTTCCAAGATGATGATCCGCGCCGGAAACCTGATCGCGGAGACCAGGCGGGTGCCCGGCCTGGCCGGGACGTCCAGCGTCACCCCCGACTGGTCGCCGGTGGCCACCCGGATCAGGGAGGAGGCCACCGACTACTGGAACGACAAGGTGGCCGCCGACCGGTTCGCCAGCAAGGGCGGGCACCTGGTCCGCGGGCACGGCACGATCACCGCGCCCGGGGAGGTGACGGTGCGCACCGACGAAGGCACCCGGGTGTTCCGGGCCCGCAAGGGCATCGTGATCAACAGCGGGACCGAGCCGGCCATCCCGCCCGTCGGCGGCCTGGACGGCACCCCGTACTGGACGAACCGGGACATCGTCCAGGCCAAGGAGGTGCCTGAGTCGCTGATCGTGCTGGGCGGCGGGGCCATCGGCGCGGAGTTCGCCCAGGTCTTCGCCCGGTTCGGCACGTCGGTCACCGTGGTCGAGGCGCTGCCGAGGCTGCTCTCGTTCGAGGAGCCCGAGGCCAGCGGGCTGATCGAGCGGATCTTCAGCCGCGAGGGCATCACGGTGTGCACCAGCACCCCGGCCGAGCGGGTCGGCTACAACGGCACCCACTTCACTGTCCACCTGGGCCACAGCGCGCATATGGCCGAGCGGCTGCTGGTCGCCACCGGCCGCCGGGTCAACCTGGCCGCGCTGGGCGTGGCCGCGCTGGGCCTGGACGAGACGGCGCGGATTATCCCCACCGATGGCTGGATGCGCGCCGCGGACGGCGTGTGGGCCATCGGCGACGTGACCGGAAAGGGCGCGTTCACGCACATGTCCATGTATCAGGCCGACATCGCGGTGCGAGACATCCTCGGCACCGGCGGGGAGCCAGCCAACTACCAGGCGGTGCCCCGGGTTACGTTCACCGACCCGGAGGTCGGTCAGGCCGGCCTGACCGAGGAGCAGGCCCGGGCGGCGGGCCTGCGGGTGCGTACCGGGCTGGCTCAGGTGCCCTACTCCGCCCGGGGCTGGATCCATAAGGCCGGCAACGACGGGTTCATCAAGGTGGTGGCGGACGCCGACCAGGATGTGCTGGTCGGCGCCACGTCGGTCGGCCCGTACGGAGGCGAGGTGCTCAGCGCGCTGCAGCTGGCCATCCGGGCCGAGGTGCCGCTGGCCACGCTGCGCAACATGCCGTACGCCTACCCGACCTTCTACCGCGCCATCGAAGACGCGCTGCGGAATCTCGGTCCGTCATGAGCCGCCGCCCGGAGGTCGTCGCCTTCGACGTCATCGAGACGCTGATGTCGCTGGAGCCGCTGCGCGAGCGGCTCACCGCTCTCGGCCAGCCGCCGCACGTGCTCGAGGCCTGGTACACCAGAACGCTGCGGGACGGCATGGCGCTGTCGGCGACCGGCGACTTCGTGGCCTTCACCGACGTGGCTGAGTCGGCGCTGCGGGCGCTCACCCACTACACGATCAGCGACGAGCAGGTGGCGCAGGTCATGGACGGGTTCAACGAGCTGCCGGCCTTCCCCGACGCGCTGCCCGCGATCACCGCCCTGACCGACGCCGGCCTGCGGGTGGCCTGCCTGAGCAACGGATCGGCCCACCTGGTCTCGTCGTTCGTCAACCGTTCCGGGCTCGGATCCCTGGTGGACCGGGTGATCACCGTCGGGGAGGTGTACCGGTGGAAGCCGGCCGGGGTGGTCTACCGGTACGCGGCCGAGATGCTGGACGTACCGCCGGAGCGGATGGCGCTGGTGGCCGCGCACGACTGGGACTGCCACGGCGCCAAGCGGGCCGGCCTGACCACCGGCTTCGTCAGCCGCAAGTCCGGCGGGTACGGCGCGCCGTTCGCCCCGCCCGACGTGACCGCCGACGACCTGACCGAGGTGGCGGCCGGGCTGCTCGCGCTGGCGCCCTAGCGCGAGCCGATCATCGAGAGGCGCTAGCGGTCGGTGACGGGACGGGGCTGCCCGGCTGTGGGGCCTGGACCGGCGGCGTCCTGGTCGGGCCGACCATGAGCATGACCTGCTGCGGGGCCCAGGGGTTGGCGTCGTAGACGTACCAGGTGCCCGGCACCGACGCTACGTTCCTGCTGTAGCCGTGGTCGTCGTAGTTGAAGTCGGGGACGGCGACGTCCCGCTGGCGCAGCAGGGCCAGCACCTGCGCCACGGTGTCGCCCACGAACGTCAGGCCGTGCATGACCTCGCCGGGCGCCGTGGGCGAGGCGGTGGACTCGTAGCGCTCGCCGGGCCGGGCCGCGCGGCCGAACACGAGCTGGGCCTGCCCGTGGAAGCCGACGGGGATCCGGACGCCGACCGGGCACGCGCTGCCGCCGCCGCCGGTGTAGCACTTGCCCTGGGCGGTGATGGTGGTGATCTCGGAGCTGCCCGCGGACTGCCCGGTGTAGACCACGGTGCCCACGAGCGAGGGCGAGACCGGGACCAGGCTCAGGGTGATGTCCAGGTGATGGGCGGCGAACGCGGCCCGGTAGCGGCTGGGATCGGCCAGCGGGTCCCGCACGATGACGGTGATGTAGCCGGCCGAGGTGGTGAACGACAGGACCTGCGCGGGCGGGCTGCTGGCCGTGGGATGGGTGCTGGTGGTGGGGCTGGAGGTGGCTGCCCGGTGGCCGGGGTTGAGCAGGCGGATGGCGACCAGCGCAGCGGTGGCCAGCAGCGCGAGGGCCAGGGCCGCGGCCAGCGGGGCTCGCAGCAGCCGACCGGGTCGGCGGCGACGACCGCGTCCGGCCGGGGCCAGCTGGCGGGTTCCGAGGGGCGGGCGGGGCTCAAGGGGCGGGCAGGGCTCAAGGGACGGGCCGGGCCTCCGGGGGGAGAGCTCACTTCGAGGCGCGGGCCGGCTTCGACGGGCGGGGTGGCGGTGATCTGGGCGGACAGGTCGGCGAAGGTGGCGGGGCGGACGAGGCGCTCGGCCTCGGGATCGGTGATGGGGCAGATCCGGCTGACCGGGTTCATAGCAGACCTCCATGCGTGACGTGGACGCCGGGCGGGGCAGGCCGGGCCGGGCCGGCCGCCAGTTCGGCGGCGAACCGCTTGCGCGCCCGGAACAGCCGGATTCGCACGGCGTTGCGCGAGCAGCCGAGCACCCGGGCGATCTGACCGTAGTCGAGGCCCTCCCAGGCGGCCAGCGCCAGCAGTTCCCGGTCGGCGCCGGTCAGGCGGCGGAAGGCCCCGGCGATCAGGACCTGCTCGCCGTCGGCCTCCGGCGGGTCGTAGCCGAAGGCCAGGTCGGAGCGCAGCCGGTCGGCCAGGGCCGACCGGCGCCGCTCGCCCCGGTGGTGGTTGGCCAGGACCCGCCGGGCCACGCCGTACAGCCACAGCCGGGCCTCGGGATCCGGCGGGATGTCGTCCAGCCGCCGCCAGGCGGTCAGGAACGTCTCGGCGATGACGTCGGCCGCGTCGTCGGCGCTGCCGGTCCGGCGCAGGGCGTAGCCGAGGATCGCGCGGCGATGCGCGTCGTAGACCGCCTCGAACCGGCGGCGGCGCTGTTCGGATTCGGCTAGTGGCGGACCTGGCACGTTCGGCTCCCTTCGACATCATGCATATGTCCGCTCGGCGCCAGGCATTTCGCCGGCCCCGGCCGAGCCGGCCCTCGGCCCGTCCATTCTGAGACACTGCAGGCGGCAGATGAGGCCAGTGGATGAGGTACGTGATGACCGAGATCGCCTGTGCCGCCGACATCGGGTGCTCCGCCGAGCGGATCTTCGACGTGATCACCGACTTCGGACACCAGGACCGCTGGCTGGGCCGATCCTCGGCGTTCCACGGCACCACCCGGGTGTCCTGCGACCCGGTGACGCTGGGCACCACCTACCGTGAGCCCGGGCCGTTCGGCGTCAGGAACGGACGGGTCACCGAGTTCGAGCGGCCGAGGCGGATCACCTTCCACCAGCCGATGACCATGCGGCTGCATGCCGGGACCGTGGATGTGGTCATGCGGTACACGCTCACGCCGGGCACCGGGTCGACCCACGTGTCGCGGGTGGTGACGCTGGGAATCCCGTGGTCGCTGAGGCTGATCCAGCCGGTGCTTATCCGGCAGTTCCGGACGGAAAGCACGCGGACGCTGCTCGCGCTCAAGGCCTACGCCGACGCGTTGGCGGCCGGTCAGACCTGAGCCAGGACCCGGTCCAGCGGGCGCGGGACCCGGGTGAGGTCGAGGGCCCCGGCCAGCACCCGCCCGTAGCGGATCTTGCGGCCCGAGCGGGTGCCCATGAACCGCCGCATCTGCTGCTGCGGGGTCCGGCCGCGCTGCGCGGGCTGCCGGCCGAAGATGCCGAACGAGGCGAGCTCCCCCTGGCCCTCGATCAGCCGCTCGACCACGGCCGGGCCCAGGGAGCGGATCATCTCGTCCTCCAGGTCGGCCACGCACACGTAGAAGCCGCGCCGCTCCAGGTCGGCGCGGGTCAGCCCGGGACCGAGGCCGGCCCGGGCCAGGCCGCGGCCGAAGTCGGCCTCCTCCCCCTCGTCGCACAGGCCGGCCAGCCGCACGCCCAGGCCGCGCGGGCCGAACAGGTCGAGGAAGTGGCCGATGTTGGTCGCGCCGCCCATCGGCACCACGAAGACGCCCTCGCCGCCCAGGTCCCGGCCCCGGCGGGCGGCCAGCGACTCGATCGCGGCCTGGTCGCTGACCCCCTCGACCAGGATGACCGCGCACGAGCCCGCGGCCGCCTGCCGCGCGTAGGCCGCGGCGGCGGCCAGCGCGCCGTTGCTGCTGCCCGCCGGGCCGGTCACCGCCACCAGGCGGGACAGCGACTCGTGGTCCACGTGCCCTAGTCTCGCAGCTGGGCAGGCCGGGCGGTCCGCTGCAAACTGGTTGCAAGGCGCCAGGACGACGCTGGTGGTCTAGCTGAACAGGAGGCTGCCATGTCACAGCAACCGGCCATCGAGAGGTTCCTGACCGCCGTCCAGACCGCCACCATCTCGTCCTGCGACGCGTGGAGCGCCGACGCGACCCTGGACGCGACCGTGCCCAACTGGCGGCTGCACGCGTCGGGCGCGGACGCGATCCGGGCCGAGTACGCCCGCTGGTTCGCCGACCCGGGCAAGTTCGGTGAGCTGCGGCGGTGCCCGCTGGACGGGGGCGGAGAGGTGGTGGAGTACACGCTCAGCTGGACCGAGAACGGGGTGCCGCACGCCGCCCATCACATGCACCGGCTCACGGTCCGCGACGACCAGATCGTGGCCGACACCGTGTTCTGCGGCGGGCGGTGGCCGGCGTCGCTGCTGGCCGAGATGGAGGCGGCCGATGCCTGACGCTCCTGCGGTTGCCCCAGGCGACCTGGACCAGCTGCTCGCGGGCGCGACCGAGCGGACGGTGCTGGCCGAGGCGCCGGGGAAATCCGGGGCCCGGCTGGAACGGGTGATCATCGCCGGGCAGCCCTACGTGCTCAAGCACCTGGACCTGGCCGAGGACTGGACCATGCGGGCGTCCGGCTGCCTGCCCGGGGCCCCGCTGCTGGCCTGGGAACGCGGGATCTTGGCCCGGCTGCCCGCGTGCATCAACCAGCCGATCGTCGGGGTAGCGCGGGCGCACGGGCACGGCGCGGCGCCGTCGGGCGGATGCGCGCTGCTGATGCACGACGTGAGCCGGTGGCTGGTCCCGGCGACCGACGAGCCCATCGGCCTGGATCAGCACCTGCGTTTCCTGCGGCATATGGCCGCGCTGCACGCGGCGTTCTGGGCCTGCGGTGCCGAATGCGAGGTAGTGCCGGCCATGCACCGCTACCTGGAGCTGTCGCCGTGGCTGGCCGTGGCGGAGGCGGCGGTGGGCTCCGCGCACCTGGTGCCGCGGCTGGTCGGCCAGGGCTGGCCGCGGCTGGCCGAGGTGGCGCCGGCCGCCGCCGCGATCGTCCTCCCGCTGGCCCGGGACCCGGGTCCGCTGGTGGCGGCCCTGGCAGCCACTCCGCAGACGTTCGTGCACAGCAACTGGAAGCTGGACAACCTGGGCACCGACGACGCGGGCCGGACAGTGCTGCTCGACTGGGAGCAGCCGGGGCGCGGCGCGGCCCTGTCCGACTTGGCCTGGTACCTGGCCATCAACTGCCGCCGGCTGCCGCAGGGCAAGGAGGACTCGATCGCCGCCTACCGGCAGGCGCTCGAGGAGTGCGGGATTCTGACCGAACCCTGGTGGGAGCGCCAGCTGGCGCTGTGCCTGCTGGGCGCGCTGGTCCAGTTCGGCTGGGAGAAGGCGCTGGGCGGCTACGACGAGGAGCTGGCCTGGTGGGAGGGGCAGGCAGCCCGGGCCGTTCCGTACCTGATATGACGGCCGAGGTGCGGGCCGCCTATGCGGCGTCCGCGCGGCTGTGGGCCGAGGGCCCCGAGCCGGTCTACGCCGAGCTGGCCCGGGCCCTGCTGGCCGGCGCGGGCGGCCCGCCGGCGGGCGGACGGGTGCTTGACCTGGGCGCCGGGACCGTGGTGGCCGGGCAGGCGGCGCTAGCCGCCGGGGCCGGGGCGGTGGTCGCCGCCGACGTGGCCGTGGAGATGCTGCTGTTGGGCCGGGGCCGGGGCTCGGGCCGGGGCTCGGGCCGGGGTTTGAGCCGGGGTTTGAGCCGGGGGCGGCCGGTGGTCGCGGACGCGGGCGCGCTGCCGTTCCGCGACGGCTGCTTCGACCTGGTGGTGGCCGCGTTCTGCCTGGGCCACCTGCCCGACCTGACCGCAGGCCTGCGCGAGGCGCGGCGGGTGGGCGCGCGGCTCGCCGCCGGATCGTTCGCACCGGGCTGGAATCACCCGGCCAAGGCGGCCGTGGACGGCGTACTGGGCTCGTTCGGCTATGTGCCCCCGCCGTGGTACCTGACGTTCAAGCAGGACACCGAGCCGAGGGCCAGCGACCCGGCCGGGCTCGGCGGGGCGTGCACCTCGGCCGGCTTCGCCGACGTGCGGCTCCGGACGGTGACCGTGGATACCGGCCGGTCCGCCCCTTCCGAGCTGGCCGCGTGGCGGCTGGGCATGGCGCACGTGGCCCCGTTCGTGGGCGCCCTGCCCGCGGCCCGGAGGGCCGAGCTGCGGCGCGCCGCGGAGTCGGCCGTGGCGGGCACCGGCCCGCTGGTGATCTCGATGCTGGTGCTGACCGCGCGCTGAGCTTCGGCGCCTTTATCCGATCCGGGCTCGCCACGCGTTCAGGCGCTGGCCGGCCGTCCGGCGCAGCACGTCGCCGTGGTCGCCGGCCTGACGGGCCAGCCGCTCGGCCTGGTCGGCGGCGTCGTCCAGCCAGCCGGAGATCCCGAAGTCGGCGGCCGTCTCGCCGGCCCACCACCAGGCCTCGATCGCGACTGACTTGCTGACCAGGCCGAGGGATGCGGCGACCGTCTCGGGGTCGGCGGGCAGGCCGAGCGCCCGGCGGGCGCGGTGGGCCAGGACGCGGGCCACGCTGTCGTAGCGCGGCACGCCGAGGGCGGCGGCGCGGGCCTGGAGGCCGGCGGCCGCGGCCAGGGCGGATTCGGGGTCGCCCCGCAGCAGAGCCAGCCGGGCGGTGATCAGCTGGTGCTTGAGCTCGAGCCGCCAGCCGAAGACCAGGTCGCCGGTCAGCAGGGCCTGCGCCTCGGCCAGCCGGGCCCGGGCGGCGTCCGGATCGGCGGCCTCCACGGCTTGTTCGGCCAGGTCCTCAAGCGCGGCGATGGTGACCTCTGCTGTGCCCTGGCTCCGCCCCAGCTCCAGCGCCTGGAGATGGTGATCACGGGCCTGCCCGGCGGCGCCCAGGTTGCGCAGGACCCAGCCGGCGAAGTTCACCGCCCGCCCGCCGAACCGCGGCACCTGGCGGCGGTCGACCTCGGCGGTGTAGCGGGCGAAGGCGTCCAGGGCGGGTCCCGGCCGGCCGGCCAGGGCGTGCGCGTGCCCGGTGAACAGCAGCGCGTGCAAGGTGGCGGCGGTATGCGCCACTCCTTCGGCGGCCCGGGCCGCCGGGCGCAGCAGGTCCAGGGCTTCTTCGGTCTTGCTCTGGTGGGCGCGCAGCACGCCGAGCCAGGCCGCGGCGGTCACCCGGTCGGGCCCCTCGGCCAGCGAGAAGGCCTCGCCGAGCAGCAGTTCGGCCCGGGCCAGGTCACCGGCCGCGTGCCTGGTCCGGCCGCCGACGGCCAGGCAGCGGGACCTGGTGACGGGATCGGCCGCGGCCAGGGCGCCGTCGGCGGCGAACTGGGCGGCCTGGGCGAACCGCCGGTCGAAGTAGCAGGCCCAGGCGCCGACCTCCAGGGCGGCCGCGCCCGCGGCCGCGGCCCGCTCCACGTCGGCCAGTGCCTCGGCGTAACGACCCCGGCGGGTGCGGACCCGGGCCCGCTCGAGCCACCCCTCCTGGTCGGGGTTCAGGATCAGCGCGTCGTCGAGCAGGGCTTCGGCAGCCGCGTGGTCGAAGCGCTCGGCGGCGCTGACCGCGGCGTTGCGCAGCGACCGGGAGGCCAGTGCCAGGTCACCGCCCAGGCGGGCATGATGGGCCACGATGGCCGGGTCGGCGTGCGGCTGCCGGGCCAGTACCCGGCCGGCCTGGCGGTGCAGCAGCGCGGCCCGGCTGGCAGTGGCGCTGGCGGCCAGCGCCTCGCGCACCAGCTCGTGCCGGAACCAGAACGCCCCGCCGTCGGTGACCAGCAACTGCTGGCCCGCGGCCCGTTCGGCGTCATCGAGCAGGTCGACCGCGGGCCGGCCGAGCAGGGCGGCGAGCAGCTCGATGTCCAGCTCCGGGCCGATCACCGCGGCCGCGCGGAGCAAGGCTCCGGCCGGGCCCAGCTCGTCACAGCGTGCCGACACCGATTCGACCAGTGAGGCGGGCAGCTCGGCGCGAGCGCCGTGGCGGGCTAGTTCGGTGAGGAACAGCGGGTGGCCCTTGGACCGCTCGTACAGCTCCCGGGCCCGGGACGGCCCGACCAGCTGCTCGGCGGCCTCGCGCCCGAGCAGGTCGAGATGCACGAAGGAGGTGGCCGGCAACGGCGGCTCCTCGCCTGACCTAACCGCCGCGACGACCGTCGCCGGGAGGTTCTCCCGCGCCGCGAAGCTCAGCCAGTTCGCCAGGGCCCGCCCGGCCAGGTGCGCGTCATCTATCAGCAGGACCAATGGGCCTCGTCTGGCCAGGCGGCCGAGGACCCGGACCAGGGCCGCGTACAGGACGGCCGGGCCGAGCATGCCGTCGGCCAGGATCGGCTCCGGCCGCTGGTTTTTTGGCGCGGGCCGCTGGTTTCGTCCGGGCCGCTGGTTTGGCCTCGGTCGCTGGCTTGGCCTCGGTCGCTGGCTTGGCCCGGGCTCGGCCAGCGGGCCGAGCAGGGACGACAGGGTGGGCGCGTCCGGGCCGAGCAGGTCGGCGGCCTCGCCGGGACCGAGCCGCCGCAGCAGGGCGGCGACCGCACTGAGCAGCGCGTCGAGCGGCATGGCCAGGTCCAGCTGGCCGCAGGAGGCCAGCAGCACGATGTCACCGGCCGCGGTCCGCTGGTCCGCCCAGGCGCGCAGCAAGGCGGTCTTCCCGATGCCGGCCTCGCCGTCGACGACGACGATCTCGGTGCCGCCGTCGCGGGCGCGCAGGGTCATCGTGTCCAGGTAGGCCAGTTCCTCGTCGCGGCCGACTAGCCCGGTCGCGGCCCGATCGGGCACCGGCGGCGGCGCGGGCAGCTCGCCGCGCAAGATGGCGGTGTACAGGGCGATCGTCTCGGGCGACGGATCGGTGCCCAGGTCACTGGCCAGCCGCTCCCGCGCCTGGGCGTAGGCGGCCAGGGCGGCGGCCACCCGGCCGCCCGCGACGTAGGCGCGCAGCAGGATCCGCAGCGAGGCCTCGTCGTAGCCGTCGGAGTCCACCGCGGCGGCCGCGGCGTCAACGGCCGCCATCCAGTCTCCGGCCTCGAACAGGGCCGCAGCAGCCAGCCGCCGGGCCCGGCCGGACCGGCGGTCCAGTTCGGCCAGCCTGAGCTGCGCCCACTCCCCAGGGACGGCGGGCGGCCCGTAATCGCGCAGCAGGGACAGCGCGACCCGCGCGGCGGCGGCCGCGCCGAGCACGTTCCCCGCCTGCTGGCGGCGTTCCATCTCCCCGGTCAGCGCGGCCAGTTCCGAGGCGTCCAGCCAGTCGCAGGTCAGCAGGTAGCCGCGATCCCGATGGGAGATCCGCTCCCGGCCCAGGACCGAACGGAGCCGGCTCATCAGCACCGCCAGCTGGTCCTCGGGCCGGGCGGGCGGCGTGTCACCCCACAGCGTGTCGACCAGCACGTCGGCCGGAACCGCCTGGCCTTCGGCCAGGGCCAGCACGCACAGCGCCATCCGGCCCTTGCGGCTGCCCAGCGCCTGCGGGTCGATTCCGTCCACGCCGAAGTCGCTGAGCACCCGGACCGCGAGCGACTTCATGCAGGTAATCAAACCGCAGCCTGACCCGGCCCGCCATGGCTGATCCGCTGCAAGGCAGCTGCAACCGGTCTTGGCCAGGCTGAGAGCAGTACTTGCCGAGTAACCACCACCGTTAGAGGAGACATCCCATGACCGCTACCGCCGAGCAGAAGAGCTTCGCCGCCCCCGACGAGACCCGCGATTTCGAGCGCGGCGCCCTGGACCTGCTGCAGATCGGCGGCGCCGAGATCGGCCGGCTCACCCTGCAGCCCGGCTGGCGCTGGTCGGATCACGTCAAGCCGCTCGCAGGCACCGAGCTGTGCGAGGCGCCGCACTTCCAGTACCACGTGCAGGGCACCCTGCACGTGGTCATGGCCGACGGCTCGGAGTTCGACGCCCGGCCGGGCGACGTGACCGCCCTGCCGCAGGGCCACGACGCCTGGGTCGTAGGCGACGAGCCGGTGGTGGTCGTCGACTGGTACGGCGCCAGCAACTACGCCAGGACCTGACCGCCTCGCCGGCGGGGTTGCGGTCCTCGCGGACCGCCCATAGGGTCGCCGGCGCCTGGGTGGTGACCGGCACGACGTTCCATCGTGCCGGCCATGGCCGGCTCGATGTTCCATGGGTGCGGCTCTTTGTGGAGTGACTGCCCGGCGGCCAGGCCCCTGGAACCTCAGTCGTTGCTCCCGCCCCAGCCGCCGCGCTCTCAGCCCGGGGCCTGTGCCATTTCCATGATCACGGGCAGTTTGAGCTGGCGGTTTCAACTGGTGTGCGCAAGGGCCCGGTGGGTTGGCGGTGTTTTCGCTGATCAGGCCGGGAGGATGCGGGTATGGCGGCACATCTGAGTGCGGAGCGGGCCGGTCCCGTTGAGCAGCTGGGAGATCTCGGTTAGCGGCAGTCCGAAGCTGCGCAGGGCCAGGATCTGGTGCAGGCGGCGGACCTCGGCCGGGCCGTAACGCCTGTGCCCGCCCGGCCCCCGCGCGGGCGAGAGCAGGCCGAGCTGGTCGTAGTGGTGCAGGGCCCGCACGGTCAGGCCGGTGGCGCGGGCCAGCTCGCCCACGGTCAGCGTCCGAACCGGCTCGGCAGGACCGGCGGGATCGGCGGGAGCGGCGGGAGCGGCGGCACCAGCAGGACCGGCCTGGTCGGCGGGGGGCATGGCTTCGACGGTAGGACCTGACGTTACGTCAGGTGCAAGCGGGAAAGCGGCATCGTGACGGGTCAGGTCAGGGATCTGGGGTGCCTGGCTTGACCGCGGCGGCGGGCGAACCGAAGCTGGTCGTCATGGAATGGACGGGACAGGTTTACGCGGACCACCCCACCGTGGCGGTGCAGGCCCACATCGAGGCTCCGCCGGAGCGGGTGTGGCGCCTGGTGAGCGACATCTTCCTGATGCCGAAGCTGAGCGACGAACTGCGCGAGGTGGAGTGGCTGGACGAGGTCAGCAGCCCGGCCGTCGGGCACCGGTTCCGGGGCCGTAACGCCAACCAGTACCTGGGGCAGTGGGAGACGGTCAGCGTCATCACCGAGTGCGACGCGCCGCGGCGGTTCGGCTGGGCGGTGGGCGAGCCCGGCCATCCCTGGGCGACCTGGCGGTTCACGCTGACGCCGGCCGGGACGGGCACGCTGCTCGAGCAGTGGGCACAGCTGGGGCCGGGCCGGTCCGGCCTGAGCCTGGCTATCGACGCGATGCCGGATAAGGAGCAGAAGATCGTCTTCGTGCGGCTCCGCGAGTGGGAGACCGGCTTCAAGCACAACCTGGCCACGATCAAGGAGATGGCCGAGGCCGCGGCCTGATGCGCACCGCGACGACCGTCGAGGGCTCCGGCGGGAACTGGGCGGAGCTCACCGGGTTCGTCACCGAAGCCGAGCAGCTCGGCCTGGACATCTGCTGGGTCGCCGAAGCCTGGGGCAGTGACGCGCCCTCCTTGCTTGGGTACCTGGCGGCCCGGACCGACACCATGCTGCTCGGCTCGGGGATCATCCAGGTCGGTACCAGGTCGCCGGTCCTCATCGCGCAGACCGCGATGACCCTGGCTCACCTGTCCGGCGGCCGGTTCCTGCTCGGGCTGGGCGTATCCGGGCCGCAGGTCATGGAGGGCCTGCACGGCGTCCCGTTCGCCCATCCGCTGGCCCGGATGCGCGAGACCGTGCAGATCGTGCGGAGCGCCTTCACCGGCGAGAAGCTCTCCTTCGCCGGGAGTCAGTACCGCATCCCGTGGCCCGGCGGGGAGGGCCGGCCGATGCGGGTCAGCCTGCCGGCGGTCTCCGTGCCGGTCTACCTGGCCACGCTGTCGCCGCGGATGCTGGAGCTGACCGGCGAGATCGCCGACGGCTGGCTCGGCACCAGCTTCGTGCCCGAGGGCGCCGACGCCTACTTCCGCCACCTCGACGCCGGGCTGGCCCGGGCCGGCCGGACCCGGGCCGACCTGGACATCTGCCAGGGCGCCGAGGTCAACCTGATCGGCGAGGCCGACCTGGCCGGCGTGCTGGCCAGCCGGAAGAAGGAACTGGCCTTCTCGCTGGGCGGGATGGGCTCGGCCAGCAGCAACTTCTACAACGACGCCTACAGCCGCCAGGGCTGGGCCGAGGTCGCGGCGGCGGTGCGCGAGCGCTGGCAGGCCGGCGACCGCGACGGGGCGGCCGCCCTGGTCACCGACGAGATGGTGCTGGCCACCACGCTGATCGGCACCGAGGGCATGGTGCGCGACCGGCTACGGGCCTGGCGGGACGCCGGGGTCGACACCGTGCGCCTGTACCCGGCCGGGGACACCCTGGCGGCCCGCCTGGACAACCTGGGCCGGGCCATCGACCTGGTCCGCGGCCTGCAGCCTAGGACAGCAGCTCGCTGACCAGGTCGGGCGGCAGGCCGTGCGTCTCGTGCAGGTAGGCCAGGTCCGCCGCGGTCAGCTGGTGATCCGGGCCGAACTGGGCCAGCACCTTGCGCCCGCGGGTCAGCAGGTCGGCGAACCGCCACTGCTCGTCCGCGAGCACCCGGAGGATCGGCTCCGGGCTCGCGTCCTGGCCGAACCGGTCCAGGGTGTGCTCGACCAGCATGAGCGGGAGATCGGTCAGCGTCCTGGTGCTATCGTCCCGCCAGAGGACGGCCAGCGCGCGGCGCAGCAGCCGCCGCAATACGTAACCGCGGCCGGTATTGGACGGCCGGACGCCATCGCCGATGACCACCATGGCGGACCGCAGGTGGTCGGTGACCAGGCGCATCGAGGGCTGGTCCAGCGGCCACAGGCCGGGCAGCACGCTCATCCAGGGCCGGAAGATGTCGCAGTCGAACACCGACGGCTGGCCCTGCACCACCATCAGCAGCCGCTCCAGGCCCATGCCGGTGTCCACGCTGCGCTGCGGCAGCGGCTCCAGCCGGCCGTCCTCGTGCCGCCGGTACCTCAGCGTGACGTGGTTCCACACCTCCATCCAGCGCTCGTCGGTGACCGGAGTGCCCTGCGGCGGGCCGTCGCCGGTCCAGACGAACATCTCCGAGTCCGGGCCGCAGGGACCGGTCGGGCCGTTGGACCACCAGTTGTCTTCCGTGGTCAGCTCGACCGGCACGCCGAGCTCGGACCAGGTGCGCTCCGACTCGGTATCGCGGCCGACCTGGTCATCACCGCCGAACACGGTGGCGTACAGGCGGTCCGGGCGCAGGCCGAACCCTTCGGTGGTCAGCTGGTAGCCCCAGCGCAGGCTCTGCGGTCCGTCGTAGTCGCCCAGCGACCAGGAGCCGAGCATCTGGAAGGCGGTGAGGTGGCGGTAGTCCCCGACCTCGTCCAGGTCGGTGGTGCGCAGGCAGCGCTGCACCCCGGTCAGCCGCCGGCCCTGCGGATGCGGCAGGCCTTCCAGGTAGGGGATCAGCGGGTGCATGCCCGCCGTGGTGAACAGCACCGGGCCGCCGCCGGGCGGCACCAGCGAGCTGCCCGGCAGCACCTGATGGCCGCGTTCGGTGAAGAAGTCGAGGAAGGTACGGATGGTCTGGGTCACGTCCATGACGCGGATCCTTTCTGCATGCGTGAGACCAGAAAGGGATCGCGGGTACGGCGACGGCGGCAGGGCCAGGTCACACCCGGCGATCCGTTCCCGGTCGCCGGGGTGAGGGAGATAAGGTCAGGCGGCGGCAACCGGCGAGCTGATAGCTCGCGCGGCGGCGCAGGTGAGGCTGACCTTCATGCCGCCCAGTATAGGCCGGGCCGGCGCCGCGGCCCAACGGCTTAATTCAGGCCGGACCCGGGCAGGCCGGCCTGGTCACCGGTACCGGGGACCCGGTCCCGCCGACCCGGGCACCGGCCCGGGTCGGCACGGGTGCGAGCGGCCCCGGCCAAGCGAGACGGTGGAGGCCAGGACCACCGAGTCCTCCCGGCATGGCCGGGCCGGGGCTCGGCGGATGCCACCCCGCGAGCAGAACCAGGGAACGACTGAAATGAACGCCCCACCGAACGCATCCGGGCCTGCTGGCCTCGGCCGACTGGTACGGCAGTCGTTCGCCACGATGACCGCGCAGGAGCGGGGCAGGCTGATCGCGATGTACGGAGTGATCGCGGGCCTGCACGTGGCCGGGTTCTTCATCCTGTTCGTGTTCGTGGTGCCATCTCACTACCAGGGCCTCGGGATCGGGGTGGCCGTGCTGGCCTACACCCTGGGCCTGCGGCACGCGTTCGACGCCGATCACATCTCGGCGATCGACAACAGCACGCGCAAGGTGCTGGCCGAGCGGCAGGGCACCGGAGCGCCGCGCCCGTTCGGCTTCGGGTTCTTCTTCTCCCTCGGGCACTCCACCGTCGTGGTCGTGGTCGTGATCGGGATCGGGATCGTGGTGGCCGAGAAGACGGTCTTCCGCGCGGTCTCGCACAGCAGCTCGGGGCTTGAGCAGTTCGGGGGCCTGTTCGGCACGGTGGTCTCGGCCGCCTTCTTGCTGCTGATCGGGCTGCTGAACCTGGCCATCCTGGCCGGGATCGTGCGGGTCTTCCGCTCGATGCGCCGCGGGGAGTACGACGAGGCCGAGCTGGAGCGCCAGCTGGCGGCCCGCGGCTTCTTCTTCAGGTTCTTCGGCCGCTGGATGGCGGTCATCACCAAGGAGTGGCAGCTGTACCCGGTCGGGGTGGTGTTCGGCATGGGCTTCGACACCGCCACCGAGGTTGCCCTGCTGGCCACCACCGCGCTGCTGGCCTCACAGCACATCCCCTGGTACGCGATCATCTGCCTGCCGGTCCTGTTCACCGCGGGCATGACGGTCATGGATACCACCGACGGGCTGTTCATGAACCTGGCCTACGGCTGGGCGTTCTTCAACCCGGTCCGCAAGGTCTACTACAACCTGGCCATCACCGGGCTGTCCGTGGCCATCTGCTTCGTCATCGGCGGCATCGAGGCGCTGAGCCTGCTGCCCCAGCAGATCCACGGGCTGAGCCGGACCAGCGGTTTCTGGGGCGTGCTGGCCCGGTTCAACATCAACACGGCCGGCTTCGTCATCGTGGCCATGTTCATCGTCACCTGGCTGGCCGCCCTGCTTATCTGGCGCTGCGGCCGGATCGAGGAAAGATGGAGCGGCACCGTACCGCCTGCCGGTGATCTAGACGAGGAGCTGGTGTCACGTCCTTAGCCGAGCTAATGATATATACTTGCCGAAGAGCAAGTAACCTGGCGGACAGGAACTCGTGCACCTCTCCATGGCGGCCCGGCGGCTCAGGCTGCGGCCCGGGCAGATGATCTCGTCGCTGCGGACCCGCAACTACCGGCTCTTCTTCTTCGGTCAGCTGGTCTCGGTGGCCGGCACCTGGATGCAGACCGTGGCCCAGTCGTTCCTGGTGCTGGGCGTCACCCACAGCGGCACCCAGCTGGGCCTGACCACCGCGGCCCGGTTCCTGCCGATGTTCGTGTTCGGCCCGATCGGCGGGGTGTTCGCGGACCGGTTGGACAAGCGGCGGGTGCTGTACGTCACCCAGACGCTGGCGGGGCTGCTGGCCGCGGCCTTCGCCGTCCTGATCGCCACGCACAGCATCCGGCTGTGGATCATCTACCTGCTGGCGCTGGCGCTCGGCTTCGTGAACGTCTTCGACAACCCGGCCCGGCAGAGTTTCATATCCGAGATGGTCTCGGCCGAGGACCTGCCCAACGCGGTGACGCTCAACTCGGTGGCCATGAACATGGCCCGGGTGTTCGGCGCCGCGGCGGGCGGGGTGATCGCCGCGGCCATCGGGCTGGCCTGGTGCTTCGGCTGCAACGCGCTGTCGTTCGCGGCGGTGCTGATCTCGCTGGCGGCCATGCGCCGCGGTGAGCTGTTCCCGGCCGCCCGGCTGGCCAGGAAGAAGCGGCAGGTCCGCGACGGGCTGCGCTACGTACGCTCGCAGCCCGAGCTGCTCGTCCCGTTGCTGATGATCGCGGTGATCGGCACGCTGGCCTGGGAGTTCCAGGTCACCTTGCCGCTGATGGCCAGCCAGGCCTTCGGCGGCGGCGCCGCCACCTACGGCGTGATGGCCTCGGTCATGGGGGCGGGCGCGGTCGTCGGCGGGCTCATCTCGGCCGGCCGGGCCCGGCCCCGGGCCCGCGCCCTGTGCCTGGCCGCCATCGGCTGGGGCGTCGCCATCCTGGCTGCGGCGGCCGCGCCGACCCTGACCCTGGAACTGGTGGCCATGGTCTTCGTCGGGTACGGCAGCATCACCTTCAACGCCCTGGCCAAGACCACCTTGCAGCTCGCGGCCAAGCCGACCATGCGCGGCCGGGTGATGGCGCTGTGGGCGCTGGCCTGGCTGGGCTCGACGCCCATCGGCGGGCCGATCGTCGGCTGGGCCGGGCAGGCCTTCGGCGCCCGGTGGTCACTGGTCATCGGCGGCCTGCCCACGGTGATCTGCGGCATCGCGGCCATGCCGGCCCTGAACCGGGTCGACCGCCGGGCCAGCCGCGCGGCCGCACCGCCACCGGACGAGGCGGTCACCGCCGAGGCGATCACGGACGGAACGGCCGGGGAGACGCCCGCCACCCGCAGCCGCGTGGTGGCGGCGGTGAGCGGCCCTGACTCAGACGGCCGGGTCGCGTCGTTAGCTGGGGCCGGGGTCCTCGTGGAGGGACTCGAGGGCGTCGGCCAGGGTGTGCGTTACGGAGACGCGGTTGTCGAGGCCGGTCAGCTCGAACAGGCGCAGGATCTGGGGGCGGCCGCAGACCACGTGTATCCGGCCGCTGTGCGCGGCGGCCTGCTTGGCCGCGCGGCCCAGGGCCCGCAGGCCCGCGGCGTCGATGAAGCTGACCTGGCCCAGGTCGGCTACCAGGGGCCGACCGCTGTCGGCCAGGGCCGACAGCTGCTCCTCAAGCTGGGCCACGGTGGCGATGTCGATCTCCCCGGCCACGGTGACCAGCGCGTGTCCCGGTTCGCGCTGGACCCGGATGGTCAGCGGCCGATCCGGGTCCGATCGCGGCCGGCCGCTGCGGCCGGAAATTAATGAGGACGTCTCGCGCCGCAATGCGCGCCGCCTGAAATCACCGCCAGCCACGAGACCTCCCCTAGCATTTGCCCGCCGCCCCGGCCCGGGCCTGACCGCATCCGGGTTGTGCTGACCAAATCCGGGCCGCCCTGCGCGGGAGCGCGGGCGGCCCGGACGCCCGCACGGTACGGTGCGCCGGTGACAGCTGAGACCAGCTGACATTTGAGGTAGATCGCCCCTGGCACACCGCATGAGATGTATTGAGCGCTATCTTATGTATTTTCGCTCTCACGGTCAGTATCGGGCCGGCACATTTTTCGCGGTGAACCCGATTACCGCGGCAACTTTCCGACCGAGTTGGCGTAGAAGTCCGATCCGGCCACGTGGAACGCGACCTGGCGCAACGTCCAGGCGCCCTCGGCCGGCTGGTCGAGCTGCGGCCCGGTCAGGGACCGCAGGCGCACATCCCAGATGAGGGCCAGCCGCCGCAGCCGACTGCGCGCCTCGTCCAGGTCGTCGGCGGTGAAGGCGGCCAGGTCGGCCGGGGTGGTAACGGCCGAGGCGTGCCAGTGGTCCGGCTCGGTGGGCTGGCCGGCCAGCCGGGCTTCGAGTTCGGCCAGGTGGTCGAGCAGGTGATCGGCCACCCGCCGCAGCGCCTTGTGCGGGGTGTAGAGGCGCGGCGGCTCGCCTTCGACGGGTACCTCGACGGGGCGGCCGTCCCACCCGGTCCAGGTGGCGGCCACCTCAAGGACGTGCTCCACCATGCCGGCCACGACCTCGGCGGGGGGCCGGTCATCGACTTCGGGTCCTGGGTCAGTCATGGCCCCATCCTGCCGCCGGGGTCTGACATTCCGGGGCCCGGTTAGCTGGCCGGGTTAGCTGGCCGGGTTAGCTGGCCCGGGTTAGCTAGCAGGGCCGCCGGTCGCGAGCCGCATGAGGTCGGTGTCGAGGTCGATGGACAGCTCGGTGCCGCCCGCGCTGCCGTACTCGTGCTGGTAGCTCTCCCAGGCCTCGTCCTTGATCTGGCGGGCGAAGCCGCTCTCCATCAGCAGCACGAGCTCGCGCGCGGCCCGGTCGATGCGCTTGGCCAGGGCTGGGTCACTCCAGTCCTCCGGGGCGGCGAACAGCGAGGTCGGCACCGTCATGGCGCGCAGGTAGGCGAACATGGGGCGCATCGCGTCGTCGGCGACCAGGGCGTGCCGGGCGGTGCCGGCCGTCGCGGCCAGCACGACCGGCTTGGCGATCAGCAGGTCGTTGTCCAGCACGCCGAAGAACGAGGTGAACAGGCCGCTGGGCCCGGCCTTGTAGACCGGGGCGGCGGCGATGACGCCGTCGGCCTGGCCCAGGGCCGTGATGGCGTGCTGCAGCTTGGGCGTGACCAGCTGGGAAACCAGCGCGGTGGAGATGTCGGCGGCGATCTCGCGCAGGTCGATGACGCTGACCGTCACCGTGTGCCCGTGGCCGGCCGCGAGAGCGGTGGCGCGTTCGGCCGTGCGGTCGGCCAGCAGCCTGGTCGAGGACGGATCCCCGGTTCCGGCGCTGACCACCGCGAGCCGGAAGGTCTGCGGGCTGCTCATGAAGGTATCTCCTGGTCCGGATGGTTCGGTTCTGTCGTGGCCAGCTTGAGGCAGACCGCCTCGAGCTGACGTAGTTCGCCGGGGTCAAGGCCGGCGGTCATGGCCTGGGCCACGCTGCGGGCGTGGCTGCGGCCGACGCGGCGCTGCACGGCCCGGCCCGCGCCGGTGAGCGACAGCAGCACGCTGCGCCCGTCGGCGGGGTCGGGCTGGCGCCCGACCAGGCCGCGCTCGGCCAGCCGGTCCACCAGGCGGGACAGGGCCGGCTGGCTGAGCAGCACGTGCCGGTTCAGCTCGCTGATGCGGATCGGCGCGTCGCACTTGGACAGGGTGTACAGCACGTCGTACTCCCGCATGGACACGTCGGTCCAGATGTCCTCAGCGGCGAACCGCTTCATCAGCACCGCGTGCGCGGACAGCAGCGCCTCCCAGGCGTCGTTGGCCAGGTGCGGGCCGGCGGGCATCACAGCTGGCATCACAGCTCCGGGTACTCGGCCGCTACGTCCGGGTTGGTGTCGGTGTAGGGCGAGGCGCCGGTGACGTTGTTGCCGCGGTTCGCGTTGGGCCGCGGCTGGCGCGGCGCCGCGTCGCCGTACTTGGCCCGGACCAGGCTGGCGTGGGTGGGCGCCTCGGGGGTCTCCGGGTCCTGCCGGGCCGCGATCTCCCGGCGCAGCACGGGCACGACTTCCTCACCGAGCAGGTCAAGCTGGTCAAGCACGGTCTTCAGCGGCAGGCCGGCGTGGTCCATCAGGAACAGCTGGCGCTGGTAGTCGCCGAAGTGCTCGCGGAAGGTCAGGGTCTTGTCGATGACCTCCTGCGGGCTGCCCACCGACAGCGGCGTGAGCTTGGCGAAGTCCTCCATCGACGGGCCGTGGCCGTAGACCGGGGCCTCGTTGAAGTAGGGCCGGAACTCGCTGATGGCGTCCTGGGACCGCCGGGCAATGTAGGCCTGGCCGCCCAGGCCGACGATGGCCTGCTTCTCGCTGCCGTGGCCGTAGTGAGCGAAGCGCTGCCGGTAGAACTCGATCAGCCGCATGTAGTGCTCCTTGGGCCAGAAGATGTTGTTGGCGAAGAAGCCGTCGCCGTAGTACGCGGCCTGCTCGGCGATCTCCGGAGTGCGGATCGAGCCGTGCCACACGAACGGCGGCACGTCGTCCAGCGGCCGCGGGATCGAGGTGAAGCCCTGCAGCGGGCTGCGGTACTTGCCGTCGAAGTCGACCACGTCCTCGCGCCACAGCCGGTGCAGCAGGTTGTAGTTCTCCAGGGCCAGCGGCAGGCTCTGCCTGATGTCCTGGCCGAACCAGGGGTAGACCGGGGCGGTGTTGCCGCGGCCCAGCATCAGGTCCATCCGGCCCTTGGACAGGTGCTGCAGCATCGCGTACTCCTCGGCGATGCGCACCGGGTCGTTCGTCGTGATCAGCGTGGTCGACGTGGTCACGATCAGTTTCTTAGTGGTCGCCGCGATGTAGGCCAGCAGCGTGCTCGGCGCGGAGGAGAAGAACGGCGGGTTGTGGTGCTCGCCGATCGCGAACACGTCCAGCCCGACCTCCTCGGTCTTCTGGGCGATCTGCACGATCGCGTCGATCCGCTCCGCCTCGCTCGGCGTCTCGCCCGAGACCGGGTCCCGGGTGATGTCGCTGACCGAGAAGATCCCGAACTGCATGTTCATGCCTCCTGCGCCCCCGTCAGGCGAGGGCGAACCGAATCTGAGTTATATGCGTTTGCATGTATCTCAACAACTACGGCGCGGCAATATTCCATCCGGCTGTGGGTGGGTATGTATCTGGACGCCGA
Source organism: uncultured Actinomycetes bacterium (assembly GCA_963790065.1). GTDB lineage: Bacteria > Actinomycetota > Actinomycetes > Streptosporangiales > Streptosporangiaceae > Palsa-504. Next base: position 97,662 of record CAWBNK010000006.1, on the reverse strand, counting down.
CCGGGCCCTCCGCCTACACGAAGGGGCACGATCGCGGGTCGTGCGAGCGGGGCCGAAGCCGTGGAAGGGGGCGGGCCGGCATGACCGAGTGGGAAGTCCCTGGTTTTACCAGGCTGAAGGCGCTCGGCTCGGGCGGCTTCGGCCAGGTCGTGCTGGCCACGCACGACGCCTCCGGCACGCCGGTGGCGATCAAGTACCTGCGCCGGAACCTGCTGTCCGATCCCGAGTTCACCGAGATGTTCCGGGCCGAAGCGGCCGTGCTGGGCTCGCTGGAAGACCCGCACGTGGTCCGGCTGTATGAGTACGTAGAGGCCCCGGAGGGCGCCGCGATCGTCATGGAACTCGTCGACGGCGTCTCGCTGCGCGAGATCCTGAAGCACCTGGGCGCCACCACGCCTGAGGCGGCGCTGGTGGTGCTGCAGGGCTCGCTGCTCGGCCTGGCCGCGGCGCACCAGCGCGGGGTGGTGCACCGGGACTACAAGCCGGAGAACGTGCTGGTCGACGCGGACGGGTCCAGCAAGCTCACCGACTTCGGCATCGCGGCCCGGTCCGGGGACCACCCGGTGCCCGCGGGCACCGTGCACTACGCGCCCCCGGAGCAGTTCACCGGCGCCCCGGCCACCCCGGCCGCCGACGTCTACGCGGCCACCGCCACCTGCTTCGAGTGCCTGGCCGGCCAGCCGCCGTTCCGCGGCGATACCGTCGAAGCGCTGCTCCACCAGCATCTTTCTCAGCCGGTGCCGCTGCAGGCGGTGCCGGAGGCGCTGCGGCCGCTGATCGCCGCCGGCATGGCCAAGAACCCCGCCGACCGCCCGGCCGACGGCAACGCCTTCGTGGCCGCCCTGCGGGTGCTGGCGGCCGGCGCCTACGGCCCCGACTGGGAGCAGCGCGGCCGGTCGCACCTGGGTGAGGCGGCCCTGCTGCTGGCCGCCCTGTGGCCGTCCCGCAAGCCGCCGGCCGAAGAGGGCAGCACCGTCGAGCGGATCCCGCTGCGGCGGCGGACCCGGATGATCAAGACCGTGATCGCGGCCTCGGTGGTGATCGTGGCCGCGGCGGCGGGCACGGCCCTGGCCGCCGCCAGCCTGAACAAGCCGAGCGCCTTCACCAATCCCACGCCGGTGGGGACGGTCTCGCTGCAGCCGTCCCCCACGTCCTCCGGGCCGATCGCCCCGTCCTCGCCCGCCGCCTCGTCCACAGCCAGATCGTCAGCCTCGGCCTCGGCCTCGGCTTCGGCCTCGGCGTCAGCTTCGGCTTCGGCGTCGGCTTCGGCTTCGGCGTCGTCGTCAGCTCCGGCGCCGCCCGCGGTCACCGGCATCGCGCCGAGCAGCGGGAGCACCGCGGGCGGGACCACGGTCACCGTCAGCGGCACCGGCCTGGCCGGCGCGACCGGCGTCAGCTTCGGCAGCGCGGCCGGGACCGTCAAGGCGGACAGCGCCACCAAGATCACCGTGACCAGCCCGCCCGGCACCGGCGCGGTCAGCGTCACCGTCACCACCCCGCACGGCCACTCGGCCGGGACGTTCACTTACGTCGCCCCGCCCCCGGTGGTCAGCGGTGTCAGCCCGAGCAGCGGCTCCGAGGCGGGCGGGACCACGGTCACCATCAGCGGCACCGGCCTGGCCGGCGCCACCGCCGTCCACTTCGGCAGCGCGTCCGCCAAAGTCAGCTCGGACACCGCCACTCAGATCACCGTGATCAGCCCGGCGGCTGACGCCACCGGCGCGGTGAGCGTCACCGTCACCACGCCCGCGGGCACCTCGGCGGCCGCCACGTTCACCTACCTCGCCCCGCCTCCGGCGGTCACCGAGGTCAAGCCGAACAGCGGCTCCACCGCGGGCAAGACCGAGGTCACCATCGCCGGCAGCAACCTGGCCGGCGCGACCAGCGTCAGCTTCGGCGGCGCCGCGGCCTCCATCACGTCCGACAGCGCCACCGAGATCACCGTCTTCAGCCCGCCCGGCCAGGGCACCGTGAGCATCACCGTCACCACGCCGTCCGGCACCTCGGCGACTTCCTCGGGCGACACGTTCACCTACGACCCCCCGGACACGTAAGGCGACCGCCCGGGGCCGCCGGGGGGAGCGAGGTGGCTGGGGCTGGGTGAGACCACGGACCGTTAGGCATAAAGAAAATCTTTTGACCGAACGGGCGGGGTATCACGATCGGCGGGCTCGCTCGTCATAATCCGGACGTGGATCGTCCGCAACGGTGGGTATGGTGCCGGGGATGGCTTTGGCGGAAGCTACCGAAGGGAGCGTTGAGATGGCTGAGGTCGTGCTCTTCCACCACTCGCAGGGACTGACGCCGAGCGTGGTCGCGATCGCCGACGAGCTGCGCCGGGCCGGGCACACCGTGCACACGCCCGACCTGTTCGAGGGACGGACGTTCGGCTCGATCGAGGAGGGCATGGGATACGCCCAGCAGCTCGGCTTCCCCGACGAGATCATCGGGCGCGGCGTCCGGGCCGTCGAGGGGCTGCCCGCGGGGCTGGTCTACGCGGGCTTCTCGCTCGGCGTGCTGCCGGCCCAGCTGCTGGCCCAGACCCGGCCGGGGGCGCGGGGCGCGCTGCTGTTCTACTCCTGCGTGCCGGTCTCGGCGTTCGGCCCGGGCTGGCCCGAAGGGGTACCGGCGCAGGTGCACGGCATGGACGCCGACCCGATCTTCGTCGGCGAGGGCGACATCGACGCCGCCCGCGAGCTCGTCGAGCAGGCCAAGGACGCCGAGCTGTTCCTCTACCCCGGCGATCAGCACTACTTCGCCGACAGCTCGCTGCCGTCCTACGACGCGGAGGCCACCGCGCTGCTGCTGCAGCGGGTGCTGGCCTTCCTGGGCCGGGTGTAGCTAGCGGACGCCCTCGACGTCCTGCAGCTGGGCGGTGTCCATGTACTGCTGGAAGCTCGTGACCTGGCCGTCGCGTATTTTCCAGACGTGGCAGGCCTGCGCGTCGAGTTTCTTGCCGGTCGCCTTGAAGGTTCCGGTGTAGCGCGCCTCGACCACGACCACCGGGCCCGCGTCGTGAAATTCCCCGGCGTGGATGGTGAAGCCGTCCCATTCGGCGGCGAGCCGCATGAATAGCTTCTGGACCACCTCTTCTGGCCCATGCCAGGCCTCGCCGCCGGGCGCGTAGGGACTTCCCTCGGCCTCGCGCCATTCAATACCTGGATCCATGGCGTCGAGTACCGCGGGCAGGTTGCCCTGGCCGAGCGCGTCGTACAGATCCCGCATCATCTGCACATTGCTCATGCCGGCTCCTTTTGTCGTTCGGGCCCTATTGCGGCCATCATCCCCGGGGATTGAGCGCTTACGAGAGCGCGCCGACGGACTCCATCCGAATTACACGCCGCCTCCGCCACCTCTGCATCCCCGAGCCGCCCTTAGCCCATTGCCGCAGACGGGAGCTGGCCTCGTTTCGTGGGTTGATCCCCGATCTTGGGGCTGATGGGACTGGATTTACGCCTGCGCCGGCTTTCCGCGGTCGATTCCGGTTCTGCGGTGGATAGCCGGGTGGTCGGGCCTGGGCGATGGAGGCGGTGGTCAGGCTTGGACGATGGAGGTGCCCTGGACTTCGATGCTGACCGGGGGCAGGGGGCGCGCGGCCGGGCCGTTGACGACCGCGCCGGTGGCGACGGCGAACTTGCTGCCGTGGCACGGGCAGTCGATGGTGCCGTTGGCCACGGCGTCGACGATGCAGCCCTGGTGGGTGCAGACGGCGCTGAACGCCTTGAACGTGCCGGCCTGCGGCTGGGTGACGACGATCTTGGCGGCGGTCAGGATCTGGCCGCCGCCCACGGGGACCTGGGAGGTCGTGGTCAGCGCGGCGGGGCCGCTCGAGGCCGCCGCGCCGGTTCCCGAGCTGGCGGCCGAGCTGCCGGCCGCGGAGCTGGCCGGGGAGGGCGGGGGCCCGGCTATCCCGCTGTTGGAGTTATAGCGCGCGCATCCAGCCAGCGTGGCGGCGCATACGGCGCCGGCGCCGGCCAGGAGGGCGCGGCGCCTGGAGGCGGGGGCACTGGAGGCGGGGGCACTGGAGGCAGGGACGCTGGACTCGGCCATGACGGGGCTCCTCAGCGATGGATGCCGAAGGTGGAAAAGAACCAGTAGGCGGAGGTGAACCAGATGCCGATCAGCGCCAGGAACACCACGGCACCCCAGAACGGCAGCACCCAGCTACGCAGTCCCTGCTTGGGCAGGATCAGCATCTTAACCGTGAACGCGCCGAAGAACGCGCAGCCGAGTATCGAGTGGATGAGGACCCGGGTGCTGTAGGTCTGGAACCCCAGCGCGTACAGGCAGTGGATCGCGACCGGCACGGCCAGGATGAACGCGATCCGGCCGGACCACCGGTGCAGGGTGCCGATCCACGAGGGCGCGGTGACGCGCGGGATCTTCCCGTACATGACCAGGGCCGAGATGACCTGGACGATGGCGAAGAACGTGGCCCCGGTGGCGAGCCACGATTTCACGTAGCCAGGACTGGAGAAGCCCGCGATGTTGACCGCCACGCCGGTCGCGTGATGCAGGCGCCCGTAGAGGCCCAGGGCCAGCGCGACCAGCCCGCCGATCAGGCAGGGGATCACCCATTTCAGCACGCCCGAGGAGACGGGTTGCTGCGGCAGCGGGGCGGACGTGCCCTGTTGTGCGGTCATCGTGATCTCCGTTTGGGTGGCCGAGGATGGCCGCGGATCAGAATCCGCTGCCGGTGATTCCGCTGATCTGGGTGGCGTGCAGGACGGTGCCGTCGTAGGTGGCGGTACCCGAGGCCACGTTGAGCAGGGGTGCCGCGATCACCGTCGGCGCCGAGGCGTCGGGATTGATCAGGATGGAGCCGATCTGGGTGCCGTTGGACATCTCGATCCAGCCGGCCTTGATCATTTTCCCGCCCACCATGCCGGTAAAGATGTACAGCCCGGCGGGGCTGTGCACCACGGGCAGCGTCGACACCGGGAACTGGGTGTCGTGGACGCTGACGTTCCCGCTCATGGTGCCGGCGGTGTCGAAGGTCAGGCTGGCATGGGAGTTGCCCTTGCCGGCCAGGTCCACCTTCCCGTTGGACACGGTGCCCTGGAACCAGGCCGCCACGGTGGGGCCGTTGCAGATGTACGCGATCGCCTTGTCGCCGTGGATCGCCACCGCGACCGACGCGTTCCCCTTCTCCGCCTTGCCCGCGAAGTTGACCGCGACCGGCACGGTCACGGTCACGGCCGGCGTGGGCGATGCCGCGGCCGAGGTGGCCACCGCGGGCGCCGGCGACGACGCGGCGGTGCTGGCCGCCGGAGCCGACGTGACGGGCGCGGAATAACTGGCCGGCGACTTGGCGGGATTGGGGTAACTCACCATGTTGACGATCAGCAAGATGACGCCCAGCGCGGCACCCGTCAGCAACGTGAGCAACGGCGTGTTGCGTTTCATGTCCAGTCCTACGGAAACTAGAGCCCGCGGGGTTCAATTCGCCGGGCGGCAGGTCAGATTGTTACTGGTGTCGAGCGAGGCGGACGCCACGGCGCCTAGCGGGCGGCCGGGTCCGGCTCATGGAACGCAACGAACAAATCCGGCAACGACCCCTGGATATGCCAATATCGGCTCAATACAGTCATTGTTCCACTCCCCCCATCCAGGCGTTCTGCGTCAGCCTGGCTGATGATCAGACAGTACTAGAGATGACAACCCGGTTCTAGATGCCGCACTCGACGCAAGAACGAACACATTCCACCGGCGTCCGGCACCTGCGTTGAGAGCCAGGCACGGTGCTGCGTATCGTCGGCGTACAGGCATCCACCACGGTCATCCACCACGGTCATCCACCACAGGCATCCACCACGGGCATCCACCACCGGCATCCACCACAGGCATCCACCACAGGCATCCACCACCAGGGTTAGGCGCTTTGCTCGTGAACGAACGCAGCCGCAACGCACCCGACGGACCAGGGGGTCCGGGCCCGGTCACGATCTTCGGGCCCGATTTCCCGTTCCCGTTCGACGACTGGATCGCGCACCCGGCCGGCCTCGGGTCGATCCCGGCCGAACGCCACGGCGAGGAGGTCGCCGTGATCGGCGCGGGCATCTCCGGCCTGGTCGCCGCGTACGAGCTGATGAAGCTCGGGATCAAGCCGGTGGTCTACGAGGCGTCGCGGATCGGGGGGCGGCTGCGTTCGCAGGCGTTCGAGGGCGCCGAGGGCGTGGTCGCGGAACTCGGCGGAATGCGGTTCCCCATCTCGTCCACGTCCTTCTACCACTACGTGGACAAGCTGGGCCTGGAGACCCGCCCGTTCCCGAACCCGCTGACCGAAGCGGCCGGAAGCACGGTCGTCGACCTGGAGGGCGACACGTACTATGCGAGCTCGCTCGGCGACCTGCCCCCGCTGTTCCGCGAGGTGGCCGACGGGTGGGCGCAGGCGCTGGAGGAGGCGCGGTTCACCGACATCCAGAACGCGATCCGGGCGCGTGACGTCGGGACGCTGAAGTCGCTGTGGAATGACCTGGTGCCGCGCTGGGACGACCGTACGTTCTACGACTTCGTGGCCAACTCCCAGGCGTTCTCGAAGCTCTCGTTCCGGCACCGCGAGGTGTTCGGGCAGGTCGGGTTCGGCACCGGCGGCTGGGATTCGGACTTCCCCAACTCCATGCTGGAGATCTTCCGGGTGGTGATGACCAACTGCGACAGCGACCAGCGCCTGATCGTCGGCGGCGCGGAGCAGGTGCCGCGCGGCCTGTGGCGCTGCCCGGCGCCGCGGCCCGCCCACTGGCCGGCCGGGACCTCGCTGGCCGCGCTGCATTCCGGCGCGCCCCGGCCCGGCGTGGCGCGGATCGCCCGCGACATCGACGGCCTGATCGCGGTCACCGACGCCTGGGGCGATGTCCGCCGGTATCCGGCCGTGCTGGTGACGTGCCAGGGCTGGCTGCTCACCACGCAGATCGAATGCGAAGAGAGCCTGTTCTCGCAGAAGCTGTGGACGGCCCTGGACCGCACCAGGTATATGCAGTCATCCAAGACGTTCGTGCTGGTCGACCGGCCGTTCTGGAAGGACAAGGATCCGCGGACCGGCCGCGACGTCATGAGCATGACGCTGACCGACCGGCTGACCCGCGGCACGTACCTGTTCGACAACGGCGAGGGCCAGCCGGGCGTGATCTGCCTGACGTACTCCTGGATGAGCGACGCGCTGAAGATGCTGCCCGAGCCGGTCGACCGCCGGGTCAAGCTGGCCCTGGGCGCGCTGGGCAAGATCTACCCGGACGTCGACATCGCCAGCCACATCATCGGCGACCCGATCACCGTGTCCTGGGAGGCCGACCGGTACTTCCTGGGCGCGTTCAAGGGCGCGCTGCCCGGGCACTACCGGTACAACCAGCGCATGTACGCCCACTTCAGGCAGGATGACCTGCCGCCCGAGCAGCGGGGCATCTTCATCGCAGGCGACGACGTGTCCTGGACGCCGGCCTGGGTCGAGGGCGCGGTCCAGACCTCGCTGAACGCGGTCTGGGGCATCATGCATCACCTGGGCGGCCGTACCCACCCGGACAACCCGGGTCCCGGGGACGTGTTCGCCGACCTCGCGCCGATCGCGCTGCCGGATTAGCGCTGCCGGATTAGAAGGCTGCCGGGCTGAGCCAGCCGGCTCAGCCGCCGGTCAGAAGGTGGCCAGGGCCGACAGGCCGGCCTGGGCGACCTCCATGTCCTGGGTGTAGTGGCCGCCGCTGACGCCGATCCCGCCGACCACGGCGTCCCCGACCTTGATCGGGTAGCCGCCGCCGAACACGACCAGCCGGTCGATCCCGGCGGGCGCGCCCAGGGCCAGCGGCGGGTCGTCCTTTACGAAGTCGTGCCACGCGTCGGTGGCCAGGCCGAAGCCGACCGCCGTGTAGGCCTTGTCCTGGGCCACCTGGACCGACAGCAGCGGCGCGCCGTCCATGCGGCTGAACGCCTTCAGCACCCCGCTGTCGTCCACCACGGCGATCACGAACGGCTGACCCATCTGGACCGCCTTCTGCTCCGCGGCCACGATCATGGCCCGGGCCAGTTCCGTGGTCACGCTGGGCCGCTCAAATGTCGCTGCCATCCGTACCTCCGCTCCCCGGCCCCGGTGCCGTGTCCTTGACCGCGTACCGCTGTTCGGCCTCGCGCACCTGGGGCAGCCCGATGAAATCGACGAACTCCGCGAACGTGGGCAACTCGCCCATCGCCCCGGCGGGCGTGCCCGCCCGGGCGATCTCCTGCAAGATCCGCCGCATGGCCGCGGTCGCGGCCAGCAGCGTGCTGATGGGAAAGATTATGATCCGGTAGCCGAGCTCCCGTACCCGGTCCAGGCTGATCGGCGGGGTCTTGCCGCCTTCGGCCCAGTTGAACAGCAGCGGTACGCCCGGGAAGGCCCGCACCGCCGCCTCGGCCTCCGCCTCGCTAGTCAGCGCCTCGATGAACAGCACGTCGGCCCCGGCCTGGCGGTACATCCGGCCGCGCTCCAGGGCCCGCTCCAGGCCCTCCACCGCCCGCGCGTCGGTCCGGGCGATGATCACGAACTCGGGCTGGGCCCGCGCCTCGACCGCCGCCCGGACCTTCTCGGCCATCTCCTCGGCCGGGATGACCAGCTTGCCCTCCATGTGCCCGCACTTCTTCGGGGCCACCTGGTCCTCGATGTGGATCCCGGCCACCCCGGCCGCCTCGTAGGCGCCGACGGTGCGGATCACGTTCAGCGGGTTACCGTAGCCGGTGTCCGCGTCGGCGATGACCGGGACGTCCACGCAGTCCGCGATCCGCGCGGCGTTGCCGGCCATCTCGGTCATGGTCAGCAGGCCCACGTCCGGCCGCCCGATCAGGGCCGCGGAGGTCCCGAACCCGGTCATGTAGACGGCCGGGAACCCGGCCTCCTCCACCAGCCGGGCCGACAGCGGATCGAACGCGCCCGGCGCCACGATGGTCTGGCCGGACTCCAGCAGGGCCCGCAGCCGGGCCGGGCCGCCCGGCCGCCGGGTCAGCCGGGCCGTCACCGGCCGGCCCGCATCGGCGTTCGTTGACCGGCACCCCACCGCGCGCATGCGACCACGGCTGCACTCTAAGCCTTGGGGTGCAGGGCGCACCAAACGGGCCGTGGTGTTCCGGTCCGGCCTCAGCCGACCTTGGTCCCGGTGAGCAGGCCGGCGGGCACGGGCTGGCCGTTCTTCAGCGCGTTGAACAGCTCAAGGGCCTCGGACTGGTTCCAGGTCACTGCGTCGCCGGCGCTGGTGTAGTAGTTGGCGTTGGCGATCGGGACGGTGCCGGTCTGCGGGTTGCGCAGGGCCAGCGCCGCCTGGACCAGGTTGAGCAGGTGCGTGCCCTGGTCGACGGAGATCGAGCTGGCGGCGGCCGAGCCGAAGGGCAGGGCGGTGAACGGGTTGAGGTAGACGCTGGGGCTGGTGGCCTTGTCCAGCAGCGCCTTGAGGAAGGCGCGCTGGTCCTCGATCCGTTGCAGGTCCTCGTCGGCGAACGAGTGCCGGTCCCGGACGAAGGCCAGGGCCTGGGTGCCGTTCAGGTTCTGGCAGCCCGCCGGGAGGTTGACGCCTGAGTCGCTGTCGTGCAGCGGGCTGGGCAGGCAGATGTATACCCCGCCGACCTTGTTCACCACGCTGACCAGCCCGTCGAAGCCGATGCCCATGTAGTGGTCGATGCGCAGCCCGGTGACGTTCTCCACGGTCTGGATCAGCAGCGGCGGCCCGCCGAAGGCGAGCGCCGCGTTGATCTTGTTCGAGCCGTGGCCGGGGATCGGCACGTAGGAGTCACGCGGGATGCTGATCAGCACCGGCGTGCCGGTGCCCATGTGCAGCAGCATCAGCGAGTCGGAGGCGTTCGCGCCGACGGACCCCACGTGCAGGGCGTCGATCTGCTGGGTGGACAGGCCCTGGCGGGAGTCCGAGCCGACGATCAGCCAGTTCTGGCCGGCCGACGTCCCGGCGAAGGCGGGCAGCGCGACCGTCCGGTTCAGCTTGCCGTCCAGCCAGAAGTACGAGCCCACCGTCCCGGCGATCAGGACGATGACCACGATGCCGATGATCAGCGCGACGCGCCGGCCGTGGCGGCCCGGCTGGCCCCAGAACCGCCGCCGGCGCCCGGCGGGCCGCGGCGGCGGGCCCGGCGGGGGCTGGCCGGGCTGGCCGCGCCGCGGCACGGAAACCGGCGGCGGCTGGTCCGGCCAGGCGGCCCGGCCCGCATTCGCTACCGTCGGTCCCGGCTCGCCGGGCTGGTACGGCCCGCGCTGCCGGGGTTCGTCCCGGTACCACCCCTCAGGCCAATCGCTCATGATCCGGCACCTTAATGTTCTGCTGATGACGCCCCCGGCTTTCAAGATAACGAGCACCGCGGACCGCTTGTGCCATGTAGGGAGATCAGGCGGTGCGCTGGGCGATGAAGACGAACTCGCGGCCGGGGCGGTCGGGGGCTTCCCGCACGTCAAGCACTTGGTAGCCCGCGGCGGACAAGCTTATTTCCAGTTCCTCACGGCTGCGGAACCGCAGCGTGGAGTCCGAGGCGATGACCGCGCCGTCGGCTAGGAAGGTGTAGGTGTAGCGGAACGAGACCAGCGGCAGGTCCACCGCGGTGACCTCGCGACGCTGCTCGACCGGGCCGCTGCCCGGGACATCGTGGGTCTCCGGGCCGGGATCGGCGGCCCAGTCCTGCCAGGCCCGGCGGGCGGGACGCCGGGTCTCGAACACCAGGTACCCGCCGGGCCGCAGGGCGGCTCTTATGGCGCGCAGGACCTGCGCCCACTCCTGGTCGGACAGGAAGACCTGGGCCACGTTCCCGGTCATCACGGCCAGGTCGGTGCCAGCCAGGTCGGGGCCAGCCAGGCCGGGGCCGACCGGCGGCAGGCTGGTCGCGGCGGCCTGGATCCAGGTGACGGCGGCGCCGCCGTCCTTGGCCCGGGCCACCTCGAGGGAGGCCGCGGCCGGGTCGGCACCGGTGACGGTGCGGCCGGCGGCGGCCAGCAGAATGGCCAGGCAGCCTGTGCCGCAGCCGACGTCGAGCACCCGCTGGGCGCCGAGCTCGCCGGCGATGGCCAGGTAGGCGGGCAGGTCGTCGCGCGGCCCGTCGAAGGCGTCGTAAACCTCGGCTAGGCGAGGGTGGGCGAAAATCGGGTCAGGCACCCCGCGACCATACCCAGCGGCCGAGCTTGGCGGCGACGGGATTTCCGCCGTGGCCGGGGCGGCCGGCGGTCGGCGGGGTGGGCGGCGGTCGGCTACGCGCTGTGGGGGGCGCCGAGGCCTAGGGCGGCCAGGTGGAGCTGGCGGAACGCCGGGTCCTCGGTCTCCGGCCAGGCCGGAAGGTCACGGGCCGGCTCCCCCGACAGGCAGCACCAGATCAGGCCGTGACGCTCGGCGGCCGGGTAGGTGAGCAGCCGGATGTTCGGCGAGATGCGCCGGTCCGGAGGCTGGGAGGGAATCCTGGTGCAGGCGCCCTCCGGGCCGTAGCGCCATCCGTGATAGGCGCAGACGATCTCGTCGCCCGCCATATGCCCCAGGCTCAGCATCGACCCGCGGTGCAGGCAGATATCCCGTGCCACCACCACGCCGGCCGAGGTGCGGTACACCACCAGGTCGACGTCGAGCAGTTTGGCCCGGACCGGCTGATCGGTCACCTCACCGGAGTAGGCCACCGGGTGCCAGCACCCCGACAGGATCTGCCAGTCGTTCGCGCTGAACGTGCACTCGCGCGGCATGGCCCGGGCGGCCTCCCGCAGTGCGTCACCGAAGCGGTCGGCCGGCGCATCCGTCGCTGAGGTTTCCACGCGATCTTCTGCCACAAGCCCTCATGCAATACCGCCGCTGGCCGGCCGTCAACGCCGGGAGTTCCTCGCTCAGGGCTCCAGGGCGGCCCGGACCAGGTCGCGCAGTTCGTCGTCGGACAGGGCGGCCGCGTCCCGTGGGCTCAGCCGGATGGTGCCCTTGCTGGATTTCAGCTCGGGGTGGCGGGTGGTGAAGTCGGCGCGTTCCTGCGGCCAGCCGTAGACCGACAGGCCGTGCTGCCAGGCACCGATGTACAGGCGCCGGCGGCCGACCCGGTAGGTGGGGATCTGGTAGGAGATGACCACGGCCGCGTCGGGGTAGGCGGCCAGGATCAGGCCGTGCAGCCGGTCGAACAGGGGCCGGTGCTCGGCGGGGATGGCGTCGATGTAGCGCTGGACCGCCTCATCCACGGGCATGGTGTCCTCCTGGGCGGTCCGCGCGCCGGTCTGGACCGTTCGGCCTAAGAAGAATTTAACGGCCATGCGGGGCGAGCGCGTCCGGATACCTGGCCTGCACGGCCCCAGCCTGGCCCCGATCTCCAGCTGGTATCCAGACGATCTGCTCCCGGCCTCCACGCGCCGGAGCTGGGCTGGCGCCCAGGGCCGACTTGACCGGACAGGAGAGCGTACCGGGTGCTGCGTGTCGCGCTCCTCGGGGAGCTGAGCATCACCGACGACCTGGCGGGCACGATCCGGGCCCGGTCGGCACGTACGGCTGCCCTGGTCGCGTTCCTGGTCCTGCACGCCGGGTCGGCTCAGGCCCGGCACCGGATCGCCGGCCTGTTCTGGCCGGAATCCGGCGAGGCGCAGGCGCTGACCAACCTGCGCCGCGAGCTGCACCAGCTGCGCCAGGTGCTCGGCGACGAGCCCGCGCTGGTGGTGACCGGCCGGGATCTGTGCTGGCAGGACACCGCCACGTGCCGGGTCGACGTGCGCATCTTCGACCGCGAACGGCGGGCCGCGGCGGAGGCCGGCGACGACGCCAGCGTCATGACGCACGCCGCCCGGGCCGTGGCCGAGTACCGGGGCGACCTGCTTCCCGGGGTGTACGACGACTGGGTCCTCGAGGCCCGGGCGGAGATCGAGCGGCAATGTACCGGCTTGTGCGATCTGCTCGGTCAGGCGCGGGCGCGCAGCGGCGACCTGCCCGGGGCGATGGAGGCCGCGCGGCGCCGGATCCAGCTTCAGCCGCTGGAGGAGCACGGCTACCAGGTCCTGATGGGGCTGCAGGCCGAGGCGGGCGACCGGGCCGGCGCCATCAGCACCTATCATCACTGCGCCTCGGTGCTGGAGCGCGAGCTCGGCGTGGTCCCCGACGCCTCGACCTATCAGGTACTGCAGCGCCTGATCGTGCACGCGCGCCCGGCGGCGGAACCGCGGGAGGAGGCCGGGCCCGCGGGGCGCCGGCCGGGCCTGGCCGCGGCGCAGCTCTTCGGCCGGTCCGCGGAGCTCGCCGTGCTGCGGGAAGCCTGGGCGGCCACGGCAGCCGCGCAGTGCGGCCTGGTGCTCGTCCGCGGCGGGGCCGGCGTGGGCAAGACCCGCCTGGTCGCCGACCTCGCGGCGCTGGCCAGGCGGCAGGGCGCGGTGGTCGCGACCACCCAGTGCTTCGACACCTCGGGACGGCTGGCCCTGGCCCCGGTGGCGGACTGGCTGCGGCATGAGGCGGTCCAGGCCGCCGTGCCGGGCCTGGATCCCGTCTGGCGCGCGGAAGTCGGCAGGCTGCTCCCGGCCGGCGGCTCCGCCCGGGACGGGACCGCGCCGCGGGCCATGGCCGATGCCTGGCAGCGCCACCGGTTCTTCGAGGGCCTGGCCCGGGCCCTGCTCGCGGTGGGCCGCCCGACCCTGCTGGTCCTGGACAACATCGGCTGGTGCGACCTGGAGACGCTGGCCTTTCTCACTTTCTGCCTGCGGCTGGCCGCCGGCTGCCCGCTGCTGGTGGCCGGGACCTGGCGAGACGACGACCCGGGCGAAGATCCCCAGCTGGAGGAGTGGCTGGCCCGGATGCGGGCCACCGGGATCCTCACCGAGCTGTCGGTCACCCCGCTGGGCGCCGCCGACACGGCGAGCCTGGCCGGGGCGGTCGCCGGCCGGTCCCTCCGCCGGCGGACGCGGACCTGATGTACGCCACCACGGGAGGCTTCCCGCTGTACGTCATCGAGGCGGCCCGCGGCCTCGCCGACCCCGGTGGCCCGCCGCTTCCGGCCGGCGGGATGCAGGCCGTGCTGCGCAAGCGCTTCGAGCAGGCGACCGCGGCCGCGCGTGAGGTGGCCGGCCTGGCCGCGGCGGCGCGGACCAACTTCACGCTCGGCCTGCTGGCCGAGGCGAGCGACCTGGACGCCGACACGGTGGTGCAGGCGGTGGACGAACTGTGGCGGCTGCGGATCATGCGGGAGTTCGGCGACGGCTATGACTTCGCCCATGAGATGCTCCGCGAGGCGGCGTACGCCGAGGTCAGCCCGCCCAGACGCTGGCTGCTGCACCGGCGCATCGCCCAGAGCCTGGAACTGCTGCACGCCGGCGACGTCGACGCGGTCGCGGCCAGGCTCGCCGAGCAGTACGCCCGGGGCGGGCGCCCCGACCGGGCGGTCGACTACTACCGGCGGGCGGCCGACGTGGCGGCGGCGAGGTTCGGGTACGACGAGGCGATCCGCCTGCACCGGCAGGCCCTGTCGATCATCGGGACCAGGCCGGCCGGGCCGGGACGCGACGCGAGCGAGCTCGCCGTCCTGGAGGCGCTCGCCGCTCCGCTCAACGCCAGGGACGGCTACTCCTCACCGGAGCTGCAGCAGACGCTGGAGCGGTCGACCGCCCTGGCCGAGGCCCTGGGCCGTCAGGACTCCATGGTGGCCGGGATCATCGCGTTGTGGACCACGCAGTTCGTCCAGGGCCGCGCGGCCGACAGCTACCGGACCGCCACCCGCGCGCTGAACCTGATCGGTCCCGGCTCCGAGCTGGCCGGCCCGGCTCACTTCGCGGTGGGCGGGTCGGCGGTAAGCCTGGGCCGGCCCGCCGAGGGCCTGTACCATCTCGAGCTCGCCGCCGAGCAGGCGGGCCCGGCCGGCCTGCTGAGCGTGGGCACCCGGTCCGATGTGCACAGCACGGCCTTCTCCGCCCATGCCCACTGGCTGCTCGGCCATGACCGCGACGCGCGGGCCGCCAGCCGCGCCGCCATCACGCTGGCCCGGGACATCGGCGACCCGTACAACCTGGCCGTCGCCCTGGCCTACGCAGGCCTCACCGGCCAGATGCGCCACGACCTGCCCGAGCTGAAGCAGGCCGTGGCCGAGCTGCGCGAGCTGTGCGACCGGTACGAGTTCGCCTATTACCGCGAATGGGCGCTCATCCTCGACGGCTGGTCCCGCGCGGACGGGACCGGCCTGGCCCGGCGGGGCATCGCCAACCTCAAGGCGCAGAACGCATTCGCCCGCATGCCGTACTGGCTGTCGCTGCTGGCCGACCTGTCGGCCAGGGACGGCCAGCCCGGTGCCGCGCGGGCGGCCCTGGATGCCGCCCTCACCGCCGGACGCGTGCACGACGATGTCTCGGTGGCTGCCCGAGGTCATGCGCATGCGCGCCGCCTATGACGAGGAGCCGGCCGCCACCGCCCGGCTGCGCTCCGCCGTGCAACTGGCCACCGAGCACGGCAGCGCCGAGCTGCGGCGGCGGTGCGAAGCCGACCTCAGCGTTCGCCGGCCGGGCCTGGATGCCCGCCCCACGGGGTGAGGGGCACGCGCGATCCGAACGCTCCGCGAACGCCGGGGTTCCTACCTTCGGCGTGAACCTCACCACGTACCGAAGGGGACACCATGACTGCACCTGCGGCCACCATCGCCTACGACGAGCTGGCCGGCGCCATACGCGGCGACCTGATCACGCCGGGAGATCCGGCCTACGACCACGCCCGGGCGGTGTACAACGGCATGATCGACCGGCACCCGGCGGCCATCGCCCGCGTCCGGGACACCGCTGACGTCATCAGCTGCGTCCAGTTCGCCCGCGCCCGCGGCATCCCGATCGCGGTCCGGGGCGGCGGCCACAACGCGGCCGGCCTAGGGGTATGGGACGACGCGCTGGTCATCGACCTGTCGATGCTGCGCAGCACCACGGTGAGCCCGGCCGACCATACGGTCCGGGCCGACGCCGGGTGCACCTGGGGCGACGTCGACCACGCCACCGTGGCGTTCGGCATGGCCACTCCCTCGGGTTTCCTGTCCACCACCGGAGTGGCCGGACTGACCCTCGGCGGCGGCATCGGCTACCTCACCCGGCGGTTCGGCCTGACCGTGGACAACCTGCTCGCCGCCGACGTGGTGCTGGCCGACGGCACGTTCGTGACCACCAGCGCGGACGCCTACCCGGACCTGTTCTGGGCGCTGCGCGGCGGGGGCGGCAACTTCGGCATCGTCACCTCGTTCACCTTCCGGTGCCACCACGTCGGCGAGTACGGCACCATCATCGGCGGACCGGTCCTGTACGACCTGGCCGACGCCCCGCAGGTGATGCGCTGGTACCGCGAGCTCCTGCCGTCGCTGCCGGAAGAGCTGAACGGCTGGATCGCGCTGCTCACCATCCCGCCCGCGCCGCCCTTCCCCGAGCACCTGCACGGCCGCAAG
Source organism: uncultured Actinomycetes bacterium (assembly GCA_963790065.1). Taxonomy (GTDB): domain Bacteria; phylum Actinomycetota; class Actinomycetes; order Streptosporangiales; family Streptosporangiaceae; genus Palsa-504. The sequence continues at coordinate 81,300 of CAWBNK010000006.1, read as the reverse complement.
GCCTGCGGCATCGTCTGGTGCTACACCGGCCCGCACGAGGCGGCCGCCCAGGTGCTCGAGCCGGTCAGGACGTTCGGCACGCCGCTGCTCGACGGGCTGCAGCCGATGCCGTTCACCGTGCTGCAGAGCGCCTTCGACGCCCTCTACCCGCCCGGGCTGCAGTGGTACTGGAAGACGGACTTCTTCAACGACATCTCCGACGCGGCCATCGACGTCCACGCCAAGTACGGTGCGCAGCTGCCGACCGGCCACTCCACCATGCACCTGTATCCCATGGACGGTGCCGCCAGCCGGGTACCGCACGACGCGACCGCGTTTGCCCACCGGGACGGGGGCTTCACCGGGGTCATCGTGGGAGTCGACCCGGATCCGGCCAACGCCGGGCTCATCACCCGGTGGGCTCAGCAGTACTGGCAGGAGCTGCACCCCGCCTCGGCCGGCGGCGGCTACGTCAACTTCCTGATGGACGAGGGCCAGGACCAGGTCCGCGCGTCCTACCGCGGCAACTACGACCGGCTGGCCCGGATCAAGCACCGCTACGACCCGGACAACGTCTTCCGCATCAACCAGAACATCCAGCCCGCGGGCGGTCCGGCCCGCTAGCGCCATGACCCCCCGGTGGCCGGCAGCCGACGGCCGGCCACCGGCCCGGCGGCCGCGGATTGAACTGTCAGCCCCGCGGGTACCGGTACGGCACACGATCAGCTCCGTGCAAGTGCCAGGAGGGCCGGATGCGTATCACCGATGTACTGCGCGGCAAGGGAACGCAGGTCGTCACCGTCACCCCCGACACGACGGTGCGGCAGCTGCTGGCCATCCTGGCGGAGCACGGCATCGGGGCGGTCATCGTCTCCCGCGACGGTACTTCGGTGGACGGAATCGCCAGCGAGCGCGACATCGTACGGGCGCTGGCCAAGCGAGGCGCCGCGGTGCTGTCCGAGGCGGTCACGGAGATCTACACCGCCGAGGTCTACACGATCACGCCGCAGACCGAGCTCGATGACGTCATGCGCATGATGACCGACCGCCGGATCCGGCACGCGCCGGTCGTGGTGGATGGCCGGCTGCACGGGATCGTCAGCATCGGCGACGTGGTGAAGAACCGCATGGACGAGCTCGAGACCGAGCGGACCGCACTGGCCGACTACATCACCGGCGCCCGCTAGCCGGGTGGCTCCGCCAGCCGCTCCGGCCGGGTCCGGGTCCAACTGGCCCAGCCGCGCTCGCGCATGAGGTCCAGCATCCGCTCCGCCCGCGGGTCGGACTCGACGGCAAGTGCGTCCAGCAGGTCAAACGGCAGGTCGTCGCCGGCGTTGGTCTCGCCGGGGGTGTATGCCTGCTCGAGCAGGCCGGCCATGATGTCGGCGGCTTCCTGCAGACGCGGGTCGTCGGCGGTGCCGGTTTCGAGGATCTCCGACCCGAGACGGTAGAGCCGAACGAGTTGCGGGTCATCGAGCTCCGCGAGTTTGCTGGCCATAACCTCGCCGATGCGATCGGGCCAGTGAGCCGTAACCAGGATCCACGCGTCCCGCTCAGCCGCCACCATCCGCTCTGACGCCCCGATCTCCCGAAGCCGATCGAGATAGGAGATCACCTCCGGCGGGAGCGCCAGGCTGTCCCCGGCAGCGAGCTGCGCGATCTGCTTGCGGCTGGTCTCAAGCCGTTCGATCTCGTCGCGCAGGTGGCTGTCGATCCTTCGGACCGCTTCGGCAAAGGCCGGTGCGTCGGCTTCGAGCATCTGACCGATCGCAGACAGCGGCACGCCAGCGTTGGCGAGGGTGCGGATCTTGATGAGGGACACGACGGCCGTTGCGCCGTACCGCCGGTAACCCGAAGCATCCCGCTCCGGCTCGGGCAGCAGGCCGATCTGGTGATAGTGCCGCACCGCCCGTACCGTGACGCCGGCATACGCCGCCAGTTGACCTATCGTCAGCATGCTCTGATCCTGCCCTCAACTCACCAGACTCGGCCGGTGCCGGCTGAGGAGATCCTGCGCCGGTAGGCGATGTTGGCGAACATATAGGCCACGATGAGAATGCCTGCGCACCAGGCGAGGGCAGTCCAGATGCTGGCGCCGGCCGGCTGCCGGGCGAACAGATCACGGATCGTGTTGACGATGGAGGTCACCGGCTGATTGTCGGCGAAGGCGCGCACCGGTCCTGGCATGGTGTTGGTGGGCACGAAGGCCGAGCTGATGAACGGCAGGAAGACGAGCGGGTAGGAGAACGCGCCCGCGCCGTCCACGCTCTTCGCCGTGAGGCCGGGGATAACCGCGAGCCACGTCAGCGCCAGGGTGAACAGGAACAGGAGGCCGGCGACCGCGAGCCACGCTAGCGCTCCCGCGCCCGAGCGGAAGCCCATGGCGACGGCGACGAGCACGACGACCACGAGCGAGATCGCATTGGCGGCCAGCGAGGTCAGCACGTGCGCCCACAGCACGGACGATCGAGCGATCGGCATGGACTGGAATCGCTCGAAGATCCCGCCCTGCAAATCCATGAAGAGCCGGAGCGCCGTGTAGGAGATGCCCGACGCGATGGTGATGAGCAGGATGCCAGGCAGCAGGTAGGTCACGTACGAGCCCGACCCGTGTTTGACCGCGCCGCCGAACACGTAGACGAACAGCAGCAACAGGGCCACCGGCATGATCGCGGTAGTGAGGATGGTGTCCAGGCTGCGCGTGACGTGGCGCATGGTCCGTCCGGTGAGGACGGCGGTGTCGCCGAAGAAGTGCGTGGCCATTGTTGTTCCCTACTTGGTGTCCGACCTGGTCTTGCGGTCTGGGCTGCCCGTACCGGCATCGCCGTCCCTGCCGTCGTCGCCGGCTTCGCCGACGACTGCGAAGAAGACGTCTTCGAGAGAGGGCTGCTTCGCCACGTATTCGACCTGGGCGGGCGGCAGCAGCTGCTTGAGCTCGGCCAGGGTGCCGTTGACGATGATCCGGCCCTGGTGCAGGATCGCGATCCGGTCGGCCAGCTGTTCGGCCTCGTCCAGGTACTGAGTCGTCAGCAGCACGGTCGTGCCGCCCTCGGCGAGCTCCTTGACGGCCTGCCACACCTCGATGCGCGCCTCCGGGTCCAGCCCGGCCGTCGGCTCGTCGAGGAAGATGACCGGCGGATTCCCGATCAGACTCATCGCGATGTCCAGGCGGCGGCGCATGCCACCGGAGTACGTCGCTGCCCTCCGGGTGCCCGCCTCGGTCAGCGAGAAGCGCCTCAGCAGGTCATCCGCGATCGTGCCCGGGTCCTTGAGGTGCCTCAGCCTGGCCACCAGGACGAGGTTCTCCCGCCCGCTGAGGATGTCGTCGACGGCCGCGAACTGCCCGGTGAGGCTGATGGACTCGCGCACGTCGGCGGCCTGCGTCGCGACATCGAAGCCGTTGACCCGGGCCGTCCCGGTGTCGGCCCTGAGCAGCGTGGACAGGATCTTCACCACCGTGGTCTTGCCCGCCCCGTTCGAGCCGAGCAGGGCGAAGATGCTGCCCCGCGCCACCTCGAAGTCCACGCCGCGCAGCACACGCAGCTCCTTATACGACTTCTCCAGGCCCTGCACGTCGATCGCAGGCCCCGGGACCCGATTGCTGGCCGACGGGATGCTCATGACCGCCAGCATGGAGGGTTGACGCAACGTCAAGGTCAAGCCCGTAGGGCAGATTCGACGGGGCGGCGGCGAACGCCTAGGCCTGCTGGCACCGGAGCCGACGCGTCGCACCCGAGGCCCGGCTGGCTGCCAGCACGGGTGTTTCTTCGCTCGCTATGCATAACTATTCGCTGGCCGGAATGGATAACCGGAGCTCGCACGCTTTCTGGCGCGCATGGCGATGGGTCTGCCATGATCGCGGGCAGTTTTGGTTGTTATTTAGCCGTTTCTGCCCGTGATCATGAAACGCGCCCGCGATAGCGGGCGAATGGTTATGCGGCCGCTTGGGGCATGCTCACTTAGCGGGAAAAGACAGCTTGTGCAGGGATTCACAAGACGTTTTCCGCGGAAACGCGTTCGGGCGGGCTTGCGTTAGCGCTTGGGGTCGTCTTCTTCGGTCAGGTATGGACTCAGGCGCCGGCGCCGCTGCCACTCTGGAGCGGCAGATGACTGGCCTGGATGTCAGGCTAGTCCGCCGGAAGCACCTCGAACGCCGGGTGTTTCGGTGCGATGGCGCGGAGCTGGTTGTCGGTGGAGTCCGGGCCGGTGCCCTCGAAGAAGATCCCGACCTCTGCTTTCCACCGCTTGAGGTAGGCGCGCAGGACCGGAACCTTCTCGTCGTCGCTGAGTTCCCGGCCGCGGAAGGGTTCGGCCCGCTTGCCCACGCGCAGTTCGCCGGTGCCGGCCACCCGGAGGTTGCGCACCCACTGGGTTTCGCCGCGGGGCGAAACGAGGTACCGGCGGCTGTCGTAGCTGAGCAGGTTCACCGGCGTGGTGCGCCACTGCCCGCTGGTCCGGCCCTTGACGGCCAGCACCCGCGAGCCGAGGACGCTGATGCCCTGCCCGGTCAGGAAGGCCACCAGCCGGTTGAAGACGTTACGGGTGAACCAGCCGGGCGCACGGTAGTGTTCGGGCACGCCAGCCAGCCTAGCCGTGGGGCTTGATTACTGGCCCGGCCGGGGCGCCAGGTGGATGATCGGCAGCTCCCGGTCGGTCTTGCGCTGGTACTGGGCGAAGCGGGGCGCGGCGGTGATGATCTGCTGCCAGGCCGCCTCGCGCTCCGGCCCATGGAGCTGATCGGCGACCACGGCCGTCTTGTGGCCCTGGACCTCGATCTGGACCTGGTCGGGATGGGCGGCGATGTTGTAGTACCACGCCGGGTTCCCGGCCGCCCCGGCCGCCGAGGCCACGATCAGCCAGCTGCCGTCCGGACCGGGAAACCAGCCGACCGGATTCGTGCGCGGCAGCCCGCTCTTGCGGCCGACGGTGGTCAGGACCAGGGCGTTAAAGCCCATGAACGTGCCGTTCTTCTTGTTGCGGATCCGGCCGGACATCAGCTTGTTCCCCCACCGGGCCAGCGGTCCGGCCGGCTGGCGGGCGCCCCGGGTTCCGGCGGATGTATCGAAGCTCATGTGACCTCCTGATCAGTGATTCAGCCTTCGGGCAGCGCGCGCGGCGCCAGCCCGGGGACGGGCTGGCTGGCGCCGTATTCGTAGCCGCCGCGGCGGCTGGACAGGGTGAGGGCGGGACGGCCCAGGCGGTGCACGGTCAGTTGGAGGGCGGCCAGGGCGGCGTGAGCGACGGTGCGGGTTCCGCCGCGCGGGTCCGTATAGGGCACCGCCACCAGGTCATCATGGTCCGTGGTCACCGAGAGCTGAAGCTGGAGCCTGGCCCGGGACGAAGGGACGGTGGCGGTGAGCCGGTCGGGTTGGGCGTCGACCCTGGTCCGCCGGCCCAGACCGCCCAGGGCGATCCGCGTCCCGCCGAGGCTCAGCGCGCCCATCGCGGTCCACGGTGACCGGGCCGGACCGACCCTGATCCGGGCCAGCACCAGGTCCAGCCACGCCTCCGGCGCGGTATCGAAATCCGCGACGTGCAGCCAGACCCACGAATCGGCGTGCTCGGATCCCCAGTTGTGGCCGACGGTGCCCCGCCACCCGGACACGGCGACCTCGCGGCCGTCGATCTCGAGCCGGCCGGTGACCTGGCCGTCGGGGACGGTCGCCTCCAGCTTGGTGCGCGGCAGCGGCGCGCGGTACAGCACGGGCGGCCGCAGCGGTCGCAGCGGCGGCTGGTCGCTGGTGATGGCCAGGTCCCAGCGCGCGGTGTGCGATCCCATCTCGGCTTGCCCGCGGAACTGCCCGGGCCCGGCAACTGCGTCCGGCGGGAAGGCGCGAAAGACCTGCTTGACCACGGCCGGCGGCTGATCGGCGTCGCGATCGACGACGGTGCACCACATGGCGGCCGAGGGCGGCCCCTGGGCGGGGCGGTGACGGGTGTGGCGGATCCACAGCGCGCGGCGGGAGGCGGGATCGCGCGCGCTGACGAACCACGACTCGTACCCGCCGGCGCTCATCTGCCCATCATGCCGCCCCGCGGGGGCGGCGGGGCGGATCTACCGGCGGCTTCCGCTGACATACTGTTTCCGCTGACATACTGGCCGCATGCCCCGGCGAGCAACGGCAGACGGAAGCGGCCCCGAGCCATCGGGCTCCCCGCCGTCGACCTCACTGCCGTCGGCCTCGCTCCGGTCGCAACATGTCGAGGCCACCCGCCGCGCCGTGCTCGCCGCCGCGCGTTCCTCGTTCGGCAGCCAGGGCTACGCGCAGACGTCGGTCGACGAGATCGCGGCCGCGGCCCGGGTGACCAAGGGCGCGGTCTACCACCACTTCGCCAGCAAGGTGGCGCTGTTCCGCGCCGTGTACTCCGAGGTGGAGGCCGAGGCGCAGGCGCGGACGGCCGAAGCCGTCGACCCCGAGGGGTCGCCGATCGACCAGATCGTGGCCGGGGTAAACGCCTACCTGGACGTGGCGCTGGATGCGGAAGTCCAGCGCATCACGCTGATCGACGGGCCGGCCGTGCTCGGCCTGGAGCCGGAGGGCCCGGCCGACCAGCAGCCGGGCTACCTGGCCCTGCGGCTGGGCATCGCCGCGGCCATCGCGCACGGCTACCTGCGCGACTTCGACCCCGACGTCGTCGCTCACCTGGTCGGCGGCCTGGCGCTGCTGGGCGGTGTGCAAATCGCGCGTTCTAGCCAGCCCGAGGTGACCAGGGCGGCGCTGGGACGGGCGGTCGAGGCGATGCTCCGGGGCCTGGCTCCGGGCCGCGGACAGTAATCCCGGCCGCCAGGCCACCGGGGTTGCCTTCCGCCAGGCCACTGGGGTTCCCGCCGAGCGCAGGCCACCGGGGTTGCCTCCCGCCAGGCCACCGGGGTTCCCCCGTCAGACCACCGGGCTTGCCTCCTGTACATACCGAGAGTATGTTTTATACCTATGGAATCCAAGAAGCTGGAAACGCGGCTCGGGCCCCTGGCGTGGCGCTCGTCCGGTCACGGGCCGGCGCTGGTCTTCTTCGCCGGCGCGCTCGCCAACGGTGACCTGTGGCGGGACGTCGTCGCGGCGCTCGAGGACCGGTACCGCTGCATCACGATCGACCTCCCGCTGGGAGCGCACCCCTGGCCGCTGAATGCGGGAGCCGACCGGTCGGCCACCTCGCTGGCCCGCCTGGAGCTCGACTGCCTCGAACTGCTCGAGCTGGACGACGCCACCGTGGTGGCCAACGACACCGCGGGCGGGCTGCTGCTGCTGGCGCTGGCCACCGGCCATCCGGCGCTCGGGCGGGTGGGCCGCCTGGTGCTGACGAACTGCGAGAGCTACGACCAGTTCCCGCCGGACAAGCTCAGGAAGGTCTCGGCCATGTGCCGCGCCTTCCCTCAGCTATCCGGGACGCTGCTCCGGCTGCAGAACCGGTCACCGCGTGGCCAGCGCAGGGGCCTGGCCACCGTAACCGCGCGCGGGCTGGACGACGAGCGCTGCGAGTCGTTCTTCTGTCCGGTACGGCGTGACCGGCGGGTGGCCGATGATCTGGTCGCGGCCATGGCCGGCTTCCGCCCGCAGTTGCTCATCGACGCCGCGCAGGCGATCCCGCAATTCGACCGGCCGGTCCTGCTGGTCTGGGGCGAGGAGTGCGGGTTCTTCCCGATCCAGCACGCACGGCGGCTGGCCGCCGACTTCCCCCGCGCCAGCCTGGTCCCGGTGCCCGGGGCCAGGACCTGGGTCCCGGTCGACAACCCGGCCGCGGTGGCCGACGCCATCGTCTCGTTCGTGCCGGCGCCTGCGCTCGGGAACTGACGATACCGGCGTTGACACCCTCGCCCGGCCGGGGGTAGCGTGCCGCAGAATACGCTTTTACAATTATCTATGTAAAAGCGTTGGCCCGGCCGGCGACGCTGGTGCTGGCGGGGATGAGGCCTGCCGGCGATGCAGGTGCTGGCGGGGATGGGACCTGCCGTCGACGCTCGTGCTGGCGGGCGTGACGGGATGGGAGGCACTGCCGTGGACGCATCGACGTTCCCGCTCGTTTCGGCCGACTCACACGTGAACGAACCGAGGAAGCTGTGGTGGGACGGCCTGCCGGGCTCGATGCGCGAGAAGGCCCCGGCGCGGCTGGTGCCGGACAACGACGGCTCGTGGTCGATGTGGAAGCACGAGCAGACCACCCCCACCCAGGCGCAGAAGGACCTGCAAGAGGAGCAGCAGCGTAACCAGGCCAACGACCTGAACTACCGCTACAAGATCATGCACGACGACGGCATCGCCGGCGAGTGCGTCTTCCCGACCATCGGCCTGTACGTATGGGACCTGGAAGACCCGCAGCTGGGCCGGGCCTGCTGCGAGGTCTACAACGACTGGATCGCCGACACCATCGAGTCCAAGTCACCCAGGCACCGCTGCGCGGGCATCATCCCGACCTGGTCGATCGATGACGCGCTGGCCGAGTTGCGGCGGATCAAGGCCCTCGGGCTCGGGGCGCCGATGCTGCCGTTGCGGGGCATGCCGTACGAATACAACCATCGCTACTGGGAACCGCTGTGGGACGCGATCGAGGAAGAGGGCATGCCCGTCGTCATGCACCAGGGCACGGGCCACGACATGCTCTTCTACCGGGGTCCCGGGGCCGCGGTAGCGAACCTGCTCGCGACCCAGTCCATGGCGCCCAGGACGACAGGCCTGCTGGCCATGTCCGGCGTGCTGGAAAACCATCCCGGCCTGCAGTTCATCATGGTGGAGACCAACGCGGGCTGGATCTCCTGGGCGATGGACACGCTCGACTGGTACTACGACGCGTTCCAGCTGAATCCGGGCTGGGTCAAGCCGATCTTGAAGGAGAAGCCCAGCTTCTACGTCAAGCGCCAGATCCACGGCACGTTCCAGAAGGACTTCACCGGCGTCAACAACATCCCGCTCACCGGGGCGGCGCCGGTCATGTGGGGATCTGACTACCCGCACGGCGAAGGCACCTACCCGCATTCGCGGAAGGTCGTCCGCGAATGCTGCGACGGCCTGTCCGAGGCGGACGCGCGGGCCGTGGTCGGCGGCACCGCGATCGAGCTGTTCGGTTTCGACCCCGAGGCGATCAGCACGGTGTGCCCGCCGTCTGTCGAGGGCTAGCAATGGACCAGCCGATCACGCGGGGCCCGGTCGCCTGCACCGTCTGCTCCTCCGGGCGGCGAGCGGTCGATGCCATGCGGGTAGGCGGCCAGGATGTCTACGCGGTCTGCGAGGAGTGCGAGCAGGCGGACCCGACCTACATCCGCAGGAACGGGTCGTTCTTCCGGCTCCTCGGGTTCCAGGTGGAGGACGTCCGGGGCATGCTGAAGTAGCCGTGGGGCCATGCCGCAGACCACGGTGACGTTCCGCAGCTTCGACGCGATCCGGATCGCCGTCAGCGACCTCGAAGCCGCGGTAGCCGGCTGGCGGGAGCAGCTCGGCTGGCCGCCGAGCTCTGTTTCGGCGGACGGTGCCGTCTTCGCGCTGGATGGCACGAGCATCGAGATGTGGCCGGCGGCCGCGGGCCAGCTACCGGGCGTGACGGCGGTGGCGGTTGCGGTAGATGACGCAGAACGGGCCGTTCGGCATCTTGAATCTGCTGGTTACGGCGTTGAGCGGGGTACGGACGGGGCCGTCGTGCTAGCGGCCAGGGACCTGAACGGGGTCACGCTCGAGCTGCGGCAGGCCGGGGCGGACGCCCGGCCGGACGCGCCGGGTCCGTTCCGGCGGGTCAACCACGTGGTGGTGGCGGTCGAGGACGATGACGCGGCGCTGGGGAACTGGGCCCGGGCCTTCGGCCGGTGGCCGCCGCATGCGCTGGGCGGGCGCGAGCACGCTCATCACGTCCCGGTCGGGACGGCCTGGTTCGGGCTCACCGCGGCCGGGACGGACGCGGGGGCGCTGCGGCGGTTCCTCGACCGGCGCGGCGAGGGCGTCTACGCCCTGGGCCTGATCGTCGATGACTGGCCGCGGACCGTGCAGGACCTGCAGCGGAACGGAGCCCGGCTGATCGGCAGCGAGCCTTCGGGCCAGACGTTCATCCATCCGGCCAGCACCCATGGCGTGCTGATCGAGGTGATGGCCGAACGTCACGGCGCGGCGATGCCCTGACAGATCCGCTCGGCGAAGGTGCGGCCGACCGCGCGCGGATCCGAGAGGTCCAGGCTGGCGGAGCCGGGCAGGGTCTCGACGACCATGAGGACGAACGCGGCCCACTCGACGGCCTGGATCTCGGGCAGGTTCGGGGCCAGCTCCCCGGTCAGGCGCGCGCGGGCGATGTAGGGACGGATCAGGTCGCTGATCCACTCGTGGCGGTCGTGGCTGTACAGCCCGTAGTACTGGGCCAGGCCGCGGTCGTGGCGGCGCAGGTGCTCGGGAACGTTGAACGCCAGCGCGGTGGCGGCGAGCACCTCGGCGATGGTGGCCAGCGCGTCCTGCAGGCTGGCGTCGTCGGGGATGCGCTTGGCGAGCTCGGCGCGCTGCTTGCGGCGCTCATAGTCGCTGATCGCGTTGAACAGCTGGGTCCGGTGGCTGAAGTACCGGTAGACCGTGGTCCGGTTGAGCCCGGCGGCATCGGCGATGACCTGGATGCTGGTCTTGTCCTGGCCGAGCCGGGCCAGGCAGGCCGAACCCGCCTCCAGGATGGTCAGGATCGTGCCGCTGGCCGCCGGATCGGTCTCGGGATCGCCATCTGGGTTAGTGCTCAACAGGACTCTCCCACTTCTGTTCGGCCGCGTGGCCTCCACCGTAGTGGACCGGGCCTTGCGGGCTTGACGCAACAGATGCTACAAACTCTGTAGTATTTGTTGCATACAGGAGGCGGAAGTGCAAACCACGGATGTGCTGAGCTACGAGGTGCGGGACCGCAAGGCCTACATCACGATGAACCGCCCGCAGCGGATGAACGCGCTGAGCCGGGAGCTGATGGGCGCGTTGCATGAGGCGTTTGGCGAGGCCGACGCGGACGAGAACGTGTTCGTGGTCATCCTGTCCGGCGCGGGCGGCCGGGCGTTCTCGGCGGGCGCGGACCTGAAGGAGATGGCGTCCCGGATGGAAGCCGAGAAGGACGCCGAAGGCGGGCAGGCCGCGCCGCGGCCGATGACCGCCCGGCCCCAGGTGGCCCGGGGCGGGCACATGCCGGGCTTCGACGACGTCAACGACTGCACCAAGCCGGTCATCGCCGCCATCGACGGGTACTGCATGGCGGGCGGCATGGAGATCGCGCTGTACTGCGACATCCGCCTGGCCACCCGGCACTCGAGTTTCGCCATGCCCGAGCCGAAGCGGAACCTGCTGTCCGGGCCGGCGTTCGTGCACCTGTCGCGGATGATCCCGCTGGGCGAGGCGATGAAGATCGAGCTGACCGGCGATCCGGTCGATGCCGAGCGCGCGTACCAGATCGGCCTGATCCAGGGCATCTACGACGACCGGGCCGCGCTCGAGGCCGCCGCGGACGAGATGGCCGACAAGATCGGCGAGAACTCGCCGCTGGCCGTGCAGTTCCTCAAGCGCATCGTCAAGGACGGCCGCGACATGACGGTGGATCACCACTGGAAGTTCGCGGAGATGTTCGCCTACACGCTGGGGCGGACCGAGGACGCGCTGGAGGGCCCCAAGGCCTTCGCGGAGAAGCGCGCGCCGCACTGGAAGATGCGGTAACCAGGCAGCGCTAGCCAGGCTGGCCAGCGAGAGGAGCAGGCTGTGACGTTCGAGATCGGCCCCATTTTTCACCTGATCCACATGTCCGACGACTTCTGGCCGCTGAACGACTGGTACGCGGATGTCTTCGGCGCGGTCGAGTTCACCAAGAGCAGGCGCACCAGCGCCCCGGGCGGCAGCTTCCCGACCTGGATGGTCGAGCTGCGGGACGCCTCCCTGACCACGGTGGCCGACGTCACCTTCGAGCCGATGTCACCGTCGCGGTACCTCGACGGCTGGGACAAGATGCCGGTCGGCCGGTTCTACAACAAGTTCGGCCGCCACTGGCACTCGATCGCCTGGTACGTCGACGACACCCTGGCCCTGTACCGGGACCTGAAGGACCGGAACATCCGGTTCTTCTTCAACGGCGGCGGCAGCGACTCCGCGCGGGAGCCCAGCCCCGACGAGGCGATCTTCACCCATCCGAAGGACTCCTGCGGCGCGCTGGAGCTCATGTCAGGCCCGCGGCCGGTGGTCCCGGACCCGCGCTTCCAGCCTGGTTTCGACCTCGGCCAGTGGGAGCACGAGCACCCGCTCGGGCTGCGGCGACTGGCCTACATCTCGATCGTGGTCAGCGACCTGGACAAGGGCAAGAGCGTATACGCCGACGCCCTGGGCGGCCAGGTGCTGGCCGAGCAGGACTCGGCGCTGACCATGACCAAGAACGCGTACGTGGCCGTGGGCAGCCACACCATCGTCGAACTGGCGCAGCCGCTGGAGGCCGGCACCCTGGCCGGGCGCGACCTGGCCAAGTACGGCGACATCATGCACGCGGTCGCGTTCGCAGTCGCCGACCTGGACCGGGCCGAGCAGCACCTGACCGCCAAGGGCGTCCGGATCCTGGACCGCGACGCGACCACCTTGCTGGCCGATCCCGACACCACGTTCGGCGCGCCGTTCCGGTTCACCACAGCTGTCATTCCGGGTGACCCCCGCGACGCCGGCTAGCGGCTTTCCGGGGCGCCCGGGAGAGGGGATGGACGCCCGGGCGGCGGCGTGGTTCGGCCGGCGGACGGCCCGGTGGCAGGACTTTCCCGTCGAGTGGCTGCTCGCCGGCAAGCGGCGCCGGCGCCTGTCGGTGAGCGTGGTCATCCCGGCCCGGGACGAGGAGCACACGGTCGGCGGCGTGGTGAGCGCGATCCGGCAGGCGCTGATGGCCGAGGTCGCGCTGGTCGATGAGCTGGTGGTGATCGATTCCGATTCCGCCGACGGGACGGCCGCGGCGGCGGCGCGGGCCGGGGCGGTCGTGCACCGGGCCGGTGCGGTGGCGCCGGAGGCGGGCAGCTTCGCGGGCAAGGGCGAGGCGCTGTGGAAGTCGCTGCTGGTGACCAGCGGGGATCTGCTGGTCTTCGTCGATGCGGACCTGACCGAGTGGGGCCCGCATTTCGTGACCGGGCTGCTGGGGCCGCTGCTCGCCGATGAGCAGGTGCGGCTGGTCAAGGGCTTCTACCAGCGGACGTTCAGCGCCGCAGACGGGACGACGTCTTCCGAGGAGGGCGGCCGGGTGACCGAGCTGGTCGCGCGGCCCCTGCTGAACCTGTGGTGGCCGGAGCTGGCGGGCGTGATCCAGCCGCTGGCCGGGGAGTGGGCCGCCCGGCGGGACCTGATGGAGTCGCTGGCCATCCCGGTCGGTTACGGCGTCGAGCTGGCGGTGCTGCTGGACACCGCGGAACGGTACGGCCTGGAGGCCGTGGCGCAGGTGCATCTGGGCCGGCGCGGGCACCGGCATCAGATCACCGGTGACCTGGCCGTGATGGCGGCCGAACTGCTGCTCGTGGCCGAACGCCGGCTGAGCGGCCGCCGCCGCGCGGCGGCCGCGCTGCAGCAGTTCACCACGGCCGACGGCGAGGTGGCACACCGCTGCCGGCCGGTCCCCGCGCACGAGCGGCCGCCCGTGCGCTCTCCGCGGCCCGGTGAGCTGGCGGGCACGGCGTGATGACCGCCCGGCCCCCGGGGCCCGGCCCGCTGCGCCTGGGCGGGCAGGTGTTCCCGCCCAGCCAGCTGCTGGTCATGGCCATCGTGAACCGGACCCCGGATTCATTTTTCCAGCCCGGCGTGACCTGGGCTGAGCACGCCGCGATGGCCCGCGTGCACGCCGTGGTGGCGGAGGGCGCGGACATCATCGACATCGGCGGCGTCCCGGCTAAACCGGGCGGGACGGTCGATGCGGCGGAGGAGATCCGGCGGGTGGTGCCGTTCATCGCCGCCGTCCACGACGCGTATCCGGACACGGTGATCAGCGTCGACACGTGGCGGCACGAGGTGGCCCGGGAGGCGTGCGCGGCCGGCGCCAGCCTGGTCAACGACAGCTGGGGCGGCTGGGACAGCCAGCTGGCCGAGGTGGCCGCCGCGGCCGGGCCGGCCTGGTGTGCGCGCACACCGGCGGGCAGGCCCCGCGGACCCGGCCGTTCCGGGTGGCCTACACCGACGTCACGGCCGATGTGCTTGAGCAGGTGGTTTCGCTGGCCGAGCGCGCCACCGCGGCGGGCGTGGATCCGGCGCGGATCATCATCGACCCGGCGCACGACTTCGGCAAGAACAGCCGGCATTCGCTCGAGGTCACCCGGCGCCTGGCCGACCTGGCGGCCACCGGATGGCCGGTGCTGGTGTCGGTGTCCCGTAAGGACTTCATCGGCGAGACCCTCGGGCTCGGCGTCGACGACCGCCAGACGGGGACGCTGGCCACGGCGGCGATCTGCGCCTGGCTGGGCGGACGGGTGTTCCGGGTCCACGACGTACCCCAGACCCGGCAGGTGCTGACCATGGTGTCGGCCATCCGCGGGGACCTCGACCCGGAGCATCCGGTCAGGGGCCTGGTGTAGGCCGTGATCGTCGCCGCCGCTTTGTGCCCCTGGCCGCCCGTGCTGGCCGCGGAGCTGACCGGCCCGGACCCGGTGATCGACAGGCTGCGGGACGCGTGCGCGCGGGCCGTTCGGCGGCTGGTCCAGGTCTCACCTGAGCTGATCGCGGTCATCGGGCCGGCCCGGCAGACCCGGATCTGGGATCCGGACAGCCGCCTGGACCTGTCGGTCTTCGCGCCCGCGCGGAGCCGGGACGGCGATCCCGCGCTGCCGCCCTCGCTCGGGCTCGGCGTGCTCCTGCTCGAGGCGGCCGGCTACACCGGGCGCCGGGTCCTGCAGGCGGTGGCCGAGGAGGAGCCGCCGGATGCGTGCGCGGAACTCGGCGCGTCGATCGGCAGATCCGGTGTGCGAGCGGGCCTGCTGGTCATGGGCGACGGCAGTGCCCGGCGCAGCGAGCGGGCACCGGGCCATCTCGACGCCCGGGCCGCGGCCTTCGACGCGTCGACGGAGCAGGCCTTCCGTTCAGCTGACTTCGACGCGTTGCTGGCCATCAGCCCCGGCCTGGCCCGCGAGCTCATGGCGACCGGCCGGCCCGCCTGGCAGGTCCTGGCCGGCGCACTTCGCGGGGCCGAGATGACCAGCGACGTGCTCTACAGCGATGACCCGTTCGGAGTGGCCTACCTGGTCGCCGTGCTGGAACCCCGGTCTGTGTTATCCGGTCTGTGTTATCCGGTCTGTGTTATCCGGTCTGTGTTATCGGGTCTGGGTTATCCGGTCCGGGTTACGGGTTACGATCACCGGTGGGATGGCGAGCACCGAGATCACCCGGGCGGAGTGCCGGGAGCGGGCCAGGCTGCTGCGGGTCCGTTCCTATGACGTCAGGCTGGACCTGACCCGGGAGGAGTCCTTCGGCTCGGTCTCGGTGATCCGGTTCGACTGCGCCGAGCCCGGCGCGGCCAGCCACGCGGACCTGATGGCGCAGGCGGTCCACGAGATCAGGCTGAACGGAGCGTGGCTCGAGCCCGCGGTCACCTGGTCGGGCGGCCGGATCGCGCTGCCCGCCCTGGCCGCGCACAACGAGCTGCGCGTGGTGGCCGACTGCCGCTACAGCGGGTCTGGCACCGGGATGCACCGGTCGGACGGCGGTGACGACGGCGGCAGCTACGTCTACGGGAAGCTGGCGCAGGCGTACGCCCGCACCGCGTACGCGTGCTTCGACCAGCCGGACCTGAAGGCCGAGTTCACCTTCAATGTCATCGCGCCGGCGCACTGGACGGTGCTGTCGAACGCCCCGCCCGCCGGGCCGCCGTCCCCGGCCGGGGACGGCCGCGCGGTGTGGGAGTTCCTGCCCACCACCCGGCTGCCCACCTTCACCACCACCGTGGTGGCCGGTGATTATCACCTGGTCACCGCGTCCCACGTCACGCCCGGCGGCCAGCGCATCCCGCTCGAGCTGGCCTGCCGGGCCTGGATGGCCGCTCACCTCGACTCCGACGCGCTGTTCGAGCTGGCCGGTCAGGGCCTTGACTTCTACACCGGATGGTTCGGCACGGCGTATCCGTACCGCAAGTACGGCCAGGTGTTCGTGCCGGAGCTGAGCTGCGGGGCGAGCGAGGACGCGGGCTGCGTGCTGGTCTCCGAGCAGTACCTGCCCAGGTCCCGGGTGACCGCGGCGATGACGGAGACACGCGCCGGCACGCTGCTGCACGAGATGGCGCACATGTGGTTCGGCGACCTGGTGACCGAGCAGTGGTGGGATGACCTGTGGCTGAGCGAGTCGTTCGCGGATTTCTGCGAGTACCACGCGCGCAGCCGGCTGGGCCGGGGCGCCAATGCCTGGTCCACGTTCTCGGTGACCGAGAAGGCCCGCGGCTTCGCGGATGACCAGCTGCCGTCCACGCATCCGGTGGCCTCCGACGCGGCCACGCTCAGCGAAGCGATCGCCAACTTCGACATGATCAGCTACGCCAAGGGTGCGTCGGTGCTGCGGCAGCTGGCCGGGCTACGCCGGCGAGCAGGAGTTCTTCGCCGGGCTCCGCGGCTACCTGGACCGGCACGCCTTCGGCAACGCCCGGCTGGCTGACCTGATCGACGCCGTGGCGGCGAGCTCGGGCCGGGACCTGACCGCCTGGTCCAGGGCCTGGCTGCAGACCGCCGGGCCCAGCACGCTGCGCGCCCAGTTCCGCACCGACGCCAGCGGCGCGTGCACCGAGTTCGCCGTCGTGCAGGAGGGCACCGTCATGCGCCCGCACCGGATCACGGTCGGGCTCTACCAGCGGTCCGGCGGCGCGCTAGCCCGACCCGGCGGCACGCTAGCCCGACCCGGCGGCACGCTAGCCCGACCCGGCGGCACGCTAGCCCGCACCGGCAGCCTGGCCGTCGAGGTCACGGGGGCCCGGACGGAGGTGCCCGAGCTGATCGGCACCCACCAGCCCGACCTGATCCTGCTGAACGACGATGACGCCGGCTACGTCCTGGTCAGGTTCGACCCGCGGTCGCTGCGGACGGTGCTGGAGTCGGTCGGCGAGGTACCCGGAGCGGAAGCCCGTGCCGTCTGCTGGAACACGGTCATCGACATGACCCGGCAGGGCGAGCTGCCGGTGCCGGCCTTCGCGGCCGTGCTGGCCCGCGGCATGGCGGCGGAGCCCTCGGTGCCGGTGCTGCAGGCGCTGCACGGGCACGCCGAAGAGCTGAGCACCCAGCTGGCCGGCCCGGGCCAGGCGCGGGAAGCCAGGCGGCGGCTCGCCGACGCGGCCATGCCGCTGCTGGGCGCGGCCGAGCCGGGCAGCGATCATCAGCTGGCCTGGATCCAGCTGCTGGCCTGGACGGCGACGTCTGACGACCAGCTCGACCTGATCGCCGCGCTGCTCGCGGGACGCACGGCGCTGCCCGGCCTGCTGGTGGACGCGGAGCTGCGCTGGTCCCTGCTGCAGCGGCTGGCCGCCACTGGCCGGGCCGATGACGCCGCCATCGACGCCCAGCTGGCCGCCGATCCCGGCGACGCGGGCCGGAGCAGCGCCGCCGCGGGCCGGGCCGCGATGCCCGACGCCGCGCACAAGGAAGCGGCCTGGCGGCTGCTCACCGGCGGCCAGGCCGGCCCGAAGACGCTGGCCGCGGTGGCCCGCGGGTTCATGCAGCCCGAGCAGGGCGACCTGCTGGCCGGCTACGCCGGGCGGTACCTGGCCGAGATCGAGGACATCTGGGCCCGCAGCAGCGGTCACCTGCGGGTGCAGCTCGGCACGCTGCTGTTCCCCTACCCGGCGGCCGCCCCGGAGCTGCCGAGGTCGATCGAGGAGTTCCTGGCCGCCGGCCGCGTGACCCCGACCTGGCCCGGATGCTCCGCGACCGCCAGGACGTCGTACGGCGGGCACTCAAGTCCCGTGCCCTGACCTGACGGTCCGCGGCCAGCTTGCGGCCAGCTTGTGCGACGCTTCACAAAGCGCTTCCGCGGAGACGTTTGGTGGGCTTAGAACAGGGTGGCCGGCCCGGCGGGGATCGGCTCCGGGAGCGGCTCGACCTCGGGCACCCGGGCCCGCACGTCAGCGTGGAACCGGCGGGCCAGCTCGAGCGCGTCGACGTTGTCCGGCGTATGGATGAAGACGGTCGGGGAGCGCCCCTCGCGCAGCCAGCCGGCCACCACGCCGAGCCAGGGCTGCCAGCCCGCGACGGTACGGGCCGCATCGTCGCGGCCGAGGTAGCGGACGACGGGATAGGCGGTGAGGGCTTTTGACCGGCGGGGCACGCGTGGCTTGTTCCGCCAGGCCTCCCGCTCGGCGGCGGTCAGCGGCGGGCTCCCGAACAGGACCGTGGTGTCGAACGTGACCCATTCGGCGCCGGCATCGCCGAGGGTCCGCTCAAGCTGCTGTTCCCACCGCGGATCGGCGAAGAACGCACGGTGCCTGACCTCGACGCAGTACCGGTGCCCGGGCGGCAGATGGCGCAGGAAACCGGCCAGTGTCCCGAGGTCGGCGGGGCTGAAGGACGGCGGCAGCTGAATCCAGAGGGCGTGGACCCGCGGCCCGAGGGGCTCGATGGCGGCCAGGAAGGCGCGGAGCGGTTCGGCGACGTCGGCCAGGCGGCGCTCATGGGTGATCGCTTTCGGCAGCTTGAGGACGAACCGGAAGTCAGGCGCGGTCTGCTCGGCCCACGATCGCACCGTGCTGAGGGCGGGTGTGGCGTAGAAGGTGGTGTTGCCCTCGACGGCGTTGCACCAGGTCGCGTACGCGTGCAGGCGCTCGCGCGGGGACAGCGGGCCGGGCAGGAAACGGCCCTGCCAGGGCGCGTAGCTCCACATCGCGCAGCCGACGGCCAGGTCCATGACCCCGAGGGTACTGGCGGTGTTCAGTCTGGCGGTTCCGGGAGGTGGCCGGCCCGGATCTCCCGGCGGCTCAGCGGCGCGGTCAGCAGCGTGAGGATGGCGGCCACGGCGAAGGACAGGATCGAGGCCGACATCCAGCTGGCCGGGGTGAAGCCGATGTCGTGCCGGATCGAGGTCCAGGCCGCGGCCCACCAGGACACGTACCCGGGGTTGATGAGCTGGTAGGTGACGAACCCGGCGGCCCAGGGCACCAGCATCAGCCAGCGGGCCCGGGCCGCCGCGGACAGGTCCCAGCGGCCCTTGGAGGTGACGAAGTAGTCGGTGATCAGGACCGCCGTCATCGGCACGAACACCGAGCCGAGCAGGTCCAGGAAGTCCTCGTAGTCGGCGATGTTCAGCCACAGCGCGCCCGCGGTGGCCAGGGCGGCGATCAGCCCGGCCAGGATCCGCCGGTCCCACAGCGGGCGGAGGTTCTGCACCGACACCGCGGTGGAGTAGACGTCGGCGAACGACTGGTCAAGCTCTCGCGTGGCCAGCACCGCGAACCCGACGGAGCCGAGCGGCAGCGCGATGAAGGCGCCGTAGATCCGGCCCGCGTCGCCGTGGGCCACGGTGACCAGCGCGAGCAGGCCGATGACGTAGCACAGCACCTGCGTGGTGGCATACCCCGCCACCGCGCCCGTGAAGGCGGCCCGGGGACTGCGCGAGTGCCGGGTGTAGTCCGCGGCCAGCGGCGCGAACGAGATGGCCACCGCGACGGTCGTGTCGGTGGCCGCCCAGAAGCCGGACCAGGTCCCGTGGGCGAAGCCCGGCAGCGGCTGCCTGGCCAGCTGGACGAGCAGGTAGCACATGACGATCAGGACGGCGCCGGCCGCGTACTTGCGCAGCACCCGGATGGCACCCAGCGGCCGGATGGTCAGCAGCGCCGTGGCCGCCCCCGCGATCAGCACGTAGGCCGGCTTGGGCAGCGCGGGCGCCACGGTGTGCGCGGCGGTCGCGATCGTGACCAGCTCGAAGATTCCCCAGCCCAGGCACTGGCCGATGTTCAGCGCGGTGGGCAGCCAGGACAGCCGGGCCCCGAACAGCCCGCGCAGCAGCACCATGGCCGGCGCTCCGGTCAGTGCGCCGGGCAGGCCGGCCAGCCCCAGTAGGACGGCGCCGAGCACGGTACCGGCCACGACCGCGGTCAGCGCAGCGGCCAGGGACAGCTCCGGGGTCCCGGCGCCGCCCGGCTGCAGCACGAAGATCGCCCCGGTGAAGCCGAGCAGGCTCACCCCCAGGTTGCCCCACAACCCGACCTGGTCCAGCAGGCTCAGCGGCTGCGGCACCGCCGCGGCCAGCGTGGTCCCGGGCTCGGAGTGACGGTCACCAGGGACGGTGACGAAGACATCTTTCTGATCGGCGGCAGTCGCTGCCATGGCAGCCTCCCTACGCCGGAATTACCCGGACAGGTTCAGACGGTCGGTGGCGCGTAGCTGCCGTTGCGGCCAGCCACCCTCTCAGCCCGGTCGGCCCGAGCTCCCGTGCGTTTTCAGTTGTTTTGAACGTTACCAGCCGCCGCTAGCGGACCCCGGACGGGTCGGAGGCTAGGGCCTCAGGACCGGCGCGGCGGGAGCGGCCAGTCGGGATGATCCGGGCCGCCCGCCGCCTCTCCCGCCTTCTCGGCGATCGGCACCCGGATGCGGCGGCCGTCCTGGCCGGGCCGGTAACCCACGGGCAGCCGGAGGTTCGGGCAGGTCAGATAGTGAGTGGCGACCGCACCGCAGCGCATGCAGAGCTGCGGCAGCTCACGCGCGGGGGCGAACCTGACCGTGCGGTCGCTGGTCATCGCGTCCTCACCCGGAAGCGGTCCCACAGCAGAGCCTCTACATCGGCGCGCCGGTACCGAGGCCTCCCCGCCTCGTTGCGGACCTCGGCTAGCCGACCGCGGCGGGCCCATAGCGCCACCGCCGCTGAGGTCACCCCGAACTGGGAGGCCACTTGCCGGCGCGTCATCAGGTCCCCGTCCACGTCGTTCACGGTCATCTAAGCCATCCATCCTCGTCGCGGTACACCGGGACGGCTCGGAACCAGCCGCCGGTTGCATAGAAAATCGTGCTGCAAGTTGCATACCGAAACATCGGTCAGCTGACGGATTTCGAACCGACTTCAGCGGCTGGTCCCTGGCTCTGGCCCGCTCTGTGCCGTTTCCGAGGCCCGCGCCCTCGCTGGGTGAGTTCCTGGCCGGGGTCTACGCGGGCTAGGACAGTGTGTCGTCAAGATCGCCGAGGGACTCGATGAGCTCGAGGTTGGCGGAATAGTCGACGGGACAGGCGATCACCGACACAGTGTCGGCGGCCAGGGCCTGGCGCAGCGTCGGGAGCAGTTCGGCGGCGGCCGCGATGCGGTAGCCGGCCGCGCCGAAGCTCTCGGCGTAGGCGACGAAGTCCGGGTTGGTGAACGTGGTATCGACGTTACGGCCGATTTCCAGGTCCATCTTCCAGCTGATCAGCCCGTAGGCGTCATCGACCCAGATCAGGATCACGAACGGCAGGCGCAGCCGGAGCGCGGTTTCTATCTCCTGGGAGTTCATCAAGAACGCGCCGTCGCCGGTGGCGACCAGCACGCGGGATTGCGGCTTGGCGATCTTCGCGCCGATCGCGCCAGGCACCGTCCAGGCCATCGTGGACAGCCCGTTGGAGATCAGGCAGGTGTTCGGCTCGTACGTCGGGTACAGCCGGGCCATCCACATCTTCAGCGCGCCGGTGTCCACCAGCACGATGTCCTCGCGATCCAGCACCGCCCGGGTGTCGGCCACGATCCGGGCCGGGGCCAGCGGGAACCGGTCATCGGCCCGGCCGCGGGCCAGCTCGGCGGCCAGCAGGGCACGAATGCGGTCCCCACCCGGAGCGGCGGCGGCGCCCTCCTTGAAATCGCGCGGCCCGGCCGCGGCGGCCAGCGCGTCCAGGCTGCGGCTGATGTCGGAATGCAGCCCGACGGCCACGTTGTAATGCGCGTCCACCTCGGCCGGGAACCGGTGCACGTGGATGATCTTGGCGTCGCCGCGCGGGTTGATCCGCACCGGGTCGAACTCCTGGAGCTCATACCCCACGGCGATGATCAGGTCCGCACGGTCGAAGCCGAAGTTGACGTAGTCGTGGCGCATGAACCCCACCGCGCCCAGCGCCAGCGGGTGATCGTCGGGGAACACGCCCTTGCCGTGGAAGGTGGTCGCCACCGGGATGCCCAGCGCCTCGGCGAACCGCCGCAGCGCCGGCCCGGCGCCCGCCCGCGCCGCTCCGTGCCCGGCCAGCACGATCGGTGCCCGCGCCGCGCGCAGCAACGTCGCGGCCCGCTCCACCTGCGCGGGCGACGGCTCATCGGGCCGCGGCACGTTCACCGGCAGCGGCCCCGGGCTGGCCGGTGCCTGCGCTTCCTCCACGTCTTCTGGGATGGCCAGGTAGACCGCGCCGGGCCGTTCGGTCTGAGCCAGCTTGAACGCCTTGCGGAACATCTCCGGCACCGCGCCCGGCGTCGCCACCAGCGCCGACCACTTGACCGCCGGCGCGAACATCGACACCAGGTCGACGCCCTGGTGCGACTCCTTGAAACTCCGGTTCATGCCGACCTGGGCCGACAGCGCGACCAGCGGGGTGGAGTTCGTCGTCGCATCCGCGGTCCCGAGCAGAAGGTTGATCGCGCCCGGCCCGAGCGTGGCCGAGCACACTCCGGCCCGGCCGGTCAGCCGGCCGTAGACCTCGGCCATGAACGACGCGCCCTGCTCGTGGCGGGTCAGCACGTACCGGATGGACGACCGGGAAATCGCGTCCACCAGGCGGATATTCTCCTCGCCCGGAATCCCGAAGACGTGCGTCACGCCCTCGTTCTCCAGGCAGGCCACAATCAGGTCGGCGGTCGTGAGCGCGGATCCCGTCACAACGTGCGAGGCTACTCGTCCCGGACCAGCAAGCCGGCGGCGACAGGTGCTCCACTGGACCAACCCTGACCGGATGGGGTACGAAGCAGGCGAATAACGTGGATACCGGCCCCAGATCCCAGTAGAGGTGGAAGAGATGTCCGAGCAGGCCAACATCGCCGCCCCGGCCACCGCCGGGGACATCATGCGCCCACCGCTGACCACGGTAGAACAGAACGACCACGTGGCTGCGGCTGCCTACCTGATGAAGCACGCGGGCGCGACCGCGGTCACGGTGCTGGACCCCCGGACCAGCGAGCCGGTAGGCATCATTACCGACGCGGACATTGCCGGCGCGGTCGCCGACGGGAAGGACGTGAACAGTACCCGGATCTATGAACTGATGACCGCTCGCCCGACCGTCATCAACACCACGACCAGCGTCCGTGACGCGGCCAAGGTCATGACGAGCGGGCATTTCCGGCACCTGCCGGTCGTCGGCGACGCCGGCCTGGTCGGCATCGTCGACATCACCGACGTGTGCCGCGTGCTGCTCGAATCCGATTAGCCGGCGGGGCCGGGCGGCGGGCCCGGTTCAGGCGGACAAGCACCACGAGCCGTTCGGCAGCAGAAGGGCCTGGCATCATGTCGCCTCGGCCTGAAGCATCTCAGCAACGGGCCGCCGCAGGCCGATCCGGGCCGGAACGCTGGTGAGCGCCGCCACCACGACCACGGTTCCGAGCACCGCGGCGACTAGCCAGAGCACTGGCGGCAGGCCACTCAGGCCACGGCCCGCGACCTTGAACAGGCCGAGGCCGAGTGGGAGGCCGAGGATCGCGCCGGGCAGCGCGGGAATGATCTGCGCCATGATCAGCCCGGCCCGGACCTGCTGCGGGGTCGCACCCAGCGCGAGCGTCACCGCGGCGGCGCGCCTCGCGTCGAAGACCGTGGCCAAGGCGGCGAAGATCACCGTGAGCGCGGCCAGGGCGACCAGCGAGATCGTGATGGCGGTCAGCACCTGCTCCGCCCGGGGGACATCCGGGTCGACCAGCCCGCCCAAACTCCCGAAGTGAGAGAACTTGATGTCGACGGCGGCGTGGATCGCGAGCGCGGCGACGAGACCCATGACGGCGACGGCGATGCTCGCCGCGCTGAAGATCGCGCGCCGTGGCCGGCGGGCGACGAGGCGCAGCCCGAACAACGCCGGCACGGGCAGCTTCCTTGATAGCCGTATCAGCCAATCCCGCCGCTTCGGCAGGCGGGCCGTGTCGGCAAGCGCGCTGACCGTGCTCATCCGCGCGGCACGGATCGCGGGAACGAGCGTCGAGGCGAACGCCACGGCGAGCGCCACGCCGAGGGCGACGACGACCATGGCGAGCGTGAGCGGCGGCGCTCCCGGCGTACCGACGAGGTCGGCCTCGGGATTGGAGATGAGTGGGGCCGCGCGCCAGCCGGCCAGCAGGCCGACGAGGGCCGCGACGAGCGCCAGGAACAGGTTCTCGGCCAGGAAGGTCGCCGCGACCAGGCCTGGCGTGCCGCCGGTGGCCTTCAAGAGTCCGACCCGCCGGGTGCCTTCCGCCAGGCGCCCGCCGACGAGGACGGCCACGCTGGCCAGCGCGAGCAGGCCGAGCAGCGCGGCGCCGGTAAACAGGAAGGCCTGGTCGGTGCGCAGGAAGCTGGCGTCGCCGTAAGCGATCGCTGTCCATGAGGTGAAGAACGGGGCGGATGCGTTGTTGCTGCTATGAGCGTTCACGAACGCATTGACCGCGTGCGGCGACGCGTCGGACAGCTCGAGGTTCGAGATGTACGACAGCGGGTCCGCCTGGGTGGCGAGGCTCCGCGCCGCCGCTTCGGTGGCCCATATCAGGCTCATACCCGGGAAGCCACCGAACGCCGCCGTGACCGCGAAGCCGACCACCCGGAAGGTGCGGCCGTTCAGCGTGATCGTCTGGCCGAGACGCAGGTTCGCCGCCTCGGCAAAGGACCGCTCGACCACCACGCCCCCAGGCCGGATCCACGTCCCGTCCGTCACCTTGGGCTGGTCGACCGCGGCCACGCCAGGCGGACGTCCCTCGACCTGTACTGAGGTAACGATGTCGGTGCTGCGCATGACGGGACCCACCGGGCCGGTGTCGCCCACGATCGGATAGGGGCCACCGTAGGCCTTCACCCCCTGGGCGTGGTTCAGCGCCACGAGCGCCGCGAGGTCCGCCGGCGATGTCACGCCGGTGTAGGGGTCGTTTCCGCTCTGGGCCACGACATCGGGCCCCTTCGTCGCGGCCATGGTCTGCTGGTAGGGGTTGGCGTTCACGCCGTTCAGCGTGAAGGCCAGGCTGAGCACGGCCGTGGCCGCGGCAATGGCGACCACCAGGAGCACGGCCTGGGCCGCATGGTGCCGGATGTCTTGCCGGGCGAGACGGAACAGCAGCAGGGCGCGCCCCCTCACCCGGCCCGCGCGGCGCGGCTTGTGCGGTTGGTTCATGAGGTTCTCCTTCGCTCTCCCCCGAGGTGCTCCCATTCCGCGAAGGTGCTGAGGTTCCCCCGTGAACCGCCGGTCAGCCGCGTCTCGTCGACGAACGCTCCGTCGCGCATCGAGATCAAGCGGTCCGCGGTCGTCGCGATCCGCTCGTCGTGGGTGACGATCACCAAGGTCAGACCCTTGGCGTGCAGGTCCCCCAGCAGCGACAGCACGTCGAACGCCGACGCACTGTCCAAGTTGCCGGTCGGCTCGTCCGCCAGCACGATGTCCGGATTGTTCACCAGGGCCCGCGCGATCGCGACCCGCTGACGCTGGCCCCCGGACAGCATCGAGGGAAGGTGCCGGGCGCGATCGGCGAGGCCGACCCGTTCCAGGAGCGCGGTGGCGCGCGCGCGAGCCTCGCTCGGCGCGTAACCCGCCAGCAGCGCGGGCAGCTCGACGTTCTCCTGTGCGGTGAGCTCGTCCATCAGCTGGAACGTCTGGAAGACAAAGCCGATCTCGTCGCGGCGCAAGTGGGCCAGGGCACGTTCGGAGAGCTCTTCGACGCGTTGCTCCGCGACTGTCAGCTGGCCGGCGGTCGGCCGGTCCAGCCCGCCGATCAGGTGCAGCAGCGTCGATTTGCCGCAGCCGCTGGGACCCATCACCGCCACGGCCTCACCACGATTGACGTCGAGGTCCACCATGTCCAGCGCGCGGACCAGGCCCTCGCCGCTGCCGTAGTCCTTCCGCAAACCCCTGGCGTGCACCAGCACGGCGACCGAGTCGTTCATTTCGGGGTACTCCGTTTCGTCCAGGCGATCTCGCAGGCGTGCAGCCAGCGCAGGTCGGCTTGCAGCCGCAGCACGATGCCTTCCAGGAGCAACGCTGCGTCGGAATCCTTTTCCGCTGCCATCACCGCGCGCCCCACTTCCCGCAGGCGGCGCAGCAAGTCGCGACGCTGCGCGTCGATCAGGCTGACCGGGTCGGCGAGGCCGCCCTGCGCGGCGGCGATGAGCTTCATGTGGAACTCGGCCAGGTCGGGCCGCGGCCAGCTCACCTCCGACATCCATTCCGTCACCCGCTCCTGCCCGGCGGGAGTCAGGCAGTAGACCTTGCGGTCGGACCGCTGGGCCGGCGCGTCGAGCCGCGCGACGAAGCCGCCCTTTTCCAGCCGGGTGAGCGTGACGTACATCTGGGCTTCGCTGATCCCCTCGGCCACCGGTCCCAGCGCCCGGGCCAGACGAGCCCGCAGCTCGTACCCGTGGGACGGCTCCTTCGCCAGCATCGCCAGCACGACTTCTTGCTGCACGTTCCTACCTTCCCTTAACTGTTAAGTATCCTAAACCGTTAAGGGTATGAGGTCAAGCTCGAGCGTCTGTGCTTCCGGGCCTGGGCGGGCGTAGGTCACGGCGGCCGACTGCTCATCGGCAGGGAACTGGAATTACGGCTGAAGGCCTGCGGGCGGCGGGGTGGCGGGCAGGATGGGGACGGAGGCCCGGAGCACCGTTCCGCCCGAGGGCGGGCTGGTGATATCCAGCGTGCCGCCGATCGCGCCGATCCGATCGCTCAGCCCGATGAGACCGCTGGTTTCCGGCCCGGGATGCGCCCCGCCGATCCCGTCGTCCCCGACCTCGACGACGCACCGGTCAGCTGCGACTTCTTGCCGCACCCAGGCGCGTGTGGCCTGCGCGTGCTTGACGATGTTCGTCAGCGCTTCGGAGCAGAAGAAGTACAGGCTGGCCTCGATGGACGTCGGCAGCCTGATGCCGGGCATGTCGATCTCGACGAGAATGGCCAGCCGGTCGGCCAGGGCACGGACGGCTGAGGCCAGGCCATGCTGGGTGAGGATCGCCGGATGCAGGCCCGCAACGAGCTCGCGCAGGTCCTCGATCCCGCGCCTGGTGTCCTCGAGGGCCTGGCCGAGCAGTTCCCTGGCCCGATGCGGAGCCGACTCCCAGCGCTGCTCGGCGAGCTGAAGGTTGATGAGGGTAGCGACCAGATGCTGCTGGGCACCGTCGTGCAGGTCCCTGGTAATGCGCTGACGGGCGGTGTTGGATGCGGTGACCAGGCGCGTGCGCGACGCTATGAGCTCCCGTTCGGCACGCCGGCGGTCGGTGATGTCGCGCACGTAGCCGGTGAAGGCCGCCTCTCCGGGCAGGCCAGTGCGGGTGACAGTCACCTCGGCCGGGAACAAGGTGCCGTCGGCACGCATGGCCGACACCTCGATCCTGAGGCCCAGGATGGTGCTGTGCCCGGTTTCCAGGTAACGGCTCAGGCCGCGCCGGTGTGCCTCTCGCAGCGACGGCGGCACGATCGTCTCCGCGAGTTCCCGGCCGATTACCTCCTCGGCCCGGTAGCCGAAAGTGCGCTTGAAGGCGCTATTCACGTAGGTCATCCGGCCGTATTGGTCCATGCTGATGACCGCGTCGAGAGCAGCTTCGAGGACGGTGCGCTGTCTGGCCTCGCTCACGGCGAGCACAGACGCTCGCGTCTCGGCGACCTCTCGTTCCCGGTCCGCCTGGCCTCGCAGTTCCGCCTCAGAAACACTTTGCAGCCGGGCGAGCTCAACGCTGAGCACCGTGGCGGCGTGCTCGAGTGCCGCCAGGTCAGTCTCGGTCGCGGAGCGAGCGGGATCAACCAGGGCGATGACGCTCAGGACGTCGGCCTGCGGCATGGCCGGCATGAGCCAGGCATCCCGGCGGTAGATCGCGCGACGCGTGGTTCGCAGCAAGCGGGCGGTCTCCTCCCACTGTCCAGCCTCCCGGTTCACCAGGCGGTAATCGTCAGGCATCTGGCCAGCGGTCATATGGGTAACGCCTGACACGTCCACGATGAGCACGGGGAAACTAGTCAGCTGATGCAGGGTCGCGGCGATTCCGGCCTGCCCGCCACTGGCGACGATCCCGGTCAGGCTGCGGTGGATCTCCATAAGTCTGGCCAGAGTCGAGACCGTCGCCTCGAGCTCCGTGTTCAGCGCGGCAATCTGGCTGAGCCTTTCTCGTTCTGCCGCGATCGACTCCTGGCTAGCAATGACGGTGCCGCACAGCTGCGCGAGGACCGACAAGAGGAACGTCTCCTGGTCCGACAGGTCCTCGCTGCCGGTGACGATCAGGAAGACCTGCTCATCAGAAAACGGCGAGCTAATGGGGAACGCCCAGTAGGCAGCAGAGCCTTTCATGTCGAGCCGGGCGACCGCGGTGAGGCCAGCCAGGAGACGGCCGACGTCTTCAGGGGCCTGCTCGAAATAATCCCCCGACCTGCTGGGGTGCCAGGCTACGGCGGTGTGGGAAGCGGCGATAGACGGAACCGCCGTGGTGACGAGCCGCATGGCCTGGGCCGGAGTAGACACCTGGGCCAGGATTAGCGACAGGCTGAGTACGGAATTGGCCGACGTCACCAGCCGGCTGAGATCTGGAGCCACGCCGTCAGCGCCAGGGCCACGGTACTCCGTTGCCGCCATCGGCTATCCGGGAAGCCGTTCTGCCTGGTAGTGCGGATTGCCGATGACAATGCCATTAACGTAAACCCGCGGATGCGTCCTGAGCACATACATGACCGTGTCGCCATCGAACAGGTCAAGGTCATAAAGGCAGAAGAAGAAGTGCGGATAGTCAGGAAGTATCTTATTCAGCTCCGACTCCGCGGCAAACCACTCCTTGATGTCAACGCCGTTCCGGACGAGGAAGCTCTCGTCCCCGCAGGCCCGGAAGCTGCCATACCCTTCCTCCGACGCCGCACGGGCCATCGTCTCCATGTTGCGGATGAACACGTCCTTGGAGAAGGAGCCGTCGGGCATGTACGCCTCGTCCTCGGTGAGGACGTTCAGCATTCCCTCTCGCGCCACGAGCTGGGGAGGAACCCTGCCCTGCACCGCGGACGGCTGATCGACCATGCAGAAGACCTTGTTTCCCCCCTGCAGGCCCTTCGTTATGTAATCGACGACGATATCGTCGAGCACGTTCCGGCTGCTGCTGTAGAAGGCGCACACGTGGTCACCGGGGACGAATCCCAGACTGGGATCTTGCGCTGCTGGGATCGTCATCAGCACCCTTCTCGCCTAGTAAGAGAAGTCTAACCTGGGCTCCCCTTGATCCGCCCACCCGTTCGCTGGCCGATCTCCGCCTGGACATACCGGGCGTCGCTCGGGGCGCGGGCCGGTGCAAGCCGGTTCGGGTCCAGGGCATTTCACGGGCGCGACCAGCCATCCGGGAGTGTCACCGTGAGGCTAGCAAGGCCACGACTGAGTCACTTCGTGACCAGGGAAACGGAGCAAGGAAGGTGGCTCAGCGGCGGCAACGGTCACGCCCTGGCCATCAATCAAGGAGCACCATGTCCAACCACTACAGTGCGGCCAACCTGAGGTTCCCCGGCGACGACGCGCGCCTGGACTTCACCGACATCTACGCCTTCCAGCCACCCGGCGACGCCGGGCAGACGACACTGATCATCGACGTGAACCCTTATACGACAGGCATCAGCGCCATGCCGCCGTTCCTGATGAAATCGGAATTCCATCCGGATGGGGTCTACCGGATCAACATCGACAACGATGGTGACGCGCACGCCGACGCCGCGTTCACGTTCACGTTCTCCGAGTTCAGGCACGGCATGCAGACCTGCACCGCGTACTACGCCACCGGCAGCCAGGCGCGGCGGCCCGGGCAGGCCGGCGACGTGCTCATCTCGGCCACGCCGGTCGGTTTCGATGCCGCTGCGCAGCCCGTGCGGGCCGGCCCGGCCGGCTGTTCACCGGCGTCCGCAGCGATCCGTTCTTCGCCGATGCGGACGGCGCCTTCCACGGCTTCAACTGGACCGGGCAGGACGCGTTCGCCAACAGGAACATACTCACCATCGCGCTGGAGGTGCCCAATGACATGCTCGGCCCCGATCCGCTGATCGGAGTCTGGGCGACGGTCAGCGTACGTCGCGACGGCGAGCTCGTGCAGGTAGACCGCGGCGGGCACCCGACGATCAACCCGTTCGTCAACCCGAACGAGGTCAAAGACCAATACAACGTCCGGCAGCCAGCCGACGACGTGGCGAACTACCTGCAGCCCTGGTCCAAGCTCCTGGAAGAGCACGGCTACACGCCCGACGAGGCCACGGCGGCAGCCAGGATCGTGCTGCCCGACATCCTGCGCTACGACCGGGCGCGGCCAGCCGCCTACCCCAACGGCCGGGCCCTCACCGACGACGTCTTCAGCGCCCGCTTCGCCTGGCTGACTAACGGAAAGACAGGCCCGGACGGCCTCAAGCCGCACGATGACCTGCTGGCCGAGTTCCCCTACCTCGGCCCGCCCAATCTCTACCCAGCCGGATAACGGCGGGGCGCCGTGATCTTGGTCATGGCCCTGATCTGTGGCATCGCCTGCGCTGGAGGAATAGCGTGGCAGCGTGGGCCAGCCGGAGCCGATTCGCGTCATCGTGGGCGAAGATCAGCCCTTCATCAGGGAAGGGATCGTGCACGTCCTCCAGGAGAGCGGATTCGACGTAGTCGGCGCTACGGGCGACGCAGGTGACCTGGTACGGATGGCTGGCGTGTACGGCCCGGACGTGGTCATCACCGACATCCAGATGCCGCCGGATCATACCGATGACGGGCTCCGGGCTGCCCTTCAGATCCGTGCCGACCGTCCGGGAGCAGGTGTCCTGATCCTGTCCCAGTTCCTCGAAGACAGCTACGCGTTCGATCTCGTGGCCGACGGCGCGCGAGGTGTCGGCTACCTGCTGAAGGAGAAGGTCGGCGACCTGAGCATGTTCACCGACGCCGTCCGGCGCGTCGCCAGCGGCGGGTCGGTGCTCGATCCTGACGTGGTGGCGCGGCTGGTCGGCCGCAAGCGGCAGTCGAGTCCGCTCGATGGCCTGACGCCGCGGGAGAAGCAGGTACTGGCGCTGATCGCGGAGGGCCGCTCCAATAACGGCATCGCGCACGAACTGGTGGTTACGGTGGCCGCCGTGGAGCGGCACGTGACCGGCATCTTCGACAAGCTCGGCCTGCACCAGTCATCCGAGCAGCATCGCCGGGTCCTGGCCGTGCTCACCTACCTGCGGGCTTGACCCACCCAGTATCCGGTTCAGGCGGCGAACAGCGCCCGGAGATCGGTGATGGCAAGCTCCTGCTTGGGCACGAACGCCACCGCGGGCGAGGCCGCCATGACCTGGAGCGGAGCACAATCGGCGTCGGTTGAGGTCAGCACGATCCTCGTCGCCGGGCAGGCGGCGGCTAGCGATGCTGCCACCGCAAAGCCATCCGGTCCGGGCAGGTTGACGTCCAGCAGGATCCCGTCCGGGCATTTCCCGGCCACGGCGGCCAGCGCCTGCGGCCCGTCCGCAGCCACGTCGAACAGCTCAAGACCCCAGGTAGCGAGCAATTCTGGAGCGGCCGCGCGGAAGCGCGGGCTGTCGTCGACGATCAGGATCAGGTTCCCCACATACGGATGATGGCGGCCGGCAGAAGAGCCGGCAATCGGGTGAACCCCACAATCGGAATCCGCGACGTGGGGGAAACCCCATGCGTCCTGCGGGAGCTCCTGAGCCCAGACGCTGAAGAGCGCTCCATTGGTTCCCGGGTACATCCCGGCCAGGCTGGTCTTGCTGGAGCTCGTTCCGCTGTTTGGTGGCTGTCTGCTGGCGCCTGCCGCGGTGACGTGAACCCCAGATCGGCTATATGCACTCTGAAGGAGTTGTCGGCACCATGGCAGACACGGACCTGCGCGACGGCCCGATCAGGTCGGCCGCCGCGTATACGGTCGTCACGGTAGCGTTCCGGGGTCGGGTGACCATGCTGCGTGGACGTAGTGCCGAGTGTGGCGTGCTGGACGGGCTGCTCGAAGGGGTGCGTGGCAGGCGCAGCGCCGTACTCGTGGTGCGGGGTGAGGCCGGGGTGGGCAAGACGGCGTTGCTGGACTACGCGGTCGAGTCGGCACCTGATCTAAGGTCCGTACGTGCGGCCGGGGTGGAGTCGGAGATGGAGCTCGCGTTCGCCGGGCTGCATCAGCTGTGCGGGCCCATGCTCGATCGGCTCGGGCGTCTGCCCGGCCCGCAACGGGATGCCCTGAGGATCGCGTTCGGCCTGGAAGCAGGCCCGGCACCGGATCGCTTCCTGGTTGGCCTGGCGGTGCTGAGCCTGCTTTCTGAGGTGGCTGGGGACCAGCCGCTGGTGTGCGTGGTGGATGACGTGCAGTGGCTGGACCGGGCTTCGGTGCAGGTCCTGGCGTTCGCGGCGCGCCGACTGCTGGCGGAGGCGGTGCTGGTCATCTTCGCCGCCCGTGAGCCGGGCGCTGACTTGCACGGGCTGCCCGAGCTGACGGTGGAGGGCCTGCGCCACGCTGACGCGCGGGAGCTGCTGGGTTCGGTGGTCCGATGGCCACTAGATGAGCAGGTGGCTGACCGGATCGTGGCCGAAACGCGGGGAAACCCGCTGGCGTTGCTCGAGCTGCCGCGCGGGCGTTCGCCGGCCGAGCTGGCAGGCGGCTTCGGGTTGCCGGAGGTACTGCCATTGCCGGGCCGGATCCAGGAGAACTTCCTGAGGCGGGTCGGGAGCCTGCCCGAACAGACCCGGCTGCTGCTCGCGGTCGCGGCGGCCGATCCCACCGGCGATCCGACGCTCGTGCGCAGGGCCGCCGGGCGGCTGGGACTGGGCTTCGAGGTCGCCGAGCAGGCGGAGGAAACCGGGCTCATCGATGTCGGGGGAGCCGGAGGGCAGGTTGTGTTCCGTCATCCGCTGATGCGCTCGGCGGCCTACCGGGCGGTCTCACGCGGCGATCGCCGGAAGGTGCACGCCGCGCTGGCGCAGGTGACCGACGCGCAGGCTGATCCCGATCGACGGGCCTGGCACCTGGCGCAGGCGATGGCTGGTCCCGATGAGGAGGTCGCGGCGGAGCTCGAGCGGTCGGCCGGCCGGGCGCAGGCACGCGGGGGCCTGGCCGCCGCCGCGGCCTTCCTGGAGCGCTCGATGGTGCTGACGGCTGATCCGGGGCGCCGAGCCGAGCGCACGCTGGCGGCGGCACAGGCCAACATCCAAGCTGGCGCGTTCGAAAAGGCTCTGGACCTGCTGGTCAGGGCCGAGGCTGGGCCGCTTGATGAGTTCTCCAGCGCCCGGACGGACTTGCTCCGCGGGCAGATCGCGTTTTCCTCGGGCCGGGGCAGTGACGCTCCCCCGCTGCTGCTCAAGGCAGCCAAGCGGCTCGAGTCGCTCAACCGCGAAATGGCGCGCGAGACCTATATGAGCGCGTGGATGGCCGCGCTGTTCGCCGGGCGTTTCGCCGGGGCCGGCGATCTGGCTGAGGTCTCCGAGGCCGCGCGGGCCCTGCCCCGCGCGGCGGGCCCTCCGGACCTGGCCGACCTGATACTCGACAGCCTGGCGCTGCTGGTCCTCGAGGGACCGGCCGTGGCAGCCCCAGCCTTGCAGCGAGCCGCACGCGCTTTTGCCAGCATCGACATCTCCACCGAAGAAGGGATCCGGTGGGGCTGGCTGGGTCAGGCGGCGGCCAGCGCGCTGTGGGACGACGTCCGCTGGCGCGCGATCTTGGTCCGGCAGGTCCAGCTCGCCCGTGACGCCGGCGCACTCGACCAGCTGCCCATCGAACTGGGCTCGCTGGGCACAGACGCCGCCTGGCGCGGCGACTTCGCGGCGGCCGCGGCCCTGATCGCGGAGACCGATGCGGTCTGCGCGGCGACCGGGGCTCGCAGTGCGCCATTCGCCGCGATGCTGATGGCGTCGCTGCGGGGTGACCAGGCCGAGGCGGCCCCGCTGATCGAGGCCACCATCGCCGAGGCGGAAGCCAGAGGCCAGGGAATTGCCGCGACGTATGCGCACTGGACGGCCGCGATCTTGAACAACGGCCTGGGCCACTACCAGAAGGCGCTGGCGGCGGCCCAGTACGCCAGCCAGGAGACGCCGGCGCTCTATGTGTCCATGTGGGCGCTTCCCGAACTGGTCGAGGCCGCAGTGCGCTGCGGCAACAGCCAGCTGGCCGCCGAGGCTGTTGAGCGGCTGGCGGAAACGACCCGGCCCGGCGGCACCGACTTCGGCCTGGGCATCGAGGCCCGCTCACGTGCGCTGGTGAGCGAGGGTACGGCCGCCGAAGGGCTCTATCGCGAGGCGATCGACCGGCTCGGCCGTACCCAGCTCCGCCCGGAACTCGCCCGGGCTCATCTGCTCTACGGCGAGTGGCTGCGCCGCGCGGGCCGGCGTACAGACGCGCGCGAGCACCTCCGCGAGGCCTACGAGATGCTGGCCGTGATGGGGGTCGAGGGGTTCGCCGGGCGCGCCCGGCGCGAGCTGCTGGCCACCGGGGAGACCGTGCGCAAGCGGAGGATCGAGACGATCGGTGAGCTCACCGCGCAGGAGGCGCAGATCGCTCGGCTGGTCCGTGACGGGCTGTCGAATCCGGAGATCAGCACCCAGCTGTTCATCAGCCCGCGCACCGTCGAGTGGCATCTGCGTAAGGTCTTCGCCAAGCTCGGCATCAGCTCGCGCAAGCAGCTCCGCGGGGCCCTGCCTGACGCCGGACGGCCGACCATGTCCACCTAGCAGACCGCTGCCTGCGCCCGGGCCGCGGGCCAGGCCGGACCAGGGCTTTCTACTGGCGCGACTGACTGCCCGCTCCGCGACCGTAGGCATCAGCATCTCATCGTGTCGGACGTGGTCCCGCCGCGGGCCAGTGACGCCCAGGCGCTGTCGTCCTGGTTCGTCGTCCTGAGCGTGCTGATCCCCAGCCTGGCGGCGGGCTCGGCGTCGGCGATGGCCTTCCGCCGGGCCGGGCGTGCCTGGTCCGTCGCCGCGCCGGTAGCCGCGGCCGTCGTCAGCGGGGTGGTCGCCGCGGGGATCGCGGATGGCCTGGCGGGCCTGGGCCACTACGCCGCGTTCGCCGGTATTGTCGCGCTGTTCTCGCTGGCCGTGGCGGCCCCCACGGCCGCACTGGCCCGGACCTGGCCGCCGCTGGTCGCCCTGGCCGTCTTGGCCTTCATCGTGTTCGGGATCCCGGCCAGCGGCGGACCGGCCAACCTGGCCAGCTTCACACCCGGTTTCCTGCGCGTCCTTAGCCCGGTCCTGCCGCTAGGGATAGCGGCCAGCACCATCCGCAACGTGGTCTACTTCGGTGGCCATGCCATCAGTGGTTACATCTGGACCCTGGCCGCCTGGGCGCTGGCCGGTATCGGCGGCCTGATCCTGGTCACGGCGCTCCGGCGTTCTGGCCGCGGACTGAGCGGGACCGTCACGCCACCAGTTGTCCTGGCCGAACCGGTGTCCGCCCGGCCAGGCCACGCTCCCGTGCCCGACGTCCCAGAGCCCCGTACGGCGCAGTCCATCGACCTGGTCGTCGGCTTCGATGACTCCGAGCCCGCACGGCGGGCGCTCAGCTGGGGCGCGGACCTCATCCGGACCCGCCCTGGCACCCTGCACGTCATCTATGCCGACCACGTGCTCGTCGACAGCGATCTATCCGGATTCGCCCACGCCGAGATGGAAGGGACCCGCGACGAGAAGGCCGCCCGGGTGGCTGAGGTCGCTACGGAGATCGCCACCGCGGCAGGCGTGCCGCACACGTTCGAGCGCCGCCAGGAATCGCCCGCAGACGCGATTCTGCACGCAGCCGACAGTCACGCCGCCGCCGAGCCCGACCGCACGCCCGTGATCGTGACCGGCCGCTCTCATCATGCCGCGCACCAGGTCATTGGCTCGGTCCCGGTCCGGCTGCTGCACCAGTCGCCCTATCCGGTACTCACCATCGCTTGACCGGCGACAAACGGGCGCGCCGCGGGGCGTCATGGGATTTGCCGCCTACATGTCCAGTACGATGTCGGTGACGGGGCGGGCGCAGCAGATGAGTACCTGACCGTCGGCCGGAGGTTCCAGCGGGTCCGGAGCGTAGGCGATGTCCCCGGACAGCAGCGCAGTGACACAGGTGTGGCAGACGCCCGTCCGGCAGCTCCAGCGGCTGGGGACGTCGCAGGCGTCGGCGAGGTCGAGCACGCTGCGCCGGTCAACGCCGAAGGGCGCGGTGATGCCGCTGCGGGCGAAGGTGACCAGCGGCCCGGGTCCTGGCGGGCCCGGCGGCTGGTGCGGCGGCTTGCTCACCTGCCCGGTGATCCCCGGGTTGACGGGGGGTAGCGTCCCGAACAGCTCGGTGTGGATCGCGGCTCGCTGGAGGCCGATCGCGGCCAGAGCGTCCTGCATGTCAGCCATGAACGAGGCTGGCCCGCAGATGTAGGCACTGGCGCCGGCCGGGATGGCCAGGCCGGCCAGTGCCTCCTGGGTCAGACGCCCGGAGGCGGCATGGGCGCGGCGCCGTTCGGGGAGCGTCGCCGCACTGTAGAAGATGTGCTCGCGAGCATGCGGCAGCGAGGCGAGCAAGGCATGCGCCTCAGCCGCGAAGGGATGCTCGCGAGGGCCGCGCGCCCCGTACAGCCACCAGATGTCCTGCTGGCTATGGCCCGCGGCCAGCTGGTGCAGCATGGACAGGACCGGCGTTACGCCGATGCCCGCGGAGATAAGCAGCACCGGGCCGTCGCCGTCACCGAGGATGAAGTCACCGCGTGGTGCGGCCACGTCCAGGACCGCTCCCGGCCGCACGTGGCGGTCCAGGTAGCTGCTGGCGACGCCGTGGGGCTCTCGCTTGACGCTGATCCGGTAGGTGCCGTCGTCGGCCGCCGAGGACAGCGAGTAGCTGCGGACCGGGGCCGGCGACCCGGCGGCGCTCACCCGCAGGGTGAGGTACTGGCCCGGGCAGGCCGCCGGGAGAGCCGTTCCGTCCGCTGCGGCGAGGTAGAGGGAAGCTACCGCGACGCTTTCCCTGACGACGTTGGTGACGCGCAAGGTCCGGAAGCCGGGCCACGCGGGCTCGGTATCTGGGTGCGGGGCCGTTCCGCCGTCTTCGGCCGCGGCCAGCAGGTCGCGGAACGATCCCTGCCAGCCTGGGCTAAGGGCGGGGATCGTGAGGGCGACGTGCAGCTTCGCGCGGTCGCGGCCCGGGAGATAGAGCAGCGCGTCCGTGTCGGCCACCGACAGCGCGCCAGGCCCGGTCCTGGTCTTGGCGATCGGATCGCCCGCCTTGATACGCCCTTCCCGAATGACGCGCATATAGAAGCCGGGACGGTGGTGACTCACCAGCAGCGCGGGCAGCTCAGGCACGTCAAGCCGCATTCCGACCCGGTAGCAGGTGACCCGGGGCTGGGTCACCTCGAACTCAGCCTCGCCGATGCGGTACCGGTCGCCGATGCAGACTTCGTCATCGGCCAGGCCGTCGACGGTGAGGTTCTCCCCGAAGCTGCCGTAGCCCAGGTCGTCGCGCCCGAGCTGCCGCCGCCAGTACTCATAGGACTGGACCTGATAGACGAGCACAGCCCGCTGCTCGCCGCCGTGTCCCTGTGTGTCGCCCTGGCCGTCGCCGTCGATATCGAGACGGCGGACCATCTGCGGCCCGGCTACTGGCTCCTTCCAGATGCCGGTATAGACGGTCTTGCCGTGCCAGGACACGTCCTTGGGCATCCCGACGTTGACCGACAGCAGCACCGGCAGCTCGCGCTGCCTGCCCGGGGCAGGACCCGCAACCGCCGATCCGGCCGCGCCGCTCATGCTGCCCTCCCCTCGGTGATTCCCGTGGCCAGCACGATCAGCATCGCGCCGAGCCCTGACATATCGCGCCCGTTAATATCACTGGCAGCACCCTGGTCCTACGGCTGCCCAGCTCATCATGCTGACCCTCGATCACGGTAACCAGGGTGCAAGCCAGGGTCGGTCACCGGTGTGACCGACCGCTTCGCGTGCGATCGTCGGGTCATGACCGAGTGCTGCCAGCCAGTGGGCCCAGGCCGCCAGAAGGGACAATGCGATGGATCCTGATACCCGGACCAGGGCCGCGATCGAGGAACACTGGCAGGCATCGGAAAGCGGGGACAGCGAAACCGAGCACGCCATCTACGCCGCGGACGCGATCCTCGATTACCCCCAGTCGGGTGAACGATTCCGGAGCCGCGCGACGATTGCCGCGCAACGCGGCGGGCACCCGGCCAGCCGGCACTTCACCGTCCTGCGGATCACCGGCGGCGGGAATCTGTGGGTGAGCGAGTGCATCATCACCTACGACGGCGTGCCCAGCTACTCGGTGAGCATCATGGAATTCGCCCACGAGCACGTGGCGCACGAGACGCAGTACTTCGGAGACACCTTCGGCGAGCCGGCCTGGCGGGCCCACCTCGCGGAGCCGATGCCGGGCAGGACCATCGCCAGGGCCTGAACCGCGGTTAGGAGCGGCGCGCGGCGCTGATGGTGGTACCGGCCCGGCCGGCCAGGATGGCGGCGGCATCGCTCAGCGCGCCGATCGCGGCGCTCTGGCCGGACGCCGTGACGAAGCGGATGCACGCTTCGACCTTGGGTCTCATCGACCCGGCCGGGAACGTCATGGCCGACAGCGCGACGCTGTCGATGGCCCGGATAGGCCGCGCGTCCAGCGTGCCGTATCCGGCGATGATGGCCGGCACGTCGGTGAGCACGAGCAGGCGATCGGCTTTGAGGGTGATGGCCAGCTCGGCCGCGGTCAGGTCCTTGTCGACTACCGCCTCCACGCCGGTCAGCTCACCGGCTTCCGACCGGACCACCGGTACGCCGCCACCTCCGCCGCAGACCACCAGCACGCCGGCGTCGGCCAGGGAGCGCACGGTCTCGATCTCCACCAGGCCCAGTGGCCGGGGCGAGGCCACCACGCGCCGCCAGTGGGGTCCGTCGGCCGCGATCGTCCACCCCAGGCGCGCGGCCAGCGCCTGAGCTTCGCCCTGGTCGTAGCTGGCCCCGATGAACTTGCTTGGGTGGCCGAACGCCGGGTCGGACGGGTCGACGACCGTCTGGCTCATGACGCACACCGCCTGCCGGGCCACGCCCGCGTTACGCAGCTCCTGGACCAGCCAGTACCCGATCATGCCCTGGGTCTGGGCGACCAGCACGTCGAGCGGATACGGCCGGCTGAGGCTGGTATCGGACTGGCTCTCCAGCGCAAGCACCCCCACCTGCGGCCCGTTGCCGTGGCACAGCACGAGCTGATGATCGGCGGACAGCGGGGCGAGGGCCGTGGCGGCCTGCCGGACATGCCGCCGCTGGATCACGGCGTCCGGCCGCTCGCCCCGCTCGAGCAGGGCGTTTCCGCCGAGGGCCACTACGACGCGCATCGCTCATCCTGCTCGCGAGCCGATGAGCCGGCTCTCATGACGATGAGCCGATCGTGGCCAGCATGAGGGCCTTGATCGTGTGCATCCGGTTCTCCGCCTGGTCGAATACCACCGAGGCGGATGACTCGAAGACCTGGTCGGTGACCTCCAGCGCGTCCAGCCCGCGTTTGGCGTAGATCCGCTGGCCGATTTCGGTGTCGCGGTTGTGCAGGGCGGGCAGGCAGTGCAGGAACTTGGCCGCCGGGTTGCCGGTGTCCTTCATGACGGCCGCGTTGACCTGGTACGGGAGAAGCTGGTCGATCCGGGTGTCCCACTGGTCCTGCGGCTCGCCCAGGGACAGCCACACGTCGGTGTAGACGAAGTCCACCCCGGCCACGCCCGCGTGCACGTCATCGGTCACCGCGAGCCGGGCGCCCGATCCGGCGGCCAGGCCCGCTGCGATGTCCCGTATCTCCGCCGTGGGCTGCAGCGCCGCCGGGGCGCAGATGCGGCCGTCCATGCCGAGCGTGGCCGCGGTGACCAGCAGCGAGTTCGCCGTGTTGTTCCGGCCGTCGCCCAGGTAGCAGAAGGACACCTGGGGCAGCTGCTTGTCGCAGTGGTCGGTCATGGTCAAGATGTCGGCCAGCATCTGGGTCGGGTGCCAGGTGTCGGTGAGCCCGTTCCACACCGGTACCCCGGCGAACTCGCCGAGGATATCCATGGACTGCTGGGTGAATCCGCGGTACTCGATGCCGTCGAACATGCGGCCGAGCACGCGCGCGGTGTCCTTGACCGACTCCTTGTAGCCCAGCTGGGACTCGCCCGGGCCCAGGTAGGTGACGTGGCCGCCCTCGTCGTGGGCGGCGACCTCGAACGCCGACCGGGTCCGGGTGGAGGTCTTCTCGAAGATCAGGGCGATGTTGCGGCCCGCCAGCCGCTGCCCGGTCACCCCGCGGCGCTTGTCGGCCCGAAGTTGCCTGGCCCAGCTGACCAGGAACATGAACTCTTCGGCGTTGAGGTCGGTTTCCTTCAGCAGGCTGCGGCCGTGCAGGTCCATCAGATACTCCTCGCGTCGCTAGGCGGGATCGCGCTCGATCGGGCAGGTCATGCAGCGGGGCCCGCCGCGGCCGCGGCCGAGCTCGCTGCCGGGCACCTCGATCACCTCGATGCCATGCTTGCGCAGCATGGTATTGGTGGTGTTGTTGCGGTCGTAGCCGAGGATCACCTCCCGGGGCGACGGCGGGTCGGGCCAGCGCGGAAGAGTGAACCGCAACGGCGTCAGGTGAGTCCGGCACGGAATCAGGGAGGTTCACGACGATGAACGCCCATCTGCTAGATCAGGCCGTCTTTCGGTCGGTCCTGCCCGAGGACATGGACTGGGAGCCGTTCCCCTCGTTCCCGCCGTCGGCCCGGCTGGCCGTCGTGGTCGGCGATACCTCACAGCCCGCTCCGTACGTGGTCCGGGTCAAGCTGCCGTCCGGCGTCAAGCTGATGCCCCACCGGCACCACGAGGACCGGGTCTACACGGTCATGTCCGGCGTGTTCTACATCGGCGTGGGCGAACAGTTCGACGGCGCGAAACTGCAGGCGTACCCGCCGGGTGCCGTTATCGTGCTGCCCGCCGGTACGCCCCATTTCCACTGGGCCAAATCCGGCGAGTACGTCACCCAGGTGACGGCGATCGGGCCGATCAGCCTCGAATACCTGGACCCGGAAGACGACCCGCGGAACAAGTAAGCCATGTCCAGGTGCCGGCTGTGGTGGCGTGGTGGCGGTCGCCAAGGTTGTTAGGGTAGCTAATGAGCCGTGGCGGGCTAGGAAAGAGCTGTCCCCCGATCGAAGGGCCGCGCCGATGAAGCTGCCTCCTGTCGAGTACGAGGCGCCGACGACCGTTGCTGAAGCGGTCGACTTGCTGGCTGAGCACCTTGACGAGGCAAGCGTGCTGGCCGGCGGCCAGAGCTTGATACCGCTGCTGGCGCTGCGGCTGGCCCGGCCGGAGATACTCATCGACATCAACGGCATAGCTGAGCTGTCCGGGGTGTCGGCGGCAGACGGCCAGGTGACGATCGGCGCCGGAACGCGGGAGTACGTGGCCGAGGAATCCTGGATCGTGGCCGATGCCGTGCCGCTGCTGGCGGCCGCTCTGCCGTTGATAGGTCATGAGGCAATCCGCAGCCGCGGCACGATCGGAGGCAGCCTGGCGCACGCCGATCCGGCCGCCGAGTTGCCGGCCGTCGCCCGGGCGCTCGATGCCGAGTTCGTGGTGCGCGGCCCGTCGGGCGAGCGGGTGATCCAGGCGGCGCAGTGGTTCGAGGGATACCTCACCACGTCACGCCGCCCTGATGAGCTGCTCGTGGAGGTGCGGTTCCCGGCCGCAAAGCCCGGCACGGGGGTGAGCTTCCAGGAGGTCGCCCGGCGCCACGGCGACTTCGCCATTGTCGGCCTGGCCACGTCACTGGTGCTGTCCGGCGGGGTGATCAGCGATGCCCGGCTGGCGTTGGCCGGCATTTCTGATGTGCCGGTCCGGGCGGCCGCCGCGGAGGATCTGCTGACCGGCGAGCGGCCGTCGGCGGAGCTGTTCGACGAGGCGGCCCGCCGCGCGACCCACGATATCGACCCGCCGGCCGATCTGCACGGGTCGTCGGAGTACCGGAAGACGGTCGCGGCCGCTGTGGTGCGCCGCGGCCTGCGAGCAGCGGCGGACAACGCCGCGAGAGGCAGTAACTGATGGCGGACATCACCCTGATGGTCAACGGCGCAACGCGCACGGGCTCACCGGAGGCGCGCAGGACGCTGGCGGACTTCCTGCGGGACGACCTTGATCTCACCGGCACCCACGTCGGCTGCGAGCACGGGGTCTGCGGTGCGTGCAC
This sequence comes from uncultured Actinomycetes bacterium, assembly GCA_963790065.1. GTDB lineage: Bacteria > Actinomycetota > Actinomycetes > Streptosporangiales > Streptosporangiaceae > Palsa-504. The sequence continues at coordinate 39,141 of CAWBNK010000006.1, read as the reverse complement.
GGTCATCGTCGACGGCCGGCCGGTCCGCTCGTGCCTGATGCTGGCGGTCCAGGCCGCAGGCAGCGAGGTAACGACGATCGAGGGGCTGGCCCCGGACGGCGAGCTGAGCACCCTGCAGCAGGCGATGTGGGATTCGCACAGCTTCCAGTGCGGTTTCTGCACGCCAGGGTTCGTCATGCAGGCCACCGCGTTCCTCAGCGACCACCCCGACGCCGGCGAGCAGCAGATCCGCGAGGCGCTATCCGGCAACATCTGCCGGTGCACCGGCTACCAGAGCATCATCGACGGCGTCCTGCTGGCCGCGCAGCGCAATCGAACACTGGGCAGCCGCGAGCTGAGCTGAGGGAGCGACCATGACAGCAATTGCGGCTGAGCGTTACACCGGCGCCAGCATCAAGCGTTCGGAAGACCCGCGCATCCTGACCGGCGCCGGCCGGTACGTCGATGACATCAAGCTGCCCGGGATGCTGCACGCCGCGTTCGTGCGCTCGCCGATGGCTCACGCCCGCGTGCTCTCCGTCGATGTGTCGGCCGCGCAGGAGCTGCCTGGAGTGGTCGGCGTGCTCACCGGCGCGGACCTGGACGCCATTACGGTCCCGGCGCCGGATCCGCTGCTGGCCTTGATCGGCGGCGACGGACCCACTCCGGAGTTCACCCTGCTGGCGACGGACAAGGTGCGACTCGTCGGCGATCCGGTGGCGATCGTCATCGCCGAGAGCCGTTATCTCGCCGAAGACGGCTGCGAGCTGGTGGAGGTCGACTATGACGACCTGCCTCCCGTGATGACTGCCGACTTCGCGCTCGACCCGAGCAGCCCGCCGCTGTTCGCCAACCTGGGTGACAACATCTCCCGGCCGCACTCGCGGAACGAGTTCGGCGAGGTCGCCAGCACGTTCGCGAATGCCGATCGCATCATGGACTTCCACATCGACGTGCACCGGCACCAGAACGTGCCCATGGAGGGGCGCGGCTGCGTCGCGAGTTACGACGCCGACCGCGGCCTGATGATGGTCTACGCGGCCACGCAGAGCGTGCACATCACCAGGAACGGTATCGCCACCCGCCTAGGCATGGAGCCGGACAAGGTGCGCGTGCTGGCCGGCGATATCGGCGGCTCGTTCGGCCTGAAAATTGGCGCATCACGCGAAGAGCAGGCCGTGGCCGCCGCCTCCCGTCACCTGGGCCGGCCGGTCAAGTGGGTGGAGGACCGGGGCGAAAACCTCACCGTGTCGGGACAGGCGCGCGAGGAGAGCTTCGACGTCCAGGCCGCGGTCAGCAACGACGGCGACCTGCTCGGGCTGGACGTGAAGATGGTCATCGACACCGGCGCATATCCCGGTATGGGCACGATGGTCCCGTCCATCATCGAGGGCATGCTGCCCGGTCCGTACAAGCTCGCGGCGCTCGGTTTCGAGTCGACCGGGGTGATCACGAACAAGGCAACATACGTCGCCTATCGCGGGCCGTGGGCGTCAGAGACGTTCATACGGGAACGCATCCTGGACCTGATCGCGAAAGACCTGGGCCTGGACCCGGTCGAGATCCGGCTGCGCAACGTCGCCCCGCGGACCGACCCGCCGGTCATGATGATCACCGGTCGTCCGCTGGCGGGAACTACGACGAAGGAGTCACTGGAGCGGGTCGCGGAGCTCGTGGACCTGCCCGCGTTCCGCCGCCGGCAGGCCGCGGCCCGCGAGCAAGGCCGGTACCTCGGCATCGGCGTGGCCACGTTCATCGAGGCTGCGCCGGGCCCGCGCTCGGAGGGGCCCGGCGGCGCGCTGGGCATGGAGTCCATGCGCCTCCGGCTCACCGAAGACGGCATCGTCGAGCTGTTCACCGGGCAGATGCCGCATGGCCAGAGCCACCAGACGACCTTGGCCCAGATCGCCGCCGACGAGTTCGGCGTGCCGTTCGAGCAGGTCCGCGTCGTCGTCGGCGACAGCGACGTGGTGCCGTTCGGACTGACCGGCGGCAGCCGGTCAGCCACCATGACCGGAGGCGTGACGCTGCACGGCACCCGGCAGCTCAAGGCCAAGGTGCTCGATTTCGCGGCGCACCTGATGGAGGTCAGCGCGCAGGACCTGGTGATCAGCGACGCCAACGTCTGGGTGCGCGGCGACCCGGCCAGCGCGATCACCGTTAGCGAGGTAGCGGGGCGTGCGGCGTCAGGGCAGTTCGGTGCCGACGTGGACGCCGATCTCGAGGTCGAGGCCACATTCGACGGCGGCCAAGGCGGCTGGTCCGGCGGCACTCACTGCGCGATCGTGGACGTCGATGCCGAGACCGGCCTGGTGCAGGTGGAGCGGTATGTCGCCGTCGAGGACTGCGGCGCGCTCATCAATCCCGCCGTCGTCGAGGGCCAGATCCGGGGCGGCATCGCGCAGGGCATCGGCGCGGTGCTGCTCGAGCGGTCGGCGTACAGCGAGGACGGCAGCTTCCAGTCGGCCACGTTCATGGACTACCTGATGCCGACCGCCTGTGACGTGCCGCGCATCGAGATCGAGCACCTCCAGACCGTGCCGCTCGACGCCGACGTCAACTTCCGCGGCGTGGGCGAGGGCGGCATGATCGTCGCACCACCCACGGTAGTGAACGCCATCGAGGACGCGCTCTCGCCATTTGGCGTGCGGATCTACGAGCAGCACCTGCCCCCGGCCCGCATCCTGGAACTCATGGCCGCGGCGGACCCTGGCCAGTGAATACTCCGTAACCACATCGGACGGCGCTGCGGCTGGGTCGAGGGATTTTGTGCCGAGCGGTAACGTTCCCGGAACGATCCGCGCATAACGTTGCGTTCTGTGGTGAAAGTACCGGCAGCAGGTGCGGAGGTACCGGCGATGACCGCTGTCACGGCGCGCCACGTCCGGCTGGCGTCACCGGCGACCGCGCTTATCGTCGGCGGCCTCGTGCTGGCACTGGTCATAGTCGATGTGCCGCTGGCCCGCATGGCGCATCAGAGCCTGAACGCCGACGGCGGCTCATCGCCGTTCTGGTTCTCCGCTGCCCTCGGGGTAGTGGGCTTCGTGGTGGCCTCGCGCAGCCCGCGTAATCCGCTGGGTTGGATCCTGCTGGGCGCGGCGACCTTCGGTGTGCTCAGCCAGGACGCCAGCTTCTACGTGGTGGCCGACTACCGGCTCCGGCACGGCGGGCTGCCGCTGGGCTGGGTCGCGGTGCTCGCACAGCCCGGCTGGGCGGCCGGGATCGTGCTGAGCGGGCTGGCCGTGCTGCTGTTTCCCGACGGCCGCCCCCCGTCACCACGCTGGCGGTGGGTCCTGTGGCTCTACCTGGCGGCCGCCGCGCTGTATCTGACCGGCGTGCTGGTCGCCTCGGTCGGGGCCATCGCCGGTCATGACATCCGGGTGGATGCCAGCGGGAACCTGCTGGTTATTAGCCACCCCACGGGTTCTTCGGCGTGGTGGGGCGTGGTCGAAGCCGTGTTCCTCCCGCTGCTGGTCGTGTGCTGGGCGGGATCGGTCGCGGGCCAGGCGGCCAGCTACCGGCGTTCGTCCGGGGAACGCCGCCAGCAGCTGAAGTGGCTGCTGGCCGGATCGGTTATTGCCGGGGTCGGCATCCCGCTGGCCGTTTTCCTGTCAACCGAGCACGGGATCCTGGCCGCGGTGGCGGCCGGCATCGCCGGCGCCTGCGGGCAGCTCGGGATTCCGGTCTGCATGGGCGTGGCCATCTTGAGGTACCGCCTGTTCGACATCGACCGGCTCATTTCCCGGACGCTCGGCTACGCGATCGTCACCGGCCTGCTGGTGGGGGCGTACACAGGGATCGTGCTGCTGACTACCGAGGTGTTCCGGGTCCACGTTCCGGTGGCGGTGGCCGGGTCGACCCTGGCCGTGGCGGCGCTGTTCAATCCGTTGCGGCACCGGGTGCAGCGCGTCGTGGACCGGCGCTTCAACCGGGCCCGGTATGACGCAGACCGCATCGTGACCGCCTTCGCGGGCAGGCTGCAGGACAGCGTCGACCTCGACGCGGTCCGGGATGACTTGGCCGGTGTCGTGCAGCAAGCCCTGGAACCCGCCCACATCTCGGTGTGGATCAGCCGACGCCTCTGAGGCGGGCTTCGGCCGCCGCAGCCGCTCCTCAGGTCATCTCTGCTGCTCGTCTTTCTGCAAAAGGTCGTCTGCATGACGCAGGACGACCTTCCACTCACCGCCCTCCCGGCGGTAGGCCTGCGTACAGCGAAGTGTGTACGGCCGCGGCTGGCCGCCGACGTGCCGGGTCATGTGCTCCAGATCGACGGTGTACGCGAGGTCCTCACCGACCACCGTCACGATGTTCTCCCAGCTGTGATCGGTAGCAGCGAGGCCTTTCGAAGCCCAATCGAGGCGGGCGCCGACCTGCTCCCACCCGCGCTCATAGCCGCCGAATCCGCCCATGATCACTACGCCGTCAGTATGCGACCACAGTGCCTTGAAGGGTTCCGGCCGCCCCGCACCCATTTCGCGCTGGGCATGCTTACTCGTTGTCATGAATTGTTCCCAGGCCTCGTCCACACGCATATGGTGTCAAAGCCTGTCGGTGACGAAGTCGCCGCACCACGCCTCCGCGGGCCGGCTAGGTCGGCGCTAAGGGGTTCGCGATCGCGTGGCTGGCCCCGGGAGGCTCGCCTCAGTCAGCGGGAAACGCACCCAACCAGCCGGCGGCCGGGCGCCTAGACTCGCTGGTAACAGACGGGAGCCTGTCATGAGCGCTGAGACTCAGACAGCGACAGACCAGGCAGGCCAGAGCAGGTGCTGGTGCTGCGGCAAGCCCAGGTCGGAGGACACCCTGGTCCACCTCGGTAGCCATCCCGAGGTAGGCATCTGCGTCAGCTGTGTCCATTTCCTGCGGCGACGGGCAAGGGACCATCAAGCCACGGCGATGCGCCAGACGCTGCGCGGTGCCGCCGAGTCGGTCCGCGGACAGGTCATGGCGCGCGGCTGGCATCAGCGCCCGGTGATCGGGCCTGCGCTGCAGTGGCTCAACCGGCACCTGCCCTGGTAGCAGGGTGACAGGAGCCGGGCTGATGCATCTGACTGTTCTGTCCGTGCCGGGCTGCCCGAACGCGCCCGTTCTCAGCCGGCCGGCTCGCGGCGGTGCTGGACGGCCGGGCGGGCGTCCCGGTGTCGCACCAGGTGATCTGCGACGAGGACGAGGCAGCCCGGCGGGGCATGCACGGCTCGCCCACGCTGCTGATCGACGGGGGCGATCCGTTCGCCGAGCTGGGGCAGCCGTCACCGGGCATTTCCTGTCGGCTGTACCGCGATGAAAAGGGCCGTACATCCGGTGCGCCATCAGCCGACCAGCTCCGTCACGCGATCGAGCAGGCCCTGGCCGTGGCGGCTGAGCCGGGGGACCCGGAGTGGCTGGATGCGGCGGGACGCGCTGGCCGTGGCCGGATCGCGCCAGCCGAACGCGGCCTGCGGGCCGTGCATCAGGCCGTGCTGCGATCGTTCGTGCACACCGGGGCTGCGCCCGGCATCTCCAGCCTGGCCAGGCACGCTGCGCCGTTCGATGGGTCACAGGTGCTGGCCGAGCTGGCCGACGGCGACTTCCTGTGCCTCGACCAGGACGGTCAGATCACCGCGGCTTATCCGTTCTCCGCGCTGCCGACCCGGCACCAGGTGCGGATATCAGGCGCTGCGACCGTATTTGCCATGTGCGCGATCGACGCCCTGGGCGTATCCGCGATGGCCGGCCGTCCCGTCGTGATCGAATCTGCCGATCCGTCCACCGGCCAGCCGGTCACCGTGAAAGTTGACCGGGCCGACAGCAGCTGGGATCCGGCCACGGCCGTGGTGTACGCCGGCCGGACTGACGGCCAGCGCGCCGGGCCGTCAGCATCGGTCTGCTGCGGGTATATCAACTTCTTCGCCACCCGGGCCGCCGCGTCGGCGTGGCAAGCCTCCAATCCGGAGATCACCGGCGGCATCCTGGATCAGGCCAGCGCCCTGCAAACGGGCATCGGCATCTTCGGCCAGCTACTCAGCTAGCCCACGAGCAAGCCGCGATGACAGGGATCAGGTCATGGCGTTCGTGCCACGCCTGATCTGCCCAGCTGCCTCGAAGACGCAGCCGATCACGCTGTACCCGAGCCCGGCCTGCACGAAGGCAAGCAGGACGCGACGGCTTCATTCCGGCACCTGGCACGATGGGCCGCGATGAATGAGCAGGAGACCGGCAAGCGGATCCCCAGCGACGACCAGGTCGCGGTCGAGCTGCGATCGGCGGTTCGCGCAGGTGATGCCGAGGCGATCCAGAGCTTGCTGCGGAACGGTCTCGCGCTGGCGTCGGCCAGGCTTGTTGGCCAGGACGGCGGCGACGGGACGCCGTCGCATCTTGTCACTGACTGGCCTGGCTACTTCCCCGCCGAAGACAGCTAACCGCTAACAGCGTTTTACCTGCGCAAACTTCCCCGGCATCCGGCCCGGAAGGCGGTCCGGGCCGGTTACCGTAGCCCGGTGTACGGGACCGGGTGGACCATAGCGGTGGCCCTGCTCGCGGCCTTCGGGATCGCCGCGACCGCGACCCCGGCCGGTATCTCCGGCGCGGTCCTGCTACTGCCATTCCAGGTCAGCGTGCTCGGCACGCCCAGCCCCGCCGTCACCCCGACGAACCTGCTCTACAACGTCATCGCCACCCCCGGCGCCAGGTACCTATGGTCCGGCCTGAGCTAAGAAGCCTTGGCGCTGCTAAGGCGACCTCGCCGCGCTGCCGCCGGCTGGCGTTCGTCAGGTTCGCTGAGGCGACCGTGAACGCGAACGCTGTACGAACGGTGCGAGCCCTAGCTTCGTGGTGCTCCGGTCACGTCGGGGCACTGAACCGGAAAGGGCCCACATGACTGCGACATCGGCCGACATCACCACCGGGGCGCTCGAGCAGCGATATGACCCGGACAACATCTTCCACCTCGACCAGAACATCCAGCCCGGCTCACAGGGCTGAGCGGATGTCACATCCTGTCCTGTTCGTGATCGATGATGACCCCGGGGTCATGCGGGCGCTGCGGGACGACCTCAGCCGGCGGTTCAGCGAGGATTTCCGGGTTATCGGTGCCTCGTCCGCGGCCGCGGGACTGGCGATGCTCCGCAAGCTAGCCGATGAGCACGTCACGGTGGCCGTGCTCATCGTCGACCACAAGATGCGCGAGATGCCCGGCGTCGAGTTCCTCGCCTGCGCGCACAGCATGCACCCGCGGGCCAAGCGGGTGCTCCTGGTGGAGCGCGACCGAATGGGCCAGGAACCGCAGCGCCGCCTTCGAGCTGTTCCACGTCATCGGCCGGCTCAACGACCGCAGCACCAACGAGCTGCGCGAGCTGCTCATCCGGTTCAACGTGCCGTTCCATTTCGACTCGGCGGACGGTGCGGAGGGCCGCCGCCTGCTCGACCAGAAGGGCCCGTGCGCAACCCGCCTGCCGGTCCTGATCCGGCACGACGGATACACGATGGTCGAGCCGACGTCGGCGCAGATCGTGGAGGCCGTCGGCGGCAGCACCCACAACGACGTGGACGAATGCGATGTCCTCATCGTCGGAGCGGGACCGGCAGGCCTGACCGCCGGTGTCTACGCCGCATCCGAGGGCCTGGAGACGGTCGTGCTAGAGGAGACTGTCTCAGGCGGCCAGGCGGGCAGCAGCCCGATGATCCGCAACTATCCGGGCTTCCCGCACGGCATCAGCGGGCACGAGCTCACCCGGCGAGCGTGCGAGCAGGCCTGGATATTCGGCGCGCACATGGTCTTCGCCCAGCCGGTCGTCGGCCTGGAGACCAGGGGAGACGCACGCATCGTGCGGATGGCAGACGGTCACCGGATCGCAGCCAGAACGGTCATCGCCGCGCCGGGTATCGCCTGGCGGCGTCTGGGCGTGCCGCGCTTGGAGGCACTGGTCGGTTCCGGTGTCTTCTACGGTGCGGCCTCGAGCGAGACACAGGCCATGGAAGAACGCGACGTCTTCGTGGTGGGCGCTGGGAACTCGGCAGGCCAGACCGCACTGCACCTCGCCCGGCGGGCCCGGCAGGTGACGATGCTGGTGCGGGGTGACAACCTGGCGCGTTCGATGTCGGAGTACCTGATCCGCGAGATCGAGGTCACTCCTAACCTCGCAGTGCGGCTGAATACCGAGGTCACCGGCTGCCACGGGATCGAGCACCTTGATGCCCTGACACTGCACGACGTACGGCAGGACCGGATTGAGCCGGTCCCGGCGGCGGCGCTCTTCGTCCTGATCGGCGGTGAGCCGCGCACCCAGTGGCTGCCCGACACGGTACAGACCGACCATGGCTACATCTTGACCGGGCGTGACGTCGTGCGGGACGGCATGGCTGGGGCAGGCTGGCCGCTTGACCGGGCGCCGTTGCCGCTCGAGACCTCGGTACCAGGCGTTTTCGCGATCGGCGACGCGCGTTACCGCTCGCTCAAGCGGGTCGCTTCCGCCGTCGGCGACGGGGCTACCGCGGTGCGGCTCGTGCACGAATACCTGGCGGCTAAGACGGAGGCACCTGCTGGCCGATAGCAGGGTTGCGGCGGATCGGACCTGGTCAACCCGGCCGCCGGCCGGGACCGAGAACGACAGGCAGGGAGACGAGGCCGCGCAGGACCAGGCCGTCGCCGTGCGCCCAGGTGAGCGCGTCCCGGCCGGCGGCCAGCCGCAAGCCCGGATAACGGCTGAGCAGGGTCTCGAAGGCGACTCTGGCTTCGAGCCGGGCCAGCGGCGCGCCCAGGCAATAATGAGCGCCGTGGCCGAAGCCGAGGTTCGGCCCGTCGCCGCGGCCGAGGTCGAGGACGTCGGGCTCCGGGAAGCGGCCCGGATCGCGGTCGGCCGAGGCCAGGCACACCAGCACCTGTTCGTGGGCGGGGATCTGGACGCCGCCGAGCCTCAGCGGCTCGGCCGTGACGCGGAACGTGGCGTGCGGGACCGGGGCGGTGAACCGGATGAGCTCGTCGATCGCGGCTGGAAGCCGCCCGGAATCAGCCAGCAGCGCCTGCAGCTGGGCGGGGTGATCGAGCAGGGCTACTACCCCGTTACCGATGAGGCTGGCCGTGGTGTCGTGGCCGGCGACGATGAGCTGGAACAGGCTCGACAGCAGCTCCTGCCTGGTCAGCGTATCGCCTTCGGTGGCGGCGACCAGGACGCTGACCAGGTTGTCGGCCGGGCTCTGGCGCTTGGCGTCGATTAGCTCGCCCAGGTAGGCCACGATGCCGTCCGAAGCTTCGACCGCCTCGGGCGGCGGGTCACCGGCCCACCCGGTTAGCAGCACCTGGAACCAGGCGTGCAGCCGCGGCCGGTCGGCGGCCGGGATGCCGAGCAGTTCGCCGATCACCCCGAATGGCAGCGGGTAGGCGTATCCCTCGATCAGGTCGACGGTGGCGCCGGGACCGGCGGTGTCGAGCTCATCGAGCAGGTTGTGGGCGATGTCCCGGATGGACGGCTCCAGCGCGGCGATCCTGCCGGGCACGAAGGCCCGGGACACCAGCCGCCGCAGCCGTGTATGGTCCGGCGGGTCGACGTTGAGCATGTGCCGGGAGAACTCAGGTCCGGGCAGACCTTCGGCCACCACATCGCCGTTATCCTGCAGGGCGGCGAGCATGTCCTTGGAGATGCGAGGGTCGTTGAGCGCCTGCCGGGCCGCGTCGTAGCCGAGCACGACCCAGGCCGGGTGGCCATCAGCCAGGCGTACCCGCTGCACCGGGCACCGGGCCCGCGCCTCGGCGAAGTGCCCGAACGGGTCGTCGCGGATCGCCGGCTCCCAACCGCCCCAGCTGGTCAGGGTGTCAGTCATGATCACCCTCCGGCCGGTAACCGGTACAGAGCAGGTCGAGCTGGACGATGCGCCCGCCATCGGCAGTGTCGGCGTAGACCTGCTGTTCGACGGTGAACCAGCCAGCACCGAGCCGCTCCGCCTGAAGCCGGACGCGCCAGTGCAGGTGCAAACGACCGCCGACCTCGCCGACCGTAGCCTCCACCAGATCGAAATCCTGGGTGTCGCCGAACCAGCCCGCGAACCGGTCAGCGATCGCCTCGGCACCGGCCCACTCCCGCAAACCCGAAGGCAGCAGGGCGCGCAGGCAGGCGTCAGCGGCGAGCACGCCGCCGAGCCGGGCGAAATCCTGACCGGCGAGGCCCTCAAGGAACACGCCGGCCAAGGCGAACTGCGGCACCGGGGTAGCCGCGCTGTGGTTAGGTGCTGTCGTGGCCATGGATCCGTTGTACGGATCCGCCAGCGGGAGCGAATCGGGTAATTACCCGATCTTTTTGTCAGGTCCCGGACTCGCCTGCCGTCCCGGTCAGGCCGTAGCGCTTAGCGAACAGGGCGGCCTCGGTCCGGGTCTTCGCCCCGAGCTTGGCGTAGATGTGCTCTCGGTGGGAGGAAACCGTCTTGCGGTGACATGCAGCCCGGCAGCGATCTCGCGTGCCGGGTAGCGATGACCGGGGGCCGTTCTGCCTAATTCCCTAATGTGCGGAGAAGCTGCCACTGATGATCCCGGCGATTGCCGCCACGATCGTCACCCCGAGCCAGAGGTACAGGATGATGAGGGGCCCCATTACGGGGTTCACGGTGACGTCCTCCCTTCTCCAGCTGTACGGCAGGCGGCGTCCTAGCCAGTGCCGGAGCTGAGTGAAACGCTACACCCCGCGCCGCAGGTCGAAGAAGCACAGGCGTGTCAGGCGTCCGGGCTTACAGTCCGAACACCTCGGTGACGCGGCGGGCCAGCCCATCCTCGGTCATCGCGGTACTGATCTCGATGACGGGCAGGTCCAGGCGGCGGGCCTCCTGGTGAAGGCGGTCGGTGAACATCCGGTCACGTTCCAGCAGGTTTTGCAGGGCCTGTTCCGGATCGCTGGTCTTGCGGGCGATCTCCCACAGGGAACCCCGGCTCGCGAACGCGGCCCGGCGGAACCCGGGCGTCGGCAGCAGCCACACGGCGTGGTGCGGCGTGGTGAGCAGCGGCTGCACCAGACGGGGCAACAGCCGGAAACCTTCCGCGATAACGCCGGGTTCCGCCGGGAGGCGCAGCAGGTCTTCGACGATCAAGCCGAACCCCTCGCCGCGGAACCAGTGGAAGGTCTCAAGCATGGCTTCCGGCGATCGGTTCACCCAGCGTTCGTCCATGCTCATGGCCTTGAACTCGCTCAGGAACGGGGCATCGTGCCGGATGATGCGCCCGTCGTGCGCTGCCATCGCCGCGTCGGTCGCGTACACGCGCAGGCCGTGCTGAGCCGCCAGGCGGCGTGCGATGGTCGACTTGCCAGCACCGCTCCCGCCGCCCAGCCAGTACACGTGCCTGAGCCGTGCACGCAGCTCAGCTGCCTCTTCCTGTGGTTCAGGCCGCATGTTCCCACGATCTGCTCAGGTCCGCGGGCGGACGCGCAGCGGTCAGGTCAGATGAGCGTGGAAGCGTCCGGCCGCGACCGGTGCCACCGGCCCGCCGACCCATAGCCGGCCGTCCGGGCCGGGGCGGACCTCGATCGTGCTGGGCCGTCCGGTGAACCGGCCCTGGTGGACCAGGATGGGTTCCCCGGCGGGACGGACGCCATGGTGCAGCAGGTAGCCGGCCGCCGGGCCGGCCGCGCTGCCGGTCGCGACATCCTCTACCCGGCCGGAATTGTCCCAGGTACGGCCCTCCGGGCGGTCCGGGTCGAGCACATAGACGAACTTCGCTCCGCTGGCCTCAAGAAGCCCCTCGAAGCCCGGGTGGCTGATCCGGGCGCCGTCCAGCCCGCTTTGAACCGGCACGATCAGGTAGGGCAGGCCGGTGCTGACCACCTGCATCGGCAGCGCCGGATGCAGGTCGCCGCGGGCCAGGTTCAGCGCGTCACGGTAGGCCTGCGCCAGCTCACCCGCTATCGCCGGGCCGAGTGTCGGGACACCCTGATCCATGGTCGCGTCCACCCACCGGTCCGCACCGCGGGTCCGGACCTCGACCGTCCGCTGCGCTACCGCCAGGGCCCACCTCTCTTCCGCGTCCGCGGCGGGCAACAGGGTGTGCAGCACGGCCGCGGCGCCCAGCACCGGGTGACCAGCGAAGTCCAGTTCTTCGTCCTCGGTGAAGATACGCAGCCGGGCCGACCGGCCCGGCAGGTCCACACCGGCTAGGAACGCCGTCTCGAACTGGCGGACTTCCCGGGTCAGCTCCTGCATCGCCGCCGTGGGCAGGTGCTCCGCGTCCAGCACCACCACCAGGCCGTTGCCCTGCATCGCGCGCCGGCTGAAGACGTCAACATGCCGGTAGCCGAGATCAAGCACGCCCCAGGCTCGCACGCCGGCCTGCTGGCAGGCAAGCGGGACTAGTTGAGCCGCTCGATGATCATCGCCATGCCCTGGCCGCCGCCAACGCACATGGTTTCCAGTCCGACGGCCTTATCCCTGGTGGCCAGGCCGTTGAGCAGGGTGGCGGTGATCCGGGCGCCGGTCATGCCGAACGGGTGGCCCAGTGCGATAGCGCCGCCGTGCACGTTGAGCCGGTCGATGTCGATGCCGAGTTCGCGGTAGGCGGGAATCACCTGCGCCGCGAACGCCTCGTTGATCTCGACCAGGTCGATGTCGGAGATGGTCATGCCGACCCGCCGCATGGCCTGCCTGGTCGCCTCGACAGGGCCGAGGCCCATGATTTCCGGCGACAGCGCGCTCACCCCGGTGGCGGCGATCCGGGCCAGCGGGGTGATCCCGAGTTCGCGTGCCTTGCGATCGCTCATCACCACGACGGCCGCCGCGCCGTCGTTGAGCGGGCAGCAGTTGCCCGCGGTCACCGTCCCGTCTGGGCGGAACACGGGCTTGAGCGTGCCGACGGCGTCGACGGTGACTCCCGGGCGAGGGCCGTCGTCGCGGTCCACGGTGGTGCCGTCCGGCAGTTCGACCGGGGTGATCTCGCGCGAGTAGAAGCCATTCTTGATCGCCTGCTCGGCGAGGTTCTGCGAGCGGACTGCGAACTCGTCCTGCTCGGCTCTGCTGATACCGCACATCGACGCCACGTTCTCCGCGGTCTGGCCCATGGCGATGTAGGCGTCGGGCAGCACGCCGTCTTCCCGCGGGTCGTACCAGCCCCCGGCGCCGCCCTGGGCCGTGGTGGCGGTGCGCGCGCATGCGTCGCCGAACAGCGGGTTCATAGTGTCAGGAAGCGAGTCGCTGCTGCCCTTGACTTGCCAGGCTGACCGTTTCCACGCCGGCGGAGATGAACACCTCGCCCTCGCCGGCCTTGATCGCGTGCATGGCCATCCGCGTGGTCTGCAGGGACGACGCGCAGTAGCGGGTAAGCGTGGTGCCGGGAAGGTGGTCGTAACCGAGCAGCACCGCGACCACCCGGGCCATGTTGAACCCGGCCTCGCCACCGGGGAGACCGCAGCCCAGCATCAGGTCGTCCACGTCCGACGGGTCGAGCTGCGGCACCTGGTCCAGCGCCGCGCGCACGATGGTGGCGGTCAGGTTGTCCGGCCGCAGGTCCTTCAGTGACCCCTTGAATGCGCGGCCGATCGGCGACCGGGCCGTAGCCACGATTACCGCGTCAGCCATGAGCTTGTCCGTTCCGCTCCGGCCGTGAAATTGCCACGAGCTGCCTCCGGTGGCCAGTCGGCTGGTTCGCCCCATCGATCAGGTACGAGCCGCCGTTCCTATGGGATACGTCACCCAACCTGCTCCGCCTGGGGCGCACCGTCGATAGCTGGCGCGACAACCCGATGGCGAGAACGCGGTGGCTGCGCACAACGTGGTCACCGTCCCGATCGCGGGTGTCCGCAGGACTAACGCCAGGGGCGCAACACGGTCCGCGAGGCTAATGGCGGGGGCGGTCGCGGAGCCTACGCTCAAGACCGCCACTAGGGGTTGGAGGCGGAATGAACGTTTCGGCGGATCAAGCCAGCGGCTCTGCTCTGGCCCGCGAGACAAGCGGACGGCATCAGGTGCTCGTGGTGGGCGGCGGGTTCGGCGGTGTGAACGTGGCCAGGTCACTGGCTCACGCCGACGTCGACGTGACCATTGCGGACCGGGCCAACCACCATCTGTTCCAGCCGCTGCTATACCAGGTGGCCGCCGGGTTGCTGAGCGAGGGCCTGATCGCGCCGCCGCTGCGCCGGGTGATCAAGGATCAGCGCAACGTCAGGACCGTTCTGGCCGATGTCACGCACTTCGACCTGGACCAGCATTTCGTTTATGGGGTGACGCCGGACGGTCGCAAGCTGCACCGGCGCTACGACACGCTGGTCGTGGCGGGCGGCGCCACGCATGCGTACTTCGGCAACGACCACTGGGCCGGCTTCGCGCCGGGGATGAAGACTCTTGAAGACGCGCGCAGGCTGCGCAGTCACATCCTGTCCGCGTTCGAGCTGGCCGAGACGGTCCCGGATCCATCGCTACGTAAGGCATTGCTGACATTCGTCGTGGTCGGTGCCGGCCCAACCGGGGTGGAATTGGTCGGCCAGGTGGCCGAGCTCGCGAAGAAGGTGCTGCCGCGCGAGTACCGCTGGGTGGATACCGCCCAGGAGATCCGGGTCATCCTGGTCGAGGCCGGCCCGGCGGTCCTCGGGCCGTTCCATCCGAAGCTGCAGCGCTACGCACGTGAGCATCTGGTCAAGGCGGGCGTCGAGGTGCGGACGGATACCACGGCCACCGACATGGACGCCGACAGCATCACGGTGAAGAGCGCCGCCGGGCTTGAGAAAATCAATGCCCGCACCAAGATCTGGGCGGCCGGGGTTCAGGCATCGCCGCTGGCCAGCATGCTCGCCGAGGCGACCGGCGCGGAAACCGACCGCGCCGGGCGGGTCATGGTGCTGCCCGACTGCACGCTGCCCGGCCATCCCGAGGTGTTCGCGATCGGCGACATGGTGTCGCTGAACAAGCTGCCTGGCGTGGCCCAGCCCGCGATCCAGGAGGGACGCTACGTCGGCAAGGTGATCAGGGCCCGGCTCGACGGGGACGCGAACGTGCCGCCGTTCGAGTACTTCGACAAGGGCAGCATGGCCACCATCGGGTACCGGGCGGCCGTGGCCGACGCGTTCGGCATCCGGTTCACCGGTTCCATGGGGTACCTGATGTGGGGTTTCATCCACGTGCTCTACCTGATCGGCTGGGGCAACCGGCTCAGCACCCTGCTCGTGTGGCAGCGGTCGCTGGTGTTCACCAAGAACTACCCGCAGCGGATTATCACCTTCGAGCAGGCGCGGGCCGGGGCCAGGTCGAAGTAGTTAGGTATCGCGATGCACGCAATGCAGGTGCTGACCGTGGCAGCCGGCGGTGCGGGGGGCCAGGTTGTTCCGGCGCGTGCTCAGATGGCGACGACGCTGGGGTTCCACATCATCCTGGCTTGTTTCGGGATCGCGTTCCCGACCGTGGTGCTGGTGGCCGAGTTCCGCGGTCTGAGCCGGTCCGATGACGTGGCGATGCTGCTGGCCCGCCGGTGGTCGCAGGTCATGGGCGTCCTGGTCGCGGTCGGCGCGGTCACGGGGACCGTGCTGTCGTTCGAGATGGGGCTGCTCTGGCCGGGACTGATGCGGACCTACGGGGCGGTGCTGGGGGTGCCGTTCGGGTTCGAGGGGATCTTCTTCTTCCTCGAGGCCATCTTCACCGGTATCTACCTGTACGGCTGGCAGCGGCTGCCCGGCTGGGCGCACTTCTGGACGGGGATGCCGATCGCGATTACCGGCCTGGGCGGCGCGGTGGCGGTGATGGCGGCGAACTCGTGGATGAACTCACCGGGCGGGTTCATCTTGAGCCACGGGAAGGTGGTGGCCGTCGATCCGTGGCAGGTGTTCTTCAACCGGGCCTCGCTGTATGAGACCCCGCACATGATCCTGGCCGCCTACCTGGTGACCGGCTTCCTGATCGCGTCGGTGTACGCGGCCGGGATCTTGCGGGGCCGCCGGGACCGCTACCACCGGCTCGGGTTCGGCATCCCGTTCACCATCGCCGCGATCCTGACGCCCATCCAGATCTTCGTCGGCGATACGGCCGCCCGGGCCATCGCCGCCCAGCAGCCGGTCAAGTTCGCCGCGATCGAGTACGTCACCCGGACCGGCCGCGACGTGCCGGAGTACCTCGGCGGCTTTTACGTCAACGGGAAGGTCTACTTCGGGCTGCGGATCCCGTACGCCGACTCGCTGCTGGTCGGCTTCAGGCCCGCCACCAAGGTCACCGGCCTGAACTCGGTCGCACCCGCCGCCCGGCCGCCCGCGATCACCTTGATCCACCTGTCCTTCGACGCCATGGTCGGGCTGGCGTTCCTGCTCCTGGCGGCGGGGGCGTGGGCGCTGTGGACCTGGCGGCGCCGCCACGGCCTGCCCCGGCAGGCCTGGTTCTGGTGGCTCGCCATCGCCTGCGGCCCCGCCGCGCTCATAGCGATGGAATGCGGCTGGATCGTCACCGAAGTCGGCCGCCAGCCGTGGGTCGTGTACCAGCTCATGACCACCTCCCAGGCAGCCACCACCAACGGCGGCGTCATCGACAGCCTGACCGCCGTGATCATCCTGTACGCCGTGCTCGGGGTGGTGACGCTGCTCATCTTGCGGATGCTGGCGCGCCGCTGGCGGCGCGGCTCTGCGGCCGAACCCGAGGCGGGCGTTCCCTACGGGCCGCCCGCTGAGCGCCGGGAGCCGGCGTGATCGTCGATGTGGTCGGCGGGACCTTGCTGGCCGGGCTGACCTTGTATGCGGCGCTGGGCGGCGCGGACTTCGGCGGCGGCCTGTGGGACCTGCTGGCCGGCGGATACCACCGCGGCCGGGCGGCCCGGCAGCTGATCGACGACACCATCACCCCGGTGTGGGAGGCCAACCACGTCTGGCTCATCTTCATCCTGGTCATCTTCTGGACCGCGTTCCCGGCCGCGTTCGCGGCCGTGATGACCGCGGCGGCGCTGCCGCTGTGGCTGGCCGCGTTCGGGATCGTGCTCCGCGGATCGGGCTTCGCGTTCCGCAAGGAAGTCGAGCCGCTAGGCTGGCAGCGGCTGTTCGGCGCCGCGTTCGCGTTCTCCTCGCTCATCGTCCCGTTCTTCATGGGCACGGTGATCGGCGCGATCGTCTCAGGCCGGGTGCCGGCCACTCTTACCCGCACCGACCTGGCGGTGTGGACCGGGCCGACCTCGATGCTCATCGGGGCGTTGTTCGTCGCGGTCTGCGGCTACCTGGCGGCGGTGTTCCTGACCCGGGAAGCGAGCCGCCGCTCCGATGACCGGCTCCGGCGGTACTTCGCGCGGCGCGCCGCCATCGCGGGCGCCGTCTCGGGAGCGCTCTCACTGGCGACGCTGGCGGAGATCCACAGCTCGAACCCGGCGCTGTTCCACGGGCTCACCCACCGGGCGCTGCCGCTCGTCATCATCTCGGCGGCCTGCGGCGTCGCCGTCATCGCTTTCCTGGCCACCGGACGCCCGCAAGGCCTGCGCCCGCTGACGGTGCTAGGCGTGGCGGCCGTGGTATCCGGCTGGGGGGTGGCCCAGTACCCCGCGCTGCTGCCAGGCACCGGCCTCACACTCACCAGCGCGGCGGCACCGCATTCGATCCTGATCACGGTGGTCGTCGTCTTCGTCGCGGCGGCCCTGCTGGTCGGCCCGTCCTTCCTCCTGCTGTTCTCGCTGCATGGCCGCCAGCTGCTCGAGGGAGAGCAACACACAGGAAAAGGCTGATGAAACAGAAGCGGGACGCTGGGCCCGTCGCCAAGTCGATGGAGCCGCGGACAATCCGCGCACCTGACCCCGGTGCCACCGAACAATGGATTATCAGGTGATCAGCGGTACTTTCGATGTGAAATGACCCACAGCAGATCTGGCCCATTTAGCGGAGGTACGCAACCATGGCGCGAGAAATCAATTCGGTCGGCGTCGTAGGTGGCGGACTCATGGGAGCGGGCATCGCCGAGGTGTCCGCGGTCGCCGGCCTGCCCGTTGTCGTCCGCGATCTGCCGCAGTTCCTCGATGCCGCCCGGGCGCGGGTGGAGAAATCGCTGGCCGGCGCGGTCAAACGCGGCAAGATTGACCCGGCCAAGCGCGACGAGGTGCTGGCCCGGATCACCTTCACCCCGGATCTGAAAGACGTCGCGAGCACGGACATTGTGATCGAGGCGATCCCGGAGATCTTCGATCTCAAGGTGTCGCTGATAAAGGAACTCGACGAACTGGTCAGCCCCGGCAACGTGATCGCCACCAATACCTCGTCCATCCCGATCGCCGAGCTGGCGGGCAAAGTGCAGCATCCGGGACGGGTCATCGGAGTCCATTTCTTCTCGCCAGTTCCGGTGATGAAGCTGGTCGAAATCGTGGTCGCGCTGGACACCGACCCGGAGACGGCGGACACCGCGTTCGCGTTCGCGAACAAGCTGGGTAAGCACCCCATCCGGACCAAAGACCGGTCGGGCTTCATCGTTAATTTCCTGCTCACCGGGTACCTCATGGCTGCCATCCGGATGTATGAGGAAGGCTTCGCCAGCCGGGAGGACATCGACGATGGCATGCGCCTCGGCACCGGTCACCCGATGGGCCCGCTGACCCTGGCCGACATGACCGGCCTCGACGTCGTTTACTCCGTCGGCAACTCGATGTATGAGGAGTTCAAGCGCGAGGAGTACGCGCCGCCGCCGTTGCTCAAGCGGATGATCGCCGCCGGCCGCCTCGGCCGGAAGTCCGGACGAGGTTTCTACGAGTACGACACGTAGCGCCGCCGGCCGCGGGAAACGCGTGCCGCGCTACGGTCATGGACCGGGGACCTACTTGCCCGCGAACTTCGCCTGGCCAGGCCCGCTGGCCAGGAAACTCTCCATGCCGAGCTTCTGGTCCTCGGTAGCGAATAGCGCGGCGAAGTGCAGACGCTCGACCTCTAGCCCGGCGTCGAGGCCGAGGTCCAGCCCGGTGTCGATCGCCTCCTTGGCCGCGCGCAAGGCCAGCGCGGGACCGGGCACGAACTGCCCGGCAAGCCTGGTTGCGGCGCGGTACACGTCAGCGTCCGGTACGACCTCGTCCACCAGGCCGACCCGCAGGGCTTCCTCGGCGTCCACGAACCTTCCGGTGTAGACGAGGTTCTTGGCCCGGGCCGGCCCGATCAGCCTGGGCAGCCGCTGGGTGCCGCCCAGCCCGGGGATGACGCCGAGCAGGATCTCGGGCACGCCGAATCTGGCGTTTTCGCCGGCGACCCGGAAATCCGCACATAGCGCCAGCTCCAGCCCGCCGCCGAGAGCGAAGCCGGTGATCGCGGCGACCACCGGCTTGCCGATGGCGGCAACCGCCCGGAAGCTGGCGTGCAGCCTGCGGCTGATGGCCGCCATCTCGGCGTAATTCCTGCCTGCCATCTCCTTGACGTCCGCTCCGGCCGCGAACACCTTCTCGCCGCCGTAGATCACCGCGGCCCGGATGTCCGGGTCCGCGCTGACCCTGGTAGCCGCGTCCTGTAGCTCACCCTGCAGCGCGATGTTCAGGGCGTTCACCGGCGGCCGGTCGAGCCGGATGGTCGCCAGCCCGCCGGAGGAGTGCACGCTGACGAACTCGGCCATCTCAGTCGCCAGTGTCGTACTTGAACGAGAGGCCCAGCCGGACCCGGAAGTTCTTGACCTGGCCGTTCTCGATCGTGACGTCCTCACGGATCACTTCGGCGACCCGGAGGTCGCGAACGGTGGCGCCTGCGGTCTTGACCGCTTCGCGTGCAGCGGCCTCCCAGGATTCCTCGCTGACCCCGATGACCTCGGTTACGCGGTAGACACTCATGGGCTCTCCTTGGCAGTCTTGCGGCCCGGTGTTCCGGTACGCGTTACTGACCCTGCTCCAAGGCGCGGCAGGCGTCCATGGGTGACGCGACAACACAGCTGAGGATCTCAGGTGCCTCCGCACAATCGCATGGACGAGCTCGACCACGGCTGTGCTCGGGGAATCACGCCGGGCCCGGGGTTCGTGACGAGGAGCCGATGCCTGAGCGCCGACCGCGGTTTAGGCTCGGCGAAATGACCGCAATGAGCACCGGCATCGACACGATCGGGTCCGCCGCGGCGGATGCTGTGTCGGGCATGGCGCCGATGGTGGAGGGGTTCCCCACCGCCGAAACGAGGCGAAGGTGACACAGGATGCGAATGCCGCAAATCCTCAAGGCGCCGTGGTCGCGTCGGCGCTACTCGACCGGCTGCCTGCGCTTGCCGACGAGCTGCTGAAACACATCCTTGAGCAGAGTGACGTTCGCGGCAAGCAGAGTGACATCTACGGCGACGACTCCCTGATCCCTGTCGATGATCTGCACCAGTCGGTGCAGGACAATCTCACGTTCGTATTCGGCAATCTCGGCCGCCCAGGGTCGCACGACCTGGCTGGGCCGCGGCGAACCGGCCGTCGGCGAGCCGAGCAGGGGGCGCCGCTCGCCGCGGTGCAGAGCTCGTACCAGCTCGGCTTCCGGTTCATGTGGGACACCCTCGTCGAGGAGGCACATCAGACCGGGATCGTGTCTGACGCCGAACTGGTAGACATCGCGTCCGAGGTGTGGATGTTGAACACCCTGTTCATCACGGAGCTAGCCACTGCCTACCGGGACGCCCTGACCGAGCAGCTCCTTTGTCAGGACCAAGAACGATCGGCGCTGGTCGAGGCGCTGCTTGAGGGGCGGATCACCGATACGGCAACTGTGTGGGAGGCGGCCGATCTCTTGGGGCTTCCGTACCAGGGCGTGTTCGTCGTCGTGGCCGCGGAGGTCCCCGCGGTGGCCCGGCACGCGCTGCCGCGAGTCCAGACCCGCCTGCATGTGCGAGGAATAGGGTCGGCCTGGCGGCTGCTGCCCGAGTTCCAGGTGGGGATCGTGTCGCTGAGATCGCAGCGTAATACCCCGGCGCTGCTGGAGACCCTGCGTGCGGGCGCGGTGGCCCGAGTCGGGGTGAGTCCGGTGTACACCGGACTTGAACGCACACCGCAGGCGCTGCATCTCGCCCGGATCGCCCTGGCTAGCTCACCGGCGGGCGACCCGATAGTGAACGTGTTCGATGACGCCCCGCTGCCCGTTCTCGTGGTCAGCTCCCCGACGACCTCCTACCGGATCACGAAGACGATCCTCGGGCCGTTGCTGGACATCAGCCCGGACGAGCGGGACATGCTCCTGAACACCCTCGCTGCGTTCTTCGCGTTCCAGGGCTCCGCGGTCGAGGCGGGCAAGCACCTGTACTGCCACCCCAACACGGTGCGCCACCGGCTGCACAGGATCGAGCGTCAGACCGGCCGCTCGCTGCAGGACCCCAGGGCGTCAGCGGAACTCTTCATCGCCTTGGAGGCGCTGCGCAGGCTGCCCGAGCCGGCCGGCGGCTACGCCTGACGCAGGTCGCATCAGGTCGCATCAGGCGAACGCGCTCTGCCCGGTGATGTCGCGGCCGACGATGAGCGTCTGGATCTCCGCGGTGCCCTCGTAGGTGACGAGCGCCTCCATGTCGCACAGGTGGCGCATCACGTGGAATTCCAGCAGGATCCCGTTACCGCCGAGAATGTCGCGGGCCAGGCGGCACACATGACGGGCCTTGACCGAGCAGAAGTACTTGGCCAGGGAGGCCCTCGTGTCGCTCATCTTGCCGTCGTCGAGCAGCCGCCCGAGGCGGATGCAGTAGAGCTGCATGGCGGTGACCTCGGCGAGCATCTCGACGAGCCTCGCCTGGATCATCTGGTTCTTCGCGATCGGCCGGCCGAACTGGGTCCGCCGCTGCGCGTAGTTGAGGGCGATGTCATAGGCGGCGACCCCATGTCCGGCCGATCCCCAGGCGACGGTGTTGCGGGTGCCCTTGAGTACCTTGGCGACGTCGGCGAACGAGTTGCAGTTCTGCAGCCGGGCATCCTCGGAGACACGGCAGTCCGTGAGCGTGATGTCCGCGTTCTGCGTCATCCGCAGCGAGACCTTGCCCTCGATCTTGGACGCGGCGTAGCCGGGGTTGTCCTTCTCCACGACGAACGCCTTGACCTGCCCGTCCTCCGTGTCACGGGCGAAGACGACGATCACGTCGCACCACACGGCGTTGCCGGGCCAGCGCTTACGGCCGTTGATCACCCACTCGCTGCCGTCCCGCCGGGCCGTGGCCTCGAGGATGACCGCGTCGGACCCGTGATCGGGCTCGGTGAGCGCGAACGCCCCGATCTTCTCCATCGTGGCCATCGGCGGCAGCCAGCGCTGCCTTTGCTCGTCGGCGCCAAGCAGGTAGATCGACTGCATCGCCAGCCCGACGTGCACGGAAAAGAACGTCGCGATGCTGCCGTCGACCCGGCTGAGCTCATACGCCACCAATCCCGAGCCGACGGCCGACATCGGCGTGGTGCCGTAGCCCACCATGGTGTCGCCGATAATGCCCAGCGCGGCGATCTTAGGCACCAGCTCGAACGGGAAGTCGCCCCGCTCCCAGTACGGGTTGACGACCGGCAGTATCTCGGTTTCCGCGAACTTCCTTACCCGGTGCAGCAACCCCAGTTCATCCTCGGTGAGCTGGTCTGTCATCAAGTAGTAATCGGTCTCACGGGCGAGCCCGATGTCCTGCGCCAGCGCGGTGTCTGTTGTCGTCATGGCCAAGGCCTCCTATTCGAACCAGTCGAACATATCGCGGTCAACCTGTCAGGGGACCTCAGTCACTCCTGGCGTGGCAAGGTGGTGTGGACGGCGCGTGCGGCTTCGTCTTCGGACTCATAGATGTGCGGCGCGACGCCGCGTGATTCGAGCGCGCTGCCGAGCTTGGAGCGCATGAACGCGCTGGTGGTGAACCGGGTGACGCCGTGGAAGTAGCTGTCGTCTATTTCCTGTACGGCGTCGAGGTAGGCGTCCTCGAGATCGCTGCCGAGTTCGAAGCCGTCGTAGTTGACCACGGCGTAGACCTTGTGGCCGAGCGGCGCGCAGATCTCCCTGATCTTCGCTACGACATCCTCGATCACCGTTATCGACTTAACCTCGAGGTCCTCGAAGTTCAGGTACAAGATGTTGCGTTCGTCATCGTAGGTGAACCGCGCGGCGAGGGGCAGCCGCAGCATGTCCTCCCGGAGGCCCATCGGGTCGGACCGGAAGATACGGCGGTCCATCTCGCGCGGCTTGGTCACGATCGGCTTGAACGCCATCTTGGCCAGGATGTCGCGTTCGATGTCGATGCCGGGAGCGACCTCGGTCAGCTCCAGGCCTTCGGTGGTGAGCCGGAACACGCACCGCTCGGTGATGTAAAGGACGTCCTTGCCCTGGCTCGCGGCGTGCGGTCCGGAGAATGTCCGGTGCTCGACCTCCTCGACGAGCTTGCGGTACTGTCCGTCGCGTTCGATCAGCAGCTTGCCCTCGACGACCGAGGCCTGGAGGTCGCCTGCGGTAAAGGTGCCGAGGAACAACACCTTCTTCGCGTTCTGGCTGATGTCGATGAAGCCGCCCGCGCCGGCCAGCTTCGGGCCGAACCTCGATACGTTGACGTTGCCTTCCCGGTCGGCTTGTGCGAGCCCCAGGAACGCCACGTCCAGACCGCCACCGTCGTAGAAGTCGAACTGATAGGGCATGTCGATGATCGCCTGTGCGTTGGTGGCCGTACCGAAGTCGCCACCACCGGAAGGGATGCCGCCGATGGCGCCGGGCTCGGCGGTCAGCGTCATCAGGTCGGCGATCTTCTCCTCGGCGGCCACCGAGGCGACCCCTTCGGGGATACCGAAGCCGAGGTTCACTACGCTGTTCGGCCGTAGCTCCATGGCGGCGCGCCGCGCGATCATCTTGCGAGCGCTCAGCGGCATCGGCGCGAGCGATGTCAGCGGGACCCGGACCTCGGCCGCGAAGGCCGGGTTGTAGGGGCTGCCAAAGGTCTGCGGGTGGTTTCGGGGGTCCGTCGCCACCACGATGCAATCGACCAGCGCGCCGGGTATCTTCACCTGACGCGGGTTGAGGCTGTTCACCTCGGCGAGCCGCTCCACCTGCGCGATCACCAGCCCCCCGGAGTTGTGCGCCGCCATCGCCACCGACAGCGTGTCGCAGGTCAGCGCCTCCCGCTCCATCGTGATGTTGCCGGCCGGGTCGGCGGTGGTGCCGCGAATGATCGCGACATCGACCGGGAACGCCTTGTAGAACAGGAATTCCTCGCCGCCGATCTCCATCACCTCGATCAGGTCCTCGGTCGTCATCTCGTTCAGCTTGCCGCCGCCGAAACGCGGATCGGCGAACGTGCCGAGCCCGACCCGGGACAAGTGCCCGGGTTTGCCCGCGGCAATATCCCGGTACAGGTGCGACATCGGGCCGAGCGGCATGTTATAGCCCTCGGCCTGGTTGCCCGCGACGAGCTGGTACAACTTAGGTACACCGGACCAGTGCCCGCCGATGATCCGCTTGACCAGGCCGGGCTGGGCCAGCCGGTTGGCGCCATCGGATACCCAGTCGCCTGGGCTGACGCAGAACACCAGGGTCAGGTCGCGCGGCTTGCCGAAGGCGGCGGGCTCGTCGTCGGTGGCCTCGAACAGCGCGCCCAGCTCGTGGATGACCTCAAGGGCGAGGCCAATTTCGAAGAACCCGCCGATGGCGACCGTATCGCCGTGGCGGATAAGCCGGACGGCCTCTCTGGCCGACACAACCTTGCCCGTCGAACCAGACCGGGCCGTCGGGACAATGGACCTGATGCTCATCGGACCGCGCTCCCTTGGTCATTACTCCTGCGCTTAGTAATTAGCAGTACTACCGGTAGATCACGAGCGTCTCGATAACGCAGGCCGGCCGATCCGACCCCTCGAGCTCGACGAGAATCCCGAACGCGCACTCGAGGCCGGCCTGCTTCTGTTCGGCGGATACCAGCTTCACGTGCCCGCGTATCCTGCTGCCGACCGGCACTGGTGCCGGGAAGCGAACCCTGTTGACGCCGTAGTTGACGGCGGCGGTCACCTCATCGATCCTGAGAACGTCGTCGAGAAACACCGGACAGAACGACAATGTCAGGTAACCGTGCGCAATCGGGCCGCCGTACGGACCCTTCGCGGCACGCTCGGGCTCGACGTGGATCCACTGATGATCATGGGTGGCGTCGGCGAAGATGTTCACCTGATGCTGGGTGATCGCATGCCACTCGCCCGTGCCGATCTCCTGGCCAACCATGCCGAGCAGGTCAGCCGGCATCCTCAATTGGATAGTCATCCCGCTCCGATCCCGCTAGCCCGACAGGCCGTTCCTGATCGCATCCCGGCCACAGGTACGTCCGACGCGGCCTCGCCGGCGGTCTTGACGAGCGCGTCGGTCGCCTCCTCGATGAACTTCGCGTGTACCTCGGCGAGCGCCTGCACCCATTCCACGGTTGCTTCGGCCTGCTGTGTGATCGGTATTCCCGGCATCGTGACCAGATCCTTTCCAGTCTTCGCTAATCTCCAGGGTGAGACACCGATGCCCGCGTGGTGGTAAGGGTTGGTCGCTATGACATTGCCCTCCCTGGTGGGGGCCGTCGATAGCTGGTGCGACAATGCGGTGCCAGATCCGCGGTGGCGGCCCACAACATCTGGGCCGTCACCGAAGACAGCCCGACGTCGCGCGCCGTGACTATTCCGTCTGTACCGTCGGCGCACAGG
Organism: uncultured Actinomycetes bacterium; assembly: GCA_963790065.1. Lineage (GTDB taxonomy): Bacteria > Actinomycetota > Actinomycetes > Streptosporangiales > Streptosporangiaceae > Palsa-504. Next base: position 13,673 of record CAWBNK010000006.1, on the reverse strand, counting down.
TGGACGTGCGTGTCGACCAGCCCGGGCAGTACCGTGCCGCCAGGTGCCTCCAGCACCTGGCAGCCATCCGGCGCCGATCCGGCACCCGGCTCTACCGCGGCAGTGCGGCCGTCGTGAACCAGCACCAGCGCCCCGCCGCACAACGAAGCCCAACGCCGTCGTCCCGGCGTGCCCTCCCCTTGCTGCCGGCCATTCCGGCAACCTGAGCGGTGACGCGCCAGACGGCGCTAGCCCGGCGTGATCCGGAACCGGCCTTCGGCCACGATCAGGGCCGTGCCGCCGACCTCGACGGAGTCGATCCTGTCGCCCTCGCCGACTACCGTCGCGTACAGCACCGACGGCCGGCCGATCTCCGCGCCCTGGCGGATCTCGATCTGCTCGCCGAACCCGATCCGGCCGTGCCGGGCCAGGTGGATGGCCAGCGGGCCCGCGGCCGAGCCGGTGGCCGGATCCTCCGGTATGCCCGCGGACGGGTAGAACATCCTCGTCTTCCACGAGCCGCCGCGGCCGGCGAAGCAGTTCACCGCCACCTCCAGGTCGGCGAGGGCGGCCAGGTCAGGGCGGAGTGCGGCGACCGCTTGCTCGTCGGCCAGCTGGACGTAGACGTGCGGCGGCCCGTTGAGGTACACCTCCGCCGGCAGCTCGGACCGCTGCGCGCCCAGCGCGGCGAGCAGTTCACCGGCCCGTTCGTACGGCTTCCAGCTCGGGATCGGCTGCCTCATCCGGCCGAACACGATCCGGTCGCCGTCGCGTTCCAAGGCGATGGGCACCAAGCCCACGCCCGTCTCCAGGGTCACCGCGTCGGCGCCCAGGGCCGCGCCGACCACGAACGCAGTGCCAAGGACGGGATGCCCGGCGAAGGGGAGTTCGGCGAGCGGGGTGAAGATCCGGACCCTCACGTCGCCGCCACCGGTTGCGGGGAGGAGGAAGACGGTCTCGGCGACGTTCATCTCCCGGGCCACGCGTTGCATCTGGGCCGGGGCGAAGGGCCGGCCGTCGATGAACACGCCGAGCTGGTTGCCCTGGAGCGGCTCGGAAGTGAAGACATCGCACATGAAGTACGGATGAAGCTCGGCCGATCCGTGCCAGTGCGCGAGGCTCGGGATAACTCCAGGCAGGGCCGTCATCCGGTACACTCCATGTGAGTAAGGGATATAGTTAATCTGCTATATGATGCGGCCTAGGACGGTGCGATGACAACCCCGGTGTCCGCAGCCGAGGTGTTCCGGGCCCTGGCCAGCCCTAAGCGCCTGCAAATCCTCGAATGGCTCCGCGACCCGGTCGCGAATTTCCCGCCCCAGCGCGACGGAGACCTCGTGGACGACGGCGTCTGCGTGATCTTCATCGCCGACAAGCTGGGCGTCACCCAGCCCACCGCCACCGCGCACCTGCAAGCGCTCGCGCGGGCCAGGCTGGTCACCTCCAAGCGGGTCGGGCAGTGGACGTTCTACAAGCGTGACGAGGCCGCGATCCGCGTCTTCAAGCGCCAGCTCCGCGACGAGCTCTGAGCCCCCTGGCGCAGCCCGGGCAACCCAGGCCCAAGCCTCATAGACATAGGAACTTAGCTATATTATTATCTCCCTCAGCGACCCGGTCCGGCGCCGCACTGGAGGGAGCGCACCCATGAAGGAAGTCATCAGCGCCACCGAGGCTCCGGCGCCGGCGGGCCCGTATTCTCCCGGGCTGGTTGTGGGCGACTGGATCTTCCTGTCGGGCCAAGGCGGATTCGATCCCGGGACGGGCGAGCTGGTCAGCGACGACATCGCCGGCCAGACCGCGCAGGTGTTCCGCAACGTCGAAGCCCTCCTGCACTCGGCCGGAGCCGGCCTGGATGACGTCGTCTCGTGCCTCGTGCACCTCAGTGATCTCGCCCTGTTCGAGGAGTTCAACGCCAGCTACGAGAGGCATTTCCCCGGGCCCGCCAGGCCGGTGCGCACCACGGTCCGCGCCGACCTGGTGGCCGGCATGCTCGTCGAGGTGACGGTCATCGCCGGCCCGCCCCGCCGGTGACCGCGATGCCGCGGCAGACACGCCTGTTCCTCGCCGGGAACACGGTGTCGATGGCCGGGACGGGCCTGGTCATCGCGTTCACGCTCATCTACCTGCACCAGGTGCGCGGCCTGGCCCTCCCGGTGGTCGGGGCCCTGCTGGCCGCCTCGGCCGCAGCCGGCCTGATCGTGATGCCGGCCGCCGGGGTGCTGCTCGACCAGGTGGGCGCCCGCCGGGTGCTGACCGGCATCCTCATCGGCCAGGCGGTGGCCCAGGTGCTGCTGGCCCGGGCCCACGATGCCGCGACCGCGCTGCCGGCCCTGCTGGTGTACGGCGCGAGCTGGGCCCCGATGTTCCCGGCGCTGCAGACGATGATCGCCGGGCTCACCCCGGAACCGGCCAGCCAGCAGCGCGCGTTCGCGATCAACTTCACCCTCCAGAACGCGGCGCTCGGCGTGGGCACGGTGGTCGGCGCGGTGGTCGCCAGCGTCCGCCACCCCGGGTCGTTCCAGGTCCTGTTCCTGGCCAACGCCGCGTCCTGCCTGGCGTTCGCCGCCGTTCTCCTGCTCCTGCCCAACCTGCGCCGGCCCCGGGTCCAGAGCGAGCCGCGGTCCGGCTACCGCGACGTGCTGGCCCACCGCGGGCTTCGGCTGGTCATGGTGGCCTCGCTTATCCTCGCCTTCACCGGCTACCCGGCGTTCGACTCCGGCCTGCCGGCCTACGCGACGGTAGAGGGGCACGTGTCGGTGCATGTCGTCGCGCTGTCCCTCACCGTCAACACGGCGGTCATCGTCGCTACGCAGCTCATCGTGCTGCGCGTCGTCCGTCGGGCCCGGCGTAGCCGCGCGCTGGCCGTGACCGGTCTGATCCTGGCCGTCTCGTGGGCGGTGCTGGGCCTGGCTGCCCTCCCGATCACCGCGGCCGGGCGGATCGCCTGCGTGTTCGGCTTCACCGCGCTGTTCGGGCTGGGGGAGACAGTCCTGGCGCCGACCATGGGGCCGCTGGTCAACAGCCTGGCGGCCGACCGGGTCCGGGGCCGGGCCAACTCGATGGCCGGGTTCGGCCAGTCGCTCGCGTTCATCGTTTCGCCCGCCGTCGCCACCGGCCTGATCGCGGCCGGCGCACCCGGCGTCTGGATCGGCCTGCTGTGCGCCGGCTGTCTCGGCACGGTCGCCGTCGGTGCCGTGCTGCGCCGCAGGCTTACCGTCGAACAGGACCGGGTGCAGCCGGGAGGGAACATGATCAACAAGTCCACCGCACCGCGGAACGTCTTGTCGGCCGGCGAGAGCTGGACCCTGACCGACCAGCCGCACATGCACGTGCTGCAGGAGCGCATGCCGCCGGGCCAGGCCGAACGCAGGCACCTGCACAGTGCCGTGGAACAGCTCTACTACATCCTGGACGGCGTCGCCACGGTCCGGTTCGACGATCACGAGGAGACGCTCCGGCCCGGGGATGCCGTGTACGTCCCCGCGGCCGCGCCCCATCAGCTGCGCAACGACTCACCGGCGGCGCTCGAATTCCTGGTCATCTCGTCCTCGCCGCCGCGCCGGGACCGAGTCGATCTCGATCGCGCATGGCCACCCCGGCCGAGGCCGGCCCTGGGTTGCACCATCTCAGCCGTACCGTCCGCGAGCTCGAGGCGAGCGCGCAGTACGCGGCTAAAGGGCCAGCTCGGCGGGCAGGTGGGCTTGCTGACGCATGGCGGCTCGGTTGCACTCCCTAGACCCAGAACGTACAATTTATTGTACGTATGTAGTGGCCGACAGCGAAGGAGGACCCGGCTTGTGAAGACTATGACGTACTCGGAATCGCGCGCGAATTATGCCGAGACCCTTAATGCCGTCGTGGATGACCGCGAGGAAGTCGTCATCACCCGCGCCGGGCACGAGCCGGTGGTCATCGTCGCGCTGGCCGACTATGAGTCGCTCAAGGAAACCGCGTACCTCCTGCGCAGCCCGGAGAACGCTCGGAGGCTGCTAGCTTCCATCGACCGTCTCGAGCATGGCGGTGGCATCGAGCGGGACCTGCTGGATTGAAACTCGTCTGGGACGAGTCTTCATGGGCGGACTATGTTTGGTGGCAAGCCCAGGACCGCAAGGTCCTCAAGCGGATCAACCAGCTGATTGCTGATATCCAGCGCAACGGCAACGAAGGGATCGGCAAACCCGAGCCGCTGAAGCACGGGTTCCAGGGCTACTGGTCACGGCGCATCACCGACGAGCATCGCCTCGTGTACAAGATCGCAGACGACGAGATCCGTATCGCCGCGTGCCGGTACCACTACGAGCGCTGACCTTGCCACGGAGCCTCATGGAAGGCAGGTGTGATGCTCGGCTACCTTCCGCTCCACCGCAGGGCTCTACTCGTGCAGCACGAACGACACAGGCCACAGGCCTGATCGCTGGAAACGGCGGTCGGACCTTCCATTACCCTCGTCCCAGCACATACCCCGGGATCGCGGACGACAGGAGTCCGACATGAGCGACACGCTCGACTGGAACGCGAAGACCATCGCGGAGTTCCGAGCGAACCAAGGCAGGGTAGGCGGGAACTTCGAGGGCGCCCCGCTGGTCCTGGTGCATCACCACGGCCGCAAAAGCGGACGGGAGTACGTCAACCCGATGATGTACCTCCCGCACGACACCGACCCGGACACCATCTACGTCTTCGCATCCAAGGCCGGAGCACCCGCCAACCCGGACTGGTACCACAACCTGACCGCCGCCGGTAACGGCAGCGTCGAACGCGGAACCGAGACATACAAGGTAACCGTCCGCGAATTGACCGGCGCTGAACGCGACCGCATCTACGCCGAGCAAGCGCAGCGCTACCCAGGCTTTGCCGAGTACGCACGCCAAGCTGCCGGAGTCCGCACCATTCCTGTGCTCGAACTCAGCCGGGCGTAGCCCGGATCCCTAAACCGAGTGGCGGTATCGCAGCCGCTGATCCTGCCGCCCCAGGACGGTTCTTGTTCCTGGACCGCGACAAATTCCACGCAGCCACGCACCACCGCCGACCTCATCAAGCAGGCCGCCCGAAGAGCGGCCGGGTACCAGCCCGACCAAGCGAGCCCAGCCCCAGGGCCGGCAGGTTGTGGTGCCGGCATGTGAAACCCGGGTCCGTTCGGGAGATTGATTCTTTCTCCTGCACCGCATTAATGCCGCCGCCTTGGGCACCCCTAAGCCTCTGACCTGGTCTTTCACTGAATCGCCCGGCAGGCGGATCGGCTATACCCCGTTCGCATCGAGGGAGTCAGGAGCCGATGGTGAAGCTGGTGGTCAAGTCCGCAGCCGAGTCGCCTCCGGCGAACACGTCGATCGTGGTGGTGTCGATCACCCAGTCCCGGACGGCGGCGTTCCAGTAGCGGAGTTCGCCGGGGCCGAGCGGGAACCTGAGGGTCCGCGACTGGCCGGCGGCGAGGGTGACCCGCTGGAAGCCCTTGAGCTCGCGGACGGGCCGGGAGGCGGTGCCGTGCCGCTGGTGGATGTAGAGCTGGGCGACGTCGTCGCCGGCGCGCTCGCCCGTGTTAGTGACGGTTACCGAGGCGGTGACGGTCTGGCCGGGCTGGATGTGGTTCCGGTCCAGGGTCAGGTCGCGGTACTCGAACTGGCCGTAGGACAGGCCGTGCCCGAACGGGAACAGAGGGGTGCTGGCCTCGTCCCAGTAGCGCTGGTCCTGGCGGGCGGGGTCGTGCGAGACGGTGTGGCTGTAGATCACGGGTACCTGGCCGGCGGTGCGCGGCCAGCTGAACGGCAGCTTGCCGCCCGGAGCGACGTCGCCGAAGAGCAGATCGGCCACGGCCGCGCCGCCTTGGGTGCCGGGGTACCAGATGTCGAGGATGGCCGGGACATTCTCCGCCGCCCATCGCAGGTCGAGCGGACGGCCGTTCATGACCAGCAGCACCACCGGCGTGCCGGTGGCCGCGACGGCCTGCAGCAGGGCGAGCTGCCCGCCGGGGAGTTCCAGGCTGGACCGGGACGCTCCCTCGCCGATCATGTCCTGCCACTCCCCCAGGACGACGATCGCGACGTCAGAGGCTTGCGCCAGGGAGACGGCACGCGCGAGCTCGGCGGCGTCGTCGAACCCGGCCGGGTCCGCGGGCGCGTTGCCGCCGAACTTGTCGAACATCGACGGGAAAGTGCGGCGGCCCGGGCGGATGCCCGGGGCGTAGCCGACCTCAGCTGTCGCACCGGCCCGGTCCCTGATGCCGTCCAGGACGGTGACCGTCTCATCCAGGTCGAAGTCGAAGACCCAGGGCCCGAGGGTGTCCCGCCGGGAGTCGGCCAGGGGTCCGATCACGGCGATCGAGGAGGGGCTGGCCAGCGGGAGCAGGCCGCCCTCGTTGCGGAGCAGGACCGCTGAGCGCTGCGCGGCGGTGCGGGCGGCCGCGCGGTGCTCCGGGTCGGCCAGCACTATGCGGGCGTTGTCCTCGTCGACGTACGGGTCATCGAGCAGGCCCATCCGGGCCTTGGCGGTCAGGACCCGCCGGACCGAGGCGTCCAGGACGTTCTCATCCACCAGGCCGGCCGCGACCGCCTCCGGCAGGTGCGCGTACGCGGGGTCGCCGAGTGTCATCTCCATGTCCACGCCGGCCTGCACGGCTCGCACGCCGGCGTCGGTCAGGTCGGCCGCGAAGGCGTGCGTGCGCAGGTCGTGCACGGCCTGGGCGTCGCTGACCACGAAGCCGCCGAATCCCCACGTGCCGCGCAGCACGTCGGCCACCAGCCAGCGGTTCCCGGTGGCCGGTATGCCGTTGAGGTCCATGTACGCGGTCATGATGTTCCCCGCGCCGGCCCTGATGGCCGCCTCGAACGGGGGCAGGTAGACATTCCACAGCTCGGAGTCAGACAGGTTGACCTCGTCGTAGTCACGCCCGCCCAGCGCAGCCCCGTACCCGGCGAGATGCTTCGGCCCGGCGATGATCCGGCCCGGCGATCCGAGGCCGTTACCCTGGAATCCGTGTACCTGCGCGGCGGCTACGGTCGCCGCGAGATAGGGGTCCTCGCCGGCGCTTTCGATGATCCGGCCCCAGCGCGGGTCCCGCGCGATGTCGGCCATTGGCGCGAATGCCCAGTGGATCCCGGCCGCCCGGGCCTCGCGCGCGGCGACGGCCTGGCCCTGCTCGATCGCCTCGGGATCCCACGACGCGGCCATGGCGATCGGCACCGGGAAGATCGTGCGCAGGCCGTGGATCACGTCGAACCCGAACAGGACACCGATGCCGTGCCGACTGCCCGCTACCGCGAGCCGCTGCAGCCGGTTGATCTTCGCCGGGTCAGTGACGAACAACAGCGAGCCGACCTCCCCGCGGGCCAGCGCCGCCTCGACCGCGGCCTCATGGCCGGGCGGGGTGGCACCGTGGGCATCCGCCTCCTGTTCCTCCGACAGCGGGAGGTCGAAGTAGAAGTACTGGGTGAGCTGCCCGGCCTTCTCCGCGACCGTCATCCGGGCGACCAGCGCATCAACGCGCTCAGCCACCTCAGCCTCGCTGTGCACCGGCCAGGCGTGGCTCGCGGCGGCCGGGGTTGCGTGAACAGGCATTGACGCTCCTCTACAGATATGAGATTTCCTAAGCCACTTACTCGTGTAACTTACTCGTGTAAGCTACTATGTCATGAGAGAGCTTACGAGCACAAGAGCCGGGCTATGTGGTGCTGCGTGACTAGCTGATCATCTAGCAGCACCGCCACCTGGGTGAGCCCGTTTTCTGTCTCATGGCGGAAGGACAGCATGACCGCGGCACGCAGGCCTACCAGTGACGACGTGGCACGCCTGGCGGGGGTTTCCCGCGCCACCGTGAGCTACGTGCTGAACGACGCGCCCCATCAGTCGATCCCCGACGCCACCCGGCAGCGAGTGCTCACCGCGGCGGCCGAACTGGACTACACCCCGCACGCCGCCGCGCGGACGCTGCGCGCCGGCGAGTCCAGGCTGGTCCTGTTTATCAACGCCGGCACGCCTTACGGCGCCAACCTGTCCGCGATCATCGACGCCCTCTCCGCCCAGGCGGCCGCCAGCGGCCGGTCCCTGGTGACTTGGCAGCAGCACGATCCCGGCGACCTGGCTGCCACCCTGACGCATCTGCAGCCGGCCATGGCCATCACCCTGGGTCGGCTGAACCAGGGGCAGAAAGACCTGCTCGCGCGGGCCAGCATCCCAGGTATCGAGAACGACAGCGGCCAGGACCCGGACACCGCCGACACCGGCGCGGCCCTGCAGATCCGCTACCTCGCGTCCCGCGGCCACCGCCAGCTGGGCTACCTGACCACGGCTGATCCGAAGCTGGGAATATTCGCCGGGCCGCGGCTGGCCGGTGCCCGGTCAGCCGGGGCCGAACTCGGCCTGGACCCGCCGGCGGTCGCCGAGCTCGCGGCACCACCCGGCCTGCCGACCGATGAACTGTCAGCTGTCCTCCAGGCCTGGACGAACCGGCCCGATCCGGTGACGGCGGTGGCCTGCTACAACGACGAATACGCCATGGCCTGCCTCGCAGCCGCCGCCCAGGCCGGGCTCAGCGTTCCGGGTGATCTCGCCGTCATCGGGATGGACGATGACCCCGTGAGCGGCTACACCCAGCCCGCCCTGACCACGGTCCGGCTGCACGTAACCGACTTCGCCCGCCACCTGTGGACCCGGGCCAGCGCGCTGCTGGACGGCGCTCCCACACCCGAGCATGCCCCCTCGATGCTTTTCAGCCTGGTCCAGCGCCAGAGCGCCTGACCAGATCCGCGCTACCGCAAGCGCCTCGTACCGACAGCGGCGAGGCCGGCCTGAAAACCAGGCGGATGACAGCCCGCACCTATGCCACCATTCCCAGCGGGATCGGCACTTCGTCCGTGCCGCTCCGGGGAGGGGTGTTCTGGGCGCGTCGGGCGGAGTGCGTGCCGCCTGGGCCGGTCAGGACGTGGCCTCGGCGAGCGCGGCGAGGCGGCGCAGTGACTCCTCGATGAGCCGGTGCTGGAGGTCGAGCCGGTGTGCCTCGGAGTCGGGCGCGGTGACGTTCACGTGGATGGAGGTGCCGGCGCCGGCCTCGGCGAGCTGCCAGAACGATGTCGATGGCGAAGACCTGGCAGGAGATGATGACCCGCCCGTCGGCCTGGTCGGCTCGCAGTTTCTGCGGCATCGGGAAGTCCGGGTAGCCGGTCGGCCATAGGGTGAACTGCCCGGGGGCGTCCTTGCGCACGGTCTCGATCCCGGCCCACCAGTCCGGGAACCGGTCCGGGTCGAACAGCAGCTTCCAGACTTCCTCGACGGGCGCACCGCAGTCGGTGTTCAGCTCGAATCCGGGCATCAGGACACCTCCGTCAGCTCGTCCAGCTCGGCCAGTTCGGTGGTGAGCCGGCGCAGCTCCCATTGCGGTTCGACCAGGCCGACGATCGGAGGGCGGGCCAGGTCCACGACGGTGGCCATGAACTCGGTGCCGGCGTCGTGCCGCAGGTGGCGCCGCCAGCTGTCCGCTGCCTCGCCAAGCCGCCGGCGGGCCAGCGTGTGGTCGCCCCGGGCCAGCGCGATCAGTCCCTGCACGCGGGTCATCAGTGGCACCAGCGCCCACGGCAGGTCGGTGTCGCGGACCGGCTCCAGGGCCGCGCGGCGCAGTTCGGCCGCGGCGTCGTCCGGGTGGCCGGACCGGGCCAGCGCCTCGGCCCGGGCCAGCCGCGCGGCCGGGCGGCTCACTTCCGCGCCCTCGGCCAGCGCTTCGGCGAGCATCCGCGCCGCCTCGGCGTAGTGCCCGGCCGCCAGCGAGATCAGCCCGGCGTCGTGGCGGGCCAGGGCCGCGGCCTCCGGGGAGTCCATGCGTTCGGCCTTGGCCAGCTGCTCGGCGGCCAGCGACAGCGCCTCGTCGTGGCGGCCGAGCCGGGAGAGCACAAACGCACGGCCGGCCAGGCACCGTACCTCGATCACCGGTATGCCGCGGGTCGCCGCAACCGCGGCATCGGCCGCCCGCAGCGCCCCGGCCATGTCGCCGGCCACGCTGAGCGCGCACGCGGTCATGAGCCAGATGGTAAAGGCAAGGTCCGGCAGGCCGGCCCGGCACGCGGCGGCTCCGCCGCGCTCGGCCACCGCCTCACACTCGGTGAACCGGCCCTGCCGGGCCAGCGACGTCATCTCGGCGTTGGCCATTTCCGCCACGATCGTGTCATCAGGGTCGGCGGCCAGCGAGGCTGCCTGGTTCAGCAGCGCGGCACCGCGCGCCGGGTCACCGGCGACCGACTCGCACGAGGCCGCGCCGAGCAGGATCTCCACCCGCAGCAGCCGCGGCGCGTCCGCAGGCAGGAGTTCCACGGCCCGCTGGTAGGCGGCCAGCCCCGCCCGGAGATTGCACATGACCATGCCCAGCACCTTGCCCCGCCGGTTCCAGGCCACCGACTGCCCCTCTGCGGGCAGGAGTTGCAGGGCTGCCTGCCACTCGCGCTCGAAGTCGGCGTCTTGGCCTAGCCAGCCGAACGCCTCGGCCAGCTCCAGCCGCGGGCCCGCCGCTTCGGGGTCACAGCGCACCGCCTCGGCCCAGAACCGGGCCGCTTCGGGCATCGCGCCCAGCGACCGGGCATGCCGGGCGGCGCGCTGCCACCTCGGCCCGGCCAGGTCGTCTCGTCCCGCGCGGTGCAGGTGGCCGGCCACCTCGGCGGCAACCAGATCGGGTGACCGGGCGGCCGTCTCGATCGCCAGCGCGAGCTGCTCGTAGCGGCGGCCCTGGTTCCCGAGGTCAGCGCGTACCGCCTCGGCGAGCAGGGCATGGCGGAACCGCAGCCCGCCGCCGCTGCGGAACACCAGCCCGGTGTCCAGGACGGCTTGTTCGGCGTCGTCGCGGTCGGCCAGCGGCAGCGCAGCGAGCTCGGCGGCGGACAGCTCCCGGCCCGCGGCCGCGAGCACCTCGACCAGGTCGCGCGCCGCGCGGGCCAGCGTCCCGGTCGCCGCGCGGACCGCGGACCGCAGGTCCTGCGGCGGAGCGTCGCGGCCCGCGGCCAGCGCCCGGGCGCTGGCCACCGCCAGCAGCGGGTTACCGTCCGCGGCGCGGACCACCTGCTCGACGGCGGCCTCGGTCAGGTCCGCCACGCTGCGGGCCACCGCCGCCACCTCGGCCTGCGACAGCGGACCGAGCTCGACCTCGGCGACTTCCACGCCGCGGCCGGCCAGGTCGGCCAGCAGCGCATCAGCGGCGGGGCGCTCGGGCTTGTCGCGGCGGGTCAGCACGAACAGCACGGGGTGGGCGGTCAGCCGCCGGCCGATGTGCGCGCACAGCTGCATGCTGGCCGGGTCGGCCCGATGCACGTCCTCGGCCACCAGCAGCACGGGGCGGCCGGCCGCGGCCCACTCCACCAGCCGCAGCACCGCATCGAACAGCCGCAGCCGCTCCAGTTCCGGCGAGGCCACCGGCGGCGGCGGGGCGTCCCGGCCCAGCCGCGCGGCAAGGTCGGGGGCCAGCCGGCCCAGCTCGGCCGGCCAGTCGGCCTGCCCGGGCGGCGGCGGCACGGTGCGGGCCAGCTGCGGCACCAATTCCTGCCAGATGGCCAGCGGCGCCTCGCCGCCGACGTCGACGCCGGCGCCGACCGCGATCCGGGCGCCGGCGTTATCGGCGCGCCGGGCCAGCTCGGTAACCAGGCGGGTCTTGCCGATGCCGGCTTCGCCGGTGATCAGGACCACGCGTCCGTGCCCGGCCCGCGCCGCCGCCCAGGCCGCGGTCAGCGTGCGCAGCTCCGCGGCCCTCCCGTACAGCGGACGCGTCGTCGCCGGGCCGACCGGGACCGCAGCGCCGCCAGGACCGCGTGCCTCGGCCAGCGCCGCGCGCAGCGCCGGACCGGGCCGCACGCCGAGCTCGCTACGCAGCCGGTCACTAGCCTCCCGCCCGGCGACCAGGGCACCGGCCCGGTCGCCAGCCGCGGCGAGCTGCCGCACCAGGTCGGCGTGGGCCGCTTCATCCAGCGAATCAAGCTCGCAGCGCAACCGCGACCAGCGCGCCGCGGCGGCTGGGTCGCCATCCCGCTCAGCGGCAGCGGACCGGGAGGCCAGCGCCTCGGCCAGCTCCGCTCGCTGCCGCCGCCGGGCCTCCTCGGCCCAGTCCTCGGCGAATCCCGCCAGCAGCTCGCCGCGGCACAGCGCGGCCGCGGCCGCCACGTCGCCGGCGGCCGCGCGGCCCCGGCAATCGGCGAGATCTACCGTGACCGCGTCCGGGCGCAGCCCGACCGCGGTCCTGGACGCGATCAGCGGGTCGTCGCCGACGGCCTTGCGCAGCGCCCACACCGCAGTGCGCAAGTTGGCCCGGGCGGCCGGCCGGGCACTGCCGGGCCACAGAAGCGCCGCCGCGGCCTCGCGGTCGTGCGGTCCCGGGCGCAGCGCAAGCAGGGCGAGCAGCCAGGCCTGGCGGTGGGAGCGTGACCTGCTCGCCGTCGCGTTCGGCTGCCACTGTCCCCAGCAGCCGCACCTGGAGCATTTCCTCACTTTATATCCGTGGCCCGGATTTGCGCCTTGCTCCTTTTGACGCTGCGTTGACGGAGCCGCAGACGGCGCCCACGGAGGCTGGCAGCAGCACCGTCACCGATCAGGAGGGCAACATGAGCATCGACCAGGACAAGCTGCACGAGCTCCTCGGCACGTTCGTCACCGACCTCGGCGCCACCGTCGCGGCCGGCAGCGTGGTCGTGGGGCACCGGCTCGGGCTGTACCGCAGTCTCGCCGAAGGCCCGGCGACCGCGGAGCAGCTGGCACGGCGCACCGAGACCGACCCGCGGTATATCGCGGAGTGGCTGGCCGGGCAGGCCGCGGGAAGGTACGTCAGCTACGACCCCGCCACGGGTGAGTTCTCGCTGACCGAGGAGCAGGCCTTCGCGCTGGCCGACCCGGACGGGCCGCTGTACCTGCCCGGGGCGTTCTTGTTCGCGCTGGGCGCGCTGCGAGCCGAATCGCAGATCACCGACGCGTTCCGCACCGGCGCCGGCATGGCCTGGCACGAGCACCACGAGGACGTGTTCTCGGGCTGTGAGCTGTTCTTCCGCCCGGGCTACGTCGCCAACCTCACCTCCACCTGGATCCCCGCGCTGGAGGATGTCGAGGGCAAGCTCGCCGCCGGCGGCCGGGTGGCCGACGTCGGCTGCGGGCACGGGGCCTCGACCGTCCTGCTCGCCCAGGCGTACCCGCAGGCGAGGATCCTGGGCTCGGACTACCACCAGGCCTCCATTGACATGGCCAGGAAGCGGGCCGCCGACGCCGGCGTCGCCGACGGGGCCCGGTTCGAGGTCGCCTCCGCGCAGACGTTCTCCGGGACCGGCTATGACCTCGTCGCGACCTTCGACTGCCTGCACGACATGGGCGACCCGGTCGGCGCGGCCCGGCACATCCGGCAGGCGCTCGACGCCGACGGCACCTGGCTGATCGTCGAGCCGATCGCCGGCGACACCCTCGCCGACAACCTCAACCCGGTCGGCCGGACCTACTACTCGGGTTCGGTGTTCCTGTGCGTGCCCAACGCCCGCTCCCAGCCCGGCGGGTACGCGCTCGGCGCCCAGGCCGGCGAGGCCGCCATCCGCCAGGTGGCCGGACAAGCCGGGTTCACCCGCTTCCGCCGGGCCGCCGAGACCCCGTTCAACGCGGTCTTCGAGGCCCGTCCCTGACCGCCCGCAGCACCGTCACCCAGCCGAAGGAGACACGTCCATGACCAGGAAGATCATCGGCTGCCGCGCCGCGCC
>CAWBNK010000005.1:0-452856 GCA_963790065.1 uncultured Actinomycetes bacterium | reverse complement strand
GTCCACCGCCAGACCGCCCTCGATGCCGTCCAGGAAATTCTTGGCGAGCGCCGCGAACAGGATGAGCAGCGGCAGGCTCGCGATCAGATAGCCGGCAAAGAGCGGGCCGTAGGACGTGGTGAGCTCACCCTGAAAGAACTGGACGCCGACCGGCACCGTACGCAGCGAGTTCGTGACGATGGTGAGCTCGGGCCAGAAGTAATCGCTCCACACCGAGATCACGCTGAACAGGGCGACCGTTCCGATGATCGGTCGCGCCAGCGGCAGGGTGATCGACCAGTAGGTCCGCGCCGGCGACGCGCCATCGATCTGGGCCGCGTCGAACAGTTCCTCGGGCAGGTGCTCGATATATGTCTTCATGAGCACCACGGACAAGACCGTCTGGGTGGTGAGCTGCGGGATGATCAGGTCGGGGTAGGAGTTGAGCAGACCGAGATCTCGCATCAGGACAAAGAGCGGGATGAGGCTTGCCACGTTCGGCACCATCAGCAGCAGGGCGATGAGGCCGAAGAAGAAGTTGCAGCCGGGAAAGCGGTAACGCGCGAGCACGAAGCCGCTGACCGAGCCGAGCAGAATGCAGCCGAACATGACGCAGGCGGCGACGATGATCGAGGAAAGGAGGTAGGGAGCCACCTCGCGCCAGGCGGTGGCGAAGTTGCCGAGGTGGAACGGCCAGGTCGGTGTCGCTTTGTTCCTGCTGAACTGCGAGTCCGACTTGACTGCAGTCTGGAGCATGTACAGGTAGGGGAACAGCCCGACGAAGGCGAGGCACGACAAGACGGCGGCGGCGGCGAGGTCCGTCAGCTGTCTGCGCGTAAGGGGACGTGCCCGCAGCCGTGATGGCGGCGCGGGTACGTCGGCCATCAGGATGCTCCCCTCGGAGCGCGGCGGCGCCCGGCGAGCAGCGCCAGCCCGCTCATGAGCACCATGACGACCAGAAGCGCCGCGGACAGTGCCGCGGCGTAGCCCCATTCGCCGGCGTCGAAGGCCACCCCCACGATCCTCAGAATCGGCACCGTCGTGGCGTTGTCCGGTCCGCCTTGGGTGGCGATGTAGGGGGCGAACCCGTACTGCAGCACGAAGACGACGGCGAGGAAGAACAGCAGCTTGACCTGACGCAGCAGCAGCGGCAGGTCGATGGCGAGGAACCGCTTCCAGCGCCGCGCGCCGTCGATCGCCGCCGCGTCGAAGATCTCGCCGGGGATGTTCTGGAGGCCGATACTGAAGATGAGGAACGGCAGGCCGGCAATCCACGGGAAGTTGATGAAGATCAGCGCCCACAGGGCAGTGTTAGGGTCGCCGAGCCAGTTCTTCTCAAGCGCCTCCAGACCGATCTTGCCAAGGAAGCCGTTCAGCACGCCGACGTTGGGATCATAGATGAACTGCCAGGTGAGGACCTGGATCACCGGGGAGAAGGCGAGCGGGACGATGAGCAGGTAGCGGAAGAACAGGCGCCAGCGCGGTCGCGAGAGGGTGATCAGGAGTTCCGCCGCGGCGAGCGGGATCACCCACATCGCCGTCACGGCCACGACGAAGATAATCCCGATGTGGGCGAACGCCTCCCACCACAGGCTGTCGTGCCACATGGCGCGGTAGTTGGCCAGTCCGACGAAGGGGGAACTGAAGCCTGGCTCCCAGTTCGTCAGGGAGTGAACCAGCCCGTTGATGTCCGGGTAGTAGCCGAAGAAGCCGAGGAGCCCGAGCGTCGGGACAAGCGCCAGGTAGACGCCCCAGGGAATACGACGCCGTCCGCGAGCCGCCCGACTTGCCGAGGCTCACGGGCTCTGTCCGGGCCACCGCAAAGACTGGAGCTCATCTGACCTCATCCGGGGACGCAAGGAAACAGCTGGCGCCCACACCACTAACAGATGGCCCCGGAGGCGAACCGGCCGATTGGACCGAGCCTCATGTCCAATGTAAACGTGCTGCCCAACGGCCGGCTGGCGGTGGGGGAACTACGTCGCCTCCCAGTCGAACAGGAACGTGAGGTGGCGGTCGGGTTCGCTGTCGAGCACGCCGTACGCGGCGTGCGCCTGGTCGGGCGTGATCGTTCCGCTCACGAGCCGCCCCGTTGCGACTGACCCGGCGGCGAGCCGCTCGAGTACCCAGCGCGTGCAGCCGGCGACAGAACGCTCCTCGCCGTAGAGCGGGACCTGCCACTCCCAGCCGCTGCGAAGGGACAGGAATCGCTCGAACACGCGGGCCACCACTGAGCTCGCCGCCACCTCCGGCTCGCGTCGCCACGGGGCCCCGACCAACATCACCTCACCGTGGGGAGCGCAGATCTCCGTGGCGAGCAGGACCGCGTGCTGATTGCCTGAGCACTCCAACACGAGCCTGGCGCCGGCGGCCGCGACGGCATCGCCGGCTTCCTCTGGTGCGACGACCGTGCTGAGCCCGGAGGAGCGGGCGAGCTCTCGGCGACCGGGCGAGCGCTCGACCGAAACCACCCGGTACCCCGAGTCCTGGGCCAACTGGGCGACGAGGTTGCCCACCGGCCCGAGGCCGATCACCGCCACCGTGTCACTGGGCCGCGCCGCGCTGAGCTGCAAGCTGACGCCGCCGATCTGGCCGAGGCGGGCAAAGGGCGCAATGTCGAGGTCGATCCCGGCCGGCAGCGGCAGGCAGACGTGCTGGCGGGGGTCGAAGCGCACCACACTCTGGTGCGGGGTGTGCGACAGAACGCTCGTCCCGGCCGCAAAGCCGCTGTCGGGTCCGGCGGCGAGGACAGTTCCGGCCATGGCGTAGCCCGGATGGAACGGCTGGTGCGGGCGCTGGGCGGGCAGGCGCAGACCGCCGAGGGACTCGCCGCGATAATGGGCTAGCTCGGTGCCCGGGCTGATCACGCTGCGGCGAGCCTGCACGACGACCTCATGCGGCCCAAGCTCGCGGAGGTCAACGATCACCTCCTCGAGCTCGACCCGGCGAGGCTCGGGGAACACGACGCGCGTCGCCGACCGCTGATCGGCCGGCGTCGGGGCGGCGGTCCTCTCGGCGGTCATGGAGAGCTCGCCCATCGGGCTGGGTGGCAATCTGGGAGCTGGCCTGCGAGGTTCTCGAAGCCGTCGTCCATCCCTGCCGGCTGTCGCATCTGGGCGACGATCCGGAAGGCGAGAGGGTCGCACCCGACGCCAGCGAGGTGCTCGCGGAGCAGGTCGGCGGCTCGGTTGCCATTGCCGGAGGCCGCGGTGCGGACGACCTCGATGTGGTGGCGTTCCCAGTTCATCTGCCCGCGACTGTGACGCTGGCCTGAGGTTCCGGTCAGGGCGTCGAGGTCGGCGAGGGCGAGCTCGAACGCCGGGTCGGCTTCCACGGCGTGGCGCAGCGCCGTGGTGGCCCGGCGGCGGTCGATGGCTCGCTGTGCCTGCCGGTACCACGTCGCGGCCTGCGAGCTTGCGGTGACCGCGCGGCCGTGGTCCTCAACGGCGGGCCCGGCGGCGTCCAAGTGATCATTTTCGCTGACGGGCCGACCTTGTGCTGGCTGCATGAACCCAGTTTGCCTGGCTGGCCTGAGGCGGCACTGAGATGACACTGAGGTCAACCGCCGCGAGGAAATCTGAAGCTGCGACTTCCGGTTCGTAGAAGGTAGCGTCCAAGGTCTCAGGAAGGTGCCGAACCGACTGCGGCGGCCGTCGCCGAGTCGCTGGTTAGCGACTCCGAAGCGCGAGGCGAGCCGCGAGTGCGGCGACATCCGGCTCGTCGGTGAAACTGGTGAGACTGCCGTACGACAAACTCTGGGCGCGCTGCTGAGCGAGCGCAATGAAAGCCTCAGCGTTGGGCCGGGTTGGGTCGGCGAGCGCCCTGACTGCGGCTACGGCCGTATCAGCGAGCAGTTGTACTGCCGGGTCCCCGCTAGCGGCGGCGGCCTGGCAGGCGTCAGCGGCAAAAACCATCGCCTCGTCAGCTTGGCCCGCGCTAACTGCCCACCAAGCCAGGCCAGCGAGGACACCGGTCTGGCCGGCGGGAAGGCCCACCTTCCGGTAGTAAGCTCCCGCCGCGTCGAGCAGTGCCCGCGCCCGCGCCAGGTCGCCGAGCCGGCGAGCAACCGCGGCCTGGCCGACCATCAAGTCGGCCGACACCAACGGGTTGAAGCTGCATGCGATCGCCTCTTCGTACACGCCGTCTGCGGCGGCATCGTCGCCTTGCTTGGCTCGCAGCCCGGCCAGGCGCTGGAGACTGAACATCACAAAATCGCGCTGCCCCGCTGCGCGGGACCGTTCCAGGAGCGCTTCGTAGGCCGCTGAGGCCCCATCGAGATCGCCTCGCGCTGTGGCGATGCCGGCCAGGATGTTCAGCGGGCCGACCGACATCCAGACCTCCCCTTGGGCGTCGAAGCGCTCGACGCCCGAGCGGGCGGCAGGCTCCGCGTCATCGAACTGCCCCAGCAGCATCATGTTCTCGGCCACTATCCAGTCGTGGTAGGCCAGCAGCCAGCCGTGCACAGCCGGTTCCAGCAGATCGTGCGCCTCGCTCAGCGCGCCGAGAGATCGTTCGAACTCCAGCGCGCGCATCAGCACCGTAGCGCAGAACAGCAGCGCCTCCGCTCGACGGGCCCGGTCGTCACTGGTCCGCAACGCGGCGAGGGCCGCGTCACATTCGGGAACACCAGCGGCCGGACTGTACGCCATGCACATGCAATAGCCGTGCCAGACCTGGGCGGTCGCGGCCAGTTCAGGACGGCGCGGTCCTTTCGCGCTGAGCGCGTCACCCAGCCAGCGTGCTCCTTCGACAAAGTCGCTGTTGATGAACCATAGCCAGGCCATTCCCGACGCCAGCGACAGCGCCGCATCGGCATCGCCTCGTGCGATGAACCAGTCGAGCGCGGACCGCAGGTTGCCGAGCTCCGAGGTGAGGCGTTCCCGCCACACCGGCCCGGTGGCGCCTCGCAGGCCTTCGTGGGCCTCCTCTGCCATCTGCCGGTAATAGGCGCCGTGCCTGGCGCACATGGCGGCAGCTTCGCCGGATTCACCCAGGCGATCCCGGCCGTACTGCCACAGCGTCTGAAGCTGAATGAACCGGGCGTCACGACCGGCGTCAGGAGCGGCGACGAGGGACTTGTCGACTAGCCGGCTCAGAACGTCGAGGACCTCTCCGGCCGGCACCTGGTCGTCGGCGCAGACCGCCTCGGCGGCGTCCAGATCGCAGCCTCCGACAAAGACCGACAGCCGTGCGAACAGGCGGCGCTCGTCGGAGAACAGCAGGTCGTAGCTCCAGTCCACCACCGCCCGCAGGGTCTGCTGGCGGGGCAGGGCCGTGCGGGCACCCACGGTGAGCAGCCGGAAGCGGTCGTCGAGCCGTTCCGCCAGCGTGACCAATGTCAGTGAACGCAGCCGCGCGGCGGCCAGTTCGACAGCCAGGGGAAGACCGTCCAGCCGGCGGCAGATGTCGTCGATGACAGGACGCGTGTGCCCGTCTGCCGTAAATCCGGGTCGCACCGCCCGAGCGCGATCCACGAACAGGTCGACTGCGGCCGGCAGGGCCAACGGGCCCACGGACACCAGGACTTCGCCGGGAACGCCGAGCGGCTCGCGGCTCGTCGCGAGCAGCCGCAGACCAGGCACCCTTCCAGCTAGTCTCTCGGCCAGGACGGCCGCCTGGCCTATCACGTGTTCACAGTTGTCGAAGACGACCAGAAGCGACCGCCCGGCCAGGAAGCGCACGATGAGCTCCACCGTCGAGTCCGGCGAAGGCGGGCCAACGAGGCCGGCCACGGCCGCCCCGAGTGCCCCGGCCACAGCCGGCGCAACCCCATCGGGCCCGGTGACGCTCGCGAACTCGACCAGCCAGACCCCGTCCCGGTGCTCTTGGCGCAGTGTGGCGGCCGCCTCCACCGCCAGCCGGGTCTTGCCCACCCCACCGGGACCGACCAGCGTCACCAGCCGGCTCGAGCGCACCGCCCCGCTCAGCTCCTCGAGTTCCCCAGCGCGACCGACGAAGCTGCTCAATTGCTCCCGCAGGTTGCCCGTCGCCATCGGCGCCGGAACCGCCTCGAGACCTGCCGGCCCGGCTGCGGCGAGTGATGGGTCCTGGGCCAGGATGCGGGCCTCGAGTTCTCGCAGGGCCGGGCCAGGGTCAATTCCCAGCTCGTCGACCAGACGGTCACGAGCCTCGGTGTAGGCGCGCAAGGCCTCGGCCTGGCGGCCAGCCCGGTACAGGGCCAGCATGAGCAGCTCCCACAGCCGCTCGCGAAGCGGGTATTCCCGGCACAACGCCTCCAGCTCGCCTACCAGCTCGCCGTGACGGCCCAACGCCAGGTCGGCTTCGGCACGGGTCTCGCTCGCCACCAGGGTCAACTCGGCGAGACGCGTCCGTTCGGCATCAGCGAAGCCGGCGTACGCGAACTCGGCCAGCGGCTCCCCCCGCCGCAGCCGTAGCGCTTCGCCCAGCGCCGTGGAGGCGAGCGCCATCTCCCCCTCCTCAAGCAGGCACCGTCCCTTTGCCACCAGCTGTTCAAAACGGGCTGCGTCGACATCATCGGGACCGATATCGAGGGCATAGCCGGCATCGGAGGTGACGATCGCCGTTGCACCGAGGGTACGACGCAACTGGCCGATCTGGGCCTGCAAGGCGTTGACCGGATTGGCCACTTGCCCGTCACCCCACAGCGCGTCGATCAGCCGGTCTGCGCTGACGGGCTTTCCCCGCTGAAGCGCCAGGAGGGCCAGGACCGTTCGCTGCTTGACGCCCCGGACCGGGACCGGCACGCCCCCTTCTACTGCCTCGAACTCGCCGAAGAACCGCACCTCCACACGTCCACCCTACGACCGTCGGCCCCGCCAGCACCCTGAGCAGCCTCCGGCCGCGCTGAGGTCCGACCTCAGCGCCACGGCAGTGCCACCTCAGGCCCTCGGCGCACCCTGTTTTCAGCACCAAGAGCACCGAGGGGATGGCAGAACAATGATCAAGGCACGGCACCTCACCAAGCGCTACGGCAAGCCGAATGGCGAGCTGACCAACCCTCTCAGGGCGGTTGGAGCGCTGCTCGACGCCAAGGCCGTCGTCGGTGGCCGCAGCGCCGCCACCATCTCAGGTGGCTGGCACCGGGACGCCTGACCCGGGGTGGGACCTGACCAGCCAGAAATGCTCAACACCGACATCCGCCAAGCCACATCCACGAAGGAGACCGGCGTGACCACCACCCTGCGAACCACGACAACCGAGCGAACCACGACAACGAAGCGCGCGCCGATGGACAAAATGCGGAAGACAGCGCTAATCGCCGGCGTGTTCTACCTGATCACCTTCGTCTCGATCCCCACCCTCGCCCTCTACGGCCCGGTGAAGAATCATCGGGACTGGATCCTCAGCTCCGGCTCCCACGCCGGCGTGCTCGCGGGCGGCTTCCTCGAGGTGATCGTCGCCCTGGCCGGCATCGGCACCGCAGTCACGCTGTACCCGGTGGTCAAGCGGCAGAACGAAGGCGCCGCGCTCGGCTTCGTCGCCGCCCGCGTCCTGGAAGCCGTCATGGTCTTCACTGGCGTCGTCAGCCTGCTGTCGCTGGTGACCCTGCGGCAGGCCGGAGCGACCGGGGCAACTTCGGCCGCACTCCTCACCACCGCCGCGTCGCACGTCGCGGTCTACAACTGGACGTTCCTGCTCAGCCAGAGCCTCATGCCGGGCATCAACGCACTGCTGCTGGGCTCCTTGCTGTACCGGTCCCGGCTCGTGCCCCGCGTCATTCCCGTGGTCGGACTCATCGGAGCCCCGCTGCTCATCTGTACCGTCATCGCCACGCTGTTCGGCGGCTTGAAGCTGGGCTCCCCCGAGCTCGCCGCACTCCCGGTGGCTGCCTGGGAGCTGTCGCTGGGCGTCTGGCTGGTCGTCAAAGGCTTCAAGCCCTGCCCCATTACAGCCGGAATGACCGCAGCCGACACCGCACCCGCCTACCACGACGTCACCGCCTGACCGCGAGCACACGGCCGGGGCGGCAGCCGGATCCCAGACGCCGGCTCAGGCCACCCAGAACCACCCCGCAACTGACCGGGCGCGGCGTCCGGGTCCGGGCCTGCCCCGGCACCCCGCTCGCCGCCGCCCCCGCCGTTCCGTTCCCGAAGCGGCCCGAACTAAGGAGCCATCGTGTCCATGCCCGCCCCGTATCCCCTCCAGCTGGAGCTGCACGCCAGCCGCCACATCACCCGGTGGCGGCCCCTGGTGCAGTGGCTGCTGGCCACCCCGCACCTGATGATCGCCTATGCCCTGCGCTTCGTGCGGCAGGCCCTGACCTTGATCAGCTTCTTCACCGTGCTGTTCGCCGAGCAGATACCACGGCCGCTGTTCGACGCCATCGTCATGACCTACCGCTATGAGTGGCGGGCCATGAGCTACGCCTTCTTCATGCACCAGGACTATCCCCCGTTCGACTTCGACCTGTCCTCCGACGACGACGGCGCCGAACCCTGCACCTCGCTGCGCCTGACCTATCCCGGGCACCTGCAGCGGTGGCAGCCGCTGTACAAGTGGTTCCTGGCCATCCCCCAGTACTTCGTGCTGGCCGGCCTGGCCATCGCGGCGTGCGCGGGCATCATCGCCGGCTTCTTCGCCGTGCTGTTCACCGGGGAGTACCCCGAGGGCATCCGGGGCTTCCTGGTCAGCGCCTACCGCTACACGCTGCGGGTGGAGGCCTACGTCGGCTTCCTCACCGACCGCTACCCGCCATTCAGCCTCGCCGCGTAAGCGGCGAGCAGGATCGCACCCAAGCCCACGCTGATCATCTGGTCTTGCCGGCCTCGCCGCCTGCAGGGGCAGGCCGACAAGAGACGGCCTAGGCGCGGCGCCGTTGTGACCAGTGCCGCTCGAAGGCCGCGGCCGGGACCAGTCCCGGCATCCACCGAAGGAGCACGGAAGTGGAACAGATCCACAGCGGGCCGATGACCGGCCGGACGGTGCTGGTCACCGGCGGCAGCGGCGGCATCGGCCGGGCGACTGCCCTGGGCCTGGCCGCGATGGGCGCCCACCTGGCGATCACCGGCCGGGACCGCGGGCGGACCCAGGACGCGGCCCGCGAGATCCGCGCCGCCGGCAGCGGGCAGGTGGACGTGTTCGTCGCGGACCTGTCCTCCCTGTCACAGGTGCGGCGGCTGGCCGGCGAGGTGCTGCAGAGCCTTTCCCGGATCGATGTGCTGGTCAACAACGCCGGGGGGTACTGGAACACCCGGCACGTCACCGCTGACGGGCTCGAGCGCACCTTCGCGATCAACCATCTCGCGCCGTTCCTGCTCACTAACCTGCTCCTGGACCGGCTCAAGGACAGCGCCCCGGCCCGCGTGGTCACGGTCTCCTCCAACGTGCAGGCCATCGGGCGGATCGACTTTGAGGACCTGCAGGGCGAACGGTCCTACTCCGGCGCCCGGGCCTACAACCAGTCCAAACTCGCCAACGTCTTGTTCACCTACGAGCTGGCCCGCAGGCTGCAGGCCACCTTGGTCACCGCCAATGCGCTGCATCCCGGCGTGGTGCGCACCTCGTTCGGAGCCGAGGACCCCGGCGGCGTCCAGCGGCTGTTCGCCCCGTTCATGCGGCCCTTCATGAAGGCCCCCGACCGGGGCGCCGCCACGTCCATCCACCTGGTTTCCGCTCCCGACCTGGAGCAGGTGACAGGCCGCTACTTCGCCAGCAGCAAAACCCGGAGATCCTCCAGGCGCAGCTACGACCGGGCCGCTGCGACACGGCTCTGGCAGGTGAGCGCCGACCTGGCCGGCCTGACCACGGCCGGGACCACGACCAGCGCGCGGCCAGCGGGAAGGACGCCTTGACGCCATTGACGGGAGTTTGCGCTCCAGCGGACACCTCGTGATCAGCTGACGGCTGCGCGTGGCGCTTGAAGCGAGCCGGCCGTGAGACCCCCCGGCGGCCCGGTGTCATAACGTGGGACCCGTGACAGGCGAGCCGGGGACGGCGGGCCCGGGCCGCCCCCGGGTGGTGATCGCCGAAGACTCGGTGCTGCTGCTAGCAGGCCTGACCAAGCTGCTTGAGAGCGCCGGGTTCGAGGCCGCCGCCGCCGCGGGCGAAGCCAGCCAGCTCCGAGAGCCGGATGTCGGCCGCCTCGAACACGGCCAGCACCGCCGCGTCCCGCCGGCCCGCGAAGCTCCTGCCCTGGCCCGCCCGCCGCAGCGCCGATAGTTCTTCGCTGGTGAACACCGGCACCAGCTTCACCGTCACCGTCGCCGCGCGGCCGCGCTCTCACCGGGTCCGGGCGGTCTTCCTCGATCGCCAGCCAGCGCAGGAACCGGCGCACCGCCCGGAACTGGTTACCCGCGTGCGCCGGGCTGTACTCCTCTAGCAGCCGCACCACCCTCCGCTGCACGTCCTGCCGTTCTACCGTTTCCCACCTGGTCTTATCCGTCTGGGCAGCCTCACCCAGGCCACCGATTTATCAGACGCTCATTTAAGTTAGATCCCCGCTGGCCGGTGCCTTTACATGATCTCCACGTGATTTCCTGAGCATCTTCATCTGGCCCCCATTGAGGTCTGGCCACGGTGGTAGTAGTAGCCGCTCGGCCAGCAGGATCACTCCAATGGGCCGTGTGTTCGGAGGTGGATTCGGCAGCATCAGGTGGCTGATAGCCGCACCGTCAGATGACGCGAGCCCGGCTGAAGCCACGAGGCAGCTAACCAGCAATGCCTCGCCGATCCACCAACGAAAAGAGTCCGGATGAGCTCAACCAGAAAGACCGCGCTAATTGCAGGCGCCCTGTTCGTGATCACTTTTCTCACTTCGATCCCGGCAGCGCTCCTTCTCTACAGCCCGGTGCTGGATCACACCAACTACATCGTCGGCGCGGGCGCTGACACCCGCGTGGCCTTGGGCGCGCTGCTCGAGGTCCTCCTCATCGTCGCCAACGTCGGCAGCGCCGTCGTGCTGTTCCCGGTCCTCAAACGGCAGAACGAGGCCCTCGCGCTCGGCTACGTCACCGCCCGCATCATCGAGTCCACCTTCATCGCCATCGGCATCGTCAGCGTCCTTGCGGTCGTGACCTTGCGGCAGGACATCGCCAGCGCAGGCGGGGGCTCGCTCGTCACGGCCGGCAGGTCGCTCGTCGCGATCCATGACTGGACGTTCCTGCTCGGGCCCGGCTGGATCGTCGGCGTCGGGAACGGGCTGATCTTGGGCTACCTGATGTACCGGTCCGGCCTGGTGCCGCGTCGCATGGCGATGCTGGGGCTGATCGGAGGTCCGCTGATCATCGCGTCGGGGACCGCCGTGCTGTTCAACGTCATCCACCCAGGGTCCGCGGCGCAGGTCATCGCGACGATCCCGGAATTCGTCTGGGAGTTGTCGCTCGGCGTCTACCTCATGGTCAAGGGATTCAAGCCATCTCCGATCCTCCCCGCCACTATCGCAGATGCCGCAGCGGACGAGCGTTCCCCGGTTCTCACGGCGGCTGACGGGTAATTCCCTCCCTGGCCCCGCACAGATCGGGATGACTGGCGCGCCTGGGGAACGGTCCGCGCCGACTTCGAGAGTGCGTTGGCCGACCGGCCGAGATCGCCTCCGAGCACCGCACGGGAGCGGACCGCGTCCGCGTGACGGTCGTCCTGGCGGTCGCGGCCGCCGACGTGGCCGATGCACCGGCCACCGCGTGGGACGCCTACACCGGCGCAGCCGGAGACCACCTCACCGGGTGGGAGATCACTGCGGCCGCAGCCGAGGTCCAGCCCGAGCCATCGTTGCCCCGAGCCGATGTCCGGCCTGAGTAAGGGGCTTGGACCTGCAGATGGCAAGGCCGTTCGACCGCTGTCACGTGCGGTTTTCCCGCTTAGCTTCAAGCGAAAGAGCGAGGCTGCTGGCCCCGACTCAGGCTGTGAGATCCATGATAGGAACACCCCGTCCCGTTGCCATATCGGCCCTGACCAGGAAGGTCGGCTACCTCATCGAGGTGACCAGCCGTGCGCCGTCGCTGCACAACACCCAGCCCTGGCGGTTCCGGGTCACCGAGGAGGCCGTCGAGCTGCACGCCGACACCGCGCGCCAGGTCGGCACGGACCAGCTTCTCGCTCACCTTGGGGGCACGCAGCCCGGTCATCGGGTCGGCAGTTGCTCTTCCTCGGCGAGCCAGCGGAAGAACTGCTGCAGGGCCCGGGATTGGTTGCTGGCGTACGCGTCGCTGTACGGGGTCAACAGGTGCACCAGCCACCGCTGCAGATCGTGGCCGCTGACCTGCTCCCACCTCGTGCACCCGGTGCGCGGGATCAGGTGGGCGGCGAACCAGGCCACGGCCTAGGTGTAGGTCCGCACCGTCTTGGGCGCCTTGCCTTCGGCGGCCAGGTGCAGCCGGAATGACCCGATCTCCGGGGCGGACGGCCCGGCGTCCACGGCTTGCGGCGTCGCGGGCGTGGTTGCGGGACGGTCATTGTTTTCTCTCTTCATGCGATTCCGCTACAGCGCACCCATCATTCAGCGCCACGGGAATCCCTCTGTTCCTGCCATATGCGCAGGTGAGCGGGCTGATCAAGCCTCGGAACTGGTGGTCAGGGACAGGACCGAACTGTCGATTGTTTCGTCGGCTGCGGCCTGGTAGGCCGCACCAGATGCGGACGCTGTGGTCATTGGCCGGCCTATGCGTCGGATGGTCTCGGCCTGCCGCAGGATCTGGCTAATCTCTGCTGCAGCCGCCCGGCGCTCTGCACGGTCTGGCGACTCGGCCACGATGCGCTCGCAGGCACGCAACCGCGCCGCGAGTTCCGGCCATCGTGCCACGGCAACCCAGTTAAACCAGTGCTCGACGAAGTACCGCGCTGGAAGCAGGCTGTACTCATCCCGCGCGCGGGCAGTCGCCGCCGTCCAGTCAGCCTCGAACCTCGCCAGAGCCGCCGGGTCCAGACGCGCCACGGCCGCACGGATTGCCGCAGGCTCGCGATCCGGCAGCGGCACGACCGGCTGCTCCCCGGATATCGGCAGGTGGCTCATGAAACCGATGCTAACCTACCCCTCCGACAGCCGGCAGGCTCCAAGCCGGCTCAGGCCCACGGGCCGCCGGGAGCACCCGGTAAGCACACGGGGGGTAACTTCACTTTTGCGTCGCGGCTCGGGTCACTCGGTCAAGGTCAGTCGGGCCGGCCGGTGTCGCCTCGGTGGTGGTGACCGTTCGGCCGAGGGTCTCGGCTATGGTCGCGCCGGGGCGGGCCCGCTGCCGCACGGCGAGGAAGGCTTCTTGCACATGCCGAGAGCCAGGAAGGCTCGACACGGGGACGCCCAGCAGGGTCCATGCGCAGGTGATGGTTGGCTTAAGGCTGGACCGGGACGTCTCCGGGAGGAGCGGCAAGTGACGGACACCGACGTGATCATCGTGGGGGCGGGCCCGGCCGGCTTGATGCTGGCCAGTGAACTGTGCCTAGCTGGAGTGCGGCCGCTGGTGCTGGAGCGGCAGCCGGGGCTGCGAGAGGCCCCGAAGGCCAACGGCTTCAACGGCCAGATCGTGGAACTGCTGCGCTACCGGGGCCTGCTGGCCCGGGTCGAAGCGGCCAGCGGCCGTCCCGTCGGGCCGGCTCCGCACGCCCCGTTCGGCGGTGTGCACCTGGACTTCTCGCACCTGGCCGATCCTCCGATCCGGGCCGTGCATCTCCCGCAGCAGCGCCTGGAGCGCCTGCTCAGCGAGCACGCCCGCGAACTCGGCACGGAGATACGCCACGGGCACGAGGTAGCCAGAGTCAGCCAGGACGACGCCACGGCGGTCGCGGATGTACGCGGCCCGGACGGGCCGTACCACATGAGAGCTCGTTACCTGGTGGGCTGCGACGGCGCGCACAGCAAGGTCCGCGACACGGCCGGGATCGCATTCCCCGGCACCACGTATCCGGAGGTCAACCGGCTGGCCCAGGTCACCGTGCCCGATTCGGTGACCCGGCTGAACAACGGCGATCTCGACGTCCCCGGACTGGGCCGGATCCGCGCGGGGTTCACCCGGACAGACCACGGGGTGTTCGGGTTCGGGTCGCTCGCCTCCGGGATCCTGCTTGTCCAGACCACCGAAGATGAGCCCGGCGACGCTGACGATGACGTGCCGATGACGCTGACCGAGTTCCAGGAGAGCATTCGCCGCGTGCTGGGCGCGGAGCTTCCCGTGGCCGAGGTGTTCCGGCTATCGCGCTACAGGTTTCAGGCCCGGCAGGCCGAACGCTACCGGGACCGGCGGATCCTGCTGGCCGGCGATGCGGCCCACCAGTTTCCCGCCACGGGCATCGGCATCAATACCGGCATGGTTGACGCGGTCAACCTGGGCTGGAAGCTGGCCGCCGATCTCGGTGGCTGGGCGCCGGCCGGCCTGCTGGACAGCTATCACCACGAGCGCTACTTCGCCGGCGCACGGGCGATGCTCCAGACCCAGGCTCAGGTGGCCCTGCGACGCGGGCAGGACCCGGCGGCCGAAGCTCTCCGGGAACTGTTCCAGGATCTGGTCACCGGCGAGCCGCTGCGCCGCCTAGGCGCCATGATCGCCGGCACCGACATCCGCTACCCAGGGCCCGACCCCGGCCAGCACGCCCTGACCGGCACCTTCGCTCCCGACCTCACCCTGCACGCAGGCCAGGGCGCTACCAGCGTCGCCGAACTCATGCATTCGGCCCGGCCCATCCTCCTCGACCTCGCCGACCGGCCGGAGCTGCGCGAGACCGCCCGGGACTGGCAGCACCGCGTCGATATCCACGCCGCCAAGACCGATCACCGGCCAGTCGACGCCCTGCTAATCCGCCCGGACGCTCACATCGCCTGGACTGCAGGCACCAGCGAACCCGGCGGCACCGCCGCGCCCGCGCTACGAGAAGCTCTCTCCCGCTGGTTCGGTGCCCGGGAGGCCTAACGGTTCTTAGGTGCTTCGGTGGCAGCCGGTCTCGCCCACCCTCATGGCCGCCCTGCTCGGGCACGCGCGGGAACGCCACGCGCCCCCGGAGGGGCAACTGCTGCGCTACCGCAACGGCCGCCGCATCACCTACCGCCGCTACGACCACCTGTGGGACCGCCTCGGCCGGTACCTGCCCTGGGTACGGGCGCAGCAGATCAGCATGCACTGGATCCGGCACACGACCCTGACCTGGGTCGAGCGGAATTTCGGCTACGCCGTCGCCAAAGCCTACGCGGGCCACACCGACAACGGCAGCGACGCGGGCGCGACCGCGACCTACGTCCGCGCCACCACCCACGAGGTCGCCGCCGCCCTGGCCGCGCTGACCGGAGAGCCCCACCCGCTCGCCATGCAGGAAGGGTCGCCGTAGCGGTGCTCACGGCTCGATTGTTACCGGTACTCGGCGAAGGTCGCGACGTGCCGCGCTGGGCGGCTGTAACGTGACGGACGGGGCTGCCGCCAGCGAGGTCATCCGTCCGCCCGGGCTTGGCTGGCTGCCCGGCGCCGCTTGAGGTACCAGCGCACGATTTCAACGCCGGCTGCCACGGCAAAGGCGATCCCAAGCGCGACCAGGAGCCCTTTCCAGGCCGCATTCTCGAACACCCGCCCGCCGGCGTATCCGAGGAGCGACGCGTACAAGGCCCAGATGAGCGCCGCAATGGCATCGAACACGGCGAAGCGCCGCCATGGGAACGCCAGGGTGCCCGCCGCCAGGGTGACGGCGGTCCGCCCGCCCGGGATGAAGCGGGCGACCAGGATCAGTTCGCCTCCGCGCTGGGTGAGCTGGCGCTCGGCCCAGTCGAGGGTCTTCTGTGCCTTGCCGCCGCGCAAGAAGCGTTTGGTCGCGCGGGTGCCGAACCGGCGACCGACCAGGTAGGCGGTGTTGTCGCCGAGAAATGCGCCGCAGGCCGCGGTGACGATGATCAGCGGCAGGTAGAGGCCTCCTGCCGCGGCCACCACGCCCGCCGTGATCACCGAAGCCTCGCTCGGTACTACCGGCACGAGCACATCCAGGAAGGCGAAGAGGAAGACAATGCCGTACGCCCACCCGGACGCTTCCGAGACCAGCTGCGTGAACTGACCAAACACGGCGGCTAGGCACACCAAGTGACAGTGACCTGCAGAACGCCAGGCCACCGGACGGCCTCTGGGCGGTGAGCGTCAGCATGATCAGCGTTGGCCACCCCCCGACCCTATGCGGCCCGCGCACTGGTTCCCGCCAACGCCAGGTCGTCGTACTGGCCTCCGCTTTCGCCGGGTACGGGGACGTTCGAGCGAATGAGGTTGGCGGGAGGTCCCGTGCTTGAGGCACTGGCGTTCGTTCTCGCCGCTGTCGCGTCATCGTGGTTGTCCAGGTTCTGGCCGACAAGACGGGCAGCCAGGAGTTGCTTCCATACGCAGGCCAGCTTGCCGCGGAGCGTGATCGGCCCGGCCGGCCGGCCAGGCGGCGGGTCCCTGCCGATTCTTTGCTGGTGACTGAGCGCCTGTCGGGGTCGCCGTCGGCGCCCAGATCGACCATTCCGGCGTGTTCCTCGGAATGGCTCGCCCCGATGGCCTATTGGCGGGCCATGTGTACGCGCAGTTCGGCTTCGTCGTCGCGGATCAGCTCTGCGCTGACGTCCACCGTCACGCTGCGGATGGTGCCGGTGAACTTGAACGCACTAGCGTAGCCGCCGGTGACCAGCGAGCTGGGTTGGCGCGGCAGGTCAGCGTGCCCGGGTTTGAGCACGAACAGGGGTGGTGACGGGCGATTCGGTGTTCCCGGCGAGGGTGCCGTCCACGTAGAGCTGGAGCCTGCCGGGTGCCCCCTTGCCGTCACACCAGGGGGATGGGCCGGCCCGGGCCGGGCGACCTGGATCGGATCAGGTGCGGCCAGGGGCCCGGCTGGATCCTCCCGCCTGCGCCGTGCCACAAGCAGCCAGCATCTGCCGGACCAAGCGGTGGGCGGTCACCGGGCGGCTCACCGGGGAGCGGAAGCTCGTAGCGTGAAGCCTTCCGGTGGGACGCTGGTGCCATGAACGAAAATGCCCAGCGGCCAGGCCACGGCGCCGATGATGACTTTGCTCTGGACGGCCCGGGCGGCCGCCTGGCCGCCTACGAAGCGAGGACCGACAGGGCCCTCGACCTGCTCGCGCTGCTCACGCTGTGGATCGTGGTCGTCCCTGTCTGGGACTTCGGCCATAACCTCGAGGGCATCGCGTTGACCATCCGGGTAGCCCTCTCCGTCGTCTACGGGATCGACCTGGCCATCCGCGGCGTGCTGGCCAGGCGCCCTGTCCGCTATGCGCTCACCCACCCGGTCATGCTCGCCTGCGTGGCCCTTCCGCCGGTACGCGTGATCTTCAGTTTCCGGTTGGTCCGGTCGGTGTTCCGCCGCGGGCACCTCGGTCGCTTCATGGTGGCCGCAGCGGTGCTGGTCCTCAACGGCGCGGTCATCGTGTACCTGTTCGAGCGGCACGCGCCCCACTCCAGCATCCACACGCTGGGCGAGTCGCTGTGGTGGTCGGTGGTGACGGTCACCACCGTCGGCTATGGCGACTACACCCCGGTCACCGCACCCGGGCGGGTCACGGCGTGCTTCGTGATGGGCATCGGCCTGCTCACCCTGGCCGTGGTCACCGCGCAGGTCGCGTCGAGCTTCGTCACACAGGGGCCGCGCCAAGCCCAGCCCGGCCCGCAGGCCGAGCCGGCCCCCGAGGTGACGCTGGCTGAACTCGACCGGCGGCTCGCCCGGATCGAAGAGCTCCTCACCGCCGCCACCGCATCGTCATCACCGCGAGCGGCCGGAGCACCTGAGCGGGACGCAGGCAGCGACTCGCC
Organism: uncultured Actinomycetes bacterium; assembly: GCA_963790065.1. Taxonomy (GTDB): domain Bacteria; phylum Actinomycetota; class Actinomycetes; order Streptosporangiales; family Streptosporangiaceae; genus Palsa-504. The sequence goes on along the minus strand of CAWBNK010000005.1, from coordinate 435,199 downwards.
CTGACCCGCTGGACGATCCAAGACCGGCCGCCTGCCCTGGCAGGCGAAGCAGGAGCAGCCGCGCTCTAGGCGGCGCAAACCCGGCCTGCCCGCCTTCGACATGGGCACCGCGACCGGGCACTCGCCGGAGCGGCGCGGTACTTCAGCGCTCGCCGGGCAACAGGACAGCCACGTCCCAGCGGACACCGAGCCGGCCGCGGGGAGGATCACCATCTGGTGCGGGAGATCGGTTCGCCGGCGGTACGCACGCATCGCATAGGCCCGCCATGTCACGGCCATCACGATCGCGGCCGAGACGACCAGCCGCCAGCGGAAGCCCCTGGCATGACGGCACGTGGGCCAGGACAATCGGAACCGCGAGTTAGCCATCTCATCCTGGGGATGAGATGGCTAAGTTGCAGAAGGTAGGCTGTGCCGTCGAATTGGGTCCGGCGCTGTGCGAGGCCGTGATCTGCGCGGATACGGAAGACCGGGTCCGGCCAGTTAGGTCATACTCTCAAACCGACCTCGATATGCCATCTGACCAGCAGAAACGCGATCATGTAACCATGATCATTGGAAACTGAGGCTCGGGGCGGACAACGCGGCGACCGCCGGCGGCGACCGCCGGATCACCCGTGTAGGGGGATGCCATCCCGGCGTGGTGCTGCTTGCCTGGTAGCAGCGCCAGGGAACGTCCGTGGTGCGTTACACCGGCCCAGCAGTATTACGCCGCTGCGGCCCGGGAGGGAGTGGCCATGATGGCGACGGCTAAGGGCGTAGCGGCCAGGAAATCAAGTACGCAGGGGCCTGCACGGATTGGGACGGCGGAGCGTCTGAGCCGCGCGGACCGGGCGGCATTGGGGAAGGATGCCAGGGCGGTGGCCCCGCTGGGCTCGCATGCCGAGTTCTCGCCGGGCCGGGGGCGGGATCCGGTCGGGTTGCTGCTGGGCCAGGCGGCGTCGCGGGTGCCGGAGCTGGTGCCGGTCCGGCACGGGCGGATGCTGGTGTCCCCGTTCACGTTCTACCGGGGCGCGGCCCTGCCGATGGCCGCGGACCTGGCCGGCACGCCCGCCTCGGGGCTGCGGGTGCAGTTGTGCGGGGACGCTCACTTGTCGAATTTCGGCGCGTTCGCCTCGCCGGAGCGGCGGCTGGTCTTCGACGTCAACGACTTCGACGAGACCCTGCCCGGCCCGTTCGAGTGGGACATCAAGCGGCTAGCCGCGAGCCTGGCGGTGGCCGGGCGGGCCAGCGGGTTTCCCGCTAAGGCCCGGCGCAAGATCGCCCTGGCGGCGGCCGAACGCTACCGTACCGCGATGCGCGAGTTCGCGGAGCAGGCCTTCCTGGACGTCTGGTACACGCACCTGGACATCGAGCCGGCCATCGCCGAATTCAGGTCCCAGGTCAAGGCGAAAAGGTTCAAGCTCGCCGAGCAGCTGCTGGCCAAGGCGCACACCGCCGACAGCACGAAAGCGCTGGACAAGCTGACCACCGTGGTCGACGGGCAGCGGCGGATCATCAGTGACCCGCCGTTGATCGTCCCGGTCGAGGAGGTCTTCCCCAGCGTGCAGGCCGACGCGATCTACAAGCAGATCGGCGCCGTGCTGGGCAAGTACCGGCGCACCCTGCAGTCCGATCGGCGGCACCTGCTTGAGCAGTTCACCATGGTGCAGGTGGCCCGCAAGGTCGTCGGGGTCGGCAGCGTCGGCACCCGGGCCTGGGTCGTGCTGATGGAAGCCGGCGACGGGACCGAGCCGCTCTTCCTGCAGGCCAAGGAAGCCCAGACGTCCGTCCTTGCGGAGTACGCCGGGCGCAGCCGGTACACCAACCAGGGTGAGCGTGTCGTCGCCGGGCAGCACCTGCAGCAGGCCCAAAGCGATATCTTCCTGGGCTGGTCCCGCATCACCAACCCCGACGACGGGGTGGCCCGCGACTTCTACGTCCGCCAGCTGAAGGACTGGAAGTTCTCGGTGCCGATCGAGGTGATGCTCCCGGAGGGCATGGCGATTTACGCCGGGCTGTGCGGGTGGACCCTGGCCCGGGCGCACGCCCGTTCCGGGGACCGCATCGCCCTGGCCGCCTACCTCGGCGGGTCGGACAAGTTCGACCAGGCCATCGCCGACTTCGCCGAAACCTACGCCGACCAGAACGAACTTGATTACGCCGCGCTGCAGGCCGCCGTGAAGGAGGGCAAGGCCGAAGCCGCCACCGAGATCGAGTGAGGCAGCCAGCCGGTCCCAGGTCGATGCACCACGGCCCGTTCGGAAAAATTGATCGTGAATTTATCCTTACGCCAGCACGTGATGGCCGGCCCGGACCAGCGGCTCGGTTACGGGATGAGATCGAGCTGCGCGCGGGCGAGCTGACGGCGGGAGGTGACGCCGAGCTTCGGGAATTCTTTCCTGAGGTGGTAGTCGACGGTGTTGGGGCTGAGGTAGAGCTGTGCGGCGATCTCCGCGTTGGTCCTGCGGCGGCTAGCCGGGTCACTTGTGCCTCGTGTGTGGTAGGTCGTGAGTGTGCCGGGCGGAGTCCTGGACGGGCACGGTTTCCCTGGCGGCGCCTAGCCCGAGTTTCCAAATGATCATGGTTCCATGATCGCGTTTCTGCTGTTCAGATGGCATATCGAGGTCGGGTTGAGCGTATGACCTAACTGGCCGGACCCGGTTCTGGTCGGGGCGGACAGGCTGCACTCGGCGCTGCGAGCGATGGTCTTCGGGCCGCACGAGCGGTTCGTCCGCCACCTCGGGCACGTGATGGCCTTCTACACTGTGCCCAACGACCGCTGGCTGATCGACTACCAGGAATCCGGGTCCGGGCGCTCCGCCGGCCTGCGGCCCATCCAGGACGCCACCCGGGGGAGAACGGCCGGCTGCACGCGCGCAGCCGAGGCGTCCCCGGGCCGGACGCCGAGCCAAGCCCGGAGTTTGACTCCGAGTGGTTCACCGAGCTGATCGAGCGCGTGAGAAGAACGGCAGTCTTGTCTGCAGCGCGTGGCCGCGGGCCTGGCGATGGATTGACCTGGGCTGCGCGCCAGAAGCTTCAGCCGGGTGCTATTCCGTACTATTCATCTGGCTGTGGCAGGCGGAGTCCATATCGGCCGCGCTGACGGCTTGCGGCGGAGGGCATTGCGCCTGCCAGAGCGGGTCGGGTATCCGGTCGCCGAGTCGCAGCAAGCCGGCTCCGATCAGCGCTGCCGCCAAGGCGCCGCCCCACCAGACGGCGTCGGGTGACGTTGCGAGCAGCGCGCCGCCGACCGCAGGGCCGAGGGCCACGCCTGCCGTGAAGGTGAGGCCGTAGAGCGACATGTAGCGGGCAAGCAGATGCGGCGGTGCGAGGTCGGCGACGATTGGGCCGAGCACGATGAACTGCGCGCACTCACCGAGGGCGATCACGATCGCGACCCCAGCCAAGACGGTGGTAGCCGTGAACGTCGAGCTCGTTAGCGTTGCGAGCAGGACCGCGAGCAGGCCGATTGCAAATAGCGCGCTGGTCGCGGCAAGAGCGTGTGTGCGGCGCATCCGCTTGACGACCCGTGTGGCTGGAATCTGGGCGACGACGATGAAGAAGGTGTTGATGAAGAAGACGACGCCGATCTCGCCCGGCCCGACAGGCGTGTGCGCCTTCGCAAACGGCGCGAGGATGTTGGAAAAGAGCGCGCCGCCGGTCATCACGAGCACGATGTTGGCGGCGATCAGGATGAGGAAGAGCCGATCGTGAGCAACTGCTCGGAAGCCTGTTCCCCTGTCGCTCGCCGACGCAGCATTCGCAAGGCGAGGATTCGGGATCCCCACGAGCACAACCAGCGCGAAGACAGCGAAGGTGACGCCGTCGAAGAGGTAGAGCGCCTGGAACGCGCGGAGGTCATTGGCGGAAGCGACGATGAAGCCCGCAACCGTCGCGCCGCTGCCGAGACCGAAGTTGCCTGCGACTCGGCGGAGCGCGATCGAGGAGGCGCGCTGCTCCGCTGAGACCAGGGTCAGGCTCAGAACCTGGTTCGCGGTGTTCGCGACTCCGAACCCGGCGCCGCCGACGGCCGAGCAGACGAAGGCTTGCCAGGGACGGTCGACGAATGCGAAGCCCGCGTAGCCCAGTGCGCTCGCGAGATTGCCGGTGATCAGGATCGGCTTCGCGCGGAAACGATCGAGCAGCGCACCCGAAAGGGGCGTTACGACCGCCGCCGTGCCCATGACCGCCGCCAGCACCAGCCCCGCAGTCGCCGTTGAGAAGCCGCGGGCCTGGTGCATGTAGATGATCTCGAAGGGAAGGACCAATCCAGTGCCGAAGTAGTTGACCGCGGTCCCAGCCTGAAGAACGATGACAGGCCCCGACAGGCCCGTCCGCCAGCCGGCGAACACACGAGCGAGCGTCCTGCTCACTTGCTTCCTGCGGTTGGCTGTCTTCCCGTGCATGCCTGGGACTCGCACGTTCATCAGCGCCCGCGGCGGCGGCGATCGAGAACGGCGGACGCCACGCGCCCGGCCGATGCGGACGATTCCATCGTCAACCTTCCAGGGTCGTTTCCAGCTGCTGCGGCGCGATCCGGCGGGCGGATCGTCCGGGCGGTCGGTGGTGCATACACCGCGGCGCCGGGAAACTGGGCGCCCGCGGGCCGCCCAGTTCGCGCCCCGGGCGGTGTATATACCGGGTGGAAGTGCCAGGGGGTGCGGAAGGAAGGAGCGCTGGATGGTGACAGCTGAGCTGCTCTCACGGGCGCGGGCCGGGGATGGCGAGGCGTTCCGGGAGCTGGCCGGGCCGCACCGGCGGGAGCTGCAGGTGCACTGCTACCGGATGCTCGGCTCCTTCGCCGACGCCGAGGACGCCGTCCAGGAGACGATGCTGGCCGCCTGGCAAGGCATCGGCGGGTTCACCGAGGAACGCGCGTCGCTGCGCACCTGGCTGTACAAGATCGCCACCAGCCGGTGCCTGAACGCGCGCCGCGCGGCGCGCCGGCGCCCGGCCAGGCAGTGGGACGTGCCGCAGTCCGGACCGCTCGTGCCGACCCCGCGCGAGGAGGCCGCCTGGCTGCAGCCGTTTCCTGACGCCCTGCTCGAGGGTGCCGTCGAGGTGCCGCTCGGGCCGGAGGCCCGCTACGAGCAGAGCGAAGCCATCTCGCTGGCCTTCGTGGCCGCCCTGCAGCTGCTGCCGCCGCGCCAGGTCGCCGTCCTGATCTTGCGCGACGTCCTCGGATTCCACGCCAGCGAGGTGGCCGCCATGCTGGAGGTGACCCTCGAATCGGTCAACAGTACCCTCAAACGAGCCCGCGCCAGCCTGCAGCGCCGGCCGCAGCCAGCCGCCGGCCACCAGCCGCCGCCGGCCGCTGGCTCACCCGCCGAGGACGCGATCGTGGCCATGTTCGCCCGCGCGTGGGAGTCGGCCGACCTCGACGCGCTGGTGGCCCTGCTGACCGACGACGTCTTCATCGCGATGCCGCCGGAGCCATTCGGATACCAGGGCCGTGACGTCGTGGCCTGCTTCTGGGCCCGCCAGTTCGCCGCGGGCCGCAGGTTCGGCCTCGTCCCGGCCCGAGCCAACGGCCAGCCCGCGTTCGGAGCCTACCTGCGCGGCCCGGCCGGAATCCGCCACGCGACCGGCTTCTACGTGCTCACCCTGGCCGGCGGCCAGATCTGCGCCATGACCCGCTTCGAGGCCAGCGTGCTGCCGTGGTTCGGGCTGCCGCGCTCACTCCCGAGCCGATAGCCAGCACCGGGCCATGGAGAGGCTGCACGCGCCGGACGAGTTCTTCCGCATTCCGCAGGCTGCGCGAGGGGATGCGGGCCTGGGAGGAGCTGTGGCGGCTGCTGGCCGGCGGCCCGGACCGGCTCGCGAGCCGGGAGGGCGACGATGGGGGTGCGTAAGGGGGGGGGGATTGGATGGGGGGGGAGATGAGTAATTGCTACACTTCTGACTCCCTGGAAGGTGAGCGGGCCGTGGTCGGGAAGGTCGCGCCGGGCAGCGCGATGACCGTCGAGCCCGGCGGGCAGATCGAGCTATCAGGGCCGCCGGAAGCCGGAGTCGCGCCGGCGGTCGACCGGAGCCGCGGCGGGATCTGACTGCGGCTCCGGTCCGTCTGGCGTGACTTAGTTGACGACGATGCCTGCGGGCGTGGCGCCGGCGGGCAGCGCGAACGGGGAGGTGGCCAGTTCGGTCAGGTTGCCGCCGTTGACGGCGAACGCGCCGACCTGGCCGATCCTGCTCTCATCGACGTACAGGAAGCGGCCGTCGGGGCTGAGCCGGGCGTCGACGGCGCCGACGCCGCCGGTGGCGGCGACCGGGGTGCTGCCGAGCAGGGTCAGCGTGCCGTCGGGGGTGATCCGGTAGCGGGAGATCTCGCCGGATCCGGTGTTCACGGTGAACAGGAACTGGCCGTCATGGGTGATCTCCACCCAGCAGGGGGCGGTCTGCTGGTCCGCGAAGGGGGAGGCCCCGATCGGGGTCAGCGTGCCGTTGGAGGAGTCGGTGTAGGCGGAGAGGGTTCCGGTGCCGGCGCCGACGTTGTGGGCGTTGGACACGAACAGCTGGCCGGGGCTGGCCGGCCGGAACTCGCTGCCGAACGGGCCCAGTCCCTGGGCCGGGAACGGCGAGCCGGGGGCGGCGGTCAGCCTGCCGTCGAAGCCGACGGTGAAGCTGTCGATCACCGAGGTGCCTACCTCGGTGCCGGCCAGCTTGGTGCCGGTGCCGTTGAACAGCACGTCGGCGGGCGCGGCGTTGGCGGCCAGCGTGACGGTCGACCGGGGGACCGGGACCAGGCGGCCGTTGAAGCCGAGCCGGAAGCCGGTGTAGTTGGCGTCGCCGGCGCCGATGCCGCCGCTTGTTGCGCACCATTGGTTGGCGTTCGAGGGCAGCCAGGTCTTACGTCGTGCGGGCGAAATAGCCTGCGCTCAGGCGCTGCGGGCGCGGCCCGCGTAGGGGTTCCGGCCAGTTCGCGGCCTCGCGGACGGGCCGCCGGCCGCCTGCAGGTAAGACCGCCCCGGCCATCCGCGCTAACCGGGCATGACCGACACGACACTGCTGCACCCTCACGATCCGTTCCCTGCGCTCACCGTCAGCCTTCCTGGCGGCCGTGCGCTCCGTCTGCCTGATGACCTGGCCGGACATTTCGGCGTCGTCCTGTTCTACCGAGGGTCCTGGTGCCCGTACTGCAACGCCCAGCTCAGCGCGTTTCAGCGGGCGCTGGACCGCCTCGCCGAGATGGATGTCGCGGTCGTGGCGCTGTCGGTGGACGACGAGGCCACCACGCAGGAGCTCATCGCCAAGCACGGCTTGCGGTTCCCGGTGGGGCACGGCGCCGACGCTTCGGCGATCGCCGATGCGACCGGCGCCTTCGTCAACGATGATCCGCTGTTCCTGCAGTCGACCGGGTTCGTGCTCGACCCCGGCGGCCGGGTCGTGGTCAGCGTGTACTCCAGCGGCGCGATCGGGCGCCTGGTCCCCCAGGACGTCGTCGGTCTCATCCGCTACCTGCGCGAACAGCGTTTAGCCAGCCGGGAGCATCCGCCCGTTAGCCCGCGTCGTCGCGCACCGCGGCCAGCAGCGCCTCGAAGTCCTCACCGCACGGGCCGCACGCGCGCAGGTGCGCCGCGATACCCGGGTACCGCTCCTCGGCGTCGCTGCCCGCGGCGACCGCGTCGACGTAGACGTGCAGCATCTCCATGGCCTCGGCGCAGCCCACATCGCGCGGATCGGTCCGCAGGAAGCGGTCCAGCGCCGGCCAGCCGTTCATGAGTGCCCCGAATCGTCATCGTCCAGATACCCGTTAGCGGCCAGAGCGGCCCGCAGCTTACGCCGGGCGTCGAACATCATCTTGTAGAGCGCGTTGCGGTTGGAGCCAAGCCTGACCGCCAGCGCGTCCAGCGGAACATCGTTCACCACGATCGCGACGAACACCTCGCGCTGCCGCGCAGTCAGCTCGGTGTCCACGGCACGGCGCAGCGCGGCCAGCAGGTCCCGCCACTCCGATTCCCGGGCGGGCTCGAAACCGAACCGGCCCGGCAGCCGGTCCCATTCCCCGGCCTCCAGCCGCACGTCCGGGCGACGCCAGAAGTGCCGCCCGAGCTTAGCCGACACCTCGAGGATGACGAACCTGCAGGCCCATGTCGTGAACCGGCTCTCCCCGCGGAACTGGCTGAGCTTAGCGGTGATAGCCATCAGCGCGTCGGCCGCCGCCTGGTAGGCCAGGTCTTCCAGCTCAGGGCCGGTGATCAGCATCCGCGGACCGCGCCGGCGGGTCTCCCGCTGCGCGATGCGCAGCAGCATCCCGTGCAGCCGGGCCAGCGCCGTCTCCTGCTGCGGGCCGGTGACGGCGAGCATCCGCAGCCACTCGGCTGATTCCGGGTCAAGCCGGGCGGGGCTCTCATCAGCGACGCGATTCACTGGAATCATGGTCTTAAGCGCGGCGTCCTGTATCTGCGGGCCGGGCGCTGAGGTGCTGGGAGGACCGGTCCGGGCATCGGCACTTACCTGACGTTTCAGGGATTATTCGGAGCGACGCCGATCCGGGATTGGCCCGGTCGCGTGCTGGTGAACGCGAGGCCGCGAAACCCGCGATCGGCGGCCCGTCTCCCGCGACGTTCCGATCCCGGGAGGCCGATCAGGCCGCGACACAAGACAGGCACCGGCCCGGGCGCTACTACAGCGGTGCCCTCTCTAGGAGAACGCGGCCGCGTAGCCGGCCGTGAACTGCTCGAAGGACCGGGCAGGGCGGCCCAGGAGCGACGGGACGTCCTGGGTGACCCATTCGGCGTCGCCCTCGGCGGTGAGGCTGAACGCCTGGGCGTTCATCTCCGCGATCTGCCCGGGGACTCCTGCGCGGATCATCGCGTCCTTGCTCTGCTCGAAGGTGAGCTCCCGGTAGGTAATGGTCCTGCCGAGCAGCTTGGACAGCACGGCGGCCACGCCGTAATTGGAGAGGAGTTCCGGGCCGGTGAGCCAGTAGGTCCTCCCGGCGTGCGCAGCGGGGGAGGTGATGATCTCGGCGGCCAGGCCACGGCGCCGATGATGACTTTGCTCTGGACGGCCCGGGCGGCCGCCTGGCCGCCTACGAAGCGAGGACCGACAGGGCCCTCGACCTGCTCGCGCTGCTCACGCTGTGGATCGTGGTCGTCCCTGTCTGGGACTTCGGCCATAACCTCGAGGGCATCGCGTTGACCATCCGGGTAGCCCTCTCCGTCGTCTACGGGATCGACCTGGCCATCCGCGGCGTGCTGGCCAGGCGCCCTGTCCGCTATGCGCTCACCCACCCGGTCATGCTCGCCTGCGTGGCCCTTCCGCCGGTACGCGTGATCTTCAGTTTCCGGTTGGTCCGGTCGGTGTTCCGCCGCGGGCACCTCGGTCGCTTCATGGTGGCCGCAGCGGTGCTGGTCCTCAACGGCGCGGTCATCGTGTACCTGTTCGAGCGGCACGCGCCCCACTCCAGCATCCACACGCTGGGCGAGTCGCTGTGGTGGTCGGTGGTGACGGTCACCACCGTCGGCTATGGCGACTACACCCCGGTCACCGCACCCGGGCGGGTCACGGCGTGCTTCGTGATGGGCATCGGCCTGCTCACCCTGGCCGTGGTCACCGCGCAGGTCGCGTCGAGCTTCGTCACACAGGGGCCGCGCCAAGCCCAGCCCGGCCCGCAGGCCGAGCCGGCCCCCGAGGTGACGCTGGCTGAACTCGACCGGCGGCTCGCCCGGATCGAAGAGCTCCTCACCGCCGCCACCGCATCGTCATCACCGCGAGCGGCCGGAGCACCTGAGCGGGACGCAGGCAGCGACTCGCCCTGACCCGCTGGACGATCCAAGACCGGCCGCCTGCCCTGGCAGGCGAAGCAGGAGCAGCCGCGCTCTAGGCGGCGCAAACCCGGCCTGCCCGCCTTCGACATGGGCACCGCGACCGGGCACTCGCCGGAGCGGCGCGGTACTTCAGCGCTCGCCGGGCAACAGGACAGCCACGTCCCAGCGGACACCGAGCCGGCCGCGGGGAGGATCACCATCTGGTGCGGGAGATCGGTTCGCCGGCGGTACGCACGCATCGCATAGGCCCGCCATGTCACGGCCATCACGATCGCGGCCGAGACGACCAGCCGCCAGCGGAAGCCCCTGGCATGACGGCACGTGGGCCAGGACAATCGGGACCGCGAGTTAGAGGTGACCACCGCGGAGATCGAGCCGGGCGGGAAGCGTTCCTGCCCGTGATACGGGTCATGCCGGCCAGCCTGCGGAAGCCGGGGATCCGGGCGTCTGAAGATACCCAGCCAGGTGCCACCGCCGATACGCCGGTCGGCCGTACGTCGGCTAGCCCGAGTTTCCGGGATTCCACGATCGGAAACTCGGGCTAGGACGTAAGCCTGGCTGAGGGAACGTGCCTTACCGGCATCGTTGTCGGCCATATCGCTGACCAGGCGCGCCGCACGGCCAAGGCCGCGAGAGCCGGACGGGTAGCCGACGCCGACGGCGAGCCGGGAGTGCTGGACCCGACGCCGTTGCGCGAGCTGCTCCCCGAGCTGGCGGAGGAGCTGCGGAAGGTCGGGCCGCGAGAGTGGATTGCGCGCGCTGCGGCAGGCAGCCGGCATCATCGACCGGCAGACGCCGATCCGCTGAGATCAGCTCGATCGGGCAGGGCGAGGTTAGGCGGCCGCAGGTTCCGCACCATCGCGCAAGTGTCTCCCGGCAGGCTGGCGGTCCTTACCGGACGCGCGGAGCAGGCGTGCATTCCGGACAGTCCGGTCTTGATGCCAAGCATGCCAGCCGGCGGTAATTCGCGGCTGTTATGCCAGGATGTTGATCGCGCGGGCGATCACGAGCCCGGCGATGCCGAGGGACACGGCCGCCTCGGTGATCATCAGCAGCTTGGCCCACGGCTTGATCGCGGAGATGTCGGTGGGGCTGAACGCGGTGGCGGTCCAGAAGCCCAGCGACAGGTAGTCGACGAACTTCGGCACCCAGGTGGCCGGCACGTACTGGGTGTGCAGCATCTCCGGGAAGATGAACGCCGGGTTCGCCTGCGGATGGTGCGTGCGGGCGGCGGCGCCGCCGCGATCCAGATCCCAGTACCACAGCGCGAACGCGATCACGTTCGTGGCCCAGAGCACCCCGCCGGTAGCCAGCAGCCCGGTGGCGTTGCTGGCGAACAGCTTGTTGTTGGTGAGGATGTCATGGAACAGGCGGACGGCGGCCAGCAGGTTCGCCACTGTGAGGAAGGCGATCACGGCGCCGGTGACGATCCGCAGCCAGGTTTTCTGCCGGTCGATGCGGCCCGGGTCCCCCACGATCAGGGCAGCCAGCAACGCCAGCAGCACGGCCGGGACCACCCAGGGAGGGTTCACCCGGTACTTCGCGGGTAGCGCCACGTGCAGAAACGCGGCGACCACGATCGCCAGCGCCACCGGCCACCAGTGCTCACCCCGCGCGGCCGGGACCGGCGTCGCCGGGGGCTCAACGGCTGGCTTCGGGCCCGGTGTCATACCCCATTGTGCCTGTGTTAGACCCTCTTTCGTGATTGTGCCTGTATTAGCGGATCTCCTTGTGCGGGGCGCCGCTGTCAGGCCGTCAGGCCGATGCTCGCCCGCCAGCCGGCCAACCGCCCGACGCCCGGCACCGCGCCCTGCCCTGAACCCGGTAGCTGCCAAACTCAGTGACGGACGGTGTCCCATCGCGGCAAGGTCACTGGATGGCGGCGGTGCGGCTCTCGCACAAGCGAGCGTTCCTGGGGGAAGGCATCATGGTCCAAGTCATCTTCGCCCGCGGCAACGATCCAGCTCAGGTAGGCACTCGTCGGCGCAGGATCTGGCGACCATACTGGCAGATAGCGTAGTGCTGCTCCAGACCCCGGCGGTGGCCGAGCCAATTAAGGTCGGGGTTGAGCTGAGCGTCGAAGCTTTGGATGTCATGACCGGTATCCGGTCGGCTAGCCATTCGCAGGGCGTCCGCGTGGGGCGCGGACGCCATGACCGTGATCCGTGGGGCAGCGTTGAGGCGGATGACGGCTGGACTGTGTCCTTGGCGCAGCGGATCCGCTCCTCGCAGCGGACCCGGCGGCGGTGCCGCAGTTCCAGGTCCGCGAGCTGGCCTTTCCTGGCGTCGGTGGCGAACGCGGTGAACCGGTGCCCGTCGAGGTCGGTGAACCGCAGCTGCGCCCCGGGGCGCTCTTTGCGGACGATGACCCGCATCCCGGCCGGCCAGGAGGACAGGTCCAGCAGGCCGGTGATGTCCGCGACCCAGGCCCCGTCCCTGACCTGCTCGTCTGCGTCGTAAGCCGGGGTCCAGGCATCCGCCGGGACCTTGAGGATCGCGTCTTGCATATCCTCGGTGATCGTCATGCCTACGGAGTAGAGGCCACACGCGCCGCGCCGCTGGACCAATCCGACGCTCAGCCCGACGCGGCCGGCCGCACCAGCACCGACTGACCCGCACGACCACCTGCGACGGTGGCTCAGCGCGACCGGGACCTGAGCAGCTTGTCGAGTTGCCGGACCACGGGGTCGTGCTGGTCGGTGGCGAGGAGTATGGCCACGAGGGCCTTGGCGCCGAAGGGAACCATCTCGTCGCCGCGGGCCGGATCGGCGCCACGTTCCATGAGCAAGCCGGCCACCTCCGGCTGCTGGGACATGACCGCCCAGACCAGGCCGGTCCGCCCGAAGTAGGGCGTGACGTCGGGGTTCAGGCCGCGGTCGAGGAACCAGCGCACGACCTCGGTCCGGCCGTGCTGACAGGCGTGGACGAAGGCCTCGGCCATGATCTGCTCCGGATCGTCGGTCGCCGGGTTCCGGGCTGGGATCGGGAAGAAGTCGGCGACGTTGGGGCGCGGCAGCGCGGCGTCGGGCCGCAGCCTGCCATCCGCATCGAAACAGGCCCGGACCAGATCCAGCCGGCCGCACGCGGCATAGGTCCAGAGCGCCGCCGGGACAATGCCGTGCTCGGCGAGCAGGTCGACCATCCGCGCGCTGCCGGAGTAGATGGCGGTCTCCAGCGGCGTGATGCCGTCGGTCCGGGTGCCGGTGTCGGCGCCGGCGCCGAGCAGCAGGCGCACGTACTCCACCCGGTCGCCGCGGATGGCCTGGGGCAGCGGGAGGTCCAGGCCGGTGGCCTTGCCGATCAGCACATCGACGGCGGCACGCGGCACGCCGAGTCCCTCGCCGAGCTTGGCACCGAGGAGCTCCCGCATGGCGAGCATCTGCAGCAAGGTGTCGGCCTGCCCGGCGGTCAGCTGGGCCAGCCGGGCGGTGTCGCCGGCCAGCAGGGCTTCGGCCTCCGGGCGCATGCGCCGCCACCTCTCCTGGCGTTCGGCGTCATCGCGCTGGGCTTTCTCGGCGGCCTCCACGAGCTCCCGCCAGGTCGGGAAGCCGAGTTCCCGGGCGATGATCAGCCGCGCGTCGCGCAGCTCGGCGGTGGAGGCATCGGTGGCAGCGGCGTACCTGGGGACACAGGCCCGCAACCGGGCCAGCGCGGCCGGGTCGCCGCGGCGCAGCTCGGTGAGCAGGCCGTCGGCCTGCGAGGCATATCCGCCTGACCCTTGCCCCCACAGGTGGGAGGGCGGTCTGCCGCCGGTAGTGCGCTGGCGCTGGATGTCGGCCCGGAACTCGGCCCAGGTCCGGAATCCGTGTTCCTGGGCCAGGACGAACTGGGCATCGCTGAGCAGGAACCGCTCGGCGGCCCGGTCACCCAGCACCTCGGCCGCCCGGTCCCGGGCGGCCTTATCCCTCGCCTCGTACGAGCGCAGCAGGTGCTTGGCCTGCTTGCGGTAGTACTCCAGGTCCGGATGAGCCGGCAGCTCGAAATGACGATCAGGCATCACAACCTCCTCCGTCGCCGAGGTCCGCTCGCCCGGCCGGAAAGAGGCTGGTCGTGTCTGGTGCGCTGAGGTTACTGCTCGAGGTGGGAAAATCCCTGCCCGCGGACTGGCAGCGCCCTCGCACGCTGCCTCCACACTAATGACCGGCTCGGCGCTGAGCAACCGCCAGGCACCGACGACGTCCCCTGGCCGGCCAGCGGCCATGACCGCGGCGAGCCGGATACGGCCTCGGTGAGGCGGTATGCGGCACGGTGACCACGGGTGGCGTGCGCCGGGCGAGGGAGACCGTGGGCGACCAGCGCGGCTGGTCTGACCTGGGCGTCACCATCCCGTGTGTAGCAGATACGGTTTGCCATCACCTGCTACCGTCTGCACGACCGCCTGCAAGCCGCAGTCACTCAGGAGGTTCGCGATGCCGGACACCACCTGCCACATGTCGATGTCGCTTGACGGCTTCGTCGCCGGGCCGGACCAGAGTCGCGAGGACCCTCTGGGCAAGCGGGGGCGGGAGCTGCACGGCTGGCATATCGGCGACCCGCGAGCCAACGATGCCGACAAGGCCGCGAACGAGTGGCTCATGCGCCCGCGGGGCGCGTACGTGATGGGCCGGAACATGTTCGGCCCGATCCGCGGGGACTGGGGTGAGGAATGGACCGGATGGTGGGGCCCCGAACCGCCGTATCACGCGCCGGTATTCGTGTTGACCCATCACGGACATGACCCGATCCAGATGGACGGCGGGACGACCTTCCACTTTGTCACCGCGGGCTTCGACGCGGCCTACTCCGCAGCGTGCCAGGCCGCCGGGGACAACGGCGTGGACATCGCCGGCGGGGCCTCGACCGTCCGGCAGGCACTGATCGCTGGCGTGATCGACGAGCTCACCCTCGACATCGCACCGGTCCTGCTCGGTTCGGGCGAGCGCATCTTCGACGGGGTTGAATCCTTCGGCTTCGAACCCGCCGAGGTGCTTCACTCACCGCTGACTACCCACATCCGCTACCGCCGCGTCAGATAACTCCGCACCGGCCGCGCGGAAAAGCTCCAGGTCGCGCCGGGCCGGAGTGAGTGCGTCTGCGGGGGGCTTCAGGCATCCTCGGGCCCGAACGGGTCGCTAGCGGACGCCGCGGACGTTGACGTAGAGAGCGTACAGAGAGCTGTGGGCGGCCAGGAACAGGCGGTTGCGGGCGCGGCCGCCGAAGGCGAGGTTGGCGCATCGCTCGGGCAGGTCGATGTGGCCGATAGGGGTGGAGTCGGGGGCGAAGACGCGGACCCCGTCCAATCCCTCGCCACCGCCCCAGCCGCACCACAGGTTGCCGTCCTCGTCGATCCGCAGCCCGTCCGGAGTGCCGTCGCCGCAGTCGATGAACGGGCGCTGCTCGCCCAGCGAACCGTCCCGCACGTCGTAGGCGACAATCCGGCGGTGCGGGACGGCCCGCGACTCGACCACGTACAGCACCGATTCGTCTGGGGAGAAGGCCAGGCCGTTGGGTGAGCGCAGTTCGGCCGCGGCGTTGAGGCGGCCGTCCGGGCCGAGCCGGTACAAATTTGTCGGCAGCTCCGGCTCGGCCCGGTAGCCCTCGTAGTCACCGAGGATGCCGAAGACCGGGTCGCTGAACCAGACCGCCCCGTCGGCCGCCACGACCACGTCGTTGGGCGCGTTCAGCCGCTTGCCCTGGTAGCTGTCGGCCAGCACGGTAATCGTGCCGTCGTGCTCGGTGCGGGTAACCTGGCGGCCGCCGTGCTCGCAGGTGACCAGCCGTCCTTGCTGGTCCCGGGTGTTGCCGTTGGCGTAGTTGGACGGCTGGCGGAACACCGACAGCGTCTCGTTGGCCGCGTCCCAGCGCAGCATCCGGTCGTTGGGGATGTCGCTCCAAACCAGCGTCCGGTGGTCGCCGAACCAGACCGGGCCCTCGGCCCAGCGGCACCCGGTGGCCAGCCGCTCCAGCTTGGCCAGGGGCAGCACATAGGGCCGGAAGCGCTTTTCGAGGACGCGCACCGCCGGGTCGGGCACCCGCATCGCCGGCTTCCAGTCGGTCATCAGGTTCCTCCCCAGTGATCAGCGCCCGGGCCAGAGGCGTGTCTACCGTATCGATCCCACTGATGGTGCCCGGCGTGCAGGACCCCCATGATCCGGACCGGCTCGATCACCTCCTCAGGGCGCACGGTTACCTCGCCGCGCCCGTCCAGCACGGGGCGAGCCGCCGACAGAACTCGAAGTGCCCACCCGTTCGGCTGCAGGTCAGGCCCATGGGGGTTCAAGTCGGGTTCAGATTGCAGAACGGTAACAGTCATCGTCAACCAGTCCCACGGGTCACACATGCAAAGCGCTGGCCAGCTGTTGTCGCTACGCCGACCTCCGCAAGCCCGTCACTCCGTCGTGACCCGACAACGGCTTCGCCACCAAGATGACGAACGATCCGCGGCATGAGCGAGTGGTGCTGCGTGTCCGCTCGGCGTTGGCGACGGTCAGGGCGCTAGCTGGAGGTGATGGCGCCGCTGCTGGCGCAGGCGGCCGGGGGCGGGGGTTAGGCGGGCACGCGCGTTGGTACTTGGAACGCGGCAGATGGGCGGTTTAGGGTGCAGGTCGGAGGCCGTCCATCAGGATGTTCAGCAGGCGGCTTGCCCGGGCGTCGTGTTCGGGCGGGTGGGCCACGGTGAAGATGCCGATGAGGCTGGCAGCGATGTCTTCGGCGGTGACGTCGGCGCGGAGTTCGCCCGTCACACGGCCGGCGTTGAGGATTTCGTCGATGGCGGTGAGCAGTTCGGTCTGGGTCTGGGCATGGGTGATTTCGCCTGATTCGATCATCTCGAGCAGCGTGTCGAGCATGCCGTTCTTGGTCGCGATCCAGTCCCCGAACAGCTCCATCCAGCGTCGCAGCGCCGCGGACGGGGGAAGCTGGGTGAGTAGCTCGCGGGCGCCGTCGGTGAGCCGCGCGACCTGATCGCGGTAGACCGCGTTGACGAGAGACTCGCGGGTGGGGAAGTGCCGGTAGAGCGTGGCGATGCCGACCCCGGCTTCGCGTGCGATCGCGCGCATTGACGGTTCGGTGCCGGCAGACACGAACACGCGGGTCGCGGCTTCGAGGAGCTGGTTTCGGTTGCGAGTCGCATCCGCTCGCAGCACGCGAGTTCCTG
The DNA here is from genome assembly GCA_963790065.1 of uncultured Actinomycetes bacterium. GTDB lineage: Bacteria > Actinomycetota > Actinomycetes > Streptosporangiales > Streptosporangiaceae > Palsa-504. The sequence goes on along the minus strand of CAWBNK010000005.1, from coordinate 418,312 downwards.
ACTCTGCCAAAACGGATCACGCTCCGATTATGGTACGGTGCCCCTTATAAACGGAGCATAGTCCGCTTCTCGCTGCCTTCATCCGCCGCCAAAGGAGACAAGTGAGCATGCAACAACCGAGCGCCAGCACGTCGGCGACCGCAAGCCGGGCGGTCCAGCTCGAGTCATTCGGCGGCCCCGAGGTCCTGAACCTCCGTGAGGTACCCGCACCGCAGGCCGGCCCGGGGCAGATCCGCGTGCGAGTTACCGCGGCCGGACTGAACCCGATGGACTGGTTCATGACCTCCGACGCACAGACCGCCACTCGATTCGGCTTGAGCCTGCCGTCCGGGTTCGGCACCGACTATGCCGGGGTCGTGGACCAGGTCGGTGACGGCGTGACCGAGTTCGCGGCCGACGACCGGGTGTTCGGCGGCGCCCTGTCCCGCGCGGTCGCCGACTACGTAGTAATAGACGTGGTAGGGACCATCGCGGCGGGCGGCGACGCGCACCATACCCCCGACGGCGTTGACGACCGCACAGCCGCCACCCTTGCTATAGGGGGGTGCACAGCGGCCGCCGCGCTCGCCGTTGTCAAACCCGGCCCGGGCGACACGCTGCTCATCGGCGGCGCGGGAGGCGGGGTCGGCGTGTTCGCCGTGCAGCTCGCCCGCCTCGCGGGCGCGCGAGTGATCGGGACGGGATCAGCGACATCGGCCGATGCCTTGCGTGCCCTCGGAGCCGAGCCGGCCGCTTATGGCGACGGCCTGGCCGGCCGGCTCCGTGCCCTGGCCCCCGCCGGCGTCACCGCGGCCATCGACCTCTACGGGACCGAGACGGCGCAGGCGGCACGAGAACTTAGCGTTCCGGACGAGCGCATCACCACCATCGCCGCACAAGTCGACGGAATCACACCGGCAAACGGCGCTAACGCCGCCCCCGGCGCCATAGACGAAATCGCTCGCCTGGTCGCGGCGGGCCAGCTCCGCGTGCCCATCGCAGCAAGCTTCCCGGTCGAGCAGATCCGCGCCGCGGTCAAGCTTCAAGCCGGCCGGCACGTGCACGGCAAGGTCGTCATCGACCTCTAGCTTCCGCCCGCTGAGTCAATCTTGATCCTGGGCGTTCTCGCGCGCATGCTCCGCCCTGGCCTTCCCATCGAGGTTCGTCGAGGACGAATACGCAGGCCAGCAGAGTTTGCCCTTTGGGTGCAGTCCCCCTCGGACACGTTAAATTCCCATAGCCTGCTGTTTCCGGGCATGCGGGATTGTCGCCCGGGCCCGGCCTCCGGCCGCGGCGGGTGACGTTCTCTTTTTTCTGGCCTCCTAATGCAGTGTGTTCTGGGTGAGTTAGCGGCCGTTCCCGATGGTCACAGCGATGTCGTCGTTGCAGCGCAGGGTCTGCTGGCCTGGGTCGTAGGTGAGGGTGACGCCGGCGGTGCGCAGGCTGTCGATCAGGTCCGCGGCCCGCGCGGGGGCCGTTACCCGTGCCAGGCTCGGCCTGGTGCCGGCCCGGGTCTGGCTGGGCCGGCGGATCAGGATGGCGATGGCGGCCAGGTGCGGGAGGATCTGATCTTCACGGACGTAGGTGTTCTTCGCCCTGGCGGGGTCGGGGCGGGTGGCGCTGGTGTAGCCGTGGCGGCACCGGTAGGCGGGCTTGCCGTTGGACCAGGCTGACTCCAGCTTGCGCCCGCACCGCCCGCACGCCAGCAACCCGACCAGCAGATACCCGGCGGCGGCCGGGCCGGCCGGGCCACAGGCCGAGCGGTTCCACGTGCGCGGGGACCTTCGTGTCGGGGGGTGAACGGTGATCTGGCGGGCCGGGTGGTGGTCGGCGTCCTGGCTGGGGGGGCAGGGCCGGGGGCTGTGGTGGCGGGACGTCAGATGCCGGTGGGGGGGCCTGCGGGTGTTACCGGGCCGGCGTGGATCCAGACCGGTCCGGTGTGCGCGCATGCGTGCAGCGGGTAGGGGATCACCGTGGCGGCGGTCTGGTCCGGCGGGTAGATACGCAGCCCGGCCGCTGTGGGCAAGAGCCCGGGCATTCCCGGGCCCTGCGGGAGCCGCTGGAAGCACTGGCTGTAGTTGCCCGTGTCCGCGATCTGCAGTTCTGCGGTCGCGGTGCGGCCGCTGGCGAGCGTGACCGTGGTGGTCTTGGGGCTGCCCCAGCCGGCCGGGCTGCCCAGCTGGCGGCCGGTGAGGCTGACCGCCGAGACCCCGGGGTAGCCGCGGAGCGTGCACGCATGCCCGGACAAGTTGGTGAACTCCAGGTCGTAGTAGGCGCCGCCGGCGTAGTCGTGGCCCGGCGGCACGTTCAGCCAGACCACCAGCTCGGGTGTCGCGCAGCTCGCGCTGGCCGTGGCGTCATGCGCCGCGGGGGCGGAGGGGGCGGCCAGCGCGGCCGCCGGTACCAGCGCCGCGGCGCAGGCGATGGCGGCCGCGCCGGTCAGCCGCCGCGGGGAGAAAACGGGAAGGTGCATGGTGTCCGCCTTTGCTGCAGGGTGCCAGGATCTGTACACCTGCTATGACGGCCTGGCCGCCCGCCGGTTGCGGGGAGCCCTCCCCACGCCGCGGGCGGGTTCAGCCGGGCGGAGCCTTGGCGGGCAGTAGCTGCAGGTCGGCGGCGGTCAGCTCGCCGGTGGAGACCAGCAGCAGCGCGAGCTGGTCCAGCGCCCGCGGCCCGCCCAGCCCGGGAACCCCCAGGCGCGCGTAGCGGGCCCGGATGTTCTCGCACCGCTTGGCCACCGTATGGGCCCGCCAGCCGATCCGCTCCGCGGCGTCCCGGGCGCTGGCCGGCGCCGGGACCCCGGCGTGCCGCCAGGTCAGGTAGTCCTCGAACCGCGCGGCCAGCACCAGCCGGTCACTACCGGTCAGCGGAGCACGGTACCGGGTACTGGTCACCGCGCCTTCCCCGGTCCCAGCGCCGGCCGCAGCCTGCCCCGCAGCATCGGGCGCATCATCGAGGCCCGGCAGCCGCAGCCGCAGCGTGTAGCTACCCAGCACCCCGCCCACCGTCACCTTGGCATGCCACTGCTGCAGCGGCACCTGCAGCCCGGGCGGCAGGTCAGCCCGGAACCCGCGATCACCCAGCACGCACAACACCGCCGAGCTGCTGTCATTATGCAGCCACCAGCACCCGCCGTGGTAGCCGAAGCTCCCGGCATGCCGTGACACGCCCCGGTCCCCGGCAGGCAGCACCACCGAACAGGCCGGCGCCCGCCCGAACGTGAACGGCTCACCCGGACGGACACGCCAGGTCCGCGACTCATACATCACGATCAGCAGCACCGGCCCGGCCCATCCCTTAGACCCCACGCTAGGTACGCCCTAACCGCACGTCAACCACCCCCCCCCAGGCCAGGCAGAACCCGCCAGGCCCGCCACATAGCCACTGCCAACGAACCCGCCGCCCGCACCGCCACGGCTGTCACCCGCCGTTGAGGATGTCCACCCGGCAGGGGTCGCGCGCCATTGACGGTGTCGTTTTGATGTGATCCGGCGGGTTCGTGGTGCGGGGGTTGGTGGACGGCGTCACCGTGGCCATGTCGGTGATGGCAGCGGCCCTCCCCGTTCTCGTTTTCGCCGTGAATCCGGGGAAGGCCGCCTGGACGGTGCCAGGAGGTGGCACCACGGTGATGACGGTACGAGGTCCGGCGGGAAGTGTCGAGGCGCGGCTGGCGGCGGGCCGGCTGCGGTCGCCGTGCTGCGGCGCGGTGCTGGCCCGGTGGGGCTGGGCGCGGCGCCGGGTGGTGGCGATGCCCTCGGGGCCGGAGGAGTTCCGCCCGCGGCGGGGCAGGTGCCGCCGCTGCGGGCGGACGCATGTGCTGCTGCCTGCGGTTTTGTGGTCGCGGCGGCGGTATGGCGCGGCGGTGATCATGACGGTCCTGATGCTGGCGGCCACGGCGGCGGCGGCGGGCCGGGTGCCGGCCCGGCCGTGGCTGGCCACGCCGGGCGAGGGCCGCCGGCTGGTGCCGGCGTCGACGGCGTGGTCGTGGCGGTCCCGGTTCGCCGGCCGGGCCGGCGCGCTGCGGGAGGGGCTGATGGCGCTGCTGCCGGCGGCGGCCGGGCCGGGGGCGGCCAGGGCGCTGGTCCCGGCGGGGTCGGCGGCCGGGGACTGCCTGGCGGCGCTGGAGGCGGTCACCGCGGGGCTGCGCCGCTTTGGCGGGCTGGCCGCAGTGGCGGCCCATGAGGTGGCCGCGCACCTGACCGGGGGGCTGTGGCTGGCCCCGGCGGTCCCGGCGGTCGGGTTCAACACGAGCCTGGATGGGGCGGGCGTCATCGTGCCTTCATGACCGTGGCCGGCGGGCCAGGGTCGGGATATCCGGTCATGAACCGGGCATCCCAGGAGGTTCGAGGTGACAGCAGCAGACAGGCAGGCGGCCGCGGCCCGGCAACGGCGGCACACCATCGCGCTGTGGCGGTGGGCGCTGGTCGAGCCGGCGATGGATCCTGCCCTGACGCCGCGGCAGCGCGGCGCGATCGTGCGGGACCTGGCGTCCCGCGAGCACAAGGACCCGGACGGCAAGACGGTGCCGGTGTCGCGCCGCACGCTGGACCGGTGGATCGTGGCCCGCCGCGAGGGCGGGTTCGAGGCGCTGGTCCCCTCGCCGCGGCAGTGCCCGCCCCGGCTGGGGACCGGGACCGAGGAGCTGGCGGCGGGCCTGAAGATGGAGAACCCGGCCCGCACCGGCGCGCAGGTCCGCCGGATCCTGGCCGCCCAGGGCGGGTGCGTGCCGTCGGTGCGGACGATCCAGCGGTGGCTGGAGGCCCGCGAGCTGACCACCCGCCCCGGCGGGGCGCCGCCGGAGGCGTTCGGCCGGTTCGAGGCCGCCGCGGTGAACGAGATCTGGACCGCGGACCTGATGAACGGCCCGAAGGTCGCCGGGCGGCCGTCGTTCCTGGCGGGCATCATCGACGACCGGTCCCGGTTCCTGACCGGCGCCCGGTTCGTCCGCCGCCCGGACGCGGTCCGGTTCGCCGGCGTGCTGCGCGCTGCGATCGCCGCGCACGGCGTCCCCCGCACCCTGTATACGGACAACGGCTCGTGTTTTGCCGATTCGTCCCTGGCCAGGGCGTGCGCGGTGCTGGGCATCAGCCTGACCCACAGCGCCCCCGGCCGCCCGATGGGCCGCGGCAAGATCGAACGGGTATTCGAGACTATCCAGCAGCAGTTCCTGGCCGAGGTCACCGGCGACGACGCGCACCCGGCCCGGCACCCGGTCAAGGACCTGGAGGAGCTGGACGGCCTGCTCGGGGCGTGGCTGCGCACCGTCTACCACGCCCGCGTCCATGGCGAGACCGGGCAGGCCCCGCAGGCACGGCTCGCCGCGGCCGGGCCGCCGTCACTGCCGGACCCGGCGCTGCTGAAGGAGGCGTTCAGCTGGAGCGTGATCCGGCAGGTCCGCAAGACCGGCACGGTCGCCGTCGAGGGGAACGTCTACTCCGTCGACCCGTTCCTGGCCGGGCGGAAGGTCGAGTGCGTCTTCGACCCGTTCGACATGACCGAGCTGACCGTGTACTGGCAGGGCCACAAGGTCGGCCGCGCTGTCCCGCAGGTCATCGGCCGGCATGCCCACCCCAAGGCTCCGCCGGATGAGGACCCCGCCCCGGCCGCCCTGACCGGCATCGACTACCTCCATCTGGTCACCGACGCCGACGCCGCCGCCCTCGGCGAGCAGCTCAACCTCGCCGCCCTCGACGACACCGACGACCCGGCGGGCGCCGCCGGCCCCGCCGCCGGCCCCGGCGGCGGGCCCGGCGGCCAGCAGGAGGAACAATGAACGCCGAGGCCCTGCCCGCCGCCCAGCTGGCCTGCCTGCTCTACGACGCCGCCGAGGGGATGTGCGCCGACATCGCGGCGGTCATGCTGATCGACCGGCACGGCCACTTCCTGCACGACCCGGCGTTCCGCCGCATCATCGCCGCCGGGTCCTCCATCACCGCCGGGCAGCCGCTCGCGGTGATCCGGTGGACCGCCGCCATCCACGCCCTGGAGGCCGGGCAGCTGCCCTGCTGCTCCTCCGAGCGGGCCGTCCTGCGGATCGCCGCCAGCCTGGCCGATCCCGGCATCGCCGTCAACCTCCGGGAGAACCTCGGCAACCTCGACCAGCGCAACATCGCCCTGGTCACCGACGCCATCACCGCCGCCAACGGCTGACCCCCGATCTGCGTGCCGCTGCCCCCGCAGGGGCACGGCGTGCCTGCACCAGGAAAGGAACACCGATGATCGCGAACCTGCAGGCCCACTACGGCTTCACCCGCATGCCGTTCGGCACCGCCATCCCCATAGACGCGCTCTACGCCTCTGCCGCGCACAAGGAAGCCGTCGCCCGGCTGCGCTGGCTCATCTCCGCCCGCGGCCTGGGCGCGCTGACCGGCGAAGTCGGCTGCGGGAAGACGGTCGCCGTCCGCGCCGCCGTAGCCGGCCTGGACGCCTCCCGCCACACCCTGATCTACCTGCCCAACCCGCAGATCGGGGTGCGCGGCATCCACGGCGCCATCGCCGCCGCGCTCGGCCAGGCCCCCCGCTTCCACCACGCCACCCTCATCCCCCAGGTCGAAGCCGCGCTCGCCGCCGAGGCAGAAGAAAGAAGCCTGGACGTGCTGCTGGCCATCGACGAATCACACCTGCTCACCGGCGAGCAGCTGGAAGCCGTCCGCATGCTCACCAGCCACGGCATGGACTACGCCTCCCCGCTGACCATCCTTCTCATCGGCCAGCCCACCCTGCGGCGCCGCCTGCGCGTCGGCGACATGGCCGCCCTCGACCAGCGCATCCAGCTCCGCTACCACATCCCCGCCCCCGCCCTCACCCAGGCCGAGGCCGACGGCTACCTCCGCGCCCACCTGGCGCTGGCAGGACGGACCGACACGCTATTCAGCGATGACGCGGTCCGGGCGATCCACGCCCACGCCCGCGGCATGCCGCGCGCCATCAACCGGCTCGCCATCACCGCCCTGCTCGCCGCCTATACCGCCGGCAAGACCATCGCCGACGAATCCTCCGCCCGCACCGCCATCGCCGAAGAGACCACGACAGACTGACCACCACCACGACACCCTGGCCACCGAAACCCCGCCCGGCACCCCGCCCGGCGGGGTTCCCCATGCCGCCACATAGCCATCCTGAACGTCACCCTCATGGACACCGTGAACGGCCGAGAACACACGGCTGCAGCGCCCGGAAGATCCCACAACACCGGGCCACCCCGCCGGCCCCGACCATCCATCCCGCCACGCCGATACGACCGACGACCACAGCCGCCCCCGGCCGGCACCGCACACACCGACCTCATCTAGGCGCGATCGCTGCCGGTCCGCGACGAGACGTTACCGAGAAAGGCCCGGCCAGCCAGCAGGCCCGGAGCTCCTGCGCATCCCTCGGCTACCAGCAAGAAGATCCGGCTCACGAAATCCGTGCGACGGGTCGAGCCTGGTGGTGCCCTAGTCCAAGATGATCGCGTCTAGCTCAAATTCCACCAGCCATCCCGGGTCGATGAAGCGTGACACCTCGACGAAGGTGCAGGCCGGCCGTACCTGCGCAAATCGCTGCGCGTGGGCGCGGGCTGCCTCCCGCCACTGCCCGATGTCGGTGAGCATCACCCGGGTCCGGACCACGTCGGCCACCGACGCGCCCGCCTCCTGCAGCGCCTGTTCGGCGATATCGAGGCAGCGGACCGATTGCGCGTAGACGTCACCGGGGGCTGCGACGCCGCCGCCCTCGGCGATCGGCGCGGTGCCGGCGACGCAGACGTAAGATCCCGAGCGCACGGCGCGGGACAGGCCGATTTCTGGCTCGAGTGGCGAGCCCGAACTCACCAGCTGGCGGGAGGAAGTCATAGGCACATCATGCCAACGCCCAGCCGACGATCGGTGCCGAGGCCTGGGAGAGCTGCCACCTGACCACGCGTGCACCCGCGGCAGCCAGGACCTGCCGCACCGGTGCCGACCAGAATGGGCAGCAGCAGAACACCCATTCTTGAGCGGCAAGACGTGCTTAGCGCCTGCCTCGAGCCAGCGGCCAGATCGGCGCCTACGCGTGCGGATCATCGGTGACGCCGATTCGGGTTGCGGGCCTGATCGGGTTGGAGGCCTGCCCAGAACATTGCGGTCGCTGACGTCACCGGGCCGCCGTAGCGAGCCACCGCTCGACGCTGCGCACATAGGCCGGGACGAGCTGTGCCTCGGTCCGGTGGCTCAGCACTAGCCCCGCTGCCTGGGTGCGGTCGTGCCCGCGCAGCCGCAGCACCGCGTAGGCGAGCATGGCCGAGCGGCGCTTGCCCGCGGTGCAGTGGATGAGCACCCTCGCATGCGGCTGATCGTCCAGCACCCGCGCGGCAAAGCACGCCGCCGCCGCCCACACCGCAGGCCGCTGCGGCAGGCCGTGATCCTGCATCGGCGCGTGCGCGACCCGCCCGGGACCGAAGGCCGCCCGCTCGGCCGCCAGCTCACCGGACCGCCGCACCTGCGCCCGCGGCCGGCAGTTGACCACGTGCGTCACGCCCTGCTCAGCCAGGCGCGCCACCGCCCGGGCTGGCGGCACGCCGCTGATCGCGATGCGCTCATCCCCGAGCCAGCTCAGCACCGGACCGGTGGCTTCTGGCCCTGGCACCCCACGCGCAAGCGGCCAGCGTGCACGCACGCTCCGCAGCACATCCATGCCAGCCCTCCGGTGTCACCGTAATACAGGCCGGCTGACCCGCCTCCGGCACAGGCAACCAGAACACGTGCCACCAGCGCGCTCGTCGTCGCACAACGTGAGAGGACGCCGGGAATCCGCACCTCCGGATCGCCGAATCCGTGTGGCCGCTGACAGTCGGGGTGCCTGTGTCGTCAACCGCGCGGATCATCCGGTTATGGTGTTCCCGCGTTCGGGCTTTCCATGGCCGGGCAGTGATCAGGTTTCAGTTGCTGCTGGCAGATTCTGGTGGGTTCCTGGCTGGCCCGTGGCGCGGCCGTCGATGAACCGGAGGACACCGTATCCGGCCGGGTGGAAGCCGTTGTTGAGCCAGAACGGCCGGGACAGCGGGTTGGCGGTGTCGAAGTCGACCGAGACCGACTGGTAGCCGTGGTCATGGGCCCAGGTGAGTGCGGCGTCGACGAGCGCATGCCCGACGCCTTTCCCGCGTGCGCCGGGCAGGGTGGCGGTCGGGCCGATGTAGGGCTGGCCGTCGGGGCACAGCCGCGGTACCGGTGAGGTCAGCTCGATGGTGAGCAGGCCGACGTCGTGGCCGTCGAGGCTGGCCAGGAGGTGGACGGCGCCGCCCTCGTGCAGGGCGCGGTGCTCGGCGACCAGGTTGGCCAGGGGTCGGTCCTGGCGGGGTGCGAACATCGGCGGCGCGGAGCGGTGCTGCAGCTCGACCAGCGCGAGGCGGGCGACGGTCTCGAGATGCTCGGGCTGGGCGGCCCGCACCGCGACGGCGGAGGAGCGGCGCCGCGGCGCCGCCGGCTGGATGCCGTAGGCGCCGTTGCGCCCGAACCCGAGGTTCGACAGCGCTTCGTCCAGATGGGGCAGCGCAGTGTGGAGAAGGTAGTAGCGCAGTACACCGCCGGCGATCAGCGGCGCCGCGAGGTCCCCGAATACGGCGGCGAGAACCCCCGTCGGATCGGCGAGGTCCGGGTCGACCGCGAATCCTTCAGCCGGCAGCCGGGCATACTGGCCGCCGGCAGGATGCGGCCGCACGGTCGCGGTCATGACCGCCACCGTGCGGCCGTCGCCGGTCGCGACCAGGCCGTGATGGCCGCTGTCCCGTAGGCGCTGCAGTGCGGCCGTGCAGAACCCGGCACCGCCGAAGCCGGCCGGCAACTCCGGTCGCACCTGGCGGGCAGCGGCATGCTCGCGAGCTACCAGCGCGCCAGCACGCTCCACGGTGGCCCCGTCCAGATCCTGGATAACCAGCATCGCCACGCCCTCCGCTATCGCCGGCCATCACCAGACTGTGGCACGTCACCGCCGGCGCCACCGGGCCGGGACGCCTGGCGGGCTTGCCGTGGCCCGGTTTCGGGCGATCCGGGACGCGTCTCAGTTGCCTGGTCCTGGACGCGAGCGTCAGTAGCTGAAGGTTGTCGCTCCCTGGTCGCCGATCCATTCCCATAGCTGGACGGTGCCCGCCAGTTCGGCGTTGGGCAGCAGACCCGCCTTGTCGAGGTGCTTGGCGTTGAAGCAGACCGGGCAGACCATGTACTGGCCCCCGGCTTTGTCGTACCGGCCGAGCAGGTCGGCCAGGGGCGGGCAGCCCTCGCAGGCGGTGCCTGCGGCCACTCCGTCCAGCGCGAGCCGGACGGCTTCCTTGGCCTGGAACATCAGGGTCGGCCGCCCCGATTCGGCGGCGCCGACCGCGACCAGGAACGCCACGGTCACCTTCTCCGGGTCCTCCAGACCCGTGCTGAGACTGATCACTGCCTTTCCCGCCATGACTGCTTCCTCTCATCCGGTGCCACTGCCGCCGGCCCGGGCCTGCCGGGCGCTCCGAGGCCTAGTTAGCACGACCGATCGTACTGAGTGAACGTACGACCGGTCGTGCTATCTTGTCAAGACGATGACCGACACCGCCGCACAGCACACCCGCGCCCAGCGACGCCCGCGCGCCGACGGGGAACGCACCCGCAGCACGATCTTGCGCGCCGCCGCGTCGCTGGCCACCGTCGACGGCCTGGAGGGCCTGTCGATCGGGCACCTGGCCGCCGCGATCGGCATGAGCAAGAGCGGCCTGTACGCGCACTTCGGCTCCAAGCAGGAACTCCAGCTGGCCACCGTGCAAGAAGCCGGGAGGATCTTCGCCGACGAAGTCGTCCAGCCCGCCCTCGCCGCCCCGCCCGGCCTGGCCCAGCTCGCCGCGGTATGCGAGGCGTTCTTCGAGCACCTGCAGCGCCGCACCTTCCCCGGCGGCTGCTTCTTCGCCGGCGCCGCCCTGGAGATGGGCACCCGCCCCGGCCCGGTCAAGGAAAGCGTCGCCGCCTTCCAGGCCGGGTTCGTGGACCTGCTCCGCGGCTTCGCCGCCACCGCCATCGAGCAGAACCAGCTCCCGCCCGGCGAGGACCCCGACCAGCTCGCCTTCGAACTGAACGGCATATGCCTGGCCGCCGACGCCAACTTCGTCCTGCACGACAACCCCGCCGTCCTGGACCTGGCCCGCCAGGTCGCCCGCCGCCGCCTGGGCCTCGGCACCGACGGCAACACCGACGGACAGTAGCGCCGCAACCACCGGGCCGCCATCCAGACCGCCGCCCGCAAGCCCCGATCTGTGCAAGCCCGCTCACCGACGACGGACGCGAGCTACCCGTGCCGGCGGTTATAGGTCGTGAATGACCGGCTTTTGCAGATCGGCGATGCTGCGACCAGCCTGTCAGTGGTGCCGGCGACAGCATCTACTTGCTTAAATGCGAGACCCGTTGCCGACCATGGCCGGTTACGAAATGCCGCTAGATTCTGTGCTCCCGAGCGGTACCGCCGAATCGGTACGCCAGGCGAACTGGCTTGCTGGGCCGTCTGCAGTGAACGTTTCTACGGACCGGGGCTGCTATGTTCCGTTCGTGGACATGATCCGGTGCCGCCGGTGACCGGCTATCTGTGCCGGTACTGCAGGCAGCGTAGTGCCCTGGGGAAGGCTCCGGTCAGCTGCCCGCTGTGCGGGGCGCCGCTCGACGTCAGGCCCGCGGTGAGCGGATCGGGCTGGATGCGGCAGCCGATGATCCCCAGCATGACCCGGCTGAGCTGCGGCACTATCCGGTGCCAGATCAACGGGACGTATGTGCCCGTCGCCGAATTCGAGCTGGCCGCGGGTGACTGGATCTATTTCTCGCCGAAGGTGCTGCTGTGGACCGACCCGGCCACGACGCTGACGATCCCGCAGCCGTCCCGCGGCCGTAGCTCGGGCATGATGGAGGCACACGGACCTGGCCATATCGGGGTGGCGGAGAATCGCGCGGGCGAGGTTATCGCGCTGCCGCTGCGGCGTGCCCAGCCGGTCTGCGTCCGCCCGGGCCGATTTCTGTGCGCGACCGGCAACGTAAAGTACCGGTGGCGGGCGTCTGAGGTTTCCTACAGCACCATGGCGGCCGAGCGCGAATATCCGGCGGGCCGCTACCTGCTCAACTTCACCGCGGCCGGGCGCCAGGGCCTGGTGCTGCTGCACGCATCGGGTGACGCTTTCACCCGCGACCTGGCGGACAGCGAGAGCGTCCTGGTGTCACCGGCGTCCCTGCTGTACTGGGAAGACACGGTGGACTTGTCATTGCACCTGGAGTTCCCGTACGTGCCGGGCCAGCATGTACGGCGCGTCATCTGGCGGTCCAGCAGAATCTGGCTGAGGATCTGCGGCCCGGGACGGGTGGTCATCGACTCGGCCTGCGGACCAGCCGAGGACGCCCGCACAGCCGATCGTGAGTCTTTCGCCTCATGCCAGCGCTGGGATGCTCCTGCCACCACCACGACGATGACGGAATGAACCAGTACCCCTGCCATCACTGCCGCCAGTCCAGCGATCCGGGCCGGACCTGACCGTCTGTACCCGGTCTGGCCCGCGCCGAACGTCCAGTCCGGCATCGGAAGCATGATCACCAAGGTGCCGGGATTGCCGAGCCGAACGGCGGCTCGCGTTCATCTTCAGGTCGCGGTAAGTGACCGCCGCGCCCGCCGTCGGCTTCGGCCGGCTCTGCCTGGCGACGCCCGTAATGTACGCGACGACGATAGTTAGCGTGCCGGCCCAGGCTGCCCGGGGACCGGAATGGCGGAGCCGGGCATCCGGAGCCCTCCGAATACCCGGCCCGCATCGTGGTGGGAGCCATGGATCAAGACCTGGGCCTTGAGGCCGCCGATGGGCGGCGTCCGGGTGCACGCTTGAAACTGGAGAGGGGAGCGATGGCAGGCGGCCGCATCGAAGGCGCGGGACTGCGCGGCGTCATGCGGCTGGCCCGGGTTGAGGATCACCTCGCGCACGTCCTGGACCACTGCCAGACCGACGAACCCGCCGGCGCGTGGACCGGCCTGGCCTGCCAGGATCACGGCCTGGCGCTGGGCGGCGACGTGGACAACGCGACGCTGCGGCGGCTGTCCGCCCACGGCGAGATCGCCGACCTGATCTGGGAACCACGTGCCGAGCTTGCCGCCGAACACGGTCAGCTGCTCCAGGCCGCGATCCAGGCTGCGCAGGACGGGAAGCCGCAGCTGGGGGAGCAACTCTGGCAGCAGGTCCAGGCGCTCTGGTCGGTGGCCTGGTCAGCAAACTATGCGGCGCTCAGCTTCCTGCAGGACGCGGGCCTCAGCCGGTTGTCGCCGGTCAAGCCCCAGCGCTGGGTGGCCGCCTCCTTCGAGCACCACCGTGGCCCGCATGGCCTTCCGCATCCCCACGTGCACAACATCGTGATCACCGCCCTGACCACCGGGCCTGCTGAAGGCGACCCAGCTATGTGGCCGACGTAGCGGCAGACCGACGTCGCAACGATGGTGAGCGGCCGACGGGCGGCTCGGCGGCGGCCAGGCCACGCGCGGTCAGCACGTACCCTCGCTAACCGCAGTCACTGGTTTCTTGTCGCCATCGGGTGCATGGGCCAGCGCCGATCAGCACGAACAGGCCGCCGCGGAGGCGTTCTGGGCGCCGCTGCGGTTGTCGTGGGCGGTGAGTCTTCCCAGCCGCCTGAGCAGGCGGGGCAGCCAAACCGCTGTGGCTGCAGCCGACGCGGGGACTGCGACTGCCACCGGCCGACTACGGCCCACGACACGCAGATGAATCATTACGAACCGCTAAAAGGGATCCGACTGCCATATACCAGGCTCACCCGGATTGGGCGGATCTCGCGCCCCGGCCGTGGCCAGCGATCGTCACGCTGCGCGAGCAGCGTTTCAGTAGATGAGCGATCCGAGCGCCGATTTTGTACGTGTGACGCCGGGTCTGAGCGGGCGCGTTTAGGCGCGCATAACATCCGCTCCTGGGCATCGCCGATGCGCCGTCTGGCTCAGTTGGGTGTGAGCGGACCGGGAGGGTAGCGGCAACCTACCGGGCCAGGCGGGCAGTCCCGGGTTCTGGCGCGGCAGCCGACAGCCGGTCGGCGGAGTTAGCCAGCTGCCCGGGCCGCCAGAATCTGCAGAGCTGAGCTGCCCGGCAGTGCTTCCCGGGCCCGGAGGAATTGTCAGGAGGGCGGTGCGGTCGAGAACCCCATCGCACAGTACCGGCAGGGTGCCGGTGGTGGACGGGGCAAGATCACCAACTGGATGAGCATGGCGTATTGCTCCTGGCCGGGGTCCGGTTGGCCGTGATCTCGGCGAGTACGCGGCGGTCTGCGGGGCTTCCGGTAGTACTCCTGCTGGTGGTTCAATCAGGGCATATTTCCTGGTGGTTTCGGAGCGGCATGGCCGATGCTGCCGTCTGGTGGGGTGTGATCGGTGGCCTTGACACAGGAGCAGCCGGTGAGCTGTGAGGCCTGCGGCGCTGGGGCATCTGAGGATGCGCTGTTCTGCAGCAGGTGCGGCGCGCGGCTGGGTGAGGCGCTGGCTCCGCCGGAACGGCGGATCGTGACGGCGCTGTTCTGTGATCTGGTCGGGTCTACAGAGCTGGCCGATGGGACGGATCCGGAAGAGGTTGACCGGCTGCTGCGCCGTTACTACGGGCTGGCGCGCGAGGCGATCGAGCGGCACGGCGGGACCATCGAGAAGTTCATCGGCGACGCCGTCGCGGCGCTGTTCGGTTTTCCGCTCGCGCACGAGGACGATCCCGAACGGGCGGTCAGTGCGGCCCTGGACATCGTGGAGCGGGTCCGCTCGGACGGGATCGGCCTGCAGGTCCGGGTCGCCGTCGAGACGGGCGAGGCCTTCGTACACGACGCGGCACCAGGCCACGGATTCGCCGCGGGGGACGTGATGAACACGGCGGCGCGTCTGCAGTCCGCTGCCGAGCCGATGTCGGTCCTCGTCGGCCCGCGGGCGCGCGCGTCTGCCGCTAGCGGGTTCGAGTTCGCCGAAGTGCCGCCGCTGCGCCTGAAGGGAAAGCACGCTCCCGTGCGCGCCTCGCTGGTGGTGAGACCCGTTCCGGTTTCCGTCTCGCCGGCCCGCAGTATCCGCCTGGTCGGCCGGGAGGGCGAGCTGCGCGAGCTGGGATCGGTCGTCTTCGACGTGACGGAGGGCGCGGGCGCGGCCGTGCTGGTCGAGGGCGAGCCCGGAATCGGGAAGTCGCGGCTCGTGGAGGAGGTGCGGTCGGCGTCGGACGTCCTTTGGCTGCGCGGCCGGAGCGTCGAGACACGGGATGCGGCCGGCTGACCGGCCGTTCGCGGAGCAGATCCGCTCGTGGGCGGGCACGGAACCAGGCTGGGCCGCGCTGGTCTCGAAGGCGCTCGCCCTGGGCCTGACCCGCAGGGACGCCGCGTTTCTCGCCGCGCTCGCAGGCATCGAAGCCGACTCTGAGGCCGCGGGGCGTCTGGCGCTACTGGACCCGGAGGCGCTGCAGCCGGCGCTGTATCGCTCGGTGTGGACCTGGCTGAACGCGCTGGCCGCGGCGCAGCCGGTGGTGCTCGAGTTCGAGGACTGGCACTGGGCCGACGGCGCCTCGGTGCAGTTGCTGGAGCATGTTGCGGCCCTGGCCGAGGTGCGGCCGTTGCTGCTGCTCGCGATCTCACGTCCCGGGTCGGCGACCGAGCGGGCCCTGACCCGCGTGCCCGGAGGTCTGCGACGGCTGCTGGTCGCGCCGCTCGCCGAGCAGGACGCGGGCCGGCTGCTGGATGAGCTGGTGTCCGGGCACGACATCGGGTCGGAACGGCTCCGCGCCGCGCTCACGCGTGCCGAGGGCAACCCCTACTTCCTCCACGAGCTCGCCCGGCTGATCGCGGAGGAAACGGGTATGGCCGATCTTCCGGACACCGTCCGTGCGGTCATCACCTCGCGCGTGGACCGGCTGCCGACAGGGCTGCGGTCGGTGCTGCGGTCAGCGGCCGTCCTGGGCCGCGCCTTCGAGACCGGGCTGCTCGAGCAGGTCGACGGGGGTGGGCCCGTCTGGGAGGTGCTCGGCCAGCTCGCTGCGACGCGGCTGGTCGAGCGCGCAGGGCCGGACCGGTACCGGTTCGCGCACGCGCTGACGCGTGAGGCGGTATATGAGGGGATCCCGCTGGCCGAGCGGCGCCGGCTCCACAAGGCGGCCGCAGGTGCGCTCGCGGATGTCCAGGGGCCTGCCGCCTCGAGCCTGCCCGCGATCGCCTACCACCTGGCGCTGGCCCAGGACTGGGAAGCGGCCACGTCGGCGCTCGTCGCGGCCGGCGAGCAGGCGGCCCGCATCGCCTCGGACGACGAGGCGCTGCAGATGTACCGGGCCGCGATCGCGGCGCACGAGCGGCTCGCCGAAGATCGCTGGACCCCGCTGGATCGCTCGCGGATCGATCGCCAGATGGCCGAGGCGCTGCGGCGGCTGGGCCGCAACGAGGAGGCAGTGCGGCAGATCGCCGGCGCGCTGACTCGCCTGGGCCTCCGGCTTCCCCGGAACAACGCGGCCGTCAAGCGGGCGGCGCTGCGGGAGATGTTGCCGCGGCTGCTGGGGCCGCCCGCGCTTCCCCCGCTTAACGCGGCCATCGGCGAGGTCGCGCTCGAGATCGACCGCGAGCTGCCCGTGCTCATCTGGCTCTCGTACTTCGAGGACGTCGACATGATGGCACTGGCGGCGCTCCTGCTTGCGAACCGGGCGGCGCGCGCGAACGACCTGGAGGGGATCACGACGGGCACGAACAGCGTCGCGCTTCTCTTCACGGCGCTCGGCCGCGAGCGGCTGGCCATGCGCTACCTCAGCCGCTCGGTGCAGGCCGGCGGGAGATACGGGGATCCGCTCATGCTCGCGCAGGTCAAGATGGGGGGCTGCGTCGTCGCGCTGGCCCAAGGTGACTGGGACGACGTGCGGGCGTTCGCCGAGCCAGCGATGGACTTGAGCGCCGAGTTGGGCGACCCCCGCGTCTGGGCCGCGAGCGCGGCCTTCCTGGTGACAGCGGCCGCGCACCACGGCGATCTGGCCCGGGCCCGCGACCTGGCGGCCGAGGTCGAGCGCGTGGGCACCGAGTCGGGGAACCTGCAGATCCACGGCTGGGGACTCGGGTTCTTGAGCCTGGTGAACCATCTCGAAGGGGATGCCGAGGAGGCTGTCCGCCTGGCGGAGGCCTCGGTCGCCGAGCTCCTGCGCGTGCCGGACCACCTGGTCGCCGTGCTCGGCCTGGGCGCCCTGGCCCGCGCGCAGCTCCGCGCGGGCCACCTCGACGCGGCCGCTTCGACCATCGCGCACGTCAGCGCAGAAGTGGACAAGCGCGGCTTCCGCGGCGTCTACATCGCCTATCAGGTCGAGGCGGCAGCCGAATACGCACTCCTCGGCCTCGCGACCGGCAACAGCGCCGCGACCAGGAAGGCGGCCAGACGAGCGATCCGCGGGTCGCTCCGCCGGAAGCATCTGGCGCGCTGGCACACCGTGCACGCCCACGTGCTCGACGGAGGTATGCGATGGGTTCTCGGCCAGGAGCGCCGCGCCGAGCGCAGCTTCGCGCGCGCAACGACGCTCGCACAGCAGTACCAGTGGCACGGAACGCTCGATGACGCGGCCAGATGGGTCAGGTACTGCTGCGTCGCTGCAGGCATCGACCCACCGCCTATTTCCATGTACGCGCTGCCGCTGGAAACTGCCGCACGCGACCTTGCCTCCGCAACCGAGGCCTGACGTCCTCGAGTTCGTGCTACAGGCCAGCTCTGCTCGATCACCGGCCCCTACCTCTGAGCTGAAGTCAGTGGCGACGGCGGCGAAGCCGATCCGCGTGAACGGTGCGACCCAGGCCTGTCCGTTCCCGTGACAACAACCCGGTCCCATCACCCTGGCAGGTGACCTGCGGTTTCCCCTCTGACAGCATGGCGCGCAGCAGTTGCGTAACTGCGAGAACACGCGCCTCATGTGCTGTCTTGGTGTACGGGCTTAGCACGCAGAACGTTCGTTCGGGTTCGGCTGGGACGGCCGTGCTGACGACCAGGCTTTCGCGCATATCGGCCGTTCACGCGCCGTTAGTTGCTACCGCCTGTTGTGACGGTAGGTGATTCGCTAGGGTTGCGCGGTAACGGATGCCGATTACGTCGCGGCGTCTCGCTGTCCTGTCCTGCCGTGCCGGTGCCCGTCTCACCGCCGTACGGCGGGGCCGTTGCCCAGGGGCCGGGCCGTCCCGCAGGATCGCCGTAGAGTGACCTGATGAGCTTCGCTGTGCCTGATGACGCTGTGCTGGTGGCCGATGGCGGCCTGGCGACCGAGCTCGAGGCGCGGGGGAACGACGTGTCCGGCCCGCTGTGGTCGGCGCGGTTGCTGATGGACGCGCCTGACCAGATAAGGGACGCGCACCTGGCGTTCTTCCGGGCGGGGGCCGTGATCGCGACGTCGGCGAGCTATCAGGCCTCGTTCGAGGGGTTCGCGCGCCGGGGCCTTGGCCGCCGCGACGCGGCCGGGCTGATGCGGCGCAGCGTCGACCTGGCGCGGGCCGCGCGCGACAGGATGGCCGGTGACGGGCAGGCGCGGTGGGTGGCGGCCTCGGCCGGGCCGTACGGCGCGGCACTGGCTGACGGATCTGAGTACCGGGGGCGTTACGGGCTCAGCGTGACCGAACTGGCGGCATGGCACCGGCCGCGGCTGGAGGTGCTGGCCGAGGCTGGCCCGGACGTGCTCGCGCTGGAGACGGTGCCCGATATCGACGAGGCCGAGGCGCTGATGGCCGCGATCTCGGGGCTGGGAATCCCGGCCTGGCTGAGCTACAGCATCGCCGGCGAGCGCACCCGTGCCGGGCAGCCGCTGGCCGAGGCGTTCGCGGTCGCCGCCGGCGTGCCGGAAGTCGTGGCGGTGGGGGTCAACTGCTGCGCGCCGGCTGACGTGCCGGCGGCCATCGCCGTCGCCTTGCAGGTGACGGGCAGGCCGGTGATCGTGTACCCCAACAGCGGCGAGGACTGGGACGCCGGGCGGCGCGCCTGGACGGGGCAGTCCCGGTACTCTGCCGGGCAGCCGCGGCAGTGGATAGCGGCGGGCGCGGGAATCGCGGGCGGGTGCTGCCGGGTCCGGCCCGCAGACATCGCGATGATCGCCAAGGCTGCGGCGGGCGCCGCCCATGCGCCCGCCAGCTGAGACTGACATGCCGGCCGGTCAGGCCGACCTGGCCAGGTCGGCGCACTCAGCATTCGCTGTAAAATTCAATCAGGCGGCAACGGCCGCGCCGCTTCGAGCAAAACCTGATTACACAGCGCGACGAGAACTGACCGGGCCTTAGCGCGCCGATCGCCGATTTGGTGCGCGACGCCTGTGGTCCGCGGCCCACTGTTGAGCGCACAGAATTGCCTCTTCTGTTCGTGGCACCCGGAGCAGGATTGCGGGCGCTTCACCGGCCTCGCGGGACGCACCGGGGCTCGGCTGTATTGCCGCGGCACCGTCATGCCGTCTGGGTGGAATGGCCGGCGGCTGGTGCCTCAGGCCCCCCTGTCGGTTGCCTGGCTGGCCTGCGGGTCGGCAGGATCCTCGGGATGCCCAGGCGGGTGACCCAGCGCCGGAACAGGACGACCGCGACCACCACGGATGCCGGGGGAGCAGGTTGCCCAGCAGGATGTAGACCCGGAACGTCTTGAGGTCCTCGGTCAGGACGTCGAAGTTCATGCCGAAGTACCCGGTGATGAAGGTTAGCGGCAGGAAGATCGCGGAGATGACGGCGAGGAAGTTGATCACCTGTCCCTGCCGGCCGGAGATGTTCTCTGCGTACTGGCTGAGCGCTTCCCTGGCCTCCTCCCGGTATTCTCTCGCGGCGTCGGTCAGCCGGATGACGCGCTGGCGGTGCCTGTCGAGGTGGGCCTGGACGGCTGGGCTCATGCCGGGCAGTTGGGCGACACCCGCGGCGTTCAGGTCGTCCAGGTCCCCGGTGTACCAGCCGAGGGCCTGGACGGCGTTGGCCAGCCTGCGCCGGATGGCCAGGACCTCGGCCTGGGCGCCGCGGGAGGAGCTGGTCAGCAGCCCACCTGGATCTCATCCAGCCGCGCATCCAGCGCCAGGAACTGCTCCTCGAAGCTGCCCGCGAGGTCGTCCAGGATGAGGAAGAGCACCAGGGGGCCTTCGGCCTTCCCCTCATCGCGAAGAGCGTCATACCGGTGACGGGCCTGCTCCAGCGCCGGGCACGGCCCGGAATGCACGGTGAGGAGGAACTTGGCCGTGTACAGGATCCGGACCGGGATCGCCGCGGCGTCCAGAGCCAGGCCGCCCGCGGCCGATACCAGCGCCTGGACGATGCCCCCGGCCGCGGCCAGCGATGGCCGCTGTGCGACGCGCACGGTACCCGTGGCGATGCCCGGTGGCTGGCCGGTGTCTCCGGTCTTCGCCACGACCGAGGGGTCGAGGCGCAGGCTGCGGCCGAACTGCCCCAGCAGGTCCGCGTCCGCGCCCTCCAGGTCAAGCCAGAAGAAACCCCCTGCCGCGATCTGCTGCCCGGCATCTCGCGGTGTGGCGGGGTGCATGGCACCACTCACGCTGACCAGCCGGGTGACCGGGTGTGCGCGATTTCCGGCCTGATGCGCCGCGGACGTGTTCGCCGGCATGGCAGGTACCTCCCGATCCCTGACGACACTCGGTCGCTAACGAAGTGTCCCGGATTTAACCGGCGATCTTAGGGACCACTGATGGCCGGGATGTTCTTCACCTTCCTTTACCATGCCCTGGGACTCAGTCAAACGCAGCCGCCGTTCTTCGGGGTCCCAGGCCGCAGTACGCTCTCGCAGGATCTGTTCTTCTCGTTCACCACGGCCACCACGACTGGGTACGGCAACCTTGTCCCGCCGGGCACCCGGGCCAGACCTTCGCCGTGCTTGAGATGCTGATCGGTCAGCTGTTCCTGGTCACGGCGGCGGCCAAGGTCGTCAGTGGCTGGCGACCGGGTCAGGAAAGAGGAGGACTGCGGGAGAACCCCGCCGACGAATGACGGCGCTCAACACGCTGGAGGCGCTGACCCGGCTTCGCATGCCGGCGCTTGAGCTCGACCGCCGTCGTCGCCGGGTGGCGAACGCGGCTGATCTACCTGGCGATCAAGCCAGCTGGCCACGCCCCAACCCTGACACACGCGAGCCTGGATAACCCCGGCCCGCCATGCCCGAGCAAGCGTTGCTAGGGCCGCAGCTCACGAAAGCGCAGATCAACCAGGTCTGCGTGGCCGCTGTCAGCCGCGCCGGGCGGCCTAGTATGCGCCAGAACGGCGGCAGTGTGCGCCTCGCTCAAGCGCCGCTGCCGCCTGAGGATCGCGGTACCACGTCGTGTGGCTAGTCTGCTGGTGGTCTGTGGCCGCTGCGCTGTTCGCCTGCCGCGGCCAGCGCCGCGATCTGGTTGACGAACTCCGGCCACAGTGCCCGGGGCAGGTCGTGCCCCATGCCGGGGAACCCCACGAAACGGGAGCCCGGGATGGCCCGGGCGATCGCCAGGCCCCCGCTCGGCGCGACCAGCGGGTCATCCAGCCCGTGAATGACCAGCGCCGGGACCGTGATCCGGTGAAGATCTGCCGTGCGGTTCGGCTGGCTCGCGCTCGCCGCGAGCTGCCGCAGGCGGCCGTCCGGGTCGTATCCGCGGTCCCAGCTCCGGCCGGCAATGTCATGCACGTACTGCTCGTCGAACGCGAAGCCGTGCGAGCCGATGAGCCGGAACGTCTCCACGGCCGCGGCAATAGCCGCGGGCCGGCCCTCGGCCCCGCGCCGCCGCAGCAGCCGGGCGTAGACCCGGGGTCTGGGCTGCCCCACCCGGCGGGACCCGGTGGAGGTCATCATCAGCGTAAGAGTGCGCACCCGGGCCGCGTGCTCCAGCGCGACGGCCTGCGCGATGAACCCGCCCATCGACGCCCCGACCAGATGGACCTGACCCAGCCCCAGGCCGTCGATGAGCCCGGCGGCGTCCGCGGCCATGTCGCTGATCGAGTACGGCGGCGGCGTGCGCCCCACCACGATGCCGGCCAGCCGCGGCGGCGGAAGGTTCCGCAGGTGGGTCGACTCACCGACGTCCCGGTTGTCGAACCGGACGACGAACAGGCCGCGCCGGGCCAGGCCTTCGCATATCGGGTCGGGCCAGGCGATCATCTGCGTCGCCAAGCCCATGATCAGCACCACCGGCGGAGCGGCCGGGTCACCGAACGTCTCGTACGCCAGCTTGATACCGTTCGCGGCGACCCGGCCCCGCGTGCGGGTAGCGACATCTTCCATGGCCGCAGTCTCGCACGCACAATGCCCTCGATCACGTCCGCCGTGCGGCAGCGGTCCTGCATGACCGGCCCCGCCGATGACATGGCGGTCACACCGCGATCCGCCGTGCCATTAGCGTGCCATTAACCTCGGTGACCAAGGGTCTCTCACGGTCACCCCACATCGCAGGTCTCACAGCAGCCCGGACGGTACAGATTCCCGAGCTGATAGTGCGAGTTCGATTCCCGTCACCCGCTCCATCCTGAAAGCCCAGGTCAGTGTGCCTTCTTCCGGTCAGGCGGGATGGCCTGGCCGGTGATTCCGTGCCCGATCTGCCGCCGTCTCGTTGCGCTCGGCAGCTGATTCTTGAGCCTGACTCAGCATGGTGGTGGACTTCTCGCCCGTTTGCCACACTCGGTGGCCCGTGACGCCAGTAAGGCGTTTGCCCAGGGTTGAGGGTTCTCAGGAGCCACAGCGCAACAGCTGAGACGGCCCGAAGATGACAAGCGCGATCACCGCGAGAACCAGCAGCTTAGGGATGGACAGGTCGAACACCGCTCAGTCCCTTCCCCGGCCGGCTGACTACAGCGGGGACGGCTCGTCGTCGGCAAGGCCGGCATCGGGATCCGGGTGTAGCCGGGCCCGGTGCCGGTCGTGGGACCACACGATGAGCTCGGCCGCCTCGACCAGGAGCGCGCAGGCCCCGCCGAGGATCAGCATCGTGAGCGGATCCGGGCTCGGGTTGGCCATGCCTGCGATAAGGAACACCCCGAAGATCAGCACCCGCCGCGACTTCCGGAACCGCTCGTGGGTCAGGATCCCGGTCAGGTTCAGCATGACGATGAGCAGCGGCACCTCGAACGCGAGCCCGAAGGCCAGCATCATCGCGACCGCGAAGCTCATGTACTGGTCGACCTGGATCAGGTTCTGCACGCCGCCCGGCGTCAGGCCGAGCAGGTAGTGCATGGACCGGCCCAGCGATAGGTAGCACAGCGTGATGCCGATGCCGAACAACGGAATGGCCGCACCGAGGAAGATGTAGCTCCACCGCTTTTCCCTGGTCTGCAGGCCGGGCGTGACGAACGCCCAGATCTGGTAGAGCCAGATCGGCGAGGACAGGATCACCCCGGCGATCAGCGCGACTTTCACCCTCAGGTAGAACGGGTCGAGCGGGCCGTTCAGGACGAGCTGGTTGACGCCGAGCGTGCGGCAGCCGGAGTGCCCGCGGATGGTAGCCGAGCACAGCGGGCGCTCGATGACGTGCCAGGCCTGGTTGAAGAAGATGAACCCGGCGGTCATCCCTGCGACCAGGGCGAGCGCTATTTTGACGACGCGGTTGCGCAGCTCGCGGATGTGATCCAGGAACGGCATGCGGCCTTCGGGGTTCTGCTGCCGCTGGGAGTGCACGAAGCGCTCGCCGACGATGCGGGCGCCCGCGATGGCGCCGGGGAGCCTGGCCATGACCGGGGTCCAGGCGCGGCTAGATGGGCTGCCCTGCCGGGCGGGAGACCCTGGCGGCCGCTGCGGCGGGCGGCTCCGGCGCGGCGTTCGGGGTGGTCGCACGCTGCAGGTCACGGATCTGCTGCTGCAGCGCGTCGATCTGCGTCTGCTGGGCCGGCTGGCCGGCCGGGGCGCCGCCGGTGATCTCGGCAGGTGCCTGGTCGGCTGCCTGAGCGGTCCCGGCGCGCGATTCGGGCTCGTCCTCGTGCAGGCCGCGCACTTCCTTCTGCAGGATGCGCATCGACTGGCCGAGCGAGCGCGCCGCGGACGGGAGCTTCTTCGATCCGAACAGCACGATGATCACCAGGGCGACGATCAGGATCTTCCACGGACTATCGAACAGGTCACCCATCATGGACGTTCTCCTTATCGGGATAGGCGCTTGCTGCCGCCTGGCAGGGACGAGCAGGCGGGTTAGGCGTGCCGGACGGCTTCCGCATAGTCCAGCCTGGGCAGGCGTTCGTACCAGGGGCTCTGGCCGGGGTAGCCGATGTTGACGATGAGGAATGACCGCCAGTTCCCGGATGGGAAGAACTCGCCATCGAGGCCTGCGCTGTCGAACCCTCCCATGGGCCCGGCGGCCAGGCCGGCTGCACGGACGGCGATGACGAAGTAGGCGGCCTGCATCCATGCGCCGCCGGTGCCGATTTTGTCCCGGAGCCCTGGGTTTGTTTCGAGAGCGTCCCGCATCCCGGCGCGGAAGGGAAACAGGCGGGGAATCTGGTGGTGGAAGGCGGCGTCAGCGGCCAAGATGGCGTTGACCGGCGCCTGGGCCGCCTTGCCGACGTTCCCGGGTTGCAGGTGCGTTAGCAGCCGGGCCTTTCCGTCTGGTGTAGTGACGTAAACGATCCGCAGGGGCAGGGTGTTGGACCATGTCGGTCCCCATTTCATGAGCTCGTAAATCTCCCGGAGCTGTTCGCTGGTCACCGGGCGGTCGCTGAAGGTGTTTGCCGTGCGGGCTTCGGTGAAAAGGAGAGCGCGGCCGTCGTCGCCGAGCCTGGTCAGGCTGGTCTCGAGGCTTGCCTGCGCAGAGGTTGCAGCCATTTGTCTTCTCCAGAAGGTGGTCCGGGCTGGCGGGAGTCCGGGTAACTAGGGGTGGATCCCGAACGCGCCGAGGTGGCCGTAGTCGATTCGCAGCGACTCAACGAGCTGGTAGGCGTTGGGCAGGGTATAGACGTCGGCCCCGCCGAGCCGGTCGATCCAGCGGGGTGTTACCGCGTTGGCGGCCTGGGCGGCGACGCCGTCCAGGTAGCCGCGGAAGATGGCCCACGGGTTAGCCGGATCGACGGACTTGTAGACGTCGGCGATGTTGAAGGTATCGATCGCGCTGGCGGCCTGTGCCTTGAGATCGGCCACGTATTCCTGCTGAATGACCACGTTGTCGCGGGTGCCCAGCCGGGTGAGGTGGCCGCCGACGTATGTGTGGAACGGGTAGCCGAGCGCCTGCGCCGGGGCTTCGAGCCAGCCCGGGATGTTCTGCGACTCGGCCAGGTAGGCGAAGGGCACCCAGCCGGGGAAGACGATATCGACGAGCATGAGGACCCGCTGGGCCGGCAGGTAGGTGAAGATGTTGCCGGGAGAGTGGTTGGGGCCGTGGTAGGCCAGTTCGACGCGGTCCTCGCTGGCCTGGACGGTCAGCTGGTCGTCGAACGTGACATCAGGGAGCGGGCGGTTCGGGTCTCTCGTCTGCCTCAGCAGGCCGGCGACCTCGCTCTGCGCGTAGAAGCGGGCTCCCGTGTAAAGAATCATCGCGCCGGTATGGTCGGCATGGTGGTGGCTGTAGATGGCATGGGTGACATGTGACTTGGTCACGGTCGCGATGGCCCGCACGATGTTGTGCCCGATAGTGGGCGGGGCGTCGACCGCGACGACTCCCTCCGCGGTTGTCATGAAGATCATCTGGTAGAGGCCGTCAGTCAGCCAGAAGACGCGGTCGCCGATCTCCTCGACCAGGTAGCCGGACTTGGGGATGGCCGGGCCCTTGGCCGGCGGCGGGACCGGCGCTGTGGTTCCCGGCGGGCAGGCGGCGACGACTGCGGCTTCGGCGGTGCCCCGTCCGAGCAGCGGCGCAGCGGTAACGGCCGCCGCTACCAGCCCTGTTGACGCGATCAGGTTGCGGCGGGTCAGGAGCTGGCGGCTCGCGAGGGTGCCTGGCTCTGAGGTAGATCTGGTCATTCGGGTCACCTTTCTGGTGATGACGGGCTGCCGTGATTCGCGGGTGGCTAGGCTCGTGTGGCGCGCGCGGCGACCTGGATCGAGAGTCGGCGAGCTGCCATCCCGGGCATCACCGTGATGCCGTGCGCATAGCGGTCGACGGTGCCATAGGCCCGGAAGACGATGGCCGCGTCCTCGGCGGAGACACCGGTGACGGTCAGCTCAACGGGCGCCGTACGTCCCTTTACCGTGAGGACCCCGGTAACCGTCCAGCCTCCGCCGTGCTGCCGGATGCCGTCGGAACGGAACGAGATCGCCGGATGGCGGCGGGCGTCGAGGAACAGGCGGGAGCGCACCTGGGGATCGCGCATGAGGTTTCTGGTCGAGAAACTTGACGCGGAGACCTCGGCTTCTACCCGCGAGTCCTCCGGCGGATCGGCGATGGTGATCACGCCGCGGGTCACCTTGAGCGTGCCGCGGACCTTGCCGAGCCCGAACATGTGCTTGGTCTCGAACGTGACTGATGACCCGGCGGGGTCGATGGCGTACCGGCCGACCGGCGGTGCTTGCACTGCAGTGCTGGTAGTCGACATGACAGCGGTTCCTTCCTGATGGGGATCAGGGCGCCGTCCCGGGCTTCACTCGCGTCCCGAACGGGCCGGATGCGGCCAGCCTAACATGCTTACGTGCGCAAGCAAGTAATGCGGTGCTCCGAACTGTCGGGTGTGCCGTGCAGCGTTGAGGAGAGCTGGACCTAGTTCACAGTGATATTCACTGATCGAATATGATAATCGCCAGTGAAAGAGCTAATTTTTCGCGCTTGTTCGACTTAAGACTGGCAAAGTCAACCCCTGATATTTACTTGCTTGCGCGTGTAAAATGACAGTACGTCGGATGAGCGTAACCGTGTCAGCTGGCATCCTGCGCGAGGTGAGCAGAGACGATGAGCCTGCATGAATGACGCAGCCAGTCCCGGACATGGACGTCCCGGCAGCCGAGGACGCGGCTCCGTCGCTGATCGCGGCCCTGTGGCAGGATCTATTCCAGTGGCGTGTGCTGTCGGGGTGTCATCGCCGCAGTATCGTGATATCGGCGTGCGCACAGCTTGCCCGCTCAAGTAGTCCCGCCCGACATGGCCGAACTTCGCCGAGGTGAGTACACATAGTGACGTCGAAGGGACGCATCGAACCGGCCCGGCAGTCTCCGCCGGCCAGCACGGCACGCTCGGCGGAGGTAGCGGGTGAGCTTGAAGAGGCGCTAGCGCGGCTGAATCAGCAAACCCCCCTTTGGCAGTCCTTTCTCGCTGCGCACCGGCAGATCGTCGAGCAGCTTGCCGATGAGATGCTGCGCGAGCATCAGCTGCCGCTGGAGTGGTTCGACGTCCTGGTGCACCTCGCCGACCTGCCTGGCATGCGGGCGCGTCAGAAAGAGCTGCGGGATCGCGTGCTGCTCAGCGAAAGCGGTGTGAGCCGACTGCTGGCCCGGATGGAGCAGGCGGGCCTGATTACGCGCAGCACGGCCGGCGACGACCGGCGCAGTATCGAGATCGCGGTCACCGACGACGGGC
Organism: uncultured Actinomycetes bacterium; assembly: GCA_963790065.1. Lineage (GTDB taxonomy): Bacteria > Actinomycetota > Actinomycetes > Streptosporangiales > Streptosporangiaceae > Palsa-504. The sequence continues at coordinate 390,942 of CAWBNK010000005.1, read as the reverse complement.
GAGCCGCCCTGCTGGCTGCCATTGAATCGCATCTGCGGCTGGTAGCGGCGCTGTTCAGCGACCGCCTGACGGCGACCGACCAAGCCGCGCTCAGCTGGGTGCTGTCCAAGCTGCTGGCCAGGGCGGAGCCGGACTATGACTCCTCACGGGAGGAGTGAACTGCGCTGCGCCGGACAGCCATCCGTTCACGTGTTACCGCGTCCGGCCACGCCGTTCGCCAGGGTGATGCGTATGGTCCCTTCCTCGGGCAGTGCTCCGGCGTTCGTGAGCAGGGAGGATGGGATGCGGAAGACCCGGCCTGGTGCTGCGGGCCAGGGCAGGTGCCGGGAGGTCAGGACTCTTCCGTCGTGAACGGCCTGGATGCGAGGGGCGCGGATGAAGGCGTCGGACCAGAGCAGGTAGCGGTGGCGTGCGGGGGCCGGGTCGCCGCGGCGCAGGATCTGGGGGGTGATCCAGCGCAGTGGCGGGTCGGCGATCAGGGTGACGCCGGGGCCCGGGGTCTGACGGGTGCGCAGCCAGTGCTGGACCTGGGCGGCGACGTGCCGGCCGTCGAGCGCGGCGACGTCGGCGGTGTCGACGGCATGCAGGAGGTTGCCGACGGCGAAGACGCCGGGGGCGCTGGTGCGCAGGGCGCTGTCCACGCGAGGCCCGAGGGTGGCGGGGTCGATCTCCAGGCGGGCGGAACGGGCAAGCTCGTTGTCGGGGATCCAGTCCCCGGTGGCGATGACCGTATCGCAGCGGACGGTGCGCCGGCTGCCGCTGTCCAGGTTCTGGATCTCCACCGATTCCACCCGGGACTTGCCGTTGATCCGGGTGACACGGGTCCGGGTGGCGACGGGGACGTGAAAGGCAAGGCGTCCGGCGGCGCGGACCGCGGCATAGGACTCGGCGGCTGGGTACTGGCTGGTCATCAGCACGGTGCCGCATCCGGCCTCGCGCAAGGTGAGGACGGCGGACCAGCTGACCAGCTCGGCGCCGATGATGACGGCGCGGCGGCCGATCTCGGCGTGGTAGAGGTGGACCAGGTTCTGCAGCTGGCCGGTGGTGTAGACGCCGTCGGGACGGTCGCCGGGGATCAGCCGCGCCGGCCGGGGACGTTCGCGGGCTCCGGTGGCGAGCACGACCGCGTCGGCGTGCAGCCGGCCACGGCCGTCCGGTGAGGTGATCTCCAGGGTCCGGTCGCCGGCCCAGCCGGTGACCATCGCGGAGGTCTGCAGCACGGCGCCGGCGCCCTGGGCCATCGCGGTCAGGCGTCGGGCGTAGGCGGGACCGGAGATGAACCGCCTGAGGTCGCGGATGCCGTAGCCGGGGTGATTGCTGTGGCGGGGGATGCCGCCCGCCTCGGCTTCGCGCTCGATGACGCGGACCTCGCCGTCGATGTGAGGGGCGAGTTCAGCGGCGGCGGTCAGGCCGGCCGGGCCGCCGCCGATGATGGCGACGGCGACGTGCTCATCGGCTGGCTGGTTCATGACGGGTCCTCTGGCTTGCGGGTGTGGCGGCCTGGAGAGGCTCGGCGCCCTTGTTCTCGGCGAGAGCCCTGACGTGGGCGCCGCAGTAGAACCCTTGGCAGCGGCCGTTCATGGCGCGGGTCCGGCGCCGCAGCCCGTCGAGGCCTGCGGGGGGGATGACGGAGGCGTAGGCGTCGCGGATCTCGCCGGCGGTGACGCGTTCGCAGAAGCAGACGATGCGCCCGTACTCGGGGTCGCGGCCGATCAGGCCGGCGTCCTGGTAGGGCCGGACGAAGGCCTCGCCGATGTTGGCCATCGTGGGTGCCGGGGGCAGGCCGGGCCGCTTGGTGAGGTCCAGTCCGGCCTCGGTGAGCATGTGATGGGCGTGTTCGGCGATGGCCATGCCGGAAGTCAGGCCGGTGGAACGGATGCCGCCGACGAGCAGGTAGTGCCGGTCCGGGTCGATCTCGATGAGGTAGTCGTTCTTGTCGCTGGCCGCGCGCAGCCCGGCGTAGCTGGCGGTCACCTCCTGCTGCAGGAGGCGGGGCATCAGCGTCTGGCCCTTGTCCAGCAGGAATTCAAAGCCGGCCTCCGAGGTTCCCGTGGCCGTTCGGTCCTGAAGGTCTTCTGAGGTCGGGCCGAGCATCACGTTGCCGTAGATGGTCGGGCTGATCAGGACGCCCTTGCCGCGGGAGGAGGGCACGGGCAGGACGATCTTCGGGGCGAGCGGCCGGGCTTGCTTGTCGAACACGAGCAGTTCGCCGCGGCGGGGAGTGATGGTGAAGCGGTGGTAGCCGAATTCCTGGTCGATCCAGTCCGCACCTAGGCCGGCCGCGTTGATGACCCACCGGGCGGTGATGTCGCCGCGGCTGGTGTGCACGGTGGTGACGCTGTCGGCTACGTCGGCGCCGGTGACGGCGTGCTCGCGGAGCAAGCTGGCACCGCGCCGCACGGCGTCGGTGGCCAGGGCCAGGCTGGTGGTCCAGGTGCAGATGATCGACTCGCCGGGGACGGTCAGGCCGCCGAGAGCGCCGGGCCCGAGATCGGGCAGCTGCTGGTAGACCTCGGCCGCGCCGACGAGGGAGCAGGCACGGTAGCCGTTGCGTCCGGCCTTGTCCTTCAGGGCGGGCAGCGCCTGCAGTTCTTCGGCGGTCCAGGCCACGAGGATGGCGCCGGTGCGCTCGACCGGGATGCCGGTCTGGGCGGCGTAGTCGCCGAGCAGGTGGTAGCCGCGGGCCACGAGGCGGGATTCCAGGGTGCCCGGGGTAGCGTCGTATCCGGTGTGCAGCAGGGCGGTGTTGGCCTTGCTGGTGGCGTCTCCGACATCGTTGCGGGCCTCGACGACTACGATCGACAGCCGGGTTCCGGCGAGGTCTCGGGCGATGGCGGCGCCGACGATCCCGGCGCCGATCACCGCGACGTCGAAGACCTGGCGCGAGGGGGCGCTCATGACGCGGTGGTTCCCTTCGGGAGCGTGTCGGCGGCGGCCCGCTGCCAGCGGGCGAGGTGGGCCGCGGCGCGGTCAGCGGACCAGGCGGGCTCGTAGGTGTGCTGGGGCTTCCACCCGCCGACGACGCCGGCCAGGTCGGCGGCAGGGTCCAGGGCGAGCCGGGCGCAGGCGGCAGCGCCGAACGGGGTCGCGTGAGCGGACGGGTAGACATCGACCGGGATCTGGGCGAGGTCAGCCTGGGCCTGCATCAGGACCCGGGACCGGGTCAGGCCGCCGTCGGCCCGCAGCCGGGTCAAGGGGGCACCCAGGTCGGCGGCGACCAGGCCGGTCAGCCCGGCGACCTGGGCGGCGATGCCCTCGAGCAGGGCGCGGACCAAGTGGCCCCGGCCCGAGCTGAGGGTCATGCCGGAGAACGACGCGGTTGCCGCCGGGTCCCACCAGGGCGCGGCCAGCCCGGCCAGGGCGGGTACGCACAGCACTCCGTCGCTGGACGGGGCGGCGGTGGCGTCCAGCTGGCCGGCGCCGCTGATCAGGCCCAGCTGGGTGATCCAGCGGACCGCGGAGGCGGCGGTGTAGACCTGCCCGTCGATGCAGTAGCTGGTCTGGCCGCGCAGCCGCCAGGCGCCAGAGGTCGTCAGCCCGGCGGCGGACCGGACCGGGATGGTGCCGGTGCAGGCGAGCAGGAACGCGCCGGTGCCGAAGGTGCACTTGGCCTCGCCGGCCAGGATGCACGCCTCGCCGAGCAGAGCGGCCTGCTGGTCGACGATCAGCCCGGTGACGGAAAGCTCACCGCCGAACACCCGGGTGGTGCCGACGACCGCGTCGTTCGGGACGATCGCCGGCAGCGGCTCCCCGGCCAGGCCGAACAGGTCGAGCAGCTCGCCGTTCCAGGCCAGGTCATCCAGGCTGGTCAGTAGGGAGCGGCTGGCGGTCGAGACGTCAGTGACGAACGCCCCGCACAGCTGGTGCACCAGCCAGGTGTCGCTCGTGGTGACCACCCCGCCAGTGGTGACGTTCTCGCGCAGCCAGCGCATCTTCGGGGCGGAGAAGTAGGGGTCCAGGACCAGCCCGGTCAGCGCGGCCACCCGCCCGGCGGCGTCGGCCCAGCGGCCGCACAGGACCTCGGCGCGGCGATCCTGCCACACTACGGCCGGGCTGAGCGGGCGGCCGGTGGCGCGGTCCCAGGCCAGCACGGTCTCGCCCTGGTTGGCCAGGGCGACCGCGCCCAGCGGGACGCCGGCCTCGGCGGCGGCCCGGCGTCCCGCGGCAAGGACGGAATCGAGCAGCGCGCCGGGGTCTTGCTCGACGCCGCCGCCGTCGAGGTACAGCGGGTGCAGCGGCTGCTCGGCGATGGCCAGGACCTGGCCGGCATCGTCGGCGACGATGGCCTTGGTACCGGAGGTTCCCTGGTCGATGGCGAGGACGTTGGTCATCTCACTTATGCTCCCAGCTCGGCGTCGATCGAGCGCATCTCCGGCATGGCCAGGCCCGCCCGGCCCCGGCGCAGGTACAGGGCGGCCAGGTAGCCCGCCCCGACGACGACCATCACGGCGATGTACAGCCAGGCGTCCTTGAAGCTGGCATCGCGGAAGATGGCCAGTTCGAACACCAGCCAGACCAAGGCGACGATCACCACCGGCTTCTCCCACGAGCCGAGGTTGAACTTGCCGGTCTCGGGCAGGTGCCCTCTCCTGATGACGTACAGCAGGACGGTGGCCAGGTAGATCACCGCGGGCAGCAAGGTCCCGGCCGCGAACAAGGTGAACAGCGCGGTGGCTGACGGGGAGAAGACGGCCAGGATGACCTGGGCGAGCACGAAGTACAGCACGGTGGCCTTCAGCGGGGTGCGGGTGCGCGGTGAGACTTGCTGCCATTGCTGCCAGCCGGGGAAGCGGGCGTCGCGGGACATCGCCCATATCAGCCGGCTGCCGGTCACTGTGATGACCAGCCCGCAGGCGAAGATCGCCAGCACGACGAGAACCAGCAGCAGGGACGAGACGGCCGAGCCGAGGACGTGCTGGATGACGTCGGGGATCGGGGTGGAGGACCGGGCCAGGGCGGCCGGGTTGGCGATGGCGAGGGTGACCGCGATCAGGAAGACGAAACCGAGCGCGCCGGAGGCCACTACGGCCTGCCACATGGCCCGGGGCACGACCCGCTCGGGGTCGCGGGTCTGCTCGGCCAGGTTGGCGGCGGACTCGAACCCGACGATGGTGAACGCGCCCAGCAGGAACCCCAGCATCCAGGGTCCGGCGTGGGTCGCGCTGCCCAGGCTGAAGTAGCCGGCGGCCGGCAGCCCGCCGTGGCTGAACAAGTTGGCCGGGTGGCTCTGGTGGCGGATGGCGGCGACCACCAGCAGCAGCACGGCCAGGGTGACCATGCCGCCCAGCTCGGCGGATACCGCGACGTTGTTGATCCGCTCGGTCCACCGCGTCGAGGTCGCCACCAAGATGCCCTGGAGGACCAGGACGATCATCGTGACCAGCCAGTTGAGCAGGCGGGTCGCGTCGTAGTGCAGCAGCGCGGGCAGTACCGAGGAGGCGATGGTGTAGTCGACCGCGACGACCACGACGGCCAGGAACATGAACGAGATCCAGCCGATGATCCAGCCCAGTAGCGGGCTGCCCAGCCGGGACATCCACTGGTAGGAGTACCCGGTCACCGGGATCCGCGACGCCAGCGCCCCGAGTACCAGGGCGACCGCGAGCTGCCCGACCGTGACGATCGGCCAGGTCCAGATCCCCAGCGGGCCGGAGGTGATCAGGGTGGACCCGTATGTGGTGAAGATCCCGGTGGCGATCGATACGAATGCGAACGCGACCGCGAAGGAGGCGAACTTGCCCGTCCGCCGTTCCAGGGCCTGCTCGTACCCGTAGTGGGCCAGTTCGGCCGCATCTGCGGCGTCAGCCTGCGTGATCTGGTCGCTCATCGGCGCTCCTTGGTCTAGTCCGTATGGTATAGGGCATATGGTATAGACCGTACGGTATAGGCCATGTGGTAGGGTGTCAATATGCCGACCGAGACGACCAGGACACCGGCGCCCGCCTCGAAGAGGGTGAGCAGCACCGCGGGACTCCCCCGGTACGTGGAGATCGCGAACGGGCTCCGGGAGCACATCGAGTCCGCGGATCTGGCGCCGCACACGTTGCTGCCGTCAGAGCGGGAGCTCAGCGAGACCTACCAGGTCAGCCGGATGACCGCGCGCCAGGCGCTGACCTTGCTGGAGAACGAGGGCTACGTATACCGCCGGCCCCCGCGGGGCACCTTCGTCGCCGAGCCCCGCGTGCTGTTCCGCCTCGGCAGCTTCTCCGCCGAAGTCGCCCGGGCCGGCCGCCATCCCAGCGCCCGCCTGCTGTGGGCCGAGACCACCGCGCCCTCCCCGTCCGTGCAAGACGCCCTCGGCCTGGACGCCGGCGAACAGGTCCACGCGCTGCAACGGCTCCGCCTGGCAGATGCCGAGCCGCTGGCCATCGAGACCACTTATTTCCCCGCTACGCTGACCCCGGGCCTCCTCCAGCAGCCGCTCGAAGGCTCGCTGTGGACCCTGCTCCGCGACAACTACGGCCTTGTCCCCAGCAACGCCCGTGCGACACTGCAGTTCATCGTGACCGACGACCGCTCAGCCAGCCTGCTCCGCATGCGGTCCGCCGCGCCCGGCATCCTGCAAACGCGCAAGACATACGATCAGTCCGGCCGGTGCGTCGAGTTCGCGCGCGACATCTACCGGGCCGACCGGGCCGCCTTCGAATTCGATGCCATCGTCCAGCCGCCGGCGCCCGCCCGGCCAGCATGATCGAGGGTGCGGCGGCCGGAGAGCGCTAGCTCGGGAGCTCTCCGCCGATGGCGGCGAGAATCTCCTGCCAGGCAGCCCGGATGTGCTCGTCCATCGCGCGCATCGCCTGCTCGGCACCGCGCGCGACGATGGCCTCGACGACGGCATCGTGGCCGCCGGCCGAGCTCTCCCGCAGCACCGAGTGCTCCTGTGCGTCATGCACCTCGAACAGCGCGCTGCGCGCGTCCTCAACCGCCTGGGCCAGGCGGGCGTTCCGGGCCGCGGCGGCGACGCTCAAGTGAAAAGCCGAGTCGGCCTGGCGGAACTCGCCGACGCTGCGGCTGAGCCGGATCCGTTCGTTGGCGTCCTTCATCCGGCCGATGTCGCCGGCATCTCGCCGCCCGGCGGCGAGGAATGCCGTCATCGGCTCTACGGCCAGCCGGAACTCGTGGTTCTCCCGCATCCGCTCGTACGCTGCCCGCAGCAGGAGCCGGGACTCGGCGAGAGTATGAGCGGGACCGAGCACCCTCGCGCCGCCGGGCCCGCGCCGGGACTCGATGAGCCCCTCACCCTGCAGGATACGTAGCGCTTCTCGGACAGTTACGCGCGAGACCTGGAAGGACTCAGCCAGCACGCGCTCGGTCGGCAGGTGCTCACCGGGAAGTACCTCACCCAGCGTGATCACCCGGCGGATGCGCTGCACCACGTGCTCGTACGCGGCCGGGATCGTCAGCGGCACCAGCCGCGCGGACGGCTGTTCCATGGTTATCACCTTGGTCATCTCTGTAGTCCTTAGACCCAAGCTATCCGGACCGGTACCCGGCGGCAACGAGGCCCGGTGGCTCACGGCGCACGCGTCAGCCGTCTTGACACGGCCGAAATTATGGATCTAAGGTCTAAATTCTAGTCCAAGAGTCCAACTGGTGCCGTAGGCCCGGGACCCGAGCAGGAGAACACCGGAATGAGCACAAAAGACCTCTCTGACGTTCCGCCGAGACTCCGCCGCGACGTGGGGCTGCTGCCGCTTTTCATGGTCTCGGCCGGCTCGGTCATCGGGTCCGGCTGGCTGCTCGGCGCGCTGCACGCGTCGGAAGCCGCCGGGCCGGCCGCGATCATCTCGTGGGGAATCGGCGTGATCCTGCTCATCGGCATCGCGCTGATCTACGCTGAGCTCGGCGCCGCGTACCCGGTCTCGGGCGGCACCGCCCGGTTCACCTGGATCCACGCCGGCACCCTGGGCGGCTTCTTCGCCGGGACCTTCTCCTACCTGGGGGCGGTGGCCATCGCGCCGATCGAGCTCGAGGCCACGCTCGGCTACGTTAACGCCAAGCTCTGGAGCGGGCTGGAGACCCCGGACGGCCTACTCACGGGAACCGGCATCGTCGTCGGCATCGTCGGCATTTTCCTGTTCACCGCGCTGAACCTGGTCGGCATCAAGTGGATGGCCCGCACGAACACCGCCGCCACGTACTGGAAGATTTTTATCCCCGTCCTGACCATCATCTTCATCATGACTAAGGTCTTCCACTCCTCGAACTTCAGCGCCGGCGGCGGGTTCATGCCCTACGGCTTCAAGGGCGTGTTCGTGGCCATCCCGCTCGGCGTCATCTTCGCCCTGGAAGGCTTCGAGCAGGCCGCCCAGCTGGCCGGCGAGGCACGAAACCCCAAGCGGGACGTGCCCATCGCGGTAGTCGGCTCGATGCTCTTGGGCGCGGCCATTTACCTGCTGCTGCAGGTGTCCTTCACCGGCGCGCTCAGCCCGGCCAACCTCGCCCACGGCTGGACCCACCCGTTCGGCAACGTCGGCACGTTCGGCCCGTACTACACCCTGGCCAGCTCAATCGGCCTGGGCTGGCTCGGCACCATCCTGATCATCGACGCGATCATCTCCCCCGCCGGGACAGGCCTGGTCTACCTGTCCGCGACCTCGCGGCTGTCCTACTCGATGGCCAAGACCCGGTTCGTGCCGCCGGTGTTCGCCGCCATCGACCGGCGCGGCGTGCCCTGGTTTAGCATCGTCTTCGGCGGCGTGTTCGGCTGCTTCCTGTTCCTGCCGTTCGGCGGCTGGGCGTCGCTGGTCGCAGCCATCACCGCGGCCTCCGCGTTCATGTACAGCTTCGCCCCCGTCGCGGCGGTGTCGCTGCGCAAGAGCGACCCGGACCGGGTCCGGCCGTACCGGGCGCCGCTGCTGAACGTCATCGCCCCGTTCTCCTTCATCGTCACCGGCGCGATCGTCTACTGGAGCGGGACCACCGACATCGTCAAGCTCGACATCGCCGTGGTCTTCTTCCTGGCCCTGTACGTCATCGCCCGTCGCCTCGACCCGAACCAGGCGCCGCTCGATTTCCGGGCCGGCTCGTTCGCGATCCCGTGGGTCGTGGGCCTGACCATCCTCTCGATCTTCGGCGGCAGCTACGTCGGCGGCTACCCCTCGGTGTTCGGCATCAAGATCACCCACCACCTGCCGTTCTGGTGGGACCTCGGCGCCGTCGCGGTCTTCAGTCTGGCTGTCTTCTACTACGGCGTGCACAGCCGCCTGGGTCCGGAGCGGATCATCCAGCACGCCGAGGAGGCGGCTGCGGACGCCAACCAGGAGGACCTGGACATGGGCGTCGCCCAGCCCGCCTGAGGTGGCCGACCGGAACACCGAGAGGACACGAGCGACTGTGACTGGTCCGATCATCGGGATCTGCGCCGCCCTCGAGACGGCGAGCTGGGGACTGTGGACCCAGCAAGCAGCCTTCCTGCCGGGAGATTACGTCCAGAAGGTACAGGCTGCAGGAGGCATCCCCGTCGGCCTCGTACCTGACCCGTCGGCTGCAAATGATCCCGGCATCCTCCTCGACCGGATCGACGGGCTCCTGCTCATCGGCGGTACCGACGTCCATCCCGGTACGTACGGCCAGAGCGTCTCGGCGCACCTCGAGCCGACGACACCGCTGCGCGATGACTTCGAGCTCGCCCTGACCCGGGCGGCATTCGCGCGTAACTTCCCGACCCTGGGGATATGCCGCGGTTTGCAGGTCATGAACATTGCCAATGGCGGGACGCTGCACCAGGATCTGGACGAGCGCGGCTTCGCCGGGCACATGCCCCATCCCGGCTCCCTGGGCGAAAGCACCTATCACGCGATCGACGTCCAGCCCGCGACCCTAGCGGCCCGGGCGGCCGGATCAGGCACCCGCCAGGTGAACTCCCACCATCACCAAGGCGTCGACCTGGTCGCAGAAGGCGCTGCGGTAACAGCATTCGCCGTTGCCGACGGTCTCCCCGAGGCGCTGGAGTGGCCCGCCTTGCGTTTCGCCCTGGGGGTTCAGTGGCATCCCGAGGCGATGCCGATCGACAACGCTGTCGGCGCGCTGGTCAACGCAACCCGGTCCAAACTCGCGGCGGAAGCCGCGTTGTAATACTGCAGTCATTAACCCTGCCACCGGAGCCCTGCAAGGCCGCCGGTCAGCGCGGCGAGGCGCCCGGCCGTATAGCCACCGTTGCCCGAGCCCGGAGGCCCGCAGAACCGCCGGTCGATGGACAGCGTCGCCATAGTAGTTGTGCCGTCAGCCTCCCCGACCGCCAGAGGCGAACCGCGCCGACGCCTGCTCCGCGTCGCCAGCCACCTCTTTCAGAGAGCGCACGTCGCGCTGCGCGGTGAACTCCATCCGCTGGTCGAGCCCCTCGAGCAGTCCCCATCGGTCGGCCAGCAGCGTGGCCTGCGGGAAGCTCGCGATCCGTTCGGCGATTTCCAGCGCGCGCTTTCTCCTCGCCCCTGATCTCACAACTTTGTCTCGGATGCGCCGTGCAGCTACCCATCCTGTCTACCCGGCTGGCCGGTCAGCATTTCGCTCGGGCGTGCCCGACGTCCCCGCAGCACGGCTACAGGTGCATGGCAGGCACCTACAGATCGATCGGTTCGGGCGCAGTACGGCCCAGCCGCCGCCGCGGGTAGACGGCGTCGCTGGGGCCGCGTTCCTGATCTACTACGGGGAGGTGAACCAGGACAGCGAGGGCCCGGTGGAGTTCTGCTTCCCGGTGCCGCAGGACCTGGCCGGCCAGCTTGCCGCCAGTTTCCCCGGACTCACCCTGCGCACCGAGCCTGCGCACCAGGAGGCCTACATTCACCTGCCCCAGGACCCGCTGACGGCGGCGCAGGAGCATCTCCTCTCGGATTCGTTCAGGGCCTGGGCGGCCGAGCAGCAGCGGCAGCCCAGTGACCTGCCCCTGCGCGTTACCCTTCTGACTACCACCGCGCCAGTGACCGACGCCAGCAGGCGCGGCGGCAGCGACTTCGCCCTCCCGCTGCGCGACCGGGCCGGCGCCGCATGAAGACCAGAGGCGTGATCTATGACGCGGGGACCGTGTACGGGACTGGCCTGATCAGGCTGCCGGCCCAGTAGCGAACGGAGGGGTACTTCGATGCGAGTGGTTGACATCGTGATCGGCGTGGGCTGGGTCATCTTCTGGGTGGGCTGGTTCGCCGCATCCGCCGGGGCCAAGCGGGGACAGCGGGGACGGGGCAACTGGGCGCGCTTCGCGGGCGTCCGGGTGGTGCTCATCCTGGTCGTCGTGCTCCTGGTCCGGCTGCGGGTGCTGAACGGGCATGGCGTCGGATACGTCAGAGACCCGGTCCTGTGGGGCGTCGGCCTCGCGATCTGGGTCCTCGGCCTGGGACTGGCCGTCTGGGCGCGGATCTACCTCGGCCGGAACTGGGGAATGCCGACGTCCACGAAGGAAGACCCCGAGCTGGTCACGTCCGGCCCGTACCGGACGATCCGGCACCCGATTTACACCGGCATCCTGCTGGCGATAATCGGCTCGGCGATCGCCGTCAGCGTCTGGTGGCTGATCGCCGTGGCACTGATCGGCGGGTACTTCATCTACAGCGCCTTCGTGGAGGAGCGCAATATGACCAGGCTCTTCCCCAGTGCCTATCCGGAGTACCAGCAGTCCACGAAAATGCTGATCCCCTTTATCTTCTGAGGACGCGCGGCGCGCGCTGGCGGGATGGGCCGCGGCCGCGCTGCTGGCCGCGGGGCCTGCTCCTGCGCCTGCGCGATGCCTGAACCGGATCCTGCCTAGGGTCAGCAGGTGATCATGGGCGTTGACGTAGATCAGCACCGCTTGATGCCGTGCATAGCGCAAAAGCTCGGCCCGGCCATGTGCCTCCGGGCCGACCTGGTCCGAGATCGCCTTACCATCCAGCTCCCACGGGCGGCCGGGCTGCGGCGCGTTCGAGAAGTCCTCCAACGCCGTGCGGAGGGCCTCGGCTTCTCAGCGAGGACCCGGTTAGCGACCACAGCCCCAGCAATCGTCCACCTGACAACCCAATCCGCTGCCATCACCGGGCACCACCAAGAACAAAAGTCCTGGTCAATGCGATCGAATCACCATGTGCAATTGGTAGGCCTCGGGCCTCGGACACAAATGATCAAGCCCTGACCTGCAGATATGTTATGGGTTGAAGATTCCAGGGCGCGTTTCCACAGATCAGGCGCGTGGGGTTTTGTGTCGGGTCCAGATTATGGCCCCGCTAACTGGCCGCCCCCTAGTGAGGCGGCAGCACACACGGCACGGCTGGTCCTACCCCGAGCCGCCCGATCGCGACCTCTCGGTGGTCAGGGTCTGGACGCGGTCGAGCATCGCGTCCAGCGTGACTTCGAGCGGCCTGGTGTCGCGCTGGAGCTGGGTCAGCAGCAAGCCTCCCTGCAGGGCGGCCAGCGTCGCGAGCGCGAGGTCATCCGGGTCCGTGCCCGGGGCCAGGTCGCCGCGCGCGTGCATGGCCTGGAATCCCTCACGGATCCGTCCTTCCCAGCGGCGCAGCCCCCGGGCCGCGGCCAGCCGGGCCACGGCATCGGTCTCGGCCACCTCGGCGCCCAGGGCGCCGATCGGGCATCCGCCGCGGCAGCCGAGCCGGCGCTGGTGCTCGACCAGGAAATCGCGCCAGGCCCGCAGGCCCGCCATCGAGTCCAGGCGGTCCAGGTGCGCCCCCTGGGCCTCGAGCACCGCGTCTGTCTGGTAGTCGATGACGGCGCGGACCAGGGCCTGCTTGTCCTCGAAGTAGTGATACACCTGCGACCCGCTCACCCCGGCGGCCGCCCGGATGTCCTCCAGCGTGGCCTCCGCCACCCCGTTGTCGAACATCAGCTCCGCCGCTGCCGCGACGATCCGGTGCCGGGTCTCGCGCCCGCGCCGGGTCAGCGGGCGCCCCGCTGGCGCTCCGGTCTCGTGCTTGCTCACACCCGGAGCCTACCAGAAAACTGGATTGGACAACCCAGTTTTGCCTCGCCATAGTGGATCAAACAACCCAGATTACTGCGAAAGGGACTCACATGACTTCCACCGACCTTGCCGGCAGCACGGCCCTGATCACCGGCGCGACCAGCGGCATCGGACGCGCCACGGCCGTCCGGCTGGCTCGACGCGGCGCGCACGTCCTGGTCAGCGGACGTGATCCCGGGCGCGGCGAGGCAGCGGTCGACGCTATCCGCGCCGCGGGCGGGAAAGCCGATTTCATCGCCGCGGACTTGGCCGACGCCGACTCGGTGCGCGCGCTCGCCCGCCGGGCCGTCGAGCTGGGCGGCGGCCACGTCGACATCCTCGTCAACAACGCCGGCGTCTTTCCCTTCGGGCCCACACCGGACGCCAGCGACGCCGACATCGACACTGTCTACGCCGTCAACGTCAAGGCCCCCTTCATCCTGGTCGCCGAGCTCGCTCCCGCTATGGCCGCCCGCGGCAAGGGAGCCGTCGTCAACGTGCTGACCATGGTCGCCCACTTCGGGATCGCCGGCATGGGCCTGTACGGGTCGAGCAAGGCCGCACTCACCCTGCTCACCAAGGCCTGGGCGGCCGAGTTCGGTCCCAGCGGCGTCCGGGTCAACGCGGTCAGCCCAGGGCCGACCCGCACCGAGGGCACGGAAGCGATGGGCAGCCAGCTCAACGTGCTCGCATCCATGGCCCCGGCCGGGCGCCCGGCCGCACCGGACGAGATCGCATCCGCCATCGGCTACCTCGCCGGCGACGAGGCCAGCTTCGTCCACGGCGCCGTTCTCGACGTCGACGGCGGCCGGAACGCGGCGTAGCACTCAGGCACGGCATCTCGTCTTCACGGGGGCAGGGCCAGGGAGGGACCTTCCCTCTCCGGCCCTGCAGTGATGCTCCCTGGTGCGCCCGTCTCTTTACCTCGGGAGAGCACAGCTGGAGCAGCCTGCTAAGACAGCCCGCTGGACGAGTGTGAACAGGGGGCTCGTGAGCAGCCGGTGTGCTTGATCACCGGGGCACGGCCCGGGCATTTTGCGGCCATCGGGCTGGCTGGCGTCGTCACCTCGGGTACCCGCTGCGCCAGGCCGCGTACTCGGGGCAGAGGGGCCTGGCCTCGGGCCGGCTGATCCACAGCCGCAGCAGGTGCCGTTGCCGTGCTGGGTCCTCGGCGTCGTCGACGAATGCCGTGCGGGTGTGCAACGTCACGAAGTTGTTGATGAACTGCAGGTCGCCGGTCTGGAGTTGCATGCCGAGAGCGACGCCTGGCCTCTTCGGCAGCGAGTCGAAATACATGAAGCAGGAGACCTCGTCCGCGGTGAGCCTGGGCACCTCGGGGAAGCGCATGGCTGACATCGCGCGGCCGGTCCTGACGGTCGCCGAGAGCGCTCCTCCGAAGTAGCTGTAGAGGGGCTCCAGGTACCAGCCGGGTGATCCTGGCGGTTCCTCGCTGCGCCAGTCGGTCGGGAAGTTCTTACTGAGGATGGGCAGGTACCCGGGCTGCTCGCCGACGACGAAGTTGTACAGCAGCCCGGAACTGGCGACGAAGCTCTCCCCGCCATAGAGCGCAGGGCGCAGGCACATCAGGCCCACGAAATCGGTGGAGTCTGTGTGGAACCCCAGATCTTCGCTGGTTGCATACGCTCGCTCGTACGGGCCGCGCCTGCCGAGGTCTCGTATATGGCCTATCAGGTCGCCTTTGCGGTTTTGCGGCACGAGATTCCCCATGTGCCGGCCCATTCCCCAGTAGATAATTGTTGCCTCGTCCACGCTGAACCTGTCGTAGATGGGCAGCCCGCGCAGCAGGACGAGCCCTAGACCATGTTCCAGCCGGTTCACGATGTCATCGATCCGCTCGTGGAAATGAGGAAGCGGGAAATCCTCTGCCCGGATCCGGGTGACGTCCTTGAGGTGGTTCCTGGAGACATGCGCGAGCGCTCGCTCGAAATCGGCGAAGTCTTCCTCGGTGAAACGAATGACCCAGCGGCCGGCGTCGGCGAGTTCGTCGCCTCTCCATACATTCGGAGCCGATACCGGCTCGGTGAGAATCCCGGTCACCGACGACGCTCCTTCGCCACACGCCGCTCCCGCAGCTCATTGTATGGCTGGGAATCAGCCAGCCCAATCTGCCAGCCCGCCATGCCACCGGTACTGACCACCTGGACGATCGCGGGCGAGGCCGGCGCGATGGGGACGGCGCCCCCGTCCCCGATCGGTATCGAGTTAGCGAACGCGGCCGTCGCGGCTACGGCGGATGCCAGCAGGCCGGAGACGACCACGGCCAGCACCGCGGCCAGACGGCCCAGGCGTGGGCCAGCCGCCCAGGTGGCCATCCAGTGGCGAGATCGCTGGTGAGAAGGCTGTGTGCTCATGATCTGGGTCCTATCTGCTCGGATCTGGCCGGCTCTCGCGGCCCTGTAGCGGTAGGCTCGCGCGTCCGGGCCTGCGCCGGGCAGAGGCCGGCCGACCCCTCTTGCACCGCCGAGGCGGCCAGGGGTCAGACGACCCACAGGCACCGCGACCCGGTTTCCCGGCTGGGCAGGCGGCAAGCTGGGGCTAGACCAGGCCCTCGGCCAGGGCCAGGCGGGTCAGGTCGGCGCGGTGCGGTCGCTCGCTGCATCCGGCGCGTGCCTCGCTGGCCGACTTCCTCCCCGCACGCTGCCGGACTCACTGCCTGCCGTGCACCGTACTCCTGTGAGTCTGGCCAGGGTCCTCATCGCTGCTGGCGACCAGGCAAAGACCAGGGATTTACCCGGGGGTGATCGTGAGCCTTGGGTGCGATGGTTATGTCATGCCAAGCACGAAGGCGGGCGCCAGATCATCTTCCTCGGCGATCTGGTCGACTGCGGTCTGGCACACCGGCCGTCCCGAGACTCGTCATGGGCATGGTATCGAGTAGCCAATAGGACACGAAAAGTAATAGCGGCTGCAGACCTATGGTAAGCGGGCCGTCAGACCCAACCAGCGGAGGTTCCAGATGGCCGAGCTCCCACCGCCCCCAGAGGGAATTGTGCTAGCTCACTTCATAGTCTCAGAACGATGTCGAGCGCTCCAGGCGCTTTTACACCGAGGTACTCGGCGGCAGGGTGGCCTTCTCCGGTCCCGGAGGGCTGACCTATGTCGCGCTAGCCAACACCTGGATCATCATCAATACCGGCGGCGGCCCGACCGACGACAAGCCCACGGTCATCCTGGAGACGCCGCGTGATCCCGACCGGGTCAGCAGCTTCCTCAATATCCGGGTTAAAGACATCGATGCCGTGTACGCCGAATGGAGCGCCCGGGGCGCTCAGTTCCTGACGCCGCCGAAACAGCACCCGTACGAGACCCGCTGCTACATCCGCGATCCCGACGGTTATGTGATCGAAGTGGGGCAGACCACGGACCCAGAGGGTGACTGGTCGCCCGCTCACTGGCCGTCGGGTACACCCGCCGAGACGTCTGAGTGAATGCCGAGGTCACCCATAAATCCCCACATCGACGGTAGCCAGTCCCCCGGATACCGAGTGACGCCACATCGGATCGGCCGTCGTCCCCGACCTGATCAAGGCCGGGCACGAGGTCACCGGCCTGGCCCGCTCTAAGGCCTCTGCCGCCGCCGTGAAGGCGATGGGCGCCGAGACGCGCGCAGACCAGGCAGCTGCTTGGCTGGGCGCAGCCGACCATGGTAAAAGCCATGATCGCCGGGCCTATCGCGCCCGTCATCCAGCGTCGGCGCCGGCCGCCGTCGGCTGGGAAGGCCGTCCTACCGCGCCGAGAAGCGTTCCCGGCGAACGGTTGCCTTCCGGCCCTTGATGCTCGTCCCCCGGAGCGCCCTGACCACATCGTCGGCGGCTGACTCGGGAACCTCGACGAGGGAGAAACGATCGGCGATCTCGATCGCACCGATGTCCCGGCCGGAGAGGGACGACTCGCCGGTAATAGCGCCCACAAGATCCTGCGGCCGGACTCCGGCGGAACGGCCGGTGCTCACGAACAGGCGGGTCGTGCCCGCAGTCGCGCGGCGGCCACGCCGCTGGTCACCGCCGGCGGCCGGCCACTGGTCACCTGGTTTGGGCTTCCGGCTGTCGCGGCGGTCTTCCGCCGGCAGCATTTCGACCGCGGGGATCTCTTCTTGCTCGCGAGGTGTTCCGCTTGCCTCATGGGCCAGCTTGACCGCGGCGAGCGCCACCTCGAAGAGGTCGAACTCCGCACCGAGCGGCCTGACGACAGCCCGGAAGGCATCAAGGTCGCCGTCGTCCTTGAGCAGGCTCTCCCGGAGCTCGGTGCGCATCAGCTCCAAGCGCATGGCACGCAGCTTGGCGACGGTCGGCAGCTTCTCGATCGCGATCGGCCGCTTGGTCGCCCGTTCGATGGTCTTGAGCATCCTGTGCTCGCGCGGCTCGGCCAGGGTGATGGCGGTGCCTTCGCGGCCGGCCCGGCCAACGCGCCCGATGCGATGCACGTACGAGTCCGGCCCGTTTGGCACGTCGTAGTTCACCACGTGCGTGAGCTGGTCGATGTCCAGACCGCGGGCGGCCACGTCGGTGGCCACGAGAAGGTCGATGGCCCGGCTGCGCAGCCGGGCCATGACCCGGTCGCGCTGCTTCTGGTCCATACCGCCGTGCAGCGCCTCGGCGCGATAGCCACGACCGTTCAGGGACTCGGTGAGCTGGTCCACTTCGTCCCTGGTACGGCAGAAGACGATCGTGGCCGTCGGCCGCTCCAGGTCAAGCACGCGACCGAGGGCGGCGGCCTTGTGCCCGCGCGGCACGAGGTAGGCAGTTTGCCGCACCAGCAATCCGTCGGCTGCCGCCGACGCCTGGCGACCGAGTTCGACCCGCACCGGGTCGCGCAGGTGGCGGCGCACCATGCCGTCGATCCGCGGCGGGATCGTCGCCGAGAACAGCGCGGTCTGCCGCTCCCCGGGGGTGGTGGCGAGGATCGCCTCGATTTCCTCGGCGAAACCCATGTCGAGCATCTCGTCCGCTTCATCGAGGACGACGACCTCGAGGCCACTCAGCTTCAGCGTTCCCCGGTTGATGTGGTCGAGCGCACGCCCCGGCGTCGCCACGACGACATCGACGCCACGCTTGAGCGCCCCCAGCTGCCGGCCGATGGGCTCGCCGCCGTAGACCGCGAGAACGCGCGCACCCATGTCGTGCCCGTAGCTGCGCATCGCCTGACAGACCTGCACCGCAAGCTCGCGCGTAGGGACGAGCACCAGCGCGAGCGGCTGTGGCCGCTCGCCTTCGGTGAGTATCCGCTGGAGGACGGGAAGCGCGAAGGCGGCCGTCTTCCCCGTCCCGGTCGCCGCCTGGCCGACCAGGTCACGGCCCTCAAGCAGCGGCGGGATGGCGGCCAGCTGTATCGGTGTGGGCTCCTCATAACCGAGGCCAGAAAGCACGTGGCACAGTTCCGGGGCCAGCGTCAGGTCGGCGAAGCCGCTCGCACCACCGCCGTTATCCTCGATCATGTACAACCACCTTGCTCCACAAGCGCCTCTGACTCCCCGCTAGTTCCTGCCCCGGCCACGTTATGTCAGCGCCGCCCGGCCGAGGTCTCATTGAGCGCGGGGGTGACTACCCTGCCACTCGCTACGTCGCGGCGACGGACATGACGTGAGTCGACGCCAACATGTGGGTCGGCCCATGGCTGACTACTGTTTACTGAGCAGGCTTAGCCTGCCCTGGCTCAGGCGATGTGTACGGCCTGCGGGCCCTTCGGACCCTGGGTCCAGGCCGGTTCTCGACGCGACTTCCCCGGATCCCTGAAGGGACGCCCGCAACATCGTTCTCTGCGAGCGTACAGACGACACGAACACACAAGACAACTGCCACCGCATGGTAGAGCCGATCCGGCGCCCTGTTCATTCCCGCCCGCCGTCCTCCGGCCCGAGGTTCCTTCTTTATCAGCGGAACATCGAAAACCTCAGTAAGGACAGAGCGCCTCTGGGCCAGGAGATCCGGAAGTCGGTGGCCGAGCTTTGCGACGCGGCTCTGGAGTCCCGGGCGGCGGTCGCGATCAAGGGTGCGCAAGCTAGACGTGTGCAGCCGTTAGGAACGCGTATGAACCATTGGCGCGCAGCGCCGGGACGCGGTTTACTTTGACCAGAAGGTGCTGCCATAGGACCGGTAATGACCGCCACCAGTGCCCCGCCTGCCCCGGCTGGTAGCAAGTGAGCTCGATGGCCGATGGAGATGCACCGTTGCCGACAGAGCCAGCGCGGGTAACCAGATGCGCCTGCTGCTGATCGGCGCGCCTGGCGCCGGCAAGGGAACACAGGCCGAACGCCTAGCCAAGCGGTTCGGCATCACCCACATCTCCAGCGGAGACCTGCTGCGCCAGCACGTCAAGGACCACACCTCGATCGGGCGGATGATCAAGTCCTACCTCGACCACGGCGAGCTGGTTCCCGACGCGGTCGTCATGGACATGCTGCGCAAGCCCGTGGTGGCTGCGGCCCAGGCCGGCGGGTACGTGCTGGACGGGTTCCCGCGCACCGTGGAGCAGGCCAGGGCATCTTTCCCGACCGCTCACGTGCTCGGCGTGGAGGTGCAGGTTGCGGTGCACCTCGACGTCACGCGCACGGAGCTGGTACGCCGGCTGCTGGCCCGGCGCCGGGGCTCGGAGGATACCGAAGCCGTCATCGAGCGGCGGCTGCAGGTGTACCTGGACAAAACCGTTCCGTTGCTGGAGTACTACGCAGGCCGGGAATGGATGTTCACCGTGGATGGCGCTCAGCCGCCCGACGCCGTGCACCGGGACATCGTCGCCTGCCTGCAGAAGCAGCCGGACTTCGCCGCGCGGGCCGAGCCGGGCGTCTCGCGCCCGTAGCCGCCGCGGCCCGGGCCGACGCCTTAGTGGGTGCACCCTCCCACCGTCAGTGCGGCTGGTGAGGTGACGCAGGCCTGTGGGTGGTAGGTGTGCCATGCCTTGGCGAGGCGGCGGGTGGCCTCGGTCAGGTCGCCGGGGGAGGCGAGGAAGTGGAGGCGCAGGTATTCCGCGCTTCGGCCCGATGCGTCAAGCCCGTTTCCCGGCAGTACCGCGACGCGCTCGCGCAGGGCCGCCTGCGCGAACGAGGTCGCGTCGCCGTGTGGCAGGCGCACCCACAGGGTTTGCCCGCCACGCACTGGCGGTGCGTGCCAGTCGGGAAGATGGCGGGCCAGTTGCGCGCGCAGGTGGTCATGGCGGGCTTTCAGCTCTGCTGCCCGGCGCTGCGACAACGGCTCGAGCCGTGGCAGCAGGCCGGCGGCGGCCAGCTGACCGGGGATGTTCCCGCCGAGGTCATGCACGGCCAGCAGCCGGGCGAGCCGGGCGATCACCGGCTTGGGGGCGCGCACCCATCCGATGCGCAGCCCAGCCCAGACGGTCTTGGACAGCGAGCCCACCGAGATCACCGTGTCTGAGTAGGCGGCCAGCGGCGGCGGGGCCTGCTCACCGGGAAAACCGAGATCTGCTAGCACCTCGTCGTCGATCAGCGGAACACCGGTGGCTGCGGCGCTCTCCGCGAGCGTCCGCCGGGCCAGCGGGGACAGCACCGAGCCGGTCGGGTTGTGGAAGGTCGAGATCACGTAGGCGAGGGCGGGGCGGTGCTGCCGGGCGGCCATCTCCAGCCCGCTGAGCCCGACCGGCAGTGCGCGCAGCACGGCCGCGGCGTCGCGGAAAGCTTCCAGCGCGCCGTGGTAGGTGGGTGCTTCCACCAGTACCGAGGCACCGGGGGTGAGAAAGGCGCGGGCGAGCAGTGACAGGGCTTGCTGGGCACCGTTGGTAACCAGAATGCGGTCAGGTCCGGTGCGGATCCCGTGCCGGGTGTAGCGCTCGGCGATCGCGGCGCGCAGCACCGGGTGACCCATTGGGTGGTAGCCGATATCACCAGAGATCCCGGCCAGCGTGGGCACGATGCTCGTATAGGCCTCTGCCAGTTCCGCTGGCGGCGTGCTGGGGGCGGCGCAGGTGAGCTGGATCACGCCATCCCGCGGCTCCAGCAGATGCAAGAACAGCGGCGCGCCGGTCGTTGGCCGTCCTGCGGCACGCGCGGTCCCGGCCACTTGTGTGCCGCTGCCCTGGCGTCGGACGATCCGCCCGTCATGGCGCAGCAGGTCATAGGCGGCCACAACGGTGCTGCGCCCGACCGCCAGCGCCGAAGCGAGAGCCCGGTCAGGTGGCAGCGGCTCACCTGGCGGTAGCTCCCCCTCGTCGATCAGCCGCCGTAGCCGTGCGGCAAGAAGTACCGGCAGCGGCCCGCGGCCGGATGACCAGCGGCCCAAACGCCCGCCCAGCTCGATTGGCTTCATCTGCAAACCAATTCTGCCGCATTGGCTCTGGGATCGGCACCCGACCGCGCTGAGCATGGCCAGATAACCTCACCGCGAACATGAGAGCAGGAATGTGCAGTATGGACGATCAGGAGCTCCGGCGGCGGTTTGCAGCGCTGACCACTGCCCATCTGGCGGATGCCTGCATCCGCGCTCAGCTCCCGGTGCGCTGCGCGCCTGCGGGTGTGCACGCGGTCGTGCCCGGTAGCCGGCTGGCTGGGCGGGTGTGTCCTGCCCGGCATGCCGGCAGCGTCGATATTTTCCTCGAGGCGCTCGAAGGGGCCGCACCAGGCGAGGTACTGGTGGCCGACAACGACGGGCGCCTCGATGAGAGCTGCATCGGCGACCTGGTGGTTCTGGAGGCTCAGGCTGCGGGGCTGGACGGAGTCGTGATCTGGGGGCTGCATCGCGACACCGCCGACATCCAGGTGATTGGGTTGCCGGTCTTCAGCCTGGGAGCGATCCCGGCCGGCCCGCAGCGTCTCGATGCCCGGGTCCTGGATGCGCTGGCGTCCGCCACGGTGGGAGACTGGGCCGTGGATCGCGAGGACCTGGTCCTGGGCGATAACGACGGCGTGCTGTTCGTCCCGGCCAGCCGGGCCGGGGATGTCTTCACGCTGGCGGAGACGATCCGCGACACCGAGCGGCGCCAAGCCGAACAGCTCCGCGCAGGTATCTCCCTGCGCAGTCAGGTGCAGTTCGACAGCTACCTGGCCCAGCGCCAGCGAACGCCTTCCCTGAGTTTCCGCGATCATCTGCGAGCAGTGGGCGGGGCCATTGAGGAATAACCCGGTGCCGCAAGGTGAAACACCAATCATCGCGCCCGCCGCTAGCTACTTGCGGGCGAGGGCCACGCCTGCGGCCAGCACGAGGACACCGCCGGCCAGCAGCCCAGCTGCGATCCAGGGCAGGGACGGCAGCGACGCGGCGACGGTAATGCGCACGGCGACCGGATGTGACCCGTCGGCGTTCATCGCGGCCACCGTCCAGCTGCCGCCGCGGTCCGGCCAGGTCAGGGTCTGGGTGCCAGGCCCAGCCGCGCGGTCGGCCCAGATGCCGGCCCGGGGGGGTACGGTCGCGGGAGCGCCGCCGGCGTGCCCGGTGTAGACAGGCTGGCGGTGGCTGATGCCGCGGACGGTGTCGTAGCCGACCCCGGCCAGGTAGCGGCTGGCCGGACGAACCGGGGCGATCCCGGCGAACACCGGGCCGGTGCCGGGAACCGGTGTGACGCTGATCCGTACGGTGCCGAGCAGTGACCGCGGTACGGGCAGCCCACCGGTCGCTCCGTACAGATCGGCCGTGCTGCTGACGACGGCGTAACCGGTGCTGCGGTAACTCCAGGTGCCCAGGTCGATGTCGCCGCCATGCCGCTGGGTGGTGCTGGCCCAGAGCGCTACGCCGCCCCCGCCCAGGAGCCCGAGCGAGCACAAGGCCAGCAGCAGGCCGACGACCGCGGAGATGATCCGGGCCGTCGTCCGCCTGGCACGCCGGCCGGGGCCCGTCATGGAGTCAGGTGATCTGAGGACAGCCATTTCGTCCCTCCATCAGGTAGGCATGTCTTTCACCGGCACGCTAGGAGCGGTTCCCTGGCCGGGACGTCACCCGAAAGTGCAGACGTGGTGGAATTTCCGGGTTACGGGATGAGGCCCAGCTGGCGTGCCCGGGCGACGGCCTCGGACCGGTTGGCCGCCCCGAGCTTGCCCAGCAGGTGGCTGACGTGCTTCTTGACGGTGTCGAGGGTGACCACGAGCCGGCTGGCAATGGCCTGGTTCGACCGGCCTGCCGCCAGCATCTCCAGCACCTCGAGCTCACGGCTGGTCAGCTGCTCGATCATGGCCGGGACCGCCGTGCTGCCGCCCCGGCCGTTATCCGGAGCGGTGTCCTGCGCGCCAAGCGCGCGCTCCAGCCGGGCCAGGCAGCCGAGCGGGACCTCCGCGGCTGCCCCGCCGGACCGCTGGGCCGCGATCAGCCGGGCCAGCAGCGCGGCCATCGGCGCTCCCTCGTCGGCGAAAACCCGGACGTAGCCCGGCGAGCAGGCCAGGGTGAGCGCTCCGGCCAGCGCGGCGACCGCCGCGGCCTCCTCGCCGCTGGCGGCCAGCGCCAGCGCCCGCAGCGCGCCGATCTCGATCAGGCTGGCGACCCGGTCCTGAGCGGCCGCCGCCGCATACAGCCGGTCCAGCAGCGCCAGCGCCGGGCCGGGCCTGGCCTGGGCCAGCAGGACACGCGCCAGCACCAGATGCCCCGGTTCCCTGGCGTAGTCCGGCTCATCGTCCGCGAGAAGACCGGCCTCCTTCGCCCAGCGTGCGGCGCCTCCTAGGTCGCCCTGGGCCAGGAGCAACCGCGCCCGCCGCGCCGGGATGGGGTTGAGCAGCCCGGGAGGGCCCGGAGCGGCTCGCACGGCCTCGTCCATCGCATCCAGGGCACCGGCCGGATCGCCCCCGGCTTGCCGGATCCACGCCAGCGTGGCCAGGCCCGCGGCCAGTGGCATCGTGAAGACGAACGACCGGCACAGCGCGATGCCCTTGGTGACATGATCCCGCGCACTGGCGAGCTCGTTCCGCTGATAGGCCACCTCGGCCAGCCCCGCATAAGCCGGGCCAGCGGCCGGCAGCGGCGCCCGGCCGGTCCCGGCCACGGCTTCCAGCGCCTGCTCGCAGGTCCGCACGGCCATGTCCAGCCGGCCCTGGGCGTACTGAACCTGGCCGAGCTCGTAACTTTGCCAGGCGCCCCAGGTCGACAGGCCCGCGGCCCGCCTTCCGGCGATACCGTGCGCGAAGGCGCGCTCGGCTTCGCCGAGGCGGCCGTCAAGCCACCCGGCTACGGCCAGTTGCCCCTGCGCGATCGACCTCAGTATCCACTCGTCCTCTGCACTCCCGGCGCGGGCCTGCGCACCGAACTCAGCCGTACCTCCAGCATCACCGCGGAGCTGGGCGACGTAACCACGAACGAGCGCGATCATCACCGGGACATTCACCAGCAGGCTGCCGGCCCGGTCGATCGTGGGCTCGAACGGCTCCTCGCCTGTACCGGCGTAGGCACGCTCTGCCGCGCCGACCAGCTGCTCGGCTTCCTCCAGGCGGCCGCCGGTGACGGCTTGGACCCCCTGTGCCAGCAGCAGCCGGGGGCGGGACCGGACCAGGTCAGCGGGCAGCGGGGTTAGCCACCGCTGAACCGTCGCCGCTTCGCCGCGCAGACTGTGGGCCGCGTCGAAGTGCTGCTCGATCAGCCGGGCGGCCCAGGTCATCTCCCCGGCGGCGATCGCATGGCGGATCGCGTCATCGGCCAGCCCACGCTCCGCGTACCAGGCGGCCGCGTTACGGTGCAGTTCGGGAACCCGGGCGGGCTGTTCGGCCTGCAGGCGGGCGCGGAGCAGGTCGGCGAACAGGTGGTGGTAGCGCCACCAGCCGCGCACCTCATCCAGCGGCACCACGAACAGCCCGGCCCGTTCGGCCTGTTCCAGCAGCGCCTGGCTGCCAGGCCGACCGGTGACCGTGTCGCATAGCTCCCCCGACAGCCGGTCCAGCACCGAGGTCTCCAGCAAGAACTCACGCACCCGGCCAGGCTGCTGCTCGAGCACCTCTTCGGCCAGGTAGTCCAGGACGTGGCGGTGGCTGCCGGTGAACGCGGCGACGAACCCGTCGACGTCGTCCTGTCCGCGCAGCGACAAGGCGGCCAGCTGCAGCCCGGCCGCCCAGCCCTCGGTCCGCGCCGTCAGCGCCGCTACCGCCGCGTCCGGCAGGGGTGCATCGGGCCGCGCCTGATCAGGCGCGCCCGCGACCTGCTGCAGCATCGCCGCCGCCTCACCGGGCGTGAACCGCAGGTCCGCGGCGCGCAGCTCGGTCAGCTGCCCGCGGGCCCGCAGTCTGGCCAGGGCCAACGGCGGGTCGCTGCGGCTGGTCAGCGCCAGCTGCAGCCCCGGCGGCTGATGCTCGAGCAGGAACCCGAGCGACTCATGCACCAGCTGCGAGCCGATCACGTGATAGTCATCCAGGACCAGCAGCGCCTCATCTGTGTCAGGCTGGCCGGCTGCCTCGTTGATCAGAGCCGTCACCAGCGGCTCGAACGACGGTGGCGCGGGGGGCCCGAGCAGCGAGCCCACCCGCTCGTTGATCCCCGGCCGCACCCGGTCCAGCGCGGCGACCGCGTGCCGCCAGAACCTGGCCGGGTCGTTGTCGCCGGCATCCAGCGACAGCCAGGCCACTGGATGCCGGCCGCGCCGGACCCACCCGGCCAGCAGGACGGTCTTGCCGTACCCGGCCGGCGCGCAGACCAGGACGAGTCCTTGTCCCCGGCCCTCCTCCAGCCGCTGCGCCAGTCGCGGGCGGGGCACCAGATCTGACCGCAACCCGGGCACGTTCAGCTTGGTAGCCAGCAGGACATCGCGCTCCGACGCGGCCGCCGCAGCGGCCGACTCACCCATCGGTAACCCGCACGATCGGCGCCTCCAGCGATGTGCGATCGCGGCCGCAACCCATCCTAGCCGGGAGCCTCCCGCCCGCCCCGTACGCCGGGAACAGATCCGGGCGGCACCTCGGTGCCCCGGCCTGCGGCGAGGACTCCACCTCGACGGCACCTTCGGGTGACGCCTTGCTCCACCGCGGCCTCCTAGCGTGCTGACCACGAGAGAAAGGACCACGAGAGAAAGGAGCCATCATGCGGCTATTCATAACCGGGGGATCCGGTGTTCTCGGACGAGCGTTCCGGCCGCTCGCGGAAGCTGACGGGCACCAGGTGCACGCCCCGGGACGGGCCGAACTCGACCTGTTCGACGCGGCCGCCGTGGCGGCCGCGGTGCACGACATGGACGCGGTTCTGCATCTGGCCACCCGCATTCGTCCGCTGGACAAGGTGGACCAGTTCGGCGAGTGGCACGAGAACGACCGGCTGCGGGCCGAAGCTTCGGCCGTACTGGTCGAGGCCGCGCTGGCCACCGAGGTCAAGACGTACGTCTTTCCGAGCATCACCTTCGTCTACCCGGCCGACGGGCCGGTATCGGAGGATACGCCGGTCCGGACCGATGTCCCGGTCATCATGCGCTCCGCGCTGGCCGCCGAGCAGCAGGCCGCCCGGTTCGCGGCGGCCGGGCGCCGTGGTGTGGTGCTGCGCCTGGGGCTTCTCGACGGCCCAGGTACCGGCAACGACCATCCGAACCCTGTCCTGGGCGCCACGCTGCACGTCGAGGACGCCGGCCGTGCCCTGCTCGCCGCGCTCGATGTCCCGAGCGGCATCTATAACGCATGCCGCGACGGCGAGCGAGTCAGCAACCGCCGCTTTTCCGAAGCCGCCGGCTGGCATGCGCAGCGCGAACGCTAAGCCGGCCTAGCTCAAACACAAGGTAAAGGAGACCGCAATGTCCGCCAGAACCGACGTCGGCGGCCGGGCGGCAGCACCACGTCCGCGTGCCGCCGGCTCCGCCGCGACCAGCCCACCGGGCCGCCGGCAGGGTTTGGCCCTGATCGTTATCGCCACTGCGCAGCTGATGGTGGTCCTCGACGCCAGCATCGTCAACGTCGCCCTCCCGCACATCCAGCGGGCGCTCGGTTTCACCGGCACGAGCCTGGAGTGGGTGGTCAACGCCTACGCGCTGGCCTTCGGCGGGCTGCTGCTGCTCGGCGGCCGGGCCGGGGACCTGCTGGGCCGCCGCAGGGTGTTCATCGCCGGGATCATCCTGTTCTCGGCGGCCTCGCTGGCCGGCGGGTTCGCCACCAGCCAGGCCTGGCTGCTGACCGCCCGGGCCGTGCAGGGCGCGGGTGCGGCGATCACCGCGCCCACCGCGTTGTCGCTGATTACCACGACCTTCGCGGAGGGCCGGCCCCGGAACCGGGCCATGGGCGTCTACGCCGCCATGAGCGTCACCGGCGGCGTGGTCGGCCTGATCACCGGCGGCCTGCTCGTCACCTACGCGTCCTGGCGCTGGGTGCTGTTCGTCAACGTACCGATCGGGATCGCGGTCACGCTGGCCGCGCCGCGGGTGCTCGGCGAGACACGGGGTCAGCGAGGCAGGTTCGACCTGCCCGGCGCGATCCTCGGCGCCGGCGGGCTGGCCGCGCTCGTCTACGGCCTGTCGAACGCCGCCACCAGCCCGGACGGGGTCTCGCACTGGGGCGACGCCAAGGTCGTTGCCTCCCTGGCCGCGGCCGCCGTGCTGCTCACCGTGTTCGTGCTGACCGAGATGCGCAGCACGAACGCGCTCCTGCCGATGCGGCTGCTCGCGAGCCGGGACCGGTCGGGCGCGTACCTGATCATGCTGTGTGCCGGCACCGCGCTGTTCGGGGTGTTCTTCTTCCTGACCCTGTTCATGCAGGCAGTGTGGGGTTACAGCGCGCTGCGGACGGGTGTGGCCTACCTGCCGATGATGGCCGCGATCATGGCCATGTCCGGCGCTAGCGTCCAGCTGGTCCCCCGGATCGGGGCCCGGCCGCTGCTGCTCGCCGGGTCGGTGACCGCGGCGGCCGGGATGTTCTGGCTGTCCCGGATCAGCGAGCACAGTCACTACACCGACGGCCTGCTCGGCCCGACCATGGTCGCCGGGGCTGGTCTGGGCATGCTGTTCATGCCGCTGTCGGTGACCGCGCTGTCCCGGGTCCGGGCCGACGTCGCCGGGGTGGCCTCCAGCCTGCTCAACACCGGTCAGCAGATCGGCGGCTCCATCGGGCTGGCCGTGCTCGGCACGGTGGCCTGGACTTCGGTGGCCAACAGCATCCGTAGCCAGGCTGCCGCCGCGGCACGCACAGCGGCCAAGACGGGGCACCCGGTGCCGCCGGCCGCCGCCGGACAGCCGTCGGCTGCCGTCTACCAGCACGCCCTGGCCACCGGATTCTCCCGCGGATTCGAGGTGGCAGCGGCGATCCTGCTAATCGCCCTGATCGTCGCCATTGCCGCCATCCGGGTGCGGCGCGCCGACCTCGACGGCATGCAGGGGCAGTGAGCACGTGAGCGGCTTTGCCGCGGCACCGGGGTGCCGGACCGGCACCGGGGTGCCGGACCGGCACCCCGGTGCGGATCCGGGAAGGCATATGCGGCGCGTAGAACAGCCGCCTGGTCGCCATCATCCAGGCTCATCCTCGAAAAACAGGCAGCACACAAGAAGGAGAAACTCATGCAGGACGTCTCAACCGAAACCAGCCGCGCGGTCGTGGCAGACTTTTTCCGCGCCCTCCGGGCCGGGAACATGGACGCATTGCGGGCCGCCTTCGCGCCGGATGCAACCTGGATCCTGCGCGGCGGCCTTCCGGTTTCGGGAACGTGGACCGGCCCGGACGGAATCATGGACGGGTTCTTCCCCCGGATATTCGGCCGCCTCGATCCGGAGGTGCCCGTGGTACAAGATGTTCACCGGATCATTGCCGACGGCGAGTACGCCGTCGCTGAATGGACCACCCACGCCCGGACCCGCGACGGCCGCTGTTACGACAGTGACTATGCCGGTGTCTTCCGGGTCGTCAACGGGCAGCTCGCAGCGGTCACCGAATACCTCGATACCGCCTATGCCCAGCGGGTCCTATTCGGCAGCTGACCCGACCTTCTTCAGGAAGATCTCCTTGCGTGCCGAGCACGACGATGGCGCGCGAGGAAAGGTGCAGATGACCGTGGCCGAGTTCGGAATTGGGCCGAACGGGCCGGGCTCGACGAGCCCGCCGCCGGTGAGCGTCAGCCGGTGAGCGCCATGGCCGGCGTGCTTGCTAGCGGACCCGGTAGAGCTCGTACTCGACTCGCTTAGGCCCGGCCAGCCGCCCGCGTCCGATGAACAGGCTCTGCGTGAGCCAGTCGTAGGTGTCGTGGCTGACGTCGAACTGGGGCGTCATGTACATGTACTGGGCGGCGTACGTGGTCTCCCGGCCGCTCGCCAGGGCCCGGGCAAACTCCTCGTCCCCCCGGATCAAGGCGGCGTCATAGCGCATGAGGATCAGCGTCCCGTCATCGGTCAGGAACTGCGTTCGCTGGTCCTGGCGGCGGATGCCGTTGCTGTCGACCCGGATCCAGTCGGTCCCCGGCATCGCCAGGCTCGCCGCGATCCGTGGCCCGGCGAGTGTGGCTTCGGCGATCTTCCAGCACAACCGGGCCGGAGATCCTGTGGTGGGCCCCAGCGGCCCCTCGATCCGCTCGGCGAACGTCATCTCGTACCCGAGGTCAATCATCTTGGTGCGGCCTTACGTCAGCGAAGCGCGGCGAGCCGTCTTCGCACGGGACCCGGGCGCCGTTAGCCGTGAAGCTGATGGCGTGATACCAGCCAGCGAGCATCAGCAGGTCAAGCAGCTGCTCCTCACTGAACCGGCGGGTCAGCCGGAGCCACAGGTCCGCGCCGATGTCAGCGGAGTCGTGCAGGGCATCGGCCGCTTCGATGAGCAGCCGGTCGCGCTCACCGGCCCAGCACGGATCGCTCGCGCCGCCATGCGTGAGGGAGGTGATCTGCTCGCCAGACAGGCCGGCCCGCTCGGCGAAGAACGCCACGTGCACTCCCCACTCGTACTCACACCGGCAGCGGGCGCAGGTCCGGTCGATGATGATCTCGCGCTCACGCACCGGCAGCGAGAGCCGTTTGCTGAGCTCGTAGCTCCCCCAGCCGCTCATGGCGGCGGTCATCGGAAGGTTCCGCACGAAGGTCCGGAACAACACGATCGGCGGCACGCCAGGCGGCATCATCGCCTCGAGCCGTTCGGCGACATCGGGTGGGTACGGCGGGCAGACGGGATTGACGCGGGTCGCCATCGAGATCCTCCCTCGTTTCTGATTTAGAAACACCTGGATTAAGGTAATGTTTCTGATACCGAAACGCAAGGAGTTTCCATGACAGCACGGGTACCGCGTCCCGGCGAGCCCGTCCGCGGATCGGCAACAGGCCGGCCGCTGATGGCGGCGATGGATCTGCTCGGGCGGCGCTGGGCTCTGCGGATCGTGTGGGAACTGCGCGCCGAGCCGCTCGGGGCCCGGGCCCTGCAGGCCCGGTGCGACCAGATGTCGTCCAGCGTGCTGTACGAGCGGCTGGAAGAACTCACCGCCGCAGGCCTGCTGACCCGTGGCGCAGCCGACGCCTACCTGCTTACCGACCTCGGAGCCGCGCTCGCGCCAGCGCTCGAATCCCTCGACTCCTGGGCGCGACGCTGGGCAGAAGTTCTCCAGGAGACAGACCGCACCGCGTAGCGTATTCACAAGAAGACCCCCGGCCAGCATCGACGCGCAGCTGCGGCGGTCCTGGACGTCATGGCCCTGGCAGGCTTCCGCGGCCTCGACAGCCCAGGGCACCGGCCCGGGGGCGGGAGGCTTGTGAGCTCGGTCAGCCAGTGGCGAACCGGGTGAGGGCGTCGCCGCCGAGCCGCTGGATTCTCCATTCGTCCATGCCGACCGCCCCGATGGAACGGTAGAAGCGGATGGAAGGCTCGTTCCAGTCAAGCA
Source organism: uncultured Actinomycetes bacterium (assembly GCA_963790065.1). GTDB lineage: Bacteria > Actinomycetota > Actinomycetes > Streptosporangiales > Streptosporangiaceae > Palsa-504. The sequence goes on along the minus strand of CAWBNK010000005.1, from coordinate 360,330 downwards.
CCGCCCATTCGAAGCGGCGGTACCCGCGCTGCACGCACAACTCGGCGAGCGCCTTGAGCAGTGCCCTGCCGTAGCCGTGGCGCCGCTCGCCCTCGCGGACGAACAGGTCCTCAAGGAAGATGCCGTGGCGACCGGTCCAGGTGGAGTAGTTCAGGAACCAGACCGCGATCGCGACAACCTGTGAATCCTTCTCGACCACGTGCGCGAACACCGAGGGAGCGGCACCGAACAGGACCCGGCGCAGGTCATCTGCGGTCGTCTGTACGGCATCCGGCTCCTTCTCGTACTCTGCGAGCCCGCGGATGCAGTCCAGGATCCCGTCTTCATCACCGGGGCGCGCCCGCCGCAACACGGCTCCCCCGCCAAGCGATCTGCTCTCGCCCTTGTTCACTGGTCGATCTTATTCGTCATGCCAGAAAACAGCGCAAACGGCTCCCAAAGCCGGGAAATCCCTATCGGCGAGCCGCTTATGCAGATGGTGGCAAAAGCCGGTTCCTACCAACGCAGGCCGAGCCGGTATTTCAGGCACCTGCACAGCTCAGAGCCGAAGCGGACGGCAAGTAGAATGAACCCAAACGCCATCGTGACGGTTGCTGGTCACGACGCCTGATGACAGGCAAAGAAGGGCGGCCGGGGTGACCGGCGACGAGAACGACCTGCTCGCCTTGTTCCGTGAGCTGAACACCGAGAACCGCGCGCGCCTGCTGGACTCGGCCAGGCTCTACGCGTACCTGGAACCGGTTCGCGCTCGGGCGGAGTTCGCCAGGCAGGCTGAGCGGGAAGCCGCTGAGCTGACCCGTGACCCCCGGCAGTGCGGCGAGTGGATCGCCGGCGACGCCCGCGGGCGAAACGCGCGGTATTGCTCCCGGAAGGCCACCCGCGACGATGGCTACTGCACCCAGCATTATGACCGGCTGGAGCGGTGGCCAGGGCTCAAGGCGGAAAGGGAAAAGGAGACCGGAGCCAGCGGCTGCCAGTGACTGGGCCAGAGCTGACCGCGCGATGAAGTCAGCGTGACCGCCGTTACCCGCCGTGCATCTCAGGCGCTTCCGGCTGCCGTCGCCCGCCGTCCCGGCTACGGATAGGCTGAGGTCGTCGCACCCTTGGTGCGCTTGGCTAGGCCGGCAGTTGCTGCCAAGCGGACACTAGCCCCTCTTGGCCGGCGTCAGGAACGCAGGCATGTCGCGGCGGTTAGCCGGGCACACACGCTGCCCGCGAGCCTGAGCATCTTATTTGCGTGAGGCTTCGTTATCTGTTCTCTCGGGGCTGTCCGATCGGAAGGCACCTGAACTGTGAGTACGCGATTCGGTTTTGTCAGCACGTTCCCGCCAACCCAGTGCGGACTGGCTACTTTCACCGCCGCCCTGCGCGGCGCCCTCCTGCACTCCTCCGCTGACGAGGGCTGGGTCGTTCGCCTGGTCGACGCGACCGCGCCACGACCCGGCGACGAGGTGGTCGCGCAGCTCATCGCTGGCGACTCCGCGTCGCTTCGCCGGGCGGCCGCGCAACTGAACCTGTGCGATGTCGCCATCGTGCAGCACGAATATGGCGTCTACGGCGGAGCTGACGGCAGCCAGATCCTGCACCTGCTGGACCAGGTCCGGGTGCCGTGTGTCGTCGTCCTGCACACCGTGCTGACTGACCCGACGCCACATCAGCGCCAGGTCCTCGAGTCGGTGATTACGAAAGCCGATGCCGTCGTCGCGATGACGATGACCGCGCGCAAACGACTGGCAGCCGGGTATGCCGTCGACATGACGAAGGTCAGCATCATCGCGCACGGCGCGCCCGCCCTGCAGACGATGCCGGAGCCGATATTCCGCACTGGACAGTTCACCGTCTTGACGTGGGGCCTGCTCGGCCCGGGCAAGGGCATCGAGTGGGGCATCGAGGCCATGGCGATGCTGCGCGATCTGGTGCCCATGCCGCGCTACGTGGTCGCCGGCCAGACGCACCCGAAGGTGCTACTCGACGAGGGCGAAGCCTATCGTGACCGCCTGCGCGAACAGGTTCAGCAGGCCGACCTGGGATCCTGGGTTACCTTCGACGGTTATTACCGGACCACCAGCGCGCTGGCTTCCCTGGTCCGTTCCGCCGACGTGGTCCTGCTGCCCTACGACTCGACTGAGCAGGTCACCTCGGGGGTGCTCATCGAGGCGGTGGCGGCCGGCAAGCCGGTGGTGGCGACACAGTTCCCGCACGCCACAGAGGTGCTCGCGGGAGGAGCCGGCCTGCTCGTGCCGCACCGCGATCCGGCCGCGATCGCGACGGCGCTCCGCTCGGTGATCACGCGCGGGGACGTGATGACGAGGATGGCCGCCGCCGCCACCCAGACCGCGCCGCGGCTGCTGTGGCCGGTCATCGCGGACCAGTACCGCGAGCTGGCCTGCGCTGATCACGGCGAGCGTGGCCGCATGACTGCCGGCCGCGCGACTCCCGCGTGCGACGTTTACCGGCCGGCGTTCGATCACCTCGAACGGCTCACCGACGACCGCGGGCTGTTCGAGCACGCCCTCCACACGGTCCCCCGGCGCGAGCACGGCTACTGCGTCGACGACGTCGCCCGCGGGCTGGTCGTGGTATGCCATGAGCCAGAGCCCGGACTGGCCGTCCGTGGCCTGGCCCGCTGCTACCTCGCCTTCGTCCTCGACGCGCTCGATCCTGCGGGGGCCTGTCACAACAGGATGGCCGCCGACGGCCAATGGCGCGACGAGGCAGCGCTGGGTGACTGGTGGGGACGGGCGCTGTGGGGCCTCGGTGTCGCAGCCGCGAGCGGGCAGACGCCGGGCATGCGGGCCCGGGCGCTCGGCGGGTTCCGCATCGCGGCGCAGGCTCGTTCGCCGCACGTCCGGTCGATGGCGTTTGCCGCGCTGGGCGCCGCTGAGCTGCTCAGAAAGCGACCGGACGAAATAGCTGCCAGGCGGCTGCTCATGGACACGCTGACCGCGATCGGCAGACCGAGGATCGACGACCCCGGCTGGCCATGGCCGGAGGAACGGTTGAGCTACGCAAACGCGTCCATCACCGAGGCCCTGATCGTCGCGGGTGACGCCCTGCCCGATGAGTCAGCCCTCAACCGCGGCCTGAGCCTGCTGGAGTTCCTGCTGCGCACCGAGACTCGCGATGGCCACCTGTCGGTGACCCCGGTGGGCGGCCGCGGCCGCGACGACGTGGGCCCCGGCTACGACCAGCAGCCCATCGAGGTGTCCGCGCTCGCTGACGCCTGCGGGAGCGCGTTCCGGATCACCAACCAGACGTCCTGGCTGGCGGGCGTCAGCCTGGCCTGGGACTGGTTCCTCGGCGACAACGACAGCGCGACGCCCATGTTCGACCCTCGTACCGGTGGCGGCTATGACGGCCTGGAACGTCACGGCCGCAATCTCAACCAGGGCGCCGAGTCCACCCTGGCGATGCTCGCGACCGCGCAGCAGGCACGTCGGATCAGCGGGCTGGAGTGATCGCGCACCGCGTTCAAGCGGGGCTGTGCCCTGATCCGGCCCGCGTGGTCGCGCGGCTTTTCCTGCCCGGCGAGGAGCTGCAGCGTGCCCGTTCGCGGGCCAGCCAGGTGGTCGGCCGCGTCATGAGCCTGGCCGAAGACGAGGTCGAGCGGCTGGCTGCGGGGCTGCTCCGCGACTTCGGCAGCCGCCACCACAATTACCAGGAGCTCCTGCGGCGGCACGCGTCGATCGTCTCCGCGCACATCGGGGAGGCGGGTGAGCTGACGGCGGCGCGAACGTTGCTGCTGGGAGCGACCTTCACCGCGGAGTACGCGACCGAGGCCGCGGGCCTGTGCAACCCGAGCGCGGTGCTTGGCCCCGACCAGGGCGGCCTGCGCGCTGGCCAGGCTCGGGTGGCGCTCAGCGTACGGGGCATCGGTGAGGGGCACATCTCCTCGATCGGCTTCTGCTCGGCTGTCGTCGGCCCGGGGGCGCAGTGGTCCTTCGAGCCGCGGCTCCTGCCGGTCTCCGTGGCGGACACCACGCCGGCCAGCTGGCACCGGGCGCACCTGCATGCCGTCCTGGCCGACCAGGGCCCTCTCGATGAACTTGCTCAGGCCATCCTGCACGCCCTCCCCGCCGAGTTCGAGGGCGTTGATCTCGAGCAGGCACTGGCGAAGGCGCACCGCGACCTGCTGACCCGGGCGGGTTCCGCTGCTACCGTCGACCTGCTGCGCAAGGTGGTCTCGTCTGCCTACATTGCCTCCTTCGCCCGCGACGCCGAACTCGGGCAGCGGATCTTGTCACCGTCCGCTGACGAGGAGAGCAACGGCATGGAGGACGCGCGGTTCACGCGGTTCGTCGGCGATGACGGGACCACCGAGTACCGCGCCACCTACACGGCCTATGACGGCCAACGGATCGCCCCGCGCCTGCTCATCAGCTCGGACCTGCGGGTATTTAGTGCTCATCGGCTGGCCGGGCCGGCCGCTCGGAACAAGGGCATGGCGCTGTTCCCCCGGAAGGTGCACGGACAGTACCTCGCGCTGTGCCGCTCTGACGGCGAAAGTACGAGCCTGGCCAGCTCGGCGGACGGTTACGTGTGGGACCGGCCAGTGGTCTTGCAGGAACCGTCCGCGCCCTGGGAGATGCTGCAGGTCGGCAACTGCGGGCCGCCAATCGAGACCGACCGCGGCTGGCTTGTGCTCACCCATGGTGTCGGTCCGATGCGGGTCTACGTCATCGGGGCGCTCCTGCTCGACCTCGATGACCCGACGCGTGTCGTGGGCTGTTCGAGGACTCCGCTGCTGTCCCCGGGCCTGGATGAGCAGGACGGCTACGTCCCCAACGTCGTGTACTCGTGCGGAGCCTTCCTGCACGACGGCCTGGTGTGGATTCCCTATGGCATAGATGACTGCCGTATCGGGGTGGCTTACATGCCGCTCGGCGAGGTGCTAGCCGACTTGAGCAGCGCTTCGTAGGTGCGCAGGTAGTCCTCGACCATTCGGTCGACGCCGAACCGCGCGACGGCGCGGGCATGGACGACGGAGCGGTCCAGCCGCACCGCCGCGTGGACCGCCTCGACCGACGACCCGATGTCATGGGCCAGGTACCCGGTCACGCCCTCGTCAACGACCTCGGCCATCGAGCCGCGCCGGTAGGCGACGACCGGGGTGCCGCACGCCATGGCCTCCACGACAGACAGGCCGAACGGCTCGTCGAAGTAGATCGGGTGCAACAGCACGGCCGCATCACCGAGGACATCCGCCCGGCGCCGCGGGCCGACCGAACCGAGGAACATGACCTGATCCCCGTCAACGTGCGGTGCCACGGCGTCGGCGAAATATCGCTCGTCCTGCACGATGCCGCAGATCACTAGCCGTCGCCCCGCGCGGCGGGCGATCTCGATGGCGTCAGCTGTTCCCTTATCGGGATGGATGCGCCCGAACGAGACAAGGTAGTCCTCCCGAGCGGCGCGGTACGGGAACATCCTGAGGTCGATTCCGTGATGGATGGTCGCGGCATATTCGAGCCCGGCGTAGCGGTCGGAATCTGAGATCGCGACAAACGCCGAGCCCGAGCGCTTGTAGGCGGGAATGATGCCTGCGCCGGAGAAGCCGTGGATGGTCGTGACCATCGGCGCCCGCGCGTGCTCGCCAAATGCGAGCGGCAGCCAGTCAAGGTGGTTATGGACAAGCTCGAACTCACCCGATCGGGCTAGTGCATGCGAGACGTGCAGCGCCTCCCAGACCCGGCCGTCCAGCAGGGCGTCCTCTGCGTAGCCGTGCGGGCAGACACCGTCGAGAACGGCCGCCGTCACCGAGTCGAGCGTTGCGAAAAGCGTGACGTCGACTCCTCGCGCGACAAGCCCCTCAGTGAGCAGGCTGGCGATCGACTCCCACGGCCCGTAGTGCTTGGGCGGCGTACGCCAGGCGATCGGCGCGAGCATGGCGAGCTTCATCGCTCAGCGCGACCGGATTTTCGGCGGGATTATCACGTGGATCACACTGTCAGTTGCCGCGAGGCTGCCCATCGGCACCCCCGGCAAACTGCGTTGCGTCAGGCAAACAGCCTATCGGCAGCTACCGCGCCCGGTTAGACCACCGGACCGGCTGGGTACGGCGTCAGGGGATCAGGCCGAGTTGCCGGGCCCGCGCGGCGGCCTCGGTGCGGTTGGCGGCGCCGAGCTTGCCCAGGACGTGCGTCACGTGCTTCTTGACCGTGTCCAGCGACACGAACAGTTCGCCGGCAATGCGCTGGTTTGACTTGCCCGCGGCGATCAGCCCCAGCACCTCCAGCTCGCGGCCGGTCAGCGGCTCGGCCATGCCCGTCAGCGCGCCGTCTCGGCTGCGGGGCGGCATGGCGTCCGGCTGACGACAGGCGTGCAGGAGCGCGGCCAGGTAGTCCGGCGTTGATGCCACGGGCCGGGGCTCGCTGATCCCGCTCGGCCGCAGCCAGGCGGGCGAGCAGCGTGTGCATCGGCGCGCCCTCGTCGGCAAAGACCCGGACGTAGCCCTGCGGGAAGCCCAGGGCGAGGGCCCGGGCCAGGGCGTCCACCGCGGCGTCTTGGTCGCCGCAGGCGGCCAGCGCCAGCGCCCGCAGCGCGCTGATCTCGATGACGCTGCCGGTGCGGCTTTGGGCGGCCGCCGCCGCGAGCATTCTTTCCAGGAGCGTAAGCGCCTGAGCCGGGAGGTCTTGGGCGAGCAGCACCCGGGCCAGTACCAGATACTCCCGCTCGCGGGGGTAGGCCGGTTCGTCGTCCGGGCCGAGGCCGCGTTCTGCTGCCCAGCGGGCGGCTGCGGCGACGTCGCCCTGGGCGAGCAGCAGCCGCGCCCGCTGCGCGGGGACGGGGTTGAGCAGGTCGGTCACGCCCGGGCTCAATGCGGCCCGCCCGGCCTCACCCATCGCCTCCAGCGCCCCGCCCGGATCACCCTGAGCCTGCCGGATCCACGCCAGGGTTACCAGGCCAGTGCCCAACGGAGCGGGGTAGAGGAACTGGCGGCAGAGCGCGATGCCCTCGGTGACCTGCCAGCGGGCGCTGTCGAGCTCATTGCGCTGGTAGGCCACTTCGGCCAGGCCAACGTACGCGGGGCCAGCCGGCGGCGTGAGCGGCGGGCCGGACTCGGCAGCGATGTCCAGTGTCTTCTGGTAGGTCCCGGCGGCCGCGTCCAGCCGGCCCTGGGCGCGCTGAACCTGGCCGAGCTGGTAGACGCCCCATGAGACGGGCTGGCCGGCCTGCCACCCGGCGATGCTCGACACGAAGGCCTGCTCGGCGACTGCGAGCCGGCCGCGGAGCCATTCAGCCGCGGCCAGAAGTCCCTGGGCGGTGGAGCTCAGCAGCCGCTCGTCACCGCCGAGCTCGGCGAGGGCCTGCGAGGCGAACGCGGCCGTGCCCTCGGCGTCGCCGCGGAGCTGGGCGAGAAAGCCGCGATGAAGCGCGATCAGCGCGGGGATATTCCCCAGCATGCTGGAGGCCCGCCCGACCGATGGCTCGAACGGCTCATCGACCGCGGGCGCAGCGCCCGCCAGCGCGCGCTCGACTCCGGCCAGCGGTGGCTCCATCGCCTCCGCGCGGCCGAGCGTGGCGGCCAGCAGCACCTGCGCCAGCAGCAGCCGAGGCCGCGCCTGGACCAGCTCAGCGGGCAGCGCCGCAAGCCACCGCTGCGCCGTCGCCCCCTCGCTGCGCAGGTACAAGGTGGCGTCGAAGTGCTGCTCGATCAGCCGGGCCGCCCAGGCCGTGTCCCCGGCGGCCAGGACGTGCCCTACCGCCTCATCGGCCAGCCCATGCTCCTGATACCAGGCGGCGGCCGCCCGGTGCAGCACCGCGACCCGGCCGGGCCGCTGCTGCTGGACACGGGCGCGGAGCAGGTCGGCGAACAGGCGGTGGTAACGCCACCAGCCGCGAACCTCATCCAGCGGCATCAGGAACAGGCCCGCCTGCTCCACGTGCTGCAGCATCGCCTGGCCATCGTCCCGGCCGGTGACCGCATCGCACAGCCCGCCGCTGAGGCGTTCCAGCACCGAGGTTTCCAGCAGGAATTCACGCACCTGCTCAGGCTGGCCGTCGAGAACTTCTCCGGTCAGATAGTCCAGGATGTAGCGGTGGCTGCCGCTGAAGTCCGCCACGAACCCGGCGACGTCGGACCGTCCCTGCAGCGACAGGGCAGCCAGCTGCAGGCCGGCCGCCCAGCCTTCGGTGCGGGCCACCAGTGCCGCCACAGCGGCGTCGGGCAGGCCGGGTCCGGCCGATTCGCGCAGCAGGGCCGCCGCCTCCTCGGCGGTGAACCGCAGGTCGTCGGTGCGCAGCTCGGCCAGCTGCCCGCGGGCCCGCAGCCGCGCCAGCGGCAGCGGCGGGTCTGACCGGCTGGCTAGCACCAGGTGCAGTCCCGGCGGCAGGTGCTCGAGCAGGAACGCCAGCGAGGCATGCACCGGCCGGGCGTCGACCAGGTGGTAGTCGTCGAGGACGAGCACTATCTCGTTCTCGCCAGGCTGGGCAGCCAGCTCATTGATCAGGGCTGTCACCAGCCCCTCAAACGAGGACGGCGGCGGGCCGAGCAGCGGCGCGACCCGTTCGCCGATCCCCGGCCGCGCCCGGTCCAGCGCGGCTACCACATGCCGCCAGAACCGCACCGGATCGTTGTCGCCGGCGTCCAGCGACAGCCACGCCACCGGCCGGCCGCCAGAGCGGAGCCAGTCGGCCAGCAGCGTCGTCTTGCCGAACCCAGCCGGGGCACACACCAAGATCAGCCCGCCGCCGAGCGCCCCCACCAGCCGCGGCCGCGCCACGAACCCCGGCCGCAGGCCGGGCACGTATAGCTTGGTGGCCAGCAGGACATCCCGCTCGGGCGCGGCGGCCCCGGCTGCGGCCGCCGCAGGCGTTTCAACCATCGGCGACCCACCACTCAGCGCATTTAGCGAATACCGGCATCACCGCCAGGCCGGGACCATTGTATGCGCCGGCCTGAAGGCCGCGCCGCGGCCGATCCCGGACGTCGCCGCCCAGTCGCGCCTGTCGCGGGGCGGCACGATCGTGCCCGCCGCCTCGACGGAAGATTCCACCCACGTGCGCACCTTCGGGTGACGTCCATAGCCGAAGGAGTTCGTAGCGTACGGGTGAACCGGACATGCGCAGGCAGGAGGCATAGCGTGAACGGCTCGAAGTGGCCCGCCCGCTACGAGATCCGGGCGGTCTCGATGAGGCGCTCTATGCCGGACCGGAAGATGTCATCGTGGCGGCGCGGCGAGCCGGCGACGGCGAGCGCTGCGGCGAGATTGGGGTAGCGGCCCTGGGCCGCAGCGCGGGTGAGCGCCTGGACCTGCGCGGTCGCCTGCTCGCTCGGGCTGGCGGGGGCTGCTTGCATCGCGCCGTACATGGTGGCGAAGCCACGGATCATGGTGATGATTTCCAGCCTGGCTCCGGTGCCGAGCCTGGAGTCCGCTAGCAGGCCGAGGAAGTAGTCGAGGTACCGCAGCCCGTTGGGGCCGGGTGGCATCGGGGGGTGGAGCAGCCCGGCCAGCCACGCGTGGCGCCGCGCGATATCACGGGTCTGCCTGGCCAGATCGGCGATGGCGGCGCGCGGGTCCGGAGGGGGCCTGACCGGGTAGGCGTACTCGCCGGCCAACTGGTCGGTCATCAGCTGGGCCAGGTGCTCCTTGGCGGGAACGTAGTTATACAGCGACATGACGGCGATGCCTAGCTCGCCGGCCAGGCGGCGCATGGTCACCGCGTCCAGGCCCTCGGCATCGGCGATCCGCACGGCGAGCGCGGCGATGGCCGCGCGGTCGTGCCGGGCCCTGGGACCCCGGCTCCCGTGCTCGGGGAAGTCCCAGATCGACGCCGGCACGCTGGCGCTGACGCGGGAGTGGCCAGTCGGTGTCATCGCCGGTAATCCTACCTTTCAACGTGCACCGTACGTAGTATCGTGGAAACGACGTACGGTGCACGTTGAAAACGGCCAGACTGAAATGGCCAGACTGAAAATGGCCAGTGCGGAGGGCAGATGGCGGTGCCCGATGGCAGCGGCGCGGGGAGCGGACACCACGGCGGGCTGGTCGCCTTCGCCGGCGGGTTCCGCGCGCCGTTTTGCCGGTACTGGCTGTCGGGATTCCTTTCCGACTTCGGCAATGGCCTCAGGCTGGCGGCCTTCCCGCTGCTCGTAGCCCAGCTGACGCGCGCGCCTGCCGCGGTGGCGGGCGTCACGGCGGTGCAGGGCTTGCCGTGGCTGCTGCTCGGTACCGGCGCGGGGGTGATAGTCGACCGGGTCGACCGGCGTCGCCTGATGGTGACGACCGATACCGCCCGCGCCGCGATCATCGCAGGCCTGGCCGCGGCCGTGCTCATCCACGAAGCCGGGCTGGTGCTCATCTACGCAGCCGCGTTCCTGGTCGGGACCGGCGCGGCGCTGCGCGGTACCGCCGCGGTGGCCTGCGTACCCCGGCTGGTTGAGCCGGCCGGCCTGGACCAGGCCAACGGGCGGGTCATCGCCGGGCAGATCGTGGGTAACGAGCTGGCCGGGCCGGCCGCTGGCGGCTGGCTGTTCGGCATGGCCGCCGCGCTGCCGTTCGCGGTGAACGCAGGCACGCTGGGGATCGCGGTGCTGCTGCTGCTGACTTTGCCTGCCGTGTTCGCTCCCCCGCCGCGTCAGCGCGAGCCCGGCGCTGGCCGGGCGCGGTTCTCGTCGGTCAGGCACGACCTCGGCGAGGCGCTGGTCTGGATGCGGCAGCATCCGGCCATCAGGGACATCACTATCATGGCCGGGGTGGTGGCCGCGATGGACGCCGTGTGGTTCGCGGTGTTCGTGCTCTACGTCATCAAGGTCCTGCACCAGCAGCCCGGCACCTACGGCCTGCTGCTCGCCGTCGGCGCTGTCGGCGGGATCCTGGCCGGCGGCGCCGGGGCGGCGCTGACCCGGCGGATCGGGCCGTGGCACTCCCTGCTGATCGCCGGGCTCGTGGTGGCTGCCACCCAGGCGGGTCTCGGCCTGACCGGCAATGTGATCATCGCGGCGGCGCTCCTGATGCTCAGCAGCGCGGCGTTCGCCCTGTTCAGTATGACCGCGGTCACCATGCTGCAGCGTGAGGTGCCGGACGCGCTGCTCGGCAGGGTGAACAGCGTGTTCGGCACCGTGACGCAGGGCGCCGAAGCGCTCGGCGCGATCGCGGGCGGAATCCTCGCCGCCGCGGCCGGAATCCGGGCCCCGATGCTGGCCGGCGCGGTGCCGATTGCCGTGGTGACGGTCTTCACCGGCTGGCGGCACCGCGCCGCTAGTCAGCGGTCAGGTGACAGGCTGGCGGCCTAGGGCCGCCGCTGCGCAGCAGATCTCCCGGCGAAATAATGGCCGCAGGTGCGGCCAGGCCGCTCAGCCGTCGATGCCGTATGCGCCGACCACCGTCCCGTTGACCGGTGTCGGCCCGTCGGTGCAGCGCTCGCCGATGGCCGATACGAACTCGCCGAACGCGGGCAGTGAAGCCAGCGGGTTGTTATCGCCTTCGAGGACCGCTACATGCATGAAGCTGACTCCGTCATCGAGCCGGATGGCAACATAGCGGAGCCCTTCGGGCAGCCGCTCCGCGAGCTGGGCGAACACGGCCTTGATCAGCTTCTCGTTCTCGTCGGCGGACCCGGGACGGGTGGTGTAGCGGACGACGGTGGCATGGCTCATAGCGGATTCCCCTGTCAGCGGATCGATCGGATCTGGTTGTTGCGGACCTCATGGGTGAGCTCGGTATCAGCGGCCCGTCTCGACCCGGCCGGGCGCCGCCTGGGCCCGGATCGTGATCTTCTCACCGGGCGCAATCTGGCCGTCGACTCCGTCGACGCCCGAGTCCCATGACGGCCAGGCCGCCCCGTCCGTCAGCACCGCCCACACCGCCTCCGGACTCGACGCGATCACCGAACTCGCCTCGTAGTACCGCATCGGCTCCGCCCCATCATCGGTAACAATCTAGTTACCGTAACACGTACGTTACCGATACTCAAGAGAGCCTCAGACCCGCGCGCCCGCCTCGCGCCATAGCAGGTGGCCCTGGGCGCGGTGAATGCATTACTACGGACCGGCCGGCGGCTACTCAGGTAAGGAGGGCCAGCCGCTTGGCCGCCTGCTGGGCGGCTTCGGGATGACCGGAATCGATGGCCATCTGGTAGCAGGCCCGCGCGGGGTCCAGGTTCACGTAGCTGCTGAGCAGGTTCCCCATGTAGACCATCGCCCAGGGGGCCACGTCGGGGTGCCCGGAATCGATGGCCAGCTGGTAGGCGCCGCATGCCTGCCGGAACCGGGCCTGCCGCTTGTACAGGTGCCCGAGGTTCCGCGCCGCGACGGGCGAGTGCTCGGGATGACCAAAGTTGGCCGCCTGCCGGTAGGCCTCCTTGGCGCCCTCGATGTCGCCGTGCTGGCCGAGGATCAGGCCCAGGCGGTACCCGGCCGCCGGGGCGTACTCTCGGTCTTTGGAAGCCATCGCCTGCTCAAACGCCGACCGTGCTCCTTCGACGTCGCCCTGCTCGGCCAGCCTGGTACCGAGGCTGAAGGCTGCCGCCGGGTCATGCGCGAACAGGACGGCCTCAGACGGGGCGCCCCGCGCCCGCCGGAACGCCTTCAACTCCGCTTCCCGGTCACGCTTCCGGTGTATCACACGCGCTCAGCGATGGTCACGTCCGCCTGACCGCCGCCCTCGCCCTAGCCGGGCACGTCAGCCGGGTACGGCATTCACTCGGACTCGTCGGCGGGCGTACTCGACGGCCAGTGAGCGGGCGACCAGTCACCCTCCGGGTCCGTGGTCTGCCCCACTTCGATCAGATGACCGTCGGGATCGCGGATGTAACAACGCTTCTCGTACGGGTGCTGTTTCGGCGGCGTCAGGAATTCAGCACCCCGGGCGCTCCATTCGGCGTACACGGCATCGATGTCTTTAACCCGGATATTGAGGAAGCTGCTGACCCGGTCGGGATCACGCGGCGTCTCCAGGATGACCGTAGGCTTGTCGTCGGTCGGGCCGCCGCCGGAATTGATGACGATCCAGCTGTTGGCTAGCGCAACGTTGACCGGGTTGCCGGGAAAGGCCACCCGGCCGCCGAGTACTTCGGTGTAGAAGCGCCGGGAGCGCTCGACATCGTCTGAGACGATGAAGTGGGTCAGCACCATTCCCTCGGGGGGCGATGGGAGCTCGGCCATCCGGGCACCTCCACTGGTTGGATCTCACGCCCCGTTGCGGCGGGGCCCGCAGCCGACGTTACTACGGTTAGGCGTTCGATCTCCTCCCGCGTCCGCGTGGCGATCCGGATCGCGGGCGGCGGCTCAGGCCGCGAGCCGCTCACGCCAGTGCAACGGTCAGAGTTCGATGCGCGAGCCCATGTTGACGGTCTGATCACGGGGAAGCCCGAACGATTCGGCGGCGTCAGCGGTGATCCGTGATGTCGCGATGAACAAGCGCTTGCGCCAGCGGCTCAGGCCTGGTGCGTGTCCCTGGACGAGCTCGATGCGCGATACGAAGTACGACAGCCTGCCATTGGGAGAAGAGCTGTCAACGCCGGCGTCGCGCATCAGCGGCAGGAGGCTCGGGATGTGCGTCTGGTCCAGGTAGCCGAAGCAGGCGTTGACGTGAATGATCCCGTCGCCCCTGAACCCAAGGTCGTCGATTTGCAGCCGCTCCGCCTCGGGGACGTGCGGTACGGGCATCGTCTGGATCGAGAGGATGATGACCTGCTGGTGGAGGATCTCGTTGTGTTCGACGTTGGCCCGCAGCGCCAGCGGGGCGGTGGTCTTGCCGCGGTTGAGGAAGATGGCGGTGCCCGGCACCCGGGGCAGCGAGGGCTTCATGGCGCGCAGCTGCGCGACGAAGTCACTGAGGCGCCCCTCCTCGCGGTCCCGCTTCTGCGTGACGAGCTCGCGGCCCCGCTGCCAGGTGGTGAAGATGGTGAACGCGCTGAAGCCGATCAGCAGCGGAAGCCACGCCCCGTGGGTCAGCTTGGTCAGGTTGGCGGCGAAGAAGAGCAGATCGATCACGAGCAGGATGCCACCGCCCGACAGCACGATCCAGAGTGGCCAGCGCCACTGGTGACGGGCGTAGTAGAAGAACAGCAGGGTGGTGAGCGTGATCGTGCCGGTCACGGCGGTGCCGTAGGCGTAAGCCAGCGCGGCCGAGGTCCTGAACGCCAGTACCAGGGTGAGCACGCCCGCCAGCAGGAGCCAGTTCATCCACGGGACGTAGATCTGGCCCATCATCTCTTCCGAGGTGTACAGGATGCGCAGTCGCGGCAGGTAACCGAGCTGCCCGGCCTGGTGCGCCACGGAGAAGGCGCCACTGATCACCGCCTGCGAGGCGATCACGGTCGCGACGGTGGCCAGGAACACCAACGGGAGCCGGGCCCAGCCCGGCGCGGCCAGGAAGAACGGGTTGCTGATGCTGGACGGGTGGCCCAGGATCAGGGCACCTTGCCCCAGGTAGTTCAGGATGCAGGCGGGGAACACGACCAGGAGCCAGGCGCGCCTGACCGGCCTGCGGCCGAAATGCCCCATGTCCGCGTAGAGCGCCTCGGCGCCGGTGACGGCCAGGACGACGGCGGTCAGGGAGAAGAACGCGGTGCCGAAGTGGCCGACCAGGAAGCCGAGAGCATAGGTAGGCGACACCGCCTCCAGGATCACCGGATGGGAGACGATGCCCTTGATGCCCATCACGCCGAGGACGGTGAACCACAACGCCATGATCGGGCCGAACGCCCGTCCCACAGCACCGGTGCCCAGCCGCTGAGCCATGAACAGGCCGACGAGGATCACCACCGTGATCGGGATGACGATGCCCGACACCGACGGCGCGGCGATCTCGACGCCCTCGACCGCGGAAAGTACGGAGATGGCGGGCGTGATCATGCTGTCGCCCAGGAACAGCGAGGCCCCGAAGATCCCCAGGGCGGCCAGTATCGCCTTCGCCCGGCGTCCGCCGGGCAGGGCCCGGCCGCGGATCAGGGCGATGAGAGCCATGATCCCGCCCTCGCCGTCGTTGTCGGCCCGCATGATGAGCACGACGTACGTGAGGGTGACGATGATCGTCACCGACCAGAAAATCAGCGAGACGGCCCCGAATACGCTCTCGCGCGACACCTTGACCGGATGCGGGTCGCTCGGGTCGAAGAGCGTCTGCACCGTGTACAACGGGCTCGTCCCGATGTCTCCGAAGACCACTCCCAGAGCGCCGAGTGCGAGAGCACCCTGCGCGGCACCTCGTCGGCTCACGCTTAAGTATCTGCCCCATGCCTCCCAATCCCATACGCGACCCTGACGAACCGCCCAGGAGAATACCGTCCAGCAGCGACCCCCCTCGGTGCGAATCGGAGAGACGTTGCTTCGGCAGACGCGACAGCGGAAATCCGGTAGTCATGCTGCTGCCGCCGAACCGCGCGGCTATCGCATCAGCCGCCCGGCCGCGTCTGTCCGGAGCGTGTTACCACGGCCGTTCGGAATAACGAATATGCCGAACGATCCGGGCTGCACCTTCCTCGTCCGCCGACCGCTGCCCCGTGCGGGACACTGCTGCTCAGCGGCTCAGCGAGCAGCCACCAGCCCAGCCCGCAGCGCGTCCGTCAGCAAGGCGGCGAGCGCATCGAGCTGCATGTCGGCCGGCGAGGAGACCTCCTCGTCCGACCCGTCCAGCGCCCGGGCGGCAAGTCCTGCCTTGCTGCCGATCAGCTCGGCGATCCGGGCGTCGATGGTCTGCGCGGCGATGATGCGCCACGCGGTGACCGGTTCGGTCTGCCCGATGCGGTGGCTGCGGTCGATGGCCTGGGTCTGCTCCGCGTCGGTCCAGGACAGCTCGGCCAGCACGATGTTCGAGGCGACCTGCAGATTCAGGCCCACGCCAGCCGCGGTCAGCGAGCACACCGCGACCGCGACGTCCGGGTCGTTCACGAAGGCGTCGATGTTCGCCTGACGCGCGGTGGGCGTCTGGTCACCACGGATCGACGAGAAGCGCACCCCCTGCCGGGCGAAGGTTTCTTCGGCGGCGTCCATCACGTCGATGTGCTTGGCGAAGAAGACGACCTTGCCGGCGCTGCGGGCCAGCTGCGCTGCGTAGTCCGCGGCCAGTTCGGCCTTCGCCTGGCCGATGCGCCGCATCATGGTGAACACGTTCTCGCCGGACTGCGCGTTCGTCGCGTCCTTCAGCTCCCACCGGGCCACCTGGCGGACCAGGTCGTGGTCGATGCCCTCGGCGCCGGCCTCGGAGGACCGGTTCGCGAGCGCGGTGTCGTACCGTGCCACCATCCGGTCGGCGAGGTCCCGCTCGGCCGCGCGGATCGACCGGCCCGCCCGCCCGTCCAGCTCGACGGGGAGGTCGGCGATGCGGCGGGCAGGAATGTCGGCGGCCACGTCGAGCTTGCGGCGGCGCACGATGCCGAGGTCGATCACACACTGGCGCGCCGCGGCGTAGAAGCCCCGGTCGGCGGGGGTCAGGCCGGTGTCTTCCAGCGCGTCCGCCAGCTCGTCCAGGGGCTTGCTGTCGTCGATCCAGCCGAGGAACTGCCAGATGGCCCGGAAATCGTCGATGTCGTTGATCAGCGGGGTGCCGGTGAGCGCCATCAGCAGCGGCCGCGCCGTACGGGACCGGATGCGGTCGGAGAGCGCGAGCACGTGCTGCGAACGCTGCGAGGTCTTGTTCTTGATGAAGTGAGCCTCGTCCACGACCATGCCCCGGAAGCCGAAGTCGCCGAGCCAGCCCAGGTGGCGGTCGAGAACCTCGTAGTTGAGCACGACGATGTCGGCGAAGCCGTCGACCGCCTCGCCGTCGCCCTGCACCACGGTGGCCCGGCGGCGGGGCGTCCAGCGGGCCGCCTCACGGGCCCAGTTGGTCTTGACGACGTTCGGCACGACGACCAGCAGCGGGTAGGCGTTGGCCGCTTCCGCGGCGAGCAGCGCCTCGGCCGTCTTGCCCAGGCCCGGCTCGTCTGCGAGCAGGAACGTCCGGTGCCCGGCGGCAGCCGCGGCGACTACCTGCCCCTGGTGCGGCATCAGGTCCAGGCCCGCCGGGGTGAACCGGGCCGTCGGCGCCGGGAGCGCCATGCACGCCGGGGCGCCCCCGCCCGCGCGCTCGAAGGAACTCAGCAGCGGGTTGAGCAGTTCCCAGCCGGCCAGGCGGCGCGGACGGGAGGTGCGCTGCGGAACGGCGGAGAAGTCGGGCGGGAGGAAGGGGTTGGCCAGCTGCCGGGAGATCACCGACTGGGGCGCGACCTGCCGTCCTGTGCTGGCGGACACCGGGCTGACGGGAGCGATCGCGGTCTCCGCGGGCGCCGCCTCTTCGGGCGCCGGCTCGATGCCGAGGTCCTGCACCATCTGCCGCTTGAGTGACCGGGCCGCGTCGGAGACGCTGGAATCCTCGGCGAGCAGCGCTAGTAGCCCAGCGTCCCGGACGGCGGTCGTCGCGAGGATGGTCGCGACGCCGTCCAGCCGCTTGAGCTCCTCGGCGCGGCGCCTGTCGGTGGCATCGGCCGCCCGGACGCGGGCGCGCTCGTCCCGCAGCAGCAGGGCGACGGCCTGGAACTTCGTGCGCACGGCGGGCGTCACGCGGCCGCGCTTGGCAGCCTCCTCGACCTCGCGGGCGGTCCGGGCGAGCACCGAGACGACGTCGTCACGGTGCTGGACCCGTCGCTGCTTCCGCGGGGCGGTACGGCGAGCGCCCGTCTGGCGCTGGCCTGGTCGAGCCACAGACTTCTCCTCTGGAACGCCGGGGCACGGTGGCCACGGCAGCATGCCGCATGGTCCCGCGGCCGGGACGAGGAACGTCCCGAGCACAGGGCCTGGTGCTCCGAGCGCCGAGCCGACGTGCGGATCTCAAGGATCAACGCACCGGACCTCGGCAGGCCTCACGGACCCGGAGCCGCCGGCGGGTGAGCTGGTGGCCACGGCACCGGGATGTCGTCGTCAGACGACCGGTTCGGTTCCCGGGTGCCTCGCTCATATTAACGCGTGCGAGGGCGCATAATTCCCTCCCGTGGTCCCGGATCAGGCGCCGAGTCGCGCGCCGACCGCTTGGCGGGCGCGGTCGATGATCGTGTTGTCGTCGTGCAGGACGGCTGCGACGGGCTCGCCGCCAGGTCCTGGTCGGGATGATCCACCCGGCCTGCACCAACGAGAGCGCGGCCGGGCGCGCCATATACCGACGCTCCGGCCGGATCCGCACGGTCTACGCTAGGGGTCATGCGGCCCCGCGAGCCAGGCCGGATGCTGGACCGGGAGTCCGAACTCGAGGTCATCAGGACGGCGATCAGCACGGCATCGACCGGGTCGGGATCGGCGCTGATCGTGGAGGGCGTCGCCGGGATCGGCAAGACCAGGCTGCTGGCCCAGGGCTGCGCGCTCGGCGAGCGGGCCGGCCTGAGGATCCTGCGGGCCAGCTGCGGCGAGTTCGAGGCGGCCTACCCGTGGGGGATGGTACGGCAGGTCTTCGACTGCATCGTGCGCGACGACTCGGCCGTCGGACCCCGGCGCTTCCTGCGCGACGCCGGGCGGCTCGCCCTCCCGGCACTCGGCCTGGGCGTTGCGGCGGGCGGCGGGAAGGACGACGAGTTCGCCCTCCTGCACGGCCTGTACTGGCTGACCGCCGACATGACGCGGGAATCCGCGCTGCTGATAGCGGTGGATGATCTCCACTGGTCGGACCGGCCGAGCCTGAGGTTCGCAGCCCACCTGATACGCCGCCTCGAAGGACTGCCGGTGCTGCTAATGGTGTCAGCACGCCCCCCGCGCCCGACGGGCCAGCGCGAGCATGGCGACCCCGATCATCTGCTGGCCAGCATCCGCGCCCAGGGCCTGGCCACGGTGATCAGCCCGGGCCCGCTGAGCGGGCCGGCGTGCGCCAGCCTGCTTCGGGACGCCCTGGGCGGCCAGCCTGCGCCCGGCTTCGCCGAAGCGTGCCAGCAGATGACGGGAGGCAACCCGTTCCTGCTGCAGGCCCTCGCGGACAGCCTGGTCGCAGAACGCGTGGCCGGAACGACGGCCGACGCGGGCCATGTGCGCCGGATGACCCCGGCCGCCATATCGCGCCGGGTCCTGCTCCAGCTTGGGCAGCTGCCGCCGGGGGCCCTGGCCATCGCCAGAGCCGTCACCATCCTCGGGGCCGGCGCCACGACGGCCCGCGCCTGCGGGCTCGCCGAGCTGGGAGTCCCGGAAGGCGCACGCGTGATCGAGACGCTGATGTCCGACCGGCTGGTCGAAGGAGAGCAGACGCTGGCCTTCGTCCATCCGCTGGTGCGCTCGGCGGTCTACCATGACATGGCGCCGCCGGTCCGTCAGGGTCTTCACCTGGGCGCCGCCCGCATGCTGGCCGCCGAGGGCTGTCCGCCCCAGGACGTGGCGGTTCACCTGCTGGAATGTGGCCATGCCACCGATCCGTGGGCGGTGAGCATGCTGCGCCGGGCAGCCGGGCAAGCGCGTGAACAGGCAGCACCCGACCTGGCCCTGCGGTGCCTGGAGCGGGCGCTGGCCCAGACCCGCGACCCGGAGGTCAGAAACGAGGTGCTGGCCGAGCTGGGCAGCATGGAGGTCGGGACAGCACCGGAGCGCGCGGTGGAACACCTCACCGGCGTGTTGTCCGCCGTCACCGGCCCGGCCCGCCGCGCCGCCGTGGCGCTCCCGCTCGGGCAGGCCCTCGCGGTGTGCGGCCGTTTCGGCGAATCTGTGGAGGTGCTGGCCGGGGCGGTCGTCGAACTCGGGGACGGCAATTCCGGGCTGCGGGCGCGATTGCAGGCGGTCCTGCTGGACACGGCACGATGGGACCTGGCGAGCACCGCCCGGGCCGACGCACTGCTCGCCGAGCTTGACCAGCAGGAACAGGACGGAGGCGAGCTGGCCCTGGCCCTGCAGGCCATCCTGGCGACGTACCAGGCGTCGGTCCTGTGCGACCGGCGGCGCGCGCTCAGCCACGCCCGTCGGGTGCTGCCCGCTGCCACCCGGCTGTTCGACCTCAGCGCGCCCATCGTGCCGGAGACGATCTCCGTCCTGCTGTTCTGCGATCAGCTTGACGAGGCACGCGAGGCCGTCCAGGACTGGCTGCGGCTCACGCAAAGCCGCGGGCTGCCGATCGCCTCGTCGGTCGCCGCATCGTTCGCGTCATTCGTCGCCCTGCACGCGGGAGCCGTCAGCGAGTCGGCCGCCTGGGCCAGGCAGGCATTGGATGCGAGCGGCAGCTTGTGGGTCTCTCCCATCGCCGTGGCCGTACTGGTACAGGCCCTGATCGAGCGGGGAGACAGTGCCGCCGCCCACCAGGAACTGGCCGCCCACGGGCTGGCCGGCGACCTCGGACGCACCTGGCCTGCCAACCGGGTCCGGTACGCGCGCGCATGCCTGTACGCCGCCGACGGAGACCACCGCCGGGCCGCGGACGATCTGCTGACCGCGGGCGAACTCGCGGAGCGCTGGCGGATGCGTAATCCGGCCCTGATGAACTGGCGGTCGGCCGCCGCGCTGTCCCTGGCCGCGTTGGGCCAACGCACCGACGCCCGCGAGTTGTGTGCCGAAGAACTCAGGCTGGCCCGGCGCTGGGGCCCGGGCCGGGCACTGGGTATCGCGTTGCGGGCAGCGGGAATTACGGCCGGCGGCCAGCGCGGGATCGAGCTGCTGTCCGAGGCGGCCGACGTGCTTGGCCGGAGCCCGGCCCGGCTGGAGCACGCCAGGGCCCTGGCCGATCTCGGTTCCGCGCTGCGCCGCTCCGGGGCCCGGACCGAGGCCCGGGAACCACTGCGTCAGGCCCTGGACCTGGCGCACGCCAACGGCGGCCTGGCCCTGGCCGAACGGGCCCGCAGCGAACTCATCATCGCCGGCGGCCGGCCGCGGCGGCACGCGATCCGAGGACGTGACGCCCTGACCCCAAGCGAGCTGCGGGTCGCCCAGATGGCCGCCGAAGGCCGGACAAACCGGCAGATCGCCCAGGCCCTCTTCGTTACCCAGCGGACCGTAGAGACCCACCTGACCAGCGCCTACGGCAAACTCGGGATCAGGTCCCGGCCCGAGTTGACTGGCGCGCTGGCCACCGGCGGCCGGGCCGCATCCGTCAGCTAGTCACGTCCCCTTCGGTCTGGTGGCCGTCGCCCGGCGGCGATGTCAGGCTCTGCAGGATCGCGAACATCTCCGACCAGCCGCTGAATTCGTGGCCAACGCCGTCGCGGCCCCAGACCAGGCCGCTTATCGGCTCCCCGCGGCAGGTGATCACCTCGAGGCGCAGGACGATCCGGCCGGCGCTATCCATGCACCGGATCTTCGCCACACCGTGCCTCGGCCCGCATCACGGCGCGCACCACAGCCTTTTGATCGTCGCCTCAGGCGTCTTGACCCGTGCGTCCGGCGGTCTGACCGGTGCCCTCGGCAGCGCTCCGCCGCAACACCAGGCAAATGACTGTGGTGCCCACCGTGACGTGCTCACGCTGCCCGGTCGCGGATGATCGGCACAGACCGCAGGCCCTCGGCCGGCTCGCCTCAGAGCACGAGCTGCGCGGGCCGGACCGCTGCTCGGCGGAGAAGGCGCTGGATTACCCCGAAAGGCTGGCCCGCTATGTCTCCCGGAACACCCTCGTCGTCGCGCACGCCGCGACGCAAGATTTTCAGACGGTCCCTCGTGGCCATCACGGCAGCCGTGACCGGCGCGCTGCTGTGCTCGCCGGTCGCCGCGCAGGCTTCCGGCCCGCCCGCGCTGAACTGCTCGGCCGTATCTGTCCCGGTGGCCATCGCCGATCCAGGGCCGGCCGACCAGACCATGTGGGGCCAGCTGTGCTACCGGGGCCAGAATGAGCCAGGCACCGTGCAGGTCCTCATACCTGGCGCCACCTACGACCATCTGTACTGGGACTTCCCATACGGGAACGGCTACTACTCCTACGTCGGCGCCGCCACGGCCCTCGGGTACGCGACATTTGACGTCGACCCCATCGGGCAGGGCAACAGTTCGCACCCCGAGAGCACCGAGGTCACCGTGACCGCGGAGGCCGTGGCCCTGCACGACGCGGTGACGGCGCTGCGCTCCGGCGCGGTGGGCGGCCACGCCTTCACCCACGTGATGCTGGTCGGTCACTCGTTCGGTTCTGTCGAGGCCTGGCTCGAGGCCGCCGACTATCACGACGTCGACGCCGTGCTGGTCACAGGCGCGCTGCACGCCGTCAGCCCGGACATCTCCGCACTGGAAGCAGACCTGTACCCCGCGGCGCTCGATCCCAAGTTCGCCGGCTCCGGCCTGGACGACGGCTACCTGACCACAGAGCCCGGCACACGTGGATCGCTGTTCTACAGCCCGCCCACCACGGACCCGAACGTCGTGGCGGCCGACGAAGCGAACAAGGACACCGTGACCGCTCCGCTGCTGGCCGGAGGCGCCTCGCTCCTCGCCCTGCCCGCGGCCGAGCAGCCCACCGACCACATTTCCGTGCCGGTCCTGGTGGTAGTCGGCCAGGACGACAACCTGTTCTGCACCGGCGTAACCGTCTACAACTGCGCCAGCGCGGCGTCGGTGCAGCGCTTTGAGTCCCAGTATTACCCCGCGGCCGCGCACCTGAGGGTGGTGGTGATCCCGGACACCGGGCACGCCCTCGCCCTGGCCACCACCGCCCCTGCCACCGATGCCGTCATGATCGGCTGGTCACTCTCGGTCCTCGCCCCGTGAGGTCTCGCCCCGTGCGCCGTGCTGGAGCGGCGTCGGCCAGGTCATACGCGGTGGGCCGACCGGGCGTGAGGACCCGCCCCCGGCCAGGTTTCAGGCACCGGAGGGAGCCGGTTCCACGTCCTTTGCATGTGTCATGTCCGGCCGGAACCCGAACACGGTGACCAGTCTCGGGTCGCCGAAGGAGGAGATCCGGCGGATTCCTGCGCCGGTAACGGTGAGCACGCAGATTCCGTACGACTGGTAGTTGCCGTGCTGGTCACGTGTGTAGACCGCTGCGGCAGGCTGCCCGTTGGCGCTGGTGGCCAGCATGCGCCAGTCACCAGGTGATCCCAGGAGGCGGTTGCGCAGGAATGGCACGCAGGTCTTGCGGCCGGCGAACCAGGTACGCAGCGGCGTCGCCTCTAGCGTGGCGTCCGCCAGCAGCAGCCGCTCCAGTGCGGCGGCGTCGGCATTCTCGAACGCCGCTATGTACTGATTGAGGAGCGCGCGGGCTTGCGGCGCGGTCGGCTCGGTGATCTCGTCCGCAGCCGGCGTATGTTCCTCCAGCCGAGCACGGGCGCGCTGCAGCGCACTCTTGACCGACACCGTCGTGGTGCCGAGCATGACCGCGACCTCGGTAGCGGGAAACGCCAGCACATCCCGCAGGATCAGTACCGCCCGCTGCCTCGGCGGAAGATACTGCAGGCTAGCGATGAGCGCCAGCCGCAGTCCCTCGCGCGCCGTGACGATGGCCGCGGGATCAGCCGAGTCCGGGGTCACCATCGCATCCGGCACCGGCTCCAGCCAGGTCACCTCAGTCCCGGCCTCTTCCAGGTACGCTCCGGGGTCCGGTTCGGGGCCGTACAGGCCGGATGGCAGCATTCGCCGACTCTGCCTGGCCAGCTCGGTCAGGCACCTATTGGTGGCGATCTGGTACAGCCAGGTGCGTACCGAGGACCGGCCCTCGAACCGGCCGTAGGACCGCCAGGCCCGTAGGTATGTCTCCTGGACCAGGTCCTCTGCATCCTGGATCGAGCCGAGCATGCGGTAGCAGTGCGCGAGCAGCTCACGCCGGAATGGCTCGGTGTCCTGGACGAATCCGGTGCTGTCGGGCACGGCTCACCCCTCCTGCATGCTCCGCCTCACCATACAGACCTGGCGTGGGCGGAAAAGGAATCGCTCCGGACCCGCTTTCACGGTCGTCGTAACCTAGCTCACCGAGCAGGCGTGGACCCCGCTGTGCTCGATGAACTGGTCGGACCGGAAATGACGGTGCTCGCCGGTATGGTCCCGCCATGTCACACACCGCCATCTTCGGCATCAATCTGGCCAGCCTGCGGGAAGCCGTCGACGCGAGCGCGTACGCGCGGGGGGCCGAATACGCGCGCCAGCGGAATGTCCTGTACGCCGCGTGGGATCCGGACGGTGACGAGCTTCGCGGGGTGGTACGCGGCCATGAGAACAAGGTCTACAACGCGGCCGCGTTCTTCTCGCTGACTCGGCGGCTGCCCGCCGAGTTCGAGCTGGGCGAGTGCAGTTGCCCGGTCGAGTTCAACTGCAAGCACGTGGTGGCGCTGGTCCTGTCGGCCCTGGTTCCCGACCCTCCGGGGTCGGCCAGGCAGACGGGCCCGCAGCCCGCCGCGTGGGAGAAGTCGCTGGACTCGGTGCTGAGCCCGGGCGGATCCGTCATCTCCGGCACGACGCCGCTGGCGATCGAGCTCGCGCTGGCCGGGCGCCCGGGACAGGCTCGCGCCGGACAGACGGCGGGGCACGCGCCGCTGAGGCTGATCGCGCGGCTGGTGCGGCCGGGCAAGAACGGCGGCTGGGCCGGCGGCGAGCTGAGCTGGGGCAGGCTGGACATGCTGCGCTACTCCGGCGATCACCGCGAGGAGCAGGTGCGGCTGCTGCGGGAACTGTACGTGCTGTACCAGGCGCGCGCGGGCCGTAACGGCTACTACGGCTATCCCTACGGTGATGACCGGTCGATCGAGCTCTCCGCGGTCGGCTCACGGCAGCTCTGGCCGCTGCTCGACGAGGCCGCGGCGGCCGGCCTGCGGCTGGTGTACCCGGGCAAGCGCGGCGCGCTGCCCGGATACGGCGACGCCGAGTTCTGCCTGGACGTGACCCGCGGCGCGGCCGGCGGCCTGCACATCGTCCCGGTGATCCGCGCCGACGGCGGGGAACCCGCCGTGCCGGTCGCGTTCATCGGGGCCGAGGGGCACGGCGCGGTATGCGTGGACCCCGCCGAGGCAGCCGGCCGCGAGCCCGGCAGCTGGCGGTTCCGGCTGGCCCGGCTCGTCCGGCCGGTGCCGCCGCCGCTGCAGCAGATGGCTCTGGGCGGCGAGTCGCTGCAGGTGCCCGCGGCTGAGGAGATCCGGTTCCGGGACCGGTATTACCCGCGGCTGCGGCACGCCGCGGCCGTGATCTCCTCGGACGGGTCGTTCACCCCGCCCGAGATCTCCGGGCCCGACCTGGTGCTGCGGGCCAGCTACTACGGCGGTCACGAGCTCGAGGTGAGCTGGGAATGGGCGTACCGGGTCGGCGACTCGCCGCTGCGCGCGCCGCTGGAAGCGCAGGGACCGGACGACGGGTACCGGGACCTGGCCGCCGAGCGAGCGCTGCTGGCTCGCCTCGACCTGCCGCTGGACCACTACGGCCTGCTCGGGCCGGGCGACGGCCCGCCCGGCGCGGCACCGCGCGTGCTGGCCCCGCGCACCCGCCTGACCGGTATCGACACGATGCGGTTCACCACCGAGCTGCTGCCGCTGCTGGCTGATCAGCCCGGGCTGATCCTCGAGGTCAGCGGCGAGCCCGCGGACTACCGGGAGGCCGGGGATTCGCTGCAGATCACGGTGTCCGCCGGTGATCTTCCCGGCGAGACCGACTGGTTCGACCTGGGCGTGACCATCACCGTGGAGGGGCACCCGGTTCCGTTCCTCGACGTGTTCCTGGCGCTCAGCCGCGGCGAGCCGCATCTCCTGCTGCCCGACGGGGCCTATTTCTCCCTGGACAAGCCCGAGCTGCGGGCGCTCGCCCGGCTGATCGAGGAGGCCCGGGCGCTGCAGGACGCGCCGGCCGGCCAGCTGCGGATCAGCCGGTACCAGGCCGGGTTCTGGGACGAGCTAGCCGCGCTGGGAGTGATCGGACATCAGGCGGCGGCGTGGCGCGAGCAGGTCCAGGGGTTGCTGTCGGCCGACGTATCCGGCCGGACCCCGCCCCCGCCCGGGCTGAAGGCCCGGCTACGGCCGTACCAGCAGGACGGGTTCGGCTGGCTGGCGTTCTTGTGGGAGCACCGGCTGGGCGGGATCCTCGCCGACGACATGGGACTGGGCAAGACGCTGCAGTGCCTCGCCCTGATCAGCCACGCCAGGCAGCGTCAATCACTGGGTCAATCGCTGGGCCAATCCCCGGGCCAGTCCCTGGGCGACCCGGCGGCCGGGCCGTTCCTGATCGTCGCGCCGACCAGCGTGGTGGGGAACTGGGCTGCCGAGGCGGCACGCTTCGCGCCGGACCTGCGGGTGGTCCCGATATCAGGCACCGTGGCCCGGCTCGGCCAGGGTCTGGGTGAGCTCGCCGCGGGCGCTGACGCCGTCGTCACGTCCTACGCCCTGCTGCGCATCGACTTCGCCGCCTACGCCGAGATGGGCTGGTCCGGGCTCCTGCTGGACGAGGCCCAGCAGGCCAAGAACCGCCAGTCGAAGGTCTACCAGTGCGTCCGGCGGCTG
This sequence comes from uncultured Actinomycetes bacterium, assembly GCA_963790065.1. Lineage (GTDB taxonomy): Bacteria > Actinomycetota > Actinomycetes > Streptosporangiales > Streptosporangiaceae > Palsa-504. The sequence goes on along the minus strand of CAWBNK010000005.1, from coordinate 334,058 downwards.
GCGGCCCCGGTCAAGATCGCGATCACGGGCACGCCGCTGGAGAACAACCTGATGGAGCTGTGGTCGCTGCTGTCGATCACGGCTCCCGGCCTGTTCCCTAGCCCGGACCGGTTCCGCGACTACTACGCCAAACCGGTCGAGCGGCAGGGCGACGGCGAGCGACTGGCCCAGCTCCAGCGGCGGATCAGGCCGCTGGTCCGGCGCCGCACCAAGGACCAGGTGGCCGCCGAGCTGCCGGCCAAGCAGGAACAGGTCCTGGAGGTGGACCTGCACCCGCAGCACCGCAAGGTCTACCAGACACGCCTGCAGCGGGAGCGGCAGAAGGTCCTCGGCCTGATCGGCGACATGAACGCGAACCGCTTCACGATCTTCCGCTCGCTGACCCTGCTGCGCCAGCTGAGCCTGCACGCCGGCCTCGTCGACGAGGCCCACGCCAGCCTGGCCTCGGCCAAGATCGACGCCCTGCTCGGCCAGCTCCAGGAGGTGACCGGCGGCGGGCACCGGGCCCTGGTGTTCAGCCAGTTCACCGGCTTCCTCGGCAAGGTACGCGAGCGGCTGGAGGCCGAGGGCATCCCCTACTGCTACCTCGACGGCAGCACCCGCGACCGGGCCGCGGTGGTGCGGCGCTTCAAGGACGGCGCCGACCCGGTCTTCCTGATCAGCCTCAAGGCCGGCGGATTCGGGCTGAACCTCACCGAGGCCGACTACTGCTTCCTGCTCGACCCCTGGTGGAACCCGGCGACCGAAGCGCAGGCCGTGGACCGCACCCACCGCATCGGGCAGACCCGGAACGTCATGGTCTACCGCCTGGTCGCCAAGGACACCATCGAGGAGAAAGTCATGGCGCTGAAGGCCAGGAAGGCCAGGCTGTTCTCCAGCGTGCTGGACGACGGCAACGTCTTCGGCACCGGCCTCGACGCCGAAGACATCCGCGCCCTGCTCGGCTGATCTCCCGGCGAAGATGACGGCCATAGGTGACCGAAGCACCACGGACCGTTCGGAAGAATATTTATCAGAACGGTCCGCGGTGCGTCAGTCCGGCGATGTCGCTCAGCCGGCCCAGGCGAAGGTCGACGGCACCGGTCGTCGCCGCCGGAGCCCGCACTGCCGCCAGGTGCTGACTGACTGGGTCCGGGGTCTTGGGAGCCGGGCGACCTGGCATCCTAGTGGGCCATGGACAAGGCGTTGGTGCCCGCACGTGACCTCACGGACTCTGATCAGAACCAGGCGGTGCTCGATGCGGCCTCTGCCCTGGCCGAGGGCCGCGCGGCGGAGGGGCAGGTCGCGGCCAGCCGCGGTCCGGCGGTGGCGGCCGAAGCGATCGCTGCGGCCCGCTCGCGGCGGCGGCTTGGCGAGCTCATCGGGCCCATCCACCTGACCGTGGTGTGGGCGATGTACGGCGAGACGGGCCGCATGGTGCCCCGGTCCGTGCACCCGCACGGGGAGGACTTCGTCCGGGCTAAGGTCCGCCAGCTCGACTGGCTGACCGGCGGCCTGCCCAGTGTCACGTGGAGCATCATCGCTTGCGATGACGGGTGCCCGGACCGGCCGCCGAGCGGTGATCTGATGGCGGACATCGCGGCGGCCGAAGGCTACCCGGCCGAGGGCCACCGGAGCGTGACGGTGCTGCGGCTGGCCGAGGTGATCGAAAGTGGTGTCTCGATCAGCCCCGCATTCGACCGGCTGACCTCGACCGAGCAGTCCCGCAAGGGCGGATCGATACTGGCCGGGCTGGCCGCAGCGATCAGGACCGATCCGGCGCGGGCGAGCGGCGCCAGCCGGCATGTGGTCTGTTATACCGACGCGGATCTGTCCGCGAACCTGGCCCAGCTGGGCTCGCTGGCGGCGCCGGTAGTGGCCGACAACAAGGTAATCGGTGCGCTCGGCCAGCGTTACGGGATCGAGGGGGCGGTACTGGTCCGGGCCGACGGGCCGGTCACCGAGCCGCATAGCACCGGCGACAAGCCGGACAAGATCATCATCTTGTTCCGCCATTTCGTCCGGGCCGTGCTCATCCCGCCCCTGGCCCAGGTGCTCGACACTCAGGCCGGCTTCAAGGCCTTCGACGGGGCCGCGCTCGGCCCGGCCATCGGGCAGATGATGTTCTTCAACGAGACCTTCGACGTCGAACTGCTCATCCATCTCGCCCAGCACTACGGATCACAGGCCCTGGCCGTCGCGCCGATCGTCTTCACCGAGGACTTCGCCGCGACAAACTTCCCTTCCGTCACGCCCGGGCCGCGTCACCTGGCGATGGTCCACCAGGTCGTGGAACTCTACGACCGGTTCGTCGCACCGGTCGCCCCCGCCACTGGCGAGGCGGCCGACCTGCTCACCTTGATCAGGACGCTCGACCTCGACGGGTATGTGACCTTGATCGAGCACCTTCGCCTCGAGGACTCCGGCGACCCGACGCTGTTCGACCGGCGATGGCCCGTGCAGCACCTTCGCGACATCCTCCACCGCTAACAGCCGTTGCGCTGGCCGCGCAGCGGTCAGTTTGCGCCGTAGGCGGCGAGAAAGGCCCGGGTTCCGGCGTCGGCATAGCGGTCGAGGTCGGCTTGGCCGGGCAGTTCGGCATCGCCGCAGAGCATTACCCGGTTGAGCGGGGTCGATATGACCAGCCAGTTGAAGTGCTCGGCGGTCAGCCGCGGGTCCTGTAGCCGGAGCGTCCCGCGGGCGGCGAGGCTTTCGAAGGTGGCGGCCAGGGTGTCGATGGTGCGCCCCGGGCCGCTGTCGTAGAACAGGCGGCCCAGTTCCGGGAAGCGGCCCGCTTCGCCGATCACCAGGCGGCGCAGCTGCATCATCCGGGGCTGGATCACCTGGGCGAGCAGCGCGCGGGCCAGCCCTTGAAGGCCGGCCGCCAGGTCAGTGCTGTCCGGCAGGCTGGCGACCTGCTCGGCCACGGGGTCGCTGACCTCGGCGACGGTGCCGGTGACGATCTCGCGGAACAGGCTCTGTTTGCCGGCGAACTGCTTGTAGACGGTCTGTTTGGACACCGAGGCCGCCGCGGCGATCTGGTCCATGCTGGTGGCCAGGTACCCCTCGCGCAGGAACAGCGTGGTGGCCGCGTCCAGGATGGCCCGGCGCTTGCGCGCCGTCCGGGTCTGTCCGCCGGGGTCTTGCGTGCTGGCCGTGGTCGTCTCGCTCACAAGCTGATAGTACTGGACAGTCCAGTTTGATGGAAGTACTGTACTGGACAGTCCAGTTCGATACGTCGCCGGGCCTGCTGGCCCGGCACCATCGAGGAGGAAGGCGATGCGGGAACTCACCGCGGACATGTTCGTGTCGCTCGACGGCTTCGCCGCCGGGGCCGACGGCGGCCAGTCGTGGACGTTCGGCTACTTCGGCCCGGAGTTCGCCGCCTACGCACAGAAGGTCCTAGCCGAGCCGCAGATCATGATCATGGGCCGGTCACCTACGAGATCATGGCGCGGTCCTGGCCATCCTCTCCCGGCCCGCTCGCCCGGCCGATGAACAGCCTCCCCAAGCTGGTGTTCTCCACCACCTTGGCCGAGCCGCTGGCCTGGGACAACGCCCAGCTGGCCAAGCACGAGCCCGCCGAGGAGATCCGTGCGCTCAAGGGCCAGACCGGTGACCCGCTGCGCAGCATCGGCAGCATCACCCTGGTGCGCCACCTGATGGCAGCGGGCCTGGTCGACCGGCTCCGCCTGATCGTGTTCCCGCACGTGCTCGGGCAGGCCGGCCAGGAGCCAGTCTTCACCGGCTACCCCGAAACCAGCCTCACCCTCGCCAGCACCACCGTCCTCGACTCACGCCTGCTGGTCTGCGAGTACCGCCCGGACACTCCACCGACCTAATGCCCGACGCTTACCCACCGAGCGGCCGCCGCGATGTCTTGGGAAACCGGCCGCCCAGGTGGTCGCTGCCGAGGTTATTCGTCGGCTTCTGAGGCGGGGATGACCTCGTCCTGGCGGTGGTAGCGGGCAATCGCCGCGGTGTAGCGCTTGAGCGCGGCCTGCATCTGCTCACGGCGGTCGGCGGCCTCCTCGATGCCGAACACGAACGGCAGGAAGCCGCCGCCGACCTCCGCGATGCCGGCGCGGATCGCCTCTGCGTCGTCGGGCGGGTACATACGTGCGGGTTCGCCGACGGCGACCCAGCCGATCGGGATCCGGGTCAGCGGAGGCACCACGCAGCCGATGTGGACCGTGCCGCCGAGCGCGACGCTGCTGGCTCGGCCCATCTGCGCGCCATTGAAGACCCGCGCGGCCGTGGCGATGAACACCTCATCGGCGATCCCGCAGCCGGTCAGGTGCGAGTGCGGGCCGGCCAGGACGTGATCACCCATGATGAGGGCGTTCTGCGGGGTGCCACGCAGCACTGCGTTCTCCATGATCACGCAGTTGGCGCCGATCTCAACCGGGCCGCCCTCGGCGGCAACTACCGCGCCGTGCATGATGCAGCTGCCGCGGCCGATGCGGACCTCGCCGCTCAGCACCGCGGTCGGCGCCACGTAGGCCTCGGGATGCACTGATGGAGTCATGCCCAGGTGTCGTATCCTCATCAGTCCAATGTGCACCCGGCCCCGCCGAATTGCACACCTCGGGCACTTCAGCGCCATTGCCGCTTTCCGGGCAAGTGCACCGAGGTGAGACGAGCGCGATGGGCGAAGACCTGGAAGATTCTGTTCAGAGACAGAGCCGCACATCGATGTCACCGTGGAGGAACCTGATGCGAGCAGGCAGCGGCCAAGACGGCGATCCGGCGGCAGTCGGCGGCCGGCCGAGCCGGCGATCAGTTCCCCGTCGGGCGCCTGGTTGGTCGCCTGGCATGGCGACCTCGCGGGCTGGCTCGACCGGCTTGGCTGGCTCCGGACTCTGAGCGACTGGCTGACCGGCGTGCTGGGGCCATTCCGTGAAAGGCACCAGGACAATCTGGTCATTGAACTGCTGCACGGCGGCCGTTGGGTCGGCCACCCGCTGCATCCAGCGCTCAGCGACCTGCCCATCGGGCTATGGACGGGCGTCATGGTGCTGGACGCTACCGACCGCGACCCGGCTCCCCGCCGCGGGATGGACGCCGCAGGCGTGCTTAGCGCGGCCGGCATCCTCGCCGCCGGCGCTACCGCTGTGACCGGTCTGAACGACTGGGCCGTCAGCGACGATCAGGATCGTCGCATCGGGCTCGTCCACGGTCTCCTCAACACGGTGGCCCTGGGGCTGCAAGGTGCCTCCCTGGGCACCCGGGTGGCCGGCCACCGCGGCTCAGCCCGCGCTTTGGGCGCGGCCAGCCTCGCGGTCACCGCCGCCGCGGGCTACCTCGGTGGTCATCTCGTATTCACCAAAGGTGTGATGGTCAGCCGGGTGGCGTGGGCCGTCGAGCCGCGGCGGTGGACCCGCGCGCTGCAGGAGGCCGACCTGCCGGACGACTCGCCGACCGCCGTCATGGCTGAGAGCCGTCAGATCCTGCTGTACCGCCACCGTGGGAACCTCTACGCCATCGACAACCTCTGCAGCCACGCCGGTGGCCTGCTCAGCCGCGGCCCGGTCGCAGACCTGACCGTGACTTGCCCGCTGCACGGATCCCGCTTCTCGCTCGCCGACGGCTGTGTCAGCCGTGGTCCGGCTAGCCAGCCGCAACCCGTGCTACCTACCCGGATCCGTAATGGCTGGATCGAAGTGCGCGGCAGCCAGCCGGCACCCCGTCGGCCCGCAACAGGAAGGACACAGTCATGACATTCGTAGCCGTCGCGAACCTCAGCGACCTGGAGGTAGGCGACACGATGCTCGTTGACGACCTGCGCGAACCGATCTGCCTCATCCGCCTCGATGATGACGACGTCAGGGCGATCCACAACACCTGCACTCACCAGCAGCAACCTCTGCACGAGGGCAGTCTCCAGGACGATGACACGCTGGTCTGCGCCGCCCACGCGTCACGCTACGACCTGACCACCGGCGAGGCGGTCGGTGTGTTTGCCTGCGGCCCCATCCCGGTTTACGCATGCAAGATCGAAGACGACGCCATTTTCGTCGACCTTGACCAGCAGCTGAACGACGCGCCCCTCCCCCGTCCGCCAGCACCCGGGTCGTTGGGCGCGCGCTAACGCCGGGCACGCCAACGATCAGGACGGTGCCTCGGTAGGTCTGACCTGCGGCGTGACGCGGATCAGGACTGCGCGGCTCCTTCGTGCTCCCCCGCGGGGGCACCGGTGAAGAACTCGATGAGCCCGAACGGCGCGCGGTCGCCGAGGCAAAGCTCCTGGATCTCGTGCGCGTCCGCGTACTCGGACTCGCTGCGCGGGAACAGCGCCTCTTCGTAGGCGGTGAGTGCCGCTTCGATGTCGCCGGGGTGCGCGGCGATCGCCTGCCCGAGTTCGGCGCCGTCGAGCATCGCCAGGTTCGCGCCCTCGCCGGCCGGCGGCATCAGGTGCGCGGCATCACCGAGGAGCGTCACCCCGGGCAGGCGGTCCCATCGGTGCCCGTCCGGAAGTGCGTAGATCGTACGCGGGACCGGCGCGGTCTCGCCGTCGGTGATCAGCGCGGTGAGCTCCGGCGCCCACCCGTCGAACTCGGCCGCGACTCGAGCGGTCGCGGCGGCGGCGGTGAAGTCGAGGCCGGCGATCCACTCGGCGGGGCAGTTCAGCTCGACGTACGTATGGAGGATGTTCCCCGCCTCGCGATGCGCGACGATCCCCTTTCCCGGGGTGAGCGCGTACATCGCGCCGTCGCCGACCGCTTCGGCCGTCGCCGGATGCCGCTCGTCGGCGTCGTGCAGGTAGGTCTCGATGAACGTCGTGCCGACGTAGTCGGGCTCGGCGTCCGACAGCAGCGGCCGGACCTTCGACCAGGCGCCGTCGGCCCCGACGAGGAGGCTGGTGGTCACGGTCGACCCGTCGGCGAAGGCCAGCTCGTACCGGCCGTCGCCGAGTGCCGACACGCCGGCGAGCTTCTTTCCCCACTGGATCGTCTCCGCCGGCAGGGATTGGATCAGGATCCGGCGAAGGTCTCCGCGGAGCACCTCGGGACGCCCGCCGGTGCTGTCGTCCGGTTCTTCGAACAGCAGCGCGCCCTGCGGGTCGAGCATCCGCGTAGCCTGAGCGCCCTCGTGAATGATCGCGCGGAACGCGTCGGTGAGGCCGGCCGCTTCGAGCGCGCGCTGCCCGTTGTGCTCGTGAATGTCGAGCTGGCCGCCCTGCGTGCGGGTCTCCGCCGAGGGCTCCGCCTCGTAGATCGTCGCGGGGATGCCGTGGACGTGCAGGACGCGTGCGAGGGTGAGGCCGCCGAGGCCCGCACCGACGATCGTGACTGGTGTCGTCATGATGCTCCTCTCATAAGCCGGTTGGAACGTTGTTCCATAATTACATCTTGGAACAACGTTCCAGTCGTGTCAAGATGATGCTCATGGCAACCAAGGCCAAGCGGGCCGAGCGGCGCACCGACGCGCTCTCGAAGGAGCGGATCGTCGAGGCCGCGATCGAGATCCTCGACGCCCGCGGTGAGAGCGCTCTGACCTTCCGCGCGCTCACGGCGCGCCTGGCCACCGGGGCCGGGGCGATCTACTGGCACGTCGCCAACAAGAACGATCTGCTCGCGGCGACCACCGACCACGTCATCGCCCGGGTCATGACCGATGTGGTCAGCGGGGCGGAGCCGCGGGAGGCGATCCGTGCCATTGCCATTGGGGTATTCGACGCGATCGACGCCCGCCCCTGGGTAGGCGCCCAGCTATCCCGTGAGCCGTGGCAGTCCGCGGTGCACCGGATCTTCGAGAGCGTCGGCGGGCAGCTCCAGGCGCTCGGCGTCCCCGAACGAGCCCAGTTCGACTGCGCGTCCGCGCTCTTGAACTACGTCCTCGGCCTCGCCGGACAGTACGCCGCGGCTACCCGCCTCCTCGCGCGCGATACGGACCGGTCGGCCTTCCTCGCGACCGTCGCCGCACGGTGGGCGCAGCTCGACCCCGCGGAGTACCCGTTCATGCGTCAGGTGGCGGCGCAACTGCCCGGGCACGACGACCGCGAGCAATTCCTGGCCGGCATCGATCTCATCCTGGCCGGCATCACAACCGTCCGATAGACCCGCAGTAACGAGGAGGGGCAGGTCAGCGAACTTCGGTGTACTCGCTGGGGTCCAGCTCCACGACCTCGGCGTAATAGCTGCTCTTTGGCTCTGCGACGTCGGTGTACTGGCTGTCGTCCAGTCGCAGGACACCGAAGCCGCCCCCGGAAAGCAGCTTGCGCAGGTGCCGCATCCCGCTCATGCCCGCGAGCGCGACGGCTAGGCCGGCCGCGAGAACTGAGCCGCCGAACAGCGCGAGCCCGCCGACGACGTGTCCCAGCATCATCACGATCACTGCGGCCAGCAGGGCCACCGGCACGGCCGCCACCAGCAGCAGCGCGAGCAGCGTCACGGCGATCACGGCCTTAGCCGACCTGCCAGGCGTCCGCTCTGCGTACCAACCGGTCATCACGCTCACCTCTCAAGCCCGGAGCCCGTCAAGGACCCAGGCCCACTAAAACGACACGATATGTCGCGTCCTCAGGGTCAACGCGCCTCGCGATCAGAATCATCCCGTAATCGCCGGTGCGCTGGCCGTTCATCGGGCTGATGTCGGCATACTCGGATAATGCGCCAAGCCTTTGCTCATGAGGCCGTCCTGGTGATGGAGCCGGATGCCGATGTCCGGGCTCCTGGGGCGGCGGTTACGGTAGCGCTGTGCGGGCACTGGGATCACGAGCCGCCGTGCCCGCTGGCGCCGCACTGGGTCCGCGCGGCCGAAGGCGGCGGCGAGTTGCGAGTGAGGATCCTGTTCGCGGCCGAGCCGGACACAGAGCCTGACGTCCGGCATCTCATCGGACTGGCCCTGTCCGGGCAGGTGGAATTCCCGGACGGCTTCACTGCTCCATGGCGGCTGCGCGCAAGCTGGCCAAGTAACGTCCTGGCCGAAGAGACGGATCAAGCCGAGTACCTGCTTCGCGGTTAACCCGCCCAGCCTGTCCTCACAAGACCACCCACCGAACGTCCTCACCTCGGCAATTAACCGAAATGATCTTGAGTCGGGATCCGAGCCTGCCGGGATCCCGGTCGACCGTTCCTTATGTCAGGCGCGCTGGAGAGCCGGGTCTGAGCGAGGAAGGCGAGATAGCCAGTGATGGTGCTGGCGGCGTCGTCTGCTGCCACCAACGGCGCAGGATTACTGGTCATGAGCCGTAGCGGCGCTGGTGTCGCGGCATCAAGGCTCCGGATCGCACGCCGCTCGTTCTCCGTGGTGCCTCCCCATACGCCATCTGTGATGCCGTTTTCCAGCGCCCAGGCCAGGCACTGGTTCTGCGCGGGGCAGCGGCGGCAGATCCGTTTCGCCTCGTCGGCCTGGCGCAGCGAATTCCCGGCCGCGCCGATGGGAAAGAACAGGTCAGGATCGGCGTCGCGGCAGGCGGCCTTCTCACGCCAGTTCATGCGTACGGTCATCGCCCTGGGTCCTCGCGACGTCAGCAGACGATACGCAGGGCGAGCCGCGGCGGGCAGCCATATTTCACCAGCCGGGCAACCTGATGCCAGTCGATGCGGTCGGCGTAGACCTCGGCCAGTGACCCGGGTATGCCCAGACGCTCGAGCTGAGCCACGCGCCAGTAATGAACGGTCGACTTGTCGCGGCTGGTGACATCGTGGCCGGTGACGGGCGGTTCCATCGCTCCTCCCTTCCATGTTGGACGATGGACGGGGCGGTCCTGCCGGGACGGCGCGGACGGCCTTCCTTGCCTGCCAGCCTCGGGCCGAGGGGGGTGAGCAGGCATCCTCCAGTTCGAGTGATTTCGTCGATAGCTGGCTCGGCCGTTCCCGGTTGGTGGCCAAGTCCAGGCACCCGCACCCCGCACTGGTTCGGCAGCGCGGGCCCGGCACCCGCCGAACTGCTCGTCCTGTTCGGGCCCCAGGGCGAACGCATACACATCCGCCCGCCCACGCACCACACACTCGCCCGCATGACAAGCGTCAGGCACCGTGGTATTACCAGACCAGTGAGCCTGTCCCGGGGCGTTGGTACGCCGGCCCAACCGTTGTGCCGGCGGCCCGAGGAGCCGGGCCATCCTCGTGTCCGCAGTACGTTATCCCCGGGTCCGCCCGGGCTTAGCGTCGTGATCACACCGCGAAAGGGGCGGATGCAAGACCACCCGACGCTACTCGACGTTTATTGGCGGTGATTGAGCCGACACGGACGAGCGGTCCAAGATCCGCAGCCCTGTCACCGGGCACCTGGTGATCGGCCAGCACGTGCCGTGAAGGAGACGAAATGACCGCCTTCGACTACATCGTCATCGGGGCAGGCTCGGCGGGCGCTGTCGTCGCCGCCCGCTTGTCGGAGGATTCCGCCGTCAGGGTGCTGCTCGTCGAGGCGGGTGGTTCGGGCAGGCACCTGAACGTGCAGATCCCGGCGGCGTTCCCGAAGCAGTTCAAGACACAGCACGACTGGGAGTTCTACACCGAGCCCGAGCCGCACTTGAACGAGCGGACGATCTACCATCCGCGCGGCAAGATGCTCGGCGGCTGCAGCGGCCAGAACGCGATGATCTACATCCGCGGGAACCGCTCCGACTACGATTCGTGGGCCAAGAACGGCGCCGCCGGCTGGTCGTACGACGAGGTGCTGCCGCTGTTCAAGCGCTCAGAGCGCAACTCCCGGGGGCCGAGCGACTACCACGGCGCCAGCGGACCCATGTTCGTCGAAGACCCTCGCTCGCCCAACGAGCTGAGCCAGCGCATCGTCGAGGCGATGGTCGCCTCCGGCATCTCGCGCAGCGACGACTTCAACGGCCCTGAGCAGCTCGGCGCCGGGCTGTACCAGGTCACCCAGAAGCGCGGGCAGCGCTGGACCACGTCCGACGGCTACCTCAGGCCGGCGCGCAGCCGGCCGAACCTCACCGTGCTGACCGGCACCCGCGCGCTGCGGCTGAAGATCGATCAGGGACGCGTCACCGGCGTCGACGTCGAACGGGCCGGGAAGCGGGGATCCGCCCGCGCCGAACGCGAGGTAGTGCTGTCGGCGGGCGCGTTCAATACTCCGCAACTGCTGATGCTGTCGGGGATCGGGCCCTCGGACCACCTGGCCGAGCGCGGCATCCCCGTGGTGGTAGACAACCCCAACGTGGGCGCTCACCTCATGGACCACCCGATGTACATGGTGAACTTCGAGACCACGGCCAAGGGCACCTTGATCGGCGCCGAGTCGCCCCGGCAGCTGGCCGACTACCTGACGCGCCGCCGAGGCCTGCTGACCTCGAACATCGGCGAGGCAGGGGCCTTCTTCCACACCCGCTCCGGCGACGACGCACCGTACATGCAGTTCATCGGCGCGCCTGGGTACTTCTGGAACCATGGCTTCGAGTCGCACCCGAAGCCCGCGCTCGCGATCGGCTGCTCCATGGTCGGAGCGGCCAGCACCGGACAGGTCCGGCTGCGCAGCAGCGACCCTAAAGAGAGGGCCGCGGTCACCTTCAACTACTTCACTGAGCCCGAGGACATGCAGGCGATGGTCACCGCCATCGAGCGGGCGCGCGAGGTCGCCGCAGCCGGGCCGTTGCGCGACGTCGTCGGGACGGAACTGCACCCAGGTGAACGGGCCCGGACCCGCGTCGAGCTCGAGGCGGAGATCCGCCGCAACGTGGAGCACACCTATCACCCGTCGTGCACGGCGCGGATCGGGACCGAGACCGACGGCGTCGTGGACGCCAGGCTCCGGGTCCACGGCGTGGCCGGGCTCCGGATCGCGGATGCCTCGGTCTTCCCGCGGATCCCGCACGGCAACACCCACGCGCCCGCGCTTATGGTCGGTGAGAAGGCAGCGGACCTGCTCCGTTCGGCCTAATGAATCTGTTCGGCGAAGGAGACGGGACATGACGACGGACCTCAGCCCGGAAACGGTCAACAGCCAGGCGGACGAGATCACCGAACGGCTGGCCCGCGGCGAGAAGGTCTGGGCGGAAACCTCCTTGGCGCGGCGCCGCCAGCTGCTGGACCGGTTCAAGCAGCTGACGGGCATCAACGCCCCGGAGTGGGTCCAGGCGGCGGCTCGCATCAAGAAGCTGCCGCCGGAGTCGCCGCTCATCGGCGAGGAGTGGACCAGCGGCCCGTGGGGGGTCCTGAGCTACGCCAGCGCTCTGGCCCGTACCCTCGAGCGGCTCGACCGAGGCGCGGACGTGCTGGCCGGCTTCCCCATCCGTACCACCGTCACCGGCCAGCTCGCGATCAAGGTGCTGCCGCACACCGTATTTGACCGCCTGCTGCTCAACGGCTTCCGCGCTGAGGTCTGGATGGCTCCCGGGGTGACCGAAGCCCGCATCCGCGCCACTGCGGGACTCGGCGAGCGGAACCCGAAGCAGACGCGTGGCGCGGCGCTGGTGCTCGGAGCCGGAAACATCTTCTCTATCGCGCCGCTGGACACCATCTACCAGCTGTACGCCGAGAACCGGGTCGCCGTGCTGAAGCTGAACCCGGTTACCAACGCGCTCAAGCCCGTGTTCGAAAAGATCTTCGCTCCGTTCATCGATCTGGGCGTGGTGGAGATCCTGGCCGGCGGCGTGGAGATCGGCAGCGCGCTGGCCTACCACCCGGGGATCAGCGCCGTACACATCACCGGGAGCGAGCAGACCCATGACGCGATCGTGTGGGGGCCCGGCGAGCAGGGACAAACGGCCAAGGCCGAGCGCGCCCGCAAGCTGACCAAGCCCATCACGAGCGAGCTGGGCGGCGTCGCGCCAGTCATGGTGATCCCAGGCGAGTGGTCGGCCGCCGACCTGCGCTTCCAGGCCCGGCACGTCGCCACGCAGCGGCTCCACAACGCGGGATCCAACTGCATCGCCGCGCAGATCGTCATCGTGAGCTCTGACTGGGCCCAGAAGGGCGCCTTTCTGGCGGAGCTGCGCCAGGCGCTGGCGGGGGCGCCCGAGCGCCCCGCGTGGTACCCGGGCTCGGATGACCGCGTCCGCGACGCGCGGGAGCGGCATCCGTCGGCCGCCGAGGCCGTGGGGGGCACGCCTGCGCGGACGCTGCTGACCGGACTGGACCTCCACGACGACGCGGAGAGCGCGTTTGAGACCGAGTACTTCGCGCCGGTCCTCGGCGTGGCCGAGCTGCCCGGGGCGGGGGAGGACTTCCTGGCCGCCGCGGTGACGGCTGCGAACAACCGCCTGCGCGGCACGCTCGGGGCTAACCTCATCATCCATCCCGACACCAGACGGGCCCTCGGCGAAGCATTCGAGCGCCACGTCGCGGCGCTGCGATACGGGACGATCGGGATCAACGCCTGGACCGGCGTCGGCTACCTGACCGCGGACGCGACCTGGGGAGCCTTCCCCGGTCACACCCTGGACGACGTCCAGAGCGGGATCGGCGTCGTGCACAACGCACTGCTGCTCGACGACCCCGAACGCACTATCGTCGAGGGACCGTTCCGCCCCGCGCCGAGGTCGCTGCTGAACCGTGAGTGGGCCATCTCGCCCAAGCCGCCCTGGTTCGTCGACAACAAGACAGCCGCCACCACCGGGCGGCTCCTCGCCTCCTTCGAGACCAGGCCGCGCTGGGGCGCTCTTCCGGGCATCTTCGCGTCCGCGCTGCGAGGATGAGACAAGCGAAGCAGCCGACCCGGCTTGCACCGCGACGCTGCGGCGCGACCAGGAGAGGATGACCGATGAGCGATGACCGCGACCACACCGTCGCCACCGCCACGGTGACCAGTGACGAAAAGCCGTACGGCGTGCGTATTGACGCGGGCGGGCATGCGTTGCGCGGCGACGAGCCGGTCGACCACGGCGGGGCGGATACCGGTCCGGCTCCGTTCGGTCTGCTGCTGTCCGGGCTCGGCGCCTGCACGGCGATCACGCTGCGGATGTACGCCGAGCGCCAGAACTGGCCGCTGGCCGGGGTGGATGTCAAGCTGACCTACATCGTCGCGGACCGGGACACTAAATGGATCGACCGGCTGATCACCCTGCGCGGCGTCGACGATGTTCAGCGAGCCAAGCTGGCCGAGATCGCGGAGCGGACCCCGGTCACCAAGGCGGTCCGCGCCGGAACCGAGATCCGCACCAGCACTGAGGCGGCCTGACCAGTGGCCAGCCACGTGACAGTACGGCCCAGTCAGCGGGGTGCGCTCAGCCGATGACCGAGCGGATAGTCGTCATCGGAGCGGATGCGGCCGGGATGAGCGCGGCCTCGCAGGCCCTGCGGATCGCGGGCGACGCGGTCCAGATCGTCGCGTTCGAGCGCGGCACGCACACGTCCTATTCCGCCTGCGGCATCCCGTACTGGGTGGCCGGCGACATCGACGAGCCGGTACGGCTAATCGCCCGTTCACCGGACGCGCACCGGCGCAACGGCATCGACCTTCGGATGCGGACCGCGGTGGAGGAGATCGACCTTCAGGCCGGGCAGGTGACCGCTCACGACCTGGCCGCCGGGCGGTCGTACCGGGAAAGCTTCGACTCCCTGGTCATCGCCACCGGCGCGGTTCCGGTCCGGCCGCCGCTTCCCGGCGTGGACGCGGCCGGCGTGTTCGGGGTGCAGACCCTCGATGACGGCGCCGCGCTCCTGGCCGACCTCGATCGCACGCAGCCCCGGCGGGCCGTCGTGGTCGGCGGAGGCTATATCGGCGTGGAGATGGCTGAGGCACTGGTACGACGCGGCGTCGCGGTAACCGTCGTCGATCAGGCCGACCAGCCGATGACCACGCTCGATCCGGACATGGGCGCGGCCGTCCACCAGGTGATGGAGGGCATCGGCATCGATGTGCGCACCGACACCGCCGTTACCGGATTCGACACCGGCAGCGACGGCAGGATCCGCTCGGTGGTCACCGCCGACGGCTCGATCCCGGCCGACGTGGTCGTTCTCGGTCTGGGGGTACGACCCAATACCGCGCTCGCCCGAGGTCCGGCCTGACTCTAGGGGATCAGGGCGGCCTGCGCACCAACGTGCAGATGCAGGTCCTGGGGCACGACCGGGTCTGGGCGGGCGGCGATTGCGTGGAGGTCCTGAACCTGGTCTCGGGCCAGTACCAGCATGTGCCGCTTGGCACCCACGCCAACAAGCACGGCCGGGTCATCGGGCACAATCTGGCCGGCTCCTACGCCACGTTTCCCGGCGTGGTCGGCACCGCGGTGAGCAAGGTGTGCCATCTGGAGATCGCCCGGACCGGCCTGCGCGAGCGCGACGCCAGGCGCGCCGGGTTCGCCTACGTGACCGTCACGGTGCAGTCCGGCACGAAGGCCGCCTACTTCCCTGGTACCCAGCCGATGACGGTCAAGATGATCGCCGAACGCCGCACCGGGCGCCTGCTGGGCGTGCAGATCGTGGGCTACGAGGGATCGGCCAAGCGGATCGACACGGCTGCGACGGCGCTGTGGAACCGCATGACGGTAGAGGAGATCACGGCCCTGGACCTCGCGTACGCCCCGCCGTTCTCCCCGGTGTGGGACCCGATCCTCGTGGCGGCACGGCAGGCCGCCGCGGCAGTGCGCCAGACCGGAGCCGAAAGGGGCCCGTGACCACCGCCCGAGTAAGCACGCCGGGCCGGGTAGCCGGGCCGCTAGTGCGCGGGTAGGGTCGGGACCCAGCCGGCCGGACGCCCGGACGGCCAGGAGAACGGTGAGAACGCCGTGAGCTTCAACCAGATGCTCGTTGACCAGCCCCAGCCGGAGATCGCCCGCTCCGCGGTGATCCTCGGGGAGGTACACGTCGGGGCCGGGGCGAGCCTGGCGCAGGGCCTGGTCGTGCGGGCGCACGGCGCCGCGGTGAGCATCGGCAACTACTCGGCCATCCTGGAGAACGGGGTGGTGATCGGCACGGCCGAGCATCCGGTCCGGATAGGCCAGCGCACCGTCTTCGGTCACCGCGCCGCCATCATCGGCGCCGCCATCGGCGACTTGTGCGAGATCGGCAACGGCGCGATCCTCATGCCAGGATCCCGCCTGGGCAGCGGCTGCATCCTGGGCGAGGGCACGCTGGTGCCGCCGGGCACCGTCATCCCGGCAGGCTCGGTCCTGGTCGGGCGGCCGCCGCATGTGATCCGGTCGGCCACCGACGCCGACCGGGAGCGGCTTGCGGTACTGCGCCAGCACCAGACCAACCTGACCGACCACCCGGGCACCATCGTGCACAGGCCGACGCGAGCAGGAGAACACATGGGAACCCTGTACGCCTACCGCGACAAGACCCCGGCGATCGGCGCCGGCACCGTGCTGTTCGACTCGGCGGAGATCACCGGCGACGTAATCATCGGCGAAGGCTCGCTGATCGGCGCGGGCGTGAAGATCATCGGGGACTCCCACGGCCCGGTCCGCATCGGCTCCCGGGTGCAGATCCTGGAGAACACAGTGCTGCACCTGCTGCCCGACAACGAGCTGATCATCGAGGACGACGCGGTGATCGGCCCGGGCGCCATGATCCACGGCTGCCACATCGGCCGCGGCAGCATCGTCGAACCCGGCGCGATCGTGTGCGACGGCAGCGCGACCGGGGCCGAGTCGATCGTCCGCGCCGGCGCCTGCGTCAAGCAGCGCGACCGTTTCGGGGACCGGTCGATCCTGGATGGCTTCCCCGCCGCACTGGTCGGCACCCTGACCGGTCCGCCGCCGCTGCCGGGCTGGATCCTGCCCCCCGACGCCGTCGCAACGCTGCGCAGGGTGCCACGGTGATCGCGAACCCCCCGGCTGACCCCCGGCTCGCGGCATGTGCGGAGACACTGCCCGCGCCGGGCCCTGTCTCCCGCGTCCGGGCGGCGCCGGGTCGGCCAGTGCGGACATACTTGGCACGTGAGGTCCGCATGGTCGCTGCCGCGGCTGTCATGGCCGGAACCTGAAAATGAGGGCGGATGATCGCAAGCCGACGCGCGGTGCTGGCGGCGTTGGGAGCAGGTGCGCTGGCCGGCTGCGGCCGCACCGCCGGCCGGGCCAGCGACAGCCGCCTTGCCTCGGCCGCGCCCTCCGCGGCCCGAAGCCGCCCGCTACGCGCCGTCCCGCAGGCCACCGCGCTGGCGGCGCCCGCGCTGACCCGGGCCCAGATCATGGCCCGGTACGGAAGCCTGCGGCCGCACACCTGGGGCTTCGGGGGCCCCGCGGTGATCCGTGACCTGCACACCTCACGGCGGGTAATCGCACTGACGTTTGACGCCTGCGGCGGCGCGGGCGGAAGCGGCTACGACCAGGCCCTGATCGGCTTCCTGCGCCGCCGCCAGGTACCCGCCACGCTCTTCCTCAACTCCCGCTGGATCGACGCCAACCCGGCCACCTTCCGCCAGCTGGCCGGCGAGCCGCTGTTCGAGATCGCCAACCACGGCACCAGGCACCTGCCGCTGTCGGTCACCGGCCGGTCCGCGTACGGCATCACCGGCACCCGCGACGCCGGCCAGGTCTACGACGAGGTTGCCGGGAACCAGGCCAAGCTCACCAGGCTGCTGGGCGTGCCACCGCGGCTGTTCCGAGCCGGCACCGCCTACAGCGACGACATCGCCGCCCGGATCGTCACCGCCATGACAGATCGCCTCGTCACCTTCTCCGTCAACGGCGACGGCGGAGCCACCTTCACCGCCGGGCAAGTCCGCGACACCGTCACCGCCGCCCCGGGCGGCTCCATCGTGCTGTGCCACATGAACCACCCCGGCAGCGGCACCGCCGAGGGCATCGCCGCTGCTGTCCCCCGCCTGATCCAGGCCGGGTACCGCTTCGCCCGTCTCTCCGACGAACTCCGCTGACCGCCAGCAATCCGGAAGCGGGCGCGTCGCCAGGGCTGACTATGCTCCGCCTGTGGCCATGATCCGCCGGGCCGGCCCTGGCGACGTCGATGCGCTCCGCGCGATCGCTGCCGCCGCCTACCGGAAGTACGTCCCGAGGATCGGCCAGAACCCCGCCCCGATAGGCGCCGACTACGCGCAGGCGGTCCGCGACCAGCAGGCCTGGGCCGCCATCCAGGACGGCAGCATCGCCGGCTTCGCCATCCTCGTCCCCCGGCCCGGCTACCTGCTGCTGGAGAACGTGGCCGTCCTGCCCGCCGCTCAAGGCCGCGGGATCGGCGCCCGGCTGCTCGCCCAGGCCGAAGACCACGCTCGCAGCCTCGGTCTCAGCGAGATCCGGCTCTACACCAACGAAGCCATGACCGAGAACCTCGCCTACTACCCCCGGCGCGGGTACACGGAGACTCACCGGGCCGAGCAGGACGGATTCCGCCGCGTGTTCTTCCGCAAACCCATCGGCTGACTACTCGGCGCGCGGCCTGACAGTACGTGGCAGCTCCGTGCTCACGGTCACGGATCTTCATCTGCCTGCTGTGCGCCAGAACCCTGTCGTCCGACCGTCGTGGATCATCTGCAATGCCGTGTTCAGCACGGATCCGCCGAGCATGACGACGATCAGGACCCAGAACAGCCAGGTGGGCCAGCGATAACGGTCGACGACCTGCCAGGTCTGCTCGGCGGCCAGGAGCGCGCCGCCGAGGGCCACGGTGAACCATCCGGTGGCCTTGTTGACGAAGCTCGTGAACTGATCCCGCTGGGCCTGGCTGAGCTGGGCCGACGACTACCACGGCGCCACGGTAACCTGGCGGGCCGAGGTGCGCAGCCAGGACGTGAGCGGCTACGCCGAACTGAGCCTGGACATCGTCAGCCAGCCCCAGAGCCACAGCCAGGACCGGGAGATTCACGCGCCGCCCGGAGATCATGCGCAGCCGGTCCAGCGCGTGGACCGGGACCGGCAGCACCTCAGCGAGACCATCACCGGGACCCGCGACTGGACCAGGTACCAGATCACCGGGCGGGTCCCCGCCGACGCGGAGCACATGGGATTCGAAATCACCATCGCCGGTCCGGGCCGAGTCTGGCTGCGCAACGTGGAACTGGCTCGCACCAACTGACCGAGGCCAGCTACCGCCGCCTCGCCGGTCATGGTTGCTGGCAGACTGGTGGCGTGGAGCCAGTCGCGGAGGTCTCGGCCGTAGAACGCGGCGGTCGGGCCGCCGGCCAGCGGGGCAGGTACGGCATCGACGGCGGGTTCGCCGGGCTGGCGGTGTTCGGCGTGGTTGAAGCGGGGCTGGCGGGCACCGTGGCCTGGGCGGTGCGCCAGCGCAGGCCGGCCGTTGCCGCGCTGGCGGGCGTGGGCGGCGCGGTGGTGGCGGGGTCAGCGGCGAGTTACTTGTACTCCACCGGACCTGGCAAGCGGGCGGTCTGGGCGCAGTTGCTGGATGAGCTGGGCCTGCGGGGCGATGAGCACCTGCTGGATGTGGGGTGCGGCCGCGGCGCAGTGCTGATGCTGGCGGCCCGGCGGCTGCCGGCCGGCCGGGCGGTCGGAGCGGACGTGTGGCGCCGCCGCGACCAGAGCGGCAACAGCCGCGCCGCCGCTGAGCGCAACGCGGCGGCCGAGGGTGTGCGCGACCGGGTGGAGCTGGCCGACGCGGACGCGCGTGAGCTCCCGTTTGCGTCGGCGTCGTTCGACCTGGTGGTCAGCAGCCTGGCGCTCAGCAACATCCGGGAAGCCGACGGGCGGGCAGCGGCGCTGCGCGAAGCGGTGCGGGTCCTGCGGCCCGGCGGCCGGCTGCGCATCGTCGATGACGGCGCGGACCGCTACGCCGCGGTGCTGCGGGACGCCGGCTGCACTGACGTGGCCGTGCGGCAGCTGGACTGGCGGACCTGGTACGGCATACCGGGTCATCACCTCCCCCTGGTCGTAGCGGCCCGGCCCGGTGATTTCAGTACGTGATGCCGGGGAACTGCTCGCGGGCATGCTCCAGTTGGCGGGCCCACTCGCGGGGCCAGCCGAAAGCGCGGGCGGCCTGGCCGCTCATGTCGGCGGCCGCGGCGCCGCTGGTGAAGTGGACGTACTCGCCCCAGTTCATCCGCCGCGTGTAGGTGCCGCCGGAGTCGCGCGGAAAATGCCGGGCCAGCTCCCGGAAGAACTTGTTCATGACCTCGGCCCGCCCGCAGTCCCGCCATAGCGGGTAGAACCAGTCGCGGAACCAGTGCGTCCTTCGGCGAGGGAAATCGTCGGTGTTGCCGGTGAACCTGCGGTAGACGCTCTTGGCCTCGCGATCCATGCCCAGGGCGGTGTAGAGGTCATAGATGTAGAACTCGGCCCACTTGCTGTCGCCCCAGATCTCATACGCCGGCGAGCCGTGGGCGCCGTTGTTGGCGCTCTCCACGGAATGCCCGATCTCATGGGCGGGCAGCTCGCGAGCGAGGGTGTCGCCCTCCCGCCAGCTGTCGAGCCCGCAGTCGCTGACGTTGTGATAGTCGTGGACCGGGCTGACGTAGTAGCCCGCATGGCCGCCGCCGTGCCGCCCGGCGTGGTGGATGGAGTAGATGCGCGGGTCGGGCCCGAACGCGTCGCCATAGGTGGCCTTGGAGTACTGCCAGGTCACATTGATGAACCGGGGCAGCCACCGGATCTCGTCCCTGCGCACGTCGGGGTCCAGGTAGATCGCGCAGTGCTCGTCGCTGTGGTAAAGCCGGAGCAACTGGCGGTGGTCGAACCAGTGCTCCTGCCAGGTGGCCGGCGGGTCAGCCAGCTGACGCTCCGGCTCTGCCTCCACCAGATCCTCCCAGTTCTCCAGGCATTGCCCGGCGGCTTTCGTTAAGCCCTCATCAACGCGATGGTATGGCCTGCCGGAGAAGGCTGATCACCAGCGCGAGCGGGGGCCAGGTCAGGCGGCCGCGGCGGGCGGCGGCGTAGGCCCGTAGTTCGATGCGCGGGCCGGTGAGCGGCAGGAGCCGCACCCCGGGCTGGACCGGGCGGCCAAGGGGCAGCAGTCCCACGCCCAGCCCCGCGGTGATCATGTCCTGGACCAGGTCGAGGCTGTCTGCCCGGTGGGTGATGCGGGGGGTGAACCCGGCCATGGACGCTAGGGTACGGATGACGTCCTCGTCGGCGGTGTTGCGGGAGTTGCCGATCCAGTCGCGGGCGCGGAAGCGGGCGAATACCTCAGGTGCCGTGCCGCCGTCGGCGGCCTCGTGTTCGGGCACGCCCAGGCCCCACAGTGCGGTCCACAGCGGGGACGGCGTGATCGCCGGGCCGGTGGCGGCCGGGGCGAGGTTGTAGTCGTAGGTGAGCGCCAGGTCGGCTTGGTCGGCGGCGAGAAGCTGGAGGGCCTCGGCGGGTTCGTGCTCGCGGATCAGTACGTGGATCCGCGGGTGGCTAGCGGCCAGGCCGGCGATAACGGGCAGCAGGTAGCTGCGGATCGCGGTGGCGAACCCGGCGACGCGCAGGGTGCCGACGGGCTCCGCGCCCGGTGCCAGGTCGCGGCGCGCCGCCTCGACCTCGGCGAGGATGGTCACGGCGCGCTCGGCTAGCAGGCGGCCAGCAGGTGTCAGCCGGACCCGCCGGCCGTCCGGTTCGGTCAGCTGGGTGCCCAGCTCGCCGGCGAGGGCGGCAAGCTGCTGTGACACGGTGGAGGTAGTAATGCCCAGCGCGTCCGCTACCGCGCGCATGGACCCCAGCCGGGACAGCTCGGCCAGCAGTTCTAGCCGACGGGTTTCCACTCGCTGATTGTCCGCTTTTCCTGAACAGTATGTCCACTTCTAACACGTGGACATGAACAAAGGGCAAGCGCTCTACTGGGCTTATGAGCCCACCGACGCTTGCCTCCCGCCCGTTGGGCGGCCGACTGGGCGGCGCGGGGGGCGGGGTCATTATGGCGGTTGGATCCATGTCCTGTGTCCAGCTCGGGCTGGCCCTGTCGGCTCATCTGCTGGATCAGCTCGGTGCGCTGGGCATCGTGGGGCTGCGACTGGCCTGGGCCGGCGTTCTGCTGTTGGTCCTGGTCCGGCCCCGCCGCCGCGACTTCACCGGCAAGGACCTGCTGGCTTGCACAGCGCTGGGTGTCGTGACCGCTGGCCTGATGATGCTGTTCATGCTCGCGATCGCGCGCATCCCGCTCGGCACCGCCAGCGCGCTGGAGTTTCTGGGGCCACTGACGGTTTCGGTGCTCAAACCCGGCGGCGGGCGCAGACGCTGGGCGGTGCTGGCCGCAATAGGCGTGGTGCTCCTGACCCGGCCCTGGACCGACGGCATCGATCCCGCCGGCCTTGGCTTCGCACTGGGAGCCGCGGCCTGCTGGGGCACCTACATCCTGCTGACCCAGCACGTCGGCGACCGGGTCACCGGCCTCAGTGGGCTGGCGGTCTCCATCCCGGTGGCCGGCTTCGTGGCGCTGCTCGCCGCCGGTCCCTCGGTACTGCACGCGGTGACCTGGCCGCTGCTGGCCGTCATGCTGGCGCTGGCCGCGCTGCATCCAATGCTGCCGTTCAGCCTGGAACTGCTCGCCCTGCGGCGTCTGACCGCCAGCGCCTTCGGCACCCTGATGAGCCTGGAACCCGCCATCGCCCTGCTGGCCGGCCTGCTCGTCCTCGGGCAGATCCCGAGCGCGGCCGCCGCCGCCGGCATCCTCTTCGTGGTCATCGCCGGGATCGGGGCCACCCGCACCGGCGCCCGAACGCCCCAGCCGCACGACCACCGCGACGCCACGCCCGTCGCCGCGCGGGAAGCATCGTGAGCGGCGAACGAGCCCAGTTGCCCGGGATCCGCGCATGGGGGAGGTCATATCCGTGCGCCTGTAGGCCGTCCATGCTGAGCTGGCCAACCGACCGGTCAAAGGAAATTTATCCTTGCGCTGGTGAGCGTGCGACCAAGTACAGGTATGGACTCCGAACCGACAGACAAGGATCTGCTGAGTCAGCTCAGTAATGACCCGGCAGCGTTCGAGACGTTCTACTGGCGACATCTGGACCGGGTTCACCCAGGTCCCTAGCGCCGGCGCAGGCCACTAGGGTGCTCGCCCGCCGGCGAAGCTGCAACAGGCCGCGGCCGGGTCAGCTTAGGGCGGACGACAGGACCACCGGGTGGCTCCGGCCCAGGAAGAAGATGCCCGGGTAGCCCGCGGTCTGGAAGCCGGCGTTGGGGTTGTCGCGCAGTTTGGAGTACTCGATCGTGAGCGTGCCGGTCTTGTCGTCGCTGACGAAGAAGAGCGCGCCGCCGCCCTCGCGGGCGCTGTTGCCGGAGATGACGGAGCCGTCGACGGTCACCGTGTAGTCGTCCCCGTCGGTGTAGATGGCGCCGCCGCTGCCGCCGCCCGGGGTGCCGGCCTGAGCCGGGTTGGCGCCGTCGCCGATGGCGCGGTTGCCGGTGAAGGTGCTGTCCTCGATCATCCAGGACACTCCGATGCTGCTCAGGGCGCCGCCGTTGGAGCACACGCCGCCGGTGAAGGTGCTGCCGGTGACGACGACGGCCAGGTTCTGGTACTGGCTCAGCGCCCGGATGGCAGCCCCGCCCAGGTCGGGACCCGTGGAGTCGCAGCGGTTGCCGGTGAAGCGGGCGTCGATGACCTTGAGCTGGCCGCCGCGGTCGAAGATGGCCCCGCCGCCCCCGCCGTCGTAGACCTGCCCGGTGGAGTTGCCGTCGGCGAAGGTGATGTTCTCCACGGTCAGGGCGGGAGTGGCCTGGTCCTGGCAGTGCGAGGTGGTCCAGGTCTGGGCTGGGTCGCAGGTGTCCATATACAGGATGCGGCGCACGCCGCCGCCGCTCAACGTGACCAGGCCGCCGCCGTCCAGGACGACCTTGGTGCTGGTGTTGCGGACCTTGGCCGTGGCCGTCAGCACGATGGTCACCGGCCGCGGTCCGCAGGAAAACGCGATCACACCGCCCGCTGCGACGGCCTGGACCACCGCCTGCGACGTGCAGCTGCCCGGCGTGCCGTCGCCGACCACGTGATCCGCGTGGATCGTGGCCGGGGTGGAGGCCCCGTGATAGGGCGTCGTGCGAACCGGCGGGAGTGAGGAACGGCCCGGCATGGAGCGTGGCGAGGTGGCCGGGAGGCGAGTCGGAGGCAAGGACGCCGGCTGGGAGGGTGTGGCGCCGGCCAGGGTGACAGCGCTGGTCGCCGGCGGCGGCGTGGACGTGCCGGCCACCTGGCCGCACGCGGCCAGGGCCAGGGCCGGAGCGCAGGCGAGCACCAGGATGGCGGCCGGGCGGGCAAGTCGCATGGGGCGAGACGTTAGCAATTCGCGGGTCCCGGAATGGCATTTACGGAGATCTGTAAGGATTAGCCTGAGCCGGTGAACACGCGCGCCGAGAATGGTCCCGCGCCGGCGAGGGTCACGGTCGTGGTGATCGCTCCCATCCTGGGGCACGATTTCCAGTGGATAAGGGACGTCGATCCCAGGATCGACGTAGTTGACGGTAATGGCCTCGCGGCTGGTGCCGAAGGCGGCGAGCGCCTGCTCGAGTCCGCTGACGTTGCTCTCCTCGGCTATCCGGTGCCGCCAGGGATAGCCGGGCATGCGCCGCACCTCCAGTGGGTGCATCACACCCAGGCCGGCGTGTCCAACCTGCACGGCACCGACCTGTGGGCGTCCGGGGTGATCCTGACCTCGAGTCGCGGTGCGGTCGGGGCGACGGGCATCGCCGAGTACGTCCTGGCCGGCGCCTACCACTTCGCCCGCGGTCTTCATGAGGCGACGAGGCAGAAGGCAGCCGGGCAGTTCGACCGCTCCGCGTACCGGCTCCAGTCGCTGACGGGCGCGACACTCGGCGTGGTCGGGCTGGGAGGGATCGGCCGCGAGGTAGCCAGGCTCGCGCGGGCAGCGGGGATGAGAGTCCTCGCGACGCGCCAGTCAGTGCTGACCCGAGAGCACGATGCGGACGGAGTCGACTTGCTGCTGCCTGCCGGGGAATTGACCGAGCTGGCCGCGGCAAGCGACTACGTTGCGGTCTGCGCGCAGCTGACGCCCGAGACACGCGGCCTGATCGGCGCCAGTGTGTTCGCCGCGATGCGGCCAGACAGCGTCCTGATCAACGTGGCGCGGGGCGAGCTCGTCGATGAGGACGCACTGGTTGCCGCGCTCCAGGAGGGCCGCATCCGCGGGGCGCTCCTCGACGTCTACGAAGGGGAGCTCGACGGCAGGCCACCGCGCCCCGAGCTGGTCGAGCTGCCACAGGTTGTCCTCACCCCGCACATATCGACGCGCGGTGATCCGGAAGGCGTGGAGCCGGCCAAGCGGCTATTCGCCGAGAACCTCAGCCGCTACCTCGACGGTCAGCCACTGCTGAACCGGGTCGACCGGAACCGGGGCTATTAGCCGCGGGCTGATGCGGGGCCATGACAGATGTCACCGGTAGCTCGTGGCATCCGGCAATGGTGCCGGTGACCCGCTGCGTACGACAGTAGAGATACGCGAACCCGCTGACTACCCGTACGAGGCAGAAAGGCCACAGCCCCATGAACGCCACGACTGGGAACATCCGCACCGCTGCCATGAGGGCTTCCGATGCCGACCGTGATGCCGCTCTGGCGGACCTGAGCGAGCACTTCCAGGCGGGCAGGCTGACGGCCGAGGAACTCGACGAGCGAACCGGGCAGGCGCTGACCGCGCGGACCTGGGGCGAGCTCACGGAGCTGCTGGCCGATCTTCCCGCCACCCGGCCCGCCCCCGGGCCCTGGGCCGGCCCGTCCTCCAGCACCCGGCCGCAGCCGCCGTCCCGGCGCGCGGCACCGCCGTTGCCTGCCCTGCTGGCTGCCATCGGGATCGTGGCCGTGCTGGTCATTGTGGCCCACGCCTGGGGCCTGATCTGGCTGCTCATCCCCATCGTGCTCATTTCGCGGCGCCTGACCTGCTGCTCGGGCGCGGCCAAGCGCCGCGGGCAGTTATCTGCGACGTGTCGGCCCATCGCGAGACCTGCCCGTAAGGCGGATACTTGCGTGCGTGTTTGTTGAGCCGCACAGGCGTATCCGCGGAGGGGCCCCGAACGCATGACCGAGCTGAGGGTGAGCGAGGCGGTGTGCCAGGCATTCCCCCGGCTGCGCATTGCCGCCGTCGTGGTTTCCGGGTTCGACGGGCACGAGCCCTGGCCCGAGGCAGACGCAGAACTGGTCGCCTTGGAGAAGGCCGCCCGGGACGGCAGACACATCGTGTTCCTGCTGGAGACCACCGAGTCCGCTGCGTTCGGCCCAGCCGTCGACGCCGCTGCGGCGGACCTCGCGGCCCGGGCCGCCACCCGCTCCCGCCGGGTCAGCACGCAGTCGCTTACGGCCGCGTCGCCGCCCGCCGCGCTCGATGCCGGGCACCCCGGGCCGGCCTAGGGCCGGTACGGATCGTCGGCGGGCAGCCAGACACCCGGCCCTTGGCATGCCGAGGTCCCCGATACCCGTGGTCAGGACCTCGACGACGGCCAGGACGGCAGCGCGTAGTTCACTGCGGCGCCACACCAGCGACCAAGACCAGTAGAGCTCCGGCTCCACCACGGACCGCCGGACCAAGTCGAGGGGAAGCACGGCGTCCTGGCCCTTGGGCGAATTGACGATGGGACGCCGGGAGCCGCGGACATGATCGAAGAAGGCAGGTCCGGTGATGCCGCCGTCAGAGATACGCACCGCCCGGGCGCCGGTATCCCGGACCAGCTGCTCGGCGTACTCGTTCCAGCTGCTCCAGGTCTTTACGTCCTCGTCGAGGAGCACGACGGTATCGCGGGCGCGAACCTCATCGGCGTCGGCCCTGCGGGAGACGGCGTAGAGCCGGTCCGCGCCGATGAGCCGGGCGTTCAGGTCATGCTCCTCCAGATCGCGGGCGCGCACCCAGCACACGGCGAGGTCCAGGCTCCCGTTAGCCACGCGGGCCGCCTGGACATGGGAGGGCTCGACCCACGCGTCGACGTGCAGCCGCGCCACCGCAGAGGTGCGGGTAGCCAGGTCCGCAGGCAGCCAGTTCACGTAACCGAGCCGGACCGATTCCGAGCCCGCGATGCGCGCCGCCCGGTTCCGCAGGTCGTCCGCCCCGTCCAGCAGGGCCCGGGCGTGCGGCAGCAGGGCCGCCCCGGCGGAGGTGAGGGTGACCGAACGGCGGTCGCGGTGGAACAGCTGCACGCCCAGGTCGCGCTCCAGCGCCTTGATCTGCTGGGACAGTGAGGGCCCGGCGATCAGCAGCCGCTCCGCAGCCCGCCCGAAATGCAGCTCCTCGGCGACCGCCACGAAGTACCGCACCTGGCGCAACTCCACCCTCACCATGCTACGTTCGGCCGGAGGCTCTCCCTGCGACAGGCGACGGACGAGCGCTCTGCTGCGGGGCCGGCAAGTCGTGCGGGTAGCCGATCCGCAGGACGCCCGCCGCCGCGGCGGCGGCCAGCGCCACGACGGCGGCCAGCAGCAGCGCCTGGTGGTAGCCGCGGTGGAGCAGCGGCGTGACGATGAGCGGCCCGAAGATCTGCCCGGTGGCATAGCCCAAGGTCAGCAGCGCGACGGAGTGCGGGAACTGCAGGTGCGCCCCGGTGCCTAGCGCGGTCATGGCGATGCCCAGGAAGGTGGCGCCGAACAGGGCCGCGGAGATCAGGGCGGCGGCCGTGCCGCCGACGATGGCGGGCAGGGCCATACCGACGGCCTGAACGACCAGGGCAGCAAGCAGCAGATCTGGACGCGACCATCGCCGCCCCAGCCAGGCGCACACCACGGCGGAGGGAGCGGCGGCCAGCCCTACCAGCACCCAGGAGGCGCTTCCGACCCAGCCCGGGGAGGTCTGCTCGATCGCGGCGACCAGGAAGGTGCCCGCGATGATGTAGCCGACGCCCTCCAGGGTGTAGCTGGCGAACAGCGCGCTGAACCAGCGCAGGGTGCGCGGGCGCGGCGGGGGCTCCGCGGTCCCGACCGGGTCCGCGGGACGTTCCGGGTGCAAAGTCCACGAGCCGGCCGCGAGGACGGCAGCCAGGGCGGCCGAGGCCCACCAGGCAGACCGCCAGCCGCCGACGGAGTGCAGGCTCAGGATGAGCGCGCCGGACAGGGCGATGCCCGCTCCGACACCGCCGAGTCCCCAGCCCGGCAGGTGCGCGGGATGGCCGCGGAGGTTGCTGAGCAGCGAGCTCACGGCAATGACGAACGCCAGCGCGCTGGCCACGCCCGCCAGCAGGCGCAGCACCCACCACGCCGCAACTGCGTGAGTCAACGGCATGGCGGCCAAGGTGGCGATCAGGACGATCAGCGAGCCGCGCAGCACGGCGCGGCAGCGCACCAGCGCGGGAAACAGGATGCCCGCCAGCGCGCCGACGAGATAGCCGACGTAGTTCGCGGTGGCCAGGCTCGCACCTGCCGAAGTGCTCAGCCCGGCCTGAGCGTGCATCAAGGGCAGGATCGGGGTGTAAACGAAGCGGCCGACGCCCATGCTGGCGGCGAGCGCGGCTGCCGCCTGCAGCACGTGTCCCCTGGGCGAGGCGGGTGCTCGAAGGGTGCCCATGGCCTCACCTTCGGCCGTCACCGGGACTATCGCCACGACCAGCTTGCTCGCTGGTGGGAGGCGCAAACTCCCACCGCAGCTGGCGGGCCATCCCGTAGCGCGTATCATCCGACGCGTGAGACTGCTGGCCCTCGGGGATCGGAACGCGGATTTCTTGACCCACCGTGAGATCGATTCGGCGCTGCGGCTTCTGCCAGCTGACGTCGACTGCGGCTGGGTCGCTACGGATGATCCTCGTGCCCGCGAGCTGGCGAGCTACGACGGGGTTTGGCTGCTGCCCGGCACCCCGTACCGCGACGACGAGGCGGCCTACGCCGCGATCGGCCACTGCCTGGACACCGGCACGCCATTTCTGGGCACCTGCGGCGGTTTTCAGTACGCGGCGGTGGCGCTGGCCCGGGCGCGGCTCGGACTTGCTGAGGCCGGGCACGCTGAATCGGATCCGGACGCCGATCAGCACGTCATCGTCGCTCTGCAGTGCACCCTGTACGGCGAGCGGCGGACCATAACGCCGGTGCCCGGCACTCGGCTGGCTTCAATCTGCGGCGAGGCGCCGTTCGAGGGCTTTCACTATTGCGGCTATGGCCTGGACGACCACTTCGCCTCGAAGCTGCAGGACGTCGGCGTCGTCATCGCCGCGCACGCGGCGGATGCTGGCCCCGAGGCTCTGGAGCTGGCTGAGTATCCGTTCTTCCTCGCGACCGCGTTTCAGCCCCAGGTCGGCACCAGCCAGAGCGGCGAGCTGCATCCGGTTCTCTCCGCCTGGCTGCGGGCGGCGGCCGTATACGCAGCCCGCTGAGCACGAACTCGGTGTCCTCCTGATTACAGCGACAGGCCCGATTCGAGGTGCGCGATGGCCTCGTCGATGAGCGCGCCGAGATCGGCGGCTGGATCGTCGGCCATCTGAGCCATCACCGCCATCAGAGCGCCCACGACCGCGCCGGCGACGGTGCGGACCGCGAAGTCGTCCTGTCGGCGCCCGGCTCGCTCTGCCATCGCCCCCGCCAGCAGGCCCATCGCCTGCGCGTACTCGTCCAGCATCGCGGCCCGCAGCCGGGGAACCGTGAGGCACAGCGCGACCCGCTCACGCTGGGCGGCCCGCTGCTCGGCTGACATGCTGGCGAAGACCTCGGCGAACGCCGCGCGTATCGCGGGGACGGGGGCGAGCCCGTCCGGCTGGGCCTGGTAGGCCTCGATGATCACCGGGTCATAGTCATCCCTGAGCACCACGTCTTCCTTGGTGGGGAAGTAGCGGAAGAAGGTGGTCTCCGAGACCTCAGCGGCGTCGATGATCTGCTCGATCGTGGTGGCCTCGTATCCCTGCTCGCGGAACAGGCGCAGCGCGTGGGCCTGGATAGCAGACCGGGTCCTGGCCTTCTTCCGCTCCCGCAGGCTAGGCCTGGCCTGGTCAGTGCCGGCTGGCATGAGTCCCTACCCTCACTGGCGGGCCCGATCGGTCATCGGCGGCCCTTCCCGGCAAGAATGTCATGGTCAGAGCGGCGCCGACGGCGGCGATCCCGGCCGAGACCCACAGCGAGACGTCGATGCCGCCGGTGAACGCGGTCCGGACCGAGCTGGCCAGGGCGGCCGACCGGTACTGGCTAGCGGCCGTAACGCCGCTGTAGACGCTCTGCCGGGCGGCCGCCGCCGCGGCCGCGGGGAGCCCGCCGAGGTTCAGCCGGGTCCGGTAGGCGGCGGCGAGCACACTGCCGGTGATCGCGGAGCCGAACGGGCCCGCGGTCTTCTGGAATGCCTGGACCACCGCGGATCCGATTCCGCTGCGTTCGGCCGGAAGCCGGGCCAGCGCGACGGCGGTCGCGGCGGTCAGCGCCATGCCGGTCCCGGCGCAGAGCACCAGCATCCAGGTCGCGACGAACAGGGTGCTCGACGCCGGCCCGGTACCGGTGCCGATGATGGCACCGGTACCGAGCAGGACGAACCCGAGGGCGATGGTGAGCTTGGCCCCGGCCGCCCTGG
Organism: uncultured Actinomycetes bacterium; assembly: GCA_963790065.1. Lineage (GTDB taxonomy): Bacteria > Actinomycetota > Actinomycetes > Streptosporangiales > Streptosporangiaceae > Palsa-504. The sequence continues at coordinate 303,875 of CAWBNK010000005.1, read as the reverse complement.
CCAGCGCGCTGGCGGGCAGCGCGCCTATGATCAGCCCGCCGACCAGCGGCAGCAGGCGCAGGCCCGAGCCGAGCGCGCTGGCACCCTGGATCGCCTGGAAGTACTGCGGCATGACGAAGAGCAGGCCGATCATGCCGAGTCCCGCCACACCGCCGAGCACCGCGCCCCAGGTGAACGACGCCGAGCTGAATAGCTCCGGATGGATGAGCGGCTGGCCGCTCCGGCTGGCGAGCCGGCGCTCCCAGGTCGCGAACCCGCCGAGCGCCGCCAGCCCGGCCGCCATCAGCGCCAGCGCCGCCGGGTCGCCCCAGCCGTCCTGACCCGCCATGATCAGCCCGTAGGTCAGTGCGACAAGCCCGACGGTCGAACTGGCGATGCCGACCGGGTCCAGCCCAGGCCGCTGCGCGGCGCGCGACTCGGGGATGAGGACGAAGCCGATGATCAGGCCCACCACGACGACCGGGACGTTGAGCAGGAAGACCCAGCCCCACCAGAAACGGGAAAGCAGCCAGCCGCCGAGGATCGGCCCGAGTGGCAGGCCGAGGAAGTTGACCGCCTCGTATATGCCGACTGCCTTCGATCGTTCGGCATCGTCGAACAGCACAGTGAGCGCGGACAGGGCCATGACCGTGAGCCCGGAACCGGCCAGGCCCATGAGCAGCCTGGCGATGAGGAACATGCTCGCCGAGTGGGCCTCGGCGCAAAGCACGGAGCCAGCACCGAAGGCGGCGAGGCAGCCGAGCAGCAACTTCTTGCGGCCGAACCGGTCGCCGATAAGCCCGGCCGGCAGGACGGCGGCGGCCAGCAGCAGCAGGTAGCCGGACTGGAACCACTCCAGGTCCGACTCCGAGGCGTGCAGCGCCTTGGCCAGGGTCGGCAAGGCCACCGCCAGGACGGTGCCGTCCAGCGTCACGGCCAGCACGCTCAGGCTGACCGCGCCCAGCGCCCACCACCGTCGTGATCCGGGCGCGTAGCGCGACATGTTGGCTACCTCCAAATAGAGGTTACCAACATTTATGGGTAACTACCGCGAGACTTGCTGCCGCGCCTGCCGCTCACGGGCGGAGGCCGGTGAGCACGCGGTCCAGGACGATGCCGAACTCGGCGCGGGTCTCCGCGGGGATCGCCGAGCGCGCGATCGCCAGGCTGGCCTCCGTCAGCATCGCGATGAGCAGCCGGGCGAGGGCCCGCACCGGTACGGCTTCCAGGTCCCCGGCCTGCACGCAGCGGTTGAGCCACTCTTCCAGGATGCCCCGCCCGTAACGCTCGACGAGCTCCTCCCACGCGTCCGAGCCGAGCACCCGCGGCCCGTCGACCAGGACGATCCGCTGGAAGTCGCCGTCGACGCACACGTCGAGGAACGCGGAGATGCCGGCCTGGATCTCGATGAGCGGAGACGACGCTTCCGATGCCAGCTGCTCGTCGATCAGCCGCTGGGCTATCGATCCGGCGGCTTCGGCCATCACCGCGCGGAATAGGTCCGCCTTGTCGCGGAAGTGGTGGTAAAGCGCGCCCCGGGTGACACGCGCGTCAGCGACGATCTGCTCGGTGCCCGTGCCGTCATAGCCGTGAGCTGCGAAAAGGCGGCGTGCGGCGGCGACCAGAGCGGCTCGGGTGTCGGAGGCGTGCTCGGCTCGGCGCGGTTGCGGATTCGCTGGCATACAGACATCATGAGACATACAAGCTGTATGTTCCAGACAGACTGCATGACCAGATCGAAATGACGGAGCGCCGTGGCGCCAGTGCGGGGATACGGAGGCAGCAACTCATGGCGATGCCAGTCCACCTGACGGTGAAGCTCGGAACGTACCTGATGAAGCAGAAGATCAAAAGGGTCGAGAAGTACCCGCTGATCATGGAGCTGGAGCCGCTGTTCGCCTGCAACCTCAAGTGCGCGGGCTGCGGCAAGATCCAGCATCCGGCTTCGGTGCTGAAGCAGCGCATGCCGGTCGAGCAGGCGGTCGCCGCCGTCGAAGAGTGCGGTGCGCCGATGGTCTCGATCGCCGGCGGCGAGCCGCTCATGCACCCGCAGATCCACGTGATCGCGGCGGAACTCCTCAAGCGCAAGAAGTTCGTGGTCCTCTGCACGAACGCCATCCTGCTGCCCAAGCACATCGACAAGTTCAAGCCGAACAAGAACTTCGCCTGGATGGTGCACCTCGACGGCATCGGCGAGAAGCACGATGAAGCCGTCTCCAAGGAAGGCGTCTTCGAGCAGGCCGTCGCGGCGATCAAGCTGGCCAAGCAGAAGGGTTTCCAGGTCTACACGAACACGACCGTGTTCAACACGGACACTCCGCAGGACCTGATCGCGACCCTTGACTACATCAACAACGAGCTCGGTGTCGACCGGCTGGAAATCGCGCCCGGGTTCGCGTACGGCAAGGCGCCCGACCAGGACCGGTTCCTGGGCGTCACGCAGACGCGTGAGCTGTTCAGCAAGGCGTTCGCGGACGGCCGCCGCAAAAAGTGGCGCTTCAACCACTCGCAGCTGTACCTGGACTTCCTCGAGGGCCAGGCTGACTTCGAGTGCACCCCGTGGGGCGTCCCGCTGTACTGCCTCAAAGGCTGGCAGCGGCCCTGCTACCTGCTCGACGACGGCTACGCCGAGACCTGGCAGGAGCTCCTGGAGAGCACGGACTGGGACAAGTTCGGCCGTGGCAAGGACCCGCGCTGCGACAACTGCATGGCTCACTGCGGCTACGAGCCCACCGCGGTGCTCGCCACGATGGGCTCCCTCAAGGAGAGCCTCCGCGCCCTCGTCGGCTGAAGAAGACCAGCCAGTCAGCTTCGGCTGGGCCGCCAGCAGCGGCAGCCTGGTGGCCGAGCTGAGCTTCACGACCAAGGTGCAGCTAACGTCGTGGCGCCCCGGCGCCGCCCGGGTGGCCATCGCGGCGCTCAGCCCGCAGCAGAGCCCGGCCTCCCTGGTCATCGGGCAGCACGCCCCCTAGCGCCAGCCAGACCGGCTCCGGTCAGGACCGGAGCCGTAGCGCCAAGCGGCCCCAGGTGACGAGGTTCGCGCAGTACCGTGGTCCGCGAGAATACGCGAAGGTGCCCGGGCGGGCACCAATGGGGCAGAGGAGGGTCGCAGTGCGAGTCCGGGCGGGCGTGGCTGGCCTGGCCGCCGCGGTCCTCAGCGTCTGCGGGTGCGCCGCGGCCGGGAGCACGCGTGTCCCGGTGGCGCAGGAGCACACCACCGCGGCGCCAAGCGCGGCCCCGGCTCAGTCCGCCGCCGCGTCTACGGCTGCGCCATCGGCGGCCCCCGCCCCGTCCGCCTCCCCGCCTGCGGATGTGCCCTCTGCGGCCGCGGCGAAAGTGTCGACCGCCCGGGGGATCAGCGGCCAGCTCATCACGGTGACAGCGGCCTCCTACGGGGCGACGCAGGCCGAACTCACCGCCTACCAGCGGGCGGGCGGCCAGTGGCGCCGGGTCTTGGGGCCGTGGACCGCGTGGATCGGCCGTAACGGCATGGCCCCGCCCGGCGCCAAGCGGGAAGGGGATGGCCGCACTCCGTCCGGCACGTTCGGCTTCGGGTTCTTCTTCGGGGTCGACCCTGATCCTGCGGTGCGATTCCCGTACCGGCGGATAGACGCCTTCGACGTCTGGGACGACGACCCGTCCAGCCCGCTCTACAACCTGTGGGTCGATGACCAGTCTGCCGATCCTGGCGCCAATCCCGAACCGATGGACGTTTCCGCCTACGACTACGGCGCCGTCATCGGGTACAACACCGCCCGCACGCCCGGGCTCGGCAGCGCGATCTTCCTGCACATCAACATCGGCACACCGACCGCAGGCTGCGTCACCTTGCCGGTGAGCGAGCTACTGGAGATCCTGCGCTGGCTTAACCCGGCCGCAGCACCGCGGATCGCGATGGGCGTCCGGGCGCCCGGGTAGACCCCACGCGTCTCACCGCGCGGAACGGCATCGGGTCTAGGGCCGGTGCGTAGCCGTGACCAGGTCGGCGAACGCCTGGGTGACCGGGGACAGCGGCCGGTCGGCGGGGACGATGAACGCCACGGTGAAGGTGGCGGTGGGCCGCAACGGCACGCCCACCAGGCCCGCGTCCACGATCATCGACTCCGGGAGGATGGCCAGCCCGAGCCCGGCGCGGACCAGCGACGCGTGGACCGAAGCGTCCGGCACCTCGATGCCGATCGACCGCTCGACGCCTGCCTTGGCAAACAGCTGGTCGGCGATCGTGCGGGTGCCCCATCCCGGCGTGTAGTCGACGAACGGCTGGCCGGCCAGCTCGCTGACCGGGACAACGGCGCGGCGGGCCAGCGGGTGATCGGGCAGGCAGCCAAGCAGCACGGGCTCGGAGGCCAACGTCGTCGCCGTCAGCCCTGGCTGGTCCGGGCCGCTGACGGCCACGAAGGCGGCCGCCAGGGTGCCGCGCCGGACATCGGCGATCATCGCCGCCGACCCGCCCGGAGCGATCCTGGGCTGGATGTCGACCAGCGGCCGCTCGCGGTGGAACCGTGCGATCAGCGAGCCGACGTCGGCCACGCTGATCACCTGCATCATGCCGAGCCGCAGCGTCCCGCGCAGGCCTGCCTGGGCGCCGAAGACCGCCGCCTGGGCGCCAGCGGCCGCATCGAGGGTGCGGCGCGCCTCGGGCAGCAGGATGCGGCCCGCGTCGGTCAGCCTGACCTCGCGCGTGGTCCGCTCGAACAGCTGGGCGTCAAGCTCGCGCTCCAGCGCCCGGATGGACACCGACAGGGCCGACTGGACGAGGTGGAGGCGCCGCGCGGCCCGGGTAAAGTTCCGCTCCTCGGCGACGGCGACGAAGTGCTCAAGGTGCCGCAGTTCCACGATTAATTCCTGCTAGGCATGGGTGTGATCACTATCTTTCGTTGGACATCATAAATCCTGTCGTCCATCCTGGCAGTAGGCCTGCTATAGGGCCAATGCCTGCCGAAAGCAAGCGACGGATGGGACGACATGACCGCATGGACCGAACGGGCCGTAGCGCTACTGGGCACCCCGGCGAGCGAACCCGTGCGGCAGACCCGGCACCAGCGCCACCACTCGGCGGCGTTCTGGATCGTGGCGGCCGCCTTCTGCGCTAACCTCGCGTTCTCGGCGGTCCCGACGCCGCTTTACGTCATCTACCAGCGGCGCGACCATTTCTCCACGGTGATGATCACCGTGGTGTACGCGGTCTACGCCCTCGGCGTTATCGCCAGCCTGTTCCTCGGCGGGCACGTCTCAGACTGGGTGGGACGGCGCCGGGTGCTGGTGCCGGCGCTCGCCGTCAACGTACTGAGCGCGGTGCTGTTCATCGCCGTTCCCAGCCTGCCGGGCCTCATCATCGCGCGGATCGTCTCGGGCGTGTCGATCGGGCTCACCACCGGGACCGCGACCGCGTACCTGGCCGAACTGCACGTGGGCGCGGGCGGGTCGCCGACGAGCCGGCGTCCGCAAGTGGTGGCCACAGCGTCCAACCTCGGCGGGATCGGGATCGGGCCGCTTAGCGCCGGGCTGCTCGCGCAGTTCGTGCCGTTGCCGCTGGTAATCCCCTACGTGATCGTCGGCGGGGTACTGGTCGTGCTGGCGCTGCTGATCGCCTTCGCGCCGGAGACGGCCAGCCTGCCGGACCCGCAGCCGGCCTGGCGGCCGCAGCGGGTCGCCATACCCGCGCACGCCCGCGGCACCTTCTTCGCCGCCACCGGGGCCGCCGCGGCGGCGTTCGCGGTCTACGGCGTCTTCAACTCCCTCATGCCCGGCTTCCTGGCCGGCACCATGCACGAGACCTCGTATGCGGTCGCGGGCGCCGTCGCCTTCTCCGCGTTCGCCGCCGGGGCGGTCGCGCAGATCGCGCTCGGCCCGGCGAGTACCGTCACGACGCTGAAGGTGGCGGTGCCCGTGCTCTTCGCGGGCCTGACGCTGTTCACCGTCGGGATGTGGCTGCCGAGCCTGCCCGTGTTCGTGATCGGCGGGATCGTCACCGGCGCCGGCGGCGGCCTCGTCTTCCGCGGCTCCCTGGTGGCCGCGGCCAGCACCGCACCGCCCGGATCCCGCGCCGAGGTGCTGGCGGGCTTCTTCCTTGGCGGGTACATGGGACTGTCCGCGCCGGTGATCGCGCTCGGCGTCGCCACCGAATACGTGGCCGCCCGCGACGTCATGCTGGTCTTCGTGGTACTCGCCGCCATCGCCATCGCCGCAGGCACACGAGCCGTCCTGCGCCACCAGAGCGAGCACCGCTAACCCGCCGGTGGCTAGATGCTGGCGGGCGACTTCTGCTGGACGCCGTACCGGGCCGCGACTGGATTCCACACCTGGATAAACGCGTCCTTGGACGCATCGGCTCGCTGGTCCGCCTGATACGCGGCGTTATAGGCGCTGGATTGAGCATCCGGCGTGCATCCGGAGTTCAGCTCCTGCTGCGCCCAGGTCAGGTACTCCCGGTCGGCAGCCAGCGAGTCGCGCAATGCCGTGATCAGATCGGACTTCACTATCGCACCGCCGGCCAGAGCGGCCGTCGAAAGGGCCGACGCCTGGTTGTACTCACCAACGCGCTGATCCACGACGTTGCGGATCGAAGCAACCGCGCCGGACAGGCCCGTGCAGCCACGGACCTGCTCGACCGCGCCTTGCAGCGCCTCCCGGGCGGCGGCGCTTGAACCCAGCAGCTGGTCCACGGCAGCCGCCTGCCGCGACGCCACGGCGAGCGCAGATGGCGACGGCGGTGCTGAGGATGCGGCGGGGGAAGAGGCGGCGGGAGAAGGGGAAGAGGCGGCGGGAGAGGATGCGGCCGGCGTGCGCGGCACCGGCCGGTTCGAATGGGCCACGACGACGGCCACGACGGCCACCACAGCGACGACGAGGATGAGTCCGATGATGATCAGGCGCCGCCCGAGCCGCGGCTCAGGCCCGCCCGGCCCGGACTGCTCCGGTGCCGGGCCAGGGCCTCCTCGCCGGAGGCCCGCTCGGCTCCCGCGAGTGGCCCGTTGTGGCCCGGTGAGCGCAACCGCACAGGACTTTCCGGCTCACCAGGACCCAGCTCCAGCGCCGTACGCAGCTCCTCAGCGAACTGGCCGCAGGTCGGGTAGCGGTCTGCCGGGCTCTTCGCCAGCGCCCTGGCCAGCACCAGGTCCACGGCCGCGGGCAGATCGGGGCGTCGCGCCGTGGCGGCAGGTGGCGGCGCATACAGCTGGGCATACATCACGGTCGCGCCCTGGTCCTGCCCGAACGGGGGCATGCCGCACAGCAGCTCGAACCCGGCGCAGGCCAGTGAGTACAGGTCCGCGCGCCCGTCGAGGACGCGGCCCTCGATCTGCTCCGGTGCGAGGTAATCGAGGGTTCCCGCGAACTGGCCTGCCGCGGTGGCCAGGTCCGGCGGCGGGTTCTGGCCCATCCCGAAACCGGACAGGTACACGTGGCTGGCGACACCGTCGCCGGTCCGGCGCGGCGTTCTCCCGCCCGCCGCGCTGGCCTCAAGCAGCATGCTGGCGGGCTTCACATCGCGGTGGATCAGGCCCTGACCGTGAGCGGCATCCAGTGCCGCCGCGACCTCGGCCACGATGCTCCAGGCCGTGGCGAGATCAAGCGGCCCGAGCCGGCTGACCAGCGACCGCGCATCACCGCCCGGGACGTAGCGCATGGCCAGGTACAGCATCCCGCTCGCCTCGCCGGCCTCGTAGACCGGAATGATGTTGGGGTGGCCAATCGCGGCGGCCGCCCGCGGCTCGCCGGGGAACCGGGCCCGGAAGGCGGCGTCGTCCGCCAGCTCCGGCGCGACGACCTTGAGGGCCACCTTGCGGCCCAGGCGCCCGTCTCGGGCCAGGTAGACCGCGCCCGAGGCACCCCCGCCGATAGACCTCTCCAGCCGGTAACCGGCGATCCGGCCGGACGCCTCCGGCAGCACCAGATCCGTCTGGCGGCTCACCAGCGCACCACCGGGCGGTATCCGATCCGGAACCGGCCAGCACCCGCCGTGCCTACCAGGCCGGCCCGATGCCGGCGCAAGTGGTGATATCCGCCTTGCAGCTCACGAACCTCCGTTCGCGGTGCGGCAGGCGCGCAACGGCACAATGACCAGGCCCGGGATCTAACCCGCCCGGCCTGCATTGCGAGCCCGCCGAGCTAGTGCCCGCTGCCCGATCCCCAACAATAGTGACATTTCACCAGGTCTGTAGGGCCAACAGGAATCAGGTCAGCTCAGCGGCCTGGGAGGCCGCCGGGTCCGGCGTCAGCGGACGATGCGCAGGGCCAGCCGGGGCGGGCAGCCGCGTTGCACCAGCCTGGCGATCTGATGCCAGTCGATGCGATCGGCGTAGATCTCGGCGAGCGAGCCGGGGATGCCGAGACGCCTGAGCTGCGACACGCGCCAGTTGTGCACGGGCTGCTCTTCATGGCCGGCGGCCGGGCGGCCGGTAGCGGGTGGTTCCATGGCTTCTCCTTCAGTAGGACGCGAAATCGCTGATCGCGGCCGTCATGCCACGGTCTGGTTAACCTGGCGCCTGCGCCGTAGAGCGCGCCGCTCGTCCTCACTGGCGCCTCCCCACACGCCGACCTCCTGGCCGCTGGCCAGGGCCCATTCCAGGCATGGGGTACGGACTTGGCACCCGGCGCATACCTGTTTGGCCCGCTCCTGCTGAAGTAGCGCCGGACCGGCGGTCCCGATCGGGAAGAACAGCTCGGGATCGCTGTCGCGGCACGCGGCGTGATCACGCCAGTCCGGAGTTCCGCTCGGGGCCGGGCGTGGCGGTGCCTGGACACGTACGTCAGTCATGGGCTTCGTCCCATTCGTTTGTGGCTTGCCTCTACGCTCTCGCTCCGGGCCGCCGGTTGCGCCCGTAGAAGGCCCTGGCCTTGGCCCTGGCCCTGGCCGGCCCCGCGTCCGGCCAGGGCCGGTATGACCGGGCGCTGACCGCAGCCGGACAGGGCAGCGAAAACCCGGGATCCGGGCTCCCCCTTGACTGATTAGACCTGTCTGTCTATTATCTCAAGTGTACAGACCTGTCTACTCAATGAGGGTGGGTAACCAGACATGACCACGCGCTACGGTGCCGGGCCTAGAACCGCCATCGCGCAGGCCGCACCGGCCCTGCCGGCCGACCCGTTCGCTCGGCGGGCCCGGCTGCACTGGCCGGATGGTCACCGGCTGAGCGGGCGCCCGGCCGTCTTCGTGCTCGCCTCACTGATCGTGGCGCTGCTGGCGTCCTCCGCCGCCCCCACCCCGCTGTACGCGATCTACCAGGCCAAGTGGCACTTCACGCCGATCACCACCACGGTGGTGTTCGGGGTGTACGCGATGGCCGTGCTGGCCGCCCTGCTGACCCTGGGCAAGCTCTCGGATCACGTCGGACGCCGGCCGGTGCTGCTGACCGCGCTCGCCGTGCACGCGGGCTCACTGGTGGTCTTCGCCACCGCCACCGGGGTCCCTGCGCTGCTCTCGGCCCGGGTGATCCAGGGCCTGTCCACCGGCGCGGCCCTGGGCGCGATCGGCGCGGCCATGCTGGACATGGACCGCGAGCTCGGCACGTTCGCCAACGCGGTGGCGCCGGGCATGGGCAGCGCGACCGGCGCGATCGTGTCCGCGCTGGCGGTCCGCTTCCTGCCTGACCCCACCCACCTCATCTACCTGGCCCTGATCGGCGTGCTCGCCCTGCAGGCGGCCGCGATCGCCGCGATGCGCGAGACGGTGACCCGGGCGCCGGGCGCGCTGGCCAGCCTGCGGCCGGAGATCACCCTGCCGCGGGCGCTGCGGGCCCCGGTGCTGACCGCCGTGCCCGTGCTGTTCGCGGTGTGGGCGCTGGCCGGGCTGTACGGCGCGCTCGGCCCGGCGCTGGTGCACGCGCTGACCGGCTCGGGCAACGTGGTGCTGGGCGCCCTGAGCCTGTTCGTGCTGGCCGCCTCGGCCGTCGTCGCGATCATCGCGCTGCGCCGGGCCGCGGCCCGGACGGTGATGCTGTTCGGCATCCTGGCCCTGATCACCGGGGTGGCCGTCACCGTCCTGGCCGTCAGCCTGAGCTCCGAGGCGCTCTTCTTCGCGGGCTCGGCGATCGCCGGCGCCGGGTTCGGCAGCGGCTTCCAGGGCGGCATCCGCCTGGTGGTGCCGCTGGCCGCGCCGCACCAGCGGGCCGGGCTGGTCTCGCTGATCTACGTGGTGTCCTACCTGGGGCTGGGCGTGCCCGCGGTGCTAGCCGGGTTCGGCGTGGTGCACGGCGGCGGGCTCATCGACACGGCCCGCTACTACGGCGCCGCCGTGATCGCGCTGGCCGGGCTGGCCCTGTTCGGCCTGCTGAAGACCGGGCCTGGGCGCGACGCGGAGCCTGCCGCCAGCCCGGCCCAGGGCATACGATAGACAAGTCTGTCTGGAAAGGTGACCGTCACCATGGCTGTCAGGGAAGCGGCCCGGCCGTCGGCGCGTGAGCGGCTGCTGGCCGCGGCGAACGAGCTGTTCTACAACGAGGGCGTGCACACGGTCGGCATCGACCGGGTCATCGAGCAGGCCGGGGTGGCCAAGGCCTCGCTGTACAACACCTTCGGCAGCAAGGACGAGCTGGTCCGCGCGTACCTGCAGACCCGCCACGCCAGCGTCACCGGGCGGATCACCCAGGCGGTGGAACGCTACGGCACCCCGCGCGAGCGGCTGCTGGCCGTGTTCGAGGGGCAGGGCGAGCTGTTCGCCCAGCCGGACTACCGCGGCTGCGCGTTCGCCCGGGCCAGCGCGGAATCGCACCCCGGCGACGTGGTGGAGCAGGCCGCCGAGGCCTACCGCGGCTGGGTGCGCGCCCTGCTGACCGAGCTTTCGGCCCAGGCCGGCGTGCCCGAGCCCGAGATGCTGGCCCGCCAGCTGCACCTGCTCTACGACGGCAGCGGCCAGGCGGCGCGGATGGACCACGACCCCGGCGCGGCCGGCGCGGCCCGCGCCGCCGCGGCCGTCCTGCTCGACGCGGCCCTGGCCCCGCAGCCGGCGGCCCGGCCGGTTTCCGGCTAGCGGCCGGCCGGGACCGGGAGGCGCTTCCTGGCCTGTTCGTACAGGTCGGCCGGAAGCGGCCCCCGCTCCGCGATGGCGATGTTGCCGGCCAGGTGGGCCGGATTGGCTGTGCCGACGATCGTGGTCGACAGGCCGGGATGGCTGAGCGTGAAGCGCAGGACGAACTCCATGTCGCTCAGGCCCGCCTCGCTCAGCAGGCCGGCCACGCCCGAGGTCTCCCAGTTCCGCCGGCCGACGCCGGGGTCCTGGCTCAGCGGCCCGGTCTGCCAGTTCTTGTCCGGTGACGCGGCGCCGCGCGCCGCGCCGCCCCGGATGAACGTGCCCGCGCCCGCGCCGGCCGCCTCGGTGATGAGGTCCTCGTGATCGCGCTGGACCGCCGAGTACGGGATCTGGAAGACGTCGAAGACGCCCATCGCGAGGTGATCGGGCAGGTTCGGCAGGATGCCCGACATGCCGATGAACCGGACCTTGCCTTCGGCCTGGAGGTCCTTGAGCGTCTCGACCGTATGGTCCTGCTCCAGCGTGGCCCGGCTCGGTGACATGTGCACCTGGACCAGGTCGAGGTGGTCGGTGCGCAGGCGCCGCAGCGACTGCTCCACGTCGGCCCGGACATTCGCGGGCCGGTAGTCATGCGGATAGGGCGGCGGCGCGTCGGCCGGGGACTCGAGCGGGCAGCCGCACTTGGAGGCGAGGAAGAACTCGTCCCGGCGGTGCCCGATGTGGGCGCCGATCAGCTCCTCGCTGCGGCCGTAGTCAGGCGAGGTGTCGATCAGGTTGATGCCGCCGTCCAGGACCGCGTTCAGCAGGCGGCCCGCGTCGGCGTCCGCGATCTCGGGACCGCGCGGCCGTCCCCTCAGCTCCATGGAGCCGTAGCCGAGAATGGTCACGTCCGCGCCGGTACCCCCGAGGGTTCGTGTCATGATCGCCATGCCACACTATCTTACTTCCTGACAAGACAAGATGGCAGGTCAGGTGGTTAAACCGTTGATCTACCAGCAGGAACAACCTCAGAACGATGTTCGTTGACGGTCGTTGATGGTCCTGCTGTGTCGGTTGGTTGCCTGACTTCTGCCTGACTTTTCAGGAGGGTTCATGGCAGTGAGCAAGTTCGCAGCGAACAGGGTCAGTGCAGCGAAAGATGTGCTGTTCAACTCGGTGACAGACCATGACGACCATGATCTGATCGTGCGCCGCAACGCGGCACTCGAAATCCACCTAGACTCCATGATTCAGCTGGTGGAGTCCCTGACGGGTCCCGATCAAGGTGTGGTCGGACGTGCCGACTACCTGCTGAAAAACGGGTGGACGATCAGGAGTCACCCTGCCGAAGGGTGGTTCACCGGGAACCAGAGGTTTGAGGTGGTTCTGACGGGTCCGATGGGGTCGGAGTCCCGCGCTGAGGGTGACGGGTTCGTGTCGGCGTTCCTGTCCGCGTTCGAACTGACAGGAACCGAGTTCTAAACCCAGCAAGCGAGGCGAGGCACCCGAGCACGAGTGTTGCCCGGGTGCCTCTTGCTGTCTGAGGGTAGACGACCTAGACGGCTCTGTACGGCCCGTAGGCCGCGGTTGCCGGGTGTCTGCCTGTTGGCGCGTGTCAACCGTACAGCGCCCACCCAGCTCGTCTACCGTCGAGCACTGGCACTAGTCCGCGCCCTAGCTGGGGAAGGGACTGGGCAAGCCCACGCTCTTTGACAAGTGAACCTGATTGAGAACGAGCCCAGCCGGTAAACGGTTGAGTCTACTCGTATTTGCCTAGGCAAACAGGGAAGGGGAAGCTGCTCGCAGGATCAGTGAAGAACTAGCAGACGGTAAGAGTCAACGCCAGCTAGCTTAGCGAGATAGGCAAGGATGAGAAACACGTCCGACTCATGCGTAAGTGCTGGGAGTGCGGACCTAGGTCCGCACCGTTTAACGAGGTTTATCACTCGCCTGAGGTTAGAACCTCTAAGCCTAAGCCTGTTATTGAACCATCACAGGATCAGCTTGAAACAACAATCACATTAGATTGGTGGTAAGTACATTGGCTAACAATGATTTCAGTGGAGGGAAGTTCGTCAAGATGAGCGACATAGTGTTGAACTTGGCAACGAATAACCCTGCTGATAAGCGTATGAGTGTCCCGTGGCGTATCTGGGAGATAGCGCTAGGCAGGATGAACAACTTTGGTCACGCAGGATTCCGCAGAGACGAGCTAGCCTCACTGGTGACTGGTAAGTCTATGCCTGGCCAGTCATGGGGTCCGCAGAACGCTGTGAGCCGCGTAGAGCGGCAACTAGTCTGGAAGTACGTGAGAGTGCTTAAAGACCTTGGTCGTATCGCTCCGTCGTCTACAGCACTGTGCATCGTGGTCAGGCATGACATCGTTACGAGACCACGGGGGAAGGGTGGTTACGGTGACATGTGCAGCGAACCAGACCACATGGACGTGCGCCGCATGGCGTGCGAACCGTCGTACGGCTGGTTTGACCCTGAAACAGGCGTCAGGTACAGCGTCAACGGTGTTCCGACGCAGACAGCGGGTTTCCCTCAGAGCAACACTGATACGCCATGGAACACACAGGGTGTCGCGTAGAACGCGACAGTCATAGGGTTTGACCTGCAACGTTCAAATAATCTCTTAACCTCTAAACTTCTTGACCTATGGGCCTCTAAGTAATTGGTTTAATTCATTGTTGTTCCCTGCCCGCGTTTCCAGTTGCGGGCAGGGAATCAAGTTGGAACAATCTTCCGCCGTTTCCGCGGCGGCCGGTAGAACATTGTCTATTGAAAGAAGGTTAGCTGTATGGCTAAGCTGGTTTACAAATGCAGGGTGTGTAAGGAGAAGTTCCCCAGAGAGAATCTGCTAGGCAGGCTTCCCAGAGCATGCCCAGAGCATCGTGTCATGCTGAAAGCGTTGAATGACCGGACTAGAGGCAGGTTTGGTAACTCCAGTAGTCAGCGTCCGTCGTGTTGCGCGTGTCTTCCGCCTGGTAGGGTTTGCCCGCAACACAAGCAATGGCGAGAGTTTAAGCAGCATTGGGTTCGGAGGGTTAAGCCTAGTGAGCGTGAAGCCTTGTTGCTGGCCGATTTGTTCCTTCCGCATGACACTGATGGTTCTACCCAGAGTTCCGGTTTCAGTATTGTAACGATGGGGAGGGACGAATAAGGGTTTCATCGGGAAACATCGCATTAATGCTACTAAGGTAGGCTTTTCCCGCCGAGGGAGCCGGTTTAACCACTCCCCGTTGAAGGAGATTCACTAATGATCACTCGTACTCTTACGCTACCCGAGGAAACAGAACGTCGTATCCAGTTGGCGTCTGCCGCTTACAGGCTTTCCGGTAGCGAGTTCATCTGTGCTGCTATCGACTGTGCGCTTGCTTGTTCAGCTGCCGAGGTTCCAGTGCTCGGTAAGGCGTTTGAGCTTATGCCGGTTCGGGCTGAAGTCAACGAGCTAGAGCCAGCGTAAAAGATTGTCGTCCGTTGCTGGCAGGCCAGCGGAACCGTCACGGGTTACCCCAGTTTCCCGGCGCCGGTATGAAGCTGAAAAGCAGCCTGCCTCTCGAGTTTCCGCCAACCGTTCTCTTAGCGTCGGTATTAGGCGGAATGACTGACACCAGGCACACCAGTGGTGTCAGGGCTTGTCATAGTAGGCCGTGGAAAAGCCGAACAGCAATGCCGGGCAACTGGTGTCTACGCTTCCCGCTGGCCTTCTTTTCATCAAGCTTCGCCAGCGGGATAGACCTGGCGTGTATAGGTTAACGCAAAGCAGCAACCGAGAGTCCTTTTCATCTTTCTGCTCTCGGCCCCGGTTTTCTGCCCGTCGAAAATGGGGTATATCGGCAACATCAACACCGGCTGCCGCGGTTCAGGTCAACTCTCGTTTGCTCTGTTGGCCTGCTCCGCGGCGGTTCAAAGCTTGTTCACCCTATGGGGTCCGATGCCGCGATAGCGGCCAGTCAACGCTAAATGATCCTGTCAAAAGGCTTTAGCAGGAAACTAGCTAAGCAGAAGTACGTTTGAGTTTCCCTGTAGATGATTACCAGTCTAAACAGCTGCCGCTAGCAGCCTTAAGGAGCGTGTTTGATGTTTCGTCGTAAAACCAAGCAGCGTCCTATGCTGCCAGTAGAAGAGTTACGCAGGCTAATGGTTTCACCTGTTCCAAGCGAGGTTATCACTGGTTTAAGTGAACCTGTTGCTAAAGCCCTGTTGCTGCATATGGTTATGGAAGCGAGGTACGGGAATGACGAACGTTGATGCTACTCGTGACGCGCTGGCGCTTATTGCTGCCGCTGATCGTGAAGACAGAATGGCTGTTGAAACCATGCTGGCTACTTACCAGAGTCGTGACAATGAGGCTGAACGTGGAATGCTGATCGGTGCGCTACTAGCACATTCGGTAGCGATTCTGCATCTTGCTAGTCAGACTCTTGGTGTGCCAACTAGTTCTTATTGTCGGTAGTGTCGCTACCTCGCTGAACGACCAGCCTAACTAGGTTGGGGTTGTGTGATGAGTTTCTTTTTCGTCGTTGCCGTGCTCGCCTGGGCACTGGCCCTAGATCGTATTTGCGGGTTTGGTGCTAACCACCCAAAGTGATTTCGGACATTAAGATACATTGCGGCATAAGGGGTATGCCAGGTCAAAAGTTGGCACACACAGTGCCATAGCACCCGCTCACTCGGCCCATGTGTTCTCACGCGGAAAAACTGTCACACCGTTTTCTGTTGACCATCCTTTTTCAGGATGGTGACCATCTATCGAGTTTGGAGGCTGTGTGATGGGCGGTAGGGGTAGTGGCCGTACGCCATACAAGCGTTTCACTGGTTCCGCTGATTCTGATCATGAACGTTCCTGGCCTAAACGTAACCCTGCTTGTGGCGATACCGAGTTGCAAGACGAGGTGGTCAACGAGCTGAGGCGTCTTTGGGACGTTTCGCTTGCTAGTCTTGTTGTCAACGGTCAACCTAATCCGGCTATAGCCGAGATGGAAGAGATCGAACAGGTTGCTATCGTCAACGGTGTTATTCTGCCTACGCGGCAGCGTGCTAAATCGCTGCTGCGCATGATGGCGGAAGGCTCGCTTATTAACATCTGAGTTTCCGCGGCTATCAAGCCGCGTAACCAAAATTAGACTTCCGGACCATTGTTGGATGGTACCCGGTTTATTCCAGCCGTCTTTCTTGGCACTGGGATGTTTAGGGTTTCTGCCTGATCAGCATTGAAACCTTTTAGAGGATAGACAGCAGCCGTCCGTAGGACACTGCACACGTGTGTAATACAAGAATTTTTCGCCTAAATGGAGGCTGATTAAATGTTTGAGACGACTGAGAGTGTAAACCGGGCGCGGCGTGAGTCGCGTAACCGTATGTGGGGCGAACAGAAGGCACTGGTTGATCGTGCTTCGGCTGAAAAGCGTAACCTGACGGTTGCTGAGGCTGACGAGTATGACCGACGTGAGCGTGAGCTTGTTCAGATTGATCGTGCTATCAAGTCTGGGGAGTCTTACGCGGCTGGTCGTTCTGACGAGCGTGTTCTTACTCCTGACGAGGAAAAGCGCGAGAGGGCGTTTGATGCGTATATGCGCCGCGGGATTGTTTCCCCGGAGTTACGTAGTACGTATGACGCTGGTCAGGGTGAGGCTGGTTTCCAGGATTCGGGTACTAGCGGCGGTTACATGGTGCCGCAAGCGTTTTGGGCTAATCTCCAGATCGCGCTTAAGGCTTATGGCGGGTTATGGCTCTTTGTATACCAGCAGGTTCTTACGTCGACTGGTTCGCCGATGGATTGGCCGACCGTTGACCCGACTAGCGTCGTTGGTCACATTATCGGTGAGGGTACGATTGATACGTTCCAGGATTATGTTATCGGCCAGGGCGTTTTAAACGCTTGGACTTACACTAACAAGCTTATTCTTGCCAGCGTCGAGCTGGTTAACGATTCCGCGTTTGATGTGGGTGCTTTCCTTGCTGCTCGTATCGGTGAGGGTATCGGTCGTGCTGAGGGTGCGCATTCTGTTTCTGGTTCTGGTTCGGGTCAGCCTCTTGGGCTGATGACCGCGCTTGCTGCTGGTTCCCGCTCTGTCAGTCTGGGGACTGCGACCAGCACCAATGTTGTTGGTGGCGGCACTGTGACTGAGCTGGTCGGAAATGTGCTTTCAGCTTCAAGTATCGCTGCGATGGTTAAGGCTGTTGACAGCGCTTACTGGCCTAACGCGGCGTGGTATTTCTCGCCTGCTCAGCTGGTAGCCCAGCAGAATCTAGCCGATTCCTACGGGCGTCCGCTGTATGAGTCCCTGCTGACCGCTAACCCGTCCCTGCTCGGTTTCCCGGTGCGTACGGTTGCCGAGTCCCCGGCCCTGCAGGCCTCGACTTTAGGCGGGCCTGTGTTTGGTGATCTGTCTGTCGCTATGGTGCGGCGTGTAGTTGATCAGGCAGAGCTGATGGTGCTGCGTGAGCGCTATGCGGACGCGCGGCAGATCGGCTACTACGGGTTTTCTCGTGTTGACCACCGTAGTAACGATTTAAGAAGTGCCGTGACGGTTTTACCGTCAAGTTCCTAAGGGTCGCTGAATGTAGATTTTCCCCGCACTGTTTGTCCTCTACGGCAGTGCTGTGATTTTTTCTATTACAGGAGTGTGTTATGACCACCTATCAAGCCAACGTTAAAGTGTTAGTTGACTGGGTTAACAACTCTCTCGGTGCTGGTGCTGCCGCGGGCGGTGATTTCACGGATATCAGCGTCTATGTGAGTTTAGCCGCTGGTGTCCGTATCACCCGCGGCAGGGAAGACAACATTTCAAGTGTCCAACCGTCCCGTTGCACGTTCACCGTGACCAATGATGACGGTCGGTTCACACCTAACCTGTCAACCTCACCGTAGCACCTGGTGTCATTCTAGGTAGGCGTGTGCAAGTGTCGGTGATGGATGAAACGTCTACGTGGCAAGTCAGATTCGACGGTCAGATAGCAGCCTACAATCCGAACGACACGCCTACCGGTCAGGCGACTACTAGCCAGATTGTGTGTACGGATATGCTGTCGTTCGTTAACAGGTTTCCTGAACTGTCTTGTTGGACTGTGCAGGAATGCCAGTATCAGGCTACGCCTGCTCTGCTATATTTGATGAACGAACCGACAGGTTCACAGGGTGTTTACGATTCGTCTGTGAATAAGGGCTATGCTCGCACCAGCGTATTACTACTACTCTCCGTACACGCCTATGCCGATCGCTTCTGACGACGTGTACTTGGCTACCCCTACGATTACTTTCCAGTCTGGTAACAACCCTGTTGAGGGTGGTATTGAGCCGTCTATGTCAGTTGCGGCGTACACTGACCCGCTGCAAGCATCGTTGCAGTCTCCGTTGCCGTCTGTTGCGTTTGAGGCGTCGTTTACGAACAACCTTGAAGGGAACTATGCGGCTACTGCTGTGCCTAGCGCCCAGTTCCTAGTGTTGCTTCCTTCCCCGCTGGTTGCTGGTACAGTTGATTTCTCTCTGTTTTGTTTTTTGGGCCTGATGCGAGTATTATTCTTGACACGCTGATGAACTACACGTTGCTTATGCTGTGTTTGTCGTATACTCGTTGGTGCGATGCTGAGTGTTGAAGATAACAACGATGGTGGGAATAACACTTTCCGTGGCGCGTATTACGCGATCTATGTGAAGTATAACCCTACTGGTTCTCACACTAGCTGTTTCAGTAGCTGTAGTTACATTATCGCTGTTGCCCCGTTCATGGTGTCTATCGTCGTTTCTGTTTCGACTGTTACTTTTTATCTTGGCGGTAACCTTTACTGTTCTGTTTTCTTTTTGCTCTCTGTCTTTTCTTCGCTGTCGTTGCCTTCTGTTTCTTCTTTCTTCTACCTGTCTCTTTTTGGTCCGATCGGTGGCGGTAACGGTTTTGTCGGGTACATCAGTTATGTGTGCCTTTACATCGTAGCGTTGACGAGTACACAGCTGTCCGCGCTTAGCCAGGTCGGTGCTATCTGTTTCCAGTTCTTGACTTCAGTTGTAGCGTTCTCTCTTGCAGCTATCGGCTACACAGTTGTTCCGTCTTATTGTTCTTTGTCTATCTTTTCTGGGTTAGCTGAGCTTGTCTATCTCTATTTCACAGTTTCTTTCCCTTCAACAGTTATCCAGCATATTCAGTTAGTTGAGAAAGGCTTAGTGTTTGTCGGCTCTGTCTTTTTACTTTACTCTTATGACAGGTCTAGGCGTATTGGTGCTGCCGCTCCCGCTGTTTCTCTCCCTGCTTTCTCTTTCTTTGCTTTTTCTTACCGTAGTTATCGACCTATATTTTATCTTCTTTGAGTCGTTGCTTTACGATCGTGGCTGTTCTGTCGTTGTCGCTGTTGTCCAGTTTTCTGTAGACCAGTTCTTTATTTACCCGTATTGTAGTGTCCAGTCTCCTGTTTCTGCCCCGTTGCCTTCTTTTGTATTTTATCAGTTTGTTTTTCGGTTTCTGGTGGTTCGTCGCCGTCTCTGTTTTTGTTTTACTTCGCTTACTTTTTCGTTGCGTCTTCTTTTGTCTTTCAGTCGATGGGTGTTCCATCTCAGATACTTACCGCGGTGCTGTTGACATGCTCGGTAACCTACCTGGGCTAGACGTATATGTTGCACCGTCAACCCTGTTCTGAGTAATCTACGATCCGCTTGGTGTTGACGAAAACCTTCCTTGGTGGCCTGACTGTCCTATGTCTAACGTACTGTTTATTGTAGAGATTACCGTATTTTACAGTCTTATAGTTTCGTTTATATTTTTTTACTCTTGCCTGCTACACAGTCTCTTTCGTTTTTTCCTTGTTCTACTGCTTACTGTCATCTTTATTTCTCTTCTCTTGTCTTTTTTTCTCTATCTACTGACCCGTATGTTATCGGTGAGTTTGTTGTTGTTCCCTATTTCTCTAGCTCTTTGTATCTTGTTGCTGTCGCTTAGTGTTTCGTTTTTTCTCTTTACTTTTATTTATATCTCAGAACTTGCAGTACTCTTTGAGACCGCCGTTGTTGTTCGTTCAGCAGTCTTCTTATCATCAGACTGTGAGCTGTTCTGCGCTTGTCTTGTTTGTTTCGTCTTTTCTTGATACTGCGTCTTGTATGTACGTTTTTAGTGATCCTGTCTCGTCTTACTCTATTCCTTTTGATCTCTGTTTTGAGGTTTTCTCGACAGTGTTCTTTGCTTCTAGCTTTTCCTTTAGCGTGTCTTGTTCATCTCTCAGAACTCGACTTGTATTTTTCTTGCTGTTTTCTCTTTTTCTTTTTCTTTTTCTTTTTCTTGTGTTTCTGGTCTTTCTTCTTTTTCTTTGTTCAAGTTTTGCTGGTAACGCGATCGCAGTTACCGCGTTCTCGATTTCTATCTTGTATTCTGCTTGACTTTGGTAGTTCTCACTTGTCTGTCCGTTTTCTCTGTCTATTTCTTTTCTTTTTTTTTTCTGTTTTCTCTTATTGCTTTGTTTCTCAGTAGTCGTATGCCTTAGGTTAGTTTCAGCGTTCAGACGCCTCCCAGTGAGGGTCTAAGGGTTGAGCGGCTTACAGAGCCGTTTTAAGAGGCTTCGCTAGACCAGTCTTTGAACTCTGCGTCTATAGCATCCCTCGTTCTGCCGAACGAGCTAGGCACGAGATACCCGTAAACCTGATGGGTAACCTCAATGCTTCTGTGGCCTAGGAAACGGCTTACTTCTGTGATCGGTATTCCTTGGTGGAGTGCGACACTAGCGTAAGTGTGGCGCAGCGTGTGAGGTATGAACGTGTCAGGCAAACCGGCCAGTGCGATAGCCTTATGCCATTTGTTGTAATACATGCTATGGCTTATCCGCTTAAACCCTTCCCACCCTGTCATCTTTTCGGACACGTAGGCTGGGAGTGGAATGTCGCGGTAGTCGCCTGGTTTACGATGCTTAAGTGGTGCGATCTTGCCAGCATAAGTGAACTGTTCGTGTACGCGGAGCATGTCACCGCGGACACAATCAGGGGTTACCGCCATTGCCTCACCGATCCTGAGTCCGCATCCGCGCATGAGCCACACGGTCAGGCCATAGCCGTTTAGCCCTGTGGCGAGGTTTTCTAGCTGTTTATGGCTGGCATGGATTATCTCGGCTTGCCTATTCACGTGGCCGACAGTCAGACCGTGCAAACGGTGTGAGGGTATCCGCCCTGCTTTGACAGCCTCGTTCATGACGCCGGCGAGGAGGGTTGTCGCTGTGCGCTGCTGAGAGACTGTCAGTGACGCGATCAGCTGTTGTACGCCTTCCCGGTCTGAGGCGACCTGGCGTAGCGTCTTAGACCCGTACACGGGTGCTAGGTGGACCCGTAGGGAACTCCCGTAGATTCGTCTCGTGTTCGCCGCGGTGCGCGTCTTGATCCAGTCTTCTGCGTACTCGGCGAACTTGATCGCGCCTAGCTTCGGGTCAGTGAAGATCTGTGCTCGTGTGTCATGCTCGGCTTTAGCCTTGAAGTCCCTTGCTTCTGTCAGGGTGACGAACGAGCGTTCGCGTTGCTTGCTGTCTACCCAGTAGCGGACGGTGTAGGGCTTGCGGGGGTTTTTCCCCTTGATGATCGTGGCCATGACTCGGGAGAGTACCTGACTTTTGCCTGACTTACCACCGGTTCATGAGGCATCTTCGCAGGTATTAGCTCTGTGACTTGACATGATCGCCATGCCTCCCACGCTATCCGCAGGATCCCGGCGGCCGCTGGGGTTGCGGTACGGGGGGCGGGCACCGGGGCCCGTTCAGCGCGAAGATCCTTTCTCCGAACGATCCCTGGTATCACCTGCCCCTGCAGCTGGTAGCGGCCGCGGTCACTGGCCGGCGGTGAAGACCATGCGCCGGCCTTCGTCGGCGCTCTTGCGGAAGAAGGCCCGCATGAGCTCGAACCATCCCCAGGTGTAGTCGAAGGCCGCCTCGTCGGTTCGGCCCTGGTAGCCGTGGGCCGGCAGGGCGAAGAACCGGTCCCGGAACCACGGCTGCGTCACCTCATCCAGCGCCGCGGCGATCTCGGCGACGTCGTGGTCGTCGAGGAACATGATGATGTAGTCGAGACCCGGGCCGCGGAGCTGGCGGCGAGTTCCCTGACCCGGGCCAGGACGGTGGCATCCGCGCCGGATGCGTGCCAGCGGCGCAGCAGGGCGGCGTCCTCGCCGGTGAGCGCGAGGTGCGTGACCGGGTAGCCCACATCCGCCTCCGAACAACGCAGCATAGGTACGCTTTCTGCCGGGGTACGACACTAGACGTGGTGCACAGCATGCCTGATGCAGCAGCAGAAGCCCGCACCATGGTGGCCGCCGTCCGGAACGATCCGGCGCGGCGGCTGGAGCTGGCGGGCAGGTTCTACGACGACCGGCCTGGCTGCGCGTCGGTCCGGGCGTACCGGCGGGCCGAGCTGGCGTTCATGCGCTGGCAGGTCAGCCGGGGAGTGCTCGCGCCGCCGGAGTCCGCGCGGCCCGGCAGCCGGTGGTGGCGCTCGGTCAACGAAAGCCTGCTCCGCGACGCGTGCGAGGCCTGGCTGGCGGCCGGGTCACCGGGACCGGCGAGCGGGCCCGCCGTGGCGCGCTGGACCGACTTCCTGTCCGCGCCTTCGGCCAGGACCTGGTACCGGGCCCATAACGCCAGCATCGTGGCCGCGTACCTCGAGCATCGCCCGCTGTGCGCGGCCGAGGTGCCGGTGGAGCGCTTCTTCATGGACGTGGCGATGGCCCGCCTGGTCTGCGTGCACGCCCTGGTCATCCGGCCGCGGCTGGCGGCGGGCCGGCTGGCGCTGGCCGGCCGCCTGATCGGTGATCCGCGCTGGCGGGGCGCGGACCTGTTCCTGTCCCTGCACAACGTCCTGCCCGACCGCTACCCGCTGACCGGGATCAGCATCGATGAGATCCTCCCGCTGGAGAACTACGCTGGCCGCCTCATCGACTACGGCATCATCCTGCCGAGAATGCAGGCGCTGTATGAGTTCGCCGCCAGCGACCTCGATGAGCCCCGGCTGCTCGACCTGGTCAGGAACGGTTTCCCCGTCTACGCCTGGCCGTACGAGGACCGGCACGCGTGGACGACGACCCGAGCGCGTTCGGTCAGGTCCGTCCTGTCCTGGCTGACCTCCGCCTGAGATCGCAGCCCCGCCCGGGAACCGGCGCGAGATCTCCGGGGCGGCATCACCCCGGCGGCAGGACGTCGATGTCGAACTCGTTGCCGTCGGGGTCGGCCATCAGACGCCACCGGAAGCCTTCGAGCTCGCGGGTCTGGCCGGGCTCGAGCCAGCGGCCGCCGAGCGCCTCGATCTCGGCGGTAGCGGTGTCGAGGTCGTCCACGATCAGGTCCAGGTGCAGCCGGTTCTTGCCGGTCTTGACGTCGAGCACCTGCTGGAAGCCGACGGTGAGGCCGTCCTTGGCCCGGGACAGCACGACGAACTGGCCGTCCCCGATCGTCTCCGCCACGCTTACCTCAAGCAGCGCGCACCAGAAGGGCGCCAGCCGCTGCGGATCCGCGGTGTCGATGACGAGGTACCCAACCGAAGCTGGCATGAAGAGCCTCCCGTACCTGGTTTGACATCACGCCTGAGGCATCATGCCGCCGGTCGCGCCGAAAAGTGGATCTGTCATATCACGTAGCCGCCTACGGCGGACCGACCAGTTCCTGGCCCGGCACCCGGCCGGCCCTGTGCCAGGCTGGTGGTTGTGATGGACCTGTTCATTGACCGGGCCGGGCACCCAGGACTTTGCGCTCAGCTGTATGAGCAGATCCGCGAGGGAATCGCGTCGGGGCGGCTGCGGGCCGGCGACCAGCTGCCGCCCAGCCGCGCGCTGGCCCGGCAGCTAGGCATCTCGCGGTATACGGTCACCACCGCCTACGAGCGCCTGGCGGCGGAAGGGTTCATCTCCGGCCGGGCCGGCGGCGGGAGCATCGTGGCCGAAGTCCCGGTGCTTCCGCCGCCGGCCGTGCGGCGCCGCGCGGCGATCAGGCCCCGGCCCGGTATCGGGGAGCGTCCCGCCGAACCCCGGCCGTGGGCCGCAGCGGCTGCCGGTTCGGACGTCCGCGGCGTGTTCTTCGTGGTCGAGCCCCACGCTGGCCAGCTACGCGAACTGGCCCGGCTGATCGATGACCAGCAGCTGCGTCCCATGGTCTCGCGCGTCTTCGAGCTGAATGACCTGGCCGAGGCCTTCCGGGCCCTGCGTGGCGAGCGCCCGCCGGGCAAGGTGGTCATCAGCGTGAGCGCATGAACGCACCTTCCGGGTTTAGCCGCCCGCTTCGCCGGTAGCGCACTAGGTCACTGTTGCGGCGCCTCGGCCGGAGGCCTGCACAGAGAAATGAAAGGTGACGCACATGCTGGTACTGACCGAAGCAGCCGCGGAGGTCGTCAAGGCCATTACGTCAACCCCGGATGCGCCAGGAGGATCGGGCCTGCGGATCGCATCCTCGGCCGCGGAAGCGGCCGACCCGGGCGCGCTGCAGGTCACCGCTGCGCCGGGACCCGGCGTGAACGATCAGGTCATCGAGGCCGCCGGGGCGCACGTCTACCTCGAGCCGCAGGCCGCTGCCTATCTCGATGACAAGGTGCTCGACGCGGAGGTCGACCCCGAGGGCAAGGCCCACTTCTCCCTGGGCCTGCAGGGTCCCGGCCAGGCGTAGGGCCCGAAGGCCGCCGGGACGGGCGGCTCGCCACTGCCATGGCCCGCCCGCGCCCCCGTGGGCGGGCGGGCCATGGCTTCTGGAAGGACGGTACGGGTGATCGCCGTCGTGGGCGTCACCCGAAAGTGGAAGCGGCGGGTGGAATTTTCGTACTGGCCCAGCAGCAGGACTGCGGCGAGGTCGCCTCCTGCGCCGACATAGCCCGGCGCAGCCGGCTGCCGTTCTCCGCCGCGGACCTGGATGCCTTCGTGGCCGAGCAGCGCACCAGCGCGGAGCTCATCGGCGTGGACCGTTCGGCCGCGCCGGCTTCGCTGGCCGAACTCGACGCCTACTACGAACAGATCAGGCCGCGGCTGTACGCCTGTGATGAGGCGAGACAAGCGCTGCGGCTGACCTTCCATCCGCCGGTGCCCGACGGGAACCGGGTGCTGAAGCTCGGGCTGCCGCCGGTCAGCGCGCTGGCGTTCGCGACCTTGCCGCGCTGGGCCCGGCAGATGTACGGCAAGCCGAGCGGGCCGGTCAGCGACCTGGCGGGCACCGCCGGGCTTCGGGTCGCCCGGCTGGCGTTCCGCCAGCAATGGCTGTTCCTGAGCGCCATGCGGGCCATCCACCGCGCCGAATGGGCCGGCGACAACCAGGCGTGACGGTGCCGCGAGATGATGGGGTTATGCCACCTGATCCCGAGGACCAGCCGGTGCTGCCGGAGCAGAGTGAGGAAGAATCCGGCATCAGCTGGGGTGAGGCTCCCGAGCCGGACGATGACGAGCGGCTGCGCCGGGACCGTCCGCCGCACTGGGACCAGTGAGCCCGGATTGCCGCTGACCCGGTCGCTGCGGGTGCTGCTGCTGTTCGTGTGCGCGCTCGTGCTGGTCGACACGATCTTCTTCACGGCGCTGACGCCGCTGCTGCCGCACTACACGCACGTGGCTCACCTGTCCAAGTCGGGCGCGGGGATCCTGGTCGCGGGCTACCCGCTGGGCACCCTGATCGGGGCGCTGCCGGGCGGGCTGCTCACCGGGCACCTGGGCTACCGGAGGACGGTCCTGCTCGGGCTGGCGCTCATGGGGGTCTCGACCCTGGTCTTCGGCTGGGCCTCGACGGAGGTGATGCTCGACGCGGCCCGGTTCGTGCAGGGACTGGGCGGGGCGTGCACCTGGGCGGCGGGCATGGCCTGGCTGGCGACCGAGGCGCCGCCGGAACGGCGCGGGGAGATGATCGGCACGGCCATGGGCGCGGCCGTGGGCGGGGCGCTGTTCGGGCCGGTCGTGGGCGCGATCGCCGACGAGGTCGGCACCGGGCCGGCGTTCGCCAGTGCCGCGCTGGCGGCCGGGGTGCTGATGGCGGTGACGTTCGCCATGCCGGCGCCGCGCGAGGCGGTCCCGCAGCGGCTGCGGGAGGCGTTCGCCGCGGCCCGTGACCCCCACCTGGGCCTCGGGCTGTGGCTGACGATGCTGGCGGGCCTGGCGTTCGGCGTGCTGGACGTGCTCGCGCCGCTGCGGATGGCCAGCCTCGGGGTCACGGCCCTGATCATCGCCGGGACGTTCCTGGCGTCGGCCGGGGTGGAAGCGGCCCTGTCGCCGCTCGCGGGGCGGGTGGCCGACCGGCGCGGCGCCATCGTGCCGATCAGGTGCTCGCTGGCCGGCGCGGTGGCGATCAGCCTGCTGGCGCCCACGCTGGCGTCGGAGTGGGTGCTGATCCCGGTGCTGATCGTGGGCATGCCGTCGTTCGGCACGTTGTTCACCCCGGCCATGACGCTGGTCAGCGAGGGTGCCCAGCATCAGCGGCTGGATCAGGGTCTGGCCTTCGGCCTGGCCAACCTCGCCTGGGCCACGGGCCAGGCCATGGCCGCCTCGGGCAGCGGGGCGCTGGCCCAGGCCACCTCGGACCTGGTCCCTTACTCGCTGCTCGCGGCCGCGTGCGCGGTGACCCTCGGCCTGGCCCGGATCAGGCCGCGACAGGTAACCGGGGCAGGAAGTCCAGCAGCAGGGTATTGAGCTGGTCCGGGGCTTCCAGTTGCAGCCAGTGACCCGGGCCGTCCAGGCGCTCGTAGCGCCACGGGCCCGCCACGTTCTCGGCCGAGTCGGTCATCTGGACCTCGGTCAGGGCGCCGTCCCCCGTGCTCCAGATACCCATGGTGGGTGCCTGCACCGGCGGCAGCTGAACCGGGCGTGCCACCCAGGATTCGGGCCGGACGTTGGCCCGGTACCAGTTCAGGCCGGGCGTGAGCGAGCCGTTCGCCGCCAGGTCGGCGATCACCTGATCGGCGTCGGGATGACGGCCCCAGCTGCGGAAGTTGGCCCAGTCATCCTCGGTCAGCCAGCGTTCGGCGATGCCGGGGAACTGGAACAACAGCATGTACCACGACTTCTCGCACTGCTCCAGGGTGCGGCGGAAGGTAGCCGGGTGGCCGACCGACAAGACGGCGAGGTGGTCGACGGTGCCGGGCGCGAACGAGGCGAGCGCCCAGGCCAGGGCGGCGCCCCAGTCGTGGCCGACGACATGGGCCCGGCCGATCCCCAGCTCGGCCAGGATCGCCATGACGTCCCCGGCCAGCAGGGACATCGAGTAGGCCTCGACGGCCTCCGGCTGGCCGGAACGCCCGTAGCCGCGCAGGTCGGGCACGATGACCTGGAACCCGGCGCCGGCCAGCGCCGGCACCTGGTGCCGCCACAGCCGCCCGGAGTCGGGAAAGCCGTGCAGCAGCACGACCGGTCGTCCCTGCCCGGTCACCTGGTACTCGATGCCGACGCCGTTGACCTCCACCCGGCTCATTGGATCCTCCTCCTGGACGTCAAGGGCCGCGGCGCCTGCGCCCGGGCGCCACGTGCCTGCCAAGCTCAGACCGTAGCGCCACGGCCCGTTCGGCGTAATTCATTCATGCCGAACGGCCGGTCGTGCTTGCCTGACGCCAACCGGGATGGCGGTCAGCAGCTGTCGCCGGCGGCTCGCGGTTTGTGCTCGACGGTGAATCCCAGCCCGCCGAGCACCGCCACAGCGCCGCCCTTGCCGCCCTCGAAATCGCCGGCGGCCAGGCGCTGGCCCGCGGCGAATTCGTAAGCGGTGCCCAGGATCGCTTTCGGCGGGTAACGCCGCTCGTCCCAGACCAGGTTATAAGTGGTGGTGGGCCCGAAACCATGCGCGGAGAAGAACGCCTCGGGCCCTAGCCGGTCGTACTCCTGCATCGCGCGCAGTACATCATCTCGGGTCACTGGCTCCCACGCCACTGCCATCGGGTCCTCCGCATCCGGGCTTTCGCACTAATGGGCTACAGCGAGCCTGGCATATTAATTAAGGCCCGGGCAAGGGCGAAAGGTCGCGAAGAATTAATGGCACATATAGAAATTCCTAATACCTGTACGACCGTGTAACCCCGGGTCTCCGGCGGACAGCGGCTGGCTCGATCGGCGGGCGGGCGGCCGCCCCGGACGGTGCGCTCACCGCCCTCGAACCCGCAGGCACCAGCCGAAATAGTAGCGGCTGCGGCGTGGTTATACATCTGTGACAATGCGCTCGCATCCAGCGGGCGGCACTAGCGAAGGATCTTACGTGTCAGACAACTACCGCAAGGACCCTGAGGCCATCTCCCGGCTGACGCCGGAACAGTTCCAGGTCACCCAGAAGAAGGGCACCGAGGCGCCGTTCCGCAACGAGTACTGGGACAACAAGGAGCCCGGCCTCTACGTGGACGTCGTGTCCGGCGAGCCGCTGTTCGCGTCGGTCAACAAGTACGACAGCCAGTCCGGCTGGCCGAGCTTCACCCTGCCCATCGAGCCGGGCAACGTGGTCGAGCGGCGGGACCTGAGCCACCTCATGATCAGGACCGAGGTCCGCTCCGCGCATGGCGACAGCCACCTGGGCCACGTGTTCAACGACGGGCCCGCGGCCGCCGGGGGCCTGCGCTACTGCATCAACTCCGCCGCCCTGCGCTTCATCGGTGTCGATGACCTGGAGCGCGAAGGCTACGGCGAGTACCGTCACCTGTTCGAGCCCGCCCACGACACCGGGAGCACTACATCATGACGACTGAGAAGGCCATCCTCGCCGGCGGCTGCTTCTGGGGGGTGCAGGACCTCGTCCGCAAGCTCCCCGGCGTGATCTCCACCAGGACGGGCTACACCGGCGGCGACGTGCCGAACGCCACCTACCGGAACCACCACGGCCACGCCGAGGCACTCGAGATCGTCTTCGACCCGGACCAGATCTCCTACCGGGACCTGCTGGAGTTCTTCTTCCAGATCCACGACCCGAGCACGCGCAACCGGCAGGGCAACGACATGGGGAGCAGCTACCGGTCGGCCATCTTCTACCTCAGCGACGAGCAGAAGAAGGTCGCCGAGGACACCATCGCCGACGTTGACGCCTCCGGGCTGTGGCCGGGCAAGGTAGTCACCGAGGTCACGGCGGCCGGGCCGTTCTGGGAGGCCGAGCCTGAGCACCAGGACTACCTGGAGCGTTACCCCGACGGGTACACGTGCCACTTCGTCCGCCCCGGCTGGAAGCTGCCGC
This sequence comes from uncultured Actinomycetes bacterium, assembly GCA_963790065.1. Taxonomy (GTDB): domain Bacteria; phylum Actinomycetota; class Actinomycetes; order Streptosporangiales; family Streptosporangiaceae; genus Palsa-504. Next base: position 274,828 of record CAWBNK010000005.1, on the reverse strand, counting down.
ACCGCACGGACACCACCGTGAGGTAACGAACCGCAGACCGTTAGCGGTTATGGCTAGTGTTCGGGCTATGACCAGGATTCCTTATCTGCGGCGTGATGAGCTGGGGCCCGAGGGCCAGCAGCTGTGGGACGGCCTCGTCAGCGGCCATCCAGACCTGGTTGTGGCCGCCGGAGGCGGCCTGGCGGGGCCGTTCAACGCGTTCGTCACGGTGCCGGGCGCCGGGCGGCGGCTGTCCTCGCTCGGTGCGACGCTGCGGTTCGGCACGTCGATCGAGCGGCGGCTGTCGGAGATCGCCATCATCACGACCGGCGCGCGGTGGCAGGCGGAGTTCGAGTGGTGGGCGCACGCGCCGATGGCCCGCGAGCACGGCGTGGCCGACGCCGTGGTGGACGCGATCGGGCGCGGCGAGGACCCGCCGTTCGAGGCCGATGACGAACGCGCCGTGTACACGGTGGCCCGCCAGCTCGCCCATTCCGGCCATCTGGACCAGGAGGCTTACGAGGCCGCGCACCGGTTTCTGGGCGACGCCGGCCTGGTGGAGCTGGTGTCGCTGTGCGGGTACTACACGCTGATCTCGTTCCTGCTGAACGGGTTCGCCGTGCCGCTGCCGCCCGGGGCCGCGCCGATGTGGGCCGAGCCGTGACGATGCCGGCCGAAGCCGCGGGCTCCGCACCCGGCCGCGGCCGGCTGGCGGGGCGGCGCGTGCTGGTAGTCGGCGCGGGGACACGGCCATCGCCCGAACCCGATCCGCCGATCGGCAACGGCCGGGCCATTTCGGTGCTGGCCGCCAGGGAAGGCGCGGCGGTGGCCTGCGCGGACCGTGACGCGGGCGCCGCGGCAGCGACCGCGACCCTGGTCCGTGACGAAGGACAGGCCGCCGCGGTCGTGCTGGCCGACGTGGCGTCGGAGCAGGCCTGCGCGTCGGTGGTCGCGGAGTCGGCGGCGGCGCTGGGCGGCCTTGACGGCCTGGTGCTGAACGTCGGTATCGGGCTCGGGCGAGGGCTGGCCGGGACGACCGCCGCCCAGTGGGACGAGACGTTCGCGGTCAATACCAGGGCGCACTTCCTGGTGGCCGCGGCCGCGTTGCCGGTGCTGGCTGCCGGTTCGGCGATCGTGTTCGTCAGCTCGGCGGCGAGCCTGCGAGCGGCGACCGGGATCCCGGCGTATGACGCGTCCAAGGCAGCCTTGCTGGCCCTCTGCCGGCAGGTAGCGCGGGAGGGCATGGCCCGGGGCATCCGGGCCAACCTCGTGGTGCCGAGCCTGGTGGACACGCCGCTGGGGCGGGAGGCGTCGCGGCTCAACCCGGGCCGCACCGCGCGGAGCCTGCCGTTCGGCCTGGCAGGCGACAGCCTGGGAGGTGGCCTACGCCACAGTGTGGCTGCTGTCCGGCGAATCCAGCTACGTCAACGCGCATCCGCTGGTCCTGGACGGCGGCGCGACCAGCTTCGGCTGACCGCGTCAGGTCAGGGGTTCGCCGCCGTCGACGTGCAAGGTCTGGCCGGTGAGGAAGGTGCTGGTCATGGCGAACAGGACGGCGCTGGCGATGTCGCCGACGGTGCCGATCCGCCGGGCCGGGTTACGGGCGATGATGCCGGCAAAGTAGTCGGCCTTGCCCTGCTCGCCAAAATCGTCCCAGGCGCCGGTGTCGATCACGCCCGGGGAGATGGCGTTAACCCGGATCGGGCCTAGTTCCAGGGCCAGCGAGCGGACCAGGGTTTCGGCGGCGGCGTTGGTGATGGCCACGCCCATGGTCCCGACGGCGATCTTGGCCGCGGCGACGCCGGAGAAGAAGACGAACGACCCGCCCCGGTTCATGCGGGGGGCCAGGTGCTTGGCCAGCAGCAGCGGGCCGATGACCTTGGTGTCGAAGGACCGCCGGATCGCATCCCGGTCCAGGTCGGCCAGGTGGCCGCGGGCCCGGGCGGAGGCGGTGGAAATCACGTGGTCGACGGTGCCCAGCCGCTTGCCGACGGCGGCGATGGTGGCTTCGTCAGTCAGGTCGACGGTCTCGGTGCTGATCCCGGGCTCGCCGGCGTAGGCGGCGGGCAGGGTCTCCTGGTCCCGGCCGGCCGCCACGACGCTGGCTCCGGCGTCCCGGGCGGCTAGCGCGACCGCGCGGGCAATCCCGCTGCCCCGCCCGACGACCAGCACGGTCTGGCCTTCCAGCGATCCGGTCATGGCAGGGTCCTTGTCTTTCCAGGAAGGCACTTGTTTCTCTCTCTTTGGCGGCACCGGTTAAGCCTCGTCAGGAATTTCCTGCCCGTTAGGCTCGTCGAAATCGTGGCCTACGGCAGCTTTTACCGCAGTGACTTCTGATGGACAGGAACGAGCCTGACACATTACTTATGCTTACGACAAGGGCCGAAGGTTTCGAAGAATTAATGCCACTTATCGAAATCCCTAATGCCCATAATGCTGATACAGCGGCTGGCGCGGCCGGTTCGCTCTACGTGAGCGGGCTCTAACTCAGGTCAGGGCCCGAGGCGTGAGCCGGGCAGGCCGCACTGCTTCAGGTCCGAGACGAAGCGCCGGAGCAGGTCATCGTGCGGCGCGGCCACGCAGGCGACCACGTTGCGCAGTTCCGGCGGGGCGAAGGACCTGATCGTCGCCCCCGGCAGCGGGGTCAGGGCGGAGAACGGCACGACCGCCACCCCCATGCCGGCCGCGGCCAGCTGCGCGGCCGTGCGCGGGCTGCCGGTACGCAAGGCTGGCTGCGGCAGCACCACACCATGGCGCGCCGCGAACTGGTCGACCCAGGCGGCGAACCCGTTGTCCGGGTTGTAGTGGACCAGCGGCTCGGCCGCCAGCTCGGCCAGCGGCACGGCGTCCAGGCCCGCGAACCGGTGCTCCGGCGAGGCGACCACCACCACCTCCTCGCGGCCGAGCACCTCGACGTGCTCACCGGTCGCCGTCGGCCGCGGCCCGATGGTGACGTCTGTCCCGCCGTCGTGAAGTGCCTTCTCCATCCGGTCCGCGCTGGTGTACTCCTTCAGGTCGAGCTCGACGCCGGGGAACCGGCGCCGCCAGGCGCGCAGCACCGGGACCAGAACCCAGGCGGTCATCGTCTCCGCGCAGGCGATGCGGATGCGGCCGCCGGCCCCGGCCGCGACTCTCCGGCCCGCCATGACCGCCCGGTCGGCAGCGGCCAGCGCGATCCGCGCCTCGGCCGCGGTGGCGAGTCCGGCCGCGGTCGGCCTGATGCCCCTCGGCAGCCTCTCGATGACCGGGGTACCCAGCTCCCGCTCGATGGCCGCGATCTGGTGCGACAACGCCGGCTGCGACATGTGCAGTGCCGACGCCGCCTTGGTCAGCGAACTTTGATCCACGATCGTGACCAAGCACTCCAGTGCCCTCATGGAAGCCATCTGGCCATCCTGCCCATGGTGCCGTCTCTCGCTGGTTCGAGGCCCGCTCCCTAACCATCACTACGCATTTTACAGGTTATGGCAAGGGCCCCGCGTGCGCTTGATCAGGCCAGGGCGAGGACGACGGCGTGCAGCGCCAGCCCGATGCCGGCGCCCACCACCGTGCCGTTGATGCGGATGTACTGCAGGTCGTGGCCGAGGAGCAGTTCCAGCTGGCTGGAGGTCTCGGCGGCGTCCCACCGCTCGATGGTCCCGGTGACCAGGCCGGCCAGCTCGTCGTGGAACTGGTCGGCCACGGCCCGGGCGCCCGACTCGACCATCCGCTCCAGCCCGTCCTGCAGGACCTGGTCGGAGCCCAGCCGCCGGCCGGCCGCCACCAGCAGCTCGGCCAGCCGGCGGCGCAGCTCTGATTCCGGGTCGGCGGCCTGGGTCCGCAGCGTTTCCTTGGCCTTCTGCCACAGCGAGGAGGACCAGTCCCGCAGCCCGGCGCTGCCCAGCACTTCGTGCTTGAGCCGCTCGCCGCGCTCACGCAGGTCCGGTGAGGTCTCGAGACGGTCCGGCAGTCCGGCGATCCACGCCTCGAACTGGCGCCGGGTGGCATCGTCGGGATCGGCGGCCATGGCCACCAGCCGCTCGCGCAGGCGGCTGTACAGCCGTTCGAAGACCCGCCGGTAGACCGCATCGGGTATCCAGCGGGGAGCCTCGCCCTCGAACAGCTCGCGCAGTTCCTCGCGGTGGCCGTCCAGATACCGGTCGGCGGCGAACACCAGGGAGTTGAACAGCTCGGCGTGCTGGCCGTTGGCGATGACCACCCGCAGCGCCCGGCCGGCCAGCGGGGCCACCTCGACGGCGTTGATGGCCCGGGTCAGTTCGGCGGTGAGCACGCGCTGGACGTCCTCGTCGCGCAGCGCCTCGGCCACGGTAACCACCAGGTCGGCGGTGTACCCGGCGAAACGGGCGGCGTTGGCCTGGTCTGAGAGCCAGGCGGCGAGCCGGGGGACGATGCTGGCGGCCCGGATCCGTTCGGCGAGGACGTCGGCGTTCAGGAAGTTCTCCTGCACGAACTGGCCGAGGGTGGCCGCGAACTGGTCCTTGCGCTCGACGATCACCGCGGTGTGCGGTATCGGCAGCCCCAGCGGGCGGCGGAACAGAGCCGTCACCGCGAACCAGTCGGCCACCCCGCCGACCATCGAGGCCTCGGCGCCGGCCTGCACGTAACCGAGCAGGGTGCCGTGAGCCCCGGCCGCGGTCACCGCCACGAACAGCACGGTGACCGCCCCGAGCAGGGCGGTGGCCCGCAGGCGCGCGACGGCCAGGTGGTGCCTCCGCTCGGCGATCGACTCGCGGTCGAGCGTGGATGCCGGTGCGGCGGGCATCACTGTGGTCGATTCCATCTGGCCGTCCCCGGTGCCGGGCGGAAAGGGTAATCCGCTGCGCCCACGATATTGACCAGGCCTCCATGGCCGCCGGGACGGGGTGGCCAGAGGAGTCGTCGGCGCCTGCTGTAGTGAGTCGTGGCGGAATACGACTACATCGTCGCCGGGGCAGACTCGCGTCCGTAGGCGCACTGGTCACGCAGCACGCAGCCGACGCACCGCGGCCGCTGCGCCGAGCACACCGCGCGCCCGTGCACGATTAGCGCCATGTGCAGGTCATAGCGGATCTCGGGCGGGACGGCCGGGGACAGGATGCGGTACGCCTTGTCTGCAGTGGTCCCGGCCGGGATCCAGCCCAGCCGGACGGCGATGCGGTGAACGTGGGTGTCGACCGGGAAGGCGGCCCGGCCCATGGAGAAGGTGAGCACGCAGGCGGCCGTCTTGGGGCCTACACCGGGCAGGGAAGTGAGGTAGTCCTCGATCGCGCCGTCATCCAGATCGTGCAGCCTGCGCAGGTCGATCCGGCCCTCGCGGGTGCGGATAGCGGCCAGGATCTGCTGGATCCGGCTCGCCTTCTGATCCGCCATGCCGCCGGACCGGATGGCGTCGGCCACCTGCCCGGCCGGCGCGGCGAGGACCTGTTCCCAGTCCGGGAACTTGGCCTTGAGCTGGGCGAATGCGCGTTCCGAATTGTGGTCGGAGGTGTGCTGGGACAGCACCGTGGCGACCACCTCATCCAGGATCGGCAGCCGCGGCTTGGGCACGAACGGCCCCTGGCTGGCCCGCAGCCGCCGCTGCACGACGGCGATCTGCCCCGGATCTGGCGTCATGCCACTCCTCCGCCCAGCGATCACCCAAGCCGACACCGGCACCCTAGCCGACTCCGATGGCCGCGCAGAGCGGGCAGCGGCCTTGCGTCGGCCAGCCAGTGGATGCGGCACCCGGCCCGATAGGTTCGGTAGTAAGTGGCATCCACTGGTTGCGGGCTCGGGCGCGTGAGACGCGACGGTCGCCAGGGTGGGCTGGGATTAACTGGGATGCGTCTCGGCGAAGCGCTGCTGGCCCAGGACGGCGAGCAGCTGCAGCTTTTCGTAGCCCTCGGTGCGCGGGGGTGCAGTGAGCACGAGCAGCGCCTGGGACTGGTCCTCGGTGAGCAAGGCCTGGCAGTCCAGCTCGATCGGGCCGAGCTCGGGATGGATGAGCGTCTTGTGGTCCTCGAAGCGCCTGGCCACCTCGTGCCGTTCCCACAGTCCGGCGAACTGCGGGCTGGCCTTCTGCAGCGCACGGACAATCTCGCCCGCACGCGACCTGGGTCCCATCGACCCGTATGCGGCCCGCAGGCTCGCGACCAGGGCCCGGCTTTGCCGGGCACGGTCGTCCTCGGGATAGATTCGCCGCTCGGCCGGGTCGGTAAACCAGCGGTAGATCTCGCTGCGGGCCAGTCCCGCGTATCCCGACTTGTCGCCGAACAGGGCATCGGCCATCCGGTTCTGGACGAGCGTCTCACCCAGGTTGGACAAGATCAGCGCGGGGGTGTCATCGAGGCGGTCCAGCACCCGCAGCAGCGCGGGCGCGACGTGGGCCGCCGCGGGTACGGAGGCCGGGGCGTTGTGGCCCGCGATCTGGAACAGGTAGTCACGCTCATCGCCGCTCAGCCGCAGCGCCCGGGCCAGCGAGGCGAGCATCTGCTCACTTGGCTGCGGGCCGCGCTGCTGCTCGAGCCGCGTGTAGTAGTCGACCGACATCAGCGCCAGGGCGGCCACGTCCTCGCGCCGCAGGCCCGGGGTCCGGCGCCGGGCCCCAGCCGGGAGCCCGACGTCCTCGGGCCGCAGCGCCTCGCGGCGGTGCCGGAGGAAGCCGGCCAGTGCTGCACGGTCCACGCTTCGATTATCCGCCTGCAGCCCGAGCGAACCAGGGATCGGCGATCCTCCGATAAGCGCTCTCTGCCTGCGCCGCGCCCGCCTGCCCAGACTCGAAGCATGAACATATCCGGAAACACGGTCTTCATCCCCGGCTCGACGAGCGGCAGCGGCCTAGCCCTGGCGCTCGAACTGCAGGCCAGGGGTAACACCGTCATCGTCGGCGGCCGCCGCGCCGACCTGCTCGAGCGGATTGCCGCCGCGCATCCTGGGCTGGACACGGTCCAAGTCGACATCACGGACGCTGCGAGCATCGAGTCGGCCGCTAAGCAGGTGCTGGCCCGGCACCCTGACCTGAACGTCCTGGTCGCGATGGCGGGCATCATGCGCATCGAGGACTGGCATGAGCCCGGATCGTTCCTCGACTCGGCCGAGGGCGGCGTCCGCCTTTGCCGGTTGATGGGGGAGGGACGCCAGCATGACGTCTCTCTGGCCTGGGTTACGCCGCGGGGTCACGCCGAGCTACAACGCGTCGAAGGCCGCGACACATGCTCAGCGAGTCGATCCGGCTGCAGCTCGCCGACACCAGCGTGCGGGTGATCGAGCTCGAGCCGCCGTCCGTACGGACCGCGCTGCTGCCCGGGCAGGATGACAGCGAGTTCGCCATGCCGCTCGATGGGTTCGTCGCGGAGGTCGTCGCGCTGCTGGCGGCGCAGCCGGACGCGAAGGAGATCCAGGTCGAGCGGGTGAAGTTCCTGCGCTACGGGGAGGCGCGCGGTGACTACCACCAGGTCGTGGCGACGCTCAACGCGTCCGATCCGCACGGGCGGTAGCCGAGCGGGTCACAGCAGCAAGCTGGGCATGTCGACGACGCCCGGCAGGGTTAGCAGCCAGCTGACCGGCGGAGCCTGGATGCCCTCCCGTAGCGTCCAGTGATCCAGGTAGACGCCGGCCGGCAGCCAGTACTCATCGGCGGGCAGGTTGCCCATGACCACGATGTACCCGGGTCCGGCGCTCCAGCGATCCTGCGACGGTACCCAGAACACCTGCTCAATGCTGCGGGCGACGATGGAGCCGATGTCCACGATCTCGCCCCGCTGGACGTACTCCCAGAACCGCCCGTCCTCCAGGGGGCCGGCGGTGAACGGCGGCCAGTGCAGCAGTGCGCTGGTCCCGTCCATCGGCATGACCCGGATCTGGGGCTCGGGGACCGCGCCGTCCCAGGGCTCCGGCGGCCTGCAGTGCACCGTCAGCACCGCCGTCACCTGGTTGTCGGTGACCCAGCCGAGCAGCGCGCCGTCACGAGGGACCGGCATGCTGCCGGTGATCAGTTCGCGGATCGGGCCCGGCCCAGGCTCTCCGGGCCGGATGACCTGGTCGAGCCCGTCGTGGCGATACCAGGAGCGGATGACGAACAGGTCGTCGCGGGCCTGGGTCAGGACGAAGAACACAGGCGGTCCGGCCGTCCGGTTGAGCAGGACCATCGACAGCGACCCGCCGTCCGTGGCGTGCCGGGTGACCGCCAGCGGGTAGTCCTCGAACAACCGCAGGCACGCTTCAAACGAAGTCGTGCCAGACAGGGCGTCAACGGTCATGGTCGCTTACCCCAGGCCGTATTCGCCGTCGTCGGCTGGGCCGGGCTGGAATGCGAGCGCGAAGTACACGGCCTGGCCCGCGGGGGTGCGGTAATAGCCCCACTCGTCAGACAGCGTGGCGACCAGGATCAGGCCGGGCCCGACTTCCATGTCGACCGGGGTGTCCGCCTGGGCTGACTCCGTGCCTGTGGCGCCGTCCACGTCGACGCGCAGCTGACCGTGGCCGCAGCGCACGGCGAGGGTGATGGTCCCGCCCGCCGCGTGCCTGATGGCGTTGGTTACCAGGTCGCTGGTGAGCAGGATCGCGACGTCCGGGTCGACCGGGGGCTGCCAGGCCCAGATGAGCTCACTGACCTGGCCGCGGGCTTCGGCCGCCGCGGCCGGTCGCGCGGTCAGCCGGATACGGCACCTGTGCCGCTCGGTGGGACGGGTCGGCGCCATGGTGTTCATCGGATTCCTTCGTGGCCGTGTTGCTGGTCCGGCAGAGCGCTGGTTACTCCTTGAGGGCTGTGCTCGGGAGAGTCCGAGCGGCTGGTCAAGAGCCCGGTGCCGGGTTGCACGACAAATCGTGCTGCAATTTGCAGCGCGAGACATCGGTCAGTTGACGTATAAAAAAGCGGCCCGCGCGAGGCGCCTGGGCCGCTCGCCTGACCAGGGCTCAGGCGTAGAGGTCGTCGCGATCGATGATGCTCTGCAGCATGCTGCGGACGTCGGCGCGAGCCCGGCTATACCGCTGATGCAGCGTGTTCTCCGCGGCATCAGGCTCGGCAAAATATTCGGGGTAGGCAGCGCACAGGGCTGGGTTGTGGTCGGCATCGCAGACGTCGCCACTGATGATGCCCAGGAGCAGCCACTCGGCACTCACAGCGATCACGTTGCGGTAGCGGCCGCGGTCACGCGAGCGGCCGGGCACCTGGGTGATCAGTTCTACTCGCCGGGTCTCGAACTGCTCGAGCCAGGTCTGGGCGAGCAGATAAAGGCTGACAGTCTCGTCGTGCGAGCGAGGCGGGAGCGGGCGGCATCCGGGCTCATCTTGATGCCTCTCGGCGACTGCACCGAAGTCCTCCACCAGGATCGCGCCTAGTTGGTTGCGCTGCCGGTTTATGGCGTTCCTCACAGCCCGGTAGACAACGGCCCGCAGATTCCGGATCAACTCGGGATGCCGGACCCGCCCCAAAGACCAGAAGGCGTCGTCGAGGCCATCCTGCGCCAGGTCCGGATCTTGCCCCGCATACGCCAGCGCAAAGCCCGTGAGCTGGGGATCTTCCCGGATCTTCCGAAGTTCCTCGTGAAACTCCGGCCATCCGGCTGGGGTTGTGGTGCTAGGCATTGCGCACCCCCAGGGCAGTACAGACGATCTTGCTCGAGTCTTGAGAACTCTACTCGTGTCTACCAAAACTCAGCAGACTCTATTAGAATTTGGTGTTGAAGCTGATACTATGATAGACAGGCCTGGACTCGATCTCAATAGATGAGCCAAAGACCTAGCTTCTGCAGGCCGGGGTGGACTACTGTGCGTGAATGGCTTCGAGACCGCTGGCGGGCGGTGGCGCGTCTCCGCGCAATCGCCAACCGCGCTCCCGGGGGAGGTGACCTGTAGATGCACCCGGCGCCTCCCGCCGCCCTCCAACTCGCCCAACGGCTTCGACACCTTCGGGAGAGTCGGCCGCGGCTGACTCAGAAGAAGTTGGCCACGGCCTTCAGCACCGAGGAGAAACTGGCGTCTGCCACGGTATCGTCATGGGAAAATCTCACCTCGCCAAAACTGCCCCCTCTGCACCGGATCCTGGCTTACGCGCGTTTCTTCAGCACGTCCCGATCGATTGAAGGAACGCCAACACTACTTCCGCTTGAAGAACTCACAGCAGACGAAAAAAAGGCCTACGACAAACTAGAAGCGGAACTCCTTCGGCTCAGGAGTGCAGTGAGCGGTGAATCCGCAGAGAAAGAGCCGGCATTCCATCGAACCTGGCATTTCCCAGACGCCGATTTGGTGACTATTTTCTGCGCGCGGCTCCCTAGCGACCAGATCGGGTCGTTCGGAGATACGTCAAACCCCAACTACACGGAACTCCACACCTACGCCGACGCGGACGCCCTGATAGAACTTTTCGGTCATATACGGGCAGAAAATCCATCCGCGACCGTGCACTTCAAAACTCCTGCTGAGATAGAAGCCGATGATCTCACGGGACACATCATCGTCATGGGCGGCGTGGCGTGGAACGAGATAACCGAGAGGCTGTCCGATATGGCCAATCTGCCCGTCAGGCAGGTCACTGACGCAGGGCTCAAGTCCGGCGATATCTTCATCGCTGAGATCGACGGAGAAGAGCGACAGTTCTGGCCGATATTTGCGGGCGACGACAAGCAGGCGCTGGTTGAGGATGTCGGCCTGCTTGCCCGGGTGCCGAACCCGAATAATTCAAGCCTCACCCTGACCATATGTAACGGTATCCACAGCCGGGGCGTCTACGGCGCGGTACGCACCCTTACCGACGCGCGATTGCGTGACGCTAATGAACGTTACGTTGCGACGAAGTTCGGCGACGTCAAATCGTTCGTGCTTCTTATGTCGGTCAGGTTGATCAAGAACAAGGCGGTGACGCCAGACTTCAACGGTCCGGACGCAGTCCTATACCAATGGGCGCCGGCCGCATGATCGCCTCCGCCCTCGAGCTCTCCCCGACCGGAAGGCGGGGATTCTGATGACTCAGTTCTCAGGAGGGCATCAGACAGCACGTCACACACAGCGTGCTCACCCCGCGGACGGGCCCGCATGACGCCCCGTCCGCGGGGCTAAAGCTCGACGCAATAATCGTCCCCGCGTCACGTCCCGCAGCCCACCTAGATCATGCCGTCACGCTGGCCCGCGCCGCAGGTTGCTGGCTGCTTATCCTGTGCAGCAAGCGCCAGCATGCCACCGAAGTACGGAAGTTCCTGGCCGCCCGCTCATTCCGAAATGCCACCGTTATCCACGTGCCGCCTGGATATTCACACGAGCTGCTCACTTTCCCGGAGTTGCTATCCATCCAAAATCAGCTACCCGAAGCCTGCACCTTCTTTACTACTGATCTCAGCATGAAGCGAAACATCGGCCTGGTTCTGGCACGAATGCTGAAGTGGCGTCAAATCCTTTTCCTTGACGACGACATAAGAGATATCTCCTCCCCCGATCTGCAGACCACGATCGACATGCTCGGGTCTTTCTCTGCGGCCGGTCTGCGGGTGACCGATTTCCCAGATAACTCAATTGTCTGCCATGCCAACAGGATGACCGCAGGGTTTCAGGACGTCTTCGTGAGCGGTGCCGTCTTGGCTGTGGACACCGCGGCGGACATCGGATTCTTCCCCGACATCTACAACGAGGACTGGCTCTTCTTCTATGACTACGCCTCGAAGGGGCAACTAGCTAATTCGGGCCTGGAAGCCACGCAACTCTGTTACTATCCCTTCGCGTTCGCGCAGCGAGCGGCATGGCAGGAGTTCGGCGACGTCATCGCGGAAGGGCTATACACCCTACTGCACCTTGGCCTTGATGTAGAGCAGGCGACGCGTGAATACTGGGCAACCTTCCTGGAAGCTCGCCGAACTTTCCTCGAAGCCGTCATCACACGCTTGCCCAACGCTCATCCTCAGATGCGCGCGGAGGTGCTGGTATCGGTGCAAGCGGCCGAGAAGTGCCTGCTTACAATAAAGCCTGACCTGTGCGAGCGCTACGTCCAGGCGTGGCGTAAGGACCTGACGGACTGGAAGCGGCGAGCGGCCGAAATACCAGAGATGCTCACCGTAGAGGAAGCTCTGCGGGAACTGCGCCTCGCCCCCGCCCAGCCAGCAAAGAACACTACGAAGATCTGGTCACGGCCGAACGAGACGGCATCGACCTTCGTGGCCGGCCCGGTCACGATTCCGCGATTCGACATCCTGAAAGTCATGTCAGAGTGCCGAGTTCCAGCGGCCGTCGACCAACAATCGAACGAAGCCGTTCCCGCTCCCGCTCCCGAGTCTAAGGAGGCATTGGTTGGGACCGCAGCAAGCGCTAGCGACAACCACCGCTGGCGGTGAATGCGAGTTGAGCCTCGGCTAGGGTGAATCGGGTTCGCCTAGAACGCGATAGGTCACGCCGTACTGGCGCCTGTCATCGCGGCGGATCGCCTCGTTCACCGCCAGGACAACGGCTGCATGAATTGGGGAGTCGAAGTCCAGGCGATACTTCACTTCGGTCTTGTCTTCGTGCTCGTTCACCTCTGGTGTTGGCGCGAAACCCATGCGCTCGTAGAGGCTGACAGCGGTCGAGTTCGTCGGGAAGACCCAGAGCCGGAAATGCCTAACACGCTGGTTTTTTTGATATTCCACTCCCAGCAGGTATTTGATCAGGCGCGCGCCCAGACCCTGGCGGCGGAGATCGGGATCGATCCAGACCGACTCGATATAACGGGTAACCATCTCGTCTTCCACGTCTTTAGCTCGGTCCGGGCGCTTGGCGGCCACGATGCCGACGACTTGGCCGTTCTGCTGAGCCACGGCCCAGGTCGATGACCATATCTCTTCGATCCAGGAATCCAGCGGCCGCGCCTTGACTTCCTCTACGGTCATGAGGAAGGACTCTGGAGAGGTACGGATGGCCTTGCGCATCGCTTCTTGCAGCATCTGGGCGTCCCAGCGGAGCGAGGCGGCCGCGGTTATTCCAGTGGGAGGCTCACTCCCGCGGGGATACTCGGTCATTCCTTTCCGCCCTGCCTAGCCACGTGCCGGCTTATCGGGGGCACCCGGGAGCGGAGCGTCGGATGTTTGCCTGCGGTCACGATGGTGCCACGGCGCCACGGTAATCAGTTCCCCCACCACTCAGCTCAGGAGTCGACTCTCACTTCGATCTGGAACTTGCGGGACGGTGAGCGTGAGATGCCGGGGCCGGCGCGGCGCGGGTGGACGGACGTCGCGGAGATAGCAGGAGTGCAAAGTGCCAGGTGGGCGGTGCGGCGCCGGAACCTGTGCGGCAACATAGTGGATGTACTACCCGTCTTCTGGACAAACTTTCCAGATCGGCTGATGCTAACACCAAGTTCTCGTTCGTAGCCCGAGCCCTTCGTGCACACTCAGGCGTGCGCGCCCACGGTCACCGGGCCTAGGGTCAGCGTCGCCGTCGCCTCCATGACCGTGCCTACCAGGGCGATCTCATCGTGGAGCTGCGCGAGTTGTGAGGTGCTGAGCTTGCGCAGGGGCTCGACGGTGATAGCCAGTCTGCGACCGGAGCGCCGCTGGTGCCAGACACCGCCGACCACTCCGTCGATGAGGAGCACAGGGTAATTGCCGGCCTGGCCGACTGGGGTGAGCGCGCGGGCGGAGGCCGGACCCGGGTACAGCCGGTGTCGGGGCTGCCCGGCGACGACGTAGGCGTCGAAGTAGGGCAGCAGCCGCAGGCCGCGGTGTGGCTCGGGCGGCGTCCCGGTATCGTCGGCGACGGTCCAGGCCGGCTCGCCGTCCAGCTCGACCCGCTCGAGCCTGTCGGCTAGTGCGCCGAACAGGTCTGTGGCGTACCTCGGGGAGGTGCCGAGCCACTTGGCGAAGTGCTGCGGCGTGGCCGGGCCGTATGCGTGCAGGTAGCTCGTGACCAGCGCGGCCAGCGCCTCGTCGCCAGGCGCCGGGCGGAAGGCGGGTAGCCATCGGTGCGGGTTGGTGTACGTTACCCGGCGGCCCCGGTCCGGCCCAAAGCACAGCACCCCGCGGTGCGCGGCCGTGCCGGTGAGCTGGCGCCAGCGCGGCCACTTGTCCTGGAAGGCGTCCATGGTCCGCTCGACCGCCCACGGACCGGCCAGGTCCGCGATCGCATCGGTCAGCTCGTCGACGGTCAGCTCGGCGTCCGCCAGCGCGGTGCCGATGGCCGCGATCACCTCGTCTGACTGCTCAGGGGTGAAGCGGACCCCCTCTGGATGGGTCGGCACCGGCGATGGCAGGGCCGACAGCGCACCCGTCCACATGGGCAGATCGACGGCGGGCAGCAGGTGCACGGTGCCACGCGGGCCGAACGTCTTGACCAGGGTGCGCTCCTGCCACAGCGCGCGCTGCACGTCGGCCCGGCTGGCCCCGGCGATGCGCCGCGTAATGGAGAGTTCGGCGGCGCTGAGCACCTGGGCGTGTGCGCCGCACATCATCCCGGCGACGTCGGCTGGGCCTAGCCCGGTGACGGGTTCGGCCAGGGCGTGCCTGGCCATCCTCCGGGCGGTGACACCCTCCCAGGTCAGGGAGGCCGGGGACGCAGCGCTCATGATCATCCATTGTCTCGCAAGCCCGCGACGGCCATGTCTTGACAATGCAGGGCCAACGTCCTGACGCTCGTTGAGAGCGCTCCCAAAATGCAGGAAGGCGGTCGGGCGTGGACAAGCAGCGGCTGGAACGGTACAGCCTGACGGGGCCGGAGAACCAGGCGGCCGTGGCGGCCGGCCTAGCGGGCGGGGACTGGTTCCGCAGCGCGGTGCCGCGCAAGCGGATGAAGGAACTGATGCGGCGCTCGGACCACCCGGCCATCAGGGACACGATCATCTGGCTGGGGCTGCTGGGACTGTTCGCCGGGCTGGGCATCGCGTTCTGGGGCACCTGGTGGGCGCTGCCGTTCTTCCTGGCCTACGGGGTGCTGTACGGGTCAACGTCGGATTCGCGCTGGCACGAGGCGGGGCACGGCACGGCGTTCAGGAGCCGCTGGCTGGACCAGGGCCTGTACCAGCTGGCCTCGTTCATGATCATGCGCGACCCGACGACCTGGCGGTGGAGCCACCCGTGCTGCTGATCGGCGGACCGCGGCTGTACGGCGCGCTGCTGCTGTACTTCTACAGCTGCACCCAGCACGCCGGCATGGGCGAGAACGTGCTCGACTACCGGCTGAACACCCGCACGGTGAAGATGTGCAGGATCAACCGGTTCCTGTACTGGAACATGAACTACCACGTCGAGCACCACATGTTCCCGATGGTCCCCTACTACCGGCTGCCCGAGCTGCACGAGGAGGTCAAGGGCGACCTGGCGCCCGCACGCACGAGAAGACACTGCTGTGCGACGGGCTGGTCATGGGCCGGGTGATCGAGTGCCCCAAGCACAACGGGCGTTTCGATTACGTCAGCGGGAAGGCGCTCGGGGCGCCGGTGCTCGAGGACGTGTGCACGTATCCGGTCAAGGTGATGGACGGAACGGTCTACATCGGGATCGGCCAGAGTCCCGGCCTGAGCACGTGACGCCGTCGATCTCGGCGGCCATGCACGAGCTGGAGCGGCTGACGGACGAGCACCGGGACGCGCTGCTGACGCGCCATGATGTCGACGCCGCGCTGGCGGTGATGGCCGCCGACCCCGCGGTACGGCATCTGCCGTCCGCGGCCGGCGCCAGCGGCCGGGACGCGCTGTACCGGTTCTACGCCGAGGATTACCTGCCCCACTTGCCCGGCGACCTGGCCTGCACCCGGATCTCCCGCACCGTCGGCCGGTTCCGGCTGGTCGACGAGACGATGGTCCGCTTCCGGCACGACCGGTCGCTGCCCTGGCTGCTGCCCGGGATCGAGCCGACGTACCGATGGGCCGAGGTGTCCGCGATCGTGATCACCGACTTCGACCGGCTCCGCCTCCGCGGCCAGCACATCTACTGGGACCAGGCCACCCTCCTCACCCAGCTCGGCCTGGTCGCTCACCTTCCCGGGGTGCCGTGATTCTGGCCTGCTCCTGGTGCTGATAGTGGTCTGGCTCAGGCCTGCGGGGGCGGCGCAGGGTAGGGGATATGACCCTGAAACTTGACCAGATCAACCGGCACCGGGAACGGGCCCGGTTTGACCGCGCGGAGCTGAACGCGGTGCTCGACGCGGGGCACCACGTCGGGATCTTGAGCACGGTGGTCGATGGCC
Organism: uncultured Actinomycetes bacterium; assembly: GCA_963790065.1. GTDB lineage: Bacteria > Actinomycetota > Actinomycetes > Streptosporangiales > Streptosporangiaceae > Palsa-504. The sequence goes on along the minus strand of CAWBNK010000005.1, from coordinate 258,748 downwards.
GGCCGTGGGTGGTGCCGATGCTCTACGGCCGGGTCGGCGACCGGATCCTGATGCACGGCTCGGTGGGAGCCGGGGCCCTGCGGTACGTGGCCGCGGGCGCCCCGGCTGCGCTGTGCGTCATGCACATGGACGGCTGGGTCTACGGGCATACGATGTTCGACTCCAGCGCCAACTACCGGTCGGCCGTGGTGCACGGCCAGCTGGTGGCCCTGACCGGCGACGACGCCGCCGCGGCATTGACCATGATCGCCGACTGCCTGACGCCGGGCCGTTCGGCAGAAGTGCCTTTTCATACCAAAAAGCAGCTCGCGGCCACCACCGCCCTAGCCATGCACATTGCCGACGGCCAGTGGACGGTCAAGGTGCGGGACGCAGGACCGGGCGAACCCGAGCCGGGCGAGGCCGATCCCGGCCTGTGGACCGGCGTCCTGCCCATCGTCAGCAGCTACGGCGCTCCGCAGACCTCGGAACACGTCTCGCCGGACACGCCGGTCTCGCCGTCGGTGCTCAGCGTGCTGCGCCGCTCCGGCCAGTTGAAGGGGCCAGTTGAAGGGGTCAGCTAACTGGGGCTAGCTGACCGCCATTAGCTCTGCGGTGACCTGTCCGATCAGCGCGGCGGCCTCATCCGCCCAGGTCTCGGGCAGCCGCGAGTAGCCGCAGATCAGCCCGGACCGGCGGGCCGGGCCCGCGCAGAACTCCGACAGCGGCAGGCAGGCCAGCCCGGCTTCGGCCAGCCGGGCCACGGCGGCCACGTCGTCCAGCGGCGGGTCGAAGACCAGGGTGACGTGCAGCCCGGCCTCGATGCCGAGGGTCCGGGCGGCGGGGATGCAGGCCCGGCAGGCGGCCACGAACCGGGCCTGCCGGGCGCGGTAGGTGCGCATGGCCCGGGACTGGTGGCGGGTCAGCGCGCCGGTGGCGATGAAGCTGGCCAGGAAGGCGGTCGAAACCTGGCTGACGTCTTCGCCGGATGAGTCCAGGTAGGCGGTCATGGCGGCGCGGAAGCGGGCGGGCAGCACGGCCCACGAGACACGCAGCCCGCGGGACAGGATCTTCGAGCTGGTGCCGAAGTAGACCACGTGGCGTTCGGCCGTGGGCATGCTGCGCAGCGGGGTCAGCGGCGGGACGTCGTAACGGAACTCGCCGTCGTAGTCGTCCTCGAGGACCAGGGCGCCTGCGCCGCGCGCCCAGTCCAGCAGGCCGGCCCGGCGGCGCACCGGCATCCGGCCGCCCAGCGGGAACTGGTGGGCGGGGGTGACGTAGCAGGCCCGGTCGTTCGGCGTCAGGTCGTCGGCCAGGATGCCGTCGTCGTCGACTGGCACCGGCCGGATCACCGCGCCCGCCTGGTGCAGGGCGAGCCGGGCCTTGGCGTAGCCGGGGTCCTCGAACGCCACCGGCTGGCCGGTCAGCCCGCAGGTGAGAGCGACGGCGCGCAGCGCGCTGGTGACGCTGGGGAACAGGAAGATGTCTTCCGGGTCGGCGGCCAGCCCGCGGGCCCGGCGCAGGTGGCCGCTGAGCTGCCGGCGCAGGTCCTGGTGAGAGATGCGGCCCAGGTGGCCGTGTAGGAGGCCGGTGACGTCCTCGGGCTCCCGGGCCGGTGCGGTGGCCAGCCGCATGGCCCGGGTCCAGTCCCGCGCCGAGATCAGCGCCAGATCGGCCTGGCCGGGACGGAGGTCGTAGCGGATCAGGGTGGACTGGCGGTCGGCGACCGGGCGGTCCGGGACTGAACACTCGTGAGGCTGGCGATCGGGCGCCAGGCGCTCGGGGCTCGGCGGGCGGCCGAAGGCGCCGGCACGCGCAGCATCGGCAGCGCCATGCTCCACGTAGGTCGACCCGCCCGGGTGCGCGACCAGGAACCCGGCCGCGGTGAGTTCCTCGTAGGCGCCCACCACGGCCGTGCGGGCCAGGCCGAACGTCGCGGCCAGGGTCCGGGTGGACGGCAGCCGGTCCCCGTCGTGTAGCCGACCGCCCGCGATGGCCTCGATCAGTGCGTAGGCCACCTGGCTGGTCCGGGACCCGTTCCACTCGGGCAGGTCCAGCGTGAAGTTGACCGGAGTCGGCGTCCGGGTCAAGACTCAGCGTCCTTGGTAGGCGAGCTGGCCGCCGATCACGGTGAAGGTGGCGGCGAGCTCGAGCAGTTGCCCGTCCGGGCAGGTGAGCGGGTCGGCCGGGTAGGCGACCAGGTCGGCGGGTGCGCCTGGCACCAGGGTGGCGGTGGCGGGCGGGCCCAGGAACTGCGCCCCGGCCACGGTGTAGAGCCGGATGGCCTCGGCGCGGCTGATGGCGTGCTCGGGCCCGAGCACGCCGGCCGGGGTGGTCCGGGTGGTCATGCCGTGGATGGCGCGCAGCGGGTCGAGCGGGCCGATGGGGTGGTCGGTGCCGGCGCTGATCCAGGTGCCCGCGTCGACGAGCTCGCGCCAGGGGAACAGCGCCGCGGTGCGGTCGGCGCCCCAGGCGGCCAGGAACGCCGGGCCGAGCCCGTCCAGCAGGGCCTGCTGGACGGTGACGTGCACGCCCAGTCCGACGGCGTCGGCGATGCGCTCCCCGATCAGCCCGCCGTGCTCGACCACCAGGGTCCCGGGCGGGACCGGGCCGGCCTGCCGGCCGGCTTCGCGGATGGCGTCAAGCAGCAGCGCGACGGCCCGGTCGCCCATGGCGTGGGTGCCGACCGGCCAGCCGCGCCGGGCGCAGGCGGCCAGGGCGCCGGCCAGGTCGTCCTGGCTCCACATCAGCTCGCCGTGATAGCCGGCCCGGTCGGCGTAGTCCCGTTCCAGGGCGGCCGCCTCCACCCCGCCGTCCAGGACGAACTTCAGCCCCCACAGCCGCAGCCGCCCGTCCCCGGCGCCTGGCTCGATCCCCTGGGCTTCCAGGGCATCGAGGTAGGCGCCGACCGACCCGGCCGCCTCGACGGCGGCGGGCGTGGTGAAGATCATGGCGTGGCTGCGGACCGCCAGCTGTCCGGCGGCGTGGACGGCCAGGTAGCTGTGCCACTCCTCGGGTGAGACGGCCGGGTCGCGCACCGTGCCCAGGCCATGGGCCGCGTACTGCGCGGAGGCCTGGGCCAGGCCCGCGGCCAGGGCCGGGCCGGGCAGTGGGGGCAGGGCCCGGCGGGCGACCTCAAGCGCCGCGTCCTGCACCCAGCCGGACGGGTGGCCGGCCTCATCCCGGGCGATGAAGCCGCCGGGGATGTCCGGGGTGCCGGGACCCAGGCCCGCGGCGCGCAGCCCGGCCGAGTTGAGCACCGCGTTGTGGCCGCCCCGCTGCAGCAGCACCGGATGCTCGGCGGTGGCCTGATCGAGTTCGGCGGCGGTGGGCAGGCGGCGCTCGGCGAGCTGCAGCTCATGCCAGTCGGCGGCGGTGATGACCCACAGGCCCGGCGGGGTCTGCGCGGCCCGTGCCCTGATCAGCGCGATGATCTGGGCGATGTCGCGGGCCTGGGAGACCGGGACGCCGAGGATGTTGCGGGCGGCCAGCATCAGGTGGTTGTGCGTATCGACGAAGGCCGGCAGCACGACCAGGCCCGGATCGTCGAGCACCACCGTGTCCGGGCCGCGCCAGGCGGCCAGCAGGCCGGCCTCGCCGTCGGGCCCGGCGACCGCCGCGATCGTGCCGTCGCGGACGGCCAGGGCAGTGACCGGGCCGGCGGCCTGATCCATGGTCCGCACCGCCGCCGCTCGCACCACCAGGTCAGCGGGCATATCGGTGCTCACCGGAGCATCCCCAGGCCACGGGCGGCCAGCGCGGTCCGCAGCTCGCCGGGAGAGGTGAAGCGGATCGCCAGCAGGCCGAGCCCGCGGGCGGTCTCGACGTTGCGCGGCACGTCGTCGATGAACACGGTGCTGCGCGGGTCCAGGCGGTACCGCTCCAGGAGCAGGTCGAAGATCTCGCGGTCGGGCTTGGCCACCCCTTCCAGGCCCGAGATGACCTGGCCGTCGAACCAGTTCATGAACGCGAAACGATCCCGCCTGATCGCGAACGCGTCAGGTTCCATGTTGCTCAGTGCGTAGCAGGACACCCCCTGGTCTCTCAGCGCCCGCAGGATCTCGACGGTGCCGTCGAACTGGCCGGCGGCCATTTCCTCGCCGCGTTCGGCCCAGGCCATGATCAGGTCACGGTACTCGGGATGCAGGTCAGCAAGCTGCCGGCAGGAAGCCCTCACGTCCACACCCAGGTCATGGCGGTGGTGCCAGGCATCGGTGCAGATCGTGGCCAGGAAGGTCTCCATGGCGGTCTCGTCGCTGAACAGCTGGCGGTACAGGTACCGGGGATTCCAGTCGATCAGCACCCCGCCGAGGTCGAACACTACGGCCTGGACGCTCTGCTCAGCCATGGCGCCAGTATGCCGGACCTAGGCCAGCCGGTGCGGGCCGCAGGCTCGCAGTACGAGGTCCTGCCAGCCGCGCTTGCTGCTTGACCCGGCCCCGCTGGGCGGTTCATGCTGAGCGCCTGGACAGCGTGGCCGCCCCGCGCTGGCCGCCGCCGGTTTCCGGGAGCTCGCAATGCCTACCTTCGGAAAATCACCACCTGAGCTCATCGCCCGCTTCGACGAGCTAGCCCCGCTCGCGGGCGACGCCGACCGCAAGCTCATGTTCGGGTACCCGGTCTGCGTACTGCGCGGCAACATGTTCATGGGGCTGCACGAGGAGTCGATGTTCCTGCGCCTGTCCGAGGCCGACCGGGCGGAATTCCTCGATCGGTACGGGGCCAGCACGTTCGAGCCCATGCCAGGCCGGCCGATGAAGGAGTACGTCGTCGTGCCGCCCGCGCTCCTGCACGAGGACGCCGTAGACGAGTGGGTGCGCCGGTCACGCGCGTGGGCCGAACACCTGCCGGCCAAGCAGCCGAAGAAGAAAAGCTGACGCGCGCGGGCGCCTGGGGGGAGGAAGCCATTGGGCGTCGACGTGCTCGCCGCCGGGCGCCCAGATAACATCCGGAACGGGTGGAGTTGACCGGGCAGGAGGGCCGGATGGACACGACCGGGACGGTCGCAGGCCGGGACGACGTGGCTCGCAAGGTCGCGTCCCGGATGGCCGCGGCCGCGCTGGCCTGGCTCGACGCGCTCAGCCCGGCGCAGCGGGCGGTGGCCGCCGGCACCGCGCCCAGCGCGGACGGCGAGGCCGACGCCGAGCGCAGGCGCTGGTTCTACACCCCCACCGACCACGGCGGCCTGGCCCTGGGCGACCAGCGGCCCGCGCAGCAGCGGCTGGCCCACCAGCTGGTGGCCTCGGGCCTGTCCACCGCCGGATACGTCACCGTGGCCACCATCATCGGGCTGGACAACGTGCTCGACCAGGCCGAAGGCTGGAGCGTCAGCTGGGGCCGGGAACGGGGCCGTGACCCGGGGCTTTACTACCTGCGGGTGTTCGGCGAGCCGGGCAGTGCGGCGCCGTGGGGCTGGCGCTTCGGCGGCCATCACATCTCGCTGAACAACCTGATCGCCGGCGGCATGGTCCGCTCGGTGACTCCGTGCTTCCTGGGTGCCGACCCGGCCGTCTCGCCGCTGCTCGGCCCGGCCCCGCTGCGCCCGCTGGCCGGGGCCGAGGACCTGGCCCGGGAGCTGGCCCGGTCGCTGGATCCGGGGCAGGCGGACCGCGCGCTGCTGCTCGACCGGGCCCCGGCGGACATCGTCGGCGGCAACCGGGCGCGGCTGGCCGCGGGCGACCGGATGATGTACCTGCGGGATCTGTGGCGCCGGCCGTTCACCGACCCGGAACTGGTCGAGCGGCTGGCCCGGATGGACGCCGACGGCGAGCGGGCCTCCGGTTACGACGACGCCGACTACCAGCGGCTCGCCCTGACCGCAGCGCCGAAGGGGCTGCCCGCGGCCGGACTGGAAGCCGGGCAGCGGGACCTGCTGCGCGCGCTGCTGACCGCCTACCTGGGGCGGGTGCCCGACGGGCTGGCGCCGCAGCCCGACTATGCCGACGACGCCGCGCTGGATGCGGTCCACCTGGCCTGGGCCGGGCCTACCGAGCCGGGCCGGCCGCTGTACTACCGGCTGCAGGGCCCGCGGCTGCTGATCGAGTACGACAACACGCAGCGGCAGGCCAACCACGCGCACTCGGTGTGGCGTGATCCGGTGGCCGACTTCGGCTACGACGCCCTCGGCGAGCACCTTGCTGCCTACCACCGGGCTGCCGACCACCAGGCCGCCTACCACCGGTAGGGGTCACGGCCCGGACGGGAGCGGTCAGGCCGGGTCGGTGAACCGGGGCGGCCGCCGCTCGAACCCCGCGGTGACCGCCTCCACCTGGTTGGGACTGCCGATCAGGGCGCCGATCTCCTTCTGCTCGGCGGCGAAGCCCGCCGCCAGGTCCACCCGGCCCGCCAGGTCAAGCAGCCGCTTGGCCGCCCGGATGGCGTCCGGGCTGCGGCCCGCGATCGAGGCGGCCAGCTCGCGGGCGGCCCGGTACGGGTCGGGATCGGCCCGGGTGGCCAGGCCCAGGGCCACGGCTTCGGCGCCGGTGACCACCCGCCCGGAGAAGGTCAGGTCCTTGGCCACGTCCCGGCCGACCAGTTCGGGCAGCAGCTGGGACCCGGTCATGTCGGGCACCAGGCCCCACTTGATCTCCAGCACCGACAGCTTCGCGTCGGGCGCGACGATGCGGATGTCGGCACCGAGCGCGATCTGCAGCCCGCCGCCCAGCGCGTTGCCGGTCACCGCCGCGATGACCGGGACGGGGACCTCCGCCCAGACGAACGCGGCGCGCTGGCCGGCCGCCTGGGCCGGCCCGTGTCCCGGCGGCAGGTCGGCCTGGGCGCTGAGCCGTTCACCGTCCCGCATGGCCTGGAACGAGCCGAAGTCCAGCCCGGCGCAGAAGTCCGGCCCGGCGCCGGACAGCACCACCGCGCGGACGCCCGGTTCGCGCTTCAGCCGCTCGCCCGCCGCGACCAGGCCGGCGAACATCGCCGGGTCCAGGGCGTTGCGCTTTTCCGGCCGGCTCAGGCGGACGTCCGCGACCCCGTCCGTGATCGTCACCGTGACCCGCTCTGCGGTCATCGCATTCCCTTCGTAGGTCGGCCCGCCACTCATTCTCCCAGCCGGCCGGCCGCCCGCGGAAACGCCCTGGCCGGGGCCGGCGGGCCGGGTGCGGGACGGGGGAACCAGGGACCGTTCGGCCCGAAAAGGTTTTAAGGGCGGGCCGGTCAGCGGACCAGGGCCTGGTAGACGAGCTGTCGCAGCTGCGGCCGGATCGGGTACGTACTCGACGGCAGCAGCTGGGTGAAGAACGAGACGGTCAGGCCGGCTTCCGGGTCGATCCAGAACGCCGTGCTGGCCGCTCCGCCCCAGGACAGCTCGCCCGGCGAGCAGATCACCCGGCCCGGCACCGGGTCGATGACGACCGCGAAGCCCAGGCCGAAGCCGACGCCCAGGAACGGCGACTCGGCGTACAGCGGCCGGCCGAAGGTAGCCAGGTCCAGGCCGCCGGGCAGGTGGTTGCGGGTCATGTAGCCGACCGTGCGCGGGCTCAGCAGCCGGGTGCCGTCCAGTTCCCCGGCCGGGCTGCCGGGCCGGTCCAGGATCAGCTGGGTGAACCGGTGGTAATCGGCCGCGGTGGACACCAGGCCGCCGCCCCCGCTGAGCATGGCGGGCGGGCTGAGGTGCGCCTGGCCCAGGGCGTCGGCCCGGGCCGCGGTGCCGCCCGGGCCCGGGATGTAGAGCGCGGCCAGCCGGGACGCGGCCTCGGGCCCGGCCCAGAACGCGGTGTCGGTCATGCCCAGCGGGCCCAGGATCCGGGCCGTGAGGAACTCATCGAGCCGCTGGCCCGAAGCCACCTCGACCACCCGGCCCAGCACGTCGGTGGCGACCGAGTAGTTCCACTCGGCGCCGGGCTGGAACAGCAGCGGCAGCCCGGCCCAGATGTCGCAGGCCCCGGCCAGGTCCACGCCGGGCGGCGTGGCCCACTCGAACCCGGCCGCCCGCAGCAGGGCATCGACCGGGTGCACCCGGTGGAAGCCGTAGGTGAGCCCGGCGGTGTGGGTCAGCAGGTGCCAGATCCGCACCGGCTCGGTGGCCGGGACCGTCACCGGCCGCAGGTCCGAGCCGCCGGTGTAGACCCGGACGTCGGCGAAGGAGGGGATGAACCTGCTGACCGGATCGGTGAGCGCCAGCCGGCCCTCTTCGTACAGCATCATGATCGCGACCGAGGTGACCGGCTTGGTCATCGAGTAGATCCGCCACAGCGTGTCGTCGGTCACCGGCAGCCCGGCCTCCAGGTCACGGGATCCGCACCGGGCCACGTGCACCAGGCGGCCGTGCCTGCTCACGGTGAGCAGCCAGCCGGGCAGCCGCCCGTCGGCCACGTAGCGGGCGAAGTGCTCGTCGATGCGCTGCAGCCGGTCCGGGTCGAACCCGGCCTCGGCCGCGCCGGCCTCGATGTCCAGCCCGGTCACGGATCACCACCTGTCCTTGGGTCGGTTCCTGCTTGGCACGCTAGCGCCGGTGCGGCGGGCCGGCGGGCCCGGGGCGGGACGTATGCGGGCCACGCCGTTGTTGTGGTCAGCATGCCCGCGCCCGAGCTGACCTTCGAGCTGCTCGACGGGCAGCAGGCCGCCGCGCACGCCGACGAACTGCAGGCGCTGCACGCCGAGGTCTACGCCGACCCGCCCTACGGGCAGGCCGGTGACGCGGCGGAGTTCGCGGAGCGCTTCCGGGTCCAGCGGCGCCAGCCGGGATTCGCGCTGGCCGAGGCCCGTTCCGGCGGCTACCTGGTCGGCTACGCGGCCGGGATGCCGCTGCGCCCGTCGACCTCCTGGTGGCGGGAGCTGACCACCCGGCTGCCCGAGGACACCACCGCCGAACGGCCGGGGCGCACCTTCGCCCTCATCGACCTGCTGGTCCGGGCGTCCTGGCGGCGGCAGGGCATCGGCCAGGAACTGCACGACCTCATCCTGGCCGGCCGGCCCGAGGAACGAGCCACGCTGACCGTGCTGCCCGCGGCCGGCCCGGCGCAGCAGGCGTTCCTGAAGTGGGGCTGGCACAAGGTGGCCCGGACGCGTGACGCGGGCCCCGGCGCGGCCGTCGCCGACATCCTGCTGACCCCGCTGCCGGCCGCCCGCGCCTGACCGGCCCGCGCACGGGCCGAGCCGAGCCCGCACGTTACGAGCCCGAGCGCCGGCCGGCGGGCACCCGGACCAGCAGCCCGCCGGGAACGAGCGTGACGGCCAGCGAGCCCGCCGGCCCGATGAGCTCGCCGTCGGCCTGCCTGGGCAGCGGCACGCCGGCCGTGATCTCGACCTGCCGGGCCTGGAAGCGCTCCAGCAGCCGGTCGCCGCGGCGGCTGCGGGTCACCACCCGCCAGCCCACGCGCGGCCAGCCGAACGGCCCGGCCGGGGCGAGGATCCCCACGTCGAGCCGCCCGTCGTCCGGCCTGGCCTCGGGCAGCAGCACGAACCCGCCGGGCAGCAGCCCGACGTTGCCGACCACCACGGACCTGGCCCGGCGGGCCAGCGGCTCGCCGCCGTCCAGGCAGATCTCGAACCTGATGCTCGGCCCGGCCAGCCGCCTGACTCCGGTCGCGGCGTAGCCCAGCCAGCCCGCCGCCCCCTTCAGCCCGGACGCGGTCGCGCCGACCACCGCGGCGTCCAGGCCGATGCCCGCCATGGCGGCGAAGGTGACGCCGTCGGCGACGGCCAGGTCGATCCGCCGCTCGTACGGGCCGAACGCCACCGCCAGGGCGGCGCCCAGGGAGGACGGCAGGCCCAGCGCCGTGGCTACCAGGTTGGCCGTGCCGCGCGGCACGATGGCCAGCGGCACCGGGCCGCCGGCCAGCACCTGGGCGCAGGCCCGGACCGTGCCGTCGCCGCCCACCGCGACCACCAGCTCGGCGCCGGCCTCGACCGCCTGCCGGGTGGCGCCGCCGCCCGCGTCGGCCGACCAGGTCTCCAGCAGCGCGACCTGCCAGCCGCGGGCCGCGCCGGCCGCCGCACAGCCACGGTTCAGCGGCGCGAGGCGGCGGATCCGGTTCCGGTTGACGACGAAGGCGGCGGTCGGCATGGCGGTGAGCTCAATGAGCTGGCTACTTGAGCAGCTTCTGTACCTCACGGAACTTCTGGTGCCGCGCGTCTCGCAGCCACTCGAACAGCACCATCTCCGAGGTCACGACCTCGGCACCGTGCTGGCGGGCGCGCTCGATGGCCACCGCCTTGTCGGCCGGGTCGCGGGAGCCGATCGCGTCGGTGACCAGGACCACGCGGTGGCCGGAGGCGAGCAGGCCCAGCGCGGTCTGCAGCACGCAGACATGCGCCTCGGCCCCGGCCAGCAAGATGGCGCTGGCCCCGGCGGGCAGCAGCGCGGCGAAGCCCGGATCCCCGGTCGCGGAGAAGGTGGTCTTGGCCAGGACCACCTGCGGGTAGGCCGCCAGCGGCGGCACCGTCGGCCCCAGGCCGGCCGGGTACTGCTCGGTGGCGAGGACCGGCACGTCGAGCAGCCGGGCCGCCTCGGCCAGCCGGACGGCGCGGGCCACGACGGTCTCGTGATCGGTGATGACGGGCATGAGCCGCTGCTGCAGGTCGATCAGGAGCAGCACGGCGCCGTCCGGGGTAAGCAGCACGCGACCGACGTTACTTCATCGGCGCCCCGGCCGGAATGACCGCGAATTGTCGGCGGCAGGTGGCAGTATCGGACCGACATGTTCCACGCCGATCTGCACATCCATTCCAGGTTCTCGCGCGCGTGCAGCAAGGACTGCGATATCGAGCACCTGGCCGCCGGGGCGCTGCGCAAGGGCCTGACCGTGCTCGGCACCGGGGACTTCACCCACCCGGCCTGGGCGCAGGAGCTGAAGGACACGCTGGTCCCGGCCGAGCCGGGCCTGTTCCGGGTCCGGCCGGAGCTGGAGGCCCGGCTGCGCCGCGACTGCCCGCCCGCCTGCGCCGGCCAGGTCCGGTTCATGCTCTCCGTTGAAATCTCGACGATCTACCGGCGGGACGAGCGCACCCGCAAGGTGCATCACCTGCTGTACGCGCCGAGCTTCGAGGCCGCCGACCGGATCACCGCGGCGCTGGCCAAGATCGGCAACCTGGCCTCCGACGGCCGCCCGATCCTGGGCCTGGACTCGCGGGACCTGCTGGACATCACGCTGTCGGCCGGGCCGGGCTGCTTCCTGGTCCCGGCGCACATCTGGACGCCGTGGTTCGCGGTGCTCGGCTCCAAGTCCGGCTTCGACGCGGTGCGGGACTGCTACGCCGACCTGGCCGACCACATCTTCGCGGTGGAAACCGGCCTGTCGTCGGATCCGGCCATGAACTGGATGTGCTCCTCGCTGGACGGCTACCGGCTGGTCAGCAACTCCGACGCGCACTCGCCGCCGATGCTCGGCCGGGAGGCGACGGTGTTCAGCACCGGGCTGGACTATTTCGCCATGGCCGAGGCGCTGCGCACCGGCCAGGGCCTGGCGGGCACGGTCGAGTTCTTCCCCGAGGAGGGCAAGTACCACCTGGACGGGCACCGCAAGTGCGGGATCCGGGTCGAGCCGGAGCAGACCCGCGCGCTGGAGACCACGTGCCCGGCCTGCGGCAAGCCGCTGACCGTCGGCGTGCTGCACCGGGTGGCCGAACTAGCCGACCGCCCGGCCGGGTTCCGCCCGGACGGCGCGCCGGGCTTCGCCTGCCTGGTCCAGCTGCCCCAGATCGTGGGCGAGATCGCGCGCACCGGGCCGCGGAGCAAGAAGGTGGCCGGGCAGCTGGCCCGGCTGACCGCCGCGCTCGGCCCCGAGCTGAGCATCCTGCAGGAAGTCCCGCTGGACGACATCGCCCGGGTCGGCGGCTCGCTGCTCGGCGAGGCCATCGGCAGGCTCCGGCGCGGCGAGGTGAGCCGGGACGCCGGCTACGACGGCGAGTACGGCGTCATCCGCCTGTTCCAGCCGGACGAACTGGACGGGACGGCGCTGTTCGCCGTGGCCGGCCTGACCGTCCCGGGCGGTAAAGACCAAGATTCTGCCGAACGGTCCCGGCTTCCCGCCGCCCCCGCCCAGGCTCGCGGCCGCCGGGACGGCGCTGCTCCGGCCGCTGCGCCTCTCTTGCCGGCCACCGGGTCGGTGCTGGACGGCCTGGACCCGGATCAGTACGCCGCGGCCACCGCCGAAGGGCCGCTGCTTATCATCGCCGGACCTGGCACCGGGAAGACCCGGACGCTGACCTACCGCATCGCCCACCAGGTCACCGAGCGCGGCGTGCCGGCCCGCCAGGTCCTGGCCATCACGTTCACCCGGCGGGCGGCGGCCGAACTGCGGGACCGGCTGGCCGTGCTGTGCCCCGGCCAGGACGACCAGCTCACCGTGACCACGTTCCACGGCCTGGGCCTGCGGATCCTGCGCGAGCACCACGAGGCGGCCGGGCTGCCCGCCGCGTTCGGGGTGGCCGACGAGGCGGCCAGGCTCCGGGTGGCGGCCGAGGTGGCCGGCTCGGAGCGGGACGGCCGCAAGCTGATCGCCGGGCTGGCCGAAGACCCCGCCGGGCACCTGGCCCAGCGGCAGGCACTGCGGCAGGCACTGATCGCCCGCGACCTAGTCGACTTCGACGGCCTGACCGAGATGACGGCCGCGCTGCTCGACGCGCACCCGGCGGTGGCGGCCGCGCTGCGGGACCGGTGGCTGCGGATCAGCGTGGATGAGTACCAGGACATCGACGCCGCGCAGTACGGCCTGATCCGGGCCATCAGCGGCGACGGCGCGGGCCTGACCGCGATCGGCGACCCTGATCAGTCGATCTACGGCTTCCGCGGCGCCGACGTGGGCATCTTCGGCCGGTTCGCGGCGGACTTCCCCGGCGGTACCACGGTGGAGCTGACCAGGAACTACCGGTCCGATCCTGTCATCGTGACCGCCGCCCTGCAGGCCATCGCCCCAGCCACGCTGGTCCCGGGGCGGGCGGGCGCGGCCCGGGCCCAGCCCGCCGCGGCCGAGCCGGACCCGGGTGACCCGCTGGCCGCGATCACGTGGCACGAGGCGGCCGACGAGCAGGCCGAGGCGGCCTGGATCGCGGGAGTGATCGACCGATTGCTGGGCGGGGCCTCGTTCCACAGCCTGGACAGCGGCCGGGCCGACGGGCACGACCACGGCAAGCTCGGGCTGGCCGACATCGCGGTGCTGTACCGGACCGATGCGCAGGCCGGGCCGCTCGGCCAGGCGCTGACCCGGGCCGGGCTGCCGTTCCAGAAGCGCTCGCACGACCGGCTGTCCCGCCGGACGGGAGTGGCCGACCTCATGCGCGAGCTGCGGCTACTGGACCCCGCGGCTGGGGGGCGGGCGGGCGGCGCCCTGGAAGCGGCCGGCCGCGGCGCGGACGGCGCGGCCGACGGCGGATCGGCCGAGGCCGGCGGCGGCGCGGACGACAGCGGTTATGTTCTGCGGCGGCTGACGGGGGCGGTGCGGGCCCTGGCCGCGGCGCGCGGCGAGCGCGATGCGTCGGTGGTGGACATCAGGGCTGCTGCCGAGGTGCTGACCCCGCTGGCCCGCCGGTGCGGCGGCGACCTGGAGCGGTTCAGGTCCGAGGTGTCGCTGGGCGCCGAGACCGACGCGCTGGATCCGCGGGCCGAGGCGATCACGCTGCTGACCCTGCACGGGGCCAAGGGCCTGGAGTTCGAGGTGGTGTTCCTGGCCGGCTGCGAGAGGGGGCTGCTGCCGCTGCGGCTGCCCGGAGCCGGGCCGCTGTCCCCGGCTGACTCCGCCGAAGAGCGGCGGCTGCTGTTCGTCGGGATGACCAGGGCCCGCGGCAAGCTGCTGCTAAGCTGCGCGGCCCGGCGGAGCAGGCACGGCGCCGAGTCGGCGGCCGGCCGGTCGCCGTTCCTGGCCGCCATCCAGCCCGGGCTGCTGGGCCAGGCCATCGTGGCCCGGGCCCGCCGCCCCGCCGACCGTCAGCTGCGCCTGCTATGAGCGCTGCTACGAGCGCCGGTCACCACCCAGAAGTGTCCTGCCGGATACTGGACGCTCTCCCACATGTGTCCTACGGTGCTGTCATGGCATCGCTTCGGGCGGCAACGGACCAGAAGGGCCCCGGTTAATGAGCGGGCCGGGGGAGCCGGTTCCAGACGGTGCGGAAGCCAGCCGCCTGTTCGAGCTGCGCAGCGCGCCAGCGCGTGACCTGGCCGACCAGGCCGACGCGGTCGCTTCGGCCTGCCACGCCATGGCGGTGCGGTTCCACCGGGGCGGCAAGCTGGTGGTCTTCGGCACCGGCGGGCCGAGCACGGACGCGCAGCACGTGGCTGTGGAGTTCGTCCACCCGGTGATCGTCGGCAAGCGCGCGCTGCCGGCCATCTCGCTGACCACAGACGTGGCCACGGTCAGCGGGATCGCCGAACGGGACGGCGTGGCCGCCATCTTCGCCCACCAGATCCGCTACCTGGCCGACCCGGCGGACATCGCCCTGGGCATCTCGGCCGACGGGAACAGCCCGAGCGTGCTGGCCGGGCTGGAGGCCGCCCGCGACCTGGGCTTGCTGACCATCGCCCTGACCGGCGGGGACGGCGGCCAGATCGCGGCGGGCAAGGCCGCCGAGCACCTGCTGGTGGCCGCCTCCGCCGACCCCCAGGTGGTCAAGGAGATGCACGTGACCATGTACCACGTACTGTGGGAACTGGTGCACGTGTTCTTCGAGCAGCCCGGTGTGCTCGGCCCCGGGGTGGTCGCATGATGCCCGGCGAAACCGCCCCTCAGATGCTGCCGGAGTGCATCGGCGATGTCTGTATTACCTGCTCTGATACGGCGGTCGAGGTCCGGGTGCTACGGCTGCTTGAGGACCAGATGGCCGTGGTCGACACCGGCTCCGGCGAGGAGACGGTCAGCGTGGCCCTGGTCAGCGCGGACGTGGGCGATACGATCCTGGTTCACGCCAGGGAAGCCATCGCCGTGATAGGGAGATGACCCGCCATGGGCCAGCAGAACCAGGCTGGGGCGGACCCGGCGGCCGCGGCGATGGAGTCGCTCTACCCGTTCCTGTACGCCGACAAGACAGATCTGTCCGCCGTGCTGGATCAGGTCCGCGCCTCGACCGTGGCCAAGGCGGCGGAGATCATCGAGCTGCGCCGCACCGTCGCCGCCCGGGACGGAGCCCGGCTGGAAGCGTGCGCCCGGGAGGCCGCGGCCCGGTTTGACGCGGGCGGGCGGCTGTTCGCGTTCGGCAACGGCGGCAGCGCCACCGACGCGCAGCAGCTGGCCACGCTGTTCCTGAACCCGGCCGGCGGGGCTCGTCCGCTGCCCGCGTTCGGGCTGGCCAACGACACCTCAGTGGTCACCGCGCTGTGCAACGACATCGGCGTGGAGGTCGTGTTCGCCCGCCAGCTGGCGGCGTTCGGCGGCCGGAACGACATCGCGGTCGGCCTTTCGACCAGCGGTAACTCGGGAAACCTGCTGCGCGCCTTCGACGAGGCGAGCCGCCGGGGAATGCTCACCATCGGGCTGGCCGGCTACGACGGCGGGAAGATGGCCGAGCTCGACAGCATCGATTACCTCTTCGTGGCCCCGTCGGCCTCGGTGCACCGCATCCAGGAGGCGCAGACCACCACGTACCAGGTGCTGTGGGAGCTCACCGCCGCCGCCCTGGCCCGCTCAGCCCGTTAAACCATCAGGAAGAGGTGGCACATGTGCCTCGGCATACCCGGTGAGGTCATAGAACTTCACCCGGACCAGCCCGACCTGGCCAAGGTCGACGTCAGCGGCGTCCGGCGGATGATCAACATCGGCCTGCTCACGGACGATCCTCCCGTGCCCGGCGAATGGGTGCTCATCCACGTCGGTTTCGCCCTGTCGAAGATCGACGAGCACGAGGCGGCGGCGGCCATGGAGTTCCTCGAGGGCATCGGACAGGCCTACGAGGATGAGATCGCGGCCCTGCGGGAATCACTGATCGAATAGACCCGATAGGAGCGTGCGGACAATGCGGTTCGTTGACGAGTTCCGGGATGCAGACAAGGCCCACGCGCTAGCCGCCAAGATCGCGGCGCTGTGCGAGCCCGGCCGCCAGTACAAGCTGATGGAAGTGTGCGGCGGACACACGCACACGATTTACAAGCACGGCCTCGAGGACTACCTGCCCGAGTCGATCACCCTGGTGCACGGGCCCGGCTGCCCGGTGTGCGTGATCCCCATGGGGCGGGTGGACGACGCTATCCATCTGGCCTCCCAGCCGGACGTGATCATGACCTCGTTCGGCGACATGATGCGCGTGCCGGGCAGCGGCGGCTCGTTCTTCGACGCCAACGCCGAGGGCACCAACATCCGCATGGTGTACTCGCCGCTTGACTCGCTGAAGATCGCCAAGCAGAACCCGGACAAGCACGTGGTGTTCATGGCCATCGGGTTCGAGACCACGGCGCCGTCCACCGCGATGACCATGCTGCGCGCCGAGGCGGCGGGCATCGAGAACTTCTCGGTGTTCTGCAACCACGTGACGATCGTCCCGGCCATCAAGGCCATCCTGGACTCGCCGGACCTGCGGCTGGACGGCTTCATCGGCCCCGGCCACGTGTCCACGGTGATCGGCTGCCGGCCGTACGAGTTCATCGCCCGCGACTACGGCAAGCCGGTAGTGGTGGCCGGGTTCGAGCCGCTGGACATCCTGCAGTCCATCTACATGCTCATGGTGCAGCTGTCGCAGGGCCGGTCCGAGATAGAGAACCAGTACTCCCGGGTGGTGCCCTGGAACGGCAACGTGGTCGCGCTCCAGGCCATCGGCCAGACCATGGAGCTGCGGCCCTACTTCGAGTGGCGTGGGCTCGGCTTCATCTCGCACTCCGCGCTGCAGGTCCGGGAGCAGTTCGCGGCCATGGACGCGGAACGGCTGTTCCAGGTGCCCGGGGTCCGGGTCGCCGACCCCAAGGCCTGCCAGTGCGGCGAGGTGCTCAAGGGCGTGCTCAAGCCCTGGGAGTGCAAGGTGTTCGGCACCGCGTGCACGCCGGAAACCCCGATCGGCACCTGCATGGTGTCCCCGGAGGGCGCCTGCGCCGCGTACTACAACTTCGGCCGGATGAACCGCAACCGCGTAGCCGAGACCGCCCAGGCGGGCCGGCCATGACCGTCGATCACGAGCACCAGCCGGGCTGGATCGACCAGGCGCTCGCGGAGCACGACGAGATCGAAGCCGAGGGACGGAGGCAGCTGCCGCTGGCCGACCGGGAGCAGCAGGTGCTGGACCGGATCGACCGCGCCCGGCGCCGCCGTCCCAAGGTCAGGGAAGAACGCATCACGATGTCGCACGGAGCGGGCGGCAAGGCGACCCACACCCTGATCGAGGCCGTTTTCCTCCACGCGTTCCGCAACCCGCTGCTCGAGCCGCTCGAGGACGCCGCCACGCTGGCCGTGGCCGGCGGCCGGATCGCGCTGACCACCGACTCCTACGTGGTCTCGCCGCTGTTCTTCCCCGGCGGCGACATCGGCGACCTGGCCGTCAACGGCACGGTCAACGACCTGTCCGTGTCCGGGGCCACGCCGCTGTACCTGTCGGCCGGGTTCATCCTGGAGGAGGGCTTTCCCGTCGCCGACCTGCAGCGGATCGTCGCCTCGATGCGGGCCGCGGCCGACGCGGCCGGCGTGCACGTGGTCACCGGCGACACCAAGGTGGTGCAGAAGGGCAAGGCCGACGGCTGCTACATCAACACCGCCGGGGTGGGCGTCTTCGACCGGGACGTGAACCTCGGCGTGGCCCGGGCCCAGCCCGGCGACGCCATCATCGTGTCCGGCCCGATCGGCGATCACGGCGTGACGATCATGCTGGCCCGCGGCGAGCTGGACATCGAGGCGGACGTCATCTCCGACACGGCCCCGCTGAACGGCCTGGTCGCGGGCCTGCTGGACGCGGTCCCCGGCGTCCGGGCCATGCGCGACGCGACCCGCGGCGGGGTGGCTACCATCCTCAACGAGATCGCCAAGGACGCCGACGTCGGCGTGCTGGTCAGCGAGGACCAGATCCCGGTCCGGGCCGAGGTCCGGGGCGCCTCCGAGCTGCTCGGCATCGACCCGATGTACGTCGCCTGCGAGGGCCGGCTGGTCGCGGTGGTGCCGGGCGAGGCGGCCGACCGGGCGGTGGCCGCGCTGCGCGCTCACCCGCTCGGCGAGCAGGCCGCGGTGATCGGCCACGTACGCGCCGAGCAGCCGGGCATCGTCCAGCTCAAGACCGCGTTCGGCGGCACCCGGATCGTCGACCTCCTGGTCGGCGACCCCCTGCCCCGCATCTGCTGAGCTGGCATTCCCACCTCGTGGGCAACTCGGGTCGGCTTCTTCACCTGGGTTAAGGCGCGGCTCATAATGAGGGCACGCGGGTGGCCGCGGCGGTCCCTCGGGCGAGGAGGCGGACCATGGCGATGCCGGGTGCGGACAGCGACGAACTGGCCAGGTTCGGGTACAAGCAGGAACTGGACCGCTCGCTCGGGCTGTTCTCCTCGTTCGCCGCCGGGTTCAGCTACATCTCGATCATGACCGGGGTGTTCGAGCTGTTCTTCTTCGGCTTCTTCTCGGGCGGCCCGGCGTTCATCTGGACCTGGCCGGCCGTGTTCGCGGGCCAGTTCCTGGTCGCGCTGTGCTTCGCGGAGATGGCCGGGCAGTACCCGCTGGCCGGCTCGGTCTACCAGTGGTCCAAGCAGATCGCCAGGCCGTTCACCTCCTTCTTCGGCGGCTGGATCCTGACCGTGGGCTCGATCGTCACGCTGGCCGCGGTGGCGGTGGCCTACCAGGTGGTGGCGCCGCAGATCACCTCGGCGTTCGAGATCATCGGCACCAAGGCCGACATCGGGCAGGTGGCCACGCCGGGCGGCGCCAAGAACGCGCTGCTGCTGGCGGCGGTCCTGGTGGTGTTCACCACCATCATCAACATGGTCGGGGTCAAGACCATGGCCCGGATCAACAACTTCGGCGTGGCCGCCGAACTGTGCGGCGTCTCGCTGCTGATCATCCTGCTCGCCGCGCACATCCACCGCGGCTTCGGCGTCGTGTTCGACACGTTCGGCAACGGCAAGGGCTCTCCGTTCGGGTACTTCGGCGCGTTCCTGGTCGCCGGGCTGATGAGCGCCTACGTGATGTACGGGTTCGACACCGCCGGGTCGCTGGCCGAGGAGACCCATAACCCGCGGAAGAACGCCCCGCCGGCCATCTTGCGGGCGCTCATCGCGGCCGGGATCGCCGGCCTGCTGGTCATCTTGTTCGGCGAGATGTCGGTGCCCAACATCCACGCCTCGCAGCTCGGCACCTCCGGGCTGCCCTACCTGGTCAAGGCCACCCTGGGCGGCCCGATCGGCAACCTGTTCCTGATCGACTCGCTGATCGCGATCACCGTGTGCAGCCTGGCCGTGCACGCCGGCGGGATCCGGATGATCTTCACCATGGGCCGCGACGGCCGGCTGCCGTACGCCTCGGCCATCGCCAAGGTGCACGGCAAGTCCAAGACGCCGCTGGTCCCCTCCATCGTCATCGGCGTGATCACGATCTTGCTGCTGGTGCTGAACGTGGGCAACCAGCGCGCGTTCTTCGTGCTGACCTCGGTCGCGATCATCATGTTCTACATCGCTTACCTGTGCGTCACCGGGCCGCTGCTGATTGCCCGGCTGCGCGGCAAGTGGCCGACGCCGGAGCACGGCCCATACTTCAACCTGGGGCGCTGGGGCGTGGTGATCAACTTGCTGGCCGTGATCTTCCAGGTCGGCGTCATGGTCAACCTGGCCTGGCCGCGCGCGGCGGTCTACGGCGGCGACCACTGGTACTTCCAGTGGGGCGCGTTCACGTTCACGGGCCTGCTCGGCGGGGTCGGCGTCATCTACTACTTCGCCAAGCTCCACGGCCGCCCGGCCAGCGTGCTCGATGAGCACCGGGCCGGTCCCGCCCCGGCCGTGGTGGGCGTGGGCGACGAGACCGCCTGACCCTGATCCCGGCCGTGTCCGGCTCCGGTCCCGCTGCGGGCATCGCCGACTTTCTCGGCTCCCGGCCGCCGTTCGATGCGGTGGGCGCGGATGACCTGGCCGGCGTCGCGGCGGTGACCGAGACCGAGGTCAGCCCGCGGGGCGCGACGATCTTCCCGCAGGGCGCCGGGCCGGTGGAGTACCTGTGGATGGTCCGGGACGGCGTGGTCGAGGTCCGCTACGACGGGCGGATCCTGGACCTGCTCGGCCCGGGCGAGCTGTTCGGGCAGGCGTCGATGATCTCCGGGCTGCCGACCGGTTTCGAGGCCCGGGCCGGCCAGGACACGGTCTGCTACCGCATCCCCGCGGACGTGGTGCGCCCGCTGCTGGCCCGGCCGGACGTGCTCCGGTTCGTGGCCCGGTCGATCGTCGCCAGGAACGGCCCGCCGGCGGAGCCCGTTGGCCCGGCCGACCCGGGCCAGCGTCAGGTCGCGGCGCTGATCCGCACGCCGCCGCTGCTGTGCCCGCCCGGCGAGCCGATCCGCGAGGCGGCGCGGCGGATGACCGCCGCGGGCGTCAGTGCGGTGCTGGTGCGCACCGGCGGCGGGCTCGGGATCGTGACCGACCAGGACTTCCGGTCGCGGGTGGTCGCGGCGGGCGTCAGTCCCGACGGCCCGGTCTCGGCCATCATGACCGAACCCGCCTATACGGTGACCGCCGCCGGCCGGCCGGCGAGGTCCTGCTGGACATGCTGGAGCGCAACATCCATCACGCGCCGGTGTTGTCCGTGGCCGGCGAGGTGCTGGGTGTGGTCGACGACGGCGACCTGGTGTCGGCCCAGGCGCGTCAGCCGTTCCTGCTGCGCCGGGCCATCGCCCTGGCGGCCACCCCGGCCGAGGTGGCCGACGCGGCCGCCGGGCTGGGCCCGATGATCGTCGCCTTGCGCGACGCGCGGGTGGCGGCCGAGCAGGTGGCGGCGGTCCGTTCGGTGGTGCTGGACGCGCTCACCCGGCGGCTGGCCGAGCTGGCCGTGGCGGCGGCGGGCGATCCGCCCGTGCCGTTCACCTGGTTCGCGCTCGGCAGCCTGGCCCGGCGCGAGGCCGTGCCGTCCTCGGACGTCGACAGCGCGCTGGCCTGGCAGGACGCGCACCAGCCGGGTACCGCGGACGACGATCCCGCGGCGGAGGCAGCCGGGACAGCGGCCCGCGAGGCCACGGCCGGGGGCGCGGCCGAGGTCCGTGACTACCTGGCCCGGGTGGCGAACGCGGTGCAGGACGGGCTGCGGGCCTGCGGGCTGCGACCGGACGCGCACGGTGCCAGCGCGGCTAACCCGCTGTTCGCGCGGTCGCTGGCCTCCTGGCGGGCGGCGGCGCGGCGCCTCAGCCAGGACCCCACCGAGGAGCAGGCGCTGATTCTGGTCTCGGTGCTGACCGACAGCCGCCCGGTCTGGGATTCCGGCCGCGGCGCCCCCGCCGCCGACGCGCTGTGGGCGGCCCGGGACCAGCTTGACCGGGCCGACCTGAAGCGGCTGCTGGCCCAGTTCGCGTTGTCGTTCCGGCCGCCCACCGGGTTCCTGCGCGACTTCGTGGTCGAGCACTCGGGCGAGCGCCGCGGGCAGCTCGACCTCAAGCACGGCGGGCTGATCCCGATCGTGGACCTGGCCCGGTGGGCCGCGCTCGGCGCGGGCGTCACGGGTGCCTCCACCCTGGACCGGCTGCGCGCGGCCCAGGCGGCGGGCACGCTGGCCGACCCGGAGGCGAGCACGCTGATCGAGGCGTTCGGCTTCATCTTCTCGCTGCGGCTCGACCATCAGGTCGAGCAGTTGCGCGGCGGCGAGGCGCCGGACGACTTCATCGATCCCAAGCAGCTGAACCCGCTGGCCCGCTCCTACCTCAGGGAGGCGTTCCGCGCCGTGGCGTCGGTGCAGGCCGGGCTGGCCACCGAGCTGTCGCTGGGGGTGCGGTGGGGGTGACGCCTAGGGCTGGAGCCGGTCCCGGGCACCGGCGATCACGGCCTGGCCCAGGCTGATCCCGCCGTCGTTGCACGGGACCCGGGAGTGCGTCAGCACGCGGAACCCGCGAGCCTCCAGCCGGGCCGCCGTGGCCTGCAGCAGCAGCATGTTCTGGAACACGCCGCCGGACAGGGCCACCGTGCCCAGGCCGCTGCTCTCGCCGAGCAGGACGCAGCCCGCCTCGATCAGCGCGGCCATGCCATGGTGGAAGCGCGCCGCGATGACCGGGGCAGGAACCTGGGCCGTTAGGTCCGCCAGAATCGCGTGCAGGAGATCGGCGCCGCAGGCCTGGAACGGCCCTGCGCCGGTGGCCAGGCCCGCCCGGTAGGCACCGGTCTCGGCGGGGTCGGCCAGCTGCTCGAGCTCGATGGCGGCCTGGCCCTCGTAGTTGATCGCGTCCCGGACGCCCAGGATCGCCGCGGCGGCGTCGAACAGCCGGCCGGCGCTGGAGGTCAGCGGGGCGTTGACGCCCTTGGCGGCCATGGCGGTCACGGCCGGCCAGTGGTCCTGATGGCGGCCGACCACGCCGAGGCCGGCCGGCGCGTCCGCGCCCAGGTAGGCGGCGGCCATCCGCCAGGGCTGCCTGATGGCGGCGGCCCCGCCGGGCATCGGCACCGGGGCCAGGTGACCGCCGCGCTCGAAGCCGGCCAGGTCCGCGACCAGGAACTCGCCGCCCCAGATGGTGCCGTCGGGGCCGTAGCCGGTGCCGTCGAAGGCCACCCCGATGACCGGGCCGTCGGCGCCGTTGTCGGCCAGGCAGGAGGCGATGTGCGCGTGGTGATGCTGGACCGGCTGCAGGTCGACGCCGTCCAGGTCGAGCGCGTACTTGGTGGACAGGTACTCCGGGTGCAGGTCATGGGCGACGACCTGCGGGCCGATGTCGAACAGGCGCCGGAAGTGCTCGATGCCCTCGGTGAAGGACTGCAGCGTCTCGGCGTTCTCCAGGTCGCCGATGTGGTGGGAGACGAAGGCGTAGCGGTCTTTGGCCAGGCAGAACGTGTTCTTCAGCTCGGCGCCGCAGGCCAGCACGGGGCGCGGGAAGGCACGGGTCACCGGGACCGGCTCGGGGACGTAACCGCGGGACCGGCGCAGCAGCACCGGCCGGCCGCGGAAGGCCCGGGCCACCGAGTCGTCGGTCCGCATGTGGATGGCCCGGTCGTGGGTCAGGAACGCGTCCGCGAGGCCGGCCAGCCGGTCCAGGGCGTCGGCGTCCCGGTAGGCGATCGGCTCGTCGGAGACGTTCCCGCTGGTCAGCACGATCGGCCCGGCCGCGGCCCTGATCAGCAGGTGGTGCAGCGGGGTATAGGGCAGCATGACGCCGAGCTGGCGGTTGCCGGGGGCGACGGCCGCGGCGACGGGGGCGTTTTCGCGGCGCGGCAGCAGCACGATGGGGCGGGCGCGGCTGGCCAGGAGTCCGGCGGCGGCCTCGTCGACGTGGCCCAGTTCGCGCGCCGCGGCCAGGTCGGCGGCCAGCACGGCGAACGGCTTGTCCTCGCGGTGCTTGCGGGCGCGGAGCGTCTCGGCGGCCGGGGCACAGGCGGCGTCGACGGCCAGGTGGTAGCCGCCGAGGCCCTTGATGGCCAGGACCTGGCCCGCGGCGAGCAGTTCGGCGGCTCGCGGCAGGGGATCGCCGGGCAGCTCGGTCCCGGCCGGGTCGCGCAGGGCCAGCCGGGGCCCGCAGGCCGGGCAGCAGGTCGGCTGGGCGTGGAAGCGGCGGTCGGCCGGGTCGTGGTATTCCGCCGCGCACGGCTCGCACATGGCGAAGGGCGCCATGGTGGTCAGCGGCCGGTCGTAGGGCACGTCGCGGACGATGGTGAACCTGGGCCCGCAGTTGGTGCAGTTGATGAACGGGTAACCGAAGCGCCGGTCGGCCGGGTCGGCCAGCTCGCGCAGGCAGTCGGCGCAGGTCGACGTGTCGGCGGACACTAGTGTCCGGCGCTGTCCGTCGGGTCCGCTGGCGGCGATGGCGAACGAGGTCGACCCGCTGGGCGGCACGGTCCGCGTGGTGACCCGCTCGATTTTGGCCAGCGGGGGCGGCTCCCGCTCCAGCCGGAGCAGGAACTCGCTGACCGCCGTCGCCGGCCCCTCGACCTCGGCGAACACCCCGTCCACGTCGTTGCCCACGAACCCGGTCAGGCCCAGGCCGGTGGCCAGCGTGTACACGTAGGGACGGAAGCCGACGCCCTGGACGATGCCTTCTACCCGGATCGCCGTCCGGACCGCCGGTCTCACACCATGGCCGCGTTCAGGGCGGCGGCGATGTGCTCGACCATCTGGGTCAAGATGGGCTGCGGGGTGGCGAAGTTGAGCCGGAACGACCCGGCCCCGCCGTCGCCGAAGGCAGGCCCGTCTACCACGGTGACGCCCGCCTGGCCGGTGACCAGCTCGCCGGGTGAGCCGGGCAGGTCCATCGCGCTGCAGTCGAGCCAGGCCAGGTAGGTGCCGTCCGGCGGGCGGTACCGCACCTGGGGCAGGTGACGGCCGAGCAGCCGGGCCAGCAGGTTGCGGCTGTCGTCGAGGTAGGCCACGGCCTCGTCCAGCCAGGCTTCGCCGTGCCGGAACGCGGCGATGTTGGCCACCACGCCGGGATTGCTGGCCCCGTGCGAGGCGAAGAAGCCCATCTCCGCCCAGCGCCGCCGGTCGGCGTCGCTGGTCAGGATGACCTCGGCGCACTTCAGGCCGGGCAGGTTCCACGCCTTGGAGGCCGAGGTGGCGGTCAGGGTGTGTGCCGCGGCGGCTGTCGACGTGGACGCATAGGGGATGTGGCGCCATCCTTGGTAGATCAGCGGCGCGTGGATCTCGTCGGCGAAGACCCGGCCGCCGTGCCGGTCGACCACCTGGGTCAGCTGGGTCATCTCCTCGCGGGTGAAGACGCGGCCGAGCGGGTTGTAGGGGTTGCAGAAGACCAGCAGGTGCCCGCCGGCCCGGAAGGCGTCCTCGATGGCGTCCAGGTCGAAGGTAAAGAAGCCGTCCTGGTTGCGCATCCGGACCTGGATGATCTCCCGGCCGAGGAAGCCGGGCACGGTCAGGAACGGCATGTAGGCCGGGGTGGGCAGGATGACCGGCGATCCGGGGCGGGAGAAGTGGGTGATGCTGATCTCCAGGCCCTTGATCACGTCAGGGACGGGATGGATCGACGCCGGGTCGACCTCCCAGCCGAACCGGCGGCGCTGGAAGTCCGCGCAGGCCGCGGCCAGCTCATCGGCCAGGGGCGGCGGCAGGTAGCCGAAGTTCGCGTCGGCGGACAGCCTGGCCAGCGCGTCCAGGATGGCCGGGGCGGCGCCGAAGTCCATCTCGGCCACGGCCGCGCCGAGCCCGTCCGGGCCCGGGGCCGTCCACTTGAAGCTGCCGCGGGCGCGCAGCGCCGCCACCGTGGTGGCGTCGATTTCCTGGCGGAGAGTTCCTGGCACACCCATATCCTCGCACCTGGCCACGGTCCGCCCGGTGGGGCATGCTGGGGCCATGGCGGAGGTACTGACCGCGCCGCGGGTCATCACGGGCGAGCAGCTCCTGACCGACGGTGCGGTGGTCATCGGCGACCGGACCGTGGACTGGGCCGGCGCCGCCGCCGGGTTGCCGGCCGAGTACGCGGCCCTGCCCCGCACGGACTACCCGGGCGCGACCATCCTGCCGGGACTGATCGACAGCCACGTGCATCTCGGCTTCGACGCCGGGCCCGATCCGGTGGCCCGGATGCGCCGGGAAAGCGACGAGGAGCAGCTGGTACTGATGCTGCGCAGCGCGCGTGAGCTGCTCGGCGTGGGCGTGACCACCGCCCGTGACCTGGGCGGGCGGGGGTACCTGTCCCTGGTCGCGCGGGAGGCGATAGCGACGGGCCTGGCGCGGGGCCCGCGGATCGTGGCGGCGGGCCCGCCAGTCACCGTCACCGGCGGGCACTGCTGGTTCATGGGCGGCGAGGCAGACAGCGAGGACGACCTGCGCCGCCTGGTCCGCACTCAGCACAAGCACGGGGCCGACCTGATCAAGGTCATGGCCACCGGCGGGTTCATGACCACCGGGTCGGCGCCGTGGTACGCCCAGTTCACCACCGGGGAGCTGGCCGTGATCGTGGCGGAGGCCAGGCGGGTCGACAAGCCGGTGGCCGCGCACGCGCACGGCCTGGAGGGCATCCGCCGGGCGGCCGAGGCCGGGGTCAGCTCGATCGAGCACTGCTCGTTCGTGACCGAGACCAACGAGCGGTACTTCGACGAGCGGCTGGCGGCCCGGATCGCGGAGCAGGGCATCTACGTCTGCCCCACGATGAACGCCAACGCCCCGTACGTGGCCAAGCTGACCGGCATCTCGGTGGGCCAGTACGTGAAGGCCCTGTACGACCTGGGCGTGCGGATCATCGCGGGTACCGACGCGGGCATCGACAACACGCCGCACCACCAGTACGCCGGCGGGCTCGAATACCTGGTCAGCCTCGGTTTCACCCCCGCGCAGGTGCTGGCCATGGCCACCACCGAGGCAGCCGCGGCGCTGGGCGTCGAGGCGATCACCGGCCGGCTTTCGGCGGGCTACGAGGCCGACCTGATCGTGGTGGACGGTGATCCGCTGACCGACATCACGGCGGTGAGCCGGCTGCGCCGGGTGGTCGCCCGCGGCCGCGACTACGTGCCGGACAGCGGCCGTTTCGACGTCAGCGCCCCGGGCACGCCGTTCGCCGACCCGGATCACGGCCTCAATCTGCGGCTGCTGACCATCGCCACCAGGCGGCGCCAGGTCTGACTGGCCTGGCCGACGGTACTGCCGGTGCCGGCCGCCGGGGGCGCGTGCCAGTATGGCGGCATGGTCGATCCGCGCGCGGGACAGCCCGCTGACAGTGCAGACCTCGTCGATGTCGCCAAGCTGGTGACCGCGTACTATGCGGTGCATCCCGATCCTGGGGATGCGGCGCAGCGGGTGTCGTTCGGCACGTCGGGACATCGCGGGTCGGCGTTCTCGGCGACGTTCAACGAGGACCACATCCTGGCCACCAGCCAGGCCATCTGCGAGTACCGGGCCGCGGCCGGGATCGACGGGCCGCTGTACCTGGGCGCCGACACGCACGCGCTGTCCGAGCCGGCTCAGGTCAGCGCGCTGGAGGTGCTGGCCGCCAACGGGGTGCAGGTCATGGTGGACGCCCGCGGCGGCTACACGCCCACTCCGGCGGTGTCGCGGGCGATCCTGGCCCACAACGCTTCCGGCCCGGAGCCGCGGGCAGACGGGATCGTGGTCACGCCGTCGCACAACCCGCCGCCGGACGGCGGGTTCAAGTACAACCCGCCGGACGGCGGCCCCGCGGGCACCGACATCACCCGGCAGATCCAGGACCGGGCCAACGAGCTGCTGGCCGACGGGCTGAAGGCCGTGCGCCGGGTCCCGTACGCTCAGGCGATCGCCGCCGACTCGACGGGCAGGTTCGATTTCCTCGACAGCTACGTGTCGGTCCTGGAGCGCGTGGTGGACATGACAGCCATCCGGGCCGCCGGGGTCCGCATCGGCGCCGACCCGCTCGGCGGGGCCAGCGTGGCCTACTGGGGCGAGATCGGCGAGCGTTTCGGCCTGGACCTGACCGTGGTCAACCCGGACGTGGACGCCACGTTCCGGTTCATGACGCTGGACTGGGACGGCAAGATCCGGATGGACTGCTCGTCCCCGTACGCGATGGCCAGCCTGATCCGCCGCCAGCACGAGTTCACGGTCGCGACCGGGAACGACACCGACGCCGACCGGCACGGCATCGTGACCCCGGACGGCGGGCTGATGAACCCCAACCACTACCTCGCGGTGGCCATCGACTACCTGTACCGGCACCGCGGTGGCTGGCCCGCCGGGTCCGCGGTCGGGAAGACCCTGGTCAGCTCGTCGATGATCGACCGGGTGACCGAGGGCCTGGGGCGGGCCCTGCTCGAGGTCCCGGTGGGGTTCAAGTGGTTCGTGCCCGGGCTGCTGGACGGCTCGGTGGCGTTCGGCGGCGAGGAGAGCGCCGGCGCGTCGTTCCTGCAGCGGGACGGCTCGGTCTGGACGACCGACAAGGACGGCATCATCCTGGCCCTGCTCGCCTCGGAGATCACGGCCGTGACGGGGCAGTCGCCGTCGGAGCATTACCGCGACCTGACCGGCCGGTACGGCGACCCGGCCTACGCCCGCATCGACACCGCGGCCAGCCGTGCGCAGAAGGCGGCGCTGGCCAGGCTGTCCCCGGATCAGGTCGATGCGACCGAGCTCGCGGGTGAGGAGATCATCGCGGCGCTGACCAGCGCACCGGGCAACGGCGCGCCGATCGGCGGGCTCAAGGTGGTGACCGCGACCGGCTGGTTCGCGGCCCGCCCGTCTGGCACCGAGGATGTGTACAAGCTGTACGCCGAGTCGTTCCGCGGTCCGGAGCAGCTGGCCGCCATCCAGGACCAGGCCCGGGAGATCATCGCGGCCGCCATCGGCTGAGCCTGCGCGTGCTGCGCGCGCGGCGCGCGGCCGGTCAGGCGGTGCGGGGCCGGCCTTGGCGCGCGGCCGGTCAGCGGGTACGGCGCCAGATGACCGACTCCCAGGGCCTGAGCTTCAGGTCGGGCGGCGGCTGAAGCGGGTTCGGTTCGGGTTCGGCCAGGTTGGTCAGGACGACGGCCGCTCCGGCCCAGTCGGCCTCCAGCGGCAGCGCGGCGCTGACCACGTTCGCGGAGAAGTTGGCCGCGACCAGCAGTTCGGCGTCGTGGCCGCGGCGCAGGAAGGCCCAGATCGCCGGGTGCTCGGGCAGCAGCAGCTCGAAGGCGCCGTCGGTTACCACGGGATCGTCGTGCCGGAGCTCGATGAGCTTTCTGTAATGCTCGAACACCGAATCCGGCTGGCCCACCTCGGCGGCCGCGTTGACCTCGGGGTAGTCGGGGTTGACGGCGATCCAGGGCGTGCCGGTGGTGAACCCGGCCTGCGGCGAGGCGTCCCACTGGACCGGGGTCCGCGCCTGATCCCGGCTCCTCTTCCTCATGGCGACCAGCAGCGCGGCCAGGTCGACGCCGCCCGCCGCGGCGGCCGCGGCGTAGTAGTTGAGCGCCTGGATGTCCCGGTAGTCGCCGATGACGGCGAATGGGGAGTTGACCATGCCCAGCTCGTCACCCTGGTACACGTACGGGGTGCCCTGGTGCAGGTGCAGCACGGTGGCCAGCGTCTTGGCCGAGTCGACCCGGTACGCGCCGTCGTCGCCGAACCGCGACACCGAGCGGGGCTGGTCGTGGTTGCTCCAGTACAGCGAGTTCCAGCCGCGCCCGGCCAGCCCGGCCTGCCAGGCCGCCATGTTCGCCTTCAGGTCGGGCAGGTGCAGCGGGCGCAGGTCGTACTTGTCCCGGCCGATGTCCAGCCGGACGTGCTCGAACTGGAAGACCATGTCCAGCTCGTGCCGTTCCGGCTCGGTGAACAGCACCGCCTGCGGGATCGTGACACCCGGCATCTCACCGACGGTGAGCACGTGCGCGTCGCGGCCGGCGAAGACCTCGCGGTACATCTCCTGGAGGAACTCGTGGTTGCGCGGGCCGCAGGTGAAGAACTGATCGCCTGGCCCGTAGAGCGATCCGGGCCTGGGCTGCGTGTCCGGCAGGGACGTGTCTTTGCTGATCATGTCGATCACGTCCATCCGGAACCCGTCCACGCCCCGGTCCAGCCACCACCGCATCATGGCGTAGACGGCCTGGCGGACCTCGGGGTTCTCCCAGTTCAGGTCGGGCTGCTTGCGGGAGAAGATGTGCAGGTAGTACTGGCCGGTGTGCTCATCCCAGGTCCAGGTCGGGCCGGAGAAGTGCGACTCCCAGTTGGTGGGTTCGGCGCCCGGGGTGCCTGGTGTAGTGCCGGGGCGGGCGTCCCGCCACCAGTACCAGTCCCGCTTGGGGTTGTCGCGGCTGGACCTCGACTCGACAAACCAGGGGTGCTCGTCGGACGTGTGGTTCACCACCAGGTCCATGACCAGCCGCATGCCGCGGGCGTGCAGGTCGGCGATCAGCTCGTCCAGGTCGGCCAGCGTGCCGAACAGCGGGTCGACGTCCTGGTAGTCGCTGATGTCGTAGCCGTTGTCGTCCATGGGCGACCGGTAGACCGGGGAGAGCCAGATCACGTCCACGCCCAGGCGCTGCAGGTGATCCAGGTGGTTCAGCACGCCGCGCAGGTCCCCGACGCCGTCCCCGTTGGAGTCGGCGAAGCTCCTCGGGTAGATCTGGTAGACCACCCAGCGGCGCCACTGATCGTCGGGCACGGCTTCCTCCACTAAGTCAACATGCATGTGCCCGGCCGGGCGGTTTTACGGTTGCGGTCAGGGACGGGGCCTACAGGCCCAGGTCACCCAGTTCCTTGTACAGGTCCGCGCGCGGATGACCCTGGCTCACCTGCAGGGCGGTGCCCGGCGAGCCGGGACCGGAATCGGCGGGCGGCTTCGTGCGCCCGCCGCGGGGCAGACCGCGCTTGGTCCGGAAGATCCAGCCCGAGGCCAGCCCGCCGACCAGCCCGCCCAGGTGCCCGACCCAGCTCACGCCGGGGGTTCCGGGAATGGCCACGGTGAGAATGTAGGCGTACGACAGTGCCATGACGACCGCGGCCAGCGCGTCGATCAGGTTCCTGTCGATCAGGCCGCGGGCCAGGACGTAGCCGAAGTAGCCGAAGATGAGGCCGCTGGCCCCCACGGTGAGCTCTTTGTTGTCCTGGAACAGCCAGACCGCCAGCCCGCTGGTCACCACCACCACCAGCGTCACGCCGAGGAACTTCCCCACGCCGCGGTAGGCGGCCAGCAGGCCGAAGACGAACAGCGGCCCGGAGTTGCCCTCGATGTGATCCCAGGAGAAGTGCAGGAACGGCGCGGTGAAGATGTCTCCCAGGTGGCCGATGCTCCGCGGCAGGATGCCGTAGCTCTGGTCGAGCTGGTAGTGATCGGCCCAGTTGAACAGCTGGAGGATCCAGATCAGCGCGATGAACCCGACCATCAGGAAGAACGCTTTCCTGGCCTCGTCCACGTCGATCTCGGCCGCCCGGCGGCGCGGGCCGCTCTTGACGGGCCGCCCAGCCGTCGTTCCCAGGCCACCAGAGCCGGACTGACTAGTCATGCACCCATTGAACACCAGCTTTCCTGTGGTCAGCCTGGTCCCCAGGTGCGAGTTTGGTGCCGGCTGGCCGTCAAAGTCGGGCCTGACCGGCAAGGATTAAGTGCGCGTACAGTTATCTCAGTGGCATCATCACCAGCAGCCGGGGTAGTGCTGGCGGCGTCGGTGATGGGTTGCGGAGGTGGCTGTGGCTGCTGTGGTGTTCGGCCCGGAGTGGACGGGTCACGGCTTCCGCCGCCGGACAGGCCTGGTGCTCGGGGCGGGCGGCGTGCTGGGCGCGGCCTGGATGACGGGCGCGCTGGCTAGCCTGCAGGACCGGCTGCCGTGCCCCGCCGCCGACGTGGACGTGATCGTCGGCACCAGCGCGGGCAGCGTGCTGGCCGCCGCGCTGCGCTGCCGCGCCCCGTTCGAGGACATGGTGGCCTGGCAGCGCGGACAGGCGACCGGGCTGCTGGGCGAATCCGTCGCGCTGGCCGCGCAGGACGGTCCACTGCCACCGTTGCCGCACTGGCGTTTCGGCTCGGTGCCGCTGGCCTGCGCCGCGCTGCTGGCTCCGCTCCGCGTGCCGCCCTGGGTGGCGGCCAGCGCCTGGCTGCCGCAAGGCCGCGGCCAGCACACCGCGCTGCGATCCCTGCTCGCCGCGCTGCAGCGCCCGGGTGACTGCCTGCCGGGCTGGCCGGGTGAGCACACCTGGATCGCGGCCGTGGACTACGACACCGGGCAGCGCGTGCTGTTCGGGCAGCCGGGGGCCCCGCGCGCCACGCTGCCCGAAGCCGTGGTGGCTTCGTGTTCCATTCCCGGCTGGTACGAGCCGGCGATCATCGGCGGCCGCCGCTACGTCGACGGCGGTGTCCGCTCCGCGACCTCGCTTGACGTCCTCGGCGCCACCGACGTGCAGGACGTCTACGTGCTCGCGCCGATGGCCAGCACCGAGCCCGACCACCCGCTCCAGCCGCACCTGCGGATGGAACGCCGGATCCGGCAGGTTCTCACCCACGCCCTGGTCCGGCAGGCCAGGACGCTGGCCGCCCGGGGCAAGCGCGTGACCGTGCTGACGCCAGGCCCGCAGGACCTGGCCGCGATGGGGATCAACCTGATGGATCCCCGGCGCCGGGAGGCCGTGCTCGAGCTGTCATTCCGCACCTCAGCCGACGCGCTCAGCCGACTGGACCGGGTCACCCGGCACGCCGCCTGAGCGGTCGGTGGCACGCCGCCTGAGCGGCGCCGAGCGCCGGGATCAGTGCTCGAGCGCGGCGTCCAGGGTGATGTCCACGCCGGTGAGCGCCTTGCTGACCGGGCACCCCGCCTTCGCGTCCTGAGCCGCCTTCGCGAACTGGGCGTCGTCCAGGCCGTCGACCTCGCCGCGGACGGTGAGCTTGATGCCGGTCAGCCGGAAACCGCCGGCCGGGTCGGGCCCGAGCGACACGTCGGCCTGCACGTCAAGGGCCTGCGGCGTGCCGCCCGCCTGGCCGATCAGGGCTGACAGCTGCATCGCGTAGCACGCCGAGTGAGCCGCCGCGATGAGCTCCTCGGGGCTGGTGTACCCGCCGGCCTCATCGGCGGCCCGCCGGGGGAACGACACCTCGTAAGTGGCGAGCCCGGAGCTGGTCAGCTCGACTTGGCCCTTGCCCTGCTCCAGCGTCCCGGTCCAGGCGGTGCGTGCGGTACGAGTCGGCATCGAATCTCCTCATCCGGTTCGGATCACGTATTCGTGCCCACCCTAGTACGAAGGCGCGGGACCGATCAGGCCCGGTGAGCGGTCACCAGCCACGCGGCGGCGCGGACCCAGACCCCGTCCGGGCGCTGCCGCGCGGCGTAGTCGTCGGCGATGTGAGCCAGCATCCGCTCGAAGTCCTTGTCGTCCCCGAGAATCTCGGCCACACCGCGGATGTACTTAATCACGTCATCGACATCTGACCCCACCCAGGCAGGCTCGACGACCGGAATGACCTGGACGTCGGCCCACCCGGAGCTGGACAGCAACTCCGCGATCTGGTCCCGGTCGGTGAACAGATTGCTGGCACCCGGTGCCGGTGGCTTGGTACAGTCCGTCGCGGCGCGCAGCGGGATAGCGAATACCTCATTGAGTTCATCGTCCTGCCAGCACAAGAAGGCCAGGCGGCCACCCGGCCGGAGCCCCGCGGCCAGGCTCGCGAAGGCGGCGTGCGGGTTGTCGAAGAACATCACGCCGAACTTGCTGATCACCACGTCAAACGAATCCCCGCGCAGCGGACCCGCCTGCGCATCCCCCCGCACGAATCCGACGTTCGTCACCCCAGCCTGCGCCGCAAGCTGGCCGGCCACCTCCAGCACCGGCGCGGACAGATCCAGACCGACGGCCCACCCAGATCCCGCGCCATGGCCAGCAGCCGCGCGCGCCGCCGCGATCGTCATGTCGCCGCATCCGCACCCAACGTCGATGACCCGTTCTCCGGGTGAGATTCCGGCTGCTCGGAACAAGTGCGGCGTGAGGTGCTGGTGTTCGGCCAGGTGCCGCTCGCGGTGGGCGACCCAGTACTGGCCGCTCGCGCCGTTCCAGCGCTTCGCCTGCGCCGCGTTGGCGGCCTGTGCTCAGCTCAATCTGGTCACTTTCAATCATTTGGATTAACAAACGTCATATCGATACTACTGATTTCCGACTCGACGTGGAGATGTGGCCGGCCGGGGTCCTGGCAACTGGACCACCGGCCGGCCTACCGTGGGCTACCCGTGCATCCCCTGCACGAGCACGACCGCTCCGACCATCACCGCGATGACTACGATCACGAGCAGGACGCGGAGCACAAGGCGCCAGAAGATCGCGACGCCTGCCATGACGAGCACGAGCGCAGCCCGGGCGCTGTCGACGTCCTGGGCTGACGGCTGGAAAGAGAGCATGTTGTCCCCTCCTGACTGGCTGTGCTGCCACCCAGGTGGGTCAGGCCGGAATCGGCCACCGGATTGACCTGCGACTATTGCATTCCGTCACGAGGCCGGTAACATGATCCTCAGCGCTGACCCTCCTTGCTAGGGCTGGGTTCCGGTGCGTTGGCACGGTCGATGGCTGCGAAACATCGACCGTGCTTTGTGTTTGCGGCATGTCGCCGGGCATCGCCCCGGCAGATGTCCAGCATGGATGCGTCGCCGCACGACGTCTGCTGCGTCTCCGGTTTGGCCTGCCACTGGCCTGGCGGCCGTTCGTCCGATAGGCGCCTCCTCGCCTGCCGCTCAACCCTGAGCGCTGCCGCGGCGGTTCGTCTGATGGCCTCGTGCCACCTGCTGTGGCCGTTACCGAAACGGCCTTGAGGATGCTGTCTATCTCTGCTTCAATGATGACTTTGGCCCACGAAAATTGGCAAGTGCCATTTTCTGCTGAACGGTTGCCTGCCCTTGACGTGGCTTTGGTGTGTTGCATCTGACGCCCAGGGGAAGAGGCGTGACTGGAGTGCAGGCCCAAAGTAGCCCGACCGTACGCCGCCGCGAGCTCGGAGCGATGCTCAAGGCGCTCAGGACCGAGAAGGGCTGGACCGCTGAGCAGGTAGCCCAACGCCTCATGGTCAGCCCATCCAAGATCAGCCGCCTGGAGACCGGCCAGCGCGGAGCCAGCGCACGGGACGTCAGCGACCTGTGCAAGCTGTACGGCATCGACGGTGACCAGCGCCAGCAGCTCCTGCAGCTCGCCCGTGAGACCAAGGAGAAGACCTGGTGGCAGCGTAGTGCGCTGCACGATCCGACCTACCTGGGGCTGGAAGATGCGGCCATCTCGATCAGCGACTACGGGCTGGGCATAATGCCCGGCCTGCTCCAGACTCCTGACTACGCCCGCGCCATAATTCAGGCCGCGGTGCCCAAGTGGGTGCCTGAGGAGGTGGAACAGCGCGTCGAAGCGCGGCTGATCAGGCAGGGAATCCTGGTCCGGGATAATCCGCCGCACTTCGAGGCCGTCGTAGACGAGTCCGTGCTGCATCGGGTGGTCGGGAGCCGGGCCATCATGCGAGCGCAGCTCGAGCGGCTGCTGGAGCTTTCGGACCTACCCAATGTCCAGTTGCGGGTGATCCCCTACGACGCGGGGGCGCTACCTGCCGGGAACAATAAGTTTATCATCCTCGGCTTCGCCCAGCCAGCAGTCGCCGATGTGGTCTTCGTCGAGGGCCTAACCGACGATTCGTACCTCGACGATCCACGCGACGTAGAGACCTACACCATCACATTCCGGGCGCTGGCCCAAATGGCGGCGGACCCCGAATCGACACGCGAAATCATCACCGCTATGATCCCAACTTATCATGCGCAGCGTGACCAGCGGAGCAAAATGTTACTGTCCAGTATTTTCGTATGGTCAGCAGGTCACACACGGTCATGTGGCAACTCAACGTGCGGTTCGGTAGCTCAGGATACTTCGCGCCGCGTCCCTGGCTGATGGAACTACAGCAGTGGAATTTAACGGGCTATTCGTCTCACCACCTGGACGAGCGCGAGCAAACGACCCACTGATCGCACCAAATGACAAACATCTGCGACACGAACGGCTCACAGCCACTATGATCCCAACCTAGCGCACAACCCGGTAGCCTGGTGCGCACAACTCGACAGGACTCAGTAGAAAGTAGTGGGTCCATGCCATCATAAGAAGCCGGGTGGCCAATGTAGCCTGCCTGGCGCAAGGCCAGCTTCTGCGCCTCCAGGGAATGCATCGAAGTGGCAGAGGGGAACGGAGTCAGTCTTATTCGGGACTCC
Organism: uncultured Actinomycetes bacterium; assembly: GCA_963790065.1. Classification (GTDB taxonomy): domain Bacteria; phylum Actinomycetota; class Actinomycetes; order Streptosporangiales; family Streptosporangiaceae; genus Palsa-504. The sequence goes on along the minus strand of CAWBNK010000005.1, from coordinate 223,146 downwards.
GTCCTGCCGCACGGCGCTGTGCTCCAGGCCGCAACCCGGGATTGGCAGTCGCTCGTCCGCCGCGTTAAGGCCGGAGAACTGGCCCACCTCGGCTCCTGAGCTAGTCCGACCCTCTGCAGTCCGCCATTTTATCGCCTGCTGAGACTATTCACGAACAATAGTTAACGCTGCGCCAAATCAGTAGCCAACTACCCATCTGGTCCCGTTTGCGCCAAGACGTCCGGGTGGCCAATCCGGCCCCACGGGATACTGGGAGCATGACCCAGCCTGACGACGGCGCGCACGCCGATGACGGCTGCCGCTTGTGGGTGGCCGAAGAGGGCTGGGGCAGGCCGCTGATTGTCCTGTCACGGCGGGCCGGGTTTGTGGGACATGTTCGGCTCGTTCGCTGAGCTGCTCAGCGGTCAGGTCCGGGTGATCCGCTGGGATCAGCGCGGCTGCGGCCGTTCCGAACGGCGCGGACCGTACAGCCTGGACCGTTCGGTCGCTGATCTCGACACGGTGCGGATCCATTGCGGCTTGGAGCGGACCGCCGTGCTCGGCCACTCGTGGGGGGCCACGCTGGCGCTGCGCTACGCGCTGGACCACCCGGACCGGGTGAACGCCCTGATCTACGTCTCGGGTACTGGCCTGGGCTGGACCTGGCGCGAGCCGTTCCGGCAAGCCGCCGCCGGACGCCTGGCCCGCCACGGGCCGCGCCTGTCCGAGCTGCGGGCTAAGGACCGAACCGAGGCCGAGGACCGGGAGCTGGCCATCTTGCAGTGGTCCGCCGAGTTCACCGGCCCCGATGCCATGCGCCACGCCGAGGACATGGCCACCCCGTGGTTCGGCATCAACCAGGACTGCTACGACGCCATCTGGACCGAACTCAGGCAGACCTGGCACGAATCCGCCCTGATCCCCGCCTGCCGGGCACTCAACATCCCGGTCCTGATCATCGACGGCGCCGATGACCTGCGCCCCCGGTGGGCGGTCGACTCCCTGGAACACGCCCTGCCCGACGTAACCCGCCGCATTCTGGCCTGCGCCGGCCACGTCCCCTGGCTCGAAGTCCCCGGTCTGTTCGGCGACCTGCTGCGGGATTACCTCCGCGGGCATCAGCGTGGATAGAAACTGTCCCCGGAGGGACAGTAAGCATCCACGCTGATTTGATCTTGAAAATCGTAGGGCGCACGGGGCAGGTGCGGCGCGCGAGCTGGCCGGGCTGCGCGGCCCGGCGCGGCGCGGCCGTGATCATCACCGCTGGCCGGACGACCGCGCCGACGGGAACCGCGCGGGAATACAACGCCCTGCTGATAGCCTTGCACCTTGAGGCGGCGATCTTCGCTGCCACTCCCGCGGGCGGGCAGCCCGCTGGTCGCTGTCTGAACAGTCCGGCTGAGCCAGCCGTTCACCGTTTGTTATTGACGTCTGTCGAGCATGCGACCTCCGAACCATCGATGGAGTTTTCTGCATGCCCCATAGTTCCAGGCGTCCGCGCGCGTCTTCGGATCGCTACCGCCGCGGCGGTGAGCGCCCCGTCAGGCACCGCGCCCCGGCCCGGCAGCCGCAGGCCCCACGGCCGCGGCGCGCCGAACCGCACGCCGAGCTTGACCTGGCCCTGGACGCGGCCGCGGCGGCGCCGCAGCCCGCGCCGGCCACGTTCGCCGAGCTCGGCCTGGACGACCGGCTGGTCCGCGCGCTCGCGGCCCATGACATCCACGAGCCGTTCGCCATCCAGGCCCGGGCGCTGCCCGATGCGCTGGCCGGCCGCGACGTGCTCGGCCGGGCCCAGACCGGGTCCGGCAAGACGCTGGCCTTCGGCCTGCCCCTGCTGACCAGGCTCGCGGACCGCACCGCCCCGCGGCGCGAGAAGGCACCCCGCGGCCTGGTCCTGGTCCCGACTCGCGAGCTCGCCCAGCAGGTCGCCGACGCGCTCGCGCCGCTGGGCCGCAGCCTCGGCGTCAGCATCACCACGGTCTACGGCGGCGTGTCGATCAGCAGGCAGGTAACCCTGGTCCGTGCCGCCGACATCGTGGTGGCCACGCCCGGCCGGCTCATCGACCTGCTCGAACGGCGGGCCCTTACGCTGTCCGGCGTCCAGGTCACGGTGCTCGACGAGGCGGACCACATGGCCGACCTGGGCTTCCTGCCCGCGGTCACCAGCATCCTCGACCAGACGCCTCCGGACGGCCAGCGGATGTTCTTCTCCGCGACCCTGGACCGCGGTGTCGGCCAGCTGGCGACCACCTATATTCACGATCCCGCGCTGCACGCGGTCACCTCCTCGGCCGATTCCGGGCCCGCCGAGCACCGGGTGCTGGTCCTGTCCGCCCAGGACAAGGTGCCGGTCGCGGCGGAGATCGCCAGCCGGCCGGGCCGGACGCTGTTCTTCGTCCGCACCAAGCACGGCGCGGACCGGCTAGCCAAGCAGCTGTCCCGGGCCGGGGTCGAGGCCGGGGCCATCCACGGCGACCGCAACCAGAACCAGCGGCAGCGGGCGCTGGACGCGTTCACCGCCGGGCATCCCCGCGTTCTGGTCGCCACCGACGTCGCGGCCCGTGGCATCCACGTGGACGACGTCGACCTGGTGGTGCAGTTCGACCCGCCGAACGACCACAAGGACTACCTGCACCGCTCGGGCCGCACCGCCCGGGCCGGCGCCACCGGCCTGGTCGTCGCGCTGGTCGAGCACGGGCAGGTCCGGGAGCTGCAGCGGCTGCACGAGGCCGCGGGCGTGACCGCTGACCGCCACGAGGTGGCGGCCGGGCACCACGTGGTCCGCCAGATCGCCGCGTCCGGCACGCCGGTTCCGCCCGCTCCTCCGGTTCCGCTCGCGACCGCGCCTGGCCGCCGGGCCGCGCCGGCCGGCGGCCGCCGACCCGGGAAGGCCAGGCGTCCCGGCCAGCCGGACGGGACCCAGCCCTCGGGGCGCCAGGAGACCGGCATGCCCAGCCGGGGCGGCCAGCCGCGGCACGCCAGCGGTTCCGCCCGCTCGGGCCAGCCGCGCGACGCCGGACGGCCCTCCCGCACCGGGCAGAAGGCCGGCCGAGCAGCCTAGACAGGCAAGCACGGAACGCCAGCCCCGGCGGCCCGGACGGGCCAGGCCGGCCGGGCGGCCTAGACAGGCAAGCACGCAAGGCCCGCCGAGCAGCCTAGACAGGCTGGCGGCTCGGCGCGGCCGAGCGGCGGCTACCCGCTGCTCCGAGGGCCTCCGGCCGGGCCCGGATGAGTGCGCTCGCTGCGGGAACATATGCGGCAGAGAGTTAGTTGCTATAAGGCAACCAACTTTCTGACCTGCATCGGAGGAACGAACGTGCTCGCCGCCGCACCACCGAAAGCCGCCCAGCCGACCTCAGGCGGCTACAAGTGGGTCGCGCTGTCCAACACCACGCTGGGCATGCTGATGGCCACGGTCAACTCCTCCATCATGCTGATCGCGCTGCCCGACATCTTCCGCGGCATCGGGGTCAACCCGCTGCAGCCGGGCAACACCACGCTGCTGCTCTGGCTGCTCATGGGCTATCTGGTGGTCACCGCGGTCCTGGTGGTGAGCTTCGGGCGGCTGGGCGACATGTTCGGCCGGGTCCGCATGTTCAACCTGGGCTTCGCGATCTTCGCCCTGTTCTCCGTGCTGCTCTCGGTGACCTGGCTGCACGGTACGGCCGCGGCCTGGTGGCTGATCGGGATGCGGATCCTGCAGGCCGTCGGCGGGGCGATGCTGATGGCCAACTCCAGCGCGATCCTCACCGACGCGTTCCCGGCGGGCGAGCGCGGGCTGGCGCTGGGGCTCAACCAGGTGGCCGGGATCGCCGGGTCGTTCATCGGCCTGGTGCTGGGCGGCGTGCTCGGCCCGATCAGCTGGCGGTACGTCTTCCTGGTCTCGGTTCCGTTCGGGGTCCTCGGCACCGTCTGGTCCTACCTCAAGCTGCGGGAACAGGGCGTCCGGCGCCCGGCCTCCCTGGACTGGTGGGGCAACGTGACGTTCGGCGCAGGCCTGATCGCGGTACTGGTCGGGATCACTTACGGCATCCAGCCCTACGGCGGGCACACCATGGGCTGGACCAGCCCGCTGGTGCTGACGCTGATCTTCGGCGGCCTGGCCGTGCTCACGGCGTTCTGCGTGATCGAGACGCGGGTGGCCGAGCCGATGTTCCGGCTGGCGCTGTTCCGGATCAGGCCGTTCACCGCCGGGAACCTGGCCAGCCTGCTGGCCGGGTTGGGCCGGGGCGGCCTGATGTTCGTCCTCATCATCTGGCTGCAGGGCATCTACCTGCCGATCCACGGCTACAGCTTCGAGCAGACGCCGCTGTGGGCCGGGATCGCCATGCTGCCGCTGACCGTCGGGTTCCTGGTCGCCGGGCCCGCCTCGGGCTGGCTGTCCGACCGGTTCGGCGCCCGGCCCTTCGCCACCGGCGGCATGGTGGTGGCCGCGCTCTCGTTCGTGCTGCTCGAGCTGCTCCCGGTGGACTTCGCCTACTGGCAGTTCGCGGTGATCCTGCTGCTGAACGGCATCGGCATGGGCCTGTTCGCCTCGCCGAACCGGGCCGGGATCATGAACAGCCTGCCGCCGGAGCGGCGCGGGGTGGGCGCGGGCATGAGCGCGACGTTCCAGAACTCGGCCATGGTCCTGTCCATCGGGATCTTCTTCACGCTGATCATCCTGGGCCTGGCCTCGTCGCTGCCCGCCGCGCTCAGCCACGGGCTGACCGCGCAGGGCGTGCCGGCCGCCGACGCGGCCCGGCTGGCCGCGCTGCCGCCGGTGTCGATCATGTTCGCCGCACTGCTTGGCTACAACCCGATCCAGATGCTGCTCGGTTCGGCGCTAAACAAGCTACCTGCCGGCCACGCCGCCTACCTGACCGGGCACACCTTCTTCCCGTCGCTGATCTCCGCGCCGTTCCAGCAGGGTCTGGACATCGCGTTCGACTTCGCCATCGCGGCCTGCCTGGTCGCGGCGGTGGCCTCGCTGCTGCGGGGCCGCCGGTACGTGCACGAGGAGCACGGTCCGGCCGCCGCGGACCAGGACACTGAGCCGCAGCAGCTGGTCAGGTCCTGACCACCTGGAAGGTGGCCAGGGTGGGGTCGGCCGCGTAGGCGATCCGGCCGCCGTCGGCCGCCACCTCACGCAGCGCCTCGAGCGCCTCGGCCGTGATGAGCTCGCCCGGGGCCAGGACCGGGACGCCGGGCGGGTAGGGCGCGACCAGTTCGGCGCTGACCCGGCCGATGGCCGCCTCGGCGCTGACCGTCTCGTTAGCGGCGAAGAACGCCTCCCGGGGGGACAGCACCGTCTGCGGCTCGACCGTCCAGGCGGCCGTGGCGGCCGGGCGCCGCGGGGAACCGCGGTGCTGTTCGACCGAGGCGATGAGCGCCTCGGTGAACGCGGCCAGCCGCTCCTCGTCATCGGCGATGGCCGGGATGGGGATGACCGTGTCCCGCTCGCCCATCTCCACCGGCATGCCCGCGGCGATCAGGTCCGCCTCGACCGCGACGCCGTGCGCCCCGGTGCCGGCCAGCAGCACGACCAGCTTGGCCGGGTCGACGCCGGGACCGTCGAGCACGTCCAGCCCTGGCACCTCCCGCAGCCGCTGCCGGGCCGCCGCCACGCCGCGCAGCAGCCGGGCGCACAGCTGCGGCCCGTGCCGGGCCAGCAGCGCCCGGGCGGCGTCGATGCTGGCCACGATCGAGCCGGCCGGGCTGGTGGTGTGGGTGGCCTCGAAGGCCCGGTTCAGGCGGGCCGCATCCAGCCGGTCGGTCCTGGCCAGCAGCAGCGCGCCCTGGGTGTAGGCGGGCAGCGTCTTGTGCGCGCTGGTCACCATGGCGTCGGCCCCCGCCGCGATGGCGTGCCGCGGCAGATCGGGATGGAAGCCGAGGTAGGCGGCCCAGGCCGCGTCGACGACCAGCGGCACCCCGGCCTCGTGGGCGGCCTGGGCGTGGCCGGCCAGGTCGCCGGTGGTGCCGACGTAGGACGGGTCGCCCAGGATCACGCCGCAGGCCCCCGGGTGGGCGGCCAGCGCGTCGCGGACGGTCGGCACCGCGACCGCGCCGGGCAGGCCCGAGCCGGGGTCGATCTCCGGCCGGACCCAGACCGGTCGCAGGCCGGCCAGCACCAGCCCGAGCAGCAGCGACCTGTGCAGCGTGCGGGTGATGATCACCTCCTGCCCAGGCTGGCCCAGGGCCAGGCAGAACGTCTGGTTGCCGTGGGTCGATCCGGCCACCGAGAAGCGGCACCAGTCGGCGCCCCACAGCGCGGCCGCGCGTGCCTCGGCGTCGGCCAGCAGCCGGTCGGCGTGCTTGATCGAGTCCACGCCGCCGTACAGCGGCACGTCACCCGCTACCACGCCGCCGGTCAGGTCCTGGCGCTGCTTGTGGCCTGGCGTGGACATCGGGCTCAGCCGACCGGCCTCGGCCAGCGCCATCCAGTTCAGCCAGCCGGCCAGCAGCGGGGCGTCGGCCGCCAGGCCCAGCGGGTCACGCGGATCGGCTGCGACATCAGGGGCTTGCGAGTCAGGAGGGTTCGTCATCACCCCTCTAGTGTGCCCAATCAGGCGTGGCGCGGGCTGAAGAAGATGACCGCGACGCCCACGGCCACGATCACGGCCCCTAGCCAGTCGAAGCTGTCCGGGCGGCGGCCATCGAAGCCCCAGCCCCAGAGCAGGCTCATGATCACGAACACGCCGCCGTAGGCGGCGTAGATGCGGCCGAAGTCGCTGCTGGACTGCAGCGTGGGGATGATCCCGTACCCGACCAGGATGATCGCGCCCGCCAGGCCGACCGGCCAGGACGCGCCCTCGCGCAGCCAGCGCCAGATCAGGTAGCCGCCGCCGATCTCGGCCAGCCCGGCCGCGGCGAACAGGCCGATGCTGCGTATGACGTTCATGGGCCGACCCTAGCGCCCGGTTTCAGGCCGCCCCCGCCGCTTCGGCCGCGGCGGCCGCGTTCAGTTCGGCGCCCAGCAGGATGGCCAGCCCGGCCAGGTAGAGCCAGAAGATCAGCACGGCTACGCCCGCGAGCGCCCCGTAGGTCTTGCCGTACGAGCCGAACTTGGCCACGTAGAACGAGAAGCCGAGCGAGGCGAGCAGGAAGATGGCCGTGCCGGCCACGCCGCCCGGGCTGACCCACTGCCAGCGCGGGCGCTCGAGGTTCGGCCCGTAGAAGTAGTACACCGAGAACAGCGTCATGATCAGGACGACGGTCGCCGCCCAGCGCGCGGCGGTCCACAAGATCAGGAAGGCGGTCCCGCCCAGGCCGGCGTGGTGCTGCATCGCCGATCCGATCGGGGCGCCGAACACGATCAGGGCCGAGGCCACACCGCCGGTGATCACCGTGGCCACCAGGAGCGGGAACGCGCGCAGCCGCTTGGCCAGGAACTTGCGGTCCACCGGCACCTCATAGGCGATGTCGAGGCCGGTCTCGAGCGCGGCCATCCCGCTCAACGCGCTCCACAGCGCCACCGCCACGCCTACGATCAGGGCCGTCAGCGAACCGCGGGTGTGCTGCGTAGCCGACATGATGGCCTCGCTGAAGACCGAGGAGGCGCCGGGCGGCAGCGTGTTGTCCAGGCCGCTCACCAGCCGGTGCACCGTGCCCGACCCGATCCGGGCCAGGCTGGCCACGCCCAGCAGCGCGATGAGCGCCGGGAACAGGGCCAGGAACCAGTGATAGGCCAGGCTCCCGGCGGTCAGGCTGCACCGGTCCCGGACGAACTTCAGCCTGGTGCGCTTGAGGGTGCCGCGCCAGCCGGCCTGGCCGGGCAGGCCAGGCCGGAAGCGGGGCATCCTTTACCTCTTCTTCTTCCACCGCCACAGGGCCACCGAGCCGGCGATCGCCACGCCCGCGGCCACCGCGACGGGCCAGCGCCGCTGCAGCCCATCGCTGGCAGCCATCCGGCCGGAGACCTGGGCGGCCATCTCCTGCGCGCGGGCCTTGGCCTCGGCCGCCTTGGCGCGGGCGCGGGCCTTCATGTCGGCCTTGGCCGCCAGTCCGTCCACGGTCTCGCCGAGATGCTCCCGAGTCCGCTCAATCTCCTGCTGTATCTCCTGGACGGTCATCAGTCGTCCCTTTCCTTGATTTTTCTCGATCATTTCCGCAACGCCGGCGCTGAGACCAGGCCGCGCGAGGCCGGCCGGGCAGGACGCTACGCTACTGGTCACCCCGGCGGGTTTAACGGGAACACGCCAGGAAACAAACCCTGGTACCGAACGCTATCGGTCCGGTCTTGAGTGGATTCCCACCGGCGCGAGACCTGTACCATTGCGGACGAACAGGTCATAATTGGCACTACGTCGTCCTTACGTGGAGGTCGCACCTCTTGGCGAGCATGGCCCACCGCGTCGTACAGGGCCTCGTCGGGGGATGCGCGGTTCTCCTCGGGGTCACCGTCTCCGGATGCGCGGCGCCCCAGTACACGTACGTAGCCAACTCCGGCGCGAGCACGTACTTCAAGGTCCCCAACGGCTGGCACAAGATCAGCGACACCTCGCTGGCTAACGTGCTGAAGCAGGAAACCGGCAGTTCGGGCGGCGGCTGGTCGGTCGCCTACGAGGGCGGCAAGGCCCCCAATGCGAAGGACTTCCTGGACTTCGACACCACCCAGCCGTTCGTGTTCGCTGAGGTCGGCGATCTGAGTTCGGCCTCAAGCAGCGCGCTGTCCTATGACGGGATGCGCGACTTCTTCCTGCCGGTCACCTCTACCACCCGGCAGGAGGTGGCCGCGGAGGGATTCCCGTTCACCGACTTCCAGCAGATCCGCGACCAGGTGCTCACGCCCGCGGACGGGGTGCACGGGGTCAGGGAGACCTTCGATTACACCGACGGCAAGCAGGCCGACACCTTCGACGAGATCGTGCTGACCAACGCCGACCAGACCGAGGTCTACATGCTCGTCCTGCACTGCACCACCGCCTGCTACAGCCAAGACCAGACCCAGATCAACGACGTCATGACGTCGTTCACCATCAGGAGCTCGTGATGCGAAACGCGCGTGCCGCCGAAGGAGTGCTACCGCCGGGCGGGCGGCCGCGGGACGAGGACCGGCAGACCCGCAAGCCGCTAGCGTTCTGGGACCGGATCAAGTTCCTGGTCCTGCTCGGCCTGGTCTGGCTCATCCTGGTCTGGTCCGTGATGGCGAACGACCCGATCGTCGGGTTCTCGGACGCGGTGCGGATCGAGGTGCGGTCCGGCTGGTGGGTGTTCGTCCTGCTCGGCCTGGAGGTGCTCCGCCAGATCCACTTCCTGATCAGCGAGCACTCGCGAGGCTACAACCGGTTCTGGACCTGGGTGGTATTCGGCGGCATCGAGCGGGTCACCCACCGGCGGATCTCGGACTGGACCAGGTTCCGCATCTCCCGGCTGCTGAAGTGGGTGTTCTGGATCGCCGTGGTGGCGGTGGTCACCGGGAAGATCATTCACACCACGCCCGTCCTCGCGCTGCTGCGGGGACCCGAGCTGATCTGGCACGTGCTGCCCTTCGTGCTGCAGATCGCGTTCACGCTCCTGTTCGTGGTGCTCCAGTTCGTCGCCTTGTTCTGGTTCATGTCCCGGGGCGGAGTGGACGTGTACTACCCCGATGACATCAAGACCAGGTTCTCTGACGTATGGGGTCAGGACCACGTACTCGAACGGGTCAAGGAGAACATCATCTTCCTCGAGAACCCGGAGATCGTGGAGGAAAAGGGCGGCTACGTGCCCGGCGGCCTGCTGCTGTGGGGTCCCCCCGGGACCGGCAAGACGCTGATGGCCGAGGCGGTCGCGGGCGAGACCGGAAAGCCGTACGTGTTCGTCGATCCCGGCGCGTTCATCAACATGTTCATGGGCGTGGGCATCCTCAAGGTGAAGGGGCTGTTCCGTAAGCTGCGGAAGCTCGCGCTGCGCTACGGCGGCGTGATCGTCTTCTTCGACGAGGCCGACTCGCTGGGCAATCGCGGCATGATGACCCAGGGCGCCCCCGGCGGCGGCGGCCGGGGCAGCGCGAACCCGGCGCCGTTCGTGCACGCGGGCTGCCACGGGTTCTCCTACCTGTCGACGGGCACCCAGTGGGAGCTGACCCGGCACGCCATGGCATCGGATGTCGTGGACGAGCCCGACACCCGGCGCAGCAAGCAGGTCATGGGCGGGATGATGGGCGGCGGTGGCGGCGGCATGGGCACGCTGCAGGCGCTGCTCACCGAGCTGTCCGGGCTGAAGAAGCCACGCGGCCTGGTCAACCGCTACGTGCGCCGGATCTTCGGGATGCGGCCGAAGCCGCCGCCCAAGTACCGGATGCTGGTCATGATGGCCACCAACATGCCGTCGGCGCTGGACGAGGCGCTGCTGCGGCCGGGCCGCATTGACCGCATCTACAAGGTCGGCTACCCGTCGAAGGCGGGCCGCATCCGCACCTACGAGGGGTACTTCGCCAAGGTGCGGCACGAGCTGACCCCCGAGAACATGGACAAGCTGGCCACGATCACGCCGTACGCCACCGGCGCCACGATCAAGGACCTGGTCAACGAGTCGCTCATCACCGCGATCAGGAACGGCCGGGACGTCATCACCTGGCCGGACGTGATCAAGGCCAAGCAGCTCAAGGAACTCGGGCCGCCGGAGGACGTCGAGTACATCGAGCGCGAGCGGCACGCGGTCGCGGTGCACGAGGCCTGCCACGCGCTGGTGGCCTTCCGCATGCGGCAGCACATGGAGATCGACATCGCCACCATCGAGAAGGGCGGCGACTACCTCGGGATGGTGGCCTCCATCCCGCCCGAGGACCAGTTCACCAGGTGGCGCAGCGAGTACGAGACCGACATCCTGGTCTCCCTGGCCTCGCTGGCCGGCGAGCGGATGTTCTTCAACCAGGACAGCTCCTCCGGCGTCTCCGGGGACCTGGAGTCGGCCACCACGGTCGCGTCGTTCATGGAGGGCTTCTGGGGCATGGGCACCACGGTCTCCTCCTACTCCACGGCCAAGCGGCTCGAGGTGGGGTCGCCGGGCGGCGGCCGCGGTGGCACGCTGAAGAAGGGCCAGGACTCGGAGGCCCAGGTCAGGCACGCGCTCGCGGACCGGATCGAGGACAAGCTGGGCGTCCTGCTGGGCCGGACCGAGGAGATCATCAGGGAGAACCAGCACGACGTGATGGCCCTGGCCCACGCCCTGGAGAAGTACAAGACGCTCAGCGGCGAGGACGTGGTGGCCGTCCTGGAGCACACCCGCGGCCCGCTGGTGGACGGCACGCCGTATGGCGACGAGTCGTTCATGGCCGAGCTGGCCGACTACCACAAGGCCGCGGCGCGCGCGCACCGCGAGCACAGCACGGAGGAGCTGACCCTGCCGGTGGCCGCCAACGTCCAGCCGTGGACGGTGGCGCTGGTCGCCGATCCTGAGATGCCGGGGCTGAACGGGCACAACCCGGCCGACCCGAGTGAGTCCTGACCGCCAGACCTGACCGCCAGCCCTGGCTGCGGGTCCGGCAGGTGGTCAACCTGGCCAACGGCTCGACCCTGGCCGGGCTCGGCCTGGCCGCCCTGGGCTGCGCCGCGACCGCCCGCAGCGCGGACGGCCTGTTCACCGGCGCCGGGTACCGGCTGCCGGTGCCGCCCGCCCCGGCGTTCTGCCTGGGCGACGTGATCATGACCCGAGGCGACGGGATCGACCCCGGCTCCGCGCTGTTCAGGCACGAAGCCAGGCACGCCACCCAGTTCGCCTGCTGCGGCGGGCTGACGATGATCCCGCTGTACCTGGCCGCGGCGGGCGTGTCCTGGGCGCTGACCGGCGACTTCGGTGCCCGCAACGTGTTCGAGCGGCGGGCCGGCCTGGCCGATGGCGGCTACACCGACAAGCCGCTGCGCCCCCGGCTGCGTGCGCTGAGGAGGGTCAGCGGGCCAGGCCGCCGAGCACCCGGTCCGGGGCGGCCATGTCCCGGGCCAGCTGCAGCCGCACGTGCCGGATCGACCGCCAGCCCTTCCCGGTGAGCAGGAACTCGCCCGCGGCGGGTAGCGCGGCGATCCCGTTCATGATGGCCTGCGGATCCCCGATATGCCGCTCCGCGGCCTTGCGGGCGTTGACCACGTCGGTGACCTCACCGCTGTCCGGGTCGATGCCGGCCAGGTAGTGCGTGCCGGCCACGTTGGCCCAGATCCTGCCCGCCGACCAGGCCAGGTCGTTCAGGCCCTGGACCCGCTGGCCCGCGCAGCGGACGTGCAGCACGGCCTGCGGCTCGAGGGTCTGCGGGTCACGGCGGACCAGCTCGCTGCTCCCGTCGCTGGTCACCACGTAGTCCCCGGCCGCGCACAGCCCCCAGCCCTCGCGATTGAAGGGCACCCGGCCGGCCAGCTCCAAGGTGGCCGCGTCCCACTTCAGCGCGGTCCGCTCCTGCCAGGTGAGCTGCCAGATGACGTCGCCCACCCGGCAGATGCCCTCGGCGAACAACTCGGCGGGCACCTCGGCGCGCCGCTCCACCTGAGCCGCGCCCAGCTGGTAGCGGCACAGCGCGGAGACTCCGTAGCGCCCAGTGGACTCCCACACCGTCGCGTTGTCGGTGATCAGCCCCTGCGTGAAGCCCCGGCCGGGATGGGCGAGGCGCCGGATGACGTCGGTCCGCCAGGTTCTCAGCTGCCACCGCCCTTACTGGTGTGCTATCTACCGTTCGCGCGCACAGCAAAGTTGTAGCAGCCATAGCCGACGTTGCGCAGGTGCACCAGCTCAACCTCCGGCCGGGCCAGCAGTTCCGCGATGACGCCCTGGGCCTGCTGCCCGTCCGCGACGAGTACCCCGTCAGCGATCCGGCCCTGCCGGTCGTAGGCCCGGACCACCTGCTGACGGCCGATGAGCCCGGCCGGGTACTGGTGCGGGGTGCGGTAGCCCGGGCAGCGGTCGGCGTGGATGAACACCGGGCCTCGCTCGGCGTAGGCACCGGCCGTGCCCGGCGGGCTGTAGGCGATCAGCAGCAGCCGCTCGCCCGCTCGGGCCTCGCGCAGGCAGCACCGCAGCGGCGCGCCGCCCTCGGCGTGGACCTGCACCGCCAGCGGGTTGCCCGCCTCGTCTCGGCCCGCAGCCCTGATCCCGTCCAGCTCTTCGGCCGGGATCGCCTGGTAGGTGAGGGTGCCTGCTGCTGTCGTTTGCATCTGTGTCGTCTGCCTCATGCCATCCAGCCTGCCCGCTGGCCGCCGCTAATACTGGCGGGAATCGGACATCGCGACGGATCAGGCTCGGGGCTGCGGCTCAGCGTATTCGGCGGCCCATCTCCTTGGTCGAGTAGCCGCCGAGTTCCTCCACCGATGCCTTGAAGCGGTCCGACTGGAGCAGCGACCACAGCGGCGCGAGCTGAGGTGACTCCATCGCGCCCGGCGCGACGACCAGATCGTACGGCTCGGTGACGAGCGGCACGAAATCCAGCCTGAACGCCTGGGCGGCCGCCATGATTCCCATCCCCGCGTCGGCTCGTCCGGAGGCGATCGCGGCGGCGACCGCCAGGTGCGTTGGCTCCTCCCGGGCATACCCCTCGACCGAGGACGGTGCGATGGACAGCTGCCCGAGCATGACGTCCAGCAGCACCCGGGTCCCGGCGCCGCGTTGCCGGTTCACGTACCGGACGCCGGGACGACAGAGGTCAGCCAGCCCCTCGATCCCCACCGGGTTCCCCGCCGCCACCATCAGCCCCTGCGACCGTTCCACCAGCCGCACCACGGCCACGTCCGGGCTGGCGGCGCCGAACACCCGGTCCAGGTACGGCAGCGTGTACTCCCCGGATTCCGGGTCGAGCAGGTGCGACCCGGCGATGTGACAGAGCCCGTCACGCAGTGCCACCAGGCCGCCGAGCGACCCGACATTCGACGACGCCAGCGTCACCAGCGGGTGGTCGGCGCGCAGCGCGGATGACGCGAGGTCAAGCACCAGATCGTGTGATCCGATCGCCACGATCGTGCCTGCGATCTCGTCGGGCCCGCGCAGCAGCGCGACCGATACCGAAGAACCCGCGTGGCGCCCTTCCACCCCGGCCGGCACGACGAGCAGCCCGTCGGCACGGACCAGCGACGTCAGTACCCCGGCACCGCGCGGCAGCGGCGTCGCCACCAGGGACCCGCCGACGGAACCGAGCCGGACCCGCACCCAGTCGTCCATGCCGAGCGGCGATGCGAGCTTGCGGGCCAGCCGGGCCGTCACCTGCGGCCGCTGGCGGGGCGGCGCACCGGACAGCTCGGCCAGCAGCGGTACCGCGAAGATGTCGAACGTGAGCGCCGCCGATACCGGGTAGCCGGGCGCGCCAAGCACCGGCGTGCGCCCGACGACTCCCAGCACGACCGGGTGCCCGGGCCGGACGGCGACCCCGTGTACGGCCAGCATGCCTTCGGCCGCCACGACCTGCGCCGTGTAGTCGTCCCGCCCGGCACTGGAGCCGGCGATCACGATCAGCAGGTCGCACGCGGCGGCGGCCGCTTGCACGGCGGCCGCGATCCGGGCCGGATCGTCCGGCTCGATCGGCAGCACACGCGCCTCGCACCCGACCTCCCGTGCCTGCTCCGCGAGCATCAGTGAGTTCGTGTCAGGGATCTCGCCCGGGCCCGGCTCGGTGCCGATCGGCCGCACCTCATCTCCGGTGGGAAGGATGAGGACGAGGGCCTTCTTCCGGACCGTCAGTTGCGTCTGCCCGGCCGCGGCCGCTGCGGCCAGGTCGACGGCCCGCAGCCGGTGTCCTTCCGGCAGCAGCAGCTCACCCGCGCTGACGTCCTCGCCGATCGACCGGACATGCTGGTACGGGGGAACGGCGGTGCGCAGTTCGGCACGGCCGGCGGCGTCGTAGTGGACGTGCTCGCGCATGACCACCGCGTCGCGCCCGTCGGGCATCGGGTCGCCGGTGTCCACGACGTCGTAGGCGCCAGGCGAGAGCCAGGCCGGCGTGGTCTCGCTCGCGCCGAGCGTGTCGGCGGCGCGGACGGCGATGCCGTCCATCCCGGCGGCGTCGAATGGCGGCGAGGACCGGACGGCCCACACCGGCGCGGCCGTGACGAGCCCGGCGGCCTCGGTGACGGGCACGGTGCCGGCGGGCAGCCGCTCGGGGCAGCCGGCGGCCTCGCGGGCGGCGCGCCAGGCGGCCAGGGCCTGGGCCGCCGGCACGTCCTTGATGAACGGGCTGTCAGGCATACAGGATCACGTTCACCTCGCTGCCCGCGTCGAGCCCGGTCGCCTCGTCCGGGATCACGATGTAGCCGTCGGCCGCGGTCAGGACCGACAGCAGCGCCGACAGGCCGAACACCGGTACCGCCAGGCCGTCGTCGACCTTCACCTGGACGACGTCGAGCCGCCCGGTCGCTGACGCGAGATCCCGGGCCAGCCGGGCCCGCGTCGAGGGTTCCGGCGGCGGCACCGTACAGCCGCCGACCAGGCGGATGACCGGCGCCCCGATCAGCCGGAACACCACGAGCGCCGAACGCGGGTTCCCCGGCAGCCCGATGACGGGCACCCCCGCGCATTCGGCCAGCAGGGTGGGCTTGCCGGGCTTGATGGCGAGGCCGTGGCACCAGATGCCGGGCGGGCCGAGGCGGGCAACGGCGTTCGCGGTCTCGTCCCGGGCGCCGACCGAGGACCCGGCGGAGATCACGAGCACGTCGCTGGCCGGCAGGGCGCCGCGGAGCGCCGTCTCCAGCGTGCCCGGGTCGTCGGGCATGATGCCGCCGAAGACTGGCGCACCGCCCGCGTCCGCCACCAGCGCGGCGAGTGCTGCGGCCGTCGCGTCGCGGACCTGCCCGGGCTTCAGCTCCGGCGTGTCCGCCGGGACCACCTCATCACCGGTGGAGAAGATCGTCACCAACGGTTTCTTGTTTACCGTCACGGACGTGACGCCGGCCGCGGCGAGCATGCCGAGATCCTGGGGGCGGAGCGGACGCCCGCCGCTGACGATCTCGTCGCCGGGCCTGGCGTCCTCGTCGGCCCGCACCACGCCATCGCCGGGCGCGACCGGACGGATCACCTCGATCGTGCCGGGCATCACCTCGGCGGTGTACTCGATCATCACGACCGCGTCCGCACCGGGCGGGATGACGGCGCCGGTCGGGATGGCGATCGCGCAGCCGGGAGTTACCGCTTCCTCCGGCGCGGCGCCCATGCGAACGGCACCGGTGACGGTGAGGTAGCCGGGGAGACCCTCGGAGACGCCGTAGGTATCGGCGGCGCGGACGGCGTACCCGTCGACGGTGGAGCGCGGGAATCCCGGCAGCGGGTGCGGCGCGGTGACCGGCTCGCCCGGCACCCGGCGCAGCGCCAGGTGCAGCGGCACGGTCTCGGTCCTGGTGCGCCGGTCCGGCCGGAAGCCGGCCAGGGCCTCCGCGACCGTCCGGGTGGTGAAGAACTCCCGCGGGACCGCGTCAGCCATGGTCCTCCGCGAGACGCAGCACGCTCATCACCGGTCCGAGCGCGACCTGGCCGAGTCCGCAGATCGAGGTGCGGCGCATCACCTCGGCGAGATCACGGACGTCGCCGTCCACCTCGGCGGGACCGCCGCCCGCGCTGAGCAGCCCGTCCAGGATGACGTGCGCCTTGGCCGAGCCGACCCGGCACGGCACGCACTTGCCGCACGACTCGTCGCGGAAGAACCGCAGGACGTTGACTGCCGCGGCCAGCAGGTCGGTACCTTCGGCCATGACGACGATCGCGCCGGACCCCAGCATGGAGCCCGCCTGCTGCAGCGTGCCGAAGTCCAGTTCCACGTCCAGCTGGTCCGGCCCGATGAAGTTGGAGGACGCGCCGCCCGGCTGGATGGCGCCGAGACGCCGGCCGCCCGCGACCCCGCCGGCCAGGTCGAGCAGCTCACGGGCGGTGGTGCCCATCGGGACGCAGTACACGCCGGGCCGTTCCACGTGGCCCGATACGGCGAAAAACTTCAGGCCCGCGTGGTCGCCCAGGCCCTGCGCGTTCCACCAGGACGCGCCCCGGGCGGCGATGACCGGGACGTGGGCGAACGTCTCGACCGAGTTCATCAGCGTCGGCATGCCGTGCAGGCCGTAGGTGCCGGGGAACGGCGGCTTGTTCCGCGGCTCGCCGCGGTGCCCTTCCATGCACTCGATGAGCGCCGACTCCTCGCCGAGGATGTAACCGCCCGGCGACGTGAACACCTCGACGGACAGCCGCCGGCCAGAGCCTCCTGCGTCCGGGCCGACCAGGCCCGCCTCCCGCAGGTGCTCGATCTCGTCGCGGATGACCTGCTCTTCCGGGCCGTACTCGTGGCGGATGAAGACCCAGCCTTCCGCGGCGCCGGCCGCCAGCATGCCGAGCAGCATGCCCTCGAGTACCAGGTGCGGCTGGGTGGCGAGGATCTCCCGGTCCTTGAACGTGCCCGGCTCGGACTCGTCGGCGTTGCAGATCACGTACTTCGGCGTGGTTTCCTGCGCCGCGACCAGTTCCCATTTGCGGCCCGCGGGAAAGCCGGCGCCACCCATACCGCGCAGCCCGGCATCCTTGAGCGCGGCGATGATGTCCGCCACGTCCAGGCGGCCGGCCAGCACGTCGCGGAGCACGGCGTACCGGCCCTCGGGGGCGGGGTAGGGGTCGTTCGGCCACCGTACGGCGGAAGCGGCAGGCGGGCGGGGCGCCGCGTCGGCCGGTTCGCGGTCGGTTCGAAGAGCCACCGCCACGGCGGCGTCGACCTCGTGCAGCGGGACCGGTGCCTCGTTCACCGTGCCCGCGGGGGCGATATCGCAGCGGCCCAGGCAGGATCCCTCGACCACCTCGACGTCGGCGTCGGAGCCGTACCGGTCCTTGACCGCGGCGATGCGCTCGTCGGCGCCGCGCAGCCAGCAGGACAGGTCGTGGCAGACGCGGAGCTCGGCCTTGACCGGCGGATCGGTGCGGAAGTGCGGGTAGAAGGAGACCAGCCCTTCGATCTCGTACAGCGGCCGGCGCACGTCGCGGGACAGCGCGACGAGTTCCTCGCGGGGCAGCCACCCGGCCCGCTCCTGGATGGCGTTCAGCGCCGGGATCAGGCTCGGGCCGGGGAACTTGCCCGCGCGCGCCTCGACGCCGGGGACGCGGGGCGGGGCCTCAGCCATCGGCCTTTTCGATCCGCACCGCGCAGAACTTGTACTCGGGGATCTTCCCGACCGGGTCGATCTCGTCGGTCGTCAGCAGGTTCGCCGCCGCCTCGCGGAAGTGGAACGGTATGAAGCAGTTGCCCCTGGCCTCCCGGTGCGAGACCTTTGCTTCCAGTTCGATGACGCCACGACGGGAACTGACCCGGGCCAGGTCGCCGTCCTCCAGGCCGAGTTCGGCGGCGTCGTCCGGGTGGATGAACACCAGCGCCTTGGGCGAGATCGCGTCCAGCGCGTAGGACCGGCGGGTCATCGACCCGGTGTGCCAGTGCTCCAGCATCCGGCCGGTGTTCAGCACGAACGGGTACTCCTCGCTGGGCAGTTCCCTGGCGGGCAGCCACTCGGCGGGCACCAGGTGCGCCAGGCCGTCGTTGGTGTTGAACTTCTCGGTGAACATCACCACGGTGCCGTCGCTGTGCTCCGGGTCGGGGTTCGGGTACAGCTTGCCGGTCAGGCCGAGGTTGTCGTAGGTCAGGTTCCGGTAGCTGGGGATGACCGAGACCATCTCCTCGAAGATCTGCCGCGACGAGGCGTAGCGCCAGTCCAGCCCGATCCGGTTGGCGATGTCCTGCACGACCTCCCAGTCGACCCGCGCCTGACCCGGCGGGTCGAGCACCTTGCGGCCACGTTGCACTCGCCGGTCGGTGTTGGTGTAGGTGCCGTCCTTCTCCATATAAGAGGAGGCGGGCAGGATGACGTCGGCGAACTCGGCGGTCTCGGTGAGGAAGATGTCCTGCACGACGAGGAACTCCAGCGCGGACAGCGCCTTGCGGACCTTGTTGATGTTCGGGTCCGAGAGGAACGGGTTCTCGCCCAGCATGTACATGCCGCGCACCCCGCCCTTGAGCGCCGAGCCGATGATCTCGGTGACGGTCAGGCCCCGCTTGGGATCGAGGTCGGTGCTGCCCCAGGCCTGCTCGAAGCGGGCCTTGACGCCGGGGTCGTCGGCCTTCTGGTAGTCAGGGTAGAACATCGGGACCAGGCCCATGTCGGAGGCACCCTGCACGTTGTTCTGCCCGCGCAGCGGGTGCAGGCCGGCGCCGGGCTTGCCGACGTTCCCGGTAATCGAGCACAGCGCTATCAGGCAGCGGGCGTTGTCGGTGCCGGTGGTGTGCTGGGAGATCCCCATCCCCCAGAAGATGATGCCGGACTTGGCGCTGCCCCAGGCCTGGGCCACCCGGCGGATCAGCTCGGCGGGCACGCCGGTGATCTGCTCGCCGCGCTCCGGCGGATAGTCGGCGACGGTCCGCTTCAGCGCCTCGTAGTTGGAGGTCCGGTTGGCGATGAAGTCGTCGTCGGTGAGGCCGAGCCGGATCACCTCGTGCATCACGGCGTTGTAAAAGGCGACGTCGGTGCCCGGCTTGAGCTGGCAGTAGAGGTCCGCATGGTCGGCCATCCGGTCGGCCCGCGGGTCGACGTAGATGATCGTGGTGCCGTTGCGCCTGGCCTGCTTGAAGAAGCTTGAGGCGACCGGGTGGTTGGCCGTCGAGTTGCTGCCGGTGACGATCGCCACCTCGGCGTTGACCACGTCGCCGTACGTGGTGGACACCGCGCCGGAGCCGATCCCCTCGAACAGCGCGGCCACGCTGGAGGCGTGGCACAGCCGGGTGCAGTGGTCCACGTTGTTGGTGTGGAAGCCGGTCCTGATCAGCTTCTGGAAGAGGTAGGCCTCTTCGTTGGAGCACTTGGCGCTCCCGAAGCCGGCGATCGCAGCCGGGCCGCCCGCCGCGTAGATCTCGGTCAGCCTGCGTGCGACCAGGTCGAGTGCCTCTTCCCAGGTCGCCTCCCGGAAGTGCGGCAGCACTTCGGCGTAGTCGACCAGGCCGCCGGGCTTGCGCCCGCGCTTGCCGCCCTTGCGCTTCGCTCCCGGGCCGCCGTCGTCGGCCAGGCCGTGCCCGTTGGCTGTGCCTACATCCGGGCCGCCCGCGGCCATGTCGCCGCGAACGTCGGCGGACAGCGCGCCCTTCGGGTAGGACTCCTCGCGCCGGATCAGCGGCATGGTCAGCCGCTGCGGCGACGCGGCGTAGTCCCAGCCGTACCGGCCCTTGACGCACAGCCGGCCGTGCGACCCCGGCTGCTCGCGGCCCGCGGCGTAGGCGATCGCGCCGCGCTCACGATCCACGTAGTAGGTCAGCGCGCAGCCCACGCCGCAGTACGGGCAGACGGTGTCCACCGCGTCGAGTTCGGTGCGCGGCCGGATGGGGATGTTGCGGATCGGCTTGTTGGTCAGCGCGCCGGTCGGGCAGGCGGCCACGCATTCGCCGCACGATACGCAGGACGAGGCGCCCATCGGGTCGCTGAGGTCGAACGCGATGTGCGTGGCGTAGCCCTTGCCGCTGCGCCCGATCACGTCGTTGCCCTGAATGTCGTCGCAGGCCCGGGTGCACCGGTCGCAGAGGATGCAGGCGTCGTGGTCGACCGCGATGACCGGGCTGGACCCATCGACGCCGCGGCCGGACCCGCACGGCAGGCCGTCGTCCCGGCTGACACCGTACGTGTCGGCGAGGGCGAGCAGCTCGTTGTCGCCGGTCGTGGTCTGCTTGGGGTCGCGCTCGCGCGGCGGCTGGTCGGAAACAAGCAGCTTGGTCAGCATCGCGCGGTTGCGCTCGAGCTCCGGGGTATCGGTCTTGACCTGCATGCCGTTCTCGCAGGCCCGCACGCAAGACGCGGCGAACGCGGGCGCTCCCACGTCGACCACGCACATCCGGCAGACGCCGACAGGATCGAAACGCTCATCGTGGCACAGCACGGGGATGTCGACGCCGGCGGCCTTGGCGGCCTGCCAGATCGTCGCACCTTCCGGGGCAGTGACCTCACGTCCGTCGATCGTGAGCGTTACCGTCCCCGTGCTCTCCGGGGCAGTAATGGCCATGCTCGCAGTATCCGCCCGCTCGCGGCGTTAAGCCAAGCCGAGGTCGTCAGCGGTGGCCAGATCTGGGCGCCCATCAGGGTCGAGGCCGCGCATTTTGTAGTAAGAGTCGATCATCGCCCGCAGGCGGCCGGCGGTGAGGGTGGCGACCCGTCCGGACGGGAGGCTGAGCGGCTCGTTCAGCAGCCGCTCAGGCAGCCAGTCGTCCGCGGGCTGCCAGCCCTCGCGGATGTTGTAGACCCGCTTGGCCATGACGATCCGGCGGGCGGTCTCGCGCAGTTCCTCGCCGGACACCTCCCAGCCGGTCACCGCGGCCAGCAGCCCGGCCCACTCGGTGAACGGGTCGGTGAACACGCCGCGCAGGAACTTGCACAAGATCAGCGAGTCCATCACCGCCGCCCGGTCTTCGGTGTCGATGGCGGCCGCCACGTGGGCGTCACCGCCGTCGAGCCGGTCCAGGTCGCCGGACAGGTCCGCCTCGTAGGCGCCCGAACGGTTGTGGTCCGCTCCCCTGGCGTTCACCGCCAGGCCCAGCGCCATGGAATGCAGCGTGCGCGGCTCGTACCCCGGCATCTCCAGGCCCTTGACGTGCGGGGCGAACGACGCCGAGTCAGCCCCGACCGTCCGGGATGCTCGTCTTGATCCCTCGGCCAGCAGCGAACCGAGCGGCGTGCCGCGGCCGCCGATCTCGTCCAGGACACGCAGCAGCGCGGCGGAGTCGCCGAACCGGAGCCACGGCGCGTCGATCAGGCCGCGCTGCGCGCACTCCATCGCCCACGCGATCGTGCCGCCCGCGGAAATCGTGTCGATGCCCAGCTCGTCGCAGCGGGCGCTCGCCGCGAGCACGGCGTCGGGGTCGCCCACCCCGCACATCGGGCCGAGCGCGAAGACGTTCTCGTACTCCACGCGGGCCTGCTTGCCGCCGCGCGAGCGGTAGATGTGCTCGCAGCCGATCGTGCAGGACGCGCAGCTGCTGCGGGCCACGCGGCGCATGCCCTGCACATCGCCGGGTACATCTCCGGCCATGTTCCCGGCGGTCTGCTCCGCGAGTTCCGCGCTGCCGTCGAACGTCGCGGCCTGGAAGTTGCGCGTCGGCAGCGCGCTGATGGCGTTGAACGCGAGCAGGTTGGCCAGCGTGCCCAGCTCGCGGTACTTCGCCGTGGCCGGCCCGAACGACCTCATCCGCAGGTCGCGTGCTGCCGCCAGGACCGCGGCCGGGTCAGCCGTCGCCACCTTCGTCCCCGCGCGGACCGCGATCGCCTTCAGGTTCTTCGCGCCCATGACCGCGCCCAGCCCGCCGCGGCCCGCGTGCCGCCCGTCGTGCGAGATCGTGGCGTACCGGACGCCGCGCTCGCCGGCCGGGCCGATCGCCGCCACCCGCCAGCCGCGGCCAAGCTCGCCGCGCAGGTGGCTGTCCGTATCGGCCGCGGTCATGCCCGCCAGGTGCGCGGCGCCGATGAGCCGGGTCCCGTCGCCGTCAACCAGCAGGGCGGACAGTTCGGGTGCGCGGCCGTCGATGACGATCGCGTCGTGGCCGGTGAGCTTGCCTGCGATCGCGAACTGGCTGGAGGCCAGCGCGTCGGTCAGCATCCCGGTCAGCGGCGACTTCGCCACGACCGCGAACTTCGCGCTCGTGGTCAGCGGCGTGCCGACCAGCGGGGAGAACACGAATGCTAGCGGGGCCCGAGGCCCGAGCGGGTCGGCGCCCGGCGTGCCCAGCTGCCAGAGCAGCCAGGTGCCGAGCCCGGAGCCGCCGATGTAGCCGCGCAGCACGCTATCGGGCAGCGGCCGGTGCTGGCTGGTGCCGCTGGTCACGTCCACGACGAGCGCCCGCCCGAAGTAACCGCCGGCTGGCATGCCGTTACCCACCCGCGTCGGCGGACAAGAAGAAGACGGTGTCGCCCGTAGCGAGTGGTGTCGTCCCGTCGCGGGTGATCTGGTCGCCGTTCAGCGCCGCCGTCACATGCCGGTCGAACACCACGGCCACGGCGTCGGCCGCACCGCCCACCGTGGCGGCGCGGACTAGGTACGGTCCGCCGGCGTTACCGCCTTTCGTGAGCGTCCCGAAGAGCTGGACCGTAACCTCGGGTCCCGGCCGGGCGCGGGCCGCCGCGTAGTCCTCGGGAGTATTGACGTTCAGCAACGAGTCCAGGTCCGGGTCGAGCGCCGCCAGCGCCGGGTCCCGTTTCAGCGCCGCATCATCCAGCGTTTCCACCCGGCACTCCTCGAACAGGAAAGCAGGCCGCAGCCGGTCCTGGATGACCAGCCGCTCGGCAGCTCCCGCGAGCGAGACGCGATACGCGGCGGCCAGCGGCTGCTTGTACCCGCGGGCCACCGGCAGGGCGACATCCGGGCCATCGCTGTCTTCCAGGACGCGGAGCACGCGCCTGATGAAGGCCGGGTGCAGGAACGGCATGTCGGTGGAGCTGACGAACGCGACGTCGGCCCGCCCGGTCAGCGCCACCAGCCCGGCGGCGATACCCTGCACCGGGCCTTTGCCCTCGAGCGGATCGTCGGCGACCAAGGTGCCTGCCGGCAGCTCCGGGAGATCCTGGCCAGGGGCGCGGACGACCACGACCGGCCCGCTCGTCGCACGAGCCATGATCTGGACCGTACGGCCCAGCAGCGTGGACCCGTGCCACTCAAGTGCGGCCTTGGGGGTGCCCATGCGGGATGACCGGCCGCCGGCCAGCACCACTCCCGCAGAAGCAATCACTTTTTCATGGTACGGCCCCGAGATGGGGCGGCTGGGCGAAGTGCCTCGGCCGGACGCCGGACCACGGATCCCTATACTGGCCCCGGTGCGGTCCGATGCTGAGCGGGAGCGGCTGCGGGAGACGTTCGACCAAGCAGCCGAGAGCTACCACCGGGTCCGGCCCGACTATCCCGAGGCGCTGTTCGATGACCTGATCGCCCTGGCCGGGCTGGCGCCCGGCGACCGGGTGCTGGAGGTCGGCTGCGCCACGGGCAAGGCCACGTTGCCGCTGGCCCGGCGGGGGTTCCGGATCACGTGCGTGGAGCTGGGCGCCGAGCTGGCCGCCGCGGCGCGCCAGAACCTGGCCGGGTTCGACGTCGAGGTGGTCCAGGAGCGGTTCGAGGACTGGCGCCCTGATCAGCCGGTCAGCCTGGTGTTCGCGGCCACGGCCTGGCACTGGATCGACCCGGAGGTCCGGTACCGGCGGGCCGCCGACGCGCTGCGGCCCGGCGGGCACCTGGCGCTGTGGGCCCAGGAGCACGTGTTCCCCGACGGGGGCGATCCGTTCTTCGAGGAGATCCAGGAGGTCTACGAGGAGATCGGCGAGGGGATGCCGCCGGACGCGGTCCGCGCCCGGCCGGGGGAACTCGAAGACGACCGGGCCGGCATCGAGGCCAGCGGGCTGTTCGAAGTGACCGGGGTCCGGCAGTACGACTGGGAACGGGTTTACGGGGCCGAGGAGTACATCGAGCTGCTCAACACGTTCTCCGGGCACCTGAGCATGGCGGGCTGGCAGCGGGAGCGGCTGTACGGGGAAATCCGGCGGCGTCTGGCACGGCGGCCCGACCGGTCGGTGCGGCGGGGATGGGGGACGGTACTGCATGTCGCGCGGCGCCGGGAGCGGCGGCGGTTATGCGGCGGCGCTGGCGGTCGGCCGGGGTGCGGCGCGCTGGATCTGGCTGAGGAACTCGGCGTTGGAGCCGGTCTGGTGGGTCTTGTCGAGCAGGAGCTCTAGGGCCTGCTGAGGGTCGAGAGCGCCGAGGGCGCGGCGGAGCTGGGCGGCGGCGCGGTACTCGTCGGCCGGCATCAGCAGCTCGTCGTGGCGGGTGCCGGACGGCATCGGGTCGATAGCCGGGAAGATCCGCTTCTCGGCCAGCTCGCGGCGCAGCCGCAGCTCCATGTTGCCTGTGCCCTTGAACTCCTCGAACAGCAAGTCGTCCATCCGGGAGCCGGTGTCGACCAGCGCGGTGGACAAGATGGTGAGCGAGCCGCCGCCTTCGATGTTCCGGGCGGCGCCGAGGAACTGGCGGGGCGGCAGCAGGGCGGCCGCGGCGACGCCGCCCGCCAGGGTGCGGCTGCTGGCCGGGGCGGCCAGGTTGTAGGCGCGGCCCAGCCGGGTGATGGAGTCGAGCAGCACCACCACGTCGCCGCCCGCCTCGACCAGGCGCTTGGCCCGCTCGATGGCCAGCTCGGCCACCCGGATGTGGTCTTCGGGGGCCTGGTCAAAGGTGGAGTAGACGACCTCGCCGCGGACCGAGCGGCGCAGGTCGGTGACCTCTTCGGGCCGCTCGCCGACCAGGACCACCATCAGCTGCACCTCGGGGTGGCTGGCCGCGATCGAAGCGGCGATGGCCTGCAGGACCATGGTCTTGCCGGCCTTGGGCGGGGACACGATGAGTCCGCGCTGGCCCTTGCCGATCGGGGCCACCAGGTCGATGATGCGCGCGGTGTCGGACGGGTTGCCGTCCTCCAGCCGCAGACGCTGCTGAGGGTACAGCGGGGTCAGGTCGTCGAAGTGCGGACGAGCCCGGGCCAGCTCGGGCGGCATCCCGTTGACCGTGTCCACGCTGACCAGCGGACGGTACTTGGCGCGGCCGCTGGCCGAGGGCCGGGCGGTGCCGTCGACCCGGTCGCCCTTGCGGAGCCCGTACTGCTTGAGCTGGCCGACCGAGATATAGACGTCGGACGGGCTGGGCCGGTAGCCGTTGACGCGGACGAGGCCGTGCCCGTCAGCTTTGGGGTCCAGGTCGACCAGGCCGGAAACCGGCCCGCTGGCCGGCGCCTGGATGGCCCTGGATGGCGCAGCGGATTCTTGGATTGTGGTTGTCATAAATGGATTTCCTTTCGGGGGAAACGGCGAATCCGCGCACGCTGAAAAGAACGGCTGGCGCGGCGCCGGGAGAAGAAGCGGACGGGCGTTACCTGGGCAGATGAGCCATCAAGGTAGAGCGGCAATCCGCTGGGAAAAGATACTCGACGTCGTATTGACGGAGCCGGGAAAGCGTCACCCAATAAGTGACTGTAGCGGATAACAGCGGCGGGCGCTAGTTAATTCCGCGCAGGTCACGGCGGCGGCGCTGCGGGACGATGGTGTACTTCGGGTCCCGGGCCGTGACCATGCCCGCCTCGAACACGCCGAACCTGGTCAGCGCCGAGGCGGCCAGCAGCGACGCTCCGGCCAGCGCCGAGACCGCCCGGCTGCGACCGCCGAGCACCGCCCCGGCCAGGCCGCCCGCGGTGAGCAGCTCGGCGGCGCGGAGCATCCGGCCCGGCCGGCCGCTCTCGTAGGGCTCGGCGACGTCGCCCAGGCGCCGCAGCAGCAGCCGCTTGGCCACCAGCTCGGCCGGGGCGCCCAGGGTGGCCAGGGTGCGGGCGGGCCGGGCGGCGGCAGGCGGCAGCGTGAGCAAGCCGAGCCCGGCCGCCGCGCAGGACGCCGAGCCGGCGAACAGGTACGGCATCTCCCGGTGACCCTCGTGCCAGCCCGGCACGGACGTGTCGCAGATCAGGGCGGCGGTATAGGTGGCGATGCCCGGGCCGAGCAGGCCCGCGCCCAGCGTGGCGGCCCGCCCGGCGGGTCGCAGGATCCCGGTCACGTCGGACACCGCGGCGGCCCCCGCGACCGGGCCGTAGGCGGCCAGCAGCCAGGAGCCGACGCTCATCGGCGAGCTGGGCTTGAACACCCGCAGCATGTTGAGGAACCGTTCCGGCCGGCCCAGGTCGTGCACCAGGGCCACCGCGGACAGGCTGATCGCGCCGAGCGCGCCGACTTTGGCCACCCGGGCCAGCTCGCTGTACCCGGACATCTCTGCGCCGGCCGCCAGCACCGACGATGCCCCCGCCAGGCCACCCAGGAACAGGTACCCGGGCACGTCCGGGGCCCCCCAGGCCGGCTCCTTGATCACCGGGCGCCCGTAGTAGGAGGTGAACTCCACATCCGGAACCATCATCTGCTCGGCCCTGCGGCGCCGGCGGCCGCCGCGGCCGTCCCGGCTGGGGGCGCGGTCCGGATGGCCGTTCTCGGTCTGCGTCATCGGGCGCTCACCTCTCCCGTCGGCCCAGGCCGAGCGTGATACCCGCAGCGACCAGGCCGGCCGCGGCCAGGCCGACGTGCTTCCAGATGCTGGGCAGGTCGCGGGTGGTGACCACCGGATCCGGCGGCAGGCCGTACACCTCGGGCTCGTCCAGCAGCAGGAAGAACGCCCCGCCGCCACCGATGCCGTCGTCCGGGTCGTCCAGGTAGAGCTGGGCGTGATCCTGACCGGTCGCGCGCAGGTCCTGTACCCGCAGCGCGGCCCGTTCGCGGAGCTCGTCCAGCGGGCCGAACTGGATGGAATCGGTCGGGCAGGCCTTGGCGCAGGCGGGCTCCATCCCCGCGCCCAGCCGGTCGTAGCACAGCGTGCACTTGTGCGCCTGCCCGTCCTCCTCGCGCCGGGCAATGACCCCGAACGGGCAGGCTCCGACGCAGTACCCGCAGCCGTTGCACACGTCGTCCTGGACCACCACGGTGCCGAACTCGGTGCGGAACAGCGCGCCGGTCGGGCACACGTCCAGGCAGGCCGACTCCGTGCAGTGCTTGCACACGTCGCTGGCCATGAGCCAGCGCACGCCCTCAGCGCCGTCCGCGGCCGTCGAGACGGGCTGCTCGATGAAGGCCACGTGGCGCCAGGTGGACGCGCCCAGGCTCACCGTGTTGTCGTATGACATCCCGGACAGGCTCAGCCCGTCCTCGGGCACCGCGTTCCACTCCTTGCAGGCCACCTCGCACGCCTTGCATCCGATGCAGACTGAGGTGTCGGTGAAGAAGCCCATCCGGGGCGGATGGTCGACGTGGCCCGCGCGGGCGGCGGGGTCGATGCTCATCGGGCCTCCGTGCCGGTGTCGTCGGTAATGCCCGCCCGCAGCGCGTACTGGAGGACGAGCCGCCGCAGCGCGGGCCCGCGCGGGCGGCGCCCGGGCCTGATGTCGCAGGCCAGCGCCTTTACCTCCTGGATGTGCACGTTCGGGTCGAGGGCGAGATGGGCCAGGTCGTTCGCGGAGTCGCCGGTGATGAGCCCGTTGGCGCCCCAGTGGTAGGGCAGCCCGATCTGGTGCAGGCACCGGCCCTGCACCTCGATGGGGCGGATCCGGGCGGTGACCAGGACGCGGGCCTCGATCGCGGTCCGCGCCGAGATGATCGTGGCCCAGCCGCCGTTCTCCAGCCCCCGCTCGGCCGCGAGCGCCGGCGACACCTCGCAGAAGAACTCCGGCTGCAGCTCCGACAGGTAGGGCAGCGTGCGCGACATGCCGCCCGCGGTGTGGTGCTCAGTGAGCCGGTAGGTGGTGGCGACGTAGGGGAACACCGCCGAGCCCAGTTCGCTGCCGGACGGCTGCAGCGGGTTCTGCGGGTGCCTGATGATCTCCCGGACCGGATTGCGCTGCTGGCCGTAGAGCGGGTTGGTGAAGGGAGACTCCTGCGGCTCGTAGTGCGCGGGCAGCGGGCCGTCCACGAGGCCGGCCGGGGCGAACAGCCAGGCCTTGCCGTCGGCCTGCAGGATGAACGGGTCGATGCCGGAGATCGCGGCCACGCCGGTGGCGTCATCGGGCGGCCGGTAGGACGGGGCCCGGTCGGCGACGAAGTCCGGTACGTCGTGCCCGGTCCACTGCCCGGCGTCGGCGTCCCACCAGACCAGCGCCTTGCGCTCGCTCCACGGCTGGCCGTCGGGGTCGGCGGAGGCGCGGTTGTACAGGATCCGCCGGTTGGCGGGCCAGGCCCAGCCCCATTCCGGGGCGACCCAGTTCTGCTCGGATCCGGGCTTGCGCCGGGCGGCCTGGTTCACGCCGTCGGCTCGGGCGCCGCAGTAGATCCAGCAGCCGCACGCCGTGGAGCCGTCGTCCTTGAGCTGCGTATATGACGACAGCGGCCGCCGCTGCGCGTCCCAGCCGTTGACCTCGGCCAGCACGGCCTCGGCCGACGGCTCGGCCAGCGGCCCCTCGACCGGGTAATCCCAGGTGAGGTCCAGCACCGGCCGGTCCATCTCGTCATCCGAGGCGGCCGAGGTGGCCGAGGCGGCCAGCTTCGCCCGGATCCGCCGGCCGAGATGGTAGGCGAACCACAGGTCGCTGCGCGCGTCCCCGGCCGGCTCGACCGCCTCGTGGTGCCACTGCAGCATCCGCTGGGTGTTGGTGAACGAGCCATTCTTCTCGGTGTGGGCGGCGGCAGGCAGGAAGAACACTTCGGTCCGGATGTCTTTGGTGGCCATTTCTCCGGTGTCAAGCTCCGGTCCGTTCTGCCAGAAAGTAGCGCTCTCGATCAGCACCAGATCCCGGACGACCAGCCAGTCCAGGTTGGCCAGGCCGAAACGTTGCATGCGGCCGTTGGCCGAGCCGACCGCGGGGTTCTCGCCGAACAGGAAGTACCCCTGGCAGTCACCCTTGATCTGCGCGACCACGGTCTCGTAGGTGCTGTGGCTGCCGGTCAGCCGGGGCAGGTAGTCATAGCAGAAGTCGTTGTCCGCCGTGGCCGTGTCCCCCCACCAGGCCTTGAGCAGGCTGATCAGGTATGAACGCATCTCCGTCGCCGCCCAGAAGCCCTGGTCCGTGCTCTCGGCGGCGACGTAGGCGGCCAGGTCCTCGTTCCCGTACACGTGCGGTGTGGGCAGGTAGCCGGGTAGCAGGTCGAATAGGGTGGGGATGTCGGTGGAGCCCTGGATCGAGGCGTGCCCGCGCAGCGCGAGGATGCCGCCGCCGGGCCGGCCGATGTTGCCGAGCAGCAACTGCAAGATCGCGGCGGTGCGGATGTACTGCACGCCCACGGTGTGCTGGGTCCAGCCGACGCTGTAGACGAACGCCGTGGTGCGGTCCGGACCTGAGTTCTCGGTGATTAGCTCGCAGACCCGGCCGAACGTCTCCGGCGGGACCCCGCACGCCTGCTCGACCAATTCAGGGGTATAGCGCGCGAAATGCCGCTTGAGCACCTGGAACACGCATCGCGGGTGCTGCAGCGTCTCGTCCCGGTCCGGATTCGGGTGCGCCGCGGCGCCGCCCGAGCCGTGCGCCTCGCCGCGCCCGGCCCGGCGCACCTCGCGGCGCGCGGGCCCGTGGTTCTCTTCGGGCTCCTCAGGGCGATCGCGGCTGCCGGCCGCCGCCGATACCTCGGCGCCCTGGTAGCGCCAGGCCTCGAAGTCGTAGTGCCGGTGCTCGCGGTCCAGGCCGGAGAACACCCCGTCCAGGTCCTCGGTGTCGGCGAAGTCCTCCGTCAGCAGGGTCGCCGCGTTGGTGTAGTTGAGCACGTAGTCGCGGAAGTACTTCTCGTGAGCCAGGACGTAGTTGATGATCGCGCCGAGGAACACGATGTCGGACCCGGCCCGCAGCGGCACGTGCAGGTCAGCCAGCGCGCTGGTGCGGGTGAACCGGGGGTCGACGTGGATCACCGTCGCGCCGCGGGCCTTGGCCTCCATCACCCACTGGAACCCGACCGGGTGGCACTCGGCCATGTTCGAGCCCTCGATCAGGATGCAGTCGGAATTCTGCAGGTCCTGCTGGAACGTGGTGGCGCCGCCGCGGCCGAAGCTAGTCCCCAGACCGGGGACGGTGGAGGAGTGTCATATCCGGGCCTGGTTCTCGATCTGGATCGCGCCCAGCGCCGTGAACAGCTTCTTGATCAGGTAGTTCTCTTCGTTGTCGAGCGTCGCGCCGCCGAGGCTGGCGAACCCCAGGGTCCGCCGGGTGCGCTGCCCGTCTACCTCGTCCTGCCAGCCGTGCCGGCGGGCGGCGATCACCCGGTCGGCGATCATGTCCATCGCCGTGTCCAGGTCCAGGTCTTCCCATTCTTGGCCGAACGGGCGCCGGTACTTCACCCGGTATTGCCGCGCGTCTCCCGTGGTGAGCTGGAGGCTGGCCGAGCCCTTGGGGCAGAGCCGGCCGCGGCTGACCGGCGAGTCCGGGTCACCCTCGATCTGGATGACCTTGCCGTCCTTGACGTACACATTCTGGGCGCAGCCGACCGCGCAGTAGGGGCAGACCGACTTGACCACCGCATCGGCCGTGCTGGTCCGCGCCACGCGGGGACGGTCGCTCTTGGCCGCGGCGCCCAGGCCGCGGCGATCGGTGCCGGTGAGCTGCCGGTAGACGGGCCAGTTCTGAGGCTTCATCTCTTCTGCGTCACCTCCGCCACATTCGGCCTTCCTGCCCATTATCTACGCGCTACGATCGCTGCGACGCGGAGGGGATAGGGGTGCCGGCCGATGACCGCCCAGGGGATTGACGTATCCAATTACGCGGGCCAGTTCGACTGGGCCGGGACGTCAGGCCTGTCGTTCGGGATCTGCCGGGCCAGCCAGGGCCTGGGCGCCTCGGGCACCAACTCGCCCGACCCGTACCTGTCCTGGAACTGGCCGCGGATCAAGGCGAAGGGACTGGCGCGCGGCGCCTACCACTTCCTCGACCCGAACCTGGACGGGGCCGCGCAGGCGACCTACTTCGTGGACACGGTGGCCGCGGTCGGCCTGGAGACCACCGACATGCTGTGGCTGGACAACGAGACCGCGGGCTCGTCCCCGGCGGCCGTGGCCTCGTGTGCCCGCGCCTTCATGACCCGGCTGACCTCGCTGCGCCCGCACAACCCGTGCGGCGTGTACTCGTTCTGGGACTTCATCACGTCGGGCAACTGCGCCGGGCTCGGCGGGTACCCGCTGTGGCTGGCCATCTACCAGACGGCGACGCCGGGCGCGCCGGCGCCGTGGACCGCGTGGAAGTTCTGGCAGTCCGGCGGGACCAGCAACCACGACAACGACGTGTTCAACGGCTCGGCCGCGGAGCTGAACACGTGGATCAGCTCGTTCCAGTCGGTCGAGTCCCCAGTGGAGGACGAAGTGCAGTCAGGTCAGCTCAATACCGGCGCCAACGCCGTCACGGTCATCGCGGTGCCGTGGGGCACGGCGAAGGCCATCGCGTTCGGCTGCGACAACGGGGTGCAGGGCCTGGCCCCCGCCGTGCTCCGGGTGGCGATCTACGACACCACGTGGCACGTCACTAACTCCGTGACCGTGGATGGCACCAAGGGCCAGGCCATCGTCTCGTTCCCCGACCCGAGCAAGACCGGGGTCATCTCGGTCCGGCGGCAGGACGCGGGCGAGGTCGTGGTGGGCTGGGAGGTCTCATAGCCCGCGGGTCCGCGGCTGACTAGACTCGCCGCGATGATCGTGATCGTGGCCGGGGTGTCCGGCAGCGGCAAGACGACGGTGGGCAGCATGCTGGCCGGGCGTCTGGGCTGGCGCTTCGCGGACGCGGACGCGTTCCACCCGGCCGCGAACATCGCCAAGATGCGCGCCGGCCTGCCGCTGACCGATGAGGACCGCCGGCCCTGGCTGCGGGCCATCGGAGCCTGGATGGACGAGCGCATCGAAGCGGGCGAGTCGGCCGTGGTGACCTGTTCGGCCCTCAAGCGCGCCTACCGTGACGCGCTGCTGGACGGCCGGCCGCAGGTCGGCCTGGTCTTCCTGGCCGTCGACCGGGACATGGTAGCACGCCGGCTGCACCACCCGGCACGGGCACTTCTTTCCGTTGCAGCTGCTGGACAGCCAGTTCGAGGCGCTCGAGCCGGCCGGTCCGGGCGAGCGGGCGATCAGCATCGTCCCGGCGGACGATCCGGCCCAGACGGTCGCGGATATCATCGCGGTATTCCGGCTCGGCACGGACGGTGAGCATGAAGCTGAAGCTTGACCTGCACGACATCTACAACCGCGGGCAGGACATCGACCGGGCCCTGCGGGACATCATCGACGAGGCGGTGGCCAAGAAGGCGCCGCTGATCGAGATCATCCCGGGCAAGGGCTCCGGGCAGCTCAAGAAGCACGTACTGCGGTTCCTGGAGCAGAAAGAGGTCAAGGCCAAGTACCACCGGGTGGAGAAGGACTCCAAGAACTTCGGCCGGGTATTCGTGCATTTCCGCTGGTAGGCCAGGTGTGATCGGCACCGGGGGAATCCGCCGGGCGCCGCGGGCACCGCTACCCTGACGCAAGCGTCGGGCAGCGGCGGGTAGGCAGCAGCAGCTAGGGAAACATTCAGGGCAGACTTCTGTCTGCACTGAGAATCTGCGCCTCCCGCAACGGCAGCCCTCAGTAGTCCAACCGACTGAGACTAAGGAGCGCGTCATGCGATCCCCACTCGTGGCTCGCCGGATCCTGGTGCCGGCCGTCGGCCTGGCGCTGGCCGCGGCGCTGGCCGGGTGCAGCAGTTCCAGCAGTTCCTCTGCCACCACGTCAGCCTCGACCACTCCTACGACGGCGTCTTCGGCCGCTGGGCCCGCGACGCCGGTTCCGGCCACCAGTAGCAGCTCGGACGCCGTGGCCGAGATCACGGCGAACTGGGAGAAGTTCTTCGACTCCAGCACTCCCACCGCCCAGCGGGTCGCCTTGCTGCAGAACGGGAGTACGTTCGCCACGGCCATCAGCGGCCTTTCCGGCCTGGTGAGCAAGCTTGGCGCCAAGGTCACCAACGTGACGCTGAACTCCGCCACCACGGCCACTGTTACCTACAACCTCACGGCTGGCGGATCGTCCCTGCTGACCGGCCAGACCGGCAAGGCGGTGCTGGAGAACGGTGTCTGGAAGGTCGGCGACGCCAGCCTCTGCGGCCTGTTGAAGCTGGTGCCCGGCGGCACGGTGCCGTCCGCGTGCAGTTCGGCCAGTTGAGGCGGGGTCGCTCAGTTGGCTAGGCCAGCCGAGGCGGTCTCCGGGGGGCAGCAGGGCGGGGATCCGATCCCCGCCCGCAGCGGCCAGCCGCTCGCACTGACGGTGCTGTGCACGCTGCTGTTCCTGACCTTCCTCGACAACACCGTGGTCAGCGTGGCGCTCGGGGAGATTTACACCAGCCCGGGGGCGACCCCCACCCAGCTGCAGTGGGTCGTCGGCGCCTACGCCCTCACCTTCGCCAGCCTCATGCTGGCCTGCGGGATGATCGGAGACGAACTCGGCAGGAAAAAGGTCATGCTGGCGGGCGCGGGGGTGTTCTGCGCCGGCTCGGTCCTGTGCGCGCTCGCGCCGAATGTCCAGACGCTTATCGCCGGCCGGGCCGTAATGGGCCTGGGCGCGGCGGCCAGCGAGCCGGGTACGCTCTCGATGCTCCGGCAGCTGTACCCCGATGCCAGGGCCCGGAGCAGAGCGGTCGGCATTTGGGCCGGGACATCCGGATTGGCGCTGGCCATGGGCCCGGTCGTCGGCGGCGTGCTGATCGGGCTGTGGAACTGGCGGGGCATCTTCTGGTTCAACCTGGCGTTCGGGCTGGCCGCCCTGGTCGTCGCCGCGATCGTCTTGCCGGAGAGCGCCGACCCCACGGCGGGGCGCGTGGACACGGCGGGCACGTTCCTCGGCGCCGGGGCGCTGGCCACGTTCGTGTTCGCGATCATCGACTCGGAGTCCGCTGGCTTCGGGGCGGTCGACGTAATCGTCCTGCTGTGCGCCAGCGTGCTGCTCGGCGCGGGTTTCGTCTGGCGAGAGCGCCGCGCTGAGCATCCGCTGCTGGATCTGCGCTTCCTGCGCTTGCCGCAGTTCACCACCGCGAACATCGTCGCGTTGTGCACCTACTTCGCCACGTTCGCCATCTTCTTCTTCACCGCGCTTTACCTGATCATCGTGGCCGGGGCGTCCGGCTTCCGGCTGGCGCTGGTCTTCTTGCCGATGACGGCCCTGATGATCGTGGCGTCGGTGCTGGCCGGCCGGTGGACGGTGCTGGTCGGGCCGCGCTGGTCGGTCACGATCGGGTGCCTGCTGCTGGCCATCGGGCTGTTCCTGGCCCAGGGCTACCTCAGCCCGCACCCCTCCTACGGGCCGCTGATCGTCGCGCTCGTGCTGGCCGGCATCGGCATCGGCACCACCGTGGTGCCCATTACCTCCTCGGTGCTGTCCGCGGTGCCGGCCGAGAGGTCCGGCATGGCCGCGTCGGCCACTAACACCAGCCGTGAGATCGGCGCGGTCACCGGCGTCGCGATCCTGGGTTCGCTGGTGTTCTCGCAGCTGCACGCCAGCCTCACGACGCAGATGAACCATCTGCACGTGCCGGTCCTGGACCAGGGCCTCGTCTTCACCGCGCTCGAGACCGGCAATTTCTCCGTCCCGCCGTATCTGTCCGCCAGCCTCAAGAAGCTGGAAGACGAGCTGACCGGCGTAGCCTTCACAGCGTTCCACGTCGGTTTGCGCGCGGCGCTCTACCTGTCGGCCGGGCTGGCTCTCGCCGCGGCGATACTAGCCTTGATCACGCTGCGCTCACATCCGGTGGACGCAGGGTCTTGACTTTTCTCCCCAGCTGAGAGATGCAGGTATTGGACGGCAATGACGCACGGCCAATCCTCGACGGCACCCGACCGAAGAGAGGCTGACCATGGTCTGTTACGCCCGGCCCGCGGGCAGGATGGCGGCGATCATCCTCCTCGTCTTCCTGGTGTTCTCCCGGCCGATCAGCCACTACTTCAATACCGCCGCCCTGGTGGTCGCGATCACGGTGGCCATCGCGGTGGCGGCCGCGCTGGCGGCGGTGGCGTTCGGCGTCTTCCTGGCCGTCCGCCGGCGCCGGGCGGCGGCCGGCGGCTGCGTGAGCTGCCAGCTCCGCTGCCAGCACGCCATGACCGAGCAGCCGCGGCGGCTGCTGATGGTGAGCACCGTGGACCGCGGCGCGGACCGGACTCCGGCCGCGGCCCGGGCTCCGGCCGCGACCCGGGCTCCGGCCGCGGCCCGGAACCCGGCCGCGGCCCGGCTACCGGTGAGCGCGGTGGACCACGGCGCGTCCGGGCCCCGATGGCCGGATCGCCCGGCCCACCGCACCGGTCCGCTGGTGCCCCAGCACGCGTCCCGGCCCGTGGCCCGCGGCCCGGAGCAGGAACGCGCCGGCTCGGCCGTCTGAGCGGGTCCACCCCTGACCCGCGGCCCCCTGGCGCGGGCAGGCGCCTAGACGGCTTCGTAGGCTGGCCCGCGTGAGGCTGGGCATCATCGCCGACATCCACGGCAACGACGTGGCGCTGCGCGCGGTACTGAAGGACGCGGAGCGCCTTGAAGTGGACCGCTGGTGGGCGCTGGGCGACCTGGTCCTATTCGGCCCGCGCCCCGCCGAGGTGCTTGAACGCTTGCGAGGCCAGCCGGGTCTGAGCATGCTGGGCGGGAACACTGACCGCTACGTGCTGACCGGCGAGCAGCCCGCCCCGCACGCCACCGCCGCCGATGCCGCCGGAAGCGTCGACCTCGTGGAGCGACACGCGGCCATGGCTGCGGGCATCGGCTGGACCCGTGGCGTCCTGGACCAGGCCGGCCTGCTCAGCCACTTGGCCGTCCTGCCGACGCAACTGCGTTTGCAGCTGCCGGGCGGAGCTACCGTCCTGGGCGTTCATGCCTCACCCGGAG
The DNA here is from genome assembly GCA_963790065.1 of uncultured Actinomycetes bacterium. Taxonomy (GTDB): domain Bacteria; phylum Actinomycetota; class Actinomycetes; order Streptosporangiales; family Streptosporangiaceae; genus Palsa-504. Next base: position 186,900 of record CAWBNK010000005.1, on the reverse strand, counting down.
CCGACGACGGTCCCGGGATCGAACCCGGCCTCGCCGACGAGCAGCTCCGGCCGCTGCTGACCGGATGCGGCGCCGACGTCGTCATCGGCGGCCATACTCACGTCGCCACCGACCGTCTCGTCGACGGCATCAGGGCCCTCAATCCCGGCAGCGCCGGCCTGCCCCGTACCTGCGGCACGGCCAGCTGGATTCTCCTTGAAGACGACGGCCAGGCCCTGGCCGTCACCCATCGCGGTGTCCCCTTCGATGTCGATGCGGTCGTCAGCGATCTTCGCCGCCGGCGCCACCCCAACGCCGAGTTCGTCGCCGCCCTCCTCACCGGACAGCGCTAGTCCCGGAACACTTCCTCCTGGAACCACTTCCAGGTCCGGGGGATCCCGACCTCACGGGCGACCGACGGCGCGTAGCCGAGCATCTGGCTCGCCAGGTCGTAGGACGCGAAGTTGCGGCCCACCTCGCCGGCCCGCCTGGGCCGGTACTCAACCGGGTGGTCGGGGACCCCCGCAGCCCGGCGGCACAGGTCGGCCAGGTCCCTGACCGCGGTCTCCACGCCCGACGCGGCGTGCAGCACTGTGCCGCCCGGTACGTCCTTTTCCAGCGCGAGCCGGAGGGCGTTGGAGATGTCGTCCACGTGCACGTAGTCACGAGACGCCGACCCGTCGCCGTAGATGATCAGGGGCACGCCGGAGTGAATCGACTCGAAGAAGACGTTGAGCACGCCGCGCTTGCGGGCGCACCACGGTCCGTACACGTTGCCGAACCGGATGGCCACGGTGCGCACCCCGTACGTCTTGGCAAATGCGTGCGCGTAACCCTCGCCGGCTAGCTTGCTCGCCCCGTAGGGGGAGATCGGCTTGGGCAGCGACCGTTCGTTGACGGGCGGCGTAGCGTCTCCGATCAGCGCCCCGCCGGTCGAGGCCAGCACGACGCGCTCGACGCCCGCCCGGCGCGCCGCGTCGAGGACGCGGAACGTGCCGATCACGTTAGCCTCGAAGTTCGTGCCGGGATCCTGCACGGAACCGATCACCGAACCGGCGGCGGCGAGGTGGATGATCGCTTCCATGCCCTCAAGCGCGTCGTCCAGCGCGGCCGCGTCGCGGATGTCGCCCTTGACCAGTTCGGCGTCCACGCCGATCAGGTGCGCGGCGTCCCCGGTGCTCAGGTTATCGAACACCCGGACCCGGTAACCGCTCGCCACCAGCCTTCGCACCAGCGTCGCACCCACGAAACCGGCACCGCCGGTAACCAAGATTCCGTTAACAGCACTCACAAGAGGGGGAGTGTATCGTCCCGCCGCAGGCCTTCGCGCCACTCCACCCCTATCGAAAATCGTCAGGGCTACCTTGACGCGACCAGTCGTCAGGGATACCTTGACGGCATGACTGGGTCTCGGAGCGCTCCGGCAGGTACCAGCCGGCTGGATATCTTGTGCTGCTCGTTCTGCAGCAAGGAAAAAGAGGCGGTCGCCAAGCTGGTTGCGGGGCCGGGCGTCTACATCTGCAATGAATGCGTGGACCTGTGCAACCACATCCTCGCCGAGCAGCCGACGGCAAAGTTCGCCGGGTGGAGTGAGCGGTCAGACGATGAGCTGCTCGCGAGCCTGGCGCGGATCCAGTCGGTGGTATCCCAGGTCTATGCCGCTGTGCACGACCGCGTGAACATTCTGCGCGCCCGGGGTATCAGCTGGACGCGCATCGGCGAGGCGCTCGGCGTATCGAAGCAGGCAGCATGGGAGCGGTTCTCCGGAGAGGACTGACCAGGCGCCGCCGATGTCCTTCAGGAGAAATCGGTGCGAGGTTCCGGCCCGGTCACAAGGTCACCAATGTGAATACGGCCGGGGCGGATGATGTCACACCAGACGCCGAAGGTGATGTCGTTCTTGCCGCGCAGTCGGGCCAGCGCATGCAGAACCCGCGCATCGGTGACGCCCGAGTCCGGGTTCCGGGTAGTGACGACACAGCGCGGCACGGGGCCTGTGACGGACAAGATGGCCTCGCCGATGGCGACCTTCTGCCCGACCCAGCCGTGTTCGGCCCATGCGTCAGTGCCGGTCATCGCGATGGTCATGCGGAACCGGCGCGGGTCAGGAGCAGTGCCGTCCAGCTCCGGGGCCAGCGCTTCCAGCGATGCTCCGGACATCAGCGTCACGGGCTGGTCATCGTGACCGATGTGCTCCGGCTTCCGTCTGAACAGGCACACCTTCCGGCCGAGATAACCAGACAGCGCGGCGCTGAGCGGCCCGGGGATGACCCACCCGGGTATCTCCCGCCCGTCATACATCCTGGTGACCGCGGAAGCCCCGGGCTCGGGTACGTCCTGGACGACATTGCCGTCCGGGAACCGCAGCGCCAGGACGCCTCGCACCGGGTCCCAGGCCGGCTCGATCTGCAGCAGTGCCGGGGTCCGGCCGGTCAGCAGCAGCTCGCCGTCCTCCCCGATGACCAGGAACTCACGATCGCCTGTTACCCCGTGCTGCCCAAGCCGGATCTCGCTGGTGCCGTGCAGCCGCATGCCCTTGACCGGCGCGATGGCCAGCTGGGAAACGGTGACCCGCACTTTCACACCTCCAGCCCCTGATGTGCTGATCTGGCGGTACCCACGATCGTCTCACGGCTCCGCGTACACGCTGAAGCCGCTCGGCTGGGCGGTATCGGGCGGGTCCCGAAAGGGCTCAGGCGCCGAGCGATTCGGCCAGGGCGTTCGGGTTGGCGTAGTCGCGGAAGAGCAGGATCTTGCCGTCGCGGATCCGGAAGACCTGGATTGAGCGGGCCGTGAACGCATGGCCGGTCGTGGTGACGGTCGCCCTCGCGACGAGTTCGACGATCAGGACCTCGGGGTCGTCGGTGTGATGAACGGCGACCGTGTTGAGGTCGTCGATCCGTAGGGCTGAGGCCGCAATGCGGCGCGAAAAGTCGCGGATGGCCTGCTGGCCATCGAGCCGGGCGGGCAGATCCGGGCCCGCGAACGGTATCTCGATCACGCCGCCCGGTGCGAACAGGTCGACGAAGCCTTCGGTGTCCAGATTCAGCAGCAGTTCCCGACGTCGCTCCAGGACCTGCGCCGGAGTCAAGTAAGTCATTGCGCCTCCCGTTCAACGCTTGTTGATTGAACGATTGTAGAATGAAAACACCGGCCTGGTCAACGCCCGTAGAATGAATCCGTGCCGGAAACCGACGCCGCCTCGTCGCGGGCCGAGCAGCGCCGCAGTACCGAGGCCAGGATCCTGGCCGCGGCGTCCCGTCTATTCGTCGAGCGCGGCTACGAGCGAACCACCATCCGGGCCATCGCCGAGGCCGCCGGGGTAGATGGCGGGCTGGTCATGCACTACTTCGGTTCCAAGCAGGAACTCTTCCAGCGCGTGACGCACGCTCGCCGCGTGCCGGAACTGAGCGGGTCAGCGGAGCAGGTCACCGAGCAGATCCTGGCCCGGCTCGCCGAGTCGCTCGCCACCGAGCCTGCGCACTCGCTGGCGCTGATGCGGTCTATGCTCACGCACCCGGAAGCGGCCCAGGCGCTGCGGGAAGGCGCGGCCCGCCTCCAGGCCCAGATCAGCCGGCCGATCCCCGCCGATGACGCGGATGTGCGGGCCGCGGTGGTCAACGCCGTGTGGCTCGGCGTGATCGTCTCACGGCACCTGCTCAACTCTGACGCACTCACCGCTGCGAGCCCGCAGCAGGTCATCGACCTGCTGCGGCCGTGCCTGCGCTCCCTGACCCGCGCCGACCCCGCCCCGGAAGGCTGAGCCATCCCCTGACCTGAACGCGGTCCAACTCGATCGGGCATATAACCGGCACGGACCGCCCTCCGGTCCCGTGAGACCATGCCGGGATGGATCCAGAGGGCGGAAATGGCCCCGACGACGCGGAAGCCGCGATCCGCGCTGACGTAGGGAGGAGCAGAGCGGTGATCGACGTAACGAAGCGCCAAGGGCTTGCCTCGCTGTCGGGCTTCCCGTTCGAGGTTCGCACTAGCGCCTCGACGCGCGAGCAGGCCGGGCGGCTGGCAATTTTTCAGCTTTACGCCGCAGGGGTGTCCTCTCCGGACGGGCTCGTCCGTCCTTCCCACGAGTGGCGCTCGCCACCACGCGGAGAGGAACGAGGAGACCGATGACCAGCAAGACCACCACAGCAGGGTCCGACACCGACCGGCAGGCCATTCGCGACGTGCTCGCGAGCCTGTACAAGGCGTGGGAAGCCGGCGACGCCGAGGCGTTCGTGGCCGACTACACCGAGGACGCTACTGTGGTCCAGCCCGGCGTCTACAAGAAGGACCGCGAGGAGATCCGCACCACGATGGCCGCCGCGTTCGCGGGCCCGCTCAGCGGGTCGCGGGCGACCGACCACCCGTCGGCCATCCGTTTCCTCACCGACGATACGGCCATAGTGATCAGCGAGGGCGGGATCATCTTCCCCGGGCAGGACGCTGTCGCAAGCGAGGGGATGGTGCGCGCGACCTGGGCGCTCGTCAGGCGTGACGGCGGCTGGCGCATCGCCAGCTACCACAACAGCCCCGCCAGCTAGCGCTTCGCCTTCCAGGTGCGGGGTGTTCCCTTCCGGGGAGCTGTCCCGCACCTGGAGCCGAACAGTTCCGGGCTATAACAGCGTTGGCACAGTCGTGATCGCCCAAGTAAAACGGTGTGGACCTGGTCCGCCGAACGGAAGGAACCGTGACGATGACGCGGTATGTGGCCTTGTTGTACTACGACCGGGACCAGTACTGGGACACACCGCCGGAGACGGAGTTCGCCCCCGAGTACACCGAGTTCGCCCGGCGGGCCACTGAGGCCGGGGTCATGCGCGGCGGCGAAGCTCTGCACCCGGTGGCCATGTCGACCACCATCACCGGGTCGGGCGGCAAGGGCGGCGACATCCTGCTGGTCGACGGCCCTTACGCCGAGGCGAAGGAGGTCTTGGGTGGGTACTTCCTGCTGGAGGTGGCCGACCTCGACGAGGCCATCGCCTGGGCGGCGCAGAACCCCGGGGCCTGGCGCGGGAAGATCGAGCTTCGCCCGATAGCCCCGATACACGCCTAGGAGCACCCGGGCGTGAACGCCAGCGACACCCTGGTCGAGGTGCTGAGGAGCGAAGGTGTCAGGGTGCTGGCCACGCTGGCCAGGACCATCGGCGATCTGGCCGTCGCCGAGGACGCGCTCTCCGAGGCCACGATCACCGCCCTGGACACCTGGCCCAGAACGGGGATCCCTGATAATCCGCGTGCCTGGCTGGCGGTGGTCGCCCGGCGCAAGGCGCTCGACCTGCTGCGACGCGAGTCAGCCCGGCCGGCCAAGGAGACCGCCGCGTTCCGGTGGGGAACCGCGGCCGCGCCGGACCAGATCGAGGAGGCGATCGAGGCGATGGAGCCAGAGACATCTCTGCGCGACGATATGCTGCGCCTGATCTTCACCTGCTGCCACCCCGCGCTCGGCCGTGAGGCTCAGGTGGCCCTCTCGCTGCGAACGCTTGCCCGGCTCGAGGTGCCGGCCATTGCCCGCGCCTTCCTGGTGCCTGAGGCCACCATGGCGAAGCGCCTAGTACGGGTCCGCTCGAAGATCGTCACGGCGCGCATCCCCTACGCGATCCCGTCCGATCCGGAGCTTCCCGGCCGGCTGGCCGCAGTGCTGGCCGTGGTGTACCTGATCGCCACCGAGGCCCACGCCCCGACCGGCGGGGACGCGGTGGCCCGTGTTGATCTCGAGGCCGAGGCGATCCGGCTGGCCCGCTTGCTGGCCGGCCTGATGCCCGACGAGCCCGAGACACTCTCTCTGCTTGCCTTGTTGCTGCTGACCTCGGCCCGCACCTCCGCCCGCACCGACGCCAGCGGTAACCCGGTGACCCTGGCGGACCAGGACCGCGCCCGCTGGAACCGCGCCGCGATCGCGGAGGGTTCGGCGTGGCTGTCCGAGGCGGTGGACTGTTCTGGCGGGGTTGCCGGGTCCTATCAGATCCAGGCTCACCTCGCCGCGGCCCACTCCACCGCGCCCAGCTGGCAGGAGACAGAATGGGACCGGATCGTCGGCCTCTACGACTTGCTCGGGTCGATCACGGCCAACCCGGTGGTGGCGCTCAATCGGGCGATTGCGGTTACCGAACGCGACGGCCCCGAGGCGGGATTGGCTGCCCTGAAGATCATCGCCGGCCTGGAGTACTCACATCTGTGGCACGCCGCCCTGGCGGACAACCTGCGCCGGCTTGGCCGCACGAGCGAGGCTGCTGGAGAACTTCACACCGCAGTGACCCTGGCGCCCAGCGAAGCCGAACAGCGCCTCCTGCAGGACCGGCTGCGCGCCGTGCGATCCGAGCTCCGCTGACGGGTCGAGGTCTACGGACATACCTCGTGCACCCAGCGGTCATCTGCCCCCAGCCGCACATCCTGGGCCGCGGTGATGACAGCTCCGCACCGCCCGCACACCTGGCCGGGGGCATGCGGTCAGCCAGGTCAGGCTTAATAGGGACGCGCCGCGAATGACCGACCGGCTAGGTTCGGCCCTATGGTCACACCGGAATCTGCACCGAAGGATCGTCAATGGATGATCTTCCACCTAGATTTGTGATCCGAGAGAGCAGCCACCGCATTCATAACCCGTTCACCAGTGAAAAGCTGGCCACCTTGGGTCGTGCGTTGTATCTGTCACCTGGAACAAGCATGCTCGACCTTGCCTGCGGGTCCGGGGAGATGCTGTGCACCTGGGCGCGCGATCGTCAGCTGACTGGCACCGGGGTTGATGTCAGTACCGCGTTCATCGGAGCTGCGCGAGCACGTGCCATCGAGCTGGACGTCGCTGACCGGGTCAGGTTCATCCATGGGGATGCTGCGGGCTACGTCGCTGAACGGTCAGTGGGTGTCGCTTCATGCATAGGGGCAACATGGATCGGGGACGGCGTGGCCGGGACTGTTTCGCTGCTGCGGCGCAGCCTCAGCCCGGGAGGCATCATGCTGGTCGGCGAACCGTACTGGCGTCGCGAGCCTCCCGATCAGGCCACCCTCGAAGGTTGCTACGGGACCGGCCAGGAGAATTGGCTCCCGCTGCCGGAGCTGATCGAGTCATTCGGCCTGCTCGGCTGCGATGTTGTAGAGATGGTGCTAGCAGATCAAGACAGCTGGGACCGTTACGCCGCAGCGTCATGGTTCAATATCCGCCGCTGGCTCGATGCCAATCCTCATGACGAACTGGCTGATGAAATGCGCGCTGAACTCGCATCCAGTCCGGCGCGGTATGCCCGGTACCGGCGCGAGTACCTCGGCTGGGGTGTCTTCGCATTGATGAACCGCTGAGAACCTCGGCCTGCTCAATGCTGCGCGGACGTGACCGCGCTCGTCGCGCCCGTGCACGGGAGGACACCAACACTTCCGCCTGCATGCCGAGGGCGGTTGGTTCCTTACAGGCCGGTGGCCCCGTCGATTAGCTCGCGGATCAGGTCGGCGTGACCGTTGTGCCGCGCGTACTCGCCGATCATGTGGGCGTACAGCCAGCGCAGGTCCACGGTGACCGTCTCGTCCCCGAACCTGTCATCCAAGGACCTGCCCTGGACGACCATCCGGGCTTGCGCGACTTCGTCGAGATAAGTCGCAAAGTCCGTCTCGGCGGTCTCGGGGTCAGCCAGCGCGAATTCCCCGCCTTCCGGATGCTCGGGCGACTGGTAGAGATCATCTACATCCGCCCGGGCGAACCGGATGCGAAACCAGATCCGCTCGTTGCCTGCCGCGTGCCGCACCAGGCCGAGCAGCGAGAGCGCCGATGAGGCCACCGGCCGCCTGGCGAGCTGTTCTCCGGTCAGCCCTGCGCATTTTTGCATCAGCGTTGCCCGGTGATAGTCCAGCCAGGCGTCGAGCCTGCTCCGTTCATCGGCGACGTAGGGCGGCTCGACGCGTTGTACGACCGGCGCGGTCCAGGTCATGCAGCGGATCATGCCATATCGAATGAGCCCGATAGGTCAGTGGTGCCTGCGGCTTAGGACGGCGCGGGCGCGCCGGACGGGGCCGCCCAAGACCATGTGGGTCTCCGACGTGCTCTGGCATGCCAGTAGCGCCCTTACCAAGGACGTGTACGGCCGCCTGCTTGAAGGCGATAAGCGGATGGTCGCCGAGTCGATGAGCTCCCGCGCTTGGCCTAGTGGTGCCCAGTTGATTCCGATGATGTAAAGGTTCCTTGACTTCGCGGTCAAGTAAAGCTACCTTTACATTGTGCGGAACCGGGTCAAGGAGCAGCGGACCCAGCGGGGGCTGTCGCAGGCTGAGCTGGCGGCGGCGCTGGGCGTATCCCGGCAGACGGTGATCTCGATCGAGAGCGGCCGTTACCTGCCGTCGCTGCCGCTGGCATTCCGGATCGCGCGCTTCTTCAATGTGACGGTCGACAAGATGTTCGACCCAGAGGGTGAGGTGCCGGAGACATGATGAGGCTGAGTCACGGTCGCCTGCGGGTGCCTGCAGGGATGCTGATCCTCGGCACGGGGCTTGCTGCCGCCGTGCTCGTCGGCCAGGGATGGCACAACGCGATCCCCGTCGAAGTGGTCACGGTCATCGCCGCGGTCGGCTATTTCCTACTCGGCGGACTGAACACCGACGTCGGCGCGATTTACGGGTCGAGCGGCGACGAGCGGCAGCAGATGGTCAGGCTACGGGCTCAGGCCCTGACAGGGGTAATGACGGCATTTGCCGCTGTGATCGGCTTCATGGTGCAGATCGCACGCCGGGCTCCCACCTGGCCGTTTGGGGTTGTTGCCGGGACCGCCGCCGCCTCGTTTGTGGTGGGCCTAGCGATTTACCGCGTCCATGGCACCTTCCTGGGCAGCTCCGGCGTACCGGAGGAGACACGGAAATGATGAGCGCCCGAAAGAACATGCGACCTGCTGCTTATGAAGACGTGAGTGACCAGGCCGGACCTGCCCCGTGCGCAGGTCAGCGAGCCTGCCGAGGTATCCGTGATTGACTGCAAGTACCCTCCGTTGGCGGCCGGCCGTCCGCCAGGTCGACCGTGCGTGCCTATCTGCAAAGTCACAGGTCAGCACAGCGTGGCGATAAGCTTCTGGAGTTCCTGATCTTGGGTGAGCAGGTGTTCCTGGATCTGCAGGGCTTCATGCAGGACCGCCTCGGCGTCCTGGTAGGTGTTCTCCGCCCGCTGGTCAGACGCCGCGGCTTGCACGTTCTGGCCCACGATGATGATCGACAGCAGCACCAGCTGAAGGAATGTTTGCGCGATCCATTGCACGATGCCGCCGAGGCCGTCTTTGACGGCGGACGGCAGGCCGAATAGGGCGATGGCGGCGAAGATGTACGCGCACCACATGGAGCCGACGGCGCCCGTGATCTTTAGGGCGAAGGCAGTGTTGAAGCGGGTGATCCGGCTGGTCCGAGAGAATTGGTCGGCCACCTTGACTGGGCGCGCCGCCTTCCGATGCAGAATATGCGGGTGCGGAACGTGCTTGTAGGACGTCATGCGGCCCTCCGTGTCTAGATCTTTCAGGTCTGTTGGCCGAGCGGCAGGGGTCCCCGGGATGTTCTCGTACCGGGTCCCGTGCGCCTATGTACCCACCTCACGCGGGGTGGAAGACGTGGCCGCGGTGTGTCCCATGCCAGCGGCCTGGCGCGCTCGGAGGGACTCGAACCCCCAACCTCTTGATCCGTAGATACCCGTGCGGGCGTCCGGTCCCGTTCAGGACAGTCCGTGACCTCGGCCGCGTCCCTGTCGGCCGTCCGGGCACGTCCAGACACTCGGGAAGTCGTCCGTTCCCGTGGCTCCCAGCGTGGCTTCCATTCGCGCTCGACGCCGGGGGACCTCGGTGCCCTGGTCCTCGTCGTCGTGACCGCCCGCACGGTGCAGGGGATGGCCCGCGTCCGGTCCGGGCAGGCTCCGGCCTGGCCCTTGGTCTCTGTCCGGAGTGTCCGTAGAGACTCCGGGATCAAGCATGACTTCGCGTGTACGTTCACCCGGCACTTTTCGCCTGTGCTCGTTGTCCTGCGGTCACAGTCATGCTTGAGGCTGGAGGGGCGGGCACGCCCACTCAGCGGGCCATCCCCGGCCCTGTACCCTGCCAGGACTCTTGCTGATTGCGGTGAGCCGATCGCCTGGCTGAGCGCGCGCAATGGGATCGTCATTACCGCCCTGCGCCTGGTCATCGCGGTCAGGCCGATCGGCGCCGGAATCAGCGTCGTGGCCGGATAGAGTCAGCCGACCGCTGTGCGGGTCCTGCTGGGCGGGTGATGGATGGGACCTGCGGCGTGGTTAGAGTCGGTGCCATCTCTGTCTGGCATGCCTGTAGTTAGGAGCCGTCCCGATGAAGCGTTTGCCTCCGCCTGATGAGATCGCTCGTATTCGCCGGGATGCGCTGCTGAACAGGGCAGTGGAGGCGTACAAGTTTTTCTACCCGACGGTGTCGATGCTGCTGAATTTCGAGGCGCTGGAGCAGTACGGCGCGCACGTGAACCGGGGGTTCCTGATTCAGCTGACTACGCCGGACATCGTGACGCTCACCCAGAATTCCGACACTCCGTACGGGCTGGCCTATGGGGACGCCTCGGGTGGCCCGGTGGTGCTCGACATCCCGCCCGGCCCGGTCATGGGCGTGGTGGATGACATGAACTTCCAGTTCGTCACGAACATGGGCCTAGTCGGCGAGGAGGCAGGCAGCGGGGCGAAGTATCTGTTCGTGCCGCCGGGCTATGACGGTGAGATCCCGCAGGATGGCTACCAGGTGCGGCAGCTCAAGACCAACTTGTTCCTGGTGTGCGCGCGGGTGCCTGACCCTGACCCCGGCCGCGGGCTGGCGTTCCTGCGCCACCTGCGGATGTATCCGCTGAGCGAGAGCGCGGCTCCGGCGCCGAACAACTTCCATGACGTGTCGGACCGGAAGCTGGTGGCCGACCCGTGCGTGGTCGACGGCAGCTTCGAGGTCTGGGACGTCATCAAGCGGGCCCTGGACCGGGATGTGCTGTCCTCGTCGTATTACGTGCAGTACGGCATGCTCGCCGACCTGGGCCTGCGCAAGGACCGGCCATTCGAACCGGATCAGGAGATGACGGCCATCCTCACCGAGGCGGCCGAGCGCGCCAACGAGCAGCTCGCGGTGACCGCGTTCGCCAGCGCTGCGCCGGAGCGGCTGGTCTGGCCGGACCGGCGGTGGGAATGGGTGGCCTACTCCGAAGGCGACGACGGTTACTACGAGCGCGATTTCCTGCACCTGTCCGTCCGCGAGCGGTGGTTCTACCAGGCCACGCTGGAAACATCCAAGATGTTCATGCACAAGGAGGGCGCGGGCTCGATCTACTGGCTCGCGACCGTGGATGAGGACGGCGACGCCCTCGACGGCGGGCGGTCCTACCGGCTCACGATCCCGGCGCCGGTCCCGGCGGAGCAGTTCTGGTCAGTGACGCTGTATGACCTCGACACCAGATCAGAGATCAATACCGGGCAGTTCAAGCCCGTGCTGACCTCGCTGCGAGACAACCTCACCCCGGACGAGAACGGGAACATCACCCTGTACTTCGGACCCGAACCCCCGGAGGCCGGAGTGCCGTGGCTGCAGACCAACCCCGGAGCCCAGTGGTTCACCTACTTCCGCATCTACGGCCCGGGCAACCCGGCCTTCGACGGCACCTGGAAACCTTCGGACTTCCACCGCACATAACATCCGGTCATCCGCTGAGCGCTGGCGATGACCCCCTGGCCGCCGTTTGCCGCTCGCCTGCGCCGCCCGAAGCAGACTAGACGCGGTGCCTGAGAGCGGGACAATGACGCGCCGGGAAGACGCTGCGTGCCGCAACCAGCCTGTCTGACGAATGGCTCTGTCTGATCAGCCAAGTCAGGGGGTGTGGCCTGGCGTGCGCCGCGGGCAGGGCCCCAAGGCCAGAGCCCGCGGCGCTGACGCCGGGCCAGCGGCGCGCTGCGCGCGCCGCCTTGATCTAAGAACGGCTAAATTCGGCACTCAGCAGCACGGTGCGACAAGCACGGTGCGACGTTGTGATCCGACAACAGATGTGCGACGCATGTCTGCCAGCTGACGGGCGACACATGGTCTAGGAAATGGGAGCAGCGGTCCGCGGGCCGCTGGCCTTGATGCTACGCACCGGCTGGGTGGTGGTGCGGCGGATCACCTGGGTATCGCCGTCGGTGGGGTGGTCACCCGGCCCGGTAAACTGCCAACCAAAACCCCTAACCAGGAGGGGGCGCATGGCCAAGTTCATACTCATCAAGATCGGCCTCATGGCCGAGATCACCGACGCCGGCGCGCTACGCGAAGCCGCCCTCAAGCACTTCGACACCGCCGATATCACGTCGGATGACCACCCCGAGACCGCTGACTGGCACGCATCGGAGGAAGGCCAGCAGGACCGCCGCCTGATCGCCACCGAGGACAAGACGGCCCTGCACGCACTCGTTGACTGGGCCAAGGCCAAGGAGCTGCTCGACGGCGTGCCCGGCGTCAAGGCCAGCAACCTGGTCAACCCGCGCATGGACGAACTGGAGGGCACCACGCAGCGCGAGGCCCGCGACGCCTGGGGGAAACGCGAGGGGATTCCATGGTTGTCCGACTTGCCTGAGTCGGCTGACTGACGCCAAGCACCCAGAGATCACGACGGCACTCTGTACAGCAGCGCGACCCGCGACCCTCGCGACCCTGGCCCGTGTCCGAACCCTGGCCCGGACCGGACCTACCGGAACCGCGTCCGCAAACTGTCGCCCAGGAACCAGAACCGAAGTGTCAAGCATCTACCGGGCTCGCACAGCGCTGGCTTGTTGCATAGGCAGCAGTTTTGGCAGCAGTCGCGGCTGTTTCATGATCGCAAGTGGCCTCTGGCCTGGCGCGCTCGGAGGGACTCGAACCCCCAACCTTCTGATCCGTAGTCAGATGCTCTATCCGTTGAGCTACGAGCGCTGGTGCCTGGCTAGTTTACGACACTCCGGGTGCCGCCGGGCCAAGCCGGACCGCTGAAGCCGGGACCGTTCAGCCAAAATATGACACCCTTAGTTATCATTCATAATCAATCGGTTATTTCGGTTGATGGCACGGGTGTTTTGTGTTCTCCTGTCCCGCATGAGCCACAGCCGTGCGCGGTGGCCGGGTGGCGCGTGTGGGTGACGAGAATCGCCATCCGGTAGCGTCCCGGACTACTCCTGTGCTGGCCTCGCGAGAGCCCCTGGTGGTCACGACGGTTCCTGCTCGAGCGGAACCATCTTGGGGCAGGATCCTGGCCACCACGGTAAGGCTGTGGATTCAGTGGCGACTCCGCTCCGTAGGTTTCTGGCGGCGAAACGTGACGGCGGCGCCTGGGCGGGCGTCCAGCGGGCGTTCTGGGCCTGCGCGTCAGCTGACCGGACGACGTTGGGGCCTGGCCGCTGTCGTCGTGGCCTTGGCGGTCATCACCGCCGTCGCCCTGGCGCTGTCCGGTGCGCTCAGCGGAAGTACCGCCCCGGCGGCGCGAGCCAGCGCACCGGCCAAGCCCGCCGGCGGCAACGCGCGGGCGGCCGGCGGCCAGGACACTTCCGCGCAGACGGCCGCGGCGGCCCAGGCCGATGCCGCCGCGTGGATCGCCAGCCAGGTAGGCAGCGACGCGATTATCGCGTGCCACCCGGCCATGTGCACCGCGCTGCAGGCACGCGGCGTCGACGCCGGGCGGCTGCTGCCGCTTCGGTCCGGGTCCGCGAGCCCGGCCGGCGCCAACATAGTGGTCACCCCGCCGGCCGATGGTCAGCTCGCCAGCCGGTACGCGCCCGCCATGATCGCGAGCTTCGGTGCGGGCGCGACCGAGATCGACGTGCGCGCGGCCGAACCTGGCGGTGCGGCCACCTACGCGTCCGCTCTGAAGAGCGACCTCGGCGCCCGCCAGAGCGCGGGCACTGAGCTGCTGCGGAACAAGCGGATCCAGTTCACCGCGCAGGAGGCCGCCGAACTCCGGGCGGGTGAGGTCGATTCCCGCGTGCTGGCCACGCTCGCGGCGCTGTCCATTCAGTATTCGATGCGGGTGGCCTCGTTCGGCGATGCCTCTCCTGGTGTCCAGTTGCTGTTCCGGCAGGTGACCGTCACCAGCAAGAGCGGCGGGAGTGCCTCCGCCGAGCTCGCGTCGATCCTGGCCCTGGTGAATGCCCAGCGTCCTCCTTACCTGCCTGCTCAGGCCGCGATTACCGGCCAGGACACGGTGCAGATCGAGTTCGCCGCCCCCAGCCCGCTGGGGCTGCTGACCGCGGTCCTGACCTCCGCCTCTTAGCGGCTGAGCCACCGTTGCGGTGACCGCCTGATCACCAGGAGCTAACTGAGCTCTATCGCCGTTACGCGGCGTTTCTCCTGGCTACGGCGGTATCGGGATCGTTAGCATGACTGCCGGTAAGGGTCCATGAACGCTATCGGTGGGACGGGACGAAACCACGAAGACGCGGACACGGGCGCCCGGCCTCGACGGGGTGCGGGCGCTGGCCGTACTCGCCGTCATGGGCTTCCATGAGGGCGCGTCGGAGCTGTCGGGTGGCTTCCTCGGCGTCGACATCTTCTTCGTGCTCAGCGGATTCCTGATCACCGACCTGCTGGCCACCCAGTATGACCGGCTCGGCCGGGTGGACCTGAAGGGCTTCTGGACCAAACGGGCCCGGCGACTGCTGCCGCCACTGGCAGTAATGCTGGTCATCGTCACCGCCGCCGCGACGGTGATCGAGCCGGCCCAGGAACGCTCGCTCCGCCTGGCGCTGCTGGCCGCGGGCACCTACACCAGCAACTGGTACCAGATCCTTCATCACGTGTCCTACTTCGAGGCCCTCGGCCCGCCAGCGCCGCTCGATCACCTGTGGTCGCTGGCCATCGAGGAGCAGTTCTACCTGATCTGGCCGCTCATCTTGTGGTTCATCGTCCTGCGGCTGCAGGACAGGCGGGCCCGGGTCGCGGTGACGTTGGCCGGCGCGGCGATATCCGCGCTGGCCATGGCGCTTCAGTACACTCCGGGCGGCGACCCGTCGGCGGTCTACTACGGCACGGACACGCACGCCTCGGCGTTGCTGATCGGGGCCGCGCTGGCCCTGGCCTGCCCGCTGGCCCGCCTGGAATCGACTTCGGCCGAGCAGTCCCGCCACCTGGACGCGATGGGGATAGCCGGGCTCGCGTTCCTGGCCTGGGCGCTCGGGCACTTTTCCGGCAGCGACCCGGCCGTGTACCCGCTGGGCCTGATCCTCGCGGCCGCCGCCGCGGCGGGCCTGGTGGCGGCGGCCGCCGGCAACGGCGTCATCGCCGCCATGACCGGCCTGCCCCCGTTGCGCTGGGTGGGAATCCGGTCCTACGCGATCTACCTCTGGCACTGGCCGGTGATCGCGCTCGGCGGCGCCCTGGTGGGCCCGGGACCCACCACACCGGGCCTGTGGGTGATAGAGGCGGGCGTGACGATCGCGCTGGCCGCCGCGTCGTGGCGGTTCATCGAGGCGCCCATCATGGCGAACGGCTTCCGCGTCACCGTCCGCCGCTGGGTTCGGCTGATGCTGGACGCGCGCCTTCGGTCCGACGGCACCCGCAGGCGCGCCATCCCCCGGACCGTGGCCGGGACGGCCGCCATCGCCGCCATCATCGCCATCATCGGCATCGCGCGCCCGCCGGCGTCGGTGGCCCCGGCCGGCCTGCTCCGCCAGGTCACCCAGGGCCAGCAGATCAGCGCCACCTCCCAGACCAAGCATCCGCCGAAGGCCGCGCCGACTTCAGCGTGCCAGACCCGGACGCAGCCGGCGGCGGTCTCCGGCTGGCAGGTCACCGCGGTCGGTGACTCGGTAATGGTCGCCTCGGCGGCCGCTCTCCAGGCGGCCATGCCGGGCATCTACATCAACGCGCAGGTCGGCCGGCAGATGGCGGACGGAGTCGCGATCATTCAGGACCTGGCCGCCAGCGGTGATCTCCGCCGCATCGTCGTCGTCGGCCTCGGCACCAACGGCGACGTCACCGCCGCGGAGATCCGGCAGCTACGGCGCGCCGTCGGGTCCGGCCGCTACCTCGTCCTGGTCAACACGTACGGCCCGATGTCGTGGGAATCCGAAGTCAACGACGAGCTCGCGGCCGCGACCAAGCACCAGTCCCGGGTGGACCTGGCCAACTGGCACCAGGCGATCGCGGACCACACCGGCCTGCTCTGGCCGGACGGCATCCACCCGCAGCCGTCAGGGGCCAAGCTCTACGCGCACGTGGTGCTGCAGGCCATCCAGGCGGAACTGCCGCGCGGCAAGCCGCTACCGTGCCAGCCGGCCAGCCCGCCGACCGCGAAGGCCAAGGGAAACTGACCGCCGCGGGCCACATGAACAGGCTGGCCTGAGGGCCGACCGGGGCCCGGCCTGTACCACAGCGCCTGGTGCGGTTATGGTGACCGCTGTGGAGCGGTCTGCGGTGGCCGAAGCGGTGGGTAGCCTGCACGGCTTCCCGGCCGCGCTGACCAGCTTCGTCGGCCGGGACCGAGTGGTGAGCGAGGTCGCCGACCGGCTCGGCCAGTACCGGCTGGTGACCGTGACCGGGCCGGGTGGGGCCGGGAAGACGCGGCTGGCCGCCGAGGTGGCCAGGCACGTGGCCGGCCGGTTTGCCGACGGGGTTCTGGCTGGCGGAGCTGGCGGCGATCCGGGATCCGGCGCAGGTGGCGGCCGCGGTGGGGACGGTGCTCGGCGTTCGTGAGCTGCCCTTGACGGGCGCCGCCGACGCGCTGGCCCGTGCGCTGGCCCGGCGGCAGCTGCTGCTGGTCCTGGACAACTGCGAGCACGTGATCGGCGCGGCGGCGGAACTGTGCAGCAGGCTGCTGCTCGGCGCCGATGATGTCCGGGTGCTGGCCACGAGCCGGGAGCCGCTGCGGATAGCCGGGGAAGTGCGGTACCGGCTGGGTCCGCTCACGCTGCCCGGTCCCGGTGACCTGGCGGCCGGAGAATCCGAGGCCGTGACGCTGTTCGCGGACCGGGCCCGGCGGGTCGAGCCCGGGTTCACCCTGGACGACCAGACCGCGGCGACGGTGGCGCAGCTGGTGGCGCGGCTGGACGGGATGCCGCTGGCCATCGAGCTGGCGGCGGCGCGGGTCGACGCGCTCGGCGTGATGCAGCTGCTGGACCGCATCGACGACCGGTTCGCGCTGCTGGCCGACGCCGACCGGCTGGCCGCCGAGCGGCAGCGATCGCTGGCGGCCGCGGTGCAGTGGAGCTACCAGCTACTGGATGACGCCGAACGCCGGGTGTTCCGCGCGGTGTCGGTGTTCCCCGGACCGTTCACCCTGGACGGGGCCGAGGCGGTGGCAGGCGCCGGGGCCGGGCGGGCCGTGCTGCGGCTGGTGGACTGCTCGCTGCTGCTGCCGCCGCGGCCCGAGCCGGATGGCCGGTCCCGGTACGTGATGCTGGAGACGCTGCGAGCCTACGGGGCCGGGCTGCTGGCCGACACCGACGAGGAGGGCGAGGTCAATGCCGCCCTGGCCGCATACGCGGCCGAGGTGGCCTGGGAGGCCGGCAGCGAGCTGTACACCGGCACCCGGGAGGTAGCCGGCGTGCGGCACCTGGACGCCGAGGACGTCACCTTGCGCCACGCACTGGACTGGGCCTCAGACCATGATCCCGAGGCGGCCATGCGGCTCACGCTGGCCCTGGCGCCCTGGTGGCGGCTCCGGGGGCGCCTGTCCAGCCATGCGCCGCTGCTCGCCGCGGCAGCCGAGTACGCCGAGGCCGGCAGCGACGAGTGGTGCTCGGCCCGCCTGTTCCTGGGTCATGTGGTGAGCGAGACCGAGGATCCGCCCGCGATGCTGGAGCATTTCACGGCGGTCCGGGACGCCCTCGATGACCCGCGTCGTCCCGGCACGCCCGCCGCGCCGGTGCTGCTGTCGCTAAGCCTGGGGGCCCGGGCCACGGCGCTAATGCGGCTGGGCCGGGCGGCCGAGGCCGTCGAGGACGGCCGCCGGGGACTGGACCTGGCCCGCCAGACCGGCTCGGGCGGCCTGGAGGCGATGGCCCTGGCCTTCCTCAGCGTGGCCACCAAGAACCAGGGCGACGCGGCGGGCGCCCTGCGGCTCGCACGCCAGGCGCAGCAGATCGCGGATGACTACTCCGGCTCGCTGCAGCGGGGCCTCGGCCAGATCGTGGCGGGGGTCCTGACCGAGGCCGGCGACCTGGCCGCGGCCGAGCAGGCCTGCAGGGCCGCGCTCGCCCCGTGCCGGGAGGTAGGCGACCAGGGAAACCTGTGCGGCGTGCTGTGGCACCTGACGATCCTTGATCTGCGGACCGGCCGCACCGATGAGGCAGCGGCGCATCTGCGCGAGCTGATCCAGATCGCCATGCAGGCCGGGCTGCGAGCGCTGGTGCGCGCCGCCCTGGATTGCTGCGGCGAGCTGTGCGCGGCCACCGGCCGCCCGGCCGAGGCGGTCACGGCGTGGACGGCGATGTCCGCTCTGGCCGGCACCTGGCCGCCCTCGCACGGGGAACAGAATGCGGCGCACCGGGCCGAGCTGCGGCGGCAGGCCGAGGAACTGCTCGGCCCGGTCCGGACCCGGGCGGCCGCGGAGCGCGGCGCGGCCATGAGCGTGGCCACGGCCGCCGAGTACGCCTTGCTGGTCGCCGCGGAGCCGCAGCCGCCGGCCGGGGAGATGACGGCGGAGCCCGAGCCGCCGCCGGACGGAGCGGCCATACTGGCCAGGCTCAGCCCCCGGGAACGCGAACTGGTCACCCTGGTCGCGCAGGGCCGCACCGACGCGCAGATCGCGGCCCAGCTGTACATCACCGTGCGCACGGTCAGCTCGCACCTGGACCGGGTCCGGGACAAGACCGGCTGCCGGCGCCGCGCCGACCTCACCCGGATGGCCCTCAGCGCCGGGCTGGTCTAGCGGCTACGCGGCCGATCCGGCCGATCAAAGGGGTGTGGGTGATTTCACCCCTGCCGCGGATCAGGCTGGGCGCCGAACCTGTAGCTAACGGCCAGAACAGGAACAGGCCCACAGCGAGCCGGCCCTCGGGGCTGGCGACGGAGGATTGAGATGAGGGCTCAGATGATGATGAGCACCCGCGAGCCGGACCAGGCCGCGGGCAGGCCAGCGATTGAGATCGCGCATCTCCGCAAGACTTACGGGACTCTGGTCGCGGTGGATGATGTCTCATTCTCGGTGGCCGAGGGTGAGATCTTCGGCATCCTCGGCCCGAACGGAGCAGGGAAGACCACGACCGTCGAGTGCGCCATCGGGCTCCGGTCGCCGGACGCCGGCACGGTCCGGCTGATGGGCCTCGACCCGCACGCCGACCGGGACGAGGTGCATCAGATCGTCGGGGTGCAGCTCCAGGCGGGTGCGCTGCCGCCCAAGCTGCGGGTCGGGGAGATCCTCCGCATGTACCGGTCGTTCTACCGCGACCCGGCCGACGTCGGCGAGCTGACCGAGGCGCTGGGGCTCGCCGCGAAGCGCAACGACTACTACCGGTCCCTGTCCGGCGGCCAGCGCCAGCGGCTGTCGGTCGCGTTGGCGCTCATCGGCCAGCCGAAGATCGCGGTACTGGACGAGATGACCACCGGCCTGGATCCGCAGGCCCGCCGCGACGCCTGGGAACTGATCGAGAACATCCGTGACCGCGGCGTGACGATCGTGCTGGTCACGCACTTCATGGAGGAGGCCGAACGGCTGTGCGACCGGGTGGCGCTGATCGACAACGGGCACATCGTCGCGCTGGACACTCCGGCCAGCCTGGCCGCGCGGGCCCGGGGCGGAAAGACCGTCCGGTTCCTGCCTTCGGCCCCCTTCGACGACGGCCTGCTGACCGAGCTTCCCGAGGTAACCCGGGTCGAGCACCAAGGCCCGCACGTCATCGTCACCGGGACCGGAGAACTCGTCAACGCCGTGCTGCTGTCCCTGGCCGCGGCCGGCGTAACCGCCCGTGACGTGCAACTCGACTCGTCGAACCTGGACGACGCCTTCGTCAAGCTCACCGGCAAGCACAGCAACCACGAGGAAGGACACATGTCATGAGCGCACTCTCGCTGCCGCTGCCGCGGCCGACGCGACGTGCCGCCTTCGGCCAGGTCGTGCTCAACGAGGCCAGGGTCACCTGGCGGCGGCCGCAAGGCCTGATCGGGGGTCTCGCCCTCCCGGCGCTGCTGCTCGCCATCTTCAGCCTCATACCTGCCTTCCGCACGCCCGACGCAGACCTGGGCGGCCTCTCCCGGCTCAGCGTGTACGTACCGATCCTGATCGTGCTTGGCCTCGCCTTGATCGCCTTCTACAGCCTGCCGGTTCCGCTCGTCTCCTACCGCGAGCTCGGCATCCTGCGCCGCCTGTCAACCACCCCGGTACCGCCCTCCTGGCTGCTCGCCGCGCAAGGCATCGTCAACCTGTGCCTGGCCGCGACCATGACCCTCGTCATCGTGGTCGCGGGCACCGCCCTCGGCGCGCCCGCCCCGAAGAGCCCGGCCGGCTTCGCGCTCGCGGTCCTGCTGTCCATCGCCGGGCTGTTCCCCATCGGGCTGGTGATCGCCGCGGTGGCTAAGACCACGACCAGCGCAGGCGTCGTGGGCCGGGTGGTCTTCTTCCCGCTGATGTTCCTCGCTGGCCTGTGGTGGCCGCGGGAGCTGATGACCGGGGCGCTGCATACCCTCAGCGGGATCAGCCCGCTCGGTGCGGCGGTCGAGGCCATCCAGGACTCGGTGCAGGGGCAGTTCCCCCCGGCCATGCCGCTGCTGGTGCTGGTGGCGTACGCAGTGGTGTTCGGCTTCCTGGCGCAGCGCTGGTTCAGGTGGGAGTAGGGGAGACGGTTCGGATGACGCACAGTGCCAACGGCAGCGGCGGGTCCTTCGCGGGGAAGCTCGCGGTGATCACCGGCGGTGGTTCGGGCATGGGCCGCGAGCTGACCCGGCAGCTCGCGGCGACGGGATGCTCGGTGGCGGCCTGCGACCTGAACGCGGACACCGTGGCGGAGACCGTGGCCCTGGCCCAGGCCGGCGCCGGACCCGGCGTCCGGGTCACCGGCCATGCCTGCGACGTGGCGGACGAGGCGCAGGTGCTGCGGTTCCGCGACGAGTTGCTGGCTGAGCACGCCCGCGATCACGTCCACCTGGTCTTCGCCAACGCGGGCGCCGGCGGCGGCGGCAGCTTCGTCACCGCCCCCCGGGAGCAGTGGGAACGGACCTTCGCCATCGACTGGTACGGCGTGTACTACTGCGCCCGGGTGTTCCTGCCGCTGCTGATGGCCGGCGGCGACGGCGTGCTGGTCAACACCAGCAGTGTGAACGGCCTGTGGGCCTCGCTGGGCCCGGGCGTGCCGCAGACCGCCTACAGCACGGCCAAGTTCGCCGTCCGGGGCTTCACCGAGGCGCTCATCGAGGACCTGCGGTCGAATGCGCTCGGCGTGCGGGTCGCCCTGGTGATACCGGGTCACGTCGGCACCGGCATCCTGGCGAACACCCGGCGCGTCCACGGGCTGCCCGGGCCGGAGGACCTGAGTGACACCCAGATGGCCGACGCTCGCATCTTCCTGACCGAGGCCGGCCTGCTGAACGAGGGCGCCTCCGACGGGGAGATACGTCAGCTGCTCACCCGGATGGAGAACGACTACAAGGACAAGGCCCCGCTCAGCGCGGCCCGGGCGGCGGCCATCATCCTGGACGGGGTGCGCTCCGGAGCCTGGCGCATTCTCGTCGGCGAGGACGCCAAGATGATCGACGAGCGGGTGCGGGCCAAGCCCGAGACCGCCTACGACTACGCCGAACTGTTCCGCGACCTGGCCGCCGCGGCAGCACCATCAGCAGGAGTCGGCGAGACATAGTACCCACGTGTTCTCCCCGCCAAGATCTTCGTCGGGCATTACTTCCTACGATAGGTTCGAGCCGAATGCTGGGCGCCGTCCACCAAGTCGTTCGCGACGAGGAATCCCCGCCTTCTCCATCCAGCGGAGGATCGTAACGGCCGATACATCTAGGCGCGAGCCGATTAGTTTCAAAGATGCGCCGCTCCGATACCACTCTGCGATTTGGTCGAGGCGGGCATGCTCCGCATTGAGACGAGCATCTTTCGCAGCTATTATCCTGGCCGCCCTAGCAGCCTTACGGTCCAGCGCAACAGTAGCGTCTCGGTAGAGAAAAGAAACGATGTTCTCAGCAGAATAGCCTGCGGTCGCTATTTGGAAGATCGTCTTATCTGGACGTATCGTCATCCGAGCGGCCAGGCCGTTATTTCTCAGGAAAAGCAAGAACGCTTCGAGTAGCCGGCGCGAGCCCACAAGCGCAACGTACGAGTATCCAGTGCTTAGGAATCCTAGGGACCCGTCTCCGTCTACTACCCCGCGCCAGAAGTCACGCGGTTGAGCCAACGCGTCGTTGATCGTGCCCTCGTACCGACCAAGGGAGAGAAGTCGCTGCGCTAGCCGGTCCGACCGGACACTGAGACGCACCGATGGCGCCGATGCATAACCTCCAAAGTTGCCGGCCGGCGCAACCCCGATCGTATGGGTAGAACCAAGGAACGCCCGAAGCTTGGTGAGATGATCCTATCGCGCTCAGATATGCGAGCTTGAACCCTAAGCGTTTCTCCACGACAGGCGACGACTGAGCCGTCTGCGAACAGAAACCCGATCCAGTAAGCTGAATCTACCGTCAATTCATCGAATGCATCGTGACGCAATTGACACTTCGTCGACGTCTCGCGCGGTCCCCGCAGAGTAACGCCTTGACGATGTAGCCAACGGCTAACTGTGGGACGCGAGACCTGAAGGTGCCTGGCTATTTGCGAAGTGCTCCGCCCGGACTTATAGAGCTCAACTATAAGTATCTTTTCATCTTCATTAACTTTGACCACGACTTACCCCAGGTTTACGGATGGGCCATGTCCACGAAACGGCTATAATGACCTTGGAACGCGACAGTTACGGTCGCTGTGGGGCCATTTCTGTGCTTGGCCACAATTAGGTCGGCCTCTCCAGCGCGAGCTGATTCGGGCTCGTAGAAATCCTCACGGTGCAAAAGGATTACGAGATCTGAGTCCTGCTCAATTGAGCCCGACTCACGCAAATCTGAAAGCAATGGGCGCTTGTCGGTACGCTGCTCGGGACCACGGTTGAGCTGGGATAGCGCGACGACGGGGACTTCGAGTTCCTTGGCTAGCAGCTTGAGCGAGCGCGACATGTCGGAGACTTCCTGCTGCCGGTTTTCAACACGCCTGGGCGAGGACATCAGCTGCAAATAGTCGACGATGACGAATTTCAGGTCATGGCGCTGCTTCAGCCGACGGCATTTAGCCCTGATTTCCATGAGGGACATATTCGGCGAGTCGTCGATGAACAGCGGCGCGTCGGCCACCTCGGACATCCGCCGGGCCAGCCGGGACCAGTCGTCGTCGTTCATCTGGCCAGCGCGCATGGTCTGCATCGGCACTCGCGCCTCCGCCGACAGCAGCCGCATCGTGATCTCGTTGCGCCCCATCTCCAGGCTGAACAGCACCGTGGCCATGTGATGCCTGATAGCAGCCGCGCGCGCGAAGTCCAGGGCCAGCGTGGAGTTATGGGTCGGGATCATGGACCGGCTGGCCAGGTACATGTGATTGGCGTTGTCTACCTGGACACACCGCACGGAGGTACTTTCGACCGGACGCACGGCGGTGATGAAGCGTTCCCTGGTCCGCGGTGACGTCTTCTGAGGTCGGCGCTCCCGATGAACAACCCGCTTCCGCTCTAGTCGGAAGACGTCATCGGTCGTCGTGAAGGTAATCGTGTAGGCGACCGATGAATCAGCCGTCGCTCCTGGGACTCGTCTTTCTGACCAGCCGCATCTATAGCCAAGCGACAGCACCAACTCTTGCACGTCGGCCGCTAGCCGACGGGAGGTCACAGTGAACTGGACCGAGCCCGTGGGATTGACGGTCCCGTCAGTGTCTAGCAGTCCGGCCAGGAGAGCACGGCGCTGTCGCTGCGATGCCCGGAGGTACTGGACCGGGATGTGCTTATTGCCAAGTACTTCCATGCTGCGCAGTACCGCCTGAGCGGTTCCGTGGTGGTTGCGGCAGGCCTGGCATCGCAGCACACCACTGAACGGCCGTCCGCAATCTGGGCAGGCACGCCGCACCCCCCGCGGCATGACCGGCGGCGGTTCGGGAAGCCGGATCGTGTAGCCCAGCCGGATCGTTGACGACTTGGTCACCCGGAGCCCTTCGGCTTCGATTTCGGCCGCTATCTGCGGGTCGGCCGAGGTGTACCTGGCGGACCGGGATAGGCCGTCGCCAAGCCATACCCCCAGCGCGTAAGGCGGGAAAGGAAGATCCCTGGGCGGCAGGTCGACTGGCTCGGTGACCGCGACTGCGTGGTTGTGACGTCCGTCCGCCGAGTGACGCACCGTTCGCGCGATCTGTGCGGTGGTCGTAATGCCTTGATGAACGGCGGTGATCGCGGCATTCCTGGGCCGATCGGCAAGCCTGACCATCGCGGCCAGTAGGGCGTGCCGTGAGGCATAGGCAGGCGCTTTCCAGACATAAGACCGAACCGCACCGCTGGCGCTGGCGGGAATTCGCTCAGCGGCCAGCCCGACCCCCCGTCCGGCTGTATGCATGAGGTTCCTGAACTCAGTCCCGACCGCGGCCAGCAGCTCCGCGGCGGTGATGCAGCGATCGGGCTCCGTAAGGGCTGCCTGGTAAGCAGTGCGCAGCCGAAGCCTTGCTTCCTTGGTCC
This sequence comes from uncultured Actinomycetes bacterium, assembly GCA_963790065.1. Taxonomy (GTDB): domain Bacteria; phylum Actinomycetota; class Actinomycetes; order Streptosporangiales; family Streptosporangiaceae; genus Palsa-504. Next base: position 162,296 of record CAWBNK010000005.1, on the reverse strand, counting down.
AGTACCACGCCGGCCGAGTCTCCGCGTGCTGCCGACGCGCCGCCCGGGTCGAGGTTTTCCACTGGTGCTCGGCGTCGGCGATGATGACCGTGCCGTCGTCAAACTCCACCTCGTAGCAGGGACGTCCGAGCATGACGTCGGTCGCGGCCACGACCCGGGTGGGCCGGCCGTCGGCGTCGATCAGGTAGTCGCCGACCCGGACCTCGCCCATGGTGGTCCAGCCGGCCGGCGTGGGCAGCGGCGTATCCAGGGCCAGGGCCTTACCGATGGCGGGCCGGGCGGCGATGATGATCATCTGGCCGGGGTGCAGGCCGTTGGTCAGGGTGTCCAGGTCGGAGAAGCCCGTGGGGACGCCGGTGAGCATCCCGCCACGGCTGCCGATGGCCTCGATCTCGTCCAGGGCACCGGGCATGATCTCCGACAGCGAGTGGTAGTCCTCGCTGGACCGGCGCTCGGTGACGGCGTAGATCTCGGCCTGGGCCCGGTCCACGAGCTCGTCGGCCTCGGCATCGCCCGTGTAGCCGAACTGGACGATCCTGGTGCCGGCCTCGACTAGGCGGCGCAGGATGGCGCGCTCCCTGACGATGCGGGCGTAGTAGCCGGCGTTGGCCGCGGTCGGCACGGAGGAGATCAGCGTGTGCAGGTACGGGGCGCCGCCGACCCGGGTGATCTCGCCGCGCCGGGTCAGCTCGTTAGCCACCGTGATGGCGTCGGCCGGCTCGCCCCGGGCGTACAGGTCGAGTACCGCCTCATGAATAAGCTGGTGCGCCGGGCGGTAGTGGTCGGCCGGCCTGATCACCTCGATCACGTCCGAGATGGCGTCCTTCGAGAGCAGCATCCCGCCCAGGACGCACTGCTCCGCCGCCACGTCGTGCGGCGGAGTCCGCTCGAAGTCGTCGTTCCTCGGAGCGATCTCGGTGACGCTCACCTGTCTCCTTACCCCCCGCTGGTCTCCCTGCCGACATGAACGCCGCCGACATGAACGCCGCCGACATGAACGCCGCCGACATGAACGCGGCACGAACGCCGCGCTGCCGCCGCCTGACACCGTTGTAGCCGATGGCTCTGACATTTTCCGGCCGGATGCCGCCCAGCACCACTGGCCCGGTGGACGGATGTGTGGACAAGGTGTGTAGACACGCCGACCACGTTGTGCGCAGCCTGGGGAAATACCTGTGGAAATGGCAGACGAGAATATCGCCGCACGCAATCTAGCTGCATGAATGCAGTCCACTGGGTGTGTGGAAGAAATACTTGACCGGCTTTTTTAGCCCAGAAAATCCACAACCGCTATCCACAGAAAGGCGGTTACAAACTGTGGATAGCGGTACCGCGGAAGCGCATACACCGGCACCGTCGGACTGTTATCATTCGACGGTGTGTTCGATAGACTTCTTCGCGCTCCGGCGGGTCACTGAGGCCATCGACCAGCTCGAGGCCGACCGCAGCATTACGGCTGCGGCCGACCTCGAGGCACGCGTCGCGGCCATCTGGTCGATGGTCAGCGCCATAGACCCGGAGCTCGCCCGGCTGGCGTCCGGTTACGAGCCTCCGGCTGATTAACTCGCGGCGATATCGATGTCGACGGCCGCGCTGACTTCGGGGTGCAGCCTGACCCGGACCTGGTGCGAGCCGACGGTCTTGATCGGGTCGCGGACTTCGATCCGGCGCCGGTCCAGCTCGGGACCGCCGGCCTCGCGCACGGCGGCCGCGATGTCGGCGGGTCCGACCGAGCCGAACAGCCGGCCGCTGCCGCCGGCGCGCCGCCGCATCCGGACCTGCAGGCCCTCAAGCTGCGCGGCGACCGCCTTGGCGTCTTCCACGCCGCGGATCTCCCGGGCCGACCTGGCCCGCGTGATCAGCTCGATCTGCTTCTCCGCGCCTCGGGTCCAGTGCATGGCGAAGCCGCGCGGGATCAGGTAGTTGCGGCCGTAGCCGGCGGCCACGTCCACCACGTCACCGGGTGCGCCGAGGCCGCTCACCTCCTGGGTGAGGATGAGCTTCATGGGTGTGCGACTCATCTGCCCGTCCCCTTAGCGCGCCGTGCTCGTGTACGGCAGCAGTGCTACCTCGCGAGCGTTCTTTATCGCGGTCGCGACATCACGCTGATGCCGCGTGCAGTTCCCCGTCACCCGGCGGGCACGGATCTTGCCGCGATCGGAGATGTATTTGCGGAGCAGGCCGGTGTCTTTGTAATCGACGTAGGCGATCCGCTCCTGGCAGAACACGCAGACCTTTTTCTTGGGCTTGCGTAGTGGTGGCTTGGCCATCGTGGTGCTCCTCAGCAGAGCCCCGCCCGCGGCGGGGATGGTCGGTTATCTGATATTTGCTTACGTTTTAAAACGGCGGTTCGTCGGAAAAGCCACCCGGGCTATCGGAGGCCCACGGATCGGCGTCCCCGCCGCCGTAGCCGCCGCCCTGGCCGCCTCCGGAGGACCGGCCGCCAGAACCGCCAGAACCGCCAGAACCCCCGGAGCCGCGCTGGCCGCCGCCATACCCGCCGCCGTCGCCGCCGGAGCGGGCGACCTTGTTCACCTTGGCCGAGGCGTTGCGCAGCGAGGGACCCACATCGTCCACCTCAACCTCATAGACGGTGCGCTTCTCGCCTTCCTTGGTCTCATACGACCGCTGCCGCAACCGCCCGGACACGATCACCCGCATCCCCCGGGTCAGCGACTCGGCCACGTTCTCCGCCGCCTGCCGCCACACATTGCACGTCAGGAACAGCGAATCACCGTCCTTCCACTCACCCGTCGCGTTGTCACGGAACCGCGGCGTCGAGGCCACCCGGAACCGCGCCACCGGCTGACCCGCCGGGGTAAAGCGCAATTCCGGATCATCGACAAGATTCCCCGCGATCGTGATCTGGGTATCGCCTGCTGCCATGGGGGTACTCCGGTTGCTACAGAAGTCTGGGTGCTGCTCGGTACGAGCGGACCGGCGGACAGCCGCTCTCAGTGACGATGCTCGGGCCGCATGACCTTGGTCCGCAGCACGGCCTCGTTCAGGTTGAGCTGACGGTCGAGTTCCTGCACCGTGGCAGGCTCGGCAGTCAGGTCGACGACGGCGTAGAAGCCCTCGGCCTTCTTCTCGATCTGGTAGGCCAGGCGGCGCTTGCCCCAGAGGTCAACCTTCTCGACCTTGCCGCCGCCGCCGGTCACGACCTTGAGGAACTGGTCGAGGGACGGCTGGACGGTACGCTCCTCGAGGTTGGGGTCGAGGATGATCATTATCTCGTAGTGGCGCATGAGCGTCTCGAGTCCTCCTCTGGACTGGTGCGGCCACGGTCCGTCCGTGGCAGGAGGTGTCGCGGGCACGAGCCGACGCTGGGGCCGGCCGGGTCATCCGCAGCGGGCGCTAGTTTACCAACATCCCCAGGTGCGCGGTAACGAGATGGGCATGGCCGCGGACGCGACCGGTAACGAGCCGGCTTGGCCGCGGCCAGGGCACGGTAACGAGATGACCGCGGTGCTGCCCGGCCGCACCTTCCGGCCCTAGAATGCTGTGGATTCCCGGCCGTCGGGCCGGGGAACACTGCCGGTGAAAATGTATGCGCGCAGTGGCAGCCAGGAGGTGTCACCATGGCAGGCGGCGTCGAGAGCGGCCCGCGTTCGCACATCCTGAACTCGGACGGGCGGCCGCACCCCGTGCAGAATGCCCTGATCATCACGGTCTTGCTGGTCGGCCTGGTGTCGTTCGTCCTCGGGCTGATCGTGCGCAATGTGCACACGGGTCCGGCGGCGCACATCCTCGCCACCGCCACCGGCCTGTACGCATTGCTTATGGGCCTGTACCTGCAGATGGTCTCCTCCACCCGCGAGCAGCGGGTGCTCATCGTGACCGGCATCATCGCCGGGTTCGTGGGGCTGGCCATCGGCCTGTCCCGCGGCGGCTTCGTCGCCTAGGACCGCGCCACCGGCCGCCCCGGCGGGGACTAGGCTCGGGACATGCCGCGCATCGGAGCCCACTTCCACCTCGACAACCCGCTGGCCGAGGCGATCGCCTGCGGCGCCCGCGCGGTCCAGTTCTTCCTGGGCGACCCGCAGGGCTGGAAGGGGCCTGTGATACCCGGCCGGGACCCGGCGGCCATCAAGGCGGCCTACGCGGCCGCCGACATGGACGTCTACATCCACGCGCCGTACGTCATCAACGTGGCCACGAGCAACAACCGGATCAGGATTCCCAGCCGGAAGCTGCTCGAAGGGCAGCTCAAGGCGGCCGCCTCCATCGGGGCCAAGGGCCTGATCGTGCACGGCGGTCATGTCAATGCGGGCGTGCCGGCCGAAGAGGGCCTGGAGAACTGGCGCAAGGCGGTGGAGCGGATCGAGCGGCCGCTGCCGATGCTGATCGAGAACACCGCGGGCGGCGACGGGGCCATGGCCCGGTCGCTGGACGCGATCGGCAAGCTGTGGGAGGTGGTGGCCGACGCCGCCGCCGACAGCGGCGAGAATCTCGGGTTCTGCCTGGACACCTGCCACGCCAACTCGGCCGGCATCGACCTGGCCGACGCGGTTGACCAGATCAAGGCCATCACCGGCCGGATCGACCTGGTGCACTGCAACAACTCCCGGGACGAGTTCGGCTCGGGCCGGGACCGGCACGCCAACATCGCGTCGGGCACCATCGATCCGGCCCTGCTGCTCGGCGTGGTGCGCGCGGCCGGGGCGACCGCTATCTGCGAGACGCCCGACGAGAACGGCGGCCTGGTCGCGGACGTCAGGTGGCTGACCGAGCACCTGAGCGGCTGATCCGCACCTGCCCGCGGCTCAGCCGCAGGCGGAACCAGTCCTCGGCCTGGTCCAGGACGCCACCGGCCGGGTCATCGATGCCGTGCGCTCGCACCACGTCCCGTTCGGGCACCAGAATGTCCCGCACCACATAGGCGGCTAGCAGAGCTACGGCGAGGAACCTGGCCGCCAGCAGCGTGAAGTACCAGCCGGTGCTGATGCCCAGGTAGCCGGTGACCGCGTTGCCGCCGGAGCGGTAGACGAACAGGAGATACCCCCAGATGCCGAAGAAGTAGCCGACCTCGGCGAGCTGCCACAGGGCATAGGGCCACAGCCGGGGCCGGGCCAGCACGGCCAGCGGCACCAGCCAGATGACGTACTGCGGGGACCAGACCTTGTTAGTCATCAGGAACGCGGCCAGCACCAGGAAGCACAGCTGGCCCAGGCGGGGGCGGCGGGGAGCGGCCAGCGCGAGCACGGCGATGGCGGCCACGGCCACGATCAGGAACACCGCCGACAGCTTGTTGAGCGCACTCAGCTGAGAGTTACCGACCACCGGCAGGTTGAAGTACTCGAACATGTACCAGACCGAGCCCCAGTCGGCGCCGCGGTCCTTGCTGAATACGTAGAACGTGGCCCAGCCGGACGGCGCGATGATCATGACCGGCAGGTTGACCGCCAGCCAGGCCACCACGGCCGCGGCGAAGGTCCTGGCGAACTCGCGCAGCTGGCCGGTGCGCAGGCACAGCAGCAGCAGCGGCCCGAAGACGACCAGCGGGTAGAACTTGGCCGCCACGGCCAGGCCCAGCAGGAGGCCCGCCCAGACGCCGCGCCGGGCCGCCCACGCCGCGATGCCCAGCGCGGTCAGGGCCATCGCGATCAGGTCCCAGTTGACGAATGCGGACAGGATCAGGGCCGGCGAGAACGCGACCAGCAGCGCCTGCCAGCGCCGGCCGGGACCGAGCGCGCGGGCGGTGGCGAGCACGCCGGCGACCGCGCACAGCGCCAGCAGGACCACGGTGACATCGAAGAAGTCGAGCCCGGCGGTGGCCTGGCCGGCCCCGCTGACCAGCCAGGCGGCGAGCTGCATGGCGCCGCCGATGAGCACCGGGTACTCGACGTGATGGCCGCTGTAGGGCACCTGGTGCGCCGCAAGCCCCTCGCCGTAGTACAGCGGGAAGATGTCGGTGTAGCAGGCGTCCTGGAACTGCTTGGCGTAGGAGTACCAGGCACCGGACCGGCACGGGATCTTCTCGGCGAACGCCAGCAGCATCGACACCAGGGTCGCGGCGATGAGCACGCCGGTGCCGCCGAGGGTCACCGCGAGCAGCGGGCGCTGTTGTGACGCCCAGCTCACCTCGCGACGGTGACCGGGCGGCCGAGCGCCCCGCGGGGCGTCTTCCACCCCTTTATCTAACCGCGCCCACGAGTCCGTTTGCGCATCCGCCGCCGCACCCACAGGCAGGCCCCGGGCAGCGCGAGGAAGCCGCCCGCCATGGCGGCCGCCGGCGTGGCGCTAACCGCTTGAGTGTTGCCACCACCGCCACCACCGCCGCCGATCGGGTCCTGCTGGCCGGGCGGGCTCCCGCCGCAGATGACCCAGTCGATCGGGGGGCACGTGCTAGTCGGGAACGGGTTCGGGAAGGAGGGCTCCGAGGTGGGCTGGGGCGACGGGTGCTTCTTCTTCGGCTTGGCCACCTGCCGCAAGTTCGGCGGGACCAGGTTCCACGCCGACCCGGTGAAGCGCACCGGCTGGAACTGCTCGACGCCCAGCGGGACGAACATGTTCTCGGCGTAGGTATGCCAGATGGTGGCCGGCCAGGTGCCGCCGTAACCACCCTGCGAATTGCCGCCGAGGTCGTTCAGCGTCTGGCAGGTCTCGACGTGCTCGCCCAGGCAGTTGCTCTGGTTGCTGGTGAACAGGGCCACGGCCAGGGCCTGGCTGGGGATGGCACCGACGAAGAACGCCGACTGGGCGGTTTCCGTGGTGCCGGTCTTGGCGATGATCTCCTGGCCGTTGCTCAGGCCGGCCGTGGGGGCCGTGCCGTAGGGCGCGGTGTCTTCGGACATCGCGTACTGGACCTGGGAGTCCTCGGCCGCGTTCAGCGTCGGGTTGGCGCTGAACACCGGGTAGGTGGTGATCTTGATCGGGGTAGGTGCGCCGTTCTGGGTGATCTTCGTGATCAGGTGCGGGTCGTGGTAGACGCCGTTGTCGTCCAGGGTGGCCAGCATCGAGCCCTGCTCGATGACGGTCAGCGAGGCGATGCCGAGCGCCACGCCGGCGACGTCCTGGAAGTCGTGCTTACCGGTGATGCCGGCCGCGTTGGTGTCGACGCCGAACAGCTGGGCGATGCTGCCGATGTTGTTGGCCTTGGTGCCATTGCCCGCTCCGGCCGCGGTGTGCCACAGGTCGGTGTAGGCGGTGTTGATCGACTCGGCCATCGCCATCTGCGGCGTGAACGGACCGTTCTCGTCCAGGGAGTCGTTGCTGACCAGGGTTCCGCCGTTAACACGACTGGTGGTCGCATAGGCGGTCGGCTCGCTGTCCAGCGGGATGTAGAGGTTGTTGTAGCCGTCCAGCGTGCTGGTCTGCACGTTCATGCCGTCCTTGACCGCGGCGGCCAGGATGTAGGGCTTGAACGAGGAGCCGACCTGCTCCCGGTTCTGGTAGGCCATGTTCAGATAGCAGCTGATCTGCCGGCATTCCCTGGCCGTGATGACCTTGCCGGTCCCGTTGTACTTCGCGCCGATGGAACCGGGGCCGGGGTACAGGGCGTCGATCTCCCCGTTCACCGGGTTCTCCAGCACCGCGCCGACGTGCATGTAGGACTCGAACGGGACGGAGCTGTCGTCGATCGTCGCCTCGTTCTGGCTGACCGCCTGGTACAGCGCCTCCATCTTGGCGTCGTCGATGCTCGTCTTGATGATGTAGCCGCCGTCGTAGATCTGCTCCTGGGTGAGGCCGTAGACCTGATTCAGCTCGTTGTAGACCATCGTCATGACGTACGGGTCCCAGACGTCGGAGCCGAAGGTCTGCGGGACGTTGTTGCCCAGCTTCGGGAGCTTCACCGTGGCGGCCGTCTTGGAGCTCAGGTCGCCCATCTGCACCATGCCGCCGAGCACGTAGTTCCAGCGCGCCTCGAGCTGGGCCCGGTACTGCGGCAGCGGGTAGGTGCTCGGCTGCTGGATCAGGGCGGCGATGACGGCATCCTGGGCCACCGATAGCTTGGCCACCGGCTCGCCGAAGTAGGTCTCGGCCGCGGCCTGGATGCCGTAGGCGCCTTCACCCAGGAAGATGGTGTTGAGGTAGTTCTGCAGGATCCACTGCTTGGACTTCTCCTTGCCGATCTTCATCGCCACGAAGATTTCCTTGATCTTGCGGCTCAGCGTCTGCTGGGTGCCGATGCCCTGGTAGTAGTTCCTGACGAACTGCTGGGTGATGGTCGAGCCGCCCTGCAGCGAGCCGTCGCTGCCCCGGACGTCCATGTAGGCGGCGCGCACGGTGCCCGGCAGCGAGATGCCGCCCTCGCTCCAGAAGTTGCGGTCCTCGGCGGCCAGAACCGCGTCGATGATCTGGGGCGGGATCTGGTCATAGGTCAGCATCTGCCGGTTGGTGGTGCCGAACCGGCCGATCAGCGTGCCGTTGGCCGAGTAGACCACGGACTGCACGTAGCTGGTGGCGGCCATCGCCTCGCTGGGCACCGGTGTCGACTCATAGGCCATGACGACCGCGAAGGCACCGACCACGATGAATGCCCCGATGATGGACAGCAGCAGGCCCAGGGCCTTGCGGAACGTCCAGTGCCGCCACCAGCTGCCCTTGATCTTGGCTCCGCCTGGCCGTCGGCGCCTAGGCCCCTGAGGCCCCATGGGTCCGGCAGGTCCGCCGGGGCCACCTGGCCCAGGTGCCTGCGGCTGCCACGGCGGCGGCTCGGCCGCGATGGTGCCGGTCGCGCGCGCGTGGCTGCCGGCCCGCCCGTTGCCGCGGCGGTGGCCGCCGCCTGGTTCAGGAGCCCTGCCTGGTTCGGGAGCCCAGCCTTCGGGAGCACTGACGTGACCGGTGTCCTTGCTGTCCGAGTAACCCGCCTCGGGACTGCGGAAGCCAGCCGTGTCCCAGCCGTTAGCGTCATAGCCCAGGTCGTAGTCGACCGTGCCGCTGAGCACTCCGCCGCTCGGCATCCCGCGACCGCCGGGAGCCTGGCGGTCCCCGTCAACGTGGCGTCCGTTGCCGCCGTGGCCCCATCCACGGCCGTCCCGCCCGTCGCGATACCGAACGTCAAAGTCATCAGCTTTGCTGCTCACACGCGTCCTCGCTGGTGGCTCGGAGGCCGCAGTAAGCGGGGATGCGGCCTCTACTGGGAAGGCGGGGTCCGCCAATATTCGGAACCCGCCGAACTAAAACGTTACCTCCTGGAGGAGGAGTTCACTGGCTGGTCCGCGCACGCCGCCTCCGGCGTACGGCTGGCTCGCCAGTGCCGAGAACGTAGGAGGAAGCAAGGTGGTTCCATCCGCAACTTTGGCAGACTTCGACCACATACACCCGGAATTCGCCGTATTCGGCGGCCATTTCGGCCAGTTCACGCGTCTGCTTGACCCGGCCCTCGTACTGCCCGAGTTCGTCGCCGTAAACGTAGGTGACGTGGGTCAGCCGGGTCTTCCGGCAGATCGGGCAGCGGTCCTCGGTGGGCTCGCCGTGGAACTTCGCGGCCCGCAGCAGGTACGGGTGCGCGTCGCAGACGTCGGTGACGGTGGTGCGCCCGGCATACACGGACGCGAGCGTGGCCCGGCGGGCCAGCCCGTAGTCCACCACGGAACGCCTTGACGTCATGTTCGCCAGCGTACGTCGGAACCGGTGCCGAGCCGAAGTCCGATTGTGATCCAACTGGCCGGCCTAGCTGAGCCGGCTGGCGGCTTGCGGATCCGGATGGCCGGCTTGCGGTGGCGCAAAACGGCACATACGATCGTGATGTATCGGTGCGATACATCGAGGCGATCTAACGGTACGAAGTATCGGTACGAAGTATCGTTCCGACGCATCGCCCAGATACAACGCACAGATATACAGGTGAAGGATATTGCGATCTCTGGGGGCAACGTGGGACGAAACCGGTCCGGCGTACTTGAGCTCGCCGTGCTTGGGCTGCTGCACAGGACGCCGATGCACGGCTACGAGCTGCGCAAGCAGCTCACCAACGTACTTGGCTTGTTCCGCGCGCTGTCCTACGGGTCGCTGTATCCGTGCCTGCACGAGCTGCTCGCCAGCGGGCTGATCGCGGAAGAGCACGATGAGGAGGCCGAGCCGGCCAGCCCGGCCCGGCCGAACGGGACCGTCCGGCCGCGCGCGGGCCGCCGGTCGCTGAAGGTCTACCGGCTGACCGCCGACGGCAAGGAGAGGCTGCAGGATCTGCTCGGCGAGGGCGGCCCTGCGACCTGGGACGACGACGGATTCGGCGTACATTTCGCGTTTTTCGGGCAGACCAGGGCCGACGTGCGGCTGCGGATCCTCGAGGGCCGTCGCAGCCGGCTCGAGGAGCGCATGGAGGCCTTCAGGGCGGCGTTCACGCGGACCAGGGAGCGCGTGGACAGCTACACCCTGGAGCTGCATCGGCATGGCCTGGAATCAGTGGAACGAGAAGTCCGCTGGCTGAACGAGCTGATCGCATCCGAGCGGCAGGCCGGCGAACAAGACAACATTTCCGAGAAGGAGTCATCCTGATGGGCAAGGTCCGCATCGCCATCGTGGGGGTCGGTAACTGCGCCAGCTCCCTGGTGCAGGGGCTGGAGTACTACAAGGGCGCCGACGACGGCGCCAGGGTTCCCGGCCTCATGCACGTCCGGTTCGGCCCCTATCACGTCAGCGACGTGGAGGTGGTCGCCGCGTTCGATGTGGACGCCAAGAAGGTCGGCTGTGACCTGTCCGAGGCCATCGTCGCGAGCGAGAACAACACGATCAAGATCGCCGAAGTGCCGCCGACCGGGGTGACGGTGCAGCGCGGCCCCACGCTGGACGGCCTGGGCGAGTACTACCGGGAGATCATCACCGAGTCCGACGAGCCGGTGGCGGACGTGACGGCGGTGCTGCGCGAGACCGGCGCCGACGTGCTCGTGTGCTACCTGCCGGTGGGCTCGGAAGAGGCCGACCGGTTCTACGCCCAGTGCGCCATCGACGCGCACGTGGCCTTCGTGAACGCGCTGCCGGTGTTCATCGCCTCCGACCCGGAGTGGGCGGCGAAGTTCACCGCGGCCGGCGTGCCGATCATCGGCGACGACATCAAGTCCCAGGTGGGCGCCACCATCACGCACCGCGTGCTGGCCAAGCTGTTCGAAGACCGCGGGGTGGAGCTGCTGCGCACGTACCAGCTCAACTTCGGCGGGAACATGGACTTCATGAACATGCTGGAGCGCAAGAGGCTCCAGTCGAAGAAGATCTCCAAGACCCGCGCGGTGACCTCTCAGATCCCGCACGAGATGGAGCGCGCCACGGTGCACATCGGCCCGTCGGACCACGTGCCCTGGCTGGATGACCGCAAGATGGCCTACGTCCGGCTGGAGGGGCGGGCGTTCGGTGACGTGCCGCTGAACCTGGAGTACAAGCTCGAGGTATGGGACTCGCCCAACTCGGCGGGCGTGATCATCGACGCGGTGCGGGCCGCGAAGATCGCCCTGGACCGCGGCATCGGCGGACCGGTGACCTCGGCCAGCTCGTACTTCATGAAGTCGCCGCCCGAGCAGTACGGCGACGACGTGTGCCGTGACCTGGTGGAGAAGTTCATCCTGGGGGAGGTCGCCCGCTAGCGGCGGGCCCTCCTAAGCTGAACGTGTGGACCAGCGCAGATCGACGTTTACCGGGGATCTGCGCACGGTCCTGGCCGAGCCGTGGTTCCGGCGGCTGTTCGCCACCCGGCTGACCTCGCAGGCCGGCGACGGCATCATCACCGCCGGGGTGGGCACGTACGTGTTCTTCAACGCGTCGTCGTTCCCCAGCCCGGCCGCCGGCGCGGCGGCGTTCACCGTCCTGTACCTGCCGTACTCGCTGGTCGGCCCGTTCGCCGGAGTGTTCATCGACCGCTGGTCCCGGCGCCAGATCCTGGTCTGGTCGGCGCTGCTGCGGTCAGCGTTCGTGGTGCTGACCGCGGCATTGATGGCCACGGGCAACCGCGGCGTGCCGCTCTACATAGCGGTGCTGCTGATCCTCGGCGTGAACCGGTTCTTCCTGTCCTCGCTGTCCGCGGCGCTGCCGCACGTGGTGGCCGAGGACAAGCTGGTCATGGCCAACTCGGTGTCGCCGACCATCGGCGGCATCATGGCCACCATCGGCGGCAGCGTCGCCCTCGGGCTCAACGTGGCCACCGGCAACGGCGAGCGCGGCGCCGCGATCACCGTGCTGGTCGGCGGCGGCTGTTACGTGGCGGCCAGCCTGGTCGCGGCCACCATGCCGCGCGACCTGCTCGGGCCGGTACGCGGGCCAGGCACGGCGGCGGCGCAACGGCTGCTCAGCCAGCTGGCCGTGGTCGCGTCGGGCCTGGCCGAGGGCGCGCGGTACGTGGCCAGGCGCCGCGGCGCGGCGGCGGCGCTGGGCGCGACCGGCGGCTTCAGCCTGCTGTTCGGGCCGCTGTTCCTGATGACGATCTTGCTGTACCGGAACTACTTCTACACCTCGAGCGCCGGCGTGGCCGAGGGCCACCTGGGGGCGCTGGTGATCGCCTCCGGGGTCGGCTACGCCTGCGCGGCCCTGATCACCCCGCTGGCCACCCGGCGGCTGTCCAAGCAGGCCTGGCTCTCGCTGCTGCTCGCCGCGAGCGCCGTGGTCACCGCGGCGCTGGGCGAGACCTTCGTGCAGGTCGCCTACCTGGCCATCGGCTTCTGCCTGTACCTGACCAGGCAGGGCGTGGCCATCTGCGCCACCACCATCCTGCAGGAAGAGGTGGACGACGCTTACCGGGGCCGGGTGTTCGCCTTCTACGACATGATGTTCAACGTCACCTACGTGATCGGGGCCGCGATCAGCGCGGCCTTCATGCCGTCCGACGGCCGGTCGCCCGCCATCGTCGCCGTGGTGGCCGTCGGCTACGCGGCCGCCGCGGCGGCCTACTGGCTGACGGCGCGCCGGAGTCAGCCCGCCCCGGGCTCGGACGGGGGCACGTCGATCCCCGCCTCCGCCGCCCAGCGCAACAGGGCGTGAATCGCCCGCTCCCGGCCGAGTTCGCCCTCGGCCATGCGCAGCTCGAGCAGGTAGTTGTAGGCCCGGCCCACCAGCGGGCCCGGCCGCAGGCCCAGGATGCGCATGATCTCGTGGCCGTCGAGCTCCGGCCTGATCTGGGCTAGTTCCTCCCGCTCGGACAGCTCGGCGATGCGCTCCTCCAGGCCGCTGTAGGCGCGGGCCAGCCGCTGGGCCTTGGCCGGGTTGCGCGTGGTGCAGTCGGCCCGGGTCAGCACGTGCAGCCGGGACAGCAGCGGCCCCGCGTCCCTGACGTACCGGCGCACGGCGGCATCGGTCCACTCGCCCTCGCCGTAGCCATGGAACCGCAGGTGCAGCTCGACCAGCCGGGACACGTCGCGGATCACGTCGTTGGGGAAGCGCAGCGCCTTCAGCCGCCGCGCGGCCATCTTCGCGCCCACCATCTCGTGCAGGTGGAAGGCGACTCGCCCGTCCGGCAGCAGCTCCCGCGTGCGCGGCTTGCCGATGTCGTGCAGCAGCGCGGCCAGCCGCACGACCAGGTCCCCCTCCAGGCCGTAGTCCGGCTCGAGCTCGATGGCCTGGCGCAGCACGGTCAGGCTGTGCTTGTAGACGTCCTTGTGCCGGTGGTGCTCGTCGGACTCCATCCGCAGCCGCGGCACCTCGGGCAGCACCTGGTCGGCCACCCCGGTCTGGACCAGCAGGTCGATGCCTGTCGCGGGATCCGGCGTGAGCATCAGCTTGGTGAGCTCGCCGGCGATCCGCTCCACGGAGACCTTTCCAGGCAGTTGGCCGGCCTGCTCGGTCATGGCCGCGCGTACCTCAGGCGCGACGGCGAAGCCCAGCTTGGCCGCGAACCGGGCCGCGCGCAGGATGCGCAGCGGGTCATCGGAGAAGGAGTCCTCCGGCCGTCCCGGGGTGCGCAGCACCTTCTCTTTCAGCGCCTCGAGGCCGCCGAACGGGTCGGTGAACTCGTAGCCGGGCAGCCGGGCCGCCATCGCGTTGACGGTGAAGTCCCGGCGGCTCAGGTCCTCTTCCAGCGAGTCCCCGTACTGCACGTCAGGCTTGCGCGAGCTGGCCTGGTACTGCTCGCTGCGGTAGGTGGTGATCTCGAACAGCGTGCTGCCCTTCCGCGCTCCCACGGTGCCGAAGGCGATGCCGACCGTCCACACCGCATCGGCCCAGGGTGCGACCAGGGCCAGAATCTGCTCGGGCCGGGCATCGGTGGTCAGGTCGAGATCGGTGGGCTGCTCACCGCGCAGCACATCCCGGACCGGACCGCCGACCAGCGCCAGCTGGTAGCCGTGACGCGCGAACAGCAGGCCGATCTCGCTGACCGCGGGCACACGCTCGCGCAGCAGCGCGGCGGCGGCCTTCCGCTGTTCATTGCTCATGGGCACGGGCATTGAGAGTATCCACAGCACGGGTTCGGCGCGAACGGCCATAACATCAAGTGTGCATGGCGTGCTGGCGGCGAGGCTAACGCGGCGCATCCTGGCCCTGGCCGGGGTGGTCGCCGTGCCTGCCGCGGCCCTGCTCGCGCTGGCCTGCCCCCCTCTGGCCAGCCCTGCTCTGGCCAGCCCCGCTCTGGTCAGCCCCGCTCTAGTCAGCCCCGCTCTAGTCAGCCCCGCTCTAGTCAGCACTGCGCAGGCCGGGACCGCATCGGTGGCCATCGACTCGATGAGCCCGCAGACCGCCCGGCCCGGCGACACGGTCACGGTGACCGGAACGGTCACCAACCGGACCTCCCAGACCCAGGCCGGGCTGGTGGTCTATCTCATGTCGTCGGCGGCGCGCTTCACCACCAGGGACCAGATGGACGGGTACCTGAGCCAGAGCGGATCCCCGATCCTGGAGGCGGTGGGCAACCCGTTCGCCATCACGGCCAGCCTGCGGCCCGGTGCCACCACCCAGTGGCACGCCTCGTTCGAAGTCAACAACGTGGGCATCACCCAGTTCGGCGTCTATCCGGTCAGCGCCCAGCTGAATGACCAGGCAGGTGACGTGCTGGGTACCGACCAGACGCTGCTGCCGTTCTGGCCCGGCCAGCGGGCGGCCAGCCTGCAGCGGCCGCTGACCATTTCCTGGGTCTGGCCGCTGATCGACCAGCCGCACCACCAGGTGTGCACCACCGCGAGCAACACCCCGGTCAACGCGCTGACCAGCAACGCGCTGGCGACCAGCCTGAGCCCGGGCGGACGGCTGTCCGACCTGCTCCAAGCCGGGCAGGCCAACGCTGACGCCGACCTGACCTGGGTCGTCGACCCGGCGCTGCTAGCCGACGCGGCCGCCATGACCCGGCCGTACCGGGCCGGGTCGGGGCCCGGCTGCCTGGGGCTGACCACCGAGCCCGCCAGCAAGGCCGCCACGACCTGGCTGGCCGGGCTGCGGGCGGTCACCTCGGTCCAGCCGACCGTGATCACGCCGTACGCCAACGTGGATGTCTCGGCGCTGGTCCACCACGGGCTCGAGACCGAGCTGACCCGCGCCTACACGACCGGGCGCACGGTGGCAGATGACGTGCTGCACGGGTCGTTCGGCCCGTCAATCGCGCTGCCCGCGGGCGGAACGGCCGATCTGAGCGTGCTGACCAACCTGGCCGCCTCCCAGGACATCAACACGGTGGTGCTGAACAGCAGCCAGCTGCCGCCGGCCAGCACCTCGGTGTTCGAACCGGATGATGCGGTCACGTCGGTCCGGGCGGCCGGCACGACCATGACCGTGCTGCTCGCCGACAGCGTCCTGACCAATGTGCTCCAGGCGGGCGGCAGCAGCCCGGGCACGCCGGCCACGCAGTTCGCGGTCAGCCAGCGGTTCCTGGCCGAGACCGCGATGATCGCCGCCGAGGCCCCCGACTCGGACCGGTCCATCGTGGTCGAGCCGCCGGAGAGCTGGAACCCGTCGGCCGCACTGGCCGACGAGCTGCTCAGCGAGACGGTTAACACCCCCTGGCTGACGCCGACGCCGCTGGGCAACCTGGCCCGGACCGCGGATTCCGATCGCGGGATAGCCCGCCACCCGCTGGCAGGCAGCGCGGCCAACCCGGCCGAGCTCAGCCCCGGCTACCTGGAAGCGGTGGCCGCCACGGAAGCCAGCCTCAGCGCCTACGAGTCCATGCTGTACCGCCCGTCCGCTGCCTACCTGCAGTCGCTGAACGAGGCCCTGACCGCGACCGAGTCCGCGGCCTGGCGCGGCGACGGGGGGGTCCAGGGCATCGCCCTGGTCGACGGCCTGTCGGCGTACCTGGCCGACCAGACCGGGAAGATCACGATCATCACCGCGCCCCAGGTGCAGATGGGCGGCGCCTCCGGGCCGGTGCCGGTATCCATCCAGAACGGGTCCAGCCTGCCCATCCAGGTCAAGCTGGTGGCCGGGGTGATCAACGGGCCGGGCCGGACCTCCCAGCTGACCATCGGGCACATCCAGGAGCCGATCACGGTCCAGCCCAAGCAGGCGGTGACCGTGCGGCTGCCCGTCAGCTCGGCGCCCCCCGGCTCGACCGAGGTCAAGCTGAGCCTGACCACCGCCAACGGGACGCCGCTGCCGGTGCGGACGGTGTCCTTCACCATCTTGTCCACCAGGTACGGCCGCGCGATCTTGTTCCTGATCGCCGCCGCCATCGGCGTCCTGGTGCTGACCTCTGTTTACCGGGCCGCCCGGCGCTGGCTGCGTGCCGATCCCCAGGTCGCCACCGAAAATGAGGATCTACCGGGTAGCGTCGTGACAAGCACTGCTGGCGCGCGACCCCCGACGGAGAAACCGGATGACCTGGCCGACGCACGACGCTGGGTCGACGACGCCTGAGCCGGGTCTGCCCGAGCGGGACCCGCGGAACCAGGCCCTTCGTGACCAGAGCCTTCGCGACCAGGCCCAGCGGGAGCCGTGGCCAGAACCGCGACCGGACGATGGACCGGATTCGTGGTCGGATGACGAGGAGGCCCGGCGCGGGCGGCACGCCTCCTATCCCGATCCGCTGCCGCCGCTCGAAGGCCCCATGCCGGGCGGCCCGAGCCCGGCCGAGACGACGCTGCCGCTGGCGCTGAAGTGGCCTGCCCCGCCGGCCCGGCCGCCCCGCACGCCGCGGTTTACCCCGCACCCATCCGGCCCAGAGGGTCCAGGGGGTCCGGGCGGACCCGGAGGCTCAGGGAGTCCGGGGGGCCCGGCCGGCACCG
Source organism: uncultured Actinomycetes bacterium (assembly GCA_963790065.1). Taxonomy (GTDB): domain Bacteria; phylum Actinomycetota; class Actinomycetes; order Streptosporangiales; family Streptosporangiaceae; genus Palsa-504. The sequence continues at coordinate 145,221 of CAWBNK010000005.1, read as the reverse complement.
CGGAAGCGCCGCCCGGCTGGCGCCGGGTGCCCCGGCCGGGCGAGTACCGGCCAGGCGACCGGCCAGGCGAGGAGCCGCGGCCCAGGTACCCGCAGCCGGAATATCGCCCGCGCGGCCCGGGCGGGTCCCCGGGTCCGCGCGGCCCGGCGGGTCCCAGCGGACCCCGGCCGGGCGCGCCGCCACAGGATGCGCGGCCGCCGAGAGGTGACAGGCCGCGGGGCGACCAGCGCTCGAGCCTGGTCCGCTCCGGCGCCGGCATGGCGGTCGGCACCCTGGCCTCCCGGGGCACCGGGTTCCTGCGCACCCTGGTCCTGGTGTACGCGATCGGGGTCGGCGCGCTCAATAACGCGTACAACAATGCCAACACCCTGCCGAACACCGTCTACTACCTGATGCTCGGCGGCATCTTCACCAGCGTGGTGGTGCCGCTGCTGGTCCGGGCGGCCCGGCGGGACCCGGACCACGGCGAGGCCTACGCGCAGCGGGTGTTCACCCTCGGCGCGGTGGCCCTGCTCGCGGTCACCGTGGTGGCGACGCTGCTGGCGGGCCCGCTGGTCGATCTCTACGCGCCGACCATCCACGGCCCCGCGGGCAGCCTGAAGGGCGCCGAGCACCACCTCATGGTGCTGTGGGCCTACTTCTTCATCCCGCAGATCTTCTTCTACGGCATGAGCGCGCTGATCGGCGCGGTGCTGAACACCCGCGGCCGGTTCGCCGCGCCGATGTGGACGCCGGTCATCAACAACCTGGTCGTGATCGTAGTCGGCGGGCTCTACGCGGTGATGGTGGGCGTGGGCAAGAGTCCGCTCGACGTCTCCACATTCGGCGTGCAACTGCTCGGGATCGGCACCACGCTCGGCGTCGTGGCGCAGACCGTGGCCCTGATCCCGTCGCTGCGCGCCGCCGGGTTCCGCTGGCGGCCCACGCTCGAGTTCAAGCCGGGCGAAGTGTCCGAGATGGGCCGGATGGCCGGCTGGATGACGGTGTACGTGGCCTCCCAGTCGGCCGGCAACCTGATCGTCCAGATCGTGGCCAACGCCGCCTCGGCCAACCTGAACGGCTATTCCGCGTACACCATCGCGTGGCAGCTGTTCCAGCTGCCGTACGCGATCATCGGCATCTCGGTCATCACCGCGCTGCTGCCGAGGATGAGCGAGCACGCCAGCATGCGCCGGTATTCCCTGGTCAGGGACGATTTCTCGATCGGCGTCCGGCTCGCCTCGGTGATCGTGGTGCCGGCCTCGATCTACTTCGGCCTGCTCGGCGGCCCGCTCGCGGAGTTCCTGATCGGCTGGTTCCGCAGTACGGGCCCTGAGAGCGCCAGGTACATCGGCGAGGTCTTCGGCCTGTTCTCCCTCGGCCTGGTTCCGTACATGCTCACCCAGCTGCAGCTGCGGGTGTTCTACTCGTTCCAGGACAGCAGGACCGCCGCCTTCGTCGGCCTGCTCATCATGGCCGTCGGTATCGCGGGCGACTACATCGCGCTGGTCATGCTGCCCCGCCTGGACGTGGTGGCCGGGCTGGCCGTCGCCTACGGGATCTCCAACCTGACCGGGGCGATCGCAGGCTGGGCGCTGCTGCTCCGGCGGGTCGGCAGCCTCGACGGCTGGACCATCGCCCGCAGCCTGGCCCGGATGCACCTGGCCACCGTGCCCGGCGTGATCTTCGCCGTGATCGTCATGCTCGGCACCGGTCATATCGTGCATAATCCCAGTGCCGCCTACGGCGCGGTGGTCACGATCGTGGGCGGCGGCGGCGCGGTCCTGCTGTACGCGCTGAGTGCCCGGGCGCTGCGCGTGGCCGAGTTCGGATTCCTGACCCGAACACTCACCGCCAGGTTCGGCGGCCAGAGCAGGCGGCATTAGCATGGGTGTCAACCTATGAGCACATACACGGCGGAACCAGGATCCCGGCTGGCGGGGCGGTATCGCCTCGTTGACCAGACGAGTGCGGGTACCGGCTGGACGTACTGGAAGGCCACCGACGAGACCCTCGCCCGTCCCGTAACCGTGCTCACCTTCGCGCCGGACTTCCCGAGGGCCAGCGAGGCCGTCGCGGCGGCCCGGGCCGCGAGCCGGCTCAACGAGCCGCGCTTCACCCAGGTCTTCGACGTGGAGGAGACCGAGGAAGCCGCCTATGTGGTGACCGAGTGGGTGGCCGGCGAGTCGCTGCTCGGCATGCTCTCCGACGGCCCCCTCGATTCCCGGCGCGCGGTATCGCTGATGGCCGAGGCCGCGCGGGCCTTCGCGGTCGCGCACGCCGCCGGGCTGTCGCACCTGCGGCTGAGCCCGTCCTGCCTGCACTGGACCCGCGGCAGCGGAGTGAAGATCACCGGGCTCGGCATCGACGTCGCCCTGACCGGCCCGGACGCGGCTGCGGCCGAGGACGGCGACAGCCCAGAACTCACCGACACCCGGGACCTGGCCCGGCTGCTCTATGCCGCGCTGACCGGCTACTGGCCGGGAGCCGCCGGCGGCCCGGACGGGACCGACGGCCCGTTCGGCGCCGGGCCGGGCCTGCTCCCGCCCGCCCCGCTGGCCGACGGGCAGGCGTGCACGCCGCGCCAGGTCTCCGCCGCCGTGCCGGCCAACATCGACACCCTGACCTGCCGGGCGCTGTTCCAGCGGTCCGGCCGCCACGGCCCCGCCCTGAGCACCACGCGGGAGCTCGCCGACGCCCTGGCCGGCGTGGCCCAGCCCGACCCGCTGCCGGTGGTGCTGCCCACGCTCGCCGACAGCCAGCGGACCATGAGCGGCTATGAGCAGAACGGGTCCACGAACCCTTACCCGCAGGCCGGGCCGCCAGGGCGGGCCCGGCCCACGCGGGCAGGCCGGCCCGCACGCGCCCGGAGCGCGCCCGCCCGCCAGCGCCCGCCCGCCAAGCGCTCCCCGGCGGCCACGGCCGTCATCGGCGCCGTGATCGTGCTGGTGCTGGCGGCGATCGGGGTGGGCGGCTGGGCGCTCAGCCACCAGGGGAACGGGCCGGGCACCGCGCAGCCGACCACGGGGGCCTCGTCCTCCTCGGCGCCGTCGGCGGCGGCGTCGCACATACTCAAGCCGGTCAGCGCGAATAGCTTCGACGTCCTGGGCGACGACGGGGGCGACGAGGACGGCAGCGCGGCCAAGTACGCGCTGGGCAGCAGCCCCGGCCAGTTCTGGCACACCGACTACTACGACAACTACCCGCGGTTCGGGAACCTGAAGAAGGGCACCGGCCTGATCATCGACATGGGCGAGCAGGTTCAGCTGAGCCAGGTCATGGTCCAGTTCGGCACCAGCTGCTGCGCGCACGTCCAGATCGAGATCGGCAACGACAACAGCCCGGTCCCCTCGACCCTGTCCAGCTTCACGCCGGTGCAGAGCAACGACCACGTCTCGGGCAGCACGACGTTCAACGTGACCAGCAAGACCACCGGCCGCTACGTGCTGATCTGGATCACCTACCTGCCGCCGCTGGCCGGGGCGGCCGGGGAGTACCAGGCGCAGATCTACGACATCGTGGTCCATGGTTCGGCCGTGAGCCAGTCGGGCTGATGCCTCGTGCCTGCCGCCGACGGGCAGTGGCCCTCGGACACCGAGCTCCTTCGCCGGCATGTGGCCGGGGACCGGGACGCGTTCGGCGAGCTGTTCCGTAGGCACCGGGACCGGCTGTGGGCGGTGGCGCTGCGCACGGTCTGCGACCCGGAGGAGGCGGCCGACGCGCTCCAGGACGCGATGGTGTCGGCGTTCCGCCGGGCGGGCGACTTCCGCGGCGATTCCGCCGTCACCACCTGGTTGCACCGCATCGTGGTGAACGCGTCGCTGGACCGGCTGCGCCGCCGGGCCGCCCGGCCCGCGGTGGCCGGCGGAGACGAGGAGGCCCTCGAGGCCCTGGCCCCGCACGACGCCGATCCCGCCCGGGCCACGGACACCCGGCTGGACGTCGAGGCGGCGCTGCGGATCCTGCCGCCGCAGCAGCGGGCCGCGGTCGTGCTGGTCGACATGCTCGGCTACTCGGTCGACGCCGCCGCGGCCATCCTGGAGACCTCACCAGGCACGGTCAAGAGCCGCTGCGCCCGGGCCCGGGCCCGGCTGCTGCCCTACGTATCGCACCTGCGCGGGAACCGATCCGGCAGCGAGAGCGTCTCACCTGCGCAGGGAGGAGATCCATGAGCGAGCCGGCGGGGAGCGGGAACGGGCACCTGACCCACCCGGACTCCGACGTCCTGGGCGAATTCCGGGCGGGCCTGGTCACCGGGCGCCGCGGCAAGCAGGTCGCCGCGCACCTGGCCGTCTGCGACCGCTGCACCGCCCTGGACCGGCAGCTGGCCGAGGTCGGCTCGCTGCTGGCCGCGGCCCCGTCCCCGGTCCTGCCCGACCGGCTGGCTGAGCGGCTCGATACGGTGCTGGCCGCGGAGCTGGCCCGCCGGGATGAGGCCGAACGGGCCGGGGCCGGTCAGTCCGGTCACCCCGTCAAGCAGCCCCGCCCGGCCGGGAACGGCCGCTGGCGCCTGGTGACGCTGCGCGTGCTGGCCCCGGCGGCCGCCGTCGTGGTGCTGGCCGCCGGCGGGTACGGGCTCAGCCGCCTGTCGAGCTCGCCGTCCAGCTCAACCGCCGCATCGGCACCGGCGCCGGCCGCGTCAAGCGCCCATTTCGCGACCGCGGCCGGGGGGGCCGACCGTCCGGCCCCGCTCCCGGCGATCAAGTCCTCGCGTGCCTTCCAGCTCTACACCAGCAGCACCGACTTCGGGCGCGCCACGCTCAGCCGCCAGCTCCAGGCCGAGGTCGTCCGGCCCGCGGATACCCGGCCGCCGCAGACCCCTTCTGCGCAGCTGGCGGGGTGCGTGAACCGGGTCACCAAGGGGGTCCGCCCGGGCAAGCCCGTACTGGTCGAAAACGCCAGGTTCCAGGGCCAGCCGGCCACGGTGATCGTGGCCTCGAGCAGCGGCGGAGACCGGGCCTGGGTGCTGGCGCCCGGCTGCTCGGCGAGCAGCGATCACGTCCTCGATACGACCACCCTGCCGGGAATCTCTACGCCCTAGTATCGGTTCACTGGTATGCCAGTCAGGTGAGGGGTGGATAAGGGTTGGCAGAGGTGAACGAAGTCCGGAACGTGATCGTCATCGGATCAGGTCCGGCCGGCTATACCGCGGCCCTGTACGCGGCCCGCGCCGAGCTGAGGCCCCTGGTGTTCGAGGGGTCGGTCACGGCCGGCGGCGCGCTCATGCAGACCACCGAGGTGGAGAACTTCCCCGGCTTCTCCGACGCCATCATGGGTCCCGAGCTGATGGACTCGATGCGCAAGCAGGCCGAGCGGTTCGGCGCCGAGCTGGTGCCCGACGACGTGATCGAGGTCGACCTGGCCGCGACGCCCAAGGTGGTCCGCACCGACAGCGAGACCTACCTGGCCACGGCGGTCATCATCGCCACCGGCTCGCGGTACAAGGAGCTCGGCGTGCCGGGTGAGAAGAAGCTCGGCGGGCACGGCGTGTCCTGGTGCGCCACCTGCGACGGGTTCTTCTTCCGCGGCCACGACATCGCGGTCATCGGCGGCGGGGACTCGGCCATGGAAGAGGCCACGTTCCTGACCAGGTTCGGCAAGTCGGTGACGATCATCCACCGCCGGGACACGCTGCGGGCCTCCAAGATCATGCAGGACCGGGCGCTGGCCAACCCCAAGATCAAGTTCCAGTGGAACAGCGAGGTGGCCGAGATCCTGGGCGAGGAAAAGGTCACCGGGGTACGGGTCAGGAGCACCAAGGACGGCACCGAGGATGTGCTGCCGGTGACCGGGGTGTTCGTCGCCATCGGTCACGACCCGCGCTCGGACCTGTTCACCGGGCAGCTCGCCACCGACGCGGAGGGCTACCTGGTGGTCGACCAGCCGTCCACCCGCACCGCCATCGAGGGCGTGTTCGCCTGCGGCGACGTGGTGGATCACACGTACCGGCAGGCCGTCACCGCGGCCGGGACCGGCTGCGCGGCCGCGCTGGACGCGGAGCGCTGGCTGGCCAGCCGCGAGACCTGAATAGGCGCAGGCCATCAACTACACAGCAAGTCAAGGGATGTGATTGTCAGTGGGCACGACCAAGGTCGTGACGGACCAGACCTTCGAGGCCGAGGTCCTGAAGAGCGACAAGCCGGTCATCGTGGATTACTGGGCCGAATGGTGCGGCCCGTGCCGCATGGTGGCGCCGGTCCTCGAGGAGATCGCGACTGAGTACGCCGACAAGATCGACGTCGTCAAGCTGAACATCGACGAGAACCCGGCCGTCTCCCAGCGTTACGGCATCATGGCCATCCCGACCATGAACGTCTTCCGCGGCGGCGAGGTGGTCAAGCAGATCGTCGGCGCCAAGCCCAAGTCGGCCCTGCTCAAGGAGCTCGCCGAGTTCATCTGAGCCTGCTGGAGCCCCTCGGGTTACACCCGGGGGGCTCTGCTGTGCGCCTGGCGCGGGCATCAGGCCGGGTCCGTTCGGCCCAATGGGTCAGACCGGCCGCAGCGCGCCCTGCGGGGTGGCCGGGGTCATCGAGCCGAGCAGCCGCTCCAGCGCCACCTCGACGTCCTCCCGCCAGGTCAAGATGGTGCGCAGCTCCATCCGCAGCCGGGGGTAGTGGTGGTGCGGGCGGATGGTCTTGAACCCCACGGACAGCAGGTAATCCACCGGCAGCATGCAGGCGGGCGAGTCATAGCGCCGGTCGCCGAAGGCCTCGATCGCCTTCACGCCGCGCCGGGTCAGGTCCTTGGCCATGCCCTGCACCAGCATCCGGCCGATGCCCCCGCCCGCGAACTCGCTGAGCAGGTGCGCGGTCATGAACAGCACCGCGTCCGCGCTGACCGGGCTGGTCGGAAAGGCGATCGAGCGCGGTACGTACTGCGGCGGCGCGAACATCATGTAACCGGCGGGAACGCCGTCGACATATGCGATCTTGCCGCAGCTGCCCCATTCGAGCAGCACAGATGATACCCACGACTCTTTCTCGAGTTCCGGGTCACCGTTTTCCTCGGCCCGGGCCCGGCTGACCGGCCCGAGCTCCCAGAAAACGCATTTGCGGCACTTCGGCGGCAAGTCGCCGAGATTGTCCAGCGTGATGTTGACGATTCGGCGCGACATCCTGTTCCCCGGCAGGTCGTTCCCCGGCAGAATTCATAAGCGGTGCCGGGAGATACCCTTTATCCTGGCATAATACTCGGGCGCAAGCTGGGGGCTGCCCCCGGAGAATAGCAGGTCCGAGCAGTCAAGCGCCCGCGACGCCAGGAGAGGCCGTGCCTGCCGAACAGCAACCCGCATCACAGCGACAGCGAACTGACCCGTACGTCGGTCAGTACGCCCAGCGTGCCGTCGGCATGGTCGCCTCCGAGATCCGGGCCCTGTTCGCCGTGGCCGCCCGGCCCGAGATCGTCTCCCTGGCCGGGGGCTCGCCGTATGTGTCCGCGCTCCCGCTCGACGCCGTGGGCGAGATGATCGGCCGGCTCATCGCCGGCCAGGGCGATATCGCCCTTCAGTACTGCACCGCGCAGGGCGACACCGGGCTGCGCGAGAAGATCTGCGACGTGATGGCGCTGGAGGAGATCCGGGCCCATCCCGACGAGATCGTGGTCACCGTCGGCTCCCAGCAGGCCCTGGACCTGATGGCCAGGATCTTCATCGACCCGGGCGACGTGATCCTGGTCGAGGCGCCCTCCTACGTGGGCGCCCTGGGCGCCTTCGCCTCCTACCAGGCGCAGGTGGTGCACGTCGCGATGGACGACGACGGCCTGATCCCCGAGGCCCTGGAGGAGGCCATCCGCCGCACCGCCGCCGCGGGGCGGAAGGCCAAGTTCCTGTACACCGTGCCGAACTTCCACAACCCCGCCGGAGTCACCCTGGCCGTCGGCCGCCGACCCCGCATCCTGGACATCTGCCAGCGCGCGGGCCTGCTGGTGGTCGAGGACAACCCGTACGGCCTGCTCGGTTTCGACGCCGACCCGATCCGGGCGCTGCGGGCCGACGACGATGAAGGCATCGTCTACCTGGGCACGTTCTCCAAGACCTTCGCGGCCGGCGTCCGGGTCGGCTGGGCGGTGGCGCCCACCGCGATCCGGGAGAAGCTGATCCTGGCCGCCGAGTCGGCGGTGCTGTGCCACTCCAGCTTCGCGCAGCTGACCGTGCGCGAATACCTGATTACCCAGCCCTGGCTGGAGCAGATCAAGACGTTCCGTGAGCTCTACCGCGAGCGGCGGGACGCCACCTTGAACGCGCTGGACCGGATGATGCCGCCCGGCTGCCAGTGGACCCGGCCGGGCGGCGGCTTCTACGTGTGGCTCAGGCTGCCCGACGGCGTCAACGCCAAGGCCATGCTGCCCCGCGCGATCGCCTCGCGGGTGGCCTACGTGCCGGGCACCGGCTTCTACGCGGACGGCTCGGGCGGCCAGTACGCCCGGCTGTGCTACTCGCTCCCCCGCCCGGACCGGATCGACGAGGGGATCCGTCGGCTCGCCTCGGTGCTCGAGACCGAGATCCAGCTGCGGGACGACTTCGGCCCCACGGCCGATATCCATTAAGACTTCCCACTAAGAGTGGAATAATTCAAAATCATGTCTGATCTTGATCGTGTAGTCGTGCTGGCCGGCGGGCTGTCTCCCGAGCGGGAGGTGTCCCTGCGCTCCGGCCACCGGGTCCGTGACGCGCTGGCCGAGGCCGGCATCGACGCCGTGGTGGCCGATGCCGATGCCGAGCTGCTGGGCCGGCTGCGGGCCGATCCGCCCAGCGCGGTGTTCCCCGCTATCCACGGCGCCTGCGGGGAAGACGGCGCGATCAGGGAGGTGCTGGCGCTGACCGGCACGCCCTACGTCGGCTCGGTGGCCAGTGCCTGCCAGATGGCGTTCGACAAGCCGGTGGCCAAGGCCCTGGTGGCCGCGGCCGGGCTGGCCACGCCGCCGTCGGTCACGCTGCCCAGGGAGACGTTCCACGACCTCGGCGCGTCGGCGGTGATCGACCTCATCATCGGCAGGCTCGGCCTCCCGCTGTACGTCAAGCCCTCCCGCGGCGGCTCCGCACTGGGAGCCGGCCCGGTGCACGCCGCGGCCGAGCTGCCATCCGCGCTGCTGAGCTGTTTCGCCTACGGCGACATCGCGCTCATCGAGCGGTTCATCGGCGGCACCGAGGTCGCCGTCGGGGTGATCGACCTGGGTGCCGGCCCGCAGGCCCTGCCCGCGGTCGAGATCGTCCCCGGTGACAGCGGCTACGACTACGCCGCCCGGTACACCCCAGGCAAGACCGAGTTCTATGTGCCAGCCCGGCTGGCCGCCCCGGTGGCGGACGAGGTAGCCCGGATGGCGCTGGCCGCGCATTCGGTGCTCGGGCTGCGTGACCTGTCCCGGACCGACCTGATCGTGGACGACACGGGTACCGCGTACTTCCTGGAGGTCAACGTCTCACCGGGGATGACCGAGACCAGCACCTTGCCGATGGCCATGGAGGCCTCGGGCCACTCCTTCGGCGCCACCTGCGTCAGCCTGCTCAAGCTCGCCGCCGCCCGCGACACCTGACCCCGCCCGCCCGCGGCGCCCCTGAGCCCGGCCCAGGCCGTTCCCCTAGGCTCGTAGGCATGACACAGCGCAAGAGCTTCGGCAGTGACAACCACTCGGGAACCCATCCGGCCGTGCTGCAGGCGATCATCGACGCCAACGCCGGCGATGTGGTCGCGTACGGCGCCGATGAGCACACCGGGCACGTGACCGCGGAGCTGCGTGCGGCGTTCGGCGCCGACAGCGCCTTCCTGGTCCTGAACGGCAGCGGGGCTAACGTGCTGGCGCTCAGCGTGCTGCTGCGCCGGCACGAGGCCGTCATCTGCGCGGAGTCGGCGCACATCAACACCGACGAGTGCGGCGCGCCGGAGCGTCTGACCGGCACCAAGCTCCTCACGGTGCCGGCGGCGGACGGCAAGCTGACCCCGGAGCTGATCGCCGAGCGGCTGTCGGGACGCGGCGACGAGCACTTCGCCCAGCCCGGCGTGGTGGCCCTGACCCAGTCGACCGAGCTGGGGACCTGCTACACGCTGGCCGAGCTGCAGAAGATAACCGACTTCTGCCGGGCCAGCGATCTGCGTGTGTTCCTGGATGGGGCTCGCCTGGCCAACGCGGCCGCCTTTCTGGACTGTTCGCTGGCCGACCTGGCCGAGTGCACGGACGCGCTGACCTTCGGCGGCACCAAGAACGGCGCGATGGGCGCCGAGGCGCTGATCGTGATGCAGCCCGGGCTGGCCGCGGACGTGCCGTACCTCCGCAAGCAGCAGACCCAGCTGACCTCCAAGATGCGCTTCCTGGCGGCCCAGTTCGACGCGCTCCTGCGGGACGGCTTGTGGCGGAACAACGCGGCGCACGCCAACGCGATGGCCCGCAGGCTGGCCGACGGCGTGAGCGCGGTAGCGGGCGTCGAGATCGTCCATCCGGTCCAGGCCAACGCGGTCTTCGCCCGGCTCCGGCCCCGGCACATTGCCGCCCTGCAGCGCGACTGGGTTTTCCACGTCTGGGACGAGCGCGAGTCGCTCGTGCGGTGGATGACCGCCTTCGACACCCCGGAGGCCGATGTCGACGCCTTCATCGCCGCCATCCGCTCCACCGCGGCCGAGTAGCGGTCTTGCCCCAGCCGGGCCCTGCCCGCCACCGCACCCTCGCCAATGTTTCACGGGAAACATTGCGCTCTATGCGCCCAGCGACTGAACGCCGCCGCCCGCGCTAGTCTCCGGGCTGCTGGTCCGAGGCTGACGGGCTCATCTGCTTGACGATCCGCTCCAGGTCGTCGACCGTGGCGAACTCCACCACGATCTTGCCCTTGTGCCGGCCCATCTCGACTTTGACCCGGGTCTCGAACAGGTCGGACAGGCGGTTGGCCAGGTGGCGGAGGCCGGGGGCGACCGGGGCCTTGCCCGCGGGAGCGGACCGCCGACGCGGGGTGTCATCGTCGCCGATAGCGACGATCTCCTCGGTGACCCGGACCGACAGGCCCTCGGCCACGATGCGCTGGGCCAGGCGGTCCTGGGCCTCGGGACTGTTCAGGCCGAGCAGGGCCCGGGCATGGCCGGCCGACAGGATTCCGGCGGCGACGCGCTTCTGGACGGCGGGCGGGAGGTTCAGCAGCCGGAGGGTATTGCTGATGTGCGGCCGGGACCGGCCTATCTTCTGGGCCAGCTGCTCGTGAGTGGCGCCGAAGTCATCGAGCAGCTGCTGGTAGGCCGCGGCCTCTTCCAGCGGGTCGAGCTGCTGGCGGTGCAGGTTCTCGATCAGGGCATCCCGGAGCAGGTCGTTGTCCTGCGTCTGCTTGACGATGGCGCCGATCTCGGTCAGCCCGGCCCGCTGCGAGGCGCGCCACCGGCGCTCGCCCATGATCAGCTCGTACCGGCCAGGCCCGGCCGCGCGCACCACTACCGGCTGCAGCAGACCGACCTGCTTGATCGACTCGGCGAGTTCGTCGAGGGCGTCTTCGTCGAAGGAGCGCCTCGGCTGGCGCGGGTTCGGGGTGATCGCGGTGACCGCGATCTCGACGTAGCGAGCGCCGAACACCTCGCTGAGCCCGGCCCCATCGTCAGCCTGACCCGGCGGTGTCACCTGGCCCGCTGCGCCGGCGCCGCGCGCCGCATCGCCATCGCGGAGCGGTGACTCGGGGATCAGCGCCCCGAGTCCCCGGCCTAGACCACGCCTCTGCTGAGCCACAACGTTCCCCGATCCGAGTTCCCGATCTGGCCGCTACCGAATTGCCGCCGACTGCATGGCCAGCTCGCGCGCCGCCTCCAGGTAGGCGACCGCCCCGCTCGACCCCGGGTCATAGGTGATCACCGACTGTCCCCGGCTCGGCGCCTCCGAGACCCGGACGCTTCTGGGAATGATGGTGTGCAGTACCGAGGTGCCGAAGTGCGCGCGCACGTCGTCAGCCACGTCCGAGGCGAGCCGGGTCCGGCCGTCATACATGGTCAGCAGCACGGTCGAGACGTGCAGTCCGGGATTGAAGTTGACCCGGACCAGTTCGGCGGTGTTCAGCAGCTGCTGGACTCCCTCGAGCGCGTAGTACTCGCATTGAATCGGGAGCAGGACTTCCTCGGCCGCGACCAGCGCATTCAGCGTCAGCAGGCCCAGCGACGGGGGGCAGTCCACCAGCACGTAGTCCAGGTGCGACGTGTCGAAGGCGCGCAGCGCCCGAACTAGCCGCAGTTCCCTGGCCACCACCGGGACCAGTTCGATCTCGGCGCCCGCGAGGTCGATCGTGGCCGGGACGCAGTACAGGCCCGGCATCTCGCCCGCGGGCCGCACCACCTCGGCCAGCGCGCGGTCGTTGACCAGCACGTCGTAGATAGACGGAACGCCGGTGTGGTGATCCACGTCGAGAGCGGTCGACGCGTTTCCCTGGGGGTCGAGGTCCACCACCAGGACGCGTGAACCGTGCTGCGCCAGCGCGGCGGCCAGGTTGACCGCGGTGGTGGTCTTCCCGACCCCGCCCTTCTGGTTCGCGATCGTCATGATCCGGCAGCGAGGCGGGCGCGGCCACGGCTGACGGTCGCCGGTTCCTCGTACGCCGATGGCGGCGGCGGCCGCACGGCCTATCGGGGTGTCGGTCTGGCTGGCCGGTATCTCCGGGATGACGATCGGCCCGGTTTCCCGTGAAACCGAGACCGCGCCCGCGCCCCGGGAACCCGCACCGGCCGGATCACCGGAGCTCCCGAGCGACCCGGCCGCCTGCGGAGTACCGCTGTCGTCGGCCTCAGACCCTTCACCGTTCACCTGATTGCCTCTCGATCCTGCGCTTCTCGGGCTCGGACCCGGATGCTCTACGTTGGGCGAGCGGCCGATTACGGTCGGCCAGCCCAGGCCGCCGAACCGGTCCGCCTCGTCCGGCGATGTCACGCCTGCCGACCTGCCCAGCTGCGACCCGTCCGGCCAGCCCAACCCCGCTGGGCCTGGCTGGTGATAGCCCGGCTGGTGATAGCTGAGCTCCACCTATGCCCTGCCTCTTCTCGCGAAGAACCGCACGACGGTAGTCGCAGGAACGACCTTACCTTGCCCCACACGCACAACCTCGGCGCTGCGCGCGCCAATCCGGTGCAGGACCGGGCCGGCGTCCTTCAACTCGTCCACTGCAGTGCGCCCCTTGATCGCCAGAACCATTCCTCCCGGCCGTACCAGGCCAGCGGCGAGCTCCGCCAGCCTGGACAGCGGAGCCACGGCCCGGGCCGTCGCGACGTCCGCCCGGACCGCGGCCTGTACGGCCGCCTCCTGGGCGCGGCCTCGCAGCACGGTCACGTTCGCCAGGTTCAGCTCGGTCACGCACTCGGTCAGGAAGCGGCACCGCCGCTCCATCGGCTCCAGCAGGGTGACGGCCACCTCCGGCAGCACCATGGCCAGCACCGCGCCGGGCAGCCCGGCTCCGGATCCGATATCCACCAGGGTCCGGCACCGCTGGTCGACCAGTTCCGCGACCACCGCGCAGTTCAGCAGGTGGCGATCCCAGAGCCTGGGTACCTCACGCGGGCCGATCAGGCCCTGGTCCACCCCGCGGGTAGCCAGGATGCCCGCGAAGGCCACCGCCGCGGGCAGCGCCGAACCGAACACGGCGGCCGCGGCCGCTGGTCCGCTGATGTCCGGGGCGGCCGCGCCCGGGGCGGTGACATCCCCGGTCACTGGATGCCGACCCTACGGGACGGGGAAGACCACAACCCGCCGGTTGGGCTCCTCGCCCTCCGACTCGCTGCGCTGGCCGGCCGCGGCCACCGCATCGTGCACGATTTTCCGCTCGAACGGTGACATCGCGGCCAGCGTCTTGGGCTCACCGGTCCGCGCGACCTCCTCGGCCACGCTTCGTCCGTAGTCGGCCAGCTCGGCCCGGCGCCGCGCCCGGTAGCCGCCGATGTCGAGCATCAGCCTGGCTCGCACGCCGGTCTGCCGGTGCACCGCGAGGCGGGTCAGCTCCTGCAGCGCCTCGAGCACCTCGCCGTCGTCGCCGACCAGTTCGTCCAGGGTGGCTCCGACGACCGACACGACGGCCCGGTCGCCCTCGACGTCCATGTCGATGTCGCCGTCCAGGTCGGCGATGTCGAGCAGGCCCTCCACGTAGTCCGCGGCGATGTCGCCTTCGAGCTCGAGGTCGCTGACCTTGGGAGTGCTCTCGCTTTCGACGGCGTTCGAGCACGTCCTCCTCGTCCGTGACCTCAACGTCCTGCTGGCTCACTCTATGCTCCTGCTCGCCTCCGGGGCGCCTTTAAGGCGCCGCCTTCCCTCGTCGCTTCGCTCCTCGGTCCAGACGGCGCCGCGCCCCTTTGGCTCGCAGGGGGTAAAAGGCGACGCCGCGCACTGCCCGAGGTTCGGGCGACCGGTTACCGTTTGCCCGAGCGCTTGCTCTTGGCCTGGCGTACCGGCTGCTGCCGCACCACCTTAGCGACGGGAACCTCCGGCTCGGGGGCGGGCTCCTGTTTCTGCCGGCCCAGGCGAAGCAGGCCGCGCCTGATCCCGTCGTTCGGTGTGGCGGACGCCGCCGCGGCATCACCCCGGGCCGACCCGGTCCGCGGCGTGGCCGGCCTGGCCTGCGCACTGGAAGAGCCGGAAGACCCAGACGAGGCCGAGGCAGCCGCCTTGGGCCGGGTCGCGGCCGTAGCCGCAGGCCGTTGCCCGCAGCGGGCCTGGTGCTCGCGGCAGCGGGCTTCGGGGCGCTGGCGGCCGTCTTGGTGGCGGCCCCGGCAGCGGGCTTAGCCGCACCGGCGGGCCTAGCACCACCGGGCCTAGCAGCACCGGGCCTGGCGGCAGCGGGCTTGGCCGCACCGGCGGACGTCTTGGCCGAGCCGGATGAAGAGGGCCGCAGAGAGCTCTGCGTGGCCCGGAGCGGGCTGCCGGCCGCGGCCGTGGCGCCCGCGGGCTGCGTGTCCTCGACGGTCCAGTTGCGGAACATCAGGTACTGCTGGCCCAGCGTCCACATGTTCGTGGTCACCCAGTACAGGACCAGCCCGTACTGCCAGTACAAGCCCGTCAGCGAGAAGAACGGGACGATGTACATCATGTACTTCTGCGACTGGGCCATCGGGTTGTCGGGGTCGATGTTGGTCTGCATCAGACCGCGCTTGGAGGTCTGCCGGACGGTCAGGAACGTCGTGGTCGCACTGATTGCCACCGTGACGGCGGCGACGATCGACGCCGTGACCCCCATCCCCGGCGTGTGCGGGAGCAGCAGCTTGTCGCTCAGGTGCACGCCGAAGATCGTCGCCCTCCGGGCGCTCACCATCAGCGAGACGGTCATCCCGTACTTCGGGACCTGGCCCGGCTTCCACTCGGCGATGGCCCGCAGCACGTAGAACAGCGAGAAGAAGATGATCATCTGCGGGATCATCGGCAGGCAGCCCGCCAGCGGGTTGACCCCGTTTTCCTTGTAGAACTTCATCGTCTCTTCGTTGAGACGCTGCTTGTCGTTCTTGTACTTCTTCCGCAGTTCCTGCAGGTGCGGGGCGTGCTGGGCCATCTTGCGCTGGGCGTGGACCTGCTTGATGGCCAGCGGCACCAGGCAGAGCCGGATCAATATGACGAGGATCGCGATGGACAGGCCCCAGGCCAGTCCGGTGTCCGGTCCGAACAGGGCGCCCAGCCCGGCATGCAGGTGCATGATTACCCATGCCACCAGGTCGGCCAACGGGTTGAGAATGCTCACCGGTCAGCTCCTCGCGACCTTGGCGGGCGGTACCGGGTCGTAACCGCCGGGATGAAACGGATGGCACCGGGCGATGCGCGCCACGGCCAGCCAGAGCCCGCGCGCCGCGCCGTGCTCGGCCAGTGCCGTGACCGCGTACTCGCTGCACGACGGGGCGAACCGGCATCGCGCTCCCAGCAACGGGCTGATGAACCGCCGGTAGCCCGTGATGGGGACGATAAGCAGCCGCGCCGGCATCGTTGCCGTGCGGGCCATCCCGCGATCTGTACCGTTAGCTGGCATTACCGACGTGTGCCCCAACCTGCCGCCGCAGCAACCTGCTGATCACCAGGCCCAGATCTGCGGCGAGATCCGGCTGGCTGGCGCGCGCGGCCGCGGCATTTGCGCGCACCACAAGAAGGCTACCGCCAGGAAGCAACTGAAGGTACCCGCGCATAAGCTCGCGGAGCCGTCGCTTGACGCGGTTTCTGGTCACCGCCGGACCAACCGCCCGGCTGACCACGAATCCTATCCTGGCCGGTTCAGTGGCCGCATCGGTGCGGACCAGCAGGTGACCCACGACCAGCGGCCGACCCGCGCGAGTCCCGTTGCGTACGGTCAGCGCGAACTCCGCGCCCCGACGCATCCGGGACTGGGACGGCAGGATCAGGCACTCAGCCGGTCGCGGCCCTTTTGCCTGCGGGCCGCGAGGACGGCGCGGCCGGCCCGGGTGCGCATGCGCAGCCGGAAACCATGCGTCTTCGCGCGGCGCCGATTGTTCGGCTGGAACGTGCGCTTACTCACTGGAACTCCAGATAAGGATCTTGACGACGGGCACGCGCCATCGACGGGCGGACGGGCCTCGGATTCACCCCAGGCTACCATCTGGAACACCGCCGTTTGCCAGCCGTGCCCCGCTGCAGCGGCTTAGGCTGTGGAAAGCTATTGTCCCCGGAGCTGCCACGGTCACCGCGCGCAGCCAGGATGGCACGTGCACAACATGTGGATAGCTCTGTGGATCGTGAGCTCGGGCTCGCGGTATGGGGATGCGAGGGGAGCACACAGGTGGCAAATTCAGACCTGACAGAAGTGTGGGCACGATCCCTCGACGGACTCGCGGACCTGCAGATCCAGCCGCACCAGCGGGCCTGGCTGAAGCTCACCCGCCCGCTCGGCCTGGTCGAGAATACCGCCCTGATCGCCACCCCGAACGAGTTCGTCAAGGAACAGCTGGAGACCCGGCTGCGCCCGCTGGTCACCCAGGCCCTGTCTCAGCAGCTCGGCCGCGACATCCAGCTCGCCGTCACCGTCGACCCCGCCCCGGCGGTCACCGGGCCGTCCGGCCCGGCCGACGGCGACCTGGCTCCCGGCCGGGCCGGACTGCGGCCCCAGGGCCTGGCGGGCCCCGGCGGGCCCGCGGAGATCCCCGGTGCGGTCCATGACCTGGGCCACGCCTCGCGGGACGAAGCACCCCGGGATGCCGCCCACGATCCGGCCGACCACGATCCGGGGCGCAGCGGGGCCCTCCCGCCGGGCCCGGCGGGGCCCCGGCTGGGCGGCACCAGGCTGAACTCCAAGTACACCTTCGAGACCTTCGTCATCGGCTCGAGCAACAGGTTCGCGCACGCCGCCGCGGTAGCGGTGGCCGAGGCGCCGGCCAAGGCCTACAACCCGCTGTTCGTCTACGGCGACTCCGGGCTGGGCAAGACCCACCTGCTGCACGCCATCGGGCACTACGCCCAGACGCTGTACTCCGGCCTGAAGGTCAGGTACGTCAGCTCGGAAGAGTTCACCAACGACTTCATCAACATGATCAGGGACGGCAAGCAGGACGGCTTCCGGCGCCGGTACCGCGACGTGGACGTGCTGCTGGTCGACGACATCCAGTTCCTGGAGAACAAAGAAGGCACCCAGGAAGAGTTTTTCCACACCTTCAACACGCTGCACAACGCCAGCAAGCAGATCGTCATCTCCAGCGACCGCGCGCCCAAGCGCCTGGTCACGCTGGAAGACCGGCTGCGCAGCCGGTTCGAGTGGGGCCTGCTCACCGACGTCCAGCCGCCCGAGCTGGAGACCCGCATCGCGATCCTGCGCCGCAAGGCGATCCAGGAAGGCCTCAACGCGCCGCCCGAGGTGCTCGAGTACATCGCCAGCCGGATCTCCACCAACATCAGGGAGCTGGAGGGCGCGCTGATCCGGGTCACCGCGTTCGCCAGCCTCAACCGCCAGTCGGTCGACCTGCAGCTGGCCGAGATCGTGCTCAAGGACCTGATCCCCGAGGCCCAGGGCCCGCAGATCACGATCGCCACGATCATGGGCCAGACGGCGTCCTACTTCGGCCTGTCGATCGAGGACCTGTGCGGCGCGTCGCGGTCCCGGGTCCTGGTCACCGCCCGGCACATCGCCATGTACCTGTGCCGCGAGCTCACCGACCTGTCGCTGCCGAAGATCGGCCAGCAGTTCGGCGGCCGCGACCACACCACGGTCATCAACGCGGACCGGAAGATCCGCTCCCTGATGGCCGAACGCCGCTCGATCTACACCCAGGTCACTGAGCTCACCAACCGGATCAAGCAGCAGGCCCGGACCAGCTGATCCGGCCCTCGCCAGAGTTATGCGCACAGTTTGTGGACAACATTGTGGAAGAACGTCGGATAACCGGGGGAGAACCAGTGGCAAGCGCGTGCTCCCCGCCCGTCCGCTACAGCGGATCCAGCCGCGTCCCCCGGCCCCGAACACCCCCTGTGCGCAGCCACAGCCCGCTAAGCTGCGGAAACGGGGCTTCTCCCCAGTATCCACGGCACCTATGACTACGACGATTCCAGTTATGAAGAAAAGCACAACAGCAAGTAGGCCTTGTGCGTGAGCACGACCCGGCGCGCCTGGGTAATACCCGCGACAAGCTCACTGACACAGCGAGGAGGCAGTTCCCGTGAAGCTCCAAGTTGAGCGTGACCTATTGGCGGAAGCCGTGGCCTGGACCGCACGTGCCCTGCCTGGCCCGCCCGACTGCCCCCGTGCTCGCCGGGATGCGCCTGCACGCGGGAAGCGAACTGACGCTGTCCACCTTTGACTACGAGGTCTCCGCCCAGGCCACCGTCCCGGTGATCACCGACGAAGAGGGGACGGTCCTGGTCTCGGGCCGGCTGCTGGCCGAGATCGTGCGGTCGCTGCCCGCCCGGCCGGTCGACCTGGTCACGGACGGAACCCGGGCCACCCTCAAGTGCGGCAGTGCCACCTTCACCCTGGTCCTGCTGCCTGAAGAGGAATACCCGACGCTGCCCGACATGCCGCCGCTGGCGGGCACGGTGGGCAGCGATGCGATGGCCACCGCCATCGGCCAGGTCGCCATCGCCGCGGGCCGGGACGACACGCTGCCCGCGCTGACCGGCATCAGGATCGAGATCTCCGGTGACACGCTGACCCTGGTCGCCACCGACAGGTACCGGCTGGCCGTCCGCGAGCTGCGCTGGAACCCGGCCCAGCCGGACCTGTCCACCGCCGTGCTGGTGCCCGCGCGGGTGCTCGGCGAGACGGCCCGGGCGCTGACCGCGGGCGCCGAGGTATCCATCTCCCTGGGCGGCGACAGCCTCATCGGCTTCACCGGCGCCGGGCGGCAGACCACCACCCGGCTGCTGTCCGGTGAGTACCCCAAGTACTCCGCGCTGCTGCCCAGCGAGTTCAGCGCCACCGCGGAGCTGGTGGCCAGCTCGTTCGCCGAGGCCGTCAAGCGGGTGGCGCTCGTCGCCGAACGCAACACGCCGGTCCGGCTGGCCTTCAGCACCGGCCAGTTGGTGCTCGAGGCGGGCGCGTCCGAGGAGGCCCAGGCGACCGAGGTGCTCGAGGCGGCGTTCGACGGCGAGGACCTGCAGATCGCCTTCAACCCGCAGTACCTGCTGGACGGCATCGGGGCCATCAACTCCGACACGGCCCGGATCTCGTTCACCTCGCCGACCAAGCCCGCCGTCCTCACCGGCAAGGCCGAGCGCGAGCCCGACTACCGCTACGTCCTGATGCCCATCCGCTCCGCTGTATAGGCGGTGTTGGCCCGGGGGGACGACCCCCCGGAGCCCCCCGGTGCGCTGTGCTGGCCCAGGGGGGCGACCCCCCGGAGCCCCCCGGTGCGCTGTGCTGGCCCAGGGGGGCGACCCCCTGGAACCCCCGGTGCGCTTCGCGCCCCGCTGGGGTGCAGACCGTAGTATCGCGCGGCCGGAGGGCCTGGCGGCCCTCGCGGGCCGCGGGATGGCTCGGAGCGGAGCTCCGAGATCCGGCGCCGTAGTAGTGGGTGGCTGCGCTAAGGCCCGGTCGGCCGTTCGCGTCTGTAGTCTCGGGGTGTGCACTTGACGAGGCTGGGGCTGACGGACTTCCGGTCCTATGCCGAGGTCAGCCTGGAGCTGACCGCAGGGGTCAGCACGTTCAGCGGGCCGAACGGGGAGGGCAAGACCAACCTGGTCGAGGCGATCGGGTACCTGGCCACGCTGGGCAGCCACCGGGTATCCGCCGACGGGCCGCTGGTCAGGCAGGGGGCCGAACGGGCCATCCTGCGCGCTGCCGTGACCGGGGAGCCGGGCAGCGCGCTGATCGAGGTCGAGCTCAACCCCGGGCGGGCCAACCGGGTCAGGCTGAACAAGGCCCCGCTGCTGCGGCCGCGGGACATCCTGGGCACGCTGCGCACCGTGCTGTTCGCGCCGGAGGACCTGGCCCTGGTCAAGGGCGATCCCGGCGAGCGCCGTCGGTTCCTCGACGATCTGCTGGTGGCCAGCGCGCCGCGGTACTCGGGCCTCCGCGCCGACTACGAGCGGGTGCTGCGGCAGCGGACCGCGCTGCTGAAATCGGCGGGCAGCAAGGGCCACCTGCGCGGCGCCGCCCGCGAGGCGATGACGGCCACGCTCGACACCTGGGACGCGCAGCTGGCCCGGACCGCCGCCCCGCTGCTGTCCGGCCGGATGCGGCTGGTCGCCGCGCTGCGGCCGCACGTCGAGGCCGCCTACGAGGCCGTCTCCGGCGGGGCGCTCGGCGAGGCGTCGGGAATGAATTACCGCAGCTCAGCGTTTAATAATGACGATGGGTTCGATGACGCGGCCGCGCTTGAGATGGCCCAGCTCGAGTCGGCCCAGCTCGAGTCGGCCCAGCTTGAGACGGCACTGCTCGAGTCGGCACTGCTCAAGGCGCTGGCGGGGGCCCGGGCCAGTGAGCTGGACCGGGGTGTCTGCCTGGTCGGCCCGCACCGGGACGAGCTCGAGCTGGCCATCGGCGGGCTGCCCGCCCGCGGCTACGCCAGTCACGGCGAGTCCTGGTCTATGGCGCTAGCCCTGCGCCTGGCCAGCTTCGCGCTGCTGCGGGAGCGGCGCGAGGATCCGGTGCTCATCCTGGACGACGTGTTCGCCGAGCTCGACGCGGGCCGCCGGGACCGGCTGGCCGTCCTGGTCGCCGGCGCCGAGCAGGTCCTGATCACCGCGGCGGTTCCGGCGGACGTTCCCGCGGTGCTGACCGGTGCGCGGTTCACCGTCCGGGGCAGCGAGATCAGCAGTGCCGGCTGACGGCACCGACCGGGGGCGGCTGGCGGCGGGCGCGCTGGCCGAGGCCAAGGCGGACGCGCGGGGCAGGGGCGATCTGCCCGCTGGCCTCCACCGTCAGCCGGGGCCGGGCCAGACCGATGGGGCCGAACGGTCCGGCGTACCCCCGGCCCGCCCCGACGACCCGTCCGGTGCCGGGGCGCGGCCCGCCGGGACCAGCCGGACAAATGTGTCCGGCGCAGATGTGTCTGGCCGAGGCCGGGGGCGGCTGCGCCGGGACGACCCGCAGCCGCTGACCAGCGCCATCGACGGCCTGCTGAACCAGCATGGCTGGCAGCAGCGGGCCGCGATGGGCTCGGTGTTCGGCCGCTGGGCGGAGATCGTCGGCGCGGACCTGGCCGCGCACACCAAGCCCGATAGCTTCGCCGAAGGGGAGCTCGCGGTGACGGCCGATTCGACCGCCTGGGCCACCCAGGTGCGGCTGCTGGCGTCGGTGCTGGTCAAGCGGCTGAACGACGAGCTAGGCGACGGATCCGTCCGCCGGGTCAGGGTCCGGGGTCCGGCGCCGCCGCGCCAGCGCGGCGCCTGGCGGGTTCCCGGCGGCCGCGGACCACGCGACACGTACGGCTAGAAGGCAAGACGGCCCTGGCTGTCGGTGCCTGAAGGTAAAATGAACTAGCGCAAGGATGGCCACATCTTGGGGGCTGGGCTGTGCGCTTCTGATGCAGGATGGAGTTCGGTTTGTCCTACGATGCACACTCGATCAAGGTCCTTGAAGGCCTGGAGGCCGTCCGCAAGCGACCCGGAATGTACATCGGCTCGACCGGTGAGCGGGGGCTGCATCACCTGGTCTACGAGGTCGTGGACAACTCCGTCGACGAGGCGCTGGCCGGGTACTGCGACACCATTAACGTGACCCTGCTGTCCGACAGCGGCGTGCGGGTGGAGGACGACGGCCGGGGCATCCCGGTGGACGAGCACCCGGTGGAGCACCGCCCGGCGCTCGAGGTCGTCATGACCACGCTGCACGCGGGCGGCAAGTTCGACGGTACGTCCTACGCGGTCTCCGGCGGCCTGCACGGCGTCGGCGTGTCGGTGGTGAACGCCCTGTCGGCCATGCTCGAGGTCGAGGTGCGCCGGGACGGCTACGTCTGGTCGCAGGCCTACGAGCGCGGCGACCCGATGGGCCCGCTGATCCGCGGCGCCGCCACCGAGCAGACCGGCACCACCACCACCTTCTGGGCGGACCAGGACATCTTCGAGACCACCGACTGGTCCTTCGAGACCCTGTCCAGGCGGCTGCAGGAGACGGCCTTCCTGAACAAGAACCTGGCCATCTCGCTGCGCGACGAGCGCAGCGACGAGCCGAGGGCGGTGGAATACCTCTACGAGGGCGGGATCTCTGACTTCGTCCGGTACATCAATGCCTCCAAGGAGCCCGTGCACAACACGGTGATCGACTTCGGCGAGGAGACCAAGGGGATGTCCGTCGACATCGCCATGCAGTGGACCGGCGCCTACACCGAGTCGGTGCACACCTTCGCCAACGTGATCAACACGGCCGAGGGCGGCACCCACGAGGAGGGCTTCCGCGCCGCGCTGACCACCATCGTCAACCGGTACGCCCGCGAGCAGAAGCTGCTGCGGGAGAAGGACGACAACCTGACCGGCGATGACGTGCGCGAGGGCCTGACCGCGATCGTGTCGGTCAAGCTGGCCGAGCCGCAGTTCGAGGGCCAGACCAAGACCAAGCTCGGCAACACCGAGGCCAAGTCGTTCGTGCAGAAGGCCTGCAACGACCACCTGCGGGACTGGTTCGATCGCAACCCGGGCGAGGCCAAGGAGATCATCAACAAGGCCAGCCAGGCATCCCGGGCCCGGATCGCCGCCCGCCAGGCCCGCGACCTGACCCGCCGCAAGTCCCTGCTCGACTCCACGGCGCTGCCCGGCAAGCTGGCCGACTGCCAGTCCACCGACCCGGCGATTTCCGAGATCTACGTGGTCGAGGGCGACTCGGCGGGCGGCTCGGCCAAGGGCGGCCGGGACCCGAAGTTCCAGGCCATCCTGCCCATCCGCGGCAAGATCATCAACGTGGAGAAGTCGCGGATCGACCGGGTGCTGAAGAACACTGAGGTCCAGTCGATGATCACCGCGCTGGGCGCCGGGATCTACGACGAGTTCGACATCGCCAAGCTCCGCTACCACAAGATCATCCTGATGGCGGACGCCGACGTGGACGGGCAGCACATCAGGACGCTGCTGCTCACGCTGCTGTTCCGGTTCATGAAGCCGCTGGTCGAGGCCGGGCACGTGTACCTGGCCCAGCCGCCGCTGTACAAGATCAAGTGGGAGGGGCGCGGCGCCCAGCCGGAGTACGCCTACTCCGACCCCGAGCGGGACCGGGTCATCGAGGCGGGCATCGCGGCCGGCCGCCGGGACCCCAGGCCGCGGGACGCGGTGCAGCGGTTCAAGGGCCTCGGCGAGATGAACGCCGATGAGCTCTGGGACACCACGATGAACCCGGCCAAGCGGATCCTGCTCCAGATCACGCTGGATGACGCGGCGCAGGCCGACGAGCTGTTCAGCGTGCTGATGGGCGAGGACGTGGAGGCGCGCCGCTCGTTCATCACCCGCAACGCCAAGGACGTCCGGTTCCTGGACATCTGATCCGCCGGCCGGTTCGGGCTGGCTGGTTCGTTATTGAAGTAGGGATTACCAAGTGACGGAAGTTACAGAGACGCCGGGCTACGACCGCACCGAGCCGGTCGACATCCAGTACGAGATGCAGCGCAGCTACATCGACTACGCGATGTCCGTCATCGTCGGCCGGGCCCTGCCGGACGTGCGGGACGGGCTCAAGCCGGTGCACGCCCGCATCCTGTACGCCATGTACGACCAGGGCTTCCGTCCGGAGCGGGGCTACGTCAAGTGCGCCAGGCCCGTGGCCGAGGTCATGGGCAACTACCATCCGCACGGCGACAGCGCGATCTACGACGCCCTGGTCCGGATGGCGCAGCCCTGGTCGATGCGGATGCCGCTGATCGACAGCCAGGGCAACTTCGGCTCGCCGGGCAACGACCCGCCCGCGGCCATGCGGTACACGGAGTGCCGTCTGTCCCCGCTGGCGATGGAGATGCTGCGGGACATCAACGAGGACACCGTTGACTTCCGGGAGAACTACGACGGCCGCTCGTCCGAGCCCGTGGTGCTGCCGGCCAGGTTCCCCAACCTGCTCATCAACGGGTCCGAGGGCATCGCGGTCGGCATGGCCACCAAGATCCCGCCGCACAACCTGCGCGAGGTCGCGGCCGGGGTGCAGTGGTACCTGGACAACTTCGAGGTAGGCGACGAGGAGCTCCTCGACGCGCTGATGGAGCGGATCAAGGGCCCCGACTTCCCCACTCGCGGCCTCATCGTGGGCCGTCGCGGCATCCGGGATGCCTACCGCACCGGCCGCGGCTCGATCGTCATGCGCGCCGTGGTCGAGGTCGAGGAGGACCCCCGCGGCCGCGCCTGCCTGGTGGTCAAGGAGCTGCCGTTCCAGGTCAACCCGGACAACCTGGCCACCAAGATCGCCGAGCTGGTCAGGGAAGGCAAGGTCAGCGGCATCTCCGACATCCACGACGAGAGCAGCGGCCGCACCGGCCAGCGGCTGGTCATCGTGCTCAAGCGGGACGCCGTGGCCAAGGTCGTGCTGAACAACCTGTACAAGCACACCCAGCTGCAGGACACCTTCGGCGCCAACATGCTGGCTCTGGTCGACGGGGTGCCGCGCACCCTGCGCCTGGACCAGATGATCAGGTACTGGGTGGCGCACCAGATCGAGGTCATCGTCCGGCGCACCAAGTTCCGCCTGCGCAAGGCCGCCGAGCGGCTGCACATCGTGGCCGCGCTGCTCAAGGCCATGGACCGGATCGATGAGGTCATCGCGCTGATCCGGGCCAGCGCGTCGGCCGCGGAAGCGCAGCAGGGCCTGATGAGCATGCTGGAGATCGACGAGATCCAGGCCCGGGCCATCCTGGACATGCAGCTGCGCAAGCTGGCCGCCCTGGAGCGGCAGGAGCTGGTCAACGAGCGCGACGACCTGGAAGCCAAGATCGCGGACTACGAATCCATCCTGGCCTCGCCGGAGCGGCAGCGGGAGATCGTCGGCTCCGAGCTGGCCGAGATCGTCACCAGGTACGGCGACGAGCGGCGCACCGAGATCATCGCCTACGACGGCGAGGTGGCCGACGAGGACCTGATCGCCGAAGAGGACGTCGCGGTCACCATCACCTACGGCGGGTACGCCAAGCGGACCAGGACCGATCTGTACCGGGCCCAGCGGCGCGGCGGCAAGGGCGTCCGCGGCGCCCAGCTGCGCACCGATGACATCGTGGACCACTTCTTCGTCACCACGACCCATCACTGGATCCTGTTCTTCACCAACAAGGGCCGGGTCTACCGGGCCAAGGCCTACGAGCTGCCCGACGCCGGCCGCGACGCCCGCGGCCAGCATGTGGCCAACCTGCTGGCGTTCCAGCCCGACGAGCGCATCGCCGAGGTCCTGGCGCTGCGCGACTACCAGGTGGCGCCGTACCTGGTGCTGGCCACCAGGGACGGACTGGTCAAGAAGTCCAAGCTGACCGCGTTCGACTCGCCCCGGTCCGGCGGCATCATCGCCATCAACCTGCGCGAGGACGACGAGGTCATCGCGGCCCGGCTGGTCTCGCCCGACGAGGACCTGCTGCTGGTCAGCAAGGGCGCGCAGGCCATCAGGTTCCATGCCAGCGACGAGTCGCTGCGGCCGATGGGCCGCGACACCTCGGGCGTCATCGGGATGCGCTTTGTGGACGGCGACGAGCTGCTCGGCATGTACGTGGTCAAGGAGGGCGAAGACGTCCTGGTCGCCACGGGCGGCGGCTACGCCAAGCGCACCCCGGCCGACGCCTACCCGGTGCAGGGTCGCGGCGGCCGCGGCGTGGTCACGGCCAAGATCGTGGAAGCCCGCGGCGAACTGGTCGGCGCGCTCATGGTGAACGCCGACGACGAGGTCTTCGCCATCACCTCCAACGGCGGCGTGATCAGGACCCGGGCCGGGGAGGTCAAGCAGTCGGGCCGCCAGACCATGGGGGTGCGGCTGATGAATCTCGCGGCCGGAGATAGCGTGGTGGGACTGGCCCGCAACGCCGAGGGCGATCAGGAGCCGGCGGAAGAGGAGGATGACCAGGAGGTTCCGGAAGGTGAGCCAACTGAAGTTGACGGCAACGAATACCCTGACGAAAGCGTCACATGAGTATAACGTTGTCGCGGAGTCCCGGCAGAACGCCGTCTTCTTCGCATGGGTGTCAAACGGGCGTGTCGTCCGGAGATAACCTCATGAGGGTCGGATTAGAGGAGGACGCTTGGACAGGCGCGCTAACACGCCCGACGGCTCAGGTGGAGCCTCACCAACGGTCGTGACCACACGGCCGGACGACGACCTGATGGCTGACCATGACCAGGACGCTACGGCCAACGGAAGCTCGGCCGCGGCTGAGAACGGCACGGAGCGCTCCGCCGGCTCGGGCCTGGACGGCGAGACCATACCTGCCCTGCCCGCCGACACCATCGGGTCAGCCCGTGACAGCTCGCCGTTCATGTTCAGCCGTCCGGTGTCCAGTCCGGTCGCCCGGGCTGATGAGAACCTGACCTTCGACGACCCTGGCCCGTCGATGCCGGATGCTGCGCCTGTGGCGGAGCCCCCCATCGCGGCTGCGCCGGACCCGGTATTGCCGGTCGGGGCTGACCTGTTCTCTCCGGCCGCTACTGGCACCGTCACTGGCACCGGGGAGCCCTCGCCTGCGCCGGCCGAGCCGGAGCAGCCGTCCGTGACCGCGGCCGCGTTCACCTGGGCGACGCCCGAGCCCGCCCCAACGTCGCCGTCCTCCCCCGCGCGGAGCTTCCTGCGCTCGAACACGGACGCCAAGACCTCCTCGGCCAAGGCGGCCCCGGCCGCGACCGTCGGCCCGGCGAAGCAGGCCGGCCAGGGCGGCCGCCGCAAGGGGTCCAAGCGCTCGGCCCGGCAGGCGCACCTGACCATCGCCCGGGTCGAGCCCTGGTCGGTGATGAAGTTCAGCTTCGTGGTCTCCCTGGTGGCCTTCGTGATCCTGTTCATCGCGGTCAGCGTGCTCTATGGCGCGCTGTCGGCGCTGGGCGTGTTCGAGTCCCTGCAGCGGGTCGTGGCCAGCTTGACCTCCAGCCAGGATTCGGCCGGGGTGAACGCGGCCAAGTGGTTCACCGCTTCCAAGGTGCTCGGTTACACCGCCCTGCTCGGATCGCTGAACATCGTGCTGATCACCGCGATGTCGACCATCGGCGCGGTGATCTACAACCTGACGTCCCGGCTGATCGGCGGCGTGGAGGTGACCCTCCGCGAGACCGAGTGACCCGCGGTCGCGGCGGTCGGCTTCAGCGTCCCGGCGCAACCCGCCGCGCGGGTACGGTAGGATTATCCCTGCTCCTGTTTCCGCAGGTCACGCCCGTCGTGGCGTGGGGTTATAGCTCAGTCGGTTAGAGCGCGTCCCTGATAAGGACGAGGCCCGTGGTTCAAGTCCACGTAACCCCACCATTCACCTTTCTCACCAGCAACAACTCGTCTCTCACGCGGTGCCCCTGGCGCGGCCAGAGCGGCACTAGGCGAAGCGGCTTGCTAAGCTGCCCTACACCTGCGGTCGCGGATCGCGGTCGCGGGCTGACCGCGAAAATCATCGAGGTGGAGGGTTCCTCGCCGTGAAGAAGCTCATGCTGGTCGTCCTGCTGCTCGGCCTAGGCGGGTTCGCTGTCTGGCGCAAGGTCCAGTCTGACCGCGCCGAACTCGACCTGTGGACCGAGGCCACCACGGCCGACGAGAACTGACGGGGCCCGGTGTGGCGGCATCCGCCGTCGGCGGTTGACCGCCACCCGGCACGAGGAGGCGAGCCGGTGAGCGATACCTCTCCGGTGTCCTTGGTCTGCTGTGACGTCGTTGGAGCCGCTGCGGTCGACGGCAGCGTGCTCGAGCGGGCGTTCGCGGAGGCCATCGCCACCCAGGGCGTGGTGACGGGCACGGCGGCCTACGTCAGGTCCATGGTCCAGTTCGACCGGACTCGCGGCTGGTCGCCGTCGGTCGTCATGCACAGCCTGTTTCCCGAAGACGAGATCCGGGCCCAGGCGGCCGACCTGGCCTTCGAGCGGTCGCTGGCGGCCGCGCTGGACCGGTTCGGCGTCCTGCCCCTGCCCGGCGCGAACGACGCGCTGGCCAAGCTGGCCGCGGCCGGGGCCAAGCTGTGCCTGCTGTCCTGCCTGTCCCGGCCCGCGTTCAGCCTGATCCTGGAGCGCCTGGCCTGGCGGCAGCGCGCCGACCTGGTGCTGTGCGCGGATGACGTGGCCCGGGGCTTCCCCTGGCCCGATCTGATCCTGACCGCGATCTTGCGGCTGGGCATCGGCGACGTCCGGGACGTGGCCGTCGTCACGGCGAGTGAGAGCGGTGCCCTCTGCGCCTCCCGGGCCGGGGCCCGGCTCGTCGTTGGCGTCCTGTCCGGCGTGCACGACGGCAGCAGGCTCCGCCGGGCCGGAGCCACTCACCTGCTAGAAGACCTCAGCAACCTGCCCGACCTGGTGGCCTCACCCGGCGAGTTCGCGATCCGGAGCTAACCACGGCGCGTGAGGAGAGTTCGCGCCGCACATGGCAGACTGTGAAGCATGCCGGAACTGCCGGAAGTGGAGTCGCTGGCCGCCTTCCTGCGCGAGCACGCGACGGGTCACGCTGTCGCGCGTGCCGACGCCGCCTCGTTCTCGGTGCTCAAGACGTTCGACCCGCCGCTGACCGCGCTGACCGGCCAGGTGATCACCGGGGTCGGCAGGCACGGCAAGTTCCTGGACCTGTCCACCGACCAGGGCCTGCACCTGATCACGCACCTGGCCCGGGCCGGCTGGCTGCGCTGGCGCGACGAACTGCCCACCGCGCCGCCGAAACCGGGCAAGAGCCCGCTGGCGTTCCGGCTGCGGCTCGATGACGGCTCGGGATTCGACCTGACCGAGCAGGGCACCAAGAAGCGCCTGGCTGTCTACCTGGTCCGCGATCCCGCCGAGGTGCCGGGCGTGGCCACCCTCGGGCCGGACCCGCTGGCCGCGGATTTCACCCTGGATACGCTGTCCGGCCTGCTGTCCGGCCGCCGGACGCAGATCAAGGGCGTACTGCGGGATCAGGGCATCATCGCCGGCATTGGCAACGCCTACTCCGACGAGGTGCTGCACGTGGCCAGGATGTCACCGTTCAAGATCGCCTCCAGCATGACCCCCGACGAGGTGGCCACTCTCTACGACGCGATCAAGACCACGCTGGCCGATGCCGTCAAGCGCTCGGCGGGCCTGGCCGCTGCGGACCTGAAGGGCGAGAAGAAGAGCGGCCTGCGCGTCCACGGCAAGGCGGGTCAGGCCTGCCCGGTGTGCGGCGACACCATCAGGGAAGTCTCCTTCGCCGACTCCGCCCTGCAGTACTGCCCGACCTGCCAGACCGGCGGCAAGCCCCTCGCCGACCGCCGCCTTTCCCGCCTGCTGAAATAGGCCCGCGGGCCGCGTCCTTACCAGGTACGCGCTCTAACCAGGGCGCAGCGGGTACCCTTGGGAAGACATCTCGGGGCTATAGCTCAGCTGGAAGAGCGTCTGGTTTGCATCCAGAAGGCCAGGGGTTCGAGTCCCCTTAGCTCCACCAATTTTTCGAACTCCTGTCCCCCATATACAGCAGCGGCGTACAGCAACGTGTGGCTACCCGGCATCATCGGGCAGGTGGCATCGGGGGAGCCGAGGGCGTCGCTGAGGCGCTTGAGCGCCGCGAGAGTATCCTTGTCGGGCACCATGGTGTAGATCTCCATCGTGATCGAGATCTTGCTGTGCCGCAGGATCTGCATGGCCACGCGCGGGTGCACGTCGAGCGCGGCGAGCAGCGAGCCGCAGGTGCGGCGAGTGTCATGGACCCGGATACGCCGCACGCCAGCCTTGGTACAACGCAGGTCGAAACGGCGACTGACTGCACGTGGCTCGATCGCCCGGCCCGTGCGCGTGGTGAACACGAGGCCATCATGGGGCCAGGTGCCGCCGCCTTGTTCTAGCCGGGCGCGCATGCGGTCTTGGGCCTTGCGCTGGAGCGTCAGCGCGGCGAGGCAGATTTCCGGTAGCGGGAGAACGTCGGTGCTGCCGTCAGTCTTCAGGTGCTGCTTGTGGATCAGCTCGCGGCCGACCCGCTGGACTTGCCATTCCAGCGAGATCTCGGACTTGCCCAGATCGACCGATGGCCAGATGAGCCCCTGCGCTTCGCCTTTGCGCAGGCCGAGGATGAGGATCAGGACCCACAGCGGATACAGCGGGTCATAATCGGTATAGGCGGATTCGAGGAAGGTTCGGGCCTCATCTACATCCCAGGCCTGACCTCGCTTAGTCGTCCGCCGTGCTGCGGGAAGCTGGACCATAGCGGCGACGTTGCGTGAGATGAGTTCTTCCCGCCATGCCTGGCTAAGCGCGACGCGCAGTGTGTCGCGGGCGATCTTGATGGTGCGCTTGCTCGGGTAATCGTGGCAGCAATGCCCGATCGCGCAGCATCGCCGCTTGTCCTCACATCGGCTGGCATCCTTGCCCTGGGTGCAGCACCGGCAGATGCCAGGCAGCTTGTTCAGCCACATCTGCACATCCCGAACAGTGAGCCGGTCTATCCGCTTACTTCCGAGGCCCGGAATAATGTAACGCCGCGAAAACAGCTCGTACTGCGAGTATGTGTTCGGCTCACGGTTGGGCTTGATGATCTCAGCCAGCCAGTACGCCAGGTATTCGGCCAGCGTCGGCACTTTGGTGACGACAGGTCCCCGCTTCGCAGCGGCATGGCGGGTGAGCCACTTGTCGTGAACTTCCTCGCGCGTTTTGCCGTAGACCCACTTCCGGCGGCGCGAGCCGTCCGGCTGGGTTACCCACACGTATGCGGCGTACCCGGTGCGGTAGGGGAAGATGGACCCTTCGCCGTTGGCTCGCTTGCCCGCCACTTATACGGCAGTGTAGTTCGTTGTGATCATGGTGCTGTCTCAGCGTAGGCGTTCCAGCGTCGGTGGGCTTGGCGGGCGCGGTGCTGGTGGCGGCGTCGCAGGCTGACCAGTGCAGCCGGTGGGCCCGGTCTCGCCGGGGCGGTGGGATGACGATGTCACGCAGGAGCCGCAGCAGCTCCGGGACGGTGATCGGGATCAGCCCGGCGTCCAGGTCTGGCCGGCCTCTTGCTGGCGTTGGAGAGCTACGGCGACGGTGAGGTAGATGTAGGAGAGCAGGCAGATCGCGGTCCAGCGGTGCCAGGACTTCCAGCGGATGACCTGCCCGGCGTCCAAGCCGGTGCCCTGCTTGGCGAGCTGGTGATCTTCCTCTCGATGCGCCACCTGGCCACCGCGATGGCGATCAGCCGGGACAGCGGGACCGGGCCGGGTGTCCAGCACCGGTAGAACGACAGCGTGCCGGTATAGCGGTGCCGCCGGGTCAGCAGGACGCTGTGCCCGTCGTCGTCGCCGTCGGGAGTATCGTCGCTGGTCACTTCCAGCATCGCCCAGTCGTAGTGGCGGGTGCCCTTGGTCCCGGATCCGGTGCGCATCCGGTGCCAGGCGTGAGCCGGGATCATGCTGGCGGCCGCTGCGGCGGTCACGGTGCGGCCTGAGCCTGTGATGAGAGTGTGGTTGGCCCGCACTGCCATCACATAGCCCATCCCGCGCTGGCGGATGTCACAGCGCAGCTGGCGGCCGCCGTACACTTCATCGCCTGCGACGAAGGCGGCGCGGATCCCCAGGTACGTGCGCGCGTTCCAGCAGGCCGCCGGCAGCTGGGGCTTGGTGGCGAACATGACTTGCTCCGGGACGCCGGCCAGCTCACGGTGTTCGCCATCCGCGGCGCGCGCTTCGGGCAGGTACAAGGCCCGGCCGATCAGCGCATGCCCGCGGCCGCTGGCATAAGTCAAGGTCACCGCCACCTGGCACAGCGCGACACCGCCCACCGTGCCGCTGTACTGGCGGGCCGCGCCGGCCGCGTCAGCCGAGGACTTCTCATCGGCCGTCTCGTCCACGATGAGCACCGCCTCCCCGTCCTCAAGGTGGCTGACCGCCCACGCTGCTGCGATGTCCACGACGTCCTGGTCGTCCCAGACCGCACGCGACAGCAGGTGCTGCAGCCGGTGCGGCCCCCGATGGCCCACTGCCTCGGCGATCGTCCAGCAATTGTGATCCTCCAGCACCATCAGCAGCCCGCTCAGCATCTGCCCGCAGCACTGCCGGGTCTCCCGCCGGGGGAAGCACCCGGCCACCCGCCCCAGCAGATCCGTCAGCAGCGCGGACCGGGCATCATCCGCTACCGTGACAGCAGCGACTGCCGCGTCTTGATCGTGTCTCACAAACCCATCATGATCGCGGCAGCCGCACCTCTACCCGTAGCTATTCAGCTTTGGATGGCACGGCAGGAGCAAGCCGGCCGGCTTTGGCGGGCTGATCGCGGCGCGTCGTCTGGATGATGCGGGGAGATCGCCCGTCATGGTGACTTGTGCCCGGTCAGACGCCGGAAGCCGCGACCTGGCCGTCGGGTTCACTTCGAACCAGGCCGGGCGCGACGTCCGCCCCGTCAAGGTCCGGCAGCGCAGCTCCGGTGTCCCGCGTGCTTATCTGCGACCTGCTCGAGCGCGGTAACGGCGGCGGCGGCCGGCGGGAGCTCACAGGCTTCGTCGCGCATGTGCCGTGCGTGCTCGCGGTAGGAGGGATCGCCCAGCACCGTCCGCACGGCTGCGCGGATCGCCGCGGCGTTGCGCTCGGCTGGCCTGATGACGCGGCCGACCCCGAGGGCCTGGCAGCGCCGGGCGCAGTAGGGCTGATCGCCGGCGACCGGCACGATGACCAGCGGGATGCCTTCGGCGAGTGCTTCTTTGACGCTGTTGAAGCCGCCGTGGCAGACCAGCAGCGCGCACCGTGGCAGCAGCGCCACCTGGGGAAGCGTGGGCTGGACCCGCACGTGGGGCGGCAGCGGTCCCAAGCGGACGGGATCCTGGTCGAACCCGAGCGCGATGAGCAGGTTGAAGCGGCTCGTCGCGCAGGGCCGCGAGGATGGTCTCGTGCAGCCCGGGCGTGCGGTGGAACACCGTGCCCATGCTGACCAGCACGGTGGGGCGTCCGGCGAGATGATCCAGCCAGGGCGGCAGGTCCTCGTGCGGTGCGGGGGTGCTGTGGTGCGCGAAGAAGCGTGCTGTGGGCGGGAACCGGGCCCCTGGACCGTCAAAGCCGGGCGGTGTGAAGCACAGGTGAAGGTAGCGGAATGCCATGTCGCCGTCCGGATCGGCCGGCAGGCCCGCCTGCTGGCGCAACGGGGCGAGCGGCCCGGCCAGTTCGCGGCGGCGGTCGAGCGCGGAATCGGCCGCGGCGGCCACCGAGGCGTGGGGCAGGCCGAGTGCCTCCGCGGCCACGCAGCCGGCGAACTCCAGGGACTCCCGGATGATCAGATCCGCCGACCACGCTCGCGCGACACCGATCAGGCCGGGCAGCATGCGCCGGGCGGCCGCGCCGATGAACAGGTTGGCGATCACCCAGGCAAACCGTTCCTGTCCGGCCAGCGGCGGGAACGCCAGCCCGCCCGCGGCCTGGCACAGCACGTCGATGTAGTCCGGGTCCGAGACGTGCCAGTCCAGTCCGGCAGGCAGGAACGTCAGGCCGTGCGCCTCGACGTCGTTGCGGAGGCGCGGTGCGGAGCACAGCGCGACCTGGTGGCCTCGTGCCCGCATCGCCTGCGCCACGGGAAGCAGCGGCTGCAGGCTGCCCCGGGCGGGCAGCAAGGTGAACAGCGCACGCATCGGGTCCCGCCCATTCGATGATAATAACGTTAACATGAAAACTTTGATGTTAGCCTTGTTAACATGAAGTCTGGCGGAAGTCAAGGCCTGCGGCAGCGGCCCTACCGCATGCGGGCCCGGGCCCAGGCCGCCGAGGCCACCGCCCAGGCAATCACCGCCGCCGCCCGCGCCTTGTTCGCCGAGCGGCCATACGACCAGGTGTCCCTCCCGGACATCGCCGAGCGCGCCGGAGTGACCGTCCAGACCGTGCTGCGCCGGTTCGGGTCCAAGGAGGAACTGTTCGCCGCCGCCGCCGATGAGCGGTCCGGCCAGATCCGCGCCGATCGCGAGGCCGCCCCGCCCGGAGACATCACCCACCTCGTCGCCCACTACGAGCGCTGGGGCGATGAGCAGGCATACCTGCTGGCCCAGGAGGCCAGGGTGGCCGCGATCCGGGCCATCACCGACGCAGGCCGCCGTTATCACCGCGACTGGGTCACCAGGGCCTACGGGCCAGCCCTGGCCACGCTGCCCCCCGCCACCCGCCGCCGGAAGCTGGCCCAGCTCACCGCCGTCACCGACCTTGCCACCTGGCGCCTCCTGCGCCGCGAACTGGGCCTTAGCCCGGACCAGACCACAGCCGCGATCCGCGAACTCGTCGATGCCTGCCTGCCATGACGCCAGGCTCAACCCGCGCTGAGTGCGCGGCAGCCACCACAGGCCGGCCATCACCTGACGCCCGTGACTCAGGCTGAATAACTACCTCTACCCGGTCACCGCCTGACCTGCGCCAACAACCTCAAAGTCACGAACTACAGCTGCCGTAACTTAGACGCTCTTCCCGTCGAGCAGGTTCAGGCATGCGGCGTAGGCGGCGGGCCGGATGAGGCGGCGGCCAGGCGAAGGCCAGGCCCGAAACGCGCGCGGCGAACCTCCCGAGGCGCGCCACCCTTGAGCAGTGATCTTCCCCGGAAAGACCCGGCACCTATCAAGAGGACGGGGGAGGAGACGAGCACACGCGCGCAGGACGGCAGCACCACGGCAGGACTACGCTGATTCCATACGGCATCCCATGCGGGAATGACTGTGAGTACGTGCAAAGCCGTGGAGAGGAAGGCGGGCGTGTTCGAGGCAGGCGACATCCGGGAGTGGCGGGGCCACGACGTTGTTGACTCCGACGGTCACAAGATCGGGGAGCTGGAGGCCGTCTACGTCGACACGAGCACAGACCTGCCAGCGTTCGCCACCGTCAAGGTCGGGATGCCTACCCGGCACCGGCTGGTGTTCGTTCCCCTCGCCCGGGCGACCGTGGGTCCCGGATACGTCAAGGTCGCTCACGACAGGAAGCAAGTGAAGGATTCTCCCTCGATCAGCACTGACGGCGAGCTGCCAGCGGCCGATGAAGAGGCCATCTTCAAGCACTACGGCCTGACATATCAGGCAGGCACCAGCGGTGAACGGCAACTGGCCCGCCGCTGACCAGTACGACTGAGCGGAGCATCGCATGCTTGCCTTTTTCCTACTCCTCGTGCTCGTGGCGATCGTGCTCGGCATTGTGGGTGTTGTCGTCAAGGGCCTGTTGTTCTTGCTGTTCATCGGCATTGTCGTGTTCCTCGGTGCCCTTCTCCTGGGTGCCCTGCGAATGCGGCGTCGGCCCGGGAAGTCCCAGGCGCGGTAATTCCTCACCAAAACTCGGATGCTGCGCTGGTTCCTGGTTCACGTGTGGCCACGGGTCTCCGTACTTAACCGGGTGCCACCGATCCGGCTTCTGCGCCCTGCCCGTCCTGATCCCGCCGGCCGTCCCTAAGGCGCCCTGGCGGCCGCCTTCCTGGCTACCTTCCGTGACCGGCTGCGGCGCGGCTCTTTCCTTGCCTGCCGGGCGGCGCGGGTGGTAGCCATGCGGACCCGGCGGATCTGGTTCTCCGGGTTCGCGAATCCGCGGGCGTTCCTGGCGGCGAGTTTCGCGGTGCGGTTTGCGCTTCGGCTTTCGCGTTGGAATAGCCCGTCAGTACGGCGTCGATGACCGGCTGCTGCCATTTGCTTATGGTCTTGGCGAGGGTTTTTATCTCGGGGATGCTGTCGTTGTCCGCGCACCATATGTAGAAGCTGGCCAGCTTGTCGCGGACCGCGCTGGGCGCGTGGGTGACATGGGTGCGAGTGAAGCGCAGAGCCAGCAGCTCGCGCAGGTGCTCCTTAGCGATCCAGGCAGCGGCGATCTGCTGGCCGTCGGCGTCGGCGTCCAGCACGCCGATGATGGTGGCCAGGTGCTCTGGCGCGAGGTTCTCGATGTTGTAGCGGAGCATGTAGTGCAGCGGGCGGGGCAGGCCGAGTTCTTCGTGCGCGTGCTGGGTGCGGTAGCCCAGCCGCCGGAACGCGTCGTCTATCTTCCGGTTTGCGAGTTTGACCAGGTGAAATGCGTCGGCGACGAGGGTGACCCCGGCGGGGCGCCTGAGCGGTAGGTGGCGGACATGTCCATCGCCAGGTACCGCAGCGTTGCTGTGTGCCCGGCGAGCAGGTCTTTCTTCGCGGCGGCGGTACGGCCCTCGGCCAGGCCCAGGGTGCCGACGCTGCCGAGATCGACCAGGTGGGTGAGCCATCGGAGCGGGTCCGGGTGATCTCGCCGGTCTCCGGGTCCGTGCTGTCGGCCGGAGCGCCGCGGCGGAACTCATGCACCCCAGCCGCCTATACCGGCTCCTGCTGCTCGTCCATGTCAGAGAGCTGCTCATCGGCGTAGGAGGTGAAAGCGCGAGCGGCGGTGCAGTCCGAGACGCCGTAGCGGCGGACCGCTGCCGCGGACGGCATGGGTCATAGCCGACGGCCTCGCCGAGCCGGGTCCGCAGCCGTGAAGTCAGCCGGGCTCGGCGCTTGACGGCGGGCAGCCACTCGGTGAAAGTCCCCTGACCGTAGCTCTGTGTGCAGCAGCGCCAGCGAGTCTTGGACCAGTCAGCAGGACCCGCCGGTCCCCGGTGAACACGTCGCAGGGCGCGGTCCGTGGATGCTCCTTGACTCGGGTGTCCGCCTTGCCGCACCGCGGGCAGCAGCGCGCAGTCTCCAGGGCGGTGTCGGTGATCATCTCCACCAGGGTCTGTTCGTTGGCGGTCACTGTCAATGCGGTGACCAGCAGCCCGAGGATGCCTAGCAGAACCGACGCCGCTGCGCAGTCCGGCGCGGGGGCGGCGCGTGTTGCGCCGGCGGGGCGGAGCCGGTGGCGTCTATCGGTGGCGGTTCCTTTTTGGGAATTCCTTTCTTGGTCGAAATGAGAATCCTGGGGGAATCGCTTTTTGTCTGCCGGTTGCAGTAATTCATAGGCGAATTCGTGGATATGTGGAAAGGCCTCGCGTAATTCCAGGCCCGGAGCGCGCGGGAACGGGAAACTCGGCTGGAAACGGGCAGCGGATCTGCTTGGGGAAAGCGTAGGGGCGGATGAAGGAAACGGACGCGGGAACTGCGACGCGGCAAACTGGCCCGCGATCCTCGGCCGCGTCGCAGCCGGTCAGGACGGTAGTCAGGTAGGGGCAGCGGCCAGGGCGCCGTAGTGAGGCCAGCGGGATTAGGACGGGGCCGG
The DNA here is from genome assembly GCA_963790065.1 of uncultured Actinomycetes bacterium. Taxonomy (GTDB): domain Bacteria; phylum Actinomycetota; class Actinomycetes; order Streptosporangiales; family Streptosporangiaceae; genus Palsa-504. Next base: position 107,689 of record CAWBNK010000005.1, on the reverse strand, counting down.
GCGCAGCGGCCGGATCGGTGGACCGGTTAAGTACGGAGACCCGTGGCCACGAGCTTGCCTCTAATCCTTGAATCCCAAGTCACAAGACGGAGGACGTACCGCCTCCAGAGCCGTGAGCGAGGCAGAGCCGATGTCAACGCGACCTTGACAGTGTTCTTGCTTACGCCGGTTGTCCCGTACAGCAGCGAGGTACAGCAACCCATGCACGCTACGGCTGTCCTGAGCAGCCATCCACACACGCGACACGCTGCGCGGTTCGACCGCGAGCAGGGCTATGCCGCTAGTTTGCATCCAGAAGGCCAGGGGTTCGAGTCCCCTTAGCTCCACAGGTCAAGCGGCCAGCACACTACCCCGAAACCGTCCGTCCGTGATGGCGCGGTCACCGCAGTGGTCTGCATCGCCAGAGACGCGCGGTCCATGGTCTTGAGCCGGTGCTGGGGCGGAGCCTAGGCTGCTGCGGTGTGAGCGAAGGAGAGCCGCTGATCGCAGATGGCTTCACCCAGGGGATCGTGCGGATCGGGGATACGGTGCGGCGGCCGCTGCGGCCGTTCAGCCTGACCGTGCAGGCGTACCTGGCCCACCTTCGTGACGCCGGATTCACTGGCGCGCCGCTTCCTTTCGGCGTCGATGAGCAGGGGCGGGAGGTGCTGTCGTTCGTCCTTGGTGACGTGGCGCGCTGGCTGCCGCCGCCGGAGAGGGCGGGTGAGGAGGTGCTCATAGCCCTGGCCCGGTTGATTCGCGCGCTGCACGAGGCTTCGGCTGGATGGGCACCGCCGCCCGATGCGGTGTGGTACGAGAGTCCGGCTAACGCGGGACGCCCGATCATCGACCGCACCGAGCTGGTCAGCCACCGCGACTACGCCCTGGGCAACGTGATCTTCCGCGACGGGCTGCCTGCCGCGCTGATCGACTTCGACCTGGCCAAGCCGACCACCCGGATCTACGACATCGCGAACGCGCTGTGGTACTGGGCGCCGCTGCGCGATCCGCAAGACCGGCCGTCCGTGCTGGCGGACGCCGACATCCCGCACCGGGTCGCGGTGTTCGCAGACGCCTACGGCATGACAGCGCAGCAGCGCGCCGGGCTGATGCCGTTGGCCGTCGACATGGTGCGCCGCTATCACGAGGAGTCCCGCGCGTCGGCCAAGCTGGACCCGGTGTGGCGCCAGGCGTGGGAGGAAGGCGGTGGTCTCGTCGGGACACCCGCCAAGGTTTACCTGCCTCGTGCCGAGGCGTGGGTGCGCGAGGCGGCCCCGGCGATTACCGCTCGCCTGACCGGCCCGGCTTCCTAGTCCTGTCTGTCGGCAGCGGTGGCCAGCTCGTGTTCGTGCGAACGCCGCCGAGGGATGTCCCCCTCGTCCCGTTTCAGCGGGCCCTGGGCGTTCGTGCCAGGTAGCCGACTAGCGCGAGCTCGGCTCGCAGCGGGAGCCCGTCGCGGATGTGGGCCATGGCCTCGTTTGTGGCGGCCTCCGCGAAGGCGGCCTCACCGGCGTTCTGGATCGCCTCGTAGCCGGGACCGGTCGACGCCATCGCCCGAGCGAAGATCTGCGGGTCCGCGAACTCCGCCACGAACCGCACGTCGATCCGCTCGATGTCGACGAAACCGTACCGCGCCAGCAGCTCCTCACCGGCCCCTGGTCGGCCAAGCCGAACCATGGCGGCCTGGTTCTCGACCTTCGGCGCGGCCGCGAGTGAGAACGGAGCCATCGACCAGAAACCAGGCGAGGCCTTGAGGTGCCCCCAGACGGTGAGGCCGACTCGGCCCCCCGGAACAAGCACGCGCCGGATCTCGCCCACCGCATCGGCCGTCGTGCCCCAGACGCCGCGAAAACTGGTCACCACGTCGAAGGTGGCGTCGTCCCATGGCAGGGCGTTCATGTCCCCGACCCGGATGTCCGCCGACGGGTTGCGATCGCAGGCCACCGCCACGAGCCGCTGCGAGGCATCGAGGCCGGCGCAAACCGCCCCGCGCAGATGGGCCAACTCGAGCGCCAAGCCGCTACCACAAGCTACATCGAGGAGCCGGTCACCTTCGTCGACGCCGAGCCTGTGGTGCATCACCACGTACTCCCGGCAGTTATACGGCTCGCTCAGCGTCGCGAAGTCGGCTGCCCTCCGGCCCCATCCTTCGTCCACGACGGTCCACGCCGCCCGCGGCGGAACGCTCTCCCGCATCCCAAGCCCTCCTCGGCGCGACGTGCCACGAACAGGCTATCGACCGGCGTCGATCATATCCGCCAGGGGTTTGGTGTGCTAGACGGCATCCGAGTTCGTATAGTGGCTGGGCGGAGCGCTGCACGACGACCGGCCACTCGCTGCCGAGGCGCTAGCTGGTTGCCTTGAGCACCGCTGAGAGAGCATCGAGGGCAGCGGGTACGAGCGCGTAGTAGGCCCAGACCCCGCGCTTGTCGCGGGTGAATATCCCGGCGTCCACGAGGATCTTGAGGTGGTGGGAGATGGTCGGCTGGGTCAGCTCAAGTGGTTCGGTCAGCTCGCAGACACACGCCTCCTGGCCTTCGTGCGCGGCCACCATCGAGACCAGCCGGAGCCGGGTGGGATCGGCCAGTGCTTTGAGCAGCCGGGCGAGGTCGGCGGCTTGGCTGGCGGTGATCGGCTCGCGCAGCAGCGGAGTGCAGCAGGCTTCGGCTACCGGAAGGAGCGGCCTGGCCGGGATGGTGTCGGCGGGGGCGGTCACCTGACCAGTATGCGTGGGACATTGACATCTGTCTATCTCTCAGGCAGGGTGGGCATCGACAGTCATCTATGCCTAGGGGTGATCACGGGATGAGTGACGACACGGCCACTGACCTGCGGGAGGCGGTCCGGGCCCGGTACGCCGAGGCGGCCCGCGCGGTCCTGGAGCCGCGGCCGGGTGTGGCTGCCTCGTGCTGCGGGAGTTCTGCTACGGACTCGTGCGGTGCTACCGGCTCAGCTGCGCTGGACTCGGCCGATTGCTTCGGCGGCCAGCTGTATGGCGACGGTGAGACTGACGGACTGCCGGCGGAGGCGGTGCTGGCCAGCCTCGGGTGTGGCAACCCGCTGGCCGTCGCCGACCTGCACGAAGGCGAGAAGGTCCTGGACCTGGGGTCGGGCGGCGGCATTGACGTGCTGTTGTCCGCTCGCCGGGTTGGTCCGTCCGGGTTCGCCTACGGCGTGGATATGACCGACGACATGCTCACGCTGGCCCGGGCCAGCGCCGCGAAGGCCGGTGCCGCCAACGTGGAGTTCCGCAAGGGCGAGATCGAGGCCCTGCCGCTGCCGGACGCCGCGGTGGACGTGGTGATCTCCAACTGCGTGATCAATCTGTCCACCGACAAGCCTGCCGTGCTCGCCGAGATGTTCCGGGTCCTGGTCCCCGGCGGCCGGATCGGCATCTCCGACGTGGTGGCCGAGGATCACCTGACCCCGGCTGACCGCGCTGCTGCTGGCTCCTATGCCGGCTGCATCGCCGGGGCCCTGTCCCGCACGGAGTACCTGGACGCGCTCGCCGCGGCCGGGTTCGCCGATGCGTCGGTGACCTTCACCAACGAGGCCGGGCCCGGGATTCACTCGGCGATCATCCGGGCGCCAAGCCCGTCACCACATGACTGCTGCGGTGTCCAGGCGGCTGCTGGCTGAGTTCACCGGCACCGGCCTGCTCGTCGCGGTCGTCGTCGGGTCGGGCATCGCCGTCACCCGGCTGACCAGTGATGGCGCGCTGCGGCTGCTGGCCCAGGGACTGCGTTGGCGGTCACCAGGTCCCTGCGTCAGCCTGACGCCGCCGTAGCGCATGCGTCCGCCGACCTCCCGTCAGCCTTGCTGCCAGGTGACGGTGAAGTGTTCGATCTGGCGGGTGGGCACGCTGGCGGTGATGTCGGGCGGGGCCAGGGCCGTCAGGCCGGGCAGGCGGGTGAACAGGGTACTCAGCGCGACCTCGCCGTGCAGCCTGGCTAGCGGGGCACCCAGGCAGAAGTGAGATCCGGCGGAAAAGCTCAGGTGCGGGTTGGGCTGACGGCTGATATCGAATCGGTCGGGATCGGGGAAGGTGGCGGGATCACGGTTCGCGGCGGCCAGGAACAGCAGGCGCGGCTGGCCGGCCGGGCAGGCCACGCCGTGCACATCGGCGTCAGTCCGGGGCGTCACGCCGGTGAAGGTGGTCGGGGTGATGAGCCGCAGCATTTCTTCCACCGCGGCAGGCCAGCGCCGGGGGTCGCGCCGCAGGGCGGCCAGCGAGTCAGGGTGGACGCAGAGCAGGTAGGTGCCCAGGGTCAGCAGGGTAGTGGTGGTCTGGTGCCCGGCCAGAACGAAGAAAACGCAGTTCGCGACCAGGTCCAGCTGGTCTTCCCCGTCGGCGTGCCGGGCGGCCAGGGCGGTCATCAGGTCATCGGCTGGTTCCGCGGCGCGCTGGTCGAGCAGCGCGGCGAAGTAGGAGAGCAATTGCCCGGCCGCGTCGTTGGCGGCCTGGACGGCGGTGCGGTCGTTGTCGCGCTGGCGGGCGAAGCCGCGATTGAGGACGGCCAGCGCCGCAGCCACTCGGTCGCGGTCGTCGGCCGGGACGCCCAGCACGTCGGCGATCACGGCCAGGGGCAGCGGCCGGGCGAAGTCAGCGACCAGGTCCATGCTCCCGGCGGGGGCCGCCTGGTCGATGAGCGCGGCGGCCCGCGCGGCGATGATCTCCCGGTAACGCTCCACCCGGCGGGCGGTGAACAGGCCGCCGAAAGCGTCCCGCACCCGGCGGTGCCGATCGCCGTCCAGCCGCATCATCCACCTGCTGAGCAGCTGAAAGGCCGGGTCGGGCGAGGGCGGGATGGTCGGTGCCGCGAAACGGGGATCCCGCAGCACGTCACGCACGAACAGGTACTGGCAGCCAGGCAGCGGCGAGCCGCGCAAGATCACCTGCGGGTCGGCGTGCCCGGCCGGAGAGAACAACGCAGTCAGCAGGTCGAACTCGGTCCCGGCTCCGGCGGCCGGATTCGGCGGGGTGCTCATGAGGTGCACAGTAGCGGTCCCGCCAGCAGCGCGGCGCTGCGCACCGCACATGACTCGCGCCGCTCGCTTCGGGCAGGATGAAGTCGCGCAGCAGCACACCGCCGCTGCGCCATCCTGGGAGGTCCGGATCGGTGGATGCGGGCGGCAGGCCGCGGCCTGCTTCTGGCCGCGTGCTGTACCTGGTGGTCAGCGGGGCCGCGGCGGCGGACGGCGTTGCTGAGCTGGTGGCGGCGTGCCAGGCGCAGCGGTGGCGGGTGGCGGTCTTTACCACCCCGGACGGCACCAGGTTCGTCGACGCCGCCGAACTGGAGCGGCTGACCGGCGAGCCGGTGCGCTGGGAGTACCGGATGCCGGGCACCGGCGCGCCGACCCCGCCCGCCGACGCCGTGCTGGCCTGCCCGCTGACGTTCAACAGCGTCAACAAGTTCGCCCACGGGCACGCGGACAACTTTGCCCTGGCCCTGTTGTGCGAGATGGCCGGCTACGGCGTCCCGATGGTGGTCGTGCCCTACTGCAAGGCCGAACTCGCCAGCCATCCGGCGTTCGCGAGCAGCCTGCAGACGCTGGCTGGCATGGGGGTGCGGGTGCTGTTCGACCCGGATGCGCCGCCGGAGCGACGGCTGCCGCCGTGGAGCGAGGTGCTGGCCGCCCTCCCGGCCGCACCGTCCGGTTAGCGTCGCTGGTCGAGGGCCGGTGGGCCCGGGCCGCCGGCGTCAGCACGTCGCCGACCGCCTCGGTCAGCCGCGCCATCTCGTAGGAAACCAGGTCCGTGTCGCACTCCGAGGCGGCCAGCACGGCCAGGATCGACCCGTCGCTGATGGCCATGACGAACATCAGCCCGCCTTCCATCTCCACCAGGGCCTGGGTGGGCTGGCCGGCCTCGAAGATCCGCGCCGCGCCCTGCATCAGGCTGGCCAGCCCGGAGGTGATGGCCGCGAACTGGTTGGCGAAGCCAGCAGGGATGCCTTCCGACAGGGCCAGCGGGACCCCGTCCGCGGATATCACGGCCGCGTGGGCCACATTCGCGACCCGCGAGGTGAAGTCGGTGACGAGCCAGTTCAGGTCCTGGCGGTACGCGTAACTCAACGGTCGGCTCCCTCTACGGCACTGGGTGTCTGGCCCTGGGCTGCGGTTGGCGTCTGGCCTTGGGCGCGGCGGCTTCCGCGCTGGAAACCACTCAGCCGGCTGCGTGCCATGTCAGGCGAGCTCGGCGGCCTCGAGGCGGCAGGCTTCGGCGCTTGCGGGCCATCCGGCCGGTGCCGGCCGCCACCCACCGATCCGGGCAGGAGGTTGGCCTGCGGGACACGTACGGGCAGCCCGGCGGTGGTGGTGTCACCGCGCACCGGGTTGGCGATGATCTGCGCCGCTTGCCTGCTCTCGGCCCACTCGTCGATCCCGGCCAGCCCGCCCCTGGCCGGCCGGGTGCCCGGCTGGGCGCCGTTGCCTGCCGTTCTGACCGCGGCCGGCCGGCGGTCACCGAACCAGTCCGACGCCGACGAGCCGACGGCCGGGACGGTCTCGCGCGGACCGGGACCAGCCGGGTCGTCCAGGGCCGTTCGTACCGCGGCGCCGTGCCGGCCGGTTGCCCCTACTCCCTGGTAGCCGACGTACGCGGCGAACGGCCGCGACCGTCCGCCGTAGGGCTGGGCGGTCCGCTCAGTGACGTCGTCCGGCAGCCAGACCAGGGCGGTCAGCCCCTGCGGGGACCTGGCCCGCAGCCGGACCCGCACCCCGTGCCGCTCGGCCAGCCGCGCCACCGCGAACAGGCCCATATGCCGGGAGACCGCTACGTCGATGACCGGCGGGTTGTCCAGTCGCCAGTTGATCTCCGCCAGCCGCGAGTCCGGGATGCCGACCCCGCTGTCGGCCACCTCGATCAGCACGCCGCCGCTGATCACTTCCTGGGCCGATACGTGTACCGGGGTGTCCTTGGACGAGAAGATCGTGGCGTTCTCGATCACCTCGGCCAGCAGGTGCACGACGTCGGACACCGCCTGCCCGGAGACCGCGACTCCCGGCTGGATCCGCAGTGAGACCCTGCTGTACTGCTCGATCTCCGACACCGCGGCGCGGGCCACGTCCGCGAGCGCGACCGGCTGGCTCCACTTGCGCGCGCTTTCGTGCCCGGCCAGCAGGAGCAAGTTCTCGGAGTTGCGGCGCATCCGGGTGACCAGGTGGTCCATGGCGAACAGGTTGGACAGCCGGTCCGGATCACCCTCGTTCTGCTCCAGGGCGTCGATCATGCGCACCAGCCGCTCGATGAGCGACTGGCTGCGCCGGGACAGGCTGACGAACATCGCGTTGAAGCTGTTCCGCAGCATGGCCTCGTTGCTGGCCAGCCGCACCGCCTCCGAGTGGACCTGGTCGAACGCCCGGGCGACCTGGCCGATCTCGTCCGAGGACAGCACGTCGATTGGCGCCACCTCCGCGCCGGTGGACGGATCCTGGCCCTCGCCCAGCAGCCGGACCCGCTCCGGCAGTTCCACGGTGGCGATGGTGAGCGCGCCTTCCCGCAGCCTGCGCAGCGGCCCGACCAGGGACCGGGCCACGGCGATGGTGGCGATCAGCACCACGAGCAGGATGACCGCGACCAGGATGGCGGTGAGCAGCGCGGTGCGTTCCGCGCTGCGTTGCAGCGACTGGGCCCGCGCGACGATGCTCCGCGCCACGTCCAGCTCGACCTGCTGCATGCCGTCGACCGTGCCGGACTGGGCCTTGTACCAGACCCCGGCCGCCTGCGCCGGGTTGATGCCCGCGGCGGCCGCACCGTCGGCCAGGCTGTCGCCGTCCTGGACGAAGTCCACGATATTCTGGGCCAGCTCGTTGGCGGGCGTACCGGCCACGGCGCTGTCGTAGTCACTCTGCTCGGCCGGCGTGGCCGTGGTACTGAACGCCGAAAAGTCGATGAGCTGCCCGGACTGGGCGGTGTTCAGCGCCTGCTGCTCCTGGCCGGCGAAGCCCTGGGGGTGCAAGAACGCGTTGTACAGCAGCGCGCGCTGCTGCGCGGCCTGGTCCTTGTCCAGCGCCATCGCGTTGAGCGTCTGGACGTCACTCACCAGCGAGGCGTCAGACGTGCCCTGCCCGATCTGGTCGTCCAGCGCGATCATGTCGGTAATGGGGGTGCCGTAGTCAACGATCACCCCCTGCGCGTCCTGGCTGGCCTGGGCCGTGATCCGCAGGCCCGGGAGGTCCTTGATAGCGGAGACCACGGTGGCCACCCGGGTCTGGATGTTGACCGGGAAGGAACCGCCGATCCCGGCGGCCAGTGACTGGACCCTGGCCGCCGCGGCGTTCGTGGCGCGGTACCAGCTGTTCAGGCCGCTGGCCTGGGTGAGGGGTGCGATCCCGGCCGTCTCGTCACGCTCATCCTCCAGCGCCTGCACCAGGTCGGCGACCTGCTGTCCGAGGCTGGCGAGCTGCGACACGCGGCCGAACTCGTTCGCGCTGCTGGCCGCCGACGCCACCTGCAGCCCACCGAAGACCAGGCCCATGAGCAGGGCCAGGACGATCACGGCGATCAGCCGCGTGGACACCGGCCAGTTCTGCACGGTCAGCCGACGGCCGCTGGTGGAATGGGAGGCCGTGGCCTCGGTGGAGTACTGGCTCGAATCACCGGTGGCCCTCGCCACTGCGTGGTTCCCCATCGCTGATGTCCTCGCTGGTTACGCGCTATTCGGTATGCCGCCGCACTGCCGACCCAGGTGGACCAACGGCCTCCGGCGGTACGAATGTGGGATGCCGCAATTGTAAAAGTGTGAACTACCGCGACTTTAGTGGGACGAGGTGCGAAATATCTGGCAAATGATCATCTAGTGCCCCGCCGCGGCCCCGGGCGGTGGCCCGGCGCCCCGCTGGGCGAGCCACGGGTCAGCCCCGTCCGGACCCTGACCACGGCTTCCGCACCGGCCGGCTCGTGGCCAGGATCGTAACCGGTTACGTCATGCCGCTCGGCAGGACCTGGTCGAACTCGCCGTCTGCCGTGGCCGGACGAAGGCCAGCACGGCGCCGTTCCCCGCCGCGCGCCCAACTCCCCAGGTCCGGGACGCTGGTCGGCGCGGCCGGGCCGGCTGGCGATGATCTTGGCCTGGCCGTGCGGTCGGCCGCCGCGAGCGCCTGGGCCATGGTCTGGCCCCGCCGGGCAGCGCTCCGCCACCTCGGCCCGATCTCGGTCCGCGGCGTCCGCGGCGCACAACAGGCCGGGCGCCGCCGTCGCGCTTGGCGAGCGGAAGATCGAGCGGAAGATGCCGCCGGATCCGCACCGCGGGCATTTTCTCAGATAGCGAGATCCAGACGCCAATCTGGCGCAACTAGACGACGATGCCTTCGGGGACGGCTAGCATTTGGCTGCTGGTCACATTCCGGGCATATGGGCGCGCCTGAGCTAATTGCTTGACAACAATCAGACTAGTTAGATCCGGCCGGGCCTGACGGCTGACCGGTGACCCGTGCCGCGCCACCGTAGGGTCGCGTGCGGGGCCGCCGTCCGGGCCTGACGCCAGGGCAAGGTGAACAGGGCAAGGTGACTTGTGCGAAGGGTCCACGCCCGGTTCCGTAAGGTGACGCCTCGTCAAGTTGTTATGGAACTGTAGTTCGATACTCTTCGATATCAATCGACGAGTTGAGCGTAAACGCTAACGTGAACGTCAGATTCTTAACGGCCGGAAAAGGAGTGGCACACAGGGATGGCTATCTACCGTCACAGGTTCCTGCCCATCGCGGTCGGGACGGTGCTCGCACTGGGGCTGGCGGCGTGCAGCTCGGGCGGTTCGGCAAGCAGCTCATCAGGCGGGACCACGTCGGGCGGAGGCTCGGGCCTGTGCTCGAACATCCCGCCCGGCCCGATCAAGATCGCGAACATCGAGCCGCTGAGCGGCCCGACCGCGTCGTCGGGGACGCTCACCGAGATCGAGTCCACCATCGAAGTCGGCTACTTCAATGCCCATGACAGCGTGTGCGGGCACCAGTTCGCCCTGTCGAACTACAACGACAAGGGCGATCCGGCGACGTCGCTGAGCATCGCCAGGCAGCTGGTCTCCCAGGGAAACGTGATCGTGGTCAACGACTCGTTCTCCTCGGCGCAGAACCAGATCCAGCCGTACCTGATGCAGCAGCACACGCTGGTGATCAACGGGGACGGCGCCTACGCCCTGTTCAACGCCAAGGAGAACCCGACCGCCTACAGCACTCTCCCGTCTAACGCCCAGTACGCCCAGCTGATGGTGAACTGGGCCAAGTCGCACGGCGATAACAACATCGGGATCTTGTCCGACGGGACCTCGTTCAGCGTGGAGCTGGCGGCCGATGCCGAGGCCGACGTCAAGGCGGCCGGGCTGACGTTCATCAAGACGATCACCTACTCGCCGACCGCGATTGACCTGACCACCCCGCTGACCCAGGCCAAGGAAGCCGGGATCCAGACGCTGTTCCCGACCGGGTTCACCGGCGTCCCGGCGATGGTCTCCGGGTTCAAGCAGATCGGCTGGTCACCCAAGATCATTGGCTGGGGCGGGCTGAATGACTTCGGCGTCACCGCTTCCGAGGTGCCGGCCGGGACGGTCGACGGCTGCGTCGTGTCCTATGCGCAGGGACAGCCGACGTCCACGTTGCTGACCCCGGAGAACACGGCGCTGCTCGAGGCGTCCAAGGCCAAGATCGGGCTCAACCCGCAGACCTCCGGGGTACTGACCGGCTACTTCAACCTGCTCGCGATCAAGTGGGCGATCGAGAAGGCCAACTCCCTGGACGGGACCAGGCTCGCGTCCGTGCTCAGCTCCGCGTCCGGCGTTGGGACCAACATCACGGGCCTGGACCTGAACTGGACCGCGACCCCGTCGGTGCACAACGGTTTCCCGAGCGCCGGGCTGAAGGAATGCGACCTCAAGCAAGGCCCGTACGACATCCTCTACGCCGCTAGCTGATCCGGGCCGAACTCAGATACGTCCGCATGCTGCCGTTCGCCGGCCGCATGCGGACGTATCCCTTTCAGCGGGGCCGTCGCAGGCCGGAATCATCGCCTGCTGCTTGCTGCTCAGTGCCGATGTCCCTTCTAATCGAGTCATGAGCCGGCTGGCTTCGACCAGGTAGACGCCGGCGGAGCACGGAACCTGACCGCACACGTCCGCAACGCCCTCCGGGCCGCCCGACCCCGGACCGCGGGAAACGATAATGGTGCAGGCCGGCTTGGCCGAGTGAGGAGGGTGGCTGACGATGCCAGGGCCCCAGATTTTCACGTCCCGGCTGAAGGGCCGTCCCCTGCTGGACAGTGAGGGCACGACCATCGGCCGGGTCCGCGACGTCGTGATCCTGCCGTCGGCCGGGAAGGAGCCGCCGCGCGCGCTGGGCCTGGTCGTGACGCTGCAGCGGCGCCGGATCTTCGTCAACCTGGGCCAGATCACCGAGATCTCGGTCGACGGCGCCCACCTGCAAGGCGGCAGCGTCGACCTGGATCGCTTCACCAGGCGGACCGGGGAGATCCTGGCCTCCGAGCTGTACGGCAGGCACACCGACGACGGCACCGTCGTGGACGTGGCCATCAGCCCGTACGAGCACCGGCGGATCGGCTGGCAGGTCACCGACCTGGCCGTCTCGCGCGGCCTGAGCCTGATGCACCGCGGCCCGGAGATCGTGCCCTGGGACCGCTACCCGGACCTGTTCCAGACCGACCCGGTGACGGATCAGCTGGCGGGCCTGCGCGAGCTGAGGCCCGCCGACCTGGCCCACGCCGTCGAGGGCATGCCGGCCATCCGGCGCAGCCAGCTCGCCGCCGCGCTGGACGACGAGGAGCTGGCCGACCTGCTGGAGGAAATGCCCGAGCAGGACCAGATCCGGCTGCTGGACAGCCTCGAGCTGGAGCGCAGTGCCGACGTCGTCGAGGAGATGGAACCCGACGACGCGGCCGACCTGCTGGCCGAGATGCCGGCCGACCAGCGGGAACGGCTGCTGACCGCGATGGAGTCCGTTCCGGCCGCGGAACTGCGCCGGCTGCTGCGCTACGACCCGACCACGGCGGGCGGCCTGATGACCTCCCAGCCCCTCATCGTCACCCCGGACACCTCGGTCGCCGAGGTGCTGGCCCGCATCAGGAACCCGGACATGCCGGTCACCTCGGCCACGCAGGTCTACGTGTGCGAGCCGCCCATGGTGACGCCGACCGGGCGCTACCTGGGCAGCGTGGGCTTCCAGCGGCTGCTGCGCCGGGCGCCGGCCACCCTGGTCGGCTCGTGCATCGAGGACGGGAGCGTGTTCGTCCGGCCCGACCTGCCCGAGCCCGAGCTGGCCGCCCGGCTGGCCGCCTACAACCTGGTCAGCGTGGCGGTATGCGACGACGACGGGCGCCTGGTCGGCGCGGTTACCGTGGACGACGTGCTGGACCACCTGCTGCCTGCGGGCTGGCGCGGGACGGGAGGCTGACGTGGCGCGGCTTTCTCTTCGCCGGCTCAGCGACCGGGCCGACCTGTCGGTACCGCGCGGCACCCCGCAGATGGGCGCCCGGTATGACGCCGACGCGTTCGGGCGGTTCTCGGAGGGGATCGCCCGGTTCCTCGGCACCGGGCGGTTCCTGTTCTGGCAGACCGTGCTCGTGCTGATCTGGATCCTGCTCAACAGCGTCGGCCTGGTCGAGCACTGGGACCCGTATCCGTTTATCCTGCTCAACCTGGCCTTCTCGACCCAGGCGGCCTACGCCGCGCCGCTGATCCTGCTGGCCCAGAACCGCCAGGACGACCGGGACCGGGCCAACATCGACCGCGACCGCGAGGTGGCGTCGCGGACCCAGGCCGACACCGAGTTCCTGGCCCGCGAGCTGGCCGCCGTCCGGCTGGCGCTGTCCGACGTGGTCACCACCCAGGACCTGGAGGACTCGCTGTCCCGGCTGGCCAAGCTGCTCGTCGACCAGCCGCTCCCGGACGCACCCCACCAGGTGCCGGATTGAGCAATGACCAGCTAGCCGGGCCGAACCTGGTTTAGCAGCAGTTCCTGCTGGTAGTGGGTTGGTTGTCGATGGTGCAGCCAGGGTGTGTGGCACGCGGCCCGGGCGGCGGGGCTGCGCCCGCGACCGGTTCCGGTGACAGCCGGTGCCGCGGCGCTGGGGAGGCGATCGTGTGGCTATCAGCCAGCCGGGCGGACCTGACCGCAGGTCAGGACCGGCTCGCGGCACGGCCGGGGCCGCCCCGCCGGTCCTCGACCTAGCCTTCGACTCCGGCACGTTGTCCCTGCTCCGGGCCGAAGTGCAGGCTCAGGCGGACCAGGCCGGGTTCCCGGCGGCCCGGGCCACGGACGTGGTGCTGGCCCTGCACGAGCTGGCGGCCAACGCGGTCCGGCACGGCGCCGGCACCGGGCGGCTGCGGATATGGCGGCGGGCCGGAGCCTGGCTCTGCCAGGTCGAGGACGGTGACCCGCTGCCGTCTGGCGGCCCGGCCGCGTCCGGCGGCGTTCCCGGCCCGGCCGTGATGAACGCCTGGCAGGCCGGGCCAGGCCACGGCCTTTGGGTGGTCCGGCAGGTGGCCGACCAGCTGCAGGTCAGGTCCGGTCCGGACGGCACCAGGGCCACGGTCACCTTCGGCCTGCCCCCCGGCCACGCCCAGCCCTGACCGCGGGCCACCGTCCCCGGCCGCATGTTTGGGGCCCTATCCACGGGTAGATAGGGCGGACGCAACCTCTAGGAAAAGGAGCCACCCGATGTATATCGGAATCGGGACCGTCGTCCTCATCATCATTATCGTGCTCGTCGTTCTCATGCTGCGGCGGTAATGTCGGCCAGCCCGCGCACCGGTGGGCGCCCCGGCGGCGTGACCACCGCGAGGCAAGACGAAGGGCCGGAAGCGGCCGAGATCCGGGCCCAGGAAGAGGTCCGGGCGCGGGACGACCGGGACCGGGACGACCCGGATCCCGGGGCAGGCCGGATCCAGGAGGCCCTGGAGACGGCGGCCACCCTGGCGGAAGCGTCAGGGGGCCTAGGGGCACCCGGCCGGCCCATCAACCGGCGCTCCCCGTTCATGATCGGCCTGGCCGGAGCCTTCGGCGTGGCGGTGGCCTACGGCCTGGTCGAGCTGCTCATCAAGGCCGGGTCGGTGCTGATCATCATCGGCCTGGCCGCCTTCATCGCCGCCGGCCTGGACCCCATCGTGGGCTGGCTGGTCCGGCACCGCATGCCCCGCTGGGCCGCCGTGCTCATCGTCATCGGCTCCGCGTTCGCCATCGCGGCCGGCTTCTTCGCGGCCGCCATCCCGCCGCTGGCCTCGGAGGCCACCGCGTTTGCCCACCAGGTCCCGCACTACATGCACAGCCTGCAGGACCGCAACTCTGACCTGGGCAAGCTCAACGTCAAGTACCACATCCAGCAGCGCCTCTCCACGCTGCTCACCAGCGGCGGAAGTTCCCTGGTGGGCGGGGTCCTGGGCGCGGGGGAACTGGTGCTCAGCGCGGTGTCGTTCATCCTGGTCGTGCTGGTCCTGAGCATCTACTTCCTGGTCGGCCTGCCCCGCATCAAGGTGTTCGCCTACCAGCTGGTGCCGCACTCGCGGCGGCCCCGGGTCATCCTGATCGGCGACGAGATCCTGGCCAAGGTCGGCGGCTACGTGCTGGGGAACTTCATCACCTCGGTGATCGCGGGCCTGGGCACCTACTTCTGGCTGCTGGCGTTCGGCGTGCCTTACCCGATCCTGCTGGGCATGTTCGTGGCCTTCCTCGACCTCATCCCGGTGATCGGTTCGACGGTGGGCGGGGCGGTGGTGAGCCTGGTCGCGCTGACCGTGTCCCTGCCGGTCGCGGTGGCCACCCTGGCCTTCTACATCGTGTACCGGCTGGCCGAGGACTACCTCATCGTGCCCCGGGTGATGGGCCGGACGGTCCAGGTGCCGGCCATCGTCAGCCTGATCGCGGTGCTGATCGGCGGGGTCCTGATGGGCATCATCGGCGCGCTGGTGGCGATCCCGGTGGCCGCGGCCGTCCGGCTGCTGCTGCAGGAAGTGGCCATCCGCCGGCTCGACGAGAGCTGAGCCGGCCCGGAGTACCACGGACCGTTCGGACAATTAATGATCTGAACGGCCCGGGGCTGATGCGGCCGGTCACGAGACGATACGCAGGGCCAGCCAGGGCGGGCAGCCGCGGTGCACGAGCGCCGCGATCTGGTGCCAGTCGACCTGGTCGGCGGTGGCCTCGGCCAGCGACCGGGGAAAGCCGAGGCGGGTGAGCTGGCCGACCCGCCAGTTGTGCACGCGGAGATCCTCGCGGTCGATGATCTCGTGGCGGCCGTCTGCGTTGAGCTGTTCCATCGGTGTTCTCCCGTCTGCTACACGGCGATGCTGCGCGGTGCTGAGCTGCGGACTAGCCGCCACATGAAGTGCAGCCCGCGCAGGTGCCGCTCCATCTCGGCCGCCGCCCCGTCGGCGTCCCCGGCCCCGATCAGGGTCAGCAGCCGCCGGCGCGAGCTGAGGATCAGGCCGTCCGCACCCGGGCCGACCGTGACCATCAGGTGGTGGACGGCCCCGACGGCCTCGTTCAGCAGCGCGGCCGGCACCGGGCGGTCGGTGATCACGTCGGCCAGCAGGTTGAAGATCTGCGCGTGCGCGGTGGCCTTGCGGTCCCAGGCGAACCTGGCCGGCAGGTGGCGGGCCTGCCCGACGCTGTCCTGCAGCGACTTCAGGTGCCCGGCGGTCATCCGCAGGCACGCGGCCCGGGTGGCCAGCACGCACCACCCGATCAGTTCGTCATCCATGTCAGCCTCCCGGATCGGACCTCCCCACCACCCCAGGATCCGGCCCGGCGGCCCCCGTTCGCATCCGTCAGATGCCTGGTCTTGTTGGTACCTGACCCCGGGCCGGACCCGGGTCAAGCCCTGGGGTGGCCCCGGAATCTCGCCGGAGCGGCGCCCCGCCCCATCCCCCAGGCCCGGCCGCCCAGGCGGCCCTCTTCCGGGCCGTCCGGCGGCCGCCTGCGGTAGCCGGACCGCAGGATCGGCCCGGCGTCGTGCCCGTCCATCAGGGCCTGGCAAGGATCCAGGAACGGGCACGGCGGGCAGTTACGGTCGGAGGGCTCGGGGTAGACCTGGGCGTCGGGCCGGCCCATCTCGGCCAGGTCGGCGGCCAGCCGGCGGCCCGCCTCGGCCACGTCGGCCGGGCTGCGTCGCAGCCAGGTCCGGCGGTAGCCCTCTTCGGTCTGCTGCTCGATCGGCTCGACCCGCACGGGCTGGCTGGCCTGGACGTACATCCGCCGGTGCTGGGGAATCGACCGGCCTCCGCCGCTGGGCTCGTGCTGCCGGACCGCGGGCCCCGCGGTCCGTGCTGGCCGCCGCCACCAGGGTCGTCTCGGCCGCGGCGGCCCCGGGCGGCCGGCCGCCGTCCCGGGCGGGCGGCGTACCTCGTTCCAGACGATCCCGGTCATGGCCATGCCGAGATAGAACTGCTCCCAGGCCCAGCAGGCCGCGACCTGCTCCTCGTCGCTGATCAGCTGCTCGGTGGGCGGCCAGTCCCCGTCGACCACGCGATGGCGCACGATCCAGTAGGCGTCGCGGGCATCCACGGCCATCAGGTCGACCCGGCCGGTGTACCTGATGGCCTGTCCGTCGGGCGTGACCAGGCCGGAGCCGGGCCGGGCCGGGTCGAGCACGTCCACCTCGAAGTCGGTCTCGACCAGCACCGGGGAGAACCGGTCGGCGGCCGGGGCCCAGGCGAAGTAGCTGGCCAGCAGGGCCCGGCCTGCCTCGAGCGCCTCCTGCCACGGCGGGCCTGCCTCGAGCGCCTCCTTGCCGCGGCCTGCCTCGAGCGCCTCCTGCCGCGGCGGGGCTGCCGGGTCGCTACCGCTGCCGCCGCGCCGCCGCTGCCGGTCCAGGGCCCGCTCCAGCTCTTGGACCACCAGCGGGAGCCGCACGCCGCGGTCCCAGTCCCACATGCCGGGGAAGTAGTAGACGGCCAGCGCGTCCCGCACGGCCCGGTCCAGGTCGGGGAGCGCGGGGCGCAGCGGCTCGAGGTCCTGGCGGGTCCGGGCGCCGAAGTCCCACTGCCGCCGGCACCGCACGAACGAGGCCCGGTCGGCAGCGGTAATGACGAACGGCATCTCAGCTCGGCGGCCCTGCTGTGGTTCCGGCGGTCTGCGGGGCGGGCGCCGCGGCGGCCCGGGCCCATCGGGGTGACATGTCAGGGCTCGCGTATCGCGCGGACCAGCGTGTCGATGGCGGTGGCCGGCGCGCCGTCCTGCTGCACGGCCCGGCGTACCCGCTCGGCCCGCAGCACCCGCAGCCCGGCCATCCCGGCGGTGATCAGCTCCGGCGTGTACAGCACCTCCGGGTACTGCGGGCCGCCGGCGCCTTCGGTCAGGTTGGTCAGGTCGTGGCCGATCACGAACATCGTGCCGCCCGGCGCGACCGCGGCGCTGGCCCGGGTCAGCAGCGCGGCCCGCAGGTCGGGCGCGACCTGGGCGTAGGCGATGAGGACCAGGTCGAAGCAGGCGGGTTCGGGCTGGTAGTCGTGCAGGTCGGCGACGATCCAGGTCACCCGGTCCTCGTCGACGCCGCGGGCCGCGCTCAGCTTGCGTCCCTTCTCCAGGCCCACCCGGGAGAAGTCGACGGCGGTCACGTGCCAGCCGCGCTCGGCCAGCCAGGCCGTGTTGCGGCCTTCGCCGGCGGCCAGGTCGAGGGCGCGGCCCGGCGGCAGGCCGGCTGAGTTCGGCCGCCACGAATTGATTCGGCTGAGTGCTCCAGGTGAACTCCGAGCTCGCATAGCGCTCGTCCCATTGCTGACTGTCCACCTGGCCACTCTCCCTGATCAGCCAGGCGTCGGGCAAGCCAGGCCGGCCAGCCGCGCCGCGGCCAGGTCGGCAAATGCCGGGTCGGTCTCCGCGGCGAAGGCGCGGCGCCCCAGCGTGACCGCCGCCACCGAGGCCGAGCACAGCCCGCCGAACGGCTCCCAGATCACTTCGCCTGGCTCGGTCACCGCCGTGATCAGGCGCTCCATGAACTCCAGCGGCTTCTGGTTCAGGTGCGCCGAGCTCGCGGCGGTCGGGTTGTAGACCCGGGGGGCGGCCCGGCGGCCGGTGCCCTTCAGCCGCTCGTCGTCGTGCAGCGGCCGCCGGGACCATACGTTGGTCAGGCCGTGCGCGTGCCGCCAGCGGTAGCGCAGCGCGTCCCATTGCTTCGCGGTGACCGGCCGCTCGCCGTCGAGCGAGTAGTACGGCCAGCCGCCCGGCCGGCCGCGGGCGTTGGCGTAGGCGGCCAGCCGTTCGGTCATCTCGCCCGGTGGCCAGTACCACAGCCAGTCCTTGGTCAGGTACTTCCTGGTGGCCGCGTTCTTCACCCCGCAGGCCTCGTTGGCCTTGGCCAGCGGCAGCCCGGACCTGAGCCACTCGTGCCGGACCCAGTCCTTGACCGGCATGGCCGCCGGCCCCCGCCCGGTCCCGGCACGGTCAGCTGGCGCTGGTAGAACGCGCACACCTCGGTCACCACCGGGAACTGCCTGATGGTCCGGCCGTTCACGTTGCCCGCGATGTGGGCCACGCCCTTGTCCCACACGATCAGCTGGACGTAGTCCCAGCCATGCGCGGCGAGCACCGGATGCACGCTGGCCCAGCCGAGCTCGGTGTTCCAGAACCACAACGTGGTCGCGGGCCCGGCGGCCGCGGACCAGCGGGCGATATGCGGCCGGTACCAGTCCGGGAGCCCGTCCGCCCCTACCGTGTCGCCGTGGAACCCGCGCACGCCGTAGGCCCCGTCACTGACGATGGTCACCGGGGCCGGCCAGCCCGGGTAGGCGTCCAGCGCGTCGCCGCGGAACAGCTCGAACGCCGTCATGGGCTAGCACTCTATTACGTTGACGGCCAGGCCGCCGCGCGACGTCTCCTTGTATTTGTCCAGCATGTCGCGGCCGGTGATGCGCATGGTGTTGATCGCCTTGTCGAGCGAGACGAAGTGCCGGCCGTCGCCGCGCAGGGCCAGCCGGGCCGCGTTGATAGCGGTGATCGAGGCGACCGCGTTCCGCTCGATGCACGGCACCTGGACCAGCCCGCCGACCGGGTTGCAGGTCAGCCCCAGGTTGTGCTCGATGCCGATCTCGGCCGCGTTCTCCACCTGCTCCGGCGTGCCGCCAAGCACCTCGGCCAGTGCGCCGGCGGCCATCGAGCAGGCCGAGCCGACCTCGCCCTGGCAGCCGACCTCGGCCCCGGAGATGGAGGCGTTCTCCTTGAACAGCACGCCTATCGCCGCCGCGGTCAGCAGGAACCTGGTCACGCCCTGGGCCGACGCGCCGGGCACGAACCGGTCGTAGTAGTGCAGGACGGCGGGGATGATGCCGGCCGCGCCGTTGGTGGGCGCGGTGACCACCCGGCCGCCGGCCGCGTTCTCCTCGTTGACGGCCAGCGCGAACAGCGTCACCCAGTCCATGGCCCGCAGCGGGTCCTCGCCGTTGTGCTCGCGGGTGAGCTGCCGCAGCAGCCGCGGCGCGCGGCGCTGGATCTTCAGCCCGCCCGGCAGCATCCCGTCGGTGACGCAGCCATGATCCACGCAGTCCTGCATGACCTGCCAGATGTCGCCCAGGCCCGCCTCGACCTGCGCGGCCGTCCGGCCCAGGGCCATCTCGTTGGCCAGCATGATCCCGGAGACGGGCAGCCCGCTGCCCGTGGTGTGCGCGAGCAGTTCCGCACCGGTCGTGAACGGGTAAGGCAGGACAGAACTGTCCTGGACCGGTATGGCCGGGCCGGTCCCTTTGGCCGCCTGGTCCTTACCGCCCCCGCGGCCCGCTTCGGCCTCGGTTTCGTCGGCGACGAAGCCGCCGCCCACCGAGTAGTAGTCGCGTTCCCGCAGCAGCGTCCCGCCGCGGTCGTAGGCGGTGAAGCGCATCGCGTTGGGGTGGTAGCTGAGCTTCTTGCGGCGATTGAATTCCAGGTCCTCGGCGGTGACGAAGCCGATCTCGTGCTCGCCGAGCAGGCTCAGGCGGCCGCTGTCCGCGATGGCCGCCAGCCGGGCCGGTATGGCGTCCACGTCCACCGTGGCCGGCTGCTCGCCCTCGAGCCCGAGCAGCACGGCCTTGTCGCTGCCGTGGCCCTTGCCGGTCAGGCCCAGCGAGCCGTACAGGCAGACCCGTACCGCCTGGACGTCCGGCAGCAGGCCGTCATCGCGCAGCCCTTCGGCGAACATCCGGGCCGCCTTCATCGGGCCGACCGTATGCGAGCTCGACGGGCCGATGCCCACCTTGAAAAGGTCAAAGACGCTGAGAGTCATGATGTGCTCCACCGGACGCGGGTGTCAGTGGAAGACTACGGTCCGGTCGTCGTTGAGCAGTACCCGGTGCTCCGCGTGCCAGGTCACCGCGCGGGCCAGCACCTGCGCCTCCACGTCGCGGCCGGCCTCGGCCAGCCGCTCGGGCGGGAGGGTGTGATCCACCCGGATCACGTCCTGCTCGATGATCGGGCCCTCGTCCAGGTCGGGCGTCACGTAGTGGGCGGTGGCGCCGATCAGCTTGACCCCGCGGGCGTGCGCCTGGTGGTAGGGCTTGGCGCCCTTGAAGCTCGGCAGGAACGAGTGGTGGATGTTGATCATGCGGCCCTCGACCCGCTTGCATACCTCGCCGGACAGGATCTGCATGTACCGGGCCAGCACGATCAGGTCGGTGCGGGTATCGCCGATCAGGTCGAGCAGCGCGGCCTCGGCCGCCTCCTTGGTGTCCGGCGTGACCGGGAAGTGGTGGAACGGGATCCGGTAGGACTCGGCCAGCCCGGCGAAGTCGTCGTGGTTGGACACCACGCCCGCCACGTCTACCGGCAGCGCGCCGGTCTTCCAGCGGAACAGCAGGTCGTTAAGGCAGTGCCCGAGCCGGGAGACCATGATCAGCGTGCGCACCCGGGTGGCCTGATCGTGCAGCTGCCAGGACATGTGGAAGGCCTCGGCCACCCAGGAGAAGTCCCGTTCGAGGTCGGCCAGGGCCAGGCCGGGCGGCGGCACGCTGAAGTGCACCCGCATGAAGAACCGCCCGTGCGGGCTCTCCCCGTACTGCTGGCTGGCCAGGATGTTGGCCGAGTGCTGGACCAGGAAGCTGGACACCGCGTACACGATCCCCGGCTTGTCCGGGCAGGACAGCGTGAGAACGTACTCCCGGCCCGGCACAGTGCCCATCCCGATCCCATCGCCCTCAGAACCTCGACCACCGCATTTTGTTGCATATAACACAACGAGTAGTGCTATACGCAACAATTGTGCATCAGCGCCAGCCGGGCGGTCAACCAGCCATCATCGTGTGCCTCTACCGTCGTTATTTGACGGTAGAGGCACACGATCACCGGACCTGAGGCATGAGCCAGGTAGCGTTGCGCTATGGGCAACAGCGGGGTCGGTAAGCGGATGGCCGGCCCCAGCGACGCGGTGGTGGCGGGCCGGGAGAGCGCCGGGGCGGCGCCACGCGACAGCGCCGGGGCGGCGCCGCGGGAGAACGGTCCTGGGGTGGACGCCGGGCCGGTGCAGTCGGTGGACCGGGCGGCGGCGATCCTGGAGATCCTGGCCCGGGACGGCGAGGCCGGGGTGACCGAGGTGGCCCGCGAGCTGGGCGTGCACAAGTCGACCGCCTCCCGGCTGCTGGCCGCGCTGGACCGGCGCGAGCTGGTCACCCAGGACGCGGCGCGGGGGAAGTTCCGGCTCGGGGCGGGCATCGTCCGGCTGGCCGGGGCGGCCAGCCGCCGGCTGGACGTGGTCCAGGAGGGCAGGCCGGTCTGCCGGGCGCTGGCCCAGGAGATAGGCGAGACCGTCAACCTGGCCATCCTGTCCGGGCGGGACGCGCTCTACCTGGACCAGGTGGCAGGCCCGGCGGCGCTGTCGCCGCACAACTGGGCCGGGCAGCGCATCCCGCTGCACGCCACCTCGGACGGCAAGGTCCTGCTGGCCTACCTGCCTGAGGCGGACCTGGCCGAGTGCCTGACGCCGCCGCTGGCCCGGTTCACCGACCGCACGATCACCGACGCCGAGGACTTCCCCCCGCTGCTGGCCGAGGTGCGCCGGCAGGGTTACGCCACCGCGGCGGAAGAGCTCGAGGCCGGGCTGACCGCCATCGCCGCGCCGGTGCGCAACGCCGAGGGCACGGTAATCGCCTCGATCAGCGCCTCAGGCCCGAGCTTCCGCATCCCGGCGGGCCGTATCCCGGCCCTGGCCATCGCGGTCCGCCGCGCCGCCGCCGAAGTCTCCCGCCGCCTGGGCTGGAGCGACCCTCGGGCCACGTCCCGGACCAGCTAATCACTCCAACGAGAGCTAAATCGGGCTGGCCGGGGAAGGCGGACGGTCGGTGCCGGTACCGTCGCCGGTCTGCTGGACTGAACCCCGCCGGACCAGTCACCCACGTTCCGCAGTTCGCTCGTGGCCTCTTGTCACCAGGGCTTACCGGGAGCATGGTGACCTTGAGGCGGCTGGTGAGGACGCCTGCGCCGCCTGAGAAGATCGCGGAGGTGGTTACGGTGCCGGTAGCTGTGCAACCGTCGGCGTACAACAGCCTGTGGCAGCTCAGGAACGATTCCTGGTCCAGCCTGGAGGAAGCGGCCGCTCAGCTGGCCCTCGCCGAAGCCCAGCAGCGTCCCGTCGAGCAGTTGGTCGAGACCGTAACCGGGTTGCTGGATGTTCTCGGGTCGATCGAGCGATTCTGGGCGTTTCCCGGCGCGCAGACCTACCAAGAGGTACAGCGGCTGTTCGCCGCCGGTAAGTACGACCGGCTCGCCATGCTGGTGGGCCGGGCCAACCGGGCATTGGTCACCGAGTCCTACCGCGGCGGTCAGGCCTGGGATTTTCGCGCCGAGGATGACGCCTACGATCGCGATGCCGGCCCGGTGAGGCAGCCCGGGAGTGACAGGCCTTATTTCGAGGTTCTCGTCGTCGAGGACTTGACCGGGGAGCAGGAGCGCTCGCTGCGCGAAGAGTTGCGGCGGTGGCGTCGCCCTGATGACCAGTTCGTCTATGAGATCGTCGTGGTGCCCAGCTTCGACGACGCGCTCCTGGCCGCGCGGCTGAACTTCAGGCTGCAGGCGTGCGTGATCCGCCGCCGGTTCGCCCACCGGTCCCGCCACGACTCGTCCTCGATCGCCCAGTTCGCGTACAGCGGCGGATCTGCTGACCTGATGGAGCGCTCGCCGGATGACCGCGCCCAGGTCCTGGCCAGATCACTAGCCAGGATCAGGCCGGAACTCGACCTGTACCTGATGACGGAGATCTCCGTCGAGGACCTGGCCAGCCGGCTCAGCCACCACTTCCGCCGCATCTTCCATGCCCGGGAAGGGTCGCTGGAGCTGCACCTGTCCATCATGGACGGCGTTGCGGCCAGGTATCGCGCGCCGTTCTTCAGCGCGCTGCGTAACTACAGCAGCCGGCCCACCGGGGTATTCCACGCGCTGCCGATCTCGCATGGTAATTCGATCGTCAAGTCGCACTGGATCAGGGACATGGTCGACTTCTACGGCCTGGAAATCTTCCTGGCCGAGACCTCGGCGACCTGCGGTGGGCTCGACTCGCTGCTCGAGCCCACCGGGCCGCTGCGCGAAGCGCAGCAGCTGGCGGCCCAGGCGTTCGGTTCGCGGCAGACCTATTTCGTCACCAACGGCACCTCCACGGCCAACAAGATCGTGGTGCAGGCCTTGGTCCAGCCCGGCAACATCGTCCTGGTCGACCGGAACTGCCACCAGTCTCACCACTACGAGCTGATGCTGGCCGGGGCCATGGTCACCTACCTTGACGCGTACCCGCTGAATCAATACTCGATGTACGGAGCGGTGCCGCTACGGGAGATTAAAGGCGGCAGCTGGCGTTGCGCCGGGCGGGCAAGCTGGACCGGGTCAAGATGCTGCTGCTGACCAACTGCACGTTCGACGGGATCGTCTACGATGTCGGCCGGGTGATGGAGGAGTGCCTGGCCATCAAGCCTGATCTGGTCTTCTTGTGGGACGAGGCCTGGTTCGCATTCGCCCGGTTCCACCCGGTCTACCGGCCGCGCACCGCCATGCGGGCCGCCCGCACGCTCGCCGAGCGGCTGCGGCTGCCCGACTACCGGGAACGGTATGACAAGTTCGCCGAGGAATTCGGCCCGGTCGATGCCGCCGCCGATGAGGTGCTGCTGGACCAGCGGCTGACCCCCGATCCCGCCCGGGCCCGGGTCCGGGTGTACTCCACCCAGTCCACCCACAAGACGCTGACCTCGCTGCGGCAGGGGTCAATGATCCACGTCTGGGACCAGGACTTCAGTCACAAGGTGGAGGAGACCTTCCACGAGGCGTACATGACGCACACCTCCACGTCGCCGAACTACCAGATTCTCGCCTCCCTGGACCTGGGCCGCCGACAGGCCGCGCTGGAGGGTTTCGAGCTGGTAGTCAAGCAGATCGAGAGCGCGATGCGGCTGCGAGACGCCGTTAACAACCATCCGCTGCTGAGCCAGTACATGCGCTGCCTGACCACCGCCGACCTGATCCCGGCCGAGTACCGGCCCACGGGCATCGACCAGCCGCTGCGATCCGGCCTTGCGAACTGGGTTAAGGCCTGGGAGACCGATGAGT
This sequence comes from uncultured Actinomycetes bacterium, assembly GCA_963790065.1. Lineage (GTDB taxonomy): Bacteria > Actinomycetota > Actinomycetes > Streptosporangiales > Streptosporangiaceae > Palsa-504. The sequence goes on along the minus strand of CAWBNK010000005.1, from coordinate 83,218 downwards.
TCGTGCTGGACCCGTCCCGGGTAACCGTCTACATCGGCGCCACCGGCATCGAGGGCGACGCGTTCAAACGCAGCCACCTGATGGACCGCTACGGGGTGCAGATCAACAAGACCTCCCGGAACACGGTGCTGTTCATGACCTCGATCGGCACGACCCGAAGCTCGGTGGCCTACCTGATCGAAGTGCTGGTCACCATCGCCCGCGACCTGGAGGCCCAGCTGGCCGACCTGAGCCCAGGCGAGCGCGCCGCTCACGAGCGGGCGGTGCTCCGGCTGACCGCCCCGTCCGCGCCGCTGCCCGACTTCAGCGGCTTCCACCCGAGCTTCACCGATGGCCAGGGTGTTCTGACTCCGGAAGGCGACGTGCGGCGGGCCTTCTACCTGTCTTACAACGACAGCTACTGCGAGTACCTCACGCAATCCGAAGTCGAGCAGCGCGTGGAGAACGGCGACCAGGTGGTCTCCACCACCTACGTCACGCCCTATCCGCCCGGCTATCCCGTGCTGGTGCCCGGGCAGGTGTTCAGCAAGGAGATCCTGTCCTTCATGCGCAGCCTGGACACTCCCGAGATTCATGGGTACCGGGCCGATCTCGGCTACCGGGTCTACGTGGACAAGGCCCTGGACATCGCGGCGACCGCCCGCCAGGTGGCCCCCCGCAGGTAACCCTGAGTAATCCCATGGCAGCGGCGGGATGCGGGAGCGGGGCTAGTCGCCGAGCTCGCGGCGGCGGCGGGTGACGAAGTTGGTGAGCTCGGCGCGGATGGCGTCGTCCAGGGACGGCGGCTCGTAGGCGGCCAGCTTCGCCCGCCAGATGTCGCCGGCCCGGGCGGCGGTGTCCTTGCCGCCCAGCTTGAGCCAGCGCTCGAAGTTGGCCGTCGAGGACAGCATGGGCCGGTAGAAGCACTCGCGGAACCGCTCCATGGTGTGCGCCGCGCCGAGGAAGTGCCCGCCGTGGCCGACCTCCTCGTGCGCGCCGAAGGCCAGCGATGCCTCGTCGATCTCCAGCGGCGTGAACTCCACGCGCAGTTCGCGCAGCAGCTCGATGTCGATGATGAACTTCTCGTAGCAGCTGACCAGGCCGCCCTCCAGCCAGCCGGCCGCGTGCATGACGAAGTTGGTGCCGGCCAGGAACGTGGGCAGCAGCGTCATCAGCGCCTCGTACGCGGACTGGGCGTCGGCCGTCTGCGAGGAGTTCAGCCCGCCGCCGGTCCGGAACGGCAGCCCGTAGTGCCGGGCCAGCTGGCCGGTGCACAGCAGCCCCACGGCCGACTCCGGCGTGCCGAACGACGGCGACCCGGACTGCATGTCGATGTTGGACAGGAACGAGCCGAAGATCACCGGGCAGCCGGGCCGGATCAGCTGGGCCAGCGCGATGCCGGACAGCGCCTCGGCCAGCTGCTGGGTCAGCGCGGCCGGGATGGTCACCGGGGACATCGCCCCCATGAGCAGGAACGGGGTCAGCACCACCGGCTGCGCCGCGGCACAGTACTCGAACTGGGCGTCCAGCATGCGGTCGTCCCAGCGCAGCGGCGAGTTGCAGTTGATCAGCGAGATCGTGGCCGGCACGCGCTCTATCGCGGCACGCCCGCCGAACAAGATCGAGCTCATCGCGATCGTGTCCGCCGCGTTGGGGCCGGAGACGACGTTGCCCATGTAGATCTTGTCGGTCAGCGTCTGCAGCGCGTAGATCATGTCCAGGTGCCGGGAGTCCAGCGGCGCGTCGTTCGGCTCGCAGATCACCCCGCCCGCCGAGTCGAGCTCGTCATAGCCTTGCGACAGCATGCACAGCTGGTGGAAGTCGTTCAAGGTGGCGTCGCGTCGCACGTCGCCCTCGCGCACGAACGGGCAGCCGTACACCGCGCTGAACACCATGTGGTCCCCGCCGATGTGTACGTTGTGGGCCGGGTTGCGGGCCTGCACGTCGAACTCGCGCGGCGCCTTGGCCACCTGCTCGAGCACGAAGTCCGGATCGAGGTAGACCACCTCACCATCGGTCCGCTGGCCCGCCTTGGCGAACAGCTCGACCGCCTCGGGCTTGGCGAACTGGATGCCGATCTGCGAGACGATGCGGCGCCAGCCGCGGTCGAGCACCCCGATCGCGTCGGCGGAGAGGATCTCGTACCGCGGCATCGTGTTGACGAACATCGAGCTTCACCGTGCCTTCGAAATTCGGAACCGGGCCCATGCGAGCCGGACTGCGAGCTTGACCGATTTTAGAACCGCACCCTACTATCACATAGTAGAACTGGGTCCCATAAAGTGGAACCTGGCCATCGTCGCAGTATGCAGAATCAGGAACTTCCCCGATGAGCAACCAGAACGGCACGCAGGCCGTCGACCGGGCGGCTCGCCTGCTGTCGGAGGTGGTGCACTCGGCCGACCCGATGACGTTCACCGGGCTGAGCGCGACCACCGGGCTGGCCAAATCCACCACTTCCCGGCTGCTGCTCGCGCTCGAGCGCAACGGGCTGGTCCGCCGGGATGACCACGGCCGGTTCCTGCCCGGCGAGATGTTCGTCAGCTTCGCCTGGCGGGGCGGCGCCGAGGCCGGCCTGGTCGCGGTGGCCCAGCCCTTCCTGGAGCGGCTCGGCAAGGCCACCGGCGAGACGATCAACCTCGGCGTCGTCAGCAACGGCCTGGTGGAACAGATCGCCCAGGTGGACAGCACCTACCTGATCGGCGGCACCAACTGGGTGGGCATGTCCGTGCCGCTGTACTGCTCGGCGCTGGGCAAGGTGCTGCTGGCCTACGGCGCCGCGCAGCAGGTGGCCGGCTCGCTGGAGCGGCGCACCGACAGGACCATCAGCACCGAGGCGGCGCTGCGCTCGGACCTGGCGGGCGTGCGCGCCCGGGGCTACGCGGTGACCGACGAGGAACTCGAGCCTGGCCTGATCGCGGTGGCGGCGCCGGTGCACGGCTACGACGGCGCGGTGATCGCGGCGCTGTCGGTGTCGGCCCCCACGAGCAGGCTGACCAGAGAACGCGTGCCGGCGGTGGCCGGGCACTGCGCCGAGGAGGCCGCGGGCCTGTCCGCGGCCCTCGGCTACCGGCAGCGGGCAGCCAGGCAAACCAGGAAGGCGGGTGCCGCGTGACCAGGGAAGAACTGCTCAGCCAGCTGTATGACGACACGCTGGTCGGCAACAAGCCGTCGGTCCTGGACCTGACCAATCAGGGCCTGGCCATGGGCCTCGGCCCGGAGGAGCTGCTGTACGAGGCGCTGATCCCGTCGCTGGAAGAGGTCGGGGCCCGGTTCGAGCGCGGCGACTTCTTCGTGCCCGAGATGCTCATCGCGGGCAAGGCCATGGCCGGGGCGCTGGAGATCCTGCGCCCGCTGCTGGCCGAGACCGGAGCCCAGACGATCGGCAAGATCGTGATGGGCACGGTCAAGGGCGACGTGCACGACATCGGCAAGAACCTGGTCAACATCATGTTCGAGGGCGCGGGCTTCGAGGTCATCGACCTGGGCGTGCAGGTCGCGCCGGAGAAGTTCGTCGAGGCGATCAAGGAACACAAGCCGGACATCGTGGGCTTCTCCGCGTTCCTGACCACCACGATGCCGATGTTCAAGGCCAACATCAACGCGCTGCAGAAGTCCGGGCTGCGGGACCAGGTCATCGTGATGGTCGGCGGCGCCCCGGTCACCCAGGAGTACGCCGACGTGGTGGGCGCGGACGGGTACGCCTCCGACGCCTCCGCGGCCGTGGTCCGGGCCAAGGAACTGCTCGCCAAGCGCCGCGCGCCCGTCAATGCCTGATTACCGGGCCTGACGCGAACCCCCAGGAGCAGTCAACGTGCACACCATCCTGTCCTCGGCGACCAAGACGGTACGCATCGGCGACGACCAGCCGTTCGCGATCATCGGCGAGCGGATCAACCCGACCGGCCGCAAGATCTTCCAGCTGCAGCTGCGCAACGGCGACCTGTCCCGGGTCGAGATCGACGTCAAGGAACAGGTCGACGGCGGGGCCATGCTCCTGGACGTGAACATGGGCGCCCCGCTGGCCAATGAGGCCGAGCTGATGCGCCAGGCCGTCGAGCTGATCCAGCAGCTGACCGACCTGCCGCTGGTCATCGACTCCTCGATCATCGAGGTGCTCGAGGCCGGCCTGGCCGCCTACCAGGGCAAGGCGCTGGTCAACTCGGTCACCGCCGAGGACGAACGGCTCGAGGCGATCCTGCCGCTGGTCAAGAAGTACGGCGCCGCGGTCATCGGCCTGCCCAACGACGAGGAGGAGATCCCCGAGGAGCCCGCCCGCCGGGTGGACCTGGCCCGCAAGCTCATCCACGTCGCCACCGAGCAGTACAAGATCCCCATCGAGGACATCGTCATCGACCCGCTGGCCATGCCGGTCGGCGCCGACACCCTGCACCCGGCCCGGACGCTCGAGACGATCGCGATGCTCAAGGCCGAGTTCGGGGTGAACATGACGCTGGGCGCGTCCAACGTGAGCTTCGGCATGCCGGAGCGGCACACGATCGCGTCCGCGTTCCTGCCCATCGCCATCACCCACGGCCTGACCAGCGCGATCATGGACGCCCGGTCGCCGCAGATCGTCCGCGCGGTCAAGGCCGCCGACCTGGTGCTGAACCGGGACGAGTGGGGCGCGAACTGGATCGCGGCGCACCGCGCCCAGCAGGCCAGGGAAAAGGCCGCGCAGCAGAGCCAGGGAGCGCCGTGACGGTTGCCGAGGAGCAGGCACCCGGGCCCGTTCGGATCAATCTGCTCTTCAACGAACGGGCCGTGCGGGTTCCGTACGGCGTGACCTTGTTCGACGCCGCCAGCTGGAACGGCATCGCCATCGACTCGACCTGCGGCGGCCACGGCACCTGCAAGAAGTGCCGGATCAAGATCGCCGCCGACCCGCCCGCGCCGACCAGCCTGGACATCAGGGCCTACACGCCGCAGGAGATCAAGGACGGCTGGCGGCTGGCCTGCCGCACCCCGGCCACCCGGGACACCCAGGTCGAGGTGCCGCCGCTGACCACCCGGCCCAAGGCGGCCACGGTCGGCGTGGGCCTGGCAGGTCATCCTGCGCCCGGCGGTGCAGAAGCGGTACCTGGAACTGGCCGAGCCGGACCTGGCCGACCAGGCCAGCGACCTGGAGCGGGTGCTGGCCCAGCTCGACGACCTTGAGCCGCGGGCCGAACTAGCCGTGCTGCGCACTCTCGGCCAGACCCTGCGCGCGGCCGACTATAAGGTCACCGCGGTGGTGGTCGACGACCTGCTCATCGCCGTCGAGCCGGGCGACACCACCGGCCGCCGGTTCGGCATCGCCTTCGACCTGGGCACCACCACGGTGGTGGCCACCCTGCTCGACCTGTCCACCGGCACCCCGGCCGCGGTGGAATCCACGCTGAACAAGCAGCAGCCGTTCGGCGCCGACGTGATCACCAGGATCAGCGCCACCATGATGGACCCCGGCGCGCTGGACAAGCTGCGGAACCTGGCCGCCGAGACGCTGGCCGAGCTGGCCCAGGCGGTCTGCGCCGCGGCCGGCGTGCCGCCGGATGAGGTGTACGAGGTCGCGCTGGCCGGCAACGCCACCATGACCCATATCGTGCTGGGCATCGACCCCGAGCCGCTCGGCATGGCGCCGTTCATCATGTCCACCCGGCTGTACCCCGAGGTGCTGGCGTCCGACCTGGGCCTGGGCGGCGCCGTGCACCCCCGGGCCCGCGCGGTGGTCTTCCCCGCGTTCGGCGCCTACGTGGGCGGCGATATCACGGCCGGCCTGCTGGCCAGCGGGATGGACCGGGACGCCAGGATCCGGCTGTTCGTGGACATCGGCACCAACTGCGAGATCGTGCTGGGCAACCGGGACTGGCTGCTGGCTACGGCCGCGCCCGCCGGGCCCGCCTTCGAGGGGGCCGCGATCCGGTGCGGGATGCGCGCCGCCGACGGCGCCATCGAGGTGGTGGGGATGACCGCCGAGGAGCTGACCCTGAAGGTCATCGGCGACGCCGAGCCGCAGGGCCTGTGCGGCTCCGGCCTGGTCGACGCGGTCACCGGCCTGGTCAGGACGGGCCTGCTGGACTCATCCGGCCGGTTCGTGACCGAGGAGCAGGCCCGGGCCACCGCGCCGGGCCTGGCCCCGCGGCTGACCAGCATCGGTAAGGAACGCGTGTTCGTGCTGCACTGGCGCGGGCCCGATCCCGCCGAGAGCATCTACCTGTCCCAGCGCGACGTCCGCGAGCTGCAGTTCGCCAAGGCGGCCATCGCCACCGGCTGGCGCATCCTGCTGGAGGAGGCCGGCCTGACCGAGGCCGACGTCAAGCAGGTGCTGCTGGCCGGGTCGTTCGGCAGTTTCCTGTCGCCGGCCAGCGCGATCAGGATCGGCCTGGTGCCCAAGGTCCCGGTCCAGCGTGTCGTGCCGGCCGGCAACGTGGCCGGCGAGGGGGCGAAGATGGCGCTGCTCAGCCTGCGCGAGCGGGCGGGCGGCCTGGCCCTGCTGGAGGAGGTGAGGTATGTCGAGCTGTCCGACCGCGCCGACTTCAACGACCGCTTCGTCGAGCAACTCAACTTCCCCGCCAGTTGAGCGTGCTCCGGCTAGCACTGAGGTCATCGCCTGCGGGGCGCTGGCCGGGCACGTCCGGGCCATCGCGGCCCGGCGGGGCTGGCCGGTCACCGTACGGTCCCTGCCCGCCGTGCTGCACAACCGGCCGCAGAAGATCATTATCGAGGCCGAACGGGCCGTGGTTTCCGCCCAGCGCGCCGGCCGCACCGTGGCCCTGGCCTACGCCGACTGCGGTACCTACGGTGCGCTGGACGACCTGTGCGCCAGGTACGGGGTCCGGCGGCTGCCCGGGCTGCACTGCTACGACGTGTTCGGCGGCCCGGACCGGATGGCCGCCATGTTCGAGGCCGAGCCGGGCACCTACGTGCTGACCGACTTCCTGCTGCGCGGCTTCGACCGGCTGGTGCTGGCCGAGCTGGGCCTGGACCGGTACCCGCAGCTGTGGCCGGACTACTTCGGGCACTACCGGCGGCTGGTGTGGCTGGCCCAGGAGCCCACTCAGGCGCTGGCGGCCGAGGCGGACCGGGTGGCCGGGCTGTTCGGCCTGCCGCTGACCCGGGTCGAGGCCGGGGTCAGCGGGCTGGAGAGCGCCCTCGCCGCGCTGGTGGCGGAGGCGGCGTGAGCACCCTCAACACGCTGGTCCACGGTTTCCTTTCCCGGCCCAGGTTCGAGGTGATCCCGGCCAAGGGCACCGAGCAGGCCGTGGCCGACTGGGTGCCGGCCGGGATGACGGTCACGGTCACCGCGTCGCCGGTCAAGGGCCTGGAGCCGACCATCGAGCTCACCGAGCGGCTGACCGCCCGCGGCTACCGGGTGGTGCCGCACCTGGCGGCCCGGTCGGTGGCCAGCGACGCGCACCTGGCCGAGATCATCGGCCGGCTGCAGGCCGCCGGCGTGGACGACGTGTTCGTGCCGGGCGGGGACGCCTCGCACCCGGCCGGGCCGTTCGACAGCGCGCTGCCGCTGCTCGAGCGGCTGGCCGAGCTGGGCGGCCCGTTCGGCCGGGTCGGCATCACCGGCTACCCGGAACGCCACCCCAAGATCCACGACGACATCACCATCCAGGCCATGTGGGACAAGCGCAGGTACGCCACCTACATCGTGAGCAACGTGTGCTTCGACCCGGCCGCGCTGGCCCGCTGGATCGGGCGGATCCGGGCCCGCGGCGTCACCCTGCCGCTGTACGTGGGGCTGGCCGGGCCGGCCGAGCGGACCCGGCTGCTGAAGATGGCCGCGGTGGCCGGCGCGTCGGAATCGGCCCGCTTCATCACCAGGCACCCGGGCTGGATCCTGCGCTTCTGGGTGCCCGGCGGCTACAGCCCGGACCGGCTGCTTGACCGGGCCGCGGCCACGCTGGCCGCGCCGGCCTCGGGCGTGGCGGGCCTGCACCTGTTCACCTTCAACCAGCTCCGGCAGTCCGAGCAATGGCGCCGGGCCGCGCTGGAGCGCACCGGAATCGACAAACCACTTCTGGCGGGATGATCCATGACTGAGACTCCGGCGCGGGCCAGCGCCGTCATCATCGGGGCCGGCATCGTCGGCAACAGCCTCGTCCACCACCTGGACCGGCTCGGCTGGCGGGACCTGGTGCTGGTCGACAAGGGCCCGATGCCGAACCCGGGCGGCTCGACCGGCCACGCCTCCAACTTCATCTTCCCGATCGAGTACTCCAGGATGATGTTCGAGCTGACCACGGACAGCACCGCCCAGTACTCCGAGCTAGGCGTGTTCACCCAGAGCGGCGGCCTGGAGGTGGCCCGGACGCCGGAGCGGATGACCGAGCTGCTGCGGCGCTGCAGCCAGGCCAAGTCCTGGGGCATCCCGGCCGAGATCCTGACCCCGGGTGAGGTCGGCAAGCTGGTGCCCTACCTGGACGAGTCGGTCATCCTGGGCGGCGCGCACTTCCCCACCGTGGGCGTGGTCGACTCGCTGCGGGCGGGCACGCTGATGCGGGAGGGCGCCCAGCGCTCCGGCGCGCTGACCGTGCTGGCCGGCACCGAGGTGCACGGCATCACCGTCACCGACGGACAGGTCCGGGGCATCTCCACCAGCGCGGGTGAGATCGCGACCGATAACGTCGTCATCTGCTGCGGGGTGTGGTCGCCGCGGATCGCCCGGATGGCCGGGGCCCGGCTGGCCCTGACCCCCACCGTGCACCAGATGATCAGCGTCGGCCCGATCGCGCTGTTCGCCGATACGCCGGGCGAGATCTCCTACCCGATCGTCCGTGACGTCGACACCAACATGTACGAGCGCCAGCACGGCGGTGACATGGAGGTCGGCTCGTACGCGCACCGCCCGATCATCGTCCCGCCGGACGAGATCCCCTCCATCGAGGAGTCCGCGCTCTCGCCCACCGAGATGCCGTTTACCCAGGAGGACTTCGACCCGCAGCTGGAGCAGGCGCTCGAGCTGATGCCCGAACTGCTCGGCGACGAGCGGGCCGGCATCAGGTACGCGATCAACGGCCTGATCTCGATGACCCCGGACGGGCACCCGCTGCTGGGCGAGATGCCCGAGGCCAAGGGCCTGTGGGCGGCCGCGGCCAGCTGGATCAAGGAGGGCCCGGGCTGCGGCCGGGCGGTGGCCGAGCTCATGTCGGGCCTGGTCACCACCGTCGACGTGCACGAGGCCGACGCCGCCCGGTTCTACCCGCACCAGCAGACCGTGGCCCACGTGCGCGACCGGGCCCGCGAGGGCTTCAACAAGATGTACGGCATCGTGCATCCCAGCGAGCAGTGGGAGTCCGGCCGCCCGGTCCGGGTCAGCCCGGTCTACGACCGGGAACGCGAGCTGGGCGCGGTGTTCTACGAGACCGCGGGCTGGGAGCGACCGTTCTGGTACGCCGCCAACGAGCACCTGCTGGCCAGGTACGCCGGGCGGCTGATGGACCGCCCGGCGGAATGGGAATCACGCTGGTGGTCGCCGATCATCAACGCCGAGCACCTGGCCATGCGGGACACCTGCGCGCTGGTCGACCTGTCCGCCTTCGCCGTGCTGGAGATCTCCGGTCCTGGCGCGCTGACCGCGGTGCAGACGCTGTCGGTGGCCCAGCTGAACGTCGCCGTCGGCCGGGTGGTGTACACCTCCTGGCTCGACGATAACGGCGGGTTCCGGGCCGACCTGACCGTCATGCGGCTGGCTCCGGACCGGTTCCGGGTGGTCACCGGCGGCGCGACCGGCATGTCCGACGCCAAGTGGATCCGCGACCACCTGCCGCCGGACGCGTTCCTGGCCGACCTCACCTCGGCCTGGACCACGATCGGGCTGTGGGGTCCGCGGGCCAGGGACGTGCTGGCCGCGGTGACCGAGGATGACGTGTCGCACCAGGGCTTCGCGTTCGGCACCTGCCGGGAGATCGAAATCGGCGGCGCTGTGGTGCTCGCCTCCCGCATCTCCTACGTGGGCGAGCTGGGCTGGGAACTGCATGCGCCGATCGAGCAGGGCGCCCGGCTGTGGGACACGCTGCGGGCCGCGGGCCAGCCGCTCGGCCTGATCCCGGCCGGCATCGGCGTGTACGGGACCACCGGGCGGCTGGAGAAGGGGTACCGGGCGTTCGGCGCCGAGCTCACGCCCGAGTACACCGTGGTCGAGGCGGGCATGACCCGGCCCAAGGTCAAGGAGCAGCCGTTCATCGGCCGGGAGGCCTACCTGCGGCAGCGGGCCGAACCGCCGGTCGCGGTGATGTGCACGCTGACCGTGGACTCGCACGAGGGCGCCTCCGGCATGCCGCGCTACATGCTGGGCGGCGAGCCGATCCTGTCGCTGGCCGGCGAGCGGCTGGTGGACGCCAAGGGCCGCCCGTCGTACGTGACCAGCGCGGGATCCGGCCCGTCGGTGGGCAAGCACCTGCTGATGGCCTACCTGCCCGCCGCCGAGGCCGTCGAGGGCAACGCGCTGCTGGTGGAGTACATGGGCGAGCAGTACCCGGTCACGGTGGCCCGGGCCAGCGCCACCCCGCTGTTCGACCCGGCCAACGACCGGATCCGGAGTTAGGTCGTTTCGACATGGAGATACTCGTCTGCGTCAAGCGGGTCCCCACCGTGGGCGGCAAGATCACGGTCACCCCGGACGGACAGGACGTCGACACCCGGATGTCCGGGTTCTCGATCAGCCCGCACGAGGAGTGCGCGGTCGAAGAGGCGGTGCAGATCACCGAGCGGATGGGCGGCACCGCCTCGGTGCTGACCCTGGGCCCCGAGGTCGCCATCGAGCAGCTGCGGGACGCGCTGGCCCTGGGGGCCGGGCGGGCCGTGCTGCTGGAGACCGACGGCCGGGAGTTCGGCCCGATCGCCACCGCGTCCGCCATCGCCGCCGAGGTCAAGGCCCACGGGTATGACCTGGTGCTGCTGGGCAACGAGGCGGCCGACACCGGCGACTACCAGGTCGGCATCAGGCTCGCGCACGAGCTCGGCTGGCCGGTAGCCACCGGGATCAAGAACCTGACCGTGACCCCGGACGGCCTGGTGGCCCGCCGGGAGTACCGCGGCGTCGAGGAGGCCTACTCGCTGCGGTTGCCCGCCGTGGTCACCGTCAAGGAGGGCATCAACCTGCCCCGCTACCCGTCGCTGCCCGGCCGGCTCCGGGCCAAGCGGGCCGCGGTCGAGCGCTCCGCGCCGGACTGGGCGGCCGAGGGGCTGCGCAAGCAGGCGCTACGGGTGCCCGCGGCCAGCAAGCACCAGGCCACCGTGCTCGGCCACGGCGCCGACGCGGTGCCCGACCTGGTCCGCGTCCTGGACGAGCTGGGAGTCCTCTCATGAGCGAGCGGCAGGGGCGCGGTGCCGCCTGGACTGAGGAGCGAGGGACGAGCGACGAGGGAAGGCGGCGCCTTAAGGCGCCCCTAGAGCGAGCGGGAGATACAGCATGACCGTGCTGTGCCTGGTAGAGCTGGACGACGGCGGGCCGCCCGACGCGTCGCTGCGAGCGGTCACCCTGGCCCGGTCGCTGGGGGACACTTCTGTCCGGACAGTCGTGTTCGCGGACTCGGCGCAGGTGCCGGCCGACGCGCTGGCCGGCTACGGCGTCACCGACGTGTACGTGATCGAGCCTGATCTGCTTGATGGGTACGCGCCGCAGGCCTGGGCCCGGGTGCTGGCCGGGCTGGCCGCCGAGACCGGGGCGACCGCGGTGCTGGCCGCCGGCACCGACCGGGGCAACGAGGTGCTGGCCCACCTGGGCGCGATCACCGGCCTGCCCATGGCGGCCAACTGCACGATCGTCACCCCCGACGGCGGGCAGACGCACCGGCTCGTGCGCCACCGCTGGGCCGGGCTGCTGCTCGAGGACGCCGTCATGGAAGCCCCGCTGGCGCTGTTCACCGTGGCCACCGACGCGGTGTCACCCGTTCCCGCCGAGTCACCCGCCGCCGTCCAGGTCCACGTGCACAAGCCGGAACTGGCCGAGGACGACCTGCGGGTGCGGGCGGTGGAGTCGCCGGCCGGGGCGGGCGGCGTATCGCTGGCCACCGCGCGGGTGGTGGTCGGCGGCGGCCGCGGCGTGGGCGGCCCGGACGGCTTCGCCCCGCTGGAGGAGCTGGCGGGCCTGCTGGGCGGCGTGGTGGGCGTCTCCCGGGTGGTCACCTCCGAGGGCTGGCGCCCGCACAAGCAGCAGGTCGGCCAGACCGGGACCAAGATCACCCCCGAGCTGTACCTGGCCTGCGGCATCAGCGGGGCCATCCAGCACATCGCCGGCTGCTCGGGCGCCAAGCACATCATCGCGATCAACACCGACCCGGGCGCCCCCATCCTGACCCACGCCGATTACGCCGTCATCGGCGACCTGCACCAGGTCATCCCCGCCCTGGTGCAGGCCCTGCGCGCCCCCAGGGGGGTACGGGGGGACGGGTAGTCCCCCGTGCGCGGGGGGATCCCGGGGGGTCGTCCCCCCGGGGAAGCATTGCCGAATCGTGCCGTGTGATCGCCACAGGATGGGAAAGTGGTGATGACAGGAACGCATGTTCAGCGCGAGGGATGGGGAGACACTTGCCGGTGACTGCCGTGTGGCCTGGCGACAGCTACCCGCTCGGGGCGACCTACGACGGGGCCGGAACCAACTTCGGGCTGTTCTCCGAGGTCGCCCAGCGGGTCGAGCTGTGCCTGTTCGACGATGACGGCACCGAGAACCGGGTCGACCTGCACGAGGTGGACGGGTTCGTGTGGCACGGGTACCTGCCCGGCGTCGGCCCCGGCCAGCGCTACGGCTACCGGGTGCACGGCCCCTACGACCCGGCCGCCGGGCACCGCTGCAACCCGCACAAGCTGCTGCTCGATCCGTACGCCAAGGCCATCGAGGGCCACGTCGACTGGGGCCAGGCCGTCTTCTCCTACCCGTTCGGCCATCCCGACCGGCGCAACAACGCCGACTCCGCGCCGCACGTGCCGCGCTCGGTGGTGATCAACCCGTACTTCGAATGGAACCGGGAGCGGCCGCCGCGCACGCCCTACCACGAGACCGTGATCTACGAGGCGCACGTCCGCGGCCTGACCAAGGAGCATCCGGTCATCCCCGAGGAGCAGCGCGGCACCTACCTGGGCCTGGCCCATCCGGCGATCATCAGCCACCTGCGCGAACTGGGCGTTACCGCGATCGAGCTGATGCCGGTGCACCAGTTCGTCACCGACAGCCACCTGAACGACAAGGGCCTGCACAACTACTGGGGCTATAACACCATCGGCTTCTTCGCCCCGCACAACGACTATGCGGCCAGCGGCCGGCGCGGCGAGCAGGTGCAGGAGTTCAAGACCATGGTCCGCACCATGCACGAGGCCGGCATCGAGGTGATCCTCGACGTGGTCTACAACCACACCGCCGAGGGCAACCACCTCGGGCCGACGCTGTCGTTCCGCGGCATCGACAACGCCGCCTACTACCGGCTGGTGGACAACGACCGGCGGTACTACATGGACACCACCGGCACCGGGAACAGCCTGCTCATGCGGCACCCGCACGTACTGCAGATGATCATGGACTCGCTGCGGTACTGGGTGCTGGACATGCACGTCGACGGGTTCAGGTTCGACCTGGCCGCCACCTTGGCCCGGCAGTTCTACGAGGTGGACCGGCTGTCGGCGTTCTTCGACCTGGTCCAGCAGGATCCGGTGGTGTCCCAGGTCAAGCTCATCGCCGAACCCTGGGACGTGGGCGACGGCGGGTACCAGGTGGGCAACTTCCCGCCGCTGTGGAGCGAATGGAACGGGAAGTACCGGGACACGATCCGCGACTTCTGGCGCGGCCAGCCCGCCACCGTGCCCGAGTTCGCCTCCCGGCTGACCGGATCCAGTGACCTGTACCAGCAGGATTCGCGGCGCCCGGTGGCCTCGGTCAACTTCGTCACCGCGCATGACGGCTTCACCCTGGCCGACCTGGTCTCCTACAACCACAAGCACAACGAGGCCAACGGCGAGGACAACCGCGACGGCAGCGATGACAACCGGTCCTGGAACTGCGGCGTCGAGGGCCCGACCGACGACAAGGCCGTGCTCGCGCTGCGGGCCAGGCAGAAGCGCAACTTCCTCACCACGCTGCTGCTGTCCCAGGGGGTCCCGATGCTGCTGGCCGGGGACGAGATGGGACGCACCCAGCAGGGCAACAACAACGCCTACTGCCAGGACAACGAGATCTCCTGGATCGACTGGGCGATCCGGGCCGAGGACGACCAGGACCTGCTGGACTTCGTGCGCCTGCTGATCAAGCTGCGCGCCGACCACCCGGTGTTCCGCCGCCGCCGGTTCTTCCGCGGCCGGCCCGCCCGCGGCACCCGCCAGCGGCTGAGCGACATCGCCTGGTTCACCCTGGCCGGCCAGGAGATGACCGGGGACGACTGGGACGCCGGATTCGCCAAGTCCCTCACCGTGTTCCTGAACGGCCGGGCCATCAGCGAACCCGACCGGCGCGGCGAGCGGATGGCCGACGAATCCTTCCTGATGCTGTTCAACGCCAGCGAACAGGACCTGGCCTTCACCATCCCGTCCCGGCGGTACGGGCAGCGGTGGGCCATGATGCTGGACACTGCGCTGCCCGTGACCCAATTCGGGAAAGACAGCGCCGCCAAGCCGGGAGACGTGATGACCGTGATCAACCACTCGATCCAGTTGCTGCACCGTGGCTGAGCCGTCCGGCGGCGCCGAGGATCCGGCGACCCCCTGGCCCTCGTGGTCCGGCTGGGCGCCGCTGTCCACCTACCGGCTGCAGCTGCGGCGCGGCTTCGGCTTCGCCGAGGCGGCCGCGCAGGCCGACTACCTGGCCGACCTGGGCGTGACGCACGTCTACCTGTCGCCGATCCTGCAGGCCAACCCGGGGTCACCGCACGGGTATGACGTGGTGGACCACTCGCGCGTCTCGGCCGACCTGGGCGGCGAGGACGCGTTCCGGGCCATGGCCGAGAAATTCCACCGCCGCCAGCTGGGCGTGGTGGTCGACATCGTGCCCAACCACATGGCCCGGCCCACGCCCGAGTGGCGCAACAAGCAGCTCTGGTCGGTGCTCTACCAGGGCCGGGCCTCGCCGTACGCGCACTGGTTCGACGTCGACTGGGACGCGCAGGAGGGCAAGCTGCTGATGCCCATCCTGAGCGGGCCGGTGGAGAAGTGCCTGGGCGACCTGATCATCGACACCAACCTCAAGGCGTCCGCCGGCCAGGAGCACGACGGGCATCCCGGCCCGGTGCTGCGGTACTTCGACCACGTACTGCCGCTGCGGGACGGCGTGGCCGACCTGCCGCTGGGCATGCTGCTGGCCCAGCAGCACTACCGGCTGGCCGACTGGCATGAGGCGGCGACCCAGCTCAACTGGCGGCGGTTCTTCGACATCGACACGCTCATCGCCATCCGGGCCGAAGACCCCGACGTCTTCGAGGCCACCCACCGGGTGGTGCTGCGGCTGGCCGCCGACGGGCTGATCGACGGCCTGCGCGTGGATCACCCCGACGGGCTGGCCGACCCCGGCGGCTACCTGCGGCGGCTGGCTGAGGCGGCCGGCGAGCTGTGGGTGGTGGTGGAGAAGATCCTGGCTCCGGACGAGGAACTGCCCGCCTGGGACTGCGCGGGCACCACCGGCTACGACACGCTGGCCCTGGTCGGCGGCCTGTTCCTCGATCCGGACGGCGGTCCCCGGCTGACCCAGGAATACGTCAGCTTCACCGGCGGGAAGCGGCGGTTCGCCGAGGTGGCCAGGGACGCCAAGCGCGACATCGCCGACGCCACCTTCACCGCCGAGCTGTCCCGGCTGTCCCGGCTGTTCGCCCGGGCCGAGTACCCGGGCCTGGACGGCTTCGCCGAGGCCGACCTGCACGACGTGCTGGTCGAGCTGCTAGCCGGGTTCGGGGTGTACCGGGCCTACGTGACACCGGGCGAGCCGCCGCCCGGCCCCGCGGTGGCGGCCGTGGAGACGGCGGCTGCCGCCGCCCGCGGGCAGCTGGCCGAGCGGCTGCACCCGGCCCTGAACGCGGTGTGCGCCGCGGTGCTCGGGCTCGGCGCTCCGGCCGCCGACGCGGACCGGCAGGCGGCCCGGGACGAGCTGGTCGTCCGGTTCGGCCAGACCACCGGCCCGGTGCTGGCCAAGGGGGTCGAGGACACCGCGTTCTACCGCTGGCCGCGGCTGGCCGCGCTGAACGAGGTGGGCGGCGACCCGGACGTGTTCGGCCTCAGCCCGGCGCAGTTCCACGCCGCCGTCAGCCGCCTGGCCGCCCGCTGGCCGGCCACGCTGACCACCCTGTCGACGCACGACACCAAGCGCCAGGAAGACGTCCGGGCCCGGCTGGCCGTGCTGGCCGAATGGCCGGAGGAGTGGGCGCACAAGGTGGCCGAATGGCACGGCCTGGCCGTCTGGCTCACCGAGGGCGCGACCGCCCAGGCCACCGAGCGGGCCCCGGAGCCCGACCTGGAGTACCTGATGTGGCAGACCCTGGTCGGCGCCTGGCTGATCGGGAACGAGCGTCTCGGTGCGTACCTGGCCAAGGCCATGCATGAGGCCAAGACCCGGACCTCCTGGACCGTGCCCGACGCGGGCTACGAGTCCGCGGTCCTGGGCCTGGCCGACGCCGTGCTGGCCGACCCGGAACTGACCGCCGGGATCGCCGACTTCGTGGCCAGGATCGCCCCCGACGCCCGGGTCAACACCCTGGGCGCCAAGCTGGTCCAGCTCACCATGCCCGGGGTGGCCGACGTCTACCAGGGCTGCGAGCTCACCGGCCTGTCCCTGGTCGATCCGGACAACCGGCGGCCGGTGGACTTCGGCAGGCGCCGGCGGCTGCTGGCCGCGCTGCAGGCCGGCCCGGACCAGGTGGTCGGCCTGGACGCCGAGAAGCTGCTGGTCACCTGGCGCGCGCTGTGGCTGCGCCGGGACCACCCGGACTGGTTCGCGGGCAGCTACGCCCCGCTGGCCGCCGAGGGCCCGGCCGCCGAGCACGCGGTGGCCTTCCTGCGCGGCGAGCACGCGGTCACCGTGGTCACCCGGCTGCCCGCCGGGCTGCGCCGCCGCGGCGGCTGGGGCGACACCACCCTGCCCCTGCCCGAGCTGCACTGGCGGGATGTGCTCACCGGGGCCAGGCACGCCGGGCTGCGGCCGCTGCTGTCCGACCTGACCAGGCGGCACCCGGTGGCACTGCTGATCCCGGAGCGGGTCTACCTGGCCGAGCAGGACCAGTTCGCGGGCGGCCGCCCCCGGTGAGCACGTTCAGCGTGTGGGCCCCGGCCGCCGGGAAGGCCGAGGTCGAGGTGGCCGGGCGGCGCTACCCGATGAGCCAGGAGCCGGCCGGCCAGGCCGAGGGCTGGTCCGGCTGGTGGAGCGCGATCGTGCCGGACGTCACGGCCGGCATCGACTACGGGTTCCGGCTGGACGACGGGGACGTCCTGCCCGATCCCCGCTCGCTGCGGCAGCCGTTCGGCATCAAAGGCCTGAGCCGCACCTACGACCACGCCGCGTTCCGCTGGACCGACGAGCGGTGGCGCGGCGGGGCGCTGCACGGATCGGTGATCTACGAGCTGCACGTCGGGACGTTCACCGCCGAGGGCACCTTGGACGCCGCCATCGGGCGGCTGGATCACCTGCGTGACCTGGGCGTGCACACGGTCGAGCTGATGCCGGTGGCCGCCTTCCCCGGCCGCCACGGCTGGGGCTACGACGGGATCAACCTGTGGGCGGTGCACGAGCCGTACGGCGGCCCGGACGGGCTGAAGCGGTTCGTCGACGCCTGCCACGCGCGCGGCCTGGCCGTCCTGCTCGACGTGGTCTACAACCACGTCGGCATCGGCAACCGGCTGGACGCCTTCGGGCCGTACTTCACCGCGGCGCACGTCACCCCCTGGGGGCCCGCGGTCAACCTGGACCAGCCCGGCTCGGACGAGGTCCGCGCGTTCCTGATCGGCAACGCCCTGATGTGGCTGCGCGAGTACCACCTGGACGGGCTGCGGCTGGACGCGGTGCACGCCCTGGAGGACCGCCGCGCCCTGCACTTCCTGGAGGAACTCGCGGCCGAGGTGCAGGCCCTGGCCGCCCTGCTGAACCGCGAGCTCATCCTGCTGGCCGAGTCCGACGCCAACGACCCGCGCCTGGTCACCTCCCGGGAGGCGGGCGGGTACGGGCTGGCCGCGCAGTGGAGCGACGACTTCCACCACGCCGTGCACGCCGCGATCACCGGCGAGCGGCAGGGCTACTACTGCGACTTCGGCTCCATGGCCGCCCTGGCCAAGGCCTACACCAGGGTGTTCTTCCACGACGGCATCTACTCGGCCTTCCGCGGCCGCACCCATGGCCGCCAGGTCGACGTGTTCCGCTTGCCCGCCCACCGGTTCCTCGGCTACCTGCAGGACCACGACCAGGTCGGCAACCGGGCCACCGGCGACCGGATCTCGGCCACGCTGCCGCCCGACCTGATCAAGGTGGGCGCCGGCCTGATCCTCACCGGGCCGTACACGCCGATGCTGTTCATGGGCGAGGAGTGGGGCACCGACACGCCCTGGCAGTACTTCACCGACCACATCGAGCCCTGGCTGGCCGAGGCGGTGGCCGAGGGCCGCAAGGCCGAGTTCGCCGAGCACGGGTGGGCCACCGAAGACGTGCCCGACCCGCAGGACGAGGCGACCTTCCTGCGCTCTAAGCTGGACTGGAGCCAGCTCGACCACGAGCCGTACCTGGGCATCCTGGCCTGGTACGGGGAGCTGATCGCGCTGCGCCGGGCCCGGCCCGAGCTGACCGACCCGCGGCTGGACCGGGTAACGGCCGGCTTCGACGAGGATGCCCGGTGGCTGCTGGTCCGCCGCGGCAGCCTGCGCATCGCGGCCAACCTGGGCCCGCAGCCCGCCCGGCTGGCCCTGGGCCAGCCCGGCATCGGCCTGCTGGCCGCCTCCAGCCCGGAGGTCGCCATCACCCACGACACGGTGGTGATGCCCCCGGCCTCCTTCGCCGTCGTGGAGACCGGGCCCTCCCGTCCCCGCCCGGCCTAGCCGGCCTGGCGGGCCCGCCAGGGCCGTGAACCGCTCGTAGCCGAAGCCGGAGTCGACCAGGCCCTCGTCCATCAGCGCCACCGGCCCGGCCCCCGGCGATCTCCAGGCCGGGGGCAGATCCTCGGTTCGCCCGCGGGTCGCGGTCCCCGGCGCCGCCGCGGGCTTGATGCCAACCATGAGCGTGTCCCCGTTCACTCGGTGCCTGGCGCTCACCGTGTCACGTGGGATGTACCGGTCTGGTTTGCAATCGGTTGCTGCTCCGTTGCAAGCTGCTGCCGCCGCGCAGCGCCGGGTATCAGGCGCTGTTGTATTCCGGCAGCCTGATCGCGGTCGCGGTCCTGGTGGACAGGTACCTGATCAGGCCCCGGGCCGGCAGGTAGGGCAGCAGGCGGAAGAACCGGTCCCGCTGCCTGATCAGCTTGGCGGTCGGCGGGGCCAGGAACTTCAGGCCGCCGTTGGCCTGCTTCTGGCCGCGTGCCACGTACGGGCGCAGCAGCCGCTCGTACCGGCCGAACGCCGTGCGGTAGTCGCCGCGGGCGGCGGCCAGCTCACCGGCCAGCACGTAGGCCGCGACCACCGCGGTGCCGGTACCGTTCCCGCCCGGGCCCGCGGCGTAGCCGGCGTCGCCGATCAGCGCCACCCGGCCGGCCGACCAGCGGTCCAGGTGCACCTGGCTGACCGAGTCGAAGTAGAAGTCGGCCGCCCCGGCCATCTGGGCCAGCAGGCCGGGGACGTGCCAGCCCACGTGCTCGAAGGCCTCGGCCACGATCTTCTGCTGCTCGGCGGGGTCACGGCGGTCGTAGCCGTCCGGCGGCCCGGCGAAGAAGAACAGGGCCACGGCCTGACCGGGGTCCCGGGTGCTGAAGATGGCCGCCGTCCGGCCCGGCACGCTGTGCAGCAGGCCCGCGTGGTCCAGGCCGAGCGAGTTGGCCACGCTGAAGATCGACACGTACAGGCCGAGGTCGCGCACCGGATCCGGCGGCGCGGCGAAGGCCAGCCTGCGGATCGCCGAGTGCAGCCCGTCCGCCCCGATGACCAGGTCGAAGGTGCGCGGGGCGGCGCGCTCGAAGGTGACGTGCGCCCCGCGGTCGTCCTGCCGCAGGCTGGTGACCGAATCGCCGAACAGGTACTCGGTACCGTCCCGGGTCGCCTGGTACAGGATGCGGCCCAGGTCGCCGCGGAGGATCTCCACGTCACCCGCGAAGATCTCGGCCGGCATCTGGGCCGCCGGCCGGTCATCCGCGTCCACGTAGGTGGTCGCGGACAGATGTGTCTGCGTGGCCCTGACCTGGTCCAGCAGGCCCATCTTGGCCAGCACTGACAGGTGCACCGCGCCGCGGAAGTCGACCGCGTACCCGCCGCCGCGCAGTTGCGGGGCCCGCTCCACCACGGTCGGGCGGAAGCCGTACCGGTGCAGCCAGTAGGCCAGCGCGGGTCCGGCCACGCTCGCGCCCGAGATCAGGATGTTCCGGTTCTGCGTGCCTGTGATGTCCACAGCTGTGTTATCCATGGCTGGGATCATACAAATGTATAAGACAAATGTATAGGACGTTTGTATAGATTTTTGCTAGACTCTGGCCATGAGCCATCGTGAGGACCTGCTGGCCGGGGCGGTCCGCTGCCTGCGGGAGAAGGGCTACGCCCACACCACAGCCCGCGACATCGTCGCCGCCTCGGGGACCAACCTGGCCTCCATCGGCTACCACTACGGCTCCACCAAGGCGCTGCTCAACGCCGCGGTGCTGCAGGCCCTGGACGAGTTCGGCGCGGAGATGGCCCAGACCATCGGGACCGACGCGGCGGCTGGCGTGACCCCGGCGGAGCGCCTCGAGCGACTCTGGACCCGGGTCATCGACTCGTTCCAGACCAGCCGCGAGGTCTGGCTGGCCACCTTCGACATCTTCACCGTGGCCCAGCGCGACCCCGAGGTGCGCGCCGCGGTGGCGGCCGGGATCGACGACGCCCGGATGTTCTGGGCCCAGACGCTGTACGGCGTGGACCCGGCCGACGAGCGGCGCGCCCGGGCCATCGGCTCACTGCACCAGGCACTGGTCAGCGGCGTCCTGGTGCAGTGGCTGATCGACCCGGAGCGGGCCCCCACGCCCGCCGACCTGGCCCTGGCCCTGCCCGCCATCGCCGCTCAGGTCACTGCCACCGAACCCGCTGCCACCAAACCCGCTGCCACCGAACCCGCTGCCACCGAACCCGCTGCCACCGAACCCGCTGCCACCGAACCCGCTGCCACCGAACCCGCTGCCACCGAACCCGCTGCCACCGAACCTGCCTGAGCCCGGGTCAGCTGCCGCAGCTGGACTGGGCCGCGGATACCACAGAGGCGAACGTCCAGGGGTTGGTCGGGGCGTTCTGGCCCTGCAGCGCCTTGGGCAGCCCCTGCGGGTACTGGAACGAAGCTCGCGACCAGTACCAGCGGGTACCCGACGAGGAGCACACCTTGACCGGCTGGCTCAGCGTCACCGTGGTGGCCACCGAGTAAACCGTGCCGCCGGCGCAGTTCGGGTTGCAATCGTCGATCTTGTAGGTGCCGGTGCCGACCGCCTCGGTGGCCGACCAGGTGGTCCAGGTCATCTTGTACAAGAACGCGGTGGAATCACCCGACAGCGCGCAGCCGTAACCGCCGCAGGCCGGCTCGTGCAACGGGGTCCCGTTAGTGTCCTGCCCGGGGGCCAGGAACGTGCTGGCCCCGGTCTGCGCCGCCGGCGCGCTCGGCGCCGCGGTCGCGGTCACGCTGGGCGAGGAAAGCGGGGTGGCGGTCACGGTCGGCGAAGCCGGGGCGCTCGCCGGCGCCGTAGTCGCCGGCGGGCTCGAGGTCACCGCCACCGTGGAACTACTCGTCGAACCGCACGCGGTCATCAGCAAAACGAAACCGCCAAGCCCGGCCCAGGGCGCAATCTGGCGGGCTCGGCCGCCCTTCGTGGTCCACATCGATGTCCAACCCCTCCATGTCTTAGCGGCTCCGCGAGCCATGTCACATCTACGACGCCCACGGCACCCCCTCGGTTGGAAATGAGGAGGTCAGCCACGGATCGTTCGGCATAGATATCACGGTCGGAACCGGCTGAGGCGCCTCTGGCCCGAACGGACCGGGGTCGGCGTGGCGCGGCCCGTTAACCGAAGCAGTGGCCCTCG
This sequence comes from uncultured Actinomycetes bacterium, assembly GCA_963790065.1. Classification (GTDB taxonomy): domain Bacteria; phylum Actinomycetota; class Actinomycetes; order Streptosporangiales; family Streptosporangiaceae; genus Palsa-504. The sequence continues at coordinate 61,114 of CAWBNK010000005.1, read as the reverse complement.
CCCCGGTAGGTCGGGACCGAGGTGACCTGATCGCCATCGATCAGGTGGTAGTCGGTGAACCGCTCGGCCAGCTCGCCGGCCTTGGCGTGCCGCAGCCAGAACCCGGTCGCCGGTGCGCAGGCCGGCCGCCGCGCCGCGGACCGGGGTCTGGACCTCGCCGGCGCCCTCCACCCCGGTCAGGGTCAGGCCCGGAGGCAGGTAGGGCCGGGGCAGCCGGTCCTTGGTGCCGGGGCCCGAGGCCACGTAGCCGCCGGCGAACAGGGTGGCCAGGCCCGGGCTGGGCCGCCGGACCACGGGCAGCGCGAACAGCAGCGCGGGTTCCGGGGTGAACCGGGTGTAGGCGTCGAACAGCGTCCCGCCGACCAGGCCGGAGCCCGCGGTCAGCTCGGTCACCGAGGCGTCCCGGGTCGTCGACTCCAGGCTGCCGGTGCCGCCGCCGTTGACGAACTCCAGGGGCGTCAGGGCCCGGATCAGGCGGACCGTCTCGGCCCGGCGCCCGGCCAGCTCCGCCGCCGAACGAGCCTGGATCTGCCTTATCAGCCGGGCCCGGGCCGGGTGCCCGGGCGGAGCGTCGCCCAGGCCCGCGATCTGGCCCTCGTAGCCCATCACGCCGACCAGGCGGAAGCCCGGCCGCCGGGTGATCAGCGCGGCGGCGTCGGCGGCCTGCCGCGCGGTGAACAGCGGCGAGCGCCGGGTGCCGATGTGGACCTGGGCCGGCCGGCCAGCGGGCGCCAGGACACGTCGAGTTCCAGGCAGACCCGGATCTCCGGATGGCCGTCGCCCAGGGCCAGGTCCACCACGTCCAGGTGATCGGCCGAGTCGACCATGATCGTGACGTTCGCCCGGGCCGCCTCGTCGGCGGCCAGGGCCCGCAGCGCCGCCGCGTTCACCGTGGGATAGGCGACCAGCAGGTCGTCGCTGGTGCCCGCGGCGTTCAGCCACAGGGCCTCGGGCAGCGAATAGCACATCACGCCGCGGAAGCCGGGCCGGGCCAGGGCCCGCTCGATCAGGGCGCGGCAGCGCAGCGACTTGGTCGCCACCCGGATCGGCCGCCCGGCGGCCCGGCGGGTCAGGCTGGCCGCGTTCCGGTCGAACGCCCCGGCGTCGACGATGGCCAGCGGCGGGTCCAGGTCCGCGGTGAGCCGGTCGTAGGAGGCGCGGCGGGCCGCCGGGGAAAGCGGCTGGCCGGCCTGCCCGGTGCGGCTGGTCTGGTCGAGCGACATGCTCGCACCCTAGACCGTGGCGGCCGGAATCTGAATACTGTCGGGACATGGAACCCATCCCCGACCGCCGGGTCTGGCGGAACTGGGCCGGGACCGCGACCGCCACGCCCGCGCGCTGGCGCCAGCCGCGCGACGAGGCCGGGATCGCGGCCGCGGTCAAGGAGGCGGCCGGGGCCGGCCTGCAGCTCCGGGCCCTGGGCAGCGGCCATTCGTTCACCCCGGCGGCGGCCACCGACGGGCTGGCCCTGGACCTGTCCGGCTGGACCGGGATCATCGCCGCCGACACCAGGACCGGCCTGGTCACGGTGCGGTCAGGGACCACGCTGCGCGCGCTGAACGCCGGGTTGGCTCCGCTCGCCCTGGCCCTGGCCAACCTGGGCGACATCGACGTGCAGACGGTCGCGGGTGCCCTGGCTACCGGCACCCACGGCACCGGCGCCCGGCTGGGCGGCCTGGCCACCCAGATCGAGGCGCTGGACCTGGTCCTGGCCGACGGGTCCCTGACCTCGTGCTCGGCGTCGGCGCGGCCGGATCTGTTCGCGGCCGCGCGGGTCGGGCTGGGCGCGTTCGGCGTGGTGGCCGCGGTGACGCTGCGCTGCGTGCCGGCGTTCACGCTGGCCGCCGACGAGCGCCCGATGCCGGTCGACGACGTCATCGAGCAGTTCGACGCGCTGGCCGACGGCAACGACCACTTCGAGTTCTACTGGTTCCCCTACGGCCGCCAGGCGCTGGTCAAGCGGAACAACCGGCTCCCGGCTTCTCCGGCTTCGCCTGGCCGAGGCGGGCGCAGCGTCGCCCAAGCCGATGCCGGGCTGGCGCCGGTTCTGGGAGTTCGAGGTCATGGAGAACGCGGCCTTCGGCAGCCTGTGCCGGGTCGGCCGGGCCGTGCCGCGGCTGATCCCCGCGCTGAACCGGCTGTCGTCGGCCGCGCTGTCCGCCCGGACCTACGCCGACGCGTCCTACCGGGTGTTCGTCACCCCCCGGCGGGTCCGGTTCACCGAATCCGAGTACGCCGTTCCACGTGAATCACTGGCCGGCGTGCTGGCTGAACTGCGCCGGGCCGTGCCCCGGCTAGCCGACCCGGTCATGTTCCCGGTCGAGGTCCGGGTGGCCGCCGCCGACGACATCTGGCTGTCCACCGCCCACGGCCGGGACACCGCCTACATTGCCATCCACCAGTACGCCAGGCTGCCCTACCAGGCGTATTTCGAGGTGTTCGAGTCCATCGTGGCGGAGGTCGGCGGCCGGCCGCACTGGGGCAAGATGCACTCCCTGGACGCCGGCCGGCTGGGTCGGCTCTACCCGCGCTTCGAGGACTTCCGCCGGGTCCGGGCCGAGGTTGATCCCGAGGCCAGGTTCGGCAACCCCTACCTGGCCCGGGTGCTGGGCGAATCCTTACCGGCTCATAACGGGCGCGCCGCGGCCGAACCGGACGGGGCCGCCGGCCCGTAGTCCTGGGTAGCGGCCGGTGCCCGTGGCCGCCTGGGAGGTTACCGCCCGCGCGGTGACCACCGCCTTCTCTCGTGGAGGCGGCCGCGGCACCGGTCCCGATCACGCCGACGGCGCGGTCGGGGAAGGGCGTGAGCAGGACATGAGCGGCGGACCGGGCCAGCGGTGCCTACTCGGACCGGCACTGCCCTGCCCGTGCTGCATCCGGCGGGCCGAGCACGGGCATGCCACGGTGCGCAGGCGGATCCTGGCCGCGCTCGCGGTGACCGGGCTGGCCGCGCTGGCCAGCCTGTGCCTGTTCGCCGGGCCGGTCCAGGCCGCTGTCCCGGCCGATCCGCCGGCGGCAGGCGCGTCTGGGGCGGCCCGGATCGCGCTGATCGCCGTCGCCGCGCTGGCCGTGACCGTCTTCACCGTGCTCCAGGTGCTGGCCCGCGCCCGGTGCCGGCGAGCCAGGACCTACACCAACTGGCGGACCTGGCCGCCCTGACCCCCGTGTTCAGACCCCCGTGTTCAGACCCCGCGTGTCCCGGCCTCGCCGCCTTTGGATGCGCCCCCGGGGTTGTTTAGGGTATTTGTGTCAGTACGCAGGAAACGTACGGTTCGCCAGCAAACCGGGAAGGGCCACCGATGTTAGCTTGGCCGGATCTGGACGGGCTCGACGCGTACCACATCACCGAAATCCCGCGCCGCCCGCAGACCGAGCAGACCGCGGCGCCACCGGACCGGTCCGGCGATGTGGGCCGGACCCAGCGGCTGGCCGCGCTGGTCGCGGCGTATCACGCCGGCGTGGCCGGCCCGGGCTCCGGGGCGCTCGCGCTGGGCTGGGTACGGCACGAGGCCGGCGGTCCGGTCCAGTTCCTGGCCGCGGGCCGGGGCCTGGTCGGCAGCGAGGACTCGCATGAGGTCCTCCTGACCCTCCCAGGCGGCGCCCGGGCCCGCGCGCTAACCCCCGGCACGCTCGGGCCGTTGCTGGCCAAGCTGCCGAGCTGGCGCGCCATCGGCGGGATCAGCGACGGGCTGCTGCCGGACGACGAGCGGCGGACCGCAGACCGGATCCCGCCGTCCCTGGAGGAATGCCTGCTGGCCACCTGGCCCGGGCCGTTCGGCTGGCTGCTGATCGCCGAGCCGCTGGCCGCCGCCGAGATCGGGCAGATCGCCGACCAGGTGGCCAGGAGCGAGGAGGAGGCCGCCGGCCAGGCCGAGCGGTCTTCCGGCAAGGCCGTGCAGGCCCGGCGGCTGCATCTGCGGCACGCCGAGCTGCGGGCCGGCCTGTCCGCGGGCCTGTGGCGGGTGCGCCTGTCCGGGGGCGGGCTCGACGCGGCGGCGGCCACGCGAGTGGCCGGGCTGGTCTGCGCCTCGGCTGACCTGGCCGGCCTGCCCTACGCGCTGGCCCCGGCAGGCTCCGAGGCACTGGGCCTGCGCGAGCTCCTGGACGCCGCCGCCGGGCCGGGCACGCTCGGCGGCGACGCGACGCTGGCCTGCCCGTTCTACGCCAGCAGCGAGCTGGTCGCGGCGCTGGCCCGGCCGCCGGAGCGGGAGATACCCGGCGTCCGGCTGGCCCTGGGACCGGACTTCGACGTCACCCAGGAGCCGGCCGGGACCCGGCCGGCGATCACCATCGGCCAGGTACTGGACCGCAGCCGCCGCCCGGCCGGGCCGCTGGTGCTGCCGCTTGACTCGCTGAACCGGCACGTGTTCGTGTGCGGCGCCACCGGCGCGGGCAAGTCGCAGACGGTACGCGGCCTGCTTGAGGCCGCCACCGGGGCCGGGATTCCCTGGCTGGTCGTGGAGCCGGCCAAGGCCGAGTACCGGCTGATGGCGGCGCGGCTCGCGGCCGGGACCTCCGGTGCCGAGGTGGTGCGGATCAGGCCCGGGGAATCGGACGCGATCGCGGCCGGCCTCAACCCGCTGGAGCCGGCCCCGGACGCCGACGGGCGGCGGTTCCCGCTGCAGACCCACGCCGACCTGGTCAAGGCGCTGTTCATCGCGTCCTTCCGGTCCGAGGAGCCGTTCCCGCAGGTGCTGAGCGCGGCACTGACCCGGGTGTACGAGGATGCCGGGTGGGACATGGCACTGGGCGAGACGCTCCTGGCCGACCAGAACCCGGGCTACCCGACCCTGACCGACCTGCAGCGGGCCGCGATCAGGATCGTCCGGGAGGTCGGCTACAGCCAGCGGATCACCGACGACGTGCTCGGCTTCATCAAGGTCCGGCTGTCCAGCCTGCGGCTGGGCACCACCGGCCGGTTCCTGGAGGGCGGCCACCAGATCGACTTCGGCCGGCTGCTGCGCACCAACGCCGTGCTGGAGATCGAGGACGTCGGCGACGACAGCGACAAGGCGTTCCTGATGGGCACGGTGCTGATCAGGCTGGCCGAGCACCTGCGGATGGCCCGCCGGGCCGAGCCGGGCCGCGAGGTCATGCTGCGCCATCTGACCGTGATCGAGGAGGCGCACCGGCTGCTGCGACGTCAGGAACCCGGCGCCGCGGGCGGAGCGGCCGCGCACGCGGTCGAGATGTTCGCCGGCTTGCTGGCCGAGATCCGCGCCTACGGCGAGGGCCTCGTCATCGCCGAGCAGATTCCCGACCGGCTGCTCAAGGACGTGATCAAGAACACCGCGGTGAAGATCACCCACCGGCTGCCCGCGGCCGACGACCGGGATGCGGTCGGCGCGACCATGAACATGACCGCGGCGCAGAACCGCTACCTGGTCACGCTCCCGCCGGGCGAGGCGGCGGTGTTCTGCGACGGCATGGACTACCCCGTGCTGGCCAGGATGCCCGACGGCACCGCCCGGGAAGCGGCGGTGCAGGCGGCCACCGCCAGCCCGGCCCGGGTGGTGCAGCCGCGCAGCACGACCTGCGGCGCGGACTGCACCGAGCGGCCGTGCACGCTGCGGGACATGCGGGTGGCCCAGCGGGCCCTGGCGGAATACCCGGCCATCCGGCTGTGGGCCGAACTGACGGTCCTGGCCCACCTGACCGGCTGGCCCGTGCCGGTGCCGCGGACGGCGCTGCTGTCGCTGCTGGAGATGATGCCGTCCCGGCTGCGGGATTGCGCCATCTCGCACGGCGTGGACACCGCCGTGCGGGCCCGGATCCCGGTCATCGCCGGCCGGGTCAGCCCGGTCGGGCTGGCCGCGCACGCCGCCACCGCGATCCGGGCCCGGATCTCCCGCGGCAGCTGGCTGTGCCTGCGGGAGGAACCCCGGTGGCTGGCCCCGGCCTACCAGTGGACGCTGATCCTGGACGCGCTCAAGTCAGCCGACCGGAAGAACCCCGGCGCCGCCCCGCACCCGCGCAGCGCGGAGTGGGAGCGGACCTACGGCCGGGCCATCCCCGGTGACACCTGCGCCCGGCAGGTCGGGACCGTGCAGCGCTGGTACGACGGCGCGCAGCGCGATGCGTGGGAGGTCCGGGCCGTGGCGTTCGGGGTGGACAGCCCGTCGGCTATCGAGCGGGCCGCCGGGGCCAGCGCCGAGGACGACGACTTCGAGGAGCGGCTGACCGGCTACCTCGACCAGTTCCTTGACTGCCGCTGGCCGCGGCTCTACCTGACCGCCGACCCGCTGGGCGATCCCCCCGACCAGCCGGACTAAGCCGTTGTCCACAGCTGTGTCCACAGACATGTGCATTCAGTAGTCCATGCCCGTATGCATGCTGGGACGTTGCGTTCTGAGTTATCCACAGATCGTGCTTGTGGAGAACGCCGTTCAGGGTGCCGGCAGCAGCTCAGGCAGCCTGTCCGGGGCCGCCGCGGCGGGCGAACGCCAGCCCCAGCGGCCGGATATACACAGCCCGACCAGGGCCACGGCAGCCAGCAGCCGGATGCTGGGCGTCAGCCAGGCGCCGTCGAACGCGCCGAGGTCGCTCAGCCAGTGCGGCTGAGCCGGGCTCTGTACCGCCTGGGCGTACACGGTGGCGGCGGCCAGCAGCCGGATCAGCACCACCCAGTCCAGCCACGATGCCGTGTACAGGGCCAGCAGGGCCAGGGCCATCACGTCGTACCAGGGCCGCTGGTAGGCGGTCACGAACAGCCAGGCCAGGCTCAGCGCCAGCGCCGGGGTGACCGCGGGCCGGCCGGGCACCCGGTCGGGCAGCCGGAGCAGGGCCAGCACCGCGACCGCGGCGAACAGCAGGTACGCGACCAGCTCCAGGTGCGGCGGGACGCTGGTCACGCTGAACTGGGTATAACCGAGGACCGGGCGCCAGAACAGCTGGTACATGGTGTCCCAGGTGATGCCGGGGCTGCGGGTGACGAGAACCTTGATCGCCACGGTCCCGGCGGCGAGGTAGGCCGGGAGCACCGCCGCCGCGAACCCCGCGGCCGCGGCGGCCAGCGGCCGCACCGACCGCCGGCAGGCCCAGGCCACGGCCAGGCCGAACAGCGCGTACTCCACCTTGATGCCGGTGGCGACGCCGATCAGCAGCCCGGCCAGGGCCGCGCCGCGCAAGCCGATCTGGCCCGGGCGGTCGGCGTCCGCCGGCCTGACCCGCAGCGCGGCCACGCCCAGCAGCCCGAACAGCGCGGCCAGCCCGTCGATGTGACCGCTGGCCACGATCTCCCAGAGCAGCAGCGGGTTCGCCGACCACAGCAGGTGCGCCCGCAGGCGCTGGGCCGGATCCGCGCGCAGCATCCGGTCCAGGGCCAGACTCACCAGGCCGAAGGCCAGCGCCGCCTCCAGCTTCAGCCAGAACGTGATCCGGGCCAGCGACGAACCGCCCAGTTCGGCCGCGGCCCACTCGGTGGCCGTCGCCACCGGGCCGTACAGCGACACCGTGGTCGTCCAGGTGGACGGGATCTCGCGGAACGGGATCTGCCCGCCGACCGGGTCACCGGACCGGGCCAGCTGCACCGGGGTCATCACGTACGGGCTGTGCCCGATCGCCGCGATGCGCCCGTCGACGGCGTAGGAAATGGTGTCCGTCGAGCCGGCCGGCGGCAGCACGGTGATCACCGCTACGGCCAGGAACGCGAACGCCAGCACGGCGCGCACCGGGGGCCGGGCGCCGCGGGCCACGGCCAGCAGCCCGGCGATGATGCCCGCGCAGCCCAGCGCCATCGCGAACCACAGCGACCCGGTCACGAACGTGGCCGTCAGGTGATGCACGTGCCACCAGGGCGGGCCGCCGGGTGCCCGCTGCATGGTAGGCACGGAGACGTTGGGGCCCGCGGCCGAGATCGCGATCATGATCAGCGCGGAGCAGGCGATGGCCGCCGCGGCGAGCCAGGCGAGCAGCCGGGTCAGCAGAGCCGAGCCGGGAGGGGCCGTCTCCCGGGCCGAGGCGAGCGGGACGGCAGCCCGGGCCGCACCGGTCCCTGCGCTCCCGTCGGTCTCGGTCGCCAAATCTCGCCCGCCTGATAGATCGGTGTCACGGCACTCATGGCCCCGTCACTAGACGGTACCGGATCAGGGCGAAGACGGCAGCGGCGTCCGGGCAGGTGCCCGGACGCCGCCCGTGTTGACCTGTACTGCCTTGACCTGTGCGGCCCGCTACGGCCGCGGCGCGGTTACCTGCCCGTTGACCTCGGCTCGGACGCTGGCCTCGTCGTCCGGCGCGTCTTCGGCCGCGGGTTCGTCGGTGTACTCGGCGTCCGCGGTGGCGCTGGCGTAGCGCCGGCGCATGGCTACCGCGGCAGTAGCACCCACGGCGGCGACCAGCGCGCCCGCGCCGAACAGCCAGCGCCAGCCGAGCGGCCGCCGCAGGCCGGTCTTATCCGCCTTGACGTCCGCCTTGACGTCCGGCCTGACCTGCTGCGCGGTGGAACGCAGCACCAAGGAAACCTTGGGCGCGACGGTGGTGGTCACCGCGTCCGCGGCACCCTCCAGGCGCGGGGCGGCCCACCCACGGGCACCCAGCACCGCGACCTCCAGGCGCGGCCCGGCCCGCTGCACGGCGTCTCCCAGACGGGGGCCGGCCCATTCTCTCGCGCCCTGAACGCCCTGGCGGACTCCCTGGACCGCTGTCGCTCCCGCTCGCTTTCCCGCCGGGACGGCCGCCGCGGCGGCGCCTTTTGCGCGCGCGCTGATCGGGACAGCCCCATCGGCGGCACGGTTGGTCTTGATAAGGGACACAGTAAAACCTCCCAGGAGTAATCCCGTTATCACAGACTTCCCGCCCGGGCTTGGTTCAATCATCCGGCGCTACCGGTACGGTGAAGACTGAAGGGAATTTACCGCGCTGAAACGCAAGGCCACCCGGATGGCCGCTTGAGGAGTTGCACGCATGTCACAGACGCTGACGGCCACGCTGCAGACGAACCAGGGAAACATTGTCATCAGGCTTTTCCCTGACCACGCGCCCAAGACCGTACGCAACTTCGTGGAACTCGCCGAGGGCGGCAGGCAGTGGACCGATCCGCGCACCGGGCGCGAGAGCACGGACAAGCTGTATGACGGGACGATCTTCCACCGCGTCATTCCCGACTTCATGATCCAGGGCGGCGACCCGCTGGGCAGCGGCCGCGGTGGCCCCGGCTACCAGTTCGCCGACGAGATCCACCCGGACCTGCGCTTCGACCGGCCCTACCTGCTGGCCATGGCCAACGCCGGGCCCGGCACCAACGGCTCGCAGTTCTTCATCACAGTCGGCCCCACGACCTGGCTCAACGGCAAGCACACCATCTTCGGCGAGGTCATCCAGGGCGCCGACGTGGTCGACGCGATCAGCCGGGTCAAGACCGCCAGCCAGGACCGTCCGGCTGACGACGTGGTCGTCGAGTCGGTCACCATCGACCGCGCCGACGGCACGGCCGGCTGACTGGACCCAGCCGTGACCACTCCCGGGGACCCCGGATCGGGTCAGTGGGGTCAAGGGGATCAGCCTGGCCCGGGAGGTAACGGCGGCCAGGGTGAGCCGCCCGGGGTGCCCACCTGCTACCGCCATCGCGACCGGGAAACCTACGTCTCCTGCGTCCGGTGCGGCCGGCCCGCCTGCCCGGACTGCATGCGCTCGGCCTCGGTGGGCCAGCAGTGCGTGGACTGCGTAGGCCAGGGCGCGCGGACCAGCAGGCCGGCCAGGACGACGTTCGGCGGCCGCCCGGCCGCGGGCGCCGTGGTCACCTGGACGCTGGTCGCGATCAACGTGGCCATTTTCCTGGTCACCTGGGTTCGCCCGGGCATCGTCACCAACCTGGAGATGCTCGGGTACGCCTCGTACACCTACGGCGGCGCGGCGCACGGCGTGGCCGCGGGCGAGTGGTACCGGCTGATCACGTCCGCGTTCCTGGCCCCGGCCACCGGGCTGAGCGGCGGCCTGGGCATCGTGGACATCGTGTTCAACATGTGGGCGCTGATCTTCGTCGGCCCGTCCCTGGAGGGCCTGCTCGGCCGGTGGCGCTTCCTGTCCGTCTACCTGCTCAGCGCGGTCGGCGGCGGGGTGATGTACTACTTCCTCGCGCCGCCGTACGCCGCCGCGGTGGGCGCCTCAGGCGCCATCTTCGGGCTGTTCGGCGCGTGGTTCGTGGTGTCACGGCGGCTTCGCCTCGACACCCGCGGCATCATCGGGCTGATCGCCATCAACCTGGCCCTCAGCTTGTTCCTGCACAACATCATCGCCTGGCAGGACCACATCGGCGGGCTGCTCACCGGCGCGCTCATCACCGCGGTCTACGTCTACGCACCGGTCAGGAACCGGGCACTGGTGCAGGTCCTGGCCACCGCCGCGGTGGTGGCCCTGCTCGTGATCTCGGTCGTGGTGCGGAACGGCCAGCTAACCAGGTAGCCGTTACCCTGGCGCGGCTGACCCGGGGTGCGCTCAGCGCCACCTGGTGGACAGGGTGACGCCGCCGATGATGAACGCGAAGCCGATGACGAGGTTCCAGGCGCCCAGGGCCGACATGCCCGGCACCGAACCCTGGGTTATGTAGTAGACGGCGATCCAGGCCAGGCCCAGGACCAGGCAGACCACGATGGTGGGGCCGACCCACGGCGCGCTGACCTTGCGGCGGGCCGACTTCGGCGGCGGGGGCGTGTAGACCGTCTTCTTGCGGACACGCGACTTGGGCACGACGGCCTCCTGCGTAACAAACCCTCGGGTACCCGGGGCGTCCCCGGCGAGCACGGCGATACGGACCCTTAAGCCTAGCCGCTCGGCGCACCGGTCGCTTCGATGCGCGTTCGGCAGGCGCGGGCGATTACAAATAGATATCATTCAGTTTCACTTAGTCACTATTCCCGTCGCCGATATCGACACGAATGGATGAGCCGTGCGCCAAGCGACCCGCGCCGCCGGGGAGATCTTCCTGACCCTGGGCGTGATCGGAATGCTCTTCATCGGTTACCTGATCTGGGGCACCGCCATGCGCGCCGACTCCGCCCAGCACCAGTTCACCAGTGAGCTGAACGAGCAGTGGGGGCAGGCTCCGGCCGGCGGCGGCCAGGCCCGCCCGGAACAGTTCGACGCCGCCACCGGCCAGCCGTTCGCCTTCATCAGGATCCCGGCCTTCGGCCCGCACTGGCAGTTCACCCTGATCGAGGGCACCGCCCTGGCGCAGCTCGACCTTAGCCCCGGGCACGTCCCGGACACCCAGTGGCCGGGGCAGGTGGGCAACTTCGCCGTGGCCGGGCACCGGGTGACTGCGGGCAACCCGTTCTGGTCGCTGCCCTCGCTGCGGCCCGGGGACCTGGTGTACATCCAGACCAAGCTCAACGACTACACCTACCGGGTCACCGGCAAGCGGGTGGTGCTGCCCACCGACCTGGGAGTGCTCGATCCGGTGCCCGGTCATCCGGCACAGCGGCCGACCCAGCGGCTGATCACGCTGATCACCTGTGATCCCGCCTGGACCGGCACGCACCGGGTCATCGTTACCGGCGTCCTGGTCTCGGCCAAGGCCCGCTGACCCCATACCGAAGGAGGCAGGCATGTACGGCTGGCTATGGCAGCGGCTGCCGGGCGGTCCCGCCGCCCGGGCCGGGACGGCGACCGTGCTCATCCTGGCCGCGATCGCGGTCCTGTGGTTCGTCGTGTTCCCCTGGGCGTCGGTACACCTGCCGATCGACATGACCGGCGTCGACTAGGCCTCGCTCCGGGAAGCGCGCCACCCGGATCCACTCCAAGCGCGCCACCCGGATCCACCCCGGCCTCGGGTGGGGAGGGCCGGAGCGCCGGTCAGATGCCCAGGGAGATGGTGTCGCTGGGGGTGGGGGTGGGGGTAGGGGTTACCGAGGCGCTGGGGGACGGTGAGGCGCCGTTCTGCACGTAGATGATGACCGTGGAACCCTTGGCCGCGTTGGCGCCCGTGGCCGGGAACTGGTTGAAGACGGTGCCTTGGGCGTACTGCGCCGGCCGGAGCCCTGCTGGACGCTGACCGCGAACCCGGCCGTGGTCAGGATCTGGCTGGCGGTGGCCTGGGAATCGCCGATGACCGAGGGCACCGCGCCCGCTCCGCCGGACACGGTGATCGTCACGGTGGAACCAGGCGCCGCCGTACCGCCGCTGGGACTCTGGCTGATCACCTGGCCCGCGGGCGCGGTTGAGGTCGCGTCCGCCTTGCTCTGGACCTGGAAGCCCTTGCCCGTCAGCGTGGACTCGGCCGTGCTCTGCTGCTGGCCCACCACGTTGGGCACCGCGACGGGCGCGGCGCCGCTGGAAACGTACAGCGTGACCAGGGTGTTGGCCGGGACGATGTTGCCTTCGGCCGGGGTCGACTTGATGACCAGGCCGGTCTTGACGCTCGAGCTGGCCTCGTCGACCAGGGTAGAGCGCAGGTGCTGGGCGGTGATCTGGGCCTGGGCCGTGGCCACCGTCTCGCCGTTCACCAGCGGCACGGAATAGGTCTTGCCCCCGGCCAGCAGGTAGTAGGCCACCCCGATGACCACGCCGAGGACGAGGACCAGGCCGAGCACCCACGGTATCCACCGGTGCCCGCCGCCGCCGCGGCGCTCGCCGCCCGGGTAGCCGCCGTCGGTGTAGGCGTAGTCGGAAACCGGCGGGATGGCTCCCGTCCGGCCCGCCATCATCGTATCCGGGCCGATCCGCTGCGTCCCGCCGTAGCTCTCCACCCGGGTCGGCGGCGCGGCCGCCACCGGCAGGCCGGAGGCGGCGCGCTGCAGGTCGGCACGCATGTCGGCCGCGGTCTGGTACCGGTCGGCGGGCGATTTGGCCATGGCCTTGAGCACGATCGCGTCGGCCCAGGGCGGGACGTCGGGATCCACCAGGGACGGCGGGATCGGGTTCTCCCGCACGTGCTGGTAGGCGATCGCGACCGGCGAATCGCCGGTGAACGGCGGACGCCCGGTGAGCAGCTCGTACAGCAGGCAGCCGGTGGAGTACAGGTCACTGCGGGAATCGACCCGCTCGCCGCGGGCCTGCTCCGGCGACAGGTACTGCGCGGTACCGATCACCTGGGCGGTCTGTGTCATGGTGGCCTGGGCGTCGCTCATGGCCCGGGCGATGCCGAAGTCCATGACCTTGACGTCACCGTTGCGAGTCACCATCACGTTGCCCGGCTTGATGTCCCGGTGCACGATGCCGGCCTGATGGCTGTAGTCCAGGGCCCGGAGCACGCCGTCGATGATCTCCAGCGTCCGCTCGGGCAGCAGCCGGTGGCCGTCTTGCAGCAGGTCCCGTACCGTGCGCCCGTCGACGTACTCCATCACGATGTACGGCACCGGGAGTCCGCTGGCCATGTCCTCGCCGGTGTCGTAGACCGCCACGATCGACGGGTGGTTCAGCGAGGCCGCGGACTGGGCCTCACGGCGGAACCTGGCCTGGAATATCTGGTCCCTGGCCAGGTCGGTACGCAGCGTCTTGATGGCGACGATCCGGTCCAGCCGGATGTCGCGCGCCCGGTATACCTCGGCCATGCCGCCGCGGCCGACGACGCCGTCAAGCTCGTACCGGCCGCCGAGAAGACGGGGCTGTGTCATATCTCGCACTCTGCCAAACCACCCTGCGTTCTTGCCAGTATCTAAGGAGAGGTCGTACTTGTATCAGTCGCCGACGCGGTTGCGGTGGCCGATGCTGTACTTGTCGGCGACCCTGTGCCGGTCGCCGACGCCGTTCGAGCTCGCCGACACTGTCGATGTCGGGGATGTGCTGGGTTTCGCGGTCTTGCTGGGCTTCGGGTTGTCTGTGGGACTCGGCAATGTTGATGGCGATTCCACGGTACTCGGGCTCGGCGAGGACGTGGTGCTGACGCCGGTACTAGGCGCCGCGACCGAGGCCGACGAGCTGATCTGCACGGCTTTGGATTTGGGTACGCCGCTGGTCTCGCGGATGAGGTGGCCGCTGAGGTACAGGCCGGCCAGGGCGGCCAGGGCGCACAGTACCGCGGTCACGCCTGCCAGCACCAGCCGGCGACCGGCGGGGCCGGGACCTCCGGGCCCGCCCGGCCCGGGCTCGAGATCGTCGCCGGGCATCAGGCCGGTCGGGGCGGCCGGCAGGTCGGCCCTGGTCGCGCCGGGCTGGCCGGCCCTGGCCACGCCGGCCAGGTCGCCCGCGGGCCCCCCGGGGGCTCCGGGCTGCATCTGGCCGAAGGCCAGCGCGTCGCGCAGCATCTCGGCCCGGTCGGCCACCATCCGGGCGTTAGCCGGGCGCTCGGCGGGTGTCTTGGCCAGCATGTCGTAGACCAGGTCGGCGACCGGCGGCGGCACGTCGGGCGGCAGCGGGGGGACCGGCGCGTGCTTGTGCGCGTACGCGATGGCCAGCGGGTCGGTGGCCGTGAACGGCACGTGGCCGGCCAGGCACTCGTAGGCGACCACCCCGAGCGAGTAGATGTCGGAGGAAGCGTCCACCGGCGCGCCGGTGGCCTGCTCCGGTGAGACGTACATGGCCGTGCCCATCACCATGCCGGTCTCGGTCAGGTGCGAGGCCTGCGCCGCGCGCATCGCGGTGGCGATGCCGAAATCGGTGATCTTCGTGGTGCCGCCCGCGGCGACCAGCAGGTTGCCCGGCTTGATGTCGCGGTGCACGATGCCGGCCTGGTGCGCGGCGTCGAGCGCGCGGGCCGCCTGGCCGATGATGTCCAGGGTGGCGTCGGGAGACAGGCGGCCGGCCCGGTCCAGGATGGCCGACAGCGGCTCGCCCCTGACCAGCTCCATGATCAGGTAGGCGCCGCCGAACTCCGCGGACTCGCCGTAGTCGTACACCCGGGCGATGCCGGCGTGGGACAGGCTGGCCGAATACCGCGCCTCGGCCCGGAACCTGGCCAGGAACGCCTCGTCCCCGGCCCGGCCGGTGGGCAGCAGCTTCACCGCGACGGCCCGGTTGAGCAGCTCGTCCTCGCCGCGCCACACCTCGCCCATGCCGCCCGCCGCTATTCGGTCGGTCAGCCGGTAACGGCCCGCCAGCAGGTAACCGGTCATTATTTCCCCAGGAACGCCTTAATGACCTGCACAGCGATAGGTGCGGCCGCGGAGGCCCCGTAGCCCCCGCCTTGAATTATGACGCCGACGGCGATCTGCGGGTTGGCGTACGGCGCATAGCAGGTGAAGACGGCGTCGTCCAGCCCGGTGTTGTTGGCGCCGTTCTGCGCGGTTCCCGTCTTGCCCGCGATCGTGATGCCGTCCTCGGCGGCGGCGTTGAAGGCATTGGCCGTCCCCTCCGGGCTCTGCACCACGGCCAGCATCATCTGGCCCAGATCGGAGGCGACCGCCGGGGAGACCGCCTGGCTCAGCATCGTCGGCGTCGTGGTCTGCACCGTGCTCAGGTCACTGGCCGTGACCTGCTTGACCAGGTAGGGCGTCATCAGCTTGCCGCCGTCCGCGATCGCCGCGGCGAACATGGCCTCCTGCAGCGGCGTGACCGTGTCGCTCGTACTGGCCGATGGCCGAGAACGCGGTCAGCGCCTGGCTGGGCGGGATGACGTAGTTGCTCGGGGTCACCGGCATCGGGATCCGCAGCGTCGTGCTATTCATCCCGAACATCCCGGCGAAACTGTTGAGCGTCGGGGCCCCCAGGGTCATGCCCATGCTGCCGAACGTGGTGTCGCACGACTGCGCGAACGCGAACAGCAGCTGGGTCTGGCCGCTGCCGTTGCCGCACACCTCGCCGTCGTTGTTGGTCAGGATGTGGGTGGTCTGCGGCAGCTTCAGCTGCGTCGGCGAGTAGACGTTGGTCTGCGGGGTGCTGGCCGGGTTCTTGGTCAGGTAGGCCGAGCTGGTCACGATCTTGAACGTGGAGCCGGGCGGCCAGGTGAAGTTGATCGCCCGGTTCAGCAGCGGGTTACCCGGATCCTTGAGCAGGGCCTCGTCGGCCGCGTTGAGCTTGGCGCCGTCGTGGGTGGTCAGCACGTTCGGGTCGTAGCTCGGGTACGAGGCCATGGCCAGGATCGCGCCGGTCTGCGGGTCGATCGCCACCACGGCCCCCGGCTTGCCGCCGGTCGACGTCTCCAGCGCGTTCCAGGCCGCGTTCTGCGCCTTGGAGTTGATGGTGAGCGTGACGTTCGCGCCCCGCCGCTGCTTGCCGGTGATCAGGTCGATGAAGTTCCGCACCGCCAGCGAGGAGTCGCTGCCGTTCAGCACCGAGTTCTCGTACAGCTCGATGGCGCTCTGACTGTACAGCGTGGCGTAGCCGGTCACCGGGGCGTACTCGGGCCCCAGCGGGTAGACGCGCTTGTACTTGTAGATGTCGCCGCTGGCCACGGACTCGGCGATCGTGACGTTGTCCGAGGTGACGATGTTGCCGCGCTGGTACTGGAACTGCGCTTCGAAGGCGCGGGCGTTGTTCGGCTTGGCGGCCAGGCTGGCCGTCTGGAAGCCCTGCAGGTAGTTGACGTTCACCAGCAGCAGCACGAACATGACCAGGACCGCGATCGAGATCCGGCGCAGCGCGCGGTTCACCGTAGCGTCACCACCTGAGTCAGCCCCTCGTCCTGGATCGGCCGCGGCGGCGGCCGCCGCGCCGTTTCGCTCACCCGGACCAGGATGGCGATGAGGATCCAGCTCGCCACCAGCGAAGACCCGCCCTGGGACAGGAACGGGGTGGTGATGCCGGTCAGCGGGATGAGCCGGGTCACCCCGCCGACGATCACGAACACCTGCAGGGCCAGCATGAACGACAGGCCGCCGGCCAGCAGCTTGGAGAACGGGTCCTTGACCGACGTCGCGGCCTGCAGCCCGCGCTGCACGATCAGGCCGTAGATGATCAGGATGGCCATCAGCCCGGCCAGCCCGAGTTCCTCACCGAACGCGGTCACCACCAGATCGCTTTGCACCAGCGGCGTGATGTACGGCTGGCCACCGCCCAGGCCCTTGCCGAGCAGGCCGCCGCTGGCCATCCCGTACAGGCCCTGCACCAGCTGGTAGGCGTTGTGGCTGGGGTTCAGCCCGGTGAACGGATGCAGCCAGATGTTGAACCGCTCGCCCACGTGGCCGAACAGCTTGGCCGCGGCGAACGCGCCCGCCACGAACATCACGAAGCCGAGCAGCAGCCAGGAGGTCCGGGACGTGGCGATGTAGAGCATGGCCACGAACAGGCCCATGAACACCGCGCTGGTGCCGATGTCGCTCTCGAAGACCAGCAGCAGCAGGCTGGCCGCCCAGACCACCAGGATGGGGCCCAGGTCACGGGCCCGCGGCAGGTCGATACCGAGCACCCGGCGGCCGGCCAGGGCTAGGACGTCCCGCTTGGCCACCAGGTAGCCGGCGAACGAGACGGCCAGGGCCAGCTTGGCGAACTCCTCCGGCTGGATGGTGAACGTGCCGAGCCGGATCTGGATCTTGGCCCCGTAGACCTCGCTGATCGACGACGGCAGCAGGGCGGGCAGAGCCAGCAGCAGCAGCCCGATGGCGCCCAGCGTGTAGGTGTAGCGCTGCAGCACGCGCGGTTCCCTGATGAGGGCCAGCACGGCCACGAAGCACGCGACGCCGATGGCGGTGTACAGGATCTGGATGCCGGTCGCCGACGGGCTCAGCGGCGCCGAGAGGAGGTTCCCCTGCGCGGCCAGCCGGTAGGTCATCACGATGCCGAGGCCGTTCAGCGTGGCCGCCAGCGGCAGCAGCAGGGGATCCGCCCACGGGGCCCAGCGCCGCATGGCCAGGTGCGCGATCAGCACGATGACCACGAAGCCGGCCATGTACTCGGCCAGCCCCGACGGCAGCCGGCCGTTGAGGCTGTAGCCCACGTTGGCGAAGGCGAACAGGACCAGCGCGAAGGCGAACGCCAGCATGGTCAGCTCAGTGCCCCGCCGGCCCCGGCGCACCGGGACCGGCGGGTGGTCGGGATCAACCGCCGGCGTCGGGGCGGTAATGCTGCTCACCGGAGCCCCGCGCGATCTGCGAGGCGGGCGGCCCAGATCAAGATGCCCCCGGCGGCGGGAGCTCGCTGGCCGGTATGCCGAACACCGTCGACGACGGGCATGTCGTGCCGGCGTTGGCCGGCGGGAGGCCGGGCTTGGCGACGCTGGCGGGCGGCTTCTGGTGGTGGTCGCGAGCCGTGGTCACCGCGGCCTGGTAGGCCTGGTAGGCCAGGTCCCTTTTCTGCCAGGCGGCCAGCGCGGCGTACTGCTGCTGGCACAGCTTGGAGGCCGAGCTGATGTTGTCCACGGTCCGCCGCACCTGGGCCAGGCTGCCGGTGGCGTACGCGGTCTTGACCGTCTGCTGGTAGTTGGAGGGCACCTGGTCCAGCTGGAGCGTGGTCAGCTGGTACTCGCTGGACAGGCTGACCCCGGCGATCTTCTGGTTGACCCCGCGGTAGATGACGACCTGGCCCTTGCTGTTGGCCGCGACGTAGTACTGGTCCTGGGTCCACCGCCAGGCGATGTAACCGCCGCCGATGATGACGGCCAGCAGGACCACCAGGGACGTGGTCACGATCGGCCAGCGGCGGCGCCCCCTGGTCGGCGGCGCCTCCCGGATCCGGCGCGGCTGCGCCCGGTGGCTGCGGCGGCCGGGCGCGGTCTTCAGCCCCACCGGGGACGTGCCGTTCGAGCTGGCCATGATCGTGATGTCACCGGGGAACCTCGGGTCCCCGTCCTCGGTCACGGCCGGCTGGGGCGCGGTCCGCGCGGCCAGGTGGTCCTCGTGATGATCCTCGAGCCCGTCGTACGCGACCAGCGAGTCGAGGGTGTCGGCGTGGTCCACCGGGGTCAGCCCGTTGGTCCCGTCGGCTCCGGGCCACAGGTCGCCGAGGCTGACCGCGGCCCCGGCCAGGATCGGGGTGGTGGTCGGCGGCAGCGGCGAGGTGGCCTGGTCCACCACGTCGGCCACGATGCAGGTGATGTTGTCCGGGCCGCCGCCGTGGATGGCCAGCTCGATCAGCTGCCGGGTGACGACGTTGAGGTCCTCGATGCCGGACAGCGCGTCCCGCAGCGTCTCGTCGCTGACCACGCCGGACAGGCCGTCCGAGCAGAGCAGGTAGCGGTCGCCCGCCTGGCTGTCGTGCACCGACAGGTCGGGCTCGGCGATCGACCGGCCGTCGAGCGCCCGCAGCAGCAGCGAGCGCTGCGGGTGGGTGGACACGTCATCGGCGCTGATCCGGCCCTCGTCGACCAGCGACTGGACCAGCGTGTGATCGTGGGTGATCTGGTAGAGCTCGCCGTCCCGCAGCAGGTAGCCGCGGGAGTCCCCGATGTGGCACACGGCCGCGTGGCCGTCCGACCACAGCAGCGCGGTCAGCGTGGTGCCCATGCCCTCGACGGCCGGGTTGGCCAGGATCTTGTCCTGCAGCCGGGAGTTGGCGGCGTTCACCGCGTCGGCCAGCTCCTGCAGCATGTCGTCGTCGGGCGGCTCACGGTCCAGTTCCGCCATGGACGCGATGGTCAGGGCGCTGGCCACCTCGCCGGCCGCGTGGCCGCCCATTCCGTCGGCCACCGCGAGCAGGCGCGGCCCAGCGTACGCCGAGTCCTCGTTCCCCTCGCGGAGGAGGCCGACGTCGGAACGTACCGCGTAGCGGAGTTCTAGTGTCATCTGCGCAGTTCCAGAACGGTCTTACCGATGCGGATCGGCACGCCCAGCGGTACGGGGGTCGGCCGCGTCACCTTCTGCCGGTCCAGGTAGGTGCCGTTGGTCGAGCCGAGATCCTCGACGATCCACTGACCGTCCTGCGGGAAAATCCGGGCATGTCGGCTTGAAGCGTAGTCGTCGTTCAGCACTAGCGTGGCATCATTGGCCCGCCCCAGCGTGATCTGCTGCTGGCTGAGGTCCAAGCTGGTGCCCTTGAGCGCGCCGGCCGTCACCACCAGGATGCGCGGCGAGCCGCGGCCGGCCCGCTGCGGCTTGGCCGGGCGGGCCGCGGGCGGCCGCAGCGTCTGCGTCTGGCGCCCCCGGGCCCGCCGGGACGTGGTGCCCGGGCCGCCGAGCAGGTCAGTGCGCACCACGCCGATGGCCGCGATTACGAATAGCCACAGCACGGCCAGGAAGGCCAGCCTGATGATGGTGAGAGACAGCTCGCTCATCTGTGGCTACGTCCTCGGACACTTAGTAGGTGGTGCGTGCGTAGGCACTGCCCTGGCCATCCTCGGGGTTCGGCCCGTCCTGGCGGAAGACCAGCGTGGTCCGGCCCAGCGAGACGTGCGTGCCGTCGCTGAGCACGACCCGCCGGACCGGCTGCCCGTTCACGAAGGTGCCGTTGGTCGAGCCCAGATCGACGAGGACAACCTGGCCATTCTCCACCCGCAGCTCGGCGTGGTGCCGGGACACGCCCGGATCCACCAGGCGCAGGTCGCAGTCCGTGCCCCGGCCGAGCAGCGTCACCGGGCCCTGCAGCTCGTAGGTGTGCTGGCTGCCGTCGCCCGCGGGCGACCCGGGCGCGCCGGGCCCGGAGACCAGCAGCCGCGGATGGCCGGCGAAGCCCGGCCCCGCCGACCGCGGCAGGTCGCTGGAGGGCAGCCTGATCTCGCCGCCCTCGACGGTAGAGCCGCGGATGACGCCGGACCGGATCCGGAACGTGCCGGTGGTCATGTCGGGGACGCCCTCGAAGCGCATCCGTACCGGGCCCACGAACGAGTAGCCCTGCTCCTTGGCATAGTCCCGGGCCAGGTTGGCCAGCTCGACGCCGAGGCTCTCGGCGTACACGTCCAGGCGGTCGTGGTCGGTCTCGGCCAGCTCAACGACGAAATCGTTGGGCACCAGGGTCCGGCCCTTGGCCACGATGGCGGCCCGGTCGTCCATTTCCCGCTGCACCGCGCTGGCCACCTCGACCGGTTGCAGCTCGGACCTGAAGGCGCGCGCGAAGGCACCCTCAACCATGCCTTCCAGGCGACGCTCGAAGCGCTGCAGGACCCCCAACGTGCCACCTCCCTTCCCGTCCTTGCCCCCGATCGTATCCGGGGCACAGGAGCGCTCGCGGTCGTGCTAACCTACTTCCTGCCCCCGGGCGGGTGGCGGAACGGCAGACGCGCACGGTTCAGGTCCGTGTGTCCGAAAGGACGTGAGGGTTCAAATCCCTCCTCGCCCACTTATATCTACCTCTATTACCCTGCGCCCTCGGGCCTAACGGGTGACCTGGGCTCAGTTAGGGCACGATGACGACCGGGCAGCGGGCATGGCGAGCCAGCCAGCCGGACACCCCGCCCGCAAACCGGTGCCAGATATGCGCGGGCGCCCCGATCACGAGAGCGTCGGCGCTGAATTCGTCGGCGGCCGCGGCCAGTTCCCGGGCCGGGCTGCCGCGCCTGGTCCGGACGTGCACGTCGATATCAGCCTGCCCGGTCACCTGGTCAAGCTCGGAGAGCAGCCAGCGCTCCAGCGCGTCGGCGTCGCGCGGCACGCCCACCACCTGCCCGGTCAGCGGCTCGCAGTAGACCCCTGACGAACAGACGTACACGATGAGCAGCGGCCGTCCGAGCCGCTGCGAAAGGCCGGCCGCGTAGGCCAGGGCATTGCGGCTGGGCGCCGACCCGTCGTAGCCCGCCACCACGGGGTGCTCGAGCCTGAGAGCGGGTATCGCCTGCTCGGCCTGGCTGTCCGGCCGTTGGGCCGGCTGATCAGGTCGGTCCGGCTGGGGAGGCCGGTCCGGTGATGGGCTTGACTCTGCCTGGTCCATAGTCCGCGTCCTAGCGGGAGACCGTTTCCTTAGCAGTCATACCGTGATGATTGCCCCGGATGGACGGCCTTACTCTTATTTGAAAAGCACTATAGATGAGCACCGGCCCATATGGTGAGTACTCGTGGACGCGCTGCTGAAGGAATTGGCCGCGATCACCGGCCCGGAGCACGTGCTGACCGACCCTGACCTGACCGCTGGGTACGTCACGGACTGGACCCGCCGGTTCCGCGGCACGGCTCGGTGTGTGGTCCGCCCCGGCGCGACCGCCGAGGTGGCCGCGGTGCTGGCGGCCTGCTCACGGCAGGGCGTGCCGGTGGTGCCGCAGGGCGGGAACACCGGCCTGTCCGGCGGCGGGGTGCCCGGCCGCCGCGCCGCCGTGCTGCTATCCACCAGGCGGCTGCGCCGGCTGGATCCGGTGGATACCCTGTCGGCCCAGGTCACCGCAGGCGCGGGCGTGCGGATCGCGGAGCTGCGCGAGCACGCGGCCGGGCCGGCCTGCAGTACGGGGTGGACCTGGCCTCCCGGGAGTCCGCCACGGTGGGCGGCACGATCGCCACCAACGCGGGCGGCGTCCAGGCCGTCAGGTACGGCCCGACCCGCGCGCAGCTGGCCGGCCTGGAGGCCGTGCTGGCCGACGGCCGGGTGATCAGCAGGCTGGGCGGCATCCGGGCCGACAGCACCGGGTATGACCTGACCGGCCTGCTGGCCGGCAGTGAGGGCACCCTGGGCGTCATCACCGCCGCCCGGCTGCTGCTGCGGCCCGCCGAGCCGCCCACCCTGACCGTGCTGGCCGGCCTGCCCTCCATCGAGGCCGCCGTGGCGCTGCAGGCCGAGATCAGGGCGCTGCTGCCCGGGGTGCGGGCGGTGGAGTACTTCGAGGCGGCGGGCCTGGCCCTGGTCCGGGCCCACACCGGGCTGGCCGCGCCGCTGGGCCGGGACTATCCCGGCTACCTGCTCGTCGAGGCGGCCGCGACAGAGATTGAGGCCGAACGGCTCATGGTGCTGGCCCCGCTTTCCGAAGCCGCGGTTGCGCTGGATGCGCAGGCCCGGGCTCGCCTGTGGGCGTACCGGGAACGGCACACCGAGTCGATCAGCGCGGCGGGCATCCCGCACAAGCTGGACGTGGCCGTGCCGCTGGCCCGGATGCCGGCCTTCCGGGCCGACCTGCACGGCGTCCTGTCCGCGGCGGGCGCCCGGGCCATCGTGTTCGGCCACATCGGGCTGGGCAACCTGCACGTGAACGTGCTCGGCCCGGACCCCGACGACGACCGCGTGGACCACGCGGTGCTGCGGCTGGCCGCCGAGCACGGCGGGACGATCTCCGCGGAACACGGCATCGGCCGGGCCAAGACGGCCGTGCTGTACCTGTCCAGGTCCGCGGTGGAGATTGCGGTGATGCGCGCCGTTAAGTCCGCATTGGATCCGGCCGGAATCCTCAACCCTGACGTGCTCTTCCCACCCGGGACCGGCTGACGTGGCACGATGTTCGGGTGACCGCAGAGCAAGCGGGGGTGGCAGGCCGGCGCGCTGACGCCACGGCGCGGGCCGTGATCGAATGCGCGGCCGACGCGATCGTCGCGTTCGGCACCGACCGGACGGTCATGCTGTGGAACCCGGCCGCCGAGCGGATGTTCGGCTGGTCCGCGGCCGAGGTGGTGGGCCTGGAGCCCCAGATCATCCCCGAGGAGCTGAAGGCCGAGCACAACGCGGTCCTGGAACGGGTCCGCGGCGGCGGCCAGATCTCCTTCGCCACCCGCCGGATCCGCAAGGACAGCACGGTGATCGACCTGCGGATCGACACCAGCGCGCTGCTCGACGGCGCCGGCGAGGTGACCGGCTGGGTCAACGTCTGCCATCAGACCGGCGAGGACGACGTGGCCCGGCACTACATGGCCGAACGCGCCCGGGTGGTGCGCAGGCTCGGCGACGTGGTGGCCGACATGAACGCCCAGCGCGACCTGGAATCGGTGCTTGACCGCATCGCGGCCAGCCTGCGCGAGCTGACCAGTGCCGACGCCGGCGGCTTCGTGATCATCGAGGACGACATGCTGAAGCTGGTCAGCACGGCCGGGCTGCCCGCCCGGCTGCGCGGCCGGACCGCCACGCTGTCCCGCAGCCTGGTCGGCGAGCTGATGGCCTCGGGCAAGACGGTCATGATGGCGACCGGGGAGTCGGGCAACTTCGACGACCTGATCTGGTCGGCGCTGCCCGGGCTGCACACCATCGCGCTCAGCCTGTCGCACGTGGCGGGCAAGCCCTACGGGGCGCTGTACGCGCTGTACAGCCGGCGCAGGCTCAGCCACGTCGAGCTGGAACTGCTCGAGCTGCTGGCCGGGCACGCGGGCGTGGCGCTGACCAACGCCATGGCCTTCGAAGAGGTGGTCAAGCAGCGCGCCCACGAGCGGGCCGTGATCGACGGCAGCGCGGACGGCATCGCCGTGCTCGACACCTCGGGCCTGGTCCGGCAGTGGAACCCGGCCGCGCACCGGATCACCGGCACGCCCGCCCAGGTCGCGATCGGCAAGCCGCCGCCGTTCCCGCTGCCCGAGCCGGACGCGATGCTCACCCACAAGCTGCCGAACGGCCGCTGGCTCGACGTGCTGTGCACCGCGCTGGCCGACGACGACGAGCTGGTCATCGACTTCCGTGACGTCACCGCGGCCAAGGAGCTCGAGGAGGCCAAGGACCTGTTCCTGGCCACCACCAGCCACGAGCTGCGCACGCCGATCACCGTGGTGCAGGGCTTCGCCAGCACGCTGGCCAGCCGGTGGGACCAGCTCGCCGATGCCGAGCGGCAGGCGGCAGTGCGGACCATCGCCGAGCGGGCCGGCTGCGCTCGGCCGGCTGGTAGAGCAGCTGCTGCTCGGCGCGCGGGCCGGCGCCGACCAGCTGCCGGTCAGCAACGGCCCGTTCGACCTGGGTGCCGTGCTGCGCGGCGCCGTGGTCTCCTTCCAGCCGCTGTCGGACAAGCACACCGTGACCGGCGACATCCCCGACGACCTGCCGGCCGCCACTGGCGACCCGATGGCCACCGACATCATCGTCGGCCAGCTGCTCGAGAACGCCTTCAAGTACTCACCCGACGGCGGCACCGTGGCCGTGCGGGCCCGGGTGAGCAGGGCGGAGGGCACAGCGGGAAGCCCAGAGGAAAGCCCAGCGGGAACCCCAGAGGAAAGCAGCGACTGGATCGAGGTCACCGTCGAAGACGAGGGCATCGGCATCCCCAGCGCAGATCACGAGCGCATCTTCGACCGGTTCTTCCAGGGCGAGGCCGGCGACCGCCGCCGGTTCGGCGGCGTAGGCATCGGCCTGTTCATCGTCCGCCGCCTGGCCGAGGCGCAGCAGGGCGAGATCACCGCCGGCTCCCGCCCCTCCGGCGGCACCGCCATGCGCCTGCGCCTCCGCCCCGCCCCGCTAGCGCCCGAACAGCCGCCCGCGCATAACCCTGGCCTCCCCAGCACAGCTGCCCCCGCCGAGTCCTGAGCACCCCGCCCCGCCGAGTCCTGAGCGAGTGCCCCTGGCGAGGCCAGCACGTCCCGCCCTGGTACTTGTGTGCCCGGTGGTGCCTGAGCGCATCCTGACCCATCCGGCTCGGTGATTTTCGGGGTGGATTCAGGCTTCGGGGTTGATTCGGTGGGTCCCAGGCCCCCGGATCCACCCGCGAACCCGGATCCACCCCGGAAATGGGATGGGTGGGATAGAGGAGAAGGGATTGGCGGGGTCGGGTGGGTCAGTCGGCGGTGTGGTCGGCTTCCTCGACGGCGTCGCGCTTGCGAGGCTCGCCGCCGGTGGCCACCAGGTAGGCGTCGACGATGCCGGGCACGTCGTCGCCCTGCATCACGATCTTGCCCTTCTCCAGCCAGATGACCCGGTTGCAGCTGGCCTCGATCTCGGCCAGGTTGTGCGCGACCAGGAACACCGTGCCCGCCTCCTGGCGCAGCTGCACGATCTTGTCGTGGCTCTTGCTCCGGAAGGAGGCGTCCCCGGTGGCCAGCGCCTCGTCGATCATCAGGATCTCGTGGGTCTTGGCCGCGGCGATGGAGAACCGCAGCCGCTGCGCCATCCCGGTGGAGTAGGTGCGCATCGGGTAGTCGACGAAGTTGCCGACCCCGGAGAAGTCCACTACGGACTGGTAGGCGTCCTTGACCTCCTGCGGGCTCATGCCCATGGCCAGGCAGCCGAGCACGATGTTCCGTTCCCCGGTCAGGTCGTCGAGCAGCGCCGCGTTGACGCCGAGCAGGGCGGCCTGCCCGCTGGTGTAGACGCAGCCTCGCTCGGGCGGGAGCAGGCCGGCGATGGCCTGCAGCAGGGTGGACTTGCCCGAGCCGTTCCGGCCGATGATGCCGATGGCGTCGCCGTGGTTGACCACGAACGAGACACCCCGGACGGCGTGCACCTCGCGGACCGAGGGCCGCCGCTGGCGCTTGACCAGCCGCATCAGCGCGGTTGCCGCCGTGCCCTTGTCGCCGCCCGCGCCGAATACGCGGTAGACGACGTGCAGGTTATCGACGATCACGGTGGGGTCAGTGTTAGCCATGGCCATACCTCGCTCCCGCTGGCCGGCGGGCCCTGAACCTGGCTTCGGGCTTACTACTGTCACCCTGTGACGTTACCGTGCCCGCGGCAGGGATCAGAGCCACCAGCGGTTTGCCTGGGACACCGTTACCGCTGCGATATCTGCGGTGTTCACGTGTTTCCAGCACGCCGGGACCGGGCATCCTCCCGCTCGTACCGGGTTCGTGCAAAGGTCGGACAAAGGTGCCGGGGCTGGCCTTGGAGGTGACTGAGTCGAGCGTCCTACTGCTCCCGTTCACTGCGGCAAGCGTCGGCGTGGCCCGGCGGCTCTTGGTGTCTGACCTCATCGGAGCGGGCATCTACGGTTCCACCGTAACCGACGCCGCGCTGGTGGTCAGCGAGCTGCTGAGCAACGCCCTGCAGCACGCCGGGCCGCTGCCCGATTCCGGGCTCCGGGTGGCCTGGCACTTCGACGGCGACAGCGTCCGCGTCTCGGTCAGCGACGGTGGCGGTCCGACCAGGCCCGAGCTCGGCAAGCCGACCCAGTACACCACCGGCGGCCGAGGACTGCGCATCGTGGCCCGGCTGTCCCGGTCCTGGGGAACCGGCTGCGACGGCGACGGCACCACGGTGTGGGCGGAGATCCCGCTCTCGCAGATGACCGCCGCCGCCGTGTCAGCCGCGGCGGCGGAGAGCGGCTTAGCGGCCGGCCTGCCGGCGTGCGGTGAGCGAACTCTCAGCTTGCGCTCAACTTGGTTACCTGGCTTCGCGGCGCGCATCGCGGTAAGGTTCGGCTCGTGGAGCTAAATGTCTCGAGTCGATTTCACGATGATCACACCATCGTGACCATTTGCGGTGAGATCGATCTTTACACTGCTCCGCGGCTGCACAGCGAGCTGGCCGGCCTGCTGGCCGACGGCATGCCCGCCCGGGTGGTCATCGACATGTCCGGCGTGGAATTCTGCGACTCGACCGGCATGAACGTGCTGCTCTCCTGCTTGCGCCGGGCGCGTGAGCGGGGCGGGGAGCTGGAGATCGCCGCCCCCAAGCCCGCGGTGCGCAAGATCCTTCAGGTCACCGGGCTCGATTCGGTGTTCACGCTGGTCGAGAACGCGGATCCGCGCGGCCTGGCCCGGCAGAAGCCCGCGGTGCCGCACAACTAACCCAGCGTTGACCTAAGATCGGCCCCATGTCAGCAGGGTCGCTCCCGGATGACGTCGCGGTGGTCATCCCGGCCAGGAACGAGGCCGAACGTATCCAGGCCACCGTGACGGCCGCGGCCGGGCTGCCGGGCGTCGGGGTGGTCGTGGTCGTCGACGACGGCTCCCGGGATGCCACCGCCAAGGCGGCCCGGCGGGCTGGCGCCGTGGTAGCCCGGCACGCCAGGAACCGGGGCAAGAGCGCCGCGATGGAAACCGGCGCCGAGGCGGTGCGCCTGCTGGACCAGCGGGAACAGCGCGAGCGCCCGCGGCACCTGCTGTTCCTGGACGCTGACCTGGGCGACACCGCGGCCCAGGCCGGGCCGCTCATCGACCCGGTGCTGGCCGGGACGGCGGACATGACCATCGCCATCTTCACCTCCATCGTCAAGCTCGGCGGGCACGGCCTGGTCGTCGGCCTGTCCGGGGCGGGCATCCGCCGGGCCACCGGCTGGCGGCCGGTCCAGCCGCTGAACGGGCAGCGCTGCCTGACCCGCGCGGCCTTCGAGGCCGCGCGGCCGCTGGCCCGTGGCTGGGGCGCCGAGACCGGGCTCACCATCGACCTGGTACGCCGGGGCCTGCGGGTCACCGAGGTCCAGGTCGAGATGGCGCACCGGGCCACCGGCACCGGCCCGCGCGCTCAGCTGCACCGCGCGCACCAGCTCGCCGGCGTGGCCAGGGCGCTCGCCACGCGCCTATGACCGGACGGGCGCCATGACCAGGTGGCCGGGCCAGGCGGGCCCGGCCGCGGGACGCGCGGGGCTGATCGCCATCGGCGCCAGCGTGGCGCTCACCTTCGCGGTGGCGGTGGCCGGGCCCTCGGTCATGGAACCCGCGCTGCCCGGCCGGCCCGGGCAGCCGCCGTGGGCCTGGGCCGCGCACCTGTCGGCGTACCTGGCGGTCCCGCTCACCGCGGCCGCGCTGGCGGCCGGCACGCTGGGACTGGTGCTCGTGCTGCGCGCGCTGCGCGGCGGCTGGTCGGTACCGGCCCGGACCGTGCTGATCGCCGGGCTGCTGGCCGCCGCCGTGCTGACGCTGGTCCCGCCGTTCGGCTCGTCGGACCAGCTCAGCTACGCCGCCTACGGGCGGATGCTGGTCACCGGCCACAACCCGTACACCACCACGCCCGCCCAGCTAGCCGCGCTGGGCGATCCGGTGGCCCGGGCCGTGCAGGACTGGTTCACCACCTCCTCGGTTTACGGGCCGCTGGCCACCGGGATCCAGGGCCTGGCCGCGCTGATCGGCGGCACCTCGGCCCGGCTCACAGTCTTCGTGCTCGGCCTGGCCAACCTGGCCGCCTTCGCCGGCACCGCGCTGCTGCTGCACCGGGTGACCCGAGGTGATCCAAGCCGGCAGCTGCGCGCCGCCGTGCTGTGGGCGGCCAATCCGCTGCTGCTGCAGCTGCTCATCGCGGGCGCGCACGTCGACGTCCAGGCCGCCTTCTTCGCCGTGGCCGCCGTAGCCGCCGTGTTCCGGCCTGGTTTGCCGGGAGCCGGAAGGGCGGCGCTGGCCGGGGTCCTGGCCGGGCTCGGGTTCGCGGTCAAGGTTTCTGATGTGCTGGTCGTGCTGGGGCTGGCCATCGCGCTGGCCGTCCGGTGCTGGCCCGACTGGCGCCGGCTGCTGCCGCCGCTGGCCGGCCTGGCGGCCGGGTTCGTAGCCACCGCGGGCGCGGCGCTGGCCATCGGCGGGTCGGCCATGCTGACCCAGCTGTCGCGGGAAAGCGACATGGTCTCGATCGGCTCGCCCTGGCGGGTGCTGCGGACCGTCATCCACCTGGCCGTGGCCGGGACGGCCGCCACCGATGTGGTGAAGGCCGGCGCGGTCGCCTTGGCCGTGGTGCTCGCGGTGCTGCTGATCCGCAGGCTGCCACTGGCCGAGGACAGTAGCTTCGCGGGGACGGCGGGCGGGGTGACGTTTGCGCTGGCGCTGGCCTGGCTGTTCGCCTGGCCGTACGTGCTGCCCTGGTACGACGCGCTGGCCTGGGCGCTGCTGCCGCTGGTGCCGGCCGCGACGGCCGCCGGGCGGCGGCTGGTCGACACGGTGGGCTGGCTGCTGCTGGCCCGGACCGCAGCGCTGGGCTTCGGTTACCTGCCCGCCCGGCAGACCGGCGTGCGGCTGCCGTCCGGGCTGACCTGGCTGCAGCCGGTGATCAGGCACGGCATCACGCCCGCGGTCCTGGCCGGCGCCACCGTCTGGCTGATCGTCCTGCTGGTGCGCTCCCGGCCCGCCGCGCCGCCTCCCGCGCCGGCCACCGGTACCGTCGGGCCGGCCGCGGCCGCGACCAAGGCCGGGTGACCGCCGTGAGCACCGCCACCGGGGTACCGGCCGCGGAGCAGGCCTGCCGCCGGGGACCCGCGGGCTGGCCGGGCCGCCTGGCCGCACGGCTGGCCGCGCTGCCCTCCTGGGCGGTGACCGCACTCGGCGTGCTGGCCTGGATCGCGGCGCTGGCCGCGGTCGAGCCGCTGGTGCGCGGCTACCTGACCAGCGTGCCCGACCAGCGGCTGGTGGACCTGAACGTCTACCGCACCGGCGGGCTGAGCGTGCTGCAGGGCCAGCCGCTGTACTCGGTGCTCACCCAGCCGCCGCAGCTGCTCCCGTTCACCTACCCGCCGGCCGCGGCGCTGTTCGCGGTGCCGCTGGCCCTGCTGCCCTGGGCGGCCGCGCAGCTGGCCTGGGTGCCGTTCATCTACGTGCCGCTCGTGGTGGTGATCTGCTACGCGTTCGCGCCGCTGCTGCGGCGGTCCGGCCGGCTGCGGGTAGCGGCGGCCGCGGTCGTGTTCGCGGCCTGCGCCTACCTGTTCCCGCTGCGGGACGAGATCAGGTTCGGCCAGGTGGACATGGTGCTGCTGGCCCTGGCCGTGGCCGACTGCGCGGCCCGGGCGCCGCGCTGGCCGCGGGGGGCCCTGGTCGGGCTGGCCACCGCGATCAAGCTGATCCCGGGCGTGTTCATCGTCTACCTGTGGCTGTCCGGCCGCCGCCGGGCCGCGGTGACCGCGGTGATCGCCGCGGCGGCCTGGACGATCGGCTCCTGGCTGCTGCTGCCGCACGACTCGGCGACGTACTGGACCAGCGTGATCTTCGACTCGGGCCGGCTCGGGTCCAACGCCGGCACCTCCAACCAGTCGCTGCGCGGCATGCTGCTGCGGGTTTTCCTGCCCGGGCCGATGCCCGCCGCGGTCTGGGCGGCGGTGGCCGCCGTGGTCGCGGTGGCCGGCTTTGCCCTGGTCAGGCGGCTGGCCCGGGACTCACGCGAGATGGAGGCCATCGCGGTCACCGCGCTGCTCGGCGTGCTGATGTCGCCGGTGTCGTGGATCCACCACTTCGTAGTCGTGGTGGTGGTCATCGGGGCCATCGCGGCCGACGGGCGCTCGAAACGGCGGGTCGCGATCGCCGCCGCCACCGCGGTGTACTTCGCGCTGACCATCCCCTGGTGGGGCCAGTCCCTGCTGGGCATCTCCTGGGTGCCGCCGGTAGCCGCCCGGGTGGTGCAGGACGCCTTCGGCCTGGCCGCGCTGGCGCTGCTGGTCATCATGGCCCGGCTACGCCCGGCCGGCCAGGAGGCTCGTCCGGCCGGGCTGGCCCGGCCCGGGCCGGCCGACCCGCCGGGACTGGCATGATGTGGGCTATGCCAGTTGCCTATCTGGGGCCCGAGGGCACCTTCTGCCAGGCGGCGCTGCAGGCCGTCGATTCCGCCGCCGAGCAGCTGTCCTGCCCGACCATCCAAGCCGCGCTGGGCGCCGTGCGTGACGGCACGGCGGAGCGGGCCGTGGTCCCCATCGAGAGTTCGGTGGAGGGAATCGTCACCGCGACGCTGGACGACCTGGCCGCCGGGAACGACCTGGTCATCGTGGCCGAGCTGCAGATCCCGATCGCGTTCGCGCTGCTGGGCCAGGCCGGCACCGGGCTCGGCGGCGTCAAGCGGGTGGGCGGCCATCCGCAGGCCATGCCGCAGTGCCGGGGCTGGCTGGCCGCCAACCTCCCGGACGCGGAATGGGTCCCGGTCACCTCCAACGCCGAGGCGGCCCGGCAGGCCGCCGAGGGCGAGCTCGACGCGGCACTGGCGGGCGCCTTCGCGGCCAGCCGGTACGGCCTGGAGGTCCTGGTCCCCGACGTGCACGACCGGGCCAACGCCGTCACCCGGTTCGTGGTGGTGGCCGCGCCAGGACCGCTGCCCGCCCGCACCGGCACCGACCGGACCTCGGTCGCCGCGTTCCTGGCCGAAGACCATCCCGGCGCGCTGCTTGAGATCCTGACCGAGTTCGCGGTGCGCGGCATCAACCTGACCACGATCCAGTCCCGGCCGACCGGCGACCGGCTCGGCCAGTACTACTTCTTCATCGACTGCGAGGGCCACGTCGACGACGCGCGGGTGGGCGAGGCGCTGATGGGGCTGCGCCGGGTGTGCGCCGACGTCCGCTTCCTGGGCAGCTACGCCCGCTGCGACGGCGCCGTCACCCAGGTCCGGCCGGGCACGTCAGACGCCGAGTTCGCCGCGGCCGCCGCCTGGCTCGGACGGCTGCGGTTCGGCCGCCCCTGAGGGGGCGCGAGGCAAGCACCACGGCCCGTTCGGCCTAAAGAATTAAAGGTACGGACCGGAACCTGGACGCTGCGGTCCCTCCTGATCGGGCGGCTGCGGGGGCAGCATCCCGGGGGGCAGCGCGCGGCGCATCTGCTCGAGCTGGGCCCGGGCCGCCATCTGCTGGGCGAACAGCGTGGTCTGGATGCCGTGGAACAGGCCCTCCAGCCAGCCGACCAGCTGGGCCTGCGCGACCCGCAGCTCGGCCTCGCTGGGCAGCTCGTCATCGGTGAACGGCAGCGACAGCCGCTCGAGCTCGCTGACCAGCTCGGGCGCGAGCCCGTCCTCCAGTTCCTTGACCGAGCTCTCGTGGATCTCCTTCAGCCGGGCCCGGCTCTTCTCGTCCAGCGGCGCCGCGCGGACCTCCTCAAGCAGCTGCCTGATCATGCTGCCGATCCGCATGACCTTGGCCGGCTGCTCGACCATCTCGGTCACCGGGCGCTCGTGCGCGCCCTCCTCCGGCAGGTTACCTGGCATGGCTATGCCGTCAGGGCCCACCACCAGGACCTGCGGATGCTCTTGCGGTTCAGGGTTCATCCCGATACTCATTCCCCTAGTCTGATTCCCCTAGTCTGGCCGATCCGGCGAGCGGCCGGACCACGGGTGGGTCAGTTCGGCAGCAGCAGGATCTTGCCGATGTGCTCGCTGGCGGCCATCGCCCGGTGCGCCTGGGCCGCCTGTGACATGGGCAGCTCCCGGTCGATGACGGCCGCCACCTGACCCGCGCTGATCAGCGGCCAGACGTGCTCGCGCACGGCCGCCACCACCGCGGCCTTCTGGTGGGCCGGGCGGGCCCGGAGGGTGGTCGCGTACAGGCTGGCCCGTTTGGCCTGGAGCACGCCCAGGTCGATTTCGGCCCGGCTGCCGCCCTGGCGGCCGATAATGACCAGGCGCCCGTCCGTGGCCAGCGCGTCCAGGTTGCGGGCCAGGTAGCTCGCGCCCATGATGTCGAGGATGACGTCGGCGCCTGCCCCGCCGGTGGCATCCTGTACGGCCGCCACGAAGTCCTCGGTGCGGTAGTTGATCACCACGTCGGCGCCGAGCTCACGGCAGCGGTCCAGCTTCTGCGGCGACCCGGCGGTGCAGGCCACCCGGGCCCCGAAGGCCTTGGCCAGCTGGATGGCCATGGTGCCGATCCCGCTGCTGCCCCCGTGCACCAGCAGCAGCTCGCCGCTGGCCAGCCCGGCCAGCTGGAAGACGTTGGCGTACACCGTGCACGCGGTCTCGGGGAACGCGGCCGCCGTGGTGGTGTCCACGCTGTCCGGGACCGGGAGCAGCTGGCCGGCCGGGACCGCGACCTGTTCCGCGTAGCCGCCGCCGGCCAGCAGAGCGCATACCTGGTCGCCGGGCCGCCAGCCGGTCACCGCCGCGCCGACCGCCCGGACCCGGCCGGAGCATTCCAGGCCCGGGTAGGGCGGCGCGCCGGGCGGCGGCGGGTAGAAGCCCTGCCGCTGCATCAGGTCGGCTCGGTTGACGCCCGAGGCGGCGACGTCGATGACCACCTCGCCGGGACCGGGGACGGGGTCGGGTACTTCCTGCCAGTTCAGCACCTCGGGCTCGCCGGGTTCGGTGATGACGACGGCGCGCATGACCGCTCCTCTGTACTCAGTGCAACCAAATAATTGCGCTGGGTATCGAAATAACGTGAAATTTGTCCTACGCTCGGATTGACGCACGAACTCCGCCCGCATGCGCCCGCCCAGGAGGATCAAGGGGGCCGACCCGTGAGCACGAACAACGATACGCCCGAGATTCACCCGGGCCCGAACGGCCGGGCCGAGACAGCCGAGGCTGACGGGGCGAACGATCCCTATGTGTCGTGGTCCGACTGGGACTACCACCGGGAACCCGGGTCCCACCGGGAGCCGGGCGACCCGGACGATCACGGGTACCGGCAGGACGCCGAGTACCCGGCCGAGCAGGAATACCAGCAGGCGGCCGGGTACGGGCCGGAACCCGGGTACGGAGCCGAACCGGACTATCAGCGGGAGCCCGGATACCCGCGCGAGCCTGGGTATCCGCAGGACTGGGGATATCCGCAGCTTCGCGAGCATCCGCACGGGGCCGGTTACCCGGGCGGCGCCGGGTACCAGGCGGAGCAGGAGTACCCACGCGGGCCGGGATTCGCCCCGCTCCCTTCCGGTCACTCGTTCCCGGAAGAACCCGGCTATCCCTATCCGGCCGGGCCGGGTTACGCACCCGGGCCGGGTTACGCACCCGAGCCGGGCTACGGGCCCGAGCCGGGTTACGCACCCGAGCCGGGTCACGCACCCGAGCCGGGCTACGGGCCGGGCCAGGATTTCGGGCCAGACCCGGGGTACCAGCAGGACCCGAGATACCCGCAGGGCACGTGGGATGACTGGGGCTCGGGTGCCGGGCCGGTCCCCGGCTACGCACTGGACCCGGGATACGCCGCCGAGCCCGGGTATGCCGCCGAGGCCGGGTATGCCGCGGACCCGGGGTACGCGCGCGACTCTCATCCCGTCCCGCCGATGGAAACCCTGGCTCAGTGGACGGCGCCGCGGCGGATGGCGCAGGCCGGGATGCCGCCATCCGGCTTGAACCCGCCCGTCGCCGACGGGTACGAGACCGAGACCGCCGACAGCCTGACCGCCGAGTCGCTGCTGCACGCCAAGCGGCCGGGCCCGGGATCGGGCTGGCGGCGGAGCCTGTCCCGGGTCACCGGCGGCCTGCTCAGGTTCGGCGAGTCGGCCGCTGACATGCGCCGCCGTGATCTCATCAACCGGGTCAGGACCCCGGTGGCGGGCGGCCATCACCGGGTAGCGGTGCTCAGCCTGAAGGGCGGCGTGGGCAAGACCACCACCGCGGTCGGGCTCGGGGCGACGCTGGCCACCCTGCGCGGGGACCGGGTCATCGCCGTCGATGCCAACCCCGACCGGGGCACGCTGTCGGACAAGGTCCGGCTGGAGACCGCCGCCACGATCAGGGATCTGCTGAACGAGCGTGGCCAGGTGGGCCGCTACGCCGACGTCCGGGCGTTCACCTCCCAGGCCCCGAGCCGGCTGGAGATCCTGGCTTCCGACCGTGACCCGGCGGTGTCGGTGGCGTTCGGTGCCGAGGACTACTGTGACGCGGCCCAGGTGCTCGAGCACTTCTACTCGATCTGCCTGACCGACTGCGGCACCGGGCTGCTGCATTCGGCCATGTCGGGCGTGCTGCATCTGGCCGACCAGATCGTGGTGGTCAGCTCGCCGTCGGTGGACGGCGCGCGCAGCGCCAGCGCGACCCTGGACTGGCTCGAGGCCCACCAGTGCGGGGACCTGGTGCGCAACGGCGTCGTGGTGCTGTCCACGATCCGGCCCAAGAGCAAGAGCAACGTCGACCTGGACCGGCTCGAGCACCACTTCGCGTCCCGTTGCCGGGCCGTAGTCCGGATTCCCTACGACCCGCACCTGGAGGAAGGCGCCGAGGTCGAGCTCGAACTGCTCGCCGCCGAGACGGCCGACGCCTACCTGGCCCTGGCCGCACTGGTCGGCGACGGGCTGGCCTGGCGGCGGCGGCTGACGTCACGGGCCGGGTTACCGTAGGCTGGTGCGCACAGGAGGGCTCGCCTAGTGGCCGATGGCGATGGTCTTGAAAACCATTGTGGCGGCAACGTCACCGTGGGTTCGAATCCCACGCCCTCCGCCTCTGACCTGGAAAACCGGGCCTGACCTGGACTTACGTCCGCCAGGCTCACGTCCCGGGGCTCGTCACCGACCGCAGCCATATGCAGCCGACTGCTACTTTTTGTCGCTGGTCGCGGGATATACGCGGGACGGATCTTGAAGCGCAGCGTCGTGACGATGCGTCATAGCATTGCCGGGTGGAAGCAGAGGCAGAGCACCCGGAAGTTAATGCGGCATCGGCCGACCGTCACCGGCGTTCCTCCTCATTCGGCGCGGCTGCCGGACAATACGCGCAGCACCGCGCTGGCTACGCCGAAGCGGCCATCCGCTGGTGCCTGGCACCGGTCAGCGACGCTCAGCCGGTGCGGGTGGTGGACCTGGGCGCGGGGACCGGCATCTTGACCGGCGCGCTCGTCGGCCTCGGTGCCGATGTCGTCGCGGTGGAGCCGGACCAGGCCATGCTCGCCGAGCTGCGCCGCCAGCTGCCCGGAGTGCGAGCCGTGGCAGGCAGCGCCGAGGCGCTCCCGCTGCCGGACCAGAGCGTGGACGCGGTGCTGTGCGGGCAGTCGATGCACTGGTTCGACCTGGACCGGGCGCTGCCGGAGATCGCCAGGGTGCTGACGCCTGGCGGTGTGCTCGCCGGGCTGTGGAACGTGGATGACGACCGGGTCGGCTGGGTCGCCGGGCTCACCGCGGTCAGCAAGAGCGGGACAACACTGTCACGGTGGCGGGCAACCCCGGACCCAGGTACCGAACGGGCCACCCTGCACGCAGGCAGCAGCTGGTTTGCCCCCGCGGAGGAGCGCGAGTTCGGCAACGGGCAGCTGCGCAGCACCGACTCGCTGGTCGCCGCCATCGCCACCAAATCGCAGCTGCTGGTCCTGGACGAGGCCGAACGCGCCAGGACGCTCGCCACGATCCGCCATTTCCTGCACCGCCAGCCGGAGACCTCGGCCGCCGAGTTCACCATGCCGCTGGTCACCGTCGCGCTGCGCGCCGTGCGCCGGCCACGCCTGCCGCCGGAGCCGTGAGACTGGAGCTGGTTCTATGCACATCGTCCTGAACACACCGCGGCTGACCATCCGCCAGTTCACCGAGGACGACGCAGGCCACCTGTTTGACCTGAACAACGACCCAGAGGTGATGCGCTACCTGACGGGCGGCCAGCCAACGCCACGCGAGGAGATCAGCGACAGGATCATCCCTTTTCATCTGGGTGTATATGAGCGGCTCGACCGGCTGGGAACCTGGGCGGCCGATTCCACTGCGACCGGGGAGTTCCTGGGCTGGTTCATTTCCGCCCTGGTCCCGGCGGCGATATCACGGATATCGATCTCGGCTACCGGCTGCGCCGGGCGGCGTGGAACCAGGGCTACGCCACCGAGGGATCGCGCGCCCTGATCGGCATGGGGTTCACGGACCTGGGCGTACAGCGGGTGTTCGGGCACACGATGAGGGTCAACACCGCATCCCGGCACGTCCTGGAGAAATGCGGCATGACCCTGGTGGGCACCACCCTGTACGAGGGAGGCGACGTCATCGAAGGCTCCGAGCACGGCGAGGTCGAGTACGCCCTGACCAGGCCCGAATGGCAGGCGCGCACGGCATGACGGCGGAAAGGGGCAAGGACTGCGCTAGCCTCCAGGCGTAGCGGCCGGCTTCGGGATCCAGCGGTCGCCGGCCTTCTCGAACGTCCGCTTGAACTCGACGTACGCGGCGCGGAACGCCTGGTCGCCTTCCCCGTATGCCTGCACGGCGCCGGTCAGCGCCCCGGCGAACGTCTCCTGGGCGTCCTTCGAGGAGCGCCTGACGGTGCCCGGCAGGTCACCGGCTAGCGCCGGGCCGCGGCTGGTCTGCGGCGCGGCAGCTGTTTCATTTCGCTGGTGGCTGCGGCCGTTCGCGGTGGCCGCCGTCTGCGCCAGGGCCTCGGCCAGGCTGGTGAAGTTGGGGATCACGCGGTCCATGGCGGTGAGTGCGAAGACCCGCAGGACGGCGGTGCTGGGAATGACCAGCAGGATTTCACGGCCCTCGGCTTCGGCTCTTTTGTGCGCGGCGAGCAGGGCGTGCAGGCCGGAGGAATCGCAGAACTGGGTCCGCGTCATGTCGACCACCAGCGTGCCGGTCCCGTTCGCGGTCGCCGTGAGCAGAGCCGACCGCAGCGCCGCGGCGTTGGTGATGTCGATCTCCTCAGGGGCGGCTAGCACCGGCACGCCCTGGACCATCTCAACCGGGAAACCGTCGTCAGGCATCTGCCCACCTCCTGTGGCTGCGAGCGGCGCTGGTCATCCTGCCCCCTCTCCTGCGCAGGGCGACCCGATCAGGCACCACCAGGATCGGTCCTACTGCGATCAAGTGTCAAGATAAAGCGCGAGAAAAATTTCGCGTGTTCTATCTCGCGTCAATGTACTCGCGAGATGTACACTTCAGGAGCATGAGCGATTCCGACCAAGGCAGCAACGGCGCCTGGACGCTGCTGACCGGCCACGGGCACGTCCTGGTGGAGATCGCCCGCAACCCCCAGGCCCGGATCCGGGACATCAGCCCGGTCGTCGGCCTGACCGAACGCTCCGTGCAGGCCATCGTGGCCGATCTGGAGGCCGCGGGATACCTCACCCGCACTCGCACCGGGCGGCGCGTCGTCTACACCGTGAACCGGGACCGCCTGTTCCGGCACTCCGCCCAGGAAGGACTCCGGGTCGGCCCGTTCCTCGACCTGCTCGCCGCCACCGGGTCCGAGATCACACCCGAACCCGCAGCCGACTGAGACCAGGTACCAGCGGCCGTCAGGCCGGCGGAGGCCGCGGCGATCCGGTTCTAGCTTTGCTCGAAGCGGATCATGTTGCCGGCGGGGTCACGCACGGCAAAGTCACGGACGCCCCAGAACTGGCTGGCGGGCTCCTGCAGCACCTCGACGCCGGGCGCGGCGGCGATCTTGCCGAAGGTCGCGTCGAGGTCGTCGCAGCGGAACTGGATCATGGACAGCGCGCCCTTGGCCAGCAGGGCCGAGAGGGCGTTCGCGTCCTCCTGGGAACGGCCCGCTTGCGGCTGCGACAACACGATCTGGATCTCGGGCTGGCTGTCGGTGACGAGAGTGATCCAGCGGAAACCCTCCTGGGCCACCTCGTTGCGCACCGTCAGGCCGAGGGTGTCGCGGTAGAAGCTGAGGGCGGCATCGGGGTCATCGACGGTGACGTGCACACCGCACAGGGAAACGGTCATGGCACGATGCTAGGCGGGTGCGGCGGCGGATGCCCCTCCGGAGCCGTTGTCTCCCGCGTGTCCCTGGCCCCGGCCCCGGCGCGGCCGGGTCAGCACCATGGCCTGGCAGGCGGGCATGGCGCGCAGCTCGTCGTGGCTGCGGGCGCGGTACAGGGACGGCGTCTCGCCCACGATCTCGGTGAACCGGGCGGAGAAGGAGCCGAGGCTCGTGCAGCCGACCGCGAAGCAGACATCGGTCACGCTCAGGTCGCCGCGGCGCAGCAGCGCCTTCGCCCGCTCGATGCGCCGGGTCATGAGGTAGGAGTACGGCGTCTCCGAATACGCCTCACGGAAGCGCCGGCTGAAGTGCGCGGGCGACATCAGCGCCGTCCGGGCCAGCGCCGGGACGTCGAGCGGCTGCGCGTACTCGCGGTCCATCCGGTCGCGCGCCCGGCGCAGCCGGCGCAGCTCGTCGAGATCTGCGCTCATGCGTTCAGCGGGAAGCGATCCCACGCTGGCTCGGTCCGCATACCGCTATCCTGCCTTGACCTGGCGGGAAGCGGCAACGCGGCGATCCCGCCTGATCCCGGGAAACGGGACCTGACCTGGACCGGAAAACCCAGGAGACGCACTCCGGCCGACTCGGTAACCTGACGGTCATGGCACGTGACGAGCGCAGCGTTACCCCGCAGAGCGAGGACTTCTCGGCCTGGTACAACGACGTGGTCTTCCGCGCCGAGCTGGTGGACCGGGGACCGGTCCGCGGCAGCATGGTGATCAGGCCGTACGGGTACCGGATCTGGGAGTTGCTGCAGGCGGACCTGGATGCGCGGATCAAGGCCACCGGGCACCAGAATGCCTACTTCCCGTTGCTCATCCCGCAGAGCTATATGCAGCGCGAGGCGGAGCACGTCGAGGGGTTCGCCCCCGAGCTGTTCACGGTGACCCACGCGGGCGGCAAGGAACTGGAGGAGCCGCTGGTCGTCCGGCCGACGTCGGAAACGATCATCGGGGAGATGATGGCCAAGTGGATCAGCTCGCACCGGGACCTGCCGCTGCTGCTGAACCAGTGGGCCAACGTGCTGCGGTGGGAGCTGCGGCCGCGGATGTTCCTGCGTACCAGCGAGTTCCTCTGGCAGGAAGGCCACACCGCGCACGCCACCGCGGCCGATGCGATCGCCGAGACGATGCTGGCGCTGGGCTTTTACCAGGACGTGGCGACCGATGTCGCGGCGCTGGCCAGCGTGCCGGGCGAGAAGACGCCGGGAGAGCGGTTCGCCGGGGCCGAGCGCACGTTCACGATCGAGGCCATGATGCGGGACGGGCGGGCCCTGCAGTCGGGCACCTCGCACTTCATGGGGACGAACTTCGCGGCGGCCTTCGGGATCACCTATACCGGCGAGAGCGGCACGGCCGAGCTGTGCCACACCACCTCCTGGGGCATGAGCACCCGGATGATCGGCAGCCTGATCATGACCCACGGTGACGACAAGGGCCTGGTGCTGCCGCCGGCCCTGGCTCCTTACCAGGTGGTGATCGTCCCGATCGGGCGCGGCGAACAGGCCGAGGCAACGCTGTCGGCCGCGGCAGAACTGGCCGCCACCTTGCGGCGCGCGGGAATCAGGACCCACGTGGACGACC
This sequence comes from uncultured Actinomycetes bacterium, assembly GCA_963790065.1. Taxonomy (GTDB): domain Bacteria; phylum Actinomycetota; class Actinomycetes; order Streptosporangiales; family Streptosporangiaceae; genus Palsa-504. The sequence continues at coordinate 20,750 of CAWBNK010000005.1, read as the reverse complement.
GGCCCCAGGTCTCGCCCGGCTTCAAGTTCAATGACTGGGAGATGCGCGGCGTGCCGATCCGGCTCGAGCTGGGCCCGCGGGACCTGGCGGCCGGTACCGCGTTGATGTGCCGCCGCCTGAGTTACCCGCAACCGGACGCCGCCAAGCAGGCCATCCCGCTCGATGCGGCGCCGGACCTGCTGGCGGCCGAGCTGACCGCGTTCCAGGCCATGCTGGCCCGGCGGGCCGCCGACTTCCGCGACGACCACACCGCCGTGGTCAACTCCTGGCCCGAGTTCACCGCCGCCGTGGCGGTCGGCTGGGCGCTGGCGCTGGCCTGCGGCGAGCAGGCCTGTGAAGACGAGATCAAGGCGGAAACCACGGCCACTCCCCGCTGCATCCCGCTGGCGGGCGAACCCGAGCAGGGCACCTGCATCCGCTGCGGCAAGCCGTCCGCCTACGGCAAGCGGGTGATCTTCGGCCGTGCTTACTAACCCGTGCTCACTGAGCCAGGGTGAGCAGCTCGGCGACGGCTTGCTCCTGGCCGGGACGGCCGATCCGGTTGATCGCGATGATGATTGCGATCGCGCGGCACCAGGCATAGAGCCGGTCGGCGTCAAGCCCGGCGGCCGGGGCCACGGCGGCGCACCGATTATCGACACCGTCCCGGCCGGCGCCGTCCAGAGCGTAGTCCACGGCGTCAAAACACGGATCCCCGACACACGCCCGGGGATCGATGGCGACCAGCCCGCGCGCCGGTCCGCCATCCAGGACGTTGCCCAGGTGCAGATCGCCGTGCAGCAGCACCCGCGATGGCGCGGTGGCCAGCAGCAGGCCGTACCGGCCGGCGCCCCGGTCCAGGTCGGCCGGGCGGACCCGCTGGCCGATGTGCGGCTCGGCCAGCCTGCGGCCGATCCGGGCGAAGAACTCGTCGCATCGGCCGCGCAGGTCGCGCGGGAAATGCGGCGGCGCGGCCGCGCAGTGCAGGGCCCGGACCAGCTGTCCCCATTCCTGCGGCGGGGGCGGATGCGCCAGCTCATCGGCCCCCGTCCCCGGCTCGATCGATTCGAGCAGGACGGCACCCGCGGCGGCGTCGACGGCCAGCACGGCAGGAACCCTGCCGCCCGGCGCGAACCGGCGAAGCATGTCCGCCTGGTCGGCCAGGAACGGCGGATCCGGGCTGAGCTTGAGCACGGCGGGGATGCCGTCGGCTCGACTGCAGCGCAGCGCCACCGAACTGGCCCCGTCGGGATAGGCCTCGTCCAGCTTGAGGTCCCAGCGAGCTGCCATCTCCTGCGCCAGGGCGGGGACCGCGGCGCACCACGCCGCGATTCCGGGGCCGAACCGGAGCGACAGACGTGCCGTGATCTCCTCGACCAGGCGCGCGGTATTCACTGCCGCCACGCTACCTCCCCCGGACGGGAGGCTGGCTACCGTTCGGCCTTCTTGATCGTCATGGGCCGGGCGGCCAGGGCCCGCCGCATCAGGACCGCCTCGGCGAGTCGCCTTCGGCGTTCCGGTTGCTGTCCTCGAGCACCTCCAGGGCGGCGAAGATCGGCGCGGCCGTCAGGGCCGCGAGGTTCAGCGCGTCACTGGAACGGGCATCGACCAGCCCCGTTCCGTTCGGCCCAGCTACCTCTACGGTGGCGGCGTAGGCCCCCTCGACCAGCCCGTCGAGCCGGACCTCGCGGATGCGGCCGCCCAGGCTGCGCACCAGCTCGGCCATGAACTGGTGGGTCATCGGCCGACCCCAGTTCATCTCGTCCAGGCTCGCGGCCAGGGCGAATGCCTCCACCTGCCCGATCTGAATGACCAGGCGCCGGTCCCCGCCCAGCTCATCCAGGACCATGAACTCGGAAAGATGATCCCCGTTCCTGACCCCGACCACCTTGCTGAGCCGCACCTGCACGAAGCCGACATCCGTCACCGCGCTCATGGCGATCTCCCCGAGGCTTGGCGTTCCGTGGCCGCTAGCGTAACTCCGTAATCATGTAACAGGAAGAGACCGCAGCAGGGCCCGGCCGGCCTGTCAGCCAGTCCGGCCGCGCCTAGTAGTCTCGGCGGCATGGGAAGCCAGGCACTGCCCCCCGTGAGCGGGCTCGAGATTGTCACCCAGTGGCAATTCGCGCCGGTCGTCACGGTGCTGGCCGTGGTGGCGGCCGGGCTGTACCTGTGGGGCGTGCTGCGGGTGCGGCGGCGTCACCCGGCCCGCCCGTGGCCGCTGTGGCGCACCGCATTGTTCCTGGGCGGCTTGGCCGTGGTCGTGATCGCGACGCAGAGCGGCATCGGCAGCTACGACGACATCCTGTTCTGGGATCACATGGTGCAGCACCTGCTGCTGCTCATGGTGGCGCCGCCGTTGCTGGTGGTCGGCCAGCCCGTCACGCTGCTGCTGCACGCGAGCCGGAACCCCCTGCATACCTGGACCAAGAAGCTGCTCCGCTCGCACGTGGTGACCTGGATTACCTGGCCGCCGCTGGGCGTAGCGCTGTACATCGGCGTGATCGTGGGCACGCACCTGACCAGCTTCATGAACCTGGTACTGGCCAACGAGGGGGTGCACAACGGCGAGCACGTGCTCTACCTGCTGGCCGGTTACCTCTATTTCCTGCCCCTGGTGGGGCGGGAGCCGATCCGGTGGAAGGTCTCCTACCCGTCCCGGATCTTCCTGCTCTTCATCGCCATGCCGGTGGACGCCTTCACCGGCCTGGTCCTGGGCTCCGAGAGCGGCAACCCGTTCCCCAACCTGGCCGTGGGGCGGCCCGGCTGGGCGCCCAGCCCGATCAGCGACGTGCACATCGGCGGCGCGGTGATGTGGGTCGGCGGGGCCGGGCTCATGTTCAGCATCATGATGACGGTGTTCTTCGCCTGGAGCCGGGAGACGCGCAGCGACGGCGGCCTGGGCTGGCTGGAAGCCGCCCGCCGGGCCAACTTCGCGGCCGTGGTCACCGAGCACCGGGAGACCAGCGCCAGCCCCGGAGCGCCGCGGCAGGCCGCCGCGTCCAGCAGCAACGAGAACGTGGACGACGACGAGCACCTGGCCGCCTACAACGCCTACCTGGCCCGGCTGAACCAGCAGGAAAAGCACTAGCGCGCGACACGCCGATTGCGCTTTCTAGCCAAATCTAGGGTGCGGGCTAGATGTGGCCATAGAGTCCGATGCCATGGATCCGGTGCGCAATCCCTATGCTCCCGGCGCGGGGCAGCGGCCGCCCGAGCTGGCCGGGCGGGACCGGGAGATCCGCCAGTTCGAGGTGGTCCTCGAGCGGATCGCCCGCGGGCGGCCGGAACGCAGCATGGTGCTCACCGGCCTGCGCGGCGTGGGCAAGACGGTGCTGCTGAACACGTTCCGGTCCATGGCCCTGCAGCGGCTGTGGGGGACCGGGAAGATCGAGGCCCGGCCGGACCAGTCGATCCGGCGGCCGGTGGCCGCCGCGCTGCACATGGCGGTGCGGGAACTGGCGCCCCGGCACCGGGCCCCCGACCGGGTGGAGTACTTCCTCGGTGTCCTCAAGGCGTTCGCACTGCGTGACCCGAAGGCCCTCAAGGGCGCGTCGGTCACCACCGCGCTGGGCATCGACGCGCCTGCCCAGCGGGGCCGGGCCGACTCCGGCGACCTGGAGGTCGACCTCACCGAACTGTTCGCCGAAGCCGCCTCGGTGGCCGCCGATCTCGGCGTGGGGATCGCCCTGTTCGTCGACGAGATGCAGGACGTGCCCGCGGCCGACGTGTCCGCGCTGTGCGCCGCCTGCCACGAGCTGTCGCAGACCGGCGGTCCGCTCATCGTGGTCGGGGCCGGCCTGCCGCACCTGCCCTCGGTGCTGTCGGCCAGCAAGAGCTACTCGGAGCGGCTGTTCCGGTACGCCAGGATCGACCGGCTGGACCGGGAGGCCGCCGACCTCGCACTGCTCGCCCCGGCGCAGCGTGAGGAGGTGACCTTCACCGCGGAGGCACTGGACGCGCTGTACGCCGCGGCCGATGGCTACCCCTATTTTGTCCAGGCCTACGGCAAGGTCACCTGGGACGTGGCCGCGGCCAGCCCGGTCACCGCCGGCGACGTCCGGATGGCAGCGCCCGAAGCCGAGGGGGAGCTGGCCGTCGGGTTCTTCGGCAGCAGGTACGAGCGGGCCACGCCGTCCGAGCGTGAGTACATGCGCGCGATGGCCGCGACCGGCGATGATCCGGTGCCGACGTCGGTGGTGGCCGACGAGCTCGGGCGCAAGCCGTCGAGCCTGTCGCCTGCCCGTGACGGGCTGATCAAGAAGGGGCTGATCTACAGCTCCGAGCGCGGGCTGATCGCGTTCACGGTGCCGCACTTCGGCAAGTTCCTGCGCTCGCAGCCCGCTTAGCGCGCCGGGCCTAGCGGACTCTAAGGCTGTCTAGCGGCAGCGCTAGAATCGGCTAGCTGGCGGTCACGAGTTCCTGCCGGCCCAGGACCTCATCGGTGTCCGCGTCCAGGACCGCGGCCCTGACCGGAGGTCTGCGGGACTGAAGGTAGACCGCGAAGACGATGTTGACCGGCCGGCCCCGCGCCAGTCCGGGGTACACCACGAACCGCCAGCAGCCTTCGCGCCACACGTCGGCGGGGGCCGCGGCGGTGACCTGGTTCGCGTAGCGGCGCCACGCCGCACTCGCGTGCAGGGCGGTCAGCGTGCGCCCGACCGGAAGCCTGCGCAGCTCGCAGGGTTCGGAGTAGCCCAGCCTGACCAGGATCTCGCCGAGCTCGGGCGACAGGAACGCCAGCAGCGCCAGCTCGAAGGCCAGCACGGCCAGCCAGAGCTCGGCCGTGGTCGCGGACGAGGGCATGCGCAGCGGCGGCAGGCCGATCGTGGCCACCGCCGACACGCACAGCACCCCGGCCCGGGTGATGGTCCGCCAGCCGATAGGCGTGCCGGAAAGCTCGCCGAAGCAGCCGCAGCCGACACTGGGCCGCCGCTGCCGCGTCTCGTTCAGCGCACCCACCGCGATCAGGAAGAACAGGGCGGTGGCCGAGCGCACGACGGCCGCGGGCAGGCTCGGGGCGGTGGCCAGGCGGGGGCCGGCCGATTCCGCGGTCACGATCAGCCCGAGACCCAGGCCGAGTTCGGCCACGAACACGGTCATCGTGATCGGACGACGCAGGCGCAGCGGGAACAAGCCGGTCAGCCCCATGCCCTCGGCGGCGGAATGCGCCCGCCGGGCCCGCCACACCTTGGCCGCGCACGCGCCGAGCAGCAGGGCGGCGAGCAGCGGGATCTGCGCCTCCCGGATCGCAGTGAGCATCTGTCAGCCGCCAATCGTCATCGTGGCATTGAAGCAGCCCGTTTCGAGGGCCCCGCCGAGTTCCACGAACGCGGCCATGGTCAGGTCCGCGATCCGGCCTTTCTGCGAGGTCCCGCAGGTGACGCAGCGATCGCAGAACAACCGGGCCGTCGCCCCGCAGCCGGTGACGGGAAGCGTCCTGGTGAGCTCGGCACAGTCGTTCCGCAGCCGGATCATGCTGCCTACGGACAGGTAGGGCAGGCGGATGCACCCGGGACCGGTGGCGTGCGGGTCCACCGCGTGCAGGTCGCCTGAGCAGGCCGCCTGGGCCGCCCCGGCCCGCTCGCAGCTCGTCTCCGGGTCCAGCGCGGGGTAGGCCAGCCCGAGCAGCTCATCCGGCTCCTCACCGGGCTCGTGCCAGACCGCCGCCCCGCTGACCGGATCCGGTACGTGACCGCTGACCAGCGGCGGTGCGGGCGCGTGGCCTGCCCGGTAGGGCGGCTGCGAGGTGGCGGGGATCAGCGCGGACAGGTAGCCGTCGTGCTTCACGCCGATCACGTCGATCAGGAAGCCGGGCTCGAGCCGGGGGAAGCGGACCTGAATCCGGCCCGCGGTCTCGGGCGCGACGATGACGATCTTGCGTCCTTTAGCCGGGCCCTCGTCGACCAGCAGGGTGGCCGGGCCTTCGCGCTCGATGATCGTCCCGGTCACCCGGCCGGCCTGAGCCCAGATCCGGTCGATCACCGGGCTGCCTGGGCGCTTGCGCCGGACAATTGCGTGGTCGCCTTGCCGCAGGGCCGCGGGCGGGACCGTGCCACCGCGCCAGGCCTCGGCGGAGGGATCCAGCGGGAAGCGCTGCTCGCCCCGTTCGGTGCGCAGGACCAGCACGTGCGGGCTGACGTCGAGTATCCTCCCGGTCACCGTGTAAACCAACGTGCTGGTCGCTGAGGCACCGGGATCGCCTTCGGCCGCCGCTCCGTGCGGATGTTCCGGCTTGTCCCGCCGTCCGAGGACCGCTGCCACCAGGAGCGATCTGCGTGCGAATCGTGCCGGACCGGTCGAGTCCGTGACATCGTCGCACCAACGGGGAATGTCAGCCAATTGCCGCACTTGCCCTCCGTGGGATTGCATAGGCCTGCGTATGACCCTGCTGGCTGAAGGACAGTTACGTCAAGTCACTCGGACACTTTTGTCCGTGAGGAAACAGAGATACATCCCGGCGGATAGCTGCGGCGCGGCTCGCCCTTCCTCCCATTTACTTAATGTAGTTATACAGCTACCTTAAGTAAGGTGAGCAGTATGAGCTTCGTCGGCGATGACCAGGAGTCGCGCGCCAGCGCCGACGATGCTGCCTTCCGCGAGTACGTTCTGGCCCGCGGGACCGCCCTGCTGCGAATAGGGGTCATGCTCACCGGGAACCAGGCCGACGCCGAGGACCTGGTCCAGGCCGCGCTGGCCAACACCTTCCTGGCCTGGGACAAGATCAACGACCGAGCCGCCCTGGACGCTTATGTCCGTCGGGTCATGGTCAACACGCACATTTCCTGGTGGCGCCGCCGCAGGCTGGAGGAGTTCCCGACCGACGAACTCCCGGACCTGGCCGTGGCCGACCACGCGCGGGAGAGCGACACGGCCGAGGTGGTCCGGCGGGCCCTGGACCGGCTGCCGGACCGGATGCGCGCCGCCGTCATGCTCAGGTACTTCGAGGACATGACCGAGCCGGAAATCGCCGCCCTGCTCGGGGTCAGCCTGGGCACGGTGAAGAGCACCGTGTCGCGGGCCGTGGCCAGGCTGCGCATCGACGCGGAACTCGGGCAGGACTCCGGCACCTGAGTGCTGATGAACCCTTATTAGCGGGCGCGAGCGGGCGTTAATTGCCGCTCCGCGAGGTCTACTGCCGGCCGCCCGGCTCGTGGCACTATCAGGTATGCAGGTAGTATGCAGGTCAGCCGCCACAGGAGGTAGCCCGGTGCGCAGCACGATGATGGACATGCCGCTGACGATCGCCTCGATCATGCGCTACGGCACGTCGATATTCGGTGATCGCGAGGTTGTCACCTGCACCGAGGACGGGACCAGGCGGCGGACCTACGCCGAGGCGGGGCGCCGGGCGGCCCGGCTGGCCAGCGCGCTGCGGCGGCTGGGCGTCGACGGCGACCAGCGGGTTGGCACCTTTATGTGGAACAACGCCGAGCACCTCGAGGCCTACCTGGCGGTGCCGTCGATGGGCGCGGTCCTGCACACGCTGAACATCCGGCTCGCCCCGGCCGAGATCGGCTACATCGCCACCCACGCGGAGGACCACGCCGTGATCGTGGACGCCTCGCTGGTGTCCAAGTTCGCCGAGGTCCTGCCGCAGGCCTCGACCGTCAAGCACGTGATCGTGTCCGGGGCGCCGCTCGGCGAGACGCCCGGGGCCGACGAACTGACCGGGGTCAGCGTGCACTCCTACGAGGAACTGCTGGCCGCCGAGCCGGACTCGTTCGACTGGCCCGTGCTCGACGAGTTCTCGGCCGCGGCCATGTGCTACACCAGCGGCACCACCGGGCACCCGAAGGGCGTCGTCTACAGCCACCGGTCCAGCTACCTGCATTCGATGGGGGCCTGCCTCGGCAACGCCTTCGCCATCAGCGACCGGGACCGCGTGCTGCCCGTGGTGCCCATGTTCCACGCCAACGCGTGGGGGCTGGCCTACGCCGGCCTGCTGTCCGGCGCCGCCCTGATCCTGCCCGACCGGCACATGCAGCCGGCCGCCCTGGTCCGGCTCATCGGCGACGAGCACGTCACCCTGGCCGGCGGGGTGCCTACCATCTGGGCGGGCGTCCTGGCTCACGTGCGCACCGAGGGCGGCGACCTGTCCTCGCTGCGCCTGGTGATCGCGGGCGGCTCCGCCGTGCCGCACGCCATGCAGGTCAGGTACGAGACGGAGCTCGGGGTACGGCTGCTGCAGGCCTGGGGCATGACCGAAACCTCGCCGCTGGCCAGCGTGGCCAACCCGCCGCCCGGGCTGGCCAAGGAAGAGGAGTGGCGGTACCGCGACAGCCAGGGCCGGGTGTTCTGCGCGGTGGAGGCCCGGCTGGCCGGGGACGGCGGCGCCGTGCTGCCCAACGACGGCGAGGCGGTGGGCGAGGTCGAGGTCCGCGGCCCGTGGATCACCGGCTCCTACTACAAGGACGACGACCCGGCCAAGTTCGACGACGGCTGGCTGCGGACCGGGGACGTCGGGACGCTGGATTCCCATGGCTTCATCCGGCTGACCGACCGGGCCAAGGACGTGATCAAGTCGGGCGGGGAGTGGATCTCCTCCATGGAGCTGGAGAACATCCTGATGGCTCACCCCGACGTGGCCGAGGCGGCGGTGATCGGGGTCGCCGACGAGAAGTGGGGCGAGCGCCCGCTGGCCGCGATCGTGCTGCGGAGCGGCGCCGACGTCAGCGCGGACAAGCTTCGGGCCTTCCTGGCCGAGCAGGTCCCGCGCTGGCAGCTGCCCGAGCGCTGGTGTTTCATCGCCGAGGTGCCCAAGACCAGCGTGGGCAAGTTCTCCAAGCGCACCATGCGCGACGCGTACCAGGCCGGTGACTACGAGGTCATCGAGATCGGCTGAGGCGGCCGCGGATACTGCCTGACCGGGCCGCCCCGAATGCTTTGCCCGGCCAGGGTCACTACCGGTACGCTATGGCCCACCGCACCACTGGTGCGTCTGGAGGATTCGCCTAGTCCGGTCTATGGCGCCGCACTGCTAATGCGGTTGGGTGGCAACACCCTCCGGGGTTCAAATCCCCGATCCTCCGCAGCTCCCAGGCCCTGTCCCGCATCCACCGCGGCCAGGGCCTGACCAGTAACAGGACCCAAGGTTGCAATTTGGGTTGCAGTTGGTTCATCCCTGATCCCATAGCGCCTGGCTGATCCGCTCGCTGGCGTCCTTCATTGCCGCCGGTTACGTTAGCGGGTGATTGCCTGCAGGGTCTTCTGGAGTTCGGTCCAGGTCATGAGTGTGTCCGCCGTCCGCTGGTGCGGACCCCGGATGTGGGACAGGAATCCTGCTACGTCGTCCAGGTCCCAGCGCAGCCGGTACAGCGCCAGCGCGTCCTGGTTGACCGTCCAGCCAGTCCGCCACGAGTACCGAGCGGCGTCCTGGGCGCCTGAGATCACCCACCACAGGTCTCGCTCAGGCCGGGCCAGCGCGGTCATGTCCCAGTCGATCAGGCACAGTCCGGCCCTCGTGCGCAGCAGATTGCCGGGGTGGGGCTCGCCGTGCGTGATGACATACGGCCCCCCAGCCTCCCGGACCCGGTCGAGCAGGCCGTCGAATCGCGCGAAGGCCTGACGCAGCGGCCGTTCGTACCGGGCCAGAAGATCACGGCCTGGCCCGGCGTACGGACCGCCAGTCCAGGGGACGCCCAGGCTGGCCAGGGCCTGGTCGATGGCCTGGCGGGTGGTTAGCTCCAGTGGCCGGGTGGGCACCTGGATGCCGTTAGGGATTGCGGTATGCAGGCTGGCCAGCATGTCGATGATCGCGGCCCGGTCGCCGTCATCGATCGGATCCTCGAAGTGACTAGGCGCGGCGTCGAGGTACGGAAACAGCGTCAGCGCATGCCGGCTGTCCACAGAGCCGACGATCTGACCAGCCCTCGTCGGCACGGGAGCGACGACGAACCCGAGCCCGGCTTGCGTCACGAGCCAGGCCGCTGTCTGCATGGCCGCCGGCAGGTCGGGCACCCACGGCGAGGCCAGATCGCTGACGGTCACGAACCATCGCGAGCCCGTCTGGTCGACCGCGAGCCAGTGGTACCCGCCGAACCCGACGGGCAGGTAGGACAGGTCCTGCACCGTGAGCGCCCACTGGCGAGCCAGCGAGACGGCGACATCGCTGTCGCTTATATCCACCGGGCGCTCGCGCACAGGCCGAGGCTAGGCGGCCGGCTGGGTGGGCAGCAACGAGATATCGCGGCTCATAATCGCGCCCAGCGGGGTCCCTGGTCGCTACCTCGCTACCTCGTACTGCGTTGCCGGATTCAGCCGTTTTAGATCAAGGCGGCGCCGCTATGCGGCGCCGGGTCCGGCGGGCGATTCGTTCGTACGGGTCAGCGCCTGAAGGCCGACGAGGCGGCGCCAGGCCGGTCAACACGATAGATGTAATGCAGCGCATCATCAATCGGGTTGTCGGGCGACATCGGGCCTTCAGCGACCCGCTTCAAGCCAGCCTTCTCCAGCGCACGCCAGGAGGCCACATTGGCGGCCACCACGGCGACAAGCACCGCCGGCGCATCAGAACACGAGTTCCAGGTGTCCTCAACAGCCGCAGCGATCATGCGGGATCCGAGACCGCGACCGCGCAGCGCTGGGTCCGCGATGAGGTAGTCAAGCTCGACGGCGCCGACTGGCACCTCGATAACTGCCGAGAATTTCGTGAGATCCTGGGGGTAGTCGCAAATCGCCGAGCGCTGCAGCAGGCCGATTGGCCGGCCGTCGAGGAGAACGAGGAGGTCTTCCCCCGGCTCCTCGCCTCGCGTACTCGCGCCGAAGTCGCGCTCGACCGCCTCAAGGGTTGTCTCCTGATTCCACCACCGGGCGACCCGGGGCTCTCGCAACCACTCGGCCAGCATGGGAAGGTCCCCGGCAATCAACGGCCGCCACGACAAGAAACCATCGCTAATCCTCTCCACCGTCACAGCGTAGATCCCGGAAGAGAATCGTCCTACGCGATGGTCTGACACTGGCCAAGCCCGGACAAATGGTGATCAGGAACATGCGCGGAACGACCTCCGCTGCCGCCGCCGCATTCGTGCAGTCGGCGCAGGTCAGCGCCAAGGTTCGTGCGATCACGCGGGCGGCCTCCGGAGCCGTGAGCATAGGTCGGTACCGATCGCTTACGGCGGCTGCGGTGATGTCGAGAACCGAGCCTTCGCCTAGTGGGCCCGTGCCCCCGAGATGCCCCAGAACCGCCATCAACAGCCAACGATCGCCGCCAGCAGCAACCTGCGAACGTCAAGCTCGGACAGCCTTTGAATTTACGAGCAACGCACGGGAACACTCTCGTAATGCGTAGCTCGCTGGGTAATTACGGCGCCCATTTAAGGTAGACGGCACAGGCCAGCTATCCGATGTTGGCCGCTAGTGTCGTGTGAACGAGGTTCTTTTACCTGGGCGGCATTTCGGGAGTATCTCGTCGGCGGTCTTGGTCCAGGTGAAGGGGTGGCACCGGTCGTTCCAGCTGTCGATGAAGGTCTCGATGGCGTTGATGAGGTCGGGGACTGAGGTGAAGCTGCCGCGGCGGATGGCCTGCCGGGTGATGATCGAGAAGAACACCTCGACGAGGTTCAGCCACGACCCGGACGTCGGCGTGAAGTGCAGCGTGATCCGGGGGTGCTTGTCCAGCCAGGCCTGCACGTCCGGGTGGGTGTGCGTGCCGTAGTTGTCGCAGACCAGGTGGAGCTTGCGGCGCGGGTAGGCTTTCGCGACCTGCTTGAGGAAGGCCAGGAATTCTTCGTGCCGGTGCTGGGGGTAGCAGGCGCTGGTCACCTTGCCGGTGGCGGCTTCCAGCGCGGCGAACAGGCTGGTGGTGCCGTGCCGGATGTAGTCGTGGCTGCGCTTTTCCGGGACCCCGGGGCGCAGCGGCAGCACCGGCGCTTTGCGTTCAAGCGCCTGGGTCTGGGGTTTCTCGTCCACGCACAGCACGACGGCTTTGTCCGGCGGGTTGAGGTAGAGCCCGGTGACGTCGCGGACCTTGGCCTCCAGCGCCGGGTCGGTGGAGAACTTGAAGCTCTCGGCCCGCCACGGCTGCAGCCCCCATTCCCGCCACACGTCCGCGACCTTGACGTTGGACAGGCCCAGCTCGGCGGCCAGCAGCCGGGACGACCAGTGCGTCACCCCCAGCCGGGCCGGCGGCGGCTCCAAGGTGGCCAGCACGACCGCCACGTCATCGGTCCACCGCGCCCGGCCCGGCCTGGGCCGGTCCTCCAGGCCGCCGGTCCCCTCCGCGGCGTACCGCTTCTTCCACAAGATCACCGTCGGCTTGGACGCCCCGGTCCGCCGGGCGATCTCGTTAGTGCCCAGCCCGTCGCCGGCCAGCAGCACGATCCGGGCCCGCTGCGCCAGCCCGGCCCGGATCGACGTCGACCGCACCCACGAGGCCAGCACCTCACGATCACGCGGCGGGACCTCCACGCACACAGTTAAAGCCATAAACGCAGCGTCCGCGAAATACCATCAGCAGTCAAGACATCTCGCTCACGCGACACTAGGTCCTGATAGGCAGGGAGAAGCTCGCCGAACCGCGCCTTGCTGTCGACGCGCCCACGTCTGGCGAGGTGGGCGGTGAGATCCTCGACGTGGATCTGGATCCCCGCCCCGTAGGCGGCGAGGTAGTCCAGCGGCATGCCCCGTTCCTCCCAGACGACGATGGTCTGGTCACCGTCGGCGTCCAGCGCGACCTCAATGGCACCTTCGCCCTGATCGTCTGCGTCCTTGATCGTTACCAGCAGCCGCCGCGGGGGCTCGCAGGCGTCCACGCGCCCTGTGCCTTCCCATCCGCTGGCAAAAAGACGTGCCCGATACTCACCGCCCAGGTGCAGGTCGCCCTCTATCTTGCCGTACCAGCGCGCGAGACGAGAGGGATCAGTGAGTGCCGACCACACGTCATCGATATCGGTGTTAACGCGGTCCTCCATGCGCACGACACCCTTGCCATCTGCTGATCGCAGGCTGCCCAGGATGCCCGGTGGGTTGCTGGTCATAGAATTCTCCTTCGCTCGCGTTAGCCTTAGGGTGGACCGCCTGGCAGGCCGCAACTCATCGGTCTACGGATCTAAGGGTTGCAGTTTGGGTTGCAGTTCACCGCCGTGCGACGTCGGTACAGGGAGGACCGGTCAAGGACGTGGGTCCAGCTTGAACCGATCGGGACGACCCCGCCCCGAGCTGCTAATGCGGTTGGGCGGCAACACCCTCCGGGGTTCAAATCCCCGATCCTCCGCAGCTCCCGGACCGCCGCTCCGAACTCCAGGGACGGCCTGGTCCACGCGATCCGCCCAAGGTTGCCATCCGTCAGCACGGCTACCGGCCGATGAGTTCTGTTTCGCCGCGTCGTCTACACCATGGTTCACGGCAGCACTTCTCTACGCAGGCCGTGCGGAACCATAGGGATAGGGAGATCAGCCGCCATGACCGAGGAGAGCGTCAGCGCGACGACTACGATCGGCGCATCGGCCGAAGCCGTGTTCGCGGTGCTGGCCGACCCATCCCGCCATGCCGCCATTGACGGTACCGGCCGGGTTCGCGACTCCCTCGACGGCCAGCGGCTGACCGGCTCGGGTCAGATCTTCCGGGTGGACATGTACCACGAAAACCATCCGGACGGCAGCTACGAGATGGCCAACCGGGTCCTCGCGTTCGAGCTGCGGCACGTCATCTCGTGGCAGCCGGGCTACGTGTCACCGGAAACCGGCCAGCTCGAGTTCGGCGGCTGGATCTGGCGTTACGACCTGACCCAGCTCGGTCCGGACGAGACCAGGGTCACGCTCTCCTATGACTGGTCGGCGGTAGGGCCGGTTCCCCGCCAGCGCATTCAGTTCCCGCCGTTCCCTCCAGGCCATCTCGACAACTCACTGAGCCACTTGGCCGCGATCGTTGCGCGCTAACGAGGCGTCAACCTTCCCTATGAGCCGGTCACCCATGATCACTGCCAGTCGCTCATCCTCAGGATGGCCAGACTGCTCTAGGCCGCGTTTGCGTCGGCCGGCTAGCTCTGCGGTGATATTGCTCGCTGCTAGCGCATTTCCATAGACTTATGGTGGCTCAGCGACCGGACGAGGAGGACGCATGCCAGTCGACTGGGTTGTCGTAGGGCTTGACAACGGCGGGACCACCAACAACGGGACCGTCCTTGATTCCGGCGGGGAGTTCCTCCTCGACCAGATGGCCGAGGTCCCCAGCAACGTCAGGGAAGGGCCGGACAAGGCCATTCAGTCCCTGGTCGAGGCCGTGGAGCAGGTGCTCGAGCTGACCGGCGTGCCGATGAGCTGCGTCCGGGCCATCGGCCTGGACACGCCCGGTCCGGCCAGCGCGGACGGCGTGATCTCGTCTAAGGGCGCCACGAACTTCGGGGATGCCGGCTGGGGCGGCTTCGATATCCGCAGCGCGCTGGCCGAACGCATCGGTTTGCCGGTCATCTACAACAACGACGGGAACGCGGCCGCACTGTACGCCCACCACGTCCGGTTCGGCGCCGAATCCGGACAGCACAGCTCACTGTCCGCGATCGTGGGCACCGGGCTGGGCGGCGGGCTGATCGACGCCGGGCGAGTGATCAAGGGCGCGGCCGGGATGGCCGGAGAGCTGGGCCACGTCCCCATCCCGCTGGACGGCCTGCTGGACCCGGGCCAGCCCGTACCCGCCTGTAACTGCGGCCAGTGGGGTGACGCGGAGAGCGTGGCCTCGCTGACCGGTATCCAGAACAACCTGCTGCCGTACTGGCTGGCCAAGTTCAAGGACCACGAGATCAGCAACCTGCCGGTCCGCGAGGGCGCCAAGCTGGTCCGCCGCTACGGCGAGCAGGGCGACGAGCTGGCGCTGGCGATTTTCCGGCAGCAGGCGATGGCCCTCGGGCGGCTGTTCACCATGGCGGCGAACTTCTTCGATCCTGGCGAGTACTTCCTCGGCGGCGGGGTGGTCGAGGCCGCGCCGCACTTCCGCGACTGGTTCCTGGCCGAGGTGCGGGCCAACACCGTGCTGCGCGAGGAGCAGGCCAGGGCGGCGGAGATCTCCCTGGTGCCCGACCTCGACATGGCCGGCGCCCGCGGCTCGGCCATCGCCGCCTTCGACTGGTTCATCAACCAGTATCAAGTGCCGTAGGCCACCCGGCCGCCCGGGACCGCCGGGGCGGCTCAGTCCTCGGCTGGCGGGATGAGTACCACCATGGTGAACCGGAGCGGCTGGTCGCCTTCGTTGCCGTAACGGTGCGGCCGGCTGGCCGGGAAGCGGGCGCACTGCCCGGCGTTGACCGAGTGCCGCTCGCCGGCCACGGTCAGGGTCAGCGTGCCCGCCTCGACCGAGACCATCTCGCGGGTGGCGGGCGCGTGCGCGTCGCCGCCGAACATCTCACCCGGCATCACCTCCCATCGCCACAGCTCGACCGCCCAGGGCGGGTCGGTCGCGCCGATGATCGTCCCGGTGCCGCCGGACGGCCCGCGCCATAGCACGCGGGAGGCGTCCGGGCTGCTGATCCTGACCGTCGGCTCGCCGCCCACGTCCACCAGCAGCGTGACGGGGACGCCGAAGGCGTCCCCGATCCGAGCCAGGGTGGCCAGGTTCGGGTTGGAGCGCCCCTGCTCGAGCGCGACCAGCACGCCCTTGCTCACCCCCGACCGCGCGGCCAGCTGATCGAGGGACCAGCCGCGATCGGCCCGCAATGCCTGCAGGGTCCGCGCCACCGCGGTGGTCAGGTCGGGTGCATCCGCCATATATCGCCTTTCCCGGCCTGGCGTCGGTCGATACGATGAACTATATGTATCAGTATTCCGACCGGTGTGCGTGGTTCCCGAGGTGCTGCTCGTGGTGACGATCCTCGCACTGGCCGCGGCCGTGCTCTACGGAACGGCCGACTTCCTGGGCGGGGTCGCCTCCCGGCGAGCCAGCGTGTTCGCGGTGCTGGCCCTGACCGTCCCAGCGGGTGCGGCCGTCATGGTGCTGGCCGCGCTGCTGGGCGGCCTGCTGGGCCACGGCGGGCTCGGCTCTCCCACGGCGGTCGGCAGTTGGAGCGCCATCGGCTGGGCCGCGGCGTCGGGTGTCTGCGGCGCCCTCGGCCTGGTCGCCTTTTACGCCGGGTTCGCCAGCGCCCCGATCAGCGTGGTCGCCCCCGTGGCCGCCCTGGTCTCGGCGGTCCTGCCGGTCGGCGTCGCGGTCGCGGGCGGCGAACGGCCCGGCGCCGGCGTGATCGCCGGCGGCCTGATCTGCCTGGTCGCGATCGTCCTGGTCAGTGCGCAGCCCGCCCACGGCGGGCAGCAGCACGGAGCGGCCCAGGGTGACAGCGCGGCGACCCAAGGTGACGGCGCCACAGCCCGGGGTGACGGCGCCGCCGTGCGCGGATCGGCCCGGCCCGGGACCATAGGCCGCCCGGCCGCCGCCAGCCGGCTACGGGCCGTCGGCTACGGCCTGGCCGCCGGGGCCGGTTTCGGCCTGTTCTTCATCTTCCTCAAGAACGCCGGCCAGTCCGGAGTGCTCTGGCCGGTGGCGATCTCGCGCTCGGCCGGCACCGTGGTCGCTTTCGGCATCGCGCTGGCCACCAGAACCCGCCTGTGGCCGCGCCGGGGCAGCGGGATCACGCGGATCGCGCTGGCGTCCGGGGCCATCGATGCGGCCGCCAACGTGTGCTACGTGCTGGCCACCCGGGCCGGCCTGTTCGGGCTGGCCGTGGTGATCACCTCGCTGTACCCGGGCATGACCGTGCTGCTGGCCAGGCTGCTGCTCGGTGAACGGATGCAGTGGCTGCAGCGGGCCGGGCTGCTGCTAGCGGCGGTCGGCGTGGTGCTGGTCACCGTGTAGCCCTAGTCCGGGCTCTCTTCCTTGTCCTTGAAGATCAGCCCGCATACCTCGAGGTACAGCTGCTCGGGGTAGGGGAGGTGATCGACGTTGCGCAGCGCCTGGTCCTGCCCGGCCGACTCCACGATGAACTCGCCGTAGCCGAGGATCTGCCCCATCGGAGACCGCTGGAAGCTCATGTCCGTGACCTTGGCCAGCGGCATCATGTTCACCTTGCGGGTCGGGAAACCCTTCGACAGCAGCAACCGCTGAGACGTAATAACGAAATAATTCAGCGACCACTCGATTACCTTCCACACCAGCCGCAGCAGCAGGAGCCCCCACAGGATCCAGATCACCAGGATGACGGTGCCATTGCCGTGGGCGGCTGAGTTGCTCAGCCAGCCCGCGATGGCCAGCCCGAGGAGAACCTCGAAAATTGGCCGGATCAGAACGGCCGGATGCTGATGAACGCTGATGACCTGGCGCTCATGGGGCAGAAGGTACTTGTTAACCGAGGCTGGGACGGTGTCAGTGTTGGGGGCCAGCCTCATCCCAGCACCTGGCTTAGACCGAAGCGAAGAAGCTGGAAATCCCGTGAGCCGCAGTGGACAGGAAATTCCCGATATTATGTACGACATGCGCAGCGCCGGTGGGGTCCTCTATCACCCACCATGCTATGAAGGCGACAGCCAGCCACCCAAAGATGGTTTTACTACTCACGTCGCCTCCCACGGGGCGCCCGGACTCGTTCTACTCACCAGAGAACCAATGTTAGCTTGAACCGATTTGCCGGCCAACGCCAACGGGGTGAAGCTGCCGTGTCGGCATGAGTATGCCCCGGTGTCGGCCCCAGTATGCCCGATCCGGCGCGGAAGTGTGCGGGCCGCGCCGGCGGAGCGTGAACAACCGCGCTCCTGGCTGGCTCGATCGGCTGATTTAGCTGCCGGGACGGCTGCGATCTGACAGCATTCCTCCGTGCAGAGCATGCTGGGACGATGACGGTGTCAGACGTGAGCGAGACCGACTTCGCGGTCATCGTCTACCGGGAGGAAGACCACTGGGAAGCCGACACGCTGCCGGCCGCGGTCACCGCCGACCTGGACAGCCTGGTGCAGGCGCTGCGCAGGCAGCCGAGCATCGGCGGCACGATCGGTTTCGCCGGAGTCGGTGACGACTTCTGGCTGGCGGTCCGGATCATCGGCGAAGAGGTCGCGATGTTCCTGTCCGATCTCACCGCGGCCGTGGATTACCCGCTGGCCAGCCAGGTGCTGGAGTTCCTGGACATCCCGATCCCGTCCGATGACGAGCTCGACCAGGTACTGCCGGCCGGCGACCTGTCCATCTTCGCGGACCTCGGCCTCGAGGAGATGGAGCTCGGCGCCGTCGCCGCGGATCTCGACCTGTATCCAGAAGACGCCGTGGCCGGCATCGCCGAGCGGCTCCGGTTCGGGGAAGCGGTCGAACGCGCTCTGGACCGTGCCCTCGGTCCGTGACCGGATATACCGCGGGCTTCGAGCCAGCGATGCGGCAGGCGCTGGCCGAGGCGAGACGAGCCCGGCCCGAGTCGGCGGCTGTCGACGAGGTGCCGGTGGGCGCCGTCGTTCTCGATGAGGCGGGCACGATCCTGGCCCGGGCGCACAACCGTACGGAAACCGATGGTGATCCAACCGCCCACGCCGAGATCGTGGCGATCAGGCAGGCGGCCCGGGCCGTGGGCGGGTGGCGGCTTTCCGGCCTGACCCTGGTCGTGACGCTGGAGCCGTGCACGATGTGCGCCGGCGCGGTGATCGCGGCCCGGCTCGGCCGGCTGGTCTACGGGGCCGAAGATCCCAAGGCCGGAGCCGCGGGCTCGCTCTGGGACGTGCTGCGGGACCGGCGCCTCAACCACCGGCCGGAGGTCATCGGCGGTGTCCTGGCCCAGGAGTGCGGGGCGGTACTCCGCGAGTTCTTCGCCGAGCGCAGGCCACCCGGCGGCTGATACCTGCCGGCAGCGGGGCGCCGATTCGGGTAAGCTCACCCACGGTGGAGTCGCCTAGTGGCCGAGGGCGCACGCCTCGAAAGCGTGTGAGGGGGCAACCCCTCCGTGGGTTCAAATCCCACCTCCACCGCTGAGCACAGGCCGCAACCTGACTGGTGGTCGGCCGAGGAACTAACGGTCGGTCCCTGGTCGTTCGCAGGAGTGATCGCATCGTCGTGCGGTGCTAACGTCTGCCGCGGTTTGGGTAAGCCCGGTCAGGCCAGACTCGAGGGGACCGAGTGTTCGAACCGCAGGGAACCGGGGTCTTCCTGCTCCTGATAGCGGTCTTTGCCGCATTGCTCGTCTGGGTCGCCCTGACGAGGCAGGTCGTTTTCCGGGTGCTCGCCGCCTGCCTGGCTTTCCTCCCGGCCATGGTCTTCGGCGTCGCCGCGGTCAACAAGTTCTACGATTATTACCAGACCTGGGGCGGGATGATCGCCGATCTCACCGGCCAGAACTCGGGCAGCATTCCCAAGTACGCGGCGGTCGGCGCCGACTCGAACAAGTCCTTCGATAAGGACATCGGCCGGGTCACCAGCACGGCGGAAGACGCCCAGGTCGGGTACCTGTTCCAGACCACGGTGACGGCCAGCCACCTGACCCGTAACGTGTATGTCTACCTACCGCCGCAGTACTTCCAGAAGGCGTACGCGCACTACAAGTTCCCGGTCATCGAATTGCTTCATGGCTCACCGGGTGACCCGGAGGCGTGGGTAGCGGTGATGGGCGTGATTCCTACGTTCCTGAACCTGCTGGAGAATCATCCTGCCGACGCGGCGGTCCTGGTGATGCCGGACACCGACGGCGGTGAGCAGTACTCGCTGCAGTGCCTCAACGACCCGGGCGGCATCCAGGACATGACCTTCGTGGCTCTGGATGTGCCCAACTACATCGCACGGCTGGTCCGCGTGCAGCCGCCGGGCCGGGCCTGGGGCCTGGCCGGCTACTCAGAGGGCGGCTTCTGCACCGCGAACATCGCCATGCAGGAGCCGAAGAGATTCGGTGCCGCCGGGGTCCTGTCCGGGTACTTCCAGCCCTCACCCAGCCAGATACCCAAGGGCAACAAGCCGGGCGGGAACCCGGTCGTGGTCAACGTGTTCGCGAAACACCCGGCGCTGATGCTCCTCAACACGCCGAGCAAGTACGTCCTTCAGGTGCCGGTCGGCGACTTCCTGCCGGTCTTCTGGCTGGCAGCGGGGGCCGAAAGCGCGCCAGACATCGCCACCGCGAGACAGTTCCAGCAGCTCCTGCAGATCCGGCTCGTCAATGTGCCGCTCGTGATCATCCCGGGCGGAGGGCATCAAGGCAGCGTGTGGCGCGCCGCCCTGGGTCCGATGTTCGCCTGGATGACGCCGCAGCTGGCCGCGAACGCGGCGAAGGCGGACCGGGCCGCGGCGGCAGCCGCGGCCGCGGCGGCCAAGCGCAAGGCACACGCCAAGCCTCACCCGACACACCGCCCGGTCCCGGTGCATAAGCCGTAAACCGGAAGCGGTTCGCCTCGGGCATACGGTCGGCCGTTATCGAACAGATACTGTGGCGGCTAAAGCGGTCCAATATTACCCAGCAGCGTCAATATCGACTCCGTACATAGCAGTCGTATGGCACGTAATATGCGCAGACCGGGAAAGATCACATCGTGTCAATGATTACACAGAGTAGCGATTCAATAGTGGCCTTGAACTGGGGAAACTAAATCAGTAACACATATTCCATATGGTGATGGGCAATAAATATTACTCTACGTAATACCCGAGCACGGCGTAAACCGGCTTTCCCTTACGGGCGTCTGGTAAGTGGCAGGGGCAGCCGCATGGCTGATGCGGCGCGCTTGGGGGTGGGACGCCTGGCAATACCAGGCACAGGGGAGGGCGCATTATGGCCAGCGATTGGATTAAGGCTGCCCAAGTTCAATCGAAAAGCTCATCATTTAACGTTTTCTGGGCGGCCACCACGCTCCAGACACCGAGCGTGGTGTCTATGGTGAGGCACGCCACCG
>CAWBNK010000004.1:0-208746 GCA_963790065.1 uncultured Actinomycetes bacterium | reverse complement strand
ATCACCAGCTACCCGGGCCCGCCCGCCAGCCCGGCCGCCGCCGGGGACAACGACCGCGCACCCGGTGAGGCTGACGGGCGATAGTCGTGGCTATCACAAGCCGCTTGCGCTGCCACCTGCCTGCAACCGTCCGCGCACCCGTCCGACAACCCGCAGCGCTGATTCTTAGGTGATTGAGGTAGATCGCTGCTTCGGAGATATACGCACCACTGAGCGGCGAATACGCGCAGTGGGACCTGACAAGGAAATCGGGGGTGTGCCATGGGGCACAGGAGCTTTAAGTATTGGGGCCGGGCGGGCGTGGCCGCCGCCGCGGTAGCTGTCGGGATGGCCGGACTCGCGGCACCGTCGTTCGCGGCCGCGGCCCCGGCCTGCCGGTTCCGCGACCCCGGTGACGAATGTCCCGCATCTCCCGCCGAATAGCAGCCCGGATGAGCAGATCCGGCAGATAGTGCAGTGCGGCGGCACGATGTACGCGGTCGGCACCTTCACCACGATCATCAAGGGGAGCACGACGTACGCCCGGGATAACGCGTTCAGCTTCAGCGCCACCGCGCCGTACGCGGTGACCGGGTGGAACCCGGACGTCAACGGGATCGTGAACTCGATCGCCTTCAACGGCACCAACTGCGCCGACGCCTACCTCGGCGGCCTGTTCAGCTCCGTCGGCGGCACCACCGTCAAGAACCTGGCCGAAGTCGACACCACCGCGGGCGCCGTCGTGACCGCGTTCGGGCACAGCGCCAGCGGCCAGGTCTCGACGCTGCTCGGCGCCAGCGGCCACATCCTGGCCGGCGGCTACTACAAATCCATCAACAACAGCACCGCCAACCCGTACATGACCAGCCTGAACCCGGTCACCGGCCAGGACGACGGCTTCCTCAAGCTGAGCATCTCCGGTAACTACAACTTCCCCGGCGTCAGCTCCAACCCCACCCGCGTCTACAACCAGTCGCTGAGCCACAGCGGCCAGTATGACCTGGTCATGGGCGACTTCACCACCGCCGGCGGACTGCCACGCCAGCAGATCTTCATGCTCAACCTGGCCACCACGCCGGCCACCGTCACCGGCTGGACCTCACCGGAATGGGACGGCAGCATGGGCGAGCTCAGCACCGCCAACCCGGCCGGGTATCCCTACCAGTGCGCCACCGTCGAGCCGTTCTACATCCAGGCCGCCGCCTGGTCACCCGACGACTCGGCCATCTACCTGGGCACCACCGGCTACCACCCCAACGGCTTCCCGGTCGGCGCCACCCCCCGCACCGGCCTGTGCGACGCCGCGGCCTCGTTCCCGGCCACCATCAGCCCGCCGGCCCAGAACGGCCAGCCCGGCTACGTCCTGCACAACTGGGTGAACTACACCGGCTGCGACTCGCTGTACTCCGCCGCCGCCGACACCAGCACCGCGTACTTCGGCGGCCACGAGCGCTGGTCGACGAACCCGGGCGACTGCGACGCGCCCGGACCGACCGCGATCTCCGCCCCCGGCATGGAGGGGCTGTCTCCCGCGACGGGAGCGCTCACCTTCAACCCCACCAGGGCCCGCGGCCTCGGCGCGGACGACATGCTCGTGACCAGCGCGGGCCTGTGGATCGCCAGCGACAACCAGGACGGCAGCCAGTCCTGCGGCGGCGTCGGCGGCCATGCCGGGCTCTGCCTGCTGCCCTATCCCGCGCAGTAGCTGACCGGATGGCCAGAACGGCGCGGATGCTCCAGGAGCGTCCGCGCCGTTTGGTTTCGGCAATGGGAGCACCGGCAAGGTTCCGCGGCGCCTTCCAGGACTTACTTGATAAAGGCGGATGAACCGATGAGAAACGATACCTACCGCGTGACCGTGAGCCGCGAGGAACCGCGATGGGCGGCGGTCGTCGATGGCGTTGGCGCGGCCGAGGCGAAGAACATCGCCGAACTGGAGGACCTGGTCCGCGACCTGATCATGGTCACGCACGATCTCGACAGTCCGGACTTTGATCTGGTCTGGGACTATGCGCTCCCGGCCGAGGCGGCTGAGGCGCTGAAGATCTACCTGCGGTCGCGGCAAGAGCGCGCGGCGGTGGAGCGTCGTTACCTTCAGGACGCCGGCCGCGCTGCCCTGGCGCTCGACGCAGCCAACGTATCGGCGCGCGAAGCAGCCCAGCTCATGCACCTTTCACAGCAGCGTGTCGAGCAGCTCAGAAGCCGCGGCGGCACCTGGTAACGCGCGCTAGCGGCCAGACCCGGAGACCGGCATGTCAACGGGCAGGCCCGCGACCGTGGCCGCATCGGCCAGGCGCTTGTCATAGGTGACGAAGGAGGTCAGCTGCCCCCGTACGCGCAGGGCCGTGGCCAGATGGATCGCGTCGAGGCTGCGGACGGTGGCCGGGGTGACGGCCTGAGCCAGCATCCTGATACCTGAATCCAGCTCCACGAGATCGATGAGATCCAGCACGGGGTGCAATCTCGTGACCGCGGCCGGGGAGTGCCGGGCCAGCGCTCGGAACGATTCGACCTCTAGGACGACCGAACTTATCCAGCCAAGCTCGGCGCGCTCGTTTAACCAGTCACGCAGAGCCTGTGACTCTGCTTCAGCGTGCACGAGCTTGACGACGGCGGCCGAGTCAAGATAGATCATCACCGGTCTTCTTCGCGCGAGCGGGATAGCTCGTCAGCGACGTTGATGCCGTCCGGCTCACCGAGCGGGACCCGGAGGACGGCGCGACGCATATCAGCCGCGCGCTCGCGCCGAGCGGCTGCCTCCAGAACTGCCTGGCGGACCGCCGCGGACCGGGAGATGCCGTCATGAGTCAGAATCTCCAGGGCATGCTCCGTAGCAGCATCCGTACGTACCGTGATGGTCTCAGCCATGCAACCCAGCGTAAGACAACTTGCCTTACACTTCAAATGTCCCTTGCCGGCGATCTTCCTTCCTGGCGAGCGTAGGGCGTCAGCTCGTAGCCGCGGCTTTCCCGGGGCTACCAGGTGGGGATGAGGCCGCCGTCGATGGTGATGTCGGCGCCGGTCACGTTCGCGGTGCGGTCGCTGGCCAGGATGAGCACCAGATCGGCGACTTCTTCCGGCCGGCTGAATCGCCCGGTCACCATCTGGTGTGCGGCCTGACTCTGGACGTCTCGCGGGCTGGCACCCGTGGCGCGGCTGACCGTCGCCGCGACCCCGTGGTCGCCGAGCCACAGGTCGGTGGCGACCGGGCCCGGACTGATGGTGTTGACCCGGATGCCGTGCGGGCCGGCCTGCTTGGACAGGGATTTGGAGAAGTTGGCCAGCGCGGCCTTGGCCGCGCTGTAGTCCATCACGGCCGGGTCGGGCAGGAACGCGTTGGCCGAGCTGATGTTCACGATGGCCCCTTTCCCGGCGGCGAGCATGACGGGCAGCGCGGCGCGGGTGGTGCGTACCGCCGCCATCAGGTTGAGGGTCAGCGAGGCCTGCCAGTCCTCGTCGGTGATCTCGCCGAACCCGCCCGGCCGGGCCGGAGCGGCCCCGACGTTGTTGACCAGGATGTCGATCCGGTCGCCTGCCGCCGCCACCAGCCGGGCCGGGCCGCCGGGACCGGCCAGGTCTGCCGCCACCACTCGCACCAGCCCGGCTCCCGCCAGCTCGTCAAGCTCGGCGGAGGACTTCAGCGCTCCCGCGGTGACGTGCACGCCCTCGGCGACGAGCCCGCGCGTGACCGCCAGCCCGATTCCCCGGCTGGCACCGGTGACGACTGCGGTCTGCCCGTTCAGGTGAAGATCCATGATGTCCCTTCTGCTGCGAGAAACCCAGGCCCGGCGGTCAGGCGGCGTGGACGCTGTCCGGGAGGTACCCGATCTGCTTCAGGATCGCGAACTGGTCCTGGAGCGTCAGGATCTCGGTGACCTTGCCGTCCCGGAAGTGCCAGATCGCCGTGTCGCGGACCTCGACGGGCTGGCCGGTGGCCGCCACGCCGCCATACGGGCCGGTATGCGTTCCGCGCCAGATGAGAGTCACGGCCAGCTTGTCTCCCGAGACGAACATGTCCTGGATGCTCGTGGTCAGATCGGGGAAGCCGGTGAGCCGCTCGCGGATCCGGCAGGCCGGCCCGGCCACGCCGACATGGACACCGTTGGTCCGGAGATCCTCGCTGAAGATGCCGTCGGCCATCGCCAGGTCACCTCTCCAGCCCTCGGTGAACCACCGCCGGGCTATCGCCATGTACCGCTCGCTGGTTTCCGGCTCGGCCGGGCTCATCATAGATTCCCCTCTTGCCCCGTACGGTGACCTGACAGCACGCGTCAAGCCTTACGCGCGACCCCCGACCCGCGCTTGGGTCATCTGACTGAAACTCCGGCGGCGAAGCCCGGCGCAGGCGGGCGCGGTGCCGGTGCGCTGGCCAGCGGGCTGACAATGATTGGAGGCGAGCGAGGTTACAGGGCGGCGGTGATTGCGATTGAGCACCTAGGGCCGGGCGTTTCACCGGTGCCTGAGCGACGGCGGTCAGGTTGGTCCGGTTCACGGCTGTTCGGCCGCGAGGCAGAGGTTGCGGTGCTCGAGCAGCTCGTCGCGCGGATTCCCGAGCGGGGCGGCATGCTCGTGGTGCGCGGTGATCCTGGCATCGGGAAGAGCGCGCTGCTGGCGGCCGCGGCGGCCGCGGCGAGCTCGAAGGGCGTGTCGGTGATGCGCGCGGCGGGGGCGCAATCAGAGATCGGTCTCGCGTTCGCGGGATTGCATCAGCTGCTGCGTCCCGTGCTGGCGCGGCTCGATTGCTTGCCGGGACCACAGCGTGACGCGCTTTCGGCCGCGTTCGGGGCGATCGATGTCCCAGCCCCGGACCCCTTCCTGATCGCGCTGGCGGCGCTGAACCTGCTCGCGGACGCCGCTGGGCGCGCGCCTCTGCTGCTCGTCGTCGATGACGCGCAATGGCTTGACCCGCCGACGGCGAGCGCTCTTGCGTTCATCACTCGTCGCGTGGAGGCAGAGCCGATCGCCTTGCTGTTCGCCTTGCGAGACGGCGTCGCTGGCTCGCTCGACGGCGCGGGACTACCGGAGCTGCGCCTCGGCGGCCTGGACAGCAAGGCGGCCGGCGAGCTGGTGGACGCGTCGGCGGCGGACCTCACGCCGGGCCTGCGGCGGCGGGTCCTGCAGATCGCGGCTGGCAATCCGCTCGCCTTGCTAGAGCTCCCGGCCGCCTTGCGGCTCGAC
This sequence comes from uncultured Actinomycetes bacterium, assembly GCA_963790065.1. GTDB lineage: Bacteria > Actinomycetota > Actinomycetes > Streptosporangiales > Streptosporangiaceae > Palsa-504. The sequence continues at coordinate 203,589 of CAWBNK010000004.1, read as the reverse complement.
GAGGCCCGGATCGACGGGCCCTCGCCCGGCACGGTGTCGCTGACGTCCAGGCTCGAGCGCACGTTCGCCGCGCAGCTGTCCGGGCTGACGGCGCAAACGCGCGACCTCCTGCTCTGCGCTGCTGCGGACGAACGCGCCTCGGCGGCCGAGTTGCTGGCCGCCGCGTCCTTGGTCCGCGGGGCCGAGGTTCCGCTTGATGCGGCGGCTCCGGCGCAGCGAGCTGGCCTGGCGAATATCGGCGACGGGTCGGTCATCTTCCGCCACCCGCTGGTTCGCTCGGCGATTTACCAATCCGCGAGCGCCGGGCGCCGGCGCCAGGTGCATGCCGCCCTGGCGGCCGTGCTCACCGGCGAGCCGGACCGGCGCCTGTGGCACGTGGCCGCGTCGACGGCCGGGCCTGATGAGAGCATCGCCCGCGAGGTCGACCTGCTTTCGGTTCGGCTGGCCCGTCGTGGTGCGATCGGCGTAGCTGTCGCCGCCGCCAGACGCGCGGCCGCCCTGAGCGCGGATCCGGCGCGGCGCTGCTCGCGGCTGGTGCGGGCAGCGGAGCTGGCGTTCGAGGCAGGCGAGCCGGAACTGCTGCAGCGCCTGGTGCGCGAGGCCGAGCGGCTGGATCCGGACGGTGAGCAACGTGCGCGATTGACGTGGCTGCGTAACACGTTTGCGGACACCGTTCCCGGCGATCAGGGCCAGATGCGGTCGCTGGTCGACGCAGCTGAGCTGGCCGCTGATGCGGGAAACAGCGATCTCGCGCTTCACCTCCTGTTCGGTGCCGCGCTTCGGTGCTGGCGTTCGGACCTCGGGGAGCCGGCCCGCGATCGCGTGGCGGTCGCGGTCGAGCGGCTGCTGGTGCCTGCGACGCACCCGCGCCGCGTGGTGACCTTGGCCATGACAGGACCCGTTCGCTGGGGTCCGGTGGTGTCTGAGCGCTTGGCCGCGATCGAAGCATCGGAAGATGAGCTGACCGCTGACGAGACGTACCTGGCGGGCATGGCGGCCCGCGCGATCGGCGACCACGATGCTGCGGCCAGATTCTTGGAGAGCGCGACGACGAAGCTACGCGCGCAGGGCCGATTGGGTGCCCTCGCGCAGGTACTGGTGATGCGGGCATGGGTCGCGATCGCCCTGGGCCGCTGGGCTTCGGCTGAGATGCTGGTCGACGAGTCCGGCCGGCTCGCCGAAGAGATCGGGCAGTCCTGGTGGCGGACCGGCTCGTTGATCGCGAGCGCCACGCTTCGTGGCCTGCGGGGCGAGACAGAGATCGCAGAACGGCTGGTCGCCGAGGCCGAGAAGACGGCGATACCTCAAGGCTTGAACGATCTCATCTGCATGATCGCGTTCGCGCGCGGCGTGACCTGGCTGGGCGCGGGACGGCCTGCGGTGGCGCTAGAGCATCTCACCCGGGTCTTCGACCGGAACGATCCGGCGTTCCACGAGGCGGCCCGTTTCATGTCGATTACCTACCTGGCGGATGCGGCGTGGCAAAGCGGACAGCGCCAGGTCGCGGTCCCGATCCTCGACGAACTGGAAACGCTCGCGGAGCGCACGCCCTCGCCGACGCTGCACGCCGGCCTGGTGTACGCCCGTCCCGTCCTAGCCCCGGATGACGCGGCCGAGCCGCTATACAACGCAGCGTTGGCGAGCCATCTGCGGCACCACCCGTTCGATCATGCTCGGCTACAGCTCGCCTACGGGGCGTGGCTCCGCCGTCAGCGGCGGGTCAGCGAGTCACGCGGGCCGCTGCGGGGCGCGCGGCAAGTGTTCGACGCACTGGCCTGCGTTCCCTGGGGAGAACGCGCGCGTCAGGAGCTGCGCGCATCGGGCGAGCAGAGCCGTCCGCGGATCCCCGGGGCACGCGATCAGCTCTCCCCGCAGGAACTGCAGATCGCTCAGCTGGCCGCCGACGGGCTGACCAACCGCGAGATCGGCCAGAAGCTCTACCTGTCCCACCGCACCGTCGGCTCGCACCTGTACCGCATCTTCCCTAAGCTCGATATCACCTCCCGCGCCCAGCTCGCCGCCCGCCTCGACGCAGACTGACAGTCACCTGACTCAAGCGAAGTCAGGCGGGCCGAGCCCAGGATGGGGTGCATCTGCCGCCCATCACCAGACGGGACCCGACCATGACTGACGCACCGATCCCGGTCATCTTCATCCACGGCCTGTGGCTGCACCCTCTGTCCTGGACCGAGTGGGCCGACGTGTTCGAAGCCGCCGGATACCGGGCCATGGCACCGGGCTGGCCCGGCGTGCCCGACACGGTAGCGGCCGCCCGCACGAACCCGGACAGCATCGCCAACCACGGGATCGACGACGTGACCAGCCACTACGCGTCGATCATCGCGAGCCTTCCGGCCAAGCCCGTGCTGGTCGGCCACTCGTTCGGAGGCATGATCGCCGAGAAATTGCTTGGCCAGGACCTCGCGGCCGCGGCCATCGCCATCGACGCCGCCCAGATCAAAGGCGTACTGCCGCTGCCGCTATCGTCGCTGCGGTCCACCCTGCCGGTGTTCCGCAACCCGGCCAATAAGCACCTGGCCGTCTCGCTGACCGCCGAGCAGTTCCGCTACAGCTTCGGCAACGCCATAGCCCCCGGCGAATCCGACAGCTTGTACGAGCAATGGACCATCCCGGCGCCAGGCCGGCCCCTGTTCGAGGCAGCCGCAGCCAACTTTTCCCTGCACTCCCCCGCCAAGGTCAACACCACCATCGACAACCGCGGCCCGCTGCTGCTCATCATGGGCGGCCAGGACCACACCGTCCCGGAAGCCATCACCAAATCCACGCTCAGGCAGTACCGCCACTCGGACGCGGTCAACGACCTGATCGAGTTCCCCGACCGCGGGCACTCGCTGACCATCGACCACGGCTGGCGCGACGTCGCCAGCGCCTGCCTGGACTGGCTCTACAAGCACAGCCTGTAAGAGATCGAGCCATCCGATGATCCTCGCTGACCACGCTGGAGTCCGGCTCACGCACGGCAAGCCCAAGGTCAACGGCGTGGAGATCCACTACGCGATCGGCGGTGCCGGCGCGCCGGTGTTCTTGCTGCACGGCGTGCCGAAGACCATGTCGTACTGGCGCCACGTCGTGCCGCTGCTGACCCCGCACTACACCGTCATCGCGGTCGACAACCGGGGCTTCGGCGGCTCCCAGCGCCCCCTGGCCGGCTACGACACCGCCACGATGGCCGGCGACGTCGCCGCGCTGGCCACCCACCTGGGCTTCGACCGGTTCCGCGTGGCCGGGGAGGACTGGGGCGCGGCCATCGCCTACGCCGTCGCCGCCTTCCACCGGCCCCGGGTCCAGCAACTGGTGTTCCAGGAAACGCTGCTGCCCGGACTGCCAGCCGGCGAACGCGACCCCTCGCTCGCCCCCGATGACGGCCGGACCGGCTGGCACTTCAGCTTCTTCAGCCTGCCGAACCTGCCCGAGCTGCTGCTGGCCGGGCGGGAACGGCCGTTCTGGACGTACTTCGCCAGGCGCCAGATGTGGGACCCGAGCGCGCTGGCCGAGGAGGACATCGACGAGATGGTGCACTCGGCCGAGCAGCCGGGCGGCACCAGGGCCATCTTGGAGATGTACCGCGCCCGTCAGGCCGACGCCGAGCAGAACCGGCCGCATTACGCCGACCCGATCACCTGCCCGGTCCTGGCTGTCGGGGCGCAGGCCTATCTCGGGGACCAAGTAGCCAGGCAGCTCGCGCAGGTGGCCCGCGACGTCCGCGGCGCCGTCATCCCCGAATCCGGTCACAACATCGCCCTGGAGAACCCGGCCGCCCTGGCCCAGGCTTACCTCGACTTCTTCGCCGGCCGCTGAGCCGCACGACGCAACCGGGCCGTCCGGCCGCGGCCGCCGACGCGAAGCGATCTCGCTCGGATACCGCCCCAAAATGTCGTGCTGGATCACTACAGTCGCACCAGCGGCAAAGGCATAAGGAAGGGGTAGCGCCATGGCTACGGCGGCGCGTGACCGGCTGGCCAGGACGCTGCGCGGCGAGGCGCAGACCGCGTTCAGCGTCGAACTGACGGCAAAGACGGACGACCTGAGCCTGGAGATTGAGGGCTTCGGGCCCGTCAAGTTCCCGGTGACCCCGGCGAAGGCCCGCAAGCTCCTCGGCCTCGGTGAGCCGGCCCGGTTCGGCCGGGCGAGGAGACGGTGACCGCGCTGGAGACGTCCGCGCTGCACGCCGCGGCGGACTTGTCCAGGGCCGGCGCGGGCAGCGAGGCCGGTTTCGGTGACCTGGCCGCCGACTGCGCGGCACGACTTCGCGCCCGGCTCGCCCGCCCGCAGCGCGCGTCCGGCGACTGGTCGATCGAACTGCCCGCGGGCGGCTGCGCATGCGAGCTGTGCGGCACTCTCCGCGCGTTCCTGAAAGGCACGAGCCGACGCACCTTCGAGTGGCCGATCGCTCAGCAGAGCAGGCAGCACGTCCACTCCCGGATCGACGCCGCCGAACTGCCCGTCACCCACGTGACCAGGCGCCAAGGGCGGCCCTACACGCTCGTCCTGAACAAGACCGACGCGCTCCTCAGCCGGGAGCAGGACGCACGGACCAGAGACGAAACGGATCTGGAATGGCTCGCGACACAATGGAATCCCGCCGACTGACCGGAGGTCCCGAACAGCGCCTGATTACCGACGCTGCGCCGCCGCGGAGGCCCGCTGAGCGAGAGTAGCGTGACGACAGGTCACTACCGGAGGAGAGTGTGGAGCTATGCCGGATAACGAAGCCGACCTCAGTTCTCCCGGCGGTTCTGCGTCGCCCGGCCCGGGCACGGGCACCCGGCGGGTGGTGGAGCTATTGGACGAAGCGGAATGCTGGGAGCTGCTCGCCAGCGGGGGGCTCGGGCGGCTGGTCTACAACAGCCGGTACGGGCTTATGGCGCTGCCGGTCGTGTACATGATCGACGGGGAGTCGCTGGTCTTGGGGACGTGGGATCCCGGCCTGTTTGACGAGGATCTGCGTACCGGTATCGCGCACGCCGAGTACCAGGTCGCCGTAGAAGCGGACCAGATCGACGTGGACGCGCGGGCGGGGTGGATCGTGCTGGTCCGGGGCGCGGCGCATCATCTGGACACCGAGGCTGAGCGCGCGCCGTTCATCGATGCCGGGCTCGAGCCGTGGATCGAGGGGGTACCCGCGCACTTCATCAGGTTGAACCCGACCAGCATCTGGGGCAACCGCACCCGCCAGGCCTGATGCCAGCGGGCCATGCCATCCTTGGAAAAGCACGGCATTGACTTCGACGCCATCCAGGCGATCTGGCAGGACGTAATGCGGGTAGAGATCCCCGCACGGACAACAGATGAGCCACGGTGGCTGGTAGTCGGGCAGATCGGCGGTAAGCACTGGTCGGTGGTGGTGACCTACCGCGGGCAACGGGTCAGGATCATCAAGCTCTGGATCGCTGAGCGCCTTGAGCGTGGCCGTACCGCTGCCTGAGCTGGCGGGCGATCCCGGCGTTCAGGTGATGTCTGCCCGGCCGGGTTCGGCTGCCATGCGGGACTCTCATCAAGGAATCCCGTGCCCAGGGTCCGGACCAGGGACTCCACCGGCGCGAACCGGGGGCTCAGTACGCGACTATGGCTGAGGTGGCAATCAACGGAGGTCAGCATGGCCGGTACCGACGCAAGCAGTGACAGCTCGACGCAGGGATCCGACGTCGCGTCCCTGGCCGAGCTGCTGCACGAGACGGCCGAGCACCACGGCGCATTCGAGGCGGTCGCCCCGCCGCACGACTGGTGGGACTGGTACGCGGCGTACATGCGCGCGCGGCAGGCCGGCCGCACCCCCGACGAGGCCGCCGCGGCCGCCGGGCGCTACATGGCCGAGGTCAAGCACGTCGTCGTCACGCCCTCCTGACCGCCGAACCAAAGGGCGGTCGTGCTCTATGCGGACCGTAGGGCCACGGCCCGTTCGGGATCATGATGATTTTGCCGAACGGGCCTTGGTATCACTTGCGGCGCCCGGCGGGACCTGCCCGGGCCGTGGCTTCCTCGGCCGTAGCTCTTTCGGGCTGACTCCGTAGGCCTCCTTGAAGGCGCGGTTGAATCCGCTGAGGTCGCCGAACCCGCAGGCGCAGGCGATCGAGGCGATCGGGCGGCCGGCCAGCCGCGGGTCCAGGAGGTCCCGCCGGGCCTGGATCAGCGATCGCTGGACTCGCTCGCCCGGCGGCAGCCCGTCGGTGCTCGAGGCAATGCTCATCACGTGCTCCAGGACCAAGGCTCGCGCCGGTCGCCGCTTCAGTCAAACCCAGCCCAGTGCCTGACCGTCCGGGAACTGTTCCCTCCCGTCCTAGACGGGCCGCCTGCCGGACATGAATATCAAGGTTCATCCGCTGCGGCTGGCCAAGGACAACCTCACCGCGGTCATGGGCGTGCTGCGAGGCACGTTCAGCAAGCCGATGCCGGACGGCCAGGGCGGCACCATCGCGCCCACCGGCCAGGCGTTCGCCGTCGATATGGTCACCGTCGGGATCTGGAACCGCCAGGGCACGATGGACGAGGAGTTCTTGTTCTGGGACAACCGGACCTTCTACGGCGAGATGGGCGTGGGCTGATACGCCCGGGGAGAGCTGACCGATGAGGATCGACGTACACGCGCACTACTGGACCGAGGACTACCTCGATCTGCTGGCGAGCCTCGGCCAGGCCGACACCGGCGTGGCGCGCGGCCCGGGCGCGGGCGACGGTACCGAGCTGGACGCCCGCCTGCGGCTGATGGACCGGGCCGGGGTGCGGATGCAGGTGCTGTCCGCCTGCCCGCAGGAGCCGTACGTCGAGGACGCGCAGAAGGCGGCCAAGGCGGCCCGGTTCGTCAACGACCAGTACGCCGGGCTGGCCGGGCGCTACCGGGACCGCTTTGCCGCCTTCGCCGCGCTGCCGATGCCGCACGTCGAGGAGTCCCTCGGCGAGCTGCGCCGGGCTCTGGATGAGCTGGGCATGGCCGGGATCGCCATGAACACCAGCGTGGCCGGCCGTGCCCTGGTCGAGCCCGGTTTCGCGCCGGTCTTCGCCGAGCTGAACGCCAGGAGCGCGGTGCTGTACCTGCACCCGGCGGGCAACAGCGCCTGCTCGCCGCTGATCGGGAACTATCAGCTGACCTGGATGATCGGCGCGCCGATCGAGGACACGATCTCGATCATGCAGCTGATCACGCACGGCATCCCGACCCGCTATCCGGATATCAAGATCATCAACTCGCACCTCGGCGGAGCGCTGCCGATGCTGCTGCAGCGCGCCGATGACCAGTACCGCTGGGAGGCACCGGACACGCCGGAGCGGCCCAGCGTGGCCGCACGCCGGATGTGGTACGACACCGTCGGCCACGGGCACGTCCCCGCGCTGCGGTGCGCGATCGACTCGTTCGGCGCGGACCGGCTCCTGCTCGGGACTGATTTCCCCTACGAAAACGGGGACATCTTCCTGCGCGCGGTCGACTACATCAACGACCCCCAGATCAACCCGGACGCCGCCCGGGCCATCCTCGACCACAACGCCAGCGCCCTGCTCGGCATCGGATAGCGATATCAGCGCTTCCTACCGCCCAGCCAGGTATCGGCAGGCGGCAACCCCGCAGCACCTTATCGAGCCAGATGTCGATGGGGACCTCCTGGGCTGCTGGATGTCATGGTGCGGGCCCAGGCGGTCATCGCGTCGCCAGGTGTTGGTATATGAGACACCTCACGTTAGGTTTCCTGATGAAGTTGACCTTCCTGACCGGTATCGTCCCTATTTGTGGAGGATGTGATCCCGGCCGGTGACGTCGACGTCGGCGACGTGATCGTCCTGCCCGACGCCAGTGATCCCGTTCTGGTCAACAGGGTGCGCCTGGGGCGAGGCGGGCTCATCTTCACGGTCACCTCAGCCAGCACTGACTCGCCGGAAGAAGAGCAACCGGTGAAGCTGACGGCCGAGGTCCGCTTGCGCAGGCGCGGCCGGGACCTGGCCCTCTAGGAGCCGACCTGGCACCTGCGCCGCAGAGCGCGGCGCTCCTCTTGGTCGGCGCCAGGCGTGACCGCACCCCCACTGGCTGCCCTGGACCTGCAGACCAGGGATCATCCCCGGGCTTCCCACTGGCGCTAGCAGCGGCCGGGATCGCGACTCTGGTGCTGGTGACGGAATTTCGCGCCGAGATCTACCGCGCAGCCCGCAGTTGGTGCGAACGTGCTTACCACGAGCACAGGAAGGCATAGTCATGACAGCACACTGGCGTGCGCCCGCTGGGCTGCACACGGCCTCGGCCCGGCTGCCCGTCGAGGGCGAGCTGCCTTCTTTCAGCGGGGCGACCGGCTGGCTCAACTCGCCGCCGCTGACCCCGGCCAGCCTGAGCGGGAAGGTGGTCCTGGTCAACTTCTGGACTTACACCTGCGTGAACTGGCTCCGACAGTTCCCGTACATCCGGGCCTGGGCCGCGAAATACTCCGGCGCCGGGCTGGTGGTGATCGCGGTGCACACCCCCGAGTTCTCGTTCGAGCACGACCTGGGCAACGTCCGCCGGGAGGTGCAGGACCTGAAGGTCGATTACCCGGTCGCGATCGACAACGACTACGCGGTATGGCAAGCGTTCGACAACCACTACTGGCCCGCCCTGTACTTCGCCGACGCGGCGGGTCGCATCAGGCACCACCACTTCGGCGAAGGCGAGTACCAGCAGTCGGAAATGGTCATCTAGCAGCTGCTGGCCGAGGCCGGATCCGACGCGGGCCACGAAGTGGTCTCGGTCGAGGCCCGCGGGGCCGAGGTGCCCGCGGACTGGGCCGCCCTGAGGTCACCGGAGACCTATGCCGGCTACGAGCGCACCGAGAACTTCGCGTCCCCCGGCGGCGCGGTGCCGGGCAGGCGTCACTCCTATCAGGCCTCGGCGGAGCTGAGGCTCAATCACTGGGCCCTGGCCGGGGACTGGACCATGGATGAAGAGGCCGCCACCTTGAACGAGGCCGGCGGGCAGATCGCGTACCGCTTCCACGCCCGTGATGTGAACCTGGTCATGGGCCCGGCTAGGCCGGACGTGCCCGTGCCGTTCCGGGTCCGCATCGACGGACAGCCGCCGGGTGCGGCGCACGGTGCCGACGTTGACGACCAGGGCCACGGCACGGTGACCGGGCAGCGGCTGCACCAGCTCGTCCGGCAGCCTGACCGCATCACCGACCGCACCTTCGAGATCACCTTCCTCGATCCGGGCGTCCAGGCTTACTCGTTCACCTTCGGCTAGGCTCACCGCCGTGGCGGGCAGCGGCGTCCTAGCTATCGCCGGGCAGCAGCACGATGGCCGACCCGTGTGCGCCGTGCCGGGCCTGGGAAAGCGCTGCGGCGGCCTGCCCGAGCGGGAACCGCCCGCCTACGGAAACGGTGAGGACGCCCTGAGCCAGGAGCTGGACCAGGCCGGCGAGCCGGCTGCCGTCCGGGGCGACCAGCACCGCCGTCATGGCGATGCCCCGCTCGGCCGCAGGCAGGTCTGACGTGATCGTGGCCAGCCTGCCGCCGTCGCGCACCGCCGTCACCGCCACGCCGGAGCCGGCCCGGGCCGCATTGGCCGCCGCGTCGACGCCGCCCCCGGTCAGCTCACGTACCCGCTCGGGCCAGTCCGGCTGCCGGTAGTCCAGCACGGAGCCGGCCCCGAATCCAGCCACCCGGCCGGCGCTATCCGCGCCCGCCGTGGCGATGACTCGCGCCCCGCGGTGCGCAGCCAGCTGGACCAGAAGGCCCCCGGTCACCCCGCCCGCGCCGTTTACCAGCACTGTCTGCCCGTCCTGGACCTGCAGCGCGTCAATCGCCTGGTCGGCGGTCAGCGCCGGGACCGGCAGGGCCCCGGCGACGTCGAACGCCAGTCCCGGCGGCAAGACGGCCAGGTCTGCGGCGGCGGCGATGTGCTGCTCGGCCCAGGCGCCCTGCTCGCGCAGCGGCAGCGAATGCGTCGTCACCCGGTCGCCTGGCGCGACCCCGGCGACCCGATCTCCGATGGCGACGACCAGCCCGGCCGCCTCGACGCCCAGAGCCAGCGGCGGACGGACGCCCAGATCCCAGCCTCCGGTGCGGGCGATCTCGTCCCAGTTGCCCACCCCGCTCGCGTGCACCTCGATCAGCACCTCATCCGGCCGCAAGGCCCGCGGCGCCGGCAACTCAAGCGTCTCCACGGCGGCGCCGAGCTGGCCTACTCCCGCTGCTCTCACTACTGCGCCAGCAGGGCCACGACCGGGCCGTCCGCGAGCTGGTAGCGAATGACCCGGCCGTCCCGCTCGGCGCTGACCACCTGCGCGGCACGCAGGTAGCGCAGCGTCTGGGATACGGTCGTGTCGTTCAGGCCGGTCGCGGCGGCCAGGTCCGACACGCTGATGGGCCCGGCCGCCTTGATGGCGATCAGCAGGGTGAGCCTGGTCGGGTCGCCGAGAACCGCGAAGGCCTGGGCGCGGGCCGGGATGGCCGCCGAGGGGCAGGTGATGGCGGCGATGGCCTCGCATACGCGTTCACCGTCGATGATCCGGTGACCCGATCGTTCGGCAGGCAGCAGGTGCACGGTCCAACTATCCCATGTCGCGGACGCGCTCATAGCGAGGAAGGTGGGGCTGTCACCTCGGGCGGGTTAGCTTTCTGTTGTGGCTGCTAACGAGGTTGAGGTGGAGGTGGGGGACCGGCTGGTGCGGATCTCCAATCCGGGCCGGGTGTACTTCCCGGCCCGCGGGGAGACCAAGCTGGACCTGGTCCGGTACTACCTGTCGGTCGGCGACGGCATCGTGCGCGCGCTGGCCGAACGTCCCTGCATGATGCACCGGTTCCCCTCCGGGGTCGCCGGGGACAAGGTGCACCAGAAGCGGGTCCCGGCGGGCGCCCCGCCCTGGCTGCAGACGGTGCGGGTGCACTTTCCCCGCTACGGGCGGCACGCCGATGAGCTGTGCGTGACCGAGCTGGCCGCGGTGATCTGGGCGGTGCAGATGTCCACGGTGGAGTTTCATCCGTGGAACTCCCGGCGGGCCGACACCGAACGGCCCGACGAGTGGCGCATCGACCTGGATCCCGGGCCGCAGTGCGAGTTCGCCGCCGTGCGCCAGGTGGCCCGCGTGGTGGGCGAGGTCCTGGGCGAGCTCGGGGCCACCGGATGGCCCAAGACCTCGGGCGGGGCAGGCCTGCACGTCTACGTCCGGATCGAGCCGCGCTGGGGGTTCGGCGAGCTGCGCCGGGCCGCGCTGGCCTTCGCCCGCGAGGTGGAGCGCCGCGTGCCCGACCTGGCCACGACCACCTGGTGGCGCAAGGACCGGGATCCGGCCCTGGTGTTCGTCGACTACAACCAGAACACCCGTGACCACACCATCGCCAGCGCGTATTCCGTCCGCGGCGTGCCCGAGGCGATCGTATCGGCCCCGGTCACCTGGGCGGAGATCGACCACGTCGAGCCGTCCCAGTTCACCATCGCGACCATGCCCGCCCGCTTCGCCGAACTCGGCGACCTGCACCGGGGCATCGACGACACGGCATACCGGCTGGACACCCTGCTGGAGTGGGCCGACCGCGACAAACTCGAATAGGACTGGGGAGCGCCGGCTGAGGCCGGGCGCCGGGCGGTTCTTCCTGGCCTACGAGCCCGGCATCTGATCTGACCGGCTGGGCGCAGTAACGCCACGGCCCGTTCGGATCATTGAATTCCTTTTTGCCGAACGGTCCGTGGCTCTTGCCAATCGGCCACCGATCAGCACCTCTTTCTCAAACGTATTTTCCTCCCTCTACTGTCTCTCTTCCTATTATCGTTATTTTCCTCGAGAAATTGTTTCGAGCTGCCATTTTCTGCCGCTAAAATGTCAGAGGTACCTGTTAGCGTCGGATTATCAGCTCACCCACTCCCACGCCCCCTTTCCGGCCCTGAGCCCAGCCCGGGAGGTGAACCAGCCGCCATGTGCACCGCGACGGAACCGCTGAGCGCGAGTGAGAAGTTCGGACTGGTGGAATCCTTGCTGGCCGAGCTGGCCGGTGAGGATGCGGCGGGAGCGCCGGTCGTGGTGATGGCCGAGGGGCTGCGGGCGTTGGAGCGGATCGATGCGGTGGGGGCGGCGGTGCGGGCCCGGCTGCTGGCCGCGTTTGATGCCCAGCAGGGGTCGGTGGCGGACGGGCAGCGGACGACCCGGACGTGGCTGGTGAACTGCCTGCGGATCACCAAGGGCCAGGCCGGGGAGTACAAGGCCATCCTGGCTCTGGCCGCCAAGCATGAGCCGCTGCTGGCCGCGCTGCGAGACAAGGTGCTGACCAAATCGGTGGCGCTGCAGGTGGCCCGGTGGACCAAGGCGATCCCCGGGGAGTTCCGCGGTGGCGCCGAGGAGATCGTGGTCACCGCCGCCCTAGGCCGGGGTGGACCTGCGCGGGCTGGCGGCGATCTGCGCGGAGATCCGCGACCGCACCGCGGGCCCGGACCCGGATGATGACCCGGATGATGATCCGCGGCTGGACCGGTCGGTGTCGGTGGACACCACGGTGGACGGCGTCGGGGTCATGCGCGGGGACCTGACCGCGGAGTGCGCGGCGATGGTGACGTCCGTGCTGGATGCGCTGTCGGCGCCGGCCGGGGGCGGGGACCTGCGGACCCAGCCGCAGCGGTACCACGACGCGCTGGAGGAGGCGATGCGGCGGCTGCTGGCGTCGGGGTTGTTGCCGAAGCGGGCCGGGGCGCCGGTCAAGGCGCTGGCCCACATCCACTTCACCGAGCTGCTGGCGATGGATAAGGACTCGGTGCTGCAGGACTCGTGGATCGCGGGCTACCGGGCCCGGTGGGCCGCCCACCGCGCCGCCGCCGCCGTCGGCCCGTCCGATGGCGGCGCGTGGCTGACCGGCGACGCCGCCCGGGTGGTCGCGTGCGACGCGATGATCGTGCCGGTGGTCACCGGCGACCTCGACCCGGACGCGGTCGAGGACCTGATCGCCTTGTGCGTGCGGTACGACCAGGCCCGCCGGCATGGCTGCGCCGGTCCGGACGCCCGGCCGCAGGGCCCCGCCCCGGCGCAGGCCGCTCCGCCGCAGGCCGCTCCGCCGGAGGCCGCGCCAGCCGGAGGTCGGCCAGCCGGAGGCCGGCGGCACCGGCACCGCCGGTGGCGGCGGGACGGCGGAGGTACTGGGGCGGCTGGAGCAGCAGATCCTGGCCCGGGTCATCCAGATCGTCTCCGGACCCGGCGGGCTGGCCTCCTTCCTGCGCCGCAACCTGCTGGGCAAGCCGCTGGTCGGGCCGTCGCTGCCGCTAGATGTCGGCCAGACCGACGACATCCCGGTCCACCTGCGGCGCCTGGTGGCCCTGCGGGACCAGGGCTGCCAGCATCCCGGCGGCTGTGATCAGCCGGCCTCGCGGTGCGAGCCGCACCACGTGGTCCACCGCGCCGACGGCGGCCCCACCAGCCTCACTAACCTGAAGGACTATTGTTGGTGGCACCATCACGTCCTGCTCCACCAGCTCGGCTGGACCCTCACCGTCCACCCCGACGGCACCAGCCAGGTCACCAGCCCCGACGGCAAGACCATCCGCAGCCACAGCCCGCCGCCCCGCCCCGGGTAGGCTGCTGCCCCGCCGACGGCGGGGTGGTACAGCCAGCCGCCCTGGCCTCAGTGGCTGCGGGCGGGCAGGGGCAGCGGCAGGGCGGGGAGGCCGTCGAGGCTGACTGCGTTGTGCGGTTTGGTGGCGCAGTAGGCGGCGAACTGCTCGTCGGTCTTGCGGCCGAAGAAATCGGAGTGCAGGGTGCGCTCGCCCTGGTAGTCCATGAAGGGCACGGCGAATCCGCAGGTGTCGCTGATCAGGTCGGCGGCCACGAGGACGATGGCCCGGATGCCGGGGGCGTCCGCGTCGCCGAAATGGCCGATCAGGTCGGGCCAGCGCGGGTCGTCGCGGAAGACCGGCTCGCCGTGGCCGTGGATCCGCACGATGGCCGGCGGCCCGGTGAACGCGCACCACATCAGCGTGATGCGGCCGTTCTCGCGCAGGTGGGCCAGGGTCTCGGCGTGACTCCCGCCGAAGTCCAGGTAGGCCACGGTGCGCGGGCCGAGTACCGTCAGTGAGCCGGAGCGGCCCTTCGGCGAGAGGTTGACGTGGCCGTCGCCGGCCAGCGGCGCGGTGGCCACGAAGAAGACTGGCTGCTGCTCGATGAAGGTCTGCAGCCGCTGGTCGATCTGCTCGTAGATCTTGCCCATGCCAGCCTCCCTCGATCTCGAAATATGAGACGAACAGTCTCGTATTTAGAAACGACTGTAGCACGGCGAGGCCGCCGCGCTCAGGCCCGGTCTTGGTGCGTAAGACTTAGGCTGATGGTTAACGCCAAGTGCCGGGGACGACATGCCTGGCGGACAGGCTTGAGAGTTGAGTGACACCGCGCCGGCCGTCGAGGGCAGGGACGACGCCAGCGCGCCCGGGACGCCGGGGCCGGGTTCGGTCTGGCGGGTGGCCGGCATGCCCTGGCTGCTTGGTTCCGCGGCGTTGTGGTTTTCCGGCTTCGCGCTGCTGGTGTCCGTGGCGCCGCTGTGGGTAATTCACGGCGGCAGCGACAACCTGGGGGCGGGGCTGATCACCGGCGTCATGATGGCCTGCACCGTGCTGGCCCAGCTGTCCATGCGCCGGGTGCTGGCCGGCCTCGGGTGGCGCTGGACGCTGGTGCTCGGATCCGCACTGCTCGGATTGCCCGCGCTCGGGCACCTGGCCACCGATGGCCTGTGGGCGGTAGCGGCGCTCGCCGCGCTGCGCGGGCTCGGATTCGGCATCGTGACCGTGTGCGGGGCCACCGCGGTCGCCGCCTTCGTGGAGCCCGCACGGCGCGGACGGGCCCTCGGCGCCCTCGGGCTGGCGGCCGCCGCGCCTCAGTTCGTGCTGGTCCCGGCCGCGCCCTGGCTGGCCCAGCGGGTCGGCTTCGGGCTGGTCTTCGTGCTCGCCGTCCTGCCGGCGCTGGCCATACCGCTCGCCTGGCCGATCGCACGAGCCGTGGGCGAGGCTGATCGCGCGGCCGCCGCCGGCTCCGGACGGGGCACGCCGGCCGCGTTCTGGCGCGCGGTGTCCGGCCCGATCGCGGCACTGGTCGTGGTCACCGCGTCGGGCGGGGCCATCCTCACCTTCACCCCGCGCCTACTCACCACCCCGGCCCTGGGGTTCTTGGGGCTGCTGGCGTTCACGGGACCGGCGGCGGCCAGCAGGTGGGTGGCGGGCGGCATCGCCGACCGTTTCGGGCCTACTACGGCGATAGCGCCGCTGCTGCTGGTAAGTGCCCTGGGCCTGGCCGCGATCGCGGCCAGGGCCGACCACATTCAGGAGCCGTCGAGCCGCGTGCTGGTCATATCCGGTCTGCTACTCGCGGGGGTGGCCTACGGCGGCCTGCAGAACCTCACGCTGGCGCAGGCGTTCGCCGCGGCCGGCGAACCGGCGCGGTCCTCGGTCAGCATCGTCTGGAACCTGAGTTTCGACGCCGGGACCGGGCTCGGCGCGTTCGCGACAGGCGCCATCGCTACGGCCACCTCGTATTCGGTCGCGTTCGCCGTGCTGGCGGCGGCCGCCGCCGTCGTGGGGGGATGCTGGGGATTGTGGCGGATGTCACAATTACGGTTGTGACGGGCAGAACCGGCCGTTGGTGGCCAGCGGTGGCCATCGCGGTGGTCGTCGCGGCCGCCGGTGCCCTGGTGTGGCGGGTCTGGCAGTCACCTAATCGCGACAGCCTGTCCACGTTCGGGGGATTCGCCGTCGCGGTCATCGTGCCGGTGGCGACCCTGATCGCCTACCTGACGAAGAGCAGACGACCCGAGGCCGCGGCGGGCCTGCCGCTCGGTGAGCTGGCCGACTCGCTGGCCGGGGCGGTTCAGGAGCAGTGGAGCAGGGCGGCGCTGGAACGGCAGCTGGTCCAGCCGGAACCGATCCCGGTGCAGTGGATGAGGTCGTCCAGGCCGCTCGCCGGGCCGGTGTCGGCGGCGGTCGAGTCGCGGCAGTTCCCGCCGCTGCCCGGGCTGGCCAGGGTGACGCCGGATCAGCTCCGGAGCGGGCAGTTGCAGGACCTCTACGCGGTCTATGGCGGCCTGGGATCCGGCCGGGTGGTGCTCGTCGGCGGGGCCGGATCCGGCAAGAGCGGCGCCGCCATCCTGCTGGTCCTGGACGCGCTCCGGCACCGGGCGCAGGTGCCGGCCGAAGACCGGCCGCTGATTCCGGTGCCGGTGCTGGTCACCGTGCACGGATGGGATCCAGGCACGGAGCGCGTCGGGCCGTGGCTCGCGGCGCGGCTCCAGCAGACGTATCCGCTGTTCGAGGGCAAGCGCGGCCTGGAAGATGCCGTTGAGCTGGTCAGGGCCGCTAGGGTCGCGGTCGTCCTGGACGGGCTTGACGAGATCTCCGAGGACCTCCGGCCCGCCGCCCTGCGGGCCCTCAGCAGCCAGGCCGACTTCCGGGTGGTCGTCCTGAGCCGCGGCGATGAGATGGCGGCAGCGACCAGGCAGGAGTTCCTGCAGGGGGCCATCGCGCTGGAGCTGCGGGACGTGGAGCCCGCCGTGGCCGCGGATTACCTGGCCCGCGTCCAGCGCGACCCGCCGCCGGCTGGGTGGGGTGAGCTGATCAGCCGCCTGCGCCGCGCGCCGGAAAGCCCGATCGCCCGGGCGCTGAGCGTCCCGCTGACCCTGACCCTGGTCCGGGACACCTACCGCGGCGGCGACGATGTGGGCGAGCTGCTCGATTTCTGCGATGCCGCCGGCCATGCCGCGTCGCGGCAGGATATCGAGGACTACCTGCTCGACCGGGTGCTGCCTGCCGCCTACGCGGTCCTTCCTGGGGAGGCGCCGCCCCGGTATCAGGTTCAGGCGGCCCGGCTGGCCCTGGGCTACGTGGCGGCGAGGATGAGCCAGGCCGGCACGCGGGACCTGGCCTGGTGGCGGATGGCCAGCTGGGCGCCGGTCGTCCCGCGCGTCATCGCGACCGGCCTGATGTTCGGGTTCATCTTCTTGCTCGGCGGCGGCCCCGTGCTCGCGCTTATCGCCGCGCCTACGGCCGGGGTGGCCTACCTGTTCGGGGGCGAGCTCACCAGCAAGTCCCCGAGGCGGATGGCGCCGCTGCGGTGGCGACGGCTGTTCAGCCGCTCGTCCCTGGTGAAGGGGCCGGCGTACGCGCTGGCGGGAGCGCTCTTCGGCGGAGTCATATTCGGGCTGGCGGTCGGGCCCGGGCCGGGGCTGATGGTGGGGCTGGTGGCCGCGATCGGGACCGGGGTGGCGGGCATCCTGGCCGACGGGCTGTCCCAGCCGGCGGCCGACGATACGAGCCCCCTAACCCCGCCCGCATCCTGGCGGCGCGATCAAGCGTTCGGTCTGGCGATAGGCCTGGTGCTCGGCGTTAGCATCGGTCTCGGCCTGGGCTTGGCTCTCGAGGTCAGGCATATGGCGGCGCTCCTCGGCGGGATCGTCTTCGGGATCCTGTACGGAATCGGGTTCGGGCTGGTATGGGGGCTCTCGTTCCCCAGGACCTGGACGGTTTCCCTGACCTTCGCCCAGCTGGCCCTGCGCTGGCATACTCCCGTGCGCTTGCTGCGCTTCCTCGACGATGCCCGTGAGCGCAACGTGCTGCGCACCGTCGGGCCGGTCTACCAGTTCCGGCATGCTCGCCTTCAGGACCGCCTGGCCGCCGACGTGGCTCTGGATCAGCCGCCCCGCCCCTCCTGAGGCGGGGCGCGGGCGATCACCCTAAGCTCGTCGCATGGCCAGGTACTTCGACATCCATCCGGCCAACCCGCAGCGCCGCGCGATCACCCAGATCGCCGACATCGTGCGGTCGGGCGGCGTGATCGCCTACCCGACGGACTCCTGCTACGCGCTCGGGTGCCAGCTCGGCAACCGGGAAGGCATGGCCAGGATCAGGGCGATCCGCGGCCTCGACGACCGGCATCACCTCACGCTGGTCTGCCAGGACTTCGCCCAGCTGGGGCAGTTCGCGTTCGTGGCCAACCCGGTGTTCCGGGCCATCAAGGCGGCCACCCCGGGCAGTTACACGTTCATCCTGCCCGCGACCAAGGAGGTCCCGCGGATCTTGCAGCACCCGAGGAAGAAGACCGTGGGGGTGCGGATCCCGCGCCACGGGGTGGCCCAGGAACTGCTGGCCGAACTGGGCGAGCCGCTGGTCTCCAGCACGCTGCTGCTGCCCGGTCAGGACGAGCCCATGACCCAGGGGTGGGAGATCGCCGAGCAGCTCGAGGGCGCCGTGGACGCGGTGATCGACTCCGGCGACTGCGGCACCGAGCCGACCACGGTGATCGACTTCTCCACCGATGAGCCCGAGATCGTGCGCCGCGGAGCAGGCGACACGGCGGACTTCGAATGAATCGCGGCCCGGACCGAGCCGTGATCGAGGAGCTCGCGCGGGAGCGTCTCGGCTTTGCGGTGCTTCGTCCCGGGCAGCTGCGCGCCGTCGACGCGCTGGCCGGCGGCCGCGATGTCCTGGCCGTGCTGCCGACCGGCGGCGGGAAGTCGGCGATCTACGAGCTGGCCGGGCTGCTGCGGGCCGGGCCGACGGTGGTCGTCTCCCCGCTCATCGCGCTGCAGGATGATCAGCTGGCCCACCTGCACGAGGCCGGCCTGCGGGCCGTGGTCCTGAACTCGGCGCAGTCGGCAGGGTCGCGGGCGGAGGCGCTGCTGGCCTCGTGCGACGCTGGCACGTTCGTCTTCCTGTCGCCGGAGCAGCTGATGAACGGACAGACCCGGGCGGCGCTCCAGCGCGTGGGAGCGGGCCTGTTCGTCGTGGACGAGGCGCACCTGATCAGCCAGTGGGGCCGCGATTTCCGCCCCGACTACATGCTGCTCGGAGCCCAGGCCGACGCGCTGGGCGCGCCGGTCCGGCTGGCCCTGACCGCCACGGCCGCGCCGCCGGTGCGGTCGGAGATCATGCGGCGGCTCGGCCTGCGCGATCCCGAGGTGGTGATCGGCGACTTCGACCGGCCGCACATCCAGCTGTCGGTGCACCGCGCGCGCACGATGTCCGACAAGCAGCAGGAGCTGGTCCGCGCGGCGGGCGAGCTGGCTGGCGCGGGGATCGTCTACGCGGCGACGCACGCCAGCGCCCAGGCGGCGCACGACACGCTCGCCGCGGCGGGCGAGCAGGTGACGCTCTACCACGCCGGGCTTCCGGCCCGCACGCGGCACGACGCGATGACGGCGTTCCTCGGCGGGACGGCCCGGGTCATCGTGGCCACGGTGGCGTTCGGCATGGGGATCGATAAGCCGGACGTGCGCTGGGTGCTGCACTTCGACCCGCCGCCCTCGCTGGACGCCTACTACCAGGAGTTCGGCCGGGCCGGCCGGGACGACCAGCCCTCGCACGCCCGGCTGCTCTACCGCTACGAGGACTTCGAGACGGCCCGGCACCTGAGCGCACGCGGCGTATCCACCGCGGCGGTCGCGCAGGTGGCGGCCGCGCTGGCCGCCGGTCAGCAGGTCGATCCCGGCGCCCGGGGGCAGACGGCCGCGCTGGTCCGGCTGGCTGACCTGGGCGCGGCGACGTGGCGGGCGGACGGCGAGGTGCGCTGGACCGCGACGATGAACGTCGCGGCGGCGCTGGCGGCCTCGGACGCGGAGACGCAGCGCGAGGACGAGGTGGAGCGCACCCGGCTGGCCATGATGCGCCACTACGCCGAGCACACCGGATGCCGGCGGTCGTTCGTGCTCTCCTACTTCGGGCAGGACTACCCCGGCCCGTGCGGGAACTGCGACAACGATCTCGGGCACGCTCAGGCCGAGCCCGCTGCCGTTCCGTTCGCCGTCGGCGCTCGCGTGCTGAGCGAGCGCTGGGGCGAGGGCAGCGTGCAGCGCTACGACGGCGACCAGGTCACCGTGCTGTTCGACGAGCACGGCTACCGCGAGCTTTACCTGCCGGTCGTGCTGGAGCGCGGGCTGCTGCAGCTGGCGTCGAGCACCGGCCCGGCTGCTCCGCCGGCCACGTCCTAGGGCGGATGGACCGTCAGGGACTGCCGCCCATCCGGCTCATCAGTTCGTCGCGGGAGATTCCGTGCCGGTCGCCGAACTCTTGAAGCTGCTCCATCTCGACCGGATCTGGCAGTTCCTGCGCCGCCTCGTCGGCTTCCTGTGTCGAATCCCATGTGGCGTAGCGCGTCAACTGCCCACTGCCTGCTTACTGCCATGGCACCACTATGCCCGCGGTCCCGCCGGCCGGGAACCTCGCCCCCCGGAGCCGGTGCCCTGGCCTGGTCACGCACGTGAACACTAATACGGCCGCCGCCAATGGTCCCCAGTTGGCGGCGGCCGTACCAGGCCCCCCCATACCGGCCAGAGATGGCCGGCCCTTAGGTCCGCTCCGGGCCGAGCGGAAGTGTCATCGAAAGCGCGTTGCGACTTGTCGCCCCGCCGCGCGCCGACCGCGCGGCGGACGGTGGCGAGCTGGATCAGGCCCAGCCCAGCGGCGAGCAGCCACCCGGCCAGCCAGGCCAGCGCGATGACGCCGCCGCGCAGCCAGGACCTTAGCGGCCCGCGAAGCCGCTGGGGTCGCGGCGGCCGCGCGGCGCAGTCCGCGTATGGACGGTCGCCGATCCGGGGCGAGGGTACCGCCGCCACGGCGGCAGGGACCCGGTGCCCGCACGTGCAGCTACGGCAGCCGCCCCAGGCCACGGTCTTCCCGCCGGTCTCTACCGGGAAGGTGGCGAGGATCGCGTGGTCATGCTCATACCGCGACCCGCTCCAGGTGGTGCCCACTCAATTCACCGCCATGGCAGTAGGAATTCCTGCCGCTGCCGGGAGTCTGGAGCAACGATGCCGTTGTCGGCAGACAATACTCCCTGGGCGTTGCGCCGCATATAGCCCAGACGAGTGATAATGCCCGATTGCCTAGTGTTAGTGCTGGTTTCGAATCGGCCCGGCGGGGTGCTGGGCTGAGGCTAGGCTGGGCGGCCGGAAGGCAGCCAGGATGGAAGGCGCGGGCCGGCCTGGAGCGGCGGGCGCGCCGGGAGATCCGGACATGCAGCTGAGGCAACGTGATGGCGACACTGGCCAGGATCGGGGAGAGCCCGGCTAGAGCCGTGCGCGGGTCCTGGTCCGGCGGCACGATGACCAGCGCCGCCGTCGGGCTCGGCCTGGGGCTGCTGGCACTCGGGCCCGGGCTGGGGCGCGGCTTCCTGCTCAGCTACGACATGGTGTTCGTGCCCCGGCTGCCGTTCGCCGCGGCCTGGCCGGGGCTGGCGCCGCCGCGCGCGGTGCCGAGCGACCTGGTGATCGCCGCGATGTCCCGGGCGCTGCCTGGCGACATCGTGCAGAAGGTCGTGCTGCTGGCGGTCTTCGTGCTGGCCTGCGCGGGGGCGGCCGCGCTGCTGGACCGGGAACCGTGGCCGGCCCGGCTCGCGGCGGGGGTGTGCTACGCGTGGAACCCGTACGTCGGCGAGCGGCTCATCATCGGCCAGTGGGCGCTGCTGCTGGGCTACGCCGGGCTGCCCTGGGTGCTGCGGGCGGTGCTCGCCCCCGATCTGGCGTCGCGGCGGGGCACGGCCCGGCTGGGCCTGTGCCTGCTGCCCGCCGTGGTCGGCGGGTTCGCCGCGATGGCGATCACGGCGCTGGTCGTGGTGCCCGCCGTGCTGCTGTCCCGCAGCGCGCGCCGGGCGGCGGTGGCGCTGGCCGTCCTGGCCGCGGGCAGCCTGCCCTGGTTCATCCCGTCCCTGCTGCACGCGGTGTACGCGGACCCCGCGGGCGTGGCCGCGTTCGCGGCGCGGGCGGACACGCCGTTCGGCACCGTGGGCAGCCTGCTGATGCTGGGCGGCGGCTGGAACGCGCAGACGGTGCCCAGGGCCTACGGCGGAGCGTGGTCGGCGCTGTGGCTGGCGGTGGTGATCGCCGCCCTGGCCGGGTACGTGCTCATCGGGCGGCCGCGGCCCCTCGCGGGGGGGTCTGCCAGGGGGGTCCGGGGGGATGGATTCCCCCCGGGAGGTGGCACAGTCGTCCCCCCGGGCCAGCACTGCTGGCCGGGGCTGGGCGTGGCGGCCGCGGTCGGGCTGGTGATCGGCTGCCTGGGCGTGACCGGCGCGGGCCGGGATCTGCTGCGGTCCCTGATCGGCGCCTGGCCGGGATTCGCCGGGCTGCGCGACGCGCAGCAGTTCGTGGCGCCGCTGGCCCTGGCCGAGGCCGCCGGGCTGGGGCTGGTGGTGGCGCGGGCGATGAAGCCGGGATCGTTCGGCAGAAAAGGGCATGAGCGGCCGGTCAGCAGCGACGCGGCCGGGCGGGTGCTCGGGGCCGTCGCGGTCCTCGCGCCCGTGCTGCTGCTGCCCGGTCTGGCCTGGGGCGCCGCCGGGCGGCTGCGGCCGGCCGAGTACCCGCCGGGCTGGCTGGCCGCGGCGCGGGCCGTCGACGCCAGCCCGGTGCGCGGCAGCGTGCTGCTGCTGCCCTGGCAGACCTACCGGACGCCGTCGTGGAACCACGGCGAGACGGTGCTCGATCCGTGGACCAGGCTGCTGTCGCGCCCGCTGATCTGGAACGACGGGACGCGGGTGGGCGCCGTCGAGCTCTGGCCCGACGATCCGCGGGCCCGCGCGCTGGACGGCGTCATCGGCGGCCGCGGCCCGCTGACCGCGGTGCTGCGCGCGGCCGGGGTGCGGTTCGTGCTGGACGACGCGGACGGGCCCGATCCGGGGGTGGCGGCGCGACTGCCCGGGGCGGTGGTGATCATCGACCAGCCGGGGCTGACGGTGTACCGGCTGCCGGGTTAGTCCGCGCCGATGCCGTCCTGGCCGGCCGTGCAGCTGGCCTCGCCGCGGCGGGCGCATTTCATCAGCCGCTGGTGTTCCTCCTCGGGCACCGGGACGGCCTGGTGGGCCAGCATGAGCGGGATGCCGTCCTCGATCCGGTACAGCCGGCGCAGCCGCGGGTTGTACAGCACCGCGTCCGCGGCGAAGTACAGCAGGCCGCGCTTGTCGATGGGGCACACCAGGATGTCGAGCAGGGCGTCCTCCAGAGCCATTACTGCCCTCCCGGGTCGGTCAGGTAGCCGGGTACGGCAGCCGGGGCGGGCGCGGTCTCGGGTCCGGTCTCGGCGGGGACCTGCTCCGGGGCCTGTTCCGGGGTCTGCCGGGACAGGGCGATGACCACGAGCCCGGCCACCGCGATCGCGGCCAGCCGCAGCCCGAGCTTGGCCGGGCCGGACGGCAGGTGCTCGTGGAACAGCAAGGTACCCGCGATCAGGAAGTACACGCTGCCCGTGACGGTGGAGACGGGGACCAGGATGGAGGCCCGGCACGACTGCAGCCCGGCCTGGTACAGCAGCATGCCGACCGCCGAGGCGCCGGCCAGCACGTACAGGTAGGGCGACGCGAGCACGCCGGCCAGCAGGGCCGCGGTGCCGTGGTGGCCGACGAGGATCCCGGACAGCCCCTTGATGGCCAGGGCGGCGACGCCGTAGAGCAGCCCGGTGCCGAGGCCGAAGCTGACCGCCGCCGACGGGACGCGCCGGCCAGCGGGGCGGCGGCGCAGCGGGCCGGCCGCGATCAGCAAGCCGGCGACGGCGGACGGGATCATGACCGCCGCCATCCAGGCCGGGGCGGCGTGGTGCCCGGCCCCGGTCCCCTTCCCGCCGGTCGAGGCGGCCAGCAGGATCACCGCGACGGCCATCGCGGCCACGCACCTGAGCTCCACGGCGCCGAGGCGCTCCCGCAGGACCAGCCGGGACAGCACCAGCACCAGCACGATCCCGGAGGCCAGCACCGGCTGCACGACGCTGACCGGCTCGAAGGTCAGCACGATGGTCTGGCAGGCCAGGCCGAGGAGCATGAGGGCGAACCCGGCGAGCCAGGCGGGTTCGGCCAGCAGGCTGGCGATCACGTGCGGCACGCGGCGGACGTCGAGGGCGGGCATCCGGGCCAGGGCGCGCTTCTCCTGGATCAGCCCCACGTTGTAGGCCGTCGCGGCCAGCAGCGCCAGCGGGATCCCGAGGTAAGCAGCGCTCATCCGTCCTCCTCTGCGGCCTCTCCGGCGGCTGGCCGGCGCCGGATGTTGACGGCCACCGCGGGCAGCAGCGCGGCGGCCAGCGCGACCAGCGCGCAGGCCTGGGCCGGCCAGCCGAAGGGGCCGAACAGGCCCCGGCCGAACGGCCGGACCGCGGACAGCAGGCCCGAGGCGACCATGGCGGCGGCGGCCAGCAGGGCCAGGCGGGCGGCCGGGTCCTGGCGGGCGACGGGGTCCTGTCGGGCGACGGGGTCCTGTCGGGCGGTGAGGGCGCGGGCGGCCGGGTCGCGGCGGGCGGTTGGCCAGGCGAGGCACGCACCGCAGGCCAGCGCGGCCACGGCGAGGGCCAGCGGGCCGCCCGCTACGAAGATTAGCGCCGCGACGGCGAGGATGCCTGGCCAGCAGCGGCTCGCCAGTCGATGGGTGCCACTCTCTACCGAAAAGAGTGGGTAGAGTGCCACATCCATTGGTTCGGCGTCCGATGGCCGGGCGGTCCTGCGGCGCGGGGTGAGGAAGGACCAGGCGGCGAGGGCGAGGAGGAGGGCGACGGCGAGGATCGAGGCGATCAGGACCAGGTGGTAGGTCGCGGCGGGGCGGAAGGTGAGCGTCATCGGGCCGCCAGCGCCGGCGGGGACGATGAAGGCCTGCTGCCAGCCGTCGAGGCGGACTGGCGTCAGATTCTGGCCGTTCAGGGTGGCGGCCCAGCCGGGGTTGTCGTTCTCGTGGATCTCCAGGTAGGAGGCCGTTCCCGGGCCGATGGTGAGGGTGCGCTGGTCCGGCTGCCAGCTGCGGATGGTCACGGCGCGGGCGGCGGCGGAGGTGGGCGCGGCGGCAGCGGAGGCGGCGGTGGTGGGCGGGCGGTTGGTGGTGGCCAGGCTGAGGTCGGTGACGGCGAAGGTGCCGGGGGTGGCGGCCGTGAGGGTGTGGCGTCCGGGGGCGAGGGTCAGGGTGCTGCCGGGGGCGCACAGCCGGACCTGGAGCGGGAGGTAGCCGGTCAGCGCGCCGACGGTGCCGCTGACCGAGGTCGGGTAGGCCCGGCCGTCGATGGTCAGGGCCGGGCCCTGGCCGCAGGCCAGGGTGACGGGGGCCTGCTGGTCGGGGGGGACCGGGCGCAGGGCCGCGAGCGCGGGCACCGAGAGCTGGGTCAGGCGGACCGGGAGCGTCTCGAGCTGGCCGGTCGAGGTGACGATGGTGGCCTGGCGGACGCGGGGGAAGGACACGTCGATCCGGTCGGTGGTCAGCGAGCTGAACGTGACCAGGCCGCCGGGGCCGATGCTGGCCTGCCGGGTGCCGTCCGGGCTGGTGATCTGCACGGTCAGCGGGGTGGAGGGCAGGCCGGCGGCCGGGCGGACGATCAGCGACGTGATGCGGCGCGGGCCCTGCCAGGCCAGGTGGATGACCGGGCTGGCGGAATCAGCGGTCCAGGGCATGGCCGCCGTGCCGCTGATCAGGCTGGCCGGGAAGCCGGCGGGCTGCGCGCCCGCGGTCGAGGCCACGGCGACCTGGAGCAGACCCGGGCCGGGCGGGCGGATCAGCGAGTCGAGCAGCGCGTCAAGGCCGGGGCCGGGCAGGGCGAGCGCGCTGGCCTGCAGATGCAGGGCGGCCGGGGCGGCGGTGGTGAAGGTGCGGGCCATCGCGGCGGTGGCGGCCGCGTCGGCGAAGGCGAACGGCGACGGAACCGGCTGGGAGAACGAGAAGACGGTCGCGGCCGCCTGCTGGCCAGCCGGATCCTGGGCGGGCTGGAGCAGGCGGGTCACCGTAACGCCGGGGATCAGCACGTCCGAGATGCCCGCGCCCGGATAGCCCAGGGTGACCCGCTGGGCGGCGGCGATCGTGATGCGCAGCCAGCCGGTGCGGCCGGGTGGCACGTTCAAGGGCTGGACCGCGCCGGTCGCGGCGACGTCGGTGACGGCCGTGCCTGCCGCGGTGGAGACCCGGAGCACGCTGGCGATCTCCCGGGCGGTGCTGTCGTCGAGCAGGCGGATCCCGACCTGGGACGGCAGGTCCAGCGGACTGGAGAAGCCGATCTGGAGCCACTGCCCGACCGGGGTCTGCTCGCTGCCCTCGGCCCAGGCCGTGGCCGGATTGCCGTCGAAGGCACCGGCCGGGTCGTCCTGCTGGGTGTCGGCGATCCAGGATCCGTAGGACGAGGCGGTCACGCTGGCCGCGCCGGACAGTACGGCCACGGTCTGGTGCCCGGCGGCCGGGACCGGCAGCAGCTGCCGGGGCGGGCCCCCAGCCCGCCCAATCTGACCAGTACCGAGCTGGCCGGCGCCGGGCGGGTTGGTCTCGGTGGCGGTGTAGGTGTAGGAGACGTTGTTATTGATCAGGCCGAACAGCGTGTCGGTCCGGCGCTGGCCGTCGGTTACCGCCCAGAGTGCGGGCGTGACGGGCAGCGGGTCGCCCGCGATGATGGCGGGCTGGGCCGGGCTCAGCAGGTGCTGCCCGGTGAGCTGCAGCAGCGAGTCCGGTCCCCCGTTGACCAGCACGGTCTGGCTGACGGGCAGGGCGGTGACCGGGCTGGGCGGGGCCGCGGCACCGGCACCGGCACCGGCACCGGCACCGGCAGGCGTAGACCTCGACCGCGGGGTAGCTGGGCAGGACCGACTGCTCCTCGCGGGTGGCCTTCGGCTCGATCTGCTTACCGCCGATGAGCGGGCCGAACGCGGCGACCCGGGTGAACCCGGATAGCGCCAGGGTCTGGTGGACCAGCGCGGCCGTGGTGTAACCCACCTGCCGCGGGTCCAGGTCATTGCGCACCACCAGGTAGCGGACGCCGGCCCGCTGCAGGTAGCCGGGCAGGCCGGGGACCTGCTCGCCTGATTCGATGGCGTCTTCGGTCGTGGTCAGCAGGATCTGCGAGCCCGCGCCGCCGTAGGGCACCAGGCCGCGCTCCGCCCACGGCGAGGTGGCCAGCGCCACCAGCGGGTCGTCGATCGGGTCCCCCCACAGGTAGTCGCCGTGCGCGTCCGCGGGCAGCACGATCGCGGTGTTCCGCGGGGAGTGAGCCTGCAGGAACGCGGCGACCTGGTACCAGTAGCGCGGCACCGCGGAAAACGAGCCGGGGTTCAGGACCTGGCCGGACAGGTACGGCAGCAGCAGCCCGATCAGCACGATGCCGACCACGGCCCGGGCCTCCAGGGCGTAGATCCGCTGCAGGCGGCTGGGCGCCCCGCCATGAGAGGGGGCGCGGGAGGCGGTCAGCCAGGCTGCGGCGGCGTGCGCCACCCCTAGGGCCAGGACGGCGGCGATGACCGGTTCCAGCTTGTACACGTTGCGGAACGGGGCCAGCGCGCCGTCCAGCAGGTGATCGACTCCGCCGTGGAACGGGCCGCCGAGCGCTCCGCTGTAGCCGGCCAGGGCCACGGCCGCCGCCAGGCCGGCCGACAGCCGGAGCCAGGTGGCGCAGGGCATGTTCCGCAGGGCCAGCCCGTACAGGCCGGCCGCGGCCGCGATGGCGCCCGCGATGATGGCCATGGGCGTGCTGACCAGGGCCCAGCCGGCCGGCAGCCAGGGCGTGCCGAGGTTAAGGTAGGCGGTCCAGTTGCCGGCGCCGCGCAGCGTGGCGGCGGCCGACACGGTGCCCGTGGTGGTGGCCGACTGCTCCACGTAGGGCAGGAAGTTGAACGCGTACTTGCCCTGCAGCAGCAGCGGCAGCGCCCACCAGGCGGTGGCCGCCACCACCGCGCCCGCCCAGCACAGCCCCAGCGCGACCAGCCGCCGCCCGCGGGCGTAGGTGAGGATGAACAGGCCAGGCAGCAGCAGCGCGTCGATGGTCACGGTGGCGTTCACGCCTGACATGCACAGCACCACGGCGCCGGACCGGGCGGCAGGCCCCAGCACGCCGCCGCGGCCACGGACGGCACCGACCAGCGGCAGCACGGCCCACGGGGCGAGCATGCCCGGCAGCACCGCGGAGGAGGTGGACCCGATCACGATCGTGAACGTGGGCCAGCCCGCGAACACCAGCCCGGCCAGGAACCGGGAGGGCGGCGAGCCGATGCCGAGCGCCTCAGCCAGCTTGACCAGCCCGGCGAAGCCGACCGCGATGATCAGCGACAGCCACAGCCGCTCGATCAGCCAGACCGGCAGGTGCGCCAGGTGGCCGGCCAGGTAGAAGGGCGCCATGGGGACGGCGTAGCCGATGGCCTGGTTGTTCAGCGCGCCGAAGGTGTTCAGCGGGTCCATCAGCTGCCACAGGCTGGCGAAGTAGCCGGACGGGTCGAGGTCCACGCTGAGCTTGGTGTCGAAGAACATCCGGCCTGGGTCGTTGGCCAGCAGGATCACGAAGGCGCCCAGCCAGACCAGGGCGGACCAGCGCAGCACGTTGTTTCGGGGCGGCGGGGGTGACACCACGGCCCGTTCGGCCCAATCTTGATGGCCGGCGCTGACCAGGCGCTTGCCGCCCGCCCGGGCCGTCAACCGGTGCGCCGCATGATCAGCATGAGGTTCCAGGTGGCGACCTCGCGCAGGCCGGGCAGCCGGACCAGCGGGCCGCACCAGCGCGGGTAGTAGCGCGGCCGCGCGGCCACGACCTGGACGTCCGGCCGGGCCCGCAGCGCGCGCAGCACCGGCCCGATGTGCACCGGGTACAGGTTGACGCCGCAGTGGTGCTTGGGCTCGCGGCCATGGCGCTTGGCGTAGCGGCGCTCGGCGTAGCGCGGGCCCAGGTAGTGCCAGGGCGACATCTCGTGCCCGCCCCACGGGGAGTACCAGTTGGTGAAGGACAGGTACACCAGGCCGCCGGGCCGGGTGACGCGGATCATCTCCTCGATCAGGCCCAGCGGATCGGGGACGTGCTCGAGCACGTTGGAGGAGAAGGCCACGTCGGCGCCGCCGTCGCGGACCGGCAGCCAGTAGCCGTCGGCCACCACCGCGCCCGCCGGGACGGCGTTCCCTGCGAACCGCAGTTCGGCCGGGTCGGGCTCGAACAGGTAGCAGTGCGCGCCGCGGGCCCGGAACGCGGCGGTGAACCAGCCGCCCCCGCCGCCGACGTCCACCACGGTCCGGCCGTCCAGCGGGCCGTGCTCGGCCACCTGGCCCACGGCGTCTTCGGCTAGGTGAGAGTAGAACGCGTCCGGGTCGGCCTGCTCGGACTGGAACAGGCGGAACAGCCGGACGGAACGGAGCAGGCCGGTACTGGCCGCCTGATCGACGCGGTGGCGGCGGATCGGTGCCAGCAGGCTCATTCAGGTCCTCTATGATCGCCGCGGAGCATTTAGCGTCAGTATGGTAGCGGGTGCCCGGGGCCGGGCGCCGCGACGCGGCCACATCCGTGACCTGCCGCTGTCTTGACTACCGGGCAGTAGCCACAAAATAATGCTGCAATCTTGCCCCGAGAAAACCGACCTGGCTATCGGTAACGCGGATCTCAGCGTCAGCCAGCGACCTGGAGCCGCGACATGAACGATGATCCAGGCGCTTGGCCCGCGGGCCTGCCCGGCGGGCCGGGCGGTGCCCTGGACGGGTCGTGGCCGGCCGTGGTGGACCAGGCGCCGGACCCGCCCGGCACGCGGCCCAGGCACATCGTGTTCGTGGCCTGGCGGGACCTGGCCAACCGGCAGGCCGGGGGCTCGGAGGTGCTGGTCGACCAGCTGGCCTGCGGCCTGCTGGCCCGCGGTCACCGGGTCACGCTGCTGTGCGGCGGGCAGGTGGACGAACGGCCCTACCAGGTCGTGCGCACCGGCGGCACCTACTCCCAGTTCCTGCGCGCGCCGCTGGCCTACCTGCGGGACTTCAGCGATGCTGACCTGATCGTCGAGGTCTGCAACGGGATGCCGTTCCTGGTGCCGCTATGGTCCCGGCGTCCGGTGATCTGCCTGGTGAACCACGTGCACACCGAGTTGTGGCCGATCCGGTTCCGGCCGCCGGCCTCCACCGCGGGCCGGCGCATCGAGAACACGGTCATGCCCTGGGTGCACCGCAAGAACCTGTTCCTGACCGTGTCCGGGTCTACGGCGGAGTCGCTGGAGCAGATGGGAGTCGGCCGGGACCGGATCCGGCAGATCTGCAACGGCGTGGTGCGGCCCGACCCGCCGACGCCGCGCTCGCCGGACCCGCTGTTCCTCGCGCTCGGGCGGCTCACCGACTACAAGCGCCTCGATCTGCTGCTGCGGCTGTGGGACCGGGTGCGGCAGGTGACCGGCGGCACGCTGGTGATCGCCGGGGACGGGTCGGAACGGCCGCGGCTCGAGGCGCTGGCCGGGCCCGACGTGGTGTTCACCGGCCGGGTGTCGGAGCAGGACAAGCACCGGCTGCTGTGCGCGGCGTGGCTGCTGGTGCACCCGGCGCTGATCGAGGGCTGGGGCATCGTGGTGTCCGAGGCGGCGATCCGCGGCACCCCCGCGGTGGCGTTCGACGTGCCCGGGCTGCGGGATTCGGTGGCGGATGGCGAGACCGGCATGCTGGTGCGGACCGAGGGCCAGTTCGCCTCGGCCTGGGCGTCGCTGGCCATCGACGGGCCGCGGCGGGAGGCGCTCGGCCGGGCCGCGCGCACCCGGGCGCTTGAGCAGCACTGGTCGGCCGCGGTGGCAGGGTTCGCCGAGGTGGCCGACGAGGCGATCAAGCGGGCCCCGATCAAGCATCGAGCCGCCCGGGAGCCGTCATGGCGATGACCGCCCCGGCGCCGGGCAACCCGCTGCAGGAGTTCTACTCCCGGCCTGACGTGCCGCTCAGCTCGGGCCCGGACCGGGCCCGGCGCCAGGCCCGGATGCTGGCCTCGGTGCTGCGCGGCGTCGCAGGCCCGGCGGTCATCATCGACCTGGGCTGCGGCGACGGCGCGGCGCTGGCGGCCGCGGCCCGGCATAACCCGGCGCACCGGTTCGCCGGGATCGACTGGTCCGATGACGCGGCGCGGCTCGCGCGGGCCCTGGGCCTGACCGTGCTGCGCGCGGACGTGGCGGCGGGCGCCCTGCCGGTCGCGGACGGCGTCGCGGACGTGGTGATCATGAGCGAGCTGATCGAGCACCTGGTGGATCCCGACGGGGCCGTGGCCGAGGTCCGGCGGGTACTGCGGCCCGGCGGCTCGCTGCTGCTGTCCACGCCGAACCTGGCCGCGTGGTACAACCGGGGACTGCTCGCGGCCGGCATCCAGCCGGTGTTCTCCGAGGTGAGCCTGCGCGGGGTGTTCGGCCGGCCGGGGCGCGTGGTGGCGGGCCACCTGCGCCTGTTCACCCGGCGGGCGCTGACCGGGTTCCTGACCGCGAGCGGGTTCCGCTGCGTGACCGTGGCCGGGGCGCGCTACCACGACGTGCCACGGCCGTTCGGCCCGCTGGACCGGGCGTTCTGCCGGTGGCCGTCCGCCGCGTCTATCCTGCTGGTGCACGCCCGGAAGGAATGATCGCGGCTATGGCGCAGGCGTCCGACACCGGAACCGAAGCGGCGCCTGCCCCGGCCCGCCGCCGGCGCAGGCGCGGACTCGAGCTGGCCGGCCTGGCCATCGGGATCGTGGCCGGGGTGAGCATCGCGCTGGCCTGGCTGATCCCGGCGCGGGACCACCCGTCCGGCCCGATCGCGCCCAGCACCCACGCACCCGTACTGGTCACCGGTTCAGCGGGGCAACCGGACCCTGCTGCGCAGTACGGAGCGGGGCAACCGGACCCTGCTGCGCTGGACGGGGAGTGGATCGCCTACTCCGATCATTCCACCTGCGCCGACTGGGCCGGCGGCGACGGGGTCTCCGCCATCCGGCTGAACTCCGCGCAGCTCGCCTGGTTCTTCTCCGATACATTCATCGGCCCGGCCGGGCCGACCATCGGTTTCTCGCACCTGTCCGGGTTCGTGCACAACGCGGTGGTCGTCCAGACCACGACCGGGCGGGGCAGCACGTTCGTCACCATGACGGGCGGCGGAGCCTGCACCGGCCCCGGCGGGCCTGGCAACGCGGCGTCAGTGGTGGGGGCATCGCCGACGGTGCCCGTCGGGGAGTCCGACCGGTACTGGGACGAGGACGGCATCGAGATCAGCGGGACGGTCGTCAAGTTCTACGACCATTACCTCGCCAACGCCTTCCCGTTCGTCCCGGTGGGAACCGTGCTGGCCACCTTCCCGGCCAGCCAGCTCAGCTCGGCCGGCCGGGGGAATCAATACGGTGCCGTCGCCCGGCCGGACCTGGTCCCGCTGCCGTCTTACACCCCGCCGTCCGGCGGCACCCCGATCCTGTGGGGCGCCGCGCTGCTGCGCGCCGGTAACACGGTGTACATCTACGGTACGCAGAGCCCGAACGTCCAGGTCCCGGGCTACCGGCTCTACCTGGCCCGGGTCCCGGCGTCGCAGCTGGCCACGTTCTCCGCGTGGCGGTTCTACACGGGCGCCGGCGGGTGGGCAGCCGGACAGCGCAATGCCGAGCCGGTGCAGCCGCCGGGCAGCGGCCTGTCCGTGTCGTCCGGGTTCAGCGTGATCCAGGTGGGAAGCCGCTACTGGCTGATCCAGGGCGGGGTGACGCCAGGCGGACCGGATATCGACGCCTACCCGGCCAGCGCGCCGTGGGGCCCGTTCGACTTCGGCGCCGGAAGGCTGCTGTACCGGGACCCGACCATCGGGCTCTACGCCGCGGATGACTACCGCATCCTGTACGAGGCGCGGGCCGAACCCGCACTTTCCACCCGCGACACGCTGGTGATCAGCTATAACGTCAACTCCGAGGCGGTGACCACCGGCTGCCAGCCGATGTCCGCCTTCACCAATACGGTGACCCTGCCCCGGTTCATCACCGTTCCGCTGGCGGCATTCGGCGATAACCCGGGCGCGCACGGCGGCTCGGCCAGGAGCGGACCGCAGGACGATCCGCGGATCGTGCCGCGGGACCCGTCGCAATGGTTCGACGCCTGGGCCTATCCGGGCGCCGGCTGTCCTCCGGTGCCCGACCTGGCGTCAGTGCAAGCCAGGCCGGGCACCGGTAAGGTCACGTTGAGCTGGCCCGATGCTGGCCTCAGCCTCCACTACCGCGTCTACCTGCAAGGGCCGGGCGAGCCAGGCGGTACCCCGGTGGCCACCGCCTACGCCGACGGCGCCACCATCACCGGGCTGCAGCCGGGCCGCTACCTGGCCAAGGTGGTGCCGGTCAGCTTCAAAAGGCGAACCGGGCGGGCCGCCGAGGTAACGTTCACCATCCCGTAGCCCTGCCACAAAACCGCGCGGAGGGAGGAGCACCGTGCTCCGGTTGATCATCGCCATCATCATCGGCCTGGCCATCGCCATCGGCGGGACGGTCCTGGTGGTGAACGTGGTCACCAGCCACGGCAACGGCACGCCAGGTAACTCCTCGACCTACAACTACGGCTCTCGCTGATGGCCGCACCGGCCTCACAGCACGTAAGGATCGGGGCCGGCGTCCGTCTGGTCCAGGAGCTGCCGGATCCGCCGATCCCCGGCGG
This sequence comes from uncultured Actinomycetes bacterium, assembly GCA_963790065.1. Lineage (GTDB taxonomy): Bacteria > Actinomycetota > Actinomycetes > Streptosporangiales > Streptosporangiaceae > Palsa-504. The sequence goes on along the minus strand of CAWBNK010000004.1, from coordinate 170,308 downwards.
GCAGACCGAGAACGGCGCGGGTGAACTCGGCGGCCAGCTCGTGCCACAGGCTCGCCCGGCGCAGCATCGCGTGCTCGCTATTGCGTACCTCGATCGCGGTGACCCGGCTGGCCTCGCGGGCTCGCTGGGCGTAGGCCCAGGTATCCGCGGGCCTGGTTATCGTGTCCCGGCTGGCGTGCGCGAGCAGAATCCGCAGGCCGGCCAGCTGGGCCACCGGCTCACCCGGCGGCAGCCACGGCGCCAGGCCAGCCACGGCGGTCACCAGCGGATGGCCGCCGGCCCTCAGCACGGCCCGCGCACCCATCGAGTGCCCGACCAGTATGACGGGAACCCGGCCGATGGTCTCGGGAAGCCCGTCCAGCAGCCGATTCAGGTCGGCGACGGGTGAGGCTTGCGCGTCATTCCAGCCCCGGACCCGGAACCTGGGCCGACAGACGGCGACCTGGCGGCCCTGCAACGCTTGCCGTATCGCCTGGGCCACCGGGACCATCCGGAGCACGGCCAGCTGCGTCGCACTGGTCGGCCTGGTGCTGACCGACGTTCCGCCGTGCGCGACCAGCACGACCGCGCGGACACCCGGATCCCCCTCCATTCGGCCAATCTTGTCACCGAAATCATGGGCGGCGGCCCGCGCGGGGTGCGCGGGCGCGCACCACGGACCGTTCGGCCTGAAAATAGAGGGACCGAACAAACGGGGCCACGAGGGGAGCACAGTGGAGCCATTCGATCCGACCCGGCCGAACATCGCCCGGGTCTGGGACTACTGGCTGGGCGGGAAGGAGAACTTCGCCGCCGACCGCGAGCTGGCGGAGAAGATGCTGGCCGTTCACCCGGTCTCGGCGCAGATGGCCCGGGAGAACCGGCAGTTCCTCGGGCGGGCCGTCAGCTACGTGGCGGGCCGCGGGATCCGGCAGTTCATCGACGTCGGGGCCGGCCTGCCGACCGCGCTGAACACGCACCAGATCGCCCGGCGCGTCGACCCTGCGGCGCGGGTGGCGTACGTGGACAACGATCCGGTGGTGATCTCGCACGCCCGCAGCCTGCTGGCCAAGAGCGCCGGGGTGATCGCCGTCCCAGGCGACATGCACGCCCCCGGGCCGATCCTGTCCGATGCTGGCCTGACGGATCTGATCGACCTGACCGAGCCCTGCTGCGTGATCATGTCCGCGGTGCTGCACTTCGCAGACGCGCCGACCGCCCGCGAGGTGGCCGCTGCGTTCGCCCGGGCCATCGCCCCCGGCAGCTACCTGATCATCTCCGTCGGATCGGGCAACCGGTCCGAGGGGGAGAACTTCACCACGGCGTACACGGCCGCGCGGATCTACATCCATTCTGCGGAGGAGATCGCCAGCTTCTTCGCTGGCCTCGAGCTGGTGCCGCCGGGCGTGGTCGCGGTGCGGACCTGGTTCGGCTACGACCCAGCGCCGAACCTGGCGGCGCGCACGGCCACCTTCCTCGGCGGCGTCGGCCGGAAGGCGTGAGCCAGCATGGCGCTACCGCCACCGGAGTACGGAAAGCCAGTACCCGTGGCTGCCTCCCGGGAGCTGGACGGTCCGGTGCCAGGTGCGGCCGTGGTGTCACGGGCCGGGCCGCGAGGGGTCAGGCGCCCTGCATGGCGCGCTGGGCGTTGGCCTTGATTACGGCCAGGGTCTCGGCGAGCTGGTCTTTCGGGCTGAACTGGATGAACTCGGTGCCGGCTTCGGCGGCCGGGACGTGCCCGGGTGTCATGTAGAAGGCGTCACCAGCCTGGTAGGTCTCCTCGCGGTCGGCGTAGCTGACGGTGATCTTCCCGGCCAGCAGGTAACCCCAGTGCGGGCACTGGCAGCTGTCGCCTGGCAGCCCGCGCAGCAGCGGGGCCAGGGAATGGCTGTGCCGGATGGTCACGAAACTCACGGTGGTGTCGTCCAGGTCGCCGCTGCGGTCGATGGCCGGGCCGGCGTCCTGGATGTTCGGTGCGCTGTCCTTGCTGATCCTGGGCATGATGCCTCCTTGGCTACGGGATATTTCGGCAGCAGCACTGACGGTAGCCAGGGCCCGGCGGCCGGCGCATGAGGCGATCGCCTCATCTTTGCCGGGCTCAGGGCAGCGTGATGGCGGCGAGCTTCTCCTCGGGGAGCAGGCCGTGCTGGACCGCGAACATCGCGGCGCCGGCCCGGGTGGAGGCGCCGATCTTGGCGTAGATGTGCTCGACGTGGTTGCCCGCGGTCTTCGGCGTGATCACCAGCCGCTCGGCGACCTGCCGGTTGGACAGGCCGCGGGCGAGCAGGATCAGCACCTCGACCTCGCGGGCGGTCAGGCCGGCCACCGCTTCGCGGCGGCGCGGCAGCCGGTGGCCGGCCGCCTCGAGCACGGCGTCCACGGCCGCTGCGTCGAGGCGGCCGGCGCGGACCTCGGCGCGCATCTGGTCGACCGCTTCCCCCGCCGCGCGGGCGGGCCGGTGCGGCCTGGGTTCGCGCATCGAGACGTACGCGTCGGCGGCCCCCAGCACCCGGGCCAGGCTGATCGCGCCGCCGGACAGCCCTCGGGGGTAGCCGCTGCCGTTCAGCCGTTCACGGTGCTGTACCGCGATCTCGCCCAGCGGCGCCAGCGCGGCCGACTGGTGCAGCATGCGCTCGGTCAGGTACGGGTACATGCGGACGCGTTCCCATTCGCCGGCGCTCAGCGGGCCGGGCCGGTCCCAGATCGAGTTCGACACGCCCAGCCGCCCGAACCCGTGCACCAGCCCGGCCCGGCGCAGCGTAAGCACCTGCTCCGGCACCAGCCCGAGCCTGCGCCCCGCGTCCTCGGCCAGCTCCGCGACCGCGACCGAATGGCCCAGGGTGAACGGCGACTTCAGGTCGACGAAGTTCGCGATGGCCGCCAGCGCCCGGTCGAGCTGGTCCGCCGACAGCTCGACGGCCAGCGCGGGCTCGGCCGCGATCACGGCCGGCCAGGCAGGCGCCGCATCGAGGCCGGCGAATATCTCCTCCGCCCGGGCGCACAGCAGTGCGGCCAGGTCCGGATCGAACTGCCGGCCGGCCCTCCTGCGGGCCAGCGCCGTCGCCCCGGCGACGCCGCCGACGCGGTGTGCCACCTCCATGAACTCCGCGAGCTGGGCGATCCGGGCGGCGACGGGTATCGCATCGGCCCGCAGCACGCCCGGCCAGCCGCGGCCGTCCCACTGCTCGTACGCCGCGCCCACCGCCTCGTCCACCAGACCGGGCAGCTCGAGCTGCTCGGCCAGCGTCCGCGCCAGCTTCGCGTGCTGGGAGATCATCCCGTCGAGCTGGCGGTGCCCGGAGAAGGCGAGCTCCAGCCCGACCCGGAACCGGTGCAGCGGCGGGTTGCCCGCCCCGACCAGCCGCATGGCCGCCAGCGTGCCGCGCACGCTGCCCGGTTCGTACCGGTACTTGCCGGACTTGAGGGCGATGTCGTCACCGAACCACTTGGCCTGCTCATGCGCGTCGGCGTGACATCCGACGTTGACCAGCAGCGCGGTGTAGTAGACCGCGGCCCGGTCGGGCTCGGCCAGCCCGGCGTGTTCGGCCAGCCGGAGCGCGATCAGGCACTGCCGCAGGACGTGCTCCATCGGCTGGCCGAAGCCCAGATCCACGCCGAGCGACAACGCCGCCACCAGCTCAGCCAGCCGGGCGCGCGGACCGCTCTGCCCTACCACCAGCCAAGCGTAACCTTCCGGCCGGGTTGCGCTCCGAGTTCGTGCGCCCGGCCAGCACGGGCATCCGGCTGGAATAAGCGCGCGGCGGAGCGCCGGATATGGCCGGACCGCCCGGGCGGATGGCCGATTAATACGGTCTATCGGACCAGGGCGGTTATGAGCATAATTGCACCGGAGGGCGGACGCGGTTTGCAGCTGGAAGCGCTCCCGCCCTGGGACGTTACCGGTGTGCTCCAGCCCGGAGTGCCTTCTGGTGGGGGGTTTGTCATGTCGACTGATGCCGGTGCCGCGGCGGCCCGACCGTCGCTTCAGCAATTCAGCTTGGATGAACTGGCGGTATACACCGCCGAGGGGGCTTTCGGCCCGACCGCCAGCCCCGACTTCCGGGTTTTCTACGTGGGCCGGGATGACGTTCACGGGATATTGATGTACCTGTTCACCCGGGTGAGTCTCAGCGTGAAAATGAACATGTTCGGCTACGACGACAACGACCTCAACACCGCGCTGATGAACCTGGTCCAGAATCCTTCGGTAATGGTTCAGGTCACGCTGGACAGATCACAGGCGGGCGGTCCCGCCGAGCGGGCAATTCTCACCGGTGACGCGTCCCAGGACTCGGCTGGTTACGCCAATGACTTCGTCGTGGGCGAATCGGCTACCGACCAGATCAGCCACACCAAGGGCGGCGTGCTGGACGGCATTGTCGCCTTCGAGGGCTCGACGAACTGGTCATCTTCTGGTGAGGGCACTGGCATCAGCCTGGCCGCCGCGAAACAGTCCCCCGGATTCAAGGCGCAGAACAACACGCTGGCCGTCTACGTGAATTCTTATGAGATCGCCAAGTTCGCGGCCCGGCTGGATTACGAGCACGCCGTGGCGAAAGCCCAGGGGCAGCGCGCCGCTCCGGCCCCGACTGCGGCCCCGGCAGGGTCCGAATAACGCCTGGGTGCGCGCCGGGCCGCGCCGCCCGATACTGGTCGTGTGCGGCAGGTGCTGTGCCCAGTGCTGGTGGGGCGGGAGGAGGAGACCGCCCGGCTGCGGGCTGCCCTGACCGCGGCCGGGGCGGGGCGCGGCGGCACGGTGCTGCTGACCGGCGAGGCCGGGATCGGGAAGTCGCGGCTGATCCGGGAGACCGCGCATCTGGCCCGCGAGCGGGACTGGGTGATCCTGGCCGGGCGGGCGGTGGCCGGAGGCGTCCCGACGCCGTTCCGGCCCTTCGCCGAGGCGCTGGTCCCGGCGGGCCGGGCGGGGCGCCTGCCTGATCACGAGCGGGCGGGCCAGTACCGCCTGGTTTGTCCTGACCTACCTGCTCGGGCGCGATAACGTCCGGATCTACGACGGATCGTGGGCCGAATGGGGCCGGATGGCGGACACCCCGGTCGAGCAGCCGTGACCGTGGCTGCGGGCGTTGCGCTGCGCCGTCGGCTCAGGCCACGTACGACAGGCGCTCGCCCGCGGCGACCGGGGCGCTGATCGTGTTGCCGGGCGGGGCCAGCGGGCAGTGCCACTCGTCGCTGTAGCGGCAGGAGGGGTGGTAGAGGAAGTTCAGGTCGATGATCAGCCGCCCGTCCGCGGCGCCTAGGTCGGCGCCCTTGGCGGTGTCCAGCGCGTAGCGGCCGCCGCCGTAGCTCGACCGGCCCGCCGTGCCGTCGCGCAGCGGCAGGAACAGACCGCCGCCGTACTGGCGCAGCCACCACACGTCCAGGGTCGCGGCAAACGGCGGCGGCAGCTGCACGCGGCCGATGCGGTCCAGCGGGATCACGCCGTCGCTGCTGGGCACAGACAGCGACTGCTCGTCCCCGGCAGGCCGCAAGGGCAGGTCGAAACGCAGGTCCGGGTCGTAGGGCCAGTAGGGCAGGCCCGTGTCGCGCAGCGGGTCACCGGGCGGCAGCGGGCTCTGCGGATGGGAGCGGAACAGGTCGTCCCGCCCGCGCCGCCACAATTCGTGCCCGCGCCGCGGGTCGTCTTCGGCCCGGACCGCCGCGTACAGCTCGTTGGTCAGGCGGCGCCAGCTGGCCACCTCTAGCTCGGTGCTCATGGTGTCCCCCGTGTGATGACCGCGGGCCTGGTCAGACCAGGACGGCTTCGGCGTAGCCAGCCGTCGCCGCCCCGGAGAACAGGTTGTGGGCCTCGGTCCATTCCCGGGTCGCGGCGAAATTCTCCTCGGTGTACGGGAGGAAGACGATGCGCTCGCCGGTGCCGAAGGCCCGGACGTCGACCTGGTCCTGGTACTTCTCCGGCACGGTGCGCAGGTGGTAGTGCTTGTAGAGCTCGGGACGCAGGTCGATCTCCATCTGCGCGCGGCGCAGGGCGGCCAGGTACTTGTCGACGTCGGCCTTGGTGGCCGCTGAGCCGGTGACCAGGAATCCGATCATGAACGTGGCGTCGACGACCTTGCGGAACCCGAAGGCCTCGGCGATGTAGAGCGGCACGCCCCACGCGGTGGCGGCCTGGACCTGCCGGCCGAGCAGCGCGTCCAGCCGCTCGTTGGGCGGGCCCTGGAACGTGAGCTTCATGTCGTCCGGGCGCAGCACGTCCTCCAAGGCTTGCACGGTGGCGAAGTGGCTGCCCGAGTGGTAGCCGACGCCGATCGGCACCCCGGCCAGGTCCTCGGGCCGGCGGACGGGCGACTCGGGCGGCACCACGATGGCGCAGGGCGCGACCGAGTACGCCGTGGTCACCAGCTGGCCGGCCCGCTCGCCGGCCGCGGCGTTCGTGGCCCAGTGGCAGGCGCAGCTCACGTCGGCGCCGTCGCGGCCGGCCCCGAACGTCTCGAACGCGCCCGTCTTGACCTCGCCGGCGTGGTCGCGCTGGACCGCGCCGACGCCGTAGTCGGCGCTGAGCACGAAGCTGTACTCCAGCCCCTCGGCGGCGAAGAAGCCCTTCTCCTCGGCGACCCATTCCTGGAGCCGGCCGTGCGGCATGATCTTCAGCGGCATGCGACGCCTCCCTGGACACGCTTGGAAAGAGCGTATCCCGCGGCTTTAGAGTCACAAGGGTGACAAGCCTCACGGAAAGGACGTGACGGCATGCCCGAGCCTGCCGGGACCGAGCGGCCTTCGACCCAGGTAATGCCGCACGAGCTGCCCGCTTCGCTGCGCGACGCGGGCCTGGACAACTGGATCCGGGAGCCGCTGGACGACGCGGTCGACCGGCGCCGGCGCATCATCATGCCGCCGGCCGCGGCGGTCACCGGCACGCCAGCCAGCGCCTACACCGGGGCCCTGCTGGCCGAGGCCCGGCACGCCGACACCGTGTTCATGATGGGCGACAATCCCGCGCTGCCCGCGATGCCCAGCCGGCCGGCGCTGCGGGACTTCTTCCTGCTGCGGTTCGGCCCGATCCCCCGCACGCACCTGCTGCAGAGCGCCCGGGTGGCCCGGGAGAACGGGCTGGACGAGAAGGTCATCACCGCCTGCCTGCTGCACGACATCGCCATCGCCGGGCTGCTGTCGTCCAACCACGGCTACTGGGGGGCCCAGCTGGTCGCCCCGTACGTCGAGGAGGAGGTGGCCTGGGCCATCCAGAAGCACGAGGCCCTGCGCTACTTCGCCGACGAGTCGGCGGGCTATACCTACCCGGCGGCCTACATCGACTACTTCGGCCCGGACTACCGGCCGCCCTCCTACATCCGCCGGGAGGCCGAGGCAGCGCGGCGGCACCGCTGGTACATGACGTCCCGGCTGGTCACGATCAACGACATCTACTCCTTTGACCCCAACGTGACCGTGGACTTCGACGAGTTCGAGGACCTGGTGGGCCGGAACTTCCGGCAGCCGGCCGAGGGGCTGGGCTTCGACGGATCACCGGTCGCGCACATGTGGCGCACGATGATCTGGCCGAACAACTTCCTGTAAGACCCGCCTCAGGCGGTGTCCAGGTTCTCCAGGACGAGGGCCAGTCCCTGGCCGACGCCGATGCAGATGGCGGCGACGCCCCAGCGGGCCCGGCGCTCGCGCAGGACCGCGGCTAGCGTGCCCAGGATCCGGCCGCCTGAGGCACCCAGCGGGTGGCCGATGGCGATGGCGCCGCCGCGGGTGTTGACGATCTCCGGGTCCACCTTCCAGGCGTCGATGCAGGCCAGTGACTGCACCGCGAACGCCTCGTTCAGCTCGACCGCGCCGACGTCGGACCAGCCGATGCCGGCCGCCCGCAGCGCCCGGTTGGCCGCCTCGACCGGCGCGTAGCCGAACATCTGCGGCTCGAGCGCCATCGCGCCCCGGCCCGCGATGCGGGCCAGCGGAGCGGTGCCGATGGCCCCGGCCGCGTCCTCGGCCGCGATCAGCAGGGCCGAGGCGCCGTCGTTGAGCGGCGAGGCGTTGCCCGCGGTGATCGTGCCGTCCGGCCGGAAGGCCGGCTTCAGCCCGGCCAGCGCGGCCGCGGTGGAGTCGGCGCGGATGGACTCGTCCCGCTCCAGCGAGGTCTTGGGCAGCGAGAAGGTCAGGGCGTCGTAGAAGCCCTCGGTCCAGGCTTGGCCGGCGAGCCGGTGGGACCGCAGGGCGAACTCGTCCTGGCGCTCCCGGGAGATGCCGAACCTCTGCTGGAGCTGCTCGTTGGCCTCGCCCAGCGAGACCGTCCACTCCTTGGGCATGGCCGGGTTGACCAGCCGCCAGCCCAGCGTGGTGGAGGTCAGGGTCTCGTTCCCGGCCGGGAACACCCGGGACGGCTTGGGCAGCACCCACGGCGCCCGGGTCATCGATTCCACGCCGGCCGCGATCGTGATCCGCGCGTCGCCGGTCTCGATTTCCCGCGCGCACATCATGGCCGCGTCCAGGCTGGATCCGCACAGCCGGTTCACGGTCGCGGCCGGGATGCTGACCGGCAGGCCGGCCAGCAGGACCGCCATCCGGGCCACGTTGCGGTTCTCTTCGCCGGCTCCGTTCGCGTTACCCGCGATGACCTCGTCGATGGCCGCCGGGTCCAGGCCCGGGGCCCGGGCCAGCAGGGCGGTCAAGGTGGCGGCGGCCAGGTCGTCCGGGCGTATCGCGGACAGGGCGCCCCCGTACCGGCCGAACGGGGTGCGGACTGCGGCGTACAGGAAGGCCGGCGAGGCAGGCATGGGCGGGAACTCCTCAGATGGGCTGGATCACAGGGTATTCGGGAGTCCACATGGCCCGGGCCACCTGCGCGGCGGGGTCGTCGAGCCGGACCTGGGCCAGGCCCTCGGCCTGGGCGGCCTCGGCGACGGCGGCGGCGACCGCGGCCGACACCTGGCGCAGGCTGGTGACCGGGGGCAGCACCGGCGCGCCGGGCGCGGAGGTGTCCGGCATGGCGGCCAGGGCGGCCGCGGCGGCGGCCAGCATGCCGTCGCTGACCCGGCGGGCCCGGGCCACGGTGACCCCGAGGCCCAGGCCGGGGAAGATCAGCGCGTTATTGGCCTGGGCGATGTCGTAGCGGACGCCGTCGTGGATGACCGGCTCGAACGGGCTGCCGGTGGCGATCAGGGCCCGGCCGCCGGTCCACGCGATCAGGTCCGCGGGCCGCGCCTCGGACCGCGAGGTCGGGTTGGACAGCGGCATGATGACGGGCCGTTCGGCGTGGGCGGCCATCTCGGTGACGATGGCTTCGGAGAACACGCCGGTCTGGGTCGAGGTGCCGATCAGCATGGTGGGGCGGGCGCGGGCCACCACCTCGGCCAGGTCGATGCGGCCGTCGCCGTCGCGTCGCCAGCCGGCCACGTCGGCGGCCGGGTGGGCGTAGGGCACCTGGAAGTCCCGCATGGTGCCGGGGTAGCCGTCGGCCAGCAGGCCCTTGCTGCCCAGCGCCCAGAACCGGCTGGTGGCCTCGCCGGGGCTCAGGCCGTCGGTGATCATGACCTGGCGCAGCACGTCGGCGATGCCGATGCCGGCCGTGCCGGCGCCGTGGATGACCACGGTCTGGCCGGCCATCCGGGTGCCGGCCGCGCGGGCCGCGCCGAGCGCGGCGGCCAGCACCACCGCGGCGGTGCCCTGGATGTCGTCGTTGAACGAGCAGCAGGACCCGGCGTACTTGGTCAGGATGCGGTGGGCGTTGGCCGCGCCGAAGTCCTCCCAGTGCAGCATGGCCCTGGGGAACATCCGGGTGGCGGTGGTGACGTAGGCCTCGATCAGCTGGTCGTAGCGCTCGCCGCGGACCCGCGGGTGCCGGTCGCCCACGTACATCGGGTCATCGAGCAGCGCCTGGTTGTCGGTCCCCGTGTCCAGCAGGACCGGGATGATCCGGGCCGGGTGCAGCCCGGCCGCGGCCACGTACACGGCCAGCTTGCCCAGGGCGATCGCGATGCCGCCCGCCCCCCAGTCGCCGATGCCCAGGATGCCCTCGGCATCGGTGGCCACCAGCAGGTCGACGTCGTCCGGGCCCAGGCCGTAGTTGGTGAACGCGGTCTCGATCCAGTCAGGGTGGTTGACCGACAGGTACACCCCGCGCGGGCGGCCGTACTCCACGCTGTACCGCTCGATCGCGGTGCCCACCGTCGGGGTGTACACGACCGGCAGCATCTCGCCCACGTGCTCGGTCAGCAGCCGGTAGAACAGCACCTCGTTGCGGTCCCGCAGGTTGGCCAGGTACAGGTTCTTGGCCAGGTCGGTGGGCTCGCGCCGGTACTGCCCGTACGCCCGGTCCAGCTGCACGTCCAGGGTCGAGACGGCGTCCGGGAGCAGCCCGGTCAGGCCCAGCGCGTCCCGCTCGGCCTGCGTGAACACCGTGCCCCGGTTAAGCGTGGGCGAGCTCAGCACCGCTCGGCCGCGGGCCCGCACCCGGGCCACGATGCCGTCCGGGCTCCAGGCCAGTTCGTACGGACGTTCCACGGGTCACATCCCCTGCCGGCGCGGGGCAGCGGCGGAACCGCCACCGCCGGGACGGGCGGCAGCGCGGGCCGCCGTCGGTCCCTCCCGGATACCTATCACAGCCGGGTGTTCTGCGGGCAGCCTCAGCGTTCCCCCGCTGGCCGATGGCGGGGGCCCAGAGGCGGGGCAGAAGATAGCCGGGTACTATCCGGCCGCCAGGTAATACAAGAGAAGGAGTTGTCCCACGTGACCTCGGAACCACCGCAGCCGCAGCCACGGCGCCGCCCGCCGCCCCGGCAAGTCGAGGTGATGTCGGTCTCGCGGCTCACGCCCCGGCTGGTATCGGTCGAGCTGGGCGGAGAGGAACTCGCCGGGTTCGCCATCGAGGCGCCGACTTCGCATGTCAAGGTGTTCCTGCCCGGGGACGGGCCTGAAGCACCGATGGTCCGCACCTACACTCCCCGGCGCTTCGACGAGGCGGCCGGGACGCTGGAGGTGCAGTTCGTCATTCACGGGGAGGGACCGGCCTCGGCCTGGGCCGAGCAGGCCAAGCCCGGTGACCAGCTCGCCGTCCGAGGTCCGGGCGGCCGGTTCCGGCTGGATCCTTCGGTCGAGCGCTGGTGGATCGCCGGCGACGAGAGCGCCGTCCCGGCCATGGCCACCCTGCTCGAGGCGCTCCCGCCGTCGGCCAGCGCGGAGGTACACGTCGAAGCGGCCGGGCCGGACGACGAGATACCGCTGCTCAGTCCGGCGCAGGCCACGATCACCTGGCATTACCGGCGGACCCCGCAGGCCTGGGGGGTCGAGCTGGATGACGCCGCCCGCAGCGCGTCCATCCCGGCGGGCACCCAGGTCTGGGTGGCCTGCGAAGCCGCCGCCATGCGCGGCATCCGCCGGTACCTGCTGGCGGAACGGCAGGTCCCGGCCGCCTCGCTGGTGACCCGCGGCTACTGGCGCCTGGGCGCGGAAAACTACCCCGACCACGACTACGGTGACGAGCCCGCTCCGTTGCCCGCGGGCTGAACGTGGCGAAGTGTCACGGCACGCGCGGGACAGCGTGCTCCAGGCGCGGGTAGACCCGGCGGGCGTTGAGCTCGTAGACGCGATCCCGGTCGGCGGGCGGCAGGCCGAGCGCGTCGACGTACCGCCGGGTGTCGTCGAAGTAGTGCCCCGTCTGCGGGTCGATGCCGCGGACGGCGCCGATCATCTCCGAGCCGAACAAGATGTTGCCGACGCCGATGACCCTGAACAGCAGGTCGATGCCGGGCTGGTGGTACACGCAGGTGTCGAAGGAGACGTTGCCCATCACTGATTCGGCGAGCGGCGGACGGCCGAGCATGTCGGCCAGGCCGCGGAAGCGGCCCCAGTGATAGGGGACGGCGCCGCCGCCGTGCGGGATGATCAGCCGCAGGCCGGGGAAGTCGGTGAACAGGTCGGCCTGGAGCAGCTGCATGAACGCGGTGGTGTCGGCGTTCAGGTAGTGCGACCCGGTGGCGTGGAAGTTGGGGTTGGTCACCCCGGAGACATGCACCATGGCGGGCACGTCCAGCTCGCACATGGCCTCGTAGAACGGGTACCAGGACCGGTCGGTCAGCGGGGCGGACGTCCAGTGGCCGCCGCTCGGGTCGGGGTTGAGGTTGCAGCCCACGAAGCCGAGCTGTTCCACGCAGCGGCGCAGTTCGGCGACGGACTTGTTGATCGGGACGCCGGGGAACTGGGGCAGCTGGCCGACGCCGGCGAACCGGCCCGGGAACAGCCGGACGACGCGGGCGATCAGGTCGTTGCTGACCTCGGCCCACCGGGCGCTGACCGCCTCGTCGCCGAAGTGGTGCTCCATGGCCGAGGCGCGCGGGGAGAAGATCGTCGCATCGACGCCGCGCTCGTTCATCAGCTTCAGCTGGCTGCCGTCGATCGACGCGCGGATGTCATCGTCGGAGATCTCGGGATAGGGCGGCGGGGTGACGCCGTCGGTGAAGGCGGCCTTCTGGGCTTGCCGCCAGTCGGTGTGCGCCTTCGGCGCGGTCGTGTAGTGACCGTGGCAGTCGATGATCATGGCAGCTCCTGGCCCTGGACGTCGCACAGGTCGATGAGCAGGTCCCGGGCCGCGGCGGCGATCCGCGGCGGGACGCCGAGCTCGGCCAGCTGCTCGGCCGCGGCCGTCATCTCCTCGGCGCGGCGCCGCGCGTGCTGGTGCGTCCCCTCGACCAGGCGGTCGATGGTCTGCTCGTCGAAGGCGGCGAGTTCGGCGCTGATGTTGGCGGCCAGCCATTGTTCGCAGCCCGCGGCCCGGGCCGCGGCCAGCGCCTCGACCACCGCCGCGGCCAGGCCCTTGTAGAACACACTGCGCAGCAGCTTGCGCGAGATCGCCGCTCCGGCCGGGCCGGGCAGGACCGCCACGTCGGCGCCGAGCGGCACGAGCAGCCCGGCGTACTGTGGTGCGCCTGCGCCGGAGACCAGCATGGGCGTGCACAGCCCTTTCCCGGGGACCGGGGACATCAGCGCCACGTCGGCCACCGGGACATCCCGGCCGTCAAGCAGGCTGACCAGCGTGGCCTTCACCCCTGGGGCCGCGGTGTTGAGATCGGCCCAGATGGTGCCGGGTCGCAGCGACGGCATCGCGTTGACCAGGGCCGTCTGCGCGTCGTGGCCGCTGTTGACGCTCAGCACCAGGTCGGCGTCGCGGACCGCGTCCGCCTCGGAGGTCCGCGCCGTCACGCCGGCCAGGTGGATGTCCTTGGGGTCGTAGCCGCGGACGTCGGCGCCCGCGGCGACCAGGTCGCGGCCGATTTCCGACCCGGCTTCACCCAGGCCGAGCAGGGCGATGCGCGTGGTCACGGCGCCGCGATGTCATGCATCGGTGGCATGGAAACTCCAGGTTAGGCGCGAGAAGCTGGACCTGAGGTGGCACGCTGCGGGAGGAACCGGGCCCGGTGGCGGAGGTGGACGGGAATCGAACCCGCCAAACCGAGAACCTCGGTTTCATCGGTTTTGAAGACCGTGGCGCCCACCAGGAACGCGTACACCTCCACGCCATTGGTGCCCGGACGGACAGCAATCGTATCAATCAGCTTGATCGATCATCAGGGTGTCACAGTCCTGACCTGGGTCACGATCACGCCTCCTCGGACCAGTCGTAGAAGCCGCGGCCGGTCTTGCGGCCCAGGTCGCCGCGCTCGACCATGTTGATCATCAGCTGGGGCGGGGTGAACCGCGGGCTCAGCTCGGTGGCCAGGTAACGGGCCACGCCCAGGCGGACGTCGACGCCGACCAGGTCGGTGAGCCGCAGCGGCCCCATCGGGAAGCCGTAGCCGAGCGTCATGGCGGCGTCGATGTCCCGGGCAGAGGCGACGCCCTCCTCGAGCATGCGGATCGCCTCAAGGCCGATGGCGACGCCCAGGCGGCTGCTCGCGAACCCCGGCGAGTTCTTGACCGTGACGGGGGTCTTGCCCCATTCGCGGACCCAGTCCTCGGCCCGGGAGCGCAGCTCGGCAGGCGTGCGGCGGCCGAGGACCACCTCGACCAGCTTGCTGGCCGGGACGGGATTGAAGAAATGCAAGCCGATAACCCGTTCCGGGTGCGCGACCGCCTCGGCCAGCAGGTCCAGAGAAAGGCTGCTGGTGTTGCTCGCGATAACGGTGCCGGCGGCGACCGCGGCCGCGATCCGCCGGAAGGTGTCGATCTTGAGCTCAAGGTCCTCGGGTACGGCCTCGATGACGAGGGCCGCGCCGGCCAGGGCCGGCATCTCGGTCGCGATGGTCAGGCGGGCCAGCAGCGGCGCCGCGTCGGCCAGCTGGCCGCGGGTGACGCTGCCGTCTACCGCGCGTACCACGCGGTCCCGGGCGGCCGCCGCTGCCTCAGGACGCTCGACGAGCACCACCTGCGCTCCGGCGAGCAGCAGGGCGTGCGCGATGCCGGCCCCCATCCGTCCGCCGCCGACCACCGCGCAATCGGCCGGAGTCAAGCGGGCTGGCTGGGTCTTCCTGCGGGGCTGCCATGAGGTCTCCCGTCCGGATCATTATTGTTCAACATTTATGTCGAGCCATCCGGCGGCTGTCCCTCGTGCGGCGGGCGGCGATCACCACGGTTGGCGGCACCTCGGCGCGGGCATCGATGCCGCCCAGATAGGCAGCGAAACCCAGCCCGATCCCGGGCCAGCCATCTGGGGCCCGCCAGGGGCCAGCACGTACCCAGTCACCAACCATGCCTGGCGTGCCGCAGGGGTCAAGGCGGCGGGGGCGGGGTAAGTGCTCCCAGCGCATTGGCGGCATATCCGATACCGGTGCCGAAGTTGCCGACGGTGTCGATGACCATCTTGACGAACAGGGAGATGGTTTCGGTGTCCCCGGTGATCTGCTTGATGCCGAGCAGCGTGTCTTCGTAGGACAGGTTGGACATGACGCCGATGATTACCTCGTCGACGGCCAGCTTGGTGCTGCTGGCGTTGTCCTTGGCGTACCAGCACCCCAAGATGGTGTTGACCAGTCCGGACAGCGTTTGCACGGCGGCGGTGACGATATCGCCGACCGTGCCTTCCTTGTCGAGACCTGTCAGCTTGGCGGCGAACGCCAGCGCCGCGGTCAGGAACGGCGCTGCGCCGGTCGCCAGAACGCCCCAGAGGTAGTTTCCGTGCTCACCAAAGTGCTGTGAGTTGTCGAAGTCGTTGTATATGAAGGGGGCAACCGTCTGCCCGTTCGCGGTGGCAGTGGTGGGGGTCGGCCACTGCAGGATCCACAAAATGGCCGGGCAGCAGATGTCGATGAAGCTGTAAAGGGTGGTGCTGGGATTAGGGGTACCTTCCGGAACCGGGAAGGCATAGTAATCGAGCACCAGGTCGTCTACGGCCCAGACGAATTGCCCCACCGCCGCGGCCAGGTTCAGCCCGAATCCGGTCAGATCCGGGTGCCAGGCCCCCACCGCTTCCTGGTGCGCGGCACCGGCTTGCGCGGCGGGGAAGGGGAACAGGTTCCAGTTCTTGGTGATCAGCTTGCTCGTCAAGGTGGCGGGATAGGAGACGATCAGGCTCATGAGGTGCCCGACGCTCAGCGTGGTATCGACCCCGGCCAGATCGAGCAGCTCGCCGATGAGGGGGACGGCTTGATACTGGTAGGTGAGTATGTCCCCGACCAGGGCAACGGCCGCTTTCAGGGCGTCCAGAACGGTGTCGACCAGCTTGTCGAGCAGCGTAAGCGCGTCGGACACCAGCTTGCTGAGTGCGCCGAAGAAGTCGGCGACGCTCATGGCGTTGAGCGCGTCCTTGGTTCCGGCGGTGAGCTTCATCGCGTCGTAGAAGACCGTGCCCAGATCCAGGATGGTCGTCGTAGCGTCGACGACGTCGTTGACCAGGTCCGCGAGCACCTGGCTGAAGACGGTGGCGTCGAAGTCGGGTCCGGCGTCCTTTGGCAGGTGAGACTCGAGCTTGTCGTAGAGCCATCCGCATGGGGTGTGCTGCCAGACCTTGGCGATGTCACCGCCGACTTTGAAGAGTATGTCGGCGTCGTCGCTCTTGGAGTCTGTCGGCGGCGGCGGCATCGGCTCGCTCGTCCCGAAGAGCTTGTCCTCGACCACCGTTGCCAACGCGGCGATGTCGTTGGTGACGTTAGTCTTCAGGTCCGTGAAAAACGTGTCGCTGCTGATCTCGATGTGGTCGATGATCGCCGACAACGGGCCGTCGGGAACGGCGACAGCTTGGGTCAGCCAGCCTTGGATGACCTTTGCGTTGGCGTCAGCGTATTTGATCAGTTCCAGCACGTTGTGCTTGAGCCATTCCCACGCGGTCTTGAGGTCCGCGCCGACGGCCTGGAAGAAGCTGCTGATGGCGTGTATGGCGCTCTTGATGTCGGAGACGACGTAGCTCATGACGTTGTTGATGCCGTCGCCGATGTCCACGGTCAAAGTGACGGTCCACTGCTTGAGCTCATCGGACCAGCTGGTGACCATCTTCTTGAACGCGATCACGCCGTGCCGGAGTCCGTGGAAGACCGATTGGGCGTCGTTCTTGGCCGAGTCCCACCAGCTGAGGCCACCGAGGCCGCCGAGCAGCGAGTCGAAGGCGGCCGGATCGGACGAAGTGGAGAACGTGGCGGGGGAAGCGGTGAGGTCGAATGTCGCGGATCGCACGTCGGTGCTGGTGACCGGCTGGTAGCCCAGGCCGAGCTGGGCTACGTGGCTCACCGCACCGGCGACCGCGGTGGCGCTGGTGGTATCGGTCAGCTTCGAGAACACCTTCGCCTGCGGGCCGGCCGGGTTATCGGGGTCCGCCGGGATCGTGGGGCCACCAGGCCGGGGCCGGTCAGCTTGCCGATGTCGGTGAGCGAGCCCTGCCCGGCCAGGAAGGTCTGCACGTCGATGTCCGGGGTGACGTCGAGCGGGTCGCCGGAGGTGTTGCCGTTGCTGTCCAGGGCCTGCACGGTGAGCAGCGCGGTGTCCAGTTCCTCCGCGGGGATGCTGAAGATGACCTGGCCGGACGGTCCGGCGGTCAGCGTGACCGGGGTGCCCGGGGTCGCGACTGTGCTGCCGCTGGCTTGCCAGAAGCGACCGGCCGGTCGGTGCTGAGCCGGATCTGGCCGAAGCCGACCCCGACCTGGTTGGCGTCCAGGGTGGTGATCTGCACCCGCCAGGACGTCACCGACTGCATGGAGGCGCCGTCTTGATGCACCTGAGTCTGGGTCCAGCCCAGCACCGGGTCCTTGGTCAGCACGTTGAGGGTCTGCGCGGCGTCGACGGCGAACAACGTCGACTGGCTAGGGTCGGCCAGCAGGCTGTAGATCTTCTCGAACCCGCCCGCCAGCGGGATCGGCGCGGTCCAGGAGATGCCCGAACCTGACCCGGGGATCTCGCTGACCACCTGGGCCAGGCCGTCGTTCAGGAACGTGAACGTGTAAGCGCCGTTCAGCTTCCAGGCGGCGACCTGCCCGTCCCCGGCGGGGTTGCCGTAGGTGAAGCCGGTGAAGTTCCAGGCCCCGTTCTCCTCCTGGAAGCCGACGATGCCGTTCTCGTTCTGCCACAAGATGGCGGGCTGCCCGGTGCTGCTGCCGGGGGTGGTGTAGGCCCACAGCAGCGAGGCCGCAGTGGTCGGCAGCGCACTGGCGAACTGGCCGGAGAAGCTGGCGGGCCCGGTCTGGTTGTAGGTGCTGATCGACCCGTCGCTGGTCAGCACCACCGCGAACCCGGTCGGGGTTCCGTCTGGCACCTGGCCCGGGTCGAACAGCACCACCGTATTCTCGATGGTCTCCTCCCACACGGCCGGGAGCTGCATGGTCAGCATCTGCGTGCCGGCGTTGCGCGGGTCGAACAGGAGCAGGCCGAACTGGTCGGCGGTGGGGGTCACGTGGCGAGAGACCACCCACCCGTACCAGTACGGCCCTTGCTGCGACATGCCCGCGGACAGCGGCCCGATCTGCTCGGGCACCGTGCCAGTCCGGCTCACCGACCAGGCGCCGGGCCCGCCGCGTCAGCCAGGCGGCCGCCGTCGTCGCGCCGGGCGGGGCGGGCAGCGAGCGCGGGCCGGTGACCATCAGCTGGCCGCCGAATCCGCCGCCGATGACGGCGGCGTCGGAGACAGAATCGAAGGGGGTCTTCACCACCGTGTACGACCAGCCCGAGGTGGCGGCCGCGTCCGGGTACAGGTGACTCAGCTGTCCCGACGAGAGCACCAGCGCTTCCACCGTAACGGCGCTGGTGAACGGATCGACCACGCTGAACGGCATGATCTTGTCGCCGTCCTTGATGATCACATCGTCGGTGAGGAACCGGTCCTCGGACAACTCACAGGTGGCCCCCATGGAGTACGGACCGGGTTGGACCACTGTGCCGCTGTCATCTACGACCAACTGCATCCGAGCCGAATGGGTGGACTTGCCGGTCATGACTGAGATCCTTCCTCTGTCTGGCGCGCGGGACGGTGACCCGGTGATGGGTGACTTGGCGGCCGCCGGTCAGCACGGTGGATCAGGACCGGTCGACGGTGGCGAAGCTGTGGTAGCGGCGGCCTGGATGGTGGTCACCGTCGCCTCGCCGCGGAGGTGCCCGGGGGGGCGGGCAGGTCATCGGGCTGCCCATGCCGTTCTGGCCGAAGCCCCCGTGCCCCCAGGCGTAGGCCTGGTGCCCGTCCGTTCGGGCCAGCACCGAATCAGCGCCCGCGCTGATCTCCACGACGCGGACCACGAGCTTCGGGTCCGACAGCTACCGGAGCGAGTGGTGGTCGGTGTCGCCGGTACCGAGCTGGCCGTGCTGATTGGCCCCCCACGTCAGGACGACTCCGGTGCTCGTGAGTGCGACAGTATGGTTGTCCCCGGCGCTGGCCCAGGCGATCGGCGATGACGGATCCAGTGGCATCGCGGCCGGCAGCGGCGTCCCGGCCGGGTCCACGCCGAAGTCAGCAATTCGCCGGGTCAGTGAGCACGACCAGATGCCGTTGCCGCTCGACCAGCTCTTCCTTGGCGCCATCGGGCAATGGGAACGCTCGAGCCTGGGTGATATCGCCATCCGGACCGGCGCCGAGGGCATGTCCGGTCTGGCTAGGGGTGGCGCGCCCCCGGTAAACCGCTCCCGTTGCGGTACCACCGCTGATAACGTTGCCGGCCCGACGACCGGGACCTGGCCCAGAAACGTGTACGGGGGCGGCGGTGGCTTCGCGAGCCGTCCCCGAGCTGGCCGTGATGATTCCGGCCCCAAGCGTAGATGTCGCCCTGGCGAGTTAATGCCAGTACGTGATCTTGCCCGACTGCGATCTCGCCCACGCGCGCCATGTCGGGCAACCGAACCCGTTCCGGCGCCAGCCGCACCTTCGTACTGCCGTCGCCGAGCTGCCCGTACCGGTTTCCGCCCCAGGCCCACACCTGCCCGGAGGAGGTCATCGCGCAACTGATCGCTGCCACCCGAACGTCGGTCGTTCCCGCGGGCAACCGGACTGGAACCGGATCCAGCGCCCGGGCGACACTGCCGATCCCCAGACCGCCGGCGTTGTTGTAACCCCAGCCGTACCCAGGAGTGGCTACCTGCACAGCGTCGGTTGTCACGTTTCCTGCTCCTTTGCAAGGCCCCCCGGTAACTGTAACCGCGTCGTTGCCGGAGGTACTAGTGTCCCGCGGGCTGGCCGTGGAGCAGGCGGGCGAGTGTCTGGTGCTGGGCGGGCGAGACAGCCCGCGACGGCCTGACCGCGGGGGCTGGCGGGGCCGATTTCGGACCACATGGGAGGCAACGTAGAAATAGGGACAAGCCGGTGGCACCAGGCCGCCACGTGACCGGCGGGAGGAGCCGAGATGGCGGATTCACGAAAGACCCACCGGGTGGTGATCGTCGGCGCGGGTTTCGCTGGCTTCAACGCGGCCCGGGAACTGTCCCGGCAGGCTGCGGCCACGACCGACATCACCGTGATCAACTCGACGGATTACTTCCTGTACCTGCCGCTGATGCCGCAGGTGGCGGGCGGGGTGGTGGAGTCGGAACACATCCGGGTGTCGCTGGCCGCCCGGTTGCGGAAGATGCGGTTCGTACTGGGCACCGTGAACCACGTCGACCCCAAGCAGAAGACGGTGGGCTGGGCAGGCCCGGAGGGCACGTCCGGCCAGGCCGGCTACGACCGGCTCATCCTGACCGCGGGCAGCGTGAACAAGCTGCTGCCGATCCCGGGCATCACCGAGTACGCGCACGGGTTCCGCAGCATCGCCGAGGCCATGTACCTGCACGACCAGATCGTCAGGCAGCTCGAGCTGGCCGCGGTGGCCACCGACGCCGAGGAGCGGGCCGCGCGGTGCACGTTCGTAGTGGTCGGCGCAGGCTACACGGGCACCGAGGTGGCGGCCCAGGGCCAGCTGATGACCACCCGGCTGGCCCGCCGGATGCCCGGGCTGGCCGGCCAGCCGATCCGGTGGCTGCTACTCGACCTGGCGCCGCGGCTGCTGCCCGAGCTGGACCCCCGCCTGTCCCGGACGGCCGAGCGGGTGCTGCGGCGGCGGGGGGTCGAGGTGCGGACCGGTGCCTCGGTCGCGGCGGCGCTGGACGGCTACGTGCAGCTGACCACCGGCGACAAGGTGCCCACCAAATCGCTGATCTGGTGCGTCGGCGTCCGCGCCGACCCGCTGGCCGAGGGCCTGGACCTGCCCACCAACCGGGGGCGGCTGGTGACTGATGAGTTCATGGCGGTACCCGGCGCCGATGGCATCTACGCCTGCGGGGACTGCGCCGCCGTGCCCGACCTGACCCGCCCGGGCCAGGTCTGCGGCATGACCGCCCAGCACGCCCAGCGCCAGGGCAAGCTGGTGGCCAGGAACGTCGCGGCCTCCCTGGGCCAGGGCACGGCCCGCCCGTACCGGCACCGCGACCTGGGCTTCCTGGTTGACCTGGGCGGGCTGGCGGCCGCCGCCAACCCGCTGCACATCCCGCTCTCCGGGCCCGCCGCCAGCGTCGTGACCCGCGGCTACCACCTGGACGCCATGTCGGGGAACAGGATGCGGGTGCTGACCGACTGGGGGCTGAACGTGATCACGCCGCCTGAGGTGACCTCGCTCGGCGTGATCAGCGCCGAGTCCGTCCCGCTGGACGTCAACATCCCGCGCGCCTGAACCGGGCCCTACGGCTGCGGTTCCCAGCCGGCGGTGACGTCGGCGCTGGGCTGGCGGGCGACGTCGGTCTCGATGGCGGCGGCGCAGGCGGCCAGTTCGCGCACGTAGCCGGGGACCTTGTCGCGGGCGAAGCGGGCGGTGGGCATGGCCAGGGACACCCCGGCCAGGACCTGGCCGTCGGGACCGCGGACGGCCGCGCCCAGGGCGGTGAGGCCGGTCTCGGTCTGCTGGTTGTTGAGCGCGTAGCCGTTGCGGCGGGCGGCGGCCAGCTCACGGCGGGTCCGGTAGCGGTCCTTCTCGTCCAGCCCGGCCAGCATCTCATCGGACCGCGCGGGGCCGAGCAGCGCCACCATGGCCTTGCCCGCGCTGGTCAGCAGGGCGGGCAGGGCCTTGCCGGACCGGTCGCCGACCCGCAGCACCTGGGTGCACTCGACGGTGGCCACGAACCGGATCTCGTCGCCGGCCAGCACGACCAGGTTGGCTGACTCGCCGGTTGCCTCGACCAGGCGCTCGAGGTGCGGCTGCCCGACGCGGCGCAGCAGGGCCAGCGGCGCCTCGGCCGCGCCGGAACTGCGCAGCGCGGGTCCCGGCCGGTACAGCCGGTCGCGGCCCTGCTCGGCGAAGTCGCGGTAGACCAGCATGGCCAGCAGGCGGTGGGCCGTCGACGGCGAGACGGACAGGTGCCGGGCGGCCTCGGTTACCGACAGCGTCCCGTCAAGCAGCAGCAGCTGAGCCAGCCGTAGCGCGTTGTCCACCGACTCGATCGCGTACGGCGGCTTATTCTTCACACCAGAAAACCCTATCCCAGGGGCGGGACTGGCGTGAGGGTGGAAGGAGCCGCCGGCCCATCAGGGGCCGGGCCCGACCACGGGAGCCGCCTGTCATGGCTATTGAGAACGTGCTGTCAGAGCCGTCGGCCGGGCTGGCCGAGCTGTACGAGGGATTCCGGCAGGAGCACCTGGCCCCGCTGTGGACCGAGATCGGCGACCTGATGCCGGCCTGCCCGCGGTCGCGGGCCGTGCCGCACCTGTGGCGCTGGCGCGAGGGGCTGCTGCCCATGGCCCGCCGGGCCGGGGAGCTGGTCCCGGTTGGCCGGGGCGGGGAACGCCGGGCCATCGCCCTGGCCAACCCGGGCCTGGCCGGCGCGCCGTTCGCTACCCCGACGCTGTGGGCGGCGATCCAGTACCTGAACCCCAGGGAGGACGCGCCGGTGCACCGGCACACGCAGAACGCGTTCCGGTTCGTGGTGGAGGGCGAGGGCGTGTGGACGGTGGTCGACGGCGACCCGGTGGCCATGCGGCGTGGCGACTTCCTGCCCCAGGCGGGCTGGCACTGGCACGGCCACCACAACGTCAGCGATACCCCGATGGCCTGGATCGACGGGCTGGACATCCCGTTCCAGCACTACGCGGACAGCACCTTCTTCGAGCCCGGGCCCGACGAGGTAGAGACCAGGGACGCGCCGGCGAGGTCCCGGTCCGAGCGGCTGTGGGGGCACCCCGGCCTGCGCCCGCTGACGCAGCTGGGCCCGGTCCCCGCGACGCCGCTGCTGGCCTACCGGTGGGAGCACACCGACCGGGCGCTGGCCGAGCAGCTCGAGCTGGAAGCCGAGGGCTACCCGGTCACGGTGGAGCCCGGGCACGCGGCGGTCAGGTACGCCAACCCGGCCACCGGCGGCGACGTGATGCCCACGCTGCGGGCCGAGTTCCACCGGATCGCGCCCGGGACGGCCACCGCGCCGCGGCGGGAGACCGGATCGTCGGTGTACCAGGTGTTCGAGGGGACCGGGGAGGTCGGCGTCGGGGACGCGGCGTGGCGGGTGGAGCGCGGTGACCTGTTCGTGGTCCCGTCCTGGCAGGCCCTGACGGTAGCCACCGACGGCGGGCTTGACCTGTTCCGCTTCACCGACGCCCCGATCCTGGAGCAGCTGCACCAGTACCGGACCCAGACCGGGTGAACCGGGAGAGCGACATGAACGACGTGGACGTGATCATCGCCGGCGGCGGCATCGGCGGGCTGGCCAACGCGCTGGCCCTGGCCCTGGCCGGGCAGCGGGTGCGGGTCCTGGAGAGGTCCGGCGAGTTCGCCGAGGTGGGCGCGGGCCTGCAGATGGCGCCCAACGCGACCCGGATCCTGCGCCAGTGGGGGCTGCTGGACCGGGTCACCGAGGCCGGGGTGAGCCCGCGGCGGCTGGTGTTCCGGGACGCGGTCGACGGGTCGGTGCTGACCAGCGCGCCGCTGGGGGCCGAGTTCACGGCCCGCTACCAGGCGCCCTACGTGGTTATTCACCGCAGTGACCTGCTGACCATCTTGTTCGAGGCGTGCCGGGACGCGGGCGTGGACCTGGTCGCGGACTGCGCGGTGACCGACGTGGCCGTGCACCCGGACCACGTGGAGGTGGCGACCAGCGCCGGGCCGCAGCGGGCGGCGGCCGCGGTGGCGGCCGACGGGCTGCGGTCGGGGCTGCGCCGGAGGTTCAGCGACGATGAGCCGATCTGCTCCGGGTACGTGGCCTACCGGGGCGCGTTCCCGGTGGCGGAGCTGGACCGGCGGCTGGAGTCCTCACAGCTGGAAGAGGTCGTGGTGTACATCGGGCCGGGTCGGCACCTGGTGCAGTACCCGCTGCGCCGCGGGGAGATCTTCAACACGGTGGCCGTGTTCGCCTCGCTGGCCTTTAAGCGCGGCGAGGCGGAGTGGGGCGGGCCGCAGGAGCTGGACGAGGCGTTCGGCGGGTCGTGCGAGGCGGTGGTGCGCGGGCTGCGCTCGCTGTGGCGGGACCGGCGGTGGCCGATGTTCGACCGGCTGCCGGTGGACCGGTGGGTGGACGGGCGGCTGGCGCTGACCGGCGACGCGGCGCATCCGATGCTGCAGTACCTGGCCCAGGGCGCCTGCCAGGCCATCGAGGACGCGCACTGCCTGGCCGCGGAGGCCGAGAAGGCGGCCGGCGACTGGCCCGCGGCGCTGGCCAGGTACGCCGAGATCCGGTACCCGCGGACCACGCGGGTGCAGCAGACGGCCCGGATGTGGGGCGAGATCTGGCACGTGGACGGGGTCAGCCGGCTGATGCGCAACGAGCTGTTCCGGGCCCGCGCGGAGGGCGACTTCAGCCGCGCCGACTGGCTGTACGGGATCTGACCAGGCTAAAGTTCTGCTGTGCAGAACCTGGTGCACCGGTGAGCCGCGACATCACGGACCTGGTGGCCACCGCGTCCCGGATCCTGGCCGCCGCGGGCCAGGGGGACCTCATCTGGGGCCACGCCTCGGTGCGGGACCCCGACGGCCGCGGCGCCTGGCTGAAGGCGGCCGGCTGGGGCCTGGAGGAGGTCACGGCCGACCGGGTGCACCTGGTCAGCCCCGACGGCGAGGTGGTCGCGGGCGACGGGCCGCGGCACAGCGAGTACCCGATCCACACCGAGATCATGATCGCCCGGCCCGACGTCGGCGCGGTGGTGCACACCCATCCGCCGCACGCGGTGGCCCTGGCCGCCACCGGCCAGCCGCTGCGCCCGGTCAGCCACGCGGCCAACTACTTCGTCCCGCCCGAGGTGCCCCGGTTCACGCGGACGGCCGACCTGATCCTGACCCGCGAGCTGGGTCAGGCGGTGGCGGCCGAGCTGGGCCCGGCCCGGGCGGTGTTCCTGGTCAACCACGGCATCGTGACCGTGGGCCCGGACCTGCAGACCGCCACGGTGGCGGCCGTGCTGCTGGAACGGGCCTGTGCGCAGCAGCTGCTCACCCGGGCGTTCGGCGGCTGGCCCAGCTGGTCCGGTCCGGATGAGTCGCTGTCCAAGCGCAGCCACATCTACGGCGAGGGCCCGGTCCGGGGCGTGTGGGACTACCTGGTCCGGTCGCTGGGCTGACCGCGGTCCGGTTCCGGCAGCTGGGCAGGTTGAGGTCGGTGCGGCTGCTGATGCGGTCTGTCGGGGAGGCTCTCGTGATCGTGGGCCGTTACCGTGCTGTGAAGACGGTAACGGCCCACGATGATGTGGATGCCTGCTTTCAGGGGCGGCGGGCGGTCCAGAGGATCTTGGTCCCGCGGATGGCCAGGTCCTGGCGGTGCAGGGCGCTGGCGGGGCCGTCGTCACCGATGATGGTGTCCAGGACGGCCAGGTCGTCGGCGGCCATCAGCTCGCCGACGTGGGACCGGAACATACGCAGGTTGCCCTGAACGTAACGGCCCGCGGCGGCGGGCAGCGGCGCGGTCAGGCCGATCTCGAAGGCCTGCTCGGCCACGTCGGTGAACCCGGCCTGCGTCACGAGCGGGCCCCAGTCGGCGCCCAGGTAGGGCATCAGGGCAGTGGCGCGCTCGTGCAGGGCGGCGCGGCAGCGCGCTTCCAGGCCGGGGCGGCCCAGGCCGAGGTCGTCGGGCAGGAAGCGCAGGTTCTCGTACATCTCGGCCACGGCCAGCAGGCCGCCCGGGCGGAGCAGGCCGAAGACCTGCTTCAGGGCCCGGTCCGGATCGGCCAGGTGGTGCAGGGCCATCGACGACCACACCACGTCGACCGGGTTGAGGGCCGGCCAGGACTCGTCCAGGTCCGCCTCGACGGTGTGCACCCGGCCGTCCAGCCCCAGGTCCCGGGCCTTGTCCCGCAGGCGGGCCAGGAATGCGGCGGACTGGTCGACCGCGATCACGTCGGCACCGGGGAAACGCCGGGCCAGGGCGAGCGCGCCGTTTCCGGTCCCGCAGCCCAGGTCGAGGATGCGGTGGACGGGACGGCCCGCGGCCACGTCGTGCACCCGGCCGGTGACCTCGGACAGGTAGGAGTGGAGCACCACGGCGTCCAGGTCCAGGAGTTCGGCCAGGGCCGCCTCGCCCACGTCGGTGCCGGAGTGGTGATGGTGGTTCTGGTCATCGTTACTCATGGCTCGACGGTACGCGTTCATGCTCTAATGGCATAGAGTCTTGCCTATGAAGCAAGAAGTCGATGTGGAGGCCCTGGTCCGGCAGCGGATCAGGGGGCTGCGGGTGGCCCGGGGCTGGTCGCTGGACGACCTGGCCCGCCGGTGTCATGTGAGCCCGTCCAACCTGAGCCGCATCGAGACCGGCCACCGGCGCATCGCGCTTGATCAGCTGGCCGTGATCGCGCGGGCCCTGGGCACCACGCTGGACCAGCTGGTCGAGTCGGCCGACGACGGTGATGTGGTGATCAAGCCGCAGCGTGACGTGCGGCACGGCACCACCACCTGGATGTTGACCTCGCCGGACCGGGCACCGCATGGGGTGTCGGTAGCCAAGATGCGCATCATCGAGCCCGTCCCGGCCGACGGTCCAGAAGACCTGCGGGTCCACCCGGGCCGGGACTGGTTCACGGTCCTGTCCGGGACCGCGCGGCTGCAGCTGGGCGAGCGGATCATCCTGGTCGAGGCCGGCCAGGCGGCGGAATTCTCGACCATGATCCCGCACGCGATCAACGCCCAGGACGGCCCGGTGGAGATCCTGTGCATCTTCGATCACGACGGCGATCACGCCCACCTGCGCCCCGAGGCGCCAGACCGGCCGAGGGACTGACCGGCCGAGGGACTGACCGGCCGAGGGACTGACCGGCCGAGGGACTGACCGGCCGAGGGACTGACCGCAAGGCTGACGGCCCGCGGCGCCATCAGGCCGGGCACCCGGGACCAGTAACCGGCCAGGGTCTCATACCGGTGCGAAGGGCCGCCTCCAGGCGCGAGCGTAGGACCGGGCAGCAGGACCAGGAGAGGAACCGACGTCATGGACTTCAAACTCGAGGTGGCCGTCATCCCGGTCGCCGGCGTAGACCGGGACGGACACTGATGGACGGCTACGACTACGACGTCATCGTGGTCGGGGCCGGGTCACCGGGTGAGCACTGCGCCGGCGAACTGGCCGACGGCGGCCTGCACGTCGCGGTGGTGGAGCGGGAACTCGCCGGCGGCGAGTGCTCGTACTGGGCCTGCATCCCGTCCAAGACCCTGCTGCGCCCGGGCGAGGCGGTGTACCAGGCCCGGCACGCGGCGGCCACGGCCGAGGTCGACGTCACCGCCGCGCTGGCCTACCGGGACCACATGGTCTCCGATCACACCGACGGCAGCCAGGTGAAGTGGCTGGCCGGCAAGGGCATTGACCTGATCCGCGGCACCGGGAAGCTGGCCGGCCGGGGCGTGGTCGAGGTCGGCGGCAGCCGCCACACGGCCCGGCACGTGGTGGTGGCGACCGGCTCGGATCCGGTCATCGCGCCCGTCCCTGGCCTGCGTGAACTCGACGGCGTTTGGACCAACCGTGAGGTGACGGCCATGCAGGCTGTCCCGCGTCATCTGCTGATCCTGGGCGGCGGACCGGTCGGCGCGGAGATGGCCCAGGCCGTGCGTCGCCTCGGGGGCGAGGTGACCCTGGTCGAGGCGGCCAGCCACGTGCTGGCCCGCGAGCCCGCCCCGCTCGGCGCGGCCCTCGGCGAGGAACTGCGCCGGGACGGCATCGAGCTGATCCTGGGCATCCAGGCCACCGCCGCGCGGCGCGACGGCCAGGACTACGTGCTGACCCTGCAAGATGGCCGGGAAGTGCGCGGTGACCACCTGCTGGCGGCCACCGGACGCCGCCCGCGGCTACCGGACGGGCTGGACACGGTGGGCGTCACCGCGGGCCGGGGCGGCATCAAGGTCGGCCCGCAGCTGCGGGCCGCGGACCGGCTATGGGCCATCGGCGACGTCACCGGCATCCGGCTGCTGACCCACGTGGGCAAGTACCAGGGCGAGGTCGTGGCCTCGAACATCCTGGGCGAGCCGCGCGACGCGCACTACGACGCGATCCCGGACGTGGTCTACACCGACCCGCAGGCCGCCGCGGTCGGCGCCACCGAGGCCCGATTTACCGCGACCGCGCCAGTCTCCGAGGTGGCCAAGATGGCTACCTAACACCCACGCCTTCGCCGAATCCAAGGGCTTCCTCACCCTGCTATCCGACGGCGCGACGCTGACCGGCGCCTATGCGCTGGGACCCGAGGCCGGGGAGTGGATGCAGCAGGCCACCCTGGCCATCCGGGCCCAGGTCCCGCTGGACGTGCTCCGCGACGTCATCCAGCCCTTCCCCACCTTCTCCGAGATCTACGTCGCCGCCCTTAAGGCCCTGCGCGGCGAGATCGCGGCCGCCCGCCAGCCGTCCGGAAGCACCCGGGCCTAGGAACAAGGAGCCGGTGATAAGCGAGCCCGCGCCTTCATCCTCAGCGACTGCCGCCCGCCGCCGCATCGTGCCGCGCTTACCCGTGGCCGGCTGCGCCCACCAGGTTCCGGCCCCGGCTACGGCATCATGAACCAGGGCCAAGCAACCAGAGGAGCAGGCATTGTCCACCGCAACCGGACTAGCGGGGCAGACCGTCGTGGTGATCGGCGGCAGCTCGGGCATCGGGCTTGAGACGGCCCGCCAGGCGCACGCCGCCGGGGCCGACGTCATCCTCACCGGCCGCGATCCCCAGCGGCTCGAGCGCGCCGCCGCCGACGTCGGCGCGGCCGGGACCTCGGCCTTTGACGCCACGGACCCGACCGCCCTGCAGCGGTTCTTCGCCGGCCTGTCCAGCCCGATCGACCACGTGATGGTCACGGCCGGCGCCCAGTACTACGCCCCGCTGGCCGAGATGGACTTCGAGGCGGCCCGCCGGGCCCTGGACGAGCACCTGCTGCTGCCCCTGCGGATCGGCCGGGACGCCGCGGGAAAGGTGCGGCCGGGCGGCTCGCTGATCTTCATGACCGGTACCGTGGCCCGCCGTCCCGGCCCGGGCCTGGTCGTCGCGGCGATCGCCGCCGCCGCGGTTCCCGCCATCACTGCCAACCTGGCTCTCGAGGTGGCCCCGGTCCGGGTCAACCTCATCGCGGCCGGGTTCGTCGACACGCCCCTGTCCGCCCGGCTGCTGGGCGACGACCTCGAAGAACGGCGCCGCCAGCTGGCGGCCACCCTGCCCATCAGGCGGGTAGTCGAGCCGGACGACGTGGCCTCGCTGGCCGTGCACCTTATGGCCAACACCGCGGTTACCGGCGCGACCTACGACATCGACGGCGGCGAGCAGGTCGTCGGCGGCTAGGAGCAGGCCCTCGACAGCCCCAGGCCCGGACCGGTGACAGGTCCGGGCCTGGGCCGTGAGCAGGGCGAGGATCTCCCGAAGCCGCGCAGCGGACTCGGGCCGGCCGTCGCGCATGACTCAGGCGGCGGTGGTGACGGCCTGGCGGCGGGCGGCCAGCACGCGGTAGGCGAGGATCGCGATCGCCGCGGCGATCAGGGCGGCGCCGGCGGCGATCAGGGCGATCTGCCAGCCGGGCATGCCGCCCGCCACGATGGTGCGAACCTGGACTGGGACCTGCGCCGGGACCGGGGCCGGGACCGGGGTGCCGAACGTGTCGCCGGGGATCGGCACCGTCCGGGCGAACGCGGGCACGGCGAAGGCCAGCATGGCCCCGGCCAGGCCGACCAGGACGGCGGCGGAACGGCGGATGTGACGGATGAGGTTCATGATGTCTTCCCTTCGAGCCTGATTGGCTTGTCTCGATCACGGTAGGACGGCCCGGCCAGGCGGCGAATCGGGAGAAATGCCCTGGTTAACGGATCCCGGTACCTAGGTTGGCCGCGGCGAATACCTAGGTTGGCGGCGCGGGAGAGCTCTGGGTTGGCGGCGCGGGAGAGCTCTGGGTTGGCGGCGTGGCAGAGTTCGGGCCGACTGCGCAGCAGAGCGGAGGCTGGGGCACGGCAGGGCCTAGGTCGGCACCTCGATGCCCAGGCGGGCGGCCTCGCGGGCGGCGGCGGTCCGGGACGAGACGCCGATCTTGGCCAGGACCGCGGAGACGTGGTGGTGCACGGTGCGCTCGGAGATGAACAGCCGCCGGGAGATCTCCCGGTCGGGCAGGCCCTCGGACAGCAGGGCCAGGACTTCGCGCTCGCGGGTGGTCAGCCCGGCCGGGGCGGCTCGGGTGGCCGGGCGGGGCCCGCGCGGGATGGCGGTGAGGCCGAGGGCTTTCATCCGCCGCCTGGCCAGGGCGGCCGCGGGCCGGGCACCCAGCTCGTCGAGGGCGGCCAGGGCCTGCCGCAGCTCGGACTCGTCCGGGGAACCGAGCCGGGCCAGGGCGGCGTCGTAGGTCCGGCCGAGCCGCTCCCAGGCGGCCGCGGCGCCCGCCCAGTCGCCGGCCGCCTCCAGCGCGTACGGCTCGGGCAGCCCGGAGAGCTCGGGCAGGCCGGCGGGCTCGGGCAGGGCAGCGGGCTCGGGCAGGCCGGAGAGCTCCGGCAGGCCGGAGAGCTCCGGCAGGGTGGCGGGCTCCGGCAGGGTGGCGGGCTCCGGCGGGGTGGCGGCGCCGGACGGCTGCTGCAGGCGGGATAGCCAGATGGCCACCGAGCCGAACAGCCACGGATCGGTGCGGCCCAGCCCGAAGTCGTAGCCCGCCCGGGCCTCGCGCAGGGCCAGGCCGGGCCGGCCCTGCAGCCAGCTCAGCTCGGCCCGCGCCGCCCGCGCCGGCACGACCCACATCGTCTCACCGGTCCCCTCGGCCAGGGCGAGCGCCTCGTCAAGCAGCTCCCACGCTCCGGCCGCACCGCGCCTGCCGCGGATGAGGCCCAGGGTCCGCAGCGGGTTCAGCCGGTTCACCGGCGACATACCCTGGCGGTGCACCAGCTCGGCGCTGATGTCCTCCGCTTGGGTCCACTGACCGAGCAGCGTCCACGCGACCGCCTGCCAGCCTTGCAGGCATACGCTGTACACGCCCAGCTCGCGTTCATCGCAGTGGGCCATCCCCGCGGTGTAGTAGCGCTCGGCCGAGGCGAACATGTTCAGCCGCGCGGCCGCCTCCACGAGGCTGGAGTACAGCAGGCCGACCCGTTCCGGCAGCTCCGCGTCCAGCGCAATCCGCAGCGCCTGCTCGAACGAGCCGGTCCCGTCGCGGCCCTGCTCCACCAGCGCGAACCCGTCAATATTGAGTGTCGAGCAGACCAGCTCAGGTTCGTGCAGAAGTTCGCCGAGCGTCCGCGCCTGCCCGGACAGGGCGAGGGTCTCCCCGATCCGGCCCTGGCCGAGGTACGAACCGCCGAGGTTGGCGTAGGCCCAGGCCAGCTCGCGGCCGGGCGGCAGGGCAGCGAGGATGCGCACGGCTTCTTCCGCGGTCTGGATTTCTTCCTCCCCGCGGCACAGCCGCCACAGCGCCCGGGACAGCAGCCGCAGATCCTCCCCGGTGCTCAGGTCGTCACCGAGCTGGCGCCGCAGCTCCAGCGCGGCGCGCAGCGCGACCTCCGTCTCCTCCCACCGGTCCAGCAGCGAGTACTCGCCCGCGAGGCCTTCCTGCAGGGCCGCCACTCCCGGCCGGTCGCGTTCACTGGCGAACCGCAGGGCCCGCTCGTACTGGGCTGCGGCCTGGCGGTGTGCGCCCAGCCCGGCCGAGCGCCGGGCCGCCTCGGGGGCGTACCGCAGCACGGCCTTCTCGTCCCCGGCGCCTTCGGCGTGGTGGGCGAGCAGGGCCGGATCGGCGCCGCCGCGCTCCTCGAGCGCGGCCAGCAGCTGGGCGTGCAGCTCGGCCTGCCGGTACGGCGGGACACCCGCCTCCACCGCTATCCGGACCAGTTCGTGCCGGAACCGCACGCCGCTGGTGTCGGCGACCAGGATCCCGCTGGCCAGGCACTCATCCGCCGACGAGCCGTCCAGGACCGAGGCCAGCAGGGCCAGGTCCACCCGGGCGCCGATCACCGCCGCGGTCTCCACCGCTCGGCGGGCGGCCGGGGTCAGCCGGGCCAGCCGGGCGGCCACCACGTCCCGGACCGTCGGGGGCACCGACGGCCATCCGGCGGCCAGGATCTCGCTCACGTAGAACGGGTTGCCGCCGGTGACCCGGTACAGCTCGGCGGCGTCCGCGTCTCCGGTCTGGGCCTCTGCGGTCTGGGTCTCCCCGGTTAGGGCCCGGACGGCCCCGGGCGACAGCGGCGGCAGCCGCATCCGCCGGGTAGCCCGCTGAGTGGCCAGGTCGCCGAGCACCAGCCGGAGCGGGTGATCGTCGGCCAGCTCGTCGTCGCGGTAGGTGGCCAGCACCAGCGCCCGGGTGCGGCTCAGCCGCCGCCCGGCGAAGCTCAGCAGGTCAAGCGTGGCCTCGTCGGCCCAGTGCACATCCTCGATGACGGCCACGGTGAAGGGCGCGGGCGCGTCGAGCTCGGCCAGGAAGGCCCGGAACAGCTGGTCGCGCGGCGCTCCCCCGGCGCCCGCCAGCGACCCGAGGGCCCCGCCGGCCTGGGCGGCGATGTCGAACAGCGGGCCGAGCGGCCGGGGTGTCAGCAGCCCGTCGCAGGCGCCCCACAGCCAGCGGGTGCCCGTGGTGCGGCGCTGGAACTCCTCAAGCAGCACGGTCTTGCCGATGCCCGACTCGCCGGAGACCAGGACCAGCCGGCCGTCGCCCTGCCTGGCCGCCGCGGCATATTCGTCTAGCGTGTCAAGGAAAGACGCACGCTCGAGCAGTTCCATGGTCAAGACCCCCAGGACCCTAAGTCACGATTGTGACCTGTCTGAGCCCGGGGGAGCAAACCTGAATGATCGATCAGCGCGCGGCAGCCAGCTCCTCGACGCGGGCGTGCAGTTCGGCGACGTGGTCTTCTGATTCGGGTTTCATCAGCACGCTGCGCAGGATGCGGCCCTGGCCGGCGTCGGCGGCCACGGTCGGGTGCCGGGCCGCCATCGCCGCACCGGTAACGCGGAGCGTCGACAGGAAGACCGGCCGCGGGTCGGCCATCCCGTCGGTCAGCAGCCGCGCCGAGGCGGCGTCGATGGCCGACAGGCGGGGCCCGCCGGTGAGCGGGAAGTAGCAGAACGATGTCCAGCTCGGGCGGCTGGTACAGCTCCAGCAGGTCCGAGTCACGCAGCAGGCCGGCCCAGGCCAGCGCGGCCCGCCGCCCGGCCGCGACCACCTGACCCAGGCCCTCGGGGGTGGGCGGCAGCAGCGCGAGCGTCAGCCATAGCGCAGCCGCGGCCGCACCGGCCCGCGAGCACTCCAGGCTGATCTCGCCCAGGTGCAGCTCGTCGGAGGTGAAGTAGGTGTAGGCGGAATCGTGCACGTAGAACCGGCCCACGTCGGGGTCGGCGAACAGCACCGCCCCGCAGCCGTAGGGCTGCAGCCCGTGTTTGTGCGGGTCGATCACCACCGAGTCGCACGACCCGATGGCCCGCCACGGCGCCGGGTCCAGGCCGGCTTGACCGTCCGGCCCGGCCAGCAGGGTGAAGAACCCGCCGTAGGCCGCGTCCACGTGCACCCGCACTCCGTGCCGCCGGGCCACCGCGAGCACCTCGTGCACCGGGTCGATGGCGCCCAGGCCGGTGGTGCCCGCGGTGGCCACCACCGTGCCGATCCGGCCGCCGGCCAGCACCGCGTCCAGCTCGCCGAGGTCGATGCGGCCGGCGGAGTCCACGCCGACCGGTGTGCCGGCCACGCCGAGCACGCCGCACATCCGGCCGTGGGTGTAGTGCGCCTCGGCCGAGTAGGCGATGCCCCGGCCCGGGTGCAGCTCGCGGGCCACGTACAGCGCCTCCAGGTTGGCGATCGTGCCGCTGGTAGTCAGGTGACCCAGGTGCCGGTCAAACCCGAACATGGCCGCCAGCTGGGCCACGACTTCCTTCTCCATCTGGGCGGTGGCCGGGCCGCCGTCCAGGGCGTGGTTGTTCGGGTTGATCAGCATGGCGGTGAGGTAGCCGGCCACGGCCGCGGGGTGCGGCGGCTTGAGCATCTGGCCGATGTAGCTGGGGTGGAAGAACGGGTAGTTGTCCCGCAGCCGCCCGGTGAACTCGGCGAACACGGCGGCGAACCGGTCGTCGGGGATGTCGAGTGAGGCGTGCCGGTCGAAGGCGCCGAAGCCGTCCTGCCAGCCGGCCACCGCCTGCAGTCCCGCGTTCAGCCACCGATCCAGGTCCATATGCTCCTCCGCCTGCTCATCCCTCGGGCACGATCTTCGCACGCGCCCGTTGCCGGCTAGATCATTCGGTGCCAAACTAATATCATGACGGCGCCGGTGGACCTGACCGATCTCGACCTATGGGCACGCGGCGTCCCGTACGGCGAGTTCGCCCGGCTGCGCCGCGACGCGCCGGTGTCGTGGTCCCCCGATGACGGGTCCGGTTTCTGGGGCGTGCACCGGTACGCCGACATCGTGACCGCCAGCCGGGACGTGCGGACGTTCTCCTCGGCCCGCGGGGTCTCCTTCGAGGAGCCGACCGACGAGGACATGGCCGCCCGGCGCACGATCATCGACACCGACCCGCCCGAGCACACCAAGCTGCGCAAGATCGTCTCCGGCGCGTTCTCCTTGCGCGCGGTGGCGGTGTACGAGCACTTCATCGCCGGGCTGACCGAGCAGGTGCTGGACGGCGGGCTGGCCAGTGGCGGGGAGGGTGGTCTGGACAGTGGTGGTCTGGACAGTGGTGGTCTGGACAGTGGCCCGTTCGACTTCGTGGACGCGGTGGCCAAGGAGGTCCCGGTCCGGGTGCTGGCCCGGGTCATGGGCCTGCCCGCGGCCGACCTGGACCTGTTCATCGACCTGGGCGACCGGCTGATCGCCAACACCGACCCGGACATCACCGACGTGGTCTGGGGCCGGGACGACACCGACGCCTACCGCCTCTTCCCGTTCCGCAGCCCGTACGGCAAGCAGCTGTGGGACCTGGGCCGCCAGGTCGTGGCCGGGCGGCTGGCCGAACCGGGCGACGACCTGCTGTCCCGGCTGGTCGGCGCCGAGGTGGACGGCGAGCGGCTGACCGAGACCGACCTGGACAACTTCTTCTCGATCCTGGTCGTGGCGGGCAACGAGACGACGCGGATCGCCATCGCCCAGGGGGTGCTGGCCTTCTGCCAGTACCCGGACCAGTGGGACCGGCTGCGGGCCGACCCAGGCCTGCTGGAGACGGCCACCGACGAGGTGATCCGGTGGAGCTGCCCGACGCACTTCATGCGGCGCACCGCCGCCGCGGACACCGAGCTGGGCGGGGCCGTCATCCGGGCCGGGGACAAGGTGGTGCTGTGGTACGTCTCGGGCAACCGGGACGAGGCGGAATTCGCCGAGCCGGACGCGTTCGACGTCGGGCGCAGCCCGAACCGGCACCTGAGCTTCGGCCGCGGCGGCCCGCACCTGTGCCTGGGCGTGCACCTGGCCCGGCTGGAGGTCAAGGTGGCGCTGGCCGCGCTGGCCCGGCGGGTGCGCCGGTTCGAGCTGGCCGGGCCGCCGCGGCGGATCCGGTCCAACTTCACCAACGGGCTCAAGGAACTGCCGGTGCGGGCGTATCAGTGACCGGGCCGCGGGGAACCACGCTCCGTTCGGCCCAATAAAAGGAGGCCAGGATGGCGAAGCACGAAGCGGAGTCGGGGTACGAGCGCCTGGGCGCGAAGGTCCTGTCCCTGCCGGACGTCATCGCGCAATCGGTCGGGTTCATGGGGCCGGTCTTCTCCTCCGCGTTCGTGATCCCGCTGGTGGTGGGGGTAATCAGCGCGTCCGGCAAGGGCGGCGGGGTGGCCTCGCCGCTGTCGGTGCTGATCGCCGCGGTGGGCGTGTTCGCGATCGGCTGGATCGTGTCCAGCTACGCCAAGGAGGTGCACGCGGCCGGGTCGCTGTATGACTACGTGACCCGCGGCCTGGGCGGGCGGGTCGGCACGGCGGCGGGCTGGCTGTACTACGCGGGCGTCACCGTGCTGATGACCGGGCTGCTGCTGCTCATCGGCGGCTACCTGCAGTCCACGATCGCCTCGGAGTTCAGCGTGAACCCGCTGCCCGCCTGGGCCTGGACGCTGATCGTCATCGCACTGATCACCGCGGCGGCCATCTTCGGGTCGTTCTACAAGGTGACCAGCCCGACGATCCTGGCGCCGTGGTTTGCCCTGGGTGTTCTGGTGCTCGGGTTCGCGTCCACGTTCGTGACCCGTTCCCGGCAGCCGGCCAGTTCGCAGCTGGCCGACCTGACCACGAGCGGCACGTGAGTTCGGCGCCGCGCGCGGTCATCGTCACCGGGGGCGGCACCGGGATCGGGCGCGCCGTGGCGGGCCAGCTGGTGGCGGCGGGCGACCAGGTGGCGATCTTCGGGCGGCGGGCGGGGGCTGTCGGTGCCGGAGTCCTACGACCTGGTGACGTCGCTGGTGCCGCAGCGGCGGGCGGCGTCGGCGGACGAGGTGGCGGCCGTGGTGACCTGGCTGCTGTCGGACGCGGCGTCGTACGTGAACGGGGCGGTGATCCCGGTGGATGGTTCGGCCTGCGCGCTGGACGTGGGGACGGTGCCGTTCGACGACCGGGTCTCGATCCGGATGCCGCGCCGATGACGTGTACTACTTGAGCGTGGACATGATTGCGGCGGCCGGCGCCGCCTTGGGCTGGAACGTGCTGCGCGAGGACCTGCCGCTGCCGCTGTGCGTGCTGCGCGGCGGCGCGCTGGAGCGGAACATCGCGCGGTTCCAGGAGTTCAGTGAGGCGAGCGGGGTGCTGCTGTGCCCGCACGCCAAGACCTCGATGACGCCGGCCCTGTTCCGCCGCCAGCTGGAGGCGGGCTGCTGGGGGCTGACCTTCGCCACCATTACCCAGGTCGAGGTCGGGCGGCGGCACGGGGTGCAGCGCATCTTCTACGCGAACCAGCTGGTCGGGGCGGCGGATATCCGGTACGTCTGCGGCGAGCTGCGGCGGGATCCGGGGTTCGAGTTCTACTGCCTGGTCGACTCGGTGGCGGGGGTGGAGCTGCTGGCTTCGCGGGTGGCGGCGGCTGATCCGGGACGGCGGGTCAACGTGCTGGTCGAGGGCGGGCTGGCGGGCGGGCGGTGCGGGGTGCGCGACGTGGAGACGGCGGTCTCGGTCGCGGAGGCGGTGCGGGCCGCGGGTTCGCAGCTGGCGCTGGTGGGTGTGGAGGGGTTCGAGGGGCTGCTGCAGTTCCGGGAGGCCGGGCGGCGTTCGGCGGATGCGCGGGAGTTTTTGCGGTTCCTGGTCTCCATCGCCGAGGCGCTGGACGGCCGGGGGCTGTTCTCGGCCGGCTCGGACGGCTCGCCGGATGAGGTGCTGCTGTCGGCGGGCGGGAGCGCGTTCTACGACCTGGTCATCGAGGAGCTGTCGGCGGCGCGGCTGTCCCGGCCCGCGCGGGTGGTCCTGCGCAGCGGCTGCTACCTGACCCAGGACTGGGGGCTCTACGACGGGCTGCTGGCCGACCTGCACGAGCGCAGCGGCTCGGCCGAGCCGGACCTGGAGCCGGCGCTGGAGGTGTGGACCCAGGTGCTGTCGGTGCCGGAACCGGACCGGGTGATCCTGTCGGCCGGACGCCGGGACTTCGGCCAGGACGCCGGCAATCCGGTCGCGCTGACCCATGTCCGGCGCGGCTCGGCGGTGGGCCGCTCGCTGCGCGAGGCGGGCTGGCAGATGACCGCCGTCAGCGACCAGCACGCGCACATGACCGTGCCTGCGGGCCACGGCGTTTCGGTCGGCGACCTGGTGGCGCTGGGCCCGTCGCATCCCTGCACCACGTTCGACAAGTGGCGCGTGCTGTACCTGGTGGACGACGACTACAACGTGACCGAGACCGTGGCCACCTACTTCTGAGCCAGGCGGCACCCGAGGTACACCGCCTCGCCGTCGGCCTGGAGCGGCTCGAAGCCCAGGTGGCGGTAGAACCCCAGGGCTTTCCTGTTGCCGCTGACGACGGCGACGTAGACCCCGGCGGCGCCGGCGCGCGCCACGGCCCGGCAGAACGTCTGCATGAGCCGCCGGCCGTGACCTGCGCCCTGGAAGTCGGGCAGCAGGTCGATATGCAGGTGAGCGGGGTATTCGGCCAGTCCAGGCCACAGCATCCACTCCGGCCGGTAGTGCCGGGCGAGCATCTGCCCGTCGGCGGTCACGGCGGGCTCCGGCGGGACCGGGTAGCGGCCGGCCAGGCGCGGGATCCACCGCTCGCGGTAGGCCCGCACGAACGACGCGGTGTCCGGGGTGCCGATCACGTAGCCGACCGGCTCGCGCTGATGGTCCAGGACGAAGGCGAAGCCGGGTTCCAGGTAGACGTACGGGCCGGCGAACACGTCGGGTATCAGGTCGTCGCTGTGGTACTTGCCCCGCGCGTCGCCGCCCGCGTCGCCGGTCCGCACGCAGATGTCGTAGACGGCCGCCAGGTCCTCCGGGTGGTAGGGGCGGATGGCGGGCCGGTCTGGACCGTTCGGCGCATCCAATGTCATGCCAGCAGGATGGCACGCGCTGCTGTGAGCAGATCTGCCGACAGCAGCGTCCGGGTCCGGGGCGGGCGGGTGTGCCGCAGGCTGGAGGCATGGCACACGACGACAAGATTCCCCTGTTCAGCGAGCGGGTCCGGGAGCAGCTGCTGCACCAGCGGATCCTCGTGCTCGACGGGGTGCTCGACGACGACAACGGCACGCTGCTGGCCACGCAGCTGCTGGCGCTGGCCGCCGAGGACCCCACCGCCGACGTCGCCCTGTGGATCAACTCCCCCGGCGGGTCGGTGCCGTCCATGCTGGCCATCCGCGACATCATCCGGCTGGTGCCGTGCGAGGTCTCGACGCTGGCCCTCGGGCTGGCCTGCAGCGCCGGGCAGTTCCTGCTCTCGGCGGGCACCAAGGGCAAGCGGTTCGCGCTGCCGCACGCCCGCATCCTCATGCACCGCGGCTCATCGGGCATCGGCGGCAGCGCGGTGGACATCGAGGTCCAGGCCGACGACCTGCGGCACACGGTGGACACGGTGCTCGGGCTCATCGCCGATGACACCGGCCAGCCGGTCGAGCAGATCTTCGCCGATTCGCTGCACGACCACTGGTACACGGCCGCCCAGGCCAAGGAGTACGGGTTCATCGACGAGATCGTGGGGACGTTCGGCCAGGTCATGCCGGCCAGAAAGCACCGGATCGGGCTGCAGGGAGGGCCATCATGAGCAGCTACACCATCCCGAACGTCATCGCCCAGCACCCGCGGGGCGACCGGATCATGGACGTGTACTCGCACCTGCTCACCGAGCGGATCGTGTACCTCGGCACCGCGATCGACCCTGGCGTGGCCAACGCGCTCATCGCCCAGCTGCTGCACCTGGAGGCGGAGACCGCGGAGCAGGAGATCAACCTGTACATCAACTGCGAGGGCGGCGACCTGCCCTCGATGCTGGCCGTCTACGACACCATGCAGTACATCGACGCGTCGGTCGCCACCACCTGCGTGGGCCAGGCCATCGGCGTCGGCGCCGTGCTGCTCGCGGCCGGCGCGCCCGGACGGCGCGCCCTGCTGCCGCATGCGCGGGTGGTGCTGCACCAGCCCGCGGGCCGCGGCCAGGGGCCGATCCCCGACCTGATCCTGCAGGCGGACGAGCTGGTCCGGATGCGGGCCGAGATCGAGGCGATCCTGTCGCGTCACACCGGCCAGACCGTGCAGGCGCTGCGCGCGGACACCGACCGGGACCGGGTGCTGACGGCACAGGCGGCGCAGGAGTACGGGATCGTCGACCAGGTGCTCGGCCAGCGGATGCGGGACGACGCCGAGGCGGGATCGTCGGCGGCGTGATCGCCTGCGGCCCGCTCGCTCAGGCTCAGCCTCAGCCGGCGCGGGCCGCCTGGCTCAGGCGGCGAGGGCGAGCAGGACCGGGCCGGAGGCCCGGGAGGAGGCCGAGGCCGTGGCTTGCTGACGGCGCAGGTCGGTGGCGACCTGTTCGGTCAGGCCAGTGAGCGACGTGCCCAGGGCGCCGGCCAGGGCCGCGATCATTTCGCTCGAGGGCTCCTTGCGGCCACGCTCGATCTCGGACAGGTACTGCGGCGAGATCCCGGCGCGGCCCGCCGTCTCCGAGAGCGTCTGGTCCTGGTCCTGGCGAAGCGCCCTTAGGCGCTGGCCGAGCACCTCCCGCCACAGTGGTTCCTGGGCCCGTGGTTCCTGGGCCCGTGGTTGCTGGCGCAGCGGCTGCGCCGGGGGCTGTCGCCGCAACGGAAGGACTTTCGCGTGCTCGGCCATGATTCGAGCGTAAGAACCAGCAGCGTGAAACACGCCTGGATTTCGCTACCGGCAGAGTTACGGTTCTGAGTCGCTGAGCGATGGTGCGGGCAGGATCAGGCGGGAGGAGGAGGCGATGCGGTTCAGGCTGCTGGTGCCGACGCTGGCGTGCCGGCTTCCGCAGCCACGATCTAGACGGGGATGATGGTCGGTAGCGGGCTCCGCCGAGCGGGCCCGGCCGGTAGGGAAGGGGGAGCTATGAGCTCCGCTGCCACACGTACTCCGGCTGACGCGGCCCGCGCGGCCTTCGACGCCGTCAGCAGGAAAGACCCCGACGGCATCGTGGCCACCGGGGCGCCGGGGTATGTCGACGACTTCGTCGCGATCGGCGAGATCCGCGGGCACGACGCGGTCCGGGCCTTCTTCCGCGAGCTGTTCGCCGCTTTCCCCGACTTCACCATGACCGTGGACAGGATCGTGGCCGACGACACCACAGCTGTCGTCCAGTGGCACGCGGCGGGCAGGTTCACCGGCGGCCCGTTCCAGGGCATCACACCGACCGGGCGCCAGGTCGAAATCCGCGGGGTCGACGTGATGGAGATCGCGGACGGGCTCGTCCAGCACAACACCATCTACTACGACGGGGCCACCTTCGCCCGCCAGATCGGCCTGCTGCCAGGCCTCGGGTCCCGCGCCGACCAGGCCATGCTGGCCGCGTTCAACGCGAAGACCACGCTGAGCCAGCGGGCCCGTGATCGTCGGCAACGCAGGCGGTCCCGGACCCGCTGACATTCCGGGACTCCCCGGGGCTACCCGTGCTGAAGTGACTCCAGGTTCCCGTCGTACCCGGAACTGATTGTCATTTATGTGACAAGGTGCACCAAGGAGCGTTCTTTAACAGATGCCCCAACCGTCCGGCCAGGCCAGTGCGCCGCCTCGTGATCGAGGCCACGTTCGCCGTGCCGGCAGGAGGCCAGGCCGGGCGCGCGCAGGATCGTGTGACTCCACCCCCGTCTGACGGAGTGTGCACTACCGGGAAGGAGCGGCAGGTCGCCTGTTTCCCGGCCGCCGGGACCTGGGAGCGGCGGAAGCCCGGGCTCAGGGAGTCCCGGTGGGTGCCAGGGCGGCGAGGAGCTGGTCCCGTCGGGCCGGGTCGTCCAGGATGTCCCGGGTCAGTTGCTCGATCCGGCTGGCGAGCTGGGCGTCGAGGTCGGCTGACCAGCTGCCGAGGAGCCGGGTGAGTCCTTGCTGCCGGGCGCGGACGAGCCGTTCGATGGCGTCGGCGCCGGCCGGGGTGAGCTGGGCGATCAGCGGTGACCGCTGCGGTGAGGACGTGATCGTCACGAATCCGGCCCCGACGAGCGGGGC
Source organism: uncultured Actinomycetes bacterium (assembly GCA_963790065.1). GTDB lineage: Bacteria > Actinomycetota > Actinomycetes > Streptosporangiales > Streptosporangiaceae > Palsa-504. The sequence continues at coordinate 129,067 of CAWBNK010000004.1, read as the reverse complement.
GAGAAGCGCGCGGAACCGTTCGGTCGTGACGTCCAGGGCCGCTCCGAGCGCCGACAGGTCAAGGCGGGGATGGCCGTCGAGGCGGAACAGCACCCACGTCGAGCGGGGATCGAGGTCGACCGACGCGGTTTCGGCTAGTTGCTCATACACGCGGACCCTGTCTTGTTTCCTGGCGAGCACGGACAGGGCCCGGACGATCTCGTCGGCGGAGTCCCGGACCTCCGGCACCGCGTTGGGGACGAGAACCTGGGCCTGGTCGGGCACGCTGGCCGCCTTGCGGAGGGGGACTTCCTTGAGCAGCCAGGTCAGGGCGAACGCGACCGCGGAGATGGGCACGGCGATGAGGAACACGGTATGCAGGGACGCCGCGAAGGCGTGGATGTAGCCGGCGTGCACCGCGGGCGGCAGCTTGGCCAGGACGGCGGGGCTGGCTCCGGCGGATGCGTTGAAGCTGGCCGGGACGGGAGTCCCGGCCAGGTAGCGGGCCAGGTTGCCGGTCAGCTGGCTGGCGAAGATCGCGCCGAAGGCCGCAGTGCCGAACGACCCGCCGATCGACCGGAAGAACGTCGCGCCGGAGGTGGCGACGCCGAGGTCCGCGTAGTGGACGACGTTCTGCACGGCGATGACTAGGACCTGCATCACGGCCCCGATCCCGACGCCGAGGACGAACATGTACGCCGAGGCGGCCAGGGTCGAGGTGGCCACCCCCAGGTGGGACAGCAAGTACATGCCGACCGTCATGAGCGCCGTGCCGACGATCGGGAAGACCTTGTACCGGCCCGAGCGGCTGATCAGGACGCCCGACAGCATCGAGGTCAGCAGCAGCCCGGCCATCAGCGGCAACAGCTGCAGGCCCGAGCTAGTGGGACTGGCGCCCTTGACAACCTGCATGTACTGCGGCAGGTAGGTAATCGCGCCGAACATGGCGAAACCGACCACGAAACCGACCGCGCTGCAGACCGAGAACACCCGGTTGGCGAACAGCCGCAGCGGAAGCACCGGCTCGGCCGCCCGGCGCTCCACCAGGACGAAGGCCACGAGGAAGACGATGCCGGCCACCGCCATGACGATGACCGGCGCAGACCCCCACCGGTAGGTAGTCCCGCCGAGGGTGGTCAGCAGCACCAGGCTGGTGGCGGCCGCCGCCAGCAAGATCGTCCCGGCGTAGTCGATGACGTGGTGCACCCGGGTCAGGGCACCCGGCAGGACGACCGCGGTCACCACGAGCGCTATGGCGCCGATGGGCAGGTTGATGTAGAACACCCACCGCCACGACAGGTTCTGCACGAAGAACCCGCCGATCAGCGGCCCGATCACGCTGGTCACCCCGAACACCGCACCGAAGATGCCCTGGTACTTGCCCCGGTCCCGGGGGGCGACGACGTCGCCGACGATCGCCTGCGCGCCGATCATCAGCCCGCCGCCGCCGATGCCCTGGATCGCCCGGAACGCGATCAGCTCCAGGATCGAGGTGCTCAGCCCGGACAGCACCGACCCGACCAGGAAGATCACGATGGCGGCCTGGAAGAAGACCTTGCGGCCGTACTGGTCGCCCAGCTTGCCCCACAGCGGGGTCGAGGCGGTCGAGGCCAGGATGTAGGCGGTGACGATCCACGACAGGTCAGACAGGCCGTGCAGGTCCCCGGCGATGGTCGGCAGCGCCGTGGCCACGATGGTCTGGTCCAGCGCGGCGAGCAGCATCCCGAGCAGCAGCGCCCCGATGATCACAAGCAGCCGCCGCTGGTCGATCGCGGGCGGCCCGGACGCCACGGGGATGCTGGTCATAGCGCGCCTCTCATCCGGTGATCTCCATACTGGAGCATCCCATTCCCCCCGCACCAGGGCGGCGATGGGCCCATGCTCACGCGGCACCATGCGGCCGGGCCTGGGCCGAAGGTCCGGCGATGCGGCTGGTGTCATGATGGCGGCATGGCCGAGTCTGATCCGCTGACCGACCAGCATGGGCTTCCGCAGCACGAGACCGAGGCCCAGTTCTTCGTCGCGACCCGCTATGGCCGTCGTGCCTCGCGGTTGCGGCTGCTCGGTGCCGGGGAGTGGTCGCAGGCGTTCGCGTTCACCCTGGACGGCCGCCAGAGCGTCATCCGGTTCGGCCGCCATGGCGTGGATTTCCTCAAAGACCAGGTCATGGCGGCCTACAGCTCTGCAGACCTGCCGGTTCCCGCCGTCAGGGAAACCGGCCGCGCCGCCGACGGCTACTTCGCCGTGTCCGATCGCGCCCCCGGGCGCCTGCTCAACGATTTGGACGGGGTCGCCATGCGGGCCGCGCTACCCGGTCTGCTCCGGGCGTTGGACGCGCTGCGGGCCGTCAAGATCCCCGGCGTCGACGGCTATGGCATCTGGGCACCCGGCGGCGCCGCTTCTGCCGCCACCTGGCCGCAGGCCCTGCTGGCCGTCAGCCAGGAAACTGCCCGCGTTCCTGGATGGCGGACGGTCCTGGCTGCCTCACCGATCGGTCCGAGCGCGTTCGGCGTGGGCTACGCCCGCCTGCAAGAACTGGTCACTGGCCTGCCGCAAAGCCGGCACGTCATCCACGGGGACCTAGCGAACCGGAACGTCCTGGCCGAAGGTACCAGGATCACCGCCGTCATTGACTGGGGCAATGCCCTGTATGGGGACTACCTGTACGACGCAGCCTGGCTCATCTACTGGTGGCCCTGGTTCCCCGCCTGGCACGACATCGACATCAGCCGCGAGCTGCGCCAGCACTGGGACCGCACGGACGGCACCCCTGCCGATCTTGATCACCGGCTGCTGACCTATCTGATTCACATCGGCCTGGACGCCATGACCTACGACGCGTTCAAACGCCGGCCGGACGACCTGGCCCGTAACGCCACCCGGGTCCTTGCACTGGCCCAGACCCTCCCCGCGACCTGAACAGACGCGAGAATCCATGCGAAAGACGGGCTGTTGCGGAATCGGATCGTCGCGAAAATGATCTCCACAGAGCATCCGGATCGACGCTTTTCAAGCTGGGCGCTCCCCACTTCTGCGGTGAGAAGTGGTCCTCGGCCGTCGATTGCCTCCACCGAGGACTCGCAGCCGGGCATTCTGCAACAGCCCGAAGAATGCGTAGAGTGTCACACTCATGGAATCGGGTTGGGACGGGTGGACGATGAGGGGCTTGCGGCGAGCTGCGGAGGCGGACGGGCGGTGGGTGCAGGCCGCCGCCTCATGATAGAGGTCACGTACCGCCTCTGATCCGCCCTTCACGGCGGCACGCTGGTCAGCGGTCTTCGGTCTGCGGACCCGGGCGGCAGCGTAGATTTTGCTGGTCCATTGCTTCACGGAGCCGTTGCTGGGTCTCGGTGGCTATGTCAGCGGTGGCTACCGGGTAAGAAGTGGCCTTCGCCAGGTGGCCGGCCGCTGCGGCCGGGTCGAAGAGCTTGCTGTCCACCCGGATCGGGACGCCGGTGGCCAGGGCCAGGTTCACGGCGTCGCTAGGCCGTGCGTCGACCTCTCGCGGCCCGCCGGGCCCCTGGACGATCGCGCAGGCGTAGAACACCTTGTCCAGCAGGCGGGTGACCCTGACTTCCTCGATCCGGGCGCCGGCCGCCTCGACCAGGTTGACGGCGAGCTTATAGGTGAACGGGCGCGGTGTCTCCACCGATTCCAGCGCCAGGGCCAGCGCTGTCGCCTCGGCCGGCCCGATCCAGATCGGCAGCCAGCGCTCGCCGCCGCGCTCCTGCAGGATCATCAGGTGTGTGCGCTGCCCGGGGTCCTCGTCCTGGCTCCGGCGGATCTCCGTTACCGTGGCCTCGATCCATCCTGCTTCGTTGGTCATGGTCACTGTCTTTACCTCCGGGACGTCGGTGATGTGCGCGAGCTTGGGCGCCAGGGCGCCCCTGGCCTGGTGGAGCCGGGCTTTGACGGCGCCCACCGAGATGTGAAGGTCAGCTGCGACCTCACGGTGACTCAGGCCCTGCAGGTAGAACAGCAGCACGGCCTGCTGCTGGCCGTCGGGCAGGGCCGCGACGGCGCGGTGGACGCGCGCGGTGATATCGGCGGTCTCGGCCACCTCAGCGGGGCCAGGGCGCTCCGATGCCGAGTCGATCAGGCCGGGCACCTCTGACCGGAGCTGGCGCAGCCACCTGCGCGAGACGTTGAGCGCGATTCCGCAGAACCACGCGCCGAACCGGTCCGGGGAACGCAGCCGCGCCAGGTCGGTCATGGCGGCGATCGCTGCTTCCTGGGCGGCGTCACACGCCAGCTCAGGGGAACCCAGGACCCGCGCCGCCAGCAACGCCGCGGTGTCCCAGTGACGGCGCAGCAACTCCGCGAGCGGCTCCCGCTCTCCCGCGAGCGCCTCGCGCACCAGATCGGCGTCAGGCTTCCCGCCGCCGGGCTCAGACAATCCCACGCCTCATAGTGCCCGCCGGACGCGCCAAGGTTAGCCGCCGGGCACACTTTGCGGCCACACGCCGCCCACCCGGCCGCGGCGCCAGAACCTTACGGCCACCCGGCCAGTTCTCGCCGTACGGACCGCCCAGCAGCGGCCCGCAAGCTCGCCATCGGGATTAGCGTGGACCTCTGAGCCCGGCCCGCAGATGTCATGGAGGTCGCATGCGTATCAGCCTCGGCGATGTGTCCTTGTGGTTCGATGTGTCCGGGCCGTCGGTCATCCCGCAGGCAGACACGACCGCAGAGCGCCCGGTCGTGGTGGCGGTCCACGGCGGTCCCGGCCTGGATCACATGACGGTGAAGTCCGCCCTGGGGCCGCTGGCCGAGGACTTCCAGGTGGTGTACTTCGACCTGCGGGGCCACGGCCGCAGCGATCACAGCAGTGCCGAGTTCTGGAACATGCGGACCTGGGCCGATGACCTGCGGCGGCTGTGTGACGCGCTCGGGCTGGACAAGCCGGTGGTGCTCGGCAGCAGCTTCGGCGGGTTCGTCGCGCTCGCCTACGCGGGGCTGTTCCCCGATCACCCCGGCGGCGTCATCCTGGCCAGCACCACCGGGCGCCCCAGCGACCAGCAGCGCGTCATCGAGGCGTTCGGCCGCCTCGGCGGCCCCGAGGCAGCCGAGGTCGCGCGGCGCACCTACGCCGATGAGACCGGGGACTATCAGGCTGAGTTCACCCGGGTCTGCTACCCGCTGTACAGCGCCACGCCCGGCTGGGCCGGGGAATCCCGCCAGTTCCTGGCCCGGATGATCAAGAACAGGGACGTCAGCCTGCACTACGCCAGTCAGCAGGCCAGCGGCTTCGACCCCTGGACCGTGACCGCCGCCGTCCGGTGTCCCGTACTGGTCCTCACCGGTGAAGACGACCCGATCTGCCCGCTGCCCGTAGTGGAGGAGCTAGCCAGCCAGCTACCGGCGAAGACCACCCGCCTGGTGAAGCTTCCCGGTGCGCGCCACACCATCTTCCGCGACCGCCCAGACCTCGCCTTCCCGGCCGTAAGAGACTTCGTCTTCCAGATCAAGGAAAGCCAGCCCGCCAGCTAGAGACCGCAGAGTGCCACACTCATGGGCAATCCGCGCCCGGCGCCCGGGTCGGGGATATGGCGGGATACGAGCCACTCCGGCTGCGTCAATCAGGGTCAATCAGGCCCGAGTCAACGATCACTCATTTGAGCCGGACTTAGGCTCTAGAGTGGCCGCTGAGCTGTTCGTCGTAGCCGGCGGGCGGACCGAGGACCGAAGCCTGGGGCCCGAAGCGGTCCTGGTAGATCTCGTTCAGCTGACGCCAGTTGCTGCCCCAGGCAGCAACTGATTCGCCGTCGAGGTCGCCGACCAGGCGGTTGAGGCACTCGTGCCAGCCTGCCGCGTCGCGGGCGGCCTTGCCCAGCTCGTCGAAGGTGTCGGTGAGCGTGAGCAGGGTTCCTTCGCCGTCCGCCTGGAGCTCGATCCGCAGCAGGTCAGGGCCCCAGGTGAACTCGATGACCGAGGGCGGGGCGAACACCCGCAGCTGGCCGTCGAAGGCGTCGCCCTTCGGGTGCCGGAACTTCAGTGGCGCGCCGGACCGGCGCTCGCCGACGATCTCGTGCGGGAACCAGACCGCCAGGTGCCCCGGCTCGGTCACCGCCCGCCAGACCTTCTCCTGGGAATGCTTCAGCGAACGGGTGAACGTGAGCGTCCACTGGTCTCCCTGGCGGGTCAGCGTGCCGAGATTCGTGTCATCCATGTGCGCTCCTCATTCGGTCATGTCGTCGAGGTGGGCTTCCAGCGTGTCGAGCCGGTCGGACCAGGCGAGCCGATAAGGGGCCAGCCAGTCATCGATCTCCCGTAGCGGTTCGGTGCGAAGCCGGTACCGCCGCCGCTGGGCATCGGCTTGTACCTCGACCAGGCCCGCCTCGCGCAGCACCCGGAGATGCTTCGATACGCCCGGTTGGCTGAGGTCGAGAGCCGATACGAGGTCGCCGACCGTCCGGTCGCCTTCGCGCAGGAGATCGAGAATGCGGCGCCGCTGGGGCTCCACCAGGACCTCGAACATGCAGTGAATATAACTATCTAGAAATATAACTGTCAAGGCATACAAGAAGGAGGGGTTCGGTTCGAGCGAATGTCGCGATCGGCGGTCAACGTAATATCGACATATAGTCACTTCGGAGATGCGTATCGTGACAGGTGATCCCCTAAGCCGATGGCGCTAGACCGGCCGCACGACGAAGGAGCGAATGACGCTCCGCTTGAGCGGCGCGTGCACCGGGGCGGATCGGGCGCTGATTCCGCTGCGACCATGGCCGAGTGGCGGTCTCGGCTGGAGTACTACGAGGTGCTCCACGCTACTGACAGCGACCGCCGGACGGGCCGTTCCGGCTGGGACGAGGTAGCTGCCGACGATCGGCCGCAGTTGGATGCGGTCCGGGTCACTCCTGAGCGCACCGCGCACATACTCGACGGAGACGGGAAGGGCGGCGGCGGGCACCGCCACGGAACCGGGCAGCGGGGCAAGACCGAGTTCCCGAAGAGCTGGAGTGACGAGAGGGTGATTGACGCCGTTGTCGATGTCGCGCGGAAACCCGATAAGGCTCCTGTTCACCAGGATTGGAATGACAGCTGGCTTTGTGCGCGGCACGCAGGGACGGCGTGGAAGTCGTCAGCTGTGGTCCTGCGGAGCGGGGAAATCTTGACCGGCTGGCCTGAAGAAGGTGGTCCCGGCGTGGTACGCAATCCCAGGAAGGGAAAATCGTGACCGAATGACGAGATCATCGATCGGGCCGAGACACTCCCGGATCGTTTCGCCGACCGCTTGACGGAAAGTGCACTGTGGAGTGTCAAGCGCATGCGGGGCGGCGGCGAATACGGCCTGATGACGATTGAAGTGGCGGCGTCGCTGGCGGCGCATCAGGCGCCGGTGACGACGGCGGAGCGGGATGAGCTGTTGGAGCTGCTCGAAGCAATGGGGATGCCTACCGATCCCATCGCGAAGCTGAACGTCCAGGGCTGAGCGAAGCGGGCGTCCGCTATCGTCGGCAGCTGAGGGAGGCACTGTGGACATCACCGAGCTGATCCTTGATGACCATCATGAGCAGCGCCGGCTGTTCGCGATCTTGGAGCAGATCGACCGGGCGAACGCCGGGGCGCTGGAAGCCTTGTGGGGACGCCTGGCGACGTTCCTCGAGCTGCACGCGGCGGCCGAGGAGGAGACCTTTTATCCCGCGTTGCTGCAGGTCGGGCTGGCGGCGCACCGGGCGGCGGGCGTGGAGGCCGAGACGGTCGACGCCATCGCAGACCACAACGACATCAGGGACGCGGTCGCGGAGGTGGCGCGGCATCAGGTCGGCACCGATCAGTGGTATGCGGCCGTGGCCAGCGCGAACCTGGCCAACAGCGACCATATGGCCGAGGAAGAGCGAGAAGGGCTGACGGACTTCCGGCGGCTGGCCAGCCTGCAGCGCCGGCATGACCTGGCCGTAGCCTTCGCGACCTACCAGGCCAGGAACTACACCGGCGTCCAACCGGTGGACAAGGATCCGGAGCAGTACGTCCGCGAGGAGGAGGGCCGGGCCCCGTCCGGCGGCGGGTCGCTCAGCATCGGCAGCCTCAAGCGGAACTAATCCCGCATCGGGTAACGTCGGCCAGCTTGGCCTGACCAGCCGGCGCCGGGTATCGCTGACGTTATCGCCGCGGTCCGGTTGCCACGAGGGATTGCCCGTTCCGCGCCGCTGCGACATTGCCGGCGACAGACAAACCTAATGAATCGTGGCGGCGAGGATGCGGGCGATGCTGCGAGCGAAGCGGGGAAGGGCATCAGGGTCGCCGGCGCATCGGGTCGGGTTGAGTTCTCCGATCGACAGCGCCCGCACCCGCGGATCTCGCGCGGCCAGCCGGAGCGCCTCTGTGGCCTGGTCGAGGGTAGGTCCGGTGTTGCGGCAGTCGGTATTCTCCGCCAGCGGGGCGTCGATGAAGTCGAGGACGTCAACGTCGATGTGCAGGGCGAGCGGGCCAGGCGGGAGATGGTCAAGTGCAGCCCGGGCGGCACCGGCTGGGTCGGCGGCGAGTGCCTCGCTGGTGGTCATGTGCAAGCCGAGCCGGGCAGCCTGCTGGCGTTCCCAGTCGGTAGTCACGCGTGGCTCCACCCCGAGCCATGCCACCTGGTATGCCTCCAGCAGCGGCCGGGGCCCGAACGCGTCGGTGACAGTGTCCACGCAGCCGGGCAGGGCCAGCGCGTGCGCTAGCCCCATCCAGTCCAGAGCCCCGTCCGTGGTGGTTTCCGGGGTGTTGAGGTCGTAGTGACGGTCGGCATACAGCAATCCGGGAGCGCCGGCGCCTAGGCGCCGCAGGGCCGCCATCACCGCGAGCACGATCGTGCAGTTGCCGCCGAGCACGAGAGCAAGGTCGCCGCGCGCCAGCAGCGGCTCGAGCAGGCCGGCCAGCTGCTGCAGCGACGCAGTCGCCTGGTCGACGTTCTGGGCCAGCGGGTGATCCCGGTCGGGGCTCCATACCTGATGTGGCAGGTCCCCGTCGTCATAGACCTCCAGCCCTGATCCCGCGAGCTGTTCGAGCAAGCCGGCTGAGCGCAATGCCGCGGGCGCCAGATCCTGGCCTGCCGCATAGCTGGCGGCGCTGCTCGGAACCCCCACGATTGAGACCCTGCTCATCTGGGAGAGGATACCGGTGTCCGCCTTTGATGCGCTGAGGGCGGGGGAGTCGGGGAGGGCGCTGGATCAGGAATTTCCTGTTAATCGTGGTCGCAGGTGCGGCGGAGGGTGTCCGGGGTGAGGTCGGCCAGGGTGGGGTAGCCGTCGACGGCCATGATCAGGTCGGCTTCGGCCAGGATGCTGCGCAGGACGTGGACGATGCCGTCGGTGCCGCCGATGGCCAGGCCGTAGGCGTACGGGCGGCCGATGCCGACCGCGGTGGCGCCCAGGGCCAGGGCCTTGATCACGTCCGCGCCGGACCGGATGCCCGAGTCGAACAGCACCGGCAGGCCGTCGGCGGCCTCGACCACGCCGGGCAGGCAGTCCAGGGCGGGCAGCCCGCCGTCGGCCTGGCGGCCGCCGTGGTTGGAGCAGTAGATGCCGTCCACGCCGCCGTCCCTGGCCCGGCGGACGTCGTTGGGGTGGCAGATGCCCTTGACCAGCAGCGGCAGCGTGGTCAGCGAACGCAGCCAGGGCAGGTCGTCCCAGGTGAGCGGGTTGCCGAACAGCCGGGCCCAGTGCCCGACGGTGGTGGCCAGGTCGGTGCCCGAGGCCGGGCCGGCCAGCGCGCGGAACACCGGGTCGGAGGTGTAGTTGGCCAGGCAGTGGCCGCGTAGCTGCGGGAAGTTGCTGGCGCCCAGGTCGCGGGGGCGCCAGCCGGTCAGCCAGGTGTCGAGGGTGACCACGATGCCCTTGAAGCCCGCGGCCTCGGCCCGGGACACCAGGCTGGCGGCCAGCTCGCGGTCGGTCGGCGTGTAGAGCTGGAAGAAGCCGGGAGTGCCGCCGAACTGGGCGGCGACGTCTTCCATGGGGTCGTTGCACAGGGTCGAGACGATCATCGGGACGCCCGTGCGGGCCGCCGCGGCGGCGGTGGCCAGGTCGCCGTGACCGTCCTGGGCGCACAGGCCGATCACGCCGATGGGCGCCATGAAGACCGGCGAGGGCAGCCGCATCCCGAACAGCTCGACCGACAGGTCACGCCGGGTCGCGCCGACGAACATCCGCGGCATCACGCCCCAGCGGCGGAACGCGCTGACGTTGGCCCGCTGGGTGTGCTCGCCGCCCGCGCCGCCCGCGACGTAGGACAGCACCGAGGGCGGCAGCGCCTGCGCGGCCCGGGCCTCGAGCTCAGCGAACGCCATCGGGAATTTCGGCAGCACTCCCTGCAGGCCGGCCCCGTAGATCTCCAGCTGGTAGTCACCGAACGCCGCCTGCGGACTGGTCATCGGAAACTCCTTCGCGGTGGGGCGGAGCCGGCGGACAATCGTTTGCAACCATTCTGCACCCGGCCGGGAACCCCGGCGGCTACTGCGGCAGGGGACCTTTAGCGGTACACGAGGGAAGTTAACGCTTCTGGGACGTCAGGCGAACTGGGGTGGAGTCAATGAACAGCAGCCGTACCGCGGTCACCGCGGAGCTGAGCCTGGGTCTGATCGGGCCGGAGCGCACCATCGTGCCGCTGATGGCCAGCCTGCACTACACCAGCCAAGACCCGTACGCGATCAAGATTGCCTTTCACGTCGGGACCGGTGAACCCGTGGAGTGGACCCTCGCCCGCGACCTGCTCGCGGCAGCCCTGCACTCTCGCGAGGGTATCGGGGACGTGCAGGCCTGGCCATCAGCGGCATCGGACGACAGCGACGGGGACGCGGCCGGGGCCGTGATCATGAACATCTCGATGACCTCGCCGTTCGGGCACGCGCAGTTCGAGGCGCCGGCCGGGGACATCGCCCGGTTCCTGCAGCGCACCTACCGGATCGTCCCGGTCGGCGAGGAGAGCGACTTCGTCGACTTCGACGCCGAGCTCACCGCCCTGCTCAGCCAGGCCTGAGCGGCCAGGCCCGAGCTACCAGGCAGTGCCCGGGGGCGGCACCACCGGGGGAACGATGGCCTCGATCAGGTGCGGCCCGGGTTCTGAGTAGGCCCGGCGCAGGGCCTGGTCGAGGTCTTCGGTCGTGGTGACGCGGACCGCGGGCACGCCCAGCCCGGTGCTGATCGCGGTGAAGTCCGGCGTGGGATCGGACAGGTCGAGCATCCGCATGGCGCGCTGGCCCGCCTGCCCGGCCGCGGTACGGGCCAGTTCCATCCGCAACACGGCGTAGGCGGCGTTGTTGATCAGCACCGTGGTCACGTCGAGCTGCTCGCGGGCCTGGGTCCACAGCGCCTGGATCGTGTACAGCGCGCTGCCGTCGGCCTCCAGGCACACCACCGGCCGGTCCGGGGTGGCCACCGCCGCGCCGGTGGCCACCGGCAGGCCCTGGCCGATCGAACCCCCGGTCAGAGTCAGCAGGGTGTGCCGGGCCGCGCCGGCCAGAGCCTTGGGCAGCGCGAATCCGGTGGTGTTGGCCTCGTCGGCGATGATGGCGCGCTCGGGCAGCGTCCGGGCCACGGTGTTGGCCAGGCTGATCGCGTTCAGCGGGCCCGGCTGCGGGTCGGGCACCGCCAGGCGGGCCAGGTCCGGTTCGGTGCCGGTGGCTACCTGGCCGGCGAGCGACTCGAGCGCGGCCTCGGCGTCCTGGCCCGGGTCGGCCAGCCGGGTTACCGCGCAGCCGTCCGGCACCAGGTCGCTGGACCGGCCCGGGTAGGCGAAGAACGACACCGGCGACCGGGCACCGGCCAGGATGAGCTGGCGCACCCCGGCCAGCTGGTCCTCGGCCGCCTCGGCCAGGTAGGCCAGCCGGTCGACGACCGGCACGCCGGCGCCCTGCTCCATCCGGGCCGGGAACGTCTCGGCCAGCAGCCGGGCCCCGGTCGCGGCGCTGATCCGGCTGGCCGCCCGCAGGCCGCGCTCGGTCAGCGCGGTACCGCCCAGCAGGAGCAGCGCGGGCTCGCCGCCGCCCAGCAGGCGGGCGGCGGCGGGAACCTGCCCGTCGCCGACGGGCTCCGGCCGGGCCAGCGGAGCGGCCGGAGCCAGCGCGCCGCCCTCGCTCCAGGACACGTCGGCGGGCAGCACCAGGGTGGCGACCTGGCCGCGGCGGGCCGCGGCCAGCGCCTGCATGGCGTCCGGGGCCAGGTCTCGGGTGGTGCCCGAGGTGCGCACCCAGCCGGAAACGGTGCGGGCCAGGGCCTCGATGTCGGACTGCAACGGCGCGTCGTAACGGACGTGGCCGGTGGCGTGCCCGCCCACGATGACCAGCACCGGGGTGCCGGCCCGGCGGGCGTTGTGCAGGTTGGCCAGGCCGTTGGCCAGTCCGGGTCCCAGGTGCAGCAGCACCGCCGCGGGCCGGCCGGTCATCCGGGCGTAGCCGTCGGCCGCGCCGGTGGCCACTCCTTCGAACAGGGCCAGGACGCCGCGCATGGCCGGGACCGAGTCCAGGGCGGCCACGAAGTGCATCTCCGACGTACCCGGGTTCATGAAGCAGACGTCAAGGCCCGCTCGGGTCAGGCTGGCCATAAGGGACTGCGCACCATTCACCCGGCGATCGTATGGCAGGGGCGGGGGCCGCGAGGAAGGGGTGTGGCCGGCAAACCAGGATCAGCGGGACGAATGGGCTCCGGTCATCATGGCCGCCAGGTCGTCTGGGTGCAGGAACGAGGGCGGGGGCGGCGGTCCCCAGGAGAACAGGCCGCGGGCCCCCTCCAGGTCTTCCGGCGTCCACAGCTGGTCGTCGATGATGCAGTCCATGTCGGAGTAGTACTCGGAGAAGTTCCCGGCCGGGTCCTTCAGGTACCAGAAGAAGTTCGAGCCCGCGTAGTGGCGGCCCAGGCCCCAGACGTGCCGCTCGGGCCGGCCCTCGAGCATGGCGCAGGCGCCGCGGCCCACGTCGTCGATGTCGTCGACCTGCCAGGAAGTGTGGTGCAGGAACGACACCGGAGCGCCCAGGACCAGCACGTTGTGATGGTCGGTGGAGCAGCGCAGGAACGCGCCCACGCCCTTGATCCGGTCGCTGATCTTGAAGCCGAGCCCGTCGGTGAAGAATGCCATCGTGGCCTGGTGGTCCGTGCTGCCTAGCACGGCGTGGCCGAGCTTGCGCGGCCGTACCCGGTCGGTCCGCACCAGGCCGGGCGCCCGGTGGCCTTGCCGGTCGAGGCGGCCGGGGCCGTTGTAGGGCGTGGCGGGCACCGTGTCCTGGCTGGCCCGGGGGGCGACGTCCAGGACGGCCCGCACGCCGGTGACCGGCTCGGTGGCCGCCAGGCTGGTCCCCCGCAGCTCCGGTGAGATCCCGAGCCGGGCCAGGCCGGCCGCGGCACGGGCCAGGTCGTCGGGATCGTCGGCACCCACGCGCAGTTCCAGCAGCCGCCGGGTCGGCGCGGGCAGGATCCGCAGTTGCTTCCCGGCGTCACGGGTGGCGAGCCAGCCGTCGCCGGCCGGAGCCAGGCCGAACTCGGCGTAGTAGGCCGCGGTCTCCTCGACGTTCGGCACGCCGATGGTGACCGACAGCAGGCCGTGCAGGCTCATCGTGCCTCCCTAGGCTTCCGGCACCACGAACCGGTGCCGCATCTCGCCTGTGCCTTCAACATAACTCGCGAGTTCGGGTGGTGGTCAGGTTGAATCCGGCGGCGGTCTCGATGTCCAGGCCGGCCGGATCGCCGGCGCGCCAGGCGATGTGCTGGTCGGGGCGGATGAGCAGGAACTCCTCGCGCCACGGGTAATCAGGCGGGGCTTCGGTGACGGTGAGCGGGATGCGGCGGCGGGCGGCTCGGGCGGCCAGGTCCGCGACGGCGGCGGATCCGGGCGGGCCGAGCAGGGTGAACCCGGGGCCCAGCCGGTCGTAGAGGGAGGAGCCGTCCGGCAGCCAGTGGTGCGGCAGGCGCGCGCCGGGCTCGGCCGAGGGGGTGTAGCTGGTCACGTCGCCGGCGCTCAGCCGGGCGGGAGCGGCGCCGGGCTGGACCACCGGGGAGCCGGCGTAGGAGTAGCCGAGGACCAGGCCCAGGCTGTAGAACTCGGACGCCTTGGCCCGCTGGATGGCGGCCGCGTCGCGGGGCAGCACGTTGGCCCCGGCCGCCATGTTGGACTCCGCGCTGGCCACGGTCTGTTCGGCCACGGCGCGCCGCTCGGGTTCGTAGCTGGCCAGCAGCTCGGGCGGTGCCCAGCCGCCCTCGACGGCGGCGATCTTCCAGGCGATGTTGACCGCGTCGCCGACGCAGGTGTTGAACCCGTGCCCACCCCAGGGCGGGTTCATGTGGGCGCTCTCGCCGACCAGGAACACCCGCCGGTCGGCGAAGGCGTCCGCGACCAGCATCCGGGCCGTCCACGGGTCGGTGGCCAGGAGCCGGTAGTCAACCGGGCCTCCGGCCAGGCCGGCGATCAGCTCGGGCAAGTGGGCGGTGCCGTAGGCCGCCTCGATGCCGGGCGTGATGGCCCACCAGGTGCCGTCCAGGTCGAGCCGGCCGATGAGCCCGTTGATCGCGGCGCCGACGACCCAGTACTGGACCGCGGGCCCGAGGCGGGTGGCCAGGGCGGGGGCACGGAACACCATATTGAAGTTCGGCCGGGGATCGGCATAGCCGACGTACCGGGCCCCGGTCTGGTCCCTGGTCACCCCGGCCGCGCCGTCGCAGCCCAGTACGTACCGGGCCCGGATCTGGTAGCCGGCGCCCGCCTGGCCGGTGACGTCGACGGTGACGCCGTCCTCGTCCTGGGTCAGCGCGGTGGCGGCGTGACCGAAGCGCAGCTCGACACCGGGCTGGCGGCGCAGGTGGTCGCGCAGGACCTCCTCGACGACCGGCTGCGGAACCTGCTGGCCGGACTCGGCGAACCGGTCATCGCGCCCGGTGGTCAGGCCGAACGCGCCGTCGAAGTCGGTGATGCGGCGGCCGGACAGCGACTCGCAGAACGTGACGCGCTGGGACCAGGCCACCTGCAGCGGCGCGGCCGCGCGCAGCGCTCCGGCCAGGCCCCAGCGGCGCAGGTGCTCCATGGTCCTGATGCTGGTGGTCTTGGCCCGCGGCCTGCGGTGCGAGACTTCGGCCCGGGGCTCGATGAGCAGGCAGCCGACGCCGTGCTGGGCTAGTCCGGCCGCGGCGGCCAGGCCGGCCGGGCCGCCGCCGACCACCAGCACGGTGGTGCGGGCCGGGTCCCTCACGAGATGCATGATCGCTGATCGCCCGGCCCGCTGTACAGCGGCGATTTCATTGGCCGGCAGCTGGCAGTTGCATCGCTGACGATGTATCGTTGGCGATATGAATGCCCTGGACCTGATCATGCTCGGCCGCCAGCTGACCAAGATCGGCGAGGAGGTGCTGCGGCGTCCCGGAGATGCCACCGGCCCCGGGGATTCGCCGGGCCGCGGGGGCCGGGCGGGCGCGCGGGCGGGCGGCACGTCTGGGTCCGGTTCCGGGCCGGTTATGCCGAACGGTCCCAGCCTGGTGCTGCGCGATGTGTTTGCTCATCCGGGGAGTTCGATCAACGACATCACCGGCCGGACCGGATTGCCGCAGAGCTACGTGTCCGAGTCGGTGGCCCGGCTGCGGGACCAGGGCATCGTCGAGACCGCGGCGGATCCCGCGGACGGGCGACGGACGCTGGTGCGGGTCAGCGCCGGGCATCCGCGCACCGTGGCGGCCAAGGGAATGGCCTCGGTGGACGCGGCGCTGGCCGAGGCGCTGGGCGAGCCGGAGGGCGGGGCGGCCGAGATCATCGAGACGCTGGAGCGGCTGGCCGCCCGGCTGCGGCCAGCCTCGGCCGGCCCGATCCGGCGGCAGCTTGACCAAACCCGCGGGGAGCTGTGATGCACACCGGTGCGCTGATGGCGGCGCGGCAGGCCCTCGGGCAGTACCTGGTCTACGCCAGGCCCTGGCAGCGGGCGCTGATCGCCGCCGGGCTGATCGGCGGCGGAGCGCTGCTGGTCGCGGCGGGCCTCGTGACCGGGCACGTCATCATGGCGATCGTCGGCGGGCTCGTGCTGGCGGCCACCGGCAACGCCTGCGTGCGGGCCATCCGGGCCCGGCGGCGCGGCGGGCAGCCGCCTGGTTGATACCCCGAGGGGTATAGGATGCCGGGCGTGAACATAGAGAACGAGGAGCGCGCCGACGTGGTCCGGCGGCTGCGGCGCGCGCAGGGGCAGATCGGCGGCGTGGTCCGGATGCTCGAGGACGGCCGGGACTGCCGGGACGTGGTGACGCAGCTGGCCGCGGCGGCGCGGGCCCTGGACCGGGCCGGATTCCGGATCATCGCCAGCGGGCTGGGCCAGTGCCTGCAGGACGAGCAGGCGGGCCGGCCGGACGCGGCGGCCGACCGGGCCCAGCTGGAGAGGCTGTTCCTGTCCCTGGCCTGAGCCGCGCACCGGAATGGATCGGGCCGGGGGTCGGTTGTTGCAGGCACCACGGACCGTTCGGAAAATAAGGAATTTTAAGAGCGCGCCCGTTGTCGATACCCCTACGGGTATTACGACGAGGAGGCAGGAACATGGCAACGGTCGAGCTTACGGCCGAGAATTTCAACGCGACGGTGAGCGGCGGCGGCCTGGTGCTCGTCGACTTCTGGGCGTCCTGGTGCGGGCCGTGCCGGATGTTCGGGCCGATCTTCGAGAAGGCTTCCGAGAAGCACCCGGACGCGGTGTTCGGCAAGGTCGACACCGAGGCGCAGCAGGAGCTGGCCGCCACGTTCAAGATCGCGTCCATCCCGACGCTGATGATCATCAGGGACAGCATCATCCTGTTCGCGCAGCCGGGCGCACTGCCTGAGGCCGCGCTTGAGGAACTGATCACCAAGGCCAGTGAGCTGGACATGGACGAGGTCCGGGCCAGCGTGGAATCCGCGCCGGCAGGCGCCTGACCCACACCGCGCCGGCGGGCGCCTGGCCACACTGCGCCGGCGGGCGCCGGGGCCTGAACGCGGGCCGCGGAAAACCGTTAGGAAATCACGTGCCCGGCGCGGATGATGTCGGGCATGCCGATCGAGAGTTTCATCGAGCCGGAGAAGGATCCGCGGATCGAGCCGCCGACGGCGGGCTCGGAACTGGCCACGCTGACCGGGTTCCTCGGCTGGCACCGGGGCACGCTGGAGCTGAAATGCTCGGGGCTGGACCCTGCCGCCCTGGCCCGCCGGTCGGTGGAGCCGTCGTCGCTGTCACTGCTCGGCATCGTCCGGCACATGGCGGACGTCGAGCGCACCTGGTTCCGGCGGATCATGGCCGGGCAGGACGCCCCGCCGCTCTTCTACTCTCCCGAGGACCGGGACGGGGACTTCGACAACGTGCGGCCCGACCCGGCCCTGGTCGCCGAGGCCTGGCAGGCGTGGCACGAGGAGGTCGCGTTCGCCGACGACTTCGTGGCCGCGGCACCGGATCTGGACCTGCCCGCCGAGCGGCTGACCTCGGACGGGCTCCACCGGATGTCGCTGCGCTGGGTGCTCAACCACATGAACGAGGAGTACGCCCGGCACAACGGGCACGCCGACCTGCTGCGCGAGCGGATCGACGGCGCGGTCGGCGAGTAGGCGCCGGTTCAGGAAAGCACGCGGCGGCGGAAGTTGCGCAGGCCGATGGCCAGGAACACGGCGGCGAACGCGGCCACGACCGGGTAGATGACGTACAGGTGCATATGCGGCGCGTTGGTGAACACGGCCCGCATCCCCTCGTTCACGTAGATCAGTGGGTTGATCAGCACCAGCGTCTGCAGCCAGTGCCAGCCGCCCACGGTGACCGGGGCGAGCTTGTTATACGGGTAGTACGTGCCGCCCAGGAACGTGATCGGCAGGATGATGAAACCGAACATCAGGCCGATGTTGCGCGGCTCGAAGCTGGTGCCGAGGACCAGGCCCAGGCCGCCCATGGCGATGCACGCCAGCGGCACGAAGGTCACGATCAGCCACCAGTGCAGGCTCAGGTGAGCCTGCACCCCGGGGGCGTGCACAACCGAGGCGATGGGCAGCACGATGGCCGCGGACAGCACGCCCTGGGCCGCGCCGGACAGCACCTTCTCGATCGCGACCAGCCAGATCGGGCAGGGGGCCTGCACCCGGTCCTCGATCTCGCGGGTGAAGCCGAACTCCTGGGCCATGGCCAGCGCGATCGACTGCACGCCCTGGAACATGATCGAGATGCCGACCACGCCCGGGACCAGGATGGTGGCGAAGGCCGACTGCTCGGCCGGCCCGGTCCCGCCGATGCCCTGCCCGATCTTCGGGAACACGTACAGGAAAACGAAGCAGAGCAGGAACGGCTGGATGAGCGTGCGCAGCACGAACTCCCAGAGGTGCTTGCGCAGCACCACCACGTCGCGCAGCATCAGGGCGCCCAACGCGGTCCAGCTGGCGGCGGCCACCGAGCGGGTGGGGCCGCCGCCGATCCGCCGGGCTCCTGGGGTCGGGGCCGGGGCGGTTACCGGGGTCGCGGTCATTCTTCCCGCAGCTCCCTTCCGGTCAGGTTGATGAACACGGTCTCCAGCGTGGGCTCGGCGATGGACACGTCGTTCAGGTCGAAGCCGTCGCGTTCGGCGGCCAGCACGATACGCGGAACCAGCCGGTCAGCGCCCTGCATGTGCAGTTCGAGCTTGTCGTCAGCCACTCTGGTCCTGGTCACGCCCTCGACGTCTGCGGCCAGCAGCTCGCCCAGGCGGGCCAGGTCGCCGCTGCTCCGGACCGTGACGATGGTGTCGGCGCCGATGCTCTGCTTGAGCGCGGCGGGCGTGTCCAGGGCCAGGATCTTGCCGTGGTCCATGATCGCGACCCGCTGGCAGAGCTGGTCGGCCTCCTCCATGTAGTGCGTGGTGAGCAGGATGGTCTGGCCCTCGTCGTGCAGCTCGCCGAGCAGGTCCCACAGCGCAAGCCGGCTCTGCGGGTCCAGGCCGGCGGTGGGCTCGTCGAGGAACAGCACGCTCGGGCGATGGAAGATGGCCCGGGCCACCATGAGCCGCTGGGCCATGCCGCCGGACAGGGCGTAGACCGACGCCTTGGCCCACCTGCTGAGCTGGAACTGCTCGAGCAGCTGGTCCGCGGTCTGCCGGGAGGCCTTGGCGCCCATGCCGAACAGCCGGCCGTGGAAGTACAGGTTCTCCCAGACGGTGAGCTGGCGGTCCAGGGTGTTCTGCTGGGAGACGATCCCACTGAGCTGCTTGGCCAGCGCGGGGTGGGCCGCGACGTCGACGCCGGCGATGAACGCCCGGCCGGAGGTCGGGACCACGCGGGTGGTGAGGATGCCGGCCGTGGTGGTCTTGCCTGCGCCGTTCGGGCCGAGGAGGCCGAAGATCTCCCCGGCCTTCACGTCGAGGTTGAGCTTGTCCACCGCGGCGAAATCGGTGCCCGGATAGACCTTGGTCAGGTCCTCGGTGTGGATGACGGCATCCGGCTCGTCTTTTCTGGGCCGACCGTCCTGGCTCGCCGTAACCTCTGCAGTGCTCATATCGGAATCCAGCGTAGCGTCGGGCGGACCTGGCCAGGCCACCGGTGCTCGGCGGCTGGGCGGTGTTTGCGAGCGCGCGACGTGACCAAACCGTGACATTGGCCGCAGTTCCGACCCCTATGTCTGATTCACAACTAGGGCATATGCTCGGCCTCGGGACGCGCGGCGCAAGTCGCGCGTCTGGGGAGGAGTCGGCGTGAGACGTGCATGCCCTAATTCGGCGCTGAATTTAACCGGCCTGCACCGACCGTTCTTTCATTCGCCCAGGTCCCGCGGTGAGAACGGCTGTCATTTTGGCTCGCAACCAGGTTGTTCGCCCGGTTCTATTTTCTTCTTATGGGAGAAGAGTCATGGCAGGAACATGCACCTATTGCAGTACGCCGCTGACTGACAACGACGCGTTCTGCGGGAACTGCGGACGGCAGGCCCCGGGCGCGAGCGCGAGCACGAGCGGGTTTTCCGCGGCGACGGTGACCAGGTCCACCGGGCCGGGACCGGCGCCTGCCGTTGGGCCGCAGACCACCCGGTCGTCCTGGCCGGGATCAGGGACGGGGAGTTCACCAGAGCCTGACCTGCCCCTTTGGCCCAGTACAGCAGCGGGGGTACCGGGTCACTGCCGACGGCGGCGGCCGCTGCCGCGGCGGCTGAGGCGGGCCTGGGCCAGGCCGGGCCGAATTCGGTCTACCTGGGAACCCGGCTGAGGTACGACCAGCAGCCGGAGCAGCCATTCGACCCCATTGCCAATAACCGGTACCTGAGAGCGGTACTCGCGCGGGCGGCGATGTACGCCCTGATCTACTTCATCGGCGCGTTCGTGGGCGGGATCTTCTTCCTCATCGCCGGCCTGGCCGTGCTCGGAGCCGCCCGGGGCCTGCTGCTGTACTGGATATGCGGGGTCGCTGATCGGGATCGCGATGTTTTTCCTGTTCTGGCTGCTGCCGGTGCCCGCCCTGCTGTCGGAGTGGAAGCTGACCGTGGACGGCAAGGCCGCGGCCGTCGCCCACCGTCTTCGAGCACATCGTCTGGACCTTGCGGCGGCACGAGACGCCGCTTGATTCGGCCCAGGTCCGGCGGCTGCGGCTGCCGCGCGAGGGCAGCCGGGACTACCTGGAGCTGCGCCGCGACCTGTTCACCGGCTTCATCGGCTGCTTCGCGTGGGGGCAGGACCTGTACGTGGGCTGGACCTTCTGGCTGAAGCTGACCCCGTTCCGCGCCCTGTGCATGCGCATCGCCCGGATCTGGCAGTCGGCCACGGGCCGGGGCAACGAGCTGTACAGCACGCTGCGCTACGACTCGGCCCGGGCCATGCGCGAGGCGATGCACAGTACCGCCCGGGAGGGGATCGACGTCGCGGTCGGCCAGCTCGCCGCGCAGGGCCAGGGCATCCTCGGAAACTCGGTCCAAGTCACCGATATCGGCGTATAGCGGACGGCCATGGGGGCATTCCGCCTGGTCAGTGCTCCCCCGCCGGGTCTGGTGCCCGGCGCGGGGGCGCCCGTCCCCAACGCGTACTTCGCGGTGCGGGTCGACGCCGCGGTGGACCTGCTCGAGGCGCGGGAGTACCAGGGCCTGTCCCGCGCCGACCGGCTGGCCAAGGCCCTCGGTGAGCAGCAGGGCTTCCTGAACGGCTTCTCCGATCCCGCCCTGAACGCCGCGCTCGACCTGCGGGTCAGCGTGGACCCGCGGGATTCGGTGCCGGTGTCGGTGGCGTTGCTCGGGCGGGTGTGGGGCCCGGACCCGGGCGAGGTCACGGCCCGGGCCGAGCGGCTGAGCACCCAGGTGCACGCCGCGCTGCCGCGGCACGTCACTGGGACGCTCGTCCCGGACGAGGCCCAGGTCGCCGCGCTGCTGCGGCCGTTCCCGGCTGATCAGCCGGTGGACTCGGCGGTGATCACCCGCCACGAGCTGGTCGGCCTGCCGTCGCGGCCGGACGCCCAGGTGGCGTACTACTTCTCGGCCGTCCCGTTTAACTGGTCGGACAACGACTGGTCGGGGGTCTACTCGGCGCTGCAGTCCAGCTCAACGCCGCTGGTCGTGTCGGCCGCGGTGCTCCCGATCCAGCTGCCGGCCTCGTTCGGGCAGCGGCTGCTCAGCCTGGCCACGTTCTACGGGCGGCTGGCCCGCGAGGACCAGCGGGAGGGCGGCCTGTACTTCGGCCGCCAGAAGATCGCACCGGACGCGTTCGCGGTGGACGCCGAGCGGACGTTCCGCGACTTCTCCCGGCGGCTAGGGCATAAGGCGTTCGCGCTGCGGATCCAGGTCGCGGCGCCCGGGCGGCTGCCGCCCGGCATCGTGGAGACGGTAGCCTCGGCCATCTCCCCCGCCGATCCCGGCCAGGGCAGCCACCTGGAACGCGAGCGGACCGTCTCCGCTTACGAGGTGCGGCGGCCCGCGAACGACCGGGAGCGGGGGCTGGCCGACTATAACCTGGCCGCCATCGACTTCGGGCTGCTACCGGGCCGCCAGGACATCTGGGCCCGGCCGGATCCGCCCGACCCGCAGCTGCAGCTGCTCAGCGTCATCGGCGACGCCCGGGACGCCAGCTGCGCGTTCCGGCTGCCGATCGCGGTGGACGGGACCGTGCCCGGGTTCCGGGTCCGGCGCGGGCAGTTCGGCCATTCCGAGGCGGTCCGGGCCGCCGGGCCGGCCATCAGGCTCGGCCACGTGGCCGGGTCCAGCCGTCCGGTCATGCTGCCGGTGCAGAGCCTGACCAAGCACGCGCTGCTGGCCGGGAGCACCGGCAGCGGCAAGACCACCACGGCCATGGAGATCCTGCGCCAGCTGTGGCTCGACCACCGGATCCCGTTCCTGGTCATCGAGCCGGTCAACTCCGACGCCGACGACTACCGCAGGCTGGCCACCGAGCCGGGCTTCGCCGAGCTGGAGATCTGTACCGTCGGCGACGAGGGCAGGCGGCCGCTGCGGTTCAACCCGTTCGAGGTGCCGCGGGGCGTCCTGGTCGGCGAGCATATGGCCAACCTGCTGGCCTGCTTCAAGGCGGCGTTCGGGCTGTGGGAGCCGCTGCCGTCGATCTACTCCGACGCGCTCAGCCTGACCTACCTGCGGACCGGGTTCCTGGCTTCGGAGCGTGTTTCCGTTTCCGTTTCCGGTTCCGGTTCCGGGGCCCGGGCCTGGCCCACCGCGGTGGAGTTCATGCGGGCCATGGGCGAGGTCACCGCCGACCTCGGCTACGCAGGCGAGGTCCGGGCCAACATCGAGGCGGCGTCCATCCGCCGGGCCCAGCAGCTGATCCGGGGCGTCACCGCGTCGGTGTTCCTCACCGACCAGCCCAACGACATCGCCCGGCTGCTCGACCACCCGGTGATCCTGGAGCTCAAGTCGCTCGGATCGGGCGACGAGCAGGCCCTGATGATGGCGCTGCTGCTCAACGCGGTCACCGAGCACTATCAGGCGGTGCGCGGGGCCTCGCCGGACCTGGTGCACGTCACCCTGGTGGAAGAAGCGCACCGGCTGCTGGCCCGGCCGCAGGGCGGCAAGGCGGCCGAGGACGCCCAGGCCAAGGAGAAGGCGGCCGAGGCGTTCGCGAACACGCTGGCCGAGAACCGCAAGTACGGCGAGGGCGTGATCATCGCCGAGCAACTGCCCACCAAGCTGGTCCAGGACGCGGTCAAGAACACCAACCTGAAGCTGATGCACCGGCTCACCGCCGAGGACGACCGCCGCTTCCTGGGCGAGACCATGGGGCTGGACGAGTCGCAGCTGCGGTTCGCCACCCGGCTGCAGACCGGCGAGATCCTGGCCTACAGCGACGAGTTCGCCGAGGCCTCGCACATCACGGTGACGCCGGTGCTGAAGCCATCCGCGCCCGGGCCGGTGGCGGCCGAGTCCACGCCGCCGTTCGGGGCCTGCGAGCCATGCCGGGCGCGCTGCGCCTACCGCGGGGCCGGGCTAGCCATGGTCGGCGATCCGGTCACGGTCAACCGGATCAAGGACGCGGTGGCCGGCCTGGAGGTGAAGGGGCTGCCGGAGGCGGAACTGGCCGGGCGCTGGGGCGGGTTGATCGGGCTATTGCGGGCGCAGGTGGGCGCGTTCCCGGCACTGCCCGCGGCCGAGCCGGAGCGAAGTGATGCCGCCTACTGCCTGTTCCTGCATGCGATGGCGGTGCGGACGATGCGGTTCTCTCCGGCCTGGCCGACGGCGGTGGCGACGCGGCTGGGGATCATTCCCGCGGCCGGAGCGGCGGTCACGGCTGGGGCGGCGGTCGCGGCCGATGCGGAAGGAAGTCGTACGTGAGCGAGATATGGCACGAGGTCAGCGACATCGCCGGCGTAGGCGAGTCGGCGGGTGAGACGGAGCTGCCGGGCCTGAGCGGCCCGGAACTGCCCGGGCTGAGCGGCCCGGAACTGCCTGGGCTGGGCGGCGGGCTGGAGCTGCTCGCCGTGGCTGGGGCGGAGTTGGCTGGTCTGAGCGGCATGGAGTTGCCGGGGACGGGTGGACCGGAACTGCCCGGCCTGGGCGGGCTGGAACTGCCCGGCCTGGGCGGGCCGGAACTACCCGGCCTGGGCGGGCTGGAACTGCCCGGCCTGGGCGGGCCGGAACTGCCCGGGATGAGCGGACCCGAAGTACCCGGGACGGGCGCAACGGAGGCCCCCGGGCGGGAGGGGACGGAGGGCAGCGCGGACCACGAGATGGTGCCGGGCGATGCCTGGTCGGTGCCAGGCGAGCACGGGCCGGAGTCGTGGCTGGATCACGACGTGAAGGGCGGCCTGGAGGACCGAGCCGGGACCGATGATCGGCAGGATCCGGAGCGGAAATAACGACGGGAGTCATTGAGGCCACCGCCGGGAGAGGCTTCAATGTCGCTATGAGAAGTCGGGATGGAGCCGGGCAGGAATGACCTTCTGCACGTCAT
The DNA here is from genome assembly GCA_963790065.1 of uncultured Actinomycetes bacterium. Classification (GTDB taxonomy): domain Bacteria; phylum Actinomycetota; class Actinomycetes; order Streptosporangiales; family Streptosporangiaceae; genus Palsa-504. Next base: position 104,807 of record CAWBNK010000004.1, on the reverse strand, counting down.
GCGGCCGGGAGCGGTCCGGGACGACACGTTTCTGCACGTGGTGCGGCACGGAGTTCAATGATCCGCCACAACACGAGCCGACGGTCAGGGCCGACCAGCCGCGGCCGGAGGGCTACGACCCGCCTGGCCCGGATCCCTCCGCACCGTCACCCGACGCGTGGGCGCCTACCGGACCGTACGGCGGCGCGCCCGGCCAGGCGCCGTACGGTGCCGCGCCCGGCCAGGCACCGTACGGCGGTCCCGGAGGCCAGGGTCCGTACGGCCGTCCCGGAGGCCAGGGTCCGTACGGCGGTCCCGGAGGCAACGGTCCGGACCAGGACGAGTTCGGTGACACCTTCATGGGTCTGGACAATTTCCGGGAGACCATGACGGCCGGGCCTGCTCATGCCGAGCCGGCCCCCGCCACGCCTGCCCACCCCGATCCGGCGTATGTCGATCCCACCGCACAGCTGCCTGCCTATGCCCAGCCCGGATACACCGAGCCGGGCTATCCTCAGCCTGGCTATCCCCAGCCGGGCTATCCTCAGCCTGGCTACGGCGGGCCCGGCCAGCCAGGACCCGGCGGTCCTGCGCCCGCGCGCCGCCCGCCCGGCCGGCGGAACAAGGGCATTTTCATAGCCGTGGCGGTGATCGCCTTCCTAGCGGTCGGAGGCGGCGCATACGCGCTGGTAGCGAACCATTCTCACGGTTCAGCCGCCCCCCCCACGCCAAGCGCGAGCATATCCGCGACGCAATCGGCACCGAGCAGCCCGACGGCACCCACGACCGCGCCGCCGACCAGCGCGCCGCCGAGCACGAGCAGCGGCAGCACGGTGGCGGTGTCCGCCGCCGCGGCCGGCAACGGCGCCGCACCGCAGGTCACCACGTTCCTGAACAGCTACTTCACGGCCATCAACACGCACGACTACCAGGCCTACGACAGCCTGCTCGACCAGCAGCTACAGCCGTACCCGCAGTCTTCCTTCGACGCCGGCTACGGTTCGACCACCGACTCGGACGAGACGCTCACCGGCATCACGGACACGGGCTCGGGCGGCGAGGCAGCCTCGGTCACGTTCACCAGCCATCAGCAGCCCGCCGAGAGCCCCGACAACAGCTCCTGCGACCAGTGGTCGATCACCTTGTTCCTGGTGCCGAACGGGAACGGTTACCTCGAGGGGGCAGCTCCGTCGACGTACCACGCCTCCTACCAGGCGTGCTAGTGCTGCCGCAGTAACGTTGCCTCGGCCGCCGGGCCCCGTCCGGGCACTATCCGGCCTGCGGCGCCGCCTCGCGGGCCGGGTCGGGCGTGGACTGTGTGACGGACGTGACCGGCGGGACCGGCCGCCGCACACGCGCGCGGGACTAGATGCCGCGTCCGGGGACGGCCGCCCGGCCGGCCCAGCGCGGCACGTGCTCGCCTGGATCAGCGTGGTGTCCGGCCGAGCCGGCTGTAACCGGGACCTTGATCCCAGCTGGCTCCGCGGCTGGGATTCCGGGGCGAACGTTGTCTGCTGGGCACTAGCGCTCGAGGCGCTTGGTCTCGTCGACGCGAACCAGGATGACGCCAGCCAGCATGAACGCGCCGCCGGCGAACTCGGTGGGGGACGGCATCTGGCCCAGCAGCAGCCAGGCGTACAGCACCGCGAAGAACACCTCAGCCATGCCGATGAACGAGGCTAGCTTGGCGCCGAGCCGACGGGCGGCGGCGATGCCGGCCACATAGGCGATCACGGTTGAGGCCAGGGACAGTTCCAGCACCGGCACGATCCAGCTGAGATGGCGGTGCAGGAGTTCGACGTCGCCGGCCGTGGCTGTGACATGCAGCATCCCGGTGCCGCCGGCCACGGCGAGGAAGGCTGCGCCGACGCACAGCCCGCCCCAGGCCAGGACCAGCGGCGGCAGGACCGCTTCCCCGACGGTCGCGGAGAGCAGGAAGTAGACCGCCAGGCCCACGGCCTCCAGCATGCCCCACATGATCCCGACCGGGCTCAGCTGTGCTGACCCAGCCAGATCGGCCAAGAGCGCGAGCCCAGCGATCGCCGTCACCACGCCGGCCGCCGTGAGCCGCCCGGGTCGCTGACCGCGGACCGCCCACAGCCACCCCACGATCAGCACCACGCCGAAGTACTCAAGCAGTACCGCGATGCCGATCGGCAGCGACTTGATGGCGTTGAAGTAGAACAGCTGGCCGCCGGCGATGACGACCAGGCCGAAGATCAGGACCCGGCCCGCCTCCCGGCGCAGCAGGGCCCAGCGGCCGCGCAACTGCACCACGGCCGGGACGGCGAGCAGGATCGCCGATCCGGCGAGCCGGGCTATCGCAGCGCCGGCCGGGCTCCATCCGGAGCTGAGCAGCGCCGAGGCAAAGATCCCGGATATCCCGAAGGTCCCGGCCGATAGCACGGCCAGAGCGAAGCCCGCAGCCGCCGGGCCGGGCCGGGCGCTGCCGGCCGCCGGGCCGGGCCGGGCGCTGCCGGCCGCCGGGCCGGGCCGGACGTTCCCGGCCCCCGGGTCAGTCACAGCGAATTACCGAGGCGGCGTCCCGTAGCCAACCCGCGGCAGCCTTAACGGTGGGCGCCGATCAGGTCGATGCGGATGCGGGCGGCGTCGGCGGGGGTGCCTGCCTCGTCAGAGAACGGACCGTAGGGGGTGCCGTAGACGGGGGTGCCGGGTTCCTGGCGCCAGCTGTCGGCCAGGAAACCGCCGTCGACGGCGTTGTAGCCGATCGAGTCGAGGAACGCGGTCGTGGCCGCCTTGGCGGCGGCGTCATCGCCGGCGATGGGCAGGGCGGTGCGGTCATCGGCGCCGGACGGGCGGGCCAGGGCATCCAGGTGCCTGAAGAAGATGTTGTTGAACACCTTCACCACGTGCGCGTCCGGCAGGTAGCGCTGGAGCAGGGCGCTGCTGGTGAGGGCGCCGGTCTGCAGCTCGGCGATGTTGCCGTCGCGCTGCGGGTAGTAGTTGCCGGTGTCGAGGGCGGGCTTGCCCGCCAGCGGCTTGGCCGGAATCTCGCCGAACGCCTTGACCGGGATGCTGACCACCACCAGGTCGCCGGCCTCGGCGGCCTGCTCGGCGGTGGCGGCGGTGGCGAGCGGGCCGAGTTCGGCCACGAGCTCGGCGAGTGTCTCCGGGCCGCGGGAGTTGCTCAGCACGACCTGGTGCCCGGCGGCCACGCTGAGCCGGGCTACCGTGCCGCCGATCATCCCGCTGCCGATGATGCCTATGGTTGTGATGCCCGTGGTTGTCATGCCCGTGGTTGTCATGACCGCGCCAACCGCTGACCGCAGCTGATCATTCCGTGCCGCAGGCCCGGCCGGATGGTCACGGCCGGGCCTGCGGGCGGCGGGTGGTCAGGGCCGGTCGGGGATCACCAGTTCCCCCAGCGACTCGCCCACCGCTTCGATCTCGCCGACCGCGGTGATCTCGGGCGCCGTCGGAGCGGCCGAGGCCGCCCCGGCGGAAGCCGGGCGCGGGCGGAGGGTCAGGTAGCTGACCACGACCCCGGCGGCCAGCAGCACGATGGTGACCAGCAGGCCGAGGTGGTAGCCGTCCACGAACGCGGACACCGGACCGGATCCGGCGCGCAGCGCGGCGGAGCGGCGGGTGCTCAGCACGGCGCCGATTACCGTGATGCCGAGCAGCCCGGCGACCTCGCGGGAGGCGTTGAGCAGCGCGGAGGCGATGCCGGCCCGGGACGTCGGGGTGGCGAGCATCACCGCGTTGGTCAGCGGCACGTTCATCATCCCCGCGCCCGCGCCGAACAGCATGAAGCCGGGCAGCAGGCTGGCGTAGCTGGCGTTCAGGCCCAGGCGGGCGAACAGGACCAGGCCGATCACCATGAGCAGCATCCCGGCGGCCACCGTGCGGTGCGCCCCGGCCAGCGCCTCGATCCGCGGCGCGAGGCCGGCGAACACCGCCACGCACAGCGCCATCGGCACAAAGGCCAGGCCGGCCTTGGTCGGCGAGAAGCCGAGGGTCTGCTGCAGGTAGAGCGAGGTGAAGAAGTAGATGCCGAGGATCCCGAAGGCCCAGATCATCATGGTGCCGGTGCCCCCGCTGAACTCGCGGCGGCGGAACATCTGCAGCGGCACCATCGGGTACTCGCTGCGCGACTCGATGACCAGGAACAGCGCGGCGGTCACGGCGGCCGCCGCGAACGCGCCCAGGATGAGGGGGGAGGTCCAGCCGCGCGCGCTGCCCTCGATCAGCGCGTAGGTCAGCGCGAACAGGGACGCCGCCGAGGTGATCAGGCCGGGCACGTCGAGCCGCCGGACGGCGGAACTGGCCTTCGACTCGGCCACGCTGCGCGCGGCGATGGCGAACGTGATCACGCCCACCGGCACGTTGATCAGGAAGATCCAGCCCCAGTGGAGGTGCTGGCTGATCAGGCCGCCGGCCACCGGGCCGGTGGCCAGGGCCAGCGCGCCGGCCGCGGCCCAGATGCCGATGGCCGTGTTGCGCTCCCTGACGTCGGCGAACGTGGCCACGATGATGGCCAGCGTGGTCGGCATCAGCATGGCCGCGCCGACGCCCTGGACGGCCCGGCTGGCGATGAGCACAGTGCCGCTGCCGGCCAGGCCCGCGGCCAGCGAGGACAGCGTGAACACGGCCAGGCCGATCATGAACAGCCGGCGCCGCCCGAACACGTCAGCCAGCCTGCCCCCGACCAGCAGCAGCCCGGCCAGCGTGAGCAGGTAGCTGCTGACCACCCACTCCAGCCCGGACTGTGACAGGTGCAGGTCGCGCTGGATGGTCGGGATCGCGACGTTGACGATGTTGTTGTCAAGTAAGTATAGATTCAACGTGGCTGGCCACCAGGCCAGCAAGACGAGCGGAGGGACCATGGCAGTGAGCAAGTTCGGAGCGAACCGGGTCAGTGCAGCGAAAGACGTGCTGTTCAACTCGGTGACAGACCATGACGACCATGACCGGATCGTCCGCCGCAACGCGGCACTCGAAATCCACCTAGACTCCATGATCCAGCTGGTGGAGTCCCTGACGGGTCCCGATCAAGGTGTGGTCGGACGTGCCGACTACCTGCTGAAGAACGGCTGGACGATCAGGAGTCACCCTGCCGAAGGATGGTTCACCGGGAACCAGAGGTTCGAGGTGGTCCTGACGGGTCCGATGGGGTCGGAGTCCCGCGCCGAGGGTGACGGGTTCGTGTCGGCGTTCCTGTCCGCGTTCGAACTGACAGGAACCGAGTTCTAAACCCAGCAAGCGAGGCGACGGGTCAGCGAGTATGAGTGTTACCCGCTGGCCCGTCTTGCTGAGCAGTCTACCTAGATCACGTAGACCACTAGATGTAGTCCGGCACTCCCTAGATGTTGTGGTGTCTTCGTGCGTGCCTGATCGGACAGGCACAGGAACACCGTGCTAGGGTCCACTTCTTGGCAACTGTCCGGCTTCGGACAGTTGGGCTGGCTTGAGAGGAGACGTGTGGGAATTTTGGGTCAAGACCTAGCGTCGATGGGGCAACGCGCGCGCGCGCAGTTTGATCTAGCGAACCTACAGCCGCATCCTGCGGCTGATCTGTTCCCGATGATGGAAGGTGAAGAGTTCGCCGCGCTGGTAGCGGACATCCGTGAGCATGGATTGCGGATACCGATCTTGATCACGGAGTCTAATCATATCCTTGACGGGCGGAACAGGTACCGGGCACTGAAAGAGCTTGACGTAACCGCCCCAGACTCAGACGGCCTATGGTCTGACGATCCGGGGTCTTACGAGTTGTACCGCCTCAACATCCCAGGCGATGACCCTGATGAGGCTGTCCAGTTCGTAATGTCCGTGAATCTTCACCGACGCCACCTGACCCCAGAGCAGCGTCGGACGGTTGTAGCCAAATTGCGGGAGCAGGGGAAATCTGTCCGCGTTATCGCGGACACGTTGAACCAACCTAAGTCCACCGTCGCCGACGATGTGAAACGACTGTCCGAAGCCGGACAGTTGACACGAGACAAGGTGACCGGCAGAGACGGACGTGAACGGCCTGCGGCCCGACCGAAGGTGACCCAGGTAAAGCCGGAACCTGACGGCACGCAGGCCGTTCAGGCTGAGTCCGCTATGGGTGTCCAAGCTGTCAGGGAACTTGCCAAGTCCAAAGGTTATGAACTGTACTCGGGTGCCAACTTCGGTTGCGCCCCGGTGATTCTCCCATCTTCTGAAGACTCCCCAGATTATGATGGTGATTTTGACGAGGCAGGTGAACCGCTGGACCGTGCCGCCTGGGATCAATACTCGGTTGAAGCAGGCGAGTGGGGAAGCAAGTATGTCCGCAAAGCTTACTCACTGATGGACTATTCCAAACCCCATGAGGGGACCAACGGGGGAGTAATGGACGATTTCACCCTTCTATGCCGCATTACATTGGGTGAGGCTGAAAATTCTCACTGATGGTATTGTTCCCGCTGGCCACGAACTGTATGAGGATAGCCCATACGCAGGTTGCAAGGTTCAGTCTGAATTGAAATACAGCCGAATACCGACAGTTCCCCGCAACAGGATGACGAGCAACCAGCGCAGCTAACAGACGGCTGGCTTCAGGTACCCGTACCCGTCCCCGTGATCGTCCCGCAAAACGCTGCCTGTGCGGAGAGGATATTCCGGCGTAACATGCGTGAACTCAAGTCTGGTCTTGATGCGCTTTGCAGGATTCAGTACACGCGTGACCAGAAAAAAGAAGTTGCTGACCTGCTCCGTGAATACGCGGACACACTCACCGCGACAAGCTTGCCGAACTGGTCGGACAACTAGATCAAGGAGACGATGATGCTTAACAGCAAGAACAGTCTTGGTGACGTTGAGTACATCAACGAGGTTGTGAAGATCATTAATGAACGTCAGCAAGCAGGTTGGACCGATTCTGAGACAACCGCGGGGCTGGTCGATGCTCATAAGCGGTTCCTGGACCGCTCCGCGGCCGACAACTGAACTAGGACGACCAGACGAGCCCGGCCCATGGTGGCCGGGCTCTGTCATGTCCGCTGGTCTAACCGCGGGTCTAACCGTACAAACCATGTCTGGTTCGTCTAGGTTCGTCGCTGGCACCAGTCCGCGCCCAGCTGGGGGAAGGGACTGGTCAAGCCGACGAACCTTGACAAGTGAACCTGATTGAGAACGAGCCCAGCCGGTAGCGGCTGGGCTACTCGTGTTGCGACCAGAGAAAGGGGAAACGATCATGATCAAAATCAACGGGAAGACTGTCAACGGCATGTTCGATCTTCGGCCGGACCTTGAAACCTACGGGGACCGTGACGACTCGCCAGTCTGGTCATGCTCGTGTGATATCTGCCGCGTCCACGGTGCGGCACCTTGGCATCACCTGATCTTCGGCAGGATGGCTACGGCATGAGTGACGGCGCGAAGTACAGGGATTGGGAACGGCGGATAAGAGACTGTCCCGCGGCCGACCTGCCATCAGGTCACGAGAAACTGACCATGTACGCGGTTGCGGTCTGTGTTGCTTCGTATGGCACTAACGGGCTTGGTTGTTTCGCTGGCATCCGCGCTATAGCGGCTGCCTTGGACTGCTCTGTAACGACTGTCGTCAAGTACAAGAAGCTGCTACGGGATATGGGCTGGTTCACCCTGTCAGACACTCAGAGGCGCAAGGGTGAGCTTGACATCGCTGTACCGGACTCCTGGGCTATGGACCATTGGAGACGGCAGCTTGCCCTACGGCAGCTGACGGAACATGCTCGGAGCTACGGCAGCTGGAATGCTGTGTAAGGGTCTCTTGAGCCCCTTACAGGCACGTGTAGCACCTAGTGATACGGACTGTTTTACTCAGTAAAACAGAGTGTTTTACCCAGTGATACATACCAGATTGATTACCAACATTCATCTACCAAGATTCATTTATTCTCCCCTTAAGGGGGAGAGACAACTTCCGCCGAAAGATGTTGATCTTGAATTTCGGCGGAAGACTGTTCCTCCAACTCTCTTCCCGTTGGGAAGAACCGAGCTTGCGAGGTTCTAAAGCGAAGCGTTGAAGATCCCCGCCGTACCGGCGAGTAACTTAAGGAGTTGAGGCGGTTGTCCTACAGTTGTCCCTGGATTGAGATTCCTTACAGTGACGCGCCCCATGGCGTGATTCAGTCCCCGTCTGGTCAGTCGAAGATTCCCGGCGTCTACAGCCGGGAAAGCATGTCAGCTGAAAGGCTGCTTAACGAGTATCTGACATGGGCTGACCCGTGTGAGGCTGACACGGGTGAGGTAACCGCGGAGTTGCGTATCCGGTCGGCTGTGTCGGTGGCGTTGCGGTTCCTGAAGTCGAACCTGTGGCGTCAGCCGAAACAAGACGTTGTGCATGAGGTTGTGCTAGCTGCTGTGCTTGACCCTATGGCGAGTGCTGGTGAGCTTCGGAAGCATGCTCAGAACGCTGTGAAGCGTTCCCAGCGTGACCGTGGCCGGTATCCGGTACTCCCGTCGCGTCCTAGCCCGTTCAACGGGTCACCGTGGCTTAACGGTCGTGCGTTGTCTCCCGAGGATTGGACGTTCCGCATGGATGGGCTTATGAGGCTTCCTGCCGCTACTCGGCTTTGGCTGGCTGGTTTCAGGCAAGAAGAGATAGCGGAAGCGCTTGGTGTTGACCAGTCCACTGTTTCACGGACAATTAACCGATGTGACGCAGATCACATGGATAGTCTGCCGATTGCTGCATAAAACACGTCTTGAGATGTCCTTATCAATTGAAGGGCAAAAGACAACACCAGGAGGTAACCCAAATGAAATTCATCCGCCAGCCACCAGGCGATGACCCGCATGCGGATGCCTATAATCTGGTTGTTGCCGCTTCGATCGCAGAGACGGCACCTGACACAGCTGAACGGGTTGTCCGCACGATCACCAGGCGTATAACCGACTGGGAACAGCTAGCAGCCAATCTTGCGCTAGTCGGTGCCAAGCTTGCCGTTAGTGATCCTGAGACTGTGCGTAAGGCAATCGAGAACAACAGCCTCGTTCCAGCGTAGTTAGGCTCCCCATCAAAACCTCGAACTAGACCCGAGCGTGTTTGATGGGTGCCCGGCCATTGGGCAGGCTGCGCCGGGAAGATAGCCGGCATACCGAGATCTGAGAATGGTCGACTATATGCCAAGGTGGTCTTATTGTCACATAGGGGTATGTGACAGCCTGCCCTATTTTATGCTTCCCGTTGGTCTTTTGTCATCAAGCTTCGGCCAGCGGGATAAACCTGGCGTGTATAGGTTAACGCAAAGCAGCAACCGAGAGTCTTTTCCTTATTCTGCTCTCGGCCCCGGTTTTCTGCCCGTCGAAAATGGGGTATATCGGCAACATCAACACCAGCTGCCGGTACAGCCAACCGTCTCGTTTGCTCAGCGGTTGGCTGTACTTGCGGTGTTTCAGCTTGTTACCCTATGGGGTCCGATGCCGCGATAGCGGCCAGCCAACGCTAAATGATCCTGTCAAAAGGCTTTTAGCAGGGGAACAAGCAATAGACCGAAGTATGTTGGAGTTTTCTTGTTGATCACTAATCGCTGCCGCTAAGCAGCTTAAGGGAGCATTGATGTTCTTCCGTCGTAGTCGTATTCCGCTGCTGACAGCGGTCAGCGAACTGAACGACCTTTTATCTGCTCACCCAGCTGAACGGTTCGCAATGATTGAAGATCTATCCCCGCCGGTTGCTCGTGCTTTGCTGCTATTCGTGCTCAACGAAAGGTACTAGAGATGACTACTTCTGATCTTGATGCGTGCCGTGACGGTCTCGCCCTGGTCGCCGCCGCGGAACGTGGAGACGCTTCTAGCGTGAACGCTATGCTCCTGACCTACAAGCATGACTCCGATGTGGCCCGCGGCATGCTTCTAGGTGCTGTCCTATCGCATGCTGTCGCAATCCTCCACCTCGCGTCACAGACGCTTGGTGTTGATCCTGCGAAGATTCTCGGCAGTGTTGCTGCGTCGCTAAACGATCAGCCATCCAACTAGGTAGTGGTTGTCATGGGTTTCGTTTTCGTGTTTGCTGTGTGCCTCTGGTCGCTCGCACTGGATTGTAGTTGTGGTTGGTCGTCTGGTCAGGGTGTGCGTTTCCGCTGATTCGGACATTCGACTCATACGGGTAGGGGGCATCAAAACTTGGGACGAATGACCCCATAGCACCCGCTCCCCCGTCTCCAAGCCATTCGTGAATGAATCACGCGCTACGTGATTCAAAATCACCTGGCCTTTTTACAGACGGTGACCATCTTTCAACGTTTTGAAGGGAATTTCTCGAGAAATGAGCATGTTTAACGCTAAAAACGTGGTTGACGGCGTGAAAGAACGCCGTGCCGTTCCGAAGCTGGAAGATTCCACTTCGAGCCCGAATGCTTTTCAGCTGATGGCAGCCGATAACAAGATTCTTCGTGATGAGAATGCTCGTCTGTCTTCCAAGGTTTCCGCGTTGTCCGGTCGTGTTGACAGTCTCGATTCACGGTTTGGTGATGTGGAAGCGTGGCAGGCTGAGGCTCAGAAGCGTGTGAACAAGCTTGAGACGGTCACTGGCGGTACATCCCAGCGGGCATGTCCTGGTTGCCAGGAGTTCCGCCACGATGGGCCTGAGAGTTTCCCTGGCTATCTGGAGTCGCCAGCGTCAGATGAGGGTTCCGAGTTCCACGCTTGGCGTCAGCTGTGCGCGGTGTGCCGTGACGGTAAGCAGGCACCCGTTCATGGCTAGGACCGCGGAGGGTCCGCACCCGTTGACTGGCAAGGTGTTTACCCTGTCGGATCAAGGTTTCGGCCAACGTCAGATTGCGGCTGAGACTGGACTGTCTCAGCCGACTGTTTCCCGTATTCTTTCCGGCCCTCGGCCTGTTGGTCCGTCTGATGATGATGGCGTGTTCGCGGAGTTTGAGGATCTTGCTAAGGCTGCTTTCGCGGATGGCTCTGTGGACGCTTTGAGGCATGTTCACGAGGCAGCGCGGGTGTGCAGGATTAACGGCTATCAGGTTCCCTGGCATGCATTGCCGCTAATAATGAAATTGTCTGAAGTGGCGATTGAAGCGTCTGCCGCGGAGCGTAGAAAGCTCCGCGCGGAAGTGAAAGCCATTTACGCTGATATTAAGCCGGTAGCTGCTGATGCAGAGTGACCCTAAGGTTTGCGACAATTGCGGTAAGCCTTTGCGGAGCGATAATAAGGTTGGGGTTTGCTTTCGAAAGAGTCACCCGGAATGCCGTAGAGAATACCTGCGACGCTACCGTAGAGCGAATCCTGTCGATATTGAACGTGTACGTGAACGTGACAGGAAGCGTAAGCGCGCATGGCGTGCCGCAAACCCTGATGTTGTCCGTGATCTTAGCCGTGAAGGTAGGCGACGCTGGCGAGCGAGTAGGCGTAGCTTGCCGAACGAACGCATAGACGAACAACTGTTGTATGACGCACAGAATGGCCTGTGCGGCATCTGCTTTGAACCGCTTGGCGTCGAACGGCATCTTGACCATATCGTGCCACTGTCTAAAGGTGGCTGGCATGTAATGTGTAATGTCCAGTTGACGCATCCGCTGTGCAATATGAGCAAACATGACAAACTTGATTGGGATACTGCGACTGTCGGTCATATCCTCGCCATGCTGACCGTCATGCATGACGGTTGCCAGGTCGAGATACGTAAAGGATCGTTTACGACGCTCGCAGCCTAGTTTTAGACGAGGGATTGTACTCGAATGTTGAGACGATACCCGTTTCGCGTGGCGCTAGCACCACGCTAGAACAAGCCGCTTAGGCACTTGTTCGCTGTAAGTTGATTGAATCCTTTTGGTAAGCCGGACTTTGGGTTCCACTTGCCGCAAACTAGATGCCTAAATGGAGGCTGATTAAATGTTTGAGACGACTGAGAGTGTAAACCGGGCGCGGCGTGAGTCGCGTAACCGGATGTGGGGCGAACAGAAGGCACTGGTTGATCGTGCATCGGCTGAAAAGCGTAACCTGACGGTTGCTGAGGCTGATGAGTATGACCGCCGTGAGCGTGAGCTTGTTCAGATTGACCGTGCTATTAAGTCTGGGGAGTCGTACGCGGCTGGTAACACTGACGAGCGTATTCTTACGCCTGATGATGAAAAGCGCGCACGCGCGTTTGATAGTTACATGCGTACCGGTGTGATGGACCTGCGAACCACTTACGATACTGGCCTTCAGGAATCCGGTTTCCAGGCTTCCGGCACTAATGGTGGTTACATGGTGCCACAGGGTTTCTGGGATCAGCTGACTGTGGCACTTAAGGCATACGGGGGTCTCGCGCCGTATGCGCGCCTGGTGACGACTGATACTGGTAACCCGATGGATTGGCCGACTATTGACCCGACTTCGGTTGTGGGCCATATTGTCGGTGAGGGTGTGGTTGACACATTCCAGGATTACACGTTTGGTCAGGGTGTACTGAACGCTTGGACTTACACCAGCAAGGTTATTCTTGCCTCGCTGGAACTCGTCAACGACTCTGCGTTTGACATTGGTTCGCTGGTTGCGGATCGTGTCGGCGAGTCGATTGGCCGTGCTCTCGGCCAGCACTCGGTTAGCGGGTCTGGTTCTGGTCAGCCTCTAGGGCTTATCACGGCACTGGCTGCTACTAGCGACATGACGTCTGGTGGGGTTGTTACTTTAGCGTCTGCTACTAGTGTCAATCTGGTCGGTGGCGGCACTACGACGGAGCTTGAGGGAAATCTGCTCGGACCGGTTTCTGTCGCTGCTATGCAGCGGAGCATTAACAGTGCTTACTGGAATTCCCCGGAATTCGCCTGGTACATGAACCCTGACCAGTTCGTGAATATGCAGAACGTGGCCGATGGTTACGGACGCCCCTTATGGCCTAGTCTTCAGCAGACCAGTCCGTCTCTGGTTTCGTTCCCGGTCAGGGTTGTCGCTGAGATTCCCGATCTCGCTGCGTCTACGGTCGGGGGAATTGTCCTTGCTGATCTGAATAAGGCTATGGTTCGCCGCGAGGTCGCACAGGCTGAACTTCTTTGCCTACGTGAACGTTATGCCGATGCTCGCCAGATTGGCTACTTCGGGTTCATCCGTACCGATATCCGCAGTAACGATCTCCGCGCCGCGGCGGTTTGCGAGCCTGCGTCTACCTAGTAAAACTCCGTCAGACTGTTTCCCCAGCCTTGAATGGTCTTGACGGTTCAAAAGAGAGACCCCACCCTTCCTAGGGTGGGGTCTTTTTTGTTTGCTCTGGGATGGTTCCTTCTAGACTGCCCCGAAACGCTGTGTCCGCGTGAATCTCAGCCTGTTTCAGCGTTCGGACGCCTCCCCGTGAGGATCTAAGGGTTCAGCGGCTTACAGAGCCGTTCTGAGAGGCTTTCACAGTTGCGGCATGCGCACCCTCACACCAGTAACCCTCACCGTGCCGTCAGGGTCACGGTGAGCGGTTATCTTAGACTCGTTAGCCAACAGGAAGCTTCGCCTATCAGCAGTCGTGTCTAGGGCAGGCCAAACCTGGCCTATGGTCCTGCCGTGTGCCTTGTGTATCACTTGCGCTGGTTTCCCCGGCAACCCCCGCAACCGCTTCAACTCGCCTCGAAGCGCTACCAGCTGAGTGTCATAGTCACGCGACTCCGGGTCTAGCCCGCTAATGTCACGCTTCACCTGTTCAATCTCATCAGCGTAATCATCACCCGGAATAATCTCAGTGGTGATGTACGGTAGTTCGGCCTGTTCCATAACAGCATCGCTCACTAGCCGTTCTACATGCTGTAGCGGGACTAGCAGACGTTCACCCTTAGGGCATTCACGGCAGTAGTAATACAACCCGTCTGGGACGGTTGGAATCTTCCTGCTTTGCAGACGGTACATAGGGTGCCCGTCAGGGCAGGCTAGGATTCCCGTCAGGAGTGCGGTAGTTCCTTCCCGCGGTCCGCGATGCCAGGCTTTATCAGTCAGGAACATTAGGATTCGCTTGTGATCCTCGGCAGTGATCAGCGGTGTAACTTTAAGATACGTGCGCCCCTTGACCTGTATCCTGCCGATCATCGCGGGATTCCGTAGAATACGCCGAACAGCCTGATCAGTCCACCCTTTCCCCTCGCGTCCTTTAGGCTGCTGCGGAACTGGAATAGCCTCAGCTGTAAGCCAGTTGCTTATTTGGCGTAGCGACTGACCGTCGAGGTAACGTGATGCGATGCCTTTGGCGATTGCCGCTGTGACGGGATCAGGCTCTAGGGTTTTATGGTCTGTCCCGTCAACTAGGACGATACGATAACCGTAAGGTGGTTTACCCACAAAATAGGCTTGCTCGCGTAGGTGTTTCTGCATCCGCTGGTAACGCATGCTCGTGTTATCCCATTCGCCCGCGGCGAGGTTGACAAGGTTATCCCATATGATCGGGGTAGCTGTATCGCCTTTCTCTGGTGGCCACATCAGTTCAGGCTGTACCACGAGGATTTTCTTGCCGTTCTCTTCTGCCCACTGGCGGATATCCCAGTCTCGTTTACGGGTCAGACGGTCAATCTTGCTGACCAGAATCCCGTCATAGGTGGCTACTCGTGCGGGCTCGCTGAGCCACGGTCCTAGGTTCCTGCGTTGCGCTGGCGGGACACGGCCAGAGATACGGTCGGCGGCGGTGGCCACGATCGTGTGACCGTGTTCCTGCGCCCACCTGCGTGCATCCTCATCCTGGGTGTCGATGCCTGTCTGACCTTTGGCCAGCTGGCTTAGCCTGGCTGCTAGAAGTAGCCTCATGCCGTGAAGATATCACGTTGAAAGACTTGCGTACCTGTCAAGGTACGTCATGAAGGCGGCCAGGCTCATGGCCGCCAGCGCCCACCATCGCCTGGAGTTCAGGCGCCCCGAGGCGGGAGCGGAGGTAGTACTCGCTGACACAGCGATCGTCCTTTCCCCTGGAAGGTCATGTACGCCATACCTGTATGACGTTCATATACGTTGTACAAGTACGTTGTACATCATTGCTTGTACGGCGTATAGTTGTCAAGTGATGGATACCGAAACTCAGCCAGGCGAGCCCGAGGGCCGGCCCCGGCTCAGCAAGCGGACCGTGACCGAACGGGCGCTCAAGCTCGCCGACGCCGACGGCCTCGACGCGCTGACCATCCGCAAGCTGGCCCACGACCTGGGCGTCACGCCGATGGCCCTGTACTGGCATTTCCGCAGCAAGGAAGACCTGCTCGAGGGCGTGGCCGAGCAGGTCTGGGGTGAGATCGAGGTGCGCGTCGACCCGTCCGTGCCCTGGCCGGTCCAGCTCCAGCGCGGGCTCGAATCACTGATCAGCGTGCTGCGGGCGCACCCGGCCGCGCCACAACTGCTGCTCGAGCACGAGAAGCGCAACGAGGCGGCCCTGCGCGCCACCGAGGCCGCGCTGGAAATCCTGTACAGCGCGGGCTTCGACGCCGAGCAGGCCAGCGAGATCGCCCGCAGCACGCTGTGGACCGGGATCATGCTGGTCATGAGCGAGACGGGCTGGGCCCCGGAGCTGTCCGGGGAGGCGCGCGCCGAGCAGCAGCGGCGTAATCATGTCTACCTGGCCATGCTGCCCGCGGCCACGTACCCGCGGCTGGTCGAATCCGCTTCCTATATGGCCAACTGCGACCCGGACTTCCACTACCGGCTCGGCGTGCAGCTGTTCATCGCCGGGGTCAAGGCCATCGCCGGTCAGAGCGGGTAGACGTACCTGATAAACCCGGTGTAGCGCGCCACCTGGTCATACAGCACGCGGGCCCGGGCGTTGTCCTCCTGGGTATGCCAGTAGAACCGGTCGGCGCCGCGGTCCCGCGCCGCCGCGGCCACCCGCTCGATCAGGGCCCGCGCCGCGGCCGCGCACCGCCTCGGCCACGAACAGGTCCTGCAGGTAACAGGCCGGGCCGGACCAGAACGCGGGGTGGAACAGGTAGTGCGCGATGCCGACCAGGGTGCCATCCAACCGGGCACCGAAACCGAACAGCTCGGTGCCGGCCGCCAGCCGCTGCCAGGTCACCTCGTAAGCCTCGTCCGGCTGCGGGTCCCGGTAGAACGCCTTATAGCCGCGGGCCAGCACCTCCCAGGCGGCCCGGTCACCCGGCCGCAGCACGTCGGTCTCGATCATGCCCACCATTCTCGCGCGAGCACGCGGCGGTCCCGGCCGCCAGCCGCTCCTTCAGCCCGGCGGCCATCCCGGCCACGGTCAGCGCGTCGATCAGCTCGCCGCCGGTGGCGGCGAGCCATTTGCGGCGTACCGGCCCCAGGCGCAGCCGCAGGTGCACGCGGGTACGGGCGCCCGCGGCGGCGTCCGGGGCAATGGGCACCAGCGTGAGCGACCAGCTCACGCTCATGCGGCCGCGCACCGACCGGTAGACCAGGACGGACGGCGGGCTCACGATCGCCGCTTCGAAGGTCTCGTTCCGGCCGCCGTAGTCGGGCACCACGTCGCCGACGGCCAGCCGCTGCCAGCGCGGGTCCACGGACCACGCCGCGCGGCGCGCGGGCGGCAGGAAACGCTCCACCGAGCGAGGCAGATACCAGCCCGCCCGCCGCTTGCCGAGCTGCACCAGCCACGGCCACACGGTGCCTGGCGCGGCGGCCAGCGTGAACGCCCGGTCCATGACCACGTCGGGCCGGGCGATGATGTCGTCGCCGACCCGGGCGGAGCGCCGCTCCGCCCCGGTGGCGGTCACCGAGGAGAACGGCATCTCACCGCGCCGCGTACAGCGCCCGCTCGAAGTCCTGGTGCGGCACCCCGCCCGAGTCCACCGCGTCCCGCAGGACCTGGGCGATGGCCGTCCCGTCGATGGCAGCGCTCATGGGATTCCCCTCTGCTGGCTGACATGTGTCCGGTCGCGGCCCGTTACGGCGACGATAGCCCTGGCTATCACGCCGGGGCCGGACCACCCGTCTCATCCTGAACCCGGAGGATCGTGAAACCACTGGTCACGACTTCTGCGGCGCGCCCATCGCGGTCAGACGGCAAAGTCGGGCCTACCCCCCCTCTTAACGCTATGCTCAGCCGACAGCACTCTGAGTAGTCACACTAATTACACTGATTAACACTGCTCGGCTTGGTCTGACGCGCATGCCGACCAGCCACCGAAAGGACCGTCATGTCCAGTAAGGATGCAGCGCGTACAGCAGACCCGGGGTCGTCCGGCTCTGTTCGCATGTCCCGACGTCACATACTCCGGGGTGCCGCGGCCGCAGGCGCCGCCGGCCTCGCCGTGACCGCGGTGGGCGCGGCGGCGAGCCCGGCGCTGGCCGCCACCAGCCAGCCATCGGCACCCAGCGCTGACGACGCGAAGCTGCCGTCCGGGCCCCTCGTGGTGCACGTGCGCGACGCCAAGTCTGGGGACATCGAGGTGTTCTACGGAACCAGCCAGGTCCAGCTGCAGGACAAGGAGCTGACCGCCCGGATCGCCCGGGCGCTCGGCTGACCCGGCCCTCTGCCCGTTCGAACCAGTGAGGTAATTCATGTCATCGCATCGCGAGGCGCCGGAGATCTCCAAGGACCCGGTGGCCGACAGCACGGACCTGTACGCGTTCGTCAGCGCGGGTAGCACCGTCACGCTGATCGCCAACTACATCCCGCTGCAGCTTCCGGCCGGCGGCCCGAACTTCTACGAGTTCGGTGACGACGTCCTGTACCAGATCCACATCGACAACGACGGGGACGGCCGGGCGGACATCAGCTACGGGTTTCGCTTCCACACCACGGTGCGCGACCCCGGCATCTTCCTGTACAACACGGGCACGATCTCGTCGCTGACCGACAAGAACTGGAACCGGTTCCAGACCTACGACGTCACCGTGACCTCCGGCCAGCGGACCACCACGCTGGGCAGCAACCTGCCGTGCCCGCCGTGCAACATCGGGCCGCTGTCCACGCCGAACTACGCCAGCCTGGCCAGCGCCGCGGTCAACCACCTGAGCGGCGGGACGACCGTGTTCGCCGGCCAGCGCGCCGAGGCCTTCTTTGTCGACCTGGGCTCGATCTTCGACCTGGGCGACCTGCGGCCGTTCGAGCAGCTGCACGCGCCGATGGCCACCCTGAAGTCGATGGCCGGGGTCAACGCCACCAACGACCTGAACGTGCACTCGATCGCGATCCAGGTGCCGATCTCCGCGGTGACGATCTCCGGCCACCCGACCATCGGGGTGTGGACCACGGCCAGCCGCCAGAAGGCGCGCATCTACGACGCCGACCGGGGCGAGTACGTCACCACCGGCCCGTTCGTGCAGGTCTCCCGGCTGGGCAACCCGCTGGTCAACGAGGTCCTGATCCCGATGGGCCAGAAGGACCTGTGGAACTCGCTGCCCCCCGCCGACGACAAGCGGTTCGCGCAGTACGTGACCCAGCCCGCCCTGGCCGGGCTGCTGAACACCCTGTACCCCAACTCGTTCTCCCAGGTGGACGGGCTGGCCAAGGCCGGGACGCCGCGTACCGACCTGGAGGCGATCCTGCTCACCGGCCTGCCTGGCACCGTGGTCAAGGGCTTCACCAACTACACCGGGCCGGTGCTGGCCGACATGCTGCGGCTGAACACCACGATCCCGCCCACGCCGGCCAACTCGAAGACGTTCAGTACCCTCGGGCTGATCGGCGGCGACCCGGCCGGCTTCCCGAACGGGCGCCGGGTGACCGACGACGTGGTGACGATCGAGCTGCGGGCCGTGGCCGGATACACCTATCAGTTCGTCGACTCGACCTACGACGTGGACCCGGCCGCGAAGATGATCACCGACTTCACCAGCCCGCCCACCATCGACTCTCCGCCCACCAGCATGTTCCCCTACGTAGGGACGCCGTACAGCGGCTACAACGAGCCGTCCGGACAGTAGTAACCACTGTCCCCCGGCGCGGTCGGCGATCGCGCCGGGGCACGCGCGTCTGCAAAGGAGCATGGCCATGACCGAGTCAGTCGCCGGGCCGTCGGGTCCCGGTACGGTGGTCCTGGACGTCGGAGGCGAGGTCGGCGCCTTGGTCCTGTTCACCCCGGCCGGCCTGGACGGCCGGGAGATCGAGATCAGCCCGGACGGCGAGCCCGGCGCCCGGCGAACCCACTCCCAGGTCCGGGCGCGGCACCTGGCCGCGGTGACCGAGTACGCGGCTGTCTACCCAGGCCTGCGGGCCGGGCGATACACGATCTGGGACGACCGGGACCGCCCGGCGGCCGCCGCGGTCATCACCGGCGGCCAGGTGACCACCTGCCGCTGGCCCCGACCGGAAGCGCAGCCGCCAGGCTGAGACCCGGAGCAGCAGTCATGAGGGCATCAGCCGCCGACGGCGACGTCCGCGGTGCGCAGTGTGCGGGGGCGGGTCGCGGGGGACCACGGACCGTTCGGCAGATCAGGGTTCATCGTGGTGCGGCGGGTCAGCCAGGCCGCGAGGCCCGCCCGGCGCCTTACCCGGCGGCTCCGGCCGCGGGGAGGTTCAGCTCGAACTCCACCGTGACCTCGTCCTTCAGCTTCAGCGCGCCGAAGAACCCGGTGTAGGGCTTGAGCCCGAAGCCGGTCTGCTGCACGGTGGCCGAACCCCGGTACCGGCCGGGCCCGGGCTCGCTGACCTGCAGCCGGACGGGCTGGCTGGCCCCGTTGAACGTGACCGTGCCCTCGATCGCGCCGCCGCTGGCGCCGAAGCGGGTGATCTTGGCTGAGGTGAAGCGGGCCATGCCGTCGCCCAGGATCCCGCTCATGGTCTTCTTGATGTCCCGGCGGTCGCTGTCGGTCAGCGGCTTGGCGCCGCCGGAACCCTCGCGGACCTCCAGCGAGCCGAGGTCGAGCTCGGCGGTGACCTGGGCCGCGGTCACGCCGCCGGCGTCCTCGTCCGGCACCTCGACCTGCGCCGACCAGCGGGTCACCTCGATAGTCAGGTCGTGACCGGCCTTGGCCGCGAACCCGGCCCGGCTGGTCTTCAGCACGATGCGCCCGTTGTCCGGCCCGAGCCGGAACGTACCCGTAGTTGCCGCCACGGCCCCAACCGTACGGGCTCAGGCCGCCGCGGTCCACCCGCGGTCCGGCCGCCCGGACACTTATGTCCCGGTATCGGCGGGATCAGGGCAGCGGGAAGTCGCCGAACAGCTCGCGGATGCGGCGCAGGTCCCGCAGCCGGGGCTCGGTGGTGCCGCCGACCCAGCGGCTGACCGTCTTGACCGAGACGCCGAGCTGGCGGGCGGCCACTTCCATGGTCATGCCCTCGCGGCGCAGGGCGTTCGCCATCCAGTCGGCGAACCCGGTGTCGGACTCGTCGTCAGCCGGCCGGGCCTAGGCCAGGCTGGCTCGGGATGCTGCTGGGACTTCAGCAGCGAGGCCAGCGCGTCCAGGCCCGCGGGCGTGCCGACCTGGGCACCGGAGCGCAGCACGTCGACCTCGACGTGGTCCGGGAAGATGCGGAACGAGACGTTGATCGCGCCGGTCTCGCCGGCGGCCTCGAGCAGGGCGTGGGCCACGGTCTCGCCCACCTCGCGGTTGTCCTCCTCGGACAGCGGCGACTGGGACAGGCACCGGCGGACGAAGTTGCGGATGTCAGGGATAGAAGAGGGCCGGGCGGGGAAGGTCTGCGACAGGACCACGACCGGCACAACCTCGACCTTGTCGCTGATCAAGTCGGCTGGCTTTTCCATCGCCGCCCTTCGGGTCGCACATCTCGGGGTAATCGCCGGTGCCGCAGTCACCGGGGGTATGACAATGAGGGTACGTGTAATTCACCTCCGTAGACGAGCCACAACAGATAGACATATGTGTCCGGTTGACTGACTCTTCTGTCTTGCAGATCCGAACGTGACAGGAATAGGCTGTTGGGAACCGGTGACGGCATCGTTGCCCAACGCCGGCCATTTGTGAGCATGTGATGAGCGGACACCGAGCCGGCGCATCTCGTCGGCCACGAACGACTGGGACACGCCGAGAATGGGCTCGGGTGACCCAGGGGTGCCGCGTAGCCCGGGTCTTTCCGCGCCACAGTCCCGGCGCCGGGCTTCATCATGCACCGGTGCGACGCGGGCGGATACGGGAGATCAGACGGCTGCGGCCGTCCCCTCCCCTATGTCCGGCCACCTCGCGCGTGACCTTAACCAAGGCCGCCCGCGACCGCGGGCCGTCTACCGAAGGGGTGGCGCTATGACCCAGGCCGCGGAAGAGCCGGTCGTGCATATTCTCTGGATGAACGGGGGCCTCAGCTGCGACGGGGACTCGGTGGCCCTGACCGCCGCCACCCAGCCGAGCATCGAGGAGATCGTCCTCGGCGCCCTGCCGGGGCTTCCGAAGGTGGCCGTGCACTGGCCGCTGATCGACTTCGAATGCGGCCCCGAGCAGGGCGCCGATAACTTCATCGAGTGGTGGCACAAGGCCGACCGCGGCGAGCTTGACCCGTTCGTCCTCGTGGTCGAGGGATCCATCCCCAACGAGGCGATCAAGTCCGAGGGCTACTGGTGCGGGTTCGGCAACAACCCGGCCACCGGCCAGCCGATGACTACCAGCGAGTGGCTCGACCGGCTCGCGCCCAAGGCCACCGCCATCCTGGCCGTCGGCACCTGCGCCACCTACGGCGGCATCCACGCGATGGCCGGCAACCCGACCGGGGCCATGGGGGTACCCGACTACCTGGGCTGGAGCTGGAAGTCCAAGGCCGGCCTGCCGATCGTGTGCGTGCCCGGCTGCCCGATCCACCCGGACAACCTGTCCGAGACGATCCTGTACCTGCTCTACCAGGTGGCCGGCCAGGCGCCGATGATCCCGCTGGACGAGGCGCTGCGGCCCAAGTGGCTGTTCGACGCCACCGTGCACCAGGGCTGCGACCGGGCCGGGTACTACGAGGAGGGCGAGTTCGCCACCGAGTACGGCTCACCCGCGTGCCTGGTCAAGCTGGGCTGCTGGGGCCCCGTGGTCAAGTGCAACGTGCCCAAGCGCGGCTGGATCAACGGCGTGGGCGGCTGCCCGAACGTGGGCGGCATCTGCATCGCCTGCACCATGCCCGGCTTCCCGGACAAGTTCATGCCGTTCATGGACAAGCCGCCGGGCGCGACGGTGTCGACGACCGCCAGCGGCATGTACGGCACGGTTATCCGCAGCCTCCGGACCTTCACCGCGAAGACGGCGGACAAGGAACCGAAGTGGCGCGTGAAGGGCTCTGAACTCCGCACCGGCTACCAGAAGACGTGGTGAACACACGATGACCGCAACCGAATACGGGCAGTCCGAGGGCGCCAGCGAAACGCCCGAACTCACCGAGATGACCTGGGATCCAATCACCCGGATCGTCGGCAGCCTGGGCATCTATACCAAGATCGACTTCAAGGCCAAGCGGGTCGCGGAGTGCCACAGCACCTCCTCGATCTTCCGCGGCTACAGCATCTTCATGAAGGGCAAGGACCCCAGGGACGCGCACTTCATCACCAGCCGCATCTGCGGGATCTGCGGTGACAACCACGCCACCTGCTCGGTCTACAACCAGAACATGGCCTACGGGGTCCGCCCGCCGCACCTGGGCGAGTGGATCATCAACCTGGGCGAGGCCGCGGAGTACATGTTCGACCACAACATCTTCCAGGAGAACCTGGTCGGGGTGGACTTCTGCGAGAAGATGGTGGCCGAGACCAACCCCGGCGTGCTGGAGATGGCCAACCACACCGAGGCCCCGCACGCAGGTGACCACGGCTACCGCACCATCGGCGACATCATGCGCTCGCTCAACCCGCTGGAAGGCGAGTTCTACCGCGAGGCGCTGCAGGTGTCGCGCTCGACGCGCGAGATGTTCTGCCTGATGGAAGGGCGCCATGTGCACCCGTCCACGCTGTACCCGGGCGGCGTCGGCACGGTGGCCACGGTGCAGCTGTTCACCGACTACCTGACCCGGCTCATGCGCTACGTCGAGTTCATGAAGCGGGTCGTGCCCATGCACGACGACCTGTTCGACTTCTTCTACGACGCCCTGCCCGGGTACGAGGAGGTCGGCCGGCGGCGCGTGCTGCTGGGCTGCTGGGGCAGCCTGAACAACCCGGAGTACTGCGACTTCACCTACCGGAACATGGCCGACTGGGGCCGCAAGATGTTCGTCTCCCCCGGCGTGGTGGTGGACGGGCAGCTGGTCACCAACAGCCTGGTCGACATCAACCTGGGCATCAGGATCCTGCTCGGTCACTCGTACTACGAGGACTGGGAAGACAAGGAAATGTTCGTCACCCACGACGAGCTGGGCAACCCGGTCGACCGGCGGCACCCCTGGAACCAGCACACGATCCCGCGGCCGGCCAAGCGCGACTTCGACGACAAGTACAGCTGGACCATGTCGCCGCGCTGGTTCGACGGCCAGGACTACCTGCCGCTGGACACCGGCGGCGGCCCGATCGCCCGGCTGTGGGCCACCGCGCTCGGCGGCCTGGTCGACTTCGGTTACGTGAAGTCCACCGGGCACAGCGTGCAGATCAACTTGCCCCGGACGGTGTCCCGGCCGGAAACCAGCTTCGAGTGGAAGATCCCGCACGACAAGCAGGGCCAGCCGCTGTCCAACGCGATCGAGCGGGACCGGGCCCGGACCTACTTCCAGGCCTACGCCGCCGCGTGCGCGGTGTACTTCGTCGAGCAGGCGCTGGCCGAGATCAGGGCCGGCCGGACCAAGACGTGGGAGTCGTTCAACGTGCCGGACGACGCGTTCAGCTGCGGCTTCACCGAGGCGGTCCGCGGCGTGCTGTCGCACCACATGGTGATCAGGGACGGGAAGATCGCGAACTACCACCCGTACCCGCCGACGCCGTGGAACGGCAGCGTCCGGGACACCTACGGCACCCCTGGCCCGTACGAGGACGCGGTGCAGAACACCCCGATCTTCGAGGAGAACTCGCCGGACAACTTCAAGGGCATCGACATCATGCGCGCCGTGCGCAGCTTCGACCCGTGCCTGCCGTGCGGCGTGCACATGTACCTGGGCGGCGGCAAGGTGCTCAAGACGGCGCACTCGCCCACCGGGGTAACCCTCGCCATGTAGGTGCGGTAACCAACACGGTCCCGCGAGCCGAAGGGCGCCCGCCCCGCCTGGACTGAGGAGCGACGAGGGAAGGCGGGGCGTTAAAGGCGCCCGGAGGCGAGCAGGAAACAGAGTGAGCGGGACACAATAAGAGGAGTCTTGATGGCCGCAGGCCACGATGCGCGCAAGGCGGGTGAGCGGGTCGAGGCGCTGCTCGCCGAGCTTGGTTCGCAGGCGGGACCGGAGGTCGCCGCCACCGCGGAAGAGCTCGTGAGCTGCCTGGTCGAGCTGTACGGCGAGGGCTTGGCCGCGATCGTCGCGATCGTCGGCGAAGACACAGAAGCCGGGCCGCGGCTGCTGACCAAGCTGGCCGCCGATCCGCTGGTCGAGAGCCTGCTGCTGCTGCATGACCTGCATCCGGTGGCGGCCGGCGAACGGGTCCGGCGGGCCATCGAGGCGGTCATGCCTCAGCTCGGCGGGCACGCGGGCCACGCGGAGTTCGCCGGCCTGGATGAGGCGGGCGTCGTCCACGTGCGCCTGGAGCGCAGCGGCAGCGGCTGTCAGTCCTCCTCGGCCCCCGTCCAGGCGGCCATCGAGCAGGCCGTGGCGGACGCGGCGCCGGAGGCAGCCGGCGTCGTCATCGACGTGGTCACCGCAGCCCCGGAACTGCCGCTGCTGCAGATCACCCGGGGCCCGACGGCGGTCCGGGGCGCCCGGTGACCGCCGGGGTCTCGGAAACCGGGTCATCCGGGCCTGCCGGGTCATCCGGGCTTTCCGGGACCGGGCCGGCCGGCCTGCGGCGATTCGTCAAGCGCCCGGCGGGAGCCCCGCCGGGGCCCCCGCCGGGGCTGCCGCCGGCCATCCAGGACGTGCTGGCGGCCCGGGCCGCGAGCCGCGGCCGCGAGAGCGGAGTGCCGGAGGGCGCCGAGCGGTGCGAGATGTGCGGCGAGGTGCTCAGCGAGCGGCACGGGCACGTGGTCGACCTGGAGAAGCGCTCGCTGGCGTGCACCTGCCGGGCCTGCTACCTGCTGTTCACCCACCAGGGGGCGGCGGGCGGGCGGTACCGGGCCGTGCCCGAGCACGTCTATCACGACCCGGGCCACGTGCTCACCGACGCGGACTGGAACGAGCTGCAGATCCCGGTGGCGATGGCGTTCTTCTTCTACAACTCGGCGCTGGAGCGCGTGGTGGCGGGCTACCCGAGCCCCGGCGGCGCGACCGAGTGCGAGCTCGACCTGGCCGCCTGGGACCGGCTGGCCGCGACCCACCCGCTGCTGGCCGCGCTGGCCCCGGACGTCGAGGCCATCTTCGTGAACCGCACCGACCAAGGTAACGAGGTCTACCTGATGCCGATCGACGAGTGCTATTCGCTGGTCGGCGAGCTGCGGCTGCGCTGGCAGGGCTTCGACGGCGGCGCCGAGGCCCGCGCCTCGCTGGCGACGTTCCTGGACAGCCTGCGCCGGCGCGCGCGGGCGCTGGAAGGCACGTGACATGGCAGACCTCATCTTCGGCTGTACCGGCGCGGCCTCGGAACGGTACGCCGCCACCCCCACGCTGACGTTCTCGCTGACCATTACCGAACGGTCCGGGGCGCGGATCCACGCCATCGCGCTGCGCTGCCAGATCCGGGTCGAGCCGCACCGCCGCCGCTACTCCGCGGCCGAGGCGCAGCGGCTGCACGACCTGTTCGGCGACCCGTCCCGGTGGGCCGAGACGGTCAAGCCGATCCAGCTGGCCAACGTCACCGTCATGGTCCCGACCTTCACCGCGGTGACCGAGGTCGACGTGCCGGTGCCGGTCACCTACGACCTGGAGGTGGCCTCGGCCCGGTACCTGCAGGGCCTGGACGACGGCACGGTCCCGCTGCTGCTGCTGTTCAGCGGTACCGTCTTCGTGGCCACCGGCGAGGGCTTCTCGGTCGAGCTGGTGCCGTGGAGCGCCGAGGCCACCTACCGGATGCCGGTCAGCGTCTGGCACGACCTGGTGGACGCGCACTTCCCGGGCCGTTCCTGGCTGCCGTGCAGCAACGTGACCCTGGACGCGCTGTCCGCGTACAAGGCCTCCCACGCGCTGCCGACCTGGGACGCCACCCTGGCCGCCCTGCTGGCCCAGGCCGCGCCGGCCGACGACGCGGCTCCGGGGACTCCGGGGACTTCAGGGGCTCCGGCGGCTTCAGCGGCTCCGGCGGCTCCGGACGCGGCCGACCCGGACGGCCCGGCGCAGGCGAGGCAGCCATGAGTGACCCTGGCGTGAGCCTCGACGCTGTGCGCCGCGTCGCGGACGCCGTCCTTTACGAGGGCTACATCCTGTACCCGTACCGCGCCTCAGCCCAGAAGAACCGCAGCCGGTGGCAGTTCGGCGTGGTCATGGGGCCCGGGTACGCGGCCGCCGATCCCTCGGAAAGCAGCTTCACCCAGGCCGAGTGCGTGCTCGAGCACACCGGGCAGCCCGGGCTGCAGATCATCCTGCGGTTCCTGCACGTCCAGCGGCGCAGCACCGAGGACGCTGAGGGGCTGGCCCCGGGCCCGGCCGCCGGGGCCTGGGACGAGGCGGTGGAACAGGAGATCGAGTTCACCGTCGGCCCGGCCGAACTGCTCGGCGCGGGCTCCGTCAGGGAGTTCGCCGTCTCCGGCGGCGAGGACTGCGAGCCGCTGACCGGCCAGGAAGCCGGCCGGGTGGCCGTCCGCCGCCGCCAGCCGCTCGAGGGGGCGGTGTCGGTGCAGGCCAGCCCGGTGCCTGGCCCGTGGGGGGCGATCCGCCTCCAGGTCCGGGTGGAGAACCGGACCAAGGACGACCCGGTGCCGGCGGTGCGGGAGGACGCGCTGCCCACCGCGCTGGTCGCGGCGCACGTGATCATGAGCGCGTCCGGCGGGCAGTTCATCTCGATGACCGATCCGCCGGAGTGGGCCAAGCCGGCCGTGGCCGAGTGCCAGAACACCGGCAGCTGGCCGGTACTGGCCGAGCCGGGCGACGGCCGGCAGGTGATGCTGGCCGCGCCGATCATCCTGTACGACCACCCGGAGCTGGCCCCGGAAAGCCCGGGCGAGCTGTATGACGGCACCGAGATCGACGAGATCCTCACCCTGCGCACGCTCGCGCTGTCCGACGCGGAGAAGACCGAGGCCCGGGCCACCGACCCGCGGGCGGCCGCGCTGATCGACCGGGTCGAGTCGATGGACGCGCAGACCATGGAGCGGCTGCACGGCACCATCCGGTCGCTACGTCCGGTTGCCTCCGCCCCGGCCGAACCGGACGCCTTCGGCATGGACGCCTTCAGCCCCGGCGCCGAGCCGTTCGCCCCTCGGCCGACCGACTATGACCCGTCGGTGCCCTGGTGGGACCCGGAAGCCGACGCGTCGGTGTCGCCCGACACCGACTCGGTGCTCATCGCCGGCCAGCCGGTGGCCCGGGGCAGCCTGGTCCGGCTGCGGCCCGGCGCCCGCCGCTCCGACGCCCAGGACATGTTCCTGATCGGGCGGACCGCGGAAGTCCAGGCCGTGCTGCTCGACGTCGATGACCAGCCGTACCTGGCCGTGGCGCTGGTCGACGACCCGGACCAGGACCTGCGGATCGCGCACGGCCGGTTCTTGTACTTCATGCCAGACGAGGTGGAGCCGTGCCAGGCGGGGGGACCGGAATGAACGGGCGGACGCTGGTGGCGGGCGTGGGCAACGTGTTCCTGCGCGACGACGCCTTCGGCGTCGAGGTCGTCCGGCTGATGGCCGGCCGGCCGCCGCAGCCGGGCGTGCTGATCAAGGACTTCGGCATCCGCGGCGTCCACCTGGTCTACGAGCTGCTCGACGGGTACGACCTGTTCGTGCTGATCGACGCGGCGCCGCGGGGCGAGGTACCGGGCACGGTGACGGTCCTGGAGGTGGAACTGCCCAGCCCCGAGGAAATGCCCCAGCCGGTCATCGACGCGCACAGCCTGACCCCGGACGCCATCTTCGGGCTGCTGGCCTCACTGGGCGGCCACCCCGGACGGAACATCGTGGTGGCCTGCGAGCCGGCCGACGTCGAGCCGGGCATGGGCCTGACCGAGGCGGTGCAGGCCGCGCTGCCGCACGCGGCGCGGGCCGTGGAAGACATCCTCGCCGAGGTGGCCGGCCCGGCCGCCCCGGCCGGGAATCAGGTCAGCGAGCAGGAAGCAGACGAGCAGGAGTGCATGGCGGATTTAACCCGAAACCGCAACGAGGAGATCCGGGAAGGAGGTGCTCGGCATGCTGAGCAGGCTGATCAAGGCGGTGTTCATCGCCGCCGTGCTGGCGATGGTGATCGATTCACTGCCTGACATCAAGCGGTACCTCGAACTACGTGAGATGTAAGCCGCGAACGCCAGGAAGGAAGTGAGCGGCGTGGAAGTAGTACTCGGTTTTGCGGTCGGCTACTGGGTGGGCACGCGCCAGGGGCGTAAGGGACTGCAGGAGGCGATCGATTCGGTGCAGGCCATCATGGCCTCGCCGGAAACCCGGCGGATGCTGAGCGAGGCCATATCCGCCTTCGAGACGGTGGCCGGACCGGCCATGGAGCGCATGGGCGGCGGCAAGTCCGGCGGCGGCCGGACGGCGCTCATCGGCAGCGTCATGGACGAGCTCATCGAGCGGCGGTCCCGCCGCGCGGCGTGAGGACGAACAGGGAGCGGCATGCACGAATACGGCTTGTGTGAAGGCGTGCTTGATGCGGTACGCCAGCGCGCCGAGGGCCGGAAGGTAGCCGAGGTCAAGGTGAGGTTCGGGGTCCGGCATGCCGTGGACCAGGAATCCCTTTCCCAGGCCTTCGGCTTCGTGGCCGAAGGCACCGAGGCGGCCGGCGCCGCCGTCCAGCTCGTCACGGTGCCGGCCACCCTCACCTGCCCGGATTGCTCGTTCAGCGGTGACACCACCGACCTGCTGGCCACCTGCCCGCGCTGCGGCGGAACTGACGTCGACATCAGCGGCGGCGACGAGATGGTCCTGGAGTCGATCAGGTACGAGCCGGTCCCGACCCAGGCCGGGGGCTGATAGGGGAAGGGGACGTGGTGACCGCGGCGCCGCCCGTGCCGGGCACCGGCGGCCCGCTGATGTTCGTCAGGTACGCCTACCCGCCGAACGCCCTGGGTTACTGCGGGCCGTCTGACTTCGCCGCCTTCCGCGAGTACGCGGTGGCCGGCGTGGTGGACCGCGGCCTGATCCAGCTGGCCCAGGCGTTCGCCGGCGCCTGGCCGTACCTGGAGCTGATCGCGCACGGCTGCGGGATCGGCGACCCGCTGGACCGCCGGGTGGTGGAGGCCTACTGGGTGGGCAACGACCTGCTGGACAAGATCCCGGTCACCGACATCGGCGAGTCGATGCAGGAGCGGTTCCGGGCCCGGATCGGCGGCAAGTTCCCGTTCCTGGCCGAGGGCGTGCTGGCCGGCGGGGTGCCGCACCACAGCTTCGCGGTGTTCTGCGTGTACCCGTGGACCGGCCTGCTCGGCGACGACCGCAAGGCCTCCCATGCGCTGATGGTCCTGGACCGGTGCCGGATCCGGTGGGGCCGGGTGACCGCCGTCCACGGCGACCAGGCCGCCGTCGAGTGCCGGCCGCTGCGGTGGGACGGACGGCTGCTGAGCCTGGGCGAGCCCGCCCCGGAGATGGCCCGGCTGACCCTGGACGGCGCGAGCATCGCCCGCGAGATCGCCCCGGGCGACTGGGTGTCCCTGCACTGGGACTGGATCTGCGACCGGCTCAGCCGGCGCCAGCTCCGCGCGCTGCGCGGCTTCACCCTGCGGCACCTGGACCTGGTCAACCACCGCGTCGAGCACCCGGGCCCGGCCGCGCTGCTGGGCTGATGATCCCGGCCGCAGGGCCCCGCTGGGGGGGTGGGGCGGGACCCTGCGGGGTTCCGGGACGGGCCCGGACAGAATCCAGGTCCCGCGCCAGAGTGTATATCGTCAGCAATCGGACCTTGACCGCGAGGCCACCGGGGGCCGCTTCATCCACCTGACCTGCACGGCGGCTACACCCGGCCTTGATGCGCGTCTGGTGTCCTGGAAGGCCTGGGTGACATGCTGCCGGGAGGAGGCTGATTGGCCGATCACCTGCTGCAGGCCATACCGCCGCTCGCGGTCTACCTGGTCGTGGGGCTGATGCTCCTGACCGAGAGCCTGGGGATCCCCGTCCCGGGTGAGATCATGCTGGTCTCGGCGGCGCTGCTGGGCGCTCAGCACAAGCTGGGCGTCTCGCCGGCCTGGATCGCGGCCTGCGGCAGCGCCGGGGCGATCGCGGGTGACTCGATCGGCTTTGTCATCGGCCGGCGCTTCGGCGGCCGGCTGTTCGCCTGGCTCGGCCTGAGGTTCCCCCGGCACTTCGGGCCGGGACACGTGGCCTTCGCGGAACGGGTCTTCATCCGCCACGGCGTGTGGGCGGTGTTCTTCGGCCGGTTCGTGGCGGTGCTGCGGATCTTCGCCGGGCCGCTGGCCGGATCGCTGCGGATGCCGTACGGCAAGTTCCTGGTGGCCAACGCCTGCGGCGGGATCGCCTGGGCGACCGGCATCACCTACCTGATCTGGTTCCTGGGCGGGGCCGCGGAACAGTGGCTGTCCTGGCTGTCCTGGGTGGGGCTCGGCGCGGCCATGGCGGTCGGCCTGACGATCTCGGTGCTGCTGCGGAGGAAGGCCAGGCGGATGGTCCGCCCGCCGGACCGGCCGGCCGAAACGGTCAGGGAACCGTCATGGTCATGAGGCAATCATGACGCGGAGCCTGGGGCCGTTGCTCATCCGCGGCGCCGCCGCCGTCCTCGTCCTGGGCGCCGTCGTGTCCTGCTCGGCTAGCGCCCCGGCGGGCCAGCCGACGGCCGGTACGAGCGCCCCGTCAGCTACGCCGGCCTCGCCTGCGGTACCAGCCCAGACAGCAGATCCAGACGAAACAGCCGCCTGCGACCACGGCCAGTGGCGGTCCGCCCCGCTGACGGTCACCCGGCCGGTGCCTACCTCGAGCGTTTCCGTCGTCACCGCGGTCCGGACGGCGGCCCACCCCGAATGCGGTTACGACCGCCTCGCGCTCGACCTCACCGGGGCGATGCCCAGCTACACCGTCAGGCAGGTCACCCAGGTCACCGCCGATCCGTCCGGGAAGCCGGTCACGCTGCCCGGCCATAGCTACCTGCTGATCACGTTGCGCCCGGCCCAGGGGCACGCCGAGAGCGGCGCCCCGACCATCGTCAGGTTCCCGCAGTCGCTCGGCTACCCGGTGCTGCGGGGCTACGCCCTGGTCGGTGACTTCGAGGGCGTCCTCACGCTGGCCATCGGCCTGGACCGCGCGCCGAGCATCCGGGTCGGCGAACTGCCCGGCCGCTGGTACATCGACGTGCGGACCTGACCCAGGGAGGACCATGCGATGGCGTGGCTGATCATCGTGGCCGCGGGCATCTTCGAGACCGGCTTCGCGGTGTCGCTCAAGCTCAGCCACGGGATGACCCGGCTGTGGCCGACGTTCAGCTTTGCCGTCTGCGCGCTGACGAGCTTCTGCCTGCTGACCATCGCGCTACGCAGGCTCGAGGTCGGCCCGGCCTACGCGGCCTGGACCGGGATCGGCGCGGCCGGGACCGCCATCGTGGGCATGATCTTCCTCGACGAGGCCGTGTCCACCCTCAAGCTGGTCTCCATCGGCCTGGTCCTGGCCGGCGTCATCGGCCTCAACCTGTCCGGCGTGACCCAGTCCTGAACGGCAATCCCCATTATCGTGTGACGCTACCGCCGTCTGACGGAGGTAGCGTCACACGATAAGTTGATCTTGAAACGGGCGGGAGCGCGGGGGCGGGTGTGACGGTTGGGACTGAGACGGGCGGAGGTCAGGCTGGGTCGGCGTCGCGCTAGCCGGAGGCGGCGTCGCGCTCGGCGAGGGCTTTGATCTTGTTCAGGGTGGTGCGCATGCCGCGCAGGTTGGCGGGAAGACGGGCCCAGCCGGCCAGCAGCCAGTACACGCGGTTGGCGGGGGTGCCGGGCAGGACGAAGGATTCGGTCACGCGGGTGCCGTCGGCGTCGGGCTCGAGCTGGTAGCGCCAGGTGTTGACGACGGTGCCGCCGGGGCCGTTGACTTCGAAGCCGAACTCGCGGCCGGGGTCGGCGGTGACCACGGTGCAGGTGGTCCAGTAGACCGGGCCGATGCCGTTGCGGCGGACGTGACCGCGGAACCGGGCGCCGGCCTGCGGGCCGGTGGCGCCGTCCAGCCACTCGGCCTCGAACGTCTCCGGGCTGAACTCCCCGACCCGGGTGACGTCGCTGACCAGGGCCCAGACCGTCTCGACCGGGGCGGCCATGTGCACGGTGACGGAACCGTTCATCGGAGCATCATGACGCCGGGGTGACGACGAACTGGCGTAGGTAGAGGTCGCGGAAGGTGACGGGGCCGCGCGGGCCGGGCACGGCGTCGATGTTGATCCCGGTCTCCGGCACCGACAGCAGCTTGAAGCCGTCCAGCAGCCGGGTGGAGGCGTTCCAGAACGCCCCGGTTCCGGCGTAGGCGCCGAGGAACTCGGCGGCGGCGGACTGGTCCTGGGCGCAGATGGCCGCGGCCAGGCCGGAGGTCTCGGCGTTGGCGATGGCGGCGGCGGCGCGCGGCCCTTCGGCGGGCGCGATGGTCACGGTGGCCTCGTGCCCGGCGTCCAGGGCCCACTCGTGGCCGAGCGGGTGAGCGTGCGGCGGCAGCGACGCGGCGATGCCCAGCCGGTCAAGCAGCGCGCTGACCCGGGGCATGAAGGCGTCCCACCGCGACGGGTGCACCAGCAGCAGGTTGAGCCGGTTGCAGACGCCGAGCCGGTCCAGGCTGGTCTCGATCAGCTGCTCGGCCAGCGCCAGCTCGGCCGTCGCGTCGAGGAACAGCACGGCCCCGCCGTCGGCGTGGGCCATGGTCCGCACCCCGTGCCTGGCCCCCTCGGCGGCCAGCGCCCGGGTGCTGTCCCCGCTGCCGCGCAGGATGACCAGCGGGATCAGGCCGGGCTGGCTGACCAGCGCGCGGGCCGAGTCCTGCCCGGGCACCCGGAGCAGCTGGATCATGGCCGGGTCGAGCCCGGCCACCTCCAGCGCGGGCGCGATGACCTCGTCGGCCAGCGCAATGGCCGAACGGATCGCGGCCGAGCCGGTCCGCAGCACGCCCGCGTTGCGGGACTTGACGAACTGGGAGGCGATGTCGACCACGACGTTCGGCCGGGCCTCGAAGTTGGCGCCGATCACGCCGACCGGGATGCGCCGTTCGGTCAGGAGCAGCCCGCCGGGCAGCTCCCTGATCGTCCGGCTGGCCGGCTCGGCGGGCACGCCGGCCAGCGCGCGCAGCTGGCTGGCCATGTTCTCCAGCCGGGCCGGATCCAGGCGCAGCCGGTCGAGCAGCGCGCCGGCCAGGCCGCCGGCCCGCCCGGCCGCCATGTCCTCTTCGTTGGCCGCCAGGACCTCGGCGGCGCGGCGGCCCAGCCCGTCGGCCATGGCCCGCAGCGCCCCGTCCAGACGCTCGTCCGGGACGACGGCCAGGTCGGCGACCGTGTCCCGGGCAGCCCGGGCCGCCGCCTCGACGGCCTTGGCGGTCTCGGCGTCCACGCTGGTCTCAGCGGTCATGCTTGTCCCTTACCCTCCGTCGGCCCGACCTCATCCAGGCTACGCAACGGGGTGGCCTCCAGCGCGCAGTACGACTCGGACGGCGGCGCCGCGGCAGGCTTGGCGAGCTTGGGCGGATTGCGGATGGTGGCCGCGGCCAGCACGCCGCCGGCCGCGCAGAACGCGGCGGCCATCAGGGCCGCGGTCTTGAAGCCGCTGGCCAGCGCGGCCGGGTGCAGGTAGCTGCTCCCGGTGATCCCGGCCAGCGCGGGCAGCACCGCCACCGCGATCAGCGAGGCGGCCCGGGCCACGTCGTTGTTGACGGCCGAGGCGACGCCCGCGTGTTCGGCCGGGGCGGACGACATGGCGGTGGCGGTCAGCGGAGCCACGTTGATCGCCACCCCGAGGCCGAACACCACCACCGCGGGCAGCACCACGGTCAGGTAGTCGCCCGAGCTGTCCAGCCGGGTGAACAGCAGGAACGACGCGGCGATGACCAGCGGCCCGACCGTCATCTGCAGCCGCGGCCCGATCTTGGCCGCCAGCGCGCCCGAGCGCGAGGACAGCAGGAGCATGATGAACGTGACCGGCAGCAGGGACGTGCCCGCCTCGATCGGGCTGTACCCGTGGGCGACCTGTAGCACCACGGGCACCAGGAACAGCAGCCCGCCGAGGGCCGCATAGACCACGAACGTCACCGCGTTGGCCGCGGAGAACTGCCGCGACCGGAACACCCCCAGCGGCAGCATGGGGGCGGATTCCTTGTCCTCGACCAGGACGAACAGGCCGAGCAGGACCAGCCCCGCGCCCAGCGGTACCAGCACGGAGATCGAGCCCCAGCCGTACGAGGAGGCCGCGATCAGCCCGTAGGTGATCCCGGCCAGCGCGCCGCTGATGCACGCCGCTCCCTTGACGTCCAGCTTCGGCACCGGCCCCGGCGCCTTCGTCTCGGGCACGTGCCGGATCGAGATGGCTATGACCAGCACGGCCAGCGGCAGGTTGATGAAGAACACCAGCCGCCAGGACACCGCGCTGATCAGCCACCCGCCCAGAAACGGGCCGATGGCCGTGGCCACGCCGCCCAGGCCGGACCACGCGCCGATGGCGGCCGAACGGTCTTCCTGGGCGAACGAGGCCTGCAGGATGGCCAGGCTGCCCGGGGTTAGCAGCGCCCCGCCGACGCCCTGCAGGGCCCGGGCCGCGATCAGCACCCCGACCGTCGGGGCCAGCCCGCACAGCAGCGACGCGACGGCGAACCACACGGTGCCGATCGCGAACAGCTTGCGCCGGCCGTAGCTGTCGCCCAGCGTCCCGCCGAGCAGCAGCAGCCCGGCCAGGGTCAGCGTGTAGGCGTCGACCACCCACTGCACGCTGGACACCCCGGTGTGGAAGTTCCGCCCGATGGCGGGCAGCGCGATGCCCACCACGGTGGCGTCCAGGGCGGCCATGCCCGAGCCCAGCACGGTGGCGGTCACCACCCAGCGACCGCGCGCGGTGGACAGCCGCAGGCCGGACGGGCTGCTCGTGGCCGGTATGGCTGTCACGTGTACCTGTCCTTCCCCGGGGGCTGGTCGCGGTCATGCGGCCAGGTGAGCCACGGACCGTTCGGCTTCAATTTATTCTTATTCCGAACGAACCGGGGTGGGTGTTTCGGCGATCGCCGGCGCGGCGCGGGCCGAGCCGGGCCGGGTGGCCAGCACCGAGCCGCCCAGGATGAGCACGAACGAGACGCCGATGGTGGCGGTCAGGTGCTCGCCCAGGACGATGACGCCGAGGGCCACGGCGACGGCCGGGTTGACGTAGGTGATGACCGTGGCCCGGGCCGGGCCGACCTCGGCGATGAGCCGGAAGAAGATCAGGAAGGCGGCCGCGGTGCAGATCACGCCGAGCGCGGCCAGGGACAGCAGTACCTGGACCGACGGCACGTGGCTGGGGAAGGTCAGCGCGGCGAACGGGGCGTAGATGATCGCGGCGGCGCCCAGGCATACCGTGTTGACCGCGACCGGGGGCAGGTCGGCCAGCTTGCGGTTGGCGATCAGCGGGCCGATAGCGTAACCCAGCGCGGTGCCCAGCACCTGAAGCACCGGCAGCGGCCCGACCTGACTGGCGCTCGGCCCGGCCAGCAGGGCCACCCCGCCCAGCCCGATGGCCAGCCCGAGCCAGCGGATCAGCGTCAGTCCGGTCACCGCCGCGGGTCACCCAGGCCAGCAGCGCGCTGAAGATGGGCACCGCGGCGACCAGCAGGCCGCTGGTGGAGCTAGGCAGGTGCCGTTCGGCGTTGGACAGCAGCGCGAACGGGCCGACGATCTCGAACAAGGTGAACGCGGCCAGCCAGCGGACGTGCCCCTTCAGCGCGGCCAGGCGGCCGCCGCGGACGGCCGCGGGCAACAGCAGCAGCGAGCCGAGCGCGACCCGGGTGAAGACCAGCACGGGGACCGAGACGCCGCCGTCGGCCACCTTGATGAGCAGGTAGGGGATGCCCCAGATCACGCCCATCGCGGCGAACAGCAACCATCCGCGCCTGCTCACCGATTCAGCCTATAGGCAGACCCCGAGCGGGCCGAGGTGCAGGCAGGCGCCGTTGCTGCTGGCACTGGGCGTGGGCGAGGGCTTGGCCGCGGGCGCCGACGTGGCCGCCGCCGCGGACGAGGCCGAGGTGGCGGGCGCCGTGCTATCCGCGCCCGCCGCGGGCGACGGAGTCGGGTCGGCATTCCCGGCCAGCGTGGTGCCCACGCCCGAGCCTGTGCCGTTGCCGCCGGCTGCGCCGTTGCCGCCCGGCCGCCCCGGCCGCGCCGGGCTGGCCGGGACCGACCGCGCCGGCGCCGGTGCTACCCGGGGTGGCCAGCGGACTGGCCGCGCCCGCCCCGCCGGGAATCACGCCGCCGCCCGCGGTCGGGTCGGTCGAGCCGCCGCCGACCGGTATCGTCCCCGAGGCGTTGGGCAGGCCCGCGGCCAGCGGCTGGCCGGAAGTCCGCGGCGTATGGATGACCTGGATCGAGACGGCCGATAGGGCCAGGAAGGCGATCGCGCCCGCGGAGATCACCATGACCGGCACCGTGCTGCCGGCCGGATGCGAGCGGAAGACCGCGCCGGCCCAGCCCAGCGAGGTCCTGATCCGGTCAGCCAGCAGCGCGAGGCGGAGCTGGGCCGCGGGCAGCCGCGGATTGCGCCCCACCCGGGCCGATATCCGCAGCCTGCGCAGGGCCGCCCGGCGTTCGGCGGTGGTCAGGCCGGACAGCAGGTACACGGTGGTGTTGCGCCCATGCCGTTCGGCCGCAGCGTGTAAGCCGGGGGCAAGCTCATTCGCGGCGCGGTAGCGGATCCTGATCACGGCGCAGCCCAATTAACGCATGTCATGTGCACTACCTCAGAAACGAAGGATTACGGACAGTGCACGCCCCCCCACTGAGGCGTTCGCCATCCGTACTATAGCCCAGCGGATTGCGACCTTCATGCGAAACAACGTGGCTTGCCCAGCTCTGCGGTCATTCCGTGGCCGACACCGGCGTCAGATCCGCCGCCTGGGCCCGGCGCAGGAGCCGGAGCCGGATCCGGCGAGGTGACGGGGTACGCGGGCGGCGATTAGGCTGCCAGGGTGAGGCCGGTGGGAGAGGTAGGCGGAGAGCCCGAGGGAGCCGTTCAGGCGGCCCGGGCCGGGGCTGTTCCTGGCGCGCCGCCCGTTCCCGGCGCGCCGCCCGTTCCTGGCGCGCCGCCCGGCCGGGCCGGGGTGTTCGGCCGGCTCGAGGTGTTCGGCGGGCCCGGGGCGTTCGGCGGCTTGGCCACGCGCTGGGCGCTGCTCAGCTCGGTCGCGGGCGGGCTGGCCGTCTACGCCGCCTTCCCGCCCATAGGTATCTGGCCGCTGGCCGCGGTGGGGCCGGCCCTGCTGGTGGTGGCGCTGGCCGGGCGGAGCCTGCGGGCGTCGTTCTGCTGCGGCCTGGCGTTCGGCCTGGCGCTGTTCGTGCCGCTGCTGTCCTGGCTGATCAACGTGGCCTGGTACGCCTGGTCCTCGCTGGCGGTGGCCGAGGCGGTCATCTTCGCCATCTTGTGCGTGGGCCAGCGGCTGCTGCTGCGGCTGCCGTGCTGGCCCGTGTTCGTGGCGGCCTGGTGGGTGGCGGCCGAGGCGCTGCGGGACCGCTGGCCGTTCGCCTTTCCCTGGGGCCGGCTGGCCATGAGCCAGTCGGTGGCCCCCGATGTCCGCTGGGTCGCGGTGGGCGGCGTGCCGCTGCTGAGCTTCCTGGTCGCGCTGGTCGGAGCCATGACGGCCCGCGCGGTGCTGGTGGCACTGGGTTCCGGCAGCCGGATCGAGTGGCGGTGGCTGGCTGCCGCGCTGGCCGCGGTGGTGACGGGCGGGCTGGTGCTGGCGGGCGGGCTGCTGCCGGTGGACCCGGTCGGGGGCGCGCCGACCGCCGTGGTGGCCGCGATCCAGGGCAACGTGCCGCGGGCCAGGAACCTGCCGGCCCAGCTCAACGACACCGAGGTCACGCAGAACCACGTGACGGCCACGATCAAGCTGGCCGAACAGGTCAAGGCCGGGCAGCAGCCCGCGCCGGCGCTCGCCGTCTGGCCCGAGGACGCCGTCGGCGTCGACCCGAACGACGACCCCTTCCTCTACGACGAGGTCGTGACGGCGATGAACGCCCTCGGCCGGCCGATCCTGGTCGGCGAGGTGCTGCAGAACCCGCTGCGTAACGCCGGGCAGCTGTGGGTGCCCGGCGTCGGCCCGACCACAGTGTACGTCAAGCGCCAGCTGGTGCCGTTCGGCGAGTACATCCCGTTCCGCGGCCTCATCTCCAGCTTCAGCTCGCTGCCTTCGCTGCAGCCGGTGAACTACACGGCCGGGAAGCTGCCCGTGGTCTTCGACGTGGGGAAGATCAGGCTGGGCGACGTGATCTGCTACGAGGTGGGCTTCGACGACCTGGTGCGGTCCGAGGTCAACGCCGGGGCCAACCTGCTCTCGGTGCAGTCCAACGACGCGGACTTCGAGATCGACGGGCAGCTCGGCGAGACCGCGCAGCAGACCGCGATGGCCCGGATCCGGGCCATCGAGTCCGACCGGGCGCTGGTGTACGCCTCGACCACCGGGGAGAGCAGCATCATCGCGCCGGACGGGGCGCTGATCGCCTACAGCGGCGTGTGGCGGCAGGCCGAGCTCGACGCCCGGGTCCCGCTGGTCAGCTACCGCACGCTGGCCGACCGGGTGGGGGCCTGGCCGGAGTACCTGCTGGTGCTGCTGACCGTGATCGGGCTGGTCTGGGCGGGGCTGCTGGCCCGCCCGCGGCGGTCTTCGGGGGATCTCGCCGCAGGCCGGTAGGACCGGTAAGGACCACGTAATATGCCTAGCAGACACGCAAGAGGGGCATCGCGGATCCATAGCTCGGTCAAGGAGGTTTTGCCGTGCGCGGCCATGACCGCAGGTCAGCAGGACGAGTGCGCTGGTACGGCACCGTAGCCGCCGCAGCCGCCCTGGGCCTGCTCGTCACGGCCTGCAGCAGCGGCGCGCCCGCCGCCACGCCCGCCCAGTCGTCGGCCTCGGCCTCGGCGTCGGCCAAGGCGCAGGCCTCGCTGCTCGCCTCGGAGCTGAAGATCACGCCGTCGGATGGCAGCCACGACGTGAACCCGACCCAGGGCATCACCGTCACCGCCACCCAGGGCAAGGTGACCAACGTCACCGTCAAGACCTCGGGCGACCCGGTGAGCGGGACGCTGTCGGCCGGCGACCGGACCTGGCACAGCGCGTGGACGCTGGGCGCGGCGCAGTCGTACACGGTGACCGCCACCGGCATCAACGCCAGCGGCCAGAAGATCGTCACCACCAGCACGTTCCGCACCCTGTCGCCAGCTTCGACGTTCCAGACCGAGATCTTCGAGGGCTCAGGCCAGACCTACGGGGTCGGCATGCCGATCATCCTGAACTTCAGCCGGCCGATCACCGACAAGGCGGCGGTCGAGCGGTCGCTGCAGCTCACCACGTCAAAGCCGGTCATCGGGGCCTGGTACTGGGACGGCAACCAGCAGGTCTACTTCCGGCCGCGGGACTACTGGCCCGCGGACACCACGGTCAGCTTCGACGGGCACCTGAACGGGGTGGAGGGCGCCCCGGGCGTGTACGGCACGGCCGACCTGACCCAGAGCTTCAACATCGGCAGTTCGGTGATCGCGGTGGCCAGTACCACCAGCCACTTCACCCAGATCTACATCAACGGCGCGCTGGCCTACAAGTGGCCGATCAGCACCGGCCGGTCTACCCTGCCCACCCCGGACGGCTCCTACCTGAGCGTGGAGAAGGCCAACCCGGTCCGGATGATCGGCGGCGGCGCGCCGGGCAGCTCGGGCTACTACAACGAGCTGGTCAACTTTGCCGTCCGGTTCACCTTCAGCGGCGACTACTACCACTCGGCCCCCTGGTCGGTGGTGGACCAGGGCACGACCAACGTCAGCCACGGGTGCGTGAACCTGCCGCCCGAGGACGCGCAGATCTACTACAACATGGCCATTCCCGGTGACCCGATCACCATCACCGCTTCCACCGCGGCCGGCAAGTGGGACGACGGCTGGACCGAGTGGTTCCTGACTTTCTCGCAGTACCTGAAGGGCAGCGCGCTGGGCGAGGCGGTCCAGGCCGGGCCGCAGGGCAGCCAGTTCGTCAGCCCCGCCTCGCTGCCGCCGGACACCGCCACCGCCCCGCTCGGCACCTCGGTGGCGGGCAACTACTACGCCGGCACCTCGAACCTGAGCTAGTTCTTCGGGGTCCGGTTCCACGGCGACGCGGGCCCTTGCGCTCATTGAGCGTGGACGGAGAAGATCCCCCGGACCTCGCGGGCCGCGTAATAGACCAGCACGTACCCTGCGGCGGGGTCAGCCCACCACCAGCCGGGCCCGGCATTGAGCGTCAGGCCAGCGAGCACGGCTGCGGCTAGGATGCCGTCCACCATCGTGACCCGGCCCTCGGCTCGCAGCACCGGGTTATCCAGCGCCCGGCCGGTCCGGGCCTTACCTGCCGCCAGCGCGAACATCACCCCAGCGGTCAACGCCGTCCAGATGATCCCGGGCACCGAATGCCGCGCGTGGTACCCGGCCGCCAGGACCACCGTGGACTGCGCCAGGAGATAGACAGCCAGGGCAGCGAACGCGTACCCGATCAGCTTCAGTCCGCGGCGCTGGCGGGCCGGGCCCGTGCCCGACAGCTCCCAGATCACCACCGTGGACGCGCCGATCTCGATCAGCGAGTCCAGGCCGAACCCGGCCAGGGCCACCGACCGGCCGAGACAGCCGCGACAGCCAGCACCGCGACCCCGGCCACGTTCCAGGCCAGCGTCACGTACTCCAGGGCAAACCCCCGGCGCAGCAAAACGACCCGCGACCTGTCACCTGCCGGAGTCACCAGCCCAGTCTGGCAGGCTCGGCTGCGGCGATGACCTGAAGGTCGTGAGAGCCTGAACCGGTGTTGAAGCTGCTGGCCTTCGTGCTTCCGCTGGGCCTGGACTCCTTCGCTGTTGCCGCCGCGATCGGAGCTACCCAGGTAGTGACGGCGCGGCAGCGACTGCGTATCTCGCTGATCTTCGTGCTGTTCGAAGGCGGGATGCCGCTCATCGGCCTGGGCCTAGGAACCGCCCTAGCCCGCGGAATCGGCCAGGTCGCCAACTACCTGGCAGGCGGCGCCGTGATCGCAGTCGGAGCCTGGATGCTCCTGGCAGGCGACAAGGACGAAGACGACAAGGCCAGCCGACTCACCGGCAGCCGCGGGCTCGCACTCATCGCACTGGGAATCAGCATCAGCCTCGACGAGCTCGCCATCGGATTCACCATCGGCCTTGCTCACCTCCACGTCACCGCCGTCATCATCGCCATCGCCCTCCAGGCCTTCATCGCGGCGCAACTCGGCCTGGCCATCGGCGCCAGGATCAGCGAACGCTGGCGCGAGCGCGCCGAACAAGGCGCCGCAATCGCCCTGATCCTCCTCGGCACCTACCTCATCGCCAGCCAGTTCGCCCGGTAAGCGATGTGCAAGAGTCCTGACTCCCCCGGGCCGTGAAGGTCCGGCGACCACAACATCAGAAGTGAGGTTCGCTCTGGGGGCCCAGCGCCGGTTCGAGCCCGGCCTCGCGTAATACCGCCGGTGCGCGTGCCTGAGCCCCTGTTCGACGAGGCCCGCAGATCAGGGACGAAGACCGATGCGGTCTCGATCGGGTCATCCTGGAGGCGCGTGGCCGCCGCAGCTTGGATGCCGCATCACCGGACGAAATACGTCTTGTTCGCGCATAGTTACCCAATTGCAACCAGCCGATCCCGGCGAGCGACCTTGTTCGCGTCTGCCGAACTAGCAGACTGGGGCGATTGGTGGCCAACCGCAACGGGCCGTGGCAAACCAGCTCACAGGACGGTGAACAGGACATGATCCGCTTGAGAAAAGCACGGCTGTCAGCCGGGATCGTGGTCGGGGTGGCCGCACTCGTCACGCCCCTGGCCGCGATCTCCGCGACCGCCACCGCAGCGGCGGCGGCCCCGGTGACCGCTGCGACGTACCACGGCACGCCTGGTGCCGCTGTGCGGCTGACCCAGACCGCTAGCGTCTCCAGCTTGCCGAAGGTCGCCTCGGCTTTCCGCAATGAGGGCCCGCGCGCGCTGACCCCGCTGGGGCTGCGGGGGCCGTCGGCAGTCGGCGCGGGGGTGGCCCCGGCGGAGAGCGTCAGCACGGCCAGCGGCACCGTCTCCCGCAGCGGGGTGATCGCGGCCTTCAACGGCCTGAGCAACCTCGACAGCGATAGCCTGAACGGCTTCCCCATCACGCCGCCGGACCAGGGCCTGTGCGTCGGCCGCGACCCCACGCTGGCGGGCAGCCCGAAGGCGGTCTTCGAGCCGATCAACCTGGCGGACCGGGAGACCACCCCGGCCGGCGCGCTGCTGCGGCCCGACGTGAGCCTGGCTACCTTGTTCCAGGACCCGTACGCCGAGGGCGACGTGCGCTGCCTGTATGACCAGCAGACGCAGAGCTTCTACTTCACCGAGATCGGCTTCCCCGTCGCCACCGGCCCGGCGGCCGATGACAACAACACCACCGCCGACGTGGTGGTCATGAACAAGAACGGCGTTGCCGCCTACCAGTTCGACACCTCACTCGGCGGCCCCACCGCCGGGGACTGCTTCGGCGACCAGCCGAAGACCGGTTTCGACAACAACGCGCTCGTCATCTCCACCGATGAATACTGCGGGCCCACCGAATCCGACTATGAGGGCGCGATCGCGCTGGTCATCTCCAAGCCGGAGCTGATCGCCGAGGCCCCGACGGTGAGCGACTCGGTGATCGGGCCGGTGTCCCTGGCGGGCAACCCGGTGGTCGGCATGGACCCGGCGATCGCCACCGGCACGAGCACCGGCTACCTGGTGAACTCGGTCCCGTTCCTAGCCAACGGGGACAACAACCCGGTCGGCACCACCCTGGGCCTGTGGACCCTGACTGACAGCGCCGCGGTGACGACCGGCCAGGGCACGCCCAGCCTGACCGGCAAGGTCCTGCCCAGCGAGCCGTACGCGTTCCCGGTACCCGCCACCAGCACCGGCGACGGCTCCACCCATACCGTCAACGGCATGGTCATCACCTCCGAGACCGCTCTGAACCCCGACGACAGCCGGCTCAGCGGACCGGTCGAAGTCACCCGCGGCTTCGGCGGCCAGATCCAGCTGTGGACGGCGCTGGACGCCGCGGTGAGCCCGCGCGGGGACACCGCCGCCCGTGACGCCGCCGCGTGGTTCCAGGTCAACGCCACCCGCGGGTACGTGGCCCAGCAGGGATACGTGACCGCCAGGCACGCCAACCTGCTCTACCCGGCGATCGGCGCACCGCAGTTCGGCGCCCCCGAGATGGTGTTCACGATCACCAGCGCCACCATCAACCCGAGCGCGGCGTACACCCGCCTGGGCTCAGGCCGGATCACCACGGTAGCCGTCGGAACCGGGCCGCACCTGAGCTTCTCCGACGCGCCGCCCTTCAACCAGGCCCGCTGGGGTGACTACTCCTTCGCCCAGCCCGACCCCAGTGGAAACGGCGTCTGGCTGGCCACCGAATACATCCCGCCCACGCAGTTCCAGGACCCCTATGACAACTGGGGCACCTACGTATTCGAGGTCACCGGACACTAACCCGGCCCAGTTCAGGCAGCAACGCCGCATGGTTCCAGGTCTCCCGCCTGGAACCATGCGGCGTTAACACGAAGTCCCGTCTGTACGAACCGGTCTACCCTCACCGCCTCCACCGCAGCGGGCAAGTGGGACGACGGCTGGACGAGTGGTTCCTGACCTTCTCGCAGTACCTGAAGGGCAGCGCGCTGGGCGAGGCGGTCGAGGCCGGGCCGCAGGGCAGTCAGTTCGTCAGCCCCGCCTCGCTGCCAGCGGACACCGCCACTGCCCCGCTCGGCACCTCGGTGGCAGGCAACTACTGCGCCGGTACCTCGAACCTGAGCTAGTTCTTCGGCCTCGGCGCTCACGCCATGAAACCCGGCTCGTCCGCACTATCAGCTCGGGAACTGGCCTGTCATGCCTTTCCGACCAGCACGTTGCAGGTCAGCCGCCATTTATGGTTGTCCGTCAGTGGCCGTCAAGTACCGCTGCTGACTCCTCTGTCGGGCACACAGCGGGCACGTCGCCCCCTCTACATGACAAGAGGCTTGGCGGCGGCCGCTCTATCCCTGGTGGCGGCACGCCGCATCCGGCGGTGCCGCCGCCGGACGACGCTCACCGTGATCACGGCGGCGGCCAGCACCGCCTCGATCTCGCAGGTCCGGATCAGGTTGCCGGTATCGGCGAGGTGGAACCCGTCGTCGGTTTGGACCCTGATCACGCCGGCCTTGATCTGCTCCTTGATCTGCTCCAGCCGCACGAGCGCCTCGGGCGAGGGTGCCTGTCTGGGGCCGGTGCCGCCGGAGGCGTGTGCCCATAGCATGCCCAGCCCGACGATGACCGCCACCGTGACCACGACCGCGGCGAGATGCCGGAGGAACTTCACCGTGATCGTCCCGGGCGCTAGGCGGCGAAACGGCGGGCCACGCCCACGATCCATCGCCAGTCCAGCGCGGCGTGGATGGGCACGAGGATCAGCGTCAGCGTCGCCGTGGTGTCGTGCATCTGCCGCCAGAAGGAGCTGGCCGGAGGGGTGATCCCCAGTTGCGGCAGTGCCACCTCGGATATCAGGATGCCGGACGCGATGCACAGCGTCATGGATAGCAGTAGCAGCAGGTTGATCAGCCAGACGAACCGCTCGCGGCCGCCTCGGCGCAGCAGCTTCCGGGTGGTGCGGATGACCCAGTCCCAGTGCAGCGTGAGGTGGACCAGCAAGACCACGCCAAGCCCGATGCCGAGCCATTCGTGAGTGGCGACCCCGGTGAATCCCAGGCTGTAGGCG
Organism: uncultured Actinomycetes bacterium; assembly: GCA_963790065.1. GTDB lineage: Bacteria > Actinomycetota > Actinomycetes > Streptosporangiales > Streptosporangiaceae > Palsa-504. Next base: position 60,010 of record CAWBNK010000004.1, on the reverse strand, counting down.
AGCGTATAGGCCACCAGCAGGAGGGCGTCGAGCCAGAAGTCGAGCCGGGTCCGGGCCAGGATCCACCGCCGGCTTGAGGTGACCGGGGGATCCGCCAGCGGGATCGTAGGGCCCGCGTTCATGGGTCAATCGTGCCGTAGCATGGCGGCGCGGCGCATCGGCCCCGCGGGCGATTTACGGCGCCGCCGTAGTCCTCCGGGTCATCCGTGGGGACTACCGCTGAGCACCGAAAGCACGAAAGCGAGCAGCTTTAGCACCGAATCAGGCTCTCACACTCCTGGCCTGGTTCTGTTCCATTCTCTCTCCTTGGGCTGGACCAGCGCGAGTTGTCCAGGTGAAGCTTCCCGCTTCAGGGACTTCATCGGCCACGGCGGCCGCGACCTGGCGGCCGAGTTCATCAGCATCGCGCACCGGCATATCCGGGTCTACCCAGCCTTCGATCTCGATGCGGAGGGGGTTCGCCCGGTCCACCGAGCGCGGGCGTGGGCATGGATGACTCCGTCCACCGATCTCGCGGCGGCCTCGGCGGCGGTGATGACAGCCGGGTCCATGCCGTCGGCCAGGCGCTGTACGACGTCCTTGGTGACCTCGTAGCCGACGTGGCAGATGAACAGGGTCACCGCCATGCCTGCGATCGGGTCGCCCAGCCGGAAGCCGAGCGACACCGCGGCCAGGCCGACCAGGGCGCCCGCTGAGGACAGGGCATCGAGCCAGGAGTGCCGGGCATCGGCGATCAGCGTCGCGGAGTTGATGCGCCGGCCCACGATGAGCTTGTACCGGGCGACGACCTGGTTCCCGATGATGCCCAGCGTCGCGCCGACGATGCCGAGGACGACGTGGCTGGTGGTGCCGTGATCGACCAGCTTGCGGATGCTCTCGTACCCGGCGAACGCCGCGCTGGCCCAGATGACGATGGCGATGCCGACTCCGGCCAGGTCCTCGGCCCGGTCCAGGCCGTAGGGATACCGCTCGGTCGGCCCGTTGCGGGAGATCCGGAATCCCAGGAACACCACCGCGCTGGTCGAGACGTCAGACAGGTTATGGATCGCGTCGCCGAGCAGCCCGACCGAGCCGGTCAGGATCGCCAGTAGCAGCTCGACGAGGCCGGTAACGGCCAGCCCGGCCGCGCTGACTGCGATCGCCCGGTTGGCTTCGCGCCGTTCCTGCCTGTCATCTCGGGTGCTGGGCAGCGGAAACGCGGCGGCCGGGTCACGCACGCCGGTGGTCTTATGCATGCCGCCAGCATGGTTGGGTAGCCTCGGCACGGCAAATACGGTGGTTGCCGTGAGCGCCCGTCCGTGCTCAGGCCACGCCGTCCTGCGGGTCGATGCCGTGCCGACGGAGAAGATCACGGAGTCGGTCGACCTCATCGCTCAAGGACGGCAGGGCGGCCCACTCCTGCACGCGAGCGGCTTTGTCGCCAAGCAGTTGCTGTTCCCGGTCGCGCAGCACCGCCGCGTGCTCGAAGTCCTGGGCGTCGATGGCGCTCTCCTTGTCGCTACGGAGCTGGGAGATCTCCTGGTCGAGCTGGGCCAGGTCCGGAGAGGTACCGACGCGTTGTTCCAGCACCGACAGGCGCCAGTCCAGCGAGTCCAGACGGCCGCGAAGCTCAGAGAGCAGCTTGCGCTTGCCCCGGCCAGTGGTGCGGCCGGTTCCCGGCTCCTGCTGAACCTGCCTGGCCGAGACCAGCTGGATCACTTGCTGACGGACGCGGTTCGGGTCAGCGCCCAGGCCGTTCAGTACCCGTACGGCTACCCCGTCGTCCTCGCGGACCAGGCCGAGCAAGAGGTGCTCGGTCCCGATGTAGCCGTGACCGAGCGCGATGGCCTCGCGCAATGACAGCTGCAGTATCTTCTTGGCCCGGGGCGTGAACGGGATGTGCCCCCGCTGCGGGCTGGCCCGGCCCGGGGCGACGATCTCCTCGACCTGCTGGCGGGCCGCCTCCTCAGTGATCCCGAGTGACGCCAGCGCCTGGGCTGCGACCCCGCCACCCTCACGGATGAGGGCGAGCAGGATGTGCTCGGTACCGATGTAATCGTGGCGGAGCATCCTGGCCTCTTCCTGGGCCAGGACCACGACGCGCCGCGACCGGTCAGTGAACCTCTCGAACATGCTCAGCGCCGCCTTCCTTGCGTTCGTATTCTTCGCTGCGGCCGACACAAACACGATACATCTCGTTTGCGCAATCGGCATCGCTGAACGTGCGGCGATCCGGCCTGAACAGAAACGCAAGAGGCGGGGCGGCCCTTGATGGGCCGCCCCGCCATGGAGCGCTATCTAACGGACCTCCAGGTCCCGCTCGGTGCTATTCGCCGGACGGATCCTGGTACTTGTGGCCCCGCCGGTGGCGCTTCGTGGGCGGACCGGAAGATCCGTTACCCCCACCGGCACTCGGGCTCGCCGTCGGATCGGTGCCACCCTGCAGCGTGGCCTTCTGCTGCCCGACGTTATACGACACGGCGGTGGCCACCTGGTTGGCGTCCAGTGTGACGGTCGCCGGGTCGGTCAGGCCGTAGTTGGTGCAGCCGAGGTTAGCGAAGGACATGGACAGTCGGTTGCCCATGAACGTGGCCAGGTTGTCGCCGATACTGGCGACCGGTGAGCCGAACGCCAGCTCAGGGGTCATGTCCAGCTGGTTGCGGGCCGGGGCGATGTTGGTCATGTTCTGGCAGTAGGCCTCAGCGACCTTGTTGGCGTCCGTGTTGCCGGGCAGCAGCGGCTGGTCCACCAGCGAGCGGTAGACGTTGGTCTTGGCGATGCTGAACGCGCTGCTGACCAAGGTCATCTCATCATTCGGCGGCACCACCGCGATGACACCGCGCTGGTCGACGCGGGCGCTGAGCTCGTTCAGGGCCTGCGAGCCGGAAACTCCGGCCGGATCGGTGATGTCCGGTGCCTTGAACGGGGTGCAGCCAGTGGCCGGATCGAGGAAGTCGGACAGCAGCTTGTCGTCGCTGCCATTCACGATGGTCTGCGCACCAGCCAGCGCGGCCGTGTTCACGGCCGTATCCTGCGCGGTCTGGCCATTGGCATTCATCAGGTACGACGTGATCACGTTGTCGCTCTGATCCTGGTCGACCACCGCGAAATCACGCACGGTCAGGCACGGCTGGCCGTCTTCGGACGTGCCCAAGGCCGGAACCTTCAGGAGGCGGTCCGCGATCTCGAAGTTGGCCATCCGGTAGAAGTCGACCGCGTTGCAGGCCGAGACCTGACCGATGACCGACTGACCCAGCGCGTCGATGCAGTTGCCCTGCTGCGCGCCGCGGCCCACCAGCACCAGGTTCGTGCCGTTGGAGCCGATGTCGATGATCACCGCGGAACCGCGGGCGATCTTCGGCTGCACCGGCGCCGCGGCCGGGGTGGTGCCCGCGGTGATGACCAGCGGATTGTAGACCTGCAGCTTCCCGTTCGGGGCCAGGATCGTCGCCTCGACGAATGCGCCCTCGGTGCCGAAGTTCGCCTGCGAGCAGCCGTCACCCAGCTGCCACGGCGTGGCCAGGCCCTTGGCCGTCAGCGGGTTGGCGGGCACGGCCAGCGTGCAGTTCAGCGACGTGGCCGCCTCGTCCGGCGTCTGGTTCAGGTTGATCGCGGCTCCGGTGCCGTCGACCGGATCCGTGGCCAGGTCGCCAAGCTGGCTGAAGGCGATCGGCCCGCTGTCGAAGGCAGGTGCCGGGGGGACCACTGCGTTGGCGCTGGCAGTGGCCGTCGGGTCGGCCGGGTCAGATGCGGTGGTGCACGGTGCCGCCGAGGCACTTCCCGAGGGATCGACTCCGCCGGATGCGACGGGGCTAGCGGACGCCGAGGCGCACGAGCCGAGCACCGATTGATTAATCGTCTTCACGGGCCCGCCGGAGACCGCGAGGACGATCCCGAGGGTCAGGCCCAACGCCATCGGTATGGCGAGTGGTATCGCTATGCGCGCCGCGCGAGTGTTCCTGCGACGGCGCCATGCGGACCGATGCCCGCTGAGCATTCAATCCACCTCCATGGATGTCCGCTGTGACGCTCCCGGTGGCTCAACCTAGACCCGCGGCGACGGCGGAAACATGAAATCGAGAAGATTCGCCGTTTGTCTGGTTTTAACTGCGAGCGGGCGCCGAAACCCTGGTAATTCCTTGCCAAGTTATTACGCTGCAGGTGACGGACGTTTCGCGGGCCGAGATTGCCCCGTGATAGGACGGCGACCGGCCGGTGATGCGGCAACGGGTCGGCAATGTGAACGGAAAGTAATTATTACGACTCTTTCTGTGAGGGCTAGATCTTTCGGGGGGGTTACGGCAGCGCCGGTCCGCGGCCGCCCCTGGGCAGGTCACGCGGCGGGTAGCCGGGCCGGCCACGCGCCGTGGCCGGCGAATGGAGGGCCGCGCCGATGCGGCCGAAGGATCGCGTCGATGCCGGGCGGGCGGCGCCGGGACGGCGGACCTTTCGCCCAGGAGTAAGCGGACCTTTCGCCCGGGAGTAATTGGTCGCCCGGCCGGATTATTTACCGGGTCGGCCGGGGTAATTTCGGGTCATTACGCCGGCCGTTATTACCGGCCGCCAGATTGGCGCGCTTTATGCGTCCGAGGATGGGCGGGGGCCACATCCGGCGGTCCGCCGCCAGGCGGCCGTGGCGGCGGGCGGCACCGGCGAGCCTGACGGTCCGCGACGGCCCGGGCGGCTGTGCTCGGAGCCGCCCGGGGCGCCCAGCCCCCGTCGCCGGCCGTTAATCCGGTGTCCGCCCTGGCCAAACGGGGTATTCACCTGACCGCGGATGGCCGCGCACGGGCCAGGCCCGGCCCGCCGGGCAGAACCCGCGCACGGATAGGCTGTATACCGGCAACCAATCCAGGGTCACGAGCGTCTGTCTGTAGGAAGGGTTGTTCCGATCTTGCTTGCCCCGAGAGTCGTGTCTTTATTGTTACCCGCCCGTTGAAATAAATCGTTGGAGGGGACACCGTTGTGTCGCGATCCGGATGGTTCCGCAAACAGCAGACAATGCTGGCGCCTGAGCTAGCAGCTGACGGGACCGCCGAAGCCAAACCCGAAGCGCCGCGCCGCAAGGGCCGCCGGGCCGTGGCGCTGGTGGCCAGCAGCGCGGCCATGGTCCTGGTCGCCGGGGTCGCGATCGTCGCGTTCGGGACGCCGGGCAGCCACGCCGCCCCGGTCACGCCCGCCCAGCAGGCGTCCGTGGCCGCCCAGGATGTGCCGGCCGTTCCGCTGCAGGTGCTGTCCGTTAGCCCGGGTTCGGGGGCCAAGGGAGTCAACGGGGCGGCGCCGATCCGGGTGCAGTTCTCCGCGCCGCTGGCGGCCAGCACCCCGATGCCGCAGCTGTCGCCCTCGATTGCGGGCAAGTGGCAGGTGGAGGGCGACTCGGCGGTGTTCACCCCGGCGGTCGGTTACTTCCAGGACACCAAGGTCACGGTCAAGATCCCGGGCGGCCAGGCCGGGATGATCTCGGTGGGCGGACGCAGCGCGGGCGCCGGCGGGCTGCTCGGCTCGGGCGTGACCGAGAGCTTCACCACCGGCTCGTTCAGCACCCTGCGCCTGCAGCAACTGCTCTCGCAGCTCGGCTACCTGCCGTTCACCTGGACGGCGAAGTCCGGCGCGGTCATCAGCCCGAAGAACGCCGACGCCGAGCTGGCCGCCGCGTATCACGCACCCGCGGGCACGTTCAGCTGGAACGGTGACTACCCGTCCAACCTGACCGACCAGTGGACGGCAGGCTCGGCCAACATCCTCGACACCGGGGCGATCCGGGCCTTCGAGTCGGTACAGGGACTGACCATGGACGGGTACGCCGGCCAGACCGTGTGGTCCGGCCTGCTGACCGCGGTGGCCGAGGGCAAGGACAACCCGAACGGCTACACCTACGCGCTGGCCAACCAGCACTACCCGGAGTCGCTGACCCTCTGGCACAACGGCCGGGTGGTGCTCACGACCCCGGTCAACACCGGCATCCCGGGCCGTTCGACCGTGGACGGCACCTTCCCCGTGTACCTGAAGTTCTACTTCACCTACATGGACGGCACCAACCCGGACGGCTCGAAGTACCACGACCCGGTGTACTACGCGAACTACTTCAACGGCGGCGACGCGGTGCACGAGTTCCAGCGGTACAGCTACGGGTTCTACCAGAGCCTGGGCTGCGTCGAGCTGCCCTGGGACGCGGCCAAGACCGCCTACGGCTACCTCAGCTACGGCAGCCTGGTCACGGTCACCGGCCCGGTGGCCTGAGTTCAGATACGAAAGTGCGGGGCGGCCGTCCGGCCGCCCCGCACTGTTTTGCGTCGTGCCGTGTTACAGCGGGTGGACTTCCTCCGCCTGCGGCCCCTTCGGGCCCCGGCCAGCGGTGTACTCGACGCGCTGGTTCTCCTGAAGAGTGCGGAATCCGTCGATCTTGATGGTGGAGTGGTGGACGAAGACGTCGGCCGAGCCGTCGTCCGGGGCGATGAAGCCGTAGCCCTTGTCCGAGTTGAACCACTTCACGGTGCCCTGAGGCATGTACTTCTCCTACTGAGACGATTTCGGGAACGCACGGACGTGTGTCCCCGGGTTGCTCGCGCATCCGGCGCGCTCGCAGTTGAACTTCGCAGGCGCTGTGACACGTGCACGAACTTCATACACAACCAGAGGTATTTAACCACCGTCCGCAACCGCTGCAATCCCAACCGTGCGAAAATTTTGCGCCCCTAGGCCACCGCGAGCGAGCGCGCCGAACGCTCCCCCAGGCTGCGCACGCAGGCCGCGAAGCGGGACTCTGGTATCTCGGCGGCGATGCGCGCGGCCTCGGCGGCGGTGTCGACGTCGGTCAGTTCGGGCAGCAGCAGGACCCGCAGTCCGGCCTGCTGCAGCCTGGCCAGCTGCAGCGACCCGGTGTAGGGCTGCGACATCGGGACCCCGAGGATCAGGGCCGGGTCGATCTGGCGCAGGCCGAGCAGCCAGAAGCCGCCGTCGGCGGCCAGCCCGAAGGTGGCATCCGCGGCGCCCGAGGTCAGCGGGGCGGTGGCCGCGGCCAGCAGGCCGGGCGTGACCTGCGGCGTGTCCATGCCGATCAGCACCACGGGGGCAGGCCAGGTGTCGTTCGCGTCGGCCAGGGCCCAGGCGATGCGCTCGTCGAGGCCGCCGCCGCGCTGTGCGATGACGTCGAAGCCGGGCGGCAGCCACGGGCCCGGGCTGCCCTGCAGGGCGAGCACCCGGCGGGCCACGTGGGCGGCCTGCACCGCGGCCAGCGTGTCGGCCAGGGCCGCGGCCGCCAGCGCGGCCGCCTCCACCGGACTGTAGGCAGGCGTGAGGCGGGTCTTGACCAGGCCGGGGACGGGTTCCTTGGCGATCACCATGACCTGCGCGGCCAGCGCGTTGCCCGGCACCGGCCGGCCGCCGCGGAGCGGGTTACTATGCGGCATCACGGCCTCCTGGATCGTTCCGTGCCGAAATCTGTGACCGCAGCCCGGACACTGAGCTGCCGCCGGGCCCGGACGCCAGCCGACCATCCGGCTCGGTCCGGCCGCCGCGTACGGCGCCCCGCGCGGTGCTGGCCCAGGCGGGCGGGCTGGCCGTGGGGCCGGTGGCCCGCCGGTGCTTGCCGGTGTACTCGTAGCCCGGCCCGAGCGCGCCGGTCATGACGTGACCGCCGGGGCGGCGACGGAGGCGAGCACCCGGCGCATGTCGCGCACGGCCCGGACCGTGCCGCCGACCGTCCCGGTAACCTTGGATTTCCCGGTCCGCGGGTAGTAGGGCACGTCCGTCTCGGCGATCCGCCAGCCGGCCTCGGCCGCGCGCACCACCATCTCCAGCGGGTAGCCGAACCGCCGGTCCGACATGGGCAGGGCCAGCAGCGCCTCGCGCCGGGCGGCGCGCATCGGGCCGAGATCGGTGACCGGGACCGCGATGCGGCGGCGCAGTTCGGCGGCCAGGACGCGGTTGCCGATCCGGGCGTGCAGGGGCCAGGCGCCTTTGCCGCGGACCGAGCGTGCGCCGAGCATCAGGTCCACGTCGCCCGTTCTTACCGGGTCGGTCACGGCGGGCAGGTCGCCGGGATCGAACGACGCGTCGGCATCCATCACGGCCACGATCTCGCTGCGGGCGGCCAGCAGCCCGGCGTGGCAGGCGGCGCCGAAGCCGCGCTGCGGGACGGGCACGACGTGCGCCCCGTAGCGGGCGGCGACGGCCGCGGAGTCGTCGGTGGAGCCGTTGTCCGCGACGATGGGCCGGTAGCCGTCCGGCATCCGGGACAGCACCCACGGCAGGGCGCCCGCCTCGTTGAGGCAGGGCAGGATCACGTCGATTTCCATGGCGCCCGACAGTACTGCCGCGGTGCGCGGAATCCGGCCGGAAAATGGCTGATCGGCCCTTACGAAGCTGTGACGGCCTGCGCGCGGCGGCTCCTGGTGGTGTTCCCCGTGCTTTCCTGCAGTCATGCGCGTACTCGTTACCGGCGCGGCCGGCTTCATCGGATCCCACATCGCGGCGGCCCTGGCGGCCGCGGGTCACGACGTGCGGGGGCTCGACTCGCTGTCCCCCGCGGTTCACGGCGGCTCTGGTCGCGTCCCTGACGAGCTGGTCGTGGCCGACGTCCGCGACCCGGCGGCGGTGGACGAGGCGCTCACCGGGATGGACGCGGTGTGCCACCAGGCCGCCATGGTCGGGCTGGGCGTGGACCTGTCCGACCTGCCGGTCTACGCGGACGTCAACGTCACCGGCACCGCGGTGCTGCTCGAGGCCATGGGCCGTCACGGCATTGCGCGCCTGGTGTTCGCCTCGTCGATGGTCGTGTACGGCGAGGGGGCCTACGAGTGCGCGGCGCACGGCCTGGTCCGGCCCGCGCCCCGCGATCGGTCCGACCTGTCGGCCGGGCGTTTCGAGCCGCGCTGCCCGCGGTGCGGGCTGCCGCTGGCCACCACGACGGTGGCCGAGGACGCGCCGCTCGACCCGCGCAACGCCTACGCCGCGAGCAAGGTAGCCCAGGAACACCTGTCGGCCAGCTGGGCCCGGATGACCGGCGGTGCCGCGGTCGGGCTGCGCTACCACAACGTGTACGGCCCGCGGATGCCCCGCGACACGCCCTACTCCGGGGTGGCCGCGATCTTCCGGTCCTGCCTGGAGCGCGGGGCCCCGCCGCGGGTATTCGAGGACGGCGGCCAGCGGCGCGACTTCGTGCACGTCCGCGACGTGGCCCAGGCCAACGTGCTGGCCCTGGAAGCGGCCGACCAAGCGGTCGCGGGGGCTGGCCAGGCCGTCGCCGGGCCGGCCTGGCCGGGGTTTCTGCTGGTGCCGGGGCTGGCCTGGCCGGGGCTTCTGCTGATGCGGGGCCTGGCGCGCGGTTTTCCCGCGGGGTCCAGCCGGGCGGGCTGCGCTGTTACAACGTGGCCAGCGGTGAGCCGCACACGGTGGGCGAGATGGCGGGCGCGCTGGCCGCGGCCTTCGGCGGCGGGCTTGATCCGGTGGTCACCGGTGAGTTCCGGCTGGGCGACGTGCGGCACATCGTGGCCTCTCCCGCCGCCGCCGCGGCCGGGCTCGGGTTCCGGGCCCAGATCGGCTTCGCCGCGGGCATGACCGAGTTCGCCCACGCTCCGCTGCGCGAGCCCGCCATCCTGGCCGGCGCCCGCGGGTAGGTCCGGCATCCGGGCTTGCGTTCCGGCCAGGACATGATCACGAAGGGTTTGGGGTCGCGGGAGACACCAAAGCCTTCGTGATCATGAAACGGAGCCTCCGATTGACGTAATCGTGTGAGCGCTTATGGTGGGAAATATGCTCGAAAAATCGGGCCGTGCCCTCCTGGGAGTCGCCATGAGACTGCGGCCAAGCCGCCGCAACCTGGTCGTGTGGAGTTCGCCCTCCGGCCGGTTCGGCAGGCCGAGCATCCTGCAGGCCACCCGGCCGGTGCGTCGCGGGCGGGTCCGCCGGGGCCTGTATATCAGCGCGGTGCTCATGGTGATGGGCGTCCTGCGGCTCACCCGGGCCAGGCAGGCCCACTGGGAGCTGACGAGCCTGGTCGCCGGCGCGACGCTCACGGTGACCGGCCTCGCGCTGTCGGTGGCAGGGGCGTTCTTTGCCGGGCTGGGCGTGCTGGTCATCACCCTGCTGAAGGGGATAAAGGTCAACGCCAAGACCACGGGCCAGGCCGCCGATTGCTGGCAGTGGCACTGCTGAGCGTGCTGCCTGGATCGTTCAGCGGCCCGGGATAACCCGGCTGGGGCCGGTACCGGCGTGACTGGCCGCCCGGCGTCCGGGCGGGCCTGCCGGGGCCGGTGTCTGCGGGCCGGGGTGGCCTAGCGGCAGCCGGATCAGGAACTGGCAGCCGGGGCCGGCGTTGCGCACTGCGATCTGGCCGGAGTGCGCCTCGACGATGCCGCGGGCGATGGACAGGCCGAGCCCGGCGCCTTCCTGCGGACTGGGAGTGCGGGCCGACTCGCCGCGGAAGGCCACGTCGAAGACCCGGGGCAGGTCCTGGGGCGGGATGCCGCCGCAGGCGTCCGACACGGCCACGCAGGCCATCCCGCCCTGTGCCTCGGCCAGCACGTCGACGACCCCGTCCGACGGCGTGTGCCTGATCGCGTTGGTGACCAGGTTGCGCAGCGCCCGGCCCATCTCGGCGCTGTCGACGAACACCGGCATGCCGCGAACTGCGGCCCCGGTCAGCCGGACGCCCTTGGCCCGGGCCACCGGTTCGGCGCTGGCCACGACCTCGGCCACTACATCCTCCAGGCCGACCATGCGCCGGGATAGCCGCAGCGCGCCGGCGTGGATACGCGACAGCTCGAAGAGGTCGTCGATCATCAAGGTCAGCCGGTCCACCTCGCGGCGGATCTGCGTGTGGTACTGGGACACCTCGCGCGGGTCGATGACCACCTGGTCCTCGAGGGCCTCGGCCATGGCGCGCAGCCCGGCCAGCGGGGTGCGCAGGTCGTGGCTGACCCAGGCGACCAGCTCGCGGCGGCTGGCCTCCAGGGCCCGCTCCCGGGTCCGGGCCTGGGCCAGGCGTTCGTGGGCGGCGACGAGACCGTCGGAAAGTTCGGCCAGTTCGGCGGGCAGGGTCAGCGGCGGGGCAATGTACACGCCGCTGTCGCCGACGTCCTGTACGGCCGAGGAAATGGCGCGGCTTGACTTGATCAGGCGCCTGCCGACGAACAGCGCGACGATCAGCGCGGCCAGGCCGGCGATCGACATCAGGTCCAGGATGACGTCGCGGTCGGCCGGGGTGCCCAGCATCCGGTAGGCGATCACGCCCACGCCGGACATCGAGGTGAGCACCGAGACGGCGACCACCACGACGACCATCAGCGCGATCGACCGGGCCGCCAGCCGCTTCAGCAGGAGGATCCCGATCAGCGCGATGATCAGCGCGATGACCAGCAGGCGCTCGGAGATGTACCAGATGTCTGACCACTGGATGCCGGCAGGCAAGGTAAAGATGCCCCCGGCGAGCGGGGTCACGCTGCCTCCGGCTCGTACCGGTAGCCGACGCCCCAGACCGTGACGATGCGCCTGGGCAGGGTGGGGTCGGGTTCGAGCTTCTCCCGCAGCCGGCGTACGTGCACGGTGACGGTGGACGTGTCGCCGAAGGACCAGCTCCACACCTCGGTGAGCAATTGTTCCCTGGTGAAGGCCTTACGTGGGTTCCGCATCAGGAAGACCAGCAGGTCATACTCCCGCGAGGTCAGCTGGATCAGCGTGCCGTCGGCCCGCACCTCGTGCGCGGCCAGGTCCACGACCAGATTGCCGTCGGTGACGGCGCCGAGGTCGGCCTTGTCCGGCAGGCCGATGCCGCGGGACCTGCGCAGTACGGAACGCACCCGCAGCGCCAGCTCGCGCGGGCTGAACGGCTTGGTCACGTAGTCGTCCGCGCCGGTCTCGAAGCCGATCAGGCGGTCGGTCTCGTCCCCGAGGGCGGTGAGCATCACGACCGGGATCGGCCAGCGGGCGCGCAGCCTGCGGCACACCTCCAGGCCGTCCATGCCGGGCAGCATCAGGTCGAGGACCACCAGGTCGGGTGGCTGTTCGGCCACCACGCGCAGGGCCTCGTAGCCGTCGTGCACGCACTCGACCGTGTGGCCGTCACGCTTCAGGTACCGGCCGACGACGTCGGCGACGGTGGGATCGTCATCCACGACCACGATGCGTCCCGGTGGATCAGGGTTACTTACCAAGGCAGCCCGCTCTTTCCGCGGCAAATGTTACGCGTACACGGTAAGTCGTAACCGTTCGGTGAAGCCAGCAAACGGGCCGAAAGCGCCCTGCCCCGTCATCAGTACGTAATCACAGTGACGATTCTGTGAGGTCCGCGCCGATCCGGGCCGGGCCGGGCTCCGCCGGGCCGACACTGATGGGAGTTTTCGCCCGGCCGGTTGCGGCCGGGCAGCCGAGGACATTAAGGAGCCGGCGTGATCGGGGAACTCTACGCGCGCGCACTGGCCGGCCGGGTCCGGCCGGAAGTCGAGCACGTCGACGGCAGCCGCACACCGCTTCCGGTGGAGGGCTGGCTGCATGAGAGTCCCGGCGACAAGTCGCTCCTGGACCGCTGCGAGGGCCCGACGCTGGACATCGGCTCCGGGCCGGGCCGGCTGACCGTGGCCCTGGCCGAGCGCGGCATCCCGGCGCTGGGCATCGACATCACCCCGTACGCCGTCGACCTGGCCCGCTCCTCGGGCGGGCTGGTCATGCTGCGGGATGTGTTCGGCCGGGTGCCTGGCACCGGCCGCTGGATGACGGTGCTGCTGGCGGACGGGAACATCGGGATCGGCGGCGATCCGGCGGCCCTGCTGCGCCGGGCCGGGGAACTGCTCGCTCCGGCGGGCCGGGCCCTGGTGGAGACCGGGCCGCCCGGCGCGCCGCTGCGCCGCGAGCAGGTGCGGTTGTGCCATGAGGGACGGAGCGGTCCCTGGTTCCCGTGGGCCTACGTGGGCGCCGACCACATCGGCGAGGTGGCCAGGGACGCCGGGCTGGGTGAGGTCGAGGCCTGGACCGTCGACGGGCGCTGGTTCGCGGCCATCGAGGGGCGTTAAGGAATGCTTACGGTCAGGTCCGCGGATGACCCAAACGCCCAGCGAGATGGCACCCTACGCGACATGAACACCAAAGTCCGCGTGGCCGCGATCGGCCTGGCCATCTTGGTCATGGCCGGACTGGTGCTGCTGGTGGTGCGGCCGAGCCTGAACCCGGCCCAGATCAAGCCGCTGCCGCTGATCGCCACGGCGTGGCTGGCCTTCCTGGCCGCCGCCTGGCTGCTGCGGAAGGTGCCGCTGCGCGCGGCGATCGGGCTCATCCTGCTCGGCGGGATCGCGGTCCAGCTGACCGCGGTGTCCGCGCCGCCCAAGAACAGCGACGACCTGTACCGCTACGTCTGGGACGGCCGGGTGCAGGCGGCGGGCATCGACCCGTATGAGTACGTGCCGGCCGCCCGCCAGCTAACCGGGCTGCGGAATGAGTTCCTCTGGCATCCGCACGCCACTTACTGCATTACGCAGGCCACGATGGCCAGTAACCCCGGAGAGGACCTGGCCCCGGGTTGCACGATGATCAACCGGCCGGTGGTCCCCACCATTTACCCGCCGGTGGCCGAGGCGTACTTCCTCGGCGTGCACTACCTGCCGGACGGCAGCGACTCGAGCACGCCCATCCAGGCCACCACGGCGCTGGTCGCGGTGCTGACCACGGTCATGCTGATGTTCGGCCTGGGCCGGCTGGGCCGTGACCCGCGGATGGCCGCGCTCTGGTCGTGGTGCCCGACGGTGGCGCTAGAGGCGGGCAACAGCGCCCATGTGGACGTGGTCGCGGTGGCCATCACCGCGGCCGCGCTGCTGATCCTGGCCACGGCACGTACCACCCGCCGGACCGTGCTCGGCGGGATCCTGCTGGGCCTGGCCGTGGCGACCAAGCTGATCCCGGCCCTGACCGTACCGGCCGTGCTGCGGCGCCGCTGGATCACGGTCAGCCTGGCGGCGGGCGGCGCGTTCGTGACGGTCTACATCCCGCACCTGCTCGCGGTGGGCAGCAAGGTCATCGGGTTCATGCCCGGTTACCTGAAGGAGGACGGCTACACCAGCGGGACGAGGTTCGGCATCATCGGCCTGTTCCTGGGCGGCCGGGCGGCCATCGCCGCGGCGGCCCTGGTGCTGGCCGTGGTGGCGCTGCTCGTGCTGCGGTTCGCCGATCCCGACCAGCCCTGGCGCGGCGCGGTGGTCATGACCGCGGCCGCCCTGGCCGTCACCACGCCGAGCTTCCAGTGGTACTCGCTGCTGCTGGTGATGCTGGTGGCGCTGGACGGGCGCCCGGAGTGGCTGGCCTTCGCCGCCGGCGGCTACTACGCCGCCGAGCCGAACATGGGCCGCCTGACCGTCCCGGCTCAGTATCACCTCGCGGTGGCCTACGGCGTGCCGGTGCTGGTCGTGGCGGCGGGCTGGCTGGTGCGCCGGGAACTCGCACGGCGCCGCGCGGTCAGCGTGCAGCCAGTAGTTGTCACGGCCGACGCAGCGGTTGCGGCAGACGCTGCGGTCACGGCGGGGGCTGCGGTAACAGCGGCTTCCGCGGTCCCGGGCCCGGGCGGTTCCGGGACCGACCGGCTCGCCGCAGCTGGGACCAGGGTGGATGGAGTGCCGGTTTGAGGCCGCGTGCGACTCCGCTTTCTTACCGGTTGGTTACCCGGCCGGCAAACATCGAACGACACCGGCGGCCAGGTCCGTGAATAGAGACATGAGTTACCATCCGTCGCATCGCAGGCCGCCGCGCCAGGAACGCTGGCCGGACGCGACCCCGGACCAGGCCTGGCCGGCGTACGTCGGCGCAGACGGCTACCGCGGCGCTCAAGCCTGGGGAGCGGCGGAGACGCCGGGCAGCTACGACGCTCGCGGTGACTATGGCGGCCGCGGTGACTACGACGCCCGCGGTGACTACGACGCCCGCGGCGGCTACGACGCCCGCGGCGGCGACGACGCCCGCGGTGGCGACGACGGGCGCTGGGACGGCCGAGCCGGATACGGGGCCCCGACGGGAAGCTATCCCCTGCCTACGACGACTACCGGGGTACCAGCGGATACCCGGCTGCGACGGGCGGTTTCGGTGGATCGCCCTATGCCTTCGACGCCGGCGACGGCTTCGACGGGCGAGCCGCCAGCTACGGCCCGGGCGGGTACCGGACGCTAGCCGAGGAGTACGGGAACCGCCGCGGCGCCATTGCCTACGGGACCCGGGAGGAGTACGCCCAGGCCTGGGACGGCGGCCGGAGCCCGGTCGGCTATGCCGACCCCGATGGCTATGCCGACCCGGACGGCTATGCGGGGCCGGACGGCTATGCGGGGCCGGACGGCTATGCCGCGTCGGACGGCTACGTAAGCCCGGACGGCTATGCAGGTCCGGATGGCTACGCGGGACCGGACGGCTGGACCGACCGGGATGACTACGCGGACCGGGATGACTATGCCGAGCCCGCTCTGGACCGGTGGCAGAACGCTTCCGGTCCGATGCTGGTCGCGCCCGACACCATGGGGGAGCTGGGCTGGCTTCCTCGGGAGGACCAGGACCGGCCCAAGCTGGGCCGGGGCGGGGTGATCATCGGCGCGGTGATCGGTTTCCTGGCGGCGGCGGTCGCGATCGGCGTCTCTACCTTGGCGGCGGCGTTCGTCCGGCCGCAGGCCTCGCCGGTCATCGCGGTGGGCGGCGCGTTCATTGACCGGACTCCTTCGGCACTGAAGAACTTCGCTATCCAGCACTTCGGCGAGCACGACAAGACAGCGCTGCTGCTCGGCATGTACGCGATGATCGCCGTCATCGCCATGGTCATCGGCTGCCTGGCCCGGCGCAACGCGGCGGTCGGCGTGGCCGGCGTCGCGGTGCTGGGGCTGTTCGGCGCGTTCGTGGCTATCACCAGGCCGGACAGCCACCTGACCGACGTCGTGCCCTCGGTGATCGGCGGCCTGGCCGGGATCGCGGCCTTCCTGTGGCTGGCCAGCGCGGCCGCCCCCGTCACGCCGCTGCGGCAGGCCAGCGCCAGGCGTCACCGGGAGGCGTGGTGACCTCGACCATCAACCGGCGTAAGTTCGTCGCCGCGGCCGGCGGCACCGCGGTCGCCGCGGCCGCCGCCGGGGTCGGCGGCGGGCTGCTGATCACCAAGCGGTTCGACGTGGCCACCTCGACGGTGAAGCTCGCCCCGCCGGCCATCAAGCCGGCTCCCGGTGCCCAAGGACGTATCGCTGAACATCCCGGGTCTGTCGCCGTTCTACACGCCGGACGCCACGTTCTACCGGGTCGACACGTCGCTGGTGATACCTCAGGTGTCGCCGCAGGCCTGGCAGCTGCGCATCCACGGCATGGTCGACCGGCCGGTGACGCTTACGTTCGACGACCTGATGAAGCTGCCCATGGTCGAGCACGACGTCACCCTGACCTGCGTCTCGGAAAGCGTCGGCGGCGGCTACATCGGCAACGCCCGCTGGCAGGGCACGCTGCTGGCCAACGTGCTGCGCCAGGCGGGCATCCAGCCCGGCGCCCAGCAGATCGTCATGCGGGACGTCAACGGCATGACCATCGGCGTGGCCACCGACCCGGTCATGGACGGCCGCGCCTCGATGCTGGCCGTCGGGATGAACGGCCAGGTGCTGCCGGCGGCGCACGGCTTCCCGGTCCGGGTGGTCGTGCCGGGGCTGTACGGCTACGTGTCCGCGACCAAATGGGTGGTGGACATGCAGCTCACCACGTTCGGCGCGTTCGACGCCTACTGGGTCGACCGCGGCTGGTCACAGCAGGCGCCGATCAAGACCGAATCGCGGATCGACGTGCCCAAGGTCGGCGCCAGCCTGAACCCAGGAAAGGTGACGATCGCGGGTGTGGCCTGGGCACAGCACAAGGGCATCGCCGCCGTCGAGGTGTCGGTCGACGGTACCTGGTACCCGGCCAAGCTCGCCGCCCAGGACACCATCGACACCTGGCGTCAGTGGTACTACGCCTGGGACGCGACCGCCGGGCCGCACACGCTCCAGGTCCGCGCGACCGACCAGACCGGCTACACCCAGACCGCGGTGGTGCACCAGACCGAGCCGAACGGAGCCACCGGATACCACACCATCAAGGTCAACGTCACCTGAGCCAGCCGCTGGCGCGCACCCGCTTTGCGCACCAGCGGCTTAATTATCGACAACCTGTCCGAGGCTAACCAATGGATGTGGCACCCTACCGAAAAGAGACCGCAGGGTGCCACATCCATTGACTCCGGGCTGGGGCAGGTGGGACGAAGGAGGTTCGCGCGAGGCGTGGGTTCTGCGGGCACGGCGGGTTCAGCGGGCGGCGAGGGCGGCGAGGAGGTCGTCGAGGGCGTCCAGGCTGTGGGCGCTGACCACGGCGTCGCAGTAAGGCCAGGCGGCGGCCATGCCGCCGACCTCGGGGCTGTAGCGGGGGGACTGGGTGCGCGGGTTGGCCCAGACGATCCGGTGGGCGATACGGGACAGCCGGGCCATCTGGGCGCCGAGCAGGGCGGGCTCGCCGGTCTCCCAGCCGTCGGAGATGATCAGCACGACGGCGTTCCTGGCCAGGCCGCGAGCGCCGTAACGGTCGTTGAACTCCTTGAGCGCGGCGCCGATCCTGGTCCCGCCGGACCAGTCGGGTGCGGCCTCGCCCGCCTTGGCCAGCATGGTGTCCGGGGTGGCCGCGGCCAGGGCCGGCGTCAGCCGGGTCAGCCGGGTGGCGAAGCTGAACACCTCGGGCCGGGTCTGCCCGCCCCGCAACTGCCCGCCGTGCAGGCAGTACATCAGCATGAGCAGCGCGCGGGCGTAGGACTCCATCGAGCCGGAGATATCGCACAGCACCACCAGGCGGCGCGGCCGCGACCGGGGGGCCTGGCGCGCGACCCGGATCGCCTCGCCGCCGCTGCGCCGCGCGGCGCGCAGGGTGCCGCGCAGGTCGGGGCGCTTCCCGTCCCTGGCCCGGCGGTACCTGCGGGTGCGCCGGGGCGGCACGGCCAGGGTCAGCTCGCGCATGAGCGAGACGAGCTCGCGCAGTTCGGCGGCTGACAGCTGGGTGAAGTCGCGGGAGCGCAGCCGTTCGGCGGCCGAGGCCACCCGCCGCACGGCCAGCGCATCCGACAGCTCGTCGTCTAGGCCGTCAGAGGCTGGCGCACCGGTGTCGGTGACCTGGGCCCCGGACGACCAGCCGCCCGGGTCGGACCGGGTCCGGTCGGCGGCCGGGCCGCCGCTCTCCTCGGCCCGCTGGAAGGCGGACTCGGCGGCTTCGGCCGGGTTGGTGAACGGCGGGGGCGTGCCGAACAGCCTGGCGAAGACCCGCTCGAACGTGCCGACCTGGCTCGGGTCGGAGACCATGGTGGCCAGCGCGCAGGCGTGCAGGTCGGCGACGGAGCGCGCGTTCATGACCGTGACGGCCCGGGCCAGCCGCTCACACCGGTCCGGCCCGACCGGCAGCCCGGCCGTATGCAGCGCGGTGCCCAGCCCGGCCGCCAGCGACGCGACATCGGGCAGGCCGCCGTCGGCCGCGCCCGGACCGCCGTCGCGGCTGGACGCCGCGGGCGGGGGGCCGTAGGTGGTCACGGCGGGCGGGTCAGCTCCCGGCCGGGCCGGTGACCGCGGCCAGGCCGGCCTGGCGCACCGCGTCGGTGTCTTCGGGGTACTTCAGCACCGTGCTCAGCGTCTGGTCCACTACCGGGCCGGACAGGTCGCCGGCGCCGAACACGGTCAGCGCGGAGGCCCAGCTGATCGCCTCGGAGATGCCGGGCGGCTTGGTCAGGTCCAGGCCGCGGAGCCGGCCCACCGCGGCCGCGATCTGCCCGGCCAGGTGGTCCCCGGCGGTCGGCACCCGCCGCCTGATGATCTCCGCCACCCGCACCGCGTCCGGGTAGGCGATCCAGTGGTACAGGCAGCGCCGCTTCAGCGCGTCGTGCAGATCCCGGGTCCGGTTCGAGGTCAGCACCGTCACCGGCGGCAGCGCGGCCCGCCGGGTACCGAGCTCGGGGATGGTGACCGCCGCCTCGGCCAGCAGCTCGAACAGGAACGCCTCGAACTCATCATCGGCCCGGTCCACCTCGTCGATGAGCAGCACCGCGGGCCGCGGCCCGGGGTGCAGCAGCGCGGCCAGCAGCGGCCGCGACAGCAGGTACTCATCGGTGAACAGGTCCTTGTCCTGGATGTGCTCCCCGGCCGCCTCGGCCAGCCGGATGGCCAGCAGCTGACGCGGGTAGTTCCACTCATACAGCGCCTCGGCCGCGGCGATGCCCTCATAGCACTGCAGCCGGACCAGCGGCGTGTCCAGCGCCCCGGACAGGGCCTTGGCCGCCTCGGTCTTGCCCACCCCGGGCTCGCCCTCCAGCAAGATCGGCTGCCCCATCCGCACGGCCAGGAACAACGCGGCGGCCAGCTGCTCGCCGGCCAGGTAACCCACCGTGTCCAGGGCGCCGGACAGCGCGGCGACGTCGGGGAATCGCTGATCAAGATCGTTTGTCAACACGCTGCTCACAGTGTGGGTCTCGGCTGAATGCTCCAGATGCGAGTTTATCCGGGAACCAGCCGGCCAGCTGATGGCTCAGCTGATGGCCAGGTCGGTGCGCAGCGGACGGCCCTGGATGGCCCGCCAGACCTGGGCCGGGGTGAGCGGCATGTCGGCGTGCCTGACCCCGTACGGGCGCAGCGCGTCGATGACCGCGTTGACCACCGCGGGCGGCGAGCCGACCGTGGCCGACTCCCCCACGCCCTTGGCCCCGATCGGGTGGTGCGGCGACGGGGTGACGGTCTGCCCCAGCTCCCAGGCCGGGCACTCCAGCGAGGTGGGCAGCAGGTAGTCCATGAACGAGCCGCCCAGGCAGTTGCCGTCGGCGTCGAACGCGATGACCTCCATCAGCGCCATCCCGATGCCGTCGGCCAGCCCGCCGTGCACCTGGCCCTCGACGATCATCGGGTTGATCCGGACCCCGCAGTCGTCCACCGCGATGAACCGGCGCACCGAGACCTTGCCGGTACCCGGGTCGACGTCGACCACACAGATGTACGCGCCGAACGGGAAGGTCAGGTTGGGCGGGTTGTAGACGCAGCTGGCGTCCAGGTGGCCCTCGATGCCGTCGGGCAGCTCCAGGCCGGAGTGCGCGGCCAGCGCGATCTCGGCCAGGGTGCGGCCGGAATCCGGGTCGCCGCGGACGAACCACCGGCCCGGCTCCCACTCCAGGTCGGCGGGATCCACCTCCAGCATGACCGAGGCCACGATGCGGGCCCGGTCGCGCACCTTGCGGGCCACGAGGGCGGTCGCCGCGCCGGACACCGGCGTGGACCGCGAACCGTAGGTACCCAGGCCGAACGGCGTGGTGTCGGTGTCGCCGTGCACCACCTCCACGTCGTCCGGGGACAGGCCGAGCTCCTCGGCGACGATCTGGGCGAAGGTGGTCTCGTGGCCCTGGCCCTGGGTCTGCACCGAGATCCGCAGCACCGCCGTGCCGGTCGGGTGGATGCGCAGCTCGGCGCCGTCGGCCATGCCCAGGCCGAGGATGTCCATGTGCTTGCGGGGCCCGGCGCCGACCGCCTCGGTGAAGAAGCTGACCCCGATGCCCATCAGCTTGCCGTCGGCCCGCAGCGCCGCCTGCTCTTTGCGCAGGTCCTCGTAGCCGGCCATGTCCATGGCCAGGCGCAGCGTGCGCGGGTAGTCGCCCGAGTCGTACACCCAGCCGGTCTGGCACCGGTAGGGGAACTGCTCGGGCCGCAGCAGGTTCTGCATCCGCAGCTCGGCCGGGTCCAGGGCGAGCTCGTAGGCCAGCACGTCGACCATCCGCTCGACCAGGTAGACCGCCTCGGTGATGCGGAACGAGCAGGAGTAGGCCACCCCGCCCGGCGCCTTGTTGGTGTACACGCCGGTCACCTGGCAGTGCGCCGCCTGCAGGTCGTAGGACCCGGTGAACACGCCGAAGAACCCGGCCGGGTACTTGGTCGGCTGGGCCGCCCCGTTGAACGCGCCGTGATCGGCCAGCACCGTGACGCGCACGGCCAGGATCTTGCCGTCCCTGGTCGCGGCCAGCTCGCCGTGCATGTGGAAGTCCCGGGCGAACGAGGTGGACATCAGGTTCTCCGACCGGTCCTCCATCCACTTCACCGGCTGGCCGGTGATCATCGCGCCGACCACGGCGCAGATGTAACCCGGGTAGATGGGCACCTTGTTGCCGAACCCGCCGCCGATATCCGGCGAGATGACCCGGATCTTGTGCTCGGGCAGGCCCGACACCATGGCGAACAGGGTCCGGTGGGCGTGCGGCGCCTGGGTGGTGGCCCACATGGTCAGCTTGCCGGAGACCGGGTCGAAGTCCGCCACCGTCCCGCAGGTCTCCAGCGGCGCCGGGTGCACCCGCGGGTAGAGCATGTCCTGGCTGACCGTGACCTCGGCCTGGCGGAACACCTCGTCGGTGCGGGCCGCGTCGCCGGTTTCCCAGTCGAAGATGTGGTTACTGGTGCGGCCCGGCTGGTCGTCGCGGATGACCGGGGCGCCGGCGTCCAGCGCGCGCTGGGCGTCGATCACCACCGGCAGCGGCTCGTACTCGACGTCGATCAGCTCCAGGGCGTCCCGCGCCGAGTAACGGTCCTCGGCCACCACGAACGCGACCTCCTGGCCCTGGAACCGCACCTTGTCGGTGGCCAGCACGGCCTGCCGGTCGCCGGACAGGGTGGGCATCCAGGCCAGGTTCCGCTCCGCCAGCAGCTCGCCGGTCAGCACCGCCCTGACCTTCGGGTGCGCCTCGGCAGCCACGGTGTCGATGGACAGGATGCGGGCGTGCGGGTGCGGGCTGCGCAGCACCGCGCCGTACAGCATGCCCGGCAGGCGCACGTCGTCGACGAAGGTGCCGCGGCCGCGGATGAACCGCTGGTCCTCCTTGCGCAGCCGCCGCCCGAAGCCCCCGGTCATGGCGCGGGCCTGGGGTGCTCGGCGGCCCAGCGGATGGAGCGGACGATGTTCTCGTACCCGGTGCACCGGCACACCTGGCCGGAGATCGCCTCGCGGATCTGCTCGCAGTCCGGGTCGGGATGGTGGTCGAGCAGCCAGCGGGCAGTCATCATCATGCCCGGCGTGCAGAACCCGCACTGCAACCCGTGGCACTCGACGAACCCCTGCTGCACCGGGTCGAGCTGGCCGTCTTGCTCCAGTCCCTCCACGGTCCGCACCGAACGCCCGTCGGCCATGGCCGCCAGCAGCGTGCAGGACTTGACCGGCTTGGCGTCCAGCCAGACGACGCAGGTGCCGCAGTTCGATGTGTCGCAGCCCCAATGGCTGCCGGTCAGGCCGAGCTCGTCGCGGATGAAGTGGATGAGCAGCAGCCGCGGCTCCACCTCCCGCGCGTACTCGGTGCCGTTGACCGTCATCGCCACCCTTATCGTCATGGGACGGCCCGGGCAGCGGCGCGGCGCAGGGCGCGGGTGGTGAGCTCGGCGACCAGGTGCCGCTTGTAGTCCTCGGGCCCGCGCTGGTCGGCGGCGGGATGGCAGTGCTCGGCGGCGATGGCCGCGGCAGCCGCGAAGCTCTCCTCATCCGCGATGCGGCCGTGCAGGTACTCCTCGGCCTCGGCGGCCACGAAGTGCTCGGCGCCCACGGCGGTCAGGCCGATGCCCGCCGCGGTGATGACGGGATGTTCCGGGTCCCCGGACAGCTGCAGCACCGCGCCGGCCGCGGCCACCGACCAGTCGCCGACCCGCCGGGCCACCTTCTCGTACGCGCTGCCGGTGCCGGGCCGCACCGGGACCCGGACCTCGGCCAGCAGCTCGCCCGGGCCGACGGCGGTCTCGTACGGGCCGAGGTGAAACTCCCTGACCGGTATCGTGCGCTCGCTGCCGGACCCGCGGATGACCGCGGTGGCCCGGGTCGCCGCGAACGCCGCGGACAGGTCCTCGGACGGGTCGGCCTGGCACAGCGACCCGCCGACGGTGCCCCACAGCCGGACGATCGGGTCCGCGACCACCCGCTCGGCGTCGTGGAAGATCGGGAAGCACTGGCCGGCCACGGCCGAATCGAGCAGGTCGGCGTGCCGAGCCAGGGCGCCGATGCGCAGCTGGTCGCCGTCCAGCCTGATGTAGGCCAGCTCGGCCAGGCCGTTGATGTCCACCAGCACCTCGGGCTGGGCCAGCCGCAGCTTCATCATCGGGATCAGGCTGTGGCCGCCCGCCAGCACCCGGGTCTCCGGCCTGCTCAGCAGCGACAGGGCATGCTCGACGCTGGTCGCCCGCTCGTATTCGACCGCCGAAGGCACCTGCATGTACTGCATCATTCGGCTTGGGCGGCCAATACGCAACCTGCCGGTTAAGGCATAGCTAATACAGGCAGCTCAGCGGCCGCCGATGTCCTCACTCCAGACCTGCGGGTAGCGCTCCTGGAACTCGCGCATGGCCGCCATGCAGCCCTCGTCGTCCAGCAGCACGATGTCCACGCCCCGGCCGGCCAGGAAACCCAGGTCGCCGGCGAACGTGCTGGCCTCGCCCACCACCACCCGGGGAATCTGGAACAGCAGGATCGCCCCGGTGCACATCTGGCACGGCGACAGCGTGGTGTACAAGGTGGTGTCGGCGTAGGAGGGACGCCGGCCGGCGTTGCGCAGGCAGGCGATCTCGCCGTGCGCCACCGGGTCGCCGCGCTGCACTCGCTCGTTGTGCCCGGCCGCGATGACCTGCCACCCCTGGCCAGCACTGGCCGCGGCCAGCACCGCCCCGACCGGCACGCCGCCGCCCGCCAGGCTCTCCCGCGCCTGCCCGAGGGCCACCGCCATCATCTCGTGGTCGGCCTGACTGGCCTGCCCGTATCCCATGCCGGCCTACGCTACCTGACCAGCCGCCAGATCACGCCGGTGCCCGTCCCGGCGGGCGCGGGCGGGTCCATGGCCCGCCAGCCCACCTGGGTGAAGCCGAGCCGGCGCGGGATGGCGCCGCTGGCGGTGTTCAGCTCGTCGTGCATGATCTCCACCCGGTGCACGCCCGGCAGCCGGAACGCCTGCTCGGCCAGCGCCGCCGCGGCCGTGCTGGCCAGGCCGCGGCGGGTGAACGCGTGATGCACCCAGTACCCGATCTCCAGTCCGCCGGGCCCGATCCTGGCCATCAGGCTGCAGCTGCCGGCCAGCGTGCCGCCGGCCATGATCGCGTAGTCGTACCCGGACCCGTCGGCCCAGGCCCGGGCCGACTGAGCCAGGAACTCGGCCGCGGACAGCCTGCTGTAACCCGCCGCCCAGGCCAGCCACGGGGTCAGGTGATCAGCAGAGCAGGTGACCGCCTGGTACACGGCGTCCAGGTCGCCCGCGCGGAAGCGCCGCAGGGTGAGCTGGCCGAGCTCGATCAGCTCGTCCGGGCGCGCGTCCATCTGGCCACCGTAACCGAGTGGCGGGCCCGCGCCGGTTCCAGTCCTTCTTGGGCCGAACGGCCCGTGGCTGGCGCGGCCGGAACCTGCGCGCCGCCAGGGCCGCGCGCGGCCAGTCGTAGCTGATCTCCTGGCCGACCCGCAGCCGGGCCCAGCGGGCCGCCTCCACCTGTAGCGCCGTCGCCGCCGCGGCGATCGCGCCGGTGTCCACGTGCGCCTCGGGCAGCACGGACAGCCGGGTGGCGGCCAGCTGCCGGATCTGCGGTCCGGACGGGTGGTCGAGCAGGGCGACGCACTCCACCAGGTCGGCCAGCGCCTCGGCCCGCAGGCCCCGGTCACGGAAGCTGGCCAGCAGTTCGGAGGATCGTTCGGCGGCATGGGGCGCACGCCGACCGCTGACGTGCCGCATGCTCGTGAACACCGCGCCGGCCGCGATCGCGCCCCAGATGCCGTCGGCGATGCCGAGCTCCCGCTCCACGACCAGGTGCCTGATGTCGTGCGGCAGCCGCGGCCCGGCCATATCGCTGCCGTAGAGCTGGTACACGGTGCCGTCGTCCCGCTCGACCAGCGCGTAGGCGCGGTCGTAGTCCGGCAGGCGGGGGAACGTCACGTGCATATCCCCACTATGCGGAGCGACCGGACGGGGCGCCTAATGGTTTTCCGGGTAGGGTGACCGGTCGTGGCGGGACGCGGGACGACGGCGACGGTGGCGCTGGAGCGCGCCCGGATCCCGTTCACCGTGCACGAGTATCCGCACGATCCGCGGCACGAGTCCTACGGCCAGGAGGCGGCGCAGGCGCTGGGCGTGCCGGCCGAGCGCATCTTCAAGACGCTGATCGCCGCGGTGGACGGCGCGCTGGTGGCCGGGGTGGTCCCGGTGGGCGGCCAGCTCGACCTCAAGGCGCTGGCCGCGGCGGCGGGCGGCAAGAAGGCCGCGATGGCCGACGTGACCGCCGCCGAACGGGCCACCGGCTACGTGGCGGGCGGCATCTCCCCGGTCGGCCTGCGCAAGCGCCTGCCGGTGGTGCTTGACGCGTCGGCGCTGGCTCATCGGACCGTGTTCTGCAGCGGCGGGCGGCGGGGCCTGGAGATCGAGCTGGACCCGGCCGACCTGGTGCGGGCGGCCGGCGCGACCGTGGCCAGCATCGGCACGCGGACCTAGGATGTCGCAAGTGAGCGAATTGGGCGAAGCGCCGGCCAGCGCGGAGCTGGACCCGGCCGAGCGGATGACGGCCGAACAGCTGCGGGAGCTGCAGCTGGACCGGCTGCGGTGGACGCTGCGGCACGCCTACGCCAACGTGCCGTTCTACCGGAAGAAGTTCGACGCGGCGGGCGTGCGCCCGGAGGACTGCCGCTCGCTGGCGGACCTGGCCGCCTTCCCGGTCACGACCAAGGACGACCTGCGGGCGAACTACCCGACCGGGATGTTCGCCGTGCCGCCGGCCGAGATCAGGCGGATCCACGCCTCGAGCGGGACCACCGGCCAGCCCACCGTGGTGGGTTACACCGAGGGTGACCTGGGCACCTGGGCGGACCTGATGGCCCGGTCGATCCGGGCCGCGGGCGGGCGGCCGGGTGACGTGGTGCACGTGGCCTACGGCTACGGCCTGTTCACCGGCGGCCTGGGCGCCCACTACGGGGCCGAGCGGCTGGGCTGCACGGTGGTCCCGGCCTCGGGCGGGGTGACCGGACGGCAGGTCCGGCTGATCTGCGACCTGCGGCCGCGGGTCATCATGGTCACGCCGACCTACATGCTGACCATCCTGGACGAGTTCGAGCGGGCCGGGCTGGACGCCAGGGACAGCTCGCTGGCCATCGGCATCTTCGGCGCCGAACCGTGGACCGAGGAGATGCGGGCCGAACTCGAGGACCGGGCCGGCCTGCACGCGGTGGACATCTACGGCCTGTCCGAGGTGATGGGTCCGGGTGTGGCCGTGGAATGCCTGGAGAGCAAGGACGGCCTGACCGTCTGGGAGGACCACTTCTACCCGGAGATCATCGACCCGGTCTCCGGCGCGCCGCAGCCGGACGGGACCCGGGGCGAGATCTTGTTCACCTCGCTGACCAAGCAGGCCATGCCGCTGATCAGGTACCGGACCAGGGACCTGACCCGGCTGCTGCCCGGCACGGCCCGGCCCGCCCACCGCCGGATGGAGCGGGTCACCGGCCGGTCCGACGACATGATCGTGCTGCGCGGGGTCAACGTGTTCCCCACTCAGATCGAGGAGCTGCTGCTGCGGGTGCCTGGCCTGTCCCCGCACTTCCAGCTGCTGCTCACCTCGCGGGACAACCTCGACGAGCTGACCGTGCAGGCCGAGGCCCGGCCGGGCCTGGCCGCGGACCAGCGGTCCGCCGCGGCCCGCGAGCTGGCCGACCGCGTCCGGGACAACATGGGGCTGCGGGTTGAGGTCACGGTGACCGACCCGGACACGGTGGAGCGGTCGGCGGGCAAGATGCGCCGGGTCGTCGACCAGCGGAACCGGTGAAGGTCCGGCGGTAGGACCATGAGCCGGCGAGCCCTGGTGATCGGCGCCGGGATCGGCGGCCTGGCCACGGCGGCCGGGCTGCACGCGGCCGGCTGGGACGTCCGGGTCTGCGAACGGGCCGCGGCGATCGAGCCGGTCGGTTCGGGGCTGGCGCTGGCCCCGAACGGCCTGCGCGCCCTGGACACGATCGGCGCGGGCGACGGGTTGCGGGCGCTGGCCGCCTTCCACCGCGGCCGGGTCGCCCTGCTCGGCGACGCGGCCCATCCGATGACGCCCAACCTGGGCCAGGGCGCCTGCCAGGCCCTGGAAGACGCCGCGGTGCTGACCCGGCTGGTGGCCGGCAAATCCGCGGACCTCATCCCGGCCGCGCTGGCCGCCTACACCGCGGCCCGGCTGCCGCGGACCACCAGCATCACCCGCTGGTCAAGGCGCGCGGCCACCATGACCACCTGGACCTCGCCGCCCGCCACGGCGTTCCGCGACACCGTCACCTGGCTGTTCGGCAAGCTCGCTCCCGCCGCGCCATTGCGCAGCCTGGCCCGCATCTACGACTGGCAGCCGGGAGGCGGGTGACCCGGTGGAGTTCAGGATCCTGGGACCGCTGGAGGTCAGGGCGGGAGCGGAACGGCTCGAGCTGGGCGGCGCCCGGCAGCAGGTCGTGCTGGCCGTGCTGCTGCTGAACGCGAACCACGTGGTCAGCGTGGGGCGGTTGCTCGAGGCGGTCTACGGCGAGGAGCTGCCGCCCACCGCACGGGCCCAGACGCAGATCACGATCTCCGCGCTGCGGCGGCTGCTGGCCGCGCACGGGCAGGATGGCATCATCAGCACGCGGGGCCAGGGCTACGCCATCGAGGTGGGCGACGGGGAGCTGGACTCGCTGCGGTTCGACGCGCTGGTGGCGCAGGCGCGGGCGGCTGATGATCCGGCGGGGGCGGTGGCGCGCTACCGGGACGCGCTGCGGCTGTGGCGCGGTCCGGCGCTGGCCGACCTGGACAGCGAGCTGCTGCGGGCGGCCGCGGCCCGGCTGGACGAGCAGCGGATCGCGGTCAACGAGGACCGGCTGGCGCTGGAGCTCGGCCTGGGCCGGCATCACGAGCTGACCGGCGAGCTGACCGAGCTGACCGCGGAACACCCGCTGCGCGAGCAGCTGCCTGAGCTGCTGATGCTGGCGCTGTACCGCTGCGGCCGCAGCGCCGAGGCGCTGCAGGTGTACCGGCAGGTCCGGCGGCGGCTGCGGGACGAGCTGGGCCTGGAACCCGGCGAGCGGCTGCGCGAGCTGGAACGGGCCATCCTGGCCGCCGACCCCGCCCTCGACCTGCCCGCCGCGGCCGGCGCGTCCGCCGCGATCCAGCCGGGCAGGTCATCGGCGCCCGGGCTGCTGCCGGCCGACATCGCGGACTTCACCGGCCGGGCCGATCAGATCCGCCAGATCGGGGGCCAGCTGAGCGGCCAGCTGAGCGGCGTGGCCGCCGGCGAGCCCCGGCTGGCGGTGCCGATCGTGGTGGTCACCGGTCAGGGCGGGGTGGGCAAGACCACCCTGGCCGTGCACGCGGCACACGGCCTGGCCGGGCAGTTCCCGGCCGGGCAGCTGTTCGCCGACCTGCACGCGGGGACGGGCCGTCCGGTGGGCCCGGGCCAGGTGCTCGACCGGTTCCTGCGCGCGCTCGGCGTGCCGGGCCCGCAGGTACCTGACGGGCTCGACGAGCGCGCGGAGATGTACCGCAACCTGCTGACCGGCCGGAAGATGCTGGTCGTGCTGGACGACGCGGCGGGCGAGAGCCAGGTCACGCCGCTGCTGCCGGGCAGCGCCACCGCCGGGGTGATCATCACCAGCCGCCGGCGGCTGGCCGGGCTGGCCGGCAGCGTGCACGTCGAGACGCGGGTCTTCGACGCCGGCACCGCCGTCGACCTGCTGGCCCGCATCGCCGGCCCGGACCGGGTCCAGGCCCGGCCGGAGGCGGCGGCGGTGGCCGGGCAGTGCGGCCAGCTCCCGCTGGCGCTGCGCATCGCCGGCGCGCGGCTGGCCGCCCGGCCGCACTGGGACCTGGGACAGCTGGCCGAACGGCTGGCCGACGAGACCCGCCGCCTGGACGAGCTGTCCCACGGCGACATGCACATCCGGGCCAGCTTCTCGCTCACCTACGAGAGCACCAGCGAGCAGGGGCGCCGCCTGTTCCGGCGGCTGGCCCTGCTCGAGGCGCCCGCGTTCTCCGGCTGGCTGGGCGCGGCCCTGCTGGAGGCGCCGCTCGGCCAGGCCGAGGACCTGTTCGACGAACTGGTCAGCGCGCACCTGGTCGAGGCGACCGGCGAGCCGAGCCAGTACCGCTTCCACGACCTGATCCGGGTCTTCGCCCGGGAACGGCTGGCCGCCGAAGAATCCCTGGCCGAGCAGCAGGCCGCGCTCCAGCGCGCCCTCGGCGCCCTGCTCTACCTGGCCCGGGCGGCGCATCGTGCGCTCGACTTCACCAGGTACCCCTGGCCGGACGACGGCCTGGCCTGGCCGGTGCCCGCCCCGGCGGCGGAACGGGTGGCCGGGGACCCCGCGGCCTGGTTCGAGCGGGAGCGGGCCACGCTGGTCGCCGGGGTCCGGCAGGCGGCCCGGGCCGGGCTTTCCGGGATGTGCTGGCGGCTGATGCTCAACTCAGAGGAGTTCTTCGAGACCCGGGCGTACTTCGACGACTGGCGGGAGACCGTGGAGCTGGCCCTGGCCGCGGCCCGGGACGCAGGTGACCTGCTCGGGCAGGCGATGATGAGCCACACCCGGGGCGTGCTCGGCCTGGAACAGTACCGGCTCGGCCCGGCCCAGGCCGACCTGACGGCGGCGGTGGCGCTGTTCGGTGAGGCCGGCGAACCGTGGGGCGTGGCCCACAGCACCCGCGACCTCAGTTTCATTGACTGGCTGAGCGGGCGGCTGGACGATGCCGCCCGCAGCGGCGAGCAGGCGCTGGCCATATTCCGCCGGATCGGGGATCAGCTCGCCGCGGCCAGGGTCCTCCGCTTCCTGGTCGGCATCGACCTCGATCGCGGCCTGCCCGACCAGGCCAGGCGGCGGCTGGCCGAGCTGCGCGCGGCGCGCGGCGAGCCGGACCGCAGGCACCGGAACGAGGCCCAGACGCTGTACATGAGCGGCCGGGTCCACCTGCTGACCGGCGAGCTGGCCGAGGCCGCGGAGGACTTCGGCCGCGCGCTGGCGCTGGTGCGCGACATGGGCGATCCCGTCGGCGAGGCGCACCTGCAGCACTTCATGGGCGTGGCGAAGCTGCGGCAGGGTGAGCTGGAAGCGGCCGGGACCATGTTGCGGCGGGCCCTGGAGCTCGCGGGCGAGGTCGGCGAGCGGCTGGCCGAGGGGCGCAGCCTGCTCGGGCTGGCCGAACTCGCCCTGGCCGGCGGCGACCACGGAGAGGCCATCGCGTTCGGGGAGCGGGCGGCGGGCGTGTTCGGCGGCATGGGCGCCCCGCTGTACCAGGCGCAGGCGCTGGACCTGGTGCGGGCCGCGCGGCCGCTATCGGGGGACGAAGGCGCGCCGATAGCGGGCTAGCGGAACCTATGAGCATCGCTCACCCAAAAGGAGACGGAGCCATGCTCATGGTGCTGCCCCGCAGGATCAAGGTCGCCGTGGCCGGCGCAGCCAAGGCGGTCGGCGCGGCCCTGCGCAAGAGCCTGGCCGACCTGGCCGAGGTCATGTGGCTGGTGGCCAGCCTGGGCCTGTGGCTGCACGGCGCCAGGCGCGCACCCGGAGGCCGGCGATGAGCACGATGGCGGTCACCGGGCCGGGCCGCGAGCACCACGGCCCGTTCGGCCATAATTAGGTGGTCAGCCGGGCCGGGGCGGTCCGATCTGGAGCGGGCCGCTGCCGGTGCTGACCGTGATCAGACGCTGGGCGGCCGGGTCGGTGGGAATGCGGACCGATTCCGGCCCGCCGTTGGTGTCGGCGGTCAGCGCGTACGGGCCGCCGGGTATGGTCAGCGTGGCCTGCCCGCCATCGGTGCTGACCGTCAGCGAGTCCGGCGCCGCGGTGAAGGCGATCTGCGCGTTACCGCCGTCCGTGGTGATGCTGGCGGTGGCGGAGCCGAGGCCCTGGGCGGCCACCGGCCCGGAGGAGGTGTCGGCGTCCAGCGGGCCGGTCAGTCCGTCGATCAGCAGCGGGCCGCCGCTGGTGCGGACGGTGAGCGGCCCGGCGATCCGGGTGGCGCTGACCGAGCCGCCGCCGGAGTCGAGGTCGGCCCCGGCGACGCCGGAGACGGTCAGCGGGCCGCCGTCGGTCACCGCGGTGACGGTGACGCCGGACGGCACGACCAGCGTGAAGCTGACCGAGCACGGGAGCCCGGAGGACGAGCAGGCCGGGTCGGCCAGGATCAGGCGGCCCCCGGCTACCGACTGGGTCACCGAGACGGGGCCGATGTCCGGCGGGACACTGGCCGTCTCGGTGGCCCGGACCCGGCGCACGGATCCGGCCGTGACCTGGACCGGCGCGCCGTAGCTGAGCACGGTCACGCTGGTGACCGGCTGCGGCACGGTCACGGTGCGGGTCATGCTGACCGGCGCGGCGGACGGGGGGTTGCTGGCATCGCCGGCGGTGGCCACGAAGTTGGCCCCCGGGACGGCCAGGGCGGCCGCGGTGATCAGGCCGGACAGGGCCCAGAACCGGCGGCTCCGGTCGGCTACCGCACGCATGGCAGGTCCACGGTGATCAGGGTCGGCCCGCCGGGCGGGCTGGCGATGTCGAAGGTCCCGTCGACCGACGCGGCCCGATTGGCCAGGCCGGTCAGGCCGGTGCCGCGGGCCGGGTCGGCGCCGCCCACGCCGTCGTCGCTGATGATGACGTGCAGCCGGTCGCCGGCCTGCTGCACGACCACCTCGGCCTGGCTGGCCTGGGCGTGCTTGGTGATGTTGGTCAGGCTCTCGGAGACCACGAAGTAGGCCACCGCCTCGACCGTGGGCGGCGGGCGGCGCGGCACGTCCACGGTCAGCCGGACCGGGATCGGCAGCCGCGCGGCCACGCCGGACAGCGCCGCGTCCAGGCCCCGGTCCTCGAGCACGACCGGATGCAGGCCGCGGATCAGGTTACGGAGCTCGGCCAGGGCCGCCTTGGCCTCCTCGTGGGCCTCGTCCAGGGCCTGGTGCGCCTGCTGCGCGGTCTGGGCCTGGACCCGGGCCAGGCCCAGGTTCATGGCCAGGGCCACCAGCCGCTGCTGGGTGCCGTCGTGCAGGTCGCGCTCCAGGCGGCGTCGTTCGGCGTCGGCGGCATCGACGGCGCCGGTACGGGTCTGGGTCAGGTGTTCCACCCGGTGCTCGAGTTCCTCGGCGCGGCTGGGGCCGAGCAGGATCCGCGTGGTGCGCGCGTCGAGCGCCGCGACTGCGGCGGTTAGCCGCGGCGCCGCGGCCAGCAGCACCAGGCCGAGCAGGGTCAGCAACGCATCGCGCGGGATCGGGTGGAGATGGGCGGGCGGCGAGGACTGGCCGCGGGACAGCAGGCTGCCCGACTGCAGCGTCCAGGCGTAGGTGTACAGCAGCGTGCCGAGCAGGCCCGCCAGCCAGGCCCAGGCCGCGGCGATCGCGGCCGCGCCCAGGACCGGCCCGGCTACCAGGTGGTAGGCGAGCTGGCGCCAGGTGGCGGCGGATCTGGCGTAGGCGAGCAGTCCGGCCGGCGTCCGGCGGTCCGGGAGGCCCGGCTGCGGCGGTATCTCCATCCCGGCCGTACTGCGGAGCCGGTTCCGGTGCAGCGCGGTGAGGGCGGGCAGGGCGGCGAACACGACCAGCAGGCACAGCAGCGGCACCGGCCACGGCTTGAGCCAGGGCCGCTCGCCCAGCAGGCGCTGCCCGTTCGGCCCGGTGGCCAGCCACCACGGGACCAGCACGACGAGCAGCCCGATCAGCTGGGCCGGGATACCGCCGGCCAGGTAGAGGGCCTGGCGCCAGGCCCGCGGCTGCCACGGGGCCCGGGGTGGGACGAGGGCGACCATGACTCCACCGTAGGCGACCGGGGCTGGCCTGCCCATACCGCCGGGTTCACCTTCGGGGGTGGTGCTGGCCCTACCCCCGATTCGGGGGGCAGGGACAGTGCGCTCCCCCCGGCTCGGGTGGCACCGTAGCGATCAGTTTCCGCATCCAGGAGGACCTGATGATGTACTCAAGTGCGCCCGGCGACGTGATCCAGCTGGATTGCGTGACCAAGACCTACCAGTCCGGCGCTTCGCCGGCGCTGGCCGACGTGAGCATGAGCGTCGCGGCCGGCGAGGTGGTAGCGGTCATGGGTCCGTCGGGCAGCGGGAAATCGACCCTGCTCAACTTGATCGCCGGACTGGACAAGCCCTCTGCGGGCACGGTCACCGTGGCCGGCCGGCGGATCGACGCCCTCGGCGAGAGCGCGCTGGCCCGGTTCCGGGCCCGGCACGTCGGGATCATTTTCCAGTTCTTCAACCTGCTCGACGACCTGACCGTGGAAGACAACGTGCAGCTGCCCGCCCAGCTGGCCGGGATGTCCCGGCGCCAGGCCAAGGCCCGGGCCGGGCAGCTGCTTGAGCGGATGGGCATCGCCGAGCAGCGCAACGCCTACCCGGCCCGGATCTCCGGCGGCCAGCGCCAGCGGGTGGCGATCGCCCGGGCCCTGGTGAACTCCCCCGAGGTGCTGCTGGCCGACGAGCCGACCGGAGCGCTTGACACCGCCACCGGGCAGGAGATCGGGCGGCTGCTGCGTGAGCTGAACCAGGACGGGCAGACGCTGGTGCTGGTCACCCACGACCCGGACCTGGCCGAACGGTACGCGGCCCGCACGGTGCGGATCGTGGACGGACGGATCGCCGGCGTGCCCGCCGGGGTGTCCCGGTGAGCTGGTTCGGGCCGGTCAGGACCGCCACCGGCGGCCTGCTGCGGCACAAGGTGCAGGCGGTCGTGCTGGGCATGGTCCTGCTGGTCTCCACCGCCTCGGCCACGCTCGGCCTGGCGCTGCTGGCGGCGGGCAACGCGCCGTTCCAGCACGCCTTCGCCGCCCAGCATGGCGCGGACCTGGCCGTCGCCGTGAACCCGGCGCGCGCGACCGCCGCGCAGCTAAACGCCACCCGGGCCCTGCGCGGGGTCACCGCGGCGGCCGGCCCGTTCGCCGAGGCGACGGTCCAGGCACAGTACCAAGGCCAGCCCCAGGGACAGTTCACCCTGGCCGGCCGGGCCGCACCCGGCGGCCCGGTGGACGACGCGGTGCTGACCGCCGGGCACTGGCCGGACGCGCCCGGCCAGGTGGTGCTGGACGACGCGTCGGCGAACGGCGGGCTGCAGGTGGGCAACAAGCTGACCATCACCGGGCTGCCCGGCGCGCGCTCGCTGACCGTGGTCGGCATGGCCAACTCCGTCACCGACACCGCCGACGGCTGGGTCGCCCCGGCCGAGATTCCGCTCCTGCGAGCGCCTGGTAGCGCGGCGGCCGCGCAGCTGCTGTACCGGTTCGCCAGCGCGGGCACCGCGGCTCAGGTCCGCGCCGACCTGGCGGAGGTCACAGGGGCACTTCCGCCGGGCACGGTGACCGGTTCCTACCCGTGGCTGGCCGCGGAGAGCCAGAACACCAGCAACGGCGCGATCATGGAGCCGTTCGTGGTCGCGTTCGCGCTGATCGGCCTGGCCATGGCGGTGCTCATCGTCGCTAACGTGGTCAGCGGCGCGGTCGTCGCCGGGTACCAGCGGATCGGCGTGCTGAAGAGCATCGGCCTGACCCCGGCGCAGGTCGTGGTGGCGTACCTGAGCCGGGTCGGCCTGCCGGCCCTGGCCGGATGCATAGCCGGGGTGGTGGCGGGCAACGTGCTGGCCATCCCGGTCCTGCAGCAGTCGGCTGAAGCCTACGGCGTCGGTCACCAGCTGGTGCCCTGGTGGGCGTCGGTCGTCGCGCCGGCCGGGATGCTGGCGCTGACCATGCTGGCCGCGTTCGGGCCCGCGCTGCGCGCGGGACGGCTGTCCGCCACCCAGGCCATCGCGGCGGGCCGCGCCCCGGCCACGGGCCGCGGGTACGCCGTGCACCGGCTCGCCGCCCGGCTGCGCCTGCCGCGGCCGGTCGGCCTCGGCCTGACTGCGCCGTTCGCCCGGCCCGCGCGGACAGCGGTGAGCCTAGCCGCGATCACGTTCGGGGCTACCGCGGTGATCTTCGCCTTCGGGTTGCACTCCTCGCTGGGCCGGGCCGCAGACGCTCAGACCCTGTCCACCACGGTCCCGGTGCAAATCTGGGCGAACGGTCCCGGTACCGGGGCGGGGCCCCAGCAGTGGCCCGATGCGGCGCAGGACGCGGCGGTGCCCGCCGCGCTGCGCGCCCAGCCGGGCACCGCTCACCAGACGACGGTGTACCAGAACGCGGTCAAGGTGCCGGGCCTGCCCGGGAACGTCAACGCCTGGGCGTTCGGCAGCGACTCCTCGTGGCTGGGGTACGGCGTCATCACCGGGCGCTGGTCCGACGCACCCGGCCAGGTGGACGTCAACGCCGCGTTCCTGACCGCCAGCGGCCTGTCCGTCGGCGACACAGCCACCATTGACACCGGAACCGCCCAGGTCACCGCGCGCATCGCCGGCGAGGTGTTCTACCCCGACTCCACCCCCACAGTGTTCGGCAGCACGCGGACGCTGCCCGGCCTGGCCACGCTCGGGAACCTGTCGCAGTGGGACGTGGGGCTGCGGCCCGGCACCGACGTCGCCGGGTACGTCCAGGCCGTGGACAACGCCCTGGGCCCCCGCAGCCCGTGGGGGGCCACCACGGAGAAGGACGGCGGCAAGTTCTACTCGATCGCCATCAGCCTGATCGGCATGCTGTCGCTGATGGTCGGGATCGCCGCCGGGCTCGGGGTGCTCAACACGGTGCTCATGACCACCCGGGACCGGGTGCACGACCTCGGGATCTTCAAGGCGCTCGGCATGCGCCCCGGTCAGGTGCTCACCATGGTGCTGTGCTGGATCGCTGTCCCCGCGGTGATCGCCGGGGCGATCGCGGCACCCGCCGCGATGGCGCTGAACAGTGCCACGGTGCGGGCCATGGCGGCCACCGCGCACACCGGGGTGCCCGCCAGCTTTACCCAGGTGTTCCCGCCCTCCCGGCTGGCCCTGCTGGCGCTGGCCGCACTGGTGATCGCGGCCGCCGGGGCGCTGGCCCCCGCGACCTGGGCGGCCCGCGCCCGCCCGGTTGTGGCGCTGCGAACTGAGTGAGTGTGTTCTAGCGTGGGAGCTGTGCTAGGCGGTGACCACCCGGAGACGGCCGGCCCAGGCCGGTCCCGGGTGGTCATCGCCGAGGACTCGGTGCTGCTGCTGGCCGGGCTGACCAAGCTGCTGGACAGCGCCGGGTTCGAGGTCTGCGCCACCGCGGGCGACGCCGAGGGGCTGCTGGCCGCGGTGGAGCGGGAGCGGCCCGACGTGGTGATCGCCGACGTCCGGATGCCGCCCACCCACACCGACGAGGGCATCAGGGCCGCGCTGGTCATCCGCAGCCAGTGGCCGGACATCGCGATCCTGGTGCTGTCGCAGTACGTGGAGGAGCGGTACGCGGCCGACCTGCTGTCGGCCAACACCCGCGGCGTGGGCTACCTGCTCAAGGACCGGGTGGCCGACGTGGCCGAGTTCCTGGACGCGCTGCGCCGGGTGACCGCGGGCGGCACCGCGCTGGACGCCGAGGTGGTGGCGCAGCTCATCGTGCGCCGGGGCGACCCGCTGGACGCGCTGACCCAGCGGGAGCGGGACGTGCTGGCGCTCATGGCCGAGGGCCGCTCCAACACGGAGATCGGAGCGACCCTGACCATCACCGACAGCGCGGTGAGCAAGCACATCAACTCGATTTTCGCCAAGCTCGGGCTGTACCCGGGCGATGTGGGCCACCGCCGGGTGCTGGCCGTGCTGCGCTACCTGGGCGCCGCGCCGGCCGGGTGACGGTTACCCGATACGCCGGCGGAACAGGACCATCGCGGCGGCGATGCTGGCGGCCATGATGCCGCCGATCCAGGCCAGGGCGATCCACAGGTGGCTGCCGACGGGCTGGCCAAGCAGCAGGGCGCGGATGGTCTCGGTCACCGACGTGGCCGGCTGGTGGCCGGCGAAGCCGCGCAGCCACCACGGCATGGTCCGGACCGGGACGAAGGCGCTGCTGGCGTAGCAGAAGAACATCAGGAAGAACATCGCGCCGTTGGCCGCCTCCGGCGCGCGGACGGCCAGGCCGAACGCGGCGGCCAGCCAGGACACCGCGGCCACGAACAGCAGCAGCACCCCGAGCGCGGCGGCGAACCGGGCCAGGCCGGCGTGCGGCCGGAAGCCGATGCCGATCGCGACCGCGGCCACCAGCAGGGTCGAGACCGCGTTGCGCGCCAGGCTGGCGGTCACGTGCCCGGCCAGCACCGTGGTACCCGGGACGTCAAGCGAGCGGAACCGGTCGATGATGCCGCCGGTCATGTCCTGGCAGACGGTGACCGCGGTGGTAGACCCGCCGGTCACCGCGCACAGCAGCAGGACGCCAGGGACCACGTAGTCGACGTAGCCGGTGCCGATGCGCACCGCCCCGCCGAACAGGTACACGAACACCACCATCAGCATCACGGGCAGCAGCAGCGCGGTCAGCAGCGCGTCCGGGCTGCGGACGGACAGCCGCAGGCTGCGGGCGGTCATGGTCAGGGCGTCAGACATGAGCGGTCTCCTTAGCGGGAGCGGCGGTCAGGGTGAGGAAAACGTCGTCCAGGGTGGCGCCGTGCACGGCGAAGCCGGCGATCAAGTCCCGGCCCGGGTCGGCCGCGTCCAGCAGCGCGCGGACCTGCCCGGCGCTGCCGTCGGTGGCGACGCCCACGGTCAGGCTCGTCTCGTCCAGGCGCACCACGTGATCGGCCAGACGGCACCTGACCTGCTCGAACGCGGCCCGGGTGGGGCAGGTCAGGTCCAGCCGCTGGGCGGCCACCCGCTGCTTGAGCTCAGTGGCCGTGCCCTCGGCGACCAGGCGGCCGGCGTTCATGACCGCGATCCGGCCGGCCAGGCGGTCGGCCTCCTCCAGGTACTGCGTGGTCAGGAAGACGGTCACGCCGGCGGCGGCCAGGCCCTCGATGACCTGCCACATGGTCTGCCTGCTGGCCGGGTCCAGGCCGGTCGAGGGCTCGTCGAGGAAGATCACCGACGGACGCGCGACCAGGCTGGCGGCCAGGTCGAGCCGGCGGCGCATGCCGCCTGAGTAGGTGCTCACCCGGCGGGCGGCCGCGCCGGTCAGCTCGAACTGGCCGAGGAGTGCGGCGGCGCGCTGGCGGGCTTGCGGTCCGGACAGCCCGGACAGGCGGCCCATCATGCGCAGGTTCTCCTCGCCGGTCTGCGCCTCGTCTAGCGCCGCGAACTGGCCGGTGAGGCTGATCCGGCGCCGGACCTGGCGCCGGTCGCGGATCACGTCGAAACCCGCCACCCGGGCCTGGCCGGCGTCCGCGCGGGACAGCGTGGCCAGGATGCGGACGGTGGTGGTCTTGCCTGCGCCGTTCGGCCCGAGGAGAGCGAACACGCTGCCGCGGGGCACAGCCAGGTCGACCCCGGTCAGCACCCGCACGTCGCCGTAGGACTTAACCAGCCCGCTGGCCTGGATGGCTAGCTCATCTTGCATGTCGTTCGGTTCCTTCCCTGGTCAGGTGTCCCTGCCGGTTCGGCAACTTTACTGCGTATGTCATACGCTGTATTGCGTAAGCTATACGCAGTAATAGGATGCTGTCAAGGAGGCGGACAGGACATGACCGGAGCGGAGCCGACGGCGGACCGGGCGGGTGAGGGCGGCGCGGGTGAGGGCGGCGCGGGTGACGGCGGCGCGGCCGACGAGGCCGGGCTGCCGGCCACGGTGGCCGCGGCCTGGGGGGTGCGCGAGCGGCCGCACAAGGGGCCGAAGCCCGCGCTCAGCCTGGCCCGGATCGTTTCCGCCGCCGTCCAGGTGGCCGACGCCGAGGGGCTGGACGCGGTCTCGATGGGGCGGGTGGCGGCCGCGCTCGGGGCCGCGCCCATGTCGCTGTACCGGCATGTGGCCGGCAAGGACGAACTGCGCACGCTGATGGTGGACGCGGCCTGGGGTGCGCCGCCCGACGGGGCTCTGTCCGACGGGGCTCTGTCCGACGGGGCTCTGTCCGACCGGCCTCTTTCCGACCGGGCTCTGTCCGACCGGGCTCTGTCCGACCGGGCTGGGCCGGGCGAAGGCTGGCGGGCCGGGCTGGCCCGCTGGGCCTGGGCCCTGCGGACCGGAGCCAGGCGCCACCCCTGGGTGGTGCGCATCCCGCTGAACAGCCTGCCCATCCTGCCCAACGAGGTCGGCTGGTTCGAGCTCGCGCTGGCCTGCATGCGGGACACTGGGCTGACCGAGGCGCGCAAGGCATCGGTGATCATGCTGCTGGCCGGCTACGTCAGGAACCTGGCCACCACCGAGGCCGACATCGCGGCCGCGATCCAAGCCTCGGGGCTGACGCCGCTCGAGTGGATGTCCTCCTATCCGCGCATCCTGGCCGGGCTGGCCGACCCGCAGCGGTTCCCGGCGCTGACCCAGTTCATCGCGGCCGGGGTGTTCGAGGCCGAGGACGGGCCGGACGACGAGTTCATCTTCGGCCTGGACCGCATCCTGGACGGCCTCGAGGCGCTCATCGGAGCGCGGCCAGGAGAGTAAGGTCGTCAGCCACATCATGTGAGCGCAGCTAACGAAGGAGCCTGCCTTGCCCGAGACCACCGCGGCGCCGGCCGTTACCGGCGTGCATCACTTCTCGGCGACCGTGTCCGACATAGAGGGCAGCGCTCAGTGGTACGAGCGGGTCTTCGGGATGAACCGGGTACCGGTTACGATTCCTCATTACGGCGACGAGGAGGGCGGTTACGCCGTGCTCCTAATCGATCCTCGCTCCGGCGTGGCGATCGGCCTGCATCACCACGAAGCCAACCCCGGCCAGCCCTTCGCAGAGAGCCGGACCGGCCTGGACCACATCTCATTCGGCGTCGCTGACCGGGCCGGCCTGGATGCCTGGGCCAGCTGGCTCGACGAACTCGGCATCGAGCATTCCGGCGTGATCGACACCGACCAGCCGATGCCCTATTCGGTGGTCGTGTTCCGGGATCCCGACAACCTCCAGCTCGAGTTCATCTACCTGGCCGGCTGACCGAGGACCCTCGTCCGCCGCAAGGTGGTGTCGCGCGTCATCCGCGCTATCTCCCGCAGCGTCGCGGCGTTCGCCTCCCTGGTCAGGTACATCGAGACTCCGGCCGAGGCCACCACGGCGCGCACCGCCGGGTCGAACCCCGCGGCCAGCAGTTCCTGGCGCCAGCCACCGGCGACCTCGAAGTCTGACGGCACGAATCGCAGCCAGTCCGGGACCGGATACCCGAGCTCGGCCAGCCGCCGCCGCTTCCATTCCTGCGTCCCGGGCTGGTCGACCTCGAACACCCGCACTCGCCCGGCCAGGTCCGTCCGCCGCTGCGCGAAGGTGTCGAGGCCCGCCCCCAGGATCACGTACTGGACCTCGCCAGCCTTCGCGGCCTCCGCCACCACATCCTCGATGTAGCGGGCGCGGGCGACGATCGAGGCCCGGAACCCGGCAGTGACGCGCGGGTCCATGTCCGGCCGGTCCCGCCAGCCATCTTCGGGCGCGGCCAGCTGCAGGCCAACCCGGTCCGCCAGCACGTGCGGCGGCGCGTCGACCTCCAGGTGCAGCGCCCGCCACAGCGCGGTCCGCACGGCGGTATTGTCCGGCTTCCCCTCGGCCATCTCTCACGCCCCGTTCGTGATCGGCGCCTGCAGGCTCCACAGCCGCCCGTCGAGCTCACGGACAATCATCTCGCGGACGCATGATCCTCGGGCTGGCCGCTACTGCGTACGCCCGGGAGCTGCTGGCCACCGGCACGCGGGGTCTGGGCTACCTGCTCAAGGACAGGATCTCGGACGTACGGCGGTTCATCGAGGCGGTGCGCACCGTCGCGGCCGGCGGTACGGCCATCGATCCCGAGGTCGTCGCGCAGCTCCTGGCCCGGCACGCCCGGGACGAGTTGCTGGACCGGCTCACGCCGCGTGAACGCGAGGTGCTCGCGCTGATGGCCGAGGGCCGGACCAACGCCGGCATCGCCGCCCGCCTGGTCGTCACCGAGAAGGCGGTCAGCAAGCACATCAACAACGTCTTCACCAAGCTCAGCCTGTACCCCGCCGAGGACGACAACCGCCGCGTGCTCGCGGTGCTGACCTACCTCAACGCGTGAGGCTCGGGCCGGGGCGCTTCGGGCAGGAGCCCGAAGGCATCCGCCACCGCCAGCGCCCCGGCCCGGTTACGGACCCCGAGCTTGCGGAACAAGCGGGTCTGGATGTTCTCGACGGTCTTGGGCGCGATCCCGAGCATGCGGGCCGTCTGCCGGATCGAGTACCCCCGGGCGATGGACGCCAGGATGTCAGCTTCCCGCGCCGCCAGTTCGGGCAGCTCCCCGCCGCCGGGCCCCCGCTGGTCGTACCGGGCGTGCCCGGCCCTGATGAGCGGCCGCATCGGAACCGAGCTGACCACGAGATAGCCCTGGCTCACCATGCGCAGCACCGGCACGAAGTGATCGGCTATCTTGTCCGCGGCCAGCAGTGAGTCGGCTCCGCAAGCCAGTGCCTCGGCGAGCTCCGGCGCGGTGAGCAGCCTGCTGTGCACCACTACCGCTGGCACGCCGAGTTCATTGATCAGGGTCCAGTCGGCCGGCTCGAGATCGACCAGCACGGCCACGATCGGGCCGCGCTGCCAGCCGGCCCAGTGTGAGTCCGCCACGGGGCCAGGTCCACCGGTCAGCACGAACGGCATGCCGCTCGCGATCAAAGCCAATACCACCCGGTCGACAGCCGGTCCCGCCTGGCCGCAGACCACGGCCAGCACCGGGAAGTCGTCGCTGGCCGCGGACTGCCGTGCGGTCCGGCCGGGACGCCGGTCCAGCAGGCCGAGCGATGCGGCCCGGGATGCTGCCTGCGCGCTGCTGTTCACGCCGAGCTTCGCGTACAGGCGCCGTTTGAGGTTCTCCACGGCGACCGGGCTGATCCGGAGCAGCTCCGCGATCTCGGCGACGCTGTGCCCCGAGCCCGTCAGCACCACGAGCTCGAGTTCCCTGTCGGTCAGGCTGCCCTGACTGGCCTGAGCGCTCAGCGCGGGTCTCCGTCGCAGCAGGGCGAGCACGGCGGCCAGGCCGCGCGACTCGGGGACCAGCGAGGTAACACCTGCCTGGCAGGCGAGCGCCAGGTCCCGTTCGGATGCCTCCTGGTAGGTCACGACCACGTTCAG
Source organism: uncultured Actinomycetes bacterium (assembly GCA_963790065.1). Classification (GTDB taxonomy): domain Bacteria; phylum Actinomycetota; class Actinomycetes; order Streptosporangiales; family Streptosporangiaceae; genus Palsa-504. Next base: position 18,000 of record CAWBNK010000004.1, on the reverse strand, counting down.
CTCGGGGAACCGCTGCAGCAGGCGGCCCACGCCCGAGGCGAACTCGCCGAGCCGCGATTCCGCGTCCAGGATCACCACGTCCGGCCGGGCCAGCTCGCACAGGGCCGGCAGCCCGTCCGGCTCCGCGACCTTGCCCACCACCGTGATGTCCGACAAGGTGGACAGGCACGCGGCGAGCGTGTCGCGGAAAAGCCGACGTGCGGACTGCACGGCTACCCGGACGGTGACGCGGGCGGGAGACGCGAACATCGTTCAGCCTGGCTGCTCTGCTGCCGATATCAAGCGGTGGGCGGGGTTCGTACTTTACGCCGGAGCCGCCGGTGACGCGGGCGTATGGACGGTTGCGGTCAGGCCGCCCGAGGTAGCTGATCGAGAGCGCGGCCGACGAGCCTCATCTCGGCCTGGACGGCGGCACTGGTCACCTGAACCTGGTGGTTGAACGACCTCAGCTGGGTGAGCGAGGACGACCGGGCCTGCTCGGCGGTCAGCTGGGCCAGGGCCTGGTTAGCCTGGGCCAGCGCCCTCGCCATAGGGGCGATAGCGGGCGGGAACGCGATGCCCGCCAGGCTCGTGCCGAACGCATGCTCCGATGCCACTTCCGCCGTCAGGGCCATTTCGGCGGCGGCGAGGTTGTGCCTTTCGCTGGCGGTGTAGGCGGCCACGTCGGCAGTCAGCTGCTGGATGGCCGGAGTCATGATCGCTACATAGTGGCTGGCCAGCATCTGCGCGGTAGTACACGGCAGGCCGGAGGGCGACAAGTTGGGCTCGCACCCGGCGGCGGCCAGCGCGGCTTCATGGCGCTGGCCGGTGCCCATGGCGTAGCTGAGGCCCGCGATCACCAGGAGAGCAGCCAGGAGAGAACTAACCATGAGGATGATGCGGCCGGCTGCCGTGTCTTCCTGGCCGCCGCCGGCGTACGTCTGGCTCATCACTTCCCTCTCCTTCCGGAGTTATCGGGTGACGATCGCTGCCTTATTCGGCGCTGGGGCGCTCCAGGAACGAGCCGATGCCCTTGAAGATCTCCTCGTTGATGATGAAGATGAAGCCGAACACGAAGAGCGCGAAAATCGGCGCGATGGTGACCCATACGAGCCAGTTCCGGCCTTCCTTCTGCCGCGCGGCGATCCAGCGCTTGACCGGCGGCAGCCTGAGCACGAGCAGGAAGAGGCTGCACGCCGAGTACTGGTACAAGCGCTGATGGAAGATGGGGTCACCGTCCCCGGCGAAGCCGGAGCCGTCGTCCCCCCGCTCGAACCCGAATCCCTCCAGCAGGATCAGGTGGGCGGCGAGCAGCGCCCAGATGGCGTAGGTGAGCCGCTGCAGCCGCTTCCAGTACTTGCCGAGCTTGCGCTGGGCCCACGGGTTGCTGGTGCTGACGATCGGGATGACCAGCATCACCATGAGGAATCCCGCGAGCACGAAGCTGTGCCCGGCCAGCCGGCCGAACACGCCTCCCGCGAAGGTATCGGTGATGCCGGCCGCGGTTGCGTCACCGAAGGCGCAGGCCGCCATCATGATCCCGTACCAGCGCCGCAGCGGGACGAACCAGTGCTGCCCGGTCAGCGTGGCCAGGGGCGTGACGAGCAGGCACAGGAACAGGCAGAGCTCGGCGCCGGTCCCTAGCGTGTCGTCGACCGACACAGAGAAGGTGTTGCTGTTCAGCGTGATGAGCGCGGGCAGCATGAAGAACAGCGGGACCAGCCCCGGGAGGCCGAGCAGGACAAGGGCGGGCGCCTTCCGCTTGATCCGGGAGCCGCCGAACTTGAACTCGACCTCCATCCATTCGTCCACCCGGCTCTTAGCCGCCCGGAGCTTCGGCTGGTCGTCAGCGGCCGGCTCCGCTTTCCCCGGCCGGGTGTCCTGACCACCGTACGGGGCCGGCTGGCGGACATCCGCGGCCGGCATTTCGTCTGTCCAGCTACCGCGTGTGCTCCTGGCCATCGTGATCCTCCTTCCTGCCCCGCTCGTGGTTCGTGATCACCGGCCGCCTTATCTCTGGCGGGGCAGCCTGGCCACCAGCGGATGATCCCAGCCGGTCCGGCCGACTCGGGACGCGCCGCCCGGTGAGCCGAGACGGTCGAAGAATTCGACGTTGACCGAGTAGAAGCCCTTCCACTGGGCAGGCACGTCAGCCTCGAAGGAGATCGCCTCGACCGGGCAGACCGGCACGCACGCGCCGCAGTCCACGCACTCGTCCGGGTGGATGTAGAGCATGCGGTCGCCCTCGTAGATGCAGTCGACGGGGCACTCATCAATGCAGGTCTTGTCGAGCAGGTCCACGCAGGGCAGCGCGATGACGTAGGTCATATCGGAACTCCTGTTAATGTCTGCTAAGGCCGCTTATGGCTTATTCAGGTGTGGATGCACCCCTGGAGCATCCGGCTGGCCCGGGCCTTGATCCTCCGGAAGGCCGTTGGGCCCTGTCTCACCGGTCCCGGTCGACCGGAAGACGAAGAACCGGAATCCGTGCAGCGCCACCTCGGTGCCGCCGGATACGAGGGCGAACACGACCAAGACCGCCGCGAAGATGGCCAATAGGCGGGCGGCCTTGTACTGACGGGTCCGGCCCTTCGGCTGAGCAGCGGGCCGGGCCAGGGGACGGGTGACCGGCTCGCCCTTCGGCCTGGCGGCCGGACTGGTCCTGGGCCGGGCGGCCGGCTCGCTCCTCGGCTTGGCGGCCGGACCGTTGCCGGGCTTGGTTACGTGTCGTGCAGGCTTGACCGCAGGACGCACCTCCGGCTCGGCGGCAGGTTCGGCCGCCGGCCAGGTGACCGGCTCGGCGGCCGGCTGGATGGCTGGTGCCGCGGCTGGCGCCATGACCGGCGGCGCCAGGCCAAGCGCGGAGCTCAGGAGGTTCTGGGTGACGTACGCAGCCACTCCACCGAGCTCAGCCGACAGCTTCGCGACGTTCGCCCGGACCTCCGCGGCCTGCTGTTTCGCGGCCGCGACGGTCGCCGCGGCCTGGTCAGAGGCCCGTCGCATCACCTCGTCGGCCTCATGTCTCGCGCCGGCCAGCGAGGTGACCGCCTGATCGCGCGCCTCGTGCCTGATCTCGGCCGCTTGCTGGTTGGCCTCGGTCAGGATCCACTTGGCCAGCTCTATGGAGCCTGCGTCCCAGACCGGGCCGAGATCGGTCCGGCGCCGCTCCGGCTCGGGCCGGAGCAGGGCCGCTTCAGGCTGGGCCTGGTCGAGCACCCCCGCCGGCCTGCCCGTGACCATCGGCCCTGGTCGCGGCGCGAGCTCGGCGCGCGGAGCGAAGCCCGCCCGCGGCGCATAGTCCCCCCGGGGAGCGTGGCGTCCTCGCGGCCCAGGGTCCGCCCGGGGAGCAAGGTCCGCACGGGGAGCAAGGTCGGGGCGCGCAGCGAGATCCGGCGGCACGCCCGGCGTCCGGCGTGGGCCGCGGTCGGGCGGGACCTGGCCTTCGGGCCAGCTGGGGTAGTCATTCGTCCGCGGGGCCGCTTCGGTCGTGGTCCAGCGTGGGTCCGGGCGGCCGGGCCAGCTGGGGTGATCGGGGTGCAGGGCGTACGGACCCGGCCGCCCGGGCCAGCTGGGATAGTCGTCCTCGGGCACCCGCGGCGAGGCGTCGGGCTGGGGCGGGTCCGGGGGGCTCATCCACGGATCGCCCGTGGTCCAGTAGCCGCCGCCCCCGGCAGATCCCTCCGGAGGGAAGGGATCGGCGGAGTCGATCCGGCCCGCGGCCCGTCGCCCGGGTGCCCCGGCGGGCACGCGGCTGTGCCGGCCGCCGTCGGCCCGGCGGCGGCGGCCGGAGGCCGCCGTCAACGCCGCCCCCGCTTGGCACCGGAGTCGCCCGCGGTCCTGGCCGACCGCAGAATGCCCGCCGGCGCTTTGCGGAAACCCGTTTGCGAGTTCATCGTCTCCGTCCCAGCATTCCCGGTAACGGTGAGTACGTCCAATGAGTGGTCTGGGTAACGTCATATCCGGCCGAATCGCCGACCGATTTTAAACCTGATGGTGACAGCTAGGGGGCGAAGGTGCGAGGGGTTTGGGTAAATCGTTTCTCTTACGCTTTACCGGCGATCCCGGCCCAGAATTCGGCAGGCATCGAAAGGCGCCCCCGGATTCGCGTCTATGGCGGCCAACGTCAAGTAAACCACCCTCTGAGCAGGATGTACCGAGCCAGGCCCTCGTTCGGTGACATGGTAGGCCGCACCGGGCGCACGCTACGCGGTAATGAAATCACCAGCCGGACGGAAAACCCTTAGGGGTCGGTCGCGGCGGCGGAGCGCATCTTCACGGTTTCTGTTTCGCCGCCCGGCTGGTGACTGTGCGTATCTCAAGCATATTACGACATGAAAATCGGATGCGATCCATATCATGAATACGGGCCGCCGCTCGGTTCCGTAATAAAGACTTAAGATTCTTTCGTCCCGGACGGCTGGCGGTCCCGGTAGGCGCGCATCTTCGACCGGGCGCCGCACAGCTGCATGGAGCACCATCTGGCCCGGGCCGACGCCGAACGATCGTAGAAAGCCCAGCCGCACAGGTGCCCGGGGCAGCTCTTCAGGCGGGCCCAGGTCCCGGTGACGCCGGCTTCGGCGATCGCGATGGCGATACCGCCGATCGCCCGGGCAACGGGATCGTGATCCGCGCTCACCAGGCGCACGCCGCCTGCGGGATCTATGGCCGGGGTCAGCCGGCAGCACGCGAGCGCCCAGGTCAGCCGCCGGGCGGCCGCGGCGTCTTCCCGCCCGGCGGTGTGCGTGGCCAGCACCTGCCTGATCGCCTCGCGCACCTCCACCGCGGCCCGGTGTTCCGCGCTGGTCAGCGGCGAGCCTGCGGGTAGCAGGCCGGCGGCCTGGAGCCACCCGGCGGCTTCGGCGGCCGTGCCGAGCAGGTCCCGCTCCGCCTCCACGCTCAGCGTGTTGACCAGCGCCTGAATGAGCCGCAGGGAACCGGGGGCCGGTGCCCGGGAGCCGGGATCGCGCCCCGCCGTAGCGAAAACCAGGTCGTTACTGGTAGACATCTTAATATGGTAACGGTTGATACGTAGAACATAGCCAATATCTCAAAAGGGTTACCTTAAAATCCTTATTGACGGTAACATCAGGCGAGATCATCACCGCGACAGGGGACGGCGATGCCAGCCAGGATGAAGCGGACAGCCGCCACGGCACGCGCTGCCGTGGCGGCCGGGCTGTTCCCGCTGCTGGCCCTCACCGCATGCAGCCAGGCCGCCGCGCCCGGCCCGCCGCCGGTCACGATGGCCTTCTGCGGCGGCGGCGCCCAGGTGCAGCCCGACGTGGTGATCGTGGTCTGCGACACCGGCGACATCACCGCCCGGGACCTGAAATGGACGGCCTGGGGCAAGCCGGCCGCCACCGCCACCGGCACGGCCACAGTCGATCTGTGCGCCTACAACGACTGCCACACCGGCTCCTACGGGACCACCCCGATCAAGGTGATCATCTCCGAGATCGTGCGCTGCGGCGCGACCGGGCGCGCTTACTCGCGGCTGCGATACGTCTTCCCGGCCGGCACACCCTGGCCCGGCACGCCCGCCAACCTGAATACCTCCGGCTACGTGGCCGGGCCCAAGCGGATCCTCCCCCCGGCCAACCAGCAGGTCGGCCTCACCTGCTAAAGACGCGTGCCTTAGGTGAGGGTGCCGAGGGCCTGGCGGAGGCCGGCCAGGTCGTCGGGGGTGCAGTCGACGTGGGGGCTGATGCGGAGCAGGGGTTCGGTCATCTCGCGCGGGGCGCGGGTGACGGCGCCGGCCGTGGTGACGATGCCGTGCTCGTCGAGGAGGCGGCCCCGGACGGCGGAGATGTCCTGGCCGCGGGTGGCGCGCAGCGCGGTGATGGCGGAGCCGGCATCGGCCGGGCCCACCACCGCCCAGCCGGGCAGGTCGGACAGGGCCTCGCGGGTCTGGCGGCCGACGACGGCCAGGCGGGACCAGATCAGGTCGGGACCGGCCGCGACGTACTCGCCGACCGCGGTGCCCAGGCCGATCCAGGCGGCGACGTTGGCTTCGACGGCCATGAGCAGCCACAACGGGTTACTACCGGCCGGGCGGCTGGCCACGATCAGCGGCGAGGCGGAGATGGACAGCCGGTCCCACCAGGGTTCGGCCACGCCGAGCAGGCCGACGCCGCGGGGGCCGGTGAGCCACTTGCGGCTGGTGGCGTAGACGGCGTCGGCGCCGCAGGCGGTATCGACGTGGCCGAGGGCCTGGGCGGCGTCCACCCACAGCGGCACCCCGGCCGCGCGGCACAGCGCGGCGGCCTGCGCCACCGGCTGGACCAGGGACCGGTGCGAGGTGACCTGGGTCAGGTGGACCAGGGCGGGCGGGGCCTGGGCCAGCATCCGCTCCAGCGCGGCCAAGTCGGCGGCGCCGTCAGGGCCGGTGGCCAGTTCGGTGACGCGCAGGCCCCGGCGGGTGAAGGCGTGCAAGTTGGGGCCCCATTCGCAGGGCGTCACGGCCACCGTGTCGCCCTCGCGCAGCGGCCAGGCGGCCAGCAGGGCGTCCAGTGCGGCCTCGGCGCTCTGCACCAGGGCCAGGCCGGGGGCGGGGACGCCGAGCAGGCGGGCCAGTTCGGCCCGGCCGGCGTCGAGGACCGGGGCGGCCTCGGCGGCGGCCACGTAGGCGCCGACGGCGGCCTCGCGTTCGGCGTGCGCGGCCGTGGCGGCCAGCGTGGCCAGGGATGACCGGCCGGCCGCGGCGCTGTCGAGGTGCAGGTAGGGCGCTGACGGGCGGCGTTCGCGCCACCAGCGCCAGGCCGGGTCCTGGCCCACGGCTAGGAGGTTTCTGGGGTGGCCTGCCCGGCGTCGCGTGATTCCGGCGGCCCGTCCTCCCGGGCGGAGACGGCCTCCAGGTTGTCCGGCTCGTCCGGCCCGGCGTCACCGTCCGGTCCGGGGCCGTCGGTGCCGGCAGAGGCCGCCGCCGAGTCCGAGGCTGAGTCCGGGGCAGGCGACGGGGCCGGGGCAGGCTGCGGGCGTCGCTGGCTGCGGTAGAACCAGATCGCGCCGACGACGGCCAGGATGGTGGCGATGTACATGTTCAGGCGCAGGCCGAAGATGTGCACCGAGGAGTCGATGCGCAGCGACTCCTCGAAGATCCGGTAAGCGGAATAGCCGAACACGTACAGGGCGAACAGGCCCGGCGGCTTGATCCGGCGGTGGTGGCCGAGCCAGACCAGCACCGCGGCCCAGGCGAAGTCGAAGATCAGCTCGTAGAGGAAGGTCGGCTGGAACGTGCTGAAGTGCAGGTCCGCCGTTGGTATGCCGCCGGAGACGCGGTACTGGAACGGGATCTCCAGGCCCCACGGCAGCCCGGTCGGCCGGCCGAACAGTTCCTTGTTGAAGTAGTTGCCGATCCGCCCGATGCCCTGGGCGACCAGCAGGGCCGGGGCCACAGCGTCCATGAACTGGCCCACGTTGGCGCCGGCCCGGCGCAGCCGCCAGATGCCGACCAGGGTGGCCAGGGCGATCCCGCCCCAGATGCCCAGCCCGCCGTCCCAGACCGCGAACACCCCGTACCAGACGTGCGGGATGTCCATCGGCGTGGTGATGTCGAAGTAGATCCGGCCGCCGACGATCCCGGCCGGGACGCTCCAGATGGCCACGTCGCCCACCAGGTCGGGGTTGCCCCCGACGGCGCGCCACCGGCGCCTGGTGATGATGACCGCGAAGGTGATCCCGACCAGGTACATGAGGGCGTAGAAGTGAATGACCAGCGGGCCGAGGTTGAAGCTACTGATCGACGGGCTGGGCAGGTACGCCGGCAGGGCCATAGGGCCGAGATTACACCTGGCCTGAGAGTGCCCGGCTGTGCTGGCCTGCTGGGCCAGTCGGTCAGGACAGCCAGGAGCGGCAGGTGCCGGACGGGCCGCGAGAAGCACGGCCCGTTCGGCCTAAATTACCTGGCGTCGGGACGGTCAGCGGACATCGGGCCGGTCGCCGCATCGGCGGTCAGCGGCGTGGTACCGGCGCCCGTGGTACCGGCGCCGGTGGCGGCGGCCCGTTGCGCGACCGACACCGCCGTGGTGGGCGGAACCGGCGGCACGGTCTCGGACCGATCGGGCTGGCCTGCCAGCCGGTAGACGTCAGAGCCGTCCACGGTCTCCACGTCGAGCAGCAGGCTGACCAGCGAGTCGAGCTCGGGCCGGTGGCTGGACAGCAGCTTGATGGCCCGGGCCTCGGCCTCGCGCAGCAGGCGGGAGACCTCCTCGTCGATGATGGCCTGGGTGGCCTCGGCGAACGGGCGGCTGGACATGGCGGATCCGCCGCCGCCCAGGAACACCGACCCGCCCTCCGGGTAGCCGATCGGGCCGAGTTTCTCGGACAGGCCGAACTCCCTGACCATCTTGGTGGCCAGGTCGGTCGCGCCGGCCAGGTCGTTGGACGCGCCGGTCGAGCCCTGGCCGATGACCACCAGCTCGGCAGCCCGGCCGCCCAGCCGGACGGCCAGCGAGTCGCGCAGGTAGTCCTCGCTGTACATGTGCCGCTCGACCAGCGGCAGCTGCTCGGTCACGCCCAGGGTCTGGCCCGCGGGCAGGATGGTCACCTTGGCCACCGGATCGGCGTACTCCGATAGCGCCGCGACCATGGCGTGCCCGGACTCGTGCACCGCGACCGCGTGCTTCTCCTCGGGCAGCAGCACGTTGGAGCCTTCCCGGCGGCCCAGGATGATCCGGTCCCTGGCCGCGTCGAAGTCGCCGACGGTCAGCACCTCGCGGTGGTCGCGGACGGCGAAGATGGCCGCCTCGTTGGCCAGGTTGGCCAGGTCGGCGCCGGAGAAGCCGGGCGTGGCGCGGGCCACCGCGTTCAGGTCGACGCCCGGGTCCAGCTTCTTGCTGCGGGCGTGGACGGCGAGGATGGCGGCGCGTTCGGTGACGTTCGGCAGCGGGATCGTGACCTCGCGGTCGAACCGGCCCGGCCGCAGCAGGGCCGGGTCGAGGACCTCGGGCCGGTTGGTCGCGGCCAGCACTACCACGCCCGCCGAGGGCTCGAAGCCGTCCATCTCGGACAGCAGCTGGTTGAGCGTCTGCTCCCGCTCGTCGTTGGACACCACCGCGCCCGAGCCGGCCCGGCGCTGGCCGATGGCGTCGATCTCGTCGATGAAGATGATGGCGGGCGCGCGCTTGCGCGCCTCGGCGAACAGGTCACGGACCCGGGCCGCGCCGACGCCGACGAACAGCTCCACGAAGCTGGAGCCGGTCACCGAGAAGAACGGCACCTTGGCCTCGCCCGCGACCGCGCGGGCCAGCAGCGTCTTGCCGGTTCCCGGCGGGCCGACCATGAGCACGCCGCGCGGGACCAGCGCGCCGGCCCGGGCGTACCGGTCCGGGTTGCGCAGGAAGTCGACCACCTCGGCGATCTCGGCCTTGGCCCCTTCGTAGCCGGCCACGTCGGCGAACGTGGTGGAGGGGCGTTCCTCGTCGAACACCTTGGCCCGGGACCGGCCCGCGCCTAGCACGCCCTGCAGGCCGCCGATACCGCCGCCGCTGGCCGCGTTGCGGGACAGCCGGAACCACAGCCAGATCGGCAGCCCGAACACCAGCAGCAGGATCAGCCAGCTCAGCACCTCGCTGCCGAACCCGCCGGCCGAGCTGGCCCCGGTGATCGTCACGTTCTTGGACTGCAGCTCGGTGTACAGCGGGGCCTGGGCAGGCGGCGGCACGACCACGGTGAAGCTGGTCCCGTTGCTCAGCGTGCCGCTGCTCGGCGAGCCGTCGGACGCGGCGAACTCGAACGTCTTGACCTTGCCCGCGGTCACGTCGGACTGCAGCTGGGTGTAGGTCAGCGTGGTCGAGTTGGACCGGGTGGCGGGCAGGTAGAGGAACAGCAAGATGAAGGCGAGGATCGCGATCGGCCACAGCGAGTGCCGCCAACCCGGCGGCCGGGGCGGCGGGTTGGTCGGGCCGGGCTTGTCACCGGGCGGTGGCGGCGTAGCTTGCTTACTCATGGCAGCTCCTTGTGTTGCCCAGTATGCCCGTTATTCGTGTGGCGATCGTCAGCGGACAGGCGCGTGCGCCCATGGTCAGCACACTAGCGGCGGGCGATCAGGAAGCCCCCAGGGTCTAACCCGGGTCCGGGCACGGGTCTGGCCGGGCCTTGGTCACGGGACCAGCACGGCGGCGCCGTCGAACCGGCCCGCCTTCAGGTCGCGCAGCGCCTGGTCGGCGGCGTCGAGCGGGTAGGGGTGGACGGTAACCGCCAGCTTGTGTTCGGCCGCGTGGGCCAGGAACTCGCGGGCGTCGGCCCTGGTGTTGGAGGTGACGCTGCGTAGCTGACGCTCCTGGAACAGGTGCTTTTCGTAGTTCAGCGGCGGGATGTCGGTCAGGTGGATGCCCGCGATGGCCAGGGTGCCGCCCCGGTCCAGGGCGGCCAGGGCGGGCAGGACCAGGTCGCCCACGGGAGCGAACAGGATCGCGGCGTCGAGCGGTTCGGGCGGCATGTCCGCCGCGTCGCCGACGCTCGCCGCGCCCAGCTCTCTGGCCAGCTGCTTGGCCTGCTCGCCGCGGGTCAGGACATGCACGGTGGCGCCGCGGGCCAGCGCGACCTGGGCGGCCAGGTGGGCGCTGCCGCCGAAGCCGTAGAGGCCGAGGCGGCCGCCTTCGGGCAGTTCGGCCCGCTGCAGGGCGTGGTAGCCGATGATGCCGGCGCAGAGCAGGGGGGCGAGTTCGAGGTCGGTGTAGCCCGCGGGGAGCCGGTGCACGTAGGCGGCGGGGACGGTGAGGTACTCGGCGTAGCCGCCATCGGCGTCCCAGCCGGTGTAGAGCGAATTGGGGCACAGGTTCTCGGCGTTGCGGGCGCAGAACTTGCACTGCTGGTCGGTCCAGCGCAGCCACGCGGCGCCGGCCCGGTCGCCGACGCTGAACTCATCCGTGCCGTCGCCGACGGCAGCGACCTGGCCGACTACCTCGTGGCCGGGGGTGACGGCCGGGCGGTGCGGCGGCAGGTCGCCCTCGGTCACGTGCAGGTCGGTGCGGCAGACGCCGCAGGCCAGGACCTTCAGCAGCAGCTCGCCTGGTCCTGGCTGCGGGATGTCGTCGTCCGTGCTCAGCCGCAGCGGGTGGCCGGTCACCGGCCCCGGTGCCTCGACGTGCCATGCGCGCATACGCCGCACGTTACTCCCGGGTCCCGGCCGGGGCCTGGCGGCCTCAGCCCTGGCGGCCTCAGCCCTGGCGGCCTCAGCCCTGGCGCCTCAGCCCTGGCGGCCTCAGCCCTTGCGGGGCTCGCCGCGGTAGGTGCCGAACGACCAGCGGTTCCCTTCCGGGTCACGCGCGGCGAAGTCCCGGGAGCCGTAGTCGGTGTCGTGCGGTTCGGCGGTGATCTCGGCGCCGGCCGCCCGGGCCCGCGCGCACAGCGCGTCCGGCTCGCCGGTGACCACGTAGGCGCCGAACGCGCCCGGGTCGGTCGCGCTGGCTTGGCCCGGACGGGCCGAGCCGAGCATGATCCCGCCGCCTTCGGGCCAGGACAGTTGGGCGTGATGGACCACGTCGCCGTCGGAGTAGACGACGGTCTCCTCGAAGCCGAACGCCTCGACCAGGAACTTGATCAGCCCGATGGCGTCGTTGGCCCGCAGCGTGGGCCAGACCTGCGGCTGCGGTGTATCGCTCAAGGCGGTCATCTCCCCTTTGTCGGTGCCTGTCCTTTGTCGGTGCCTGTCCCCTCAGGCTCCCTCGAACAGCCAGGCCCCGGCTTGGATGTTTCGGAACTCTTCCGTCAACCACTGGCTCGGCGGGCAGCCGGCCAGCGACCTGAACTCCCGGGCCAGGTGGGCCTGGTCAAAGTATCCGCAGGCCACAGCCAGGTCGGCCAGCCGGTACCCGATGTCGCCGGCCTCGGCCGACGCCGTGGCCTGGCGGATCAGCAGGTGCCGGGCCCGGGAGAACCGGATGACCCGGGCCGCGGCCTTCGGGGTCAGGCCGATCTCGGTGCGGAACCGGCCGGTGAGGTGGCGGCCGCTCCAGCCGGTCTCGGCGGCCAGGTCCGAGACGCGCACCGCGCCGCCCGCCCGCAGCAGCCGGCGCCAGGCGAAGCTGACCTCGGGCGCCACGCCGGGCGCGCAGCCGGCGCCGGGGTCGGCGCCGCGGCCGGAGCCAACCCGGAGCAGGATCTCATCCAGGATGGCGAACCGCTCGGGCCAGCTCGCCGCGGCCAGCGCCCGGTCCCGGAATTCGGCGCAGGCGCCGCCCAGCACCGCCTCGGCGGGCACGTCGAGTTCGGCCAGTTCGCCGGCGGGCAGGCCCAGCAGGGCCCGGGCGCCGAACGGCCGGAGCGCGACCTGCACACCGGACTGCGCGCCGTCGTGGACGACCAGCGCCGGGGCCGAATGCAGGCCGCCGAGCAGCGCGGCGAACTCGCCGGGCTGCTGCCGGGGATCGGGGTGGGCCAGCAGGACCAGCGGCTCGTCCAGGGTGAAGATCAGGGTCAGGAAGGGCGACGGCAGGCCCCGGTGCCGGGCGGGCGGCACGCCGCGCTGGCGGTAGCCGGTGTAGTAGGCCACGTAGCGGCGCAGCGGCTCGGCGGGCGGCCGGCGGCAGTGTTCGTCGATCGGCAGCCCGTCAGTTCCGGCCGCGGAGCCGGCGGCTTCCGCGTCAACCGCTGAACCGCCCCCGCCGTTCATACGTTTTACTCAGCAGGATCCCGGTATCGGTTCAGACTTCGGGGTTCTACTTATTTGCACACCTAGCCCAGTTACTGCCAGAATCGGGACCATACCCCCAGTGTACGGGGCTCTGGGGTGCCGTCCCGGTTCGGCGGAACGAGGAACGTATGTCGGTCCGCTGGCGTTAACGGGACAACGGGTTGGAGTGGCACGTGAATCATTCGTCAGCTGGACCGCGCCAACGGCGGCGCGCCAGCGCAGGACGGGGGAAGTGATGTGGCCGTGATGACCGCAGAAACGCTACAAGCTGTCCAGCTGGGCTTCGCCTGCCGGACAGACGTGAACGGGGACCAGATCATCAGCCTGACCGGTGAGCTCGACATCGCCACCGCCGAGCAGGCCTACACCTATATCAGTGACGTCATCGACGGCTGGCCGCTGCCGGTCCGCGTCGACCTGTCCGGGCTCACCTTCTGTGACGCCTCCGGGCTGGGCGTCCTGGCCCGGCTGGCCAAGCACGCGCGGCAGGCAGGCCGCCAGGTCAGGCTGATGTCCGCCCGGCCGTCGCTGCTGAAGATCATGCGGATCACCGGCCTGGACCGGACGTTCCCCGAACTCCGGCCGTCAGCGGCAGCGTACTGACGGTAGTCACAACTTCGCTCACCAGATAACTGGTCCGTGACCATAGAGGATGCTGCCTGCCCGCGTTAAATTTGGAGTGCTTCCAGCGTTAAATATGAACGTAACCGCGAGCGGAGGGATGCACCCCATGGCCGAAGAAGTTCAAGGGCAAGGCGACGAAGGGGCAGAGTCAACCGAGGCCACCATCGCCGTGCACTGGCGCGAAGAGGGCTATTTGATCCCTCCGCCCAAGTTCATCGGCCAGGCCAACGCCTCTGACCCGGCGATCCTTGAGCGGTTCTCCGAGGAGAATTTCCCCGAGTGCTTCAAGGAATACGGTGACCTGCTCGACTGGGACCATTACTGGGACACCACGCTGGACACCAGCAACCCTCCGTTCTGGCGCTGGTTCGTCGGCGGAAAGCTGAACGCCAGCTATAACTGCGTGGACCGGCACCTGAAAAAGGACCGGAACAAGGCAGCGCTGATCTGGGTGCCCGAGCCCGAGGACGAGGCGACCGCCGCGATCACTTACCAGGAGCTCTACCGGCGGGTGAACGAGTTCGCCGCGGTGCTGCAGGACCTCGGCCTCAAGGCGGGCGACCGGGTCACCCTGCACATGCCGATGGTGCCCGAGCTGCCGGTCACCATGCTGGCCTGCGCCCGGCTCGGCGTGGTCCACTCCCAGGTGTTCGCCGGGTTCAGCGGCGGCGCCTGCGGCGGCCGGATCGCCGACTCGGGCAGCACGATCCTGATCACCATGGACGGCTACTACCGCAGCGGCGACCTGCTCGACCACAAGGTCAAGGCGGACGAGGCGGTCGAGGCGGCCCGCAAGGAGGGCCAGGAGGTCGACAAGGTCCTGGTCTGGCGGCGCTACCCCGGGCAGTACTCGGCCAAGACGCCGATGGTGGAGGGCCGCGACGTCTTCGTCGATGAGCTGCTCGCCGGGCACAAGGGCGCCGTCGTCGAGCCGGTGTCACTGGACGCCACCGCGCCGCTGTTCCTGATGTACACCAGCGGCACCACCGGCCGCCCCAAGGGCTGCCAGCACTCCACCGGCGGGTACCTGTCCTACGTGGCCGGGACGTCCAAGTTCTACCAGGACATCCACCCGGACGACACGTACTGGTGCATGGCCGACATCGGCTGGATCACTGGCCACTCCTACATCGTGTACGGCCCGCTCGCGCTCGGCACCACCAGCGTGATGTACGAGGGCACGCCGAACTACCCGGACGCCGGGCGTCCCTGGCGGATCGCCGAGCAGGTCGGGGTGACCATCTTCCACACCTCGCCGACCGCGATCCGGATGCTGCGCAAGGTCGGCCCGGACGAGCCGGCCAAGTACAACTACCACTTCAAGGCCATGACCACGGTGGGCGAGCCGATCGAGCCCGAGGTCTACCGGTGGTACTACAACACCGTCGGCAAGGGCGAGGCGATCATCACCGACACCTGGTGGCAGACCGAGACCGGCGGCTTCATCGGCACCGGGCTGCCCGCCCTGTTCCCCATGAAGGCGGGTAGCTGCGGCCCGGCCGCGCTCGGCGTCTACCTGGCGATCCTGGACGAGAACGGTGAGGCGATCCCCAAGGGCAGCGGCAAGGCCGGCAACATCGTCGCCCGTAACCCGTGGCCCGGCATCTTCCAGACCATCTGGGGCCAGCCGGAGCGGTTCGTGTCCACCTACTTCGCCAAGTACAACAAGGACCCGGACAGCAAGGACTGGCACGACTGGCCCTACTTCGCCGGGGACGGCGCGGTACAGGCCGAGGACGGCTACTTCCGCATCCTGGGCCGGGTCGACGACGTGATCAACGTGGCCGGCCACCGGCTGGGCACCAAGGAACTGGAGTCCTCGGCGCTGGGCGTGCAGGAGGTCGCCGAGGCGGCCGCCGTCCCGGTCGTCGACGACGTGCGCGGCCGGGTGGTAGAGATGTACATCGCACTCAAGCCCGGCTACGACGACGGCCCCGACGTCGAGGCCAAGGTCAAGGCCGCCATCGAGACCGACATCGGCAAGATCGCCCGGCCGAAGAACATCTGGATCGTGCCGGACATGCCGAAGACCAGGTCGGGGAAGATCATGCGCCGGGTGATCGCGTCGGTGTCCAACTTCACCGACGTCGGGGACATCACCACGCTGGCCAACCCCGAGGTCGTGGACAAGATCCGGGAGCAGGTGCAGAGCGCCAAGCGGGCCAAGGGCGAGGAGCCGCGCGAGCTGAGTGAGACCGAGGCACACGAGATCAAGAGCTTCGGCGAGCAGGAGTAAGCCGGCCGCGTGCGGCGGGCCACCGTGACCAGGTGGCCCGCCGCACGGTTTTCTTATGTGGCCGAACGGTCCGTGGCTCGTCCTTCCGGTTCCCGCGGCGGTCAGCCGGGCTGGCCGACCTCGACGGTCAGGTCGTCGTGCAGGAAGGACAGGTACCCGCTGACCGCAGCCGAGTCGCCCTCGGCCTGCGGATAGGACCAGACCGCGTCGGCGAGCTTGTGGTCCCCCACGCTGATCGTCCAGTACGAGGCGGTGCCCTTGTACGGGCAGTGGGTGTGCGTGTCGCTGGCCTCGAGCAGTTCCTCCCGGACGTCTTCCCACGGGATGTAGAACCGGTTCGGCAGCCCGGTCTCGGACAGCAGCAGCGGGCTGCGGGTCGAGGCCACCACCGTGTCGCCGACCAGGACGCGCACCGGCCGGGAGGAACGGCGCACGTCGACCCGGTGGTAGGGGTCGCGGATGTGACCCTCGACGCGTTCGTCCTCGTCGAACCAGTCGTCCATGGCGTTCCAGTAGAAGCCGGCGTAACCGCGCAGCCAGGCCGAGTCCTCGTTCGGCTCCGGGTAGTACCAGATGGCGTTCTCCGCTGCCTTGTCGCCCACGGTCACCGTCCAGTACGACGCGGTGCCCTTGAACGGGCAGTAGGTGTGGTGCTCGGTGGGGGTGAGCAGGTCGGACCTGATGTCCTCGATCGGCACGTACACCTGGGGCAGCAGCCCGGTCTCGTGCAGCAGCATGGCCCGGGTGGTATCGAACACCGTCTGGCCGCCGAAGGTGGCCCGGACCCGGCGCGGGAACTCCTGCATCAGCAGCTTGTGGGCGGGACCGTCGATCCGGTAGTTGACGGTGCCGGGCGCCTGGCCGGCCAGCGGCCCGGCGGAAAAGGTCAGCGACATATGCGCTCTCCTGACAGATAGGTAGCCCCTCGTGCAACCGGTCCGTGCGCCCCGGGATTCCGCCGGGCGAGCTTGTGAAAAACTGCACAAAGCGTCTCCGCGTCCCAGACCTCCGCACTCACGACACACCCAGCGGTTCCCGAGCGTCGCAGCTCGCTGACCTGGCAGAATGCGATGTAGATAAAGCGGCCAGTGTCGTGCCGAACCGGACGACCTTTCGTGACGTTGCCCAGGTGGGTGACAACGCCGAGCGTGGCCGGGGCGGGCCGTGTCCCGCGCCGGTGGAGTTCGGGGAGCTCCGAGAGGGCGGTGGTGAAGATCCGGCCTGAGGCTGAGCGGAGGCTGCGCGCGGGCTTCCAGCGGCGCGTCGACGAGCAGCGCCAGCGATACGCCGTCCAGCTGACGCACGGCGGGCAGCTGGCCGTCCGGTTCGAGTGCGGCGAGGTGGCCGGGGTCTTCAGCAGGCAGGCCGGCATCGGGCGGCGGGCGCTGGTGTCCGGGCTGCTGCCGCTGGCTGCGGTTCCCTTCCTGATCGCGGAAGCCAGCTCCCGGTGCCTGAGCGGAAGGATGGCGAGCATGGATGAGGAAGTGTGCGCGGGGCTCCTGGAACGCGCCGGACGCGCCTCAGGTCACTACGCCAGGGACGCGATTAGATCCAGGCTAGTCTGGTAGGTGATAGAGAGCCCACCGCGGCTGCCTGCGTCGTCCGTAATGTCGGGACCTTCCCGACTACGGCAGCCCACGGGATTTCGAATTTCTTCGTTTCCCCTTAAGGCACGGTGCTTGAATGAGGCTGGCTCCGAACACTGATCAGCTACCGGCCAAGATCAATAAGTTCCTGCTGCCCCACGAGCACCAGGTGATCAGCGTTCATCAGCATCCCGTCGTCCTGATCAGGCCGGTATTCGAGGTTCTGGTCGGGCTGGCCATCGCCGGCTGGTTGAGCAACGCAGTCGCCCACGGCAACGACACGGTCCTCCTCGTGATCTGGATCTTGTGGGCGCTCTTGGTCCTGCGCCTGTGTTGGAAGGTCTTCGATTGGAAGGAGAATTATTTCATCATCACGTCTCAGCGGCTGCTGCTGACTCAGGGTTTTGCCACCCGCAAGGTGAACATGATGCCGCTCGCGAAGGTGACGGACATGACCTTCGAGCGGTCCCCGCTGGGCCAGATACTCGGCTATGGCAAATTCATCGTCGAATCAGCGGGACAAGATCAGGCGCTGCGCGACATCGATCTCCTCCCCTACCCTGAGCAGCTGTACCTCGAGGTATGCGCGCTGATCTTCAAGGAGAATGAAGAAAGCCTCGACTAGTGCCCCGGCAGACGACGTTCACCCTGGAATTCCAGTCGCGGAGCCAGCTGGGATCAAGGTCCGGGTTACAGCCCGCTCGGCCGGATCCCACGCTGGTCCGGGCGAGCACGCGCCGGTCCGGGCGAGCACGCGCCGGTCCGGCCGGGCAGACGGACATCTCCGGACGCGGTATCAGTCCCGCGCGTGCGGCGGCCGGTCCCGCCGACCACGTCCGTCACACAGTCCACACAGTCCACGGCCGACCCTGGCTGCCAACCGGATCGATGGAACATCGATCCGGCCCGCGAGGCGGCGCCACGGGCCGGATAGTGCCCGG
>CAWBNK010000003.1:0-84301 GCA_963790065.1 uncultured Actinomycetes bacterium | reverse complement strand
GACCGCGACCCCGGGTAACTCCCGGGTGACCCTGTCGTGGACCGCACCCGCGTCCGGAGGCGCGGCGATCAGTGGCTACATCATCTACCGGGGGACCAGCCCGGACGGCGAGACCGGCGCCCCGGTCAACGGCTCGCTGGTCACCGGCACCAGTTACACCGTGACCGGCCTGACCAACGGGACCACGTATTACTTCAAGGTGTTCGCGGTCAACGCCGTGGGTCAGAGCCCTCCGTCGGCCGAGGCGTCGGCCACGTTGCCGCCCATCGCGCCGTCTTCGCCTCCGGCGTCGAGCGCCACCACGCCGACCGCCCCGGCGACTGCCCGCACCTCAGCCCCGGCGTTCGCCGCACCGACCGGGCTGACCGCCACCGCGGGCAACACCCAGGTCCACCTGTCGTGGACCGCGCCCGCGTCGGATGGCGGTTCGCCGGTCACCAGCTACAAGGTCTATCTCGCCACCGCCCCTGGCGGGCGGGGGAGCCGGGCGATCGGCGACAGTAAGAGCACTGACGCCACCGTGACCGGTCTGCCTAACGGCACCGTTTACTACTTCATGGTGACCGCGGTCAACGCCGCCGGGAACGAGAGCCCGTTTTCTACCGAGGTGTCAGCCGAGCCACCCGGGCCGGTCACAGGGGTGACCGTGAGCCTGAACTCGCCGACGCCACCGAAGCAGCTCATCGCCTTGCTGGCGGCTGTCGCGGCCATGGTTGCCGCCGGGGCCTTCACGCTGATCGCGCGCCGCGGGCGGCGCTTCCGCTCACGGAAGCTCGCTCGCTCGGAGCGTTCCGGCCAGCAGATGGCCGTGGCGTCGGACGTGCGGGCCGTACCGGATGCCTCCCGGCCGGACGTGGTGAGCATCCGTGACACCGGACGGGAGCCGACCCACACGGTTCGCCTCGAACCTCACCCCGGAGTTACCACCACGATGATCAAGGAGGGGCGGCCATGACGACCGCTGGAGTGGGCAGTGCGCCCACCGCCCTGGATCTGCTGTTCGGCCCGGACGCGGACGCGGCCGAGGTCCTGGCCGGGGAGATCTTGTCGCCCGGCGGCGACCAGAATCTTGGTCGCGCCCTCGCGGATCTCTCCGAGACGACCAGGAAGGCCGCCGTGCAGGAGGCGGCGGTCACCGTGGCCGCCCTGCTGAAGGTCGACCTGATCGACGCGCTCGCGCGCGGGTGGCGCGAGCACCGGGACATCGTCTCCGCCGCCCGGCGGACGCTGGCCGCACCCGGCAGCACCGAACTGGTCAGCATGTCCGCGCACGAGGTCACGGTGGACCAACGGCCCTCCGTCAGCGTCCTGGTGGACGGTCAGCCGGTAGCCACCCTCCAGCTCGGCCTTTCCATCGTCTTCGACGTCAATGCCCTGCTGCTCGGGATCAGCGGCGGCCGGCTCGCCGCCGTCCATTCCGGTCGCTGCGAAATCACCGCCACCCTGGCCGTTCAGGGCGCCGACCTGCTCGTCAGGCATGCTC
Source organism: uncultured Actinomycetes bacterium (assembly GCA_963790065.1). Taxonomy (GTDB): domain Bacteria; phylum Actinomycetota; class Actinomycetes; order Streptosporangiales; family Streptosporangiaceae; genus Palsa-504. The sequence goes on along the minus strand of CAWBNK010000003.1, from coordinate 82,818 downwards.
ACCTCGAACTCCCCGGTGTCATGTCGTTGCGGCAGGGAATCAGGCTCTTGCCCGTCAGCGAATACCCAGCCGGCGAATACCCGCCGGACGAGGACCCGGGCAGCGAGCCCCTGGGGAGTGAATACCCGGCGGAAAGGGATGACCCTTCGGCGCCCTGGTGGCAGAGCGCCAGATCGGTCCCATCGCCGAATCACCGGACATGATGCGCTCCGGCGCTAAAACAGTCGGTCGGCGGGACCGGGCCGCGCAGCGGCTAAGCCGCCGGGGCCCGCGGCGCCAGAGCCTCCGCCACCACTGTCACCAGGGTCTTGATGAGCTGGCCATCGGGATCGTGGTCCGGGTTTACCTCGGTGATGACCAACCCGCCGAACTTCTCCCCGCTGGTGAACTCGTTCAGGCAAACCCGGGCCGCCTCCAGGGTGAGCCCGGCGAAGTGCGGGAAGTTCGCCAGCGGGAACAGGCCGGTGTGCAGCACGTCGACGTCCAGGTGCACCAGGTAGGCGTCGGTGCGGCGCTCTAGGTAGGTGCGGGCCTGACGGGCCTGACCGGCCGGGTCGGCTCGCACCGCCGGGGCCGGGGCCGCGTACAGATGCCTGCTGACCAGTTCGGTCCACTCCGCCGGTGTCCAGCTCGGCCGGATCGAAGCCGAACAGCACCACCTGCCCGGGCCGCAGCAGCGGGGACCGGGAGCCGAACCGGGCCAGCCGCGGCGACCCGCCGCCGAGCATGTGGGTCATGCCCATCGTGTCGGCCACCGCCGAATCGCTTCGTTCCGGGGTATCGAGGTCCGCGTCGCCGTCGAAGTACACCAGACCGCCGTCACCGAACCCGGCCAGCGCGCCGAGCGTGATGGTGCAGTCGCCGCCCAGGACCAGCGGCAGCCGCCCGTCGGCGCGGATCGCCGCCACCTCGTCCGCGACTCCCCGGGCCACCTCGGCGACCCGGTCGACGTCGCGCAGGCCGTCGACCGGCTGCAGCGGACGGTACGGCGCCGCGGGGAGATCGCCGCGGTCCTCGACGTCCAGGCCAGCCGCGCGCAGCTCGCCGATAAGCCCGGCGGCCCGCCACGCGGCCGGGGCCTTTTCCTGCCCGGGATTGTGCGAGCCCGCGCTGGTCGGTACCCCCAGGATGCTCACCTGCCGGCCTTGCGCCGTCATCCGCCTTCGCCTCCAGGTCTTCCGCCACCACGAACATTAGGTAACGCTCTAGAACTTAATCATTACGTTACTACCCACTAAATCGTGCCTGGAAACGCTAAGAAGGGTTTCATTACGTTACGCTGATGTCATGCTGGTCGAGCCGATGTCCCCCGACGTGCTGGTCTGGCTGGTCAACGAGTGGGGTTCGGTACCCCGCACCGCGGCCGGCGAAGACGAGGCGCCCTATCCGGACACCGGCCTGCTGGCCGCCTTGCTGGCGGGCTCCGGGGTCCGCTCCTGTCCGCCCGAGCTGCTGACCAGCCAGGCCCTCAGCCAGGTCGCCGACCGGCTGCACCGGGTCTTCGCCGCGCCCGGCCTAGGGGAGCGGGTCGGCCTGGTCACCGGCTTGCTGGCCGAGACCGGCGTCCGCCCCGCGCTTGATCTGACCGAGGGCCGCCCCGGCGAGACCTGGCTGGTGGAAGACGCGCGGCAGGCCCTGCACGCCGCCGCGGCCCTGACCCTGCGCCACCAGCTCGCCGGGCACGACCCGGCCCGCATCGGGGTCTGCTCCGGACGGCGCTGTGCCGATGCCTACATCGACGCGTCGCCTGGCGGCCAGCGCCGTTTCTGCTCGGTGACCTGCCAGAACCGCGCCCGGGTCGCCGCCTGGCGGCAGCGCCGCAGCCGATAGCGGCCGGGGGTCAGTACAGGCGCCGTGAGTAGTTCGCCGGGGCGTAGTAGTCCTCTAGCTCTTCCAGCGTCTCCGGGGTTTCCTGTACGGCCTTGATCAGGGCCGCGGGCGACGGGAGCGCCTCGGGCCGCCAGGACTGCGGCTGCCAGAGCTGCGACCGCATGAACGCCTTGGGGCAGTGCATGAAGATCTGGTCGATCTCGACGAGCAGGGCCAGGATCGGCCGGGAGCCGCGGACCGTCATTTCGTCGAAGAACGGCGCGTCCCGCAGCAACCGGGCCCGCCCGTTGATCCGCAGCGTCTCGTTCCGGCCGGGGATGATCGAGATGATCCCGACGTGGGGGTTGGCCAGGATGTTGGCGTATCCGTCGGCGCGCCGGTTGCCCGGGCGTTCGGCGATGGCGACCGTGGCGTCGTCGAGCACATGCACCAGGTGGCCCGCCGGGTCACCCTTGGGCGAGGCGTCGCAGTTGCCGTCAGCGTCGGAGGTGGCGAGAATGCAGAACGGCGATACGGCCAGCCATTCGGTGTCCATGGCGTGCAGCCGGGTGCGCTCCTTGGTCACGGCGCGCCCGGTCGGCACCCCCAGCAGGTCCCGCAGTTCCCGCATCGAGCCGATTTCCGCGTACGCCACGGCTCACAGCTCCGGGAAGACGCGATCGGGGTTGTGCTCGGAAAGCACGGACGGCGGCCCGATCAGGAGCCGGTCCGGTTTTCCGATGACCTCCTCGTCCTTGCCCTCGTAGTCGAACTTCAGGAGGATGTGCTTGATCGCCTCGAGCCTGGCCCGCTTCTTGTCGTTGCTCTTGACCACCGTCCACGGGGCGTGCTCGGTGTCGGTGTAGTGGAACATCGCCTCCTTGGCCTCGGTGTAGTCGTCCCACTTGTCCAGCGACTCGATGTCCATCGGGCTCAGCTTCCACTGCCGTACCGGGTCGATCCGGCGGATGATGAACCGCGTGCGCTGCTCCGACGGCGTGACCGAGAACCAGAACTTCGTCAGGTGCAGCCCGGAGCGGACCAGCATGCGCTCGAAATCGGGCGCCTCCCGCATGAACTCCCAGTAGTCAGACTCCGTGGTGAAGCCCATCACCCGCTCCACGCCCGCGCGGTTGTACCAGGACCGGTCGAACATGACGATCTCGCGGCCCGCAGGCAGGTGCGGCACGTAACGCTGGAAGTACCACTGCGACCGTTCCCGCTCGCTGGGCTTCACCAGCGCCACCACCGTGGCGCCGCGGGGGTTCAGGTGCTCGGTGAACCGCTTGATCGTGCCGCCCTTGCCGGCCGCGTCGCGGCCCTCGAAGACGATCACGATCCGCTCCCCGGTGGACTTCACCCAGTTCTGCAGCTTGACCAGCTCGACCTGGAGCGGGCGTTTCAGGTACTCGTACTCTTGCCGCGACATCTTCTCGTCATAGGGATAGTCCTCGCGGAACGTATCTACCCGTCGGCCATCGGGCCACAGTAGTACGGGATCGTCATGCTCGTCGTCGTCGTCCACCCTCAGGCCGGCCAGCAGAACCGGGTTTGACGCCCAGTCCACCGGCAGCGCGTTGAAGTCGTTCACGGGTTCAGTGGTCACGTCATAAGCACAGCACATCGCGGCGACCTGGTCATCACCCGGCTGCCCAGAAATGCCCGCCAGGCGCGCCTTTCGCCTGCCGGCCGCTCGCCGTTTACCGCCATCAGCGGTCGCCGTGCACGACCGTCCCGCCCGCCACCGTCATGACGACCGAGGTGCTGCCGATGTCGCGGGCCGGGATGGCGAACAGATCCTGGTCGAGCACGGTCACGTCGGCGCGCAGGCCGGGCAGCAGGCGGCCGGCCATGTCTTCGCTGTGGTTCACGAACGCGACGCCCGAGGTGAAGGCGTCGATCGCGGCGTCGACGGTGATCGCTTGTTCCGGCTGGAACGGATCGGTGCATTCGGGTTCCCCGCGCCGCCCCAGCGAGGCGGACAGGACCCGGTTCACCGCGACGTGGATCTCCTGCAGCGGATCGGCGCTGGACACCGGCCAGTCGCTGCCGAACGCGATCCGCGTTCCCTGCCGAACGAGCGAGCCGATCTGGTACTGCCAGGCGGAGCGCTCGGCGCCGACGAAGGGGATGGTCAGCTCTTCCATCTGCGGGTCCGCGGTAGCCCACAGCGGCTGGAAGTTGGCCACCGCGCCGAGCGCGGAGAACCGGCCCATGTCCCGCGGGGTGATGAACTGCAGGTGCGCCACGTGGTGCCGCGCGGCCTGGCGCTGCGCGGCCGGCAGCGCCTCGATCACGTCGAGCGCGGTGCTGACGGCGTGATCGCCGATGGCATGGAAGTGGAGCTGGAATCCCGCCGCGCCGAGCCGCTGGGTGGCTTCCCGCAGCACCTCCGGCTCGATGAACAAACGTCCCTGGTGACCAGTGGAATGTCCGTGCCGGTCCAGGTACGGAGAAGACATCGCCGCGGTGAACGTCTCGCACACGCCGTCGAGCATCAGCTTGACCGTGGTCGCCCGGAACTGGCCGTCGCTGGCCTGCTCGCGCCGGGCCAGCAGGTCATCGATCTGGTCGAGGCCGCGGTTCCGGTCCCACCACAGGGCGCCGACCACGTGGCTGCTGAGCATGCCGTAGTCGGCCGCCATCAGATAGGCGTCGAACGAGTCCGGCATGCCCAGTTCGCCCGCCGCGCCGACGCAGGCGTCCTGGAAGCTGGTGATGCCCAGCGAGTGCAGGTGCGTCTGGCCCGCGACGAGTCCGGCGACGAGCTCGGCCGGCGACGTGGGCGGCACGCGGTCCGCGACCAGCCGCATGGCCCCGTCGTGCAGCGTGCCCGTGGACTGGCCGGATTCGTCCCGCTCGATCCGCCCGTCGATCGGGTCGGGGGTGTCGGCGTCGATGCCCGCGAGCCGCAGGGCCGCCGTGTTCACCCAGGCGCTGTGGTGGTCCCGGTTGGGCAGGAAGGCGGGCCGTCCGCCGGTCACGGCGTCCAGGTCCGCCGCCGTCGGCAAGCCGCCGGGGAACGCCGACATGGTCCAGCCGCCGCCGAGCACCCAGCCGCCCGCGGGCAGGGCCGAACAGTAGTCGGCCACGGTGTCCAGGCATTCGTGCCTGGTCCGCAGGCCGAGCAGGTTACAGCGCAGGCTCTCCAGGCCGCCGCTGACCGGGTGCACGTGGGCGTCGCCGAAGGCGGGCAGCGCCAGCCGCCCGCGCAGGTCGATGACCCGGGTGCGGCGGCCGGTCAGCTCCCGTATCTCGTCATCGGTGCCCAGGGCCGCGATCACGCCGTCCCGGACCGCGAGAGCCTGGACGAACCCGGACGGGTGCGCGGGCGTGCGGATCTTCCCGCCGGCGAAGACGAGGTCCGCCTCGGTGCTGCTCACCGCCATAGCCTCGCACCCCACCAGTGGATACGCAAGGGAAAATCAGTTGCCCGGGTTGAGCATCCGAACCTAGGGTCGCCGGATGAGCTGCTACATGGTGATGGTCCGTCGTGCCCGCCTCCGGGGACCCGGGCCGGGCCTGGGGGTCTTGGGGTTGGCACCGGCTCGCCGATGAGTGGGCCGCGCGGATCGTCGCGGAGGCTGGCGTCCGGCCGGGCGAGCTTGTCCTCGACATCGGAGCGGGCGAGGGCGCGCTCACCGCGCCGCTGATCCGGGCCGGGGCGCGGGTCGTCGCCGTCGAGTTGCATCCCGGGCGGGCCGCGAGGCTCCGTCACCGGTTCGGCGACGTCACCGTGCTGCACGCCGACGCGGCGAGCCTGCGGCTGCCCAGCCGGCCGTTCCGGGTCGTGGCCAGCCCGCCGTACGGGATCACGGCCAGCCTGCTGGGCCTGCTGCTCGCGCCGGGCACCCGGCTCATCGCGGCCGACCTGGTGCTGCAGCGGGCCGTGGTGCGCAAGTACGCCAGCGGACAGGGGCCCGGGGCGGCCCGGCGAGGCGCACCTTCCGGGTGACCGCGGGGCTGGCCCTGCCGCGGCGAGCCTTCCGGCCGCCGCCCCAGGTCGACTCGGCGGTGCTTGTCATCCGGCGTCGGCCGCCGCGCCCTTCCTAGGATGGGGGGCATGAAGGTTCGGATCGGAGTGTCCCTGGGGCCGGCCGGAACGCCTGAGACGTTCGCGGACGCGGTCGACTGGCTCGAGCAGGCCGGGGTGGATTCGCTGTGGCTGCCGGAGAACGTGTACTCCCCGGTGGTGGAGCCGTTCACCGGCATGGCGTTCGCGCTGTCGCGGACCCGGCGGCTGAAAGCGGGCAGCGGGATCTCGGTGCTGCCCGGGCGGCATCCGGTGCTGGTGGCCAAGCAACTCGCCTCGCTGGCCGGCCTGGCCCCCGGGCGGGTGCTCCCGGTGTTCGGGCTGCAGCCGGCCCAGCCCGCCGAACGTGCGCTGTTCGGCGTGCCCGACGGCAAGCGCGCCGCCGTGTTCGATGAGTCGCTGCAACTGCTGCGGCTGCTGCTCACCTCGGAGAAGGTCACGTTCGACGGGGAGTTCTTCACCGTCTCCGACGCCAGCGTTGGCTCGCTGCCGGCCAAGCCGCTCGACATCTGGCTGGGCGGCTCGGCCCCCGCCGGGCTGCGCCGGGTGGGGCGGCTGGCCGACGGGTGGCTCGGCTCGCTGCTGACCCCCGCCGAGGCGGGCGCGGCGGTCGGCGTGATCCAGGACGCCGCGGCGCAGGCCGGGCGGGAGGTGGATGCCGACCACTTCGGGCTCAGCCTGCCGGTGGCGCTGAACGGCATTCCCGACGCGCTGCTGGCCTCGATCCGCCGCCGCCGGCCGGACACCGACCCGGCCGCGCTGGTCGCGGCCGGCTGGGACGGGGCCCGCCGGATGATCGGGCAGTACGTCGAGGCCGGGCTGAGCAAGTTCGTGGTGCGCCCGGCCGGGCCCGGGCCGTTCGGGTCGTTCGCCGATGGCTTCGTGCGGGAGCTCATGCCGCTACAGAATTGACTACCGAACGGGCGGCTGCTTGCGGTGCATCCGGTAATGCAGCACGAGGAACGGGAGGCCGAACACCCAGAACGCGTGCTCGGCCCGCAGTTCGCCCGCCTCGACGTAGACGTCGAGCCGCTCGGCGAACCCCCGGACGGCGACGGTGGTGAGCTCGGCGGTCTGGGCGTCGATGTAGGTCAGGTAGTGGCCGGGCTGGTCAAGCTCGCTGCGGCTGTCCAGCACCAGGCCCTGCCCATTCCCGGGCCCATTCCCGGGCCGATTCCCGGCGCCCGGCCGGGCCTGCGGCAGCAGCGTGGCGGTGAAGCTGGCCTGCGGCAACGGGAAGCCGACGCTGACGTAGCCCCGGCCCTCGTGCCGGTAGGTGGTGTAGATGCCCACGTAGATGGGGTCGCCGGTATCGGCGCGCGGAACGGATCCAGCCGCGCACCGTCACGGTGTCACCGGCTCCCGGGGCGCCCTCGCCGCCGGTGATGGTGTCGATCCGGCTGCGCACCCCGTGCTGCGCCTCCCGCTGGCTCATCGGCACGCTGGCCTGGCCGAGCGGCCTGGCCAGCAGCGTCCGGTACAGCAGGTAGCCGGGGCGGACCCATAGCCGCCACTCCGGCACGATGTCCAGGGCGAACCTGGTGGTGTGCTCGTAGAACTCGCGGACCAGCGGGTCGGTGCCGGCCGGGTCGAAGGACGGCCCGGCCAGTTCGTCCAGCGAGGCGACGATGCCGATGTCGGCCACGTCGGGGGTGTAGGTGCCGCCGAGGACCTGCGCGAGGGACCGGACGTAACCGGTGCCGACGTACCGGGTCTGGCTGGCCAGCGGCACCACGAACGGGACGTCCTCGGCCTTCACCCGCTCGGCGAGCAGGCTCACCTGCGGGTCGCGGAACAGCAGGGCCGACGTAACCCGGTAGCCCACGACGGCCGCCGCCGCGGCCACCGACCCCGCCACCGGCCCGCCCCGTCCCACCTGATCCAGCCCGCCGGGGTCGGCCCGTCGTCGGCTGGCCCGGCGTCGGCTGGCAGGGCGCAGCCCGGTCAGGCCCAGCCCGATCGCGGCCCCGGCGACCGGGCCGAGCAGGACCTTCTGCGGCCGCAGCCCGAGCGCCCCGGCGGCCGCGCCCGCCGCCGTGGCGACCGGGACCGGGCCCGTCCCGGTCAGCCGGTCCGCCGCCCAGCCGAGCGGTGCCGCCAGCGCGCCGCTCATCAAGATGCGGGCCCACAGGGCGGGGATCTCGCCCGGGCGCTGCCTGGCCCGGGCCACCGCCTCGGCCGCGCCCAGCCCGGCCGCGCCCGCCAGCGCGCCGACGGCCGTCGCCGCCCGGCCCCGGTGCGCCGTCAGGGCCGCTCCGGCCAGCCCGCCGATCAAACTGGCGGTACCTATCTGTTGGGCCCGCCCGGCCCCGGCCGCACGATCTGTAGCCACACAGGGAACCTATCGCCTCCCGGAACAAGGCCGCCCGGCGCCGGGTTGACAGAGGAACTATGAGCATGGACGAAACAAGCACGACCGCGGTGACCCCGCTGCTGGCGCTGGGCGACGCCGACGCGGCTGTCTGCGCCGACGGTTTCTGCGCGGTCCCGCCGGCCAAGACGGCGCCGACCGGCCCGGAGCAGGCGGGAGCGGGCGAATGAAGGTCGAGATCTGGTCCGATGTGGTCTGCCCCTGGTGCTACATCGGCAAGCGCAGGCTCGAGCGCGCGCTGAGCCAGTTCGAGCACGCCGACGAGGTCGAGATCGCGTGGCGGAGCTTCCAGCTGAACCCCGACACCCCGGCCGGCACGGCGGTGCCCACCCTGGACTACCTGGCCAGCCGGTTCGGCCCGCAGTCGAAGGACATGACGGGCCGGGTCGCCGAACTGGCCGCCGGCGAAGGCCTGGACTTCCACTTCGACACCGCGCTCACCGTGAACACGCTGGACGCGCACCGGCTGCTGCACCTGGCCGCCGACCTCGGCATCGGCGACGCGGCCAAGGAACGGCTGCTGCGCGCGCACTTCACCGAGGGTGCCGACCTGTCCGACCACGAGACGCTGACCCGCCTGCTTGGTGAGGCCGGCGCCGACCCCGATCGGGTGCGCGCCGTGCTGGCGGGCACCGAGTACGCCGACGCGGTGCGCGCGGACATCGAGGAGGCCCGGCGGCTGGGCGCCAGTGGCGTGCCCTTCTTCGTCATCGACCGCAGGTACGGCATCTCCGGCGCGCAGCCCGCCGAGACGTTCCTGCAGGCCCTCCGGACGGCCTACGCCGGAGACGCTGCCGCCGCCCGGTAGTGGCATAGGCTCGGGCCGGTGCGGGTTACTTCGCTCGGCTTCCGGACCGACGTGGCGCTGCGGGTGCTCGAGGGCGCCGAGGTCGCCGATCGCGGCGACTACCTGGTCGTCCGCAGCCCCGGCAACCCGGACTACTGGTGGGGGAACTTCCTGTTGCTGGCCGCCTGGCCCGGGCCCGGCACCGGGGACCGCTGGCTGGCCCGGTTCGCCGCCGAATTCCCGCTCGCCCGGCACATCGCGCTCGGCGTGGACACCGCCCCAATTCACCCAGATACCCCAATTCACCCAGATACCCCAACCCACCCAACTTCCCGCGACGACGAGGACCACAGATTGGTGCCCCCGGAGTTCGTGGCCGCCGGGCTGGAACCGCAACGCGACACCGTGCTCACCTGCGCCGCCGTCGGGCCGCCGCCGCATCCCAACGCGGCGGCCGAGATCCGGCGGCTGGAGTCCGACGCCGACTGGCAGCAATCGACCGAACTGGGCCTGCGCTGCTTCGGCCAGGGCGAGCCGGGCGACTACCTGGAACGCCGGGCGGCAGCCCGGCGGCGGCTCACGCAGGCGGGCCGCGGGGCGTGGTTCGGCGCCTTTGCCGGCGGGCGGCTGCTCGCCCAGCTCGGGCTGTTCGACGCGGGCGACGGATACGCCAGGTACCAGCACGTCGAGACCGACCCGCAGGCCCGGCGGCAGGGCCTGGCCGGGACGCTCGTCTGGCACGCGGGCCGCTACGGACGCGAGGCCCTCGGGGCGGGCACCTTCGTCATCGTGGCCGACCCGGCGGATGTGGCCATCCGGGTCTACCGCGCCTGCGGGTTCGCCGACACCCAACGCCAGTTCGGCTTCGAGCGGCCGGCCGAGGACTGACGTTTTCCCAGGTAAACGGGTCAACAGCCGTTCCTCAGTGACTATCGCGGAGACGAGCTCGGCCGGGGTGATGTCGAACGCGTAGTTGAGCGCCCTGGTCCCGGCCGGAGCGGCCGGGACGCAGACCTCGGCGTCCGCGCGCTGCTCGATCGGGATCGCGGACCCGGACGGTGTCGCCTCGTCCAGCGTCGACTCGGGCGCCGCGACCAGGAACGGGATGCCCGCCCGGTGGGCGGCCAGGGCCAGGCCGTAGGTGCCGATCTTGTTGGCCACGTCGCCGTTGGCGGCCACCCGGTCGGCGCCTACCACCACCGCGTCGGCCAGTCCCTGGCTGATCAGGAACGGGGCCGCCCCGTCGCAGGCCAGCCGGTGCTCGATGCCGAGCTGGCCGAGCTCCCAGCAGGTCAGCCGGGCGCCCTGCAGCAGTGGCCGGGTCTCGTCCACGATCACGTAGCTGAGCGCGCCGTCGGCGTGCAGCGCCCGGATCACCCCGAGCGCCGTGCCCCAGCCCAGGCAGGCCAGGCTCCCGGTGTTGCAGTGCGTGTGGACGCGGAGCCGCCCGCCCCCGCAGGCGTCCCTGAGGTAGGCGGCACCGCGTCGGCTGATCTGGTGGCTCGCCGTGACGGCGAAGTCGACGACAGCCAGCGCTGCAGCCTCGACGGCCTGGCGGCCCTGCGGAATGCAGGCCGCCACCGCGGCTACCTCGCGGCGCAGGTTGACGGCGGTCGGCCGGGCGTCGGCGATCCGCTTGACCTCCGCGTCCAGCCGGGCCCCGTCCCAGTCCTCGGCGTCGCCCTGGCGAATCGCCAGGGCGACGCCGAGGGCGCCGACCGCGCCGAGCAGGGGCGCACCGCGGACGGCCAGCGTGGTGATCGCCTTGATCAGCTCGTCCACCGTGGTGATGCGCAGCACGCGGACCTGGTGCGGCAGCGCGGTCTGGTCCAGGGCTTCGATATGCCCGTCCCGCCACGCGAGCACGTCCGGTGTGTCCATACCGTCGAACATAGGCGCATCAGGACAGCGGGCTCCGGCAGGGGTCAGCAGCGCCCGCTGTAGGCCCCGGTGACGTAGGTGGTCCACGGGTCCCAGTCGCGCCCGTTGTCGGAGATGGCGATCGCGGCCTTGGCGTTGCCGATCGGGTTGAAGGTGGCCTCCGCGGGCCCGTGGGATCCGTTGATCTGCCAGTAGCCGTAGTCGTTGGTGGGGCTGAGGGCGTCCTGCCTGCCGCCGGATTCCGCCATGGCGATCTCGGCCGCTGTGAAGGCCTCGGTGTGCGAGCCGCCTGCCGCTTCCCAGAGGGCCTCGAGGCCGGAGCAGCTGAGGTTGCCGCTCAGATTGCTTGTGGCGGAGGTCAGCACGGCGGCCGGGGTGGTGGTCTTCGCGTGCCGTGGCGTATACGAGGACGTGCCGCTCGGCGCGCTGTAGGGGATCGTCAGCGACTCACCCACGTAGACGCTGTTGGGGTTGCGGACCTTGGACTTGTTCGCCTCGTAGATCCACGTCCAGTCGCCCGAGTTGTGGTAATAGCGCTCCGCTATCGAGGACAGCGTGTCGCCCGAGCGGACGGTGTAGGTGCGGGCGTATTGGGTCCGGCTGGGTGCGCTCGACGAGAGCGTCGGTGCGCGCCTGCTGCTCGGTCGCCGTCGTGGCCTTGGCGGGCGTCCTCTCGGCGGCGTGCGCCTGCGGCGCGGCGGCGACGAGCACGCCGGCGATGGCCATCGCGGGGGCGGCCTTGCCCGCCTTCTCCGCTACCTTCTCCACTTGCGACGGTGCGATGTGCCGGCCGGTTCGTCGGATCTTCCGCGGCCGCCGGTGCGCATTCGCTGAATCCACAGAACTCCCCAAGTAGTTTCGGTGCCCGCCTATCGGTCCCGAGGTCTGTCGGCGAGCCTTTTCCATCACTGTGTGCTACCGATGTTGGCTTATCTTCGCTTTCGGTGGTTTGTCCCGTCTGCGAGAGCATGGCAGCAACTGCCCGCGGGTCGCAGGTGAACTGAAGTATTTCTGTAACTCATCTGTGATCATTGGGCTAATGGGGCGCCGGTGCTGAGATACTGCGGTGGTGAACGATCACGGCCCGAGGTACTTCGATGATTATGCGCTCGGCACGACCAACGAGTGCGGAAGCGTTAGCGTTGACGAAGCTAGCATCGTAACTTTCGCTAAAGAGTTCGATCCGCAGCCATTTCACGTCGATCCGGTGGCCGCGGCCGCCGGGCCTTTCGGCGGGCTGATCGCGAGCGGCTGGCATACCGCCGCTCTCGTGATGCGGTTGCTCGTCGACAACTACCTGTCCGCGGAGTCGAGCCTCGGCAGCGCGGGCCTCGACGAGATTCGCTGGCCCTACCCCGTCCGACCCGGCGATACGCTCCGTGTCCGGGCCACCGTCGTCGAGTCCCGCAGATCGCTGAGCAAGCCGGACCGCGGCATCCTCAAGACCCTGGTCGAGGCGGTCAATCAGGACGGCCGGACGGTGATGCGGGCCACCGCGATCAACTTCCTGCGCGTCCGTCCGGCGACTTAGGGCAGCACGGTGGCGAGTGACACGCCGCGGCGGCTGATCCTGCTGCGGCACGCCAAATCGGACTGGCCGGACGTACCGGACCAGGAGCGGCCGCTGGCCAAGCGCGGGCGGCGGGACGCCCCGGTCGTGGGGCGCTGGCTGCGCCGCCATGGCTACCTGCCGGAGGTCGTGATCTGCTCGGTCGCGCGCCGGACCCGGCAGACCTGGAAACTGGTGGCGCCGGAGCTCGGCGGGTCCCCGTCGGTGACGTTCGAGCCGCGGGCCTACGCGGCCAGCGCGCCGACCCTGCTCTACCTGGCCCGGGAACTGCCCGGCACGTGCCGGGCCGCGTTGCTGATCGGGCACAACCCGGCCATCGCGGAACTGGCCTCTCACCTGGCCGAACCGCCGGACGCAGGCGACGCGCCCTCGTCGCCGGGGCTAAGGTTCCCCACCGCCGCCGTCGCCGTTTTCGAGTTCGCCGCCGCCTGGCCGGACCTGGCCCCCGGCCAGGCACGCCTCATCGCCTACACCACCCCCGCCGAGCTTGCTTCGTTACTGTGGGCGAATAATCCCTTATAGAGGATTTCGCAGGAAGGTCGAGATCTGGTCCGATGTGGTCTGCCCCTGGTGCTACATCGGCAAGCGCAGGCTCGAGCACGCGCTGAGCCAGTTCGAGCACGCCGACGAGGTCGAGATTGCCTGGCGGAGCTTCCAGCTGAACCCGGACACCCCGGCCGGCACGGCGGTGCCCACCCTGGACTACCTGGCCAGCCGGTTCGGCCCGCAGGCGAAGGACATGACGGGCCGGGTCGCCGAACTGGCCGCCGGCGAGGGCCTGGACTTCGACTTCGACGCCGCGCTCACCGTGAACACGCTGGACGCGCACCGGCTGCTGCACCTGGCCGCCGACCTCGGCATCGGCGACGCGGCCAAGGAACGGCTGCTGCGCGCGCACTTCACCGAGGGTGCCGACCTGTCCGATCACGAGACGCTGACCCGTCTGCTCGGTGAGGCCGGCGCCGACCCCGATCGGGTGCGCGCCGTGCTGTCCGGCACCGAATACGCCGACGCGGTGCGTGCGGATATCGAGGAGGCCCGGCGGCTGGGCGCCAGTGGCGTGCCCTTCTTCGTCATCGACCGCAGGTACGGCATCTCCGGCGCGCAGCCCGCCGAGACGTTCCTGCAGGCCCTGCGGACGGCCTACGCCGGACGAGGCTGCCGCCGCCCGGTAGTGGCATAGGCTCGGGCCGGTGCGGGTTACTTCGCTCGGCTTCCGGACCGACGTGGCGCTGCGGGTGCTCGAGGGCGCCGAGGTCGCCGATCGCGGCGACTACCTGGTCGTCCGCAGCCCCGGCAACCCGGACTACTGGTGGGGGAACTTCCTGTTGCTGGCCGCCTGGCCCGGGCCCGGCACCGGGGACCGCTGGCTGGCCCGGTTCGCCGCCGAATTCCCGCTGGCCCGGCACATCGCGCTCGGCGTGGACACCGCCCCAATTCACCCAGATACCCCAATCCACCCAGATACCCCAGCTTCCCGCGACGACGACGACAGATTGACGCCCGCGGAGTTCGTGGCCGCCGGGCTGGAGCCGCAACGCGACACCGTGCTCACCTGCGCCGCCGTCGGGCCGCCGCCGCATCCCAACGCGGCGGCCGAGATCCGGCGGCTGGAGTCCGACGCCGACTGGCGGCAGTCAACCGAACTGGGCCTGCGCTGCTTCGACCAGGGCGGCGAGCCGGACGACTACCTGGAACGCCGGGCGGCGGCCCGGCGGCGGCTCACGCAGGCGGGCCGCGGCGCGTGGTTCGGCGCCTTTGCCGACGGGCGGCTGCTCGCCCAGCTCGGGCTGTTCGACGCGGGCGACGGATACGCCAGGTACCAGCATGTCGAGACCGACCCGCAGGCCCGGCGGCAGGGCCTGGCCGGGACGCTCGTCTGGCAGGCGGGCCGCTACGGACGCGAGGCACTCGGGGCGGGCACCTTCGTCATCGTGGCCGACCCGGCGGATGTGGCCATCCGGGTCTACCGTGCCTGCGGGTTCGCCGATACCCAACGCCAGTTCAGCTTCGAGCGGCCCTCGTTATCAGCCTCTTCTCCGTGACCACAGCCGTGACCAGCTCGGCCGGGGTGATGTCGAACGCGTAGTTGAGCGCCCTGGTCCCGGCCGGAGCGGCCGGGACGCAGACCTCGGCGTCCGAGCGCTGCTCGATCGGGATGGCGGCCCCGGACGGTGTCGCCTCGTCCAGCGTCGACTCGGGCGCCGCGACCAGGAACGGGATGCCCGCCCGGTGGGCGGCCAGGGCCAGGCCGTAGGTGCCGATCTTGTTGGCCACGTCGCCGTTGGCGGCCACCCGGTCGGCGCCCACCACCACCGCGTCGGCGAGCCCCTGGCTGATCAGGAACGGGGCCGCCCCGTCGCAGGCCAGCCGGTGCTCGATGCCGAGCTGGCCGAGCTCCCAGCAGGTCAGCCGGGCGCCCTGCAGCAGCGGCCGGGTCTCGTCCACGATCACGTAGCTGAGCGCGCCGTCGGCGTGCAGCGCCCGGATCACCCCGAGCGCCGTGCCCCAGCCCAGGCAGGCCAGGCTCCCGGTGTTGCAGTGCGTGTGGACGCGGAGCCGCCCGCCCCCGCAGGCGTCCCTGAGGTAGGCGGCGCCGCGTCGGCTGATCTGGTGGCTCGCCGTGACGGTGACGTCGACGACAGCCAGCGCTGCCGCCTCGACGGCTTGGCGGCCCTGCGGAATGCAGGCCGCCACCGCCGCTACCTCGCGGCGCAGGTTGACGGCGGTCGGCCGGGCGTCGGCGATCCGCTTGACCTCCGCGTCCAGCCGGGCCCCGTCCCAGTCCTCGCGGTCGCCCTGGCGAACCGCCAGGGCGACGCCGAGAGCGCCGGCCGCGCCGAGCACCGGCGCACCGCGGACGGCCAGCGTGGTGATGGCCTTGATCAGCTCGTCCACCGTGGTGATGCGCAGCACGCGGACCTGGTGCGGCAGCGCGGTCTGGTCCAGGGCTTCGATATGCCCGTCCCGCCACGCGAGCACGTCCGGTGTGTCCATACCGTCGAACATAAGCGAATCGGACGGCTGGCGGGCTCCGCCCGGGGTCAGCAGCGCCCGCTCGTAGGCGCCGGTGACGTAGGTGGTCCACGGGTCCCAGTCGCGCCCGTTGTCGGAGATGGCGATCGCGGCCTTGGCGTTCCCGATCGGGTTGAAGGTGGCCTCGGCGGCCCCGTGGGATCCGTTGATCTGCCAGTAGCCGTAGTCGTTGGTGGGGCTGAGAGCGTACTGCCTGCCGCCGGATTCCGCCATGGCGATCTCGGCGGCCATGAAGGCCTCGGTGTGCGAGCCGCCCGCCGCTTCCCAGAGGGCCTCGAGGCCGGAGCAGCTGAGGTTGCCGCTCAGCTTGCTCGCGGCGGAGGTCAGCACGGTGGCCGTGGCCTGGGTGGCCTTCGCGTGCCGTGGCGTGTACGAGGACGTGCCGCTCGGCGCGCTGTAGGGAATCGTCAGCGACTCACCCACGTAGATGCTGTTGGGGTTGTGGATCTTGGACTTGTTCGCCGCGTAGATCCACGTCCAGTCGCCCGAGTTGTGATAGTAGCGCTCCGCGATCGAGGACAGCGTGTCGCCCGAACGGACGGTGTAGGTGCGGGCGGCCGGCTGGGCGCGCTTGACCAGAGCGTCGGTGCGCGCCTGCTGCTCGGTCACCGTCGTGGCCTTGGCGGGCGTCCTCTCGGCGGCGTGCGCCTGCGGCGCGGCGGCGACGAGCACGCCGGCGATGGCCATCGCGGGGGCGGCCTTGCCCGCCTTCTCCGCGACCTTCTCCACTTGCGATGGTGCGATGTGCCGGCCCGTTCGTCGGATCTTCCGCGGCCGCCGGTGCGCATGCGCTGAATCCACAGAACTCCCCAAGTAGTTTCCGTGCCCGCCTACTGGTCCCGAGGTTTGTCGGCGAGCCTTTCCATCACTGTGTGCTACCGATGTTGGCTGATCTTCGCCTTCGGTGGTTTGTCCCGTCTGCGAGAGCATGGCAGCAACTGCCTGTGGGTCGCAGGTGAATTGAAGTATTTCTGTAACTCATCTGTGATCATTGGGCTAATGGGGCGCCGGGGCTGAGATACTGCCGTGGTGAACGATCATGGCCCGAGGTACTTCGAGGACTATGCGCTCGGTACGACCTACGAGTGCGGAAGCGTCAGCGTTGACGAAGCTAGCATCATAACTTTCGCTAAAGAGTTCGATCCGCAGCCATTTCACGTCGATCCGGTGGCCGCGGCCACCGGGCCGTTCGGCGGGCTGATCGCGAGCGGCTGGCATACCGCCGCTCTCGTGATGCGGTTGCTCGTCGACAACTACCTGTCCGCGGAGTCGAGCCTCGGCAGCGCGGGCCTGGACGAGATTCGCTGGCCCTACCCCGTCCGACCCGGCGATACGCTCCGTGTCCGGGCCACGGTCGTCGAGTCCCGCCGATCGCTGAGCAAGCCGGACCGCGGCATCATCAAGACCCTGGTCGAGGCGGTCAATCAGGACGGCCGGACGGTGATGCGGGCCACCGCGATCAACTTCCTGCGCGTCCGGCCGGCGCCCGGCGCCTTAGGGCAGCACGGTGGCAAGTGACACGCCGCGGCGGCTGATCCTGCTGCGGCACGCCAAGTCGGACTGGCCGGACGTGCCGGACCAGGAGCGGCCGCTGGCCAAGCGCGGTCGGCGGGACGCCCCGGTCGTGGGGCGCTGGCTGCGCCGCCACGGCTACCTGCCGGAGATCGTGATCTGCTCGGTCGCGCGCCGGACCCGGCAGACCTGGGATCGGGTGGCGCCGGAACTCGGCGGGTCCCCGTCGGTGACGTTCGAGCCGCGGGCCTACGAGGCCAGCGCGTCGACCCTGCTCTACCTCGTCAGGGAACTGCCCGGCACGTGCCGGGCCGCGTTGCTGATCGGGCACAACCCGGCCATCGCGGAACTGGCCTCTCACCTGGCCGAACCGCCGGACGCAGACGACGCGCCCGCGTCGCCGGGGCTAAGCTTCCCCACCGCCGCCGTGGCCGTTTTCGAGTTCGCCGTCGCCTGGCCGGACCTGGCCCCAGGCCAGGCACGCCTCATCGACTTCACGACCCCCGCCGAGCTTGTTTCGTTATTGTGGACGAATACTTCCCTTATAGCGGATGTAACAACCAACAATCATTCGAACCAGGCTCTGGCGTCTGATTTGTCCGGTTTTGTGGGTTGACGGGTGGCACTGGGGCGGGCGGGTGGCGCCGGGCGGAGCGGCGGGCGGGCGGAATGACGAGAGGGCCCGGGCCGGTTACTACAGCCGTCGACGATCTGTGAGGAGACACTTAATGTCGCTGACCTTTTCCTCCGGCCCGCTGTCCGGTCACCCGCCGGAGACCGTCAACTACCGGATCGACGGTCCCGCGCACAAGCTGCTGATGCAGGAGTTCCCGCGCCGGGTGCGGGCGACCTTCGGCGGCGAGACCGTGTTTGACACGACCCGCGCCATGCTCCTGCACGAGACCGGGCTGCTGCCGCAGGTATACGTGCCGCAGGACGACATCCGGGCCGATCTGCTGCGGCCCACCGACCACCACACGTACTGCCCGTTCAAGGGCACCGCGTCCTACTGGTCGGTGACGGCCGGCGGCCAGGTCGCGGAGAACGCGATCTGGTACTACCCAGACCCCAACGAGGAGTCGAGGTGGCTGCAGGGGTACGCCGGCTTCTACTGGGACGCCATGGATGAGTGGTACGACGAGGACGAGCGCGTCGAGGGCCACATCCGTGATCCGTACCACCGCGTGGACGTGCGCCGTTCCTCGCGGCCCGTCCGCGTCCTGCTGGGCGGCACGGTGCTGGCGGAGACCAGCAGGCCGCTGCTGCTCTCGGAAACCGGGCTGCCGAACCGCTTCTACATCCCGTCGGCCGACGTCCGGCAGGACCTGCTTGAGCCAAGCGATACCCATACCGTGTGCCCATACAAGGGCACGGCCTCCTACTGGTCAGTCGTCACCGGTGACCACAAGCTCGCCGATGCCGTCTGGTCATACCCGCAGGCCGACGGCGACTCCGCCGCGGTGAGCGGCTACCTGTCGTTCCTGCACGACGAGCTGACCACCGAGGTCGGCCAGCCCGGCTGACTCGTCCGCGGGCACACCCGCAGGGCTATGCGGCCATCCGGTCGGCGGGCGGCCGCTCCGGCTCGTGCTCGCTGGTCCTGGCGACGACTGGTCCTTCGGGTGAACCGGCCACCGCCAGGTTTTGCCTGCCTGGCTCCCTGGAGGCGACAAAAATAGCGATGAGCCATCCGAACAGCAACACGACAGGGATGACAGCCATGATGGTCAGTTGCCAGACGGACAATGCGGAGTTCGGGTCCATAGCTACAGCTCATCGCGGAGCGACGCGCGCCACTACAGACCAAAGTCCCGGGACGGGATGACTTTAGCCACCCATCGGGAAAACGTGGCGCGGGGCACGCACCACGGCCCGTTCGGCCGAAATAAGAGCAGAACGCGTGCGGCGGGCCACCTGATTTCAGGCGGCCCGCCGCACGCGGACAGAGGTTTAACTATTCAGAGCCGAAGGACTTGATCTCGGCCTCTTCGGCCTCGGTGAGCTCGCGCGGCACCTCGCCGCGCGCGTGCTTCGCGTTCTGCACCTGGTGCCGGATCTGCTCCACGATCTCGGGATTGGCCAGCGTGGTGATGTCCCCGACGTCGGCGAAGTTGGACGTCGCGGCGATGACCCGGCGCATGATCTTGCCGGACCTGGTCTTCGGCATGTCCGGCACGATCCAGATGTTCTTCGGCCGCGCGATCTTGCCGATGTCGGTCTCGATCGCCTTCTTGACCTTGGCCTCGATCTCCGTGCCCGGCTCGACGCCGGGCTTGAGCGAGACGTACATCTCGACCGCTCGGCCACGCACGTCGTCGATCGACCGGGACGGCCGCCGCCTCGGCGATCTCCGGGACCGTCAGCGCGGACGACTCGAGTTCCTTGGTGCCGAGCCGGTGCCCGGCCACGTTGATCACGTCGTCGACCCGGCCGAGGATGCGGTAGTAGCCGTCCTCGGCCTGCACCGCGCCGTCGCCGGCGAAGTAGGGCCAGTCGTGCCAGTCCTTGCTGTCCGGGTCCTTGTTGTACTTCGCGAAGTAGGTGGACACGAACCGCTCGGGCTGGCCCCAGATCGTCTCGAAGATGCCGGGCCACGGGTTGCGGATGCAGATGTTGCCCGCCTTGCCGCTGCCCTTGGGGATCGCCTCGCCGTTCTCGTCGAGGATCTCGGGGTAGATGCCGAGCGCCGCCGGGCCGCAGCTGCCCGGCTTCATGGCGTACAGGGCGGGCAGCCCGGTGCCGAGGAAGCCGCCGGTCTCGGTCTGCCACCAGGTGTCGACGATGACCGCCTCGCCCTTGCCGACCGACTCGTAGTACCAGCGCCAGACCTCGGGCTCGATCGGCTCGCCGACCGTGGTCATGTGCTTGAAGTGGTAGTCGTACTTGGCCGGCTCGTCCGGGCCCACCTTGCGCAGCATCCGGATCGCGGTGGGGGAGGTGTGGAAGATGTTCACCCCGAGCCGCTCCGCGATCCGCCAGGGGCGGCCGGCGTCCGGGTAGTTCGGCGTGCCCTCGTAGATCACGCTGGTGGTGCCCAGCGCGAGCGGGCCGTAGACGATGTAGGAGTGGCCGGTGATCCAGCCGATGTCGGCCATGCACCAGTACGTGTCGTCCGGGTGGATGTCCTGGTAGTACTTGGACGTGCCGGCCACGTAGGACAGGTACCCGCCGGTGGAGTGCTGGCAGCCCTTGGGGCGGCCGGTGGTGCCGCTGGTGTACATCAGGAACAGCGGCGCCTCGGCCGGCATGGAGACCGGCGCGACGATCTTGTCCCAGGTAGTCGGCGAGGAGCTCGTCGACGAAGAAGTCCCGGCCTTCCACCATCGGCGTCTCGGACGAGTACTGGCCGGGGAAGCGCCGCCAGACCAGCACCTTCTCGACCTCGGTGCCTTCCTTGCGGGCCGCCTCGACCGCCTCGTCGGCCTTGACCTTGTGGTCTTGCACGGCGCCGCTGCGGTAGTAGCCGTCCATGGTGATCAGGATCTTGCTGTTCGAGTCGGCGATGCGGTGCCCGCAGGCCGCGCCGCTGAACCCGCCGAACACCTGGGAGTGGATCACCCCGAGCCGGGCGCAGGCCAGCATCGTGACCGGCAGCTCGGGCACCATCGGCATGTGCAGCGTGACCCGGTCGCCGGCCGCCAGGCCGCAGAAGTCCCGCAGCAGCGCCGCGAACTCGTTCACCCGGCGGTAGAGCTCCTGGTAGGTGATCACGACGTGCGGGACGTCCTCGGGCTCGGGCACCCAGATCAGCGCCGCCTTGTTCTTGTGCTTTTCCAGGTGACGGTCGACGCAGTTGTAGCTGGCGTTCAGCTTGCCGCCGACAAACCACTTCCAGAACGGCGCGTTGCTGGTGTCCAGCGTCGTGTGCCAGTACTGGTCCCAAGGCAGCAGGTCGCGCGTATTCCTTGAAGCATTCGGGGAAGTTCTCTTCGGCGAACCGGTCGAGAATGGCCGGGTCCGAGGCGTTCGCCTGCCCGATGAACTTCGGCGGCGGCGGGTAATAGCCCTCCTCGCGCCAGTGCACCGCGATGGTTGCCTCGGAAGATTCGGAAGATTCCGATTCTTCGGCGGCGTGCCCTTGAACTTCTTCGGCCATGGGGAGTCCCTCCGCTTGCGCGTGATGTCAGATTTAACGCCGGAAGCACTCCAAATTTAACGCTAGCAGCCAGCATCCTCCATGGTCACGAGCCACAGATCTGGCGGGATTAAGTTAGGTAGGTCACGCGGAGTACGCGTGCGCTGACGGGTGCAGCTCGGGGAAGGCTCGATCCAGGCCGGTAATCCGCATGATCTTCATCAGCGACGGCCGGGCCGACGCGAGCATGAGCTGGCGGCCGGCCTGCCGCGCGTGACGCGCGACCCTGGCCAGCGCCCCGAGCCCCGAGGCGTCGCAGAAGGTCAGGCCGGACAGGTCCACGGTGACCGGCGCCGGCCGACCGTCGATGACCTCGCTGATGTAGGAGTAGGCCTGTTCGGCGGTGGCGATGTCGAGTTCGCCGGTCACACTGACGATCTGGTATCCGTTCGCGCCCGTCTGGCAGGAAAGCTCAAGCTGAGCGGGCTCCACACGCTGCGCCTGAACCGGCACCATGCGCTTTGCGGTCATGGCTGCATCACTTCCCCCGTCTGGCACTGCCGCGGCAACATTGACGCGGTTCAGTGGACGAATGATCACGTGCTTCTCCAACCCTGTCCCGTTAACGTCAGCGGCCCGACAAACCTTCCGCGCGCCGCCGAACCGGGACGGCACCCCAGTGCCCCGTACACTGAGGTGATGGTCCCGATTCTGGCAGCAGGGTCATTACCAGCGCAAATCATTAGAACCCCGAACACTGGGTCGGTACCGGGATTCTGCTGAGTAATACGTATGAGCGGTGGCCCAGGTTCAACGGCTGCCGGGAGATCCTCAGGAGCTCCCAGGGTTTCCCGTGACGAGTGAGCCGCGCCAGGGCTGAGCGGACCCCGCGCGGGCGTGACGGTGCCCGGGGGCGGCGGCCGGGCCGGGGCGGCGGCGGGCCCCGGCCGGAGTAACGTGCCGGTATGCGTGCCTGGCATGTTGAGGCGCCCGGGCCGGTGACCGGCCACCCGCTGCGCCTGCACACCGAGGACGACATACCCCGGCCGGGGCCCGGCGAGCTGCTGCTGCGGGTCCTGGCCTGCGGCGTCTGCCGCACCGACCTGCACGTGACCGAGGGCGACCTGCCGCCGCACCGGCCCACACCCCCTGGCGTGACGCCCGGCCACGAGGTCGTCGGCGAGGTGGCGGCCGTCGGCGAAGGGGCCGCGGCGGTCGGGCTTCGCGACCGGGGACCGCGCCGGGGCGGCCTGGCTGCGCTGGACCGACGGGGAATGCCCCTACTGCCTGCGGAGCGCGGAGAACCTGTGCCCGCGCTCGCTGTACACCGGCTGGGACGCCGACGGCGGGTACGCCGAGTACATGACGGTGCCCGCGGCGTACGCGCACCGGCTTCCGGCCGGGTACTCCGACGCCGAACTGGCTCCGCTGCTGTGCGCGGGCATCATCGGGTACCGCGCGCTGAAGCGGGCCGAACTGCCGCCCGGCGGCCGCCTGGGCCTGTACGGCTTCGGCGGCAGCGCGCACCTGGCCGCCCAGGTGGCCCTGGCCGGCGGCGCCACGGTGCACGTGCTGACCCGCGGCGAGCAGGCCCGGCGGCTGGCGCTCGAGCTCGGCGCCGCCTCGGCCGGGGACGCGGCGGACATGCCGCCGGAACCGCTGGACGCCGCGATCTTGTTCGCGCCCGTCGGGGACCTCGTGCTGCCCGCGCTGGCGGCCCTGGACCGCGGCGGCACCCTGGCCATCGCGGGCATTCACCTGACCGACATCCCGCCGCTCAACTACGAACGGCACCTGTTCCAGGAGCGCCAGCTGCGCAGCGTCACCTCTAACACCAGGGCGGACGCCCGGGAGTTCCTCGGCTTCGCGGCGGAGCACAGGCTGGCCGTCACCGTCCACCCGTATCCGCTGGACGCCGCCGACCAGGCCCTGCGAGACCTGAAGGCCGGCGCCTTCGACGGTGCCGCCGTGCTGATCCCATAGCATTTCCTGACCACAGGCCGACAGTGTCCTGACCATTCGCCGGACGGGCTGCCCGCCGATCAGCGGGCTCCGAATAACGGGCATACTGGGCATCACAAGGAGCTGCCATGAGTAAGCAAGCTACGCCGCCGCCGCCCGGCGACAAGCCCAAGGCGTCCGCGCCGCCTCCGCCGCCGACGTGGCGGAACTGGCTGTGGCCGATCATGATCGTCGTCATCTTCGCGTTGTTCTATCTGCTGCCCACGCGCTCGACCTCGACCAGCCTTACCTACTCCCAGTTCCTGACCGATGTGAACGCGGGCCAGGTGAAGACGGTCCAGCTCGCCAGCACGTCGGGCGGCACGAGCACCGGCACGCTGACCAGACGGGAAGACCTTCACCGTGGTCGTCCCGCCGCAGGCGGGCCAGGTCCTGCTGACCGACCTGCAGCAGCACAACGTGGAGATCTCCTCCGCGCCGGTCGGGGAATGGCTTCGGCACCGAGGTGCTCATCTACCTGATCACCTTCGGGCTGCCGATCGTGTTCTTCATCTGGCTCTTCCGCCGGATCTCCAAGGGCGCGGCGGGCGGGCTGCAGGGCATCATGGGCGTGGGCAAGTCCCGGGCCAAGGTGTTCGACGAGGAGCAGCCCTCCACCACGTTCGCCGACGTGGCCGGCTACGAGGGCGCCAAGTCCGAGATCGCCGAGGTGGTGGACTTCCTCAAGAAGCCGGAACGCTACAGCCGGGTCGGCGCTTTGGTGCCCCGCGGCGTCCTCATGGTCGGGCCGCCCGGCACCGGCAAGACGCTGCTGGCCCGCGCGGTGGCCGGCGAGGCGCACGTGCCGTTCTTCTCCGTGAGCGGGTCCAGCTTCGTGGAGCTGTTCGTCGGGGTCGGCGCGTCCCGGGTCCGCGACCTGTTCGCCGAGGCGCGCAAGCGCGCGCCCGCCATCATCTTCATCGACGAGATCGACGCCATCGGCCAGCGCCGCGCGGGCGGCGGGGGCGGGTACGTCGCCAACGACGAACGGGAGCAGACGCTCAACCAGCTGCTGGCCGAGATGGACGGCTTCGAGCCGGCGTCGGGCATCGTGGTGCTCGCGGCGACGAACCGGCCGGAGATCCTCGACCCGGCCCTGCTCCGTCCCGGCCGGTTCGACCGGCAGGTGACGATCCCGCTGCCGAACGTCAGCGAGCGGGCCGCGATCCTGGCCGTGCACTGCCGTGGCAAGAAGCTGGCCGGCGACGTGGACCTGAACGCCATCGCCCGCGGCACCCCGGGCTTTTCCGGCGCCGACCTGGCCAACCTGGTCAACGAGGCCGCCATCGCCGCGGTGCGCGAGGGTCGTGACCTGCTGACCGCCGGCGACTTCGACGCGGCCAGGGACCGGATCATCCTGGGCCGCCGGGAAGGCTCCAACGTGCTGCTGCCCGAGGAGAAGCATGCCGTGGCCGTGCACGAGTCCGGGCACGCCCTGGTGGCCGCGCTGTCCGAGCACGCCGACCCGGTGGCCAAGGTGACGATCCTGCCCGCGGGCCAGACGCTCGGGGTGACCGAGCAGCTGCCGCTGGTCGAACGGCATATGTACGGCGAGGACTACCTGCACGACTCGCTCGCGGTGCGGCTCGGCGGCCGGGCCGCCGAGCTCGTGGTGATCGGCCAGGGGTCCACCGGGGCCGCCAACGA
This sequence comes from uncultured Actinomycetes bacterium, assembly GCA_963790065.1. Lineage (GTDB taxonomy): Bacteria > Actinomycetota > Actinomycetes > Streptosporangiales > Streptosporangiaceae > Palsa-504. Next base: position 58,096 of record CAWBNK010000003.1, on the reverse strand, counting down.
CCTGGCCGGGGCGACCGACCTGGCCACCAAGATGGTCAGGGAGTTCGGCCTGTCCAAGACGCTCGGCCCGATCGGGTACCCCGAAGGCGGGTCGGTCTTCCTCGGCGGCGGCGGTCCCGGCGTGTCCAGCCGCCCGTTCGCCGAGGCCACCCAGGCGGAAATCGACCGCGAGGTGTCCCGGCTGCTGCGCGAGGCCGAGGAACGGGCGATCGAGCTGCTCAAGGAGCATCGTCCCCAGCTCGATTCGCTGGTCAGCCTGCTGCTGGAGATGGAAACGGTGGACGGATCCGACGTGTACCGGCTGGCCGGCCTGCCCGATCGGGGGGCTACGTCACCGCCGATGCCCCCGATCACGGTGGCGCCCCGGGCGGCGGCCTCCGACGCCGCCGCACACGCGGCAGCCGTCCCGCCGGTAACGACTAACGGGGCCGAACGGGCCGTGGTGCGAGCCCTCGAGCCGGTTCACGCCACCGGCTCGAGGCGCCCGTCCGTGAGCCTTCCGATCGCCGGTCATGGTCCGGGCCCGGTGTAATCTCGGCCTATGGCAATGGCGATGCCGACGTACCTTCCCAGCCCGCCGATCAACAGCTTTCACATCGGCCCGCTGGTCATTCACTTCTATGCCCTGATGTACCTGGTCGGCATCGCCGCGGCGATCATCATCACCCGGCGGCGGTGGCGCGCCGTCGGCGGCGACCCCGACCTGGTCGGCGACATCGCGCTGTGGGGCGTCCCGGCCGGGATCATCGGCGGCCGGATCTACTTCGACATCACCACGCCGATGGACGTCCCGCACGTGTGGTACGGCGTGTTCGCGGTGTGGGACGGCGGGCTGGGCATCTGGGGCGGGATCTTCCTCGCCGCCGTGGTCAGCATCTGGCGGCTGCGCAAGCACGGCGTGAACCCGGCCCTGTTCATGGACGCGGTGGCCCCCGCGCTGCTGGTGGCGCAGGGCATCGGGCGGATCGGGAACTACTTCAACAAGGAGCTTTTCGGCCGGCCGACGTCGCTGCCCTGGGGGCTGGAGATCCCCTACCAGTACCGCGTGTCCGGCGGGATCCCCGCCGCCGACCTGCACTTCGCTACCTTCCAGCCGACCTTCCTTTACGAGCTGATCTTCGACTTCGCCTGGGCGGCCGCGCTCGTCTGGCTCGGTCACCACCGCAAGATCAAGCCGCCCGGCCTGTTCGCGCTGTACGTCTTCGGCTATTCGGCGTACCGGATCTTCGAGGAATCGCTGCGGATCGACTCCTCGGTGTACATCTTCGGCCTGCGCCTCAACCTGTACATCGCCTCCGTGCTGGCGGTGATCGGCGCGGTCTGGTTCTACCGCAGCCAGCGCCGTGCCCGATCCCGTCGCGGCGGTCGCTCCCGCCGATGCCGGCGCGGCCCCGCCGGGTGATGCCGCGCCGCCTGGTGATGCCGGACCGGCCGAGGACGCAGAGACCGGGAGTTCCCCCGACGACTCGTCAGCCGAGGATGGCCCCCGGGAAGCCAGGGACTCCGAACAGGCCGCCTCCGAGCCGTGACCGGCGCGGAGGACCCGGCCGACGCGCAGTGGCGCTGGTGGCGGGATCGGCGGCTGCCTGGACTCCGCCGCGGCCGGCCGGTCGTCCCGGGCCACCCCCTCGGCTAAGCGGATGGGCAGGCGGACCCGCAGCACCGTGTTCCCCGGCTGGGAGTCGATGGTGATGAGCCCGCCGTGCCGCTCCACGACGGTGCGCCGCGCGATGTCCAGGCCGAGGCCAGGGCCTTTGCCCGTGTCCTTGGTCGTGTAGAAGGCGTCGAACGCGCGTGATGCTACCTGCGGTGGCATACCAGGTCCGGTGTCGCCGACCTCCACGACGACGTCGTCCTCCTCGACCCGGGTCACTAGCCGGAGTGTCCCTGCGCCGTTCATCGCGTCGAGCGCGTTGTCGATGAGACTGGTCCACACCTGGTTGAGCTCGCCGGGGTAAGCCTGGATCCGGGGGACGCCGGCACTGTAGTCACGTACGACCGCGATACCGTCACCGAGCTTGGACCCGAGCATGGCCAGGGCACTGTCGATGCCATCGGTCACCTCGATCCGCTGTATCGAGGCCCGGTCCATCTGCGAGTACGACTTGATGGCGGCGACGAGCCCGGAGATGCGCTGGGTCGACTCCTTCATCTCCGACAGCAAGGCGGCGATGGAGAACGTGCTCGCCACCCACTCCAGCCCCGGTTCCAGGGCCGATCCTGCCAGCGCCGTCGCCGCCCGCTCGCACCAGGCGAGATCGACCCCGGCGGCAGCGAGCGGCGGGGCGATGTCCCAGTCGCGAGCGACGCCGTGCCGGGCCAGCCACGTGGACAGGGTCGTCCTCGTGGTCGGCTAGGGCCAGCGGGTCCTGGATCATCGCGCCCGGCTCGATCTCGCGGCGCAGCGTATCGAGCTCGGTGAACTGATGCGCCGAGATCTCGTCACGGGCTAGCAGGCTCAGCGAGGACAGAAGCGTCTGGCAGGCGTCATCGAGCGCGTCGACGGCCCGGGAGGCGGCCGCCGCCGGGTTGTTGACCTCGTGCGCGAAACCAGCGGCGAGCGTGCCCAGGGCGACCAGGGACTCCCGCTGCCGGGCCGTCGCCTCAATGGACCGGGCGGTGCGGTACAGCCCTTGGATGAGATGCCCGCCGAACGGGAACCAGGCGTTGACCTTCTCACTCAGCACGTCCGCTGGCACCCGGAGCACCCGGCCGCCGGTGGCTCCCCGGCCGGTCGCCAGGTAGACGCCCTGCTCGTCCCAGGCGCGGAACCCCCCGGCCCACCGGCCCGGCACATCCATCCTGCCCACCATGGTGTCCTCAGGACCGATACGGCGCAGCAGGTCGATAGCACCGTCGATGAGCACCCACCAGAAGTCCGCCTGCTCACCCTCATGGAACAGCTCGACGCCGGGCTCGATGCGAACCTCGGTACCGCCCTCGGCCAGTTCCGCGAGCTGATCGTCGGCCATGCCGCCGAACAGGCTGATAGCGCGCAGCTCGTCGCCGCGCATCACATCATCGCCTGGTTGCTCATGAGATCAGCCTCCGGTGGCCGGCTACCCCGGGAGAGGCTGGAGGGACGAATGCAGACATCAGCCCAGACTATATCCGCGCTGCCCAGGGACCCGGCCGCGCGGATGGTGCGGTGCCGCTCGGGCGAATTACCGCGTAGGTGATTGTGTCGCTGCCTCTTGCGTCAGCCCGCGCTCAGTAGTCTCATTGAGACTACCAGGCAGCGGGTTCTCGGTCATCGTGCTCCGCTACCTGGCCAGTCTGCTGAACCGCGCCTCGTTCGAGGAGGAGCAGTCGGGCTTCCTCGGCGGCACCAACATCGTGCGCCGCGAGCCGATCGGCGTGGTCGGAGCCATCGTGCCGTGGAACTACCCGCAGACGCTGGCCGCGTTCAAATACGGAGCGGCGCTGGCCGCCGGGTGCACCGTGGTGATGAAGCCGTCGCCGGAGACGGTACTCGACGCCTTCCTGCTCGCCGAGGCCATCGTGGCGGCCGGGATCCCGGCCGGCGTGATCAACATCGTCCCCGGCGGCCGCGAGCTCGGCGCGTACCTGGTCGCGCACCGGGACGTCGACAAGGTGGCCTTCACCGGATCGACCGCGGCCGGGCGGCGCGTGGCGGAAACCTGCGGCCGGCTGCTGCGCCCGGTGACCCTCGAGCTCGGCGGAAAGTCCGCCGCGATCGTGCTTGAGGACGCCGACCTCGACCTCGCCAAGATCGGCAACGACCTGTTCGCGGCCACTCTGGTGAACAACGGTCAGACCTGCTACCTGGGCACCCGGGTGCTGGCCCCGCGCTCGCGCTACGACGAGGTCGTCGATACCATCGCCGCCTTCGCCTCGTCGCTGACGGTCGGCGACGCGCTCGACCCCGCCACCCAGATCGGGCCGATGGCGTCGCAGACCCACCGCGACCGGGTGGAAGGCTACGTCTCCAAGGGAGCCAGCGACGGCGCGCGGCTGGTGGTCGGCGGCGGACGGCCCCGGGACATGGACCGCGGCTGGTTCGTCGAGCCGACCGTGTTCGCCGACGTCGACAACTCCTCCACCATCGCGCAGGAAGAGATCTTCGGGCCGGTGCTTTCCGTCATCGCCTACGGCGACGTGGACGACGCGATCCGGATCGCCAACGACTCCGACTACGGGCTCGGCGGCTCGGTGTGGACCACGGACGCCGAGCGCGGCAAGGACGTCGCGCGGCGGGTCAGGACCGGCACCATCGGGATCAACAAGTACCTGCCCGATCCCGCAGCGCCGTTCGGCGGGGTCAAGGCCAGCGGCATCGGCCGCGAGCTCGGACCCGGTGCGATCAGCGCCTACCAGCAGCTCAAGTCGATCTACACCTGAGCCAGGCGTCAGCCTGACCGGCTGCGGGACTGGCCGGTCAGGCTCCCATCAGACGTCCGAGGCCGCAGGCACTGAGCAGCCGTCGATGTCGCATCTTCTTGCCCTACGCAAATAATATGACTATTCTCAGCAAGTGATAGTCCTCAACGCAAAGAGCGGGATGACAGCCCTGCCGCCGCCGCGTTTCGGTCCCGCTGGGGGGCCGCTGCTGGTTCTGGGTGGACGCCGCAATCCGGTGTGGCCCGAGCTGGCGAGCCGATGACGGGTGGAGGTAATGCGGCCGCCGAGCGGATCAGGGTCAGCGGCCTGATCGGCCGGATTGTCCGCCACACCATGATGGCTCAGGAAGCGATCCAGGGGGGGCCGCACAGGTCGGTGTCATTGCTTAGTCGCGAGGCCGCGGACGAGTTGGGCTTGGAGTCAGGAGGCCGGCGGTTGCCGCTGTTAAGGCCAGCCAACATCTCCGTCGAGATCCCCGAAGAGCAGAGCTGATCTCGGCCCGCGAAGATTCAAACCAAGGAGTTATTATGCGCCGTTTCGCTCTTACCGCAGTCGCGCTGTCGGCCGTCGCCGTTGCGGGCTGCTCGAGCAGCAGTTCTTCAAGCACGCCTTCAAGCCCCGCTTCCAGCGCGAGCAGTTCGTCCGCGCCAGCCGCGAGCGCTTCGGCCGTGGCCACCGGGACGATAACCGTATTCGCCGCGGCCTCGCTGATGGGGACCTTTACCCAGATCGGAAAGCAATTCGAGGCCGCTCACCCAGGCGATACGGTGAAGTTCAGCTTCGGGGGAAGTTCCACCTTGGCGACCCAGATCACCGGCGGCGCGCCGGCTGACGTGTTCGCCTCGGCCGCGCCCGCGAACATGGACACGGTGGTGAGTGCGGGTGATGCGTCCAATCCGAAGGATTTCGCCAAGAACACCGCCGAAGTCGCCGTGCCCCCGAGCAACCCTGCGAAGGTGACATCCGTTAGCGACCTGGCGAAATCGTCGGTCAAGGTGGCGTTGTGCCAGCCGAAGGTGCCGTGCGGGGTCGTGGCGGCCGAGGTATTCAAGAACGCCGGGGTCACCGTCAAGCCGGTGACGCTCCAGCCGGACGTGAAGTCGGTGCTGACCCAGGTCGAGCTCGGCAACGTCGACGCCGGTATGGTGTACGTGACCGACGTGAAGGCGGCAGGGACCAAGGTCAAGGGCGTGCCGATCTCGGCCAGCGATAACGCCTCGACGCTGTACCCGATCGCTACCGTCAGCAGCAGCACGCACCAGGCCGAAGCGGCGGCTTTTGTCGACTACGTGCTGTCACCCGCGGGCCAGCAGGTGCTCGCGGCCGCGGGTTTCCAGATGCCCTGACCTAGTTCCGGAGTGCCATGGTGACCCGCACCGCGCCGTCGCGCCTGACCACCCGTGAACGAGCCAGGCGGGCCGCGCGGGGTGGTGCTTCGCGATCAGTGCCGGCGCCCTTGCTGGTGCCGGCCCTGATCGCGGTCGGTTTCCTGGTGCTGCCGCTGGTCGGGCTGTTGATCCGCGCCCCCTGGCGCCATCTCGGAGCGGCCCTCAGCGGGTCCGATGCGACCCAGGCGCTGGTTCTTTCCCTGTGGACCGCGTCCGTGACCACGGCGATCTCCCTGGTCATCGGGGTGCCGCTGGCGTGGGTGCTGGCCCGGAGCAGCTTCCCGGGACAGCGGCTCCTGCGTGCGCTGGTGACCCTGCCGCTGGTGCTCCCGCCGGTGGTCGGTGGGGTCGCGCTGCTGCTGGCGTTCGGGCGAACCGGGTTCATCGGCCACTACCTGGATTCCTGGTTCGGGCTGACGATCCCGTTTACCCCGCTCGCTGTCGTCATGGCCGAGACCTTCGTGGCCATGCCTTTCCTGATCATCACCGTCGAGGGGGCGCTGCGATCCGCGGATCAGGGCTTCGAGGAGGCGGCGGCCACGCTGGGCGCGAAACGGATGACTGTGTTCCGGCGAGTCACAGTGCCCATGGTCGCCCCCTCCCTGGGGGCGGGCGCCGTGTTGTGCTGGGCGCGGGCTCTGGGCGAATTCGGGGCGACGATTACCTTTGCCGGCAGCTTCCCCGGCCAGACCGAGACGATGCCCATCGCCGTGTACTACGCGCTGGAGAATGACCCCGATGCGGCGATCGCGCTCAGCCTGGTGCTGCTGGTGGTCTCGATCGCGGTGCTGGTCTCCCTGCGCGACCGACTGGCTGCGGGGCGGCGTCGCCTCGTGACACACGGGGGCAGCGACGGCCTTATCGTCGATGCTGAGGTCAGGCGCGGTGATTTCATGCTCGCGGTCAGCCTCGCCGCGGCATCCGGTCAGGTCCTCGGCCTGCTCGGGCCGAACGGGGCCGGGAAGTCCACCCTGCTCAGCGCAGTGGCCGGCCTGACCCCGGTCTCCGCCGGGCGCATCACGCTCGCCGGGCAGGTCATGGATGACGCCAGCACCGGAGCCTTTGTCGAGTCCGCGGGACGGCCGGTCGGTTTCGTGTTCCAGAACTACCGGCTCTTCCCGCACTTGACCGTGGCCGACAATGTGGCGTTCTCCCCACGGGCCCGGGGCATGGGAAAGCAGGCCGCTAAGTCAGTCGCCGGTCACTGGCTCGACCGGCTCGGACTGACTGATCTGGCCGACCGCAAGCCCGGGCAACTGTCAGGCGGGCAGGCGCAACGGGTGGCACTGGCCCGGGCCCTCGCCGGGCAGCCCGCGCTGCTGCTGCTGGACGAACCCCTGTCAGCTCTGGACGCCGGCACCCGTCTGGACGTGCAGGCCGAACTCAAGCGCCATCTAGCCGAGTTCGCCGGACCGTGCCTGCTCGTCACCCATGACCCGCTCGAGGCGCTCGTGCTGGCTGACCGGCTCCTGGTCCTCGAAAACGGACGCATCGTCCAGGAAGGCACACCCGCGCACGTGGCCCGCCGGCCTGGTACGGAGTATGTCGCCAAGCTCGTCGGCTTGAACCTGTACGACGGCCGCGCCGACGGCCCTGAGGTGACGCTCACCGGCGGCGGGTCTCTCGTTATCCCCGACCGGGGCCAGCACGGTGACGTGTTCGTCGCCCTCCGCCCGTCTGCGGTGGTCGTCAGCAGTCAGCGGCCCCAGGCCAGCAGTGCCCGCAACGCGTGGCCCGCGCGGGTCGCCGGCCTTACGCTGCTGGCCGACCGCGTCCGGCTCGACCTCGCAGGGCAGCCGTCCGCCCTAGTGGACGTCACTCCCGCAGCCGTCGCAGAACTGTCGCTGGGCCCTGGCAGCCAGGTGTGGCTCACGGTCAAAGCCACCGACCTTGAGGTTTACGCCCGCGACGGCAGCCAGCCAGTCTGAGCCGGCCAGCTCAGAAAACCACGACCTCGGCCCCGACCGGCAGGTGGTCGTTGTAGTAGCGGGCGCTGCCGATGTCCAGGTGGATGCAGCCATGCGATGGCACGGTGAGGCTGCCGCCGTGGAAGGCGATCCCGCCCGGCGCGAAGAATACGGCGTATGGCATCGGCTCGTGGAATTCGTTGCTCATGAAGTCCGCGCCTGCCTTCCACTGGACGTGGAAGGTCCCGCGCGGCGTCCTGGGCAGCCCCGGCTCCATGCGCACCGGACCGTAAGTGATGGTGCCGTCCGACTGCAGCCAGGTGAGACGGGCGCTCAGGTCTGCGCATGCGGTTGCCGCAGGCGGGCAGGACCGACGGGCGCTGGGACTGAGCACCGGGACCGGCTGCTGGCTGCTGCTATCGCGGCGGACGGCGATGCCGCAAGCGGGCTCGGCGGCGGCGGATCGATCGCTACCCGCCCGTGGCGGCCCGCCGGTGGCTGACATCCTGGTGGCCGACATAGCGAGCGGCTCCGACACGACCCCGGACACCGCAGTATCCGGTCGGCGGACACCCCGCCAGCCGACGGCCGTGGTGACCGCGACGACCAGGACAGCCAGGACGGCGAGCCAATCAGTGCGCTGACGGCCGCGTGCGTACCTCCGGCAGCGTCGCAGCCACACCGACAGCATGCTCTCAGCCCCGCCGCCGCGCGCCCCGCCAGCCGGGACGTCAATGGTCAGCCGATAACGTCCCCTCGCCACGGCACGAACCTATCGGATCGGACCCGCGCCAGCGGCCGACTCGCCGGCAAATCAGCCTGCTATGAGACGGTCGCCATCGGGACCGTGACGCCGGGAGCCCGGCCAGCCGGCCAGCCGGGCAGACAGACCGTCAGGCGGATGACTACCCCGTCCGTCCGTCGATGAGATCCTCGATGCCGTCCAGGATGCGGTCCAGGCCGAAGATGAACTCGTCGTCCGGTCCGTCCTCGGCGTCGAAGACCCCGGCCGCGATGAACGCGGTGAGCGCGGGGAACCGCTGCGGATCGGTCAGCTGCCTGAGCAGGCGCGGGTAGGAGGACATCCACTCGGCCGGGCTCAGGCCCGAGGCCTGGATCGCGGCCATGATGTCGGCCTCGGTCGTGGCCAGGTTCCTGACGTAGCCGGCCAGCAGCATGATCACTGACGCCTTACGCGCCTCGGTCAGCCCGGTGTCCCCCATGCAGGCCAGCGCGTGCTCGAACCAGTCGACCTCGCGGGGCATGATCGGCAGGCTGTTGAGCGGGATGCGCACCACCCACGGGTGGCGCTTGGCGCCGTCCCGCAACGCCCAGGCCCATCGGGACAGCCCGGCCCGCCATCCTTCGCCGGGCGTCGGCGGGCCGGGGGAGTCGCCCCAGGCGGCGTCGACCATCAGCCTGAGCAGTTCCTCTTTGGCCGAAACGTGACGGTAGAGGGACATGGGGGCGGTGCCGAGCTTGGCGGCCACTCGCCCCATCGACACCGCGTCCAAGCCTTCGGCATCGGCGATCCGGACCGCGGCGTCCACGATCCGCGGCAGGCTGAGGGCGGGTTTGGGTCCTTTGTGCGGTCGCTCGCGCACCCCCCAGGCCGCCGCGATGCTGTCCGGAATCCCCGCGCTGGCCATCGCTCCGTTGGCGTCTGCTGCGCCGGAGCCTGCCATTTCCTTCCCTCCCCACGGCGTAGTTGACAACATCCTAGTACTGCGTATAACTTACGCAAATATGCGTATGACATACGCAGAAGAACTAACGCGAGAAGTGTCATGAACGTAAGGGGTCAACAGATGGGCGATGAGCTGGCGATCGAGGCGAGCGGACTGGTCAAGTCCTACCGCGACGTGCGCGTGCTTTCCGGGGTCGACCTGCGGGTCCCGCGGGGCAGCGTGTTCGCGTTGCTCGGCCCGAACGGGGCGGGCAAGACCACCACCGTGCGCATCCTGGCCACGCTGACCCGCGCGGACGCCGGGCAGGCCCGGGTGGCCGGTTTCGACGTGCTCCGCGACCGGTCTGCGGTCCGCCGCCGGATCAGCCTGACCGGCCAGTTCGCCGCGCTGGACGAGGCGCAGACCGGCGAGGAGAACCTGCGGATGATGGGCCGGTTGTCGCGGCTGTCCCGGACGGCAGCCCGGCGGCGCGCGGCCGAGCTGATCGAGCAGTTCGAGCTCACCGCGGCCGGCCGGCGGCGGGTGGGCACCTACTCGGGCGGGATGCGCCGCCGGCTTGACCTCGCCGCCAGCCTGGTCGGCCGTCCCTCGGTGATCTTCCTCGACGAGCCGTCGACCGGCCTTGACCCGCAGAGCCGGCTGACCATGTGGCAGGTCATCGCGGGCCTGGCCGCCTCGGGGGTGACCGTCTTCCTGACCACGCAGTACCTGGAGGAGGCCGACCGGCTGGCCGGCCGGATCGCGGTCATGGACGCGGGGCGCCTGATCGCGGAGGGCACGGGCGAGCAGCTGAAGCGGCGGGTCGCCGCCCGGCGGCTCGACGTGACCTGCCCGGACCTGGCGGCCTTCGAGCAGGTCAGGCGGTATTTCGGTGACCATGCGGTGCACCTGGACCCGGCCAGCCTGACGGTGGGCGTGCCGACCGACGGCGATGCCGCCCAGGTGCGCGCGCTGCTCGACGACGCCGACCCGGCCCGGGTCCTGATCGCGAGCTTCGCCGTGCGCGACGCCACCCTGGACGACGTTTTCCTCACCCTGACCGGACACCCGAAGGAGACCATTCATGTCTAACGCGCTGACCATGGCCGGGCGGAGCCTGCGGCTCTCCGCCCGCAGCCCCGAGGCACTGCTGACCGCGCTGCTGCTGCCCGTCATGCTGATGGTGGTGTTCGTCTACCTCTTTGGCGGGGCGGTGGACATCGGCACCAGCTACGTCGACTACGTGGTGCCCGGCGTCTTGCTGCTGTGCGCGGTGACCGGGGCGTCCACCACGGCGGTGACCGTCTGCCAGGACATGGCCGGCGGGATCATCGACCGGTTCCGGTCTCTGGACGTGCCCGGGACGACGGTGCTGGCCGGGCACGTGACCGCGAGCCTGCTGCGGAACCTCGCCTCGACCGTGCTCGTCACCGCGGTCGCGTTCGGCATCGGGTTCCGGCCGCATTCCTCGGTGGCCCGCTTCGCCGCCGCGCTCGGCGTCCTGCTGCTGTTCGTCGCCGCGGTCTCCTGGCTGGCCGCCGCGTTCGGGCTGCTGGTGTCCGCGCCGGAGGCGGCCAACTCGGCGATGTTCTTCCTGATGTTCTTCTGCTACGCCAGCAGCGCGTTCGTGCCGGTCAGGACGATGCCATGGTGGCTGCGCGGTTTCGCGCTGCACCAGCCGGCCACGTCCGTCACCGAGACCATCCGCGGCCTGCTGCTCCGCCAGCCCGGCGGGCTGCCGCTAGGCACGGCGCTGGCCTGGTGCGGCGGCATCCTGGCCGTCTCGGTAGCGGTCTCGGCCTGGCTGTTCCGCCGCCGCACGGCCTGAGACTTAAGATCCCGGCCGGCCGATGCTGGCGACCTTCGCGTCCGCGGCCCGGACCAGGTCGGCGGGGGCGAGCTCGATCTCGAGTCCGCGCCGCCCGCCACTGCAGAACACGGTGGCGAAGCTCATCGCGGACGCGTCAAGCACCACCGGGAGCCGCTTGCGCTGGCCGACCGGAGAGATGCCGCCTGCCACGTACCCGGTGGCCCGTTCGGCCGCCGTCACCTGGGCCATCGCGGCCTTCTTGCCACCCGCGGCGGCGGCGAGCGCCTTGAGGTCGAGCTGGCCGTCCACCGGGACCACCCCGGCCACCAGGGTTCCGTCCACCTCGGCGATCAGCGTCTTGAACACGCGGTCCGGCGACACGCCCAGGGCCTCGCTCGCCTCCCGGCCGTAGGACTCGTGCCGGGGGTCGTGGGCGTACTCGTGCACCATGAACGGGATCCCGGCCCGCTCGAGCGCGATCGTCGCCGTGGTCCCGCGTCCTGCCACGGTCGGTCACCTTACGGCATGGCGCCATCGAGCGAATCACCGTCCTGGGAAAACCATTAGCCGCGCCGTCTGGTGCGTCCGCATAGTTGGGATATGCGGGTGACCTTTCCCCGGCTGCCCGACCACCAGCGTGCCTACGCGCTGGTGGAGCGGGACGACGGGGTCGTGTATCAGCTGTACGGCGGGATGGCCGGGCCTCGGCTGCCGCACGACATCATGCATCTCGTGGTGGAGCGGGAGTTGCGGATCAGGGACGGCATCTGGGGTGGCATCGCGGCGGGTATCGTCTTCGACAGCATGCGGCACGTCAGCGGCCGCCGCCCGCCGCACGCGGCCGAACATTCGGCTCAGCTGCGACGCGGCTTCCGGCGCCCGGGCCTGCGCGCCGAACTGCTCGCCGACCTGGTCTCCAGCGCCGCGGCGCTGGAGACGATGACGCCGGAGGAGATCAGGCGGCTGGCGGACGCCAAGCTTTCTGTGCTGCCCGAGACGGACGTGGACCCGGCCGTGATCGCCGCCGCCGCGCGGGCGCTGCAGGTGGAAGCGTCCCGCTGGGCGCGGCTGCGGGTGGGCGAGGAGTTGTGCTACGAGTGGCCGGGCCGGTGAAATCGGAGCGCCACCGGCGGGAGCCGCCGGTACCCGCGGGTACCGGTGTCGGCGTCGTCTGCCGGCTCACCAGGTAACGTAAGCCGGCATGGGATACGGGCAAGCCGATCAGACCGATCGCGAGATGATGGCGCTGGCCCTCGGCCAGGCGCGGGTCAGCCTGGAAGAGGGCGGCGTGCCGGTCGGGGCGGTGCTCGCCGCGGGCAGGCTAGCCCAGGTCGTCGCGGCCGGGCACAACGAGCGGGTGCAGCGCGGCGACCCGGTGGCGCACGGCGAGATCGCCTGCCTGCGCAACGCCGGCCGGCGGCCCACCTACCACGACACGACCCTGTACACCACGCTGTCTCCGTGCCAGATGTGCACCGGGGCGATCCTGCTGTTCCAGATCCCCCGGGTGGTGGTGGGCGAGGCGCAGACATTCGAAGGCGACCTCGGCTTCCTGGCCGGCCACGGCGTGGAGATCGTGCTGCTCGAGGACGAAGACTGCGTGGCCGCCATGCGGGAGTTCCAGCAGCGCTACCCCGAAGTCTGGAGCGAGGACATCGGCGGCCGCTGACCTGGGCGGATTAGCGAAGACTTAAAGCTGCGGTTGCGCAATGCCCACCCAGGCCGAATGATGCAATACATGCAGGTCCCCTCGCAGGTCGAATACGAGCGGGCGACCAGCGTCGAGCATGCGCTGTCGCTGCTGAGCAGGCCCGACACCCGTGTCGTGGCGGGCGGCCACAGCATCATCCCGATGATGAAGCTGCGGCTGGCCCAGCCCGAAGTGCTCGTCGACATCAACGAGCTGACCGAGCTCGCCTTCATCAGGCTGGCCGGCGGCCAGCTGCGCATCGGCGCCCTGGCCAGGCACGCGGACCTGCTCGATTCGGCCGTCGCGGGTGAGCTTTTCCCGATCTTCCACGACGCCGAGCGCGTCGTCGCGGACCCGATCGTCCGGCTGTGGGGAACGGTCGGCGGGTCGCTGTGCCAGGCTGATCCGTCCGAGGACCTGTCCGCGGTGTTCGCCGCGGCGCGGGCGACCGCGGTCATCCGCGGCCAGGACGGCGACCGGATGGTCCCGGTCAGGGAGTTCCACCTGGGCCCGTACGAGACCGTCATCGGACTCGGCGAGCTGCTGGCCGAGGTCCGGGTGCCGGTGCAGCCCGGCACGGGCAGCGCGTACGAGAAGGTGGCGCGGCGGACCGGCGACTGGTCGGTGGCCGCCGTCGGAGCGGTGCTCCGCCTGGGCGGGGAGCCGGGACGGCCGGTGGTCGTGTCGGCCGGCCTCGGCCTGACCGCCGTCGGCGCCGAGCATTTCGTCGCCGCCGAGGCCGAGGAGTTCCTCCTCGGCCGCGCGGCCGACGAGGAGAGCTTCGCCGCGGCCGGGGCGATCGCCGCCGAGCACTGCCACCCGGTCGCCGACCAGCGCGGACCCGAGGACTACAAGCGGCACCTGGTCGCCGAGCTCACCGCCCGCGCGCTGCGCCGGGCCACCGCCCGTGTGACCCTGGAAGCATGACGATGCGGGTCGCGGTGACCGTGAACGGCACCGAGTATGCGCGCGAGGTGGAGCCGCGGCTGCTGCTCATCCACTTCCTGCGCGACGAACTCGGCCTGACCGGCAGCCACTGGGGCTGCGACACGTCGAACTGCGGCAGCTGCGTGGTGTGGCTGGACGCCCGGCCGGTCAAGTCGTGCACGGTACTCGCGGCCATGGCCGACGGCCGTTCGGTCCGGACGGTCGAGGGCCTGGAGCAGGACGGCAAGCTTGACCCGGTGCAGGAGGGGTTCATCGAGTGCCACGGCCTGCAGTGCGGTTTCTGCACGTCCGGCATGTTGATGACCGCGCGCTGGCTGCTTGACCACCATCCCGATCCGGCCGAAGCCGAGATCCGCGAGGTGATCTCTGGCCAGATCTGCCGGTGCACCGGCTACGAGAACATCGTCAGGTCGGTCCGCTGGGCCGCGAAGCACCCCCGGCGGGACGACCGGGGCGAGGCGGAGGCGGCCGGATGAGCGGGCACGGCGGATCCCCGGCACCTAGCGGTTTCGGGCGGATGCTGCGCAAGGAGGACCAGCGGTTCATCCGCGGTCAGGGCACCTACGTGGACGACGTGCAGCTGCCCGGCATGCTCTACGGGGCGGTGCTGCGCAGCCCGCACCCGCACGCCCGCATCGTGTCCGTCGACACCGTCGCGGCCGAAGGCCACCCCAAGGTGAAGGCCGTCATCACCGGCGAGACCCTGGCCGGGATGAACCTGGCCTGGATGCCGACCCTGTCCGGCGACACGCAGGCCGTGCTGGCCACCGACAAGGTCCGGTTCCAGGGCCAGGAGGTGGCGTTCGTGGTCGCCGAGGACCGCTATTCCGCCCGGGACGCCCTCGAGCTGATCGACGTGGAGTATGAGCCGCTGCCTGCGGTGGTCGACGCGCGCCGGGCGCTGGACGCCGGGGCGCCGGTCATCCGCGACGACCTGACCCGCGGACCGGGCGCGCCGATAACCACATCTTCGACTGGGAGGCCGGCGACGCCGCCCGCACCGAGCGGGTGTTCCGTGACGCCGAGGTGACGGTCAGCCAGGACATGCTGTACCCGCGGGTACACCCGGCGCCGCTCGAGACCTGCGGGATCGTCGCGGACTTCCACCGGGTGAGCGGCAAGCTGACGATCTGGGCCACCAGTCAGGCCCCGCACGCGCACCGGACCCTGTACGCCATGGTGACGGGCCTGCCCGAGCACAAGATCCGGGTGATCTCGCCGGATATCGGCGGCGGGTTCGGCAATAAGGTGCCCATTTATCCCGGCTACCTGTGCGCGATCGCCAGCTCGATGCTGACCGGCCGGCCGGTGAAGTGGATGGAGGACCGGTCGGAGAACCTGATGTCCACGTGTTTCGCCCGGGACTTCCACATGCACGGCGAGCTGGCGGCCAGCCGGGACGGCAAGATACGGGCGGTGCGGGTGACGGTGCTCGCCGACCACGGCGCGTTCAACGGCGTCGCCCAGCCCAGCAAGTACCCGGCCGGGTTCTTCGGGGTGTTCACCGGCTCCTATGACCTGGAGGCCGCGCACTGCCGGGTGACCGGCGTGTACACGAACAAGGCGCCGGGCGGGGTCGCGTACTCCTGCTCGTTCCGCATCACCGAGGCGGTCTACCTGGTGGAGCGGATGGTCGACCTGCTGGCCTTCGAGCTGGGCCTGGACCCGGCCGAGCTGCGGATGCGCAACCTGCTGCGGCCCGAGCAGTTCCCCTACACCTGCCAGACCGGCTGGGTGTACGACTCCGGTGACTACCCGCGCACGCTGCGCCTGGCCATGGACATGGCCGGCTATGAAGAGCTGAGAAAAGAGCAGGAGGCCGAACGATCCCGCGGTCACCTGATGGGCATCGGCGTGAGCTTTTTCACCGAGGCCGTGGGCGCGGGTCCCCGCAAGCACATGGACATCCTGGGGTTCGGCATGGCGGACGGGGTGGAACTCCGCATCCACCCGACGGGGACCGCGGTGCTCCGGATCTCGGTGCAGACCCAGGGCCAGGGGCACGAGACCACCTTCGCCCAGATCGTCGCGGAGGAGCTCGGCGTTTCCCCCGATGACGTGGAAGTCGTGCACGGGGACACGGACCAGACGCCGTTCGGCTTGGGTACCTACGGATCCCGTTCCACGCCGGTGTCCGGCGCGGCCACCGCGGTCGTCGCCAGGAAGGTCCGCGAGCGGGCCCGCATCGTCGCCTCGGCCATGCTCGAGGTCGACCCGGCCGACCTGGAGTGGGAACGCGGCCGCTGGTTCGTCCGGGGTGACCCGGACCAGGGCTGCACGATGGCGGAGATCGCGATGGCCGCGCACTCTGCACCTGGAGCTGCCGGAAGGCGTCGAGGGGCAGCTGGACGCGACCTGCGTCTACAACCCGCCCAACCTCACCTACCCGTTCGGTGCGTACATCTGCGTGGTCGACGTGGATCCGGGCACCGGCACGGTCTCGGTCCGGCGGTTCATCGCGGTGGACGACTGCGGGGTGCGGATCAACCCGATGATCGTCGAGGGCCAGGTGCACGGCGGGCTCGCGGACGGGATCGGCATGGCGCTGATGGAGTCGATCGCCTTCGACGCCGACGGCAACTGCCTGGGCGGCTCGTTCATGGACTACCTGCTGCCCAGCTCGCTCGAGTGCCCGTCCTTCGAGCTCGGCGAGACGGTCACCCCGTCGCCGCATCACCCCCTCGGGGCCAAGGGGGTGGGGGAGTCCGCCACCGTCGGCTCGCCGCCGGCGGTGGTCAACGCGGTGATCGACGCCCTGCGGCCGTACGGCGTGCGGCACGCGGACATGCCGCTCACCCCCGCCCAGGTCTGGCGGGCCATCCAGGGCCGCCCGTTCCGCACGGACCTGGCCATCACCTGAGATCCGGTCGGCCTGGTTGGTACGGAAAGATAAACTCGCACCCTGAGCGTTATTCAGAACCGACCGTCTGGATAGCGCCGACCTTTGACAGGACACTTTGTGAGCAGCACCTTGACACACGACCTCGATGACCGGTTCCCACAGGTCGGCGCGTTGTCCGCCGCCCTGGAGTCGGTCGGCTACCTGGCGGGCGACCAGCTCGGGGCGGCGCTTTTCCTGGCCGTCCGGATGGGGCAGCCGATCCTGCTCGAGGGCGAGCCAGGCGTCGGCAAGACCGAGGCCGCCAAGTCCCTGGCCGCGGCGATTGACACCCCGCTGGTCCGGCTGCAGTGCTACGAGGGCATCACGTCCTCCGAGGCGCTGTACGAGTGGAACTATCCGCGTCAGCTGCTGGCCATCAGGCTCGCCGAGGCGGCTGGTGAGCACATCCGGGACAAGGACCTGTTCACCGAGGAGTACCTGCTGCCGCGGCCGCTGCTCACGGCCCTGCTGCATCCAGGTCCCCGTCCCGCCGTCCTGCTCATCGACGAGGTAGACCGGGCCGACGACGAGTTCGAGGCCTTCCTCTTCGAGCTGCTGGCCGAGGCGGCGGTCACGATCCCCGAACTCGGCACCCAGCAGGCCAAGCTGCCCCCGGTCACCGTGCTGACCTCGAACCGGACCAGGGACCTGCACGACGCGCTCAAGCGCCGGTGCCTGTACCACTGGATCGCCTACCCGGACTCCGCCCGCGTCGCGGAGATCGTCAGGCGCCGGGTACCCGGGTCGGGGGAGCGGCTGGCCGGACAGATCGCGACCGCGGTCAACCGGCTGCGCGGCCTCGATCTCACCAAGCCGCCCGGCATCTCGGAGGCGATCAGCTGGGCCTTCGCGCTGAGCGTCTTCGGCGCCGAGGAACTGGCCGTCCCGGTGGCCGACCAGACCCTGAGCACGGTGCTGAAGTACCCGGAAGACGAGGAAACGGTGCGCCGGGCCGGCCTGGCGGCGGTGATCGGCACCCTTGACTGAGCTGCACTCCCCTCCCCATCTGGCCTCGTCGGATGGGGCCCAGCCTGATGTGGCCTCGATGGCGGCGGGCCTCGGGATCGCCCTGCACACCGCGGGGCTGCCGGTCGGCCCCGACCGCTGCGAGCGGCTGGCCCGGGCCGTGACGGTCATGGGCGCCACTTCCGTGGCCGAGCTCCGCGCCTGTGCCCTGGCCACCATGGTGTCTGACCCGGGCCAGATGAGCACGTTCGACCGGGTGTTCGCCGCGCTGTTCGGTACCCCCTCGCCGGTCCGGGATCTGATGCCGCCCGTCCAGCCCGCGTTTCCGCGGGCCGAACAGGACGGCGGTCCCCAGCCCAACGCCCAGTCCCAGGGCGATCCTGACGGCTGGTCGGCGGGGATGCAGGTCTCGGCGAGCGGCTCAGCCGCCGACGACGCGCGACGAGCCGCTGGCCGAGGCGCCGGCCGTCCGCCACGTCGCCTCGGCCGCCGAGCGGCTGCGCGGCCGTGACTTCACCGAGCTGTCCGCGGGCGAACTGCGGCAGCTGGTCACGCTCATGCGCGAGATGACCCTGGCCGTCCCGCCCCGCCGCACCCGCAGGTACCGGGCGGCCCGCGACGGCAAGCGGCCGGATCTGCGCCGGACGCTGCGGCTGGCGCGACGCAGCGGCGGCGAGGCCATCCGGCTCGCCCGCCGGGCGCGCCGGGTCCGGCCGCGCCGCCTGGTGGTGCTGTGCGACATCTCGGGCTCCATGGAGCCGTACGCCCGCGCGCTGCTGCTCCTTCTCTACGCCATCAACGGCGGCCAGCTGCGCGGCGGGTCGAACCGGCCCGAGGTGTTCAGCTTCGCGACCAGGCTGACCAGGCTGACGTCGGCGTTCGCCGCGGCCACCCCGGACACGATGCTGGCCAAGGCGGGCGAGGCGGCTCCCGACTGGTCGGGCGGGACCAGGATCGGCGCCGCGGTCAAGGAGTTCAACGACCATTACGGCAGCCGGGGCATGGCCCGGGGAGCGGTGATCCTCATCATCTCCGACGGCTGGGAAACCGGCGAGCCTGAGCTGCTCGGAGCCCAGATGGCGCGGCTGTCCCGGGTGGCGCACCGGATCGTGTGGGCCAATCCGCGCACCCAGTCCCCGCGTTACCGGCCGGAGGTCGGCGGCATGGCCGCCGCGTGGCCGTACTGCGACGCGGTGGTGAGCGCGCACAACCTGGACGCGCTCGACGATCTGCTCTCTGCCCTGCGAGCCCGCTGAGCCCTTCGAGCCCTGCGTGCCCGCTGACCGCCACCCGAGCGGGGGTGGGCGGCGGCCAGCGGGCCCGATGAATAGCCGATGGTGCGCAAAGCGGGTGCGCGCCATCGGCTGGCTTAGGTGACGGTGACCCGGATGGTGTGATACCCGGTCGCACCGTTCGGCTCGGTCTTGTGATTCACCGCAGTCTGGGTGTAGCCGCTCTGGTCGGTGGCCCGTACCTGCAGCACGTGCGGCCCGGGGGTGGCGTCCCAGACGTAGTACCACTGGCGCCAGGTGTCGATGGTGTCCTGGGCGGGGAGTTTCGCTTCGTACCAGAACGCCGTCGACGGACACCTCGACGCCCTCGATGCCGCGATGCTGGGCCCAGGCGACGCCGGCGATCGTCACCTGGCCGGCGGCCACGGTGCCGCGGCGCTTCGGCACGTCGATGCGGGATTCCGTCTTGATCGGCGCCTGCTGGGACCAGCCTTGCTTCACCCAGTAGGCGTCGAACGCGCCGAAGGTGGTGAGTTCCATGTCCACCACCCATTTGGTCGCGGACACGTAGCCGTACAGTCCGGGCACCACCACCCGCACCGGGTATCCGTGCTCCTGGGGCAGCAGCTGGCCGTTCATGCCCACCGCGAGCAGCGACGTCCGGCCATCCATGACCGGCTCGGTGGCCACGCCGATGGTCATCCCCTTGACGTCGCGCATGACGATCTGGTCGGCACCGGACTGTATTCCTGCCTCGCGAAGCAGGTCGGCCAGGAGCACGCCCTGCCAGCGGGCGTTGCCGATGTAGCCGCCGCCCACGGCTTCCGAGACGCAGGTCAGAGTGACATCGTGCTCGACCATGGGCCGCCGGATGAGCTGGTCGAACGTGACGGTCACCGGGTTGTCGACCATGCCGTGGATGCGCAGCTGCCAGGTGTCCGCCGCGACCTGCGGCAGGACCAGGGCCGTGTCGACCCGGTAGAAATCCGCGTCCGGCGTATAGAACGGAGACAGGCCCGCGATGTTCAGCGTCTCATCGGCCGGCAGCGGCGTCATCGGTTGTATCTGGAGCTTGGGGACCTTGGCCTTGGGGACCGAGGGGGCGAGACTCGCCGTCGGAGGGGTGGTACGGAAGTGCTTGCCGAGCAGGAGTTCGCCGCCCACCCCCGCCGCGGCCGCGCCCACGGCGGTGACGCCGGCCGCGGTGAGGAACTTACGCCGGTCGACGGTCGTCGTCATCGTGGCCTCCTGCGGGCGCCGCCGCGCGCGTACTGCGCCGGTGCGATCGGTGTTGACGCGTGCACCAGCCACAGCAGCGCCGCGACACCGGCGATGCCGCCGATGACCGCGGGGGCGACGTCACTCACGTGGCCTCCTGGCCTGGTGATCGTCACGAAGGCGGCGAGCAGGCTGAACGCCGCGAGGCCGGCCACGGCGGGCGCGGCGGCGCGGCGGGCCAGCACGCCGATCCCCACCGCGAAGACGGCGATGGCGGCGTACATGCCGAGCAGCAGCACGGTCCGGCCGGTCGTGCCGAAATGCTGCACCACGACGTTCCTCAGGCCCGCCGGTATCCGGTCGATGAACACGCTGCCCATGGCGGCCATCGGCGAGGCCTGGGGCCGGACGAACCCCGCGGCCAAGGTAGAGACGCCGATCGCGACGGCCGCGGCGAGGAACCCCGTCACCGCGCCGACGGCCAGTCCGCGCCGCCGCGCTTCCCGCCTGAGGTCCTGGTCGGCCTGCCAGCGGTACGGGTCGACGCCGACGTCGGGAGCCGCCAGCATGGGATCGGCCAGCCCGGGGTCGGCCAGCCCGGGCTCGATGTAACTACCCGGGCCCAGGTAGGCGACCGAGCTCACGAAGTCAGCCCGGTCCCCGGCGTAACCGCCCGGAGCCCCGGCATAGCCGTCTGCGGCGCTGCCGTAGCCGTCCGCGGCGCTGCCGTAGCCGTTCTCGCTCCAGTCGTAATCGCTGGCGTCACTCACGTACTCGTCGGTGGCCTGGCCGTAGCCGACCTCGGTACGGCTGTAGCGGTCTGCGGTGCCGGCGAAGCTATCTCCTGCGTCGGCGTAGCCGTCCGCGGCACTTGGGTATCCGTCGACGGTTCCGGCGTAGCCGCTTCTGGTGCCGCCGTAGCCGTTCGCGACGCCGCCGGCGAAGTCGTCTGCGGCTCCGGCGTAACCGTTGATACCCCCCGCGTAGCCGCCGCCGGGGTAGCCGCCCGTGCCGTAGCTGTTCCCGTTGTCGGCGCTGCCGTAGTCATTGCTGCCGTAGCCGTTGCTGCCGTGGCCGTTCTCGGTCCAGTCGTAGCCATTCCGCGCGTCGCCGTACCCGCCGGGCGCGCCGTAGCCGTCCCGCGCGTCGCCGTACCCGCCGGGCGCGTCGTAGCTGACCGCGGAGCCATAGCCGTTCCTGGCGGGGGGAAAGGTATCCGTGGCCACGGCCGACCAGTAACCGCGGTCTCCCGGTCCGCCGGAAGCGCTCTGGTAGCCGACCTGGTGCCGGTAACCGGCGGTCGCCGGGTAAGCGCCCTGACGATCCGCTGCGTACCGGCTGTCTGCTTGCTCCGCGTCCTGGTAAGCATCGCCGTCCCGGTAGGACGGCCAGCCGCCGGGCGGGGTCGCCTGCGGCCAGCGCTCCTGACGAGGCGGCTTGCGGTGCGACGGGTCGTAACTCATATCTCTATTCACGGTCCTGATGGCCGGTGCCGTTTGATGTTTGCCCGGCGGGTAACCAACCGGTAAGAAAACGCGGAATCCTGGCGGCGCAGGGTCACACCGGCACCTCCCGCGACTCTTCGCGGGACGGGACCGGACGCTGCGGGAGATCGCTCACGGCGTCCTCGCTGACGTCAAGGACCGTGAGCCCCGAGGTGACCACCGGTTCTGCCGTGGCGGGCAGCGGCTCGCCGAGGCCCGCGCGCCTGGCGAGCTCGTGGCGGATCAGCCAGCCGACGGCCACCACCACGAGGGGCACGCCGTAGGCGATGGCGTCGTTGAGCCGGCCGGGAGGGGTGTACCGGCCGATTTCCGGATAGGCCGCCAAGTACCCGCCCGCGGCGAAGGCCAGCCACTCGGGGCGGCCGTCGAGGGCGACCAGCATGACCAGCAGCAGCGAGTACCACTGGTAGTGCGGCGTGGTGACGGCGAGCGCGGCCGCGGTCATGTAGAGGGCGCCCTCCCAGGGCCGGTCGGGGTCGGAGAACTGCAGCACGGCGAAGGCGACCGCGGCCAAGATGAGCGCCGCCGCCACGATGGCCAGCGGCCCGGTGACGAACAGGCCGATGATCCCGAACCTGGTCCCCTTGGTGTAGCCCTCCTGCTGCAGGTAGCCGGGCAGGAATCCGATCACCTTGCTGCCCACCCGGATCACGTGCGGGACGTAAACGGCGGTGAACGCGCTGCCCGCCGCGATCACGACCGTCACCCAGCGGCGCCGGAGCAGTGCGGGCACGGTCAGCACGGGTGTCAGCTTGGTCGCGATAGCCAGGCCGAGCAGGATTCCGCCGATGATGGTCCGGCGGGTGGTGCGAGCCGTGGCCAGGGTGAGTACGGCGGCCGCGGTGATGCCCACCGCGATCACGTCCACGTGGGCGCTGTTGCCGGCCTCCAGGACCACCGTCGGGCACCAGGACCACAGCGCGGCCATGCGTATGTCCCGGCCCAGCCGGCCCAGGCCGAACAGCAACAGCACCGTGATGAGCACGGCGACCAGCGCCGTAGTGGCCTGGATGGGCATGCTCGAGTCGCTGGCGGAAGGCAGGTAGTGCACCGCGAGGAAGTACGCCTCGGCGACCGGCGGGTAGATGGTGGGCACCGTCGGCCGGTTGATCTTCGTGCAGCCCGGGGTGAGATCGGCGGCCGGATGGCGGTCGACGTAGGACGGCGAGACGCAGTACTCGGCGCTGGGGTTGAAGAGGAACTCGTCTCGCAGCCCGGTGAGTTGCGTGGCCGTGGGGACGTACTGGTACGGATCGACGCCAGCGGCCTGTACCTTGCCGTCCCAGATGTAGCGGTAGAGATCGTTACTGCCCCGCGGCGGCGCGGACACCGCCACCATCTGGAGGGCGATGCCGCCGAGCAGGATGAGCGCGACCGAGGTCCGCCGCGGCACCTTCCGCAGCAGCCAGGCGGCGGCGATGAACGCGAGCCACGCGCCGATCAGCAGCGGCAGCCAGCGTAGCCGCGCCGGGTCGAGCTGGGGCCACAGGAGCAGCAGGATCATGGCCGCCGTCACCGACAGGGCCAGGACGATCGCGGCCACCCGGAGTTTTCCGTTCATGCTGGGAAGAGCTCCATCTGTCGGGCGGAAGGGGCATCCGCGGGCCGGGCGGTAAGCATTCGGTAACAGCGTGACGAGGGTTCGTTCGGAGCAAACCTGGCCGCCAATGCCGATGGAGGCGAACCACCGTCCGTCGACCGTCCAGATGTCGACTTGGCCGAGCCCGGCGTCGTACGCCACGTCGGTGATGTGGTCGGTGCCGACGTAGGCCCAGGGGAACCACGCGCTGGCCGACCCGGCGTGGCACAGCCGGACCTGCTCGCGGCGGAGCGGAGAGCCGGGCGGCTCGAGTTCGACCAGCGCCCGGCCCTGCGGCGCGAGCAGTTCGGACACCCGGCGGAGCAGGGCCGCCGGGTCGCCGCCGATTCCGATGTTCCCGTCCGCCAGCAGCACCGCGGTCCAGCGGCCGGTCCCCGGTACGCGGTCGAAGACGTCGCGCAGCATGACCAGTGCGCCCGAGGACCGGGCCATGTCGACGGCGTACGGCGTGATGTCGATGCCGAGGGCGGGGATGCCGCGTTCGGCCAGGGCGACGGTCAGGCGGCCCGGTCCCGAGCCGATATCGAGCGTCGGGCCCTCGCAGCGGTCGAGGATCGATTTGTCGCCGGGGCTCTCGCTCAGCCAGCCGTCCACTGGGAGCGGCTTGCGGCTGCCGTCGGCGTGCTCGATCTCCGGCCGCGCCCGGCCGGCCAGCGCGTGTTCGTAAAGTTCCCCGATCACGCGGACTCCTTCCCCTCAAACCCTGGGATGATCGCGAGGCCAGTCAGGCACTTCATCCGCGATCGCTCGATCGCCCCGCCGATCCCGGCGGCGCAAAGCATCCCTCAGTGTTACTTTTTTTTTTTTTTTTTTTTTTTTTTTTTTTTAAAAAAAAAAAAAAAAAAAAATATCAGTGTTACCCAGGTGGAATCTGGTGGGGCCGGTTCGGCGCCGATCAGGCCGGAGCTCACAGAATCGTCACTGTGTCTTACTCCCGCCTTCGCTTGCTCTTCATCCCCGATCGCTCTAGCCCCCCGCCTTCTTCGGTCGCACCAAGCATCCCTCACTTTTCACCAGTTTGCTTCGCCGCCGATCAGGCCGGACTCACAGAATCGTCACTGTGCTTACGGAGTCGTGACGCTTTTGCCCCGTTTACTGGTTTCACTGACTGTTTACGTCTTAACTTGGAGGCGTAATCATTGCCTTTTTGCAAGGAACGGGAAACCTTGGTGAGCAACCCCGATCCGCCGGGCCGGATCGTCGTCGTCGACGACGATCCCACGGTGGCGGATGTCGTCGGGCGTTACCTCGTGCGCGACGGTCATACGGTCGAGTGCGTGCACGACGGATACGAGGCGCTGCGCCGGGTGGCCGAAGAGCCGCCCGATCTCGTCGTCCTCGACCTCATGCTGCCCGGCATGGACGGCCTCGAGGTGTGCCGCAGGCTGCGGGCACGCTGGCCGATACCGGTGGTCATGCTGACCGCCCTGGGTGATGAGACCGATCGCCTCGTCGGCTTCGAAACCGGTGCGGACGACTACGTCACCAAGCCGTTCAGCCCGCGTGAGCTGGCCCTGCGTGTGCGTTCGGTACTGCGCAGGTCTCGTGGCGCCGGCCTTCCTGACAAGCTCGACCTCGGCGCCATCACCGACGGCGACCTGGTCGTGAATCTCTCCGCGCACGAAGTCAGGGCCGAAGGCAAGCTGATCCAGCTGACCTCGCGCGAGTATGACCTGCTCGTCTTCCTGATGCGGAACCCACGCAAGGCCTTCACCAGGGAGCAGTTGCTCACCGAGGTGTGGAGCTGGACGTTCGGCGATACGTCGACCGTCACCGTGCATGTCCGACGGCTGCGCGAGAAGCTCGAGCCCGACCCGACCATGCCCAGGCGCATCGTGACCGTGTGGGGCGTCGGGTACCGATACGAGCCGGAGGCAGCGTGACCGCACTGGCCGGCGGCGATCTGGCCCTGCCAGCCGGCATCCAAGTTTCAGACCTGGAATACATCTCCGTACGCGTGCTGGCCATCGCGGTGGTTGTCACGCTCATCGGAATCCTCGCGCTGAAGCGGTTCGCGGCCCGCTCGATCGGCCTGATGATCACCATCGTGGTGGCCGCCACGGTGATCACCATGCTCGCCGGGGTAGGCGTTATCGCCTACCGCATGGTGGGCACGCCGGGCGAGCGCGACGACGTGATGGACCTGATGGCCATCGCCGGGCTGGCCGGCCTCGCGGTGGCGCTGTTCGTCGGGCGGCGGCTCACCAAGGCCAGCCGGGCGCTGTCCTCCGCGGTGCAGGGCGTCGGGGAAAACGGGGTCTATGTGGCTCCGCAGCTGACGCTGCCCACCGAACTCGCCGAGCTCTCCGCGGAGCTCACCGCCACGCACGAGCGGTTGGCCCAGGCCCGGTCCCGGGAGCGGGCCCTGGAGGCCAGCCGGCGCGAGCTCGTCGCCTGGGTCAGCCACGACCTGCGCACTCCGCTGGCCGGCCTGCGGGCCATGGCCGAAGCGCTGGAAGACCAGGTGGTGGTCGATCCGCGCGAGGTATCCCAGTACCACTCGCAGATCCGCCGCGAGGTGGACCGGCTGACCTTGATGATCGACGACCTGTTCGAGCTGTCCCGCATCCACGCGGGCGCGCTGCGGCTGTCCAAGCGCATGGTCGGGCTCGAGGACCTGGTTGCCGAGGTCGTCGCCAGCGCCGAGCCGGTCGCGCGGCATAAGGGCGTCAGGCTCACCGGGGCCGCGGTGCGCGGCATGCCGGTCTTCGTCGACTCCGCCGAGATGGGCCGCGCGCTGCGCAACCTGGTGACCAACGCGATCAGGCACACGCCGGCCGACGGCGGTGTCGACGTGCTGGCCGAGGTGCAGAGCGGAATGGCCTGCGTGAGCGTGTCGGACGCCTGCGGCGGGATTCCGCCCGGCGACCTGCCCCGGGTGTTCGACGTGGCGTTCCGCGGCGAGTCGGCCCGCACGCCCGGGCCGCAGGAGGGCGCCGGGCTCGGCCTCTCGATCGCGCGCGGCATCGTCGAGGCGCATTCCGGCCAGATCGCCGTGCGCAACGCCGGTCCCGGCTGCCAGTTCCTCATCAGGCTGCCGCTGGCCCGTCCGGGCGTGCCCGCCATGAACCGCACCGTGCCCCGACGGCCCGTCGGCGGACCGCCCCCCGCAGGCCCCGACCAGCCCCGTCCCGATCAGCCCCGGGCCATCACCGCCCACTGACCGCGTCGTCTACCTGGACCCCGGCTCCGCCGGGGTCCAGTGGTGACTGCAGGCGGTGCGCCGGGCGCCAGGTCAGGTTGCGGCGCCCGAACTCGGAGCGGCCGGAGCCAGCAGGGGGAAGATGGTGGCAAAGAAGTTCCGGAGCACATTCAGCAACTGTTCTGGGGGCACGTCCTCCTTGGGGTCCTTGGGTAGGCCCTCGATCTCGATGTGGTTCTGGTCCGCGTACTCCCGTATCCCCTGGGCCAGGGTCTTGCCTAGCGTGGACAGGCTCGTGCCCAGGGCGGCCGGATCCTCCATGAACGCAGGCACCGGCCGCGGATCGGGGACGGGCCACGTGGCCGGGTCTCGCGGGGTGTCGAGGGTGAAGACGTGGGAGAACGTCCGGGCGGCGGCGTCGCGGGCGGTGAACGGGTCGCCCAGGCCCCACTGCTCCCGCAGCGTGGCGATCAGGGAGGTGTGCCGGTGCTCGGCGTTGAACACCTCGCCTTCGGCCACCCACGGCGACACGATGACGGCCGGGACCCGGTAGCCCGAGCGGTCGAACGTGAAGCCGTCCTGGCCGGCCGGGGCGGACGGGTCCGGTGGCGGCACCGCGGGGGGCGGGACGTGGTCGTAGGTGCCGCCTGGTTCGTCCCAGCCGATCAGCAGGGCCGTGTTCCAGACGTTGGATCCCGGTCGGGGACTGCATCGCCTTGTAGGCGTGGTAGATCCGGGACAGGAACGCCTCGCCGCCCAGGATCGAGGACGGCGGGTCAATACTTTGGATCGCCATGCCGTGCCCCATGGCCCGCCCGCACGCCGGGTGGTAGTCGTTGTGCCCCACCCCCAGGGCCGGTGATGAACGAGAAGTCGGGCAGGTCCCCGTGGGCGGCGTCGGCTTCGAACTGGGCGAACGGCACGAAGTGCGTCGCGAAGCGGTCCTTCAGCCGCGGGAAGTGGACCAGGCCGGTGAACGAGATCCGCATCGGCTCGGCGATGTACACCTTCCAGGTCTTGCCGTGATCCTCGAGCCGGTTGAAGATCGTCTCCGCGGTGTTCTTCGCCACGAATTTCGTGACCGGCGCGTTCACGGAGAATCCCGAGGACGTCGCGGCGGTCCAGAACGACCGGTTGGGCAGCGTCTGCGACGGCACCTCGCAGAACCAGTGATCGAACACGCCGAACCCGCGGGCCAGCCCGCTCAGCACCGGGATCTGCTCCGGGGTGAACCCGGTCATGATCTGCGCGTACTCCTCGTAGGTGGGCTGGCGGCCCATCTCGGCGGTGAAGCAGCTGATGTAGTCGGTGACGTAGCCGTCCATCGTCGGCACCTGGCCAGGCGCCGGGGCGTTGAACGGCGCGGTGATCTCCGCGCCGAGCTTGAACCGGTTCTGCTCGTCCTGGATGTTGAACAGCTGGGTGTTGGTGTGCGGGTACTCCTCGCCGGAGTCGGGGTTGGGGCTGTCCATGTCGGTGGCCACCGTGTACGGCACCACCTTGCGGTCGGCGCCGTCCTCGGCCCACTCCGGGATCGGGTTCGAGAGGTCCTTGCCGAGCACGCCGCTCCGGACAGGGTGCCTTGCGGCGATCACCCAGGCGGGTCCTGTACACGGCTGGATCCAGCACGTCCGGCGCCAGGATCGGTGGCGTCGATGAACAACACCTTCGGTGTCCCCGTTTTCCCAGGTGCAGCCGATCCCTGCCGAGCACCCACGGCGTCGCCAGGCCCCTGGTCGCTCAGCGGGTGGGCGTCTTTGCCACGGATACCGTAGACAGTTCCGTCTGAGTCCGCCGCCTCGGCTCCGCATCTGGTAATGTAAGCTGAACGTGTGCCCCGGCCGCATCCACCCGCCGTTCGCTCCTCGCCCGCGCCCGGGGCGGCCCGACGGGGTTGATGGGAGGAATGCCCGCGACGGTGGGTGCGGTCAGCCGCCGGTGGCGTCGGATGCCGACGGGCAAGGTGCCGGCGACGGCCGAGCCTGCTGGGTTCGGGGCGCTGGAGTACTCGCACGAGCTGGGTCTCGGGCCGCTGGTGACTCCCGGCTGGGTCCGGGGCGTCGGCACTCCCGGCTGGGTCCGGGCGCTGGCACCCGCGTCAGGGTGCCGCGCTGGCTCCCGCTCGCCGCAGGTGCCGCGCCGTTCACGTCGGCCGCCGCTGAGGCGCAAGCGCCCAGGGCCGACTGCTCAATAGTCGTCGCCCTACCGCCGCCCGAGACGGCGATGATGATTCCGAGAGTCAGGCCCAAGGCCATCGGGATGGCCAGAGATACCGCGATACGCGCCGCGCGGCTGTTCCGGCGGCGGCGCCGTGCGGACCGGTGCCCGCTGAGCATTCAACCCACCTCCAAGTGACAGTCCCCTGTAACGCTCCAGGTGCATCACCGTAGCCTCGGGCCGCCGGCAAGATCAGCGAATTCCGAAGAACGGCTCCACACAAGGCCCTTTTTTAAACGTTTAGTGGCGGGTCGCGCTCGGACTGCCGAAATTCCTTACCAAGTCCTTACGGCGCAGGTCAGGACCCGGATAGAGGGATCGAGATAGCCCCGTGATATGCGGTTGCATGTGCGGTGCGGTACGCGGCCGATTGGGGGGACAGGTCCAGGATGGCCTTAGGTTAAGCTCACGGTGTGGGAGACGAGCCAGGCACGGGCCCGGTGTCCTCGCTGCCGCTTCGGCCGCACCCTGAACTACCGCGGCGACATGGTCGCCACCGAGATCCACCTGCAGGCCACCGTCCACAACATGCTCAAGGCCATCTATCGGGGTAGTAACAGCCCGCAATAACGAAAAATGGCCCCTAGGAGCGGACGGAGCCTGCTAGGGCGGGCTCGCGGAGGGGGGCCTGGGCGAATTCGGCGATGCCGTCGGCGAAGCTCGTCTGCGCGCGGAAGCCGAGGTCGCGGGCGGCGCTGGCGGGAGAGGCCACGATGTGCCGCACGTCGCCGAGGCGGTACTCGCCGGTCACCACGGGCTCGATGCCGCCGAACGCGGCGGCCAGCGCGCTGGCCATCTCGCCCACCGTGTGCGGCTCGCCGCTGGCGACGTTGTAGCATCGCAGCCCGCCCGCCCCAGCCTCGGCGTCCGGCGCGCTGCCTGCCGTCCGGTCGACCGCCTCCAGGGCCAGCAGGTTGGCGCGGGCCACGTCGCGGACATGCACGAAGTCGCGGCGCTGGCCGCCGTCTTCGAACACCCGCGGCGGCAGGCCGTTCTCCAGGCGGGAGCGGAAGATGGCGGCCACTCCCGAGTACGGGGTGTCGCGCGGCATCCGCGGACCGTACACGTTGTGATAGCGCAGCCCGATCGCGGTCCCGCTGGTCAGCCGCGCCCAGCTCGACGCCAGGTGCTCCTGCGCCACCTTGCTCGCGGCGTAGGCGTTGCGCGGGTCGAGCGGCGCGTCCTCGGCGACCGTCGTCGTGGTAAGCGGCTGCGCACAGCGCGGGCAGCGCGGCTCGAAGCGGCCCGCGGCCAGGTCACCCGGATCCCGGGGCGACGGCCGGACCCGGCTGTGCGCCGCGCAGTCGTAGGCCCCCTCGCCGTAGACCACCATCGAGGACGCGAAGACCAGCCGCGGTATGCCGTGGCGGCCCATGGCCTCCAGCAGCACCGCGGTGCCGGTGACGTTGACATCCGCGTATGCGGGCAGGTCGGAGAGGTCTACGCCGAGCCCGACCAGGGCGGCCTGGTGGCACACCGCATCCATTCCGGCTAGCGCCTCGTCCACCGCAGCCGGGTCGCGCACGTCACCGACGACCAGATCGCCCGGGACGTGGTCCGGCCTGCCGTTGTGTACGGCGGGCGTGAGGGAATCCAGGCCGCGGACCTCATGGCCCGCCGCCCGCATGGTTTCGGCGATGTGCGATCCGATGAAGCCAGCCGCACCCGTTACTAGAACGCGCATGACCGCAGCCAACCATGCGCCTAGCCCTGGCGGGACCGCAGCCGGGCACTCGGGCCAGACCGTCACAGGTTCGTAAGGGCCGATCAGCCACTTTTCGGACTTAAATCGCCTGTCACGCACGTACTGTCAGTCGCCATGGAAATCGATGTCGTCCTGCCGTGCCTCAACGAGGCAGGCGCACTCCCCTGGGTGCTTTCCCGGATGCCGTCCGGCTACCGGCCCATTGTCGCGGACAACGGCTCCACCGACGGCTCTGGCGCCATCGCCGCAGCGTACGGGGCGCGCGTCGTACCCGTCCCGCAGCGCGGTTTCGGCGCCGCCTGTCACGCCGGGCTGCTCGCGGCGCGCAGTGACATCGTCTGCATCATGGACGCCGACGCCTCCTTCGACCCCGGTGACCTGCCTGTGGTGGCGGACCCGGTCGCGGTCGGCGATGCCGACCTCATGCTGGGACGGCGGTCGGTCCAGGGCAAGGGCGCCTGGCCGCTGCACGCCAGGATCGGAAACCGGGTGCTGGCCGCCGAACTACGCCGCCGCATCGGTGTCCCGGTGCGGGATCTGGGCCCGATGCGCGCCGCCCGCCGGGAGGCCCTGCTGGCCCTGCCGATGTCGGACCGGCGGTTCGGCTACCCGCTGGAGATGGTGGTGCGCGCCGCGGAGGCGGGCTGGCGGATCTCGGAAACCGATGTGCCGTACTACCCGCGGACCGGCAAGTCGAAGGTCACCGGCACGCTCGGCGGCACGGTGCGGACCGTACGGGACATGCGGCGGGTGCTCGCCTCCATCACGGCGCCGGCTTCGTCAGTGCCGGTCTTGCCCGGGCAGGCCTCGTCGTGACCGCCGACATCTACGCGGGCCGGCACCGGCGGGACGGCGCTCCGGGAAGCCCTGGCACGGCGATACTTGACCCGCCGGCCTGGAGCCGGGCGGGCCGCCTGCTGGCGGCGCAGGTCGTGGTGATCGCCAAGGAGCCGGTTCCCGGCCGGGTGAAGACCCGGCTCACGCCCCCGTTTACGCCGGATGAGGC
This sequence comes from uncultured Actinomycetes bacterium, assembly GCA_963790065.1. Classification (GTDB taxonomy): domain Bacteria; phylum Actinomycetota; class Actinomycetes; order Streptosporangiales; family Streptosporangiaceae; genus Palsa-504. Next base: position 26,852 of record CAWBNK010000003.1, on the reverse strand, counting down.
GGCCGCCCTGGCGGAGGCGGCCCTGACCGACACGCTGGCGGCGGTGGCGAACACGACCGTCGCCCGCCGGGTGCTCGCCCTGGACGGGACGCCCGGGCGCTGGCTGCCGCCTGGATTCGACGTGATCGGGCAGCGCGGCGCGGGTCTGGACGAGCGCATCGCCTGGGCGCTCGCGGACGCCCGGGTGACGCTGCCCCTGCCCGTGGTGCTGATCGGGATGGACACCCCGCAGGTGACGCCGGGCCTGCTGGCAGCGGCCATCGAGCCGCTGGTGTCCAGGACCGCGGACGCCACGTTCGGCATGGCCGAGGACGGCGGCTTCTGGCTGCTTGGCTTGCGGGAGGTCGATCCCGCTCTCATCCTCGGCGTTCCGATGTCGCAGCCGGACACCGGACCCCGGCAGCTGGCCCGGCTGAAACAGGCCGGGCTCCGGGTCCGAATGCTGCCGGAACTCGCCGACGTGGACACGGTCACCGAAGCCGAGCACATCGCCGCCGTGACGCCAGGCTCCCGCTTCGCGGTCTGCATGGCCAGGCTGCGCAACGGTGCGGAGCAGACCGTCGCGGCGGCCCGTTGAAACACTTCCGCCGGTTGGGAACACGCTGGTAGCCGTGAGTGGTTAAATAGTCCTGGTTGCACGAAGTTCGTGTACGTGTCACAGCGCCTGCGAAATTCTGACCGCGGGCGTCTGCATTCCCGAACGCCCGGCCCGTTAGGGCAGTCCACATGGGCAGTGGTCGCAGCAACCCGGGGCACACGACCGTGGTTCCCGAAATCGTCTCAGTAGGAGAAGTACATGCCTCAGGGCACCGTGAAGTGGTTCAACTCGGACAAGGGCTATGGTTTCATCGCCCCGGACGACGGCTCGGCCGACGTCTTCGTCCACCACTCCACCATCAAGATCGACGGCTTCCGCACCCTCCAGGAGAACCAGCGGGTTGAGTACACCGCTGGGCGCGGCCCGAAGGGCCCGCAGGCGGAAGAAGTGCACCCGCTGTAACACGTCACGACACGAGCAGCTGCGGGGCGGTCCTTCGGGACCGCCCCGCAGTGCTGTTCACGGGGGCTTCACGGGACGAACCCGTGAAGCCCCCGCAGTGCTGTCCTAGGCCACCGGGCCGGTGACGGTGACGAGACTGCCGTAGGTGAGATAGGGATAAGCCTTCTCGGCCGAATCCCAGGGCAGCTCCACGCAGCCCAGGCTCTGGTACCAGCCGTAGCTGGCCCGGCTGAACTGGTGCACCGCGTCGCCGCCGTTGAAGTAGGACGCGTAGTACACCGGGTCGTCGTACTTCGTGCCGTTCGGATTCGTCCCCTTCATGTAGCTGAAGTAGTACTTCAGGTAAACGGGGAAAGTGCCGTCTACGGTGGGGGAGGCCGGGATGCCGGTGTTGGCCGGGCTCTCGAGCACTATCCGGCCGTTGTGCCAGATTCTCAGGTTCTCCGGGGAGTACTGGCTGGCGAGCGCGTAGGTGTAGCCGTTGGGGTTGTCCTTGCCCTCGGCCACGGCCTTGAACAGCTCGGTCCACACGGTGCGGCCGGCGCTCCCGTCCATGGTCAGGCCGGTGACCGACTCGAACGCCCGAACCGCGCCGTTGTCCAGGATGTTGTCGGAGCCTGCCTTCCACTGGTCCATCAGGCTCGACGGGTAACCTGCCTGCCAGTTGAAGGTCCCGGCGGGCGCGTTGTACGCGGCCGCGAGCTCGGCCTGAGCGTTGGTCGGGCTGATAGTGGTGTCGGACTCAGGCGTCCAGGTCAGCGGCAGGTAGCCGAGCTGGGCGAGTAGCTGCTGCAGGCGCATGGTGCTGAACGAGCCCGTGGTGAAGCTCGGGCTCAGGTCCGAGCCGAGGGTTCCGCCGTCGCCCGCGTTCGCTCCCGCGACTGATATCACGCCGGCCAGGCCGCCGGGGATCTTCACCGTGACGCGGGTGTTCTCGGAGTAGCCCACCGTCGGGGTGAAGACCGCGGCGTCGCCCTGGAGCGTCCAGGTGCCCGCGATCGAAGGCGACAGGGTCGGCATCGGTGAGCTCGGGGCCAGTGGCGCGGAGAACTGCACCCGGATGGGGCTGAGGCCGTTGACGCCTCGCGCGCCCGCGGCCGGGGTCACCGAGACCACCTGCAAGTTGGGCGCGGGTTGCAGCGGCTTAGACGCGTTCACGGCGGCGGCCGAGGAGACCAGGGAGGCGTGGCTCCCCGGCGACGCAAACGCCACGATCGTGACGCCGGCGCCGAGGACGAGCGCGGCGCTGCTGGCGGTGAGGGCCGCCCCGCGCTTCTTGCTCGGCCTGGGGGCACCGGAGGCCGCAGTTCGCTGCCAGATCCGTTTAGCTGTGGAAGTTTCGCCCGTCGTCAGCAATGTCGACTTTCTGCGGAACCAACCGGATCCCGACACGGCACCGTCCCCTCAACGTGATTTCACAATTGGAAAAGTAACAAAAGTAAAGGCCAGGAACTCTCGAAGCAAGCAACATCAGGTAACGACTCCTCCTACACAGACGCTCACCCGCGGGGAAAAGTTGCCGACCTCAGCCGATCCCCGCCCGCCGGCGAAGCGCGCTGACCGCGGCCCCCGCGCGTTGCTGCCGGTAATCGGATGATCGCACGTTAACCGAGGGATTGGCCAGCACAAACCTCAACCTTACCCAGCCGCCGAGGGCAGGAAGTCGGGCGGCGTGGACCCAGGCGGCCCGGCGTCGTGGCGGGAGTCGGCCTGTCCTGGCCCGGCAGTCCTGCCGAAGCAGCCGCTGAACGGGCCACCATGAGCCACCTCGCGGCCCATCAATGGCCGTTCACGCTGGCTAGATCCCGCCACTATGGCGGTTATCGGTCGAAGAATTCATAAACCATCGATGATGATTAACTGCGGCAACGTACGGCACCGTACGACGGTCCAGGCCAGTCATTATGAAGACCCGGTCGTGGGACTAGCCGCGAGCTAATTACCGGGCACCTGCGGGCCGCCACATTCCATCCCGGAATATGCGGCCGCCGTTGCCGTTACGGGCGCGTGCCGCTGCCGTCAGTGCGTCAGTGGCCGCTCCAGGCTGCCCGGCCGCAGACTGCCTTCCTCCCCGCTGGCGGGTCGATGTCGCCATGACCTGCCAGGCGGGCTCCGGAGAGCGCGTACTCGTAACCTCCCCGCAATACCTGCCGGTCACTGCGAGAGCCGTAATAACTACCGTCCGTCCCCATGATCGGCTTGGCGGTGGGGCCGCAACGCGCTGTCGTCAATCACTCGGCAATCTCAGTCTGCGTAGCCGCCCCTTCACCTGCGGCGTAAGGACTTAGCAATGAATTACAAAGGTTTCGGCGCCGCTTCGGCCAAAAAACCGGACAAAAAGCGAATCTGGAGAATTCCCTAATCTCGCCAACAGCCCGGGTCTAGCGTGATCCCCCGGGAGCGTCACAGCGGACATCCATGGAGGTGGATTGAATGCTCAGCGGGCATAGGTCCGCATGGCGCCGTCGCGGTCGTAACAGTCGCGCGGTGCGTATTGCGGTCCCCCTCGCCATCCCGATGGCGTTGGGCCTGACTCTCGGGATCATCCTCGCGATCTCGGGAGGTAATGTTTCGAAGATCGAGCAGTCGGCCATGGGGGCGTCGGCCAGTCCATCCGCGAGTGCTTCCGGGTCGGCCGCTTCGCCCGCGTCGGCCGCTTCGCCCGCGTCGGCCACTGCGTCGGCAACGCCGCCAGCAGCGGTGGCCGCGGCCACCGCGACGGCCAATGTCAACTGCGACATCATCGTCCCGGCCAACCCGCTGAGCGCGCAGGGCCTGGCCACGCCCTACCAGCTCACTGGCACCGACGGCCAGACGCCCGCGGCGTCGGGCTGCACGATGACCAACGCGGCCAACCTGGGCGCGTTCGTCCAGGCCACCATCCTGAACCCGCGCACCGGCGCGCTGTCGGTCTATAACCCGCTGGTCATCACCCAGGGCACCACGCCGGCCATTGCGCCCACGGTGCCGACGCTGCCGGCGAACGCGATCGTCACCATCGACTTCGGGTTCAACGGCACGGACCTGTTCCAGGTGGGCGCGACGCCCACCGCGCTGCAACAGGGCAACTGCGTCAACGGCCAGCCGGATCGGTCTTCGGCCAGGTGTCGTTCTGCAACGGCATCAACTTCTTCAACACGGCCTTCCTGTTGGTGCGCGAGGGAAGGCTGCCCGTTCCGTCCGAAGGTACCTCGGCGAAGATCGTGCCGACCGCAGGTGCGGTGGGGACTGGCAACGCCTGCCCGGTCACGCGCAACTTCGACATGGTGGACCAGGACCCGAGCGACAACGTGACCACCGAGTACCTGCTCAACCCGACCACCGGCCAGACGGCACAGGACACCACGGCCAACGCGGCTCAGCTGACCGGGTCCACGCTGCTGCTCAACGGCAGTGACAACACGCTGCTCGACCTGTTCATGGACCCGGTGCTCGGGTGCACTCCGTTCGAGGCGCCTGACCTCGCGAACAACAACAGCCGACCAGCTCCCAGGCGCTTGACGAGCTGCTCGCCGCCAAGAACCAGCCGAGGATCGCCGCGCTGGTGCCGGAGAACGACGAGATGACGCTGGACGGCAACGGTCAGCTCGACCCGGCCAAGACCAACCTGTACCGCGAGGAAATCGGCCAGGCGCCGATCAACGCGCAGAACAACCGGACCAGCAGCCCGGTGATGTACTGCCAGAACATGGTCAACATCCAGACCCCGTTCCTGGCGGCCAACCAGGCCCTGCTCGCTACCGGGCAGGCGCCGGTGGCCGGCGTCGGCGACAACCTGCTCACCTTCATGGCGAACCGGCTCAACATGTCCTTCACCAACCTCGGCTGCCAGAACTTCGGCCTCACCAACCCGGTCACGGTCACCCTTGACGGGGCCGGCGCGGCCGTCGCGGCGACCTTCAACACCACGCCGCAGACGGCGACCAACGCCGGTTCAACCGTATGCCTGGACAGGGTCAGCGCCACGGCCGCTGGCACCACCTGCTGATGAACCCGTCCGGAATGTAAGTACAGGACCGCAGCAAGCATGCTCTTGCGCCGATCTGCCGGCCGAGCGGATCAGTCCGCGACACGGTGGCCCCGGAGATCTCCCCGGGGCCACCGAGCCACCGGCCAGGCGCGGGCCGTCGCCCTAGGTCCCGATCAGAGGCTGCCTGATCAGGTGACATGCCGACGCCATTTCCAGACCAGCTAGGAGCATCGCAGTGCAGGACGACGGAAGCGGGAATCACTCAGAGCGTCCGCGCGATGCGAGCGAGTCGCCCGCGGCCACTGCGGTCACTGACGACGCAACGGAATCCGGCGGTGAGCCCAGGGAACCCAGCCAGGCCTCTCCGCCGTCCAGGCAGAGCAGGAACGTCACGCTCGTCGGCCTGGACATCAACGGCTACGCGATGCCCATCAACCAGGCCCTCGCGATCGCCAGGCAGATAGACGCTAAGGCATAGACCCAAGGCGCGGCATACCTCCTAGTGCTCCGCCTTTCCCAGACTGCGGGGCGGCCGGTCCGCAACCGGCCGCCCCGCAGCGGCCTGTCCGGCGGGTTATCGTGGAATCCAGGCAGCCGTGTTCGTCGGAGGTAGACGTGGTGAACTCTGTGTTCGTGGTGGACGCATGCCGGACGCCCATCGGCAAGATCAAGGGCTCGCTCGCCGAGGTACGCCCCGATCACCTGGCCGCCGATGTCATCACGGCCCTGATCCGGCGCAACCCGTGGCTGGACGTGACCGCGATCGAGGATGTCTACTGGGGCGCGGCCAACCAGGCCGGCGAGGACAACAGGAACGTCGCCCGGATGGCGGTGCTGCTGGCCGGGCTGCCGGTGGAGATACCCGGGGCCACCGTGAACCGGCTCTGCGGGTCCGGGATGGAGGCGGTCTGCGACGCGGCGCGGACGATCGCGGCCGGCGAGGCGGACGTCTGCCTGGCCGGCGGGTCGGAGTCGATGACCCGCGCGCCATTCGTGCTCGGGCGTTCCGCCGACCCGTTCCCCCGGACCATGGACCTGGCCGACACCAGGCTGGGCTGGCGGCTGGTGAGCCCGCGGATGAAGGAAATGTACCCGCCGATCACGCTGGGCGAGACCGCGGAGAACGTCGCCGTCAAGTACGGCATCACCCGGGAGCGGCAGGACGAATGGGCGCTGCGCAGCCACCAGCTGGCCGCCGCCGCGCGCGACGCCGGCCGGTTCGACGCCGAGACGGCGCCGGTCACCACCTCACGCGGCGAGGTCAGCCACGACGAGGGAATCAACGCACGTCTCACCCTCGCGGACCTGGCCGCGAAGGCCCCGGCCTTCCGCAAGGGCGGCACGGTCACCGGCGGCAACTCCTCGCCGCTGAACGACGGCGCCGCCGCGCTGCTGCTCATGTCGGCGGACGCGGTACGCCAGGCGGGCGCGACGCCGCTGGCCCGCTACGTGGGCGCCGCCGCGGCCGGCGTGCACCCGGACTACATGGGGATCGGGCCGGTGCCTGCCATGAACCGGGCCCTGGGCCGGGCCTGGCTGGCAGCTGGACGAGCTGGACCTGATCGAGGTCAACGAGGCGTTCGCGGCGCAGTCGGTGGCGGTCGTGGACGAGCTCAAGGCCGACCCGGACCGGGTCAACGTCAACGGCGGCGCGATCGCCATCGGGCATCCGCTCGGCTGCTCCGGCGCGCGGATCGTGACCACCCTGCTGCACGAGATGCGGCGGCGCGGCGTCGCCCGCGGCGCGGCCAGCATGTGCATCGGCGTGGGCCAGGGCATCGCCTCCCTCTGGGAAGCTCCCTGAGCCTGGGAAGCTACCCGAGTGAGCCGAGGACTACCCGAGGGCCGCCGTGCCGGCGTAGTAGTTCCCGGTGGCGGAGGTCTGGAGCGGGGCGGTGGCGGTATCCGCTGGCAGTGACGAAGGCGAAACGAACGTGCTGCCTTGCGGGCCGGCCATCACGGCCTGGCCGAGCGCGCTGCCGTGCAGGTACTGCGACCAGGTCAGGAACCACTCGGTCCAGCCGTCATCCCATTTGCCCGCCGCCGTGCTGTTGGTGACGGTGATCGGATCGCCGGGGATGGACATGTTGTAGTAGGTCTCCGCGGCGGCGGGCGGCAGGTTCACGCAGCCGTGGCTGACGTTCGAGGTGCCCTGGTTCACGACCGACCAGGGAGCGGAGTGGTAGTAGTCGCCGCTGAAGGTGAACCGGACCGCGAAGTTGACCAGTTCGTTGTAGTAGCCGGCGCTGCCGGGCGCGCCGCCGCCGATCATGCGGACCGGGTTGGACTTCTCCACGCTCACGTAGCTGCCGTCCGGGGTCGGCAGGCTGGGGCGGCCGGTGCTGATCGGCCACTGGTAGGCGAGCTTGCCGTTGAGGTAGATCTGCGTGCGGTGGGTGGTCGTGCTGGCGACGGCGATCAGCGACCGGCCGATGTCGAACGTCTGGGTCAGGTTGGCGGTGGCGTACACGCCCTGGGCGCCCTGCACCCCGTTCAGGTGGCCGTCGAAGCTGACCGTGGTGTTGGCGGGCCAGTAGTCCCGCGGCCGGAAGTACAGGTGCTCGTCGCCGTCCCAGTACCAGGCGCCGATCACCGGCTTGGACGTGGTGAGCTCCAGCGACCGCTCGACGGCCGCCTTGTTGGTGATCGGCGTGCTGAACGTCAGCATGATCGGCATGCCGACGCCGTAGGTCTGGCCGTACCCCTCGTAGATCAGCGTGGAGAAGGTCTGCGCGGGCGTCAGGGTGCGGAAGGTACTCGTCGTGGTGATCTTGTGGCCGCTGCCGTCGGTGCCGGTGGCGGTCACCGTGTAGCTCTGCGACACGTCCAGCTGGCGCGCGCTGCTGTGCCAGGTCTTGCCGCCGTCGCTCAGGCTGCCGGACACGGCGTCGCCTGAGGTGTGCACTGTGACGCTTGTCACCTTGCCTTTGGGGGCGGTGACGCTGATGCCGGCCGAGGGATCGACGCCGTGGCTGCCGTTGGACGGGGTGATCTTCAGGTCCGCCGCGAGCGCCGCCGCGCGCGCCTTGGCGGACGCGGCGGCCTGCGCCTTGGCCTGACCAGGGGACGGGGCCCGGGAGGGGGCGCTGCCGCCGCACGCGGTGGCCAGCAGGCCGATGACCGCCGCTGCCGCGACGGTAGCGTACCGTCGCGCACGCCGTGCCGACCTGCGGTCTGTGCCACGCACAGTGACCCTCCTTCGCGCCGGAGTCAGGACTCATGGCGCCGCAACGCGTTTCTCCACCGCATACTAGGTGGTGCTTACCCGGCCGAGCGGGTGACCGACGTGATGCGTCCCTCGCCTATACAGACGCCCGAACCATCCCGCGGGTTACGAGGTTCAGGCTATCTCCGGTCGGCCGCGGCCGGACCGGGACCTGACCACGGCCCAGCCGAGCGCGAGCACGGTGAGCATGATGATCACGTACTCCGGCCAGGCGCCGACCCGGTCCGCCAGCGTGCGGTAGCTCACCAGCGGCACCGGCGCGTCGAGGATCGCCTGCTGCCAGACGCCGCTGTGCGCGATCAGCGTGCCGTCCGGCGCGATGATCGCGCTCTCGCCGGTGGTCGAGGCGTAGACCACGGCGCGGTCGCTTTCGATGGCCCGGATCCTGGCCATCGCCGTCTGCTGCTCGGTCTCGCCCAGCTGGCCGTCGATCTCGAAGTCCGCGTCGTTGGACTGCACCGCGAGCAAGTTCGCCCCGGCCGTGACCTCGGACCGCACGAGGTTGTCGAAAGCCACCTCGTAGCAGATCACGTCGCCGAGCCTGATCTGGCCGACGTCGAAGACGACGGCCTGATGGCCGGGCGTGAAGTCCACCGGCTGCAGCGACGGCAGGGAACTGAAGCTGGAGATGATGCCGCGGAACGGGATGTACTCACCGAACGGCACCAGCTCGCGCTTGACGTAGAACGTGGTCGGGCCTCGGCCGGGCACCCAGAGCTGGCCGACGTTGCGCTGCGGGTCCTGCAGGACCTCGCCGACCAGGACCGGGTGGCCGACGGCGGCCACCGCCGCGGCGAGCTCGGCGTAGATGGCGGGATCCTGGCGCGGGTCCTGGTCGGTGCTGTTTTCCGGCCAGATCACCAGGCCGGGCGCGGGCAGCCGGCCGGCCTTGACCTCCGCGGCCAGCTTCAGCGTGGCGGCGGCGTGGTTCTGCGTGACCTCGGAGTCGTTCAGTAGCTGCGGCAGGTTCCTGGCCCGCGGCACGTTACCCTGGATCGCGGCCACCGGGACCGTCGGCGCGCCTCCGGTCGGGTCGACCGGCAGCAGGCCGCCCGCGAGCACCAGGCCCGCCGTCACCACCGCGGCCAGCGCTGGACCCCAGGACTTCCGGGACCGCCAGGAACCCGGGAGTCCCGGGGCCAGCTGCGCGAGCACCGCTCGCGCGATCATGGCGCCGGTCAGCGCGACCAGGAAGCTGAGCAGCGGCGCGCCGCCCACCGCGACCCAGCGCACGTCCGGCGCGACCGACTGGCTCATCGCCAGCCGGCCCCAGGGAAAGGCGTAAGGCCACCGGTCCCGCACCGCCTCGACGCATACCCACCAGCCCGCCACCGCGGCCGGCCAGTAGGGCAGGCGGAGCAGCAGCCGCTGGCCGATGGCGAGCACCGCGAAGATGACCGCCAGCGCCCCGGCCAGCGCGATCCACACGTACCACGCCTCGTTGGCCAGCCAGGACAGCAGCGGCACGAACAGCGCGAGGCCGAACGCCAGCCCGCACCCGAACGAGGCCCGCAGGCTCCGCCCGGTCAGCGCGATGACGAGCAGCGCCGGGCCGAGCACCGCCAGCGGCCAGACACCGACCGGGGGGAAGGAGGCATACAAGGCCAGGCCGCCCGCGACCGAGATGAGCAGCGCCCAGCGGGTGCGGAACCCGCCGAAATCCCCGGCGCGGCCCGTCCGCGCGCCGGAGGCGGGGACAGCCTGGGCGGAGATCACCGCGTTTCCACGCTGCCTGGCCCCCTCTGGCGCGCTCAGCTGGCAGCCTACCGGCCGGCGGGGCGCTCGTCACGCCTGCGGCGGCGGGCCCTGCTTGGTCGTCTCGCCTCCGAGCAGCCCGAAATGCGCTGCCGCCCAATCTTCTGCAGCCTTACTACGCTGGCAGCCTAATCCTGGGTCAGGCCATAACCGGTTACCTGGTGAGGAGGGAGCTGAGTTGAGTAGGCGCGGGTGGTTGCTGTTCGCCGCGATGGGCGTGATCTGGGGGATCCCCTACCTGCTCATCAAGGTGGCGGACGGCGGCGTCTCGGTGCCGGTGCTGGTCTTCACCCGGGTCGCGCTCGGCTCGCTGCTGCTGCTGCCCGTGGCCATCCGCGGCGGCTATCTCGGCGCGCTGAAGGGGCACGTCCGCTGGCTGGCCGCGTTCACCGCGTTCGAGATCGTCGGGCCGTTCGCGCTGCTTTCCAGCGCGGAGAAGCGCCTGCCCAGTTCCACCAGCGGGCTGCTCATCGCGGCGGTGCCCATCTTCAGCGCGCTGCTGGCCTGGCTGACCCGCAGCGGCGACCGGCTGACGCTGATCCGGTGGGTCGGGCCTGGCCATCGGCCTGGGCGGCGTCGCGGTGCTGGCCGGCCCGAGCGCGGGCCACGGTGACACGCTGCCGGTCATCTTTGTGCTGCTCACCGCGCTCGGCTACTCCATCGGGCCGCTGATCGCCAACCGCAAGCTGGCCGACCTGCCGCCGGTCGCGGTCAACACGGTCTGCCTGGGCGCGGCCGCGCTCGTCTACGCGCCGTTCGCCGCGCTGACCTGGCCGCGCTCGACGCCGTCGGTCCAGGTGCTCGCGGCGCTGGCCGGGCTCGGGGTGATCTGCACCGCAGCCGCGTTCCTGATCTTCTTCCGGCTGATCGCCGAGGTCGGCCCGGCTCGCGCCACGGTCATCACCTACGTCAACCCGGCCGTCGCGGTGGCCCTCGGCGTCCTCGTCCTGGGCGAGCACCTGACCCCGGCCATGGGCGCCGCGTTCGTCCTGATCCTCGGCGGCTCCGTGCTCGCCACCCGCGCGGGTTCGGCTAGCAGCGCGCCGCCGCCGGCCGGGCACGAGGTGGCGGAGGATGGTGTCACCCGGTCCGTTCGGACTAATTTAAGTCTTTATGATCCCGAACGATCCGGGTGCACGCCACGGTCATGATCTGCGGGTTTCCCGGGGGAAGGGCCTATGAGCGAGACAGCCGCACCGAAGGCGGGGAGCCCCGGCCTGCGGCTGTCGAGCGCGCGGGGCCGGTGGGTGGTGACCGCCACCGTGCTCGGCTCGGGCATGGCCGCCATCGACGCGACCGTGGTGGGCATCGCCCTGCCGACCATCGGGCGGGATTTCCACGCCAGCGTGTCCAGCCTGCAATGGGTGGTGGACGCCTACACGCTGACCCTGGCCGGGCTGCTGCTGCTCGGCGGGACGCTCGGGGACAGTTACGGGCGACGGAAGTTGTTCGTGATCGGCACCGTCTGGTTCGCGATCGCGTCGCTGCTGTGCGGGCTGGCCCCGAACGTCGCGGTGCTCATCGCGGCGCGCGCCCTGCAGGGCGTGGGCGGGGCGCTGCTGACCCCGGGCAGCCTGGCCATCCTGCAGGCGTCCTTCGCCGAAGACGACCGCGGAGCCGCGATCGGCGCGTGGTCCGGGCTCGGCGGCGTGGCCACCGCGGCGGGCCCGCTCCTCGGCGGCTTGCTGATCAGCGCGGTGCCACACGGCTGGCGGCTGGTGTTCTTCATCAACCTGCCGGTGGCGGCGGCGGTGGTGGCCATCGCCGCCCGGCACGTGCCCGAGACCAGGTCGCCGGGCCCGGTACCCAGGCTGGACATCAAGGGCGCGGCCTGCATCAGCGGCGCGCTGGCCGGGATCACCTACGGGCTGATCGCGGCGTCTTCGTACGGGTGGGGATCGGTGTCCGTGCTGGTGCCGCTGGCCGCGGGGGCGATCCTGCTCGGCCTGTTCATCTGGGTCGAGGCGAAGGAGTCGCAGCCCATGCTGCCGCTCAGGCTGTTCGCGTCCCGGCAGTTCTCCGCGGCCAACGCCGTGACGTTCGTCGTCTACGCGGCCCTGGGCGGGCTGCTGTTCCTGGTCCCCACCGTGCTGCAGGTGGTCCACGGTTACAGCCCGCTGGAGTCAGGCACGGCCCTGCTGCCGGTGACCGTCATCATGCTCGCGCTCTCCGCCCGGTCCGGGAGGCTCGCCGCCCGGATCGGGCCGCGGCTGCAGATGTCCGTGGGGCCGCTGGTGCTCGCCGCGTCGCTGCTCTTGTTCGGCAGGCTCGGGGGATCGGGCGACTACCTGACCGTCGGTGCTGCCCGCGGCGGTGGTGTTCGGGTTCGGGGTGGCGATCATGGTGGCGCCGCTGACCGCCACCGCCCTGGCCGCCGCCCCGGCGGATCACGCGGGCGTCGCCTCGGCGGTCAACAACGACGTGGCCCGGGCGGCCGGGCTGATCGCGGTGGCGGTGCTGCCGGCCCTGGCGGGCATCACCGGGGAAACCTACCTGGACCCGGCCGCGCTGGCCCACGGCTTCAAGATGGCGGCGCTGATCGCGGCGGTGTTCTGCGCCGCCGGGGGCGTGCTGGCCGCGGTCACCATCCGCAACCCCAGCCGGGCCAAGTCTGCCGAGACGACGCCGCTGGAGTTCTCCTGCGGCCTGGAAGCCACGCCCCTTCGTGATCAGGCACTGCGTAACCTGGAACCGGTAAAGGTCACAGACGTAGGGGATAAGAAATGACTGCTGAGACGGCCGAGACGCATATTACGGCAGATGCTGACGCGCTCATGCCAGGGCAAGCGCCAGTGCCAGCGCCAGTGCAAGCCGCTGTGCAAGCGGCCGCGCGGGCCGCCCGCGGCGCGGCCGCCGACCTGGCCGACGTCCCCGACGAGCGTCTCGACGACGCGCTGCGGGGGGTCGCGGACGAGCTGGTCCGCCAGGCCGCCCCGGTGCTCGCGGCCAACGAGGCGGACGTGGCGGCGGCGCGGGCCGACGGCATCACCGGCGCGCTGCTCGACCGGCTGCGCCTGGACGAGGCGCGGCTCGAGGCCATCGCCGGCCAGCTCCGCGCCCTGGCCCAGGTAAGCGCCGAGCCGTCGCGGCGGACGGTTTCCGAACTTCCCGGCGGCCTGCTGCTCGAAGAACGCCGCAGGCCGGTGGGGGTGATCGGGGCCAACTTCGAGGCCCGGCCCAACGTGGTGGTGGACATCGCCTCGCAGTTCGTCAAGTCACGCAACGCGGGCGTGCTGCGGACGGGCTCGGCCGCCATCCGTTCGGCCATCGCGCTGGCGGACGAGGTCATCGCGCCCGCCCTCGGCGCCGCGGGGCTCGACCCGGCCATGATCCAGCTGGTCCGGGTGCCCGGGCAGTCCTCCGCCCGGGCGCTGGTCAGCCAGCCCGGCCTGATCCCGCTGGTGATCCTGCGCGGCAGCGGGGACAGCACCCGGTCGCTGGCCGCCGAGGCGGCCCGGCACGGGGTGCGCACCCTGGCCCACGCCGACGGCGGCGCGGTCATGTTCGTCGATGCCGGCGCCGACCTGGCCATGGCGGAACGGCTGATCGAGGCCAGCCTGGACCGGCTGGGCGTATGCAACCGGCTCAACCTGCTGCTGGTGCACCGGTCTTTGTGGGACGAGATGCTGCCGCGGATTCGCCGGCTGGGCGCCCGGCTGGGCATCAGCCTGTCGCTGCCGCCGCACGCCCATCCGCTCGGCCACGAGTGGGCGCTGGACCCCGGCCGCGAAGCGACCGTGACCGTGGCGCCGGCCGACGGGCCGCGCGCCGCGGCCGCGCTGGCTAACGAGGAGACTTCGGGCCTGGCCGCGGCCATCGTCACCCAGGACCGGGCCGCGGCGGCCGAGTTCCTCGGCGGGTACGCCGGCACCGGCGCGTTCTGGAACTCCAGCCCGCGCCTGCTGGACGGTTTCAAGCTGTTCTCCGTGCCGGAGACCGGGATCAACATCGACGCGGTGCCCGGCCCGCGCGGACCGGTGACCTTCCGCGACCTGTACCTGCGCCAGTTCGTCGTCACCCCGGTGGCGCCCTAGCCGAGGACGGCCCTAGCCGGCTCCGTGGGCCGGCACCGGCTCGTAGGTGATCGATTCGAGCGTCATCTCCTCGCCGCCGGTGATCTCGACGTCCTCCCCGGCGCAGCGCGGGCAGACGGCCAGCACATCGCTGGTCTCGGCGTCCAGGCCGCAGTCCCGGCAGGTGATCGTGGCCGGCACCGTGACCAGTTCGACCGCGGCGCCGGCCGCCTCCGTACCCTCGGCGACGAAGCTGAACGCCTGGGCCATGGATTCGGCGTCGACGGCGTGCCTGACGCCGAACCGGACCCGGATCCCGGCTACCTTGCGGCCGTCGGCGCGCTGGCGCACCGTGGCCAGCACGCCTTCGGCCAAACCGTACTCGTGCATTCCGCTCCTGTTGTCCTAGGCCGCTGTGTCTAGGCCGCGCGGCGGCTCTGGCGCCGCTCGATGAGCTCGTCGACCACGGTGCTGATAAGAGCCGACCGGCGGCTGGATTTTCCCCCAGTCTGTCCAGGGCCGGGGCGGCCGCCGTCTCGAACGCGGAAAGGCCCTCGCTCAGCAGCCGCTTGGTCTCCGGGGACGCCCATATCGCCTGGGCCGAGTCCAGTGCTTTCTGCAAGCCCTCGCGTCCCTGGCGGGTGCCGACCCAGTAGCCGACAGCGAAGCCGATCACTGCTTCCACGCCACTCACATCCTTCCCGGCGCGGGTGGATTACATCTCACGTATCTCCAGGTACCGCTTGATGTCCGGTAGGGAGTCGATCACCATCGCTATCACCGCGGCTATCACAACCGCCTTGATCAGCCTGCTCAGCATCTCGCGCACCTCCTTCCCATGTGAGTCCGCCGCTATTTTTCCGCTGAGTCCGTCACCATGTGCTGCTCGCCGGCCTCCGGCTCGGCCGGTGCCGCTCCGGTCGCGCGGGCCAGGATCTCCCGCACCGCCCGCACGGCGTGCGGCAAGGCATTCTCGACCGGTTCGGTCAGGCCCATCCCGGCATCGACGTCGGCGGGTTCGCAGGCCACCAGGAGACTGCGCCCGGGTCGGCCGCCGAGCGAGGCGAGCAGCGCGAAGATGGCGTCCGGCGTCAGGCTGTGCGCGTCCATGACCGGGCCGGTCAGCGAGGCGGCGTCCGGCACCTCGACCTCCAGGACGGTGACCGTGCCCGGCGGTTCGCCGCGGGCCGCCGCGTCCACCAGGACGAACAGGTCACAGCCGTTGAGCAGCTCATAGGCCAGGTGGACGCCGCGGATGCCGAAGTCGCGGACCTCCACGCCGTCCGGCACCGGATGTTCGGCCAGCAGCCTGACCACCTCGACGCCGAAGGCGTCGTCGCGCAGGAACACGTTGCCTACGCCCGCCACCAGCGTCCGCCCGGTCATGTCGCGGCCTCGCACGGCTCTACCTCGTCGGTGGCGAAGTAGAGGAAGCGCCCGTGCGCTATCCGCAGATCTTCGTCCGGGGCGTCGGCCAGCGACACGGCCAGGTACGGGTGGTCCTCCACGTCGTACAGCACCGCCTGGACTTCGGCGATCCGTCCGATCAGGAACATGTCCTGGGCGTCGCTGCGACGTGTCCCCGGCCGCAGCCGGACCCGGCTGCCGCGGCCGACCTGCTGGCCGCCGATGGTCACGGTATCGGTGTCCGGGGACACCGAGGCATCCGTCTCCGGATCCCACCAGGGAACCGCCGGATCGGGCTGCCCCTGGGCTGGCCGTGGCGAGCGAATGGTGCCGTGCAGCCGGGCCATGGCCGGCGCGTCCATCGACTCGACCCGGTCGATGAGCGCGGCCGCCCGCGGGTCGGTGGCCCGGGCCTCGACCTTCTCCTCATCGGAGAGCGCGAGCGTGCGGAGCGTGAGGATCTCGTCGATCTCGGTGCCGTCGTAAAGCTCGCCGGGGCTTTCCGGCGCCAGTTCCGGGTTGTCGTACAGGATGATCGGCGCGGACAGCATGACCTGCCGCCCGCCATCGGGGTCGCCGAGAACCGGCCAGCCGCCGATGTTCTCGCACTCGGCCACGGCGGCCCGGGCCCAGATCGGCGGATCGGTCATCGAGATGAACTCCCCGCCGGAGACGCTGATGATCATGTGCGCGGCCACCAGCGCCCAGGGCAGCGCCTCTTCCCTGTGCTGCGGCACGGGGTCGGCCACGCTCAGGTTCTCCACCCGGATCCGGAGCCGCGCCGCCCGCCACGGGCCTTCTATCTCAGTCGCCCGCACCGACACCGCGCCGGCCAGCGGTTCCCGGCGGCGGATCGTATCTCCGGTGCCCGGGCCGTCCTGAGGGTCGCCGCCATCGGCGAGCGGTTCGCGGTCTTCGCCTCCCGCGACGGCGAAGTCCTTAACGCAGCCCTCGCCGAGCAGTTCGGCTCGGTCGACCGTGAACTCGATCTCGCGTTCCACCGCCTCGTCCCAGGCGGCCGCGGGGGAGCCTTCGACGGTGCGCCGCTGCACCTGCAGGAAACGAAGGATTATCTGGACCGTCGGCTGGCCGGAGTGCTCAAGGACGCATTCGGTCTGCGTGACGGCGCTCTCCGAAGGGTCGGCGGCCGTGTAAGCGGACGGCATCACGACGCCGAACTGCCAGCGGCTCCGGTTCTTCTGGGCCGAGGCGCGGTACGGGTACAGGATGTAGCCCTCGTAGAGGACAGCGTCGGCCATGCGGCGGACCGCGTTGAGGTTCACGGCTGCCTCGCCTCCGGGGTGACCGTCTGCGGCTCCGGGGGATCTCCGGGATTACGGCGGCGCTCCGGACCCGCGGACCCCTCAGCCGTCTCGGCCCCCTGCGCCCTCCCGGCCTCACGCAGCAGGGCGCCGAGCGTCGCGTCCCAGGTCGGCAGGGCGCGCTCCGCCTTGAACGCGGACAGCGCGTCCACGGTCTCGTGGCTGCACCGCAGCCACGCGCTGCCGGGGAAGTGGATGTCGACGAGGTCCTGCCAGACGGTCACCGGCATCCGGTAGGTGGCCTCGGCGCTCCACGGCACGAGCTCGACAGAATAGCCCTCGTCGGTGGCGATGAAAACGGTGCCGCTGAACAGCATGATCAACGGGATCGTGCCGTCATCCAGGCCGTGCAGATACCGGGCCGAGGCCACTTCCAGGTCGTAGGTGCACGGCACCTGAAGATCCACCTCGGTCACCGCGGTGAACGAAGGGACCATCGTCGTCACCGTCGCGAGCTGGATCGGCTTGACCGAGTTGGCCCAGCGCGACGGGTCCCCGAACAGGTCGTGCAGCCGTCGCGCCTCGGCCGGGGAGTACCGCCGCCGGTGCGGCTCGATGCGGATCTGGCAGCGCAGGGCGATCGCGTGCACGCGCACGCCGGAACGCTCGGTTATGGCGAGCTGGAAAGCCAGCGTCGGGGTCGCGGCGTACCGTTCCGCGGTCGCGCCGGTACAGCCGAAGATCAGGTCCGCCATCTCAGTGCTCCGGTTCCAGTTCAGCGGCCGGGCGCTCCAGGACGAGCGCACGCTGGCGCAGGCCGTCCAGGAACTCCGCCACGGCGGCCCGGACCTCCGCGCCGCCGTCGAACCCCTGCCAGCGCATCCGGAGCTCGCCCACGAGCGAGTAGCACTCGTCGATCGGGATCAGGAAGACTTCGTAGACCTTGTCCTGGGTGGGTCGTCCCCCGAGGTGGCCCGGCCGACCTCGGTGCGGTTCACGAAGATGGCCTCGACGTCCGGGGCCAGCGCCCCGAGCAGCGGGTGGGTGGCGGCGAGCCGGTCCCAGGCCGCGAGGTCGAGCTCGCACTCGGTCGGGCCGCCCGGGCTCGGGTAGCCCGCCACCACGCGGCCGAGCGTGGAATTGAAGAAGAAGAACGCCATCGCGACCGGGATCTGCAGCTCATTCCAGTCCGCGTCGGTCAGCGGCCGGTCCGGATCGTGGCGGACGCGGTCGGGCACCGCCCGGTACCGGCCCGCCGCCGCGCCCTCGTGGGTGAAGAGCAGGTAGCACGCGCGGCAGGTACAGGCGAGCGACCGCTTGTCGGTATCCACCACGTGCCCGTGCCCGCGCCGGTGGTCCAGCACCTCACGGCACATCTCGCACCGTTCGGCTTCGGTATCCTGGCCGGCCCCGGGATCCGGATGGCCGCCCGGGTCCAGGCGTGGCCCCTGGGGCGCGGGATCCGCCCGGACGGCTGTCGAGGCGCCGGACGGCGGGACGCCGGGCGGCGGCGCTTGACGAAGCGTCGCAGCCCGGTCGCCCCGGTCGCCGATACCCCGGCACCGGTCACCGGGTACTCCCGGTCCACGCCGGGCGCCGGGTGATCTGCAGCAGCGGCAGTTCGGCCATGGCCTCGACCAGTTCGATGTCGACGCCTGCCGTCTCCGGTGCCGCCTCGGTCACCGCTTTCTCGATGGCCGCCTGGATCGTGCCCGCCGACGACCCGCAGCCATGGCCGCCCTGCTCCAGGCGCAGGTGGACGACGCCCGCATCGTCGATGCCGAGGTACTCGACCGGGCCCGCATGCGAGCCGAGCTGGGGGAGGACCTGGTCTATCGCGCGCTGGACGCGAGTGCCGGCATCGAGCGGGTGCAGATCATGCACCAGCAGCAGGCTCTCCACCAGCGGGTCCGCGACCAGCCTGTCCAGCAGCCGTGGCCCGCCCTCGGCGTCCTCGCCGAGGATCCTGACGATCTCGGCGAGCCCGGCGCCGTACAGCTCGACCAGGCAGCCCACCAGTTCCTCGGCCGTGCTCGCGACCTGCGGCCCCGCCTGCGATAGCAGTTCGGCAAGCAGCGCTTCGACCTTCTCGCCTGCCGCTTGCGCATCATGGCCTGCGGCCATCAGCCCTCCCTCAGTCGGCTCTACCGCTGGTGCCGGGTTACATCGCCAGGGTCACTCCGGTCGGCGAGTGCGCCGTCTTGAGCACCTTGCCGCCACCCAGGTACATGTGCACGCCGCAGGGCAGGCACGGGTCGAAGCTGCGCACGGCGCGCATGATGTCGATGCCCTTGAAGTTGTCTGGCGAGTTCTCCTCGAAGATCGGCGTGTTCTGCACCGCGTCCTCGTACGGTCCCGGCGTCCCGTAGGTGTCGCGCACGCTGCCGTTCCACGGCGTGGGCGGGTACGGGTGGTAGTTCGCGATCTTCCCGTCCCTGATCACCATGTGATGCGAGAGCACGCCGCGGACCGCCTCGGTGAAGCCGCAGCTGTTCGCGTCCTGGGGCACGTTGAAGGACTCCCACGTCTTGGTCCGCCCGGCCCGGATCTCGGCCAGGGCCTGCTCGACGAAGTACAGCGCGACCCCAGCGGAGTAGGCCTGGAAGTAGGTCCTGGCCCGGTTCCGCTCGATCGCGTTGGACAGCGGCATGCCTTGCTTGTCCACCGGGATCTTCCACTCGAAGGTGGCTTCCGGCCGGGACATGGTCTTCGGCAGGTTGATCTTCACGCTGTGACCGGTGGACTGCACGTAGCCGCAGTCGACCAGGCCAGCCAGCGCGGTCGCCCACAGCCGGGCGATGGGGCCGCCGCCGGTGTCGAGCGGCAGGTGGTTCTGCCCGTCGAACCAGCGGGGGGACATGGTCCAGCTGTACTTGTCGTCGAAGTCACGCTTGGCCGGCCGCGGGATCGTGTGCTGGTTCCACGGGTGCCGCCGGTCGACCGGGTTGCCGAGCTCGTCTTGGGTGACGAACATTTCCTTGTCTTCCCAGTCCTCGTAATAAGAGTGACCGAGCAGGATCCGGATGCCGAGGTTGATGTCGACCAGGCTGGTGGTGAGCAGTTTGCCGTCGACCACCACGCCGGGCGTGACGAACATCTTGCGGCCCCAGTCGGCCATGTTCCGGTAGGTGAAGTCGCAGTGCTCGGGGTCGTTGAGGCTGCCCCAGCAGCCGAGCAGCACCCGCCGCCTGCCGACCTCCTCGTATCCGGGCAGCGCCTCGTAGAAGAAGTCGAACAGGTCGTCGTGCATCGGCACGACCCGCTTCATGAATTCCACGTAGCGCATCAGCCGGGTCAGGTAGTCGGTGAAAAGCTGCACGGTCGCGACCGTGCCGACCCCGCCGGGGTACAGCGTGGACGGGTGGACGTGGCGCCCCTCCATCAGGCAGAACATTTCCCGGGTGGAGCGGCTGACCTGGAGCGCCTCGCGGTAGAACTCGCCTTCCAGCGGGTTGAGCGAGCGCATGATGTCGCCGATGGTCCGGTAACCGTGCTCGCCCGCGTGCGGCGCCTCGGTGTTGTTGGCCATCTCCAGGACGCCTGGGTTGGTCTCGGCCACCATCTTCTCGCAGTAGTCGACCCCGACCAGGTTCTCCTGGAAGATGTTGTGGTCGAACATGTACTCCGCGGCCTCGCCCAGGTTAAGGATCCACTCACCGAGGTGCGGCGGGCGGACGCCGTAGGCCATGTTCTGGGCGTAGACGGAGCAGGTCGCGTGGTTGTCACCGCAGATCCCGCAGATCCGGCTGGTGATGAAGTGCGCGTCGCGGGGGTCTTTCCCCTTCATGAAGATGCTGTAGCCGCGGAAGATCGACGAGGTGCTATGGCACTCCGCGACCCGCTTGGCCTTGAAGTCTATTTTGGTGTAAATGCCGAGACTGCCGACGATCCTGGTAATGGGATCCCAGGTCATCTCGGTGAGCTGGCTCTGGTCGGACGCCGGGACTTCGTTTTCTACGGTTGTCATCGGGTTCACCACGTCTTCTGGTAGCCGGTGCGGAGTTCAGAGCCCTTCACGCGCCACTTCGGTTCCTTGTCGGCCGTGCGGGCGGTGAAACCACGCAGGCTCCGGATTACCGTGCCGTACATCCCGCTGGCGGTCGTCGACATGGTCGAGCCCGGCGGCTTGTCCATGAACGGCATGAACTTGTCCGGGAACCCCGGCATCGTGCAGGCGATGCAGATGCCGCCGACGTTCGGGCAGCCGCCGACGCCGTTGATCCAGCCGCGCTTGGGTACGTTGCACTTGACGACGGGTCCCCAGCAGCCCAGCTTGACCAGGCACTTGGGCGAGCCGTACTCGGTGGCGAAGTCGCCCTCCTCGTAATATCCGGCCCGGTCGCAGCCCTGGTGGACGGTGGCGTCGAACAGCCACCGCGGCCGCAGCGCCTCGTCGAGCGGGATCATCGGCGCCTGTCCCGCCACCTGGTAGAGCAGGTACAGGATGGTCTCGGAGAGGTTGTCCGGCTGGATCGGGCAGCCGGGTACGCAGACGATCGGCAGCCCGGCCTTGGACTTGTAGTCCCAGCCCAGGTAGTCAGGTACGCCCATGGCCCCGGTCGGGTTGCCCGCCATCGCGTGGATGCCGCCGTAGGTGGCGCAGGTGCCGACGGCCAGGATGCCGGTGGCCTTGGGAGCCAGCCGGTCGAGCCATTCGCTGGTGGTCATCGGCTGGCCCGTCGCCGGGTTGTTGCCGAAGCCGCACCAGTAACCCTCGGACTTGATCGCCTCGTTCGGGATGGATCCCTCCACGACGAGGACGAACGGATCGAGTTCGCCCCGGTCGGCCTTGTGCCACCACTCGATGAAGTTGTCCGCGCCCTGCTCGGGTCCGCACTCGAAGTCGATCAGCGGCCAGTGCACCGCGATCTTGGGCAGCCCGGGCAGGGCGCCGAGCACGATTTCCTCGATGCTGGGCTGGGTCGCGGCGGTCAGTGCCACCGAGTCCCCATCACAGCCGAGGCCCCCATTCATCCAGAGAATATGTAGGACTGGCTCCTCCGCGGCCTGGGTCATAGCGCCACCCCTTCGTTAGGCGGCCCGTATTGACGGGCGCCCCGGTTAGGTCATGCGCGAACGGCACGCCGGGTGTCGAGACTCCGGGCCGGGCCGGCTGATCTCGAACCCGCGCCAGGATCGCGCCGGTGCATGGTGAGGTCCCGAGCCAGCCGTGCGTCGGCACGGCCGGGACTGGGAAGATGCGGTTTCGCCGGGCCACGCGAGACCATTCTCGGCGTGCCTCAGTAGGACACCGGCGAGATGCGCCGGCCGCTGACCGCTCATCACATGCTCACAGTAGGCCGGCGAATGGCAACCGGGCCATCACCGGTTCCAACAGACTAATCCTGCCCACGTGAGATCTCAAGACAGAACCGTCGCCTTACTGGACACATATGTCTGTCGGTTCCGGCTCGTCTCCGGGATCGTTTTCCACGTACCCTCATGTATTACCCGGTGACCGCGCGCACCGGGAGGTTTACCGTGATCCGCGCGAACCGGAGGGCGGCGATGGACAGGCCAACCGACCTGATCAGCGACAACATCGAGGTAGTACCCGTCGTGGTCCTGTCGCAGACGTTCCCCGCACGCCCGTCTTCTATCCCGGATGTTCGCGATTTCGTCAAGCGCTGCCTGGCGCAGTCCCCGCTGTCCGAGCAGGACAACCGCGAAGTGGGCGAGACCGTGGCCCACGCGCTGCTCGAAGCGGCGGGCCCGAGCGGCGCGATCAACGTCTCCTTCCGCATCTTCCCCGACCACGTCGAGGTCGACGTGCTGCGCTCAGGCGCCCAGATCGGCACGCCCGCGGGCCTGGATGCGCTGGCCTCACTGCTCAAATCCCAGGCCTCGAACATGGAAGCCGCCGCGACCAGCCGGGACGGATCCTTGGCCGGGCCCAGCGGCAGCGGGTCCGACGAGGCGGCGTTCGCCGACTGGATGGCCGCCGCACTGCGCCGCGAGGGCATGACCATGGAGGTGGCCGCGCGCCAGCTCGGGGTCTCGGTCAAGACGGTCAGCCGCTGGGTCGGCGGCGCCACCGAACCCCGGCTGCGTGATCTGCGCCGGATCCGTGAGCTATTCGGTGATTTCCCGCTGCCCTGATCCGGTTTCTCAGTTTGCCTGGTTGCACGTGGTCTGGTTGCACGCATGTTGTCTTGGTGCGTATGTGTCATCTGTTGTTAACACGCCTCGTTTTGATGCAGAAGTGACTATTGATGTCTGTGTTGCCTTACGGCCCGTATTGCCGGATATCGGGGCTTATATCCAGTCTCACCGGAACCAGCAGTAGACCTTTTCCCGCCGGAGCCTTTACGGTTGGCCCGTGACCGCATACACAGGCAATTTCCGGCTCGGGCCGGACACGGGGCGCGTCGTCATCAAGACGGGCCGGGCCGGGCTGGCCGCGAAGGCCGGCCATGACCTCACCCTGGAGGTGACCCGGTGGTCGGCGCGGATCGAGGTGCCTGCCGAGGAGATCGGTGGCGTCACGGCGGCTAAGGTCACCGCTGAGCTCGACCTCGGCTCGCTGGAGGTCCGCGAGGGGACGGGCGGAGTCAAGCCGCTCACCGACGGGGACCGCAGCCAGATCAAGAAGCAAATGAGCGGGATCCTGGGTGACGCCACCACGAGCTTCGCCTCGTCGCGGATCATTACCTCCGGGGCCAGCGGCGGCGCGATCGAGGGCACGCTCACCCTCAACGGGAAGACCCAGCCGGTCCGGCTGCAGGTGACCGCGCCGAGTCCCGGCCGGTACCGGGGGACCGCCACGGTGGTGCAGTCCGCGTTCGGGATCAAGCCGTACACCGGCTTCTTCGGCGCGCTCAAGCTACGCGATGAGGTCGGGGTGGAGTTCGAGGTCGATCTGTCCAAGGCGGAACCCGCCGGATAACGCCGAACCCGCGTGAGCGCGAAGTTCGTCTTCACCCACGGTGGGTGGTGTGCCGGGCGGTGCCTTATGGCCAGCATGGCCGCAATGACCATCACCGTTCTGCTGGCACTGCGGTCATCGCGGCGTGGTAGCCCAGCTGTGACGAGCCTGACGGGCGTGGCCGGGTCCGTGAGCAGGCGTGCTGGCCGTCGGTCCTGTATGCGTGAGGAGAGCTGGGCGTGACCGATCTGCCGTTTGAAGATCGTACGGATTTCGAGGATGCTGACCGCGGGCTGATCGGCTCGCTGGATCCGGGCGTGGTGAAGAACGCCAGCGGGCGGGTGGTGTGGGATAACGACGCGTTCGCTTACCTGCAGGAAGACTGCCCGGAGACGGCTAACCCGAGCTTGTGGCGGCAGTCCCAGCTGTGCGCCAGGCAGGGCCTATTCGAGGTCGACCGAGGGCATCTACCAGGTCCGCGGGCTGGACCTGTCGAACATGACGATCGTCGAAGGCGACCGCGGCGTGATCGTGATCGACCCGCTGATCTCGACTGAGACCGCGGCCGCTGCCCTGGCCTTGTACCGCCAGCACCGGGGTGACCGGCCGGTGACCGCGGTGATCTACACCCACAGCCATGGTGATCACTTCGGCGGGGTCCGGGGCGTGGTAACCGGGGTCGACGGGAAGGTGCCGATCCTGGCCCCGGCCGGGTTCCTGGAGCACGCGGTCGAGGAGAACGTGTATGCCGGGGGCGCGATGAACCGGCGCGCGGTGTACATGTACGGCGCCGAGCTGGACAAGACACCCGAGGGCCAGATCGGCGCCGGGCTCGGCATGACCACCTCGACGGGAACGGTGTCGCTGATCCCGCCCACCGTCGATATCACCCATACGGGCCAGCAGGAGACGGTCGACGGGGTGCTGATCGAGTTCCAGCTCACCCCGGGAACCGAGGCGCCGGCCGAGATGAACTTCCTGTTCCCGGACCGCCGCGCGCTGTGCATGGCCGAGAACGCCACCCATAACCTGCACAACCTGCTGACCTTGCGCGGAGCGCTGGTGCGTGACCCGCGGATCTGGGCCCGCTACCTCAATGAGGCCATCGTGCGGTTCGGTGATCGGGCCGATGTCGCGTTCGCCTCGCACCACTGGCCGACCTGGGGACACGACAAGATCATCCGGTTCCTGTCCGAACAGCGTGACCTGTACGCCTACCTGCACGACCAGTCGCTGCGGATGCTGAACCAGGGCTACACCGGCCTGGAGATCGCCGAGCTGATCCAGCTGCCGCCCGCGCTCGAACGCGCCTGGCACACCCACGGCTACTACGGCTCGGTCAGCCATAATGTCAAGGCGATCTACCAGCGGTACATGGGCTGGTTCGACGGCAATCCCGCCAGCTTGTGGAAGCACCCGCCGCAGGAAGCAGCCACCCGGTACGTCGACTGCCTCGGTGGCGTTGACGCGGTGGTGGCCAAGGCCCGGCAGTACGTCGACGCCGGTGACCTGCGCTTCGCCGCCGAGCTGCTTAACCACGCGGTGTTCGCCGAGCCTGGCCATGCCGAAGCCAAGGAACTGCTCGCCTCGGTCTATGACAAGCTCGGGTACGGCGCCGAGAACGGCACCTGGCGCAATTTCTACCTGATGGGCGCCCTGGAGCTGCGGCACGGCGCGATCCCGCCGTCCCTGAGCCTGGCCTCGCCCGACCTGATCCAGGCGCTCACCGTGGAGCAGCTGTTCGACTCGATCGCGATCCGGGTCAACGGGCCGAAGGCCTGGTCCCAGGCACTGACGATCGACTGGAATTTCACCGACGTGAGCAGCCGGCACCGGATGACCCTGTCCAACGGGGCCCTGATCCACTGGGCTGACCCGACGCCGGGCGGCGCCGACCTCACGCTGACCCTTACCAAACCGCAGCTGCTGGGCATGCTCGCGGGCCAAGGCCTGGAAGGCATCCAGACCGCGGGCGACCCGGCCGTGTTGCAGCGGCTCCTCGGCCTGCTTGACACCCCGGACCCTGGGTTCGCGATCGTCACACCTTGACGGTGCGGCACCGCGGGCGAACTGCACGGAGAAGGAGGAATTATGGGCCAGGCCATCGGCGGCTCACTCCCGCTGGCGATCGGGATCGCGATCAGCCCCATCCCGATCATCGCGGTCGTGCTGATGCTCACCACCCCCAGGGCCAAGACCAACGGCCCGGCGTTCCTGCTCGGGTGGCTGCTCGGCCTCGGCATCGTCGGCGCCATCGTCCTCGCGATCGCCGGGCCCGCCAACGCGAGCCAGTCCGGCGCACCAGCCACCTGGGTCAGCTGGGTCAAGATCATCCTCGGGATCCTGCTGCTGTTGGTAGCGCTGCGAGAGTTCCGCGGCCGCCCGCAGGGTGACGAAGACGCATCGATGCCGAAGTGGATGGGCACGATCGACAAGTTCAAGCCGCTCACAGCGCTCGGGTTCGCCGCCGTCCTGGCCGGCGCCAACCCCAAGAACCTGCTCCTGGCCGTGGGCGGTGCGGCCGCGATCGCCCAGACCGGCATCTCCGGGGCCCAGCAGGCCATCGCCTACGCTGTCTTCGCGCTGATCGGCACCATCGGAGTGGCCTCACCTGTGGTGATTTACTTCGCCATGGGCGAGAGGTCCCAGGAAATGCTCACCAAACTCAAGAACTGGATGGGCCACAACAACGCGGTAATCATGTCAATTCTCTGCCTCATTATCGGCGCGAAGCTCATCGGCGACGCGATCGGCGGACTGACCGGGTAATGAGGCCCTCGTGAGCCCTTCGATCAAGCGATGCGGTCGAGTGGCGCGGATGGCCGCCCCTGGTCGCCTCTGTGCGCCCGCGGCCGGGGCTGGCATGGGTTACGGCCGGGCCGCGCGGATGATCGCGGCGTGCACGCCGTCCCCGACGTGATGGGTCGCGGTGATGGTGACGCCGGTGAACCCGGCCCGGATCAGGCCGCCGCGGTACTCGGCGAAGGAGGGCGCCCCGACGATGCAGCCGACCTGGCCGCCGCGGGCGATCCGCTGCGCCGGGGTGAGGTCGTCGGCGGCCAGGATGTCGGAGACGCCCAGCCGCCCGCCGGGCCGCAGGACCCGGAAGCACTCGGCGAACACGGCGGGCCGGTCGGTCGACAAGTTGATCACGCAGTTGGAGATGATCACGTCCACCGAGCCGTCCGGCAGCGGGATCGCCTCGATCTGGCCGCGCAGGAACACCGCGTTGCGCGCGCCGGCCTCGCGCGCGTTGGCCCGGGCCAGGTCCAGCATCTCGCTGGTCATGTCCAGGCCGTACGCCGTCCCGGCCGGGCCGACCCGGCGGGCCGACAGCAGCACGTCGATGCCGCC
>CAWBNK010000002.1:0-284608 GCA_963790065.1 uncultured Actinomycetes bacterium | reverse complement strand
CCACCGGCTCCGCCCGCAATCTGTCCTGCACGCCTCACCAAAAGGGGGCGTCTCATGGGAAGGCGACGGATTCGTCACGATCGACCTGCCTGGTCCGGCGCTCGATCCCGAAGCTGATGCCGACCGGGTTTACCAATTGCTTATCGAGGCCATGGAGGCAGTCCGGCAGACCATGATGGCCATCTTGAATGACCTGGCAAAGGCGGTGAGGGCAGCTGGTCTCTGGTACCACGACCCGCCGCCCCGACCGGCAGCTGCGCGCGCTACGAAGGCAAGCTAACTAAATTGGCTGCGACTGTGGTCCAGCTGATCGCGGTGCAGGCCGCGCCTCGCGCAGGTGCTTCAACCGCAGGTTCCTCCCCTGATCTCTTTGCTCAGTTTGATGACCTGCAGCCCCGCGCTACGTGCCCGCATGGACTGGTTGGTGTCGTAAGTCAGCAGTGTGACCTTGCGATCCGCCAGTGGTTCGATAGCCAGCGCCCTGTCGATTATCTCGTCGTCGTTGATCGGCAGGCGGACGTGTCCCGGCGGATCGAAGACCAACTCGATCGTGACCTCGCTTCGGGTCAACCCGTCCGGACCCGGGACAACGTCCCCGTATGGAGTCGAACCGGGCCAGTCGAGCTTGTGAACACGCGGTCCAGAACGGCCAGCGCTGTAGCCAGCGCGCCATCGGACATGCGGCTTATTGTGTTGCTTTAGGCCATTAAGCTCGTCCACGACGACGATCGGCACCAGCACCGCAATGGTCGACTCCCAGACGTTGATCAGCGGGCCGAAGTCAACATGCTCCAGCTTGTCCTCGTGCTCGATGTAGAAGCCGGTGTCCGGTACCACGAAGTGCGCATAGTCCCGACCACCGCCTGATCTGTCTCTCCAATGCCTGGATGGCGGCGTCAAAGGCTTCCACGCGCTGATTCAGTTCGAGTGACACCAGATCGTTGACGACACGCTGCACCTCCCGTTCGGTGCTCGTCATAGTGCCGACGCCGGACAGCAGCAGCTCGTACCGTTTCGTCTGTTACCAGGTGGTCAAGATCGGCACTGGCGATCTGGTTGTCGAGCATCCGGACGGCCCGACCGGCCCATTCGAGGTAGGCAAGCAGGCGCTGGTGAGCAGTTCCAGGTCCGCCGCCACCGCGGAGGTTGAAGACCTCAGTACGGACCGACTGCAATGTCTTGAGCAGGTTGTCCCGGTTTACGCCGGGACGGGGAGCAAACGCGAGCATACCCAAAAGCATGTCACCACGGTTCGGGGGTTGTCTGGAGACTCGTCCTTGGGGGCGTGTCGTGCGCGTCGCTCTCAGCTCGGGTGCTACCGCCTCCGGCGCCTGCCCTCCGCGAACAGGGCGTATTCGAGAAGTCCGGCGATACGTCCTGCCTGGCCGACACCAGTTCATCCAGTCCAGGTAGACGCCTAGCGATACTCGGTCCACGCCTGCTTCCGCCGCGCTTGTCTACCAAGTCGGCAGGCCGCTGATATCCGCGACGACGCGGCTGTGAGGTTGTCGAGGATCAGGGCGCTGCCGGATGCCGACGGGGTATCCGCGAAGTACAGGAGCTTGGTGAAGAACGCCGGCCCCAGTGCGGCACCGTGCAGGCGCTGCCCGTTCCCCGGAGACAGGCATAGGCACTGAGTGGCCCGCACTCAGTGAGGTGGTGCGTGCCGAAGCGATGACCGCAGACAGTCGCTGAGGCGGCGTCGTCCGAATGATCCGCTCAACTCGGGCTCGGCCGTAACCGTTCGATCCCTGACCCCAGATGTAGGACGAGCAGAACAGGCGCCAGTTCGCCTTTGCGCTGGCTGGCTGAGCGGCGATCTCGAAGACGTCACCGCGGCTGATATACCCCGTGCGCAGGGCCTGCTCGGGCAGCGCACTGGCGTAGGGCTGCCACTTCTCCGGATCGAAGCTGATGGTGTGCGACCGGACATCCTCGCAGCCAAGCTGTTTCCGCGCCGCCTCGACGGCCTGGGCAATCCGATGCCATCCTTCAGCTGTCGGCAGCTTCTCGGCTGCCTCTGCTCTGGCCTCGTCTTCCAGATCGCGCCACGCGGTGCAGTCGGTGTCACCGCTCATGAGCTGATCTTGCACGCTTGCCACCGTCCAGACGTGCGAATTACTTCAACCTGCCGCAAGGTAGGTCTTGGAAGTTGGACGTGGACGCCCGCGCCTGTTTCTGGTCGCCGTGAGTCTCCGTTCATCAGTGGATCTTCGCTTATTCGCGCCCGTCTTTCGCATGCAAAACTCGCCATGATCGACGAGACGATCAGGCAGAGCCACGCCTCTCGTCCCAAGCTTCCGTCTCGACGATGTCCCGCACGTACTGGGTGTGCAGCAACCGGTCGACGTACGCCTTGCGCCATCGTGGCCGGCGTTTTGGGGTTGGAATGCCTTCTGCGTTCAGTACGGCGCTGATCGCCGCGTAGCTCAGGCCGTGACGGCGTAGCTGGATGACTCGGACTGCCAGTTCACGCGGACAGCATGGCGGTCGGCCGCCGCCGGGGATCTGGCGGGGGTATCACGTCGCTCATGGGCGGCGCTTCCCGCGGAGGAATAGGTCGCGCAGGTCACGAAAGACCTGGTAGCGGATCTGCTGCTGCTCGGGATCGCGAGCGCGCAGCGTGGCGCACATGGCGATCCCGACATATAGCACGAACACTGCGACCAGGGCCCCAAAGAAAAGGACGACCCCGCTGGCCGCAGGGCCAACCTTCGCCAGGAGGCGGAACAGTATTAGTAGCACGGGCACTCCCTGCTCAGTTGGGGAGCCAGCCCGTTCGCTAACCCGGCGAGCAGCTCCCCAACGACGCTTGATATTGGCGGATGGGCAGGAAGACGATCGTCTGGTTCCTCGGGCGTCCGTAGCGGAGGCATGCAGCGAGCATGACCAGCACGAATGTGAGTACGTCAAGGTGCCGGGTGAGGGCGGCTAGGACGACCACGAGCATGAGGCACAGGGCTGCGAGGATGCCGTCGAGCAAACGTAGGAGCGGGGTCTTGGGTCCGGCGGGAGCGCGTCCTCCTCGCCCTCCTCGCCGAATGCCAGCAGAATGAAGGGATCGCGCAGCCCGCCGGACCCGTACATGGCGTTCTGACCTTGAAGAAGCTGCACGGTGCTGGCCGGAGCGGCATCAGGTTGGGGCAGGTTAAGCCACCAATCGTCAGCGGCTGGCCGGGCGCCTGCGAGCAGCTGAACGATCTCTGTAACGGCCGTCGACCCCGTGCGGTTGGAACTGTGGCTATCAAGGATCAGCAGATGCGCGTTCTCATGGGCGAGGTTATAACGCAGTCTCGACACTTCGCCGATGCAAGTCCGCAGGTCACCGACGTGGTTGAGCGCAGGAGGAGTGACAAGCACGCAGGTCACGACGGAGCCCGTCCCGATGATCTCCATCACTGGAGCCCCGGAGATCCCCATGACCGGACGCGACCTCCTCCACCCAGCTACGCCGTTCCCTTTCAGGGCACTGTAGCTGCCTTGACATCCCGTACTGCATATTCCGTCCATCGCAGCTGTAGCATCGGTCCGGCCGATGGGTGCACCCGGAATACAGCAGGATTACCTCGGGGTAACGGTTGTCAAGTCGCTCGGGCCTTTGGTGCCATACCGGCAAGTGCGCCGAGGCCGCGACCGGCGGCGTGGACCTGTCGCTGTCGCCACGCGGCAACGCCGTACCCGATCAGGCCACGTATCACTTGAGCCGCGAGCTTCTTGCTGGCCTTGACGATGCGCTTGACCCAATGCCGTTTAGTTCAGCGTGGTCGGCAGGTGTCGGCAGGTGAGTTTGTGACCTTGTGATCCCGCTGGTGTTATACGGAGAGTGAGGGGCATGCCGGCGCGCTGGGCTCTCGCTCCGGGCGGCGGCCGGTTCCACGGACCGGCGGGTGTTACCGGGGGTCAGGCGGTCAGGGGCTGGCAGACGCTGATCTCGGCTGGTGCGGTGCGGGTGGCCAGGCGCGGCCCGCCCGGCTGGAAGCCCAGGCGGGCCTTGGTCTTGCGGTCGCGGTGCCGGTGCCGGTCGACCTGCACGCGGCGCCGGGCCAGGCGGTCCAGGATGGCGTCCCGGCTCGCCGCGGTGAGGGCGGCGGGCAGGCTGGCGGTCGCCGCGCCGGACCGGACGGAGGCGATGACGGCCCGCCGGGCCGCGGTGAAGGAGATCTGGCGGGGGTGCACCGGCTGCCCGGCGCGGCGTCCCCGGCGGGCCGGGACCGCGACCGCCGCGGCGGCGCGGGCGACAGCGCGGGCCAGTTCGACGGCGGTCACCCAGGCGGCGTGCTCCTGGCGGACCAGGGCCGGGGACGCGAGCGCAGCATCGGCCCGGTGGACGGCCCGGCCCCGGTGATCGCGGACTTGGCGTCCTTCAAGCAGGTTTCCGAGCCGATCCACCGCCAGTGGTAAGCCTGCGCGAGCACCCGCGCAGGGTAGGCATCGTGGTCGTGCAGGTCGGTGATCAGGCAGAACAGCTCGGGGGCGTCCCGGCCGGCCATGGTGACGGTGTACTCGATGACCCGGACGGTCAGCGTGATCCCGCCGCCGGAGATCTCCGCCAGGTAGGAGCCGTCGGACAGGAAGTCCCCGGCCCGGCGCAGCGTGATGCCGTCCCTGACCCGGATCAGCACGTGGGTGCCGGCGGCCAGCATGGCCTTGATCCGGGGCACGCCGGGATAGTTGCGATCCATCACCCACAGCCGGCCGGGGTGAACAGGTACCGGTAGTCCTTCACCGCCTTGTCCAGCAGCACCTGCTCGGCCTCGCCCTTGTCCCGGCTTGCGCCGGCGCCGGACGGCCCGGTGGCCACGCCGAAGGTGGCACGAGTGGACGCGGCGGAGATCCGCAGCTCCCGCAGCTGCGGGATACGGGGATGAGTCATCGGCGGTGCCCGCCGACCCGAATGCCTGCCTGCTGGCCGGGGTGTCCGGCACGCGGATCAGCGACCCGTCGATCGAGCCGACCTCCAGGCCGCCCACGGTGACGGCACGGTAGTCGTGGCTGCAGTGCTCGCCGTCGATCCCGGCCAGCGCCATGTCCCGCAGCCGCTCCAGCGGCACCGGGCCGAGCGCCTCCCGCCAGGTGCAGGCCACCGCCGCGGTCGGCACCCGGTACGGCCGCTGCCAGGGCACCAGGACCAGGTTGCCGAGCAGAGTCTCGATGACCTCCATGTAATCGGCGTCCGGGACCAGCGTCATCAGCAGGGTGAACCGGATCGCCAGCGCCGGGCTCATCGCCCGCCGGGCCGCCCCCTTGACCCTGCCGTCCAGCGCGGCCGACCGGGCGATCTGGTCAATCACGCCCGGTATCCCGCACAGCTCATCCAGCCGATCCTCGGCCACGCCCAGCCGGGCATGATCAGCCGGGTGCCCGGCGGCCTGCACCCGCCCGTCGCGGCGCACCACCGCGGGCGCCACCGCCACCGGCTTCAGCCAGACCACCAGGTCCCCGGACCGGATCCGGCCCGCCCCGGCCGCTGTCAGCGCCGTCCGGCCGTCCTTGCCCAGGCCCTGCCGCGCCGGAGAGGCCAGGTCAGCCACCCTGACCGCGACCACGCCCGCCTGCCCGAGAAGGCCCAGCACGGCATCCTCCGCACAGCCCGGCGTGACATCCGGCGGCATGACAGGGTAGAAGGGCATGAGGGCTCCCGGGAAGGAAAGGTTGCTCGACACTTCCTCTTCTACCGGGAGCCCGCCGGGCACGGCGGCACATCAGGCCAGCCGCCACCCTGATCACAGACCGTAACAAAACTCGCATGCCCAGACGCGAACCCCTTAGCCGATCCTCCGCCGGTGATCACGCTCTTCTAAACGGCATTGTGCGCTTGACCTCTTTATACATCGGCCGGTTAGCCGACTTCAGCTTGAATCAGACTGCCCTTTTGTAAACTATATTCTGCTGTCTAACGCAATGATGGCTTGTTGTCCAGCTGGGCGCACGCACCGCAGCATGCACGTATAATGGCGGAATGACCTCTGAGGAGTTGCTTGAGCGTGCTACCCGTTTCTACCTGGAATCCGAAGGCTTCAACGGGCTGCCTGTTTCCAGCATAGATCTTGAGTCAGATGCGCTGCGCGAAGTTATTCGTCCGCTAGTTGAGTCAGCGCAGCTGTACGTAAATTATGCTGACCGCCATCCTAACCCGCACGTGCTGGCTTTTGAGCCCGAAGCCAAAGATGAGCAATTGCGCAAGCTCGTTGAGGGAAACCTGGAAGGCACCTGTCTGTATCCGGCGGTGGATCACCTGCAGACGGTCGTGAATCCTGCCGATTACGAGGGGCGGCCGTACACGCTGGAACTCGCGCTGGGCTATCCGGTACTGGGCTACCACTGCTTCGACCTGTCGATCTTGGAGTCATACCGAAACGATCCGCGCTACTACTACACGTTCGACATCGGCGGCATGATCAGCGTGGACGATGCGTACTTCGACCAGCCCACGATGGATGAGCGGGACAAGGTGCTGCTCCAGACCTTCGGTCTGGTGCTTGCCAAGGAGAAGTACTGGGCGATCGTCGTGTTCCGCCGCTACCTGAGCATGCTCTCGCCTGAGCACCAGCAGCTCTGGAAGACCAAGCAAGAACCGGACGATCCGGACCTCTTCCAGCCGCACTGGGAGTACTGGCGGATGAGCATGGGCGAGTGGCCGGAGAAGATGTCGCTCTTCACGGCCTTCCTGGAGGAAATGGAGCAGGTCAATAACCTTGCGGCAGTCATCGGGAGGCCACCATTCTTCAGGAGCACCTACCACGACGAGCATCCGCGTGACTTCGGCTACCTCATTCGGCCCACTGCCCGTGAGTTGGCGAACTTCGCCGGGGTGCTTGACAAGATGCTGTCAGACAACATCAACCGGGATTTCTTCCAGAACGACGTACCCTACGAGGACGAAACGGTGGACAGTAAGGGCCGGATTATTGTCACCCAGCGCGGAACGATCCGCATCCTTGAAGAGTGGATCAAGGCGAAGATGCGCCCGAAGGGCGACGACAGCCAGAAGCTGATAGATCAAGCGATTGCGACATTGAAGGACGTCCGCAAACGCCGCAACCCGCAAGCGCACAAGCTCGGCCCTGACGCCTACGACAGAGAACTTTTCGTGGAGCAGATCAGGCTCATGCGGGATGCCTACCGAGCCATGGTGACCTTGCGTCAGATGCCTAAGCTGCATCCTGCTGCTAAGGACTACGAGGTGCCCGAAGACCTTACGCAGATGAAGGTGCTGGATTTCTAAGCATAGGCGTTTAGTCAGTGGGCAACGGGAGTGCCTCGGCGAGGCTTGGCACGGCCACTTCCTCCAGCGTGTGCTTGACGGCCCACGCCGGCGACGGGCACGCCGCCGAGCGGCTGACTGGGCCACTAGCCGAGCTTCTGCTAGAACAGGGCCGCGACGAAGAAGTGGAGCGGCTGTGCCGGTTTGGCCTGAACCCAGACGGGTCGACGGCCAGCGGGTAAAGGTATCTGGCGACCCGCATCCGCTATCTCTAATAGCAGCTGGCCAGGGCACCTTGATCCTGAGAATCATAGTTCTCAGGAATATGGAAGTAGGGGCGCCGAGTGGCAGGCCAGGATGTCCGCCGTCTCGACGTCCGCCTCGGCGCTGCGGCCGCCGTCAGCTCTCGTCCCAGCGCTCCTAACCGGCCCGGCCGCTGCTCCATATTCGCCAATATGGGGTAGTGAGATCAGGGTGTCCGCCGGCGGGCTCCCGGCCATTTCCGGGCGACCGCGGGTCGGCCCAGTACGGCCACCAGGACCGCCGACGTCGGCCGGTCATGACTCTTCTGGCCTGCCTAAGAGTCACCGTCGCCGTGCTCGTTGTTCGGCTGCTTGTTTACAGAACGGGTGAACATCGGGGGCACGGGCCTGGGTCACATCTCAGACGAGCCGGTCCCACCCGGGCGGGTACACGGTGACCTAGGCTGCGAAAACCTGTTAACTAACCGTTGGGATAAGTAATGCTTCCCCCGGCCGCACGGCCTACGGGACCGGTATCCCTCGTTCTACGGGTGGGCATCGCCGAGTGCTTCTTACGCGACTTGGTCGCGGACTTCGTCACCGAATACGCGGCGGGCCGCATCCCCAACCCGTGCTTGCGCTGCAACGAGAAGATCATTCGCGGGGGCCTGTCAGGCCAGCGGTCTGTACAGGGTCGTTCCGGCAGAACCCGGATCCGCGAGCACATCGCCTAGTACGCAGAGCACGGGTGCACTGCGCTGACCTGCGACGCCCGGCGAGGTCGACTTGCGCTGCCCGAACGCGAGGTTCCTGTCCGCTCTGCAGCCGTCCGCAAAGGTGGGGCGATTGAGTCTCGCTTTGGCCGGTTTATGACGTGATTGGGCCTTGAGTGCGGACCGAACACACGTTCTAAACAGGGTCGAGTCATTTGTGTCTGCGACGTTTAGCAAACCTTGGTCGTTTTGTCCGCGTAGCTGTTAGGGTGATGCGCTGTAGTGCCGGGAGAGGGCCAGCTCTGACTCGCGAGGCCTGGCTGGCCCCTCTCCCTGCGTACTCCGGTTTCCGCTTGCTACGAATTCCAGGAGCGTGGCTATGCAACCACGATTCACCCCGCCCGTCCAGCCGAATGGCGAAAAGGTCCCGCAGCGGTCAGCCCTGCTGGCGCTGCTGGCCCAGTACACGGCGACCGGTGATGCGGCCCTCATGCTGGCCGCCCACCAGCCTGTCCCGCTGGTGGCCGCCACCGCCGTGGGTGTCTTTGCCGCCGCCTGGCGGTTCTTCGACCGCCTGATCGAGTAGGGTCATCATCGCCGATCTCGCCGAGCCGGTCAGCGTTCTACCGCACTAACCGAGGCCGCCGAGCTTGGTACCGGCGGCCTCGGTCCATGCCCGCATCTCGGCAGGCGCCTCGCCGAGCGCTGCCGCCGCGGCGCTGGCCAGCGTGGCGTGCGCCATGGCGGCCAGCAGGGTCGGTATCGCGTCCTGCTCACCATAGAACTGATCGGTGTTCAGCCGGGCGGCGGCTATCAGCCGCTCCGCTTCCCGGTAATGGCCCGGGCCGTCCATCGGCTCCTCCAGGTTGGTTGAGTCGGCGCCAATAACCAGGTTGGTTGAGTCGGCGCCAATAACCAGGTTGGTTGAGTCGGCGCCAATAACTTGAACGGCCGCCAGATGGAACGGCTCAGCCCCGGATGGTCGTAGACCCAATATCTACGCGCCATAATGCTGCTGGTCATCGCCGCGCGGCGGCTAACCGCCCAGGTCAGCCGGCGCGCCTGGCCGGCATCGATGCCCGGCCGGCGAAGATGCTGGCTGTCCTTTGCCTTCCGTACATCTGGAGCTGAAACAGGCCCTAGAAAGGCCGAAGGCCCCCAAATAGGGGGCCATCCAACGACAACCTCATACCCGTTTCGGTTCAGACCTGACTTGCTTGGCGGCGACCAGGTTAGAACGCAGAAGGTCAGACGTCCGTGGTCAGACTAACGGGCCAGCGACAGAGATCAACATTGCCCGCTGGCGACACGCCGGGCGCGGAAAACACACGCTCAGGCGCTTCTGGCTCGCAGCTGCCTGTCGACCTCGCGGCGGCCGCGTGGCGGTCTCTCGCGCCCTTCACCCGTCTGGGAAGAGATCGCGAGTTCAGCAAACCATCCGCGAGACCCTCGCGAAACAGGGGTGTCTCGCCTCCTCGGTCAGGCCGCGGCAACAGGATGCCTGGCGTCATGTCCCAACCGTAAGCGTGGCTGACCGTAACAGCCGCGAAACTGCACACCACAGTGAGGCAGCACCCGCCATGAGACTCCATGTGATCGACGTCACACCGGCGTGCTAACCAAAATCCTAACCAGCCGGTTAGCGAAAACTTGGGGCTCCCATCAAACCTGCAGGTCAACCCTACAAACGATGGGGTGAGCGAGGGGACTCGAACCCCCGACACCCAGGACCACAACCTGGTGCTCTAACCAACTGAGCTACGCCCACCATCGTCGCGGCTTACGCGACAGCAGAACGCGCGCTGCCCCGAGGGACATCGCGCGGCCAGCAGAAGTATAGCGGTCCCGTGGTCGTCGTGGGTCACGAGCCGTCCGGGCCGGGCACCGCCGCATGCTCGGGCTCGGTGAAGCGGGCGGCGATCTCGCGGGCGCTGGCCGAGTCAGGCCCCGGCTGCGGCACGAACACCGCGGCCCGGTAGTACCGCAGCTCCTGCACGCTTTCCCTGATGTCGGCCAGGGCCCGGTGCCCGCCGTGCTTGGCCGGGGAGGCGAAGTAGGCCCGCGGGTACCAGCGCCGGGCCAGCTCCTTGACGCTAGACACATCGACCATCCGGTAGTGCAGGTAGGCGTCGAGTTCCGGCATGTCCCTGGCGATGAACCAGCGGTCGGTGGCGATGGAGTTACCGCACAGCGGCACCTTCCTGGGCTCGGGGACGTGCCCGCGCACGTAGCCGAGCACCAGGTCCTGCGCCTCGGCCACCGTAATCCCGCCGGGCAGCTCGGCCAGCAGGCCAGAGGTGGTGTGCATCTCCCGCACCACCTCCGGCATGGACTCCAGCGCCTCTGCCGGGGGCTTGATGATCAGGTCGATGCCCTCGTCCAGCAGGTTGAGGTCGGCGTCGGTCACCAGGCACGCGATCTCGATGAGGGCGTCTCGCTCGATGTCGAGCCCCGTCATCTCGCAGTCGATCCACACGAGCCGGTCGTTCACCTTCACAGCGTACGGCCTTGGCTGACGTGCGTGGCCAGAACTGTCCGGCCCGCCCAGCCCCGCGACCGCGCCTCAAACGTCCCGCAGCCCCCAGAGCCGTCCATGATCAACTTTTCGTGGATGGTTACCCCCCGCCGGGGGGCAGCAACCATCCACGATCTGCGCCGTCCCGGGCTCAGCCGTACCCGAGACGGCACATCTGTCCCGGATGCCCCGGTAGGCACGGCGTGGGCCCAGCGGCTACGGCCGGCTGACCAGCTACGAGCGGCTAGCACGGCCGGTGCGCAATGTGCTCGGGGATCCCGATGCCCGGCCGCAGCTCGGCGTCGGATTCCGGCGTCCCGAAGGCCGACGTGACCGGCACCACCCCCGCCCACAGGTCCAGCGTCTCGTCCTCGGGCTCGTCGACCGGGCCGCCGGTGCGGATCTTCACCGAGGCCTCGGCCAGCGGCAGCGCCAGGACCGAGGTAGCAGCCAGCTCCTTCTTGTCCGGCTGCCGGGCGTAGGACCACTGGCCGGGGGTGAGGTGCTCGGTGATGGTGCGCAGCGCCAGCAGCTTCTCGGCCGGATCGGTGATCAGCCACGCCACCCCGTAGACCATGGCGCTGCGGTAGTTCATCGAGTGGTTGAACACCGAACGCGCGCAGACCAGCCCGTCCAGGTGCGTGACGGTGACGCACACCTCCTGACCGCTGCCGCCCAGCAGGGTCGCGTTGGCCGACGACCCGTGCAGGTAGAGCAGGTCATCCAGCCGCCCGTACCCGGTTGGCAGCACCCGCGGCACGCCGTCCTCGATGACGCCCAGGTGGCAGATCAGGCCGGCGTCGAGCACGGCGTACAGGTCATCGCGATCGGTGCGGCCCCGCTCGCGGTGCCGCTGCAGTGCGGTACGCGGGGTGCTGGAGAGGTCAGGCGCGTTCATGGTCCATCACCGTACGCCCGATCCCTTCCGCGATGATGCTCAGCCGCCGGCACGATGGAACATCGGACCGGTCAGGGCCGGCACGATGGAACATCGTGCCGGCTGGGGAGCGGCCCGGCACCGATCAGCGGCGCCCAGAAAGCACTGCCGTCCGGGAAACACTTGGCCGGCCAACGACGACGCCGCCAGCTGCCAGAAACGGAAAACGAGAGTCAGAGGCCGGCCGCGCTGAGGGAAGCGGCTGATGTCATCTCGTGACTGTTGCGCGGGCCCAGCCGGATCGGCGTCGGCTCGGCCAGCGACGACGCGCCCAGCGACGGCTCGCCCAGCGACGACGCGCCCAGCGACGGCCCGGCCTGCGACGGCCCGGCCAGCGATGACGCGGCTAGCGCCGGCTGCCGCAGCGAGCGGCCGATGGTGTCGGTGCGGACGAGTTGGTCGACGTCGATCCCGCCGGGGCCGATGCTGCCGCAGTCAGGCACCTGCGACGCGCCGAAGTGCCCGCCCATCGCCCACCGGGCCCGGCTGCGCGGCCGGGCCGTCTGGCGGTACGGGGCCGGTGCCCCGGCCGGCCAGCGCCGGGGGACCTGCCATGAGTCGAGCCAGCCGAGGATCTCGCCCAGCCCGATCATCTGGTAGTTGGTAAACGGGTCCCTGGCCGTGCCGAGCACCCCGATCTGCACGCACAGCCGGCCTTCGCGGTTGACGTCCGCCTGGTGGTGCGGCAGCAGGTCAGGCGCGTACTCCAGGTCCTCAGGGGTGCCGAGCGCCAGGCCCGCCCTGACGATGGGCAGCAGCTGCGCGATGTCGCCGGTCAGCGGATCCCATACCAGGTGGCAGGGCCGGTTCTCCTCGTTAAGCCGCTGCGCGGCCGACCAAGCCGACACCACCCGCGGATCGGCGCCTAGGGTCATCCAGACCACTCGAGGCGCCCCTCCCCCCAGTTGACCCCCGTCCGTCGCGGACCGGATGCACCTTGCGCCCGGCATCCACGCTTCAGCCACAGGGTCCCTCCCTGAAGATCGGAAAACGGTCTAGACCTTCTAGCTCCCTAACTTCTGCTTACGTCAGCGTCAGTC
This sequence comes from uncultured Actinomycetes bacterium, assembly GCA_963790065.1. GTDB lineage: Bacteria > Actinomycetota > Actinomycetes > Streptosporangiales > Streptosporangiaceae > Palsa-504. The sequence goes on along the minus strand of CAWBNK010000002.1, from coordinate 271,957 downwards.
ATTAGTCCATACTTGCGCGCGTTAGGATTTTGCATTCTGTTCGTTTCTACTGAGCGGTAGGGCATGACCGTCACCGACACTCCGCCGGGAATCGACAACCCGGAACGCCTGGCCAGCTGGCTGAACGACCACCTGAACGGCGATCCCGTCGACCTGACCGGCATCCAGCTGATCGCGGGCGGCCGGTCGAACCTGACCTACCGCCTAGAGGTGGCCGGCCCGCAGGGGACCCGGCTGCTGGTGCTGCGCAGGCCGCCGCTCGGCCACGTGCTGCCTACCGCCCACGACATGACACGCGAGTACCGGGTCCTGTCCGCGCTGGCCGGCACCCAGGTGCCGGTCGCCCCCCTGGTGGCACCCTGCACCGATGAGAGCGTGATCGGCTCGCCCTTCTACGTGATGGAGTTCGTGCCCGGCGTGGTCATGCGCGCCCGGGCCGACACCGCCGTTCTGACCCGGGAGCAAGCCGGCGAGCTGTCGCGGTGCCTGGCTGACATGCTGGCCGCGATCCACGGCGTGGACGTCGAGGCGGTGGGGCTCGGTGACCTCGGCCGCGGCGCCGGTTACCTGCGGCGCCAGCTCGACCGGTGGCAGCGGCAGTGGCAGCTGTCGACCACCAGGGAGATGCCGGGTTATGACCGGCTGGTGCAGCGGCTGAGCGCCGCGCTGCCCGCCGAGGGCGACGTGACGCTGGTGCACGGGGACTTCCGGCTGGACAACGCGCTGGTGACGCTGGACCCGCGGCCGCGGATCGCGGCCGTGGTGGACTGGGAGATGGCCACCCTGGGTGACCCGCTGGCCGACCTGGGCCTGACCCTGGTCTACTGGACCGACCCGGGCGAGGAAGGCTGGCTGACCCCGGGGGGCGTCCCGGCCGGGCCGAACGGGGTGTCGACCGACGCCACCGTGACTCCCGGGTTCTGGACCCGGGCGCAGTTCGCCGCCGAGTACGCCAGGCGCACCGGGCGGGACGTGTCCCGGATCGGTTATTACATGGCGTTCGGCTACTTCAAGCTGGCCGTGGTGCTGGAGGGCATCCACGCGCGCTACCTGCAGCACCAGACGGTCGGTGAAGGCTTCGAGCACGAAGGCCCGGCCGTGCCGGTACTTATCGCCCGGGCTCACGAGGTACTCGATACCTTGTCGTGAGCCCGGGGCCGTGCCGTACAGACCCGGCGCCCCGCTCACACCGGCCAGCTGACCGGTGCCCCGCTCTCGCCGGGCCTGCAGCCCGGCACCCGCACGATCACCGAGCTGACAGAGGTCCGGCGCCCCGCTAAACGCCGGACCTCTGTAAAGATGACGCGCTGCCCCGGCCGTTGGTTGACGCGAAGCGGCGGCTAGGCGGCGGAGAATTCAGCGGCGAGCGCGGCGATGGCGGCGGCCGTGGCCGCGTCCGGCAGGTCGACCGTCATCCGGGCCGTGGTGCCGCCCCGGCCGCGCAGCTGCAGGGCGTGCTTGACCCGGCCGATGCTGGCCCCGAGGGTGACGATCCGGTCCAGTTGCTGCTGGTGCCGGGCGGCCGCGTCCGCGTCGCCCGCGTTGTACGCGGCGGCCAGCGCGCCGAATACCTCGGGCCAGGCGCCGCTGCGGCCGGAGATCACCCCGGCAGCGCCGGCGGCCATCGCCGCCGCCGGGTTCGAGTCGTTGCCGGAAAAGATCCGCAAACCATTACCGGCCGCGGCGTAGCCGGCCACCTCGGCCGCGGCCGAGCCGCTGGCCTTGGTCCCGGCCAGCTGGGCGGCCTCCGCGAGCTGGGCGAAGACGTCCGCGGACACGTGCAGCCCGGTCCGTTCGGGAAAAATATACGAGTACAGCTCCCGGTCCGGCGCGGCCTCCTTGATCAGGCAGAAGTGGGCCACCAGCTCATCGGGCCTGGCTGGCAGGTAGTAAGGCGTGATCGCCGCCAGCCGCTGAACGCCGAGGGCCGCCGCGGCCCGGGCCAGCCGGGCCGAGTGCCGGGCGTCCGGCGCGCCGATGTGCGCGATCACCCGGTCGGGACCCGCCTCGGCCAGCGCCAGCTCGAACAGGGCCAGCCGCTCGGCGTCGTCCAGGGCCGGGAACTCGCCCGTGGTGCCGGCCACGAACAGCCCGTCCATGAGCCCGGCGACCACCTTGTACAGCGCGCGGTTGGCCTCGCGGTCGATCTCACCGTCCCCCGCGAACAGCGTCGGGACGGCCGAGAAGATGATCACATCATGCCCTGGGGCTTGAAGAACGCGCTCGATTCCTTACGCCACAGCAGCCATACCGCACCCAGGCCGACCAGCCAGGTCAGCACCGGGAAGATCAGGCCCAGGATCGTCTTGGGCTGGCTGAACACGCCGATCAGGTCGAGCGTGGTCAGGCCGAACAGGACCGAGGACAAGATACGCGCCCAGTTCTTGCCCTGGCCGTTCGCCCGGGCCATCCACAGCCACAGCGCGATCCCGACCACGCCGGACACCACGGCCAGGCTGATGATGAACGTGTTGAGCTGGTTGACCTGCGCCGCGGTGAGGCTGGGCCGGGCCTTCTCGATCGCGGATTTCGTGCCGCTGATGTCGACCAGCGAGATGATCAGGCTTACGGTGCTGACCGCGGCGCCCACGTACATGAGCTTGACCGCCTGCAGCACCGGCTGGGGAGCAGGAGGCCGCACCGCGTCGACAGGCTTGCCGTTGGACGGATAGGGCTGGTACATGATGACCTCTGCAGGGGAGCGCCGGTTGCTAGGGGAGCGCCGGTCTGGTGATGACCTCTAGAGCTTAGTTGCTCGCCGCAGGCGGGGCTATCCGGCCGGGCGAGGCATGGCCGCGCTCGGGCGATACTGAAGGATCATGACGGACGAGACCTCGACGACCCCGCGCGGGGGCACCGCGGCGGCGCCCGAGGCCAGCACCGCGGCGGCCTCCGAGCCGACCCCGCGCGAGGGCACCGCGGCGGCCTCCGAGCCAAGCCCGCGCGACGGCACCGCGGCGCCGGCCGGGCCAAGCGCCGCGGCGCCGGCCTCGGCGGTTCTCGGCCTGCCGCCGCCCCGGCTGCTGCGCTGGGAGATCGTGGCCGTCTTCGCCATCTCCCTGGGCGGCAGCGGCCTGTACGCCCTGGTCTCGTACATCGGCACCCTCACGGCCAGACAGTCGGTGAGCAGTCAGGCCACGGTGCTCAACGGCACGCTGGCCCCCGGCCGCCCGCTGTTCGGCCTGTTCCTGCAGTTGCTTAACATCGCCCTGGCCCTGGCCCCGGTGCTGATGGTGTTCTACCTGCTGGCCCGGGCGGGGGAGGGGCCCGCCGACATCGGCCTGGACGCCCGCCACCCGGTCCAGGACACCGTGCGCGGCGCGGTGCTGGCCGCGGTCATCGGCGGCTCGGGGCTGGCCCTGTACCTGGGCGCCTATCACCTCGGCGTCGAGGTGAACGTCGTGGCCGAGAGCCTGCCGGTCATCTGGTGGCGCATCCCGGTGCTGCTGCTGTCCGCCGCGCAGAACGCCGCCGTGGAAGAGATCATCGTGGTCGGCTACCTGATGAGCCTGGCTGGACAAGCTCGGGGTCAGGCCGTCCCGGGCCATCGCCATCAGCGCGGTCATCCGCGGCTCGTACCACCTGTACCAGGGCCCAGGCGCGTTCCTCGGCAATGCGGTCATGGGCGCCATCTTCGCCTACCTGTACCGCCGGTGGGGCCGGATCACCCCGATGTTCATCGCGCACTTCCTGATCGACGCGGTCACCTTCGTCGGCTACGCCCTGCTGGCCGGCCACGTGGGCTGGCTGCCAGCGCCATGAACGTCCTGGACCGGCTCTGGGAGCGGGTATCAGGCAGCCAGCCGCTGCCGCCCGCCTGGGTGATCGGCGCGACCGCGCTGGCCGCCCTGATCATCGTGACCGGCAACTCCTCCTGGCGGGTGGCCGGGAAGGTGATCACGATCGCGCACGAGGGCGGGCACGCGCTGGTCTCGGTGCTGTCCGGGCGGCGCCTGGAGGGGATCAGGCTGCACGCGGACAGCTCCGGGGTGACCTACTCGCGGGGCAGGCGGCACGGCCCCGGCCTGGTGGCCACCTCGGCGGCCGGCTACCTGACCCCGTCCCTGCTGGGCGTGGGCGCCGCCTGGCTGCTGGCCGAGCGGCACGAGACCGCCATGCTGTGGCTGGCCCTGGTCCTGCTGGCCGCGACGTTCCTGGCCATCCGCAACGCGTTCGGCGCGCTGGCCGTGCTGGGCACCGCGGGCGGGGTGTTCGCGGTCAGCTACTTCGCCTCCGCCGCGGTGCAGGCCGGCTTCGCCTACCTGGCCGTGTGGTTCCTGCTGCTCGGCGGGATGCGCCCGGTGCTCGAGCTGCTCCGCCGCCGTCGCTACCGCACCGGGGTCACCGACGCCGACCAGCTCGGCCAGCTGACCGGCACCTCGAGCGGCGTGTGGGTGGCTCTGTTCCTGCTGGTCTCGACCGCGGCCCTGGCCCTCGGCGCCCGCCTGCTCGTCCCGTAGAGCTGCGGGCCATCCAGGGCGCCCACCAGGGACTCTGCTTACTTCGCTGTTAATTCGCACCAATTTTGGTAGACACGTTGACCGTATACACAAACGGTCGTTATCATCTGCCGATAGTCACATTCTGACGATCCGAGAAGAGTTTCATGGCCAGAGCCTCGGCAGTCAAGATGCCACCGGAAGCTAATGCCGTGCACGGCTGTGAGGGAGCCCGCCGGGTCCTCGCCCTCATGCTGGCCTTCTCGGCGGACAAGAACACCCTGACCGCGCGCGACCTGGCCGCGGCCACCGGCATCGCGCTGCCCAGCGTCTACCGGTACATCACGCTGCTGCGCGAGACCGGGCTGCTGGCCGGCGACGAGCGCGGCAGCTACCGGCTGTCCGCGCGGCTGATCGGGCTGGCCCGGGCGGCCGAGGCCGCCGAGTCCATCATCGACGTGGCCGATCCGGTCATGCGCGCGCTGGCCGGCGAGACCGGCGAGACGGTGATCCTGGTCCGGCTGATCGGCCGGTCCGCGGTGTGCGTGCACCGGGTCCAGTCGGCCCAGCGGCTGCGCATCTCGTTCGAGCCCGGCCAGCCGCTGCCGCTCGAGCACGGGGCCAGCGCCCGGCTCCTGCTGTCCGGCCTGTCGCCCGAGGTACGCCAGGAGTATCTGGCCCCGCTGGCCGAGCGTGACCCCGAGGCCGCCGCCCTGCTGGAGAAGAAGGTCGCCATCGCCGCCCGCGACGGCTGGGCCACCAGCGAGGAGGAGATCGACCGGGGCGTGTGGGCCGCCTCGGCCCCGGTGGTGCAGGGCAAGCGGATGGTCGCGGTGCTCACCGTGCCCTCGCCGCTGGTGCGGGCGCCCGCCTCGCTGCAGCATCAGCTGGTCACCCAGGTCCGCGGGGCCGCCCGGGCCATCAGCGACGGCCTGCGCGCGGCGCGGCGCTGACCGGGGCCACGGGGGCCCCTCCCGCGCCGGCCGGTCCGGCGATTATCCTTCCGGCATGCCGGACTTCCGTGATGCGATCCCGGGTACGCCCCTGCCTGCCGGCCATGCCTCGCTGGCCGGCCTGCAGGCCGCGATGGCCTCCGGCGAGCTGAGCTCCGCCGCGCTGACCGGCTTCTACCTGCAGCGGATCGACCGGCTGAACCCGGCGCTGCACGCGGTCATCACGGTCAACCTCAACGCCGCCGCCGAGGCCGCGGCCAGCGACGCGGCCCGGGCTGCGGCCGGCCCGCGCGGGCCGCTGGACGGCATCCCGGTGCTGATCAAGGACAACGTCCAGGTGGCGGGCATGCCCACCACGGCCGGGTCGCCCGCGCTGCTGTCCGCCGAGCCCAGCGACGCCTTCCTGGTCAGCCGGCTCCGCGCGGCGGGCGCGGTCATCATCGGCAAGGCCAACCTGTCGGAGTGGGCCAACTTCCGCTCCACCCACTCGACCAGCGGCTGGTCCACCCTCGGCGGCCAGACCGCCAACCCCTACGCGCTGGACCGCAACCCGTCCGGCTCGAGCTCGGGCTCGGCGGCGGGCGTGGCGGCCGCGCTGGCCCCGGTCTCGGTCGGCACCGAGACCGACGGCTCGATCGTCTGCCCCGCCAGCGCGTGCGGGATCGTCGGCCTCAAGCCCACTAATGGCCTGGTCAGCCGTCAGGGAATCGTGCCCATCTCACCGGTGCAGGACACCGCCGGGCCGATGACGGCCAGCGTCGCGGACGCGGCGGCCATGCTGGGCATTATGGCCGCCGCCGACCCCGCCGATCCCGTCACCTCGGCCGATGCGGATTTGGCCGAACGGACCAGGCTGGCTTGCATCCGGGCCGGCCAGCCTGGCGGCCTGGATGCCGCCGCCCTGGACGGCGCGCGGCTGGGCATCTGGCGCGACGCGTCGGCCCAGGCGGGCGCCGCCACCGACGCCGTGCTCGACGCGGTGGTGGCCACGCTGCGGGCGCAGGGCGCGGTGGTATCCGATCCGGTGACGCTGCCGGACGTCCGCGAGATCGCCAAGCCGGAGTTCGCCGCCCTGCGGCACGAGTTCAAGTACGGGATCAACGCCTACCTCGACTACATCGCCGGGTTCGGCTTCTCCGGGCCGGTGCCCCGCACCCTGGCCGAGCTGATCGACTTCAACAAGCGGAACTCCGACCTGGTGCTGTCCCGGTTCGGCCAGGAGGTCTTCGAGCAGGCCGAAGCGACCAGCGGCGACCTGGCCGATCCCGACTACCTGGCCGCGCGGCGCGAGGCCACCCGGCTGGCACGCACCGCCATCTCCGCGCCGCTGGCCGAGCACGACCTCGAGGCTCTGGTAGCCCTGACCGCCAACCCCGCCTGCCTGACCGACTACGTGCTCGGCGACCACGACGTGTTCCACACCTCGGGCCCGGCCGCGGTGGCGGGCTGCCCGTCGATCACGGTGCCGGCCGGGTACGTCTCCGGGCTGCCGGTCGGCGTGTCCTTCTTCGGGCCGCGCTGGACCGAACCGCGGCTGCTGGCGGTGGCCTACGCCTTCGAGCAGGCCGCCCAGGCCCGCCAGCTGCCGACCCTGGCCGCCAGCGTCCGCTAGCGCCCTAACCTGGGCCGCAGGATAACCTGACCAGCATGGAATCTTGGCGCCGCGCAGATGTTCCCCTGCTCCCGGGCAGCGGGCCGGCGCCCCGGCTGCACGACACGGCCACCGGGGAGCTGGTCCTGGCCTCGGCCGGGCCGGTGGCCACGCTGTACGCCTGCGGCATTACGCCGTATGACGCGACGCACATCGGGCATGCCGCCACCTTCACCGCCTGGGACCTGCTGGTACGGGCCTGGCTGGACGCGGCCCCCGAAGCCCCGGACGTCCCGGACGTCCCGGGTGCCCCGGCCCCCCGGTACAGCGTGATCTACGTGCAGAACGTGACCGACGTCGACGACCCGCTGCTGGAACGCGCCGCGCGGGACGGCGTGGACTGGCGCGACCTGGCCGACCGCGAGATCCAGCGCTACCGCGGCGACATGGCGGCGCTGCGGGTGCTGCCGCCCACCCACCTGATCGGCGCGGTGGAGGCGCTGCCCCTCATCGAGCGGTTCAGCGCCCGGATGGCCGACCGCGGCGCGCTGTACGACGTGGACGAGGACACCTACTTCGCCCGGTCGGCCGACCCGGCCTTCGGCGCGCTGTCCGGGCCGGGCACGCCGTACGGGCTGGCGCCCGCGGACATGGCCGGGATCGCCGCCGAGCATGGCGGCGACCCGGCTCGCCCGGGCAAGAAGGATCCGCTCGACGTCCTGGTCTGGCGGGCCGAACGACCGGGCGAGCCCGCCTGGGAGTCCCGGTTCGGCCGCGGGCGGCCTGGCTGGCACGTGGAGTGCGCCGCGATCGCCACTGACTACCTGGGCGCCGCCTTCGACGTCCAGGCCGGCGGCTGCGACCTGGTGTTCCCGCACCACGAGTTCAGCGCCTCCCACGCCCGGGTGGCTTTCGCGCCGCAGCAGGCGGTGTTCGCCCGGGTCTACGCGCACGCCGGGATGGTCAGCTACCAGGGCCAGAAGATGTCCAAGTCGCTGGGCAACCTGGTGTTCGTCAACCGCCTGCTGGCCGAGAGCGTCGACCCGATGGCCATCCGGATGGCGCTGCTGGCCCACCACTACCGGTCCGACTGGGAGTGGACCGACGCCGGGCTGGCCGACGCCGGGGCCCGGCTGGCCCGCTGGCGCTCGGCCGTCACCCGGGCCGAGGCCACCGTCCCGGCCCACCAGGAGGGGGAACTCGCGGTCGCCGCGGCCGAGCCGGCGCACGAGGTCCTGGCCGGGGTGCGCGCCCGGATGCGGGACGACCTGGACGCGCCGGGCGCCCTGGCCGTGGTCGACCGCTGGGCCGACCGGCTGCTGGCGGATGCGCCGACCCGGATCACCCCGGCCGACGTGGCCGGCGTGCACCTGGTCACCGCCACCGTCGACGCCCTGCTCGGCATCCGCCTCCGTCCGTAACCCCGGAAGCCCGCGCGTCTCCGGCCGTAAACCGGGCCCGGTGCGCTTGTCAAGACCCGCCGCCAGCCTGTGGATAAACCAGAAAGTTATCCACAGGTGGTCTGAGGGCCCTCTCGGCCGACCTCCACCCCGCCCGACGCTGGCAATATGCGACAAATTGCTACAGCGGGTGATGATAGCCCGCAGACACCCCAGACACCCCAGAAGGCCCAGAAGTTCCCGGGTCCCGAGCCCGGCATCGTCGTCAGGGTCAGCTCGCCCGCCGCCCTGCTGGCCCTGATCCCGCACCTGATCGGCTTCTGGCCCGCGGCCAGCGTGGTCATCATCGGGCTCGCGCCGCCCCGCGACCGCATCCGCGTCACGCTCCGGTACGACCTGCCCGATCCGCCCGACGCGGACCTGGCCGCAGACATCGCCGAGCACGCCGCGGGCGTGCTGAGCGCCCAGCACCTGACCGAAGCCACGGCGGTCGGCTACGGGTCCGAGACCCTGGTGACCCCGGTAGCCGAGGCCCTGCGGGCCGCGGCCTGGAAGGCCCGGATCGACCTGCGGGACTTCCTCCGGGTCGAGAACGGCCGCTTCTGGTCGTACAACTGCCACGATGAGGAATGCTGCCCGGCCGAGGGGACGCCGTTCGACGTGACCCAGCGATCCATAGTGTCCGTGCTGGACCGCCGCGGCGCGCCGGTGCTGGCCGACCGGGCCGCCCTGGCCGCCCGGGTGACGCCGCTGGGCGGCATCACCGCCGAGTCGATGCGCCAGGCCACCCGCCGGGCCGAGCGCCACGTCGCCCAGCTGCTCGGGAAAGTCCGCAAGTCCTCCCGCCTGGGCGCGGCCCGGCAGATGATCGCCGCCGAGAGCCTGGCCGCGGTGGGCGCGATGATCGCCAGGTACCGTGGCGGCGGCCGGTTCAGCACCGACTACGAGATCGCTCGCATCACGGTCGCCCTGCGCGACCTGCGGGTCAGGGACGACGCCTGGGCCCGGATGGATCCCGCGCACTCCGAGCCGCACCTGCGGCTGTGGCTGGACGTGGTCCGGCGGGCGCAGCCCGGCCACGTGGCCGCGCCGGCCGCCCTGCTGGCCTTCGTGGCCTGGCAGTCAGGCGACGGCGCGCTGGCCAACGTGGCCCTGGACCGGGCCCTGGCCGACGACCCGGTCTACTCCATGGCGCTGCTGCTCCGGCAGGTGATTACGGCCGGTGCGCCGCCGTCGCTGGCCCGGCTGCCGATGACCCCCGAGGAGGTAGCGGCCAGCTACGACGAGGCCGAAGCCGGAGCCGGAGACTACGGCGATGATGATGATAGTCACGATGACGACTATGTTCACGAGCTGGACGCAGCCGACCACGACCCGGACTCAGCCGGCGAAGACTGAGGTCACGGCGGGGTCGGCCGGCCACTGCACGGCAGGCGGCCGCCCCCGCCCGGATACACTGCCTGAAATGTCCGCTCCGCTGAATATGGCCCCGCGTATTCCGTTCTTCACCGCCTGTCCGCATCATGGATAACGGTTCTTAACTCCCGGGAGGATGCCCGCATGACCGACGCCACGCACGACGCCGCGGTGGCCAGGCTGCGCGAGGCCTACGCCGCCGTGCCGCCCGGGACGCCGGTGCGGCTGGCCAAGCGCACCTCGAACCTGTTCCGGTTCCGCGACGCGGCCCCGGTTGCGCAGCTCGACGTCTCCGCGTTCGGCCACGTGCTGTCCGTCGACCCGGCCCGCCGGATCGCCCGGGTCGGCGGCATGACGACGTACGAGGACCTGGCCGACGCGACGCTCAGGCACGGGCTGATGCCACTGGTGGTGCCCCAGCTGAAGACCATTACCCTGGGCGGCGCGGTCACCGGGCTTGGCATCGAGTCCACGTCGTTCCGCAGCGGCCTGCCGCACGAGTCGGTAACCGAGATGGAGATCCTGACCGGCGACGGCCGCGTGCTGCGCGCCACCGCCGGTAACGAGCACGCCGACCTGTTCCGCGGGTTCCCGAACTCCTACGGGACCCTGGGCTACACCCTGTCGCTGACCATCGAGCTCGAGCCGGTGCGGCCCTTCGTCCACCTGCGCCACTTCCGGTTCGACACCGCGCAGGCCTGCATGGAGGCCATCGTCCAGATCGCCGCCGAGGGCAGCTACCGCGGCCACCAGGCCGACTTCCTCGACGGCACCGCGTTCGGGCCGGATGAGCTGTACCTCACCGTCGGGGCGTTCAGCGACGTCGCGCCTTGGCGCAGCGACTACACCGGCCAGCAGATCTACTACACCTCGGTCAGGCAGGACAAGGAGGACTTCCTGTCCGTCCGCAACTACCTGTGGCGGTGGGATACCGACTGGTTCTGGTGCTCACGGGCGTTCGGCGTGCAGCGGCCCATGGTCAGGAAGCTATGGCCGCGCCGGTACCGGCGCAGCGACGTGTACCGCAAGCTGGTCGCCCTCAACCAGCGGTACGGCTTCACCAACGCGCTGGATACCAGGCGGCAGCGGCCGCCGCGGGAGTTCGTCACCCAGGACGTGGAGATCCCGGTCGAGCACGGCGCGGAGTTCCTGGACTTCTTCGACGCCAGCGTGGGCATGCGCCCGGTGTGGATGTGCCCGCTCCGGCTGCGCGGCGACCGGGCCTGGCCGCTGTACCCGCTGCAGCCAGGCGAGCTCTACGTGAACTTCGGGTTCTGGGGGACCGCGCCGCGGCCCGCGCCCGCGGGCGAGGGTGACGGCTACTACAACCGCCTGGTGGAGGACGAGGTGGCCAAGCTCGACGGGCACAAGTCGCTGTACTCGTCGGCCTTCTATACCGAGGAGGAGTTCTACCGGCGTTACAACGGCGAGGCCTACCAGGCCCTCAAGCACGCCTACGACGGCGAGGGGCGCCTGCTCAGCCTGTACGAGAAATGTGTCAGGGCACGCTGAAGCCCGCAAGCGGAAGGAATTCACAGCATGGCAATTGCCGAGGTCTTCGAGGCAGTCGCGGGGGCGGACGCCCCGGTAGAGTTCGCGGCTTACGACGGCAGTCGCGCCGGCATCCCCGGATCCCCGGTGAAGGTCACGGTCCGCTCGCCGGTGGCCGTGGCCTACCTGGCCCAGGCACCGGGCGAGCTCGGGCTGGCCCGCGCCTACGTGTCCGGCCATCTGGACATCGAGGGCGACACGTACGAGGCCCTGGTCCGGATGACGAAAGCCCAGTCGATCAGCATGAGCATCCCGGAGAAGCTCCGCCAGCTGCAGGCCCTCGGCGGCCCCAAGCTCCTGGTGCACCGCATCCCGCCGCCGCCCCAGGAGGTCCGGCTGCATCGCCGCTTCCTCGGCGGCCGCCTGCACTCCAAGAGCCGTGACGCCAGGGCGATCTCGCACCACTATGACGTCTCCAACCGCTTCTACGAGTGGGTGCTGGGGCCGACCATGGCCTATACCTGCGCCTGCTACCCGCGCGAGGACGCCACGCTGGAAGAGGCCCAGGTCAACAAGTTCGACCTGGTGGCCCGCAAGCTCGGCCTGCACGCGGGGATGCGGCTGCTCGATGTCGGTTGCGGCTGGGGCGGCATGGTCATCCACGCCGCACGGGAGTACGGCGTCAAGGCCCTGGGCGTCACGCTGTCCGCCCAGCAGGCCGCCTGGGGCCAGGAGGCGATCGAGAAGGAGGGCCTGTCCGGCCTGGCCGAGGTCCGCCACCTCGACTACCGGGACGTGCCGGAGACCGGCTTCGACGCGGTCAGCTCCATCGGGCTCACCGAGCATGTCGGCAAGCAGAACCTCCCCGCCTACTTCTCGTTCCTGTTCGGCAAGCTCAAGGTCGGCGGCCGGCTGCTCAACCACTGCATCACCCGGCCGGACAACATCGAGCCGGCCATCCGCAAGAACGGCTTCATCAACCGGTACGTGTTCCCCGACGGGGAGCTCGAGGGACCCGGCTACCTGATCTCGCTCATGCACGACGCCGGCTTCGAGGTGCGGCACGAGGAGAACCTGCGCGAGCACTACGCCAAGACGCTGGCCGCCTGGTGCGCCAACCTGGACGCCCACTGGGACGAGGCGGTCAAGGAGGTCGGCCAGGGCACGGCGCGGGTGTGGCGGCTGTACATGGCCGGCTCGCGGCTCGGCTTCGACCGCAACCACATCGAGCTGCACCAGGTGCTGGGCGTCCGGTTGCGGTCCGACGGGACCTCGGGCATGCCGCTGCGGCCCGACTGGGACCTGCCGAAGGTCCTAGCCCGCTGACTGGCCCGAACGGATCGTGGTTCTCGGTCCGGTCTCGTGACGCGCATCCGGGGCAGCATCTGACGGCTCCCCGTCTCGCATCCGCGGGACGGGGAGCGGCCGGCCCGCGCCCGCTACCCCGGCCAGCCTCGCGGCAGGCGGGGGCGGGCTCATGAACGGGGTCAAGTCGGTGATGGCTCCGACCGCGAACTGCTCGCGCACCTGCTCGCACACCCCGGCCGCGGCGCTCGCGATGATCAGGCCGGTCCGTCCCCGGCGCCCGGCCGCCGCAGGCAGCGGACCGGACACGCCGTGCAGCCGGGCCGCCGCCTCGGGCAGCATCCCGGCCAGGTCGCGCAGCCCCGCGTCCGCCAGCGCCAGGGCCGTGGTCTCGGCGGCCAGCTTCTGCACCGGGCCGGTGTCCTGCGCTCCGGCCCCATGGTCCTCGTAGGAGCCCGGACTGGCGGACCAGTCGTCGAGCGGCGCCGCATGCAGCGGCGGCGGCCCGCCTGACAGCGGCCGGAACATGCGGCGGCCCGCCACGATCAGGTCATGGAACTCGGCGGGTTCGGCCGCTCCGGGGAACCGGCAGGCCAGGCCGATGATGGCAATTGCGCCGCCGTGATCCGCCCGGTCGTCCATTGCTCCCCACCACTGAAACGGTTCTGACCCTCGGTAATTGCCTAGTTACGAGGAATAAGCTCTGGCCGGTCAACCGTCAAGGGGAATGACGAGACGCGCGGATTTCCGCGCGCGATTACATTTCCGGTAGCGATTTCGGCATTTAAACCGGTATGTGCCCGCCTCCGCGCCCGGCCGCGCCCGCCTCCCGGGCCCGGCCGATTGCACCACGGGTGCGCTATCCTGTGCGCATGCGTGCCGTCCGGCTGCTTCTTACCTAGCCGCGCCGACCTACCGTCGTTGGCGCGGCTGCCCCTCGTGTCGAGGGGCGTTTTCATTGCAGGTGACCTACGCCCGGCACGGGTAGATGGGCGCCGGACCGATCTGATGGTGAGGAAACAATGACAGCGGCCGAGAGCGCCGATCTGGCGCAGCGCTACGACCCCCGCGACGTCCAGGAGAAATGGCAGGCGCGCTGGGTCGACCTGGACCCGTTCCGGGCCGGCGAGGACCCGGCGGACGACCGGGAGCGCTTCTACCTGGTGGACATGTTCCCGTACCCGTCCGGCGACCTGCACATGGGGCATGCCGAGGCGTACGCGATCGGCGACGCCCTGGCCCGCTACCACTTCCTGCGCGGCCGCAACGTGCTGCACCCGATCGGCTGGGACGCCTTCGGCCTGCCCGCGGAGAACGCGGCCATCAGGAACAACTCCCATCCGGCCGACTGGACCTACGCCAACATCGAGACCCAGGCCGCGTCGTTCCGCCGCTACGCCACCTCCTTTGACTGGAGCCGCAGGCTGCAGACCTGCGACCCCACCTATTACCGGTGGAACCAGTGGCTGTTCCTGCGCTTCTACGAGCGCGGGCTGGCCTACCGCAGGGACGGGTACGTCAACTGGTGCCCGGTCGACCAGACCGTGCTGGCCAACGAGCAGGTCATCGCCGGGAAGTGCGAGCGCTGCGGGGCCGACGTGGCGCGGCGGATGCTGACCCAGTGGTACTTCAAGATCACCGAGTACGCCGACCGCCTGCTCGCCGACGCCAAGCAGCTGGAGGGCTGCTGGCCCGACCGGGTGCTGCTGATGCAGCGCAACTGGATCGGCCGTTCGGAGGGCGCCGAGGTCCGCTTCTCCATCGACGGCCGGGACGAGCCGGTCACCGTCTTCACCACCCGCCCTGACACGCTGTACGGGGCCACGTTCTTCGTGGTCGCGGCCGACTCGCCGCTGGCCGAGCAAGTGTGCGCCCCCGACCGCCTGCCCGAGCTGCGCGCCTACGTTGAGCAGGTCCGCAAGCTGACCGACATCGAGCGCCAGTCCACCGACCGGGAGAAGACCGGCGTGTTCCTGGGCCGGCACGCGATCAACCCGGTGAACGGCGAGCGGATCCCGGTCTGGGCCGCCGATTACGTGCTGCCCGACTACGGCACCGGGGCCATCATGGCCGTGCCCGCGCATGACCAGCGCGACCTCGACTTCGCGCGCGCCTACGGCCTCGACGTCCGGGTCGTGGTCGACACCGGGGAGCCGGATCCGGCGCAGACCGGCATCGCCACCGCGGGCGACGGCACGCTGGTGAACTCGGGGCCGATCAACGGCCTGCCCAAGGCCGAGGCCATCGCGGCGATCACCGCCATCCTGGCCGGCCACGACCAGGGCCGCGCCGCGGTCAACTACCGGCTGCGCGACTGGCTGCTGTCCCGGCAGCGCTTCTGGGGCACCCCGATCCCGATCATCCACTGCCCGTCCTGCGGCGAAGTCCCGGTTCCTGACGACCAGCTGCCGGTGGTCCTGCCCGACCTGCGCGGCCAGGACCTGGTGCCCAGGGGAGTGTCCCCGCTGGCCGCGGCCGAGGACTGGGTGAACGTCGACTGCCCGAGCTGCGGCGGCCCGGCCAAGCGCGACACGGACACCATGGACACGTTCGTCGACTCGTCCTGGTACATGTTCCGCTACTGCTCGGTGAACTACACCGACGGCCCCTTCGACCAGGCCGAAGTCCGGCGCTGGGCCCCGGTCGACATGTACGTGGGCGGCGTCGAGCACGCCATCCTGCACCTGCTGTACGCCAGGTTCTTCACCAAGGTCCTGTACGACATGGGCCTGCTCGGCTTCACCGAGCCGTTCACCCGGCTGATCAACCAGGGCCAGGTCATCAACCACGGCAAGGCCATGTCGAAGTCGCTGGGCAACGGCGTGGACCTCGGCGAGCAGATCGAGCGGTTCGGGGTGGACGCGATCCGGCTGACCATGATCTTCGCCAGCCCGCCGGAAGACGACATCGACTGGGCGGACATGAACCCGGAGGCCATGGTCAAGTTCCTGGCCCGGGTCTGGCGGATCGCCTCCGACGTGGCCGCCGCCGACCCCGGATCCGCGGGCCCGGCCGGCACGAGCTCGGCCGGCGACGCCGGCCTGCGCAAGGTCACGCACCGTACGATCGACGAGGTCACCCGCCAGGTCGAGGCCTACCACCTCAACGTGGCCGTGGCCCGGCTGATGGAACTGGTCAGCGCGACCCGGAAGGCCATCGATTCCGGGCCGGGTCCGGGAGCGGCCGACCCCGCGGTCCGCGAGGCGGCCGAGGTGCTGGCCGTGCTGCTATCCCTGTTCGCCCCGTACACCGCCGAGGAATGCTGGGAACTGCTCGGGCACAAGCCGTCCGTGGCCCGGGCGGCCTGGCCCGCCGCCGACCCGGACCTGCTGACCCAGGAGAAGGTCACCTGCGTGGTGCAGGTCAACGGCAAGGTGCGGGACAAGCTGGAAGTCCCGTCGGCCATCGCCGAGGACGAACTGCGCGAGCTCGCCCTAGCGGCCCCGGGAGTGATCCGGACGCTGGGCGGGCAGCAGGTCAGCCGGGTCATCGTGCGGGCGCCGAAGCTGGTCAGCATCGTCGCGGCGTAATCACCGCCGCGACGGCGCGGACCCTCCGGCGCCGCCGATGCCTGCCCGGTTCAGACGCGACGCAGCACGGCCACGACGCGGCCGAGGATAGTGGCCTCGTCGCCCAGGATCGGGGTGAAGGCCGGGTTGTGCGGGATCAGCCAGGCGTGCCCGTCGCTGCGCTTGAACGTCTTCACCGTGGCCTCGCCGTCGAGCATGGCGGCCACGATCTCTCCGTTCTCCGCATCCTCCTGCTGCCGGACCACGACCCAGTCCCCGTCCGCGATCGCGGCGTTGATCATCGAGTCGCCGGCCACCTTGAGCAGGAACAGCGTCCCCTCGCCGACGAGCTGGCGCGGCAGCGGGAAGATGTCTTCCACGTGCTGCTCGGCCAGGATCGGCCCGCCCGCGGCGATCCGCCCGACCAGCGGCACGTAGGCCGCCTCCTGCGACGCGATGTCGATGCCGGGGAAGTCCGGGATTACTTCCTCGCCGCGCACCGGCTCGGTCCGCCCTGGCTCAGGCCGGACCGCCGGGTGATTGGGCAGGCGCACCTCCACGGTCCGCGGGCGGCCCACGTCCCGGTGCAGGTAACCCTTCTTCTGCAGCGTGCTCAGCTGGTAGGAGACGCTGGACGTGCTGGTCAGCCCGACCGCCTCGCCGATCTCGCGCATCGAGGGCGGGTAGCCGCGCTTCTGCACCGACTCCCTGATGACCTGCAGCACCTTGCGCTGCCGCCAGGTCAGCACGTGATCCGGGTCGGGCTTGTCGGGCGTCTCCAGGGTGACCACAGGAACGCTGCCCTTCGGCTTGCGTCCCGGCCGCCCCTTGGGTCTGGGCATATCCGTGCCGGAAGTGCCCGTTGTGGTGCCTCCCATGGCGGTTCCCTCCATCTGATGACCTTCCGTATCCGGACTCTTGCTGACTAGAGACTAGCGTTTTCTGACCTGCATCCCAAACATCTGTTCGGACGTGTCGCGAAAATGTCGTACCCACGCGATACAACGATGTAGTAGCTTCTTGGATCGAACAGGATTACGATCGAGCGAAGAAGCGATCGAACAGGCCATGAGCTCAGTATAGCTCGAATGAAAGTTTGACCACGGGAGGGCGCCATGAGCGCGATGCGGGCCATAGAACTAGCGGAGCTGCCAGCCGTTGAGCTGCCGGAAGAGCCGGCCGCGGACCAGTCGGAGGCCAGCGCGGCCAGCCGGGCGGCCGTCCTCTGGACCGGACCCGGCCACGCTCCCCCCGTAGCCCCTGTAGCCCCCACGACCCCTGTGGCCCCTGCGACCGCTGCCGCTCCCACGACGTCCGCGACCGCTGCCGCCCCCACGACGTCCGCGACCCCCGCAGTCCGCACCGCTCCCGCCCCAGCCCCAGCCGCCCCGGCCGCCCCCGCCCGACCCGTCCGCCGTCAGCCGTCCCCGGCCCAGGTCGCGGATCCGCCGCTCCGGCTGACCAGGCGCGGGAAGATCGTGGTCGCCGTCGCGGCCGCCCTGCTGGCTGCCGGGCTGTCCCTGGTCATCGCTGCCTCGGCGCAGGCCACCAGCCACTCGCCGGGTGCGGTGCAGCAGGGCCTGGCCAAGGTCACCGTCCGGCCCGGCCAGAGTCTGTGGTCGGTCGCCGAGAGCGCCGATCCCAACGCCGACACCCGGGCGGTCATCCGGCAGATCGTCGAGCTCAACGGGCTGAGCGCGGACACCGTGATGCCCGGCCAGCGTCTGTGGGTACCCCGCGGCTGATCCGTTCCGCTGTTACCCAGCCCCGGCGACACGCCGGCGCGCCGGCCAGATCCCCCGGCCAGCAGGGATTCCCGATCCAAGACGCGCGCACCGCTTGCCACCAGTGCCTCTCGTGGTTTACCGTAACCACAACATCTAGTAGTTACACCACTGTGGTTTCCATACTAGTTGTGTTACGGATAGAATTATGAGGACGAGGCACCCCGGGAGGTGATCGCGTGCACTGCCCGTTCTGCCGGAATCCTGACAGCAGAGTCATCGACAGCCGGACGGCCGACGACGGTGCCGCGATCCGGCGCCGGCGGTCCTGCCCCGAGTGCGGGCGCCGGTTCACCACCCAGGAGACGGTGATCCTGATGGTGGCCAAGCGCAGCGGCGTCACCGAGCCGTTCACCCGGGACAAGATCATCCGCGGCGTGCAGCGTGCCTGCCAGGGCCGGCCGGTGAGCGAGGACAAGCTCGCCATCCTGGCCCAGCAGGTAGAGGAGACGATCCGGGCCCGCGGCCTGGCCGAAGTCCCCTCGCACGAGGTAGGCCTGGCCATCCTGGGCCCGCTCCGGGAACTTGACGAGGTTGCCTACCTGCGGTTCGCCTCGGTCTACCGAGGTTTCGAGTCGCTCGCCGACTTCGAGGACGAGATCTCCGCGTTGCGCCAGGGGCGTCACCAGCGCCGGGAAAAGGAAACGGCGCCGTGAGCGCGGCATGACAGCGGTGATCGTTGCAACATGGCCAGTGCAGGACCGGGCAGGGATCCGCACGGATCCCAGAAGGGGGAAGTTATGACCGAGACGGCAAGCAGCGCGGCCCGCAAGGGCAAGGGCCACGAGGAGCCTCAGGACCTGCCCGGCCCGCATGCCGCTCAGGCCAAGCCGCGCGGCGGTCTGTCCATGACCCGCATCCACACCACGCCCGGCGTGCATCCTTACGACCAGGTCACCTGGGAGCGCCGCGACGTCGTGATGACGAACTGGCGGGACGGCTCGGTCAACTTCGAGCAGCGCGGCGTGGAGTTTCCCGGCTTCTGGTCGGTGAATGCCGCCAACATCGTGACCACCAAGTACTTCCGCGGCGCGGTCGGCTCCCCGCAGCGCGAGTGGAGCCTCAAGCAGCTGGTGGATCGGGTCGTCGGCGTGTACACGGAAAGCGGCCGCAAGCACGGCTACTTCGCCACCGACGCCGACGCCCAGATTTTCGACCACGAGCTCAAGTACGCCCTGATCCACCAGGTCTTCAGCTTCAACTCCCCGGTCTGGTTCAACGTCGGCACCGCCTCCCCCCAGCAGGTGTCCGCGTGTTTCATCCTCGCCGTCGACGACACGATGGATGCCATCCTGGACTGGTACCGGGAAGAGGGCCTGATCTTCAAGGGCGGCTCGGGCGCTGGCGTCAACCTGTCCAAGATCCGCTCCAGCAAGGAGCTGCTGTCCTCCGGCGGTACCGCGAGCGGCCCGGTGTCGTTCATGCGCGGCGCCGACGCCTCGGCCGGCACGATCAAGTCCGGCGGCGCCACCCGCCGCGCGGCCAAGATGGTCGTGCTCGACGTGGACCACCCGGACGTGGCCGATTTCATCACGACCAAGGCCCGCGAGGAAGAGAAGGTCCGCGTCCTGCGGGACGCCGGGTTCGACATGGACCTGGGCGGCAAGGACATCGTCAGCGTCCAGTACCAGAACGCCAACAACTCCGTCCGCGTCTCCGACGAGTTCATGCACGCGGTCGAGGAAGGTAAGGGATTCGATCTGCTCGCCCGGCGCACCGGCGAGGTGGTCGAGCGGGTCGACGCCAGGAACCTGTTCCGCTCGATGGCCCAGGCGGCCTGGGACTGCGCCGACCCCGGCATCCAGTACGACGGCACGATCAACGACTGGCACACCTGCCCCGAGTCCGGCCGCATCTCGGCCAGCAACCCGTGCAGTGAGTACGTCCACCTGGACAACTCCTCCTGCAACCTGGCCAGCATCAACCTGCTCAAGTTCCTCCGCGACGACGACACCTTCGACGCCGAGCGGTTCAGGAAGATCGCCGAGCTGATCATCACCGCGATGGACATCTCGATCTGCTTCGCCGACTTCCCGACCGAGAAGATCACCGCCACCACCCGGGCCTACCGCCAGCTCGGCATCGGCTACGCCAACCTGGGCGCGCTGCTGATGGCCACCGGTCACGCCTACGACTCCGAAGGCGGCCGGGCCATCGCCGCCGCGATCACCTCGCTGATGACGGGCACCGCCTACCGGACCTCGGCCGAACTGGCCGCGGCCGTCGGTCCCTACGACGGCTACGCCCGCAACGCCAAGCCGCACAAGCGGGTCGTGCGCAAGCACGCCGACGCCAGCGAGCAGATCAGGACGGTCGCCACCATGGACCGCGAGATCCTCGACCTGGCCAGCCAGACCTGGCAGGAGTGCGTCGAGCTCGGCGAGGCCAACGGCTACCGGAATGCCCAGGCCAGCCTGCTCGCGCCCACCGGGTGTCTGACCGCGGACACCCTCGTTACCACCGACCGAGGCCTCACCCGGCTCGGCGAGATCGGCGACGTCTACGGCGACCGCTGGCAAGACCTCGACCTCACCGTTTCCACCGACGAGGGGCCCCGGCAGGCGACGAAGTTCTTCATCAACGGCGAGGAGCCAACCCGCCGGATCGGCACCGAGGGCGGCTACCAGATCCAGGGCACCCTCACCCACCGGGTCAAGGTCGTCGACCCGGCCACCGGTGCCTGGGAATGGAAGCGGCTGGCCGATATCGCCGCAGGCGATGTCGTGCCCCTGCAGATGCGCACTCTGGTCGGCGAACCGCGCCTGGTTCCGCTGCCCGTCCTTGACCAGGCCTACTATGCCGGGGACCGGCACGTCCGCGTTCCGGATGCTGTCACCCCCGAGCTGGCCGAGCTGGTCGGCTATTTCATGGGCGACGGCAGCCTGCACGCCAAGGGCATCAGGCTCTGCGTCGCCGACACCGACCTGGACGTCGCCGAACGTCTCAGTGTCCTCGCCAAGGACCTGTTCGGACTGGCGCCCGTGGTCACGCCGCAAGAGGGCTATCAGGAGCTGACGCTCTCCTCGGTCCGGCTGGCGCGCTGGTGGCAGGCCGCCGGGTTCGCCAAGGAACTGCGCGGCGCCGACCACAGCGGCAAGGGCTGGGTCCCGAGGGTCCCGTCGGCAATCCTGGAAGCCAACGACCCGACGGTGTACAGCGCATTCCTGCGCGGCCTGTTCGAGGCGGACGGCACCGTCCTAGAAGGCGTGCCGAGCCTCTCGACCGCCCATGAGTCGTTCGCCGCGGAAGTCCGTACTCTCCTGCTCACCCAGGGACTGGCCACCACGACGCGGGAGACGGTCAGCGGCTGGGGCGGCCCGATCTTCCAGGTAAGACTCCGTAACGTCGATCACGCGCTCAACTTCGCTGAGTTCGTGGGCTTCATCGGCCAGCGGAAAGACCGCCTGCTCGCTGAGCTGGAACCGGAGCACTCAGCGAAGAAGGACTACGTTCTCCTGCCGGCCGACGTGTGGGCTGAGCTCGTGCCGGTCAGCCACTCCGCCCGCAACGCGGTGATGCTGTCGCTGCGCAAGCACGGCGGAGTTCCTCGCATGCTCGCTTCCCGTGTCTTCGAGGAGACCCTCGATGACCGGCTCGGCACCGCGCTCGGTTACCTCTTCGAGCGGGTCGCGCAGAATGACGACGGCGGCGTCCAGCCCACCTACGACCTGTCGGTGCCGGAGAACGTTACCTATGTGGCGAACGGCATGGTGAGCCACAACACCATCGGCCTCATGATGGACTGTGACACCACCGGCATCGAGCCCGACCTGGCCCTGGTCAAGTTCAAGAAGCTGGTCGGCGGCGGCTCGATGCAGATCGTCAACCAGACCGTGCCGCGCGCGCTGAAGAACCTCGGCTACCCGCACGAGCAGGTCGAGGCGATCACCGAGTACATCGCCGAGCACGGCCACGTGGTCAACGCCCCGGGCCTGCGGCCCGAGCACTACGACGTGTTCGACTGCGCCATGGGCGAGCGGTCGATCAGCGCGATGGGCCACGTCCGGATGATGGCCGCGGTCCAGCCCCTGCTGTCCGGTTCGATCTCCAAGACCGTGAACATGCCCGAGAGCGCCACCGTCGAGGACATCGAGCGCATCTACTTCGAGGGCTGGAAGCTCGGCCTGAAGGCCCTGGCCATCTACCGCGACAACTGCAAGGTCGGCCAGCCGCTGTCCGACGCGCGCAAGAAGCCCGCCGAGGCCGAGGCGGCCGCGGCCCAGCCCGAGCCGCACGAGCACCGGCCGGTCCGCAAGCGGCTGCCCCGGCAGCGGCCCGCCACCGTGACCAGGTTCTCCGTGGCCGGCGCCGAAGGCTACATGACCGCCTCCAGCTACCCGGACGACGGCATCGGCGAGGTGTTCCTCAAGCTCGGCAAGCAGGGCTCCACCTTGGCCGGCGTGATGGACGCCTTCTCCATGGCCATCTCGGTCGGCCTGCAGTACGGCATCCCGCTCGATTCTTACGTGGGCAAGTTCACCAACATGCGGTTCGAGCCGGCCGGCCTGACCGACGACCCGGACATCAGGATCGCCAGCTCGGTGATGGACTACATCTTCCGCCGCCTGGCCCTGGACCACCTGTCGTACGAGGACCGCGCCGAGCTCGGCATCCTGTCCGCCGCCGAGCGCGCCGCCGAGCTGGCCGGGCACGATCCCAACAGCCCCGCCGGGCTGAGCGACGACCTGGACCCGGTGGAACTTGCCCAGTCGGCCGCCGTGGAACCCCCTCTTCATGCCGAACGGTCCGTGCCGCCCGCCGCCGCCCAGCTTCCCGCCGCCCCGGCCAAGCCGGTCCCGCCGGTTCCCGCCGCCGCGGCCCCGCACAGCTCCACCGAGCTGATCGAGGCCCAGCAGGGCCGCACCGCCGATGCCCCGCTCTGCCTGACCTGCGGCACCAAGATGCGCCCGGCCGGCAGCTGCTACGTCTGCGAAGGCTGCGGCTCCACCAGCGGCTGCAGTTAGTCAGGCACGGCCCAAGGGAGAGATTTACCTGTTCAGGAGGGGTGCGGCCAACTGGCCGCACCCCTCAGGAGCGCCCAGAAACCATTCGGCGGAACGCCCACGAAGGTATCGGCAGATCGCCCATGCAGCGGCGATAGCTGCGGTAAATTTTGCTCCTTGGAAGCGGGAACGGGGCGCTGATGGCAGAGCACGACTTCAACACCCTGATGGCCGCGCTGGACAGTCCGCTGATCGTCGTCACCACGGCCGATGAGCGGGAGCGAGCGGGCTGCCTGGTCGGGTTCCACGGCCAGTCCAGCATCGAACCGCAGCGGTACTGCGTATGGCTGTCCAAGTCCAACTACACCTACCGGGTGGCACTGCACTCCAGCCACCTGGTCATTCACTTCCTGACCGCGGACGATCTGCCGCTCGCCGAGCTGTTCGGCACCGAGAGTGGGGATACCGTCGACAAGTTCGCCGGCCTTCCGGTGGATTCCGGGCCCGGCGGCGCGCCGGTGCTCCGGCAGTGCCCCAATTGGCTGGCGGTACGCCGCATAGCGCTGCTCGACGAGGGCGGCGACCACGTCTGCCTGACCACCGAGCCGGTCGCCGAGCGGACTGCCGGGCCGTTCCGGCCGCTGCGGGAATCCCAGGCCGGCCACCTGAAGGCGGGTCACGGTGCCGAGGAACGGCCTGAGCCGCCCACGGAACGAGCGGCACCGGCCTGACCGCCAATAGGTCGCGGGCGCCTCGCTCACCTGGGACCCCGAAGTGCCCGTCCGCTTCCGGGCGCCCATGGATCAGGCCGTCTGTTTTCCGGGACGTTGATCGCCGAGCGCAGCCAGCGGTCAGACAGCGGCTCGTCGTCGAATCGTGGAATGACATGCATATGGGGATGCAGGACACCGCCCTGGTTCCAGCCCAGCAGATAGCCGTCTGGGGCCAGCAGATCGTGCAGCGCCATCCTGGCCTGGAGCAACAGATACTGAGTGTCGGCCCACTCCGCAGGGGTCAGCTCGAAGACCGAAGTCCGGTGGGTGATGGGCACGATGGCCCCGGAGCCGGGCAGGACGCCATCCGCCAGTCCGGCTCGGGCCCGGATGCCCGGATCCCGGGTGGAGGCGAACATGCAGTGGGGGGTCTCGATGAAGATCTCCGCTGCCCTCATCCAGCTTTGATCACAGAACACGCAGCCTTCGCTCATGGGGTGCCTCCACGTGCCGGAGCGGGACCCGCCGGGGTTCCTCCGGCAGGTTTACCACCGCTGGTAGCATAAAGCTATGGCTGCTGACCCGGCCCTCACCCAAGCGGACCGCATCGTGGCTGAGGTCAAGTACTCAGGCGCGGCCCGCAAGGTCAGCGTGTCGATGCCGGAGGATCTCGCCGCGGCTATCCAGGAGCGCGTGGGCCGCGGGAAATTCAGCCAGTACGTGACCGAGGCCGTCTCCCGGCAGCTTGAGAGGGATCTGCTCGCTGAGCTGTCCGCATCGCTCGCCGCCGAGCACGGGCCGGTTCCCGAGGAGTACCTGGCCGAGGCGCGGGCCGCATGGCCGGACGCCGGATAGCCGCAGGCGGCACGCTCGTCCTCGACGTTGAGGGACTCGTCAAGCTGGCGGCGGGCGACGCGCGCACCCGTGGCTACCTGGACAGCGCCGCCGCCCGCGGGGCCCGCGTCGCCGTGAGCGCGATCACGCTGACCGAGGTGCTGCGGGGCGGCCCCCGTGATGCCCCCACCCACCGCGTGCTATCGCGGATCACCGTGGTCCCCGTCTCGGCCGCGATCGCCCGCCGGGCCGGCGATCTGCTCGGGACCACGGGCCTATCCGGTCACCGGTGTGCCATCGATGCCGTCGTGGTGGCCACCACACTCGACCTGGAACGGCCGGTCGTGCTGCTGACCAGCGACCCGGGCGACGTGAGCAGGCTGGCCGAAGAACCAGAGCGGCCGAAGGCGCAGCGGATCGCGGTCATCCGCGTCTGATGCCGGCCAGCCTGGAGGTCTCCCCCAACGGGGGGATCCGGGTATCCCGCTCAGGGATGACAAGCAGGCCCGGATCTCATACCGGGAATCAGCCCGCGGGCCGATGGCCTCGCGTACGCCGGTCCGTAGCGTGACCGGTGGCTGGCCAGATCGGTCAGCCGCGTGTAGCGCATGAACCGCGTACGGGGGCGTCCATGCGGCACATGACGGACCTGCCACGCGGTCGCACCATGCGCGTGAGCGGGCGGCCGGGCCGGACGAGCGAACTGGCGGTCGCTGGCCTGCTCGTGTTCGTCTTCGTCGGCGGACTGGCGGCGCTGGCCGCGCTCGTGCCGGTTGGTCATGGGTTCGTGCCGAAGGGCGGCGGCTGGTTCACCCCGGCGGTCGCCGGCGGCGCGTTCACGCTGCATCCGCTGCTCGTCGCCGTACCGTCGGCGGCCTGCTTTGTCCTCGGGCTGTTCGACTGGCAGCACCCGTGGCGGGTCGAGCATCTGGACCTGCTGGCGCTCGCTGGCTTCTTTCCCGTGGCGATGCTGATCAGCGACGATCTGTCCGCCGCCGGCCTGTGGCTGGCCGCCGTCTGTCTCGGCTGGCTGTTCGCCCGCATGACAGGTGTCACCTTCGGGATATGGCGGATGCCGGAACTGCGCCCGTCGATCGGTTCCCGGTGGCTGGTCCCGGCGATAGTGATCCTGCTGCTCGTCCGGGTCGGAGGTGTCGCGGCGGGCAGCAACATCCTGGACGTCGGGCGGGCGAGCTCGGTTGGCGCCTGGCGCCTCCTGCACGGCCTGCACCTGTACGGGGCCGCATCCTGGCTAGGCCCCGGCGGGCTTCGCCTCTACCACCCCGACACCTACGGCCCGTTCGCCTACTACGCGTACATCCCGTTCGTGGCCATCTTCCCGCCGGCACCCGCGCAGTTCGCGACGCTGCTGCCGGCGGCGTGCTTCGACGCGGCGACGCTCGCCGGACTGCACATCCTCGGGCGGCGGCTCGGCGGGCGGCCGCTCGCCCAGGCGTTCGTGTTCGCGTACCTGCTCTACCCGTTCCCCGCCCTCTCCTTGCTGGCGGAGACCAACGATGCGCTGATCGCAGCCCTGTGCGTCTGGGCCATCGTGGCGGCCACGGAGCGTCCGGTCGCCCGCGGGCTGATCATGGCCGCCGCCGCCCTGACCAAATTCCTTCCGGCGCTGGTGGCACTGCAGTTCCTGGGCGTGAGACAGGGACGCTCACGGTACGCGCTGGCGCTGGTCGCCTCGCTGGCCTCGATGATCGTCTGGCCGCTCATCACCTCCGGGCCCCGGGAGTTCCTCGACTCGACGTTCGGCTACCAGCTGATACAGCGCGGCGGCGGCGTGCAGTTCAGCATCTGGACCTATATGCCGCACGTGGCCATCGCGGCCAGGCCCATACTCGCCGTCGCGCTGGTGCTGCTCGCGCTCTCACCCCTGGTGCGTCCCCCCGTCCAGGACGCGCGCCAGCACGCCGCCCTCGCCGCCGCGCTCCTGATCGGCGCGCAGCTACTCCTGGGCTACTGGTTCTACAGCTACCTCACCTGGTGCTACCCGCTCCTCATCATCGCGGTCATCCAAGCCCGACCGGACCACGAAGCGGCCGGCCCGTCAGCGTCCGGGGCCGCGGCCCCGGTGGGCCTCGGCGCTCCAGCTCAGACAAGCCTGTCGAGACAGGGCACCTTCGGATAACTCCTGTCGGGCGTCTCGTGGGGGGACCAGGCTGACGCTTCCCGTCATCGCGGTGACCGCCGGGCTCAGCAGTAGCGCGCCGGTGGCTGCGGCTACCACCCCGCCCGCGATCAGGGTGGCCCGGATCCCGGCCAGCCCGGCCGCGGCCCCCGCGGCGATCGTGCCCAGCGGGGCCAGGGCCAGGGACAGCGCCCAGTCCACCGACGACGCCCGGCCGAGCATGTCGGCGGGCACGTTGCGCGTCCCGCCCACCAGCAGCAGCACCACCGCGGGGATGGTTCGGGCGCTGACGATCAGCGCGAGGTCCAGCGAGCTGCCGGTCAGCCGCAGCACCTCGAGCGGCAGCGCCACGGTGAATACCCGTTGCCCGCCAGCGACACGGTCTGTCCGCTCCACAGCAGCGCGAAGTCGCGCTGCCGCAGCGCCGCCGTGGCCCGCGGCCCCGCGCCGTTATCCATTTCCGGCCGGCGTTCCGGCGGTGCCAGGCTGGTACATGCCGGACAGCTCACCAGGCGCCGTTCCGGCCGGAAAGAAATTAAGGAACGCCCTAAATGTTTTCGCTCGAGCTCGAGGTGCAGGACCTGGCCGACACTCGCTTCGCGGTCTCGCCGCTGCACGAGGTGATCGGCAGCTTGTGGCCGGTGTACGCCGGGCAGGCACGTCCCGGGCACCGCAAGTGGGCCGCCGGCGTCCGTCGGCGTGGTCAGCGCGACGCGTGTCGGCCGGTCTGTGCTCTACCAGCAGACCGAGCTGGGCGCCCGGCTGGCCCGCGACAGCTAGCGCGGGCCGCGGCGGCGCGCCGCGTGTGATCATGGGCAGTGGCGCCAACCACCGTGGTGGCGACCGGGAAGGAACTGTCATGTCCAGTGCGACGGCGTGGCCGGACGACCGGCGGATCACGATCTCCGACCTCCAGGCGGCCACCGACCGGGGTGAGCGGTGGGCGATGCTCACCAGCTACGACACGCTCACTGCCGGGATCTTCGAGGAGGCGGGCGTCCGCGCGCTGCTGGTCGGCGACACCAGTGCCGAGCTGGTGCTCGGTTATCCCGACACGGTGCCGGTCACCATGGACGAGCTGATCCCGATGGTCCGGGCGGTGGTGCGCGGGACCAGGACGGCGCTGGTGGTGGCCGATCTGCCGTTCGGCAGCTACCAGACCGGGCCGCAGGCGGCGCTGGCCAGCGCGGTCCGGCACCTGAAGGAGGGCGGCGCGCAGGCGGTGAAGCTGGAGGGCGGCCGCCGTGTCGTGCCCCAGGTCGAGACGCTCACCGGGGCGGGCATCCCGGTCATGGGGCACCTCGGGCTGACCCCGCAGAGCGTCAACGTGCTGGGCGGCACGCGCCGGGTCCAGGGCCGCGGCCAGGCCGGGGAGGAACTGCTGGCCGACGCGCGGGCGCTGGAGCGGGCCGGCGCGTTCGCCGTCGTGCTCGAAGCGGTCCCGGCCGAACTCGCCCGGCGGGTCTCGGCGGCGCTGCGCATTCCCACCGTGGGCATCGGGGCCGGGCCGTTCTGCGACGCCCAGATCATGGTCTGGCCGGACCTGGCCGGGCTGACCACCGGCCGCCTGCCGCGTTTCGTGAAGCGCTATGCCGAGACCCGCGACGCCCTGCTCGACGCCACCCGCCGCTACGTCACCGAGGTCGCCGCCCAGCACTACCCCGACGAAGCCCACAGCTACGCCTGACCAGGGCTCGCGTCCGCGGCCCGGCTTAGCCGTTCCGACAGGGCCCGCAGGATCCCGGCGAGCTCGGGCGGGTCGAGGACCTGGAAGTCAAAGCCCTTGACGGCCACGTACAGGGCCAGTTCGTCCAGCGAGTTGGACCCGGTGTGCAGCACGCAGGCGTCCGGTCCGGCCGCTTCCAGCCGCCCGGCGGCGGGAGAGGAGCGCTGGGCCACCGCCTCCAGCGGCGCGTGGATGAGGATCCTGGCCTGGTAGCGGTAGGGTGCGGACGAGATGGAGTGCGACACGTAGGCCGCCACGTCATCGGTCGGCAGCGGGCGCGGGGTGAACCGCGCGCCCGCCGGGCCGAGCGGCCCGGCGATGCGGTCGACCCGGAAGGTGCGCCAGCCGGCCCGGTCGAGATCCCAGGCCAGCAGGTACCAGCGGCGCGGGGTATGCACCAGGCGGTGCGGCTCGACATGCCGGGTCGCGACGCCGTCCCGGCCCGGGTAGCCCAGGCGCAGCCGCCGCTGGTCGCGGCAGGCCGCCGCGATGGCGGTCAGCAGGTCCGGGTCCACCCGGCCGGCCGGGCCGGCCAGCGGCACCGTCGTGGCCTGGAAGGCGCTGATCCGGTGCCGGAGCCGGGACGGCAGCGTCTGCTGCAGCTTGGTCAGGGCGCGCAGCGCGGTCTCCTCCAGCCCGGCCACGCTTGCCGTCGTGGCCGTATGCAGGCTGATCGCCACGGCCACGGCCTCCTCGTCGTCCAGCAGCAGCGGCGGCAGAATGGCCCCGGTGCCCAGCCGGTAGCCGCCCGCCACGCCCGGGGCCGCGTCCACCGGGTAGCCCAGGTCACGCAGCCGGTCGATGTCCCGGCGTACGGTGCGCAGGCCGACGCCGAGCCGTCCGGCCAGTTCGGTACCGGTCCAGTCCCGCCGGGACTGCAGCAGGGACAGCAGCCGCAGCAGCCGGGCCGAAGTTTCGAGCATGGCATCAAGTCTGCCTGCTATTGGTGCCAGAACCTGACACCAATGCTTCCTAGCCTTAGCACCATGACGAACAACGACATCACCGCCGCCCAGCACCCAGCCGCCGCCGACGACGGCATCAGGCCGTTCCGCATCAGCGTCCCGCAGGCCGACCTCGACGACCTCCGCGAGCGGCTGGCCCGCACCCGCTGGACCGCCGACCTGCCGGGCACCGGCTGGGAGCGCGGCGTCCCGGCCGCCTACCTGCAGGATCTGGCGGCCTACTGGGAGAAGGAGTACGACTGGCGGGCGCACGAGGCGGCGCTCAACGCCTATCCCCAGTTCGTCACCACCATCGACGGCGCCCAGGTGCACTTCCTGCACGTCCGCTCCGCTCAGCCGGACGCCACGCCGCTCATGCTGCTGCACGGCTGGCCCGGCTCGGTGGTGGAATTCCTCAACCTGATCGGCCCGCTCACCGACCCGGCCGCATCCGGCGGCGACCCGGCCCAGGCCTTCCACCTGGTGATCCCGTCGTTGCCCGGGTACGGGTTCTCCGGTCCGCTGACCGAGACCGGCTGGACGGACGGCCGCACCGCCGCCGCCCTGGTCGAGCTGATGGACCGGCTCGGCTACCAGCGTTACGGCGTCCAGGGCGGGGACGTGGGCGCCTTCATCGGCCCGCTCATGGGCCGCACCGCTCCGGACCGGGTCATCGGCGTCCACGTCAACGCCCTGGTGACCTTCCCGACCGGCGACCCGGCCGACATGGCCGCGCTGACCGAGGCCGACCAGGGCCGGCTGGCCGCGATGGGCGAATGGCAGCAGCGCTCGGGGGCGTACATGCAGATCCAGGGCACCCGGCCGCAGACCATCGCGCACGCGCTGACCGACTCCCCGGCCGGGCTGCTGGCCTGGATCACCGAGAAGTTCCAGGAGTGGACCGACCCGTCTGCGGCGCTGCCCGAGGACGCCGTGGACCGGGACCGGATCCTCACCGACGTCAGCATCTACTGGTTCACCGGCACCGCGGGCTCGGCCGCCCACACCTACTACGAGCGGTTCAACGACCCGGCCATGTGGGCCCCCAAGGTGCGGTCCGAGGTGCCGACCGGAGTGGCCGTCTTCACCACCGACATCTCCATCCGCCCGTTCGCGGCCAAGCTCAACAACGTCGTGCACTGGACGGAGTTCAGCCGCGGCGGCCACTTCGCCGCGCTGGAAGCCCCCGACCTGCTCACCGACGACATCCGGGCCTTCTTCGGCGCCCTGGCCTGACCCCGGAGAGTCCCGGAAGCTCACCGGGCCACGGTCGCCGCCCTGGCCTGATCCCCGAAGCCCCCGAAGTTCACCGGGCCACGGTCGCCTGGCCTGACCCCGGAGAGTCCCGGAAGCTCACCGGGCCACGGTCAGCAGCGTCTTGCCGACCGTGGCCCGGCTCTCGATCGCGGCATGCGCGGCCGAGGCCGCGGCGAGCTCGAACTCCTGGCCGATGACCGGCCGGATCCGGCCCGCTGCGGCCTCGGCCAGCACCGTCCGCACCAGCTCGGCCAGCTCCTCGGCGCTGGCGCCTGCGCCCGGCATCATGGTGACCCCGCGCGCCGCCGCATCGGCCGCCGTGACCGGGGTGAAGCTCCCGCTGGCCATGCCGAACGGGCAGAACCGCCCGCCCGCGCCGAGCAGCCCGAACGCGGCCCGGCCGATGTC
Organism: uncultured Actinomycetes bacterium; assembly: GCA_963790065.1. Lineage (GTDB taxonomy): Bacteria > Actinomycetota > Actinomycetes > Streptosporangiales > Streptosporangiaceae > Palsa-504. The sequence continues at coordinate 241,104 of CAWBNK010000002.1, read as the reverse complement.
CCCGCCCACGCCGTCGAACACCACGTCCACCTGGCCGGCCGCCTTCCTGACCTGCGCAGCCCAGTGCTCCCGGCGGTAGTCGACAGCCACCTCGGCACCCAGCTCCCGCGCGATGGCCAGCTTGCGCTCCTGCCCGGCCAGCGCCACCACCCGGGCCCCGGCGTTGCGGGCCAGCTGGACCAGCAGCGTCCCCACGCCGCCCGCCGCCGCCTCGACCAGCACGGTGTCGCCTGCCCGCAGCCCGGCCCGGCGCACCAGGGCCAGCGCCGTCCGGCCGTCGGCCAGCAGCGCGACCGCGTCGCGCAGGGTCAGCCCGTCCGGGACCTGCACCGGCCGCCCGGCGTCCACCGCCACCCGCTCGGCGTAACCGCCGGTGCCGTTCAGGCTGGCCACCACCCGCCGCCCGGCCACAGTCCCGCCGACCCCGTTGCCCAGGATGGCCGGCAGCGCCGGGAGCATCGACGGATGCGGCGCCTTGCCCGCCCGCACCTGCGTCTCGACGAACGTGATGTTGGCCAGCTCGACCTCGATGACCACCTGCCCCGGCCCCGCCTCGGCCTCCGCCACCTCGGCCGGCTCGAGTACCCCAGGGGGCCCGAACTCCCGCATGACCACCGCCCGCACGACGCCTCCCTTACCGGAGCGATCCTGTCCGACTCCGATCTTATCGGACTGTTTCGCTCCGGATAAAGCTAGGCTGGTCCGGTGACGTACCGCGCCCGGAGCCCGCAGTCCAGCCACGGGCGGCAGGCCGAGGCCCGGCGCAACGACCTGGTCGTGCTGGAGGCGGCCCGGGACGTCTTCACCGCCCAGGGCGCGGCCGCGCCGGTCTCGGCGGTCGCCGAGCGGGCCGGGGTCGGCATGGGCACCTTGTACCGCAGGTACGGCAGCAAGACCGAGCTGCTGCAGCGGCTGTGCGTGCTGGCCATGCAGCAGGCCCTGGCCGCCGCGGACGAGGCCCTGGCCGCCGCCGACCCGTGGACCGGCCTGGCCGGCTACATCCGGGCCTGCGTCGGCCTGCGCAGCGGGGCCCTGGCCTCGCTGGCCGGGCAGATCGAGACCACCGCCGAGATGCGCGAGACCGCCCGGCTGAGCATGGCGCGCGCGGCGGAGATCGTGGCCCGCGCCCACGAAACCGGGAGCCTGCGCGCCGACGTCACCGCCATGGACATCACCTGGCTGATCGAGCAGTTCAGCCGGCGCGCCCCGGATCCGGTCGACCCCGACGAGGAACGCAACGTCCGCGACCGCCTGCTCGCCATCGCCCTGGCCGGCCTGCAAGCCCGGCCAGGTCCCGCCCCTCCCCGGCCACCCGCCCAGCCCTGCCCTTTACACCAGCCGCTGGTCGCACAAGCCGCGCGGCAGCAGTCAATGAGAGTCACACTCTGCTGCAAAGAGCGGTCTTGGATAGGTCTCACCACAGCGTGGCCGGCGCGGCGCGGCGCCTGGTGATCGACGCGACGTATCGGCTGTGACGGCCCCGGGGTTCGGGGATCAACCCCGCCATGTCCGGCAGGCGGTCAGCCCTGCCCTTTACACCAGCCGCTGGCCAAGACCCTGCTGCTGCGCTGAACCCCGCCGCTACCCCGAGACCCGGGCGCGAAGCTTGCCGGCCTTGGCCCCGGCCTTACCGGACACCTTCGCGGTCTTGGTCACCAGCGACGCCTGGTTCCGCGCCGAACGGGCCGTGTGCCTGGTCCGCCAGGCCAGCGACGGGTTCCCGGCGGTGTCCGCCGCGGCGATCAGCAGGCCGCCGAACATGGTCAGGTTCTTCAGGAAGTGGATCCGCTGCTGCGCCCGGGTGCCATCCTCGTCGGCCTCCCAGAACCGGTGCCCGGCCAGGGTGGTCGGCACCAGGGTCGCGGCGATCGCCACCGCGGACAGCCGCGGAAAGCGGCCCAGGGCCAGCAGCGTGCCGGCCGCCAGCTGAATGGCGCCGTTGACGCGGACCGCCTGCTCGGGCTTGGCCGGAATAGGCAGGGCGGGGAGCCGGTCGGCCAGCTGCCGCACCACCGGCTCGGCCGTCGGCGCGACCCGTTCCGGGTGCCGCAGGGTGTCGAAGCCCTCGACGATGAAGATGGACGCCAGCATGGGCCGGGCGAATGCTCGAAGCACTGTCATTCACCGCCTCTGCCCCTAGACCCACCCTCTAACCTCACGCGCCCTCACCGACCGCGAGCGGAGGCCATAATGGCGGGGTGAACGAGCCGGAGACCAGGATCAGGCCGGTAAGCGACGCCGACCGCCCCATGCTCGCCTGGCTCGTGGCCGAGCTGTGGGGCTCGGAGATCGTCGCGGTGCACGGCACCACTTTCCGGCCCGCCGAACTGCCCGCCTTCATCGCCGAGCGGGCCAGCCGGATCACCGGGTTGCTCACCTACCAGGTGCTGGAGGGCACGCTCGAGATCGTCACGCTCAACGCCATCGACCGGCGCGCCGGGATCGGGACCCAGCTCATCGAGGCCGCGGTGGGCAAGGCCCGGCGGTTCGGCTGCCGCGAGATCCGCTTGACCACTACCAACGACAACGTGGACGCGCTCCGGTTCTACCAGCGCCGCGGCTTCCGGCTGGCCGAGCTGAGGCCCGGCGCGGTCGACCGGGCCCGGCAGCAGAAGCCGGAGATCCCGCGGGTGGGCGACTACGGCATCCCGCTGCACGACGAGCTGGACCTCACCCTGCGCGTCTGAGGCCGGCGCGGGCACGCCGTTCTCGTCCTGCGCCGTCGGCTTGCTCAACCGGATGGCGAGCTATCTGGACAGGGCTACGCCGCCGCGCCCTTGACCGCCCGGCCCCTGGTCCACACCCCGGTGACGTGGTCCGGGTCGGCCAGCACGCCGATGCCGGCCAGCGGATCGGCGTCCAGCGTGATCACGTCGGCGTCGTAGCCATCGGCCAGCTGGCCGCTGAGTGGGGCCTGCGGGCCCAGCGTGAGCGGGCCGGTGGCCGTGCTGGCCTCGATCGCCTCCAGCGGGGTCAGGCCCAGCTTGACCAGGTACCTGGGCTCCGACCCGTTCTGGCCCCAGGAGTTCGGCAGGTCCGGGCCGGTCAGGCCGATGTCCGTGCCCATGGCGATGGTGACACCGCGCTCGTGGGCGCGGGTCACGGCCTGCGCGTGGATGTCGGCGATCGTCTCGAGCTTGACCAGCGCGTAGTCCGGCACGTCGTCCTTGTTGGCCAGGATGTCCTCGACGATCGTCCGGGTCGGGACCAGGATCGCGCCGGTCTCGCGCATCGCGTCACAGCATTCGTCGTCCAGGTAGGTGCCGTGCTCGATGGTGCGCACGCCGGCCTGCAGCGCGGCCATGATGCCGGGCTTGCCGTGGCAGTGCGCGGCCACGACCCGGTCGGCCAGCCCCGCCACCTCGACGATGGCCCGCAGCTCGGCCAGCGTGAACTGCTGGTGGATCGGGTCGTCGACCTCGGACAGGACCCCGCCCGAGGCGCACACCTTGATCACCTTGGCGTTGCGCCGCAGCTGTTCCCGGACCGCCCGGGCGCAGTCGTCCGGCCCGTCGGCCAGCCGCATCGTGCCGGCGTGACCGGCCCAGGAAACCATCCATTCCAGCGGGTACGCATGCAGGTCACCGTGCCCGCCGGTGGTGGACAAGATCGCGCCCGCGGCGTAGATCGACGGCCCGTCGAGCACCCCCTCGGCGACGGCCCGGGCCAGTTCCACGCCGAGCCCGCCCACCTCGCGCACCGACGTGACGCCCGCGTCCAGCGCGGCCCGCAGGTCCCGCGCCGACCGCGCCCCCCGCAGCGCCAGCGGTTCGAGTACCAGCCGCCCCAGGTCAAAGGTCCTGGTCCCGAGGAAATGCCCGTGGCAGTCCCACAGTCCCGGCATCACCGTTGCCGCCCGCGACACCGGCACGCCGGGCACCGCGGGCGGCGCCGAGGCGGCCGGTCCGGCGTAGCCGATCCGCGGCCCGTCCAGGATGACCACGCCGTCCCGGACCGGATCGCCCTTCCCCGGGATGAGCAGGTCGGCTTCGATCCTGTGCATGAACCCCCCTCTGCTGGTCAGCGCGACGCAAGCACGGCGCCAAGCGTGACGCCGGATATGCCGTGTTCGTAACGATAACTATCGTTCCCCACGAGGTCCGGTTCCGGACGACCCGTGACTATTTTCACCGACAGTATCGACGTGCGTGCTGTCACGATCGGGGGTGATGCGCTATACAAGGACATACGACTGTCCGGCAACCGGGTGCGGGTGCTGCGTGCCAGGCGACCTGTCGCCGGGCCGCCGGCGAGGCTGCACGGCCTGGCTGCGAGGCAGGACTAGGGGCAAGGAAGCGAGATGCTGCCAAACGACAGGGCCCAGCCCGCCGCGCGAGACAAGCCCACCTGGCCCGCCCGGATCATGCGCTGGTTCGCCAAGGCGCCCCTGCTGATCAAGATCGTCATGGCGGCCGCCGCCGTCTGCCTGTGGCCGTTCATCCTGCCGTTCACCCTGCTGACCTCCGCCGTCGCCGTGGTCCAGCGGCGGCCCGGCCGGGCCGCCGCTTACGCCACCGCTACCTGGGTCTTCCCGGTCTGGGTGGCCTTCCATGTGTTCCGGGTGTGGACCATCCCGCTGGCCATCCTGCCGTTCGCCGTGGCCTGGGCGGCCGGCACCGGCCGGCTATCCCGCTCCCATGTTCCGTGCCGCACCACGGCCTGGGCCATGCTCTGGTCGCTGCCGACCGGTTTCGTGCTGCTCAGGTACTGGCCGCATCAGCCGCTGATCGGCGTCATCGCCGCCATCCTGGTCGCGCTGGCCATCCTCGGCTGGCGGCTGGCCAAGGACGTGCAGGACGTGCGGATGTACGGCCCGGACGGAGCCGGCCAGACCCGGAGGCTCGGCCCGCTGGCCGGCCCCGCGGGCGCGCCCACCCCGCCTAACCAGGCGCACCCGGGCGGACGGTTCGGCGGCGCCCCCGGCCACGGCGGCGTACGGGCCCACGGGGCCCAGTCCGCCGCGCTGCCCTACGCCGAGCACGCCGGCCGCGACCACCAGGCCACCGCGCCGCGGCCGCGTCCGCAGATCTCGGTCGAGGACGCCATGGCCGAACTGGACGCGATGATCGGGCTGACCCCGGTCAAGGAGCAGGTCCGCTCGATCGCCGCCTCCATCGAGGCCGCCCGGCGGCGGGCCGTGGCCGGCGTTACCACCGACAAGCCGATGCGGCATTTCGTCTTCCTGGGCCCGCCCGGCACCGGCAAGACCACCGTGGCCCGGGTGCTGGCCAAGATCTTCTACGCGTTCGGCCTGCTGGAGATGCCCGAGGTGGTCGAGGCGCACCGGGCCGACCTGGTCGGCGAGTACCTGGGCGCGACCGCGATCAAGACCAACGAGCTCGTCGACAGCGCCCTGGGCGGGGTGCTGTTCATCGATGAGGCCTACAGCCTGGTCAATGAGGGTGACGGACAGAGCGACCGGTTCGGCGTGGAGGCCGTCCAGACCCTGCTCAAGCGGGCCGAGGACAACCGCGAGGACCTGATCATCATCCTGGCCGGCTACGAGAAGCAGATGGAGACGTTCCTGGCCTCCAACCCCGGCCTGGCCTCCCGCTTCGCTACCCGGCTGAAGTTCCCCAGCTATACCCCGACGGAGATGCTGTCCCTGTCCGAGGCGGCGCTGGACCGCCGGGGCGAGATGCTCGACCCGGACGCCCGGCCGGTGCTGTGGCGCACGCTGGAGGAGGTCGGCCGCCGCCGGATGGCCGACGACCTCGGCAACGGCCGGTTCGTCCGCAGCCTGCTGGAGAAGGCGGGCCAGGCCCGCGATGTGCGGGTGATGAGCGGCCCGGTCGAGCCGGCCAGGGAAGACCTGATCACGATCCGCGGCAAAGACCTGCAGCAGGCCTTCACCGAGCTCACCAGCAGGCTGCGCGGCTACGAGGACACCCCCACGGTCGAGGGCGCAATCGCCGAGCTCGACGAGCTGATCGGCCTGGAGCCGGTCAAGCAGCAGGTCCGTGCCATCGCCGCCCAGCTGCGGGTGGCCCGGCTGCGCGACACGCACGGCCTGGCCAGCCAGCCGCCAGCCCGGCACTTCGTGTTCACCGGCCCGCCCGGCACCGGCAAGACCACGGTGGCGCGCATCCTGGGGCGCATCTTCGCCGCGCTCGGGCTGCTGGTCAGGCCCGAGGTGGTGGAGGCCCACCGGGCCGACCTGGTGGGCGAGCATCTCGGCTCGACCGCGATCAAGACGGGCAAGCTGATCGACTCGGCCATGGGCGGCGTGCTGTTCATCGACGAGGCGTACTCGCTGCACAACGACGGGTACTCCGGCGGCGACGCGTTCGGCTCCGAGGCGGTCCAGACCCTGCTCAAGCGGGCCGAGGACGACCGCGACCGGCTGGTCATCGTGCTGGCCGGCTACCCGGACGACATGGACAGGTTCCTGCGCAGCAACCCGGGCCTGGCCTCGCGGTTCAGCACCCGGGTCACGTTCCCCAGCTACCAGCCCGATGACCTGGTCCGGATCGCCAAGCTGCTGGCCGAACAGGCCGGGGACTCCTTCGACCCCGGAGCGATCGAGGTGCTGGGCAGCATCTTCCGGCACGCCTGCGAGGCCGGCCGGATCGACGAGCTGGGCAACGGCCGGTTCGCCCGGTCCCTGTTCGAGCGGGCCTGCGCCTGCCGCGACGTCCGGGTGGTGAGCCTGGGCGAGCAGGCCACCGCCGAGGACCTGACCACGGTGACCGCCGCCGACCTCGAGACCGCCTACCGCGACCTCGTCCCCACGACGGTGTCCGACCAGGGCTAACCCCGGGTGGACGGGCGCTGGGAATTCTGGATCGACCGGGGCGGCACCTTCACCGACATCGTCGCCCTGCGCCCGGACGGGCGGCTGGTGGCGCACAAGCTGCTGTCGGATAATCCCCGGGCCTACCGGGACGCCGCGGTGGCCGGCATCCGCCAGCTGCTCGGCGTGCCGCCCGGCGGTCCCATCCCGGCCAGCCAGATCAGGCAGGTCCGCCTCGGCACCACGGTGGCCACCAACGCCCTGCTCGAGCGCCAGGGCGAGCCCACCATCCTGGTCATCACTAAGGGCTTCGCCGACGCGCTGCGCATCGCCTACCAGAACCGGCCGCGGATCTTCGACCGCCGGATCCTGCTGCCCGAGGTGCTGTACGACCGGGTGATCGAGGCCGACGAGCGGATCACCGCCGACGGCGAGATCCTCACGCCCCTCGACGAAAAAGCCATCACCGCACAACTGAAGGCCGCTTACGACCACGGCTTCCGCAGCGCCGCCGTGGTCTGCATGCACGGCTACCGCTACCCCGGCCACGAAGAAAAGATCGGCGCCCTGGCCCGCGAGGCCGGCTTCACCCAGGTCTCGGAGTCGCACCGGACCAGCCCGCTGATGAAGCTGGTCTCCCGGGGCGACACCACGGTGGTCGACGCCTACCTGTCGCCCATCCTGCGCCGCTACGTGACCGAAGTGGCCAGCGAACTCATCGACGTCAAGCTGCTGTTCATGCAGTCCAACGGCGGGCTGACCGATGCGGCCAGCTTCCGCGGCAAGGATTCCATCTTGTCCGGCCCGGCCGGCGGCATCGTGGGCATGGCCAGGACCGCTCGCAGCGCCGGCTTCACCAGCGTCATCGGGTTCGACATGGGCGGCACCTCCACCGACGTGTCGCACTACGCGGGCGAGTTCGAGCGCGAGTACGAGACGCAGGTCGCCGGGGTCCGGATGCGGGCCCCGATGCTGGCCATCCACACCGTGGCCGCGGGCGGCGGCTCGGTGCTGCACTTCGACGGCAGCCGGTACCGGGTCGGGCCCGACTCGGCCGGGGCCGATCCCGGGCCCGCCTGTTACCGCAACGGCGGGCCGCTCACGCTGACCGATGCCAACGTGCTGCTCGGCCGGATCCAGCCAGACCACTTCCCCCGGGTCTTCGGGCCCGCCGGAGACCAGCCGCTTGACGCCGAGATCACGAGAACGCAGTTCGAAGAGCTCGCCCACCAGATCACCGCGGCCACCGGCGACCGCCGCGGCCCCGAGCAGGTCGCGGCCGGGTTCATCGAGATCGCCGTGGCCAACATGGCCAGCGCGATCAAGAAGATCTCCGTGCAGCGCGGCTACGACGTCACCCGGTACGTGCTCAACGTGTTCGGCGGCGCCGGCGGCCAGCACGCCTGCGAGGTGGCCGACGCCCTGGGCATGTCCAGGGTCCTGATCCACCCGCTGGCCGGCGTGCTGTCGGCCTACGGCATCGGGCTGGCCGACATCGTGGCCATGCGCGAGCAGGCCGTCGAGGCGCCGCTGTCCGCCGGTCTGCTGGCCCGGCTGCCCGCCACTCTGGACCCGCTGGAGGCCGATGCCCGCGCCGAGGTCGCAGGGAAGGGAGCAGGGCAGGGAGCAGGGGAGGCGGGCGGGGGAGTGCCCGCCCACCTGATCACCGCCACCCGCCGGGCTCACCTGCGCTACGACGGCACCGACACCGCGGTCATCGTGCCCGTCGGCCCGCTGGCCGTGATGACCAAGGCGTTCGAGACAGAGTACGCCCGGCGCTTCTCGTTCCTCATGCGCGACAAGACCATCGTCGTCGAGGCGGTCTCGGTCGAAGTCACCGGCGCGCAGGAAAACCTGGCCGCAGACACCACGGCCCGTTCGGCCGAAAGAGAAGACGCCCGGCCGGAGCGGGTCCGGATGTTCACCGCCGGGACCTGGGCCGAAGTGGACCTGCTGGCCAGGGAAAACCTCAGGTCCGGGCAGGCGGTCAATGGCCCGGCCGTCATCGCCGAGCAGCTGGCCACCACCGTGGTCGAGCCCGGCTGGCAGGCTACCGTCACCGACCGGGGCGACCTGCTGCTGGAGCGCGTCAGCGCCCGGCCCGGCCGCGGCCAGGACAGCACCGAAGCGGATCCGGTGCTGCTGGAGATCTTCAACAACCTGTTCATGTCGGTCGCCGAGCAGATGGGCGTGCGCCTGCAGGCCACCGCGCACTCGGTCAACATCAAGGAGCGGCTCGACTTCTCCTGCGCGCTGTTCGACGCCGAGGGCGGCCTGATCGCCAACGCCCCGCACATGCCGGTCCACCTCGGTTCGATGGGCGAGTCCATCAAGATGGTGATCGGCCGCAACCCGGACATCCGCCGCGGCGACGTCTACGTCCTCAACGACCCCTACCACGGCGGCACCCACCTGCCGGACGTCACGGTGGTCACCCCCGTCTTCGCCCCCGCCGAAGATGGACACCGCGACGAGCTCTGGTTCTACGTGGCCTCGCGCGGCCACCACGCCGAGATCGGCGGCATCTCGCCCGGCTCCATGCCCGCGGCCAGTAGGCGCGTCGAGGAGGAGGGCGTGCTGATCGACAACTGGCTGCTGGTCGAGAACGCCCGGCTAAAGGAAGCCGAGACCATCGACCTGCTCACCACCGCCGCCTACCCGTCCCGCGACCCGGCCACCAACCTGGCTGACCTGCGCGCCCAGATCGCCGCCAACGAGCGCGGGATCGCCGAACTCCACAAGATGGTGGACCACTTCGGCCTGGACGTGGTCCGGGCTTACATGGGCCACGTGCAGGAGAACGCTGCCGAGTCGGTCCGCCGGGTCATCACCGCGCTGCACGACGGGAGCTACACCTACGAGCTGGACAACGGCGCGAAGGTCGCCGTCGCGGTCCGCGTCAACCAGGCCTCCAGGACGGCCGAGATCGACTTCACCGGCACCTCCCCGCAGCTGGACGACAACTTCAACGCGCCGTCCAGCGTGGCCATGGCCGCCGTGCTGTACGTGTTCCGTACCCTGGTCGACGACGACATCCCGCTCAACTCCGGCTGCCTGCACCCGCTGCACGTGATCATCCCGCCCGCCAGCATGCTCTCGCCGCGGTACCCGGCGGCCGTCGCGGCCGGCAACGTGGAGACCTCGCAGGTGGTCACAGGCGCGCTGTACGCCGCGCTGGCGGTGATGGCGGAGGGGTCCGGGACGATGAACAACGTGACGTTCGGGAACGAGCGGTACCAGTATTACGAGACGGTGGCCAGCGGGTCGGGCGCCGGCCCCGGCTTCGCCGGCACCGACGTGGTGCAGACCAAGATGACCAACTCCCGGCTCACCGACCCCGAGGTGCTGGAGTGGCGCTACCCGGTGCTGCTTGAGTCCTACCGGATCCGGCCGGGCAGCGGCGGCGCCGGCCGCTGGCCGGGCGGCAACGGCGGCCTCCGCCGGCTGCGCTTCAACCAGCCGATGACCGTCACCACCCTGACCGGCCACCGCCGCGTCCCGGCGTTCGGCCTGGCCGGCGGCCAGCCCGGCGCGCTGGGCCGGCACTGGATCGAGCACCCCGACGGCACCGTCACCCCCATGCGGGGCTGCGACTCGGTGCAGGTCGCCCCCGGCGACGTGTTCGTCATCGAGACCCCAGGCGGCGGCGGCTACGGCCCCCCGTAAACGCCCTCACCCCCGGTGCTAGAGTTCTTCTATACGGTGGCGTATGGAAGGGCTCTCATGAAGGTCAGGAACGTGCACGAGCGGACGGTCGCGGCGCCGCCCGGGCGGATCGCCGCTCTCATCGCGGACTTCGGGCGCATCTGGCCCACGCAGTTCGGTCCCGCTCCCCGGCCGCGAGGCAACCGCACCTACCAGGCCGGGATGATGGTCTGGGAAGAGTTCGACCGCCCGGGTGCGACCCGCGCGTTCCGCGTGCTCGAGCCCGTCGGCCTGCGGCTGGAGCACTGGTTCGAGCTCGAGCCCGCGGCGGGCGCGACCGTGCTGCGGCACACGGTCGAGGGCCACGCGACCGGCAAGTACGAGGCGATCTGGCGCGAGCGGATCGAGCCAGCTCACGACCTGACCCTCGAGGCTACCTTCGACAACGTCGAAGCCGCCGCCGTCCCCGCCGGCTGAGGCCAGACCTCTGAATATGCCGAACGGTCCGTGGTGCTCTGTTTCCCCACTCGCCTCCGGCGCGCTTTTAAGGCGCTTGCTTCCCTCCTCGCTCGTTCCTCGCTCGTCAGTCCAGGCAGCGCCGCGCGCCTTTGGCTCGCGGGGCCCCGGGCTCCTCAGTCCAGACGGCGGCGAGCCCTTTGGCTCACGGGGGCCCCTCGGGCTCGTCGCCGTCGAGTTCGCGCAGGACGGCGATCAGGGCGGCCTCGTCGCCGCTGGTGTGGTCCAGCACGGCCATCAGCGCGTGCAGGACCAGGTGCCGGTCCTGGCCGGCGTCGAGCAGCCGCTGCGCCGCCTCCCACAGCTCGGGCGGGTCGCCGCGCCACAGCCGGTCGGCCAGCACCAAGTGCCGCTCGATGTGCCGGCCGACGCCGCCCGGGGCCGGGGTGGCGTGGTCGGCGGCCAGCAGCGCCCGGCGGTCCTGCGGGTCAGCCGGGTCCAGGCTGCTCAGGTCGGTGCCGGAATGCCAGCCCTCGAGCACGCCGAACGCGAACGCGCGGCGCGGCAGGGCCTCCAGGTCACCGTCCGGCAGCAGCCGCCGGACCAGCACGTAGTCCAGCCCGAACTCCGCCGGGTCCCGGTAGGCCTGCGCGAACACGCCCATCGAGTTGAACACGGACTCCAGGGTCTCGGTCACCACCGCCTCATCCAGCCCGCGGCGGCGCCCCGCCCAGCGGACCCACGCGGCCAGCACGTGCGGCATGGCGTCCTGCTCGGCGAAGGACAGCATCACCTTGCGCGGCAGCCAGCCCAGCAGGAACATCTCCACCTTGCCCGGGCTCATCCGCAGCGGGCGGCCGAAGTCCCGGTCGCAGCCGTAGTCGATGATCCGGTCGGCGCAGTGCGAGGCCGAACCCCGGTCGGACAGGTCTTCCGCCTCGTCGGAGGCCAGGAACTCGGCGGCCAGCATGGCCCGGCGGTCCTTGCTCCAGGACTGCCGGCGCGGCCCGGTCAGGGCCAGCGTGCGGCCGCGGTGCGGCGGCAGGGCCCTGATCCGGGCCCGGATGAACGCGTGGTAGGAGGGGAAGGACTCGCTGACCGCGGGCTCGGTCGCCTCGTCGGTGGTGGTCAGCGCGGTCTCCAGCATGTGCCGGGCCTGGCCCGGGTCCAGCTGCCGGAAGGCGTACTTGCCCTCGGCGCCGCGCTGGGTGCTGGCCTCGCGGCAGTGGTCGAGCAGCTTGTCCACCCGCGAGGTGACCCAGCCGTCGCGGATCATCCCGTCGGCGTTGTAGTCCACCACGGTGACCAGCGCGTGCGGCTCTTCCCCGGCGTAGCTGAAGGTGCAGATGACCTCGTCCTGGTCGCCCAGGGTGTCCGGGTTGACGTAGCAGTCGGCGGAGGTCACCGCGCCCAGGTGCTCGGCCCAGCCCGGGCAGGGCACGCCGTTCTCGATCAGGTCCAGGGCGGCGCGCTCGGCCTTGGCCGCCTGCCGCGGGGTGCCCAGGCAGGCGATGCCGGACAGCAGCGCTAGCGCCGCCGGGCTGCGCTGGCCGGCCGCGTAGTCGACCAGTCCCTCGCCGACCAGCTGCTCGACCGAGGCCGCGCGGCGGCGGCCCGATCTCGTCCCGCGCTGTCCCCACCAGGTGCCGAGCAGCTCGCTGACCATGAGCTCCGCGTCCAGCGGGCTGCGCACGGCCAGCAGCTCACGGGCCGCCTTGAGCATCTCGGCGAACAGCGCGTTCGGCGGCGGGGCGGCCCCTCCGCGCAGCCCGCCGCCTGAGCCGCCTGGGGTCGGACCTGAAGGGGGCTGGCTACGACGGCTTTGCGGGCTCACCCTGATAGCCTCTCAGATCTGGACATGCGGACGCTATGCTACGGTGTCATGCCCGCTGTAATTCCGCCTCATAAACGACACGCGACACGCGGACCATCCTGACGTGCGGGGTAGATCGCCGTTCGCTGTCCGCGAATCCGCTTTCCGGGCCGCACCGATTGCCTGACTGTGGCACGCTTAACTGGTTGGCTGCGGGAACGACGACCCCGGGGAAGGAGCCGCCGATGGCAGTCCTCCCAGCGGCTGGCCCCGGAGCGGCAAGCGGGTGTCCGTCGTGAGCATGGAGACGTCTGTGCCCAGGCAACGTGATCCGTCCCAGGCCGCTCTGGTGGACATGCTGATGCGCGAGGCGCCTGTCGGCTTGGCCCTGTTCGGGCCCGACCTGCGCTTCCGCTGGGTGAATGCTGCCCTGGCGCGGATCTGCGGCCGGCCGGAAGCAGAACCACGTCGGCAAGCTCCCCGCCGACCTGTGGCCCGAGGACGCCGCGGCCCGGGCCGCGGTCGCGCTGCGCAAGGTGCTGGGCGACGGCGCGCCGGTCCAAGAGCCCGGCTACCCCGCGGCTGAAGCCGGGGCCAGCGCCGACGCCTCCTGGTTCCCGCTGCACGACGCGGCCGGGGCGATCGCCGGTGTGGGCCTCACCCTGCTCGAGGGCGCCGGGCGCGCGGGCGAGGAGCAGATCAGGCGCAGCGAGGAGCGCTACCGCTCGCTGGTCCAGGGCGGGGCCCAGGTGGTCTGGGTGGCGGCGCCCGACGGCGCGATGAAGGAAGACTCGCCCGAGTTCCGCTGGATCACCGGGCAGAGCGCCGAGGAGTACATCGGGCACGGCTGGCTGGCCTCGATCCACCCGGAGGACCGGGAGCGGGTCGAGCGCGACTGGCGTGAGTGCGTCCGGACCGGCAAGGTCTTCGACGACCGGTACCGGATCAGGACCAAGGGCGGCTCGTACCGGCACTACGACGTGCGGGCGGTGCCGATCGAGCGGGACGGCAAGATCGTCGAGTGGGTCGGCGCCAGCACCGACGTGACCAGCCAGCGCGAGGCCGAGGAGATGCGCGGCCGGCTGACCGAGCAGTTGTCGGCCGCGGCGCTGCGCACCGCGCGGCTGCAGCAGGCCACCTCCATGCTGGCCGAGGCGCTCACCGTGGAGCAGGTGGTGGAGGTCATCACCGAGGTGGGCCGGACCGCGATCGGCGCGCTGCGCTCGGCCGTGGCGCTGCTCGAGGCCGACGGCGCCCGGCTGCGGGTGGTCAACGACGACGGGATGGTCGGCGCGCCCGACTCGGCGGGCGGGCCGCTGACCCTGGAGTCCCCGAGCGTGATGACCAAGGCCATCGCGACCCGTCGCCCCGTGCTGGTCGAGGACCCGGCCGACCTGCGCAGGCAGTTCGAGGGCGAGCTCGACATCGACCCGGCCACGGTGGCCGCCGACTCCGACGAGCGTTCCTGGGTAGGCCTGCCGCTGCTGGCCGCGGGCGCGCCGCTGGGCGCGCTGCGGTTCTCATTCGGCCGCCCGCGGCGGATCACCGAGGAGGAACGGGTCTTCCTGGAGGCGCTGGCCGGCCAGTGCTCGCTGGCCGTGGAGCGGGCCGGGCTGTACGAGCGGGAGCACACCACGGCCGAGACGCTGCAGCGTAGCCTGCTGCCCGACGTCCTGCCCGTCCTGCCCGGCCTGGTCCTGGCGGCCAGCTACCGGCCGGTAGCCAAGAACATGGAGATCGGCGGCGACTGGTACGACGCGTTCCGGCTGGCCGACCAGCGGCTGGCGGTGGCGGTCGGCGACGTCATGGGCAAAGGGCTCACCGCCGCGGCCGGCATGGGGCGGGTGCGCAACGCGCTGCGCGCGCTGGCCCTGACCGACTCCCGCCCGGCCGCGGTCCTGGGCGGCCTGGACCGGCTGTTCAGCGCCACCGAGCCTGAGGAGCAGGTCACCACCGTCGCCTATCTGGTCATCGACCCGGAGACCGGCGACGGCATGCTCGGGAATGCCGGGCACCTGCCCGCTCTTGTTCTAGAAGCGGGCACCGCGCCGCGGTTCGACGGTGTAGAAGCGGGCACCCCACTCGGCTGGGCCAGCCCGAGAAAACAGCACCCGTTCAACCTGCGGCCCGGCAGCACGGCGGTCTTCTATTCCGACGGGCTGGTAGAGAACAGGAATCGTGGTCTGGACGCAGGTCTCGACGAGCTGGCGGCCGTGGCCGCACGCGCCGATTCCAGCGTGCTCGGCCACCCGGAACGGCTGCTGGAGTACCTGGTTGATCATATGCTCGCAGGTCACGATCAAGACGACGACGTCACCGTGCTGGTCATGCACGTGCCCTCGGGCGGCCGGCGGTGACGGTGCCCGGGCGGAGGCGTACAAGTCACTCCCGGTCGCAGCCTATGGTGTTGAGTGGGAGGCAGGCGGGTTGAATCAGTCCCTAGTGACATCTAGCCAGCGATGGAAGGGGTGACCGTGGTCGTGAGCGCTGCTAACTCCGCAGCGCGGAAGCACCTCAGGACGTCGGGCCAGCAGCCCGTGGCCGTCGAAGATCAGACGGTCCAGGCGCCGAGCCCTGCCCCGGACGAGCATGGTCCCGAGGAGCGCGCCGACGCGGAAGCCAGCCTGGCCGCGGTAGATCTCGACGACGCGCCAGGCCTGGACAGCACAGACCTGGATAGCACAGACCTGGACAGCACAGACCTGGATGATTTCGACCTGGTCGACGCGGACGACGCGGATATCCAGGCCGCGCTCGCCCAGGGTGACCTGGACGAGCCCGACTTGTCGGTCGACGTGGTCGAGGTCGCCGACGAGCTGGTCGCCGACGACCTGGTCGTCGGCGAGGCGGAGGGCGACGGGCCCGAGCCGGCCGCCGCTGAAGCCGACACAGAAGCCGACGGACCCGAGGGGCCCGAGGCCTCGGACGCGCGGGTGGTCAAGATCGCCCCGGACGGCGGCGGCGAGGACGAGGAGATCTACGTCTTCGGCGACGACGACGATGACCTGCCCGCCGCGCAGGTCGCGGTGGCGGGTGCGACGGCCGACCCGGTCAAGGACTACCTGAAGCAGATCGGCAAGGTCCCCCTGCTCAACGCCGAGCAGGAAGTCGAGCTGGCCAAGCGGATCGAGGCCGGCCTGTTCGCTGAGGAGAAGCTGGCCGAGGGCGGCCACGTGCTGAACACCGACCAGCGCATCGACATGGAATGGATCGCCGAGGACGGCACCCGGGCCAAGAACCACCTGCTCGAGGCGAACCTGCGGCTGGTCGTATCGCTAGCCAAGCGGTACACCGGCCGCGGGATGCTGTTCCTGGACCTGATCCAGGAAGGGAACCTGGGCCTGATCCGGGCCGTGGAGAAGTTCGACTACACCAAGGGCTACAAGTTCTCCACGTACGCCACCTGGTGGATCCGGCAGGCCATCACGCGTGCCATGGCGGATCAGGCCCGTACCATCCGCATCCCGGTGCACATGGTGGAGGTCATCAACAAGCTGGCCCGGGTGCAGCGGCAGATGCTCCAGGATCTGGGCCGTGAGCCGACCCCGGAGGAACTGGCCGTCGAGCTGGACATGACCCCGGAGAAGGTCGTCGAGGTGCAGAAGTACGGCCGCGAGCCGATCTCCTTGCACACTCCGCTCGGTGAGGACGGCGACAGCGAGTTCGGCGACCTGATCGAGGACTCCGAGGCGATCCAGCCCGGCGAGGCGGTCAGCTTCACGCTGCTGCAGGAGCAGCTGCACTCGGTGCTGGACACGCTGTCCGAGCGCGAGGCCGGCGTGGTCTCGATGCGGTTCGGGCTGACCGACGGGCAGCCCAAGACCCTGGACGAGATCGGCAAGGTCTACGGCGTGACCCGGGAGCGGATCCGCCAGATCGAGTCCAAGACCATGTCCAAACTGCGGCACCCCAGCCGCTCTCAGGTCCTCCGCGACTACCTGGACTAACCCGCGAGTCGGCCTCGGAGCGCCGCTCCGGAACGGCTCCGCAGCGGCCCGCAGGCCGCTCCAAGCGGAGTGAAACCCGGGTTTCACCGCCCTCCAGCGTGGTGAAGCCCGGGTTTCATTACGTTCCGAGGCGGCTGCACCGCCACATTCCGCGCCGGCTGCACCCGCGGCATTCGGCGCTCCGCGTTGGCGGCTCCGCAGCGACTGCACCCGCGGCAAGCGTCGGCATTCCGCATCGGCTGCGCCGCGGCGATCCGCAGCGGCTGCGCCGGGTCCGGGCAGCAAAAAGCCGACGCCAGTCAGTTACTGGCGTCGGCGTCCCACGCCGACGGCCGGCGTCGTTGCCGGCCTACTCCTCAGCCTGCGTTACGGCTGCGGCTCCGATAGCCGGTTGCTCTCGTCCTGGATGTCGATCGCCACCTTGGCCAGCGCCTGGGCGTGCACCCGGCCGTGATGCGCGCAGAACAGAAGCTCTCCCGAGTTGGCAAGTAGCACGCGAACATACGCCTGGGCGCCGCAACGATCGCAGACATCCAGAGCAGTCAGCGGCCTTGTGGGGGCTATGGCTCCAGTCAACGTCGCCTCCCTCGCGTCGTGCCTCCGGCTTCTACATCCGTATGGCCCTGAGTTTTCGTTCCTACAGCTCAGTGCAACACATACCCACCCGTCCGCGTTCCCCACTCGGGATGGTGTACGCCACAAGCGAAACCGGCCCTGGACGCTCCGTGTTTACTTTGCTGCCAGGGACACATGGTGCCCGTGCCCCGCCGGTCGCTTGGCATTACCGGCGGCACACAGGCACCGTGTGTCTCTACCTACGATGTACCCAGATTGGGGCCGGATGATGCATTCGTCGGGGTGAGTCTGGGATTACCCGCGGGCCATCGCGTGGCGTGGCCGCCGCCACCTCGCGGAGACGCTACTCTGTTCGATAGGCCCCGGCGCGGGGCCGCTTCCGGAAGGAGACCGGCCGGCCGTGACCGCCCTCACCACCGCTACCCGGGTGCCCGCCGACGGCAAAGCCGCCGACGCCTACACCGCCCGGCACCTGTCGGTCCTGGAGGGCCTGGACGCGGTGCGCAAGCGTCCCGGCATGTACGTCGGGTCCACCGACGGCCGCGGCCTGCAGCACTGCCTGTGGGAGATCTTCGACAACGGGGTGGACGAGGCGCTGGGCGGCCACTGCTCGCGGATCGAGGTCATCCTGCACGTGGACGGCTCGGCCGAGGTCAGGGACAACGGCCGCGGCATCCCGATCGACGTGGAGCGCAAGACCAAGCTGACCGGCGTGGAGCTGGTCATGACCCGGCTGCACGCGGGCGGCAAGTTCGGCGGCGGCTCCTACACCGCCTCCGGCGGCCTGCACGGCGTAGGCGCCTCGGTGGTCAACGCGCTGGCCGTGCGGCTGGACGTCGAGGTGGACCGGGACGGGCGGACCTGGGCGGCCAGCTTCCGCCGCGGCGTCACCGGCGAGTTCGCCGGGCCCGGCCCGGACGCGGACTTCGCCAGGAAGTCGGGCCTGCGCCAGCTGGGCCGGCTGGCCAGGAAGGCCACCGGCACCCGGATCAGGTTCTGGCCGGACCGCCAGGTCTTCCTGCGCGACGCCCGGTTCAGCTTCGACGCGCTGGCCGAACGGGCCAGGCAGACCGCCTACCTGGTGCCCGGCCTGGGCATCGCCATCCGCGAGGAAGGCGAGGAACCGCGCCAGGCCGAGTTCCGCTTCGACGGCGGCATCAGCGAGTTCTGCGCCCACCTGGGCTCCGGCGAGGCGGTCAGCGAGGTACTGCGGCTGACCGGTTCCGGGAACTTCACCGAGACGATCCCGGTGCTCGACGACCGGGGGCACATGACGCCCACCGAGGTGGAGCGCGAGCTCAACGTGGACGTCGCGGTGCAGTGGGGGAGCGGCTACGACTCCGTGGTCCGCTCGTTCGTCAACGTCATCGCCACCCCGCACGGCGGCACCCACGTGACCGGCTTCGAGCGGGCCATGGTCCGCACCATGAACGACCAGCTCCGCGCGGCCCGGCTGCTGAAGAACGGCGACGAGCCGGTGACCAAGGAGGACGTGCTCGAGGGCCTGGTCGCGGTGATCTCGGTCCGGCTGCCCGAGCCGCAGTTCGAGGGCCAGACCAAGGAGGTGCTCGGCACCCCGGCCGCCTCCCGGATCGTGACCCAGGTCGTGGGCGCGCAGCTCAAGGCCTACCTGGAGACCCCGCCGCGCGGCGCCAAGCAGCAGGCCCGCTCAGTCCTGGAGAAGGTGGCCTCGGCGGCCAAGGCGCGCATCGCCGCCCGTGAGCATCGCGACAACCAGCGGCGCAAGTCGGCGCTGGCCAGCTCGTCGCTGCCGGCCAAGCTGGTCGACTGCCGGTCCGCCGACGACCGCAGTGAGCTATTCATCGTCGAGGGCGATTCCGCGCTGGGCACGGCCAGGCAGGCCCGGGACTCGGAGTTCCAGGCCCTGCTGCCGATCCGCGGCAAGATCCTCAACGTGCAGAAGGCCTCGCTGGCCGACATGCTGAAGAACGCCGAGTGCGCCGCCATCATCCAGGTCGTCGGGGCGGGCTCGGGCAGCTCGTTCGACCTGGACTCGGCCCGCTACCAGCGAGTGATCTTTCTCGCGGACGCGGATGTCGACGGTGCCCATATCCGCACCCTGCTGCTGACCCTGTTCTACCGCTACCTACGGCCAATGCTGGAGGCCGGGCGGGTCTACACCGGCGTCCCGCCGCTGCACCGGATCGAGCTGATGAACGTGCGCAAGGGCCAGGACAAGTACCGGTACACCTACTCCGACGCCGAGCTGACCCGCACGCTGCTCGACCTGGAGCGGCGCGGCCAGCGCTGGAAGGAGCCGGTGCAGCGGTACAAGGGCCTGGGCGAGATGGACGCCCACCAGCTGGCCGAGACCACCATGGACCCGCGGCACCGGACCCTGCGCCGGATCAGGATCGAGGACGCCACCGTGGCCGCCGAGATGTTCAACCTGCTGATGGGGACCGAGGTGGCTCCCCGCCGGGACTTCATCGTGGCCGGCGCGGCCGAGCTCGACCCCTCCCGCATCGACACCTGAGCCATTCACCGCGCTACCTGAGCCATTCAGCGCTGTGTAACCCCGAGCACTGATACCATCACTGTTCGCGACCAAGGCGATTCTGGTATCCCAGTTCCTGCGGGCGCGCGCCTGGTGGCGGCTCGACAGCGCCGGCGCCAGTGCCCTGCACGTCGCGCGCAGCGTGGTGTCCCTGCTCGACGCGGCCGGCTACCTGCAGGGCCTCTCTGACGATGACCCCGGGATCGTGGCGCTGGACGCGGCCGGCTGCTTCGCGGGCGGCATCTTCGATCCCGGCCCCGAGGGGTGGACCATCGTCCGGGAGTGGCAGCTCGCCGACGAGGCGTCCGCGGGCCCAGAGGAGCTACTGGCGCAACTGGCCCGCGCCGCGGGCCGCGACGGCCCTGGCGCGCACATGGCCAGCCTGGCCCGCCCCCGGCCGGCCCGATCAGCATCCCCCGCCAGGCCGGCCCGATCAGCATCCCCCGTCAGGCCGGCCCGATCAGCATCCCCCGTCAGGCCGGCCCGATCAGCATCCCCCGTCAGGCCGGCCCGGCCGAAAAACCGCTCCCAAGCCGCTAGGCCACAGGCGCGACAGGTCGTCATCGCGACCGCGCCCGACCGGTGATCAGGTAATCGTCCGCGGTCACTGGCTTGCGCAGCACCCGCCAGGATCACCGGTCCCAGCCGTCACATTTGCGGGGTGGATCCGGGTTCCGGGGTGGATCCGGTGGCTCCTAGTCCCCCGGATCCACCCGCGAACCCGAATCCACCCCGATCTTGGGGGACACGGGGCTGGTGTGACGAGAGGGATGCAGACCGGCGCCATGCTCGGGCCAGCTGCCCAGTCCCAGCCGCAGCGCCGCCCCAGCCCCAGCCGCAGCGCCGCCCCAGCCCCAGCCCCAGCCCCAGCCGCAGCCGCAGCTAAGCCTCACCGGACGCGGGCGGCTCCGCCGATAATCGCCAGCTGCCGCCGCAGCGGCACGCCGGAGCCGTCTCGCCTGCCGACCGGGTCCGGCAGGTCGACCGGCCCGCCCGTGTCGGTGGCGCCTACCGCGGGCGCGGGCCCGGCCCAGGCCAAGACGAGCACGTCCTCGCCCTTGAGGAACCGCTGGCAGCGCACCCCGCCGGTGGCCCGGCCCTTGGGCGGGTACTCGTGCAGCGGGGTGACCTTCACGCTGCGGCCCGCCGCGCCCGGCAGCGCGCCGGCGCTGCCCGCCACGGTCACCACCACCGCGGGGGAGTAGGTTCCCGGCGCGGACCCCGGAGGCGGGGACCCGGAAGCCGCCGCCGCGTCCACCGCGCCGAACCACACCACGGCCGCGCCAGAGGACGAGCCGGCAGACGCGCCAGCAGTCAGCCGCACACCGGCCATCCCGCCCGCGGCCCGGCCCTGCGGCCGCACCGCCGAGGCGGGGAACCGCAGCAGCTGCGCGTCGGAGGTGATGAACACCAGCTCGTCGGTCTCGGCGGCCAGCTGGACCGCGCCGACCACCCGGTCTCCGGGGCGAAGCGCGATCAGCTCGAACTCGTCCCGGTTCTGCGGGTAGTCCGGCAGCACCCGCTTGACCACGCCCTCCGCGGTGCCCAGCGCCACGCCCGCGCCCAGGTCGCCGTCGACCCCGCACAGCCCGACCACGGTCTCGCCGCGTTCAAAAGCCACGAACTCGGTCACCGGCGTGCCGCCCGCCAGCGACGCCGCGCCCGCGCCCGGCGGCAGTCCAGGGATCTCGAGCACGTTCACCTTGACCAGCCGCCCGGCCGAGGTCACCACCCCGATCGTGCCCCGGGCCGTGGCCCGGACCGCCGAGATGAGTACATCGTGCGGCGAGCGGGTCAGGTCGCCGGAAGGAGGAACCACGGGCCGTTCGGCCGAGAGATCTTCCGCAGCAGCCACCCGCGCCATCAGGCCGGTGCCCGACATCAGTACCACGCACGGGTCGTCGGTCACCTCCAGCGGAACGGCCGCGGCCACCGCCTCCGCACCCCCCTCGAGCAGCACCGTGCGGCGCGGGGTGCCGAACTTCCTGGCCACCTCGGCCAGCTCGTCGCTGACCACCTCGCGCAGCCGCTCGTCCGATTCGAGGATCGATGTCAGCGCAGCGATCTCGGAGCGCAGCGTGTCCTGTTCCCGCTCGAGCTCCAGCCGGTCGTAGCGGGTCAGCCGGCGCAGCGGGGTGTCCAGGATGTACTGGGCCTGGATCTCGGACAGCTCGAAGATCGTCATCAGCCGATCCCGAGCCGAGGCAGCGTCGTCGGAGGACCTGATGACCGCGATGACCTCGTCGATGTTCAGCAGGGCCACCAGCAGGCCGTCGACCAGATGCAGCCGCTCCAGCCGCTTGCGCCGCCGGAACTCGGTCCGCCGCCGCGTCACCTCCAGCCGGTGGGCGACGTAGATCTCCAGCAGCTCGCGCAGCCCCAGCACCCGCGGCTGCCCGTCGACCAGGGCCACGTTGTTGATGCCGAAGGTCTCCTCCATCGGCGTCAGCCGGTACAGCTCGGCCAGCACCGCGTCCGGGTTGAAGCCGCTGCGTACCTCGATGACCAGGTGCAGGCCGCGGTGCCGGTCGGTCAGGTCCTTCAGGTCGGCGATGCCGTTCAGCTTCTTGGCCTGGACCAGGTCCTTGATCCTGGTCACGACCTTCTCCGGGCCGATGGAGTAGGGCAGCTCGGTGACCACGATGCCGGCCCGCCGCGGGGTCAGCTGCTCCACTACCGCCGTGGCCCGGGTGCGGAAGATGCCCCGGCCGGTCTCGTAGGCCTCCCGGACGCCCTCCAGGCCCACGATCTTCCCGCCGGTCGGCAGGTCGGGCCCGGGCACGAAGCGCATCAGCGCGTCCAGCGTGGTGTCCGGGTTCCTGATCAGGTGCCGGGCGGCGGCGATGACCTCGCCCAGGTTGTGCGGCGCCATGTTGGTGGCCATCCCGACCGCGATGCCGGACGCGCCGTTGACCAGGAGGTTCGGCAGGCCCGCGGGCAGCACGTCGGGCTGGGTCTCGCTGCCGTCGTAGTTCGGCACGAAGTCGACGGTGTCCTCGTCAATGGAGGCCACCATCTCCATGGCCGCCGCGGACAGGCGGGCCTCGGTGTACCGCATCGCCGCCGGCAGGTCGTCGCCGCCCAGGCTGCCGAAGTTCCCGTGCCCGTCCACCAGCGGCAGCCGCATGGCCCAGGGCTGCGCCATCCGGGCCAGCGCGTCGTAGATGGCCGAGTCGCCGTGCGGGTGCAGCCGGCCCATCACCTGGCCGACGACCTGGGCGCACTTCACGTGGGCCCGGTCGGGGCGCAGGCCCATCTCGTTCATCTGGTACAGGATCCGGCGCTGGACCGGCTTCAGCCCGTCCCGCGCGTCGGGCAGCGCCCGGGAGTGGATGATGCTGTAGGCGTATTCGAGATAGCTGCCGCGCATCTCCTCGGCGACGTCGATGTCGACGATGTTTTCTTCGAAATCTTCGGGGGGCGTGGTAGTACCGCCGCTGCGCCGTGGGGCCATGACGTTTATTCTGCCGCGTCCGCCGGCCTGTGCGGGCCAACGCCGCGCATCCGCCTACGTGGCGGAGAAGCCGCCGTCTATGTACAGCGTCTGGCCGGTGACGTAGTCGCTGGCCGGCGAGGCCAGGAACACGGCCACCCCGGCGAAGTCCGCGGGCTGGCCGTTGCGGCCCACCATGGTCCGCGCCGCCATGGCCGCCGACCGCTCCGGGTCGCGGGCCACGTGGGCGTTCAGCCGGGTGGGCACGAAGCCGGGGCACACGGAGTTGCAGCACACCCCGGCGGCCGCCCAGGCCTCGGACTGCGAGCGGGTCAACGCGGCTAGGCCGCCCTTGGACGCCCCGTACCCGCCGCTGTTGCCGAACGCCCGCTGCGCCTGCTGCGAGGTCACGTTGATGATCCGCCCCCAGCCTCGCGCGGCCATCAAGGGCCCGAACCGCTGGCCGAGCAGGAACGGCGCAGTCAGGTTGACCGCCATCGTGACATCCCACTCCGCAACAGTTAGCGACGGCAGCGGCGGCCGCAGGTTGACGCCCGCGCAGTTGACGAGAATGTCCGGCGGCCCGAACGCCCCGTCCGCTTCCTCAGCGGCCCGCTCGAGCTCGCCCCGGTCGGCCAGGTCCGCGCTGACCCAGGCCGCCTGCCCGCCGGCCTCCCGCAGCCCGGCCGCCGCGGCGTCCAGCTGCTCTTTGTCCCGGGCCACCAGCACGACCTGGGCCCCGGCCCGGCACAGCGCCGCGGCCATACCCGCCCCGATCCCCGAGCTGCCGCCGGTCACCACGGCGACCCGGCCCGCGAGGGAAAACAGCTCGCCCAGGTAATCCGTCACAGGACCGGACGGGCGCCGATGAGCCCGAGCGCGTGCGCGGCCAGGCGGCAGCCGCTGGCCAGCGCCTCGCCCGGCGGCTTCTTGTCCAGCCAGGGCGGGATGAACCCGGCGATGAACGCGTCGCCGGCCCCGGTGCCGTCGATCACCCGGTCCACCGGCGGCGCCGGCACCCGCACCGGCGGCCGCCCGTTGGCGTAGAACAGCGCGCCGTCCGCGCCCAGCTTGACCACCACGTGCGGGTACCAGGCGGTCAGCACCCGCGCCGCCGCCTCCGGGTCCTCGCGGCCGGTGAGCACCGTGGCCTGGACCGCGTTGACGAACAGCAGCACGGCCCCGGCCGACAGCTCCAGGAACGGTTCGGCGCCGGCCCGGTCCAGCGGCGCGGACGAGGCCGCGTCGACCGAGGCGGTCATGCCGGCCCGCCGCGAGTACTCGATGGCAGCCAGCCCGGCCGACCGGGATCCCTCAGACAGCAGCGTGTACCCGGACACGTGCACGTGGGCGCCGGGGATGAACAGGTCGTGCGGCAGGTCGTCGGGGGACAGGGCCGCGTTCGCGCCCGGGTCGGACAGCATGGTCCGCTCGCCCTTGTGCGTGACCATGACCACGCAGGTCCCGGTGGGCCGCTCCGGGTCCATGACCAGGCGGGCATCCACGCCGTAACCCATCAGCTCCATGTCGCGGTTGCGCCCGGCGATGTCCGCGCCCCGCCGCCCGACGAAGGCCACGTCGCCGCCGTCGGCCGCCATCCAGGCCGCGACGTTCGCGCCGGAGCCGCCGCCGTGCATGGTTACAGCGGCTGGCGTGTCGCTGCCCCGGGCCAGCGGGAGCATTGCGTGGGCGACTGCGTCGGTCATCAGGTCGCCAATGACTACCACGCGCGCCATTCTGGTTATCCCCTCGTTGCTCTGGTGGCTCGGGCGGGCGGCGCCCCGCGTCCGAACGGCAGCCCGTCGGTAGCCCGCATCGATGGCGAGACGCGCGCGGGCCGGCCCGGCCGCAGGACTTTCTACGGTAGCGGGCCATGGCCGTCACTGACCAGCGCACGAAGTGACCGGCCGGGCCGGATAGTCCCGGAACACGCCGTAAAGCCCAGATTGTCACCGGACTGTTACCCCGTCGCATCCGTCCGTGTCATCCGGATGCCTGATTTGTCCGTCACTCCAGCCGCAGGATCCGCCCCGCCACGACCAGTTCCGTCTCCTCGCTCTCGGCGGCCAGCGCCCGGTTCAGCCGCCCCAGCTCGTCCCGGAACAGCCGCCCGGCGGGCGTGCCAGGCACCACGCCGAGCCCGGTCTCGTCGCTGACCGCGACCACGCGGGCCCGGGTCTGCCGCCAGGCGCCGATCAGCCCGCCGGTCCGGCCCTCCAGCCGCTCCGCCCAGCCCGCCGACCCGTCCCACGCGCCGCACTCCCCGAGCACCGCCGCCAGCCAGGTGCCGATCCCGTCGATCAGCACCGCCCCCCGCGCCGCGGCCAGCACCCCGGCCAGGTCCGTGGTCTCCGCCGTCCGCCACCATCGCGGCCGCCGCGCCCGGTGCGCCGCTACCCGCGCCGCCCACTCGGGATCGGCCGGGTGCCCGTCGCCGCCCTTGCCGTTCGGCCCGGTCGCCACGTAGGTCACGTCCGGCTCGCCCGCCAGCCTCAGCTCCGCCCGTTCCGACTTCCCCGACCGCGCCCCACCGATTACCAGCACCCGCCACGGCCCCGGCCATTCTTTTTCTGCCGAACGGGCCGTGCTATCCGCGCCCCCGCCCCCCGGCACGTCCACCTGGTCGCCGTCGCCCGACACGATCGCCCCCCAGAACCCGCACTGCCGCCGCAACTCGGCCTCCGAGGCCACCCGGTGATCCGCGAACGCCACCGCCGTCACCGTGTCCGCCGTGACCAGCCCCCGCGCCCGCAGCAGCCCCAGCTGCGCCGGATCGCCCAGCAGGTCCAGGAACACCGCGTCGTACCGGCCCGCCCCCTCCGGCGGCACCGGCACCGCCCCCGGCCCCGCCGCATACAGCACCCGCCCCCCGTCCGGTCCGGTCACCTCCCACCCGCCGGCTGCCTCCCCGTCCCGCGCATCCCCCAGCCGCCCCACCCGGTACCCCCCGGCCAGCACCCCAGCCCCGTCCCGGCTCTCAACCCCAACCCTGTCCCGGCTCTCAATCCCAACCCCATCCCCAACCCCATCCCCGATCCCAGCCGGCTCCCCGGGACCCAGTCGCACCGTGCCGTCGACGACTATGGTCGACCGATCGCGTGCAGTTCCGTCCGCGGCCTGGCGCAGGCACGAGGCGCACCGGCATCCCGGCTCCGGCCAGCCCGCCGCTCCGCCGGAGCCCTCGACGAGGATCCGCATCAGCTCAGGAACGACAGCCGGACCTGGCGGTCCGGGTTGTCCACGTTGAGGTCCACCAGCGCCACGGACTGCCAGGTGCCGAGGGCGAGGCGGCCGCCGATCACCGGGATGGTGGCGTACGGCGGGACCAGCGCGGGCATGACGTGGGACCGGCCGTGGCCGCGGCTTCCGTGCGCGTGCCGCCAGCGGTCGTCGGCGGGCAGCAGCTCGGCCAGGGCGGCCAGCAGGTCGTCGTCGCTGCCCGCGCCGAGCTCGATCAGCGCGAGGCCCGCGGTGGCGTGCGGCACGAACACGTGCAGCAGCCCGTCGCCGCCGTCTGATGCCTCCCGTACGAATCCCGCGCACTCGCGGGTGATGTCCCGCACCGTCTCGCGGCCGCCGGTGCGTACGTCGATGATCTGCGTCTTCATGTGCGGATCATAGGCTGTGGGCATGACAGAGATCCCGTGGCCAGCGGGGACCCGGCTGCGGCTGGCCAGGCAGGCCCGTGGCCTGTCCCAGCAGCAGCTCGCCGGGATGGCCGCCGTGACCCGGCAGGCCGTATCCGCCGTCGAGTCCGGCCATTCCGATCCCTCGCTGCGGGTCGCGCTGGCCCTGGCCAGCGCGCTCGGCCTGACCGTCGAGGACCTGTTCGGCCCCGGCGATCCCGCCGATCCGGTGCTGGCCGCGCCGGTGGCCCCGCTGGGCGGCGTGGGCTCCCGGGTGGCGCTCGCGACCGTCGGCGACACGTTCGTCGCGCTGCCGCTGCGCGCCAACACGGCGGCCCGGGCCGGCTTCGGCCCGGCCGGCGGGCTGGTCGCCGGCCAGCAGGCCCCCGGGGACCAGGCGGCCCAGCACCCGGTCGCGGTACGGCCCATCGGCCCGCCGCGGCCCACGCTCATCGTGGCGGGCTGCGATCCGGCGCTGCCGCTGCTGGAGACCCCGCTGGCCCTGCTCGACCCGCCGGTGGGGTTCGCCTGGTGGCCGTGCGGCAACGGCGAGGCGCTGCGGCTGGCTGCGGCCGGCCTGGTGCACGCCGCGGGGGTGCACCAGGCCGGCGGCCGGGCCGACCTGGACGGCGATCCCGGCGAGACGGTCGAGATACCAGGCGGCGCCGAGGTGGTGGGCTTCACCGCCTGGCGTGAGGGCCTGGCGGTCCGCCCCGGGGCCGATGTCACCGGGCTGGACGACGTGGCCCGGCAGGGCCTGCGGATGGTGAACCGCGAGCCGGGCGCGCAGGCTCGCACGCTGCTGGACCGGGAGCGTCGGCGCCTGGGCCTGGACCCGGCCGAACTGCCCGGCTACGACAGCCAGGCCGCCGGGCACCTCCAGCTCGCCGCGGCGGTCGCGGGCCGGCTAGCCGACGCGGGGGTATCCAGCGAGCCGGCCGCGCTGGCCTACGGACTGAGCTTCATCCCGCTCGCCGACGAACGGTTCAACCTGGTCCTGCCGGCCAAGCACGCCGCGTCGCGCGAGGTCCAGGGCCTGCTGAAGGTGCTCACCTCACCCTGGCTGCTGGCCCAGCTGGGCAGCCTGCCCGGCTACGACCCGTCCAGCTGCGGCGAGCGCCTATCCTGACCAGCACTGTCCGAGCAGCACTGTCCTGACCAGCACTGTCCTGATCTACAGGCTGTAGACCGGGACGATCAGGCCGCGGGCGATGGTGTGGAACCTCAGGTTGAACCCCGCCACTGCGGGTGAGATCTCGTCGTTGACGTCGAGGGATTCCACGTCGAGCGCGTGCACCGCGAACACGTAGCGGTGCGGCGGGTCGCCGGCCGGCGGGGCCGCGCCGCCGAAGTCCTTGGTGCCGTAGTCGTTGCGGACGTGGAATGCCCCCTTGGGCAGGCCCGAGCCGTCGGTACCGGCCGCGTTGGTCTCGAGTTCGGTCACTGAGGCCGGGATGCCGAGCACGATCCAGTGCCAGAAGCCGGAACCGGTCGGCGCGTCCGGGTCGAAGCACGTCACCGCGAAGCTCTTGGTCTCCGCGGGAAAGCCGGACCACGACAGCGACGGGGATATGTTCCCGCCGGTCATGCCCCAGTCGTCGAAAGCCTGGTTCTCCGGCATCTGCTGGCCATCCGCGACGTCATCGCTGCGTACCTCGAAGGACGGCACCTCCGGCATCAAGTCATAGGGCAGCGGCGCACGGTCGGTCATGGCTTACCTCCTCGTCGAGGCGGACTGATTTACCTGTCGGCACGGACTGATCTTCTGTCAGCACGGGCGGATCCAACGTTATCGTCAGGCGGCCGGATCTCCGGGCCCGGCCCGGAAGGCCCCTCCCGGGATGCCGGTATCTCCTACTGTGGGCGTCGTGAGGCAACAGCCGCCCCGCAAGGTCCCCCGGCCGCCGCGCCAGCGGATCGTGCGCCGCCAGGTGCGCCGGATCCGACGCCGGGCCGCGCGCGGCGTAGCCGGGCGGATCCGCCTGGGCCGGGCCGGTGTATCACCGCGGTTGCGGCGCTGGGTGCTGGCCGTGGTGCTGCTCGGCGTGGCGCTGATCCCGTACCCGCTGGCCGCCGCGTACAACGGGACTCCGGCCGCGGCGTGCCGGTCCGGCTGCCGGCCGGTCTCGGCCCTGATCCGGTGGACCAGGGCGCTGCCCGGGACGTGGGCCGTGCTGCCCGGGCTGACCGGCACGGTGCCCGCCTCCGGCCTGGCCTACGTGTCGGTCGGCGACGGCCTGGCCGTGGTCGGCGCCGGCCTGACCGTGTACGGCTATTCCGCGCAGGCCGGCGCGCCGTTGTGGACCCAGACCCTGACCGGTTTCCCGGCCGGCGCGGCCATCGTGTCCGTGCGCACCTGGCCCGGCGAGGTGACGGCGGGCGTGACGTATACCCGCGCCGGGCACTCAGAGCGGACCGAGGTGGTCATCTCCGGACTGGACGGCACCGTCACCCGCAGCTATCCGGCGGCCGTCTTCGGCGGGGCCGTGGCGGCCAGCGCCCAGTACACGGTCATCGTCGGCACCACCGCGGTCACCAGCTACGACAACGCCACCGGGAAGGTCCGCTGGTCGCGGTCCACCGGCCCGGTCGCGCAGGCCTGGCGGACCGCGGACAGCACGCTGTACATGGCCGAATCCGAGGGCGGCTTCGAGGGGTCGGATCCGGTGACCGCGCTGCGCAAGATCAACCTGGTCACCGGAGTCCAGGTGGTCGTTCAGCCGCTGCTGGGGCTGTCGTTTCCTGGGACGCTCAGCGCCGCGTTCGGTGCCGTGGTGCTGTTCTCCTCCGCGCAGGGGGTCACGGCGTACGACGGCACGAGCGGAGTGCGGCTCTGGTCCATCGCCGGGGCGGTGGCCGAGGGCAGTGACCCGCAGAAGGACCGGATCTACGTGACCGTGGGGTCGAACCTCATGGCCGTGAACCCGCGGACCGGCCGGGTGACGGCCACCGCCTCCGGCTCCGCGGTCTACGGGTCGGCCGGCATCTACGTGGTCAGGGACGGCGTGGCGCTCGGGCTCGACCAGGGCGCCGCCGGGGACGCCTGGGGTTACAACATCAGCGCGCAGCGGGTCACCCTGGCCGCGCCCGGGCTGCCCTGGCCGCATTATTTCGTGGACCTCAGCGGCATCGGCGGCAGCGCCGACCCGGCCAGCAACCTGGTGGTCATCGCCGCCTGCGCCCAGCTGGCCCCCGCCTCCCCGCCCTCGCCGACCCCCACCCCTACCGGCACCGCCACCCCTACCGGCACCGCCACCCCCACCGGCACCGCCACCGGCACGGCCACCGGAGCCGCTACGGCCGCCACGTCCGCCGGAACCGCCATCTCGTCCTCGCCTCCGGCCACCTCATCCGCCACGCCGACCACGTCCGCCTCAGCCACCACCACACTCAGCCCGTCGCCCACCCCGTCCGCCTCCGCTCCGGCCGTCCAGGGCTGCCTCCGCCCGGAACTGGTCGCCCTCAGCCTCTAGGCGAAGCGTGGTCGTCACTCCCGCCCCAACTGCTACGCCCTCGGGCTCCGGAACCGCGCCATTTCCATGATCATGGGCAGTTTGCGGTAAATAGCGCCAGTTTCGTCCCATGATCATGGTTTCAGCCATTTCCGGCCGAGCTGCACCCATGGACCATCGAGCCCGGCCCTGGCCAAAGACACGAGCCTGACGAGGCCGGCCACGGCGCCCTGGCCCCGATTGAGCCGGGCTGGCCGCCATGAACAGGCCGATCAGGGGTACCTTCCTGCCGATGAACAAGGCGAAGCGAGCTCTCCAGGCCGCGGACGCGTTGCAGCAACGGCACGCCTGGCTGGCCGTGCCGGTCGCGGTGTGGAAGAAATTCGGTGACGATCAGGCCGGCAATCTGGCCGCGCTGATCGCCTACTACGCCTTCGTGGCGATCTTCCCCCTGCTGCTGGTCCTGGTCACCGTGCTTGACATCGTGCTGAAGAACGACCCGGACCTGCGCAAGGAGCTGCTGGACTCCGCGCTGAAGCAGTACCCGGTGATCGGCCCGCAGCTCGGCAGCAGCATCGGTCCGCTGCACCAGGCTGGGCCGGCCCTGGTGATCGGCTTGCTCGGCACGTTCATCGGCGCCCGCGGCGTGGCCACCGCGATGCAGAACGCGCTGAACTCGGTGTGGGAGATCCCGTACGAGCGCCGGCCCGGATTCCCGTGGTCGTGGCTGCGCAGCTTCGGGCTGATGCTCGTGATCGGCCTGGGCCTGATAGGGACCACGATCTTGTCCACCATTGCCGGCGGGGCCGGGGCGGTGCTGCCCGGCTTCGGCGCGAAAGTACTGGCCCTGGCGGTGTCCCTGGTGCTGAATATCGGGGTGTTCTGGCTCGCGTTCCGGCTCGGCACCGCCAGCGAGATCAGCTGGCGGCAACTGCGTCTCGGCGCGATCATCGGCGGCATCGTCTGGCAGGTCCTGGAGGCCGTCGGCGGGTACTTCATTTCGCACCAGCTGGCCCACGCGTCACCGCTGTACGGCACCTTCGCCGTCGTGCTCGGCCTGATTGCCTGGCTGTACCTGCAGGCGGAGCTGACCCTGTACGCGGTCGAGGCTAACGTGGTACGGGCATACCGGCTGTGGCCGCGCAGCATCGCACCGCCGCCGTATACCGAGCCGGACCGCCGCGCGTATCAGCTGCACGCGCAGGTGGAAAAGCGCGGCGACCTGGACATCGAGGCAGGGCCTGGAGGTGGGGACGATCGCCAGGAGGCATCGGGCTGACCCAGATGCACCGCATGTGGTCATCTGCGGGGCGGGCTTCGGCGGGCTTTCGGCCATTTCGCGGCTCACCCGCGCGGGCCTGCGGGTGACCCTGGTCGACGGCCACCTGTACAGCACGTTCCAGCCGCTGCTGTACCAGGTGGCCACGGCCGGGCTGAACCCCGGCGACGTCGCCTACCCGGCGGGCGGCTTCGCCGGGCGGTACGGGGCGATCTTCCGGCGCGGCGAACTGGCCGCCATCGACCCGGCGGCGCGCCAGGTCAGGATGACCAACGGCCTCGAGCTCGGCTACGACTACCTCATCCTGGCCACCGGCGTGTCGGCCTCGTACTACGGCCTCAAGGGGGCGGCGGAGCACACCTTCGCGCTGTACACCAGGACCGACGCCATCGTGCTGCGCGATCACCTGATGGCGCAGTTCGAGCGGCTCAGCGTGACCGGCGGCGACATGTCCATCACCGTGGTGGGGGGCGGGGCCACCGGCGTGGAGCTGGCCGGGACGGCCGCCGAGCTGCGCGCCACCGTGCTCGACGCCACCTTCCCCGACGTCGACCCGTCCCGTGTGCACGTCCGGCTGGTCGAGATGTCACCCTCGCTGCTCGGCCCGTTCCACGAGAAACTGCGCGAGTACGCCCGGGTGCAGCTGGTCAAGCGCGACGTCGACATCAGGCTGAACACCAGGATCGCCGAGGTCACCGCCGACCGGGTCCTGCTGGCGGACGGCGAGGACCTGCCCAGCGACCTGACCGTGTGGGCGGCGGGCGTCGCCGCCGCCCAGGGCGTCGCGGGCTGGGGGCTGCCCCAGGGGAAGAGCGGCCGCATCACCGTCGGGCCGGACCTGCGGGTCACCGGGCAGGACCGGATCTTCGCCGTGGGTGACATCGCGATCAACCCGGATGACCCTACGCCCCAGCTCGCCCAGCCGGCCCTGCAGATGGGGCGGCATGCCGCGGCGCAGATCGTCAAGCTGGAAGCCAAGGCGGCCACCGAGCCGTTCAAGTACCACGACAAGGGCACGATGGCCACCGTCGGCCGCCGGTCCGCCGTGGTCCAGCTGGCCGGCGGGCTGCGGCTGACCGGCACGCTGGCCTGGCTGGCCTGGTTCGCCCTGCACCTGGTGTACCTGCTGGGCGGCCGCAACCGCGTGACGGCCCTGATCAACCTGACCTACCGCTACGTCTCCTGGGGTCACGGCGGCGCGGTCATCGTCGGCGACGAGCCCGCCGACGAGCCCGGCGACGGCGACGGCGACGGCAAACGGCCCGGACCCGGCCAGCCACGCCAGCACCGCGATCCCCGCCAAGCAGACCTCTCCAGGTTGACCGTCAGCCGCCCGCAGTAGGCTGTCTTCGCCATGAAGACGTTCCGCACGCGCGGCACGCTCGCGGCCGCGGCCACCCTCGGCGTGCTCGTGGTCCTAGCTGGATGCAGCGCCAGCCCAAGTTCACCGATGTCCTCGCAGCCCGGCCCGGCCGCCAGCGCCGCCATGGACAACCCGAACCTGGACCTCGGCAGCTCACTGGGCGCGGTGCCGGCACCAGAGTTCAAGCTGGTTAACCAGTTCGGCCAGCCGATGTCGCTCAGCCAGTTCCGCGGCAAGGTCGTGATGCTGTCCTTCGAGGACTCCGAGTGCACCACGGTCTGCCCGCTGACCACGCAGAGCATGGTGGAGGCCAAGCAGCTGCTCGGCTCCGCCGGCAACCAGGTGCAGCTGCTCGGCGTCGACGCCAACCCCGACGCCACCACGGTCGGCGACGTGCTGTCGTACTCGCGGGTGCACGGCATGGTCAACCAGTGGGACTTCCTCACCGGATCGTCGGCCCAGCTCAAGGCGACGTGGGCCGCGTATCACATCGCGGTGCAGATCGAGCAGGGGCAGATCGACCACACCCCCGCGCTGTTCATCATCGACCAGCGCGGCCGGGAGCAGAAGCTCTACCTGACCCAGATGGCCTACTCCAGCGTGAGCCAGTCCGCCGAGGTGCTCGCCGACGAACTAGCCACCCTGCTGCCATCCCACCCGCACGTGGCCAGCCAGGAGTCGCTGGCGTCGGTCACCGTGGAGAGCCCCGCCGACCACGTGGCACTGCCCGCCGCGACCGGCGACGCCAAGGTCACGCTGGGACCAGGCGCGCCGCGCCTGATCGTGTTCTTCGCCACCTGGTTGTCCGAGGTCTCCGACCTGAAATCCGAGCTGATCGGGGCCAACGCTTACGTCACCGCGGCCAAGCAGCAGGACCTGCCCCAGCTGGTCGCGGTGAACGAGACGGTGGTCGAGCCCTCGGCCCAGTCCGTCCGGTCCTATCTGGGCGGCCTGGGCACGCCGCTGGATTACCCGGTCGCGCTGGACACCACGGGCCGGATCGCCGACGGCTACGGCGTGCAGGACCAGCCCTGGCTGGTCCTGGTCTCCGCAACTGGCAAGGTCCTCTGGTCCCACGACGGCTGGCTGCCGGTACCGGCCCTCACCGCGGCCGTCAAGCACGCCGTGAAGTCCTAGCAGCACCAAGAGCGGGCGCGAGCCGTGACATCCGTCACGGGCCGCGCCCGGTAACAAGTCACCCGCCGGGCTGGAGGATCGGCACTGGGCGGGCCTGACCAACCGGTCTACCGTTAACTGCGTGACCTCAACAACTGCCGTGGATCTCGTTATCGGCATAGCCGTCCTTGGCCTCATCCTCTACCGGCAGATGCAAGTCCGGCCCGTCCGGCAGAACTACCGGCTGCCGCTGATCCTCGCCGTCATCGGCGTGATCGAGCTCAGCCAGTTCCTCAAGCACGAGCACCACACCGGGACGGTGATCGCCGCGCTGGCTGGCAGCCTGGTCCTGGCCGCCATCACCGGCGCGATCCGCGCCGCCACGGTGCACGTGTGGATCAACGCCGGGCAAGCCCTCCGTCAGGGCACCTGGCTGACCGCGGTGCTGTGGATCGTCTCGCTGGGCCTGCACCTCGGCTACGACTACCTGGTCGACGGCAAGGGCGACCTGGCCGGGCTGGGTTCAGCCTCGCTGACCCTCTACTTCGCGGTCACCTACGCGATCCAGCGGGTCATCCTCCAGGCCCGCGCCCAGCGGATCTCGCCGAACAGTCAGCAGGACCTGGGCACCCACACCGGCTCGCCGTCCTGGTGACCGGCGCGGCGGACCCGCGATCTTACTGCGGGTCCGCGATCTGACACCGTACGTCAACGCCCGCGTTTCCCGTGGTCCCCACCACAGCCGCAACCGCCGCGACCTCCGCAGGGACAGCCACAGTCACAGCCACCACGGCAACCACCACCGCCACAGTCGTCGTCACAGCCGGGGAACAGGACCGCGCCCACCCCCGGACTCGCCTGGTCCCGTGCCTTGGCCAGCAGGGCGGCGGCCGCCTTCTGCGCGCTGTCCCCGCAGCGGGCCATCCGGGCGGCGATCAGCCCGGTCACGATGGGCGCCGAGAAGGACGTCCCGCTCCATTGCGCCAGGCCGGAGAACGTCGCCAGGTTCCCGGCATCGGGCTGGAACTGGTACTTGTACGTGCCGCTGCCGAAGGCGTTGATGAGGTTCTCGCCCGGTGCGAAGACGTCGACCCAGCCGCCATAGTTGCTGAAGTCCGCGCGCTGACGCGAGTCGGTCGCGAGCGCCCCGACGCAGAGCACGTCGGGAAATGCGCCCGGCCAGGCCGGGCGCCTTGTGTAGTTGTTGCCTGCCGGGGCGACGCAGACGACGCCGTGATACGACCGGAGCCGCTCCAGCCAGGCGCCCAAGGCCACCAGCGGGATGTTTTTCCTGGTCAGGCACGAAGCCGTGAGGTGGAGGATCTCGAAGCCGAAGCGGAACGACTTATCGAGCCTGCACACCAGCTCCGATTCCAGCGCGCTGCCCGCGGTGTCGAAGACGTTCTCGACGCGGACTTGCGCGTCCGGCGCCATGGCCCGGAGCACGCCCGTGACGAACGTCCCGTGTCCCGCGTACGGCCGGATCAGGCCGTTCGGATAAGTCTGCTTGTCGTCATCGCCCTTGACACCGTGGAGCCACGGGAAGGTGGTCGC
This sequence comes from uncultured Actinomycetes bacterium, assembly GCA_963790065.1. Lineage (GTDB taxonomy): Bacteria > Actinomycetota > Actinomycetes > Streptosporangiales > Streptosporangiaceae > Palsa-504. The sequence continues at coordinate 205,593 of CAWBNK010000002.1, read as the reverse complement.
CGCCCCCGGAACCAGCCCGGTGTCGGCCACGAAGATCCGGACCCGGGCGCCGCCGTCCCGGCAGATCGCGGGATAAGGCCCCTGCGTCGGGTAAACCGGCTGCGGCTCCGTGGCCGAGCACGGAATCAGCGTTTGCGTGGCGGTCAGGACGTGATCGGGCGTCGCGACGCCCACGCCGAGCTCGGCGTCGATGCGCTCGAGCAGGTCAAGTACGTTGGGCCCGTCGCCATCACCGGTTCCGCCGCCGCCCCCGGGGGTTCCCCCGCCGGCTTTGTCTTCGCGCGGCTCGTCGCCATAGCGAGTGCCCTTAGGGCGCCGTGGATTCACATCGACGAGCACGATGTCGCTGACCAACCGCCTGACCGCGACTTCCGCGACACCGTGTGTCTCGAGGACGTCGAGTACTCCTCGTTGCTTACTGGCATCCCGGATGGGCTGCGCTCCGTGAATCCCGCCCATTCCGCCGAGGTACTGCTCGCGGGTGAGAATGTGATCCTTGGCGTACATGAAGGCGATACCGCCGTCGTGCAGGTCGTGGTCCTCATCTGCCGAGTCGCGATAACCGCCGATTTCGATCGGGCGCCCGTGGAATGCGTCGACGATGATCTCGGCCTCTTCGGCGGCCCGCCGCTCAAGCTCGCTGTACCAGTAACCCTTTTTTGTCACTGTGCCCTCCCGAAGTTGATCATTTACCCGATCCGACCGCAGGCACTTGATAGCCGGTCCGCGGTTCCTTAAGAAGTTCGCAGACTCGGATGCCGGTACGGAGCAGTCATTGTGACGTTTTAATACATGGACCGGGACTAATCCGGCGACCTAAGATCGGCTTATGGCTGGGGGAGGCCGCGCGGCCGCCTCAGGTCCGCGCGAGGCGGACACCTTGCTCACGCTGACCATGTCCCGGCCCTGGGAGGCGCTGGCCAAGGCGCGTGCCGTGCTCGCCGGACGGCCCGGCCCCTATGACGCTTCCGTCGCTCATCAGGCCGCGGGGATCGTGCTGCGCGACTACGGCGACGTCGAGGCCGGGGTCCGTGAATTGCGCCAGGCGCTGCGCCAGGCCCGCCGCGCCAGTTCGACCGAACGCGAAGCCGAGGTACTGGCCAGCCTTGGGGTAGCGCTCGTCTTCACGGGCCGGACTGCCGCCGGGCTGGCCGCCTTCGAAGCCGCCGTGCAGCGGTCCAGTGGTGTGCAGGCGGCGCGGGTGCTCGCCCGGCGCGCCATCGTGTTCTTCGCCCTGGGCCGCTTCCAGGCCGCCCTGGAAGACGCGCGGCGCGCGGTCGTCGCGCTGCGGCGCGCGGGCGACCTGCTCTGGACGGCCCGCGCGCTTAACACCCGCGCCAGTGCTTACCTACGGCTGGGGTCGACCAGCCGGGCGGACGCCGACTACGTTTCCGCCGCACAGCTGTACACCACCATCGGGCAGGAGTTGGAAGCGCTCGCCCCGATGGAAAATCGCGCGCTGACCGCCTTCGCGTCGGGCGATCTTCCGGCCGCGCTCGCTTACCTCGATGCGGCAACCCCCAACTACCAGCGGCTGAAGGTGCCGATCATGACACTGCGCATCAAACGGTGCGCCGTGCTGCTGGCCGCCGGGCTCGCCGACGACGCCCTGGCCGAGGCCAAGGCTGCATTGCAGGAAATCGAGATAATCCGCGGCCGACCCACGGAGAAAGCGGAACTGCTGCTGACGGCGGCCAACTGCGCACTGGCGGCGACCCAGCCTCAGGCCGCCCTGGATTGGGCTCAGACCGCGTACCGCATGTACCGGTCACAACGGAGCACCTGGCGGCAGGCTCATGCCGCGCGCGTGCTCGTCCAGGTCCGGTACGAGGCCGGCCCGGTATCGGCCCCGTTGCTGCGTGAGGCGAACCGGTCCGCCGCGCGGCTGGATGCCCTTGGCTCAAGCGAGGCAGCACAAGCCCACCTGCTGGCCGGGCGGATCGCGCTGGAATTCGGCCGCGGAACCGCCGCCGACCGTCATCTGGCTGCGGCGGCCCGCACCAGAAACCGCGGCCCGGCGCTATCACGGGCCAGCGGCTGGCTCGCCGAGGCCCTGCGAGTCGAGGCCGCGGGCCGTCCGGACCGGATGCTGGCCGCCTGTAACCGAGGGCTCGATGTTCTCGACGAGCAGCGGCCCACGCTGGGCGCCTCCGAGCTTCGGGCCCAGGCCAGCGTGCACGGCGCCGAACTGGCCGCGCTCGCGCAGCGCCATGCTGTACGGGCCCGCCGACCGCGCCTCCTGCTGACCTGGAGCGAGCGCTGGCGGGCCACCGCGCTGGCGGTACCTCCCGTGCGCCCGTCGGCTGACGCGGAGTTCAATGCCAGCCTGGCCGCGCTGCGCAGCGTGACCCGGCAGCTGGAGGAGACGCGGAGCCGGGGAAAGCCGAGCGCGTCCTTGCTCAAGGAACAACAACGGCTGGAAAGCACAGTGCGCGCCAGCGCGCTACGTGCTCAGGGCACTTCGGCATGGAAGCGGACGCCGTTCCGCCCGGCCGACCTGCTCGACGAACTCGGCTCGGCCCACCTGGTCGAGCTCGTCGACGTCGATGGCGAGCTGCAGGTTCTGGTCTGCGGACGAGGAAAGGTACGGCAGTTCGCGGCGGGTCACGCCAGCGACGCCATGAAGGCCGCCGACTTCGCCCGCTTCGCCCTGCGCCGCCTGGCCCGTAGCAGTCCCGGCGACGACCCGTCCAGCCCCCTGGCCATCCTGGAAAGGGCGGGCCCGGCGCTCCAGGAGACGCTGCTCGGACCGGCCGTCCGGCACCTCGGCGACGGACCGGTCATCATCGTCCCGACCGGCAAGCTGCACCCTGTCCCGTGGGCGCTCCTGCCCGCGCTCGAAGACCGGGTGGTCAGCGTCGCTCCCTCCGCCCGCGCCTGGATGCGCGCGCGCGCCGCGCCCGTGCCCGGACACCGCCACGTCACCCTGGCCCGCGGGCCAGGCCTGGCCACGGACGGGGCCGAAGTGCCCCTGGTCGCGCGGCTGTACGACGATGTCACGGTGCTGGAAGACGCCGCTGCCACGGCCGACAAGGTGCTGTCCGCGTTGGACGGGGCGTGGCTGGCGCACATCGCCGCGCACGGGATCTTCCGCGCCGACAGCCCGCTGTTCTCCTCGCTGCGGATGCACGACGGGCCGCTGACCGTTTACGATTTCGAGCGGCTGAACCGCGCGCCGTACCGGCTGGTCCTGTCCAGCTGCGACTCCGGGGTGCTGGCGCCCGCCGGGGCTAACGAGCTGCTCGGCCTGGTCAGCAGCCTGCTGCCGCTGGGGACAGCGGGGATCCTGGCCGGCATCGTGCCGCTGAACGACCAGGCTCTGGTGCCGCTGATGGTGGACCTGCACCGGTACCTGCGCACCGGGCAGAGCCTCGCCGAGTCGCTCTATAACGTCCGGCGCGGGCTCACGGGTGATCCGGTCCAGCATGCGACCGCCGTATCCCTGGTGAGCCTGGGCGCCGCCTGACCCGGCCGCCGCGGCTCACAGCGTGATCCAGCCGGTCAGCACATCGGCCCCGTCCGTCGTGCGGAAGCGCAGCCGGAACGGGCTGGCCGGGATGGGCTCGACCACGAAACAGCCGATCTCGTCCACCGGCGCAGTGATCACGCCGGCGGCGGTATGGGTCTCGAGCGTCCCGCCCCGCGGCGGGATGACCTGGCCGAGCAGCGAGCCCTCGGTGACCTCGAGCTCTATCGACAGCCGGGCCGAGGTGAAGGTCAGCGACCGGATCGACGCGGCCTCCGAACGCACCGCCAGCGCCGCCTGCCCGGTGTCGCTGCGCGAGTCGTAGGTGAGCTGGGCCAGCTCGGCGTCTATGTTGTGCCAGGCGTAGGCGTTCTTGCCCATCTCGGTGAACCGGTCGGGCACGGCTTGCCTGGCCTTCATCGCGGCCCGCAGCGCCGCCAGGAGCTGCTCGTCGTCCCAGTCACGCACCTGGCTCACCTCCCGGAACGTATACCTCGAGGTCGCCGAGCGCGGCCAGGACGGGGGAGCGGCGCATCCGGTCCAGGCAGCGGGCCCGCTGCGGCCCGATGCTGCCCACCGGGATGCCGATCCGGGTGCTGATCTCCGCGTACGGGGTCGGCGGATCGGACATCAGCAGGCCGAGCAGATGCTGGCAGCGCCTCGGGAGCTCGGCGAACGCCGCGCGCAGGCTGGCGTTCAGCTCCGCCATGAGGATCTCCTCTTCGATCACCGTCTCGTCCACGAACCGCACCGAGTCGTCGATATGCGGTCCCAGCGGTTCTGACTTGCGGGCCGACCCCACCACGCGCAGGCATTCGCGGTAAGCGGTCGTGGCCAGCCAGCCGGGCAGCGCCGCGGGCTCGCGCAGCTTCCCGAGCTGCTCGACCAGCAGCAGCCACACGCTCTGCCCGACGTCCTCGCGGTCCTGGCCGCTCAGCTGGAACCGGGCGCAGATGCCCCACACCAGCGGCGCGTACCGGTCCACGATCTCGTTCCACGCATCCTGGTCGCTCCTAGCTGCCCGGTCGACCAGGGCGATTACGGACGGGTCGTCCCGCATGGCGGCTCCCGATCCTCGGTCTATGGCGGTAAACCCTTTGTAGCCCGGAGGGCGCCCGGCCGTCACGTGATACACCCGGCTGACAAAAAAGAAAGAATCAGCCCGCGACGGCGCGCACCATGTCCAGCAGGATCCCCGTCGCGTCCAGATGTCGAGGGATAGGCCCGACCACCCGGGCCGGCAGGAACTGGGGCCCGCCGGGCCAGCCGTGCCCGCCGCCCTCGATCCGGTACAGCACCACCGGCGGGCAGCCGGGCGCAGCCCAGGTCAGCCGGGTCACCACCGGGTCCCCGGCCGCGCCGGGCAGCTGCTCGACGGCCGGCTCGCCGCCGATCCCGTTGCCCGCGGCCCAGTCCCCGGCCACCGTCTCCACCGCGGCCATCCGCCGCTCGGCGGGCAGGTCACCGTGCCGCTTGGCCCGCCGCCGCAACGTCCGTCCCACCATGCCCCGCGCCGCCAGCGGCCCCCCGCAGTAGGGCGCCAGCGGATCGGCCGTGCCCGCCATGATCGTCACCGCCGTCTTCTGCCGCGGCACCGGGCAGCCCTGCCTGCTGAACTCCCGCAGCGTGCCCGCGACCAGGAACAGCCCAACCAGCGGCAGCAGCCCGTACCGGGCCACATGCTCCGCGAACCCGCCGCCGTTGGAGATTCCCGCCAGCACCAGCGGAATCCCCGGTCCCGCCAGCTGCCCGGCCAGCGCGGCCAGGAAGGCCGCGTCATCGAGGGCAGGCTCCCCGGCCGGCGGCCGCGCGATGTGCCACACGCCATCCCAGCCGTCGGGGAACACCACTGTCACCCCGGCCGCCGGGCCCCTGGTGGCCAGTCCGCTGAACAGCGTCGCGATGTCCTGGCCGCTGGTCCCCGACCCGTGCAGCACCATGAGCAGCGGCCCCCGCGCCGCCTCCGCCCGCGCCAGCCAGTAGCCGCGCTCGACCCCCGCCACGTCCAGCGTCCCGCGCTCCACCCGGCCCTCACCCCCGTCCCGGTCCCGCTCCGGATCTGTCCTTCACACCATGGGCCGAACGGTCCGTGGTTCTCCCCTCCGCACCCCATTCTCGCGGCCGGCGGCGGCCGCGTCCCGGCTCCGGGTTAGCGTGGCCTGATGGCTGTGATGCGGATCCGCGGTTTCGCCCTGCCCGACGGCGAACCGGTCGACCTGTTCGCCGACGGTGACCGGTGGACCGATGACCCGGTCCCGGGCGCCGAGCTGGTCGCCGAAGGCTGGCTGCTGCCCGGCCTGGTCGACTCGCATACCCATCCGGGGGCCGAAGAACGCGGCCAGCCACTTGACGAGGCCGTCCTGCGTGCGGACCTGCGCGCGCACGTGGCCGCCGGGGTGACCATGATCCGCTCGCCGGGCCTGGCCGGCGATCCGCCGGACTGGTTCGGGCGCGACGAGGACGTGCCCCGCGCCGTGCACGCCGGGCCGTGGATCGCGCAGCACGGCCAGTTCTTCGACGGCTGGGGCCGCCGGGCGAGCCATGCGGAACTGCCCGCCGTCGCCGCGGCCCAGGCCGCCCGCAGCGGCTGGGCCAAGATCATCGCCGACTGGTCACCCGAGGACGAGCCGGTGCCCGCCGCGGTGCTGGCCGCGGTGGCCGAGGCGGTGCACGCCGTGGGCGGGAAGGTCGCGGTGCATTCCCAGAACGCGGCCGGGGGAGCGGCGGCGGTCGCCGCCGGAGTGGACTCCCTGGAGCACGGCATGTGCCTGGACCCGGATCTGCTGCCCCGGATGGCCGAACGGGGCATCGCGCTGACCCCCACGCTGCAGGCGCTGACGGCCAGCCTGGCGAACGTACGCCAGCGCCCGGACGGGCCCCGCAAGGACTGGTACGTGGCCGGCGCGACCGCCCACCCGGCCCTGATCGCGGCGGCCGCCGAAGCGGGCGTGACGATCCTGGCCGGTACCGACTCCCGGCCGCACGGCCGGGTCGCCGACGAGATACGCGCGCTGGCCGCGGCGGGCCTGGGCCCGCACGCCGCGCTGGCCGCCGGTTCCTGGACGGCCCGTTCCTACCTGGGCCTGGACCCCTTGGGCGGACTGGTCCCGGGCGCCCCGGCCGACGCGGTGGTCTATGACGCCGACCCGCGCGCGGACCTGAGCCGGCTGGACGCGCCCCGCGCCGTCATCCTCCGCGGCCGGCTTGCTGGCCCGCCACCCACACGGCGAGCTGGGTCCGGGACGAGAAGCCGAGCTTAGCCATGATGTTGGCCACGTGGCGGGCCACGGTCGTGGGGCTGATGGACAGCTCCGCGGCGATGGCCTTGTTACTGTGACCCCGGGCCACCAGCGCGGTGACCTGCTGTTCCCGCCGGGTCAGTGAGCTGGGCGGCGCGGTCGCCACCTCGTAGGCCTCCGCGGCGGTCAGGGTCGGCACGACGGTCAGCACCGGGCTCCCGTCGGCCGGCGCCGGGCTCCCGCCGGCCGGCTCCGGCTGCGGCAGGTGCAGGGCCAGCGCGACGGCGGCCTCGCTGCTCATGGCCAGGCCGTGCGCCCACAGCTGGGCCACCGCGGCTTCACCCAGGCGCCGGGCAGGCGCCAGGTAGTTTTCCGTCCTGGCCCCGGCCCGCGGCGGCAGCCCGGCCTGCTCCCGCAGCGCGGTGGCCGCCGCGATCAGCTGCACGGCCCGTTCCGGGCGGTTCTCCCGCACGGCCAGGGCCGCGAAGGCCTCCAGCCCGCGGGCTATGCCGATGCGCGTGCCGGTGGCCTGGCTGAGCCGGATGCTCCTGGTCAGGTGCCGCCTGGCCTGCTCGGTCGCGCCGAGGTCCATGGCCACCCGGCCCAGGCCGGCCAGGCAGTGCGCGATCTCGGGCCGCCCGCCGATCTCGCGCAGCACGGCCAGCGCCTCCACGTACCGGCTGTGCGCCTCGCCCGGATGACCCCGCAGCCGGGCCAGGTCACCCAGGCCGAGCAGCGCGCGGGCCGCCCCCCACTGCTGGTCGATGCCGCGCATCACGCTGACCGAGGCGCTGCCCAGCTGCTCGGCCTCCCGCAGCCTGCCCTCCAGGCCCGCGACGGCGGCCCTGGTGCCCAGCGCGTAGCCCTCGTTCCAGCCGTCGCCGGCGGCCTGCGCGATCGACAGCGCCTCGTTCGCGTACGCCGCGGCTTCCTCGGCCCGCCCGGTGTGCAGGGCGATCTCGCTGAGCAGGTTCAGCGCGGCCGCGGTCCACGGCTGGTCGCCCGCGTCCCGGCACAGTTTCAGGCCGTCCCGCGCCGCGGACTCGGCGGCGGCGGGGTCGCTGGACAGGGCCAGCTGCGCGCGGACCACCAGGGCCGCTCCCCGTACCGCGACGGCCACGTCGGAGGAGTCCGGGGGGGCCAGGGCCAGGAAGGAATCCAGCCGCTCGCCGCCCTCGGCGAAGGTGCCCCAGACGATCCAGCACGGGCTGACCGCGATGCAGATCCGCAGGCCGGTCTCGGCGTCGCCGTGGGCCAGGCACCAGGCCAGGACCCGGGACACGTTGCCTGAGTCGACGTCATACCGGCGGAACACGTCGACCCGGGCCGACCAGGGCGCCGGGATGCGGGCCAGGCCGATCATCAGGTTGTGCTCGGCGGTGCGCACCACGTAGTCCCGGAGCCTGAGCTGGAACGCGTCCGACTCGCCGGCGGAGGCCAGCCCGGCCGCGGCGTACTCCCTGATGGTGTCGAGCATCCGGTAGCGCGCCTCGCCGAGGATCTCCGGCTCGAGCACCACGAGCGACTTGTCCACCAGCGCGGCGGTCAGGCCGAGCACGTCCGGGGCCGCAATGCCCTCGCCCTGGCACACCTGCTCCGCCATCTCCAGCGACCATCCGGTGAACACGGAAAGCCGCCGGAACAGCGTGCGCTCGGAGTCGGTGAGCAGCCCGTAGCTCCACTCGATGGCCGCGCGCAGGGTGTGCTGGCGAGGCAGCGCCGACCGGTCGCCCGTGGTCAGCAGCGTGAACCGGTCGTCGAGCCGGCCGCTGATCTGCTCGGCGGACAGCACCCGGACCCGGGCCGCGGCCAGTTCGATGGCCAGCGGCAGGCCGTCGAGCGCCCGGCAGATCGAGGTGACCGCGGCGATGTTGTCCGGCCCGACGGTGAACCCGGGCCGGGCCGCGGCGGCCCGGTCGGCGAACAGCCGGATGGCCTCGTAGCGCTCCAGGTCCCCGGCGCCCGGGTGCGTGCCCGCCGGGGCCATGGAAAGCGGCGGCACCTCCCATATCGTCTCGCCGGCCACGCGCAGCGGCTCGCGGCTGGTCAGCAGCAGCCTGATGCCCGGTGAGCTGGCCAGCAGCGGCCGGCTGAGCTGGGCGCAGGCGTCGATCAGGTGCTCGCAGTTGTCCAGGGCCAGCAGCAGCCGCCGCGGCCGCAGTGCGTCGGCCAGCGTCTCGGCCAGCGGGCGGCCCGGCTCCTCGGCCACGCCGATGGCCGCGGCCACGCGCGAGACCAGCAGGTCGGGCTGGTGCAGGTCGGCCAGCTCGACGAACCAGGCCCCGTCGGGGAACTCATCGGCGGCCTCGGTCAGCAGCCGCAGCGCCAGCCTCGTCTTCCCGATGCCCCCGGGCCCCCACAAGGTCAGCACCCGGGTTGTATGCAATATCCAGCGCAATTCGCGGAGCTCTCGCTCGCGACCGATGAAGCTATTCGGTTCCTGCGGTAGATGCGCCGGGATTTCGTCCATTTTGTCTTCCTCGGCCAAGCCCTGGCAGCCCAGGTCCGGGCACGGGAAAACATACTATGTAAAGGGCTATTCGGATATCCCCGAAGTGGGGGAATTAGCCTGGTGACTCAGAACTGGGATTTGAGCTCTTCGATCTCCCGGGCCCGGTCGCGCAGCTGGGCGTAGGCGGGCCGCTCCCTGATCCGGGCCAGGGCCCAGCGGACGGCCTGCGCCCGGTTGGCCGCGAAACCCGCGGCGATCAGCGTGTCCAGGGTCTCCAGGTCGCCCGGGCCGAGCCGGGCCATCACCGGGGTGAGCTCGCCGGGCTCGTCCTCCCCGAGCCGCATCAAGAACTTTTTCTTGCCGTCCGCGCCGCTGACGAACTCGACCCGTTTGGTCTCGGGGGAGAGCTGCCTGATATCGCGCCGCAGTCCCTTCAGCACGGCCCGGTGCGTCCCCATAAAGGCGTCAAGCATCTCGCCGTCTTCTTCCGGCTCCGCCTTGGCCTCGATGGTCAGCCGGATCCCGACCTCGCCCGGCTCGATCGCGGGATCCTCCCCGTACTGCAGGACCTGGACGCTGCGCAACGTCCCGTCCGGGAAGCGCCCCAGCACTTCCCTCTCGATGTGATCGGCCGTCGCGCGATTCATGTCCAACCTCCTCCACGAGATTCTCTAGCAATCAAAGTAACTTCAGCTACTCCAACAGTCAAAGAATCTCCCGCAACTATCCCCTCGCCCCGGTCGTCGCGCCGCCCGTAATTCCCCTCGCCCCGGTCGTCGCGCCGCCCGTCCTCGACCCCGCGCCCGCCCGTCCTCGACCCGGCACGGGGGTCCCGTTTCTCCCGGGAGATGCCAGGTGCCACGCCTGACCAGGCTCGCGCGGCGCCCCACGGAGGGGAGGTGCCACCGGCCGCCCTTCGTCTCCGGCCAGGCGAGCCCGGCCTGATCCGCGCGCCCGGCTCCCGGGAGCTCAGTCGCCAGTCCTGCCCCAGCCGCCACTCCCTCGGCCCCCGAGACCACCTCATTCTCATGATCACGGGCAGTTTCGGTCGCTATACGACCCAAACTGCCCGTGATCATGGACCGGCCCATCTCTGGCCGTGATTGCGCCCCAGGCTGTCGCGAGGCTAGCCAAGATTGCCTCTTGACCTGGACGAACTTGTATTCGATAATCTAGGGGATGGGGAGCACGCCTGCGGAAATCGGGCGGATGTTTACGGGACAGCCTGGGCTATCTACGGTCACAGAGATGCCCGGGACACCGCTGGTCCGGTCCGCGCCACCCGTCTTGCCGATTTTCCCCGTCCCCCCCGTCCCTTCCATCACATTCGAAACGCCCACCCTGCCCGTGCTGCCGGGATCGCGGGCGCTGCCGGCCCTGCCCGTGCTGCCGGCTCTGCGTGACCTGCTGCCGCGCGGCGGGCTGGCCCGGGGGTCGGTGGTGGCCGTGGCCGGGTTCGGCTTGCTGGCCCTGGCCCTGCTGGCGGGCGCCTCGGCCGCCGGGGCCTGGTCCGCGATCGCCGGGATACCCGAGGCTGGCGTGCTGGCCGCGGTAGGCCTCGGCCTGGATGCGGAACGGACCTTGCTGGTCCCCGACCCCGGCACGGCCTGGCCGCTGGTGGTGGCGTCGCTGCTCGACGGGTGCGAGCTGGTCCTGCTGCGCCCGCCCGCACGGGTCCCGGCCCCGGCCCGGCAGCGCCTGGAGGCCACGCTCCGGCGCGGGCACGGCGTCCTGGTGGTAGCCGGAGACTGGCCGGGAGCGCAGGTCCGCCTCCGGGTGGTCACCCAGGGCTGGACCGGGCTGGGCGACGGGCACGGCCGGCTCCGGGCCTGCTGCGCGGAGGTGACCGCGGACGGCCGCGGGGAAGCGGCCCTGACGCGCACGCGCTGGCTCTGGCTGCCGGCCGAAGACGGCAGCGTCGCCCTGGCCGAACCGCCCGACATCCCGGCCGCGGACATCCCCGCCGCGGGTCTCCCGGACGCCGCCAGCGCCCGTTACCTCCGTACGGTGGGCGGGCTGGCCCTGGTGAGCGGGTGAGCGCGCACCCGGCCGCGGCGCTGGCGCCCGCGGCCCTCGAGGCCGGGATCCAGCGGGTCATGGTCGTGTGCTGCCCTGACCTGGGCGCGAGCGAGCCCGAGCCGGCCGCGGTGCAGCGGTCCGAGCCGGCCGTGGCGGGGCGGTCCGAGCTGGCCGCGGCGCAGCGGTTCGAGCAGGTGATCGCGGCGGTGACCGGGTTCTGCCCCCGGGTGGAGGCGGTGGAACCCGGGGTGTGCGCGTTCGGGGCCCGCGGCCCGGCCCGGTACTTCGGCGGCGAGACGGTGCTGGCCAGGAAGATCATCGCCGTGCTGGCCGATCTCGGCGAACAGGTCCGGATCGGGGCCGCCGATGGCCTGTTCGCCGCGTTGCTGGCCGCGCGCGGCGCCGAACGGATCCTGGTCATACCGCCCGGCGAGACGGCGGAGTTCCTGGCCCGCCAGCCGGTCAGCGTGCTGGCCAGCCAGGTGCCGGACGGCCAGGAGCTGGCCGGGCTGCTGAGCCGGCTCGGCCTGCCCACGCTCGGGGACCTGGCCGCCTTGCCGGCCGGCGACGTGGCCGGCCGGTTCGGCGTCGCCGGCGAGGCCGCTGGCCGGCTGGCCCGCGGCCTGGGCGCCCCGCCGCTGGCCGTCCGCCCGCCGGCCGAGGATCTGTCCGTGACCCGGGAGTTCGACCCGCCGGAAACGCTGGCCGAGCCCGTGGTGTTCGCGGCCAAGGCCCTCGCCGAGCGGTTGCACGGCGGGCTGGCCGCCCGCGGGCTGACCTGCGTCCGGGTGCAGGTCGAGGCCACCTGGGCCGACGGCAGGGAAAGCCGGCGGCTATGGCGGCACGACGGGCTGCTGTCCGCGGCCGGCGTCGCCGACCGGGTGCGCTGGCAGCTCGACGGCTGGCGGGCGGTCCCGGCCGGGCGGGAGCGGGCTGACGGGGGGGTCGCGGTGCTGCGGCTGGCGCCCGATCACCTCGTCCGCGCGACCGGGCACCAGCTCGCGCTGTGGGGCGAGGCCGTGGTCACCGACGCGGTGGCCCGGGCCGCCATGCGGGTGCAGGCCCTGCTTGGCCACCAGGCGGTGCTGCGCCCGGTCGTTGACGGCGGAAGAAACGTTTGTGACCAGGTAACACTCGTACCGTTCGGCGAAAAAACCGAGCCTCGCCTGGACCCGGGCGCACCGTGGCCCGGGCGGGTCATGGGTCCGGCGCCCGCCGTGGTCTATCCCTTCGCGCGGGAGGCCGACGTCACCGACGAAGCCGGGGCCGCCGTCACCGTCAGCGGGCGGTGCGTGGCCTCGGCCGCCCCGGCCTGGCTGGCGGTGGAGGGAGAGCCGCCGCTGCGGGTCACCGGCTGGGCCGGGCCCTGGCCGCTGTCCGAGCGCTGGTGGGACCCGGCCGCCGCGCGCCGCCGGGCCAGGTTCCAGCTGCTGACCGGCGACGGCCGGGCTTGGCTGGCGGCGGTGCAGGACGGCCGCTGGCTGATCGAGGCGGGTCATGGGCTGGGATAACCCGCCGGTTCCCTGGCGGGAACTGCGGCAGCGCATGTCCTGGCCCGCCGGGGGCCAGCCGTCCCCGCCGGAGCCCGTCCGCCTCGAGCCGGTGCCGCCGGCCCCGGAACGCACCGAACCCGCGGGCCCTCCGTGGGCCGAGCTGCACTGCCACTCCTCCTACAGCTTCCTGGACGGGGCGGCCGCGCCCGGTGAGCTGGTCGCCGAGGCCGCCCGGCTCGGCCTGGAGGCGCTGGCCATCACCGACCACGACGGGATGTACGGGGTGCCGCAGTTCGCCCAGGCCGCCGCCCGGCTGGCCGAACGCGGCGGCCGTCTCCGCACGGTGTTCGGCGCCGAGCTGAGCCTGGGCCTGCCGTCCGCCCAGACCGGGGTGCCCGACCCGGAGGGGAATCACCTGCTAGTGCTGGCCCGCGACCCGGAGGGCTACCGCAGGCTGTGCGCGGTGATCAGCGCCGCCCAGCTGGCGGGCGGGCAGAAGGGACGCCCGGTCTACGACGTGGCCGCGCTGGCCGGCGCGCACGGCGGCCACTGGGTGGTGCTGACCGGGTGCCGCAAGGGACAGGTCCCGGCCGCGCTGGCGGCCGGCGGCCTGGCCGCGGCCTGGGGAGAGCTGGGCCGGCTGACCGAGATGTTCGGCCACCAGAACGTGATGGCCGAGCTGAGCTGCCACCACGACCCCGGCGACGACGAGCGCAACGACGACCTGGCCCGGCTGGCCGCAGCCGCCGACGTCGACGTGGTGGCCACCGGCAACGTCCACTACGCGGTGCCCGCCCAGGCCCGGCTGGGCCAGGCCCTGGCCGCGATCCGGGCCCGGCGCAGCCTGGCCGACCTGGACGGCTGGCTGCCCGCGGCGGGCACCGCCTACCTGCGCTCCGGCGCGGAGATGGCGGCGCTGCTGCGCCGCTACCCAGGTGTGCTCGAGCGGACCGTGGCGCTGGGACGGGAGTGCGCGTTCGACTTCACCGTGATCGCGCCGAAGCTGCCGGACGGCCCGGTCCCGGCCGGGTACACCGAGGCGGGCTGGCTGCGCGAGCTGGTGGCCAGGAAGGCGCCGGCCAGGTACGGGCCGCCCGGCGACGAGCGGGTGCCCGGCGCGTACGCGCAGATCGCCAGGGAACTCGACGTGATCGAGCGGCTGGATTTCCCCGGCTACTTCCTCATCGTGCACGACATCGTGGAGCGCTGCGAGCACGAGAACATCCTGTGCCAGGGCCGGGGCTCGGCCGCGAACTCGGCCGTGTGCTACGCGATCGGCATCACTAACGTCGACCCGGTCTCGCACCACCTGCTGTTCGAGCGGTTCCTGTCCGACGGCCGGGACGGGCCGCCGGACATCGACCTGGACATCGAGCACCGGCGCCGGGAGGAGGTCATCCAGTACGTCTACCGCACCTACGGCCGGGACCGGGCCGCCCAGGTGGCCAACGTGATCACCTACCGGCCGCGGCTGGCGCTGCGGGACGCGGGCCGCGCGCTCGGCTACTCCCCGGCCGCCTCGGACGCCTGGGTGAGCCAGATCGGACCGGGACCAGCCACCGCCGGGGAGGCACTGCCCGGCCGCGACAGCGCCCCCGCCACGGCCAGCAAGAACGACGCCGGCGCGCTGCCTGCCGAGCTCGAGGACGTCCCGGCGGCGGTGACGGACCTGGCCGCGAAGCTGCAGCGGCTGCCGCGCCACCTCGGCATCCATTCCGGCGGCATGGTGATCTGCGACCGGCCGGTGGGGGAGGTGTGCCCGGTGGAGTGGGCCCGGATGCCCGGCCGCACCGTGCTGCAGTGGGACAAGGACGACTGCGCCTACGCGGGCCTGGTCAAGTTCGACCTGCTCGGCCTGGGCATGCTGGCTGCCCTGCACGACTGCTTCGACCTGGTGCACGCCCACCACGGCCGGAAATGGACGATGTCGACCATCCCGCAGGAAGACCCCGTGGTCTACCAGATGCTGGCCGAGGCGGACACCGTGGGAGTGTTCCAGGTGGAATCCCGCGCGCAGATGGCCACCTTGCCCCGGCTGCGGCCCCGGGAGTTCTACGACCTGGTCATCGAGGTGGCGCTGATCAGGCCGGGCCCCATCCAGGGCGGCTCGGTCCACCCCTACCTGCGCCGCCGCGACGGCCTTGAGGACACGGCGATGCCGCACGAGTCCATGCGCGCGGCGCTGGGCAAGACGCTGGGCGTGCCGCTGTTCCAGGAGCAGATGATGCAGCTGGCCATCGACTGCGCCGGGTTCACGCCCGCCGAGGCTGACCGGCTGCGCCAGGCCATGAGTTCCAAGCGGGCCCCCGAGCGGATCACCGAGCTGCGCCAGCGGCTGCTCGACGGGATGGCCGAGCGCGGCATCAGCCAGGCGGTCGCGGAAGACATCTACGTCAAGATCCTGGCCTTCTCCAACTACGGTTTCCCCGAGTCGCACGCGATCAGCTTCGCCTACCTGGTCTACGCCAGCGCCTGGCTAAAGCGGTACTACCCGGCCGCCTTCACCGCCGCCCTGCTGCGCAACCAGCCGATGGGGTTCTACGCCCCGCACAGCCTGATCAACGACGCGCGGCGGCACGGGGTGACCGTCCTGGGCGTAGACGTGAACGCCAGCGACGCCCTGGCCACGCTGGAAGGCACCGCGGAAGGCACCGCGGATGGCGCCGCGGAAGGTACTGCGGACGGGGCCGGGCCGGCCATCAGGCCCGGCCTGGACGGGGTGCGCAACCTGGGCCGTTCCGCGGCCGAGCGGGTGGCCGCCGGGCGGCCCTACCGGGACCTGGAGGACTTCGCGGCCAGGACCGGGCTGTCCGCCGCTGCGCTGGAGGCGCTGGCCACCGCGGGCGCGTTCGGGTGCTTCGGGCTGAGCAGGCGCGCCGCGCTGTGGGCCGCCGGCGCCGCCGCCTCGGTCCGGCCCGGGCAGCTGCCCGGCACCACCGCCGGGCTGGAACCGGAAGGCCCGGGGTCCGCGCCGCCGCTGCCCGCCATGACCCCGGCCGAGCAGACGCTCGCCGACCTGTGGGCCACCGGGACCTACGGCACGCATCCGGTGGCCCACATCCGGGGCGCCCTGGCCGCACGGCAGGTGATGACCGCCGCGTCGCTCCGGACGGCCCCCGAGGACACCCTGGTGGCCGTGGCCGGCCTGGTCACCCACCGGCAGCGGCCGCCCACCGCGCGCGGGGTGGTGTTCATCAGCCTGGAGGACGAGACCGGCATGGTGAACGTCATCTGCCCGCCCCAGGTCTGGGCCCGCCACCGCCGGATCGCCACGGCGGCGCCCGCGATGCTCATCCACGGCCGCCTCGAGCGCACCGGCGGCGCGGTCAACCTGGTCGCCACCGCGCTGCGCTCACTCAAGGTGACCGCCGCCGTGCCCAGCCGCGACTTCCGCTGACCGGCGGCGGGTGATTCCGTCCCTTTCCGCCCTCAGATCCCGGTCTTAGCCCGGGTTCGGCAAATGGTCGGCAAGTGCTAGTGCCCGCATTTCTGCGTAGCGAGTAATGGTTAGCCGTAAACCGGTGCGAAAAGCACCTGATTGCCAATCGAATTTCTTCGAATGCACCCGGCGAGTCGGCCAACTTTGCCACGCCACCTGGAATGACTACGCTATGGTTTCGATCGAACACAGACGGTCACGCGGACTCGCGTGAAGGATCAGCAGATATTAATTGGGGGAACGCAAAGTATGTCCGGAAAGAACCGCATCTTCGCGGCCGCAGTGACCACGGCAGCGCTCGTGGTCCTGGGCGCGCCGGTGGCCAGCGCTGCCACCTTCGGCGGCAGCCCCACTGGCTTCAACGGCGACAGCATCCTGGACCTCAGTGGCAACCAGGTGCCCGTGAACGCCTGCCAGAACCAGATCCCGATCCAGGGCGCTGGCGCCCAGGTGCCGCTGCAGACCATCACTGCCCTGCTCAACCTGGGCAGCAGCGACAACAACACCACGTCGAACAACAGCGAGAGCTGCGGCAACACCTCGACCGAGACGGACCCCACCAACATCACCACGGCGCCGACCTCGGACCCGAACATGCCGTCGTGGTCGGACCCGTCTGGCTCCAACGGCCCCGCCGGGTTCAACGGTGACAGCATCCTGAAGGTTGCCAACAACGAGGTGCCGGTTAACGCCTGCCAGAACCAGATCCCGCTCCAGCTGATCGGCGCCCAGGTGCCTGCCTCCGGCCTGCTCGGCGCGATCAACGCCCTGGGTGGCGGCAACAACTCCACGCTGACGAACAGCAACGCCTGCGCAAACGACACCGCCCAGGCTAACGGCACCACCATCAACAGCTAGTCCACGCTCGGCACGATGCCCAGCCCCGGGACCCGGGGCTGGGCATCTGCATGTCCTAAGCCCATCCGCCTGAGCCCGGCCCAGCAAGTTGAGAGGCCTGACCTGATCGCGTGTGTGCGGCGAGCTGGGCTGTCCTCCCCGCCAGGGTTCCGCCAGGCTACGGCGCCGGTACCCCTGGCACAGCCCAGATCTCGCCAAGACTCAAGGTAGGCGATCACCAGGCCGTGCCGCATCGCCCGGATTATGTAGGGCGTTATGTATTTTCACCGCAAACCCGGCATCCGGCCGGCCATTTCGCGCAGGCGGCGCCGGGACACTTTGCCCGTCGGGCCTACCGGCAGCTCGCGGACCAGGCAGAACTCGCTCGGCCGCTTGGACCGCGGCAGGGCTGCCTCGCACGCCTTGTGCAGGAGCTCCTCCAGGTGGGTCTGCTCCAGCTGGTCAGCGGGCCAGGCTCCGGCCGGGACGACGTAGGCCACCGGGCGCTGGCCGAGTACCTCATCCGGGGCAGCGACCACCGCGGCCGACCCCACGCCGGGCTGGGCGAGCAGCACGTCCTCGATTTCCCGCGGGTAGATCTTCTCCCCGCCCCGGTTGATCACGTCGTCGGAGCGGCCCGCCAGGAACAAGTAGCCGTCGGCGTCGAAGTGCCCGAGATCGCCCGTGTCCAGCCAGCCTTCCGGGTCGAAGGCGCCGGCCGGGCCGCCGTCCGCGTACCGCGTGATGATCCCCGGGCCCCGGATCTGCACCCGCCCCACCAGCGGCGCCGGGCACGGCAGGTAGCGTCCGGCGCCCGCCTGGGCCACCCGGACCTGCGAGCCGACCGGCAGGCCTACCGAGCCGGCCTTGCGCGGCCCGTCCAGCGGGTTGGCGGTGATCATGCTGGCCGCCTCGGTCATGCCGTAGGTCTCGACCACGGGAATGCCGAAGACCTCCTCGAACCGCCGCAGTGCCGAAGCCGGCAGCGGAGCCGAGGCCGAGCGGACGAACCGCACTCGGCCGGCCAGGTGGTCCGGGCGGCTCGCGGGCGGGTCCAGGGCCAGCACGGTGATGATGGCCGGTACCGCGTTGACCCAGGTGATCTCCTGCTGCTCGATCAGCGCCCAGAAGCCCCGGCGGCTGAACTTGCGGTCCACCACCAGGCAGGCCCCGGCGGTCAGCGTGGCCAGCAGGCCGACCACTTCGGCATTGATGTGAAACAGCGGCAGGCAGCAGTAGCCGCGGTCGGCGGGGGTGAGCCGGTGGTGCGCGGCCACGCCCGCCGCGACGTGCCCCAGCTGGTCCTCGCGCAGCAGGATGCCCTTGGGGGTCCCGGTCGTCCCGCTGGTGCACAGGTAGATCCGCCGGCCGGCCCCCGCTCGCCGTCGGCCGCCGGGTCCTGCCTGCCTAGCCAGGCCTGCGGCGCCGCCGGCTCGCCACGCTGCCCGACCACCTCCAGGTCCGGCCCGTCGGTGCCGGAGACCGCCGCGTCCGGCCGGGCGGCCGCCAGGATCCGGGACACCTCCGCCGCCGGGGCAGCGGGATCCAGCGGCACCACCACCCGCCCGGCAGCCAGGATGGCGACCAGGACGGTGGCGTACCCGAGCGGGTCGGGCAGGCTCACCGCGACCCGCGCCCCCGGCGGGATCCCGGCCTGGTCCAGCCGGCTGGACCAGGCCTGCACCGAACGCCGCAGCCCGGCGTAGGTCAGGGTCCTGGCGCCCGCCGCGTCCTCGAGGTAGCACGCGTCGCCCGGCCGGGCCGCGGCCTGCTCGATCAAGTCCCGTATCACGGTCGTGCTCCGTCCGGTTCTCTGGTCAGCACCGCCAGCGCCCCGGGCGCCGGCTCGGTCGGCGGGTCAGCCTTGGCTGCGGCCACGCGCACGGGCTCGGCCACGGGCCCGGGCTCGGCTGCGGCCAAGGCCACGGGCCCGGCGGCGGCCGCCACCGCGGCAGGCCGCCGCGGTATCAGGGTCGACCAGGGCTGCTGCGGGCGCCCGGTGAGCGCCACGGACAGCGGCGTCCTGGCCAGCAGGCTGGTCAGGACGCCGCCGCAGGTGAAGACGATGAGCACGGTCAGCGCGCACAGCAGCGGCCACGATATCGTCCGGCCCAGGCGCTCCCAGCCCAGCCAGCTCAGCCCGGTGATGAACAGCATCTGGGTCAGGTAGATGCCGTAGGAGTTGTCCGAGCCCGAGCGCACCAGGGCCTTGGTCACCCGGGAGCGCCAGGGCTGCACCAGGGCCACGCCGGCCAGGTAGCCGCAGGCGATCGCGCCCACGTTGAACGGGATGACGCTGGGCTGGAAGGGGTCGCTGCCCCAGCCGAGCACGGTGGTCACCCCGGCGTGGGAGATGTAGTAGATGGTCTCCGCGGCGATGGCCGCCACCAGGGTGAACGCCATGATCAGGTGCGCGTGCCGCAGCACCCAGGCATGCACCTCCTCAAAGTGGAAGGCCACCACCCCGCCGCCGATCAGGTACAGCAGGTAGCTGAGCGAGTCCTGCTGGGCCCACTTCTGCATCAGCGGCGGCAGCCACTGCCAGTGGGTGGCGATCGAGATCGCCACCTGGGCCGCCGCGGCGAAGGCGATGAGCAGGCCGTGGTGGTTCCTGGTCCAGCGCAGCAGCAACAGCACCAGCGGGAACACCAGGTAGAACTGCATGATCACGAGCAGGAAGTACAACTGCTCGTACCCGGTGTACAAGATGGTGCCCAGGCTCTTCAGGGCCGAGGGCAGGTTCGGGTGGTGCGCCGCGGTCAGCGGATAGAAGAAGTAGATCAGCGTCCAGCAGACGTACGGGATCCCCACCGCCACGAACCGGCGCCAGTAGTACCGGCGCAGCCCGCCCACCTTCATGTCCACGTAGGCGTAGGCCAGCATGCACGAGGAGATGAAGAAGAAGCCCTCCCGGGACACGTGCAGCAGCAGCAGCGCGGCGTTGGCGGTCAGGCTGGCCGACGCGGGCGCGAAGAACATGACCGAATGCGTGCTGATGACGCCCGCCTGCTTGATCGGGCGCATGGCGTCGACGTGGTCGAGCCGGCGGCGCGCCATCAGTACATCATCCGGGGATCGCGGTAGTGCTTGAACTCCAGCAGGTTGCCCGACGGATCGAGCAGCACGAACGTGCGGTGCTCCTCGGCCATGCCCTCGAACCGGATCGAGACCTCGGCGTAGAACGGGATCTTTCGGATCACCGCCAGCGCGTGCAGGGCGTCGAAGTCGGCTGGCTCGCGGAACGTCACGCCGAAGTGCCGCGGGTACAGGCTCGGCGGCCGCTCGGCCGGCGGCCCGTCCTCGGTCAGGTGGCAGACCAGCTGATCACCGAAGAAGTCCACGGTGATCCGGTCCGGGTAGCGGCGGGCCAGCTTGCAGCCGAGCAGGGTCACGTAGAACTGCTGCGCCGCGTCCAGGTCGTGCACGGGAATGGCCAGGTGGAAGACGTCACAGGTGGTCCGCATCGGATGCCTCTTATTCGAAGGTGATCAGCGTGTCGGCGCGCAGGCCCAGGCGGAGGGTCTCCAGTCCGAGCACCCCGTGGGCGGGGATGTTGCCGAGGTTCACGTCGGGCCCGAGCCGGGTGATGAAGTACGTCTGCAGCGCGGTGGTGGGCGCCTCGAACAGCAGCTGCTGCGGATGCAGGCCCGAGGACAGCACGTCCTCGATCAGCCCGAACCTGACCGCGCCGTCCGGCCGGCAGATGCCCGACCTCCCGCTCTCCCTGGCCTCCAGCGTGACCAGGCAGGCCCCCGCCTCCAGGTCCTCGTTGATGTACTCCACCCACCTGCTGGGCGGCAGCTGCTCAGACCGGACCGGATCCTTGAACCCCACCTCGGACACCACGGCGAAGTCGCCGGTCAGCTTGCGGATGTAACTCGCCTTCTCCGCGTTGGACATCGGGATCGTCCCGTTCGAGACCTCCACCTGGCGGCACCCGTGCTCCAGGCAGAACTTCCGGTAATCGTCGAACCGGCCCTGTAGCACGTACTTCTCGAACAGCGTCCCGCCGAAGTAGAACCCGATGTCGCAGGCCTCCAGGGCCTCGATCTTGGCTCGCAGGCCACCGGTCACCACCGCCGTGCCCCAGCCGAACTTGACCACATCGATGTACTCGGCCGCCGACGACACCAGGTCGGCGAACAGCCCCACCGGCAGCCCGCCGTCGATGACCATGGTCAGCCCGGTCTGGCGGGGCTTCACCGTACGGCGCGGCAGCTGCAGGGTGGTCGGGTTCATCGGTCCGTCCTCTCTCATCGGTTCATGGCAGCGGTCTTCAGGGCAGGGGCCGGCCGGGCCGCGGCAGGGGTCAGCCGGGCGGCCGGGAAGCGCAGGACGCAGCAGTTGCCGAGCGGCTCCCAGCGCATCTCCTCGACCGGGGTGGCGGTCAGGCGGGCGGACAGCATCCGCAGCGTGCCGCCGTGCGCCACCACCGCGATGTCCGGGCCTCCGGAGCCGGACGCAAACCCGGACCCGGTCGCGGCCGCGGACCTAGACGCGGCCGCGAGTCCGGGAATGGACAGCTCGTCGGCGAACTCGGATACCCGGCGGTAGAAGTCGCGCAGCGACTCGCCGCCTTCCGGGCGGGCGTCAGGATCGGCCACCCGCTGCCCGTCCAGGCCACTGGCCGCGGGCGAGACCGCCGTGGCGGCGCTGCCCTCCAGCACCCCGAGGCACCGCTCGCGCAGCCGCACGTCGCACCGCACCCGCAGCCCGAGCGCCGCGGCCACCGGGGCCGCGGTCTGCCGCGCGCGCCGCAGATCGCTGGCGTACAGCGCGCCGATCGGGCGGCCGCCGAGCTCGCCGGCCACCGCCCGCGCCTGCGCCAGCCCGCGCCGGGTCAGCTGCGCCTGGTCGTCGTGCCCCTGGGCCAGGCCCAGCACGTTCCAGGTGCTCTCACCGTGCCGGACCAGCCAGAGCTGCGGGCCGGAGCCGTCCGCGCTGTCCATCATGACCCGCAGCGTGGAGCCCGTTTGTGAAAGATCAATGAAAAATCGGCAGGGTTACGGGAAGCTAGCAGGAAGTTCTCAGCCAACGTTGATTCACTGAGCGTGATGAAAACCGACCGCGCGCCCGTCCCGCTGGTTCCCCCGCCAGGCGGCGAACGGCTTCTCGTCGTAGATGATGATCCTGACGTCAGGGACTCACTTGAGCGTGCCCTGCGCTACGCCGGGTACGCGGTGACCACCGCCGTACACGGCGCGGACGCGCTCGACGCGCTGGCCCGGTCGCCGGTGGACCTGATCGTCCTGGACGTCCAGATGCCGATGGTGGACGGGTTCGATGCCTGCCGCCGGATCCGCGGCCGGGGCGACGCCACTCCCATCCTGGTCCTTACTGCCCGGAACGCGGTCGATGACCGGGTGACCGGGCTCGAGGTAGGCGCGGACGATTACCTGGTCAAGCCGTTCGCGCTGCGCGAGCTGCAGGCCCGGGTGCGGGCCCTGCTGCGGCGCAGCCAGTCCCGCCGGGAGATTCTCGGCTACGCCGACCTGACCGTGGACGTGACAGCCAGGAAGGTGACCCGCGGCGACCGCGAGATCGCGCTGACCCGGATCGAGTTCGGCCTGCTCGAGCTGCTGCTGCGCAACGCCGAGCGGGTGCTCAGCTACGACGTGATCACCGAACGGGTCTGGGGCTACGGCGAGGCCCCCGCCTCGAACGCCCTGCAGGTCTTCGTCGGCTTCCTGCGCCGCAAGCTCGAGGACGGAGGCCACCAGCGGCTGGTGCACAACGTGCGCGGCGTCGGCTACGTGATCAGGACCGGCCCGTGAGCGGCCCCCGCTGGCCGCGCCGCCCCTCGCCGAGGCGCAGGCTCATGCTGCGGACCCGGTTCACCGTGGCGGTGGCGGTCGCGGTGGCCGCGGTCACGCTGGCCATCACCGCCGTGGCCTTCCTCGTGCTCCGCTCTGACCTGCAGAACCAGGCGCGGCAGGTGCTGGCCGAGCAGAGCGCCACGGTGTACCGGCTGGCCCGCCACTACGACGGGCACATCCCCGCCGGCTGGGTCCCGCCGCACTCCGAGCACTTCGGCGTGTCCACTCCATACTCGCAGCTGGTGACGGCCCGGGGCGACGTCTGGACGCCGGTCGGCGACGCCGGGACGCTGGCGCCGGGGGACGCGGTCCAGGTCGCCGCCGGGCAGCGCGGCGCCTATTACAGCGAGGCCGCCGTGGACGGGGTGCACGCGATGGTGCTCACCACGCCGCTGGCGCCCGGCCTGGCCCTGCAGCAGGCCGTGCCGCTGAACACGATGGACCTGGAGGTCGACACCGTCGGCGCCACCCTGGCCCTGCTCAGCGCCGTCGGCATCGGGCTGGCCGCGCTGGTGGGCTGGGGCGTGGCCCGGGCCGGGCTGGCGCCGGTCGCCCGCCTGGCCGCGGTGGCCGAGCAGGTCACCGCCACCGGCGACCCGGGCCGCCGGGTCGAGGTGGACCGCGCCGACGAGCTCGGCCGGCTGGCCACCTCGTTCAACACCATGCTGGGCGCGCTGCAGCGCTCGCTGGCCGCCCAGCGGCAGCTGGTCACCGACGCCAGCCACGAGCTGCGCACCCCGCTGACCAGCCTGCGGCTCAACGTCGAGCTGCTGGCCGCGGACTGCGGCCTGCCCGAGGCCGAACGCCAGCAGATCCTGGACCGGGTCGTCGCCCAGGTGGCGGAGCTCGGCGACCTGGTGGCCAACGTCACCGAGCTGGCCCGCGGTGAGCTCGCCGGTAGTGCGCCCGGCGAGGTGGACCTGGACGAGGTGGTGGCGGCCGCCCTGGAAAGCGCCCGCCGGGACTGGCCGCGGACCGTCTTCGCCGCCGATCTCGAGCCAGGCCTGGTGTTCGGCAGCGCCGAGCGGCTGCAGATCGCCGTGCGCAACCTGCTGGACAACGCGGCCAAGTTCGGCCCGCCGGGCGGCCGGGTCGAGGTGAGCCTGCGGGGCGGCGAGCTCACCGTGCGCGACCGCGGGCCCGGCATCGCACCGGAGGACCGGTCGCTCGTCTTCGACCGCTTCTACCGGGCGCCCGCCGCCCGCGCGGTGCCCGGCTCCGGGCTCGGGCTGTCCATCACCCGCCAGGTAGCCGAGAGCCACGGCGGCACGGTCCGCGCCGAGGCCGCCCCCGGCGGCGGCACCCTGATCCGGCTCACCCTGCCTGAGCTGCCCGGACTACCGGATGACGAGGAAACGGCCGTCACCGCGGCTGCGGGCGAACCTGGATATCCGGCCCGACCGGAATACCTGAGTCGCAGATGACCGGCCCGCCGGTGCCGCTCGGCGCCGCTGGCCTGATGCCCGGCCGGCTCAGCAGGCCCGCCACCTTGCGGGCGATCCAGGCGTCACCGGCCGCCGTGGGGTGCAGCCCGTCATGGGTCCGCGGGAACGTCCAGCCCTGGGTCAGCGGGTCCATGATGAGGACGCCCGGGTCGGCGGCCCGGGCCGCCGTGACGATGACCTGGTCGGTCTGGTAGTCGGCTGCGGGCCGCCTCCGCCCCGGGAACACCGTCACCAGCGCGATGCGGGCGTCCGGCGCCTCGGCCCGGATCAGCCCGATGACCTGCGTCACCCGCTCCCGCTCGAGCTCCGGCGGGACGCCCATGTCGTCGTGGCCCGCCTGCACGATGACCAGTGCGGGCGCCAGGGTCGGCAGCCCGATCCGGGCCAGCAACGCTGCCATCGGCCCCCGGTGGCCGGCGCCCGGATGCACGTAGCCCGCGCCCGGAACCCCGTACACGACCGCGTCCCAGTGCAGCAGCCGCGCCAGCAGGACGGCCCACGACTCGCCGGCCCGGCCGGGCCCGGTGCCCGCGGTGAACGAGGCGCCCACGATCGCCACCCGCGGCACCCCGTGCTGGCTCGCCGAGTGCTCCAGCTTCTGCTCACAGCCGGCCAGCGGCCCGCTCGGCTGGCTCGCCGTCGGCGGTACCGCCGGTATCGCCGGTACCCGCGGCACGGGCCGGATGCGCGGCCGGACCGCGCGCGGCATGGTGAAGGTGACCGCGTAGGCGGCCCCGGGCCGCGGCATGGCCGCCTGGGCCCCGTCCGCCGGGAGCCCCGGCAGCAGCAGCGCCGCCAGAACGGCTATGGCCGCGGTCACGAGCGCTGTCACGCGGAGCCGGGCCACGGCTCAGTGTTCAATCTGCGCGCAGATCCTGTCAAACGAACTTCGGCCAAACGAGCCCAGGTGCTGGCGGCCGCCTCAGCGCACGCCATGCGGCCGGAACTGCACGCTGATCCGCGGCCCGGTCGCCTGCGCCGTCTTCGGCACCGCGTGCTCCCAGGTCCGCTGGCAGCTGCCGCCCATGACCAGCAGGTCGCCGTGCCCGACCTCGTACCGCCGGGACGGCCCGCCGCCGCGCGGCCGCAGCGCCAGGGCCCGCGGCGCGCCCAGCGACAAGATCGCCACCATGGTGTCCTCGCGGCTGCCCCGGCCGATCGTGTCGCCGTGCCAGGCCACGCTGTCCCGCCCGTCCCGGTACAGGCACAGCCCCGCGGTGCGGAACGGCTCGCCCAGCTCAGGACCGTAGTGCGCGCTCAGCGTGGCCAGCGCCTCGGTCAGCGCCGGGTCGGGCAGCGGCTCGCCTTCGCCGTAGAAGCACAGTAGCCGCGGCACGTCCACCACCCGGTCGTACATGCGCCGCTTCTCCGCGCGCCACGGCACGGTCGCGGCCAGCCGGCCGAACACCGCCCCCGAGCCCGCCAGCCACCCGGGCCGCAGGTCGACCCAGGCGCCGCGGCTCAGCGGGATCCGCCGCACCGTCTCCCCGAGCGGCGCCACGACAGGCTCGTCCACCGCGTCCAGCAGTGATTCCTGAACCAGAGATTCCTGCACCAGAACACTCACGCGAACAGTCTACCCCATGTCCAAACGCATATTCGAGTACAGCGCTGCCACGTCTGCCGCCTGCTTGGCCAAGTCGGCCTGGACCTCGGGCGGCGAGACCACCTCGACGTTCGCGCCGAAGCTCAGCAGCGTCCGCGCCGCGGGCACCGCCCCGTACCGCAGCCGCACCCGCACCCATTCGTCACCCGCGGGTTCCGCGTCTTCCACTGACCCGACCAGGTTCCCCGCGCACATCCGGCCGAAGATGTCCAGCCACTCCCGCCGCACCCGCGCCAGCACCAGCACCCCGGCCGGCCGCTCCTCGACCTGCCGCCGCAGCTGCTCCCACAGCCCGGCCAGCTCCACCCCGGGCCGGCGCCGCACCGGCGCCTCGTCCACTTCGGCCGCGACCACCCGCGACACCCGGAACAGCCGCGGCTCGCCGCCGGAATCGGCCACCAGGTACCAGATCCCGCCCTTGCACACCAGCCCGTACGGATCCACCACCCGCTCGGCGGGCACCCCCGCCTCCCCAGCCGTGCGCTGGCCGGCCGCGCGTTCGCTGCTGCTCCGGTACCGCAGCCGTAGCCGCCGGTCGGTGAACACCGCCGCCTGCAGCACCCCCAGTTGCCCGACTGGGTCCCCGCCGCGCATCCAGCCGGCCGGGTCGACCAGGATCCGCTGGCTGGTCGCCGCGGCCGCGGGGCGGAAGGGTTCCGGTACCGCCCGCATCACTTTCAATATGGCCGAACGGGCCGCGGTGCCCAGTCCCAGATCCTCGTGCACGCCCCCCGTGGTCAGCACGAACAAGGCGCGGGCCTCGTCATGAGTCAGGCCGGTCACGTCCGTCCGGTAACCAGGCAGCAGCCGGATGCCACCAGCCCGGCCTCGTTCGGCATAAATAGGGACGCCGGCCGAGGACAGTGCTTCGGCGTCCCGGTAGACGGTCCTGGGTGAGACCTCCAGGCGCTGTGCCAGCTCCGCGGCGGTCACCTGGCCGCGGGCCTGCAGGAGCAGCAGCATCTCGAGCAGCCGACCCGATTTCATGCCTTCTAAAATATGACGTTAGCTGTCATGTTTGACCGTCAGGGTGGCCTCATGACACAGAACGCAGACTCACGCGAGATCCACCAGCGGGCCATGGCCCAGACCGAGACCATCGTCGCGGCCGTCGCGCCCGGCCAGCTCACCCTGCCCACGCCGTGCACCGAATACGACGTCCGGGCCCTGCTCAGCCACATGGTCGGCGGCCTGAACCGGATCGCCGTGGTGGGGGAGGGCGGCGACGGCCTGGCCGTTTCGCCTCGAGTCGACGGCGTGCCCGACGACGGCTGGCTGGCCGCCTACCGCGCGGCCACCGCCCGGACCCGCGCCGCCTGGGCCGATGACGCCAGGCTCGACGCCATGGTCGAGGTGCCCTGGGGCAAGGTCCCCGGCCGCATCGCGCTGTCCGGCTACGTACAGGAGATCCTCACCCACGGCTGGGACCTGGCCCGGGCCACCGGCCAGCCCGCCGAGCTCGACCCCGAGCTGGCCACCTGGGTGCTGGCCGTCGCCCAGCGCATCCTGCCGCCCGAGCCGCGCGGCGGCGAGATCCCGTTCGGCCCGGTCGTCCCGGCCCCGCCCGGCGCCGGCCCCTACACCCAGCTCGCCGCCTGGCTCGGCCGCCAGCCCTGACCATGCCGCTGCCTTCCGGCGCGCCAGGTCCCGGCAGGCAGCGCCTCCTCCGATACCGGTCAGGGACGCTGAATCAGCGTGGCAGAAGGTAGCGATTAGAAACCAGTATCGAGGCATTTCCCATGCTGAGCCGGGGTGTCACAATGGCTAAGTGAAGCTTGCGGATGGTTTGGTGACATTGCTGTTCACCGATATCGAGGGCGGCGTCCAGCTGTGGGAGGCCGACCGCGATGCCATGGCGGCGGCATCGGCCCGCCATGACCGCATGGTCCGCGAGCAGATCGAGGCGTCCGGTGGCCACGTCTTCAAGACGGTGGGCGAGGCACATCGCGCCGTGTTCGCCGACCCGGTTGCCGCGCTTTCGTCGGCGGTGGCCATCCAGCAGGCTGCTGGTGCCGAGCCCTGGGCGTCCAGCCTGCCCATCGGGGTGTGCATGGCGTTGCATTCTGGTGCCTGCGCGGAGCGCGACGGCGACTACGTCGGTCCGGTGGCGAACCGGACCGCCCGGTTGCTTGACATCGGCCATGGTGGTCAGGTTCTGGTGACAGCGGCGACGTACGCGCTGCTCGCCGACCGGCTGCCCGGCGGGATCGGGCTCCGGGACCTGGGCGAGCAGCGCCTGAAGGACCTGGGGCGCGCCGAGCGGGTCTTTCAGGTGACCGGATCGGGCCTGGCCGACAGGTTCGGCGTGCTGCGCTCGCTCGACGATCCGGCGCTGCGCCACAACCTGCCATCGCAGGCCACCAGCTTCGTGGGCCGGACCGTGGAACTGGCCGAGTTGCGCGCGCTGGTGTCGGGCGGGTCGCGGCTGGTCACGATCGCGGGTCCGGGCGGGATCGGCAAGTCCCGGCTGGCGTTGCAGGTGGCGGCCGATGCCCTCGACGGCACCGGCGACGGGGTTCTGGCTCGCCGAGCTGGCCCCGGTGGCAGAACCCGAGCTGGTGACCCGAACCGCGGCCGCCGCGCTCGGAGTCAGCGAGGCGCCGGGGCGGCCCATACTCGACACCCTGATCGACGCCATCGCCGACCGGGACCTGCTAGTGATCCTCGACAACGCCGAGCAAGTGCTCGGCGCGGTCGCCGGGCTGGCTGACGCCGTCATCCGGTCGTGCCCTCGGGTCTGCCTGCTGGTCACGAGCCGGGAGCCGCTTGGCCTTAGCGGGGAGCACGTCTTCCGGGTTCCCGGCCTGGCCGTCCCGCCCGCCGATCTCGCCGCTCCTGACCGGCTGGCCGCCTTCGAGTCGGTGCAGCTGTTCACGGAGCACGCCGCGCTGCACCGGCGGGGCTTCATCGTCGACGACGCCAGCGCAGCGGCGGTGGCGGCGATCTGCGTCCGTCTCGACGGTATCCCGCTGGCCCTCGAGCTCGCCGCGGCCCGCCTTGGCTCGCTCTCGGTATCGGAGATCAACGCCCGGCTCGATCAGCGGTTCCGGCTGCTAACTACCGGGAACCGTACCGCCCTGCCGCGCCACCAGACCCTGCGAGCCCTGATCGACTGGTCCTACGACCTGCTCAGTGCCGAGGAGCAGATCGTGTTCGGCCGGCTCTCCGTCTTCGCCGGAGGCTGGACCCTGGATGCCGCAGAAGCGGTGGCCCGCGGCAGCGACGTCGCGGAATGGCAGGTGCTTGACCTGCTGGCCGCGCTGGTCGGCAAGAGCCTGGTCCAAGCCGAGGTGATCCACGGGTCCACCCGCTACCGGCTCCTTGAGACGATCCGCCACTACGCCGCCGAACGCCTCGCGCTGCGGGCCGGCCCGGACCTGCAGGACGCCCGCGTCGCCCACCGCAATCATTACCTGTCCCTGGTCGAGACCGCCGCCGCGCGGCTGCGCGGCCCGGACGAACGTCGTTGGCTTGACCGGATCGAGGCCGACTTCGACAACATCCGTGCCGCGCTGGCGTTCAGCAGCACCGATCCTGACAGTGCCGAGCCCGGCCTGCGCCTGGCCGCAGGGCTCAAGTGGTTCTGCTACATGCGCGGCCACAGCGGCGAAATCATCGGGGCGCTCAGCGATCTGCTCGGGCGCCCCGACGCCCGCCGGCCGACGCGCGACCGAGCCCGGGCCCTGGCCGCGGAGTGCCACCTGCTCAATAACTTCGGCCGCAGCCCGGCGATCCCCTCGATGGCGCAGGAGGCCATCACGATTGGCCGTGCCCTCGCCGATGACTTTGTCGCTGGCGAGGCCCTTTCCGCGCTCTGCTGGTTCACCTTCTTGACCGGCGACCTGCCCGCCGCGCTGGCCATGGTCGACGAGGCCATCGCGCTGGCCAGGTCAGCCGGGGATTCTCATCTGCTTACCACCGCTCTCGGCTACCGCGCGGCGTTCAAGGGCGAGTCCGGTGACCGGGACGCAGCCTCAGCTGACCGGCAGGAGGTCCTCGCGCTTGCACAGGCGGACGGAGATAACTACGTGCTCGTCGTTACCCTGCTGAATCTGGGTGTCGACCAGGTCGAGGCCGGGGAGCACCCCGCTGGCGCGGCGTCCTTCCGGGAGGCGCTGGAGGTCGCGGAAGCCCATGGCTACCAGCACCTAGTCGCTGCCCTGGCGTTGAACCTGGGGCTTGTCTACCTCATGGACGGAGCTGCCGCCAGCGCCCGCCGCCTGCTCATCGGCGTGCTGGACACGGCGCGAGCCACCGGGGAGAAGACCTTTGTCCACATTGCCATCCTCGGCCTCGCGGTAGCCGCCAGCGCGGACGGCGACCCCACCGTCGCCGCCACCCTCTATGGCGCCGCCGATCACCAGTACGAGCAGGTCGGCCAGGCCTTCGATGCCCTCGACGTGGAACTGCGCGCCGGCGCTCATGCCCGGCTGCTCGACGCGCTCGGGGAAGCCGCACTCGATGCGGCGTGTCGGCATGGCCGCACGCTCAGCCAAGCCGATGCCATAGCCCTGGCCGTGGGCACAGTACAGCCAGATCCGGGCCAGCCAGATCCGGGCCAGCCAGATCCGGGGCCTGCGCCCGCCGCGGGAGATCCAGCCGTCCACTGCGCGCCGGCGGACAGCCCGGCTGGCCCGCTGTCGGCACGAGAGCGGCAGATCATGGCGCTACTGGCCGGCGGAGCGAGCAACGCCAAGATCGCGGCGACGCTCTTTGTCACGCCTAACACAGTGCGCACGCACCTGGACCGGATCAGGGACAAGACCGGCGCCCGTAATCGCGCCGAACTGACCCGCTACGCCATCCAGGCGGGCATCGAACCGGTCGTACCTTCCCCTTGATGTAGGCCGGGCCCACACGCGGCGCGCGTGTAGTGGGTCACTCGGCCTCTGCCGCCCGGCGCGGGCCGGACCTAATGTTCGGCTTATGAAACTTAAATTCACTAAGGCACCGACCATTACCAAGGCCATTATCGCCTCGGCGGTATTCGCGATCGTGTACCTGGCGTCGACCTCCAGCCTCCCGTCGTGCAGCGACACCGTCGCGGCATTCAGCTCGGGCGAGTGCATAGAACGCCAGAGCTTCCTGCACACGGCTTCCGGCTGGCTGGCGCTGATCTGCCTGGTCGCCGCCGTGCTGCTGCTCGCACTCAAGCACAAGAACTCCATCCTGGGGTGGCAGGCGTCGCTGCAGCAAGCGCACCAAGGGCCGTCGGCACAGCCGCAGGCACAGGTACAGGTACAGGCACCGGTGCCAGGGCGGGCTTCGAGCTTCTGCGTCAAGTGCGGCACCCGCATCATCGCGGGAGACAAGTTCTGCCAGGGGTGCGGGGTCCCAATGGGCTCCCTGCAATCCTGACTGAAATACCAACAGGTATCACCGACCTGCGCCAACGCTGGGTCTCGCGGGAAACGGCGGGACCCAGCAAATCACTGTGCGCGAAAACCTCATCGGGCGCATTTCCGGTAAGACGGCAAAGCCCGCGCCCATTAATTGCCGAAAGAAAACGAAGCCTGTCCAGACTGGATCGGCTGGGGATAAAGGGGAGGAATCATGGTATTCATCAAGGCGCACAGGAAGCAGCTCCTCCTGGCTGGGCCGCTGGCCGCCGCCGTGACCGTATTGACCGTCACGGCATGCGGCGGCGGGGGCACGGCAGGCCCGGCCCAGGGGTCGGGTCCCGGCCAGTGGACCCAGGCCGAGGTCAGCCAGTTCACGGCCGCGGCCGGCGAGGCAGCAGCGCCAGCCAGGACTCGTGCATCATCGGGTACTTCGAGCGAGACATGTCATTCGGGAACGCGATGGCTATCGTGTCCGTGGAGCCGGCATCGGGTGCCAGCCTCTCGAACGCCCAGGTCAAGGCCGCACTGGTCAGCAAGTACGGCACGGCCGAGGGCGATGCCATCAACGCCCAGTTCGGGCAGGTCGTCACCGACTCGGGCAACAACTGCGGCGGGTCGGCTGCACCGTCCACGGCACCTGCGGCAGTCCCGGCGCCGACCGCGGACCCGGCCGCGACGACGGAATCATCGTGCACCGTGGACTGCGTGAACCCGGTCGCCAGCGGGGAGAGCGGATGGCTGGCGCAGGTCCAAGGCGCGCTCCAGAACGTGCAGCAGGATCTCGCTGCTATCTCCTCGGACACCAGCACTAACCCGGATAACCTCAGCCTGGACGGAACCCAGCTGGAGGGGGACGCGCAGGCCGCCCTGGACCCCAATTACGACCCGCCCCCGGCCGACAGCGCCGACTGGGTTACCGCGATGAATGATTACGTCACGGCCGGGGAGGACTACTCCGGGGACAACACCAACGAGCAGGACGACACTCCCGCCCAGGCCAGCCAGGAGATCGCGGCCGGTAATTCGGCCCTGGCCAGCTTCAACGCCGCTAACGGAGGGGTGCTGAACGGGATCATCCAGTCCTGATCATCCGGGACCCGGATGGCCGGTGAACCTCACCGGTCCCGGCACCGAACGTCTCAGGCGTAGCGCCGCCGCAGCCACCAGAAGCAGAACCCGGCCAGGATCAGGGCCAGGCCGACGAAGATGCCCGTCTCGCACCACTGCAGCGGCCAGTACCGGTACGTGGGCTGGTAGGTCAGCACTTCCTTGAGCCCCAGCCTGGTCACGCACTCCTGCGTGGCCCGCACGAAAGCCGGGGTGGGCCCCTGCCCGCCACCCGCGCCGAACGAGGCGGGGAACCGATTGGGACATGTCCCCGCCCCCTGCAGCGCTACCCGGCCGTCACCGGCCGGCCCGAACGCGAAGCCGAGCCTGCCGGGGCCGAGGTTGATTGCGCCGTCCTGACCGATCACCCGGCCGGCCGCGTTGACCACCTGGTCGGAGATCACCCAGTCCCCGGGCCGGGGTGGGGTGAGGCCGCCGCCCAGGCCGTTCCCGCTCGGGGCCTTGAGGCCGGTGATCAGGCGCAGCGGGGCAAACAGATACGGCCGGACCCAGTCCGTCACGACTAGCCGGATGCCGACGAATACGGCCAGCGTAACGGCCATCGCTAGCACCGTCCGGTGCAGCAGCAGGCCGGCGGTGACGCCCAGCGCGAAGGCGAACGCGGCGTACCCGAGCGGGACGATGCCGCGCTGATCGAACAGCGTGAACGGATCCGCGTTGACCCGGTCGATCGGGCTGGACCACCAGGTCAGCATCAGGCTGAGCAGTCCGGCGACGGCCATGCTGGCCAGCCCGACCAGGCCGAGCTTGACCGCCAGCCAGCGCTTGCGGGTGACGCCCTGGGTCCAGGCCAGCTGGTAGGTGCCGGTCTCCAGCTCCCGGCCCGCCAGCGGCGCGCCCCAGAACAAGCCGATCAGCCCGGGCACCACGACCAGGACCGAGTTCAGTTCCTGCAGCAGGTGGTCATGGCCTGCGAACGCGCTGGTGACCAGGGAGCAGTCGCCCTGCGTCTGGCAGGGCAGCACACTGGTGTCGTACAGGTGAACCAGCGCCGGGCCAGTAACGGCCAGCGCCAGCGCGATCGCTGCGAGCAGTCCGAACGCCAGCGCCGCCTGCGTCCGGAACTGCCGCCAGGTAAGCGCGATCACCGCAGCACGCTCAATCCGCGTCGGCCGGCGCCGGCGCCGCTTCGGGCCCGGCTCATGTAGGCCAGCACCACGTCCTCCAGGCTCAGTTCCTCGACCGTCCAGGCCGGGTCGTACACCGGGCCCGGGCAGCGCACGATGAAGCTGCTCTGCACGTCGGTATGGCTCTCGTCGATGACCTCGTAGTCCGCGGGCAGCGCCGCCGCGTCGCGTCGCGGTCCGGTGAGCCGGCGGTGCGCGGCCAGCAGATCATCCACGTCCCCGGCCACCTGCACCCGCGAGGAGGCCAGCACGACCAGGTAGTCGCAGACCCGCTCCAGGTCGGCCACCAGGTGGGAGGACAGCACGATGCTGACCTCCGCCTCGGCCACCGTAGACATCAGCAGCTGCAGGAACTCCCGGCGGGCCAGCGGATCCAGGCTGGCCACCGGCTCGTCCAGGATGAGCAGCTCGGGCCGTTTCGCGATGGCCAGGGTCAGTGCCAGCTGGGCTCGCTCGCCGCCGGACAGCCGTCCGGCGCGCTGGTCAGGATCGAGGCCGAGCTGGCTGATGCGACGCCGGGCCGCCTCGGCGTCCCACTGCGGGTTGAGCCACCCGCCCAGCCGCAGGTGGTCGGCGACCGACAGCCGGGAGTAGACCGGGGTCTGCTGGGCCACGAAGCCGACCCGCCCGATCTGCCCCGCGTTATCTCCCGGCGGCCGGCCGAGCACCTCGATGCTGCCCGCCGTCGGCCGCAACAGGCCGACAGCCAGGTGCAGCAGCGTGGTCTTGCCCGCGCCGTTCGGCCCGACCAGCCCGACCACCCGCCCCGGCGGGACTTCCAGGGTGCAGTCCGACAGGGCCCACCGCCGGCCGTACCGCTTGCCCAGCCCCTCCGCGGCCAGCGCGGCGGTCACGCTACGTCCTCAGCAGCCGAGGACCGAAACGTGTCCTGGAACAGCGCCTCGATGCTCTCGTCGTCCAGGCCGGCCCGGCGGGCCTGGGCCAGCCAGCGCCGCAAGTCCTGGCGCAGCGGGCCGTGCGCGGCCAGCGAGACGTCGCTCAGCGTCTTGGTCACGAAGGTCCCGACCCCCGGCCGGGCCGCGACCAGCCCGGCGTGCTCAAGCTCCTTGTAGGCCTTGAGCACCGTGTTCGGGTTGATGGCCAGCCGCTCTACCGCGTCCTTGACCGTCGGCAGCTGGTCGCCCTCGTGCAGCAGGCCCAGCCGGAGCGCGTGCCGGACCTGCTGGACGATCTGCTGGTACGGCGACAGGCCGGAGCGGGCGTTGAGGTGGAACTCGATCACCATTCCTCGATTCATCTAGTCCACTAGATGAATATGTTCCTAGATGGCGGCCGGTGTCAAGCCGAAGGACCGCGGCCAAGCCCGCGGGGTACAGTCAGGCGTGTCCCGTAACCCGCCCCTGCGCTGCGCGGTGATCGGCGCCGGCGTGCTCGGCGCGTCCGTGGCGGCCCGGCTGGCCGCCGCCGGAGTGCAGGTCACGCTGCTGGAGCAGGACCAGCCCGGCCGCGCCACCAGCCGGTGGAGCCTGGCCTGGCTGAACTCCAACGACAAATTCCCCCGCCCTTACCACGACCTCAACCACGCGGGGATCCGGGCCTGGGCCGAGCTGGCCCCCGACCTGGACGGCACGGCGTGGTACCGACCCGTGGGCCATCTGGAAGTGGCCGCCACCGCGAGCCAGGCCGAGGAACTAGCCGCCCGGGTCCGCCGCCTGACCGAATGGGACTACCCGGCGCAGCTGATCGACCCCGAAGCAACCGCCGCCTTTGAGCCCGCACTGCGAATGCCCGCCGGGCCCGCCGCGGCGGCCTGGTTCCCTGGTGAGGGCTACCTGCTGACCGAGCCGCTGATCGAGCACCTGGTGGCCCGCGCGAAAACGCACGGCGCCACCGTCCTGACCGGCGAGCAGGGCCGGGTAACGGCCGTCGCCGACGGCCAGGTGAGCACCGCCGCCGGCGCCGCCGTCGAGGCCGACGAGATCGTGTGCTGCGCCGGCCGCTGGACCCCGCGGCTGGCGGAACTGGCCGGCGCTGCCCCGGACTCGGTCCCGCTGGTCGCCTGGGACACCCCGGGCGCCACCGCCCCTGGCTTCGTGGTGCGCATCGGCCCGGTCACCGCGCCGGCCCTGACGCGCCTGGTGCACACCCCCGACCTGGCTCTGCGCCCTCATCCCGGCGGCCTGCTGCAGCTGGAGGCCCCGGACGCGGCCGTAGACCTGCACACCCCGCAGGCTGAGCTGGAGAACTGGGCGCACGAGCTCCTCCGCCGGGCCCAGCGGACCGTACTGGGCCTTGAGGATGCCGGGGTCGTTCGGTATCAGGTCTGCGTCCGCCCCATGCCCGCCGACGAGCAGTCCATCGTCGGCCGCCTGCCCGGCGCGGACCATCTCTACGTCGCCGTGACGCACAGCGGGGTGACCCTGGCCGCCCACCTGTCCCGGCTCATCGCGGCCGAACTGACCGGCGGCGCGCCGTCCGCCGAGCTCGCCCCCTACCGGCCCGGCGCGGCCCGGGCCGGATAGTACGAACGGAGGCCGGCATGGGCTACCTGCTCCGGATGTCCGCCGAGATTCACGACTGGCTGGCTGACCTGCAACGCACCGACCCGCCCGTCGCCGTGCTGGCCGGGGAGGCGCTGGCCGCGCTGATGAGCGAGGGCGCCAGCCTCGAGGCCCCGCTGGTCACCGCGGTCGCCGATCCGCGGCCCGGCGACCTGCGTGCGGCCCTCGACCTCTCCTACCAGGTCAGGCTCGAGCAGCTGCAGGTGGCGCGCAGGCGGGCCGCGGGCGTGGCCACGCTGGTTCACGACAGCCAGGAGCAGCTCGCCGAGCTGGAATCCACCCTCGCCCGGCTAGCTGACCAGGGGCGCGCGGAGCGGCCGGAGGAGGCCGCGACGGTCGCGGACCGGCTGGCCGCGGCGGAGCGCGATGCCGCCGAACTCCGCCGGATGCTGCCCCAGATGACCGCGGCCGAGCGCCGCCTGCGTGAGCAGCTCCAGCAGCTGCAGGAGCGCACCGATGCCTTCAGGGTCCGCAGGGAGGTCCTGAAGGCGACCTACACCGCGGCCCACGCCGAGCTGCTGATCGAGGAGGCGATCGCCGCCTCGGACCAGGCGGACATGGGCGAGGCAGCCGCCAGGTTCCGCGCGGTGGCCAGCCAGGTCGAGCGGGAACTTGGCCGCCGGCCCTGGCCGGAAGGCCTCAGCGAGCTGCGGCCCGGCGCGCCGGGCGATGGCGAGATCCGCATCCTGTTCGCGGTCGAGCCTGCCGGCACCGCGCTGCTGATCGCCGTGCTGGAGGGACACGAAGCGATCAGGTCCCAGTACTCCGAGGCCGTCACACTGGCGGCCGAGGCCCTGCGCGCGGTCCGGGCAGGCCAGGCGCCCGAGGCGGCCGAGCGCGGCTACGACGACCTGGGGTCCTTCCTGCAGGAGTTCTTTCCCGGCCAGGCCACCCAGCTCGAGGTCGGCGCGGCCGCCCTGGTCGCCGGGAACCGTGCACGCACGCTGGGGGAGCAGCGCACCCGGCTCGGCCTCACCCAGGCCGAACTAGCGCCTATCCATAAGTTCTGCGCGTTACCGGGGATGCGGCTGCCGGGTGACGGGCCGTTGACAGCAGCCTCGCCAGGTGTTGGATCGAGGTTGCCTCCATCGACCATCCACCCGGCGAGGTCGTGATCAGTATGCGCCCGGTCAGCGTGTTCGCCCACGGTCCCGGTGCCGAAGCTGAGCGGCTGCGTGCGCAACTGCGGGGTCCGTGGCGCCAGGCCGCGCGGGCGGTGATGGTACTGCTGTCGCTGCACGAGCTGACAGCGGCCCAGATCGCGGAGCTGCTGGAGTGCCACCCTGCCACGGTGCGCCGCTGGATCGGCCGGTTCAGCGCCGAAGGACTGGCCGGGCTGGCGGACCGGCCACGGTGCGGGCGGCCC
This sequence comes from uncultured Actinomycetes bacterium, assembly GCA_963790065.1. Taxonomy (GTDB): domain Bacteria; phylum Actinomycetota; class Actinomycetes; order Streptosporangiales; family Streptosporangiaceae; genus Palsa-504. The sequence goes on along the minus strand of CAWBNK010000002.1, from coordinate 168,296 downwards.
CGGCTCGGCGGCCGCCAGCTGACCAGCAGGATCGCCGCGCTACTCGAGCGCCCCGGCCCGTGGACGCTGCCGCGGATCCGGCGGTACCTGGGCTGGCCGCAGGTCAGCATGCGGACGCTGTACCGGCGGGTCCGGCTGGTGGCGGTATGGCGGCGGCCCAAGCTGACCGCCCGCGGGACCCGGACCATGACCACGTGGTGGCCGGCGTCGTGGCCCGGCTGCTGGAACTGCCGCACGCGCGGTCGTGCTGGCCGAGGACGAGACGCACCTGAACCTGCTGCCGCACGTGCGGGCCAGCTGGACGCTGCGCGGCAGGCGCCCGGAGGTTCCCACCCCGGGGAAGAACCGCAAGGTCACCGTGTTCGGCGCGCTCGAGGTGACCACTGGCGCGTGGGTGTACCGGCTGGGCCGGCGCTGCGCGGCGGACTTCATCGCGCTGCTGGACCAGCTGCTCGCTGCGTTCCCCAGCGCCCGGGTGATCGCGGTGATCTGCGACAACGACATCATGCACCACGCCCGCAAGGTCACCCGCTACCTGGACAAGCACCCCCGCCTGGAATTGCTGTACGGCGCCCGGTACAGCCCACATGACAATCCGGCCGAGCGGATCTGGGGCGCGCTGAAGAACAACGTGGCCAATACCGCCGTCAGCTGGCCGGGCCGCCTGCGGCAGATCCATTCCTTCTTCCGCAACCGCTCACCCGGCCAGATGCTCGATACCGCCGCCCCCTGGACCAGCCCCTGGCTGCCGCCGGGTTACGAGCAGAACTTCTGGAATGCCGCTTAGCCCAGCGGATGGGGGTCCCGCAGGAACGGGTGTCGGCTATCGAGCGCGCCGAGCGCGGCGCGACCGAGGTCCGTGCTCTGGCCGCCTACGTGGCGGCACTGGGTGGCCGGCTGGAGCTGGTCGCAGACTTCGGCACCGAGCGCGTCCAGCTCCGCTGATCCCGCACCCCGAGCCGCCCATCCCGGGCCCGGGCACAAAATCCGCACTCCGAGCCGCCCACCCCGGGCCGGAGCTCGCGACCTGCTCGGCACCACCAGGCAGGCGGCCTTCCAGCGGTTCGGCCGCCCGATCGATCCCAGAACAGGAGTACCGATGGCTGAGGAGCTACTGCCCGGCGCGGCCGAGCTTGCCGCCACGTTGTTCGCCGATCTGGCTGAACAGCGCTGGGACCGCGTCACCGCCCACTTCGACCAGCGGGTGGCCGCCAAACTGGACGCCCGCGGCCTGGCTGCGGTGTGGGCGCAGGTCATCGGCACGGCCGGGGAGTACCAGGGCCTGGGCGACGCGGTCGCCCACCAGGCCGGCGACTACACCGTGGTGGACGTGCCGCTGCACTTCGAGGCGGCCAACCTCACCGGCCGGGTCAGCTACGACCACGCCAGCCAGGTCGCGGGCCTGTTCTTCCTGTGAAAGGAACGTGACGCAGAACCGGTGCCGCTCCGGATTGGCTAGCCTGCAGCCATGACCGACATAGCCGATCCGTCCGCCGCCGCCGCAGGCCCGCCACGCCCGGGTGGCCTGGACCTGCAGGCCGCCCGGGACCGCACCCTCCCCGACGTGCTGCCCGGACCGGGCGCGGACTTCCGGGTCCTGTTCAGCGGCATCAACCCCGGCCTGTACTCCGCCGCCACCGGCTGGCACTTCGCCCGGCCCGGCAACCGGTTCTGGCCCGCCTTGCACCTGTCCGGCTTCACCCCGCGCCAGTTCCACCCCAGCGAGCAGGACCTGATGCCCGGTTTCGGGCTGGGCATCACCAACCTCGTGCCCCGGCCCACCGCGCAGGCCGCCGAGCTGTCCGCCGCCGAACTGCGGGCTGGCCTCGAGCACCTGGCCGCCCTGATCGCCAGCCACCGGCCGCGCTTCCTGGCCATCGCCGGCATCACCGCCTACCGCACCGCGTTCGGCCAGCCGAAGGCCGTCACCGGCCCGCAGCCGGCCTGGCTGGATACCGCGCGGATCTGGGTCGTCCCCAACCCCAGCGGCCTCAACGCGCACTGGACGCTGCCCCGCATCGCCGAGGCGTTCGGCGAGCTGCGCGAGGCCGCGGGAATCGGGCCGGAATGAACAAGCGCAGGCCCGCTCACCGAGGGCCGTGGAGTGCCGGGACCGGTATTCACCCGATCCCGGCACATCCCGGGGGCTGCGGCCCCCCGCCGTCTCCCAGTGGTAGGAGGATGACGGAGTGACAGGGCCAACGCTTTTTTGGCAGGATTTCGCTGCGGATCTCCGCGGGCGCCGTCTACGGCCCGGACCGAGCGAAGGAGGTGCGGGGTGGCGGACTCCCGTGACCAGGCAGCGGACTCCGACGGGACCGAGCCCGACCCCCGGTTCACCTTCGCCAACGAACGCACCTTCCTGGCCTGGAGCCGCACGGCGCTGGCGCTGGTGGTGGCCGGTCTCGGTGTGGTGCAGCTGCTGCCGCCGTTCCCCGGCGTGCCGTGGGGACGGCACATCCTCGGCGTGCCGCTGATCGTGTTCGGCGCGGTGGTGGCGGTAACCGCCTACACCGAGTGGACCAGGAGCCAGCACGCCTTGCGGCACGGCCAGCCGCTGCCCAGGTCCGTCATGCCCAAGCTGATGGCTGTGGTCGTCTTCGTGATGGCGGCGGTCTCCGCCGTCGTGGTCCTGGTCTCGGCGCTGCGGTGACGACCGTCCCCGGGCCCGGCGCCGCAGCCGCCTCAGAGGGCCCCGATGCCGCAGGTGCCTCAGCCGATCCAGGCGATCCCGGCGAGCGTGACCCCGGCCTGGCCCGCGAGCGCACCCAGCTGGCCTGGATCAGGACCGCGATCTCTTTCGCCGCCCTCGGCGGCGTAGTCCTCAAGCATGAGGTGTTCCCCGGCCTGGTCATCTTGACCCTGACCCCGCTGCTCTGGTACCTGGGCCGGATGACCCTGGGCCGCCCCGAACGGCTCAGGCTGATGTCGGCCAGCATTGTCGCCGTGGCCCTGATCGCCCTGGTGGTGTCGTTCACCTGATGCCTGCCCGGCGGTTGAGGTTGCCGCGGCACCTGGCCCAGGCGGCCCGGCGTGAGGGCCGGCAGGCCTGGCTGGCCTCCCTGCCCGGGCTGGTCGAGGACGCGGCGGACCTGTGGTCACTGACGGTCGGCGAGCCGTTCCAGCCGGGCGGCTCCACCGCCTGGGTCGCGCCTGTCCGCGACGCCGGAGGAGCCGGCCTGGTGCTCAAGATCGCCTGGCCGCATTCGGAAGCGGCGCACGAGGCGGCGGGGCTGCGGGCCTGGGCCGGGGAGGGCGCCGTCCGCCTGCACGCCGCCCGCGACTTGGCCGGCGCCCGGGCGCTGCTCATCGAGCGCTGCCGGCCGGGTACCGCGCTGTCTGCCCGGCCCGAGACCGAGCAGGATCCGGTGATCGCGGCGCTGCTACGCCGGCTGTGGATCACCCCGGCCCGCGGTCATCCCTTCCCGTCCCTGCGGCAGATGTGCCGGCAGTGGGCCAGTGAGCTCGAGCCCGCCGCCCAGCCAGATCCGGGCCTGGCCCGGGCCGGGCTCGCGCTATGGGAGGAACTCCCGGACAGCACCGGTAATGAGGTGCTGCTGTGCACCGACCTGCACGCCGGTAACGTGCTGGCCGCGTCGCGGGAGCCGTGGCTGGTCATCGACCCCAAGCCGCACGTCGGCGACCCCGCCTACGACCTGCTCCAGCACCTGCTCAACTGCCCCGGCCGGCTGCGGTCCGACCCCCGCCGCCTGGCCCGCCGGATGGCCGCCCTGGCCGGCCTGGACCCGGACCGGGTGCTGGCGTGGCTGTTCGCCCGCTGCGTGCTGGAGTCACCGGGCCAGCCCGCCCTGGCCGAAGTCGCCCGGGCGATCGCGCCCTGACCCTCAGCCGCGGGCTTCCGGCGTGACGAAGCCCAGCTCAGCCCGGCCTGGACACCGGTCCCGCAGGCCCAGCTTCATCAAGATCCGGCTGACATGCGTCTTGACCGTGTTCTCCTCGACCACGAGTTCCCTGGCGATCTCTACGTTGGACAGCCCCGGCGCCACCAGCCTGAGCACCTCGAGCTCCCGCGCGGTGAGCTGGCGCAGCTCGTCGGGCAGGCCCGCGGGCGGCGGTGGATGTGGTCAACGCGGCCCCCGCAACCAGCCGTCCGGCCTGGAACGATCGGGGGGCAGCTTCGGCCTGGCCGGGATGCACGACCGGGTCGCCGCCTGCGGGGGCAGCCTGACCTCGGGTCCGACCCCGGCCGGGGGCTGGCGGGTGTCGGCCGTGCTGCCCGCGGCCCCCGCGTCGTTACGCGCGGATGGCGGGCCGGCGAATTCTCGCGTGTCGGTCCTGGCAAAAACGGCACGGTCAGGCAGAATAGAACAAGGCCCCCTCCATGTATGAGATGGAGGGGGCCTTGTCAGGTCGCGCCGCGCCACTTCGCCCGGACTTCCGGCATAGGCCCGTCGCCCGGTCTCGGCAGCTCTGCGCTTCCTGGTGCCAGTGCCAGCCACCCGCTTCAGGTTCCGGTTTCCCTGCGCCTGTCACGTCCCCGGAGTTTCCTCCGAGTGGTGCCCGTTTCCGGCAGTGGAGTATTTCTACTGCTTATATCCGGCGCTCCGCAAGAGGTGGCGAGCAATTATTCTTATTCTTTTTCCCGTCCACATGATATCCACAGAATGCGCGCGGTTATCCGCACGTAGCTGCGGTTATCCACCTGCTTATGCACAACTCGTCCACAGGTCACCGGATGTAACTCCTAGGCCACCATGATAGCGATTGCCGTATGTAATCGGCTGGTCTTTAATTGCCGCTATCGGTGACCAGCCGCGGTTTTCTCCTGGTCCGGCCGCCCTACCGGCCCGCGGAGTTCTCGGCTAGGTCGGCCACGTAGGGCTGGCCCTCGCGCCAGGCCGCGATCTGCTCCGGCCGGCCGTAAAGCCGCAGGTAGTCCGCCACCCGGTCCTTGACCGAGTCCCACACAAGCAGCGGCCCCTGATCGGAGTCCGCCAACGGGCCGAGCGGCTCGACCACCACGTCGAGCGAGGGGTAGACGAAGACCGCGATCGACCGCCGGGTCACCGTCCCGCCGGCCACCACCCGGTGCTGGCCGGGCCGCAGCCGCCCGCCGGTCCACCGCGCGAGCAGCGACCCGGACAGCACCTGCAGGGCGCCGGGCCGGATCGGCACCGGGATCCAGCTCCCGTCCGGACCCTGGATCTGCAGGCCCTCGTAGTCGCCCTGCTGGGCCAGGATCGTGATCGCCGAGTCGTCGTGATGCTCCAGCAGCAGCAGCTTGTCCTCGTCCTCCGCCGCATCCCGATACGCCCAGGTCGGGTAGTCGTTCACGGTCAGCCGGTGGTGCGGCAGGGTACCCATCGGAAAGGTGTCCTCGGGCAGCCCCTGGGCCCTGGCGTACAGCCCGAGCATCCGCCGGGCCAGCCCCAGGCACGCCGCCATGTACTGCCGCGCCACCTCGCGCAGCCCCGGGTCGTCCTCGGGCCACAGGTTGGCGTGCGCGTACAGCCCGAGGTATTCCTCAGGCACGCCTGCCGCGCTGGCCTCCACGACGCCGTTGAACTCGGCCACGTTGAACCGCTCGAGTTCCAGCCGCCCGAAGTCGTCCGGCCACTGCCGCCAGCCCCGGTACGGGTGCGGGCTGGCCAGCTTGGCCTTCTCCGCCCGCGGCAGGCCGAGCAGCCGGGCCGTCCGCCGGCTCAGGTCGGCGGCCAGGTCCTGCGGCACGCCGTGGTTGACCACCTGAATGACCCCTAGCTCCTGCGTGCCGGCTCGTACCGCCTCCAGCAGGCCGTCATCTCCGCTCGCCAGGTCCACCACAGGAATCATCCGCGCGTCTCCTCCTTGCCGGTCGTCTTGCCCCCTACGTCACGATAAGCCACGCCCGCGGCGGTCCGGCTTAACCCCCGCTCAACCGCGACGGGATATCAAGGAGACCTGGGAGTTGGGCCCGGGGGGAGACGCCCCACCGGATCCGGGGGTTAACACCATCGGAAATGTCAGACCCCCTCTCTACGGTTGGAAGCGGACGGGGAATCCACGGGGAATACGGGGTGTAGGAGATGAATGCCGCGGTACGCGGGCCGCGCTCGACGCCGACGTGGCTCACCGGCACGGCTGGGCTGCTGGTGCTGGTGGTGGCCCTGGTAATGATGGTCTTGGCGGCTCCCACCGGAGCCAGCCCGGCTTCGCCGCACTCGGCGCCGCAGCACCCGGCCCTGTCGCCGGGCGTCACGCTGTCGGTGGCCGCCCGCCATGTTCCCGGGCCGCCGGCTACGCGGCACGACCGGAGCTTGCGGGATCTCGGCCTCCAGTAGGTTGGGTCAGGGAACGACGATCCCTTACCTGGCAAGGAGGCCGGATGTTCCTGGTCACGGGGGCCACGGGCAACGTCGGCGGCGAACTGGCGCGCGCCCTGGCCGAGGCCGGCCAGCAGGTGCGCGCCCTGACCAGGTCCGGCAGCGGTAAGCCGCTGCCGGACGGCGTGGCGAAGGCCACCGGGGACCTCAACCAGCCCGCCAGCCTGCGGGCCGCCCTGACCGGCGTCCGCGGGTTGTTCCTGTACCCGGGTTACCAGGACCTGGCGGGCACGCTGGCCGAGGCCCGGCAGGCCGGGGTCCGGCACGTCGTGCTGCTGTCCGGCAGCTCCGCGGCCAGTGGCGACCTGGGCAACGCCGTTTCCCGGTACATGATCGAATCCGAGAACGCGGTCCGGGACTCCGGCCTGACCTGGACGATCCTGCGCGCGTTCGGCTTCATGTCCAACACGCTGCAGTGGATCCCGCAACTGCAGGCGGGCGACCTGGTGCGGGCCCCGTTCGCCGGGGTGCCGGTGGCCGTGATCGACCCGCAGGACATCGCGGCCGCGGCGGCCGCCGCCCTCACCTCACTCCGGCACGAGGGCCGCGTGTACACGCTGTCCGGGCCCGAGGCCCTGCGGCCCGCCGACCGGACCCGGATCCTGGGCGAGGTGCTGGGCCGGGACCTCAGGTTCGAGGCGCAGCCCGATGACGAGGCCCGGGCGGAGATGAGCGCCAGCATGCCCGCGGCTTACGTGGCCGCGTTCTTCGACTTCTACGTCACCGGCACCCTGGATGAGTCCGGAGTCCGGCCGGACGTGGCCGAGGTCACCGGCCGGGCCCCGCGCACCTTCCGGCAGTGGGCCCAGGCCCACGCCGAGCTGTTCTGAACCCCGCGGCCGGGTAGCTGTTCCGGAACCGCGCCGGGTAGCTGTTCAGGAACCGCGCCGGGCAGCTCAGCCCCGGTACTCCTCGTCGGCTACGTGCTCGCCCCATACCGTGGTCCTGCCGTCCTCGTCGGCGCCCTGGACGGCCAGGTGGGTCAGGAACGTGCCGGGCCCGGCGCCGTGCCAGTGCCACTCGCCCGCCTCGGTGATCACCGTGTCACCGGCCCGGATCTCCTCCGGCTGGCCGTCGCGACGGCCCACCAGACCCGCGCCCTCGGTCACGTGCAGCACCTGGCCGAGCGGGTGCCGGTGCCACGCGGTGCGGGCGCCGGGCGCGAAGTGCACGCTGAGCACCCGGATCCGGCCCGGCGCCCCGGCCGCGGCGATCTCGTCCATCCAGACCGAGCCGGTGAACAGCTCCCGCGGCCCGGCTGCGGTGTCGGCGCGCTTCCTGCGGATTTCCATGACGTGTCGGGCTCCCTCCGGGTGCCGTGCTCAGCTGGATCGCGGGCCGCGCAGCACCGAAACCGAGCGGGGCCCGACGGTGACCTTATCGCCTGCCTGGCCGTCGCCACGTCGGCAGCGGGCGTGAGCCCGTGATAGCTGTCAATCTCCGCCTGCCAGGCCTGCCGGGGCCTGGTGGCCGGGATGACGAAGTCCAGCGGCTCCCACCAGGCGTTGACCAGGACCAGGAAATCGTCATCAAGCAGCAGCCGGCCGTCCGCCGCCTGATCCGGGCTGTCTGAGCCGTCCAGGTAGACGGCCAGCGCGAGCGCGTTGCGGTCGGCCCAGTCCGGCTGGGTCATCGGCGTCCCGGCGGGGGTGAACCAGCCGAGCTCGGCGACGTCAGCGCCGGTCAGGAACCGGCGGCGGCGGAAGGCCGGATGCGACCGCCGGAACGCCACCAGTTCCCTGGTGAAGGACAGCAGCCCGGAGTCAGCCGTGGACCAGTCGAACCAGGACGTCTCATTGTCCTGGCAGTAGGCGTTGTTGTTACCGCCCTGCGTGCGGCCCATCTCGTCGCCGCCGAGCAGCAGCGGCACGCCGAACGACAGCAGCAGCGTGGTCAGCATGGCCCGGGACTGCCGCGCGCGCAGGTCGAGCACCCCCGGGTCGGGCGTCGGGCCCTCGGCCCCGCAGTTCCAGGACCGGTTGTCGTCGGTCCCGTCCCGGTTCGATTCCCCGTTGGCCTCGTTGTGCTTGGTGTCGTAGGACACCAGGTCCCGCAGCGTGAACCCGTCGTGCACGGTGATCAGGTTGACCGAAGCGGCCGGGGTGCGGCGGCCCGCCCCGTACAGGTCCGAGGAGCCGGTGAACCGGGTGGCGAACTCGCCGATGCCGCCGCTCTGCTGGCTGCGCCAGAAGTCCCGCATGCTGTCCCGGTACCGGCCGTTCCACTCGTGCCACAGGGCGGGGAACCGGCCCAGGTCGTAGCTGTCCAGCTGCCCGACGTCCCACGGCTCGGCGATGAGCTTGGCCTGCGACACCTCGGGATCCTGCGCCACCAGGTCGAAGAACGCCGACATCGGGCTGAACCCGCCGTCCTGCCTGGCCAGGGTGGCCGCCAGGTCGAACCGGAAGCCGTCCACGTGCATCTCGGTCAGCCAGTACCGCAGCAGCGAGTCCATGATGAGCCGCAGCGTGACCGGGTTCCCGGCGTTGAGTGAGTTCCCGGTGCCTGTGGTGTCGTAGTACCGGCTCGGGTCGGCCGGGTCCAGCCGGTAGTAGGCCTGGTTGTCCAGCCCGCGGAAGCACAGCGTGGGACCGCCCGGGCCGGCCTCGGTGGTGTGGTTGAACACCACGTCGAGGATGACCTCCAGGCCCGCCCGGTGCAGCGCCCGGACCATCGCCTTGAACTCGGCCACCTGCCCGCCGGGCTGCCCGGCCCGCACTGCCGCGGAATAGCCCTGGTGCGGCGCGAAGTAGCCAATCGAGTTGTAACCCCAGTAGTTGGTCAGGCCGCGCTTCAGCAGGAACTCCTCCGGCACGTACTGGTGCACCGGCAGCAACTCCACGGCGGTCACGCCCAGCCGGGTCAGGTAGTCGATGACCGCCTCGTGCCCCAGCCCGGCGTAGCTGCCCCGCAGCTCGGCGGGCACGTCCGGATGCCGCATGGTCAGGCCCTTGACGTGCGCCTCGTAGATGATCGTGTCCGCGTAGCCGGTCCGCGGCTTGGCGTCGTCTCCCCAGCCGAACGTGCCGTCCGCTACCAGGCCGAACGGCACGTACCCGGCCGAATCCAGCGAGCTCGGCGCGCCGGGCTGGTCCTGGTCGTAGTCGAACACCTCAGGCCCGAAGCTGACCTCGCCCCGCACCGCCCGGGCGTACGGGTCGAGCAGCAGCTTGGCCGGGTTGCAGCGCAGCCCGCGGGCCGGGTCCCACGGCCCGTGCACGCGGTAGCCGTAGGCCTGCCCGGGACCGGCCCCGGGGACGAACCCGTGCCAGACGCCGGCGTCGTAGCCGGGCAGCGGGATCCGGGTCTCCCGGTCCGCCTCGTCGAACAGGCACACCTCGACGCCCTCGGCCACGCTGGATGCCACCGCGAAATTGATTCCCCCGCCGCGTAGCGTCGCGCCCAGGGGCGCGGGCTGGCCGGGCAGTGCGTCCGCCATCCGGCCTACGTTACCGACCGGCCCGCCGCGAATGCCGACGGCCATGGCAGGCCACCGAGGGCCGGGTTACGCTCTTCTTGCGTAATGGTCGTGGGAAGGCGCCGGTGATGTCACAGCCGGAAATCCAGCAAGCGCTCCATGGCAGTTTCCGGGCTTCCCGGGCCGACCGCGAACGAGTCATCGAGATCCTCAAGGCCGCGTTCGTACAGGGCCGGCTGACTAAAGACGAGCTCGAGGCGCGCGCAGCCCGCGCGTTCCAGGCCCGGACCTACGCCGACCTGGCCATCGTCACCGCCGACATCCCCGCCGCGCCTGCCCTCTCGCCGCGCCCGCCTGCCGCGAAGCGGTCCGGGATCCCGATGAACACCGCCATTTCCGTCGGCGCGCTCGTCATCGTCGTCGCCCACCTGGCCTTGTTCGCCGCCATCCTAAGCGGCAGCAACAGCGCCGTGACCCTGGTCGCGGTGCTCCTGTTCGTCGCCGTCATCGGCACCATCGGCGCCGTCATCATCGCCGACTAGCGCCCATTCCATGATCACGAAGACTTTTGTATGGGAGAGCACAGAAAAGTCTTCGTGATCATGAAACCGCCCTGCTCAGGCCTCGTCCGCGTACAAATCCCGCCACAGCCGCCGCAGGAATTTCATCCGCCCCGCCGTCCGGTACCTCGCGCACGTCCCAGTATCGCCCATTCAGTGATCGCGAAGCCTTTTAGGTCGTATAGCCCCCAAAACCCTTCGTGATCATGAAAAACGCGCACTGCGGGGCGGCGCATATCGTGGGCGCCACGGCGGGGCGGCGTGAAGGCAGAGGCTCGCGTTCCGGCCGGGGCTACGCGGTGCGATAATGACACAATGTCACGGCGTGTTGTAACTCCGATTGTGATAGCCGTCAGCGTTATCGCAGGTGGCACTGTGGCCGCGCGGCTGCTCGGCTACAAGCTGGGCGGCAATGTCGTGGTCCGCTGCCGCCAGGGTCACGTGTTCAGCACCATCTGGATTCCGGGCGTGAAACTCAAGTCGCTGGACCTGGTGGTAGCCCGGGTGCAGCGCTGCCCGGTCGGCAAGCACTGGAGCCTCGTCGTCCCGGTGCGCGAATCCGAACTCACCGAGGGCGAGCTCCAGTTCGCCAAGGAACACCACGACGTGCCCATCCCGTGATCTGTACCCGCTAGCGTGAGGGCGGGTGATCAATGCGCGGACTGCCAGCCAGCCAGGGCCGCGCCGCGGCAGCACCGCGGGCGGCGGCGGTCGCCATCCTGCTCGCCGTCACGGCCGCCGGGCTGCAGGCCCGCGGCACGTTCTCCCACGCCCCGGACGCCACCGCGGCCGGCGCCAGCGGCGCCACCCTGGCCATCATCTTGACCGCCGCCGAGGGCGTGGCGCTCGTCGCCTTCGTCCTCATGCTGGCCTCCATCCGCCCCTCCCACCCGAACAAGCCCGACGACCCTGACCTCGTCAAGCTGCGCATCCCCTGGTGGGTCAAGACCCTCGCCATGCTGCTAGCCCTGGCCGCCCTGGTCACGCCGCTGGCCGTGCTGCTCACCAGGAAACCCCGCAAGACCCCGCCTCGGCCGCTGCCCAGCATCGTCGGCCCAGGCACCGCGCCCGGCCACCTGAAAGCGGCGGGCGCCGGTGCCATCTGGCCGGTCATCGCGGGCATGGCTGTCGCCATCGCCATCGTGCTCGCCCTCACCGCCTGGTCCCGTCACCAGCGCCGCGACGCCCGCCGCAGGCCGCGGCAGCGCAACCGCCTGACCCAGCTGCTCGACAGCCTGGCCGCCGCTCAGGACGCCCTGACCAAAGCGGGCGGTGAGCCCCGTGAGGCGATCATCGCCTGCTACGCGGCCATGGAACGAGGCTTCGCCGCCGCGGGCCGGCAAACCGCGCCGGCCGCCGCCGACACCCCGGCCGAAGTGCTGACCCGCGCCACCCAGGCCGGCCTGGTCAGCGCTGAACCCGCCGCCGCGCTGACCGGCCTGTTCCGCCGGGCCCGGTACAGCAGCCAGCCGATGACCAAACAGGACTCAGAAGCCGCGTCCGGCGCCCTGGACCGGATGCGCGCCGACCTGGACACCATCCCGGCGGGCCCGCCGTGAGACACCCCCGCCTGCTCGCCGCCGCCACGCTGGCCGGCCTGGCCGCCGCGCTGGTGGCCGGCTACGCCGCGGCCGGGCTCAGCGGCCTGGTCGACGTGGCCACGGTCATCGCCCTCGGCGTCCTGGTGGTGGCGCGCGGTGCGCTGCGCGGGCCGGAACCACGGACCGTTCGGCCGAATCAAGCCCATGGGAGGACCCGCGCGATCCGTGCGGCCGACTTCCCCGCCTACGCCAAGATCGCCTCGGACCTGGAGTGGGCCCAGCTGTCCGGGCGGCACTACACCCACGGCCTGCGCCCGACGCTGACCCGGCTGGCCGCCACGCTGGGCCGGCCGGGCCCGGCCATCATCGCGGACGACGACGGGCCTGGCGTGGACCTGGCCACGCTGGACCGCATCGTCACCGAGCTTGAGGAGGAGCGGTGACCAAGACCATGACGGGGACGGTCGCGGACACTGCGCAGCAGTGCGAGCGGATCCTGGCCGAGGTCGAGCAGGTGATCGTGGGCAAGCCCGCCGCGGTCAAGATGATCCTGCTCGGCGTGCTGGCCTCCGGTCACATCCTGATCGAGGACCTGCCCGGACTGGGCAAGACGCTGCTGGCCCGCACGTTCGCCGGCGTGCTGGGGCTGGAGTTCACTCGGGTCCAGTTCACCCCGGACATGCTGCCCGCCGACCTGACCGGCGCGATGGTGCTCGACCTGGCCACCGGGGAGGCGGCCTTCCGGCCCGGCCCGGTGTTCACCGGCCTGCTGCTGGCCGACGAGATCAACCGGACCCCGCCCAAGACCCAGGCCGCGCTGCTCGAGGCCATGGCCGAAGGCCAGGTCAGCATGGACGGCGTGACCCGCCCGCTGCCCCGCCCGTTCGTGGTGCTGGCCACCGACAACCCGATCGAGTACGAGGGCACCTACCCGCTGCCCGAGGCGCAGCTCGACCGGTTCATGGCCCGGGTCAGCCTAGGCTACCTCGACGCCGAAGGCGAGGCCGAGATGGTCCGCCGCCGCCTGGCCCGCGGCTCCGCGCCGCCGGTCCCGCCACAGGTCACCGACGCGCCCCGGCTGCTGGCCATGCGGGAGTCGCTGGAGGCCGTGCAGCTGCACCCGGACCTGCTGGCCTACGTGGTGTCCCTGATCCAGGCCACCCGGAACCACCCGCAGGTCACGGTGGGCGCTTCGCCGCGCGGCACGCTGGCCGTGATCCAGCTGGCCCGCGGCCACGCGGTGCTCGAGGGCCGCGCCTACGTGACCCCCGAGGACATCAAGGCCGTCGCCATCCCCGCGCTGGCCCACCGCCTGGTCCTGCGCCCGGAAATGTGGGTCCGCCAGGTCACCGGGCAGGACGTCGCGGCTGAGGTCCTGGCCACGGTGCCGGTCCCGAGAAGCCCAACATGATTTTCGGCCGAACGGTCCGTGGTACTCCCGACCCGGTCCCCTCGGCGCCCCCCGGCCAGGCGCCCCCCGGCCAGGCGCCCCCCGGCCAGGCGCCCCCCGGCCAGGCGCCCCCCGGCCGAACAGCGTCCGGCCAGACAGCGGCCGGGGCGGTGCGCTGGCGCCCCTCCGGGCGGGCCCGCAGCCTGGCCACGGCCGCGGTGCTGGCGCTGGCCGCCGCCGTGCTGACCGGTCACGCGGCGCTGGTCCTGGTGGCCGCGCCCGCGCTCGGGGCGCTGGCCCTGATGCCCCGTCGCCGCTGCCCGGCCGAACTCGACGTGCACGTCGCCATGTCCGGATCGCGCTGCTTCGAGGGCGAGGACGTCACCGTCACCGCCAGCGTCAGTGCCGCCGTGCCCCTGGACGAGGTGGTGCTCGAGCTGGACACCGCGGCGCATGTCGTCCTGGGCAGCGCGGATGCGGCGCGGACGCGGCCCTTCCTGCGGACGGCCCGGGCTAGCGCTCAGTGGGTGGTGCGCGCCGACCGGTGGGGCCGGTACTCGCCGGGGACGGTCCGGGTCATCTGCCGGGCCGGGCTGGGCGGCTACCAGGCGAGCGTGGTGACCCAGCTGGACGAGCTCGAGGTGTTCCCCCGGCCGGCCCGGATGCGCTCCCGGCTGGTACCCGCCGAGCTGCTGCGCCGGATCGGCGAGCATACCGGCCGGGCCGTTGGCGACGGCATCGAGTTCGCCGGGATCCGGCCCTACGTGCCCGGCGATCAGCTGCGGGACGTCAACCGGGCGGTCAGCATCCGCCGCGGCCAGCTGCACGTGAACCAGCGGGCCGCCCCGCGGGCCGCGGACATGGTGGTCATGATCGACGCCTTCGGCGACGCCGGACCGGTCTGCGAGCGGGCCCTGGACGTGGCCGTGCACGGAGCCGCGGCGCTGGTCACGGCGTACCTGCGGGTCAGCGACCGGGCCGGCTTGGTGGTGCTGGGCGGCCTGCTGCGCTGGCTCGGCCCGGCCGCGGGGGACCGGCAGTTCTATCAGATCGCGGAGATGATGCTCGCGGCGCGCTACGACAGCTTCGTCACCCCTGACATCGGCCGGATCCCGCGCACCGCGCTGCCGCCCGGGACGCTGGTGGTGGTGTTTACGCCGCTGCTTGATCCCCGGGGGTTCGGTGCCCTGAGCGACCTGCGCCAGCGCGGCTTCCCGCTGATCGTGGTGGACACCCTGCGCGACGAGCCGCCCGTCCCGGGCCGCGCGGACGCCCGGCTCGCGCTGCGCCTGTGGCGGCTGGACCGCTCCGCGACGCGGTCGGCGCTGCGCGCCCTGGGCGTGCCCGTGCTGCGCTGGCCCGAAGGGACCGAGCTGGACGGCGTCCTCGCCCCGCTGCGCAAGATCCCGCCCGGCGCCCGTCCCGCCCGCATCCCGGCGGCCCGCCCATGAGCCCGCGCCTCAAGCTCCCCACCGCGCCCAGCCTGCCCGCCGCGCTCAAGCTCCGCGCCGCGTCTGGACTTCGTGCCGCGTCCGGGCTTCGTGCCGCGTCCGGGCTTCGTGCCGCGTCCGGGCTGCCTGCCGCGTCCGGGCTCCGCGCCGCGTCCGGGCTCCGCGGGGCTCTGGGCTCTGCCGGACCGATGGCTCTCGGTCTGCTGGCCGTGGCCTGGCCGTTGGCCTGGGCGCCAGGCTGGGCCTACCCGATCGCGGTGGCAGGCGCCGCCGCCGTGCTGGCCGCCGCCTTGGCCCGCTGGCACGGCGGCCCGGCCGTCGCCGCCGCGGCCGCGATCGCGTCCTGCGCGTTCACCCGGGCCGCCCCGGGCGTGCTGGCCGCCGAGGGCCTGTTCATCCTGGGTTACCTGCTGGCCGCCGACGCCCCTGCGGGTCTGCTCGGCTCCGCCTCGTGGGGCCGCTGGCTCCGCCACCAGCTGCGCCTGGGAGTGGCCGGCCTGATCGCCGTCGGCGCCGTGCTGGGCGCGCTTGACCTGCACCAGGCCGATTCGGCCTGGCTGACCGTGGCTGGACTGGCTGCCGCGGTGGCCGCCTACCTGATCGCCCTGCCGATCTCGCGGCGGCCCCGGGCGGGCGCCGGGCCCGCAAAGGCCTCAGACGTCGAGGTCCAGTGACACCTCGTCCAGGTCCGGCGTGATCGCGCCGGGTACGGCCAGGCCCAGGCGGGCGGCCAGCGCGCGGGCCCGGGCCAGCAGCGGATGGGCCTCGCCCAGGGCTGGGTAGCCGTGGGCCAGCAGGGTCCGGTCGAGTACGGGCTCGAGCTGCCGCCCGGCCTCGCCGACCTCGCTTCGCGCGGCGCAGCGTTCTGCCTGGTCGTAGCGGGCGGTGAGGATGACCGGATGGCATGGGTCGATCCCGGCCCCGGCCAGTTCGGTGACCGAGCGGTAGCATTCGGCGGCCCGCCGGGTCTCGCCCAGCCGGTCCGCCGCGCGGCCGAGCCAGACCAGCGTCCAGCCCCGGGCCGGCCGCGGCGCGTCGGCCTCCTGATCGGCCAGCCGGGCCAGCGTGGTCATCGCGCCGGCGGCGTCGCCGCCTAGCAAGGCCATTTCGGCCATGCTCCGGTCGAAATCGGCGGCCAGCGTGTCCCGGCCGTCCGCCAGCGGCAGGCCGGCCAGCCGTTCGCGGTCGGCCAGCAGGGCCGCCACGGCGTCGTCGGTACGGCCTATCGCTCCGGTGGCCAGCGCGCGCAGCCGCCGCGCCGTGTAGGCGAGCCGGAACGACACCCGGTCACGGAACCAGTCGGTCCCGGCGGCCTGGCCGTCCAGCAGGTCGAACACGGCCCGCGGATGCTCGAGCACCAGCGCCGCCCGGGCCAGCCAGGTGAGATCCTCCTGGACCCGATAGGAGGCGGGCAGGTACCGGCCGCGCCTGGTGTCGGCGGCCTCTTCCAGGTGACGGCGCGCGGCAACGGGATGCCCGGCCGCCAGCAGCGCCTGGCCCAGCACGAGCCGGGCGTCGGCCACGTCGGCGTGGGCCTGGTCGTCCAGCCGCTGCTGCCGGTCGGCTAGCAGTTCGGCGGCCAGCCGTACGCCCTCGACCACCTGCCCGCTCACCCGGGCGATGTCGGCCCTGGTGCGGGCCGTGACGGTCAGCCGCCGCCAGGCGGCCACGTTGTCCGGCTGGCGTTCCAGCAGCGTGAGCCGGGTCGTGAACGCGCCGGAGATGACGCTGCTGGCCTGGTGCCGTTGCCCGGTCTCGGCGGCTAGGGCGGCCAGATTGGTGTCAGCCCGCGCCATCCGGGACACGTCGTGATCCAGGTCGTGCTCGGCCACCCGGCGGGACAGCCGCCACGCGTCCGCGGCCGACGCCTGGTCTCCGTAGCGGGCCGCGGCCAGGCCGAGATGGCTGGCCGCGTCGCTGAGCCGCTGCAGGTCATGCCCGCGGATCTCGGGCCGGGCCTGCGCCGAGCCGGATCCGTGATTAGCCGCGAGATCCTGCCACAGCGCCACGGTCCGCTGCGCCTCCCGGACGCATCGCTCGTGCAGTGTGCCCGCCTCAAGCAGCACCCGGACGACCACGGCGCTGGCGTTCGCCTCGGCCCGCGGGTCGGTGCCGCGGCGGGTTACCGCGGTCAGCGCGGTCTCGCTGCTTTCCAGGTCCCGCGGCAGGGACCCGGCCAGCCGGGTCAGGTCGCGCTCGAACCACAGCGCGGCCAGCCCGCGGGCCACCAGATCGGCCGGGCCGTCGCGATCGGCCAGGCAGGTCCGGAAGGCGATGTCCGACAGCCGCGACGCGCTTTCCGCGGCGTCCGGTTCGGCCACGTAGGTGACCGATTCCGCGCAGGCCCGCAGTACCGGGCCGAGGAAGTCGGAGAACACGTCGCACTGGCCGCCCCACGCCGCGGCCGCGACCCGTCCCCACCCGCTGTCCGGCCAGTCCGGGGGAGCGACGTCGTCTCCGGCCGCGAGCTTCCGCTTCTCGGCCGTGGAGATATCCCCGATCCCGTAGCCGACCTGGGTCATCAGCGTCTGTTCGGCCCGGTGGAAGGCCACCACCACGGCCAGCGCCGCGACCGCGGCCGCCCGCGCCGCCGTGACCGACTGGATCGGCCCGGGCGAAGTCCAGTTCGCCCGGCCCGGAAACTCACGCCAGGCGTACGCCGCCGCCAGGGCGACCAGCACCCGCCGGTTCCGCACCTCGTTGTACAGCCATACCGCGGACCGCCCCGTTTCCCTTGGCAACTGCACCGCCGCGGCCACGTCGCCGGCCCTGACGGCGTGATAGGGCGTGTGACGCAGCACGCTGGCGGCGGCCGCAGCGATGGCCGCGAGCCGCTCGTCCTGCGTGGCCAAGGTGCGCTCCTCTCACCCCGTCTACCAGCACCAAGATCATTATGATAGTCCGTCACCCGGAAGCGACCTGACCCGGTTTACTTAGCTACAGTGTCTATGGTTTCCTGGCGTTTTTTCGGGTAATGGGTGCAGGTTTGCTCACGATGCAGGCCGCTGCGTCGTTCACCCCAGATGGTCCCTGACCTAGATTCGGAGCCGTGTTCATGCGGGATGGGTAGTGAGATGCTCGGCTCGGGGGCCGCAGCCCCCGGGCCGACGCATGTCGCGGCGCCAGACGCGCATGCGTGGGCGATCGCCGCGGCCACCGCGGCGGTCAGGGTGCCGGCCCCGAACGCAGAAGCCGCTGCGTGGACCGTCCGGGGCTGGGCCGATGTTGCCGTCGGCTGCCTCGCGCTCGATGGCCCGGCCGGGCTGCGCCGGACCGGGGCGTTCGGCGGTCTGGACGAGGCGGTGCGGAATACGCCGGTCACCTCCGCCGGGCAGCATGCCGCCCGGCTCCGACAGATCCGGCAGTTCGCCGGGCCGGTGCCGCGGTGGTACCCGGATACCCGGCCGGTCAGCGGGCCGGTTCGCGACGTCAGGAAGCTCGCCTGGCAGGCCGCCGAGCTGCTGGCCTGCTTCGGCCAGCTGCTCATGATGACCGCCGGCGGGCTGCCCTGGCGTCCGGCCTGCCCGCTGCGGAGCGCGCGTCAGCTGGCTTGGGGCGTCAGGTACCGGCCGTCGCCCAGCGACGAGCACGTCACCGTGTCCTTGCCGGTGAACCGGTGGCTGGCCCGGCGCACCTGGATGTGCCTGCCGGGTCTGCCCGGGCCGGCTACCGCCGTGGCCGAGGTGCCGTCCACCGCCTCGGCGCTGGCCCAGCAGATCTGGCGCGGCGTCCACGAGGGCGCGCACCTCGATCATCTCAGCGCGCTGGCCCGGCCGGTCCCGGCGGTGCCCAGCCCGGCGGAGTTCGGGGCCGGGCTGCTGGCCGCCGAGTCGTACGCGATGGCGGTGGAAATACTCGCCGCCGTGGAGGGCGTCCTGGCCGGGGAGGGGGACGCGGTCTGGCAGCTCGGGGCCGGGCTGATCGAGCGGGCCACCCGGCTGCCGGGCGGCGCCGATCCGGCGCCCGAGTTCGCCGATCTGCCCACCCTGGCCGAGATATACGTGCTTGGGCCGCTCGAGGTACTGGTCGGCGGGGCCGCCGCGCAGGGGTTGCCTGAGGAGATCATCACCGCGCTGCGCACCCGCTGGAGTGCCGCGTGCGCCGCTTACCCGCCCGCCGGGGCGTTCGAGGCGGCGGCCGCGAATCTGGTCCGCGGCGCGGTGGGCATCGGCCCCGCGACGTTAGCGCTGCTGATACGCGGCCAGATATTTATGGAAGTAAATCCTGCATAGATGGACATCGTTTATCTAGCTACACTAAACTCAATCGCGGTGCTCATGGGGTCCGGGCCTGATAAGCCCGGATCGGTCATGAAAGGGCGGATGAGGGGAGGAGCCGCCGAGGCCTGGGCAGGAGCCGTCGCGGAGGGAGACCGCGGGGCAGCGCCCGGGTCGGCGGGAGGGTCATGCGTGATACATACGACTTAGGGTCAGGCGATGCCTGACCGCATCGCCAGCACGTGCGCGTTCGTCTCCCGGCTGCCGGGGGACGGCCGGCACGCCCCGGGCCTGGCGGGGCGGTTACGTCGCAGACCAGATCTGCGCAATTTCCGTGGATGGTTAATGCAGCGTATTCGCCGGTCATGATTTCCGCCCGCTTCGCGTGGGCGATAACCGGTCAATGGATCTTTAGCCCGTGGGGGGATCATGAATTCGCCGGCTGTATATAGCCATTCAAGAAGCGAGTCACGGCCATGATGCCCGTGACGTTCGGAACCCAGGTGGCGGCCGCTTATAACCCTGACGGAGCCGGCCGCCACCTGGTCTATCTGGGGGGGAAGCCAGGTGACGGCGCCGCGGATCCCGCGGTGCTGCGCGGCGCGGAGCTGGATGCGGCTATCGACCACGCCCGCGCCGCCCTGGCCGCCATGCTGCGGGTGGCCATGGCTGAGGGATCCCGGCTCGTCGTCGAGGCCCGGGCCTTGCTGGCCAGCCTGCTAGAGCACCGGATCGCGCTCGCCGCGGCGCAGTTGGACAAGACCGACGCCGCGGCGGTCGCGGCCGCCCGCGCCGACCGCAACGAGGCCATCGCAGTGACCGCCGCGCTGCTCTACTGGCTGCCGCCCCGTGATCCGGCCTGGCCGGACGTGGCGCTGATGGTGGGGCGGATGAGCTATGACAGGTACCGCGATCCGTGGCCGGGCGCCGATCCGCCCGACCCGGACGACCTGGACGCCGCGTGTGATCTGCTGCTGCGTGCCGCGCGCCGGGACGAGGCCGACGAGCGTACCGCCCTGTACCTCGTGCTGGCCCTGCGCGACCGGCACCGCCTGCTGGCCTGCCCGACCGACACGATCGCGCTGACGGTCTGGAGCGAGCGGCTGCTGAGCTTCCCAGGCGCCGGGGGCCCGGGCCGTGGCGGCCTGCCCGAGCTGAGTCCGGGGTTCAACCGGGCCGAGCCGGCAGGCCGCCCGGTGGCCTGGAGTATCCCGCGGCAGGGGTTAGGGCCGCGCTGGTCCTGACCGCCTCCTCGATCGCGGCGGGCTGACCTGGCGAGTGAGGGCGCTGGGTCAGCCCGCCGAGCTGGGCTCGGGTACGCCTATGGGGCTGGGATAGGGGACCACGCTCGCGCACGCCCGCGCCAGCGGCAGGAGCAGCTCGGCGAGCTCTGCCGTGGCCTCGGCGCCGAGCCGGGCCCAGGGCCGCGACGCGGCCCGGTCGGTGGCGGCTTCCACCGCGGCGTGCGCCTCCCGGCCCGCACTGGTCAGCGCCCCGTCCGGGCCCATCAAGCCCCGGACGGCCAGCCGGTCGCGTGCGGCGTCCCATTCCTCGTCGGTCCAGCCCCGGATCGGCTGGAGGTCTTCCCGCCGCAGGTCCAGGCCGCAGCGCAGGACCACGGCCTCGCAGCCGTCGATATCCGCCGCGGCCAGCGCCGCCCAGTGCCCGTCGCCGCGGTGCTCGCGTAGCACGGTGGCCGCCTGCCACAGCCGGCCCAGTGCGCCGGAGCCATCTGCCCCTTCCCCTGGGGCAGGGAGGCCCACGTTCGCCGCGGCCAGGACCCGGCCCGCGCAGTCCAGCTCGCCGACCGCCCGCCACAGCAGGTCGGCCGCCGCCTCGGCCGCGGCTTCCTGCCCGGCCAGCAAGGCGCCCAGCGCGTGGCTCGCGCCCGCCGCCCGCACCCGGAGTGCCTGCTCAGGAGATATCAGTTCCCACACCCCGGGGATGGCCCGGGCCACCATGCCAGGCGCGAAATTGAAGAACGACGCGCCGACCACCGCCGCGCCTACCGGCCCGAGCGGTGCGGCCCGGCCCGCGAAGTAACCCCGCCAGAACCCCCGCAGCCCCGCCTGCTCGAAGGCCGTGCGCCCCTGCGGCGCGAAGTAGATCACCGCGTGGACCGGCTCGAACAAGGTCCACATCGAACGAGCCGCATGCGCCGCGTCAGTCACGACTGCTCCCTTCCGGTTCCGTCAGGCAGGATAACGCCCGAGGCATGCCGTCACGCGTAGGGCCGCGTTGTTGCGATTCAGCCGGGTAGTAGCTGTCTTATGCGGACTGACGGGGCTGACCGGGCGCAGGCCAGCGGCGAGCCCGGTCCGCCCGCCGCCCGGAAGGCCAGCTGGTTCAGCAGGATGCGGACCTGGCTGCCGTTCCTGGTCAAGCCGCTGCGCCGCGGCGTGATCATCTTCGCCCTGGTGCTGGTCGTCGAGTACCTGGTGGTACCCGAACTGGTCGGGGCCAGCAAGGATCTGAACCTGCTCGGCCGGGTGAATCCCTTCTGGCTGATCGCGGGGCTGGTGCTCGAGGGGCTGTCGCTGTTCTGTTACGGCCTGCTGACCCAGGCCGTGCTGCCGCCGGGATCGCACAACCCCGGACTATCCCGGCTGTTCCGCATCGACCTGGCCGCCGCGGCGGTGGCGCACGTCATACCGGCCGGCACGCTGGGCAGCGCCGGGATCGGCTACCGGCTGTTCACCGCCGAGGGCATCAAGGGCCGCGACGCCGCGGTGATGATGGCGACTAAAGGCCTGGGCTCGACCGTGGTGCTGAACGTCCTGCTGTGGCTGTCCCTGGTCATTTCCATTCCGCTGGCGGGCTTCCACCCGATCTACGTGACCGTGGCCGTCACCGGTGCGGTAGTGCTGCTCGCCATCGGGATCCTGGCCTTCGGCATTACCAGGCAGAGCGAGCGCGCCTCCCGGATCCTGTGCGCCATCGGGAACCGGATCCCCGGCCTGACCGGCGAGAGCCTGGAACGAGGCATCCGCGATACCGGGAATTCCCTGTCCGCGCTGGCCCGTGACCGGCGCACCCTAGTCCTGTCGCTGACCTGGGCTTCGCTCAACTGGCTGCTTGACGCCGCATCGCTGTGGTGCTTTGTGGCCGCGTTCGGCCGCATCCTCAACCCGGTCGAGCTGTTCGCCGCCTACGGGATCGCCAACGTGGCCGGCGCGCTGCCGATCACGCCCGCCGGGCTGGGTGTCATCGACTCGCTGACGCCGCTGCTGCTGGTCAGCTTCGGCGTCACCCGCAGCCTGGCCACGCTCGGCGTCCTCGGCTGGCGGCTGGTCAACTTCTGGCTGCCGATCCCGGCCGGCGCCGCCGCCTACGTCTCGCTCAAGGTCCCGCGCGGCGCGGGCCCGAAGGCGATGCGCGCCGCCGTCTCCGCCCTGCTGGCCCGCGACAACTCGCGCCACGAGACCAGCCCGGACGCTGCCCAGCAACTCGAGGCCAGCCCGGACGCCACCCGGCAGCCCGAGGCCAGCCCGGACGCGACCCGGCAGCCCGAGGCCCAGGACCACCAGGTCCAGAGCAGCGGGACTCAGAACCACCAGGTCCAGGGCAGTGATGCCCACGACGGCGAGACCCAGCAGCATGAGACCCGCGGCGGCGAGACCCAGCGGTAACCGTTCACGCTCATGTGATCGCGAGTGTGCCCGCCGACAACCCGGCCGCGAATACCCCGCGCAACCCGCACGCCCCAGCAGTTACCGGCTTCGCCGATGATCAACTTTTCGTGGATGGTTACCTACCGCCCGCGGGCTGTTTCTATCCACGCTGAGGGCACTCGGAATAGGCATGTCATGATCGTGGGCGCTACCTCCCCCGGGGGAGGTAACGACCCACGAGAAGTTGATCATGGCCGGGCGGGGTGACTGCGGGACGCGTGGGACGGCCTACGGGAGCCTCAAAGATCGTGGGCATTTACCTCCGTCTGGCGACGGTAGAGGTCCACGTTAAGTCGATCATGACAGGACTGGTGACGGCAGGGTCGCACGAGGCAGTTGCGCAGGGTTGCAGGCGAGACCGGCGCGTTGGCCCGGATGAGGCCGAGCCGCACAATGGCTAATCGCAAATGAGCCGGGGGTTCGCGCCGAAGTAGTTCGTCGGCCCCGCGAGGATCGTGACCGCGATCGTGCCCGCCCCGCCGCAGGTCAGTGAGGACGGAGTGTAGTAGTGCCGCTGCTCGCCGGCCACCGCGCCGATGATCAGCCACACGGCGAGAAGGATCCAGGCCACGCGCATGACCACCTCCGGTGACGTGAGGGCTGGCCGGTAGTGGTCACCGCCGCCTGACGCCTGAGTGTAACGACGGCCCGCAATTTCACCGGTAGGCGCGCGCCTGAAGCTCGTAAAGCTCCGCGTACAGGCCGCCCGCCCGGACCAACGAGGTGTGGTCCCCGCTGGCCACGATCCGGCCCTGGTCCAGCACGATGATCAGGTCGGCCATCCGGACCGTGGAGAAGCGGTGCGACACCAGCAGGGTTATCGCGCCGGCCCGGCCGGCCAGCCTGCGCGCCGACAGATAGCGCTCGAACAGGGCCGCCTCGGTGATCGCGTCCAGGCTGGCGGTCGGCTCGTCCAGGATGAGCAGCAGCGGCACGTCGCGCATCATGCCGCGGGCCAGCGCCAGCCGCTGCCACTGGCCGCCGGATAGTTCCTGCCCACCGGTGAACGACCGGCCCAGCCGGGTGCCCAGTCCGTCGGGCAGCGCGTCGGTAACGGCGGTCGCGTCGGCCCGATGCAGCGCCTCGGCCAGCGCCGGCTCGATGTCGATGCGCGGCAGGTCGCCCAGCCCGACCGTCTCCCCGGCCAGCAGCTCGAAGCGCACGAAGTCCTGGAAGGTAGCCGCGGTCCGTTCGCGCCAGGCGGCCAGGTCGATATCGGCCAGCGGCACCCCGTCGAGCAGCACCTGTCCCGCCGTGGGCTGGTACATGCCGGTCAGCAGCTTGACCAGGGTCGTCTTGCCCGCCCCGTTCTCGCCCACCAGAGCTACCGCCGCCCCGGCCGGCAGGTCCACGTCTACCCGATCCAGCACCAGCCCCCCGTCTGGCGGGTAGCCGAAGCTGACCTCGCGCAAGGCGATGCCCCGCTTCAGCACGGCCGGCGGTTTCCGCAAGCCCCGCCCGTCTGCCGCCGAACCGTCCGCGCCCGCCGAGCCGTCCGCGCCCGCCAAGCCGTCCCCAGCCCCCGAGCCGTCGCCGCCTCCCGAGCCGTCCCCAGCCCCCGAGCCGCCCCCGTCGTCCCCGCCCGCGCGGCCGTCCGGACCGGAACGCAGTATCGCGCGGCCGTCGGCCGCTGCGTAGTCCTCCAGCCAGAGCAACCGCCGCGCCGTCCGCGTCGTGGTCAGCAGCTGGCCGATGGCGGCCGCTGCCTGGCCGACCTGCAGCTGAGCCCGCTGGACCAGCGTAACGGCCAGCACCACCTCGCCCACGCCGGCTGTCCCGTGCGTAGCGCGTACCACCACGGCGGCGATCCCGGCTATGAACGCCGCCGCAAACACCAGCCAGCCGGCCGCGCCGAACACCCCGCCAAGCACCGCGGCCCGGGTCGTTCCGGCGTTGATCCGGCGGGCCAGCGCCTGGTGCCGGCTGGCCAGCGGAGCGGCAGCGCCGAACACCCGCAGTTCCTTGGCCGGCCCGGCCGAGGTGGCCAGCTCGAACAGCTCGTTGGCCAGCCGCCGGTCCGGCGCGAGGCGCTCATCCGACCGCTGCCGCAAGGAGACCGACAGCCGCTCCCCGATGATCGGCGCCACCGCGGCCAGCGGCAGCGCGGCCAGCGGAGGGTAGATCACCGCCAGGATGATCACGATCCCAATGGTCCGGACCAGGACCTGGATCACCAGCAGGATCTGGCGCGGGCCGTTGCCCAGCAGCCGCAGGTTCTGCTGCAGCAGCTCCAGCTCGGTCAGATAATCGGGCCGCTCCAGATGGTCCACTCCGCTGACCGCGTGCAGCTGCTCGGCGATGCGGGCGGTCAGGTAGAACGTGGTCCGGTCCGACATAAAGGCTCCCGCGGTGCCGGCCAGCATGGCCAGCGCCCAGGACACCGTGTACAGCACGGCGATGGCGGCGATGCCGCCGATCACACCGCCGCGCTCGTGCTTCAGCGCCGAGTCGATGACCAGCGCCAGGCCGACCGGGTACAGCACCGAGGTGACCGCGTTGGCCATCAGCACGGCCGCGGTGTAGGCCGTCCATCCCGGCGCGGCCCGCCAGCCCCAGGACACCACCGCCCGCCAGACCCGCAGCCGCCCGCCGCCCCCGCTCATGACTCCGGCTCCCCAGGATCGGCGGACTCCGCGGAACCGGAAAACTCCCCAGGATCGGCGGACTCCGCGGAACCGGAAAACTCCCCAGGATCGGCGGACTCCCCGGAACCGGAAAACTCCCCAGGATCGGCGGACTCCCCGGAACCGGAAAACTCCCCAGGATCGGCAGGCTCCCCGGAATCAGCAGAATCGCTGAACCGCGCCGCCTGCAGCGCGAACAGCTCCGCGTACCGCTTCCCGGCCGCGATCAGCGTGTCGTGATCGCCTTGCTCGGTCACCCGCCCGCCATCCAGCACGCAGATGTGGTCGGCGCGCCGGACGGTGGAGAACCGGTGCGAGATGATCAGCGTGGTGATGCCCGCGGTGATGTCCAGGAAGCGGTCGAAGAAGTCGGCCTCGCCGCGGGCGTCCAGCCACGCGGTCGGCTCGTCCAGGACCAGGATCGTGGCCCCGTGCCGCACCGCGAACAGCGCTCGGGCCAGCGCGACCCGCTGCCACTGCCCGCCGGACAGGTCCACGCCGCCCTCGTAGCCTCGGGACAGCACGGTCTCCCAGCCCAGGTCAAGGCCGGAAAGCACGTCCAGCGCACCCGCGCGCGAAGCGGCGGCCTCCAGCCCGGCCGCATCGGACAGGTGAGACGGCGCCCCGAACCCGATGTTCTCGGCGAACGACAGCGGGTAGCGCGCAAAGTCCTGGAACACCACCGCCACCTGCCGCTGCCAGCCGGCCGGGTCCAGGGACGAAAGATCGGCACCGTCGACCAGGATCCGCCCGCCGCAAGGATCATGCAGCCTGGCCAGCAGCTTGACCAGCGTAGTCTTGCCCGCGCCGTTGATGCCCACCAGGGCCGTCGACTGGCCCGCCCGCAGTACCAGGTCCAGCGAGCCGAACACATCCTGCGAAGCGTCCGGGTACCGGAACCGCACCTCCTCGAACCGCACCTCCCGGACTGGCAGGTCGGCCGCAGACACAGCACCGGACAGGTCCGGCCCGGGCAACGCCAGCGAAGTCTCCAGTTCACGCGCCCGGGGCAGCCCCTGCAGCATCCAGGACAGGGCCACGTCGTCCCAGGAGATATCGCCCAGCGGCGTGGTCGCGGCCAGCATGGGCAGCATGACGGCCAGCGTGCCCAGGTCGATCTCGCGCCGGTAGGCGGCCAGGCCGAGGTAGCCGGCCGCGATCGCGAACGCAATGAGCACTGGCACCGCCAGCTCCAGCACCTTCCGGTCCAGCTTCCGCAGCGCCGCCCACGGGGCGGCCATGCCGAGCAGCCACTGGCGCCGGTACCGGTCGACCAGCCAGCCGCCCAGGCCGAACACCCGCGACTCCTTGGCCACCGCCGGGGCGGCCGCCAGCCGCTGCAGGTACCAGGCCCGGCGCAGCGCCTCTGAGTTCCCGGCGTACAGCGCGCCCTGCTCCCTGATCAGGGCCAGCTGCGGACGGCGGATGCTCATCCACATGACCAGCAGGACCAGGCCCAGCCACCAGCGCCAGCTGGCTAGCACGGCGCAGGCCAGCAGCCCGCTGGCCCGGTTGCTCACCACCAGGGCCAGCGTCATCGGCGCGTCGGCCGGCATCTGGCCGGTCAGCTGCCCCTGGGCCAAGGCCAAGTCGTCCAGTACTCGAGGGTCTTCCAGGTGTGCAATGCCGACCGGCCGGGACACCGCGCTGATCAGCCGTTCCTCGGTGCGGTAGACCAGCCGCCACTTCACCACCGAACTGACCGCCGACTGCACCGGCCCGAGCAGCAGCGCCACGGCGTACAGGACGCCGGTAACCCAAAGCGCGGCCATCAGCCGGTGCCCGGCCGGCGAGGCCAGCCCGCTGCTGGCCGCGGCGGGAATGGTGCCGACCAGGTGGCCTGCTGCGATAAGGACCAGATTGGGCACCACCGAAGCAGCCAGCGCATACGCCGCCACCGCAAAAGAAAGCGGGCGGCTGGTCTCCCACAGCAACCGGACGGCCGCCCCGTAACCAGGTCCGGTCATCGCCCTCATAAGCCGTTTGCGAAAAATCTTCACCGGCTTCGCCACCGCACCAGGCTACAAGTGGGAATGATTCTCTAAAATTTTTTTATTGACCACCCATCCGATCCGGCCTCGGCCCCGAAGGTGCCTAATGAACCCGAACGATTCGGACGCGTCTCGGTTCACGTCGGCGGCCACGGATAGGAGGGGAGAGCGGGATCTAGATGACCTGCTTGTCCACGTGGCACGTGGCGACCAGGCCGCGTTCGAAGCGCTGTACGACCGGATGGTCGGCCCGGTGTACGGCGTGATCAGGAGGGTTCTTAGGGATCCGTCCCAGTCTGAGGAAGTGGCGCAAGAGGTGCTTCTCGAGGTCTGGCGGACCGCCGCGCGGTTCGACCCGGCCATGGGTGGCGCGGCGACGTGGGTGACGACCATCGCCCACCGCCGCGCTATCGACCGTATCCGGTCCACCACGGCCGCCGCCGAGCGGGAGCACAGGACGGTCGATGTCAGCCCCCCGCACGATGAGGTGGCCGAGGCGGTGGAAGCGAGCCTGGACCGGGAGCGCGTCCGGCGCTGCCTGGACGGGCTGACCGATGTCCAGCGTGAATCGATCACCCTGGCCTACTACGGCGGTAACAGCTACCGCCAGGTGGCCGAGCTGCTGCACGTCACGCTGGGAGCGATCAAGACCAGGATCCGCGATGGGCTGATCCGGATGCGCGACTGCCTGGGGGTGAGCTGATGCGCCTCTTCCGCCAGGACCTGCACCTGCTGGCAGGCGCCTACGCCCTCGACGCACTTGACCCGGGCGCCGAACTTACCCGGTTCACCCGCCACCTGAACCGCTGTCAGTCCTGCGCCAGCGAGGTACGCGGCTTCCGTGAGGTGGGCACCGCTATGGCCTTCGCCGCCACCGCGGAGGCGCCAGCCGAGATGCGGGACCAGGTGCTGACCGCAGTGGCCCGCACCCGCCAGCTGCCGCCCGAGATCAGGACCCACGCCCGCCCCCGGCAAGCCCGGGCCCGGACGCCGTGGCTGCCCTGGCTGTCCGGCGCCGTCGCCACCGCCGCCATCGCGGTCGCGGTGTTCTTCGGCTTCGCCCAGGCCCACACCCAGCAGCAGCTCAACCAGGCGCAGGCCCAGAACCATACGCTGGCCCAGCAACAGGCTCGCGTCGAGGCGGAGCTCACCCAGGCCAAGGAGCACGACCAGGCGCTGGCCCAGATCCTGGGCGCGCCGAACGTCCAGCTGCTGTCGCACAGCACGACCAAGGGCGGCGTGGCCGTCGTGGTGCTGGACTCGGCCACCCGCAAGCTGGTCGTGGCCACCTCCGGGCTGCCAGCCCTGCCCGCGGGTAAGGTCTACCAGCTGTGGCTGATCGGTCCGGTCAGGATCGTCTCGGCCGGCCTGCTGCCCACGGCCCAGTCCGGGGTGACCTCGCCCGTGGTGGCGACCGGCCTGGTCAAAGGCGACAAGCTCGGCCTGACCGTCGAGCCCGCCCCCGGCAGCAAACAGCCCACCACCACGCCCATCCTCGCCCTGCCCATCCCGGTCTAGGGCCGCCGCCCGCGGCACGTTCCCTCGCCGTTCAGGACTGGAGGCACTGGAGGCACTGGCGGGACTGGAGAAACTGGCGGGTCAGGCGGCTGGCCAGCTCCAGGTCGTGACGCGGCCGCCGGTGATTACGACACTGCCTGCCGCGTCCTGCCTGTCGCGCCAGATCGTGTACGACCCCTCGGGCAGCCCCGGATAGACGGCCGCGTAGCTGGTCGCGGTCGTCGTGCGCCGCTGACGGACCTGTGAGTGCGTCCGCCTGGCCCCCGGATCATCGTCACGGCTGATCTCGATCTCCGCGCCGTCCAGGCCGGCCGGCGTGTACAGGATCAGTGCGCCGATGTCCGCGCCGAGCTCAAGGACGACGGTGCCGGGACCGGAAGGCCCGGCGACTGGCTCGGTCATGCTGCGCTCCTTTGTTTGCTACTGACCGGCAGCGTGTTACCGCGCCCGGCAGCGACCCATGAGACGCCTGTGCTCCGGCGAGGCCGTCGGCCTCGCCGGAGTACAGGACTAAAGCGGGTCAGAACTTCTGGTCGTAGCCGTCGTAGGGCACTCCCAGGTACGGGAACGCCGTCAGCGGCCCGTTGGTGACGGTGGCGGAGCCGACGGGCAGGAAATCGCTGACGTCCGCGATGGCCGCATCGGGGACGTACTTGGGGTCGATCAGGTTGAACACCACTCCGGCGACGGCCCGCAGCTCGATGGTCACCACGTCGTCGGTGACCCGTCGCCCGTTCGGGAATCCGGCCGGGTCGCCGCCGATGAGGCCGAGAACACTGAACGACTTGGAGCTGCTCGACGTGGGCGGAATAGAGGTGTTCAGCCGCAGCAGGTCAGCCTGCACCGCGCCGGTGAAGTTGGTGAAACCCTTGATCAAGCCGGACGGGATACCGGTGAGCAGGATCGCCTCCAGGTCGGCGCGAGCGGTCCCGGCCTTGTTCAGGGCGGCAAGATCGGGGAACGCGGTCGGGTACAGGACCGGCAGCAGCCCGGCCAGCTCGGGGTGCGCGTAATACGTGGCGAACTGCTTGTCGTTCACCGGCTGCGACCTGTTCCAGTGGTCCTTCTCACCCAGCGGGATGATGACCTCGTTGATGAGCGGGTTGCCCAGCCGGGATACCTGGGTCCAGGGGCCGCTGAAGATGTCGCCGGCGCCGTCGAACACCCGCGCGCGCTGGCGGCTCGCGGTCGTCCACACGCCGATCGTCGGGTGCCCGCTGATGGTCAGCGCCGAGATCGGCACCTGGATCGCGATGGAATGCACGTTCAGGCCATTGGTGGCGTTCACCCCGGGCATGCCCGTGAGCCCTGCGGCCTTCGCGAAGGCGTTCAGCTCCTGGATGGGGCGCAGGTTGCCCAGGTCGAAGATCGAGCCCAGGTCGACATAGAACTCCTCGGCACGTTGTCCGGCGAAGACCTGCATGCCGCTGCCCAACGAGTGAACGGCCGGCTGGCCGAGGTTCGTCTCGTAGTTCGGCGTGGACAGCACGCCGACGTTGCACGGCGGGCAGGCGAGCTCGCTGGCCAGAACGCGCGCGCCATTCCTGTCGACCTGGGTAACCGAGTAGAACTGCTTGCTGTTCCAGTTCGGGTCGCTGAGTGAGCCGATCGGGCCCGTGTTGTACAGGAAACTCCCCGGCGTGGTCAGTTTCGTCTGGAAGCGGAACTGGTAGGTGATATCGGCCACCGCGTCGCCGTTGTTGTCGACGTGGATCTCGTAGAGGACGTCGTCGCCGAACTCGTAGAAGTTCGGCCCCCCGGCCGGCTCCTGCAGCGGGACGTAGTTGGCGATAAGCGTGACCGTATCCGGCTTATCCGGGCTGACAAACGCGTACACATCCGTGCTGTCGGCAACCGGGTCCTTGGAGATCTCCGGCGCCTCGCGGTGCGATGACATTCAATTACCTCACTGGCTCGAATTGGCGGATGGCAGGAGTTACCCGGCGGCCCTGGCGATCCGGGCAGCCAGGTCCGTGTCGCGCAGCCGGACCTCGCTGGTCCCGGAGAACACCGCGATGTCCCCTGACTTGGCGTCGCGCACGTGCACCACAATCGGCCCGGCATGGCTCTGCGGGCCGTCTTGTGCCGATGGCTGGCTGGTGGCGGCCAGCGCCGGGCTCGCGGACGCGCCCATGGCGGTCACAGCGAGCCCGGCGGCGCCGGCGGCCGCGGCGCCGCGGAGCATGGAGCGCCGGGACAGACGGCCCGGTTCCTTCGGGGCGGCGGCTGGCTCGGCCGACGCACGCGTTGCATCCTGACTGGGCATGACGGTCCTTTCCATGGCTGGTTGGCATGCACGTCGCCGGGGCGAGGGGCCACGCCGACAGGTTTACTGGATGTCAAGCACGGGAACACTTAGAGTGATGTTCGAGGGGCCGCGTGTCCCGGTCTCGTGACCGCGTCGCTGGAATTCGGTGCTGAGCGCGGCGGGGGCAATGCTGGTCAACCGCCGAGCAAGCAAGCTCCGCCCTCCCACGGCCCGCATCGGCCGCCAGTCCCCTCGCACGAGAGTGTTTCGCGGCCGACGGGCTGCTGGACGGGTCAGCCGTGAAAAAATTTCGGTAACGTTTCGGTTCTGTCGGACACTGTGGACACGGTGGGCGATTCGCGGCGAAACGACTCCACGGGCGGCGACGGCCATGCTAGCCGCCCCGGCTGTAGCGGCACCCGCGAGCACGGAGTGCCGGGACAAGTGCTCGGCCGGCGAACCCTTGGCATCGTGATGGGGCATGACGGTCCTTTGGGCGACTGGTCGGCATGCCCGTCGCCGCGAGCGAACGCCAGGCCAGAGAGGGGGAGGAGAAGACGGCGATCCGGCGGCGGCGGGCCAGAGGACAAGCCGGTGCCCACGTCGGCTCGGATCTCGGGTGGCCCCCATTGGCCGCCGGATCGCCAGTCACGCGTGTGCTTCGCTACGGCCGGCGTATCGGATGGGTCGGATTGCGAAAACTTTCGGTAACGTTCCGGTTCCGCCGTATATGAGACATTTGGCCGAACGGTCCGTGCTATCCGCCGTCCGGAACCCCTCGCAGCTCAGGGCCGAACGGTCCCCGGTATCCGCCGCCCGGGACGCGTCAGTTCTTCCGCCCGGTCGCGGCCAGGCTGACGCCGAGCCCGATCATGACCAGGCCGCCCGTCCCGCCGATAAGGCCCATCCGCCGTGGGGACCGCGCGAACCACTCCCGGGCCGTACCCGCGATTACGGCCCACAGGCTGTCCAGCACCAGCGCGATGACCGGGAACAGCGCCCCCAGGATGAGCATCTGCGCGGGAACCGGCAGGTGGCCGGGGGCGCTGGTGGTGAAGTCGGGCAGCGCGACGACGAAGAACACGATCGTCTTGGGGTTGGCTACCCCGACCACGAACCCGTCGCGAACCGCCCGCAGCGGGCTGACCGGCTTGACCTTCGCGGCCAGCGCCTCGGCCACCGAACGCCGGTGCCTGACCGCCTGGACCCCCAGGTACACCAGGTAGGCGGCGCCGGCCAGCTTCACGACGGTGACGACCTCCGCGGAGCGCTCCACCACCTCCCCGACGCCGAACGCCACCGCCACCACCTGCACGCACAGGCCGATCTCGTTCCCGACCACGGTGAGCAGGGCCGCCCGGCGCCCCACGGTCAGGGCCCGGCTGATGGTGAACAGGACGCTCGGCCCCGGGATGGCGACCAGGACGGTCACCACCGCGACAAACGCCAGGACATGACTCGCGGGCAGCATGGTCCTCACGCTACGGCGACCACGCGGATCAGTCAGGTGATTTTCGCGCCGCCCGGCCTACTCCGGCGGCTGCGACCGCTGCTGCTTCTGCAGCTTGCGCTGCTTGAACATCCTGACCAGCTTGCGGATGAGGAAGTACATTTCTGTCACCTCCGCCGCCATCCTCCACCCGCCGCCCGCCCCTGTCGAACCGGCCCGGAAGTAGCCGGGATCCCGCCCCGCCCGCCCGCGAGTAGCCGATGACCCCGCGCGCCCGCACGATACCTTTCTGATCATGGTCCGCTATCGGGTCCTGATCTCCGGCCGGGTCCAGGGCGTCTTCTTCCGTGACACCTGCCGCCGGAAGGCCGAGGAATACGGCGTGGCCGGCTGGGTACGCAACCTGCCCGACGGCCGGGTCGAGGCGGTCTTCGAAGGCCTGCCCGGCGACGTCCGCCGCGTGCTGGAGTGGGCCCATCACGGTCCCCGGCTGGCCGACGTGCATGACGTCGCCATCGAGCTGGAGCCGCCCGAGGGACTCGGCGCCTTCCGCGTCAGGTAGCCCGCCGATCCGCCCCGCACCCCTGTCGCCGGAATCCCTCCCGCCCCGATTCGCACCCGCTCCGCATCGTCGGATTACATGGGTCAGTGGATGAGCAGCGCCGGCCGACTCCCACGCCCGCGGTCAGCCGGAGCTCGGACCTGCTCAGCCTGGGCAACTTCGTCGTGCTGGGCCTGCCCGACGGCGTGCTCGGCACCGTGTGGCCCTCCATGCGCGTCACCTTCGGGGCTCCGGTCGGTGACCTCGGCCTGATCCTGCTGATCGGCACGGTCGGCGCCGTGCTGGTCACGGCGTTCGTCGGCCGGCTGATCCGGCGCCTGGGCGTGCCCGCCCTGCTGGCCGTGGCCGGCCTGTGCGCCGCCGCGGGCACGGCCGGGTACGCGGCCGCGCCGGGCTTCTGGCTCGTGCTGTGCGCGGCCGTGCTGGCCGGCGCCGCGGCCGGCATGATGGACGCCGGCCTCAACACGGCGGTGGCCCTGACCGGCCGGCAGCGGCTGCTCAACCTGCTGCACGGCGCCTACGGCGTCGGCACGGCCATCGGCCCGCTGGTCGCCACCGCCGCCATCCTGACCGGCTCCTGGCGTCCCGCCTACGGCGCGCTGTCGGTGCTCGACCTGGTCATCGCGGGTTTGTGGCTGCGCCGGCGCCGCACCGACGGCGCCCCGCCCGTCCCGTCCAAACCATCTCAGCCCGCCGAACACCCGGAAACGGCCCACTGGACCCGCCGCCGGTACCGCTGGGTGGTGGCCACCGGCATGGTCGTCTTCTTCGTCTACACCGGTCTCGAGGTCGGCGCCGGGCAGTGGGAGGCCAGCTTCTGCCGCGGCCACCTGAACCTGTCGCCGACCGAGACGGGCCTGGCCACCTTCGGCTACTGGGGCGCGCTGACCGCCGTCCGGATCAGCCTGGCCGTGCTGCCCCGCCCGGTCCCGCCGCGCTCGGTGGTCACCTGGGGCAGCGCCCTGGCCGTGCTGGCCGCCGCGGTCATCTGGTGGCAGCCCGGCCCCGCCGTCACCGTCCTCGGCTTCGCCGTCCTGGGCGGCGCCCTGGCCGGCGTGTTCCCGGCCCTGATCTCGCTCACCCCGGTCCGCCTCGGCGAGCAGCGCGCCCAGCACGTCATCTCCTGGCAGGTCGGTGCCGCTGCGGCCGGGGGAGCCGGAGTCTCCGCCCTCATCGGCCTGCTCATCGGCACGACCGGCCTGGCCGTCCTCGGCCCCGCCCTGACCGTCCTCGCCCTCGTGGTCGTCGCGACCGAACTGGTCCTCACCCGCCTGGCCCCCGTAAGCCGCTGACCTACATGTACAGGCCGCCGTTGACCGGGTAGACCTGCCCGGTGATGTACCCAGACTCCGGATCGGCCAGGAACTCCACCACCCGGGCCACCTCGTTCGGCTCACCGAGGCGGCCTACCGGGATGCGCTCGATGAGCTTGTCCATCACGTTGACCGGTACCGCCGCGGTCATGTCCGTGGTGATGTACCCCGGCGTCACCGTGTTGACCGTGATGCCCTTGCTGGCCGTCTCCAGCGCCAGGCTCATGGTCAGGCCGAACATCCCCGACTTGGCCGCCGCGTAGTTGGCCTGCCCGAACCCGCCGGCCGACCCGATCACCGAGGAGATGTTGACCACCCGGCCGTAGCCGCGGTCCAGCATGTGCTGCAAGATGCCGCGGGACAAGTAGAACGCCCCGGACAGGTTCACGTGGATGACCCGGTCCCACTCCTCCGGCGTCATCTTCCGCATCGTCTTGTCCACCGTGATGCCGGCGTTGTTGACCAGGATGTCCAGCTGCCCGTGCCGCTCCAGCACCTCATCAAGCACCCGCAGGCAGTCCTCGTTGCGCCCCACGTTGCCCTGGTGAATACTCACCCCGTAGTCGGCATACTTGGCGGCGAACTGCTCCGCGGCCTCGTTGTTACTGGAGAACCCGGCCGCGACCTTGACCCCCCGGCCGATCAGCCGCTCGCAGATGGCCAGCCCGATCCCGCGGATCCCGCCCGTGACCAGGGCAACCTGCCCGTTCATGTCAGCCATGCCTACCTCCAGATGGTCGCCGGCCGCCAGGGCCGGGGGGTTAACCGAACACGTACTCGCCCGGGGCGTCGGCGATGGGCCGGTGCCGCCTGCCGCCCATGGGCGGCGGCTTGATGTGCTCGCCGGCCCGGGCGTCGGACCACTCGGTCCAGTCCTCCCACCACGACCCGCGGTGCCTGCTCGCCGAGGCCTGCCACGCCTCGGCGTCGGCGGGCGGGGCGCCGTCGGACTCGTCGGCCACCTCGAACCAGGCCTTCGGCCCGGGCGGGTTGACGATGCCCGCGATATGACCGCCGCTGGACAGCACGTACCTGACGTTGCCGCCCATCAGCCCGATGGTCTTGTAGGAGCCGTGCCACGGCACGATGTGGTCGTTGATCGCACCGACCACGTAGGTGTCGTTCCGCACGTCGGACAGCGACAGCCGCTGCCCGGCCAGTTCGAGCTCGCCGCGGGCCAGTTCGTTCCGCATGTACAGCGAGCGCAGGTAGAACGAGTGCATCGCGGCGGGCATCCGGGTGCTGTCGCCGTTCCAGGCCAGGATGTCGAAGGCCGGCGGGTCCTGGCCCATCAGCCAGTTCGACACCACGTAGCTGAAGATGAGGTCGTTGGCCCGCAGGATGTCGAAGGTGCCCGCCATCTGGCTGCCCTCGAGCACGCCCTTGGCCGCCATCTGCTTTTCCAGCCTGGCCACTGTCTTCTCGTCGGTGAAGGCGCCGAGCACGCCCGGCTCAGTGTAGTCCAGCAGGGTGTTGAGCAGCGTGATCGTGCCCAGCCGGTCGTCGCCCTTCTGGGTCAGGTAGGCGGCCAGCATGGCGGTCAGCGCGCCGCCCAGGCACAGCCCGATGATGTCGATCTTGGGCGCGCCGGTGATGTCGGTGATGACGTCCAGCGCCTCCCGCGGGCCGTGGATGAGGTAGTCGTCCAGCGTGGTGCCGCCCATGGCGGCGTCCGGGTTGCGGTAGGAGATCGCGAACACGGTGCGCTCGTGCTGCACCGCCCACTCCAGGAAGCTGCGGCCCGGGGCCAGGTCCATCACGTAGTACTTGTTGATCCAGGGCGGGCTGGCCAGCACCGGGATGGCCCGGACCTGCTTAGTCTGCGGCGCGTACTGGATGAGCTCCATCAGGTCGTTCTTGAACACGACCTTGCCGGGAGTGGCGGCCATGTTCTCCCCGACCCGGAACGGGCGGGTATCCACCTGCCGGGGCCGGCCGTTGTTGTTGACCAGGTCGTCGACGAACTGCCTGGTCCCGTTGGCCACGCTGGTTCCGCCGGTCTCGAAGGCGCGCTTGAGCGCGGCCGGGTTGGTGGGCAGGAAGTTCGTCGGGGCGATCGCGTCCACCAGGAACCCGGCGGCCAGCCGGGCCTTGGCGTCGTCGACAGCGTCCCCGGAACCGGCGTCGAGCAGGTCGCTGACCAGCTGCGAGGTGGCCAGGTAGCCCTGCCGGAGGGCGAAGAAGGCCGGGTTGTCGGTCCAGGTCTTGTCCGCGAACCGCTTGTCGCCGTCGGGTACGGCCACCGGCGGCGCGGCTTCCATGCCCAGCCAGCGCGCCGCGGCCACCGGGCCGGCCATCGCCATGCTGGTCCAGAAGCGCAGCGCCGCGGTGCCCACCGCGGCCGGCTGCAGGGCCGCGCGCTGCAGCACGGACAGCGTGGCCTCACCCAGGCCCGCCGAATCCACCGAGGCGAGCATGCCCGCCTCGGGCCCCAGCACCGCGGCCGCCGACTCCGCCGCCTGCCACGCTGTCTCCTGTGCGGTCATTCATGCCCTCCGAGGGTTTGCGCCTGATCTCCGACGCTACTTGGGTGCCCGCGCACCCGTAAAGATGGCGGGGTCACTAGATGGAACGTTCCGTGCCTTGTCCTCTGGAACAGCACGGGGCCGGCGGGCTGGTCACCGCTGAGGGTCAGGGTGACCGTGCTGCCGCTGGTGCGGATGGTCAGCCCGGGGGTCGCGGCCCGGGCCGGGGCCGCTATGGCGGCGACGGCACCCGCGGCGAGCGCCAGCGCGGCGGTCAGCAGGGCCACGGTGCGCGTGCGTCTGGAGAGGGAACAGCGAACAGCTACCCGGGTCATTGACTACCTCCTGGCTCGCGGGCTACCCGGCGCGCCCGCCGCTATGCCTGATCGGGCTGGGCCTGATTAGGCTGGCGGCATCAAGCGCGGAATTTCACACCGGATGCCCGGCCGGGCCCTGGGCGCCGCGGCAGGCGGCACCCTGGCGCTGGCCGTGCTGGTGTGCGGCTGCGTGTTTGCCTGCCTGGCCGGGCCCAAGGTGAGCCTGCACCAGCGGACCGAGGCCCTGCAGCAATCGATGGGCCGGCCCGGGACGCAGGCCACCTCGGTCGAGGCGGACGCCAGCTGGAGCAGCTTCCCGCAGCCGTTTGATGGCGAGCTGGCCTTTACCGGGTACACCTTCGCCCTGGCCACCAGCCAGATCGAGGCCGGCCTGGCCTACTCGCTGCCGATCGCCCAGGGCTGGTGGGGCAGCCTGACCACCCGGCTGCACACGGTCAGCTCGGGCACGGGCCGGCTGCCTGACGGTTACCCGGCCCAGCTCGAGGTGACCTACCGTGACCAGCTGGCCAGCTACATCCAGGTCGTGGCCGGGCGCGTATCGGGCGCGGCGGTCCCGGCCGGGGCTCTGGGCGTGGCGGTCACCGAGCAGACCGCGGCCCGGTTCGGCCTGCATCCTGGTTCTCACGTCGGCCTGTCCGGACCCGCCGGCCCGGTCGTGCTCCTGGTCACCGCCGTGGTCCGCGAGCGCGATCCGGCCAGCGGGTTCTGGACCGCAGACCCGCTCGCCTCCGGTCCGGCCCTGGCCCTGCCGCCTGCGGGCGGCGGCTCGGCGGCCTGGCAGGGCGCAGTCCTGGCCGACCCGGGGCAGCTCGGCGCGCTGCAGAATGCCTTCTGCCCGGTCGGGGGCGCGTCCTGCGACAGCATGCAACTGCGCTGGGAGTTTCCCGTCGACCTCGGCAGCGTGACCGCTGACCAGGCCCAGGCGCTCCTGAACGACCTGGCCGGTACCGCCCCCGGGCTCTATGCGCAGCTGGGCCCGGCCGCCAACGAGCTGATCGTCACCTCGCCGCTGACCGGCACGCTGACCACCTTCATCGCCACCCAGGCCGCGGTGCTGTCCGTGCTGCTGCTGCTGTTCGTCAGCCTGATCGTGATCGGCGCCGCGGTCATCATGCTGGCCGCCTGGATGATGGCCGTACGCCGGGACGCCGAGCTGACTATGCTCCGCGCCCGGGGCGCGTCCCGGCCGCAGGTCGCCCGGCGGATGCTGGCCAGCTCGGTGCTGGCGGCCGGGCTGGGCACGGCCGCCGGGGCCGTGCTGGCCGGCGTGCTGATCCCCGGCCGCAGCGTGGCCCTGGGCCGGGAGATGGCCGCGGCGACGGCCGTGATCGCGCTGTCCGGACCGCCGCTGATCGCGGCCTGGCGGCACCGCCGGGCCGGGCCCGCGGTCAACCCGGCGCAGATCGTGACCGCCGAGACCACCCTCGCGCGGTTTTCGCCGACCGCCCGGCGCCGCCTGGTGGCGGGCCTGACGGTGTGCGCGGCCGCGGCCGCCGGGCTGATCGCCCTGCATGACCAGGGCCTGCCGTCGGCGGGCAACACCAACTGGTTCCTCACCGCGGCCCCCATCCTGGTCGCGCTGCCGGCCGCCCTGATCGCTATGCGGGTGTACCCGCTGGCCGTCCGCGCGCTGCTGCACGCCTGGCACCGCCGGCCCGGCGCCACCGGGTACGTCGCCCTGGCCGACTCCGCGGCCAGCGGGACGGCTCTCACCCTGCCCGCCGTCACCCTGGTCCTGGCCCTGACCCTGGCCGCCTGCGCCGGCATGGTCACCGGCGCCATCGCCGACGGCCAGACCGCCTACTCGTGGCAGGTCACCGGCGCCGACGCGGTCATCACCACCAACGGCGCCCTGGGCGCGGCCACGCCCGCCGTGCAGCGGTCGATCATGGCCGTGCCCGGCGTGCGGCACGTCACGGCGGTGTGGACCACGCCCTGGCGGACTGTCTTCGGGCAGCAGCTCACCGTGGCGGCGGTCGACCCGGCCGGATACGCGACGCTGACCGGGGACACCCCGTTCCCCGCCGTCCCGGCGGGCGCCTTCGGCCCGGTGGCCGGCCCGGCCGCCGTCACGGGCGTGCTTGCCTCGCCGTCGGCGGCCGCGGCGCTGGGCGCCGGAGCCGTCCAGCTGACCTCACCGGAATTCACCGGGCCGGTCCGCATCCGGGTGGCCGGGACCGTGGCCGCCAGCACCCCGGCCCTGCCCGGCGGCGGTCCCTTCGTGCTGGTGCCGCTGCGCGCCCTGCCCGCCCTCTTCGGCCGCCCGCAGCCCAACCTGATCCTGATCACCGGCGCCCGCCTCGACCGGGCCCGGCTGTCCCGCCTGGTCGCCGCGGACCTGCCCGGGGCCAGCCTGACCTTCCGGGCCGACGCGATCAGCAGCCTG
The DNA here is from genome assembly GCA_963790065.1 of uncultured Actinomycetes bacterium. Taxonomy (GTDB): domain Bacteria; phylum Actinomycetota; class Actinomycetes; order Streptosporangiales; family Streptosporangiaceae; genus Palsa-504. The sequence continues at coordinate 128,830 of CAWBNK010000002.1, read as the reverse complement.
CGCAGCGTCCCGCTGCTGCACGCCGCGGCGGTGCTCATGACGCTCACCGTGGCCGCCGCGGCCGGCCTCGCGCTGCTCAGCCTGATCTTCGGCCTGGCCCTGGGCGCGCGTGACCGGGAGCTGACGCTGGCCCGGCTCAGCGTCATGGGCTACGAGCGCGCCGCCGTGCTCGTGGTGCTCGCCGCGCTGCCCGCCCTGCTGGCCGCGCTCGCCGCCGCCGCCGCGTGCGCCCTGGCCCTGCCCGCCCTGCTTGGCCCGGCCCTCGACCTGTCGGTCTTCACCGGGCCGGGTACGGCCGTGACCTTCCGGCCCGACCTGGCCGCGCTCGGCCTGCCGTTCGGTGCCATCGCGCTGCTCGCCGGGGCCGTGCTGGCCATCGAAGCTAGCCGGACCCGCCGTCACGGCGTGGCCGGCCTGGTGCGCGTGCTCTAGCCTGCTACCACCCCGCCGCACCCAACCCCGCCCGCCGTCAGGTGTAGCTGAGGCTGTCCGCGGAGGCCCGGCGCAGGAAGGCGGCCGCCCGCCCGAAGGTGTCGCCGATCGGCTGGCCAGCCAGCCTGGCCTGGTAATCCAGGTACCGGGCCCGCTCCCATTCCTGGCCGCGGGCCGGCAGCCCGGCCAGCATGGGCTCGGGTAGCGAGCGCCAGCTCCAGGCCGCGAGCGGGCCCGGGCCGGCTTCGCCGCGCTGCGGCTCAATGAAGTCGGCGTGGTCGACGTGGTAGCCCATCCAGTTCCGCACGAACCGCAAGCCGCCGAAGGTGCCCTCGATGACCAGCCGCTCCGGCTCGGGATGCGCGGCCAGCGCGGCGTCGTAGCCGTCCGGGTGGTAGCGCACCAGGGTGGCGTCGACCAGGGTGACCCACCATACGGCCTCGCTGATCGCGGCGAAGGCGTGCGGCAGGTCCCCGCCCCGGGCTCGCAGCAGCCGGTCGACCGTGTCCCGCATCGCGGCGATGGTCCAGTCCAGCGCGCTGGCGCCGTCCGGGGACTCGCCGACGTGCTGGCGGTTCCAGGCCACCCGGCAGCGGGCGGAGCAGAACCGGGCATGTTCGCGCCGCGGCGCGAAGGAGGCGCCACACTGCTCGCACTTGCGTGTCTCCGTCATCATCCACCCCTGGCCCCCATGTTACGCGTAACAGCCGTACTGTCGTCCCATGTCCACAGGACAGGAGAGTGATCCCATGGCGCCCCGGCCGCCGCTGCCGCCCTTCACCGAAGAAACCGCCCGGCAGAAGGTCCAGGCGGCCGAGGACGCGTGGAACACCCGCGACCCGGAGCGGGTCGCGGGCGCCTACAGCGAGGACTCGGTCTGGCGCAACCGGCATGAGTTCGTGACCGGCCGGGCCGAGATCGCCGAGTTCCTCCGCCGGAAGTGGGCCCGCGAGCTCGACTACGCCCTGCGCAAGGACCTGTGGTCGTTCAGCGGCAACCGGATCGCGGTGCGGTTCCAGTACGAGAGCCACGACGCGTCCGGGCAGTGGTACCGCAGCTACGGCAACGAGCTATGGGAGTTCGACGCGGACGGCTACATGATGCGCCGCGAAGCCAGCATCAACGACGTGCCGATCACCGAGTCCGAGCGGCGCATCTTCGGGCCGCGGCCGGAAGCGGAGCGAGGCCAGCCGTTCCCGCTCCACTGACCACTGCCGGCCACCGCCGGCCGCGGCCGCCAGTACCGGTCACCCGGCGGCGGCTGCCGGCCAGGTGACTGCGGTCACGATCAGCCCGCCGCGGGCCAGCCAGCGGCCCGTCAGCCTGGCCGGAGCGGGGCCGGGCCCGGCCACCCGGGCGTCGAACCCGCCGCCCGGGTCCGGGAAGACGGTTATCTCGGCGGCCCCGGGCCACCGCCCGGTCAGCGGGTAGCACAGCTTGCCCACCGCCTCCTTGGCACTGAACAGCAGCCGGTCCCAGCACACCTCGTGAGCCGACGACGCGTGCCGGGCCATCCACGCGCGCTCGGCCCGGCCGGCCACCGACTCGATCAGCCCGGCCGGGAGCGCCGCGTCCGGCTCGGCGTCGATGCCCAGGGCGGCCAGGTCCGAGGTCCGCGCCACCACGCAGGCCCGGTAACCGGCGCAGTGGGTGATGCTGCCGGTCACCCCGGCCGGCCAGCAGGGCTCGCCCGCCCGGCCCGCCAGGATCTGGGCGGCGGGCAGCCCGAGCCCGGCCAGGGCGGCCCGGGCACACGCCCGGCCGGCCGCGAACTCGGCGCGACGCCGCGGGCCCGCGGTGCGCACGAGCTCCTCCTCGGCCGGGTACAGCGCCGCGATCGGTTCCGGTTCCGGGCTGATGGACTCGGCGGACGCCACCCCCGGCGGCAGGATGTCGGCGATCACGGCGAGCCGCGCTGAGGCGGCCCTTACTGGGGCCGCAGCGCCATCCAGACCGCGTGCGCCTCGGTGCTGCCCGGGTTGCGCCAGGTGTGCGGCTGGTCGCCGCGGAAGTGCAGCGTGCTCCCGACGCCCACCTGATACAGCTGCCCGGTCACGGTGAACTCGAGCAGCCCGTCGATCACGTGCACGAGTTCTTCGCCCGGGTGCTGCATGGGCTTGCGCCCGCTGGTCGCACCGGGGGCCACGGTCGCCCGCGCGCCGGCCAGCAGGAACCGGCCGTACGGTCCGGAGATGCTGTTCAGGGCGATGCCCTTGTGCGATGTGTACACCGGCCGGTCCTCGTCCGGCGGGGTGAGCACGGCCACGTCGTCGCGGCCGATGTCTTCTTCCACGAAGTAAGAGACCGGCCGGCCGAGCGCGCCGGCGATCTTGAGCAGCGTGGTGATGGTCGGCACCATGCCGCCCTGCTCGATCTTGTGGATCGCGGCCGCGGACACGTCCGAGCGCTCGCCCAGTTGCTGCAGGGACAGCCCCATCCGCTTGCGCAGGCTGAATACCTTCAGGCCGATGGAGCCGACGATGCGCTGCAGTTCTCCGGCGGCGCCGTCCCCGCGGGTCTTCGGCTGCACGTCCAGGCAGGGCGGGCCCTCGGTGCGCGGCACTTGATTCATGCGGTTTCCGCCCGGGAGAACGGTGATGGTGTCTTGACGTTCAGCATAGCCCCGGCCAGGATAGTGTACGACTTATTGCGGATACTAAACGTCTCGTCCCTGCTCCGGGAAGAGGGTGCTGATGGCCCAGCGGATCGTGGTGATCGGCGGCGGCGCCGCCGGGATCGGCGCGGCCGGGGCCGCCAAGGCCGTCGACCGGGACGCGGACGTTCGCGTCTACACCGAGTTCGAGGACGTCGGGTACAGCCCGTGCGGCATCCCCTATGTCCACGGCAAGGAGATTCCCGATTTCGAGCGGCTCTTCCTGGCCACCAAGGACGCCTACACGAACAATGGCATCGACATCCACTACGAGACCCGGGTCACCGGGTTCGACACCGCGCGGAAGGTCGTGTCCGTCGAGGGCGAGGGCGAGGTCGGCTACGACAAGCTGATCGTGGCCACCGGGTTCAACTACGCCGACCCGGGGGTGCCGGGCACCGATCTCGGCAACCTGTACTACGTGAAGAACATCCGCAAGGCCATGGAGTGGGACAAGGTGCTGGACGCGGTCAAGACCGCCGTCGTGGTCGAGGCGTCCCCGCTGGGCCTGGAGATGGTCACCGCGCTGTGCCACCGCGGCATCAAGACGCACCTGATCGACCCGGGCGCGTGGGCGCTGTCGGTAGCCACCGACCCGGACATCGCCGGCCCGGTCCAGGACTCCTGGCGTGAAAAAGGCGCCGAGCTCCACTTCGGTACCACGCTGACCGGCTTCCTCGGCGAGGGCTCGGTCCGGGCCGTGGCCACCTCGGACGGGGAGATCCCGTGTGACCTGGCCGTGGTCTGCACCAAGAAGCAGGCCAACACCACCGTGGCCCGCGCTGCCGGGGTGCAGACCGGATCGGCGGACGGGCTCATCGTGGACGAGCGGATGCACACCTCCGCGGCCGACGTCTGGGCGGCCGGCGACTGCATCGAGGTGCCGCACAGTGTCACCGACATCCCGGTCCAGGGTCTTTCCGGCAGCCACGCCTACGCCCAGGGCAAGGTGGCGGGCACCAACGCGGCCGGCGGCCAGCGCGCCTACCAGCCGGTCAGCGTGCCGTGGGGCATGGTCGCCGGGGACTGGATGATCGGCGGCGTCTCCTTCAGCGAGACGCTCGCAACCGCGCTGGGCATACCGCACGTGGTCGGCGTGGCCGAGGGCATCTCCCGCGCCCGCTACTACCCGGGCGTGGAGAAGGTCAGGGTCAAGCTGCTGGCCGATCCGAAGACGCTCAAGCTCATCGGCGCGCAGATGGTCGGCAAGGAGGGCATCAAGGAACGCGCGGACTTCCTGGCCATGGCGGTCCGGACCGGGATCACGATCAACGAGCTGGCCACCATGGAGAACGTCTACTCGCCCCCGATCGGAGCGCTGAACGAGCCGATCGCGGTCGCCGCGCAGAACCTGCTCGCCGGGCTGAGGTCCTGAGGTGTCGTTCTCCCGCTGGCTGCGCGCCACGTCGGAGCACTATCTGATGATCGCGGCGCAGGAGAAGATCGCCGCCAAGTACGGGGTGGCGCCGCCCCGGCGGCCCCGCGGCCGGGACATCTTCTGGCTGCGGGTGTACGTGCCGGCCTACCGGGCGGTGCCCTGGCCGGTCCGTTCGGCCATCATGCGCCGCCTGCCCGGCAGCCACCGCATGACCTGGACCAGAACGCAGCGCCCGTGACGAATGCACCGTAACGAGTACACCAATTCAGGGAGGTTCCATGCCGATCACTATTGAGTCGCCGCGTGGCGAAGCTGGCGTCGACTCGCTGTACGACACCCAGGAGAAGGTCTTCGACGACATCCGGGCCAACCCGGGCGAGAAGGCGTTCATCTTCATCCACTCCGTCCCCTTCGAGGGCTCGGTGTCCCTGGTCAACCTGCTCACCTCCACCCGGCTGGTGCGCAAGGGCTTCGACGTGTCGATCATCCTGTACGGCCCGGGCGTGCTGCTGGCCTCGCGGCACCGCGGCTACCCGACCATCGGCACCGAAGGCTTCCCCGGCAACCTGGCCGTCAACCGGCAGATCGACACCCTGCTCAAGGAGGGCGCCAAGGTCTACGCCTGCCGGTTCGCGATGGGCGCCCTGTACGGGTTCCGCGAGGAGGACCTCATCGACGGGGTGAAGGCGTTCAACCCGCTGGACGTCCTGGACTCCGCGCTCACCGCGTGGCGGGCCGGCGCCTTCCAGCTCAACACCTGGACCGTCTGACGCCGAGCTCCCGGGATGCCGCCACCGGGCGGCATCCCGGGCACTACCGGGAGGGTGACCCGTGGACGGAATTCACGACGTGGGCGGCATGCACGGCTTCGGTCACGTGGAGCCGCTGACCGACGCCCCGCCGTTCGCCGAGCCGTGGGAGGGCAAGGCGTTCGTGATCGGGGCGCTCTCGGCCCGGATTGCCGGCGGGAACCTGCATGCGATGCGCCACGGCATCGAGCGGGTGCCGCCCTCGGAGTACCTGGCCGGGTACTGGAACCGGTGGACGATCGGCGCCCAGATCATGATGGAAGACAGCGGCATCGTCACCGAGGAGGAGGTACGGGCCCGGGCCGCGCGGCTGAGCGGGCAGGACGTGCCCGAGCCGCCGCCGCCCACCCCGCACAAGCCGCAGATGGCCACTGGCGGGGCCGGGAACCTCCGCTCGCGGGACACGCCGCCCGCCTTCGCGGTGGGCGACCTGGTGCGGGTAGCCGAGCACGATCACACGGGTCATACCAGGCTGCCCAGGTACGTCCGGCGGCGGACCGGGACGGTCACCGCCCTGCAGCCGTGCCAGGTCTTCCCCGACACCGCCGCCCATTTCGTGGGCGAGGATCCGCAGCACTGCTACACGGTGGAGTTCGACTCACGGGAGCTGTGGGGCTCGAGCGCCGAGCCGTTCCGCCTGTCCATCGACCTGTACGAGCCGTACCTGGAGCCAGCCCAATGACCTCCGCGTCCGAACCCCTCGACCCCGCGCTGCGGGTGGAGGCGCTGGCCTCGCTGCTGATCGAGCGCGGGCTGCTCGACGAGGCCACCGTCGAGACCTTCGTCAAGACCTACGAGCAGTCCGTCGGCCCGATGAACGGGGCCAAGGTGGTGGCCAAGGCGTGGACCGACCCCGACTACCGCGCCCGGCTGCTGGCCGACGGGACCGCGGCGATCGGCGAACTCGGCTTCAAAGGCCCGCAGGGCGAGCACATCGTGGTGCTGGAGAATACCCCCGCCGTGCATCACGTGGTGGTCTGCACCCTGTGCTCGTGTTACCCCTGGCCGGTCCTCGGCCTGCCGCCATCCTGGTACAAGGACCCGGCCTACCGGTCCCGGGTGGTGCGCGAGCCCCGGCAGGTGCTCCGTGAATTCGGGCTGGACCTCGACGACGGCGTCGAGATCCGGGTGCATGACTCCAGCTCCGAGGTCAGGTACATGGTGCTGCCCGAGCGCCCGGACGGCACCGAGCACCTCTCCGAGGCCGAGCTCGCGGACCTGGTCAGCAGGGACGCCATGGTCGGCGTGGCCCAGGCGACCGCGCCGTGACCTCCCCGGACGGTGCCGGGGGCCGCGCAGATGCCGCCTACCTGCTCGATTCGGCCGGCCCGGCCGCGCCGCCCCGCGACAACGGCGAGCTGGTGTTCGGCGCGCCGTGGGAGAGCCGGGCGTTCGGCGTCGCGCTCGCGCTGCACGACGCAGGCCGCATCGACTGGGAAGACTTCCGCCAGTCGCTGATCAGCGAGATCGGCGAGTGGGAGGCGGCCCACCCGTCCGGCGAAGGCTGGAGCTACTACGAGTGCTGGCTGCGCTCCCTGGAACGGGTGGTGAGCGGTACCGGGCTGCTGGCCGCCGACGACCTGCGCACCCGGCTGGACCTGCTGGCGGCCCGGCCCGCTGGTCATGACCACCGCGACGGGCACGACCACGATCACGACCACGGGCACGACCACAGGCACGACCACGGGCACGACCACGGGCACGACCACTCCCGCGACCACGAGGCATGAGCGAGGCGGGGGATCGGCCGCACACCAACTCGGTGACCGCGCGGTGGGAAGGCGGCTGGCGGTGCCGCGTCGCGGCCGGCGGATTCGAGCTGATCGTCGATGAGCGCGAGAGCTCGGGCGGCACCAATACGGGGCCCATGCCGACCGAGTACCTGCTGACCGCCATGGCCTCCTGCTACGCCCTCGCGCTGGCCTGGGCGGCCCGGAAACGCGACATCACGCTGCCCGACCTGGCCGTCACCGCTACCGGTACCTACGACGGCCCGCGGTTCAGCCGCCTGCAGCTGAACGTCGAATCCAGCGCGCCGCCCGACGTGGTCCAGCCGCTCGTCGAGCCCGCCCTGCGGGTCTGCTACGTGTCCAACACGCTGGCCGCGTCCCCGCCCGTCGAGGTCACCGTGACCCCGTCAAGCCCCTAGCCGCCGGTCCAGGTCGGTCAGGGCGGCGGCGAAGCAGGCCAGCGGCGCTTCCGCGACACCCGCCCCCACCTGGCCGGTGCCGTCGGTGCGGTGCAGGATCCCGGTGGTCACGGCGGGGGTGATGCCGAGCTCCACCACCTTGCGGACGTCCACCCCGAGCGGGGTGCCCACGTTGTCCTGCACCGGGATCTTGAACCGGCTCGACCGTCCCGCGCACACCGCGGCCAGCCGGTCGGTCAGCTCGGCCGCCGCGCGCATCTGGCCGCCCAGCAGCTGGGCCACCGCGGGTGATCCGGCCGCGGCCGCCGCGCCGAGCCCGCACAGCTCGAGCACCGCGCTGTCGCCGATGTCCCTGGCGCTGGTCTGCGGTCCCTGGCCGGGGTAATACAGCGCGTGGCCGACCTCGGGTGCCTCGGTCGAGAACCACTGGTCCGTGCCGGCCAGCCGGACGCCGAACGTGGTCCCGTTGCGCGACATCGCGGTCACGATCGAGGCGTCGGGGACCTGCGCCGCCCACTCGGTCAGCGCCCGGGCCGCGCCCATGCCCAGGGTCAGGAAGAACAGGTGGTTGCCGGCCAGGAAGCGGGCGAAGGCGGCGCCGTCCTGGCCGCCCAGCTCGGTCAGGTGCGGGAGCCACTCCCGGATCAGCAGGTTCGTCGCGGCCTGGGTGCGGACGTGCACGTCGTCCCCCATGGCCAGGGCCTGCGCGGCCAGCGCCAGCACGTCGATCGGGTCCGTGCGGGCCAGGATCCGGCCGATCACCGGGCCGGCTACCTCGCGCAGGAACACCAGCCGGGCCACGGCCGCCTGGCTGTCACACCCGAACCAGGCCACCTCACCAGGCCCCTGCGACACCGGCGCGTAGGCGGTCGTCCCGCCGGCCTTGTTCGTCAGCACGTACAGCGGCGCCCTCGCGCCGAGCGCGGTCGCCATCGGCACCACCACCCGGTGGGCGTTGGCCGGGCTGAGCCCGATCTCGCCCCGGCTCAGCCGCCCGTCCGCCTGCTCCGGGTCGGCCGCCCAGCCCTCCGCCACCGCCGCGGCCCGCATGGACCGCCGCAGCGGATCGGGCGCGTCGGCGTAATCGATGGCCGGCCCGCAGTGCAGCAGGGTCGGCTCGGGCAGGCCCGGCGCGGCCTCGGCTACCGTGGTGATGCCGGTCAGCAGCGGGATGCCCCGGTCCAGCCGGCGCAGCACCTCGGCGTTGGCCGCCTCGATCCGCTCGGCGTACGTCCCGTACAGCCGGCTGAGCGCCGCGACCGCTTCGGGCTGGCCGCCGGCCGGCACCCGCCAGTCGACCGAGATCACCGGCGCGCCCTGCTCCCGGATCGCGTCGCCGAACAGCGGCAGGCCCACGTTGACCACGCCGACCCGGTCGGGCAGGGACAAGGGCTGTGTCATTTCACGCTCCGTTCAGCGAAGATCCCGGCGTCCTGGCCGGCGGCCCCGCGCCGGGCGGCGGCCAGCAGCGCGTCCTCGGCGGCCTGGTAGGTCTCCCGCCAGCGGCGGGCCTCGGCGGCCAGCTCGGCGGCCTCCGCCGCGGCCTGCCCGGCCATCCGGGTCACCTCGTCAGGGGCGGCGCCGCCGAGCGTGGTCCGGCTCACCACGATCTGCCACGGGTCCAGCGCCGGGGTCAGGTCCTGGCCGGTCAGGCCCAGCGGCCGCCCGATGATCTCGGCCGCGGCCGCGTCCAGCAGCGCGCCGTCGATGTCGCCGCCGCGCAGCCCGGCCGCGCTGGCCTGGCGCACCGCGTGCCCGACCACCCGGTACGCGCTGCGGTAGTCGATCCCGCAGGTCTGCATGACGTACTCGGCCAGGTCGGTGGCCTGCGAGAATCCCGAGTCGAGCGCGGCGCGCATCCGGGCCTCGTTCACCTCCAGGGTGCGGACCACGCCGGTGGTCAGCCGGGTGGTCCGCAGCGCCAGGTCGAGCGCGCGGGGCACCTCGCCGTAGGCGAAGATGAGGTTGTCGCTGCGGGCCGACGGGGTCTTGGCCACCGCCAGCAGCCCGGCCAGCCGGCCGGTCAGGGTGCCGGCCGCGCCGCGGATGATGGACAGCGCGTACGGGTTCCGCTTCTGCGGCATGAGCACGCTGGCCCGGCTGTAGCCGTCGGCCACGGTCACGTAGTCGAACTCCTGGCTGGCCCAGATCTCCAGGTCCTCGGCCAGCTCGGACTGGGTCAGGACCAGGCCCGCGGCCGCGCCGACCATGTCGAACAGCCCGTCGACCTGCCACATCGCGTCGCGGGTGTGCTCGGCCACGGAGCGGAAGCCCAGCAGGGCCGCGACGTGCCGCCGGTCGGCCCGCAGCCGGGTGCCGTTCACGCATCCTGCCCCGCCGGGGCTGGCGTCGGTCCAGGCCAGCGCCTCGCTCAGCCGGCGGCCGCCGCGCAGCACCGGGAACGCGAAGGACAGCACGTAGTGGCCGAACGTCGACGGCTGCGCGTGCTGCAGGTACGTCTGGTCGGCCATCAGCGTTTTCGCGTGCTCGCGGGCCCGGTCCGCGAGCTCGGCGGCCAGCCCGGCCGCGGCCTCGATGAGGTCGCACAGGTCGGCGCGCAGCCGCAGCCGGAAGGCGACCCGGACCGCCTCCCGCCGCGGGCGGCCCGCGTGCAGCCAGCCCGCCACGTCCCCGACCCGGCTGACGAAGTACCGTTCCCGTGAGTTGTACGGCTCGCCGTTGGCCGGATCGTAAGGGAAGTCGCCGGCCGGGACGGCGATGACCTCGAGCAGCAGCGCCAGCAGGTTGCGGGCCGCCTCGGGCGGGATGACCCCGGCCGAGGCCAGGTCGAGCAGGTGGGCCAGGTCGGCCAGGTTCATGCCGTGATGCAGGATCGGGGCATCGGCGTTCTCCAGCGCGAATCCGGCCTCGATCAGCTCCGCGGCCGGGGGACCGACCGGCGGGCCAGCCGCGGGCCGGGATCCGGTCGTCACCGCCCCACCTCCACGGCCAGCGCGACGGCGTCCAGCTGGCCCCCGGTGTGCCAGAACACCACGTCCCCGTCGTCCGCGTACCGGCTGACCAGGGCCAGCGCCTTCGCGGTGTACACCGGATCCACCATCAGTCCCTCCGTCCGCATCGCCTGGACCGCCATCGCCGTGCCGTCGGTTGAGGCCAGGCCGTGGCCCGGTCCGCGGGCATCGGCCACCACCACGTCATCCGGCCCTACGTCGGCCCCAGGCGACAGCAGCGCCGCGCATTCCCGGGCCAGCCTGAGCACCCGCCCGGCCGTCTCCTCCGCCGGCCGGCTGACCGACGCGCCGGCCAGCCGCAGCGGCCTGCCCGCCAGCACGTTGCCCGCCACCAGGCCGGCCAGGGTGCCGCCGGAGCCGGCCGCCACCACCACCCGCGCGGCCGCGGCGCCGTAGGCGGCCAGCTGCGCGAGCAGTTCGGTCACAGCCAGCGCGTACCCGATCGCGCCCAGCCCGGTGGCCCCGCCCCGCGGGATCAGGTAGGGACGGCGTCCGCTGGCGGTGAGGGCGGCCGCGGCCGCAGGCAGCCCGGCGTCCACGCTGTCCCGGTCGGCCGCACCGGTCCACCGGACCGCGGCCCCCCACGACCGGGCCAGGGCCAGGGCCGGCCCCTCCCGGGATCCAGGCGGGCCCGGCTGGCCGGCGATGACCAGCTCGCAGCGCAGCCCGGCCCGCCGGGCGGCCGCGGCCGTCGCGGCGCAGAAGTTCGAGCCGGCCGCGCCCCCGGTGACCAGCGTGTCCGCCCCCGCCTCGAGCGCCGCGGCCAGCAGGAACTCCAGCGGGCGGGCCTTGTTCCCGGCGAATGCGAACCCGGTGAGGTCGTCGCGCTTGACGTACAGCGTGCTGGCGCCCACGGCCTGCGCCAGGCCCGGCGCCGGGATCAGCGGCGTGGGCAGCGCCGCCAGCCGGAACCGCGCGACCCGGCCCGCCGCGGTCTGCGCCGCCGCGGTCTGGCCCGTCACGGTCTCGCCGGCCGCGACCCGGCCCGCCGCGGTCACGGCCATTCCTCCGGCTCGGCCGCCCGGGCGGCCCGGGCCCGCTCGACCACCAGGTCGGCCATGGCCTGGCATGAACCGGTGTCCGGCTGCGCGGTCAGCTCCTTCGCCTCCGCCGGGCCGAACAGCCCGGCGTGCACCAGGGCCTGCTCGGCCGTCAGGCCGGCCGCCGCGGCGCCGAACGCCTCCTGCAGCCGCTCCTGGGCCCGGCGGGCGCCGAGCCGCGGCGCCAGCCGGGCCAGAGCCTGTTCGCTGACCGGGTACCCGCCGTACCGCGCCAGGTTGCGGCGCATCGCCTCGGCGTCGACGGTCAGGCCCGCCAGCAGGCTCGCCGCGTTCTGCAGCGCGACCGCCGTCAGCAGGCAGGCTTCCGGCAGCGCCACCCATTCGGCCTTCCAGCCGCGGCCGTCCCGCTCGTGCTGCTGGGGTACCGCTTCGGTCATCACGGCGGCGTTCGCCCGGACCAGCCGGGCCAGGGTGTCCAGGTGCTCGCTGGACTCGGGGTTGCGCTTGTGCGGCATGGTGATGCTGCCGACCGTGCCGGCCGGGGACGCCTCGGCGAGCTCGCCGATCTCCGGCCGCTGCAGCTCGTATACCTCGCCGCCGATCCGGGCCAGGGTGCCGCAGACCAGCGCGAGGAGCTGGGCGAATTCGGCCCCGCGGTCGCGGGAGGTGAGCCAGGAGATGCCCGGATCGGCCAGCCCGAGCTCGGCACAGAACCGGGCCCGGACCTCCAGGCCGAGCGACCCGTAGAACACCAGGCTGCCCGCGCCGCCGCCGAGCTGGCCGACCAGCCACCGGGGGCCGCCCTCCCGGAGCCGGTCCAGGTGGCGGCGGACCTCATCGGCCCAGGAGGCCGCCTTCCAGCCGAACGTGACCGGGCTGCCCGGCTGGCCGTGCGTGCGGCCCGCCATCACGGTGGACCGGTGCGCCACGGCCAGTTCCAGCAGCCGCTCCTCGATCTGTCGCAGGTCCCGCCACACGATGCCGCCGATCCGCCGCAGGGCCAGGGCGGTCGCGGTGTCGGTGATGTCCTGGACGGTGGCGCCGATGTAGACGTACTGGCGCGCGTCTTCCGGCATCGCCTGCTGCAGGGCGCGGATCAGGCCGAGCATCGAGTGGGCGCTCTGCCGGGTCTGCTCGGCCGCGTACTCCAGGTCGAGGCGGTCCGGCCGCGCGTGCGTGGCGATGAGCCGGGCGGCGTCAGCGGGGATCACCCCGGTCGCGGCCTGGGCCCGGGCCAGCGCCACGATCACCTCCAGCCAGCCCCGCAGCCTGCCGTCGTCGCCGAGCACGTCCCGGGCTTCGGCCGTCCCCCAGAGGTGCTGGTAGAAGGGAGAATCCGTGATCCTGGTGCTCATCGCGAGACCGGGTCCGCGGAGGGCACGCCCGCCGTGGGTGCCGTCGCGGTTCCCGGAGCGGTCAGCGCCAGCCGCAGCCCTTCAGAGATCTGGGCCATGCTGGCGCCCCACGGCACAACCACCAGGCCCGCCTCGCTGATGACCCGGTCCTCGAGCAGGCAGCACTTGGTGATCACCGGGACCGGCCCGACCAGCGCCAGCGCCAGCGCCTGCGGCAGTGCCTGGGCCTGCGCGGCGGCGCTCTCGGCCAGCCTGCGCGGGCACATGTCCACCATGGGGACGTCGTCGCCGTAGAACCAGTCGTGGATGGACCGGGACCTAGCGCATCCCACCAGCGTCCACGGGGCGCGTTCGGGGATCTCGTCCAGGTAGGACACCTCGGCCGCCACGCGCGCGGGTTCCGCGGCGGCCGGCTGCCCGGCCCGGCACGGGAACAGGTAGTGCTCCGCGGGCCGGCTGGCGGCCAGCTCGTCCAGGTCCACCAGGTGCGGGACCAGCTCGACCGGCGGCAGGTCCTCGGCCAGGTCGAGCACCCGGTTCAGCTGGTCGGCCAGCTTGGGCGGCCACGGCGGTACCACTTCTACCACCCGGATCCGGATCGGGGCCGGGTCGAGGATGAAGCTCACGTGGCCGTACCGGCCGCGCACGACCACGCACCGCGCGCCGGGCGCCTGCGTGGCCGCGACCCGCGCCATCTGGGTGGGCACGGCGGTATCCGCCTCAGGCGCGTCGACGAACACGGTCTCCTCCGGCCCGGCGATCACCGACATCGCGACGACGGGGGAGAACAGGGGCACTTCCGATTCCTTGGTCACCTCCGCCACGGCCACGGCCCCGCCGTGCCGGGCCACCACGTACCTGGTCCGGCGGTAGACCGGCCGGCCCATCAGGTGGGCGCGCAGGCTCTCGGGGTCCAGGGCCACCGGGACGTCAGCCACGCTGACGTTACGGTACTGGGAGGGGACCAGGTTCACGGCGGTCCGGTCACTGGCTGTGCGCGGGCAGCGAACCGGGTGCGAAGGCCCCGTAGGTGTCGGCCCGCAGCGACAGGCGGAGGGTCTCGAGCCCGAGCGCATCGGCCGGGGGCACGTTGGCCAGGTTCACGTCGGGGCCGAAGCGGCGCACGAACCACGCCTGCTGCTGCTCCCGCGGGGCCTCGAAGACCAGGAAGTCCGGGCCGGCCACCGAGACCAGCGCGGCGACCAGGTCCTCGCGCACCGCGCCGGAGGGGTCGTAGATGCCGGCCGTGCCGCTGGCCCGGCCTTCGGCCAGCACCCAGGTGGCCCCGGCCTCGAGGTCGTCCGACAGGCCCTGCGCCCACTGCGTCGGCGTCAGCTGAACGGCCGGGTCCTTCGGGCCCACCTCGGCCAGCACGATGAAGTGGCGGGCCGCCTCGGCGATCAGCTCCCGCTTGGCCGCCTGGTCCATGGGCACCGTGCCGGCCGACACCTCCACGCACGGGAACCCGCAGTCGCGGGCCCAGCCGAGGAACTCCGCGGCCCGGCCCTGCGCCCAGGCGATCTCCAGCAGCGTCCCGCCGGGTGAGGCGAGGACGCCGTGCCTGCCCAGCAGCTCGAGCTTGCCGGGCAGGGTGGGATCCAGGTAGGAAAGGCCCCAGCCCAGCTTCCATACGTCGATATAGGACTCGCTCATGGCCAGCAGGTCCGCGGCCTGCGCCAGCGGGATGCCCCGGTCCAGGACGTGGGTGATGCCGATGCCGCGCGGCTTGGTGGCTCTGGCCGGCAGATCGAGGAAATCGGGGCCCGGCATGAACGCTATGATAGATATCCCTACACTTTAGTGCAAGGACGGACCCCAGGACGGACCCGAGGGGAGCGCGGATGCCCGCCGACCTGCCAGCGCTGATCCACCGGGTGCGGACCCACCCGGGTGTCGCCGCCAAAGCCGAGATCGGGCTGGTCAGCGACGTCTTCGGGGCCAGTGACTGGATCGCGGGACCCGGCGACGACGGCGCGGTCGTGTCCACCGCCGGGACCTGCATGGTGGTGGGCGGCGAAGCCATCCTGCCATCGTTCGTCGCGTCCGACCCGTACGGCGCTGGCATCGCCGCGGTGACCACCAACCTCAACGACCTGGCCGCGATGGGCGCGTGGCCGCTGGCCCTGGTGGACACCGTGACCGGCCCGCGCCCGGTCATCCAGCAGGTCCTGGAGGGCATGCGCTGGGCGTCCGGGCTCTACCAGGTACCGGTAGTGGGCGGTCACCTGACCGTCACCGCGGGTCCGCCCGGGCTGTCCGCCTTCGGCCTCGGCCGGGCCGACCGCCCGCTGGCCTCCCGCGCCGCCGAGCCGGGGCAGTCGCTCGTCGTGGCCTGCTGCATCGACGGCCAGATGCGGGCGGACTTCCCGTTCTTCCCGTCGTTCGACGAGCGGGGCGAGCGGCTGGGCGGCGACGTCCGGCTGCTGGCCGAGTGCGCGTCGGCCGGCTGGATCGCGGCGGCCAAGGACGTGAGCATGGCCGGCCTGGTCGGCTCCCTGGCCATGCTGCTGGAATGCAACCGGCTTGGCGTGACCCTCGACCTGGACGCGCTGCCGGTCCCGGCCGGGGTGAGCCTGGAGCAGTGGCTGTGCTGCTTCCCGTGTTTCGCGTTCCTGCTGTGCGTCCCGTCCGGGCAGGAGCAATACTGCCTGGACGCCTTCGCCGGCCGCGGCCTGGCCGCCGCCGTTACCGGCACCCTGGACGACACCGGCCTCCTGCGGCTCGCCCTATCCGGCCAGGTGGCAACCGCGTTCGACCTCGGCACCGAATCAATCACCAATCTGGCCGTCCGCTCCGGTCCCCCTTCTTATTGAGGCGGAACGGGCCGTGGTGCTTCCTCCGCGCCGAACGTGATCAGCATCCGCTGGTGCGCGATGCCGGCGTAGGTTACTAGCCCGCCCGTCGCATGCCAGCCCAGCCACTCGAAGAACCGCACGTTCGCGGGCTGGATGTAAGCCTCCATCTCCCGCCCGCCGCGCGCCGCGGCCGTGGCCACGGCCAACCGCACCAGCGGCGCGCCCAGGCCATGGCGGCGGTAGCCGTCGAGCACGGCCAGCCGGTCGCCCTTCCACCGGCCTGGCACCTCGGGCAGCGGATAGAGCCGGACGGCCCCGCACGCCGTCCCGTCCCACAGGCCGATCACGTGCACCGTGGCCGGGTCGTCGTCGTGTACGTCCCGCTCCCAGCCGGAACCGTCCGGCCCGCGGAACAGGCCCTGCTCGACCACGAAGACCTGGTGGCGGATGCGGAAATGGGCCGCGAGCTCCCCGGCGCCGGACACCGCGCGGCAGGCCAGCCGGGCGGTCCCGGCCGACCGGCTAGCGGTTGCTGAGGATCGGGAGGTGGATCCGGCCATCTTTGTCCACAGGAGTCTCGAGCAGGCTCATCGCCGAACACGCCTGGCACCTGGCGCAGCCGGCCGCCACGCCCCGGGCGCCGAGCCCGCGTGCGCTCAGGTAGGGCACTACCCGGCGGTAGATCGCCTCGCAGTATTCCGGTGACGGGGCCGGCAGGTGCTCCATCAAGCTGCCCACCGTCGGGCGCAGCGGCACCACGAACGGGTACACGCCCATATCGATCGCCCGCTGGCAGCCGGCCACGGTCAGCTCCGGGTCCTCGCCCAGGCCGAGGATCACGTACGTGGACACCTGGCCTTCGCCGAACGCGGCCACCGCCCGCTCCCAGGCCCGGAAGTAACCCTCGATGCCGGTCCGCGCCTTGGCCGGCGCGATCCGGGCCAGCACCTGCGGATCGAAGCTCTCCACGTGGATGCCGACCGAACCGATGCCCATGTCGTGCACCTTGTCGATGACCGCCAGGTCGCGGGGCGGCTCGAACTGCACCTCGACCGGCAGGCCCGCCGCCTCGTGCACGGCCTGGCCGCAGCGCGCCACGTACAGCGCGCCCTTGTCCGGCGTGGCCGTGGTGCCGGTGGTCAAGGTGGCGTCCACCGCTCCGTCGAGTTCCTTGGCCGCCACCGCGACCTCGGCCAGCATCTCCGGCGTCTTCTTGGCGATGGTCCGGCCGTTGGCCAGCGTCACCCCGATCCCGCAGAACGTGCACTGGTCGGAGTTGCCCCAGTACGCGCAGGTCTGGATGACGGTGCTGGCCAGGGAGTCCAGGTGCAGCAGGGCGATCTGCCAGTACGGGACGCCGTCCGCCGTGGCCAGGTCGTAGAAACGGGGACGCTGGAACGGCTGGGCCGAGGCCAGCCGCTCGCCGTCCCGGTACACGCCCCAGCCGTCGTCTTCGGCGCGGAGCACGTACGGCGAGGCCTGCACGTAGTCGGCGCTGGTGGGCACGGTGGCGGCGAACCCGTCGATCCAGAGCATGCCGGCGTCGGCCGGCCCCGCCCCGCCCTGGCGCGATTCCAGCGGCACCTCGACCCGCAGGCCGTACCCCTGCAGTTCGGTGATGAGATGGGCCAGCCCGGCGGACCTGCCCGGCTGGCGTGTGACCTCCGGGGCCGGGGACTCAGCCATGGTTTCCCTCCTCCGCCCGTCCGCGCTGACCGGCCAGTGCTTTCTGATGCGAGCATGTTTCAAGCGATACGAACGTTTACCATCCTTGATAAACCCTCCCCTCCCGTCAAGGCAAGCTCCTACCCGACTTTGCCCTGCCCCCAGCCGTCCCAGCCCCAGCCGTCCCAGCCCCAGCCCCAGCGCGGCCCCCGGTCCCGGGCCCCGGTCGGCCTCATCGTGGACCGGTCAGCGCAAGCCAACCCATCAGCCCCACTCGCCCCAATTGCGCGGTTGCTTCGGATTTCGCGGTTGATTTGAGGGATTCCACCGGCAGACAACCGCAAAGCGGGAATCAACCGCGAAAATGGGACTGATGAGGCTGGTGGGGTTACGCAATGGACGGTGGCTCGGGCCTGGCTGCGTCCAAGGCCGACTCGAACTCCTGCGGGTCGAGGTAGCTGCCGATGGCCTCGCCGACCTGCAGGCCGCCGGTGACCAGGTTGATCTGGCCCTGGTCCAGGCGATACACGGCGCGGCTCAGGGTCTCATCCGGCTCGATCGAGACGATCACCGCCCGCCCGGTGCCGGCCTCGGCCTCGATCCGCTGGTACGGGACGAACGGCGCGAGGTCGGGCGAGCCGGATTCCTCCACCACGACCCAGGACTGGCTCGCCTCGCGGGCCCGGGCCAGCGCGGCCAGTCGGCCCGCGGCGGCCAGCGACGCCACCAGTTCCCGGTAGCGCATCGCGCACGCGGCCGCCGCCACCAGGTCTGCCTGGATCCCGGCCCTCGCTCCGGGAGCCAGCTCATCCACCAGCTCGCCGCCCCGCTCGTGGGCCGCCAGCAGCGCAGGCAGGTCCAGGCAGGTCTCCCGCAGTCGGCCGAGCATCAGCTGGATCAGCGTGACCGCCTGCTGGTACACGTCCGGCCGCGCCATGATCGTCGGGAACAGCCGGGCCTCGGCCTCGTCCCAGGCCCGCAGCACCGCGTGCGGGATCCGCTGATCGCCGGCCGCGTCCGGCACGCCAGCGCCTTCCGGCCCGGAACTCACGGGTCCAGAACCGCCACCGGCCATTGCACCCCTCGCCCGTCGCGTTTACTATTCTAAACGAGCCGTCACCTATACGACTCAACACTATTAACCCTACCCCGTCTAAGAGCAGCAGGATCTGATGACGAAGACTGCGGTGGTGGCGCTCGGCGGCAATGCCCTGACCCGGGTTGGGCAGTCCGGGACGTGCGACGAGATGCTAGCGAACGCGGCGGCGATGGCCGCCGCGGTGCACGCCGTGATTGAGGCCGGCTGGCGGGTCGTGATCGTGCACGGCAACGGCCCGCAGGTCGGCAACCTGGCCCTGCAGCAGGAATCGACTGACCTGGTGCCCGCACAGCCGCTGCCGCTGCTGAGCGCGATGACCCAGGGCCTGCTGGGCAGCCTGCTGGCCCGCGCGATCAACCTGCTGCGCGGACCGGGCGCCGCGGTCGCGCTGATCACCCACGTCACGGTCGACCCGGCCGATCCGGCGTTCAGCGACCCGTCCAAGCCGATCGGCCCGTTCTTCGAGCCCGCCGAGGCGCGGCAGATGGCCGAGGCGCGGGGCTGGGTCGTCCAGCCCGACTCCGGCCGCGGCTACCGGCGGGTGGTCGCCTCGCCCGAGCCGGCCAGCGTGATCGAGATTGACGCGCTGCGGGCCCTGATCGACGCGGGTCACCTGGTCATCGCCGGCGGTGGGGGCGGGATCCCGGTCCAGGTCGCGGGGCCCTACGGCGGCCTGGCCGACGCGGTCATCGACAAGGATCGCGCCGCCGGGCTGATCGCCCGGCTACTCGGCGCCGAGGCGCTGCTGCTGGTCACCGCCGTGGACCGGGTCATGCTCAATTACGGCCAGCCCACCCAGTCCGAGCTGGCCACGATCACGGCCGCCGAGGCCGCCCGCCACCTTGCCGAGGGCCAGTTCCCGCGGGGCAGCATGGGCCCCAAGATCGAGGCGGCGCTCCGCTTCCTGGCCGAGGGCGGGGAACTGGCCGTGGTCACCTCGCCGGACCTGCTGGCAGCCTCGCTGACCGGCGGGCCAGGGCCATCGGGCACCCGCATCGAGCGCGGCCCGGCCCTCGCCACGACGCCCGCGGACCCGGCCGCCAAGACGCATGCGAAGGCCGCCGCGGAGGCGCATGCGAAGGCCGCCCCCGCGGGGACGCATGCGAAGGCCGCCGCGGAGCCCAGTCGGTGAGCGGCGCGGCCATGCAGGTGTTCCCGGGCACCTACCGGGACTCGCTGCTGCTGATGAGCGCCACCCGGGCCATGGAGAACGGTGCCGGCGTGAGCTGGGCCACGGCCGCGATGGCCACCCCGGCCGCGGTCGAGGACCTGACCGGCCGGGGTTTCCCGCCCGGCGACCTGGCCGGAGCCGACGCCAACGCGCTCGTGCTCGCGGTCAGCGCCGACGACGACCAGGCCGCGGCCGAAGCCCTGGACCTGGGCCAGACGGCGATCTTCGCCGCGACCGCCGCGCCGTCAGAAGAGCCAGGCCGCCCCGCCCCCCGCACCGTCGGCGAGGCGGCGGCCCGGCTGCCCGAGGCCAACGTGGCGATCGTGTCGGTGCCCGGCCCTTACGCCGCGGTAGCCGCCCATTCGGCCCTGTCGGCGGGCCTGCACGTCCTGCTGTTCAGCGACAACGTGCCGCTGGCCGAGGAAGTGGAGCTCAAGGAGCGCGCCCGCCGGCTCGGCCTGCTGCTGATGGGCCCCGGCGCGGGCACCGCCATGCTGGCCGGGGTAGGCCTGGGGTTCGCCAACGCGGTGACCAAAGGCCCGGTCGGGGTGGTCGCCGCGGCCGGGACCGGCGCCCAGGAGGTGATGTCGCTGCTTGACCGCTGGGACATTGGCGTCTCCCAGGTGATCGGCGTCGGCGGCCGGGACCTGTCGGCCGCCGTGGGCGGGCTGATGGCGGCCGAGGCGGTGCGGGCGCTGGACGCCGATCCGGGCACCGAGGTCATCCTGCTGGTCTCCAAGCCCCCCGACGCCGAGGTAGCCCGGACGGTGATCGGCGCCAGCCGTTCCACCCCGGTGGTCGCGGCTTGCCTCGGCATGTCCGCGCCTGACGGCCGGATCGGGGACGCGCTGCTGGCCGACACGCTCGAGCACGGGGCCCGGCAGGTGGCGCAGATCCTGCGCAAGCCCGTGCCGGAAACAGGCCAGGACCTGGCCGGGGTGGTCGAGAGCACGGCCGCCCGGATGGAAGGCCCCCGCCGCGCCGTCCGCGGGTTCTTCACCGGCGGCACGCTCTGCTACGAGGCGCAGGTGGTGCTCAGCCGGGCGCTCGGCCCGGTCTACTCCAACATCCCGCTGCGGAAGGACCTCGGGCTGCCCGCGCCGCCCGGCGCCCACGTCTGCCTGGACCTCGGCGAGGAGGAGTACACCAAGGGCCGTCCGCACCCGATGATCGACCCGACCGCGCGGACCGAGATCATCCGGGCCGAGGCGTTCGGCGACGACGTCGCGGCCGTGCTGCTCGACGTGGTCCTCGGTTACGGCTCCCATCCCGATCCCGCGGGCGAGATCGCGGGCACCTGCGCCGACCTCGTGGCCGGCGGCGCCGCGGTGATCGCCTACGTGCTGGGCGCCCGCGCCGACCAGCAGGGTCTGGACCGCCAGCGCCGCAGGCTGCAGGACGCGGGCGCGATCGTCACCGCGAGCGCCGCCGAGGCGGCCCGGGTGGCGGCCGCCGTCGCGGCCCGCCAGCCCGCCCTGGCCACCGCGGGGCGCGCGTGACGGTGCCATCGGGCGCGCCGCTGCCGGTCGGCCTGGTCACCTACTCGGTCAAGCCGCGCGGCGGGGCGGTGCACACCGTCCACCTGGCCGAGGCGCTGCACGCGGCCGGGTACCCGGTCCGGGTCATCGCGCTCGGCGACCCCGACGTCGGCTTCTTCCGTCCCGTCCGGGCGCCGGTCACGATCATTCCCGCCCCGCCGGCCCTGCCCACCCTGGAAGAGCGGGTCTTCGCCAGCGTCGCGGCACTGGCCGAAGGACTCGGCCCGCTCGCGGCGGGCTACCCCATCCTGCACACCCAGGACTGCATCTCGGCCCGGGCCGCCGACCAGGTCAGGGACGCCGCCGGCCCCGGCCGCCCGGTCGTGATCCGCACCGTCCACCACGTCGACGACTTCACCAGCCCCTCGCTGATCGACTGCCAGCGCCGGGCCATCCTGGAGCCGGACCGGATCCTGGTCGTCAGCGAGCACTGGCGGGACCTGCTGCAGCGCGAGTACGGCACGGTGGCCGAGGTCGTGCACAACGGCGTCGACGCGGCCCGTTTCCAGGCCGCCGGCTCCGGCCTGGCCAAGGAACTGCGGCAGCGGGCCGGGGCGGCGGACCGGCCGCTGATCCTGTCCGTGGGCGGCATCGAGCCGCGCAAGGGCAGCGACACCCTGGTCCGGGCCATCGCCGCCCTCAAGCAGGCAGGCCGCCGCCCGGTGCACGCGGTCGTCGGCGGCCACTCGTTCCAGGACTACCGGGCCTACCGGGACCGGGTGCTGGCCTCGCTGCCCGGCCTGGGCCTGCGCCTGGACGACGACGTGCTCCTGCTCGGCACCGTGCCCGACGCCGAACTCCCCGCCTGGTACGCGGCGGCGGACGTGCTCGCGTTCCCGTCCACCAAGGAGGGCTGGGGCCTGGCCGTCCTGGAAGCGATGAGCGCCGGGCTGCCGGTGGTCACCTCCGACCTGCCGGTGTTCCGGGAGTTCCTGAGCCCGGGCCGGGACGCGCTGATGGTGCCGGTGGACGACCCGCCCGCCCTGGCCGCGGCCCTGTCCGCCGTCCTGGATGACCCGGACCTCGCGGACCGGCTCCGCTCGGCCGCGCTGGCCACGGCCGGACGCTACTCCTGGGCCCGGTCCGCGGCCGAGCACCAGGCCATCTACGGCTCGATCCGGTAGCGACCACGGTCCGTGGTTCCACCCTCCGTTACCAAGGCGCAATAGAAATCAGCGGGATTCTGTAACCAATAATGTCTTGCGATTAAAAAGAAAAAGGAATACAGGGCGATGCGCCAATTGTCAATGGGCGACTTTTGCCGCGTCTGGTGCTAGTGTGCTGCCACCTATGGTCTGGTAGATGGCCAATGAGCCAGGTGGAGGGCATCGGCATGAGTGCAAGTGCGGAAAGTTCTGGGACACCGGCCAGATTGCGCCGGGACGTAGGTTTGCTGCCGCTGTTCATGGTCTCGGCAGGCTCAGTCATCGGCTCCGGCTGGCTGCTCGGCACGCTGAACGCGTCCAAGGTAGCCGGGCCCGCGGCCATCATCTCGTGGATCATCGGCGTGGTCCTGCTGATCGGCATCGCGCTGATCTACGCCGAGCTCGGCTCCACCTACCCGATCTCCGGCAGCACCGCGCGGTTCACCTGGATCCACGCGGGCACCCTGGGCGGCTTCTTCGCCGGCACCTATTCCTACCTGCAGGCCATGGCCGTCGCGCCGATCGAGGTCGAGGCCACTCTCGGGTACCTCGACGCCAAGTACTGGCCCTGGCTGCAAAACTCGCAGGGCCTGCTCACCGGTAAGGGCCTGCTCGTCGCGATCGGCTTCATGTTCGTGTTCACGGCGGTGAACCTGTTCGGCATCAAGTGGATGGCCAGGACCAACACGGTCGCCATGTACTGGAAGATCCTGGTGCCGTTCGCCACCGTCATCCTGATCATGAGCAAGGTCTTCCACGCCTCGAACTTCACCTCGGGCGGCGGGTTCATGCCCTACGGCATCAAGGGCGTGTTCATCGCGATCCCGCTCGGCATCGTGTTCGCCCTGGAGGGCTTCGAGCAGGCCGCCCAGCTGGCCGGGGAGGCGCGTAACCCCAAGCGGGACGTGCCGATCGCGGTGGTCGGCTCCATGCTGATGGGCGCCGCCCTCTACATCCTGCTGCAGCTGTGCTTCACCGGCGCGCTGAACCCGGCCAACATCGCCCACGGCTGGTCCGAGCCGTTCGGCCCTAACGTCAGCACGTTCGGCCCGTACTACACCCTGGCCACCTCGGTCGGCCTGGGCTGGCTCGGCACCATCTTGATCATCGACGCGGTCATCTCCCCGGCCGGGACCGGCCTGGTCTACGTCAGCGCCGCCTCCCGGCTGTCGTACTCGCTGGCCAAGACCCGGTACGTGCCGCCGGTGTTCGCCGCCATCGACCGGCGCGGCGTGCCCTGGTTCAGCATCATCTTCGGCGGCGTCTTCGGCTGCATCCTGTTCCTGCCGTTCGGCAGCTGGGCGGGGCTGGTCGGGGCCATCACCGCGGCGTCGTCGTTCATGTACAGCTTCGCCCCGGTGGCCGCGGTCTCGCTGCGCAAGAGCGACCCGAACCGGCCCCGGCCGTACAGGGCCCCGATCCTGAGCTTCGTCGCCCCGTTCAGCTTCGTGGTCTCCGGCTTCATCATCTACTGGAGCGGCACCGCCAACAACATCAAGATCGACGCCGCCGTGGTCTTCTTCCTGATCCTGTACTTCATCGCCCGCCGGATCGACCCGAACCAGGAGCCGCTGGACTTCCGGGCCGGAATGTGGGCCATCCCGTGGATCATCGGCCTGACCATCTTCTCCATCTTCGGCGGCAGCTACGTCGGCGGGATC
This sequence comes from uncultured Actinomycetes bacterium, assembly GCA_963790065.1. Taxonomy (GTDB): domain Bacteria; phylum Actinomycetota; class Actinomycetes; order Streptosporangiales; family Streptosporangiaceae; genus Palsa-504. Next base: position 105,007 of record CAWBNK010000002.1, on the reverse strand, counting down.
ACCACCGGCCCGAACGGCACCGGCTCGTCCGGCGGCTTCGAGACGTTCCTCGGCATCAAGATCCACGCGCACCTGCCGTTCTGGTGGGACCTCGGAGCCATCGCGGTGTTCGCCCTGATCGTGTTCTACTTCGCCGTGAACAGCCGCCTGGGCCCGGAGCGGGTCCATGAGCACGCCGAGGCGGCCGCCGCCGACGCCGGCCAGGAGGAACTGGACCTGGGGGCTCCGTCACATTAGGCCTGACACGGGATCAGATAACGACACGCCTCAGCGGACCGCCGGTGGCCTTCCGGCGGTCCGCTGAGCCATGATGGACATACGCAGAACGGAGCCTGGCGAGCGGGAGGCTGCGGACCGCGCCGGCGGAACCTGGTGGTGTGGAGCCAGTCCGCCGGCCCAGCGTGCCCTAGCCGAGCGCCGGGGAGGCGGCGCCGGCCGCCGCGGGCAGGAACACGCACTTGGTGGCCAGGTAGGCGTCCAGCCCCTCCGGGCCGTAGATGCTGCCCATGCCGCTCGCCTTGCGCCCGCCCCACGGCGCCCCGATATCCGGCACGTACAGGTTCACGCCGAACGTCCCCACCCGGGCCTGCCGCGCGATCGTCATGCCCCGCTCCGGGTCGTCGGTCCACACGCTGCCCGCCAGCCCGTAGCTCGAGTCGTTGGCGATGGCCACCGCCTCAGTCTCGTCGTCGTACGGGATCACGCTCACCACCGGGCCGCAGATCTCGTCCCGGGCGATCGACATCCCGGCCGTCGCCCCGGCGAACACGGTGGGCTCGTAGTAGTAGCCGCGCACCGGCGTGGCCGGGCGGCGGCCGCCGGTCACCACCCGGGCCCCGCCGCCGATCCCCGCTGTCACGCACGATTCCACGCTGGCCCGCTGCCGCGGGTTGGCCAGCGGTCCCATGGTCGTCTCCTCGGCCTGCGGATCGCCCACCACCAGCGCCGAAGCCTGCCAGACCAGGGCCGAGACGGCCTCGTCGTACCTGCTGCGCGGGGCCAGCACCCGGGACATGGTGAAGCAGGCCTGCCCGGAGTTGGCGAAGCACAGCGAGCCGAGCCGGGCCGCCGCGGCCTCCAGGTCGACGTCGTCCAGCACGATCGCGGCCGACTTGCCGCCCAGCTCGAGGGTCACCGGCTTGAGCGCCTGCCCGCAGATCGCGGCGATCTTCCGCCCGGCCGGGGTCGGCCCGGCCACGGCCACGGTGTCCACCCCGGGGTGCGCGGCCAGCATCTCGCCCACCTCGGCGTTCCCGGTGACCAGGTTGAACACTCCGGGCGGGAACTCGGCCGCCTCGAACGCCTCGGCCAGGATGTAGCCGGACAGTGAGGTCTCGGCCGCGGGCTTGAACACCACCGTGCAGCCCGCGGCCAGGGCCGGGGCCAGCTGGCAGAAGGCCAGGATGAGCGGGTAGCTCCAGGACGCGATGACCGCCGCCACCCCGGCCGGCTCGCGCCGCACCACGGTCCGCCCGGCGAAGCTGATCGCCTCCCTGACCTCCTCGGCGGTCAGCTTCCTGGCCAGCTCCGCGTAGTAGCGGATGATGCCGCACGGCACGGTCACGTTGCTGCGCCGCGACAACGTGATCGGCATGCCCATCTCGGCCGTGACCAGCCGGGCGGTGTCCTCGGCCCGGGCCTCCAGGGCCGCCGCCAGCCGGTCCATGGCGTCCGCCCGCTCCGCCGGGCTGACCAGCGGCCAGCCGCCGACGTCGAAGGCCTGCCGGGCCGCCGCCACGGCCACCTCGACGTCGCGCTCGATCATCGAGGGGACCGCGCCGGCGACCTCCTCGGTGGCCGGGTTGACGATCGTGATCACGTCGGTGGACTCGGAGCCGACCAGTCGCCCGCCCGCGTACACGTCCCGGTATTCGAGCAACGCGGCCCCTTCCTCTGCAAACCCGGTCAGCCCGGGCCGGGCTCACGATGAAAGTGCCTGTTAATCTGGTCGCCCGACGCACTATTTGTCAAGTTTCGGCCCGCGCTGCCCGCTCCCGGCTCCGGTCTTGTGGCCCGATCCAGCAGGTCAACAACTCCCGGCCGTCCCGATTTGTGGCCAGCCACAACGCCGTGCGCGGACCGTCATCGTATGATCGCAGGCATGGCGCTGCCCGACTGGTCACCCGTCCTGGCCAGTGGCTCCCCGGCGGAAAACGGTACCGCCGAGGCGGCCGGCCACGGCGCCATGCCCAGCTCCGCCGCCGCGCTGACCTCCAAGCTGGACCGCGAGAACGCCGCCCTGCGCGAGCTGGTCACCGTGTACCGGTACCTGTCCGGCCTGGCCCTGCAGGACGCCGACCTGGCCGGGGTGGTGCAGCTCATCTCCGACCGGATGACCGCCACCGTGGCCGTCGTCACCCAGCTCATGGACGTGCTGACCGCCGCCGCGCCGGGCGTGGCCGCCGAGAAGGCCGCCGCCGCCGTCCGCGAGCACGTGATCCACCCCCGGCTCGGCCAGGTGCTGCGCGCGTCCCGGCTCAGCCAGCGCGCGCTCCGGCTGCCGAACGTCGGCGGCATGCCCGCCATCATCGTGGCTCCCATCCTGGTGGGGGACGAGGTCCCGTCCTACCTGATCACCATCGACCCGGCCGACAACATCTTCGGCGAGGACATCAGCCTGCTGGTGACCGAGCACGCCGCCACCATCTGCGGGGTCATCCTGGGCCGCGAGCGGGTGGTGGCGGCGGCCGCCCGCCGCGTCCGTGACGACCTGGTCGAGGGCCTGCTGCTGGGCCGCGGCCGGGACCAGTCCGACACCAGCCGCTGGGCCGCGCACCTGGGCTACGACCCGGCCCGCGACCACAACGTCATGGCCATCGCGTTCGACCTGCCCGCCCCGGCCGCAGGGAACGCCGCCGGGCACGCCGACACCGCGGCGCAGCGCCAGCGGATCTGGGAGAGCATCGAGCACTTCGTGGCCACCCGCGCGCCCGACGCGATCATCTCGGCCCGCGAGTCCGAGGTCGTGGTGGTGACCGCCGCGCCGGACAGCCAGGGTCCCGCCGCCCCCGCCGCCCTGGACGCCCGCCGCCTGGCTCACGCCTGCCTGGCCAGGCTGGGGGAGCTGTTCCCGGCGGCCCAGGTGGTCATCGGCATCGGCGGGATCTGCCGCGACCCGCGGGACGTGGCCCGTTCTTACGCCCAGGCCCAGCGCACCACCCAGACCCTCAAGCGGCTGGGCCGGGCCAGCACCGTCTCGGCCTTCGCCGACCTGGGCATCCTGCGGCTGCTGCTCCAGGTGCCCGACCTGGCCGAGCTGCGGTCCTTCGCCGCCGACGTGCTCGGCAAGCTCAGCCTGCACGAGCAGGAGCACAAATCGGAGTACCTGACCACGCTGGCCTGCTACTTCCGGGAGAACAACAGCCCGCAGCGGGCCTCCCGCATCCTGCACGTGCACCCGAACACGGTGGCCTACCGGGTCAAGCGGATCGAGGAGATCACCGGCCTGCACCTGGACAACTACACCGACCGGCTCATCGCCCAGGTGGCGCTGGAGATCCTCGACGCCCTGGGCGAGGAGCAATGACCGATCTGGGCCAGCGTGTCCTGATCTGCGACGGCGCGATGGGCACCATGCTGCACGCGGCGGGCGCCGCGCTGGACCGCTCGCTGCCCGAGTTCAACCTGTCCGACCCCGGGCTGGTCAGCACGATCCACGAGAGCTACCTGTCGGCGGGCGCGGACATCATCCAGACCAACACCTTCGGCGCCAACCGGCTCTGGCTCGGCGATCACGGCTTCCCGGAGAAGGTCGACGAGATCAACCGGGCCGGGGTCCGCATCGCCCGCGCCGCCCAGGAGCACTGCGAGCGCGAGGTCCTGGTGGCCGGTTCTGTGTCGCCCGCGGTCACCGCGCGGCAGCGGCGCCGGACCGGCTCGGCCGAGCGCGCCGAGGTGATCCGCGAGCAGGTCCGCGCGCTGACCGCGGGCCGGGGCGTCGACCTGATCATCCTGGAGACGTTCGGCTACCTGGACGAGCTGGTCGAGGCGGTCGCCGCCGCCAGCGGTGAGTGCGACCTGCCCATCATCGCCCAGGCCACCTTCGCCGACGACGCGCACACCCTCGGCGGGGAGACGCCGCGCGAGGTCGCCGCCGTGCTGTCCGGCCTGCCGGTGGCCATGCTCGGCACCAACTGCACCATCGGCCCGCAGCGCATGCTGACCGTGGCCGAGGACCTGGTGCGGTACGCCTCGGTCCCGGTCAGCGCCCAGCCGAACGCCGGGCAGCCGCGCCGCACCGGCCTGCGCAGCTTCGAGTTCAGCATCGACGGCGGCTACTTCGCCCGCTACCTCCGCCGGTTCACCGACGCCGGGGTGATGCTGGTCGGCGGCTGCTGCGGCACCACGCCGACCCACATCAGGGCGGCCGTCGGCGCCGTCCGCGACCCCTGCGCCGCCCGGTCGGCCGAGGCCGTGCCGCCGCCCCGCCGGCCCGCCCGGGGCACGCCGCTGACCGACCCGGCCGCGGGCAGCCTGGCCGACCAGCTGGCCGGCCGCCGGTTCATCGTGGCCGCCGCCATCGCGACCCCGGCCCTGGGCCGGACCGGCGAGGCGGTAGAGACGGCCGCGGTGCTGCAGGGCCAGGGCATCGGCATGTTCGCCGTGCAGCCGCCGGAAACCGCCCGTACCCACTCCGACTCCCTGGACATGGCGCTGCACCTGCAGCACCAGGCCGGGGTGGAGACCATCGCCGCGGTGGCGACCTGGGACAAGACCATCATGACCCTGCAGGCCGACCTGCTCGGCGCGCACGCCCTGGGCCTGCGCTCGGTCATCTGCACCACCGGCAGCCCGCCGGTCCTGGGCGACTACCCGGCCGTGGACGGCATCTGGGAGGTCGACTCGCTGGGCCTGATCGCGCTGCTGGCCGGGCTGAACGCGGGTCGCGACTCCAACGGCCTGGCCCTGACCACCCGGACCTCGTTCTGCGTCGGCGCCCGGGTCAACCCCGGCGCCCGGGATCAGGAGGCCGAGATCGCCCGCGCCCGGGCCAAGATCCGGGCGGGCGCGCACTTCCTGGTCAGCAGGCCCGTCTACGAACTGGACTCGCTGCTGCGCGTGGTGACCGCCCTGGAGGCCGAGGAGGTCCCACTGCTGCTGTCGGTCACCCCGCTGCGCAGCTTCGAGGAAGCCGACTACCTGGCTCACGAGGTGCCCGGCATCACCATCCCGCCGGACACCCTGCGCGCCATGGAACGGGCCGGCCGCGGCGCCGCCCGCGCGGCCGGCATCGAGCTCGCCGCCGACCTGCTCCGCGACGCCCGCAAGCTGGTCAACGGCGTCATCCTGACCGCCGCCGAGGAGGACCTGACCGTGCTGGCGCCGCTGCTCGCCGTCGTGGCTCCGTTATCCCCACTCGCCTCCGGGCGCTCTTGACGCACTTCCTTCCCTCCTCGCTCGTTCCTCGCTCGTCAGTCCAGGCAGTGCCGCGCCCTTTGGCTCGCGGGGCCCCAGCCCGCGTCCCCTTGCGCCCGCATCGCCCCCGTAGTCTCATTGTGAATACCAAAGGAAAGAGGATTCCCATGCAGGTCAGCTACGACTCGCTGTTCATCGGCGGCGAGTGGGTACGTCCCAGTTCCGGCAACAGGATCGACGTCGTCTCGTCCAGCACCGAGGAGCCCATCGGCTCGGTGCCCGAGGCGGCCGAAGCCGACGTGGACGCCGCCGTCGCGGCGGCGCGCCGTGCGTTCGACGACCCGGATGGCTGGTCGCAGTGGGAGCCGTCGGCCCGCGCCGCGGCGCTCGGCCGGCTCGCCGCCGAACTCGAAGCCCGGTCCGCCGAGATGGCCCAGCGGGTCAGCGCCCAGAACGGCATGCCGATCTCGGTCGCGACCATGCTGGAGGGCGGGTTCCCGGTCATCGTGCTGCGCTACATCGCCGGCCTGCTGGACGGCGCGTCGTTCGAGGAGGAACGGCCCGGCTTCCTGGGAGGCACCAACATCGTGCGCCGCGAGCCCATCGGGGTGGTCGGCGCCATCGTGCCGTGGAACTACCCGCAGACGCTGGCCGCGTTCAAGTACGCGCCCGCGCTCGCCGCCGGGTGCACGATCGTGATGAAGCCGTCGCCGGAGACCGTGCTCGACGCGTTCCTGCTGGCCGAGGCGGTCGCCGCGGCCGGGATCCCGCAGGGCGTGGTCAGCATCGTGCCCGGCGGCCGGGAGCTCGGCGCCTACCTGGTCGAGCACCGGGACGTGGACAAGGTGGCCTTCACCGGCTCGACCGCGGCCGGACGGCGCGTCGCGGAGGCCTGCGGTCGGCTGCTGCGCCCGGTCACCCTGGAGCTGGGCGGCAAGTCGGCCGCGATCGTGCTCGACGACGCCGACCTGGATCTGGCCAAGATCGGCAACGACCTGTTCGCGGCCACCCTGGTCAACAACGGCCAGACCTGCTACCTCGGCACCCGGGTGCTCGCCCCGCGGTCGCGCTACGACGAGGTGGTGGACACCATGGCCGCCTTCGCCTCGTCGCTGGCCGTCGGGGACGCGCTGGACCCGGCCACCCAGATCGGGCCGATGGCGTCGCAGAACCACCGTGACCGGGTGGAAGGCTACGTGGCCAAGGGGAACAGCGACGGCGCCCGGCTGGTCGTCGGCGGCGGCCGCCCGCGGGACCTGGACCGGGGCTGGTTCGTCGAGCCGACCGTGTTCGCCGACGTGGACAACTCCTCGACGATCGCGCAGGAGGAGATCTTCGGGCCGGTGCTGTCCGTCATCGCCTACAACGACGTGGACGACGCGGTCCGGATCGCCAACGACTCCGACTTCGGGCTCGGCGGCTCGGTGTGGACCACCGATACCGAGCGGGGCAAGGACGTCGCGCGGCGCGTGCGGACCGGCACCATCGGGATCAACAAGTACCTGCCCGATCCCGGGGCGCCATTCGGCGGGGTCAAGGCCAGCGGCATCGGCCGGGAACTCGGCCCGAACGCCATCGGCGCCTACCAGCAGTTCAAGTCGATCTACGCCTGAGCCTCAGCGGAACAGCCGGTCGACGTAGTCCGCGCCGAGGCCGACCTTCTCGTAGTGGTCCCGGCACAGCTTGATGTAGTCGAACACGTCAAAGTGGCCGCTGATCTGGCCGTCTTCATCCAGCCAGATCAGCGGCCCGGTGACGTTGAACGTGACCCGCATCGGCTCGTCGGACTCGTAGGCCACCAGCGTGTGCGCCTCGCCGGGCGCCTCGTAGATCCAGTCGCCGGCGGTCGCCACCCAGTCGTGTTCCAGGTACCCCCACTTGCCCGAGATCGTGTAGGCGAACACCTGCTGCGGGTGGTAGTGCCGGTTGACCAGCCCGGCCCCGCGGCACAGCAGGACGTCGCACCACCGGTTCTGGCCCGGGGAGATGAACAGCGGCCGGGTGCCGACCGTCTCCGACAGCGGGGCGTAGTAGCGGTCGTCGTCGATGGCCGCGTTGGCGATGTACGCCTCCGGCATCGCGCCGGGCCGGAACACCTGCGCCACCGGCTTGAACTCCCGCCAGAACTCGCCGCCCGAAGCCTCCGCCATGATGTCCTCCTGATGCTCGTCGTGCCCGGTTGAGCCCCAGCGTCCCCCGCCCGCCCGCCGCCCGGCAAGGGCGGTCTGTGCCCTGCGTGGCCGCAGCACAAATGCGCCGGCGCCGGGAATGTCGCCGGGGACAATCGTCTGGAAGGCTCACCCGCCCAGCTGGGCCGCCAGCTCGCCCCGGGAGGTGATGCCGAGCTTGCGGAAGGCATGCCGCAGATGCGTTTCCACGGTGGGCAGCGTGACGAATAGGTGCTGGGCGATCTGCCGGTTGGACAGGCCTTCCGCGGCTAGCCCGGCCACCTGTCGTTCGGTGCTGGTCAGCGCGTCCGGACCGGTCAGCGCGGTGCGCCGGGGGCGGGCTCCGGTCGCGAGCAGCTCCTGCCTGGCCGCCTCGGCCAGCGGCGCGGCCCCGCACCGCTGGGCCAGGTCGAGTGCGCGGCGCAGCGGGCCGCCCACCTCACCGAGCCCGCCCGCACCCCGAGCCAGTCGCCGGCCGGAAAGGCGGGGCCCGGCCGGGCTGGTCTGAAGCCACGGCCGGGCCCTTGACCGCTGCTGCGGCTAGGGGCCGGAACCGCTAGCAGCGGCGACCACGGCCAGCTGGTGAAGCCGGATTCCAGCCGGCCCGGCAGCGGGCGGCCCGGCGCGGCCGGGCAGGCAGGCGCCACGGGCATCTGCGCCGGGAGCTGGGGCCAGGCGGCAGTACCGGGCAGGCCATCGGTCTTCTCACCGCACTGACCTCCTCCGCAGGCGCGCCAAGCGAGTGGGTTGCTGGCTGGGTGCGGCGAGAGCGCACGGCAGCGGCCAGCGAACAACTCCCCACTTAGCTTCACGGAGGCCGGGCCCGGCCGGTTCAGCGGCGCGTCAGGATTCGTGCATGAGGAGGCCGCGGATGTTACGGCCGTCCAGCATGTCCCGGTAGCCCTGGTTGACCTCGTCCAGCGTGTACCGGTTCGTGACCAGTTCGTCGAGCTTGAGCTGCCCGGCCCGGTACAGGTCGAGCAGCCGCGGGATCGTCTCGAACGGGTTTCCGCCGCCGAACAGCGCGCCCTGAATCCGCTTCTCGAACAGGGTCAGCTCGAAGCTGGGCAGCTGGATGGTCTTCTTGCCCGGGCCGGCCAGCCCGGTGATCACCACCGTGCCGCGCTTGCGAACCGCCGCGAACGCCGACGCGATGACCTCCTCGGTGACCACGCCCACGGTGATCAGGGCCTGGTCGGCGCCGACGCCCCTGGTCACCTCGGTGACGAGCTCCTGCGCGGCTTCCGCGGAAGCCGCGGTGTGCGTGGCCCCGAACTCCATGGCGTTCTCCCGCTTGAATTCCAGCGGGTCGACCGCGATGACGTTGCGCGCGCCGGCGAACGCCGCACCCTGGACGGCGTTGATGCCGACCCCGCCGATCCCGTACACGACGGTCGTGTCGCCGGGCCGCACGCCGCCCGCGTTCACCGCGGTGCCCCACCCGGTCGGCACCCCGCAGCCGACCAGGGCCACCGTCGCCAGCGGCAGGTCGTCGTCGATCTTTATGCAGGAGTGCTCAGAAACCACGGACCGTTCGGAAAAGGTACCCAGCAGGCACATCTGGCCGAAGTCCTCGCCGTCGGCGTGGAACCGGAACGTGCCGTCGGGCAGGCAGTTGTCGAAGAACAGCGCGCCGAGGTCACACAGGTTGGTCATGCCGCTGGCGCAGAACCGGCAGTGCCCGCAGGTGGGCAGGAACGAGCAGACCACGTGATCGCCGGGCTTGAGCCGGCTGACGCCGCCGCCGACCTCCTCGACGATGCCCGCCCCCTCGTGGCCGCCCACGATGGGGTAGCGGACCGGGATGTCGCCGGTGCGCAGGTGGTCATCGGAATGGCACAGGCCCGCCGCCGTGAACCGGATCAGCACCTCACCGTCCTTGGGCGAGTCGAGGTCCAGTTCGATGATCTCCCAGTCCTTGCCCATGTCCCTGAGCACCGCTGCCCTGGTTTTCATGTGACCTCCCGCGGCATCCGCCTGCCATCATCCGCCTGCGTGGCCGCGTGGTCCATGTGTCCGGCCCCAAGAGTGCCGTCCGCCCCTTATGGCCCGCCCTGGTCAGCCGACCAGGCCCCCGTGCTGGCCGGCTGCGAGCCGGGCGGAGATAAAGGTGCGGTCCGGCCTTCCCCCGGGCCCCGACCGGACCGCACCTCGTCAGCGGCGATCTCGCCGGTGCCTGCGGCCCCGGCGGCTGGCCAGCAGGCGCCAGCCGATGACCGCCAACCCTACGGCGAAGACCAGCCAGGGAATGAGCACCAGCAGGTTGGCCGCCGTCATCTCACCGATCCCCGTGTGGTTCCGCCTGGCCTGACCAATGGCACCGTGTCGGCACGTACGGCAGGTGAAGGCCACATGGTGATCGCATAGAGAAAGCGGTTAGCCCGGCCCCCGGTCTCGTCAGCCGGTCGTTCCTGCATAGATCATGGAAATATCCTGGCAACCTGCACGAGGGGCGGGTGAGGGCAATGGCCGCGACGGTGCTGCTCGTAGAGGACGAGCGGAAGCTGCGGGAACTGGTCCGGTCCTACCTGGAGCGGGCCGGGTTCACGGTGCTGTCGGCCGGGTCAGGCGCCGAGGCCATCACGCTGGCCACCTCGGCCGCGCCGGACCTGGTGATCCTGGACCTGGGCCTGCCGGATGTATCCGGCGAGACAGTGGCCCGCGAGATCCGCGCCGCCGGCACCATACCGATCCTGATGCTGACGGCCAAGGCGGCCGAGGAAGACCGGATCGCCGGGCTCGAGCTCGGCGCCGACGACTACGTGACCAAGCCGTTCAGCCCGCGCGAGCTGGTGCTGCGCGTCCAGGCCATCCTGCGCCGCGGCTCGCCGGCGGCCAAGAGCGGCATGACCAGCTACGGCGCCGGGACCATGGTCATCGACGAGCCGAAGCACCTGGTCACCGTGCGCGGCCGGCGAGCCGAGCTGACCCCGACCGAATGGGGCATCCTGGTCGCCCTGGCCACGGTACCCGGCCGGGTCTACTCCCGGTTCGAGCTGATCAACCGGGTCCGCGGGTACGAGTTCGAGGGCTACGAGCGGACCGTCGACTCGCACGTCAAGAACCTGCGCCGCAAGGTCGAGGAAGACCCGGCCAGCCCGCAGATCGTCCAGACCGTGCTCGGCGGCGGGTACCGGCTCGGCCTCGCCTGCGATGACTGACGACCACGGGCCGCCGGCCGTCCGCCCTGGCCGCGCCGGCACGCTCGGCCTGCGGCTCGCCTTGGCGTTCATCTCGGTCGCCCTGGCCGCGGTGGCCCTGCTGGCGGGCCTGACCGCGGGGTTCGCGGCCACGGACGTCTCGGCGCTGGCCACGCAGCAGCGCGTGCAGCTGACCAACGCGATCGCCGTGGCCGCCGCCGCGGCCTGGGACCGCCACGACAACTGGGCCACGGCCGCCCTGTCCCCGGTCCTTGACCTGGCCGCCAAGACCGGCGCCGATGTGCAGATACGCGATACGTCGGGCCGGGTGGTGCGGTCCTCACCCGGCTACGCCGCGCAGACGGGCCAGCTCTACCAGGCATCGCTGACGGCCCACGGCGAGCGGGCGGGGGAGGCCTACGTCCGGTTCACCGGTTCCGGCCTGGGCGGGGCCGATCACGCGCTGGAGACCGACCTGCTGCGGGCCATCGCCGGCGCGGCCGGCCTGGCGGCGCTGATGGCCCTGCTCACCGGGCTGGCCGCTGCGCGCCGGATCACCCGCCCGGTCGAGCAGATCATCGCGGTCACCCGGGCGGTGGGCCGCGGGCAGCGCACCGCCCGGGTCGGCCCGCTCAGCGCACCCGACGAGCTGCGCGAGCTGGCCGCCGCCTTCGACCAGATGGCCGACACGACGGCCCGGCAGGAACAGCTGCGCCGCGATCTGGTCGCCGACGTGGCCCACGAGCTGCGCACCCCGATCGCGGTCCTGCAGGCCGGGCACGAGGCGCTCCTGGACGAGGTCACCGAGCCCACCCCGGAGCACCTGACCTCGCTCCGCGACGAGGTGCTGCGGCTGGCCCGGATGGTTTCCGACCTGCAGACCCTGGCCGCCGCCGATGCCGCGGCCCTGCACCTGTCGCGGCGGCCCTGCGACCTCGCCGAAATCGCCGGAGCCGCCACCGACAGCCTGACCAGCCAGTTCGAGGCCGCGGGGATCACTGTGACACGGCAGCTGGCCCCGGCTGAGGTGCTCGGCGATCCGCGCTGGCTCCATCAGGTCATCACCAACCTGCTGACCAACGCGCTGAAGTTCACCCCGCCGGGCGGCCGCGTCAGCGTCCAGGCCGGCCCGCAAGCCGTCGAGGCGGTACTGACCGTCACCGACACCGGCCCCGGGATTCCCGCCGACGAACTGCCCCGCATCTTCGACCGGTTCTGGCGCAGCCCGCAGGCGGCGCAGATCTCCGGCAGCGGCATCGGCCTCGCGGTCGCCGCCGAGCTGGCCCGCGCCCACGGCGGCCAGCTGTCCGCCCGCAGCCAGCCCGGCCAGGGCACCGAGATGACGCTCGCCCTGCCCCTGGTTCCCACGGCCAGCCAGGCCCTGCTGCAGACCTCCATCTGACCTCCACGCCAAGCACATGCCCCTTGCGCCCCGGCTCGTTATGAACCATGTTGACCTGGGCTGAGCCGCAGGCCGGAACCTGCGTGCCCGGGCCAACGGAACTCAAGGAGGGGAATCCAGGACATGAGCGTGCTAGTCACTGTGAAGATCAAGGGCGACACCGTCGCGTTCCGCCAGGCGCTGGCCGACCGGGCCGGGGAGTTCGAGAAGATATCCGAGGCGAGCCGCGCGCAGGGTGCCATTCACCACCAGTTCGGCCTCGGCGACGGTTTCGTCCTGGCCGTAGACGAGTGGGAGACTGCCGGGCACTTCCAGCAGTTCTTCTCCAACCCCGACCTGCAGGGGTTCATCGGGTCGGTCGGCGCCGCCGCCGAGCCGCCGGAGATCACCATCACCGAGACGGTCGCCTCGGCCGACCAGTTCTGACCCGCCGCCCCGAGGTCCCCCGGCGCGGCGTTAGCCCGACGAGGGATCCGGTGCGGCGCTCAGCTTCAGTTCCGAACTGTGGTAGGCGGCCCGCCCGGCCAGCTCGGGGCTGTACCTGGTGATGATCTGCCTGACCCGCCTGGCCGCCAGCGGTCCGAGCAGGTCGTAGCAGCCGATGAACAGCTCGCGGGCCGCTGCCCGCGGCCAGCCGCCGGGCAGCAGCTCCGCGGGCAGGTCGGGATCCAGGCCGGGGAAGGCGCGCCATTCGTCCATGACCCGGGTCCGGGCGATCAGCGCGTCCGTCGGGGGCACCTGCCCGGCCGCCGTGGTGTCCCGCAGCCGGCTGGCGAAGCCGACGAACTGCTCGTACTGCCAGGCGCAGGCCGTCCAGATCCCAGGCCCGGGCCGGAATGTCGCACTCGGCCGGGATCGACGTGGCCCGGAACGCGGTAGCCGTGGTGATGTCCAGGTCCTTCAGGTACCCGATCACCTCGGCGCCGTGATCACGAGGCGAGACCCACAGCCCGTCGTAGAGCGGCGCGAAGCCGAGCCAGCGCAGCTGCTTGCGCAGCGCGTCCCTGGCCGCCCGGTTGTCCTCGGGAATGGAGAACGCGACCAGCGACCAGATGCCGTCCCACGGCCGCCGGTCCGCGCCGAAGGAGAAGATGCGCCGCGCGCCGTCATCGAGGATCGCCGCCGCGCGCGAGCTCAGCCGCGAGAACGTGCGCCGGCCGGTCTTGGACGTGACCAGCAGGCCGTTACGGGTCAGCCTGCTCAGCGCGGCGCGGGCCGCCGAGTCGCTGACGCCGAACTCGGCCAGCAGCGCGACGATCGCCGCCGAGGGCAGCGGCTCGGTGCGTTGCCACCAGTAGTCACCGAGCAGGGTGAGCAGCAGCCGCGGCGGACGCTGCGCCGCGGCGCCGGGCGCCATCCACGGTTCGCCCTCGCCCGGCTCACCGGTGTCCGCGAGGCTGCTCACCCGACGAGAATAACCTTCGGCGCATCGATGCCGGGAAAACTGCCGGGAGCTCGCGGGCACGTGATGCATGACACTTTGAGCACCGGAGAGCGCGTGATAGGAAATCTAGGGCAGGGTGGTATCCGTCGCCCTCCAGAGAAGCGAGGTAGAGATGGCCCGCAGGACCAGTCCCCCCTTCCGCGCCGACCACGTCGGCAGCCTGCTGCGCCCGGCCCGGCTGCTCCGGGCCCGCGACGACTTCACCGCCGGCCAGATCACGGCCGCCGACCTGCGCGCGGTCGAGGACGAGGAGATCCCGGGCGCGATCCGGATGCAGGAAGAGGTGGGCCTGCAGTCGGCCACCGACGGCGAGTTCCGCCGCGCCTCCTGGCACATGGACTTCATCTACGCGCTGGGCGGCGTGTCCAAGGCGCCCGGCCACCTGGCCGTCAAGTTCACGAACGCGGCCGGGGAGATCGAGTTCACCCCGGCCTCGATCCGCATCGACGGCAAGCTGCGCATCGTGGACACGATCTTCGCCGACGCCTTCACCTTCCTGCGCGACCACGTCACCACGGCCGTGCCCAAGCTCACCATCCCGTCGCCGAACATGGTCCACTACCGCGGCGGCCCCGCCTCGGTGGACCACACGGTGTACCCGGACCTGGAGGAATTCTGGGCCGACCTGGCCGCCGCCTACGCCGATGAGGTGCAGCGGCTGTACGCCCTCGGCTGCACCTACCTGCAGTTCGACGACACCAGCCTGGCCTACCTCAACGACCCGGTCCAGCGCGCCGAGATCAGCGAGCGCGGCGAGGACGCCGAGCACCTGCACCTGCGCTACATCAAGCAGATCAACGCCGCGATCAAGGACAAGCCCGACGGCATGGCCATCACCACGCACATGTGCCGCGGAAACTTCCGCTCCTCCTGGGTCGCCTCCGGTGGGTACGACTTCGTGGCCGAGGCCTTGTTCTCCGAGCTGGACGTGGACGGGTTCTTCCTGGAGTACGACGACGAGCGCTCCGGCGGCTTCGAGCCGCTGCGCTTCGTCCCGCCGGGCAAGATGGTCGTCCTCGGCCTGGTCACCACCAAGCGCCCCGAGCTGGAGTCCAAGGATGACCTCAAGCGTCGCATCGACGAGGCAGCCAAGTACATCCCGCTGGACCAGCTCGGCCTGTCCGGCCAGTGCGGCTTCTCCTCCACCTCGGAAGGCAACACGCTCACCTACGACCAGGAAGTCGCCAAGCTCCGTCTCATCGTGGAAACCGCCCGCGAAGTCTGGGGCTAGCCGCTCGGCTCTCGCGCTTCCTGGCAGGCCCGCGGATAGCTGTGCGAGCCCACAAATCGGCGTTCGCTGAATTTGTGCCGCACGGCTATTAAGCCCGCATCGCTGTCGTCGTGCACAACGGACCGGGCGGCAAGCTTGTGGCGGTAATCGTTGCTTCCGGAGGGCGCAGACGCCCAGGATAGAGAGCATGGGATCCGGTCTCGTCCAGGAAAACCCGTCGCTATTCTTTTGTGTCGCCCGAGTCAATTACCAGCAATCACAAAATGACGCGGCGGCGGTTTCAATTCAGTCCGGCCGGCTGATCCGTTGACCGCCAGGCCGCCCGAGTCCGTCCGCGAGCCCGTGCCCGTGCCGCCGCGGCTGGGTGCCCGGGTGGCCTACCGGCTGCAGCGGGCGCTGAGACCCAACCCCGGCTACCGCTGGCTGGCGGCGCGCATCGAAGCCTCCAGCCGGGCCCGCACGGCGTTCACCCGAGCGGAGCGGGTGACCAAGCAGGCCTTGTTCGGCTGCCGGATGTGCGGCCAGTGCGCGCTGCCCGTCACCGGGTACGTGTGCCCGATGGGCTGCCCCAAGGAACTGCGGAACGGCCCGTGCGGGGGAGTGGGCGCGGACGGCTCCTGCGAGGTGTACCCGGACCGGCGCTGCGTCTGGGTCGACGCCTACGAGCGCGCCGCCAGCGCGGGCCGCACCGCTGACCTGCGCCTGCTGCACCGCCCGGCCGATAGCCGGCGCTGGGGCGCCAGCTCGTGGCTGAACTACTGGCAGGGCCGCGACGAGCAGCTGTGGACCGGCGACGCCGGAGCAGGCCCCGGAGCAGGCCCATGAGCCTGCGCGAGCGCCTGGCTGCGGGCGGCTTCGCGGTGACCGCCGAGATCAGCCCGCCCCGCGGGGCCGGCACGCAGCAGATCACGGCCACGGCCGCGCTGCTCAAGGACTGGGTGGACGCGGTCAACGTGACCGACAACCAGGGCTCGCACGTGCGGCTGGCCAGCTGGGCCGGCAGCCTGGCCGTCATCGACGCCGGGCTCGAGCCGGTCATGCAGATGACCTGCCGGGACCGCAACCGCATCGCGCTGCAGTCCGACCTGCTCGGCGCCTGCGCCCTCGGCATCCGCAACGTGCTGGTCATGACCGGCGATCACCCGAAGTTCGGCGACCACCCGGGGGCCAAGCCGGTGTTCGACCTGGACAGCATCCAGCTGCTGTGGACCCTGCGGACCATGCGCGACCAGCACCTACTGCTGTCCGGGCGCCGGCTCGACCCGGCGCCGGAGTGCTTCCTGGGCGCGGTGGAGAACCCGTTCGCCCCGCCGGCCGCCTTCCGGGCCGACCGGCTGGGCAAGAAGGTCGCGGCCGGCGCCCAGTTCGTGCAGACCCAGTTCGTGTTCGACGTCCCGGCCTTCGCCCGGTGGATGGGACAGGTCCGCGACCTGGGCCTGCCCGGGCGGTGCGCCATCCTGCCCGGCGTCGGCGCGGTCAGGTCGCGGCGGGCCCTGGACTTCATGCGCGACCAGGTTCCCGGCGTGTACGTACCGGACGACGTCTACCGCAGGCTGACCGGCGTCCCGCCCGACCGGACCGCCGCCGAGGGCGTCACGCTCGCGGCCGAGACCGTCAAGCAGCTGGCCGCTATCCCGGGCGTGGCCGGGGTGCACCTGCTGGTGGCCGGGAACGAGCAGGCCGTCCCGGCCATCCTGGACCAGGCCGGCCTGACCGCAGCCAGGGGCTCCGGTGGACGTTGACCTGCGGCCGGTCAAGAAGCTGCGGGAGTCCGCGGCGGCCCGGTCGGCGCTCGGCCCGATCATCGAGGCGGTCTGCGCCTCGCCCGCCGACCTGGCCCGGCTGCGGGTGGTCTGCGACTGGATCCAGTACCGCGGCAACTTCCGCGAGCCGGTCGTGGCCCGGTCCATCGCCGGCCCGGACGGCGAAGACGTGGAGATCGCCGTCGACCTGCGCCGCTGCGGCGACATTTCCCCTGAAGGCCTGGCCGCCGACGTCAAGAGCGCGCTGGCCGGCCCGCCCGGCCTGGCCCTGGAGCCCTGGGTGCCGGGCCGGGACAGCTGCATCTGGCGGTTCAACGCGCTGTACTGGCAGGCCCTGTCGGACTGGGAGCGGGCCACCGGCCGGGAGTACGAGCAGTCGCTGCCCGGCGGCGAGAGCGACGCGCGCAACACCGAGGCGGCCCGGGAGCTCATCCTGGAGCTGTTCCGGCTGTGGGACGACCTGGCCGCGCGCCGCGCGCTGCCCGACGAGCTGTACATCCTGGAACTCGGTGTCGGCAACGGCAACCAGGCCCGCACCTGGCTGGACGAGTTCGTCCAGCTGGACCGCAGGCACGGCCGCGACTACTACCGGCGCCTGCGCTACCTGATGGGCGACTACTCCCCGCACGTGCTGGAACGGGCCCGAACGGCCGTGGCTCACCACGGCGACCGGGTCAGCGCGCTGGTCCTGGAGGCCACCCGGCCGTCGATCACGCTCGGCTTCCTGGCCGGCAAGGCGTTCCTGGCCTACATCTCCAACGTTTACGACAACCTGCCCACCGACGAGCTGGCCTGCCTCCACGGGCGCACCTACCAGGTGCAGACCCAGGCCTTCCTGTCCGACGACGACGCCGGCCTGATCGCCGGCCGGTTCGGCACCAGCCGAGACGGGCTGCCCCCGCTCATCGACCGGCTGCTGCGGATCGGCCCGGAACTGCTGAGTGAGTCCGCGCCCGGCCAGTTCCCCGATCCCAGCCAGGCGGTCGGCTTCTGGCGGGCGGTGTGGGACGCCCTGCGGCTGCGGGAACGGTACGTGCCGCTGGAGGGCCTGGACCGCTACCAGCTCACCGCGGACCTGACCGGGGAGATCCTGCGGCCGCTGATCGAGGCCGAAGGCGACGTCCGGATGCACGTCAGCAACGGCGCGCTGGCCAGCTTCACCGGCACGCTACCGCTGCTGCACCCGTACGGCCGGCTGCAGTGCCACGACCTGTTCCTGACCGCCCGGCCGCAGTACCGCACCGGGTTCTACGGCCCAGGCAAGTACGACGGGTCGGTGGTGAACTGGGTCAACGGCCCGCTGCTGCAGCTGGTCGCGAGCCGGCGCGGGTTCGGCGTCCAGTTCGCCCCGTTCCGGCAGCGGCCCGGCTCGAACATCACCACGCTCATCGCCCAGGCCCGGGACTGAGCCCCGTGCCTACCCTGCTGCCGACCACGGTCGTGGGCTCGTACTCGGTGCCGGAATGGCTGGAGCGGCTGAAGACCGAGTTCTACCAGCGCCGGATCAGCGCCCAGCACCTGGCCGAGATCCACGAGGTGGCCATCAAGGCCGCGGTCAAGGACCAGGAGCTGGCCGGCCTCGACATCGTCTCCGACGGCGAGCTGCGCCGGGACAACGACGTCGACTACTTCCTGGCCCGGCTGCCCGGCGTGCATATCCCGCAGCGGGGCAAGACCGACTACTTCGACTACTACGACGCCGAAGTCACCCGCCCGCTGCCCGACGGGACCCACCCCGGCCTGGAGCTGGCCGCCGACTTCCGGTTCACCCGCCAGCTCACCAAGCTCCCGGTCAAGTTCTCCTTCACCGGGCCGTTCTCGCTGTCCCGCCGGATCCGCGACGGCGCCTACGATAAGCCCGGCGACCTGGTCCGCGCGCTGGCCCGCCGGCTCAACGCCGAGGCCCGCGAGCTGGCCGAGGCCGGCGCCGGCTTCCTGCAGATCGACGAGCCGTTCCTGGCCGGCTACCCGGAGCACGCCGAGCTGGCCGTCGAGGCGGTCAACACGGTCACCGACGGCGTGGCCGCCACCTGGGCGCTGCACGTCTGCTACGGCAACCGCTACGCCCGCCCGTCCTGGGAGGGGCACTACGACTTCCTGTTCCCGGCCGTGCAGGCCGCCCGGGTCGACCAGCTCGTCCTGGAGTTCGCCCGCAAGGGCCTGGAAGACCTGCGCCTGCTGCGCGAATGGGACCGCTGGCTGGGCTTCGGCGTCATCGACGTCAAGACGGCCGAGGTCGAGACGCCCGAGGTGGTCGCGGACCGGATCCGCCGGGCGCTGGAGTACGTGCCCGCTGACCGCCTGATGATCAACCCCGACTGCGGCCTGCGGCACCTGGCCCCGGAGGTGGCCCGGGCCAAGCTGCGCGCCATGGTGGCCGGGGCCGCCATGGTCAGGACCGAACTCACCGGAGGTGACACCGCATGAGCGAGGGTTTCCTGTTCACCTCGGAATCGGTGACCGAGGGCCACCCGGACAAGGTGGCCGACCAGATCTCTGACGCGGTAGTGGACGCCGCGCTGGCCGCCGACCCGTACTCCCGGGTCGCGGTCGAGACGCTGCTGACCACCGGGCTGGTGGTGCTGGCGGGCGAGATCACCACCGCCGCGGTGCTCGACTTCGCCGCGCTGGCCCGCCAGGTGATCTGCGACATCGGCTACGACACCGGCGAGTTCGGCTTCGACGGCAACGCGGTCGGCGTGATCACCGCGTTGGACAAGCAGTCGCCCGACATCGCCCGGGGCGTGGCCTCCTCGCACGACAGCAGGCACCTGGGCCGCACCGACCCGTTTGACGCGGCCGGGGCCGGCGACCAGGGCATGATGTTCGGCTACGCCACCAGCGAGACCCCCGAGCTCATGCCGATGCCGATCATGCTCGCGCACAAGCTGGCCCGGCGGCTGGCCGACGTGCGCCGCAACGGGCTGCTGCCCTACCTGCGCCCGGACGGCAAGACCCAGGTCACCGTGCGCTACGACGCGGCGGGCCGCCCGGCCGGGGTGGAGAAGGTGCTCATCTCCACCCAGCACGAGGACGGGGTGGAGGCCAAGCTGCCCGACGCGCTGTGGGAGCACGTGGTGACCGAGGTCCTGCCGCCTGACCTGTACGACCCGGCCGCGCTGCGCCGGGAGTTCTACGTCAACCCGACCGGCCGGTTCGTCATCGGCGGCCCGGTCGGCGACACCGGCCTGACCGGCCGCAAGATCATCGTCGACACCTACGGCGGGTTCGCCAGGCACGGCGGCGGCGCCTTCTCGGGCAAGGACCCCACCAAGGTCGACCGGTCCGCCTCCTACGCGGCCCGGCACGTGGCCAAGAACATCGTGGCCGCCGGGCTGGCCGACCGGGCCGAGGTGCAGGTGGCCTACGCCATCGGCATGGCCCGGCCTATGTCGCTGCTGATTGAGACGTTCGGCACCGAGCACGTCCCCCGGTCGCTGATCACCGACCTGGTCCGCGATCACTTCGACCTGCGCCCCGCTGCCCTGGTGGCGGCCCTGGACCTGCGCCGTCCCATCTACCGGCGGACCGCCGCCTACGGCCACTTCGGCCGCGACGAGCCCGGCTTCACCTGGGAGCGCACCGACCGCGCCGCCGCCCTGCGCGCCGCCGCCGGACTGGCTTAGGGCAGCCGCGCCGGCCAATACCGGACCCTTGTGGTCCGGCTCAGGAACCAGCCGGGCTTATTTGGGGACCGCGTCATTGTTCCGCCCCGCCTTTCATGGAAATGTCCGGCTAAGCGCGAATTATTTAGCCAGGATCTCCGGTCGGCCAGCTAGGGACGCCCGTTCTTGACGGCTGCCGAATGAGAGGGGCCGCCCGTGCTGGCCGCCGTGACCAGATCGCCCGGTGAGATGGTGATCGAGGACGTTTCCGATCCGGGACGGCCCCGGACCGGAAACGTCATCGTGCGGCCGGAAGCGGTTGGCATCTGCGGCTCGGACTTCCACCTGTTTTCCGGGGACGTGGGCGCGCTTTCCGGCGCCCGCGACTTCTATCCGCGGATCCAGGGCCACGAGGTTTCTGCCGTCATCGACGACCCCAATGACGCCACCAGCCTGGACCCGGGCGACCGGGTGGCGATCTTCCCGCTGCTGCCCTGCGGCACCTGCTATCCCTGCCAGGCCGGCCGCCCCAACGCGTGCACCCGGTTCCGGCTGGTCGGCGTGCACCTCGACGGCGGCCTGGCCGAACGGCTCGAGGTCCCCGCCACGTGTGTCTTCGCCACCGGCGACCTGGACGCCGACGGCACGGCCTTCGTCGAGCCCGCCTCGGTCGCCGTACACGCCCTGACCCGGGGCCGGCTGCGGCCCGGCGAGCAGGTGGTCGTGTTCGGCGCGGGCCCGATCGGCCTGGCCACGATGCTCGCCGTCGTGCAGTCCAGCGCCCGGGTCCTGGTCATCGACCCGATCGAAGGCCGCCGTGACCTGGCCAAGCGGCTCGGCGCCGAACGCACCGCCTGGGCCCCGCCCGCCGACCTGCTCCGCGAGGCCGGGGACTGGACCAAGGGGGAAGGACCGCCCCTGATCATCGAGACCAGCGGCGAACCCGGCGTGCTGCCGGCCGCCATGGCCATGGCGGCCTCGGCCGGCCGGGTCGTGGTGGTCGGCATGTCGTCAGGCTCCGCCGTGATCCGGCCCGGCGTCTTCCCGGAGAAGGAAATTGACGTCATTGGCTCCAGTTGCGCCACCAGAACGGATTTCCGGCACGCGATAAACCTGGTTTCGGCCCACCGCGCCTCGCTAGCCGCGCTTTTCTCACACCATTTCCCGCTGACCCGTACGGCGGAAGCATTCGAATTCGCGATGCGTCGGCCGCCGGACGCCATAAAGATCCTGGTGACCGTGCCCTAGAGAATTAAAAGCCAAAGGGGAAAGAGATGACCGGACACATGCTGACGGCGCGAAGAACGGTCCTGCTCGCCGCGGCCCTCGCCCTGGCCGCGGCCGGCTGCAGCAGCAGCGCGAGCAACAGCAGCTCGAGCTCCTCCACGCCCGCCGCCACGGCCACCGCGTCCAGCTCGGCGAGCACGTCAGCGGTCAGCACGTCGCAGTGCGGCACCAAGCCCGGCGTGGCCGCCACCGGGACGCCGATCGCGCTGGGCGCCATCGCCACCAACCAGCCGGGGACCTCGTTCACCGACATCCCGAACATGGCCAACGCGTACTTCGCCTGCGTGAACGCCAACGGCGGCATCAACGGCCACCCGGTCAAGCTCTACATCGAGACCGAGCAGACCAACCCGGCCCAGATCGCGGCCGACGCCAAGCAGCTGGTGGACACCGATCACGTGGTCGGCATCATCGGCAACACCTCCATCATCGAATGCTCGGTGGACAGCAGCTACTGGCAGAAGCTCGGTTACTACATCATCGACTCCGGGATCGCGCCCGAGTGCTACTCGACGCCGAACAGCGCCGCGGTCAACATGGGGCCGCGGTACAGCTCCGACGGCGCGGTGCAGTACGCGCTGGCCCAGCACGTCAACAAGATCGTCTTCGACCAGTCGAACGTGCCCGGCACCGGTTACATCGCCGCCGGTCCCTCGGCGCTGGCCAAGGCCGCGAACGTGCCGATCGTCCAGCTCACCGAGAACGTGCCGATCTCCGACGCCGACTCCGTCGCGATCAAGGAAGTCGACGACGCCGGCCCGAACGGCGCCGTGGTGCTCAACTTCACCCCGCCCGACGCGCTGGTCATCTTGCAGGCGGCGCAGAAGCTCGGCCTGGAGGACCATGTCAAGCTGTGGGGCTGCTCGACGCCGTGCAACACTGACTTCCTGGCTCAGTCGCTGGGACCCAAGTGGAACAACAAGCTGTTCGTCAACGCGGAGTTGATCCCGCCCGACGACACGAACACGACGACGATGAACCTGTACAAGGCGATCCTCAAGCAGTACGGCTCGGCGGTCTCCGGCGGCATCGGCAGCTTCAGCCAGATGGGCTTCACCGAGGCCGAGATCGCGGTCCACGCGCTGGAGTCGATCACCGGCGCGTACACGGTGGCCAGCGTCAACGCCGCGTTCAAGGGGGTCACCAACTTCAACACCGGCATGCTGTGCCAGCTGTGGACCTACGGCAGCTACCCCCTGCACATCCCGAACAACGACGACACCACCGTCACGCCGGACAACGGGAAGATGGTCACCGCCCAGGGCTGCACACAGATCTCCGCGGTCGACCCGCAGATCGCGCAGTACCGCAGCGTGGCCGGCACCGCGGCAGCCGCGCCGACCACCTAGAAGATCAATGCCACCTTGGTCTGACTTCGAGCCGTTCATCGTCAGCGGCCTGGCCCTGGGCGGGGTGTACGCCCTGTCCGGGGTCGGGCTGGTGGTGCTGTACCGGGCCACCGGCGTGCTGTACCTGGCCTTCGGCGCGGTCGGCGCGATGGGCGCGCTGACCGCGTGGTCCCTGGGCCAGGCCGGGGCGCCCGGCTGGCTCACCTGGCTCGTCTGTATCGCCGTCGCCGCCGCCATCACCCTGGCCTACGGAGTCCTGTTTCGGTCCGGCGCTGGCCAAACGAGACCCGCTGGTCAAGGCGGTGGCTACCATCGGGCTGACCCTGGTCCTGTACGGCCTGATGGACCTGCTGTGGACGACCAGCGGCGGCGAGGTCCGCTCGCTGACCCTGCCCTCGGACAACGGCGGCTTCTCCATCGGGCAGATCCAGGTCAACTGGACCCAGGTCATCGCGCTGGGCGCCGGGGTGGTGCTCACCGTGGGGACCGGGCTGTTCCTGCGCTATACCAAGCTCGGCACGGCGATGCGGGCCATGGCCAACGACCGCGAGATCACCGCCACCCTCGGCGTCCCGGTCCGCAGGGTCGAAGCGGCGGCCTGGCTCGGCTGCGGGGTGCTCGCGGGCATCGCCGGCCTGTTGCTCGCCGACCTGGTCGCGCTGGACGCCACCACGCTCACGTTCCTGGTCATCTCGTCACTGGCCGCGGTGCTGATCGCCCGGCTGCGCTCGATCACGGTCACCTTCGTGGCCGCGATCGTGGTCGGCCTGCTGCATGACCTGCTGACCCCGATCACGTCGCTGACTAACTACCGGGACATGACCCCCTTCGTGCTCGCCGCCGTGGCCCTGCTGGTCATGCCGCGGAGCCAGGTTATGGCCCAATCCCGCGAGGAGGCCTAGTGGGAGCCGACCTCAGCCTCCGCAACACGGCCGACCGCCAGACCAGCCGCCGGCGCCCGGCCCGCCCGCAGCTGATCAGGATCGCCACCATCACGGCCTTGCTGCTGTTCGTCCTGTTCGGCTTCCCGCAGCTGCTGAGCCTGTACTACATCGACACGATGACCCAGGTGGCCGTGTACTCGATGGTCACGCTCGCGCTCGGCGTGCTGGTCGGCCGGGTCGGCCTGGTCTCCCTGGGCCAGGTCGCGGTGCTCGCGATCGGCGCCTGGGTGGCCGCCCGCCTGCTGTTCGCCACCGCCCAGCCCTATCCGGTGGTCCTGCTCGAGGCGGGCCTGATCACGATGGCGGCGGGCGTGCTCATCGGGCTGCCCGCGCTCCGGCTGCGCGGCCTGTACCTGGCCCTGATCACGCTGATGTTGGCGGGCGCGATCACCGTGGTGCTGGCCACGGTGAACTTCCCGAACGGCGGCCACGGCTTCACCGGCTACAACGGCAGCCTGGTCCATATCCCGCCGATCCGCCGGCCCAGCATCGCGTCCGGCGACCCGGCCTACTTCCGCTACGCGGTTATCGTCGCGATTCTCATGTT
The DNA here is from genome assembly GCA_963790065.1 of uncultured Actinomycetes bacterium. GTDB lineage: Bacteria > Actinomycetota > Actinomycetes > Streptosporangiales > Streptosporangiaceae > Palsa-504. The sequence goes on along the minus strand of CAWBNK010000002.1, from coordinate 80,772 downwards.
CGCGCTCGTCCTGGCCCACACGAAAACCAAACCCGGCCGGGCCTGGGCGGCGATCCGGCAGAGCGAGCCGGCCGCGCTGGCCGCGGGCATCAACACCACGCTGTACAAGCTGTGGGCCTTCGCTCTGGCCTCGTTCATCACCGGCGTGGCCGGCGGCGTGCTGGCCGGCGCGGTGCACTACCTGTACTCGATCGGCTTCCCGACCCAGGATTCGATTACCCTGCTGGCCGTGACGCTGATGGGCGGGGTCTACAGCATGTGGGGCGCGGTGGTGGCCGCGCTGCTGTACCAGTTCCTTCCGGCCCTGCTGAACAACTGGGGTGTCTCGGCCGACTGGCTCACCATCTTGTTCGGGCTGGGCGTGCTCCAGGTGCTGACCACCGCGCCGGCCGGCCTGGCCGACCAGGTGCCCAAGGACCTGGCCCGGCTGGGCCGCCTGCTAAGCCGGCGCTTCCGCAGCCCCGCGCCAGGGAAGACAACATGATCGAAGTCGAAGGCCTGACCGTCCGCTATGGCGGTGTCACCTCGCTGGACGACATGAGCCTCAAGTTCCAAGAAGGTACCTGCGGGCTCATCGGGCCGAACGGCGCGGGCAAGACCACGTTCTTCAACGTGCTCAGCGGCTTCGTCCGGCCTGCCGCGGGCACCGTCCGCGCTTTCGGGGTAGACCTGCTGTCGATGGCGCATTTCCGCCGCTCCCGGTGGGGCGTGCGCCGTACCTTCCAGACCGAACAGGCCATCGAGGAGCTGTCGGTGTTCGACAACGTGGCCATGGTGCACGAGCACTCCCGGCTCGGCCGCGCCTCCCGCCGCCAGGACGTGCTCGACGCGATCTCGTTCGTCGGCCTGGATGCTGATCCGGAGTCCAAGGTGCGCACCCTCGGCGCCGGCCAGCGCCGCCTGGTCGAGGTGGCCCGCGCCGTCGTCGGCCGGCCCCGGCTGGTCCTGCTCGACGAGCCCGCCGCCGGGCTGCCCGACCAGGAGACCGGTCATCTGGGCGACGTCATCCGGCGCATCCCCGAGCACACCGGGGCGCTGGCCATCCTGGTCGACCACGATATGAGCCTGGTCTCGGCCTGCTGCCAGACCACCGCCGTGCTCGACTTCGGCAAGCTGATCGCCTCCGGCGCCACCGCCGACGTGCTGCGCGACGACGCGGTGATCCGCGCCTACCTGGGTGTCGCATGAGCCAGCTGACGCTGCGCGACCTCACCGTCGAGCGCGGCGGCCGCCCGGTGGTCCGCGAGGTGTCCGTCGACATCCCGGCCGGCCAGGTCACCGCCCTGCTCGGCCCGAATGGCGCTGGCAAGTCCACCCTGGTCCTGGCGGTCGGCGGCGTCCTGCGACCCAGAGCCGGGTCCGTGCTCCTGGAGGAGACGGACATCACCGGCCGGCGCCCGGAGCGGATCCGCCAGGCGGGCGTGGCCATCGTCCCCGAGGGCCGCCGCCTGCTGCCCGACCTGACCGTGGAGGATAACCTCCGGGTGGCCAGCTACGCCCTGACCCGCGAGCAGGCCCAGGCCGGCCGCACCCGCGTCCTGGAGCTGTTCCCGCAGCTCACCCAGCGCCTGTCCGCCCCGGCCCGCACCCTGTCCGGCGGCGAGCAGCAGATGGTCGTGCTGGCCCAGGCCCTGATCGGCCAGCCGCGCTACCTGCTGATCGACGAGCTGTCCCTGGGCCTGGCCCCGGTGGTGGTCAGCCGCCTGATCCCGGTCATCGCCGCCGTCGCCTCCTCCGGCACCGGGGTACTGCTCATCGAGCAGTTCGCCACCGTCGCCCTGGGCCTGGCCGGCCACGCGCACATCATGGAAGGCGGCCGCATCCGCTTCTCCGCCCCGGCCCGCGAGCTGCGCGACAATCCTGCCCTGCTCCGTTCGGCCTACCTGCTGCGCGGCAGCTCCGACCAGCCCGCCGCCGTACCTCCGCCGCCAGCCGTAATCCCCGATTTATCAGGCCGAACGGTCCGTGGTTCAAGCGTCCGCCCTGCCCTGGGGCTGAACCAGGAATGCCTATCTTAATGGCAAGGTCGCTATTGTTCTTTTACTGGTCAAATGGCAATTACTTCATGATGACCGCTATATTCCCATAAGCGCACGACCGGAGACCGTCGCGTACCGAGGACGTTCCGTTTGAGAAATACTGAGGCCATGAGCAACCTGAGTTACTCCGCGTCGGTCGTGGTGGCCCGGTCGCCGGAAGAGATGTATGACCTGGTCTCCGATGTGACCCGGATGGGGGAGTGGAGCCCGGTCTGTACGGACTGCTGGTGGGACGACGGCGACGGCCCCTGGGCGGGCGCCTGGTTCACCGGGCGCAATGAACTGCCCGAACGGACCTGGGAGACCCGCTCTCAGGTCGTCGTGGCCGACCGGGGCCGGGAATTCGCCTGGTGCGTCGGCGGCTCGTGGGTGCGCTGGGGCTACACCTTCGCTCCCGTCGACGGCGGCACGAAGGTCACCGAGTCCTGGGAGTTCCTCCCCGACGGCATCATCAGGTTCCACAACCGGTTCGGCGACGACGCCGAGGCCCAGATCGCCGACCGCACCACTGCGGCGCGGCAGGGCATTCCCGTCACCCTGGACGCCATCAAGAAGGCCGCAGAGTCCGCTTAGCCGTCGCGATCCAGGCCCTGCTGCGCGTACTCGGCCAGCAGGTCACTGAACGACAGGCCGCGCTGCTCGGCCCGGGCGGCCACCCGCTCGGCCAGCCCGGCCGGGATGACCACCGTGCGCCGCACGCAGTCATCGCTCTCCCACACGTCGTCGGGCAGCTCAGACACGTTCTCTCCTCTCGGCAGCCGTAACGTAGCGGCCCAGGATGCGGTCGCTCAGCAGGCCCAGGCAGCTCAGGTTGGGGAAGCCGGGTCCCTGGGCCAGCCCGGCCACGACCGGCAGGTGCAACGGCGGGCTCAGCCCGGCGACCGACAGGTCTGGCCCGATCCGCCGCTCGAGCTCGGCTCCGCCCAGCGCGCTGGCCAGCAGGCCGCGTGCCTGCTCGCCGAGCAGGCCCTCGAACCAGCGGGCCTGGAAGCCGATGGCCACGACGACCAGGTCGTAGGCGACCCGTTCCCGTTCGATGCCGTACTCGATGTCCACCACGACCTGCTGCCGGCCGGCCTGGATCCCCACCGCCCGCCCGGCCAGCGCCCGGAAGCCGCGCGAACCGTTGAGCGTCGTCTCGGCCTGCTGCGAGAACACCCCCCGGTCGGTCCGCTCCAGGAACTCCCGCCGGTGCGACTCGGCCAGCCCCGGCCAGTCGGCGGGGTCGGAGTACAGCCGGTTCTCCGCGTAGCTCTCCCCGCGTGAGTACAGCACCCCGCGGCTGGTCACCACGTCGATCGTCGAGCGCTTGGGCAGCATGCTCACCAGGCTGATGACCACCGAGGCCGCCGTCTCCCCGCTCCCGATCACGCACACGTTCCTGGCCAGGTGGCCATAGCCCTGGGCCAGCCAGTAACTGCGCCCGTCCAGTACCCGCGGATGCCCCTCCGGCTGCCGCGCCACCCGTATCGGCGGCCCCGCCCCGGTCACCACCACCCCGTCCGCCCAGACCTCATCCCCGGCCCCCGCGTGCCTGTCCCCAGGCTCGGTGCCGTCCGCGAGCCTGCTCGCGTCTCCCGGCCCGGTCCCGTCGGCGAGCCTGCTCGCGTCCTCCGGCTGCACCGTCAGCCGCCACCGCCCGCCGACCGCCTCCAGGCCGGTCACCCGCGCCGCGATGATCTACCGCCCCCGCCTTGCCGGCCACCTCCCGCAGGTACCAGCTCCACTGCCGGTGCGTGGGCCGGAGCCGCCCGCGGTCCACCCAGTCGGCGTACATGCCCTTCTCGATCAGGTGCCGCTGCCAGCTGTAGTCCGCCATCGCCGCGCTGACCGCGGCCGAGTCCGATCCCCAGCTGCTGGCGTAAGGGAACCCGACGTCTTTCTCGGCGGGCGTGCCCAGTGGCAGCAGGCCGCTGGTGTAGCCCTGCCGCCCGCCCCAGTTCCCGGCTACCACGCCCGGCTCGACCAGCACCACCCGCGGCGCGTCCAGCCCGGCCGCGGCCAGCGCCCGCGCCTTGGCGGCGATCGCGATCCCCTTCGGCCCCGCGCCCACCACAGCCAACGTCAGCATGCCCGCGAGCATAATCACGCCCCGCCCTGGCGGTCAGCCGCCCGGGAAGATGCTGTCCGACTGGTACACGGGTGCCCCGTCCACCACGGTGGCCACAATCCGGATGTCCGGGATGCGCTCAGGCTCGACCACGAGCGGGTTGCCGTCCAGGACCGCGAAGTCGGCCAGCTTGCCCGGCTCGAGTGAGCCGATCTCGTCCTCGCGACGCGAGGCGAACGCGGCCTGCGTGGTGTACATGGCCAGCGCATCGGCGGCCGTCAGCTCCTCGCCAGGTCCCAGCACGCGGCCGCCGTCGGTCCGCCGCAGCAGCGCGTCCCGCATCCCGAGCCGCGGATCGGCCGTGATGACCGGGGCGTCGGAGGACCCGGCCACCGTGATGCCCGCTCGCCGCCAGGACGCGTACGCGTACAGCTCGTCGGCCCGGTCGCCGAACGCCTCCGCGAACCCGTCGCCCAGCAGTGACAGCATCCCGGGCTGGGCAGCCACCACGATGCGCAGCGCCGCGGCCCGCGCGGCCAGCGGCGCGTACAGGGAACCGCCGTGCTCGATCCGGTGCCGCAGCGGGTTGCCCGGGGCCGTGACCGCGGCGTAGGCGTCCAGCACGGTCTCGATGGCCCGGTCGCCCTGGGCGTGGATGCAGACCTGGAAGCCGAGGGCGTCGAACTCGCGGACCATCCCGGTGAGCTCGTCCAGCTCGAAGTACAAGATGCCCGAACCGTACGGCGGCACCGGGTAGCTGCCGTGGATCGCCGCGGTGCGGCTGCTCATCCCGCCGTCGGCCCAGATCTTCACCGCCTCGGCGGCCAGCCGTCCGGAGTGGCGGCCGCGTAGTCCCGCGCCCAGCAGCCACTCCACCTGGTCGTACACGACCAGGCCGTAGATCCGCAGCCCCAGCAGCCCGCTGGCGTCCGCCTCGGCGTACGCGGCGAAGCTGTCCCGCCGCATGTCTGCGTCGCACGCCGCGGTCAGGCCGAACGAAGCCAGCTGCTGGCTCGCCCGCTCGACCAGCCGGTTCCGTTCGGCGCTGCCCATCCGGGCCAGGTCCTGCCGGAGGCTCCGCTCGAACAGCTCGAACATGGGCCGCTCGAACACCACCCCGTCGAGCCGGCCGTCGCGGTCACGGCCGAACACCCCGCCCGCCGGATCCGGCTGCCAGTCCGCGAACCCGGCTTCGCGCAGCGCGGCCGTGTTCAGCACGCAGGCGTGCAGCGAGGTGTGGTACACCACGGCCGGCCGGTTCGGCACCGCCTGGTCCAGCTCGTCGCGCGTCGGGTGCCGTCCCTCGCGCAGCTTGTACTCCACGTAGCCGCCCCCGGTCACCCAGGCGCCCTCCGGGGTCCGGTCCGCGGCTTCCCGCAGCCGCGCCTGGATGGCCGGGATGTCCGGCGCGGACGGCTGGCTGCAATCGGCCGCCGCCGCGAGATAGCCGACGTCAGCCACATGGCAGTGCGCGTCGATCAGCCCGGGCACCACCGTGGCGCCGTCCAGCCGCACCACCTGCGCGCCCGGCCCCGCGGCCGCCCGGACTTGCTCCGGCGTCCCCACCGCCGCGATCCGCCCGTCCCGCACCAGCAGGGCCCCGGCAGGCCCGGCGGCGTTCGCCGCCATCGTGATCACGACGGCATCCTCCACGATGAGCTCCACCCCTCCATGATGCCGGTACTCGCGGGACCGGTGCGAGCGCCGGTGCAACCCGCCGGCCATCTGGCACGTCTACAGGTCAGGCGGGTAAGAAGGTGGCGCGATGGTTGCAGGTCGTGTCCGGGCGGCAGGCGCGGTGCTGGCCGCCGGATTGTTCCTCATGGCCACGGGGTGCAGCGCCTCGACGGCGGCGGCTCCGCGTGCGGCGCCACCGGCGGCGGCTACGACGACTGCGACAAGTGTGACCGCTGCCGGTTTCCCCGCGGACTTTGTCGGCGTCTCGTCGGGTGTCGGCACCATGGACGTGGTGGCCGTGTACTCGGCGACGGACGGGCACCTGATCAGGAAGCTGACCGTGCCCATGCCCGGCGGTGGGCCGGACACACCGCTGCTGTCCCCGGACGGCCGTACGGTGATCTTCTCTCGCGGGCAGGGCAGCTGCGCGCGGACGATCGACACGGTCCCGTTCCGCGGCGGCCGGGAACAGGTCCTGGTTCCGATGACGGGGACCGGGAACAACGCCACCATCCCCGGTGACCCGTCGTACAGTGCCGACGGCAGGTACCTGATCTATGACACGGTCCCATGCGGTCCATCCGGGCACGCGTTGCTGCACATTCGCGACGTCAGCACCGGCCGGGAGCTGACCAGGGCCGGGCTGCTGGGGTACGGCGGCTCGGTCTTCCTCGATCACGACAGTGCTGTCGTGTCCGCCGGGCCCGGGCTCGAGGTCCTGCAGATGCCGTCCATGGCCGTGACGGCCCACCCGGTGCCGCGCGGCTGCCAGTATCAGTGGCTGACCGGAACCGAGACTGAGCTGGATGCCATGCTGCAATGCGGTCCCGGTCACGAGCTCAGCATTGTCGCGATCTCCCCGCGCACGTTCACCGTCACCAGGACGCTGATCCACCTAGGATCGTGCCTGGGCGGCGCGGGGATCAGCCTGGCCCGGGCCGACCCGTCAGCGATGCTCGCGGAAACAGACGACGCGTGCCTCCCGCCGACCGCGCGCGGCGAGTACCGCATCGTGAAGATCCGCGACGGCCAGGCGTGGCGTGTGACGTCAGGCCAGGATGTGCCGTCGGTAGGCTCATGGTAACCATCCTGCTGGCCGCCGCCGAGGCCGGCCGGCCAGCCGACACCTGACGAAATCAACATCATCCGCCTGGCGGTTCTTATCCCGCCTGGGCTGGGGGTCCGTGGCTGTGCAGGATCTTGGTCCGGTCCTTGTTCCATGCGGTGGTGGTCCCGTCTGGGTTCAGCACCAGGGTCCAGCCCCACCGGTGGATCACCACCTGATGGTGGAAGGGACACAACAGGACGCAGTCCTTGGTGCTGGTCTTGCCGCCGTTGGCCTTGTGCGTCGTGTGGTGCACCTCGCAGGCCGCCGCGGGCTGATGGCAGCCGCCGGCCCACCGGCAGTGCTGATCCCGCCAGATCACGGCGTTGCGGATCCCGGCCGGGATGGTGTCGCTGAACCCGATATCCAGCGGCAGGCTCGGCCCGGCCAGCGGCGCGCCCAGTTCCCGGGTCCGCAGGAACGACGCCAGCCCGCCCGGCCCGGAGACCAGGTCCACGGCCTTGCCGATGATCGCCCGCTGCAGCGCCCGCCGGGACAGCAGCCCGGCCGGGACCGGCCCGGCCGCCGGCACCGGCTCGCCCGGCCCCGCCGCTGAGCCGAGCGGCGCGCACGGGCCCTGAGGGTCGTCGAGGCGGTCGAGGCGGTCCAGGCTGGCGCACAGCCGGACCAGGTCCTCCAGCGCGCCCAGATCGACGTTCCCGTCCACGTATGTCGCCATCCGCGCATCACACGTCACCGCCCGGGCCGCATCCCCCGACAGCCACGCCCCGCCGTCACTGCCGCCGGCCGACGCGGCCGCCCGGTACCCGGCCCACCGGGCCTGCACCACGGTGACCCACTGCTCTTGCAGCAGCGAGTCGCCGTCCCACCCCCGCAACTCCGCCAGCGACACGTGCATCACGGCCTTGACCGGCTGCCCGGCCCGCTCCGGCAGCAACCCGGCCGCCAGGAGCCTGCGCATCGCCTCGGCCAGCGCATCGTGATACCGCTGCTCATGCGTCCGCGTGTCCTCCGCCCCGGCCGGAGCCGACAACGCGTCCAGCACCGCGGTCACCACCGCCGCGCACTCCGGGGCCAGATCCCCGGCCAGCACCCCGGCACCGTCAAACGTGGTCTCCAGCCGCACCGCCCGGTCCTCAAACCCGCCCTCGTCCTCACCGCTCACCGGCCGCGACCGGGCGTACATCTCCGCCGCCAGCCCGGCCAGATCCGGCAGGTCCACCCCCGCCCGGGCCGCCCCGACCAGGATCGCATCCGCCGCCGCCCGGCAGTCCTCCGGCAGCTTGTCCGTCCACCCGCAGATCGCCCGCCCGTACGACTCCGACACCACGCCGCCGTCGGCCATCGCCCCGGCCACCAGCGGATGCGCCGCCGCCCGCCGCGCCCAGCCCACATGAGCCCGCGCCGCATACCTGCTCACCCGCGTCCGGTGCATCAGCCACGCCGCCGGACTGTAATCCGCATCCTCGCCATGCCCCCCGCTCGCGGTGAACGCCCCCAAGATCCCGGCCCGCACCGCCATGCTCATCGCATCGGCGGCCTCCAGCCCCCGCAGGCACTCCGCCTGCGCCTGCACCGCCATCCCCGCCGGATCAGCAGCCAGGAACCGCAGCGAAGCACGCAGCATCCCCAGCGCCTCACCCCTGCTGGCGAACGCCGGGACGTCACTCATAACAGACGCCACCTCCATCCCGGGCTCAGGGAAGGATGTCCGGGCGGCTGAAAGGCTGGCCCGTTTGGCAGAAGGATCTTCTGACCTTTATTCGAGTTTACTACCTAGCACTGACATTTTCAGAAGCAACACGCTACCGCAGGCGGTCCTTGAGGTCGGCTTCGACGGCAAGCTGGTCGGCCTGGCCCACGCCCTCGGCGTCAGGAACGGCGGCCGAGGAACTGGCTGATCCCGGCCAGCGCGATGCGTTCCGCCTCCGGCCCGCTGGCCGCCTCGGTCTCGGCCGCCATGGCCTGCTCGACCAGGGCCAGCGAGGGCCGCAGCAGGCGCAGGTGCGCGGCCGTGGCCGAACCCGGCTGGGTCCACCGGTGCACCAGCCCGATGGCCGCCTCGATCAGCTCGGACGGCTCGACGATCTGATCGAGCAGGCCTAGCAGCAGCGCCTGCTCGGCATCGATCCGGGCCGACTCCATGACCAGCCGCATCGCGGCGTGCCCGACCAGCCGGGGCAGCAGCACGCTGGCCGCGTTGGAGATGGTCAGCCCGATGTTGTTCTCCGGCAGGAAGTATTCCGCCGCCGGCGTCCCGATGCGCGCGTCGAAGCACAGCGTCAGCTCGCACGCGCCGCCGACCGCGATCCCGTTCAGCGCGGCCACCACCGGCACCCGGGTCCTCAGCGCCGCCCGGGTCAGGTCGTGGAACAGTTCCACGTCGGTGACCAGGCCGCCCGGCGGCAGGTCCGCTGCCTCCCGCAGGTCCATCCCCGCCGAGAACGCCCGCCCGGTCCCGGTGACCACGATGCCCCGCACCGCTCCGGCACCCGAGGCGTCGCCGAAGTACCGGAAGATCGCCGCCAGCTCCCGCCGCATGGCCGAGCTGAGCGCATTCAGCTTGTCCGGCCGCCGCAGCGTGACGACTGCCACCCCGTCCCGAACGGCCACCTCGACGTGACCCGACTCCTCGCCCCAAGCCGCCATGCCAGGCACCCTAACAGCTCAATCGGGCCTCAATCGGGACGCAGGACCGGGGGAGGAGGCTCGGCCCAGAGGCAGCGCCCAATGCCCGCTTTGTGCTAGGAGGGGAAAGCAGGAATGGACACCGGCCTGATGTTCCTGGACTGCCCGGCGTGGATGGCCTCCCGGGGTGCGAGGCGATGCGCGCTCCCGGCCGTGGTGGAGTACCGCTACCCGGTCAGCACCCTCGACGGCTTGCTGGAAGCCGCGAAGATCCGGTACCCGGTCGGGCACTGGTTCAACGGCCCGATCGAGGAGCTGACCTGGCCGAAACACCCGGCTTCCACCCAGAGCCATCAGCGCCGGGCGGCCTAGGCAGCGGACAGCACCGGCAGCAGCAGGTGCGAGTCGTACGGCCCGCCCGCGTGGATGACGTGCGGGCCGCGGTTGACCGAGTCGTCGTGCCGCGCCTGGACCAGCGGCCGCGGGTAACGGTGCACGTCCTGGCCCTGAATCACCAGCCGCAGCGTCTCGCCCGGCCGGAACAGCGTGCCTGACGGCAGGATCTCGATCTCCAGCGGCACGATCTCGTCCGCCGTCAGCGGCAGCGCCCGCCGGTGCGCGAGCACCGGCTGCCACGGCCGCGACCGGGATGAATCAAGCTCGCGGTGCGACGCGCGGATCCAGCCCAGCGCCACCGGGCCGTCCTCGTACACCGCGTAGAACGGGAAGCCGACCAGGTCGCCGTACCGGTCCAGCTTCTGCACCGCCACGAACACATCCAGGTCACTGGCCTCCGGCGCGGACATCCAGACCCGCAGCTTCATCCCTCCGACCACCTCAGCCTGCGTCCCGAAGCGGTAGTCGAACGTGGCCCGGCCCCGCCCGCGCCCGGCCCGCTCCGAGTCATACGACACCGAGGAAGCCGCGGGCCGCGCCAGCTCCAGCGTCCCCGCCGCAGCGTCCAGGAACAGCGCCCGGTACGACGTGCCCGGCACCGGCCAGTCCGCCGCCGCCCGCGATTCGCCGCCATACCCCCGGTCCCTGACCTGGTACCGGACCCGCGGCCAGTCGCTGACCTCGGTGTCCAGCCCCTTCAGGAAGTGGTCGAAGAACGCCTGCTGCCGCCGCAGCCCGTCGGCGCTGTAGTAGTAGCCCCACTTCTTCCCGCCGTGCGCGTCCAGCCACTTGCGCGCCGAGCCGAGCCTGGTGAACCCCTCGAACGTCCCCCGGGTGTGCAGCCCCTGATCCGACCAGCTGGCCACCACGTACGCGGGCACCTCCACCCGCTCCAGCGGCGCCACCTTCGAGGCCCAGAACTCGTCGAACCACGGATGCGCCAGGGTCTCCGCGGCCAGGTCCTCGGCCCGGCCCAGCCCGCAGGCCCACCGCTCGCCGATGTACGGCCAGAAGTTGGTCTCCGGGATGCCGCCGTGCCTGGCCACCTCCCGGTAGGTATCGCTCCACCCCTCCCACGGGTTGATCGCGGCCAGGTGCGGCGGCCGCGTCGCCGCGATCGGCCACTGGCTGGAGGTCAGGTAGGACACCCCCGACAGCCCCACCCGGCCGTTGCTCCAGCCCTGCGTGCCGGCCCACTCGATCAGGTCGTGGCCGGCCAGCGCCTCCTCGGGCGACAGGAACGTGGCGTACCCGGTGGAGTTCCAGGTGCCCGGGATGTCGGCGTTCACCACCGCGTACCCGCGCGCCGTCCAGTACACCGGGTCCGGCGACTCGAACGCCGTATAGCCCGACACCTGCCCCGGCGCCACCCCGCCGTCCGGGTAGCGCTCCGGCAGCTGCGGCCCGGCGTGCTTGCCGTACGGCGACCAGGCGATCAGCGGGGGAGCCGGCCGCTCATCCGCGGGCCGGAACACGTCGGCGTACACGGTCACGCCGCCCCGCACCGGCACGGCCACGTCCCGCTCGATGATCATGCCGTCCGGCCCGGCCTCCCGCCGGTACCGCGGCGGCACCGCGCCCCGCTCCCGCGGGCTGCTGGCCGGCGCCCGGAACAGGTACCGGCCGTTCACCACACTCCCGCCCGCACAACACCAATTATCCCGAACGGTCCGTGGCCGGTGCCCGCGGCCCGCTTCTATACCTCGGCGGCGGCCGAGCTGAACACGGGCAGGTAGCCCTGTTCCTGACCGGCGGCGGTGGGATGGTAGGACGAGCTGAGCGCGAAGATGTCCACCGAGTTCAGCCAGCTGCCCGAGTCGCAGATCTCGTGCCCGGTGAACTGGCTGCGGACGTCGGCGAACGTGTCGCCGTAGTACTTCGCGGCGGTGGCCAGGGCGGTGTCCAGGTCGTCCGCGCCGCCGTTGAGCGCGGTGCGGTCCTTGGTGCTCAGCCCGATGCAGGTGCTGGACTTGGACAGGTCGTACAGGTCCGGGTAGCCGAGCACGACCACCTGCGCGTGCGGCGCGTCGTGCCCGATGGCCGCCAGGGTGCTGTCCAGCCTGGCGGGGAGCTGGCCGGCGATGAAGGCCTCGGCCGTCGAGACGGCGTTCAGGCACGAGGTGGTCGAGGACAGCACGCAGGTCTCCATGACGCTGGAGAAGCCCGCGTCGTTACCGCCGATCGTGATGCTGACCAGCGTGGTGCTGGCGCTGAGCGCCGATACCTGGCTGCTCAGCACGTCCGCCGTGGTCGCGCCCGAACACGCCACCGAGACGAAGGTGGCGGGGGAGTGCTGACCGGCCCATTGCTCGGGATAGGCCTTCTCGCTGCGCTCGCAGCTGCCGCTGGCGGAGATGTAATCCCCGGCGCCGACCCCGGAGCTGTACGAATCGCCCAGCGCCACGTAATGGACTCCGGACGCCGCGCTGGCCGCCGGGGCGGTGGCCAGGCCCGCGGATACGGCGGAAATGACGATCGCGGAAGCGAAAATGGCACGCGAAATACGCACGGATCACCCACTATGACCACGGAAGGACTGGAAACGCGCGGCAGTATCCTTTTACCACGCGTAAGCGGACAGATCAATATCGTAACCGATGACGCCGCTCCGGCCCGCACTCACCCTGTGCCCGTCTCATGGCTCAGCATCACTAGCAGTTCATCCACGCCCCGCACCTGCAGGTGGGGGCGGCGCGTGGCCGGCAGCCCGTGGTAGGCCCCCGGCCCGCCCAGGCCGGTGCCGACCGCGATGGCCAGGGCCCGGCCGCGGTGCGCCATCGGCACCTCGAGCTGGGGGTCGTCGCCCACCACGGCCAGCTGGGAAGGACGCAGTCCGAGCCGCTCGGCCGCGCTGCGCAGTGCGTCGAGCGACGGCTTGCCCACCACCGTCAGCCCGCACCCGGTCAGCGACCTGATCATGGCCGAGATGGCCCGCGAGGTGCCCAGCGCCCGGCCGCCGTCCACCGCGAAGAACGGGGTCTCGGAGCAGCTGTACAGTTCGGCCCCGGCCCACACCGCGTGGCAGGCCGCCTCCAGCGCCGGCATGGTGAACTCGGGGAACCAGCCCGCCAGCACCGCGTCCGCCGCCGCCCCGGCCGCCGGCGGTATCACCTCGAAACCCGCCTCGCGCAGCGGCTCGGCCAGCCCGGGCCCGCCCAGCACCATGACCTGCCGGTGCCCCTGGCGGGCCAGCACCCGGACCGCGCTGCTGGCCGGGGTCATCATCGCCTGGTCGGGCAGGCCGAACCCGATCTCCCGCATGACCCCGGCCAGCTGCGCCGGGGTACGCGTGGTCCCGTTGGTGAACACCACGAACGGCAGCCCTCGCCCCGTCGCCCAGCTGGTGATCTCCACCGCGCCCGGCAGCGGCCGCAGCCCGTGGTTGCGCCGGTCGCCCAGCACCAGCGTGCCGTCCAGGTCGAACACGAACCCCCGCGCCCCCGCCAGCCGGTCCCGCACCACGTCGTCATGCACGGCCGGCCTCCCCGCGGCCACTGAGCGCCAGCCGGAACCCGGGCTTGTCCACCACCAGCCGGGCCGCGGGCGGCCGCGACCCCAGCTCGCGCAGCAGCCGCAGCACCGGCTGCAGCTCCGGGGTGTAGTGCCGCGGCGGCGGGGCCGCGGCCAGCATCGCGTCCACCTCTGCGGCGGGCATGCCGAACCGCAGCAGCAGTTCCTCGTCCGAGATCCCGCGCGGCAGCCGCTGCCGAAGCTCCGCCACGGACAGCGGCGGCGGCTCGGCGGCCAGCTCCCGGGCCCGCGGCCGGTCCAGGATCCGGTCCAGGACCCACGGCGCCACGTCCGCGGTCGGCTTGCCGAAGCTGCCCAGCACGTACCTGATCACCTGGTCGGGCACGATCTCGTAGCGCACCCCGCTGACCACGTTGGCCAGCGCCTGGCCCATGACCATCTGCGGGAACGGGGTGACCATGATCGGGTACCCCAGCTCGGCGCGGACCTGCTCCACCTCCTCAAGCACCGCGCCGAACTGCCCCTCGAGCCCCAGCTCGGTCAGCTGGCGGCGCAGCGTGGTCATCACCCCGCCGGCCAGCTGATGCCGGGTGAACGCCGCGTCGTAGGGCCGCGGCTGCCCGGCCGGCAGCGACTCCGCCGCGGCCAGCCGGCCGAAGTACCTGGCCACCCGGCCCAGCAGCCGGTCGTCCACGTCCACCGTGTGTCCGAGCTCGCGCAGGTTGGCCGCGATCCGTTCGGCATCCGGCAGCGAGGAGCCGTCGGCCAGCGCCCCGCAGCCGGTCTGCAGCACCTGCACGCCTAGCGCCGGCGCGTCCAGGTACACCAGCGGCGACAGCCCGATCGTGCAGTGCGCGTGCAGCTCCAGCGGCTTGCCCGCCAGCCGGGCCCGCACCGCCGGGATCAGCGTCCGGGCCCGTTCCGGCGTCAGCAGCCCGGCCGGGTCCTTGATGTAGGCCCGGTCGATGTTGGGCGAGGCGGCCGCCTGCCCGGCGATCCCGGCGTAGAACGCGTCGTCGTGCACGGCCGAGATCGTGTACGTGAGCGCCGCGATGATCTCGGTACCGCCCGCCAGCCTGATCATCCGCGCGGTGGCCAGCACCGCGTCCATGTCGTGCGTCGGGTCGAGCACCACGAACCGGGAGATGCCGGCCGCCACCAGCCGCTCGTACACCAGCCGCATGACCTCCGGGTGGGCCCGTTCCCAGGAGATGAACCGGAATCCGGTCCCGATGAACTGCAGCAGCGTGTCCGGCATCGCGGCCCGGGTCAGCCGGATCCGCTGCCACGGATCCTGGCCGTGCGTCCGCACCGCCACCCCCATGGCCGTGCTCGACATGTAGTCCAGCGCCCGGAACCCCACCCGGTTCATTACCGGCGCGATGGCCAGGATGTGCTCCGTCCGCAGCCCCGTGGCCCCCCACAAACTCTGGTTCCCGTCCCGCAACGACACATCCACCAGCTGCACCTCAGCCACCCGCCCCACCCCGCTCCGCTTCCCGCTGCTGCACCTCAGCCACCCGCCCCACCCCACTCCGGTCCCAGCCGCCCTAGGAACCGCGCCATATACCCCAGGTCGACCCCGCCCGCGGTCATCTCAGCATCGTCGACCATGGCCGACAGCAGCGGCAGGGTAGTTGCCACCCCGCCGATCTCGCACCGGGCCAGCGCGCCGCGCAGCCGGGCCAGGGCCTGGGCCCGGTCCGCGCCGCTGGCCACCAGCTTGGCCAGCAAGCTGTCGTACTGCGGCGGCACCACCGTGCCCGCCTGGACGTGCGTGTCGACCCGGATCCCCGGCCCGGCCGGGAAAACCGCGCTGGTCACCGTGCCCGGGCTGGGCCGGAAATCTGCGGCCGGGTCCTCCGCGGTGATCCGGCCTTCGATCGCGTGCCCGTCCAACCGCACGTCGGCTTGGCGCAGCCGCAGCCCGCGTCCCTCCGCGATGGCGATCTGCTCGGCCACCAGGTCCAGCCCGGTGATCGCCTCGGTCACCGGATGCTCCACCTGGATGCGCGCGTTGACCTCCAGGAACCAGAACGCCTCCCGGACCGGGTCGACCAGGAACTCGACCGTGCCCAGGCCCTGGTACTTCAGGTCCAGCCCGAGCGCCACCGCCGCCGCCCGCATGCTGACCCGCAGCGTCTCCCCGAGCCGCGGCGCCGGCGCCTCCTCGATGATCTTCTGGTACCGCCGCTGCACCGAGCAGTCCCGGTCGCCCAGGTGGATCACGTTCTCCCCGTCCCCGAGCAGCTGCACCTCGACGTGCCGGGCCGGGGACACGTACCGCTCCAGGTACACCCGCGGATCCCCGAACGCCGCCTCCGCCTCCGCGCTCGCCCGCGCCACCGCCTCCCCGAGCTGACCCGGATCCGCGACCACCCGCAATCCCCGTCCGCCCCCGCCCCCCGCCGCCTTCACCAGCACCGGAAGCCCGATCCTCCGCGCCACCGCCTCCGCCTCGCCCGCCCCGCCAGCCTCCACCGGCCCGCCCGGCAGCACCGGCAGCCCCGCCGCCACTGCCTGCCGCCGCGCGGCCAGCTTGTCCCCGGCCGCCTCGAGCACCTCCGCGCTCGGTCCGATGAATACGACCCCGGCCGCCTCACAGGCCCGCGCCAGCCGCGGGTTCTCGGCCAGGAACCCATACCCCGGGTGGATCGCGTCCGCCCCGGCCGCCCCGGCCGCGTCCATCACCGCGTCGACGCTGAGGTAGCTGGCCGCCGCCTCGGCGGGCCCGATCCGGACCGTCCGGTCGGCCAGCCTGGCCGGCACCGACTCTGCGTCCGCGTCCGAGACCGCGAGTACCGCCTCGATGCCCAGCCGCCGGCAGGTGCGCATCACCCTAACCGCGATCTCGCCTCGGTCAGCGATCAGCACCCGCCTGATCACCTCTCGGCCTCGACGAGCATCAGCGTGGCGCCGTGCGCCGCGAACTCCCCGTTCCCCACGCAGATCTCGGCCACCACCCCGGCCACCCCCGCGGTCACCGAGTTCATCAGCTTCATGGTCTCCACGATCCCGACCACCGTGTCCGCGCCAACCCGGCTCCCCACCTGCACGAACGGCTCCGCCCCCGGCCGCGGCGCCCGGTAGAACGTCCCCGGCAGCGGCGCCCGCACCGCCACCGGCTCCCGTCCCGCCACCGGCTCCCGCCCCGCCACCGCCCCCTCGTCCCCGCTTTCAGGGCCAACCCCAGTAGCCTCGCTATCCCCAGATCTCGTACCAGTCCCATCAGCCTCATCGCCGGCTGTATCCGCCCCCGGGACGGACTTCGGCGAGGCAGGTGAGTCAGGTGAGGCAGATGAGCCAGGCCCGGCCAGCGCCGGCCCGGCCAGCGGGACCGGCCCGGCCAGCGGGACCGACGTGGTCAGCGGGACCGGCCTGGCCAGTGACTGGGCCGATTGCGTCCAGCCATCCGGGGTGCGGCGCAAAACCAGCCGGAACCGGGCGGTCTGCAGGTCGAGCTCGTCGTAGGGGAGCGAGTCGAGCAGCGCCAGGATGTCGGCCACATCCTCGTTGGTCAGGTCCTCCATCACAACGGCATCACAGCGGCTTCTCCAGCCAGGCCAGGACATGATCGCTGGCGCGGGGTTTCGGTCCGGCTACGGGCCCGCGCTCGCGGGCCGCCCAGACGGTCTCCGGCCGGCTCTGCAGCAGCACGATGCGGTCGTCGGTGTCGCAGTGCAGGGCCGGGTGGTCGCGGTCGACGCCGAGCAGCGCCCATTCGATGTCCTGCGGGGCGCCGTAATGCTCCTCGACCCGCCGCCCGACCCCGGCCAGGGCCCGGGCCTCGTCGTCGGTCAGGCACGCCCGGCCCCGCAGCGCGATCGGCATGACGGTGGCGGAGACGCCTGGCCCGTTCGGCATAAGAGAATGCAGCCTGAGCTTGGTGCCGACCCTTCGCCCGGTGATCTCGCCGGTCACCTTGCTGACCGTGAAGGCGTCCGGGGTCACCTCCCCGGCCACCAGCGCCGACCCGAGCCCCCAGGTCCCCTCGATGGCCACCACCGAACGATCCCCGCTGACCGGGCTCCGGGTAAACATCACGCCGGCCGCGCGGGGGCGCAGCATCCGCTGCACGACCACGGCCATGGCCAGGCCGCGCTCGGGCAGGCCCATCCGGCGCCGGTAAGCCACGGACTCGTCGTTGTACAGGCTGGCCCAGCACCTCCGCACCGCATCAAGCACCTCATCAGCACCCCGGATGCCCAGGTAGGTGTCCTGCAGCCCGGCGAAGCTGGCCTCCGCGCTGTCCTCCAGCGTGGCGCTCGACCGCACCGCCACCACTGCGCCCAGCTCCCCGTAGGCCGCCTCCACCGCCGCCGCCACCTCCGCGGGCACCGGCGCCGCGGTGACCAGCGCCCGCAGCTCCGCCGCGACCCGCCCAAGAGCCTCGCCGTCCTCCGGCGCCAGATTTTCTACCGAACGAAGCAGGGCATCAGCCCCGCCCACCACCGCCATGGCCCGGGCGAACGCCCCCGCCGTCACCACGAAGCCCCGCGGCACCGGAATCCCGGCCCGGGTCAGCTCGCCCAGGCTGGCCGCCTTGCCGCCCGCCGACGCCACCTCCGCCCGGCCGACCTCGGACAGCGGGCGCACGTAGGCGGGCGCCGTGCTCACCCGATGACCTGGACGGTCCCGCGGTCGCCGTCCACGCGGACCAGCTGGCCGGTCCTGATCCGCTTGGTCGCGTCGCCGGTGCCGACCACGGCCGGCATGCCGTACTCCCGGGCCACGATGGCCGCGTGCGACATCGAGCCGCCGATGTCGGACACCGCCGCCTTGATCTTGCCGAACACCGGCGCCCAGCTCGGCGCGGTCACCGGGCAGACCAGGATCTCGCCGTCGCGGATCTCGCCGATCTGGTTGACGTCGGTCAGCACCCGCGCCGGTCCCTCGACGATGCCGGACGAGGCGCCGAACCCGCGCACCTCATCCGAGGCCGGCGAAAGCCAGGCCTGGATCCGCTCCTGGGTGACGCCCCACAGCATGCGCACGGCTGGGTCGTTCAGCGCCTCGGGCACCGGCCCCAGCGCGGGCGGCGGCGACCAGTCCCGCATCGCTGCCAGCATCCGCTTGCGGGACGCGACGATCGGCTGCCAGTGGGCCGCGCCCAGCGGAGGTCCGCCCGCGGCCCAGGCCAGCATGACGTCCGACAGGGCCTGGTCTACCTCGGTGTGGTGCAGCTGGAATACGTCCTCGGCGTCGGCCAGTACCCCGAACCGGGCCAGCAGCGCGCCGAACTCCCTGATCTTGCCGAAGAACTGCGAGGTGAACCAGTGCTCGCAGTAGAACTTGTGGTCCTCCACGAACGGGAACACCCGGCGGCACAGCCCCAGCATCTGGTCGAACGCGGCCCGCTCGTCGTCGGAGCCCAGCAGGTCCCGGTACGAGGTCGCGATCCGCTCCCGCTCGGCCCGCAGCGCCTCGGTCGGGCGCTGCTCGAGCGTCCCGGACCGGACCTGGGCCACGTAGCGGGGCAGCGCCGTGAACGGGACGGTCAGGTCGTCGGCCCAGCTGCGATGGTGGTGATAGAAGCCGTCGCCGGTGGACACGTTGAACCACGGCTCGCGGGCCTGCTCGAGCGCGGCCAGCCAGCGCTTGCCGCCGTCCCCGCGCTCGGCCAGGGCGGCCAGCACCGCAGCGGAAGAGCAGCCCTCGGTGAACAGGTCGTCCACCCCGGTCTCGACGGCCAGCCGGGCCAGGCCGCGCAGCTCGTCGTCGGGCCGGTACATGATCACGTCGATGCCGGCCACCATGCGGGCCGCGGTCTGGTCGCTGATCTCCGGCCAGGCCTGCTTGCAGAACTGGAAGAACACCACGTAGGCGCCGTATCCCAGCATCAGCATCTCGGTGTGGTGGTGCCACATCACCGAGAACAAGTCCAGGCAGCGGTGGAAGTTCTCGCGCACGTAGTGGTTCTGCGCGATGCCGACGGATTCCATCACGACGGCGCGGTCCTCGAATTCGGGGAGTTCGGGGACGGTGATGGATTCGATCTGGCGGATCAGTTCCCGCATCCGGACTTTCCAGCCCTCGTACAGGCTGTCCCAGTTCTCGTAGTAATAGCCCGCCCGCTCGCCGAATATCGCCGCCCGGCGCCCGATCTCCGCCGGATCGGTGACCGGGATGGCCGTGATGTAGACGCGCCCGTTGACGATCCGGTGCTCGATGCCCAGCGTGGTGGGGAAGACGAACAGCCGTGCGGTATTGGCGCCGATCGCGCTGTACGGGATTTCCGCGGTGATCGTGTCGAAGGCCGGCATCGGCTCCGGGAAATGCATCGAGTTGTAGAACCAGAATCGCCCGTCGTCTTCCGGCTGGAAGCGCGTGAAATACGGGTACATGGACCGCCAGTCCTCGGCCCCCGGCGCATCGGCGATCTCAGAAGGAAGCGGGAACCTCGCCGTGCCGTCATCCCCGTGCATAGCGTCCTCCTGGCGGCTATGGCGGCCTTGGCGTCTCTTTACGCAGGTCCGCACCGCCGACGCTGGCATAGCCAGACCGGGCGAATCAATGGCGAACCCCACCATTTCGGGCCGCCAGAACTTGGGTCAGGCCCCAAGCGCAACCAGTCAGGCCAGGCGGCGCTCGGCCGCCCACCGGGTGAGCTGGTGCCGCGTGGACAGCTGCAGCTTGCGCAGCACCGACGACACGTGGCTTTCCACTGTTTTCACCGAGATGTAAAGTTCCCGGGCGATCTCCTTGTAGGTGTAGCCCTGGGCGATCAGCCGCAGCACCTCGCGTTCCCGCGCGGTCAGCTGGTCAAGCTCGGGATCAAAGGACGGCTTCACCGCGTCGGCCGGACCGGCCGTACCAGCAGCCGCGAAGGCGTCAAGCACGAACCCGGCCAGCCGGTGCGAGAACACCGCGTCGCCCGCCGCCACCCGCCGGATCGCGTCGGCCAGCTCGGCGGTGGAGATCGTCTTGGTCACGTAGCCCCGGGCCCCGGCCCGGATCACCGCGATCACGTCCTCGGGCGCGTCCGACGCGGACAGGGCCAGGAACCGCACCTCGGGGTGCGAAGCCTTGATGGCCTGGACCACGTCCTGGCCCCCGCCGCTGGGCAGGTGCACGTCAAGCAGCACCACGTCGGGCTCCAGCGAGCCGATCAGCTCGATGGCGGGCTGCACGTCGTCGGCCTCGCCCACCACCTCGACCTGCTTACCCAGCTCGCCCCGGACCCCGGAGCGGAACAGCCCGTGGTCATCGACCAGCACGACCCGCGGCACGGCGGTGCTCATCTGCGCACCTCCGGCACGACGCTCATCTGCGCACCTCCGGCACGACGCTCATCTGCGCACCTCCGGCACGGCGCTCATCTGCGCACCTCCGGCACGACGCTCATGACCGGCTCGCCGCGCTAGGCCGGGGCTGGGTGGCGGACCGCGGCATCTTCAGGCTGACCTTGGTGCCCTCACCCGGGCCGCTGGTCACGGTGGCCGTGCCGCCGCGGCGGGTCATCCGGCCGTGCACCGACTCGGCCAGGCCCTTGCGGTCCTCGGGCACCGTCTCGGGGTCGAAGCCCTGCCCGCGGTCGCGCACCACGATCGACACCTCACCCGGCTCGACCTCGGCGAACAGCGAGATGACGCTGGCCCCCGACCACTTGGCCGCGTTGACCGTGGCCTCCCCGGCCGCGGCCACCAGGGCGTTCAGGCTGTCGTCCAGCTCGCAGTCGCCGACCGTGACCGCCTCCACTGGAACCCCGTACCGGGATTCCACGTCCTGCTGGATCTGCCGGATCCCGGACGCGACCGTCATGTTCTCGTCCGGCTGGTTGGGGTCGCGCCCCTCGAACAGCCAGGACCGCAGCTCGCGTTCCTGCATCCGGGCCAGCTGGACGACCTTCTGCGGGTCGTCGGCGCGCCGCTGGATCAGGGCCAGGGTCTGCAGCACCGAGTCGTGCACCCGGGCGGCGATGTCGGTCCGCTCCTCGAGCCGGATCCGGGCCGCGCGCTCGACCACCAGGTCGCGTGCGATGCGCAGCCACCACGGTCCGAGCAGTATCACGATCCCGGCGATGACCAGCACCACCCCGCCCAGCGGCCGGAGCAGGGCCACGCTGAACCGGGCGGAGAACAGCCAGCCCGCGCCGCCGAGCAGCAGCACGGCCGCGACCCCCAGTCGCAGCGCCGTCCGGCGGCCCGGCCTGGACGAGCCCGCCACAGATTCCAGCGGCTCGATCAGGTTCCGCAGGCTAGCCTGCTCGTCGGGGGGTGCGTTCCGCCAGATCAGCACCAGCCCGGCCGCGCTGATGACCTGGGGCCAGGCCCAGCTGGTGAACCAGCCGTCGCCCAGCGCGCCGATGGCGAGCAGGATCAGGGCCAGCAGCGACGCGACGGCGATGGCCAGCCGGATGCCCCGGGGGTCGTTCCTGGCCTGGCTGGCGATGCTGGTTTCCTGGCCGGCCGCCGGGATCAGCAGCCAGGCCGCGAAGTACACCGCCACCCCGACCCCGCCGCTGACCACGGCGATCAGCACGAAGACGATCCGCACGGCGGTGACGTTGACGCCCTTCCACGCGGCCGCCCCGGCGGCCACCCCGCCCACCAGCCGGTCGTCCTGGTCACGGCGCAGCGGCCCGTTGCCGCGGTTGCGCAGCCAGAACGGCCCGCGGTGCCAGTGCCCGAACGGGTCACCGCCGCGGTGCTCACGCCAGCGCTCTGGGTGCTCCACGCTCTCCATCATGGCCCCAGACCCCCTGACCTCGCCATCCGGAGCAACCCTGAGGGATCCCTGATATCCCCGGTCCGGGATCAGGGTCGGACCGGTGTTCTTCCCGATGTGCGCGCGAGGCCCGCGGAGCCACTCTTGAGGCATGAACACGAACACTGCGAACCCGCAAGACACCACCACTGCATCTGAGCCGTCGTTCGGTGCCGAGCCGCACCACGTCATGCTCCGCAGGTCCTTCCAGGACCGCATGCTGACCGGCGTGGCCGGGGGCATCGGCCGCTACTTCGGCGTCGACCCCATGATCGTCCGGATCGCCTTCGTGGTCCTGACCGTCTTCGGCGGCGTCGGCATCCCGCTCTACCTGGCCGGCGCGCTGCTGATCCCCGAAGAGGGCAGCGACGTCTCCATCGCCGGCTCGCTCATCGAATCCCTGCAGCGCCGTTAACGTTCGGCCCGTTCACGCTAGGAGCACCAATCATGTCCAGTCAGTCTGATAACCCCGGAGGCCGGCCTTTCTACGGCTTCGGCCCGCGCGGGCGCGGCTTCGGCCCGATGTTCCGCGACATGTACGCCGAGGTCTCCGACCAGCACCTGCGCGTCTCCGACGCGGAGCGCCAGTCCGTCACCGACCGGCTGTCCGAGCACTTCGCGGCCGGCCGTCTCGACCAGGCCGAGTTCGACGAGCGGGTCAGCCAGGCCATGAACGCCAAGACCCGCGGCGACCTGAGCGGCCTGTTCGCCGACCTGCCGGACACTGGGGCTCCGGCAGTGCCCGTACACATCCGCCGCCGGCGCCACCCGGTCCTGCTGGCCGCGCTGGTCGTCATCGCGATCATGGCCACCGCCCACGCCCTGTGGTGGGTCGCCGGGCCGGTGCTGTGGGTCGGGCTCCTGTTCGTGGTCGTGCTGGCCGTCACCGGCCGCCTCGGCCACCACCACCACCCGCACCACGACCAGGACCGCCAGATCTGATTTTGTCCGAACGGGCCGTGGTGTCAGCCCCGGGACACGCAGGAGTGGTCGCAGGACCGGTCCCGTACCGGGCGCGCCAGGCGGTAAGGCCAGCGGGGGCTCAGGCCGTATCGCCGAACGCGTACCGGACGGGATCCCAGCCGGTCACCGGCTCCCTATCGGGGAGACCGGTGACCGGCCGCGCCTGGACCACCCAGGGCGGCCCGCCGGAGCGGTCCAGCACCCACTCCACGTCGACCGGGTGCCCGTAGCGCTCCTCGACGGCCAGGACCGCCGCCACGATCTGCCCGATCTGCTCATCGTCAAGCACCGCCCGGTCCCGCAGGCCGGGCGGCATCGGCATTTCCGCCACCATCCCGGCCGCCTCGTCGAACGCCGAGATGATTTCCTTGCTGGCCACGTCGTGGCGCAGCACCCGGCCGTCGTCCCGGTCCACCTCCACCCGGTCCGGCACGACCAGGCCCTGAACCAGCGCGCCGCCCCAGCCCCAGTTGGCCTCGATGACCACCCGGTCCCGCTTGCCGGTCCGCGGGTGGACCGAGAACGCTACCCCGGAGGAGCCGGCGTCCACCAGCGCGACCACGCCCACCGCCATCCGCGCGGACCGGTGATCGAGCCCGTGCTCGATCCGGTAGGCCAGCGCCCGGACGTCGTACAGGCTGGCCCAGCAGGACCGCACCGCGTCGGTCACCCGGTCCGTGCCGGACACGCCCAGGCAGGTCTCGAACACCCCGGCAAAGCTGGCCGCCGCCGAATCCTCCCCGCACGCCGACGACCGCACCGCCACCCGCAGTTCACCGCCGCCGGCCCGCCCTGCATAGCCAACGTCACCGTCGCCGCCGGCCCGCCCTGCACAGCCAACGTCACCGCCGCCGCCGGCCCGCTCCGCATAGCCCGCGTGACCGTGGCCCCCCAGCCCCGCGTACCCCGCCGCGATCGCCGCCGCCACCCCCGCCTCAACCGGCACCGCCGCGAACGCCTCCCTGACCCGCCCGGCCACCGCCTCGAGCTCGGCCTGCCCCACCGCCAGCCCGCGCTGCCCGTCCAGCTGGCCGAGCAGCTCGTCGATCTGCGCGCCGAGGCCGGACGCCGTCAAATGCCGCTCATAAGCCTCGATGGTTACCACGAACGACTCCGGCATCACCAGCCCCGCGCGACCCAATTCAGCCAACCGGGCCATCTTGTGCCCGGTCCGTTCGGGATCATCCGCTCCCGCCTGCCCGGCCCGCAGGATCAGCTCAGCCACTGCGGGGCTCCCGGTGCAGGACCGTCACGATGCCCTTGTCGCCGTCGACCTCGATCAGGTCGCCGTCCCTGATCGTGACCGTGGCCACCCCGCAGGCGGTGACGGTGGGCACCCGGTACTCGCGGCCCACGATGGCCGCGTGGGACAGCATGCCGCCGCCGTCGCACACGCAGGCGGCGATCTTGGCGAAGGCGGGCGTCCAGTTGGGCGAGGTCGACTCGCAGACCAGCACCTCGCCCGGCCCGACCCGGTGTAGGTCGTCGGCGTCGCTGAGCACCCGGGCCGGGCCCGAGGCCCGGCCCCCGGAGGCCGCGATCCCGGTCAGCGTCCGCACCTCGGCCGACGTGGCCGCCGCGGTCACCGCGGTGAGGAAGTTCCGGTTCAGGCCGAAGATCTCGACCAGGATGGGGTCCTGCACCGTGTCCGGGATCGTGCCCAGCACCTTGGGCATGCTGGCCCGGCGGTCGCGCCAGTGCTCGAAGTACGCCCGGCGCTCGGTGATCAAGCCCCGGAAGCCGCGGTAGGGGAGTTCCCCGGCCGCCACCCCGGCCAGCTCGGGATAGGACAGGAACACCGTGTCGTCGGGCAGGCCGGCGCCGACCCGGTCGGCGATGGCCAGCGCCGCCCAGCGCAGCGGCAGCGACACCCGCAGGTCGATGTAGTAGTTGTGCTCGTCCTGCCACCAGGGGAAGTTGGCCGCCTGCACCGAGGCCAGCCCGTCGTCGAAGACCTGCTGTTCAGCCCGGGTGAGCCGGGACCTGGCCGCGTCGATGGCCGCGTCGCGCTCGGCCTGGGCCTGCCGCCGGGCCACCTCGAACTGGTGGTCCGTCTGCTTCTGCAGCAGGGTCTTGATCATCCCCAGGGCGGGGGTGGGGTCCTCGATCCAGCTGGGCAGGGCCACGTCGGACGGCCCCTCGGTGCGGTAGCCGTACTCCTGCAGGAAGTCCCCGAACCGGCTCATCCAGGCCCCGGCCGCGCCGCCCGCCGCGGTCAGCGTGCCCGCCAGCCGTTCCGGCTCGGCGGCCGCGAACACCGGGGCCAGCCCGGCCTGGCGGGCGGCAGCGGTCAGCGCGCCGAGCTCGCGGTCCGTCCGCATGATCCTGGTGTCCCGGCCCTGGAGGAACTTGCCGATCTCGGCCGGGTCGATATCCAGCTCGGTGCACACCCCGCAGAAGGCCCGGTAGTTCACCAGCAGCGGGTACATCAGCTCGAAGTGGATCTCGAACGCGCGCCGGTGGAACCGGCGGGCGTCGGCCAGCATCGCGGCCAGGCCGGCCAGCGAGTCAGCCGTCCCGTCGACCGCCCGCAGCCGCTGCCACCAGGCCTCGAGTTCGGCGATGCGCTGCTGCCAGATCCGCTCGAAGTCGCGCAGGAAGCCGGGCAGGTAGCCGCGCAGCCGCGCAGTGCGTTCCCGCACCTCGCCGGGGGCCTCGACCGGGATGGCCGAGGCGTAGGTGTGCGTGCCCGCGATGCGCTGGGTGATGCCGCGGCCGGGCGGCAGCGGCATCCGCTCTGCGGCCAGCTGGCTGCCCCAGGAGTAGCCGTCCTCGTTCCAGATCAGCCCGAGCGGGGTCAGGCCCCGCGGCCAGTGGAAGTCCAGGAACCAGAACCGCTGCTCGTCCGCCTTGGTGAAGGTGCCGAACGGTTCCACCACGTACGGCGCCTGGTGGCGGCCGGGCTTGAAGCCTGGATACCAGTCCTCCGTGATGTACTCGTCGACCGGGACGACGGCGGTCACCAGCCGATTCTCCCCGGCGCCGGCTGGTGCGGCAAGGCGCCGGCTAGTCCCAGGACACCAGCCGGGACAGCCGCTGGCTGGCTGCCACGGCCAGCCGCGCGTAGTGATCGCGCGAGCGCTCGATGACCGGCATGGCCCCGACCAGGGAGATGGCCGCCCGGGCCCGGCCGGTGCCGTCGAACACCGGTGCCGCGATCGAGCCAGCCCCGTCCAGACCCTCGCCGTTGTTGTACGCCGTCCCGCGCCGCCTGATGTCCAGCAGCATCGCGTCGAATTCGCGCTCGGTGCGCAGCGAGGCCGCGGTCAGGACCGGGAACCGGGCCCGCCGTCGGGCGGCAGCCACCTCGGCGTCGAAGGCGGCGATGGCCTTGCCCGACGCCGAGCAGTGGGTCGGGATGCGGCGCGGCAGGTCGGCCAGCAGCTCGATGCCGTGCCGGGACTGCAGGCGCTCCAGGTGCACCACGTCGGCGCCGTCGGCCACGGCCAGGTGGATGGTCAGCCCGGTCATCTCGCGCAGCTGCTCCATCAGCGGCAGCGCCGTGCGCCGTAGCCGGTTCCGGCTGACCGACAGCTGGCCCAGCTCGTACATGTGCAGGCCGAGCCGGTACCGCCCGGTCTCCGGGTCCTTCTCGGCGAACCCCCGGGACACCAGCGTGGTCAGCATCCGGTGCGCGCTGCTCTTGGCCACGCCCAGCGCGCGGGCCACCTCGGTGACGCCGAGCTCGTCGTCGGCCATGAACAGGTCGAGCAGGTCCAGGGTGGTGGCGACGGATTTCAGCCCGCCGTCGCTGGCCCGGCCGCTGGCGGTGGTGGCAGTCATGCCGACCTCCTCAAACAGGGCGTGTGCACAAGCCTCACCTCAGGCGCGGCCGCCCGGCGGCCGCGTTCCTGATCGCGGAACGCTCGCAGCCCCTTCTTTCTTATCCCAGCCCTCCCTCCCTTAGCGTGCCCCATTTCCGGTCAGGAAGTCGACCAGCAGCCGGTTGAATTCGCCGGTCCGCTCGATCTGGGTCCAGTGCCCGCACCGGCCGAAGACGTGCAGCTCGCTGCGGTCGATCAGCTCGAGCAGCCGCAGCGAGGTGGCCAGCGGGATCACCTGGTCCTCGCGGCCGTGGATGAGCAGGGTCTGGTGCGGCAGCGCGGCGATCTCGGCGTCGGCGGTGGCCATGGCGTCCACCCAGCGCTGCCGGGGGGCCGGGAACATGGCCGAGAACGACTCCTGGAAGCCGGGCTGGATGCTGGCCCGGTACCTGACCTCGGCTAGCTCGTCGGTGACCAGCTCGCGGGAGTAGGCGAAGTAGTCCATCACGGCCCGCATGTTCGCGGGGGAGGGCTGATAGCCCCACACCGCGTCCAGGCCCTCGGTGATGCCGAACGGCACCCCCACGCTGCCCATGAGCACCAGCCGGTCCACCCGGTCCGGGTGCTGGGCGGCCAGCCGCAGCGCGATGGCGCCGCCGAAGCTGTTGCCGACCAGGCTGGCCTGTTTCAGGCCGAGCGCGTCCAGGAAGCCGAGCACCTGGCCGGCCCAGGTCTGGACGTCGTAGCGGATGCCCTCGGGCCGCTGCGTGAAGCCGAACCCGACCATGTCCGGCGCGTAGCAGTGGAAGTGCTTGCCCAGCTCGGGCAGTACCAGCCGCCAGTTAGCGTAGGCGGTGACCCCCGGCCCCGACCCGTGCACGAAGACCAGCGGCGGCCCGGAACCGGCCTCCAGGTAGTTGGTCGCAATGCCGTTCGCGCTGATGGTGGCGCCGATCTCGGGGCGTTCGGCGCCAGTCATGATGCCCGTCATGACGTCCTCAGCAGCGGGCTGCGGACACCGCCGGTGGCCTTGTCCCGGGCGTCGTAGAAGTCCTCCCGGTAGATGTCCCGCGGGAACAGGCGCTTGCTCATCAGCACCTTCAGCGCCGCCTCGACCATGGGCGGCGGCCCGCACAGGTAGGCGGTATGCCCCTGGCAGGTCGGGAAGTCGGCCTCGACCGCGGCCGTGACCATGCCGTCCGCGAAACCGTCCACGTGCTCGTCGGACAGCACCGGCCGGTAGCGGAACTGCCCGCCGGAGCGCTGTTCCAGCTCGGTGAAGTACTCCACGTCGTACAGGTCGGCCCGGGTCCTGGCCCCGTGGTAGAGGAACAGCTGGTGGGCGCCGCCGGTCTCCAGCACGTGCCGGATCATGGCCTTGAGCGGGGCCAGGCCAGTGCCGCCGCCGATCAGGATGGCCGGCTCGGCCCGCGCCTCGCGCAGGAAGAACCGGCCGTACGGGCCGGTCAGCTGGACCTCGTCGCCGACGGCCAGGCCGGCGAACACCCAGCCGTCCGTGCCGAGCCCGCCCGGGGTCCGCTTGACGTGCAGCTCGATGGTGCCCGGCTGCCCGGGCGGGCTGGCTACCGACCAGCTGCGGGTGACCCCTCGCCCGGGGATGGTGACCTGGACGTACTGGCCCGGGTTGAGCACGATGTCGTGGTCCAGGTCGATCAGCAGCCGGCGCGTCTGGTGGGCGCAGTCCTCGATGGCGGTGACCAGCCCGGTGAAGTCGCGCACCGGGTGGAAGACGACGCCTTCCTCCTCCTCGACGTCGGCCTCGATGGTGACGTCGGACTGCGGCCTGGCCGTGCAGATGAGGGCCTTCCCCGCTTCGCGCTCGAACTCCATCAGCGCGAAGGCCGACGCGTCGCCCAGCTCGACCGACCCGTCAAGCACCTCGGCCTTGCAGGTCCCGCAGGTGCCGTGGGTGCAGGCGTGCGGCAGGTTCACGCCCGCTCGCAGGCAGGCCTCGAGGATGGGCTGATCGTCGCGGCACGCCACCTCGACGCCCAGCGGCTCGACGGTAATCGTGTAGGTCTGGCCCATGGCCGGGCCCCCTTAGTCAGGTCAGCAGGGTCAGGTCAGCAGGGTCAGGTCAGCACGCTGGTGAAGCGCTCGTTCAGCTCCCGGCCGATGTAGAAGATGCCCTTGGCCAGCTGATCGGCGGTCCAGGTGATGGTCGGGAAATCCCTGAAGGTCTGGTAGCCGCCGGAGAACACCTCGTTGCGGTTCCCGGACGGGTCGAAGAAGTAGATCGTCGTGCCCCGCGTGATGCCGTGCCGGGTCGGCCCGACGTCGACCGACACGTCGTCCATGGCGAACAGGTCGCCGGCCCGCAGGATCTCCGACCAGTCGGCGAGCTGGTAGGCGAAGTGGTGCAGCTTGCCGTTCGGCCCCTTGATGAACGCCATGTCGTGCGGCGTATTGGTGCAGAACATCCACGAGCCGAGCAGGTCACCGTGGTCGCCGAGGTCGGTGACCACGCGCTCGGACGGGCGGAAGTCGAGCACCTCGGCGAAGAACCGCTCCAGCAGGACCGGGTCCTCGGTGGTGACCAGGCAGTGGTCGATGCGCGGCACGCCGACCCCGATCAGGTCGCGCGGCCAGGCGTCGGGGTTGAGCGTGCCGGTGGCGGTGCCGGTCTGCTCGGCCTCGTGGTACAGCTCGAGCACGTGCTCGGACGGCAGCACGATGCGGATGCCGTCGCCGATGGCCAGGTTCTCGCCCTTGCTCATCCGCTCGGTGATCGCGCCGAACTGCTGGGCCCGCTTCTCGAAGACGTCGAGGTCCTCGGGCTGCTCGACCTTGTAGCCGAGCTTGACCAGCCCGACGCCGCCCTCCTCGAGGACCAGCGAGTGGTGGTCGTACTCGTCCCAGGCCTTCATGTAGGCCCGGCCAGGCGCGGTCGCCGCGATCTGCATGCCGAGCGTGTCGTGGTAGTGGTTCAGGGAATCGGTCAGGTCGGTGACCCTGGCGTGCACGTAACCGAGCCGCATGACGCCCATGGCTACTCCTTGCTGCTTGCTGGTGGGGTGGGGGATGGTCTAGCGGCTGCGGCGGCCAGGAACGGCGCGACGCAGCGCAGCGTGTCGTCGGGGCTGAGCCGGATGACGGTGTCGGTCTGCGGCACCGCCCGGCAGGACAGGCAGATCCCGGCCTGGACGTCGCCGGAGGTGAGGATCTGCGCTGACACCGTGACGCGGTATTCGATCTGGCCGGACAGCACCGTGACCTTGCACATCCCGCAGCCGCCGCGCCGGCAGCCGAACCGGTAGGCGTAGCCGTGCCGGCACAGCGCGGCCAGGATCGGCTCGTCCGCCCGGGTGGCGATGACGACATCGGTGCCGTCGACGGTGAGGGTGGGCATCGGGGTTACGCCGGCACGGTGAACGACAGCACGTGCTTGTGCCCGATGCCGAGGTCGGCCAGGCTCTCGTCCGGCTTGGGCTCGATGGCCCGGCCGTCGAGCTGCCAGCCGTCCTCCGTGCCCGGCGCGAAGTCCGGGTCGGAGGCGGCCCAGGGCTCGACGATGGCCGAGACGAACTCGCCGAACGGCATGGCCCGGGGGGCGCGGAACGTCGCCGCCGCGCAGAGGAACGAGTTGCCCCGCCACAGCACGTGGACCAGCTGGTCCTCGCCGTACAGCTCCTGCCGGGACCGGGACGGGAAGTCGTAGTCCCCGATCGCGCGCACGCTCATCTCAGCCTCCCGCCACGGCCGTCTCGATGCCGGCCCCGGCGTGCCAGCGGGCCCAGTTCTGCTCGTCGGCGGACCCGTGGTACTCGCCGCTGTCGCCGTCCTGCAGGCCGTACCAGGCCAGCACCTCGGGCACCGAGGGGCCGCCGCAGCTGCCCTGGTAGATCTGGTGCACCGGCAGCCAGGCCTGGATGTACTTCTCCGGTTCCCGGTCGAAGATCCACTTGCAGCCGTCGGAGCAGAAGTTGTAGTGCTCGCCGCGGAAATCGCTGCCGCGCTGGCAGATCGTGGCCGGGTCGCCGGGCTCGGTGAACAGCATCGGGATCTGGCAGGTCTGGCACAGCTGGGGCAGGCCCTGGAAGAAAAACCGCCCGCCGCCTTTAGCGATCCTGCCCGCCTTCTCCCAGTTGCCGCGGAAGTGGCGGTCGAACGTGTCCGGGTACTGCGCGGAGAACCAGTTCAGCTCGTCGGCGGTCGGCACGGTGGTGGTGAAGGCGGCCGCGAACGAGAACTGGTACAGCGTCCAGTACACCTGGTGGGACAGGATGTCCTTCTCGTCCAGCGCGTCGGCGACGTGCCGCGGCGGCCGGATGCCGTAGTAGGCCAGGTCGGGGAACAGCCCTTCCAGCATCTGCTGGCCGAAGTACAGGTCGAAGGCCTCGGCCCAGCTCATGACCTTCCTGGGCAGCATGTAGTCGAGCATCGCGGCGACCAGGGCGGTCAGCCGGTACCCGCGCCAGAACCACTTGTCGATCCAGGCCTGCACGATGGGCACGTTGGCCTCGTCCTGCTCGAGCAGGAACTTGATCGCCTCCAGGCCCAGCGTCATGTGCCGGCTCTCGTCGCTCTGCGCCGAGAAGCCGAACGTCATCGAGGGCAGGTCGCCGTTGTAGCTGGCGCCCGACATGAACGGCACGAACAGCAGGTTGGTGAGCAGGTACTCGAACGCGAAGCTGATCGAGATCAGGAACTCGAACGGCCCGGCCGACATCGCGTCGTCAAAGAACGACTTGGGCACCGACAGGTACCAGACCCGGTCGAACTGCTGCGGGAAGTTGTGCAGCCCGCCGTAGTACTTGTTGTAGTTCGACAGCGTGTGGATCTCGGTCTGGGTGTGCCGCAGCTCGTCGATCGACTGGCAAAGCGCCGCGAACCTGGGCCCGGCCCCGTTGAGCTGCCTGGCCAGGTAGGCGAAGTGCCGGTGGGCGGCGTACTCCAGCGGGGTGACGCCCTGCAGGAAGATCTTCATCGCGTTGACGTAGCGCGCCTCGGACAGGCTCAGGTGGCCCTGCGACTGCGCGAACCCGTCCAGGACCGCGTACAGCCGCTTGTCCTTCTCGGTCTGGTACTTGTAGTAGGCGTCCACGGTCAGCCGGAACGGGTCCTCCCATTTCGACCAGTCGTGGATCTTGATGCCCTCGAACGTGGTGTGCGGGAAGACTTCCTGCTCGCTGACGTAACTCGGTTCCCAGGACAGGTCGCGGGTCAGCGCCGAGTAGCGCGCCTTCATCGACATCTTGGCCACGGTGTTTCTCCTTGCTCAGTGGTCGGGCCCCAGTGGTCGGGTCTCAGTGGTCGGGTCTCAGTGGTCCCAGCTGATGACGATCTCGTCGTCGTCCCAGGTCCCGATGTGTCCCAGGTAGCTGATGATGGCGAGCTGGAACTCGTGGGTCTCCCACTCGCGGCCGAGCTTGGCTTCGACGCTCTCGCGCCTGATGGTGAGCTGGCCGGGGGTCTTGACGCTGACGATCCCGGGCAGGTAGCTGACGTTGGCCTGCGGGTTGTCCGCCTCGATGGCGGCGACCAGCAGGCGCGTGTCGTCGCCGGATTCCTGCAGGTGCACGCCCACCTCACGGATGGCGGTGGATTCGGTCATTTCTGTTTCACTCCGTCCTGGGAGCCGGGTCGTCGGTCAGGCCCGCGGTGGCGAGCTTCCGGGTGAGCTCGGCCGCGGTGGCGGCGACCGCGCCGGCTGCCTCGGCCCCGGCCGCCCGGTCGTCGACGCCGCGGGCCAGCGTGGTGACCGCGCCGACGGCCTGAGGCAGGTAGCGGGCCGTGATCCGGCGCAGTGCCCCCCGGTTCGCCGCGCCGTGGTTCCCGTCGGCCAGCCACGCGGCCGTCAGCGCGTCGGCCCACTTGCGGTTGTCGGCGAACCAGGTGGCCAGGTACTGGGTGAGCAGGCTGTAGGCGCCGGCCCCGGACAGCAGCGCGGCCTCGTCCAGCCGTCGGGTGAGCAGCGGGTACAGCAGCTGGTCGGTCAGGTCGACCGCCATCATGGCCGCCGCCCAGTCCGGCTCGACCAGCAGTTCCTCCACCAGCCGCCGCAGGCCCTGCAGGTAGTCCGCCTCCAGCCAGGCGCCCTTGGTGGTCGCCAGCGCGGAGTCGGTGTTGCCGCCGAACGCGATGCCGATCCGGCTGATCAGCTGGGCGTTGCCGATCCGGTCGAACGCCGCGTAGGACAGGCATTGCTCGATCGTGGTGCCGTAGGCGAACCGGCCCCCGTTGACCAGCAGCAGCTGGGCGCCGGACTCGTAGTACCGCAGCGGCAGCAGCACCTCGGCCACGACCCGGCGCCAGTCCTCGGGCATCGTGTCCAGCAGGTGCCGGTCCGCCACGTAGTCGAGCGTCTTGCCGAACGCCTCGTGCAGCGCCGCGCGGTTGGACACGTAGGGGGTGTAGTAGTACTGCCGCGGGTCGGTGAAGGAATACGGATCGGTGAGCCGCAGCGCGGTGTAGGTTTCGTCGTAGAGTTCGTGGGCCGGATCCCACAGCGGCCGGTAGTGGAAGTTCTCGGTGGGCTGGATGCCGACCGAGCCCTCCTCGTAGCGGGTGGCCGGCCGGGCGCCGTACCGGTCGATCAGGTGGGTGAACGTGGGCCGCGTGGGCTCGATCACCTGCTGGCGGAGCTCGTATTGCACGAGGTGCCTCCTTGTCCTTGAGTGAGAAGAAGCAGGATCAGCCGCTCGAGCTGCTCAGGGCCGTCCAGGGCGACCTCGCCCGCACCGCCCTGGTCCGCACCGCCGGCCCCCACCCCGTGCAGGCGGCCGACCGACGTCCGGTGCGCGAAGCTGGTTGACACCCGCGCGTAGCGCTCCTGGTAACGCATCACGAACGAGAGCCGGCCTTCGCCGAGCTCGTCCTCCAGGTCGATGACGTCCCCCGCCGCGCCCGGCCCTGCCGCGCCCGGCCCCGGCCCTGCAGCGCGGGGCCCCGCGCTGACCAGCACCGCATTGGCCTCGGACACCAGCTGCTCGGCCAGCGCCCGCGTCATGACCTGCTCGTCCGCGCCGATCACGACCGGCCGCGGCTCGCTGGGACGGGTTCCTGGCGAGCCGCCGCGCTCGCCGCCGGTGACCACTTCGGTCACGCGTTCCATGAATGGCGTCATGCTCAGCCTCACATGTCGGGGATGACATATGCGACTGTGCGCCGGTCCCGGCCGCTGCGGTCAGCCCGTTCCGCGACCCGGAACCGGGCGCCGATAACGACTGGCGCAACCATCGGGTCCGGCACGTCGTTCCAGACCCGATAGCACTGGTCTCAGACCGCGGCAGATGGCAATCTGCAAGCGTGAGAGGTACCAGGCGCTCGGGCCGGCGGCCTTGGCTTGCTGCCGTCCTGCGCCCGACTCCGGTGAACCTTGCGGCGGCCGCGGTCGTCTGCTTGCTGCCGTGGGCGTGGGCGCTAGCGCAGGTGTTCCGCCATCAGCACGTGGACAGCGGCGCGGTGGGGCTGGCTGCCACGTTCTCTCTTGGCTTGCCCGCGCTTTGGCTTACGGTCGCGGGATACCTGGACGCCCGAAGATCCGCCCAGGTCGGCGAGCTCACTATGGCTCATATCGCCGACCAGCTCGCCGTCGCGGTGGGCGCGCAGTGGGAAGCCGAGGCAGTTACCCGACGGCTGAACGATCCCTATCCGCTGGATGTTTCCTGGGTTCCGGCGGATCAATCCCTGATCGACTCCTGGGACTCGCTGGTACGGCTCGCGAGTAGCGGCGCCGGGTGGCCCGCGCTGAGGTCAGCGCAGACCTGGGCCGCCGATCCGGATGGCCTGGCCGGAGACGGTGGTGAGCTGGCGGACGTACTGGGCAAGGTACCAACGGGGCGGCTGGTCGTCCTCGGCGAGCCGGGCTCGGGCAAGACGATGCTCATGGTCCGCCTGGTGCTTGACCTGCTTACCCGCCGAACCGCCGGCGGTCCGGTACCGTTCCTGGCCTCCATCGCCACCTGGAATCCCCGGGAACAGACCTTGCCGGACTGGCTGGGCATTCAGCTCCTGACCGATCATCCTGCCCTCGCCAGCGGCCCGCCGCCTGGCAGGATGGAGCCCACGCAGGCGGCGGCATTGCTGGCCTCAGGTCTGATCCTGCCTATCCTGGACGGGCTTGACGAGATCCCTGAGCAGGTCCGGGGCCGGGCGATCAGCCGGATCAAGGACGCGCTGCGACCTGGCGAGCATCTGGTGGTGACCTGTCGCACCGAGCAATACCGGGACGCGGTCAGGCCGCCAGGCGGTGTTGCGGTGAGTCTTCAGGCCGCGGTTGTCCAGCTGCGCCCGCTGGATGCTGCCGCCGTCCGCGGGTACCTGTGCGATGCCAGCCCTGACGCACAGGCCCGTTGGGATCCCGTCCTTGCTGTGGTTGGCACACAGACCCCGGCCGGGCAGGCGCTGAGCACTCCGCTGATGGTGGGGCTGGCCCACACCATCTACAATCCCCGCCCTGGCGAGCTGACCGAAGCGTTGCGCGACCCGGCCGAACTATGTGACCCTGCCCTGACAACCCGGTCCGCCGTTGAGTCCTTCCTGTTTGACGGGTTTATCCCGGCTGCCTACCGGCCAGGCACCGCAGACCGCTGGACTCCGGCGCACGCGGAAGCGTGGCTGGTGCTCCTGGCTCGTCACCTCGAGCGAACGATCGGTGCTCCGGACCTGGCCTGGTGGCGGTTGAGGCGGGTCATATCGCGCACGGCCTTCACCGCGATCGTGATGACAGTGGTGCTTGCGGCCGGGCTCGCGGCCTGGCTCGCGGGCCCGCTTGCCGCCGGGGTCAGCCTCGGGATGGTACTAGCGGACGGGATCGTGGTCGGGGCCGCCTTGATGATCGTCTTTGGATTGGTGTTCTGGACGTTGTTCCTCCCCGTCGCAGGCGTCATCTGGGCCCGGGAGAAAATGGGCCGGCCATTCGACATCTCGATCGAACCCAAGGCCGGGCTCAGCAGTGCCGAGGCACCCGCGCGTGGTCTGGGGATAGGTGATGAGTTCGGGTTCGGATCCTTTTTCGGACTCGTGGTCGGCCTTGCCGCCGGTCTAGTAACCTGGCGTGCCGCCGGCCCCGCAGCCGGGCTAGCGACCGGATCCATTGCCGGGCTCGCGACCGGGCTCCTGATCGGACTCAAGAGTGTCGCCGGCGATCTCGAACGTGCGGCGAGTCCCGGCGTCGTGCTGGCCCGTGATCGGCACGTAGCGTTTCTCCTCATGCTGGCGGGTGGACTAGCCGTAGGACTGCCCGTTGGGCTGGTCAGCGGCTTCGTGGCGAGGTTCTTCGCCGGATCTTCCGGCGGGCTCGGAAGCGGGCTTGCCTATGGGATCGGGACCGCGCTCATGGTCGGACTCACACTGGGCTTCACCCAGACGGCGTGGCCGTCGTACGCCCTTACCGCAGGATGGCTCGCCTCGCGCAAACGACTGCCGCGGCGGCTCATGGACTTCCTCGCCGACGCCCACAGACGCGGCGTTCTCCGCCAAGCGGGTTCTGTCTATCAGTTCCGGCACATCGAACTGCAGCACCGGCTGGCCGCACGCGAGCCCGAAATGGCCAAGATCGGCTCAGGCTTCGATCTGCGCGGCAACAGCGACGACAGCTACCGGATAACCCTGAAGAAAGTCATTGATCCAGCACAGCTCGCCGACCAGTGCAACACCTCAGACAGCGGAAGGCGGCTCGTGGCCGCCGTCTTCAAGATCAAGGCGCTGAACGACGGCTCGCAGGACGTGGACGTCAACAACGCCGCCGCCGTCATTGACAGCACCGGGCAGAGCTACCCGCCGGAAATCGCTGACATCTCCAGATACCCGAAATTCCGCGACACCTCGATCCGCCTATGGCACGGACAGCCTGCGACCGGATCGGTGACGTTCCAGGTCCCAGATGACTCCCAAGTCGTCAGAATCCAGTGGACCCCGACCGGAGGCCTCGGTTCCAGGGTTCAGTGGGATGTACGGCGTCCGAACAGGTACCGAAGCCCTAAGGGACTTGCCGAGCACTAGAGCACCTATAGGCACCAGGCTCGCTGGCCTGCCGACCTAGATGCCGTTCGCCTGCGGATGGCTGGACTGCCGCCCGGTCTCCGGCGGCGGCGGGATCTCCGAGCAGTCCAGCATCGTACTCGGCGGCGGCGGAATGGCCGAACACGACAGCCTGGTCGTAGGCGGCAACGGGATCGCCGACCGCGACAGATCCGTCGTCGGCGCCGTCGGGATCATCGAGCACGACAGCGCCGTAATAGGCGCCGCCGGTATGGCCGAGCAGTCCAGCGCGATACTCGGCGGCGGCGGTATCTCGGAGCACGACAGCTTCGTCGTGGGCGGCGGCGGAATCGCCGTACCCGTCAGCGCGATACTCGGCGGCGGCGGAATCGCCGTACCCATCAGCACGATACTCGGCGGCGGCGGCACGACCGGAACAGAACGCACCAGCTCCTCGGCCTCACCCGAGGTCACCGACCCGTTCCATCGCGGCTCCATACCCCTAATGCTGCGT
Source organism: uncultured Actinomycetes bacterium (assembly GCA_963790065.1). Classification (GTDB taxonomy): domain Bacteria; phylum Actinomycetota; class Actinomycetes; order Streptosporangiales; family Streptosporangiaceae; genus Palsa-504. The sequence continues at coordinate 43,553 of CAWBNK010000002.1, read as the reverse complement.
CCTGCTCGCCGTGCAAGCAAGGCCAGCCCCCCAGACCATCCCTCCCTCACCAGTACGCCACACCTGTCACATTTGCTGGGAGGATCCGGGTTCATGGGTGGATCCGGTGGACTGGGATACACCAAATCCTCCCCGAAACCCGGATCCACCCCGATAATCCCGGGCCGGACCGCGCCTCAATCACACTCACATGTCGCCCGCGAGCTCCGAGGTCCACATGACCACCCGGGTCCGGTCCCCCCGGAACAAGTCACGGGCGAACTCGAGCGGCTCTCCCGATCGCGCATAGGCGGTCCGCTCCACCAGCATCAGCGGCGCCCCCTCGGCCACCTCCAGCGCCTCGGCCTCGCGCACCCCCGCCGTCACCGGCTCCAGGCTCTCCCGGGCCCGGTGCGGCCGCAACCCGTAGCGCACTTCGAGCAGCTCGTACAGCGACCCGTCCAGCCGGGACTCCAGCATGCCGGGGAAACGCGAAGCCGGGAACCGCGACCGCTCCAGCACGATCGGCCGCCCGTCGGCCAGCCGGATGCGCCGGATCTCGTACACCTCGTCGTCCTCACCGATCTGCAGGGCGGCCGCCGCCGCCGGCCCCGCGGGACGCAGCAGGGCGGACAGCACCCGGGCGCCGGCCACCATCCCGGCGCGGCGCAGCTGCTCGGAGAACCCGGCCAGGGTGGTCAGGTCCTGCTCCAGCTTGGGCGCGGCCACGAACGTGCCGCCGTGCCGCCCGGTGGTGCGGGTGACCAGGCCGCGCCGGGTCAGTTCGGCCAGCGCGTGCCGCAGCGTCATCCGGCTGACCCCGAACCACGCGGCCAGGTCGTGCTCGGTCGGCAGCCGGTCGCCCGGGACCAGCGCGCCCACCGCGATCTCGCCCGCTAGCCAGTCCTCGATCTGGCCGTACAGCGTGATGCCAGGCCCGCGCACGATCTCCGGCGGCTGCCGGCTCCCGGTCCGCAACGCAAGACCGCGCCGGGCAGGACGGGGCAGCGCAGCCCGGGACCCGGGGACCCCGAGGCCGCGGCGGCGGCCGGTCCCCGGGTCTGTTGCCATCCGACGAAGCCAGGCGGGCAGCTAGGTAGGCAGGCGGGCTAGGCGGCTGCCTCGGCGCCGCCCGCCGGCTGCTGGATCACCGGGTCGTCGTCTCCTTCCGGGGCCGTCACCGGCGCGAAGTTCTTCGTCCGCCCCACAACCAGGTAGTAGATGGCCCCGACCAGCGCGATGAAGATCACCACGGTCCACAGGATCGGGATCCCGTCCAGGAAGCCCAGCTTGAGCAGCCCGGTGGTCTGGTTGGGCTTGGGGTTGCTAGCCGGCCGCGGCCAGGCGAAGTTGACCAGCATGGCCCCGCCGTACAGCAGCGCCACGATGTTGACCAGGATGCCCCAGCGGCCCAGCTTGAACGGCGCGCTCAGCTTCGGCCAGCCCCGGGCCCGCGCCCGCATGATCACGATGTTCCCGAGGAAGTAGCTCAGGTAGATCATGCCGGTGGCCGCGATCGCGATGATCCCGGCGCCCGAGTACTGGTAGAAGGGAATCGCGGCGATCGCCGCCACCGCGATGCAGCTCCACACCGGGGTGTGCAGCCTGGGCGACACCCGGGACAGGAACTTGGACCCGGGCAGCTGGTTGTCCCGCGACATGCCGAAGCACAGCCGGATCGTCGCGGCCAGGATCGACAGGCAGCAGACGAAGATCGCAGCGGAGACCACCAGCAGGTAGATGGTGGCGAACGGCTTGGAGAAGTTGGCCTCGATGATCGCCGCGGGGCCGTAGGCGCCCTTCACCGCGGCGCCCATGTTCGGGATGGCCACCAGCACGCCCAGCAGGAACACCCCGCCGATGATGAACGCGCCGATCACCGAGTACAGCACCGCCTTGGGCGCGGCCCGGCGCGGATCCTTCGTCTCCTCGGACAGCGTCGAGGCGGTGTCGAAGCCGTAGATGACGAACAGGCTCATGAACATCGCGGCCAGGAACGAGCTCCCGTTGACGTGGAAGCCCGCGCTGTTGGTCACCACGTGGAAGCCCTGGTGGTTGTGGAACGCCATCAGCACCAGCGCGAACACGAACATGCCGAGGATCTCGAACACCACGCCGGTGTTGTTGATGATCGAGACCAGCTTGACCCCGTAGATGTTCAGCACGGTGATGACGACCAGCGTGATCAGCGCCACCACCAGGTTGGTGTTCAGGCTGCCCACGTTCAGCGAGCCCCAGCCGAGCCCGTTCAGCGCCGGGATCAGCGCCAGCGGCAGCGTGGCCACCACCGCGGTCACGGTCAGGATGCCCGCGAACAGGTAGATCCACCCGGTCATCCAGGAGTAGCTGCGGTTGGCCAGGAATTTGGTCCACTGGAAGACCGAGCCGGCCACCGGGTAGTGGCTGGAGACCTCGGCGAAGTTCAGCGCCACGATGAACTGGCCCAGCGCGACCACCGGCCAGGTCCAGATGAACACCCCGCCGATGGTGGTCAGGCCCAGCGCGAACAGCGTGAAGATGCCGGTCGACGGCGAGATGTAGCTGAACGCTACCGCGAACGAGCTGAACAGCCCGAGCGAGCGCTTGAGCTCTTGCTTGTAACCGAAGCGGGCCAGGTCGGCGGAATCCCGCTCTTGCCCGCCGGGAATCTCGGTGCCGGTGCTCATTTAGGGGCCTCCCCTTGCGACCGACGGGACGGCTGATGAGCGAAAATGTACGGCCGCCGCCGCTAACTGTCTAGACCCTTTGCCTGTTTTGCTACTACCGTGACCTTCGGGACCCCGAACAGGCCCGAGGGGTCTAGACCTTATGCAGCGGGAAAGGCATGACCGCGGAACTCGATGCCCTGTTCGACCGGACCGCCAGCCTGGCCGCCCGGCCGCGCGCGGTCAGCGAGCTGTCCGGCGGGCTGACCAACCGCAACTACAAGGTGACCACCCCCGAAGGCACCTTCGTGGCCCGCATCTCGGACGGCGGCAGCGGCCTGCTGGCCATCGACCGGGACTGCGAGTACCGCAACTCGGTCACCGCGGCCGCCGCCGGGGCCGGGGCGCCGGTCATCGAGTACCGCCCCCAGGACCGCCTGCTGGTCGTCGGCTACCTCCCGGGCCGCACCCTCACCGCCGAAGACGTCGCCGCCGAGCAGAACATCCCGCGCATCGCCGCCGCCTGCCGCCGGCTGCACGACGGCGGCAGGTTCGGCAACGACTTCGACATGTTCGACGTCCAGCGCGGCTACCTGGCCGTAGCCCGCTCCCGCCGCTTCAAGATCCCGGCCGGCTACGACGACCTGCTGCCGCACTGCCAGGCCGCCGAGCAGGCCCTGGCCGCGCGGCCCGCGAAAACGGTGCCCTGCAACAACGACCTGCTGGCCGCCAACTTCATCGACGACGGGGACCGGATCTGGCTGATCGACTACGAGCTGTCCGGCAACAACGACGCCTGCTTCGAGCTCGGCAACATCGCCGCCGAGTCGCACCTGGACGACGACGCCCTGGCCGCGCTGGTCACGGCCTACTACGGAAAGCCGAGCAGCAGCCGGATCGCCAGGGCCAAGCTGTTCGGCCTGGTCAGCATGTACGGCTGGACCCTGTGGGGCGCGATCCAGAACGGCGCCAGCCCGATCGACTTCGACTTCTGGGGCTGGGCCATGGAACGCTTCGACGGCGCCGCGCGCGGCTTCACCGCAGCCGGCTTCCGCCAGACGCTCGAGGACGTCCAGCATGACGACTGAGCACCCAGACCTCCCCGCCCGGGCCCGCGTGGTCATCATCGGCGGGGGAGTGATCGGCGCCAGCGTGGCCTACCACCTGGCCGTCATGGGCTGGACCGACGTGCTGCTGCTTGAGCAGGGCCAGCTGTCCTGCGGCACCACCTGGCATGCGGCGGGCCTGGTCGGCCAGCTGCGCGCCTCGGAGGCCGGCACCCGGCTGGTGCAGTACTCCACCCAGCTGTACGAGCGGCTCGAAGCGGAGACCGGCCTGTCCACCGGCTTCCGCCGCTGCGGCGGCGTCACAGTAGCCCGCACCCAAGACCGGCTGACCCAGCTCAAGCGGACCGCCGCCACCGCCGAGGCCTACCAGCTGGACTGCGAGCTGATCACCCCGCAACAGGCCCGCGAGCTCTACCCGGTACTCCGCACCGACGACCTGCAGGGCGCCCTCTGGCTGCCCGGCGACGGCCGGGCCGACCCCACCGACCTGACCGCCGCGCTGGCCCGCGGCGCCCGCGACCGTGGCGTCACGATCAAGGAGCACACCCGCGTCACCGCCGTCACCATGAAGGACAACAAGATCACCGGCGTGCGCACCGACCACGGCGACGTGGAGGCCGAGATCGTGGTCAACTGCGCCGGCCAGTGGGCCAAGCAGGTCGGCGCCCTGGCCGGGGTGACCGTGCCGCTGCACTCTGCCGAGCACTTCTACGTCGTCACCGATCAGGTCGACGGCGTGCACCGCGACCTGCCCGTGCTGCGCGACCCGGACGGCTACACCTACGTCAAGGAGGAGGTGGGCGGCCTGCTGGTCGGCGGGTTCGAGCCCGAGGCCAAGCCCTGGGTCGCACCCGACGCGCTGCCCTACCCGTTCGAGTTCCAGCTCCTTGAGGAGGACTGGGACCACTTCGCCATCCTGATGAACAGCGCCATCGACCGGATCCCGGCCCTGGCCGAGACCGGCATCAAGAAGTTCTACAACGGCCCGGAGAGCTTCACCCCGGACAACCAGTTCATCCTGGGCGAGGCGCCGGAACTCAAGAACTTCTTCGTCGCGGCCGGCTTCAACTCCGTCGGCATCGCCTCGGCGGGCGGCGCGGGCCGGGCCCTGGCCGAATGGATCATCGAGGGCGACCCGGGCACCGACCTGACCACGGTCGACATCCGCCGCTTCGCCCCGTTCAACGGCAACAACCAGTGGCTGCACGACCGGGTGGCCGAGGTCCTGGGCCTGCACTACGCGGTGCCCTGGCCGAACCGCGAGCTCGACACCGCCCGCCCGTTCCGCCGCTCCCCGGCCTACCACCTGCTCAAGCAGGCCAATGCCTGCTTCGGCAGCAAGATGGGCTGGGAGCGGGCCAACGTCTTCGCGCCCCAGGGCGACGATCCGGTCATCGAGTACTCCTGGGACCAGCAGAACTGGCAGCCCTGGTGCAACGCCGAGCAGCACGCCGCCCGCCATGCGGTGGCGCTGTTCGACCAGACCAGCTTCTCCAAGTACCTGCTGACCGGCCGGGACGCCGAGCAGGTGCTGCAGTGGCTGTGCACCGCCGACGTCGCCGTCGAGCCAGGCCGGACCGTCTACACCGGGATGCTCAACGCCCGCGGCACCTACGAGGCCGACATCACCGTGACCCGGCTCAAGGACGACGAGTTCCTGCTGGTCAGCAGCTCGGCCAGCACCGAACGCGACCAGGACCATATCAGCCGCCGGATGCCCGCCGGCGCCCACGCCGCGCTGGTCGACGTCACGTCGGCCTACGCCGTCTACGGCGTGATGGGCCCGCGATCCCGGGACCTGCTGGCCCAGCTGTCCCGGGCCGACTTCAGCGACGAGGCGTTCCCGTTCGGCTCCAGCCGGACCATCGACCTGGGCTACGCCACCGTCCGCGCCACCCGCATCACCTACGTCGGCGAGCTGGGCTGGGAGCTGTACATCCCGCCCGACTTCGCGGTCGGCGCCTACGAGGACCTGATGTCGGCCGGCGCCGAACTCGGCCTGGTCAACGCCGGCTACTACGCCATCGAGTCGCTCCGGCTGGAAAAGGCCTACCGCGCCTTCGGCCGCGAGCTGACCCCGGACTACAACCCGGCCGAGGCCGGCCTGCTGTTCGCCTGCAAGCTCAAGACCCCGATTCCGTTCCTCGGCCGCGAGGCCGTCGAGCAAGCCCGCGCCGCGGGACCAAGCCGACGCATGGTCTCCCTGGTCCTCAGCGACCCCGAGGCCATGATCTGGGGCGGCGAACTAGTCCTGCGCGACGGTGCGGCGATCGGCCAGGTCACCTCGGGCGCCTGGGGCGGCGCCCTGGGCAGCGGCGTGGGCCTGGCCTACGTCCGCGACCCGGCCGGCGGCCCGCTCACCGCCGAGGTGATCCGATCCGGCGACTACCAGGTCAACGTGGGCGGCCGGCTCTACCAGGCCGCCGTTTCCCTGCGCCCGCCGTTCGACCCGGCCGGACTGCGCGTCAAAGGTCAGTACGGGCCGTAACCCCGGTCCGTTAGGTCAAAAAGAGATTTTTGCTGCCGAACGGTCCGTGGTTCCTGCCGCCGCCCGGCTCACGGTCGCCCCGTCGACCCCCCCACCCACAGCAGGTAGCGTCGCAGCATGGCGGAACCACTGGGCGGCCGGTTCGCCAAGCTCTGGCTGGCCAGCACCACCTCGGCCCTGGGCAGCGGGCTGGCCACGATCGCGGCCCCGCTGTACGTCGCGGCGCACACCAGGAGCCCGCTGATCGTGTCGGCCACGGCCGGCGCGTCCTGGCTGCCCTGGCTGCTGTTCGCGCTGCCCGGCGGTGTCCTGGTCGACCGGGTGGACCGGCGGCGGCTGATGGTGATCATCGACTGGACCCGGGTCGCCGCCATGGCCGTGCTGGCCACCGCCCTGCTGGCCGGCTGGGCCAGCATCGCCCTGCTGGACGCGGTGCTGTTCTTCATCAACACCGGCGAGATCGTGTTCCGGTCGGCCAGCCAGGCCATGATCCCCTCGGTCGTGCCGCGGGCCCGCCTGGAGCGCGCGAACGGCTGGCTGGTCGGCGGGACCACGGTGATGCAGCAGATGGTGGCCGGGCCGCTGGCCGGCTTGCTGTTCACGGTGGCCGCGAGCGTGCCGTTCTTCGTCAACGCGGGCACCTACGCGGCCAGCGCGGCCCTGGTCGGCCTGGTCGCGGGCACCTACCGGGCGACCTCGCGGCAGGACCCGGATGGCGAGGCCGGACTGCGCCGGGTCCGGGGCGAGCTGGCCGAGGGCTTCCGCTGGCTGATCCACCAGCGGCTGCTGCGCACGATGACGTTCCTGATCGGCCTGCTGAACCTCACCCTCACCGCGGCCACCGCGGTGCTGGTGCTGCTGGTCAAGGAGCGGCTGGGTCTCGGCTCGGTGGGCTACGGCACGCTGTTCGCCTGCGAGGCGGTCGGCGCGGTGCTCGGCTCGGTGATCGGCGACCGGCTGATCAGGCGGGTCACCGCGACCTGGACCATCCGGATCGGGCTGCTGGTCGAGGCCGGGCTGCACCTGACCCTGGCCACCTCGCGCAGCGCCTGGCTCGTCGGGTTCGCGCTGTTCGCGTTCGGCGTGCACGCCGCGCTGTGGACCATCGTGGGCAGCTCGCTGCGGCAGCGGCTGACCCCGCCGGAGATGATGGGCCGGGTGGCCAGCACCACCTTGTTCATCGCGGCGGGCGGCAACTGCCTGGGTGCCCTGCTCGGCGGCGTGGTCGCGGCCCGGTTCGGCATCACCGCCCCCTACTGGGTCGGCTTCGTGGTCGCGGTCCTGGTCGCGGCCGTCACCTGGCGGGTGTTCAACCGGGCCACGGTGGCCCAGGCCTACGCCGACGACCCCGAGCCCGCCCTGTCGCGCTGAGCCATGGTCCGGCTGTGCCCGCGGAACTCGGCCATGACCTGCCCGTCGGCCCGGCGGACGGTGACGTCGTAGATGCCGCTGCGCTCCAGCCGGGCTCGTTCGGCGGCCGACGCGGTGAGCTCGTCGCCTTCGGCGGCGGGCCGCAGGAACGTGATCTCGCATCCCTGGGCCACGGTCACCGGGCCGTAGCTGTTGCAGGCGTAGGCGAACGCGGTGTCGGCCAGCAGGAAGATATAGCCGCCGTGCGCGATGCCGTGGCCGTTGGTCATCTGCGCCGTGATCCGCATCCGGGCCGTGGCCCGGCCCGGCCCGACCTCGTCGATGCTGATTCCCAGCGCCCTGGTCGCCCGGTCATCGGCGTACATGCGGGCGGCGCTGCCCCGCGCCACCTCCATCGCGTCCGTCGTCGATATCGGGCTCTGCATGTGCTCACCGGCCATGCGGCACAGTATGCGGCGGCCGCCGATGCTCAGGCCAGCAGCACGGCCCAGTCCGCCGCGGTGATCGTGCCAGTCTGCGGGAGGTCAGCCGCCTGCTCGAACCGCAGCACGGCCTGGCGCGTAGCCGGCCCGTATTGCCCGTCGGCCCAGGATGAGTCCGGGTCGGTGACACCGCTGACATAGCTCTTGGCGATCAGCGTCTGCTGGATCAGCCTGATCCAGCCCTGGTCGGCCGGGTAATAGCCGCCATGCGACTGGGCCGGGCCGGTGATCGGGCCGAAATAGTTGCCCGGGGCCAGCGGCCAGGCCGGAGCCTGGGCCGGTCCGGCCTTTAGGGCGGCCAGCACGCCGGGGTAAGCCCAGTCGAGATCGGCCGTCACCCCGCCGGGATCGATGGTGCCGTTGTTCCACTGGTAGAAGTGCGGCCAGCCCTCCGCCACCTCGGCGTCAGTGGGCGCCGTGCCGCACAGCCAAAGCCAGGCGGCGTGCCCGCCCTGCCGGGCGGCCTCGATGAAGTCGCGGAAGCCATAGGCGCCGGTGCGGGCCTTGCCTATCACCGAGGCCGCGCCGTCCAGGTAGGACATGGCCACCTCGACGGTGATGTCATTGCTGGCCAGCCAGCCGTCCGCGCAGAAGAAGATCGGCAGGGTATCCGGGTAGCCGATCGAGTCGGCGTCGCTCAGGGCCCGCCGGGCCATGGCCGCGCCGCCCGCGAAGCCGCCTGCCGGGTCGTTGGTGGCGTTCTCCGCCGTCAGCAGCACCATCCGCCCGGCGTTGACGTGCGCCTGGTAAGCGCCGGGATAGTGCGATATGCACTTCGGGTTGTCCGGCCAGCCGATGTACCGGATCAGGAACCTGATGTCGTAGGCCTTATAGGCGTCCAGTTCCGCCGGCGTCAGCTCGCGCGCGGAATAGTCCGTGCCGTAATCCACAGCCATCTCCCATTCCCCAAGCGGGTCCCGGCCTATGCGACCGGGACCCGCCCCCGCCCCCCCGCTCAATTCCCCTCCACTTGGTACGGAGGGCAGCCGGCACCGCCTGATACACCGGATTCGGCTAGGGTGGCGAGGCCGTTTGCGTAAGTACGCGACAACGGGCATCCTTGGGCCGGGGAAACAGGCTGAGCGCCCGGTTTCCCGGGCGCCCCCGGCATAGGAGATACAGCACGGGGAGATATGGATGGCCGAAGGACCTGGCCTCATCGAGGCCCACGAACTGACCAAGCGATTCGGCGACACGGTAGCCGTGGACCACCTGTCGTTCACGGTGGAGCCGGGCCGGGTGACCGGCTTCCTCGGCCCCAACGGCGCGGGCAAGTCGACCACGATGCGGCTGATCTGCGGGCTGGACCGGCCGGCCAGCGGCACGGCCACGATCGGCGGGCTGACCTATCATCAGCTGGCCAGGCCGCTGAGCGCGGTCGGCGCCCTGCTCGAGGCCCGGGCCCTGCATCCCGGCCGCAGCGCCCGCAACCACCTGCTGTTCCTGGCCGAGACGCAGGGTTTCCCGGCCCGCCGGGCCGACGAGGTCCTCGACCTGGTCGGCCTGCGCCCGGTGGCCCGCAAACGGGTGGGCGGCTTCTCCCTCGGCATGACCCAGCGGCTCGGCATCGCGGCGGCCATGCTCGGCGATCCGGGGGTCCTGCTGCTCGACGAGCCGGGCAACGGCCTGGACCCGGAGGGCATCCGCTGGATCCGTACCTTCATGCAGCAGCTGGCCAGGGATGGCCGGACGGTCTTCGTCTCCAGCCACCTGATGAGCGAGATGGCGGTCACCGCCGACCACCTCATCGTCATCGGCCGGGGCAGGCTGATCGCCGCGTCCAGCACCGCCGATTTCATCCAGCGCAGTTCCGAACGGTCCGTGCTGGTCCGCACGCCCGATGCGGCGCGGCTGAGCGAGCTGATCGTGGCGGCGGGCGGCGAGGTCCGCCCGGAGGAGGCCGGTGCTCCGGGGTCTAACGGCCAGCAGGACGGGGCTGACGCGGCCCCGGGCCTGATCGTCACCGGAATGCCCGCACCGCGGATCGGCGAGCTCGCCGCCTCCGCATCGGTGGTCCTGTACGAGCTCACCCCCAGGCTGGCCTCACTGGAGGAGGCGTTCATGGAACTGACCGCGGACAGCGTCGAGTACGGCGACCGGACCTCGGCCGCCGCCGGGAGCCGCCCGGCCGTCGGGAGCCCCCCGGCCGCCGCCGAGCGGAGCGCGTCGTGACCGCCGCCCCGGCCTCCGCGGCCCCGCCGCGGGCGCGCCCCGACCTGGGCACGCTGCCGCCGCTCGGCCTGGGCCTGCTGCGGGCCGAGTGGACCAAGATCCGTTCGGTGCGGTCTACGCTCTGGTCGCTGCTGGCCTTCGTGATCGTGGCCATCGGCTTTTCCGTGCTGATCGCGACCGTGATCTCGCACGACTGGAACGCGCCGGGTAGCCATCCCAACCACGCCCGGCTCCTGTCCGACCCGACCGCGGTCATCTTCGGCGCGGGGCTAGGCCTCGGCCAGCTCGCCATCTGCGTGCTCGGCGTGATCCTGATCAGCAGCGAGTACACCACCGGCGCCATCCGGGCGTCGCTGCTGGCCGTCCCGCGCCGGGTGCCGATGCTGGTCGCCAAGTCCGTGGTGTTCGCGGGGCTCGACCTGGTTGTCAGCGCCATCACCGTGTTCGTGACGTTCTTCCTGACCACCGCGATCCTGCATAGCCACATCCCGATCTCGCTCGGCCAGCCGAATGTCACCAGGGCGGTCATCGGCGCGATCTTGTACCTGACCGTGCTCGGGCTGTTCGCCATGGCCATCGGCGGGCTGATCAGGCACACCGCGGGCGGCATCTCCATCGTCATCGCCTCGGTCATCGTCGTGCCGCCGCTGATAGGCCTGATCCCGGGCACCATCGCCAACCACATCCACGGCTACTGGCCTACGGTGGCCGGGGAACTGGTCGCCCAGACCAGCCAGCAGTCCGGCGACGTGCTGTCCGGCTGGCAGGGCTTCGGCGTGTTCTGTGCCTGGACCGCGCTCCTGCTGGCCGCCTGCGGCTGGCTGCTGGTCCGCCGCGACGCCTGAAGCTCAGCCGGCATCCCGTCCGTAATGGTCAGGTCGGCCCGTAACCGGACGATGGGCGTGATAAAAGCATTATGCAATAGCTACACGACCGTAATGTTCGGCTCATTACGCAGAGATTACATAAGATGCAGAAACCTTAACTGACTGTAATCTGGTTGATTTAGGGCAGGCCGGCCAGATCCGCAGCGGTGCGATCTGCGCACGCCCGCGGGGCGCGGCGTCGGCGATTGGTGATCTTGGGTCGGCTAGCCTGCGGCGCTCGTCGGCGCTGATCATGCGCCTTTGCGCTTACCGGGCGCGCCCTGGCGGGCCGGAGCGAAAACGATCATGAACTGCTGACCAATAACTTGCCGTGACCTTAGCCGGAAAATCCTGTCTTCTGGCCGAATATCCGCGTTCTGCCGTCTGCCAGGCCGGAAATCTCTATTATGCGATTCGTGCCCGCCTGAGCCCGGCGGCACGGTTTACCTACGGACCGTCGGCCGCCGACGCCGACGCCGCCGTTTGGGGGGGTAGTTCTTTGCGTCGCGTTTTCTTGCGTCCGCGTCGGTTCGGCACGCCCGTGGTGCTCGCTGTGGCCGTCGCGACCTTCGCCGGGCTCGCCGCCAGTTCGCATGGCTTCCCTGTGGAGCACGTCAGCCTCAACGACGGCAGCATCTGGGTCACTAACAACGCGCTCGGCGAGATCGCCCGCTTCGACGACCCGATCGGGCAGCTGGACGGGCTGCCGCTCGCGCCCAAGAACGGATCCACCAATATCAACGTGTGGCAGGACGGCCCCAACGTGGCCGCCTACGACGCGACTGGCGGCCGCATGTACGCGGTCGACTCCTACGACCCCGCGTTCTACGACGGCGGGCAGGAGGTCTTGCCCAAGTCGGCATCTCAGGAGTCCGAACCGGACGACATAGCGCTGGGCGACACCACGCTCGCGGTGCTCTCCAGCTACGGGGCCCTGCGCGCCGCGCAGCTCAGTGCGAACGGCGGCAGCCTGTCCGCGCTCGGGCAGTCGCTCGCGAGGCACCTGCCCGCCAACTCGGCCATCGCGGTCGGCAGCGACGACACCATCTGGGTGGCCGGCGGCGGAAAGCTGAGCGGCTACCCCGAAGACGGCGGCGCGCCGCACGTGTCGGGGATACCACTGTCCGCGACCGACCCCATGCAGGTCACGACGGTCGGCAACATCCCCGTCGTCGCCGACGTGACCGCCGGGACGCTCTGGGCGCCCGGCTTCAGCCAACCGGTCCCGCTGCCTTCCGGCGGCACCTCGACCGGTCTTGAACTGCAGCAGCCCTCGGCCCTGAGCGACGTGGTAGTCGTCGCCACAACCCAGGCGCTCTACAGCGTGAATCTCAGCTCCGGCGCGCTCACCACGCTCCGCAACGGCCTCACCGGTACCCCGTCCGCCCCGGTCCAGGTGGCCGGGTGCGTGCATGCCGCCTGGGCCGACGGCCAGACCGGGATATACGTCCGCACCTGCGGCAGCCCGCCGCCAGCCGCGGCCACGCAGCAGCGGTTTTCGACCGGAGACCCATCGCCCCAGCTGGTGTTCCGGGTCAACAACGGCGCGGTCGTGCTCAACGACACGGCCAACGGCGACGTCTTCCTGATCGACACAACGCTCGATGACACCGCCGTGAAGTGGTCGACGTCCCCCGTGGCCCGGCAGAGCGGACCTCCGGCGCAGCAGACCCCGAACGAGAAGACGAAGCTGATCGCCGGCAATTACGGCCAGGGCGTGCGGCCGGGAACCACCACGGTGGTGCATGTCCTCGACGCCGCCAAGGGGCCGGCCGGGGAGACGTACGTCGTCGCCGGCGTGGGCACCCCCGACCAGCCAGGGGTCAGCGTGACGGTCGCGCCGGACGCGCAGACCTTGCTCGCCACCGTGACGACGCTGTTGGCCGACGCGCATTTCTATTACACGATCGACGACGGGCACGGCCGTACCGCCACCGGCCAGGTGACGCTCGTGCCGCGGTCACCGGGCGAGAACGCCCCCCCGCACCTGCGCCCTAACTACCAGCAGCCGCCGCTGTCGGTCGCCTCCGGCGGCACCATCGTGATCCCGGTCATCGGCGAGTGGCGCGACTACGACGGCGATTCGCTCTTCATAGCCAGCGACTCGGTCGCTGCCAGCGCCGGGTCGGCCGCCGTCACCAGCGGCGGCGCGCTGTCCTTGACCGCACCGCAGACCTCGGCGAACCAGACCGTGACAATCCGGTACGGGGTCAGCGACGGACGGGTCGCCCAGCCGACGATGGCCTCGCTCACCGTCTCCGTGGTCGGCTCGTCGTCCACCCAGTTCGTCGCGCCCGTCGCCGAGCCGGACGCCGCGCAGGCGGTCGCCGGCTCTCCGGTCACCCTCCAGCCGATGGCCAATGACCTGCCCGGCGTTGACCCGACTAACCCGGCTGCGAAGCTCGCGCTCGCCGCGCCGGTCGCGGCCGTCCCTGGTGCCAGCGTGTCCACCGACCTCGCCGACGGCACGGTGACGTTCACAGCGCAACATTCTGGTGATTTCTTCCTCTCCTATACCGACGCCTACGGCGCCGCGCCGACCGCGAGCGGGTCCATCCGCGTGCACGTTCTCCCCGCGACCGGCGCCCCCAAGCCCCCGGTAACCACCCCGGACGTCGCGGTGCTGCACGGCCAGCAGCCCGCCGTGGTGGACGTCCTGTCGGACGACTACGACCCGCAGGGCTGGATCCTCGGCGTCACCAGTGCCACCTCGAGCGACCCTGACATCCAGGTCGCGGTCATTGACCAGGAGTGGCTGCGGATCAGCGCCAACGACCAGCAACCCGGTATGACGGCCACCGTCGACTACACGGTCAGCGATGGCCGGGGCAGCGCGACGGGGACCGTGGGCGTCTCCGCCGTGCCCGCTAGCTCAAGCCCTGACCAGATCACGACCGTCGGCGCCGCCATCACCGTCCGGGCCGGAGATAGCGCCGCGGTCGCGGTGCTCGCGGGCGACGCCAGCTCGACCGGGCTGGCGCTGTCGCTCAGCGGTCAGCCGCCGGCCGCGAACCCGCCGGTCGGCGGCCTGCGTGCCAGCGTGCAGGGCAGCGACATCCGGGTCGACGCCCCGGCCTCCGTCACGGCCGAGGAGGAGACGACGGTCAGCTACGTCGCCACCGACGCCAGCGGCGCGACCGCGACCGGCAGCCTCGACGTGACGATCGAGCCGCCGCCGTCCAAGACGCACCCCGACCAGGCACCCGTCCCCGAGGAGGTCGACACGCGCGAGACCGCCGGCGACGTGGCGGTCATCCAGATCCCGGCCTACGGGGTCGACCCGGACGGTGACTCCGTCACGGTCACCGGCATAACGACCCCGCCCGCGCTCGGCCGGATCGTTGCCGTCGGGCCGCACTCCGTCTCTTATCAGTCCTACCCGGACTCCGCGGGCACCGATACGTTCACCTACCAGGTCACCGACCCCTACGGGCTGACCGGCACCGCGACCGTGCGGGTCGCCGTGCTGCCGCCGGGACCGCTGCAGCCGCCGGTCGCCGTGACCGACGTCCTGAACGCGCCGCCTGGTGCGTCGCTGCACTGGGACGTGCTCGGCAACGACTACATCGCTCCCGGCGACACGGTGACGGTCGAGCCGCTGGCCAAGACGAACAAGACCGTGCCACCGGGCGTCAGGCTCAGCGGTGACTACGTCTACCTGAAGGTGCCGTTGTCTCCGTCCGATCCTCCCGTCGAGTTCAGCTACGGGGATACCGACGGCTCGACCCCCTCCCTGGCCCGGGTCATCGTGTACCCGGTGACCGGGGCGAAGGTGCCGCCGATCGCCAACGACGTGGTGGCACCGCTACCGCCGTCCGGGGCGGCAACCGTCACGGTCAACGTGCTCAAGAACGACGATGACCCGCTGGGATCGCCGAGCGACCTCAAGATCAGCTGGGTGCCGGCCGGAGTCAGGGTGCATGGCGCGTCGCTGACGATCCGGCTGACCGCGCAGCCCCGCGAGGTGCCCTACCAGGTCACCGCGCCCGACCGGCTCACCGCCACCGCGGTCGTCTACGTGCCGGGCACGCTGGCGTCCGCGATCCGGTTGCGGCCGGGCGCGCGCATCACTCTCGGCCGGAACGGTTCGGTCACCGTGCCGCTCAGCTCCAAGCTTATGGACACCTCCGGGCGTCAGCTCAAGATCACCACGACCGACCAGCTCAGGGCCTCCCCGGCCGGGAGCCTCGCGGTGAGCGCGAATCAGGAGACCGCCTTTCAGGTGCACGCGCTCGGCGGGTATACCGGCCCGGGCGCGGTCACCGTGCAGGTCTATGACGGCAAGAAGCTTCAGGATCCGCAGGGCGAGACCGCCACGATCACGATCCCTGCCCAGGTCGGGCCGGACGAGCCGATCCTGCGCTGCCCGTCGGCCCCGGTCCAGGTCGTGGAGGGCGGCGCGCCGGTGTCCTACGACATCAGCCAGCTCTGCCATGCCTGGGTCGACACCACGGCCGCGGCCGCGCCGCCGCGCTACGGCACGACGTGGGCCAAGGCCGTGAGCGGGGTCGATGCCAGCGTGCCGGGCGGCACCGCACTCCAGCTCACCGCGAGCAACAACGCGGTGCCGGGCACCATGGGGATGCTCCGGGTCACCCCGGCCGGAGGCACCGCGTCCGGCACGCTCACCGTCGAGGTCATCGCGCCGCCACCGCCGTCGGCGACCGCGGTCGCCGCCTCGGTGGACGCCGGCCACAGCGTCACGATCGACCTCAGCCAGTACGTCACGAGCCCGCTGGCGCAGCCGGACATTCAGGTACTGCAGCGTCACCCCCGTGTCCGGAGCGACGGTGACGAGCGGCGGCTCGACGGTCACGGTCACGCCGGGGGCGGACAGCACCGGCACGATCAGCCTCGTCGCGACCGTCACCGATGTTCCCGGCCGGGCGGACCGGGCGGTGCAGGTCTCGATCACCGTCACGGTCATCGGCCGCCCGGGCGCGCCCGGTACGCCGTCCGCGACCACGTCGAGCCGCACGGCCGTCGTCTCGTTCAGCCCGGCGGTGCCCAACGGCGCTCCCGTCGAGTACTACACCGTTTACACGAACGGCGTCCCGCACCAGTGCGCCGCCGCGCCGTGCACGATCACCGGGCTCGCTAACGGCACCGGCTACTCGATCTACGTGACCGCAACCAACAGCGTCGGCCCGGGCCCTGGCAGCAGGCCCGCCACGGCGACGCCGAACGCGGTCCCCGACCAGGTAACCGGGCTCGCCGCTACCCCGGGTGACACCACGGTCGCGCTGACCTGGCAACCCGCGGTGGATTCGGGCAGCCCCGTCACCGGCTACCAAGTCGAGGTCAGCCCACCGCCGCCCGGAGGGCAGACCATCAACGTCGGAGTCACGACGTCGCATACCTTCACCGGGCTCACCAACGGCACCCAGTACACGTTCGCGGTCCTGGCGCGCAACGACGCCCCCGGCAGCGCACCCTGGTCACTCGGCGTCACCGCGATCCCCTTCGGCAAGCCGCAGACGATGGCCGCGCCGACTGCCACCGGCGCCGCCGTGCCGGACCCGACGGCCACTCGCGCCATCACCGTCTCCTGGTCGCCGGTCGACGGGACCGGGGCCAACGGGCGGCCGATCACCCAGTACACCGTGTACGAGTACCAGGCGGGCTCCAGCGGCGGGCCGTTCGGCGGGACCGCGGTCTCCACCCAGGTCGTTACCGGTGCGACAAGCGACAGCGCGTCGTTCACCGTCAACAACGACAGCTCCTGGTACGAGTACGCGATCACGGCCACGAACCAGGCCGGGGCATCCGCGCAGTCCCCGACGTCCAGCCCGGCCATCCAGGCCGCCGCCCCGCCCGACGCGCCGACCGGCGTCACCGCGAAGGCGACCGGGCAGAGCGACACGATCCAGTTCACCTTCACCGCGGCGGCCGCGAACTCCAAGCAGGTCAGCTCCATCGAGTACGGGATCAACGGGGCCACCGAGAGCGGCACGATCACCGGCACGTTCGCGGCGGGCAGCAGCTACACCGAGACCCTCACCAACGCGAGTAACAGCGCCATCGTCAACGGCAGCGCCGTGACCGTCTACGTCGCCGAGTGCAACGACGCCAACCTGTGCAGCTCGTGGGCCGGCCCGTCCGGCCAGGTCGTCCCGTACCAGCCGATAGCGAATCCGGCGGTCAACGCGACCGCCAACGGGCAGACGATCTCCTACACCTGGAGCGCGCAGAGCGACGGGCTGACCGAGACGCTGAACGTCTGCATCGCGGGCTCATGCACCAACTACACGGTGCCCGCGACCGGCGGCTACAGCGGCTCGTCCTCCGCCACCTATGGCTACAGCCAGAAGGAAACGATCACCGCCCACCTCACCGACACGGCAGGCCAGTCGAGCGCCACGGAGACCGACTCAGCGGAAACGGCGGCCGCGCCGCCGGCGAACCAGACCGTGACCGTCTCCCAGGGCAACTATGAGACAGGCAGCGCGAGTGCTGGCGGAGCCTGTGCGGGCAACTCAACCTGCTACGACTTCTATGTCAAGGTGGCGAATTTCAACGCCGGCGCCACCCTCACGTACGACTGCATCGACGGCAGCGACGACTGGTGGACAGCCACAAAGTCGTGGAGCGGCGGCACCGTGACGGCGAATAACGCCTTCTATACGCAGTGCCTCCACTATCCAGATGGCAGCACGGTCACGATCAGGGTCACTGACGGAACGCATACTGCCTCCGGCACCTTCAAGACATGACGCGGAGGAATCGAAATCATGACCACAGTAACCGCGGGCCCGTCGGTGGCGACGTCCGAGCAGCTCAACTGGTTCGCGCGTGCCTTCGGCGCGCTGGTGACCAACGTGGAGCAGGCCGTCCTCGGCAAGCAGCACGTCATCCGGCTGGCGCTGACCTGCCTGGTGTCGGAGGGTCACCTGCTGCTCGAGGACTTCCCGGGTACCGGGAAAACCTCCCTGGCCAAGGCAATCGCCAACTCGGTGCAGGGCTCGCACAGCCGGATCCAGTTCACCCCCGACCTGCTGCCGAGCGACGTGACCGGTGTGACCATCTACGACCAGCGCAGCAGCCAGTTCAGCTTCCACGGCGGGCCGATCTTCGCGACGATCGTGCTGGCCGACGAGATCAACCGGGCCTCGCCCAAGACCCAGTCCGCGCTGCTCGAGGTCATGGAGGAGAACCGGGTCACGGTGGACGGCACCCCGCACTCGGTCGGCCGGCCGTTCATGGTGATCGCCACGCAGAACCCCATCGAGCAGGCCGGCACCTACCGGCTGCCCGAGGCGCAGCTCGACCGGTTCCTGATGAAGACCAGCCTCGGCTACCCCGACCACTCCTCCACCGTCGCTCTGCTCGCGTCCGCGGCCACCAGAGACCGGTCCGCCAACGTGCAGAACGTGATCACCACCAGCGCGATCACCCAGATGTCACGCCTGGCCGATCAGGTGCACGTGGACCCGGCGATCCTCGGCTACGTCAGCCATCTCGCGCAGGAATCCCGCCAGCTCCGTCAGGTGCGGCTCGGGCTGAGCGTCCGCGGCTGCCTGGCCTACGTCCGGGCCGCGAAGACGTGGGCCCTCGCCGACGGGCGCGGCTACGTCGTGCCGGACGACGTCAAGGAGCTGGCCACACCGGTGTTGAGCCATCGGCTGCTGCTTGACGCCGAGGCCGAGTTCTCCGGTGTCAGCGTGGAGGATGTGATTGGCGAGCTGCTGTCCCGGGTCCGCCCGCCGACAGGTCGTGGCGCGTAACGATGGCGCAGCGCACGGGTCCGTTCAGGATCATCAGGAATCTCCGCCGGGCAGGCCGAGCGGGCGGCACGGCGATCGCGCTGGCGGACCGCCTCGCCCCCGCGGTGCGGGCGGCGCGTGCCATCACGCGCAGCGTGTTGCAGGTGACGACACCGGCGGGCCGCGCCGCCGTCGTCGTTATGGTGGCGGCCTGGGTGCTAGGTGTCCGGCTCGGCTGGCAAGAGCTGTTCCTGGTCGCGGGCTGCTGCCTGATCGCGCTGCTCATCGCCGTGGGCTTTGTCGCCGGGCGGCCGAGCCTCAACGTTGCCATCGAGCTTGACCCGGCCCGGGTCAGGGTCGGCACGCCGGCGGCCGGCCGCCTCGTCGCCACCAACAACTCCAGAGCGCGGCTGCGCGCGCTGAACGTCGAGGTCCCGGTCGGCCTGAACCGCGCGACCTTCCCGATTCCCTCGCTGGCCGCCGGGGCCAGCCACGACGAGCTCTTCGTGGTGCCGACCGACCGCCGCGCGGTCATCCCCATCGGGCCGCCGACCGCGGTGCGGACCGACCCGCTCGGGCTGCTGCGCAGGGACGCCGTCGAGCAGACGATGGTCGAGCTGTTCGTCCACCCGAAGATCATCGGGCTTGACTCGCTCAGCCCGGGACTCCAGCGTGACCTGGAAGGGCAGGCCTCGCGCGACCTGTCCAACAGCGACCTCGCCTTCCATGCGCTGCGCGACTACGTCGCCGGCGACGACCGGCGGCACGTGCACTGGCGGTCGTCCGCCAAGGCTGGCCGGCTGCTCGTCCGCCAGTTCCAGGACACCCGCAGGTCGCAGCTGACCGTCGTGGTGGACGGGGCCGCGGCGAGCTACCGCACGGACGAGGAGTTCGAGCTCGCCATGAGCGCGGCCGGCTCGATCTGCGTGCGAGCCGTAGCGGACTCCCACGACGTGTGCCTGGTCGCCGCGAGCAACGCAGTTACCGCTGCCTCGAGGCACCGGATCATGGACGCACTCGCCCGGGGCGAGCTCGCCGAGCGGGGACAGGACCTGTCGACGCTGGCCGGGCGCGCGTACCGGCTGGCCCGCGACACCACCGTGCTGATGCTGGTCACGGGCAGCGTGATCCCGTTCCGTGTCCTCAAGGCGGCCTCCGTGTACTTCGGCCCGGACGTCCGGGTCATCGCACTGCGCTGCGAGCCGGACGCCCCGCCCGGGATCAATTCCTCTGCCGACCTGACGGTGCTCGCGCTGCGCGCCCTCACCGACCTGCCGATGCTGCTGAACGCGGGGAGCGTATGACGACGATCACCGCGGGGGCAGCGCCCGGAACCGAGACACGCCGCGCCGATGCACGGGGCATCGCGCCGGGCCGCCCCGAGCTGATCGACGCCGGCGCCCTGGTCGTGCTCACGATGATCGGCATCGTCGGCTTCCGGCCCGCCTACGGAGGCCACGGGTACCTGGCGGCCGGAGCCGCCGGCGTACTGCTGGGTCTGCTGCTCAGCCATGCCGGCCAGCGGGCCAGGCTCCCGCTGCTCGCCGTGGTGGCGGCGAGCATCCTCGCCTTCCTGGCGTTCGGCGGTGTCATCAGCCAGACCGGGACGGTGTCCCTGCCGACGCTGCAGACGATCACCAGCACTGCCGTGTCCGGCTGGCAGCAGCTGCTCACCACCGCCCGGCCGGTCGGCCGGACCGCCGGCCTGCTCATCTTGCCTTACCTGCTCGGCCTGTTCAGCGGGGTCGCCGGGCACGCGCTGGCCCGCCGCACGGCCACCGTGCTGCTGCCCGCCGCGGCTCCCGCGGTCGTCGTCGCGCTGTCGATCCTGTTCGGCGCGCCGCAGCCGGCGGACGCGGCGCTCCAGGGCGCGGGCTTCGCCGCTACCGCCCTGGCCTGGGCCGCCGTGCGCCAGGAGCGCGGGATCAGCAGGCAGGCCACCATCGGCAGGCAGCGGCCCTGGCAGCGGATCGGTGCGGGGGCCGCCGTGCTGGCGGTGGCCGGCGCGGGTGCCACGGTGATCGGCCCGCGCCTGCCGGGCGCCGGCGCGCACCATCGGGTCGTGCTGGCCGCCGTGCCGCCGTTCAACATCGACGCCTACCCGAGCCCCCTCGCGGGCTACCGCGACTACACCACGGTCGCGCCGCCGGCGATCAGCGTCTTCGGCAAGCAGCTGCTGTCCACCACGCTGCCGGCCAAGACCCTGGTGCGCATCGCCGCGATGGACACCTACGACGGCCTCGCCTGGGACGTCGCCAACGCGAGCGCCGTCGGCGCCTTCGGCGGCTTCCAGCGGATCGGCACGCTGCTGCCCGGGGCGCCCGCCGGCGGCGCCAAGACGGCGACGATCACGACCACCGCCAACTACAGGCTGCCGTGGCTGCCCGATGTGGCCGGAACCACCGGCTTCTCCTTCGGGGCGGCCGGTTCCCAGGCCGCGGCCGAGTTGCGCTACAACGTCGCGACCGCGACCGGCATCATCCCCAACCAAGTGCCCGCCCGGCTGAGATACACGGTCAGGTACGTGCCCGCGCCCGCACCCACCCTGAGCGCGCTTGGCACCGCCGACCCAGGCGGCACCCCGGACCTGTGTGCCCAGGACGAATCCGGGTGCATCCAAGTCCCGCCCGAGGTCCAGGACTTCGCGAACCAGCACGGCGCGGCGGCGAGCACGCCGATGGGCAAGGTTCTCGCGCTGGCCGCCTACCTGCTTGACCAGGGGCGGTACAGCGACGGCGCTGGCGCCCAGTCCTCGATCCTGCCCGGACACGGCGCGGGGCGGCTCACCACGTTCCTCGGCACCTCGCCGATCACCGGGGACGATGAGCAGTACGCCGCCGCGATGGCGCTGCTGGCGAACTGGGTCGGCGTCCCCGCCCGGGTCAGCCTCGACGCCCTGGTGCAGCCCGGCGGCAGCGTCTACGGCAAGGACGTGCACGCCGATGTGGAGCTCGACACGGCGCAGTACGGCTGGGTAACCCTGCCCTACAGCGCGTTCACGCCCACCAAGAGCCCGATCATCAGGCAGCAGACGGAAAATACGCCGCCGGTGCCGGTCAAGATCGTCCCGCCCCGGCATAACCAGTCGGCGCCGGTGGCCGAGGCCAACTCGAGCAGTGCCGTGGCCAGGACCGCGGCCGCACCTGCCAGGCCGGGCTTCATCATCCCGGCGATCGTGCTGGTCCTGGCCAGGGATGCGGGAATCCCCGTCCTCCTCCTCGCCGCGCTCGCCGCCGCGCTGGCCGGAGCCAAGGCCCTGCGCCGTCGGCGCCGCCGCGCCCTCGGGCCGCCGTCGGCGCGGGTCGAGGGAGCGTGGCGCGAGCTGATGGATCTGGGCCGCGACCTGGGCATCCAGCGGGCTGCCCCGGCGACGCCTGGCACGGCCCCTTCGCTCGCTGGCGGAGGCGCCATGACGCGCCGCGAGTTCGCCGCATACGCCGAGGCGCGCGCCCTGCCGGCGGCAGCTGCGGTCGCCGCTGCGGCCGACGCCGCCATCTTCGGCCCGGCAGACCCCGACGGCGCGGCGGTGGCGCGGGTATGGCAGCTCGTCGAGACGTCGCGGCGCGACGCCAAGGCGCCAATGCCGCGATGGCGGCGCGCATGGGTCACGATCAACCCGGCCAGCCTGTGGGCCTCGCGCGCGGCGATCGACCGGGCCGTCGCCCGGACTTTGCGCGCGGGCCGCCGCCCGGCGGCTCGCGGTTCCGGCCGTTCGCGCGGTTCCGGCAGTACACATCATTCCGGCGGTGCTCGCACTGCTCGCGGTCGGCGGCGTCGCGAGGCGATTGCCGGAGGTGCGTACCGGTGAAGCTCAAGATCACGCTGGACCGGCCCCAGGGCGCGACCGACCTGGTACTGACGGCCGCAGCCGACGCGACCGTCGGGGATGTCGCCACGGCGCTCATCGTCGGGGATCCCGACGGGCGGGGACGTAGCGCGTCGTGGCTCCCCGGCGGCAGCGGCGGCAGCGTTCCAGCCGGCGCCGTCACGCTGACCGTGCTCGATGGCCAGCGTGTCACCCTGGATCCCGCGCTCCCGGCCGCCGACAGCGGCATCAAATCGGGCGACCACGTCACCGTCGCCCCGGCCGGGGACCGGTATGCCGACCGTGCCGCCCGGCTGGTGGCTCAGGTCGCCGTCCTGCAGGGGCCGGACGCCGGGCAGCGCGTTCCGCTCCCCAGGGGAAACATCACGATCGGCCGGGGCAACGGCTGCGATCTGGTGCTGTCGGACACGCTTGTGTCCCGTCGCCACGTCCGGGTCTTCCTCGCGCCTGGTTCGGCCGAGATCCTCGACCTGGGTTCGGCAAACGGGATCATGCTGAACGATGAGCCAGTCACCCGCGGCTCGTGGCTGCCGGGAGACAGGCTGCGGATCGGCGACACGGTGCTCAGCATCGAGTTTGTGGGCGCTCCACCGGCGGCGGGGCCGGCCCACGCCGCAACCGTGGCGTTCAACCGGTCGCCCGTGATCACCGGTAGCTATGCGGGCCAGGCGCTTGAGACGCCGGAGCTGCCCGAGACCGAGCGCCCGCCTCGTTTCCAGCTGCTGCCGATGCTCGCGCCGATCGCGCTCGGCGGCGTGCTTTTCGCGGTCACCAAGACCGCCGTGATGCTCATCTTCGTCGCCCTCAGCCCCCTGATGATGGTGGCGAACGTGATCGAGGGGCGGATGAACGCGTCGCGCGGCACCAAAGGCTCGATGACTGCGCTGCGCCGCGAACTCGGGGAACTGGGCCAGGCCGCCGACGAGGCGCATGCCGCCGAGTGGCACGCCCGCAACGCCGAGCACCCGCCTACGGCGCAATGCCTCGACGCCGCCGGGCGGCGATCTCCCCTGCTGTGGTCCCGGCGCCCTGGCGCGCCCCGGTTCCTCGATATCCGGGTCGGCGCGGCCACCCTGGACTCGCGGCTGCGGTTCGAAACGCAGCGCAACCGGCGCGCCGTGCCCGCCGCGCAGGCCGAACTCGACAGCCTCGTCGCGAGGTACCGGGCGATCCGTGACGTGCCGTTCACGCTCCCGCTCACCGAGCACGGCGCGGTCGGCATCGCGGGCGAGCCCATCGCGGCGATCGACGTCCTGCGCGCCGTGCTCTGCCAGCTCGCCGCGCTCCACTCGCCCGCCGAGGTGGTGCTGACCGCATTCTGCGGCGGCCGCTCGGGCAGTGACTGGGACTGGCTGAAGTGGCTGCCGCACACGTCCTCCGCGCACTCACCGATCACCGGCTCGCACCTGGTCGCCGGGCCTGAGTCGGTGCTGCTGCTCGCCCAGCTCGAGGACCTGGTCCGGGCCCGCCTCGCCGGCGCCGCCACCGGCGCCGCGGTGGTCGTGCTCATCGACAGCCGCGCCCCCGGCGACCGGGCCAGGCTCGTCGAGCTCAGCCGGATGGGCCAGGCGGCCGGCGTCTACTGTGTCTGGCTGGCGCAGCGCGCCGAGCACCTGCCCGCCGCCTGCACGGCCTATATCGACGTCCGAGGCGACCGAAGCGTGAGCGTCGGCGACAGCCTCACGTCCACGTCAACCGCGGGCATCGCCGCCGACGGCGTCGACGAGGCGACCGCCGTCAGTTTCGCCCGGGCCATGGCACCGCTCATCGACGCCGGCGCGGTGATCGCCGACGACAGCGACCTGCCGCACTCCGTCTCCTGGCTCGAGCTGAACGACCCGAGGATCGCCGACGACCCCGGCGCCATCATCGAGCGCTGGCAGGAGTCCACATCGATTCTGTCCGGCCCCGCTGCCCCGCCCGGCGGTTCCCGCCGCCCCGGCACGCTGCGCGCGATCGTCGGTGCCGCGGCGGACGGCCCGCATGCCCTGGATCTGCGGCTGCACGGCCCGCACGCCCTGGTCGGCGGGACCACAGGTTCGGGCAAGAGCGAGCTGCTGCAAACCTGGATTCTGGCCATGGCGGCGGCGCACAGCCCGCAGCGCGTCACGTTCCTGCTCGTGGACTACAAGGGCGGGTCTGCGTTCCGCGAGTGCGTCCACCTGCCGCACACGGTCGGCCTGGTCACCGACCTGAGCCCGCACCTGGTCAGGCGCGCGCTCGGGTCGCTCGGCGCGGAGCTGACCTACCGCGAGCAGCTATTCGCGGCCAAGCACGTCAAGGATCTGCAGGAACTGGAGAAGACCGGCGACCCGGAAGCCGCCGCCTTCGCTGGTTATCGTCGTCGACGAGTTCGCGGCGCTAGTACACGAGGTACCCGAGTTCGTGGACGGCGTGGTCAACGTCGCCCAGCGGGGGCGCTCGCTTGGACTGCACCTGGTGCTCGCCACCCAGCGCCCGGCCGGCGTGATCAAGGACAACCTGCGGGCGAATACGAACCTGCGGCTCGCGCTACGGATGGCCGATGAAGCCGACAGCGCGGACGTGCTCGGCTCGCCCGAGGCCGCGCACTTCGACCCGGCGCTCCCCGGCCGCGCGGTGTCCAAGACCGGCCCGGGACGGCTGGTGCCCTTCCAGGCCGGATATGTGGGCGGCCGGACCGATCCCGGCAGGCGCGACCCCGACGTGAAGATCGAGGAACTGGTCATCGGCGAGGGCCGGACCTGGCTGGCCCCCGAGCCAGCGGCTCGGTCGGCGCGCCATGAGCAAGGACGCAGCGACATCGCCAGGACCACGGACTCGATCAGGCGCGCTGCCGAACTGGCCCAGCTGCCACCGCCGAGACGGCCGTGGCTCGACGAGCTCGCGCACGTCTACGACCTGGCCAAGCTGCCGACCCGGCGCCGCGATGACGAGCTGGTCTTTGGCGTCATCGACGAGCCTGACCAGCAGCGGCAGTCGGTCGCCGCGTTCTACCCCGACCATGAAGGCAACCTCGCGATCTTCGGCACCGGCGGCGCGGGCAAGTCCACGGCGCTACGCTCGCTGGCGATCGCCGCCGGGCTCACCGCGCGGGGCGGGCCCTGCCAGGTTTACTGCCTGGACTTCTCGTCCCGCGGCCTGGACATGCTCGCCGACCTGCCGCACGTGGGGGCGGTCATCGCCGCCGACGAGGGCGACCGGGTGCGGCGGCTGATGCGCACCCTGCTCGCCACGGCTGATGACCGGGCTCGCCGCTACGCCGCGGTGCGGGCAGGCACCGTTGCCGAGTACCGCAGCCTGGGCGGCGCGCCAGCTGAGCCTCGCATCCTCATCCTGCTCGACGGATTCACCGCGTTCCGTCAGCAGTACGAGTCGGCGGACGGCGGACGCTGGTTCGATGCGCTCGCCAGCCTGGCGGCCGACGGCAGGCCGCTCGGTATTCACCTCATCCTGACCGCCGACCGCCCGGCGTCGCTGCCGTCACGATTCTCCTCGCGGGTACAGCAACGCCTGGTGCTGCGGCTCGCCGACGACAACGACTACTTCATGGCGGGCGCCGAGGCCGGGGCGCTGACGCCGGACTCGCCCCCGGGCCGAGGGCTGCTCGGCCGGGCCGAGTTCCAGGTGGCGGTGTTCGGCGGGGCGACAGGGACCACCGCGCAGGCCCGGGCGATCGGCCAGCTGGCCGCCGCGATGCGCCGCCAGCAAGTGCCGGACGCCCCACGGGTGGAGCAGCTCCCGGAGATCGTCAGGCTCAGCGAGCTGCCCGCGACGGCCGACGGGCGCCCGGCGATCGGCGTGGCGGACGACAGCCTGGGCCCGGTCGGCTTCAAGCCGGAGGGCGTGTTCCTCATCTCCGGACCTCCGGTCAGCGGCCGGACCACAGCGGCCGCCACGGCGATGATCGCGCTCGACCGGGCCGCCCCCGGCGTCATCCCGGTGCTGTTCGGCGGCAAGCGCTCGCCGCTCGCCAGCCTCGGCATCTGGCAGCAGGTCGCGACCGATCCCGCCGAGGTAGCGGAGGCCGCGGCGAAGATCGACCAGGCGGCAGCCAGCGGCGGTGCGGGCGTCCAGCGGTACGCGGTGGTGATCGAGGCGGTCAGCGAGTTCCTCAGCACTCCCGCTGACGCGCCGCTCGCCGCCATGATCAAGACCCTCGCCAGGCTCGGTCACGTGGTGATCGCCGAGGCGGAAACCTCCGCGCTCGGCGGGGGCTGGCCGCTGCTGAACGCGGTGAAGTCCGGGCGCACCGGCCTGGCCCTCCAGCCTGAGCAGGGCGACGGGACGATGATCTACAAGACCGACTTCCCACGGAGCCGCCGCGCCGATTACCCGCCGGGCCGGGGCCTGCTGGTAGAGGGCGGCCGTGTCCGCCTGCTGCAGGTGGCGATCCCGGAATGAACGGCGCGTGGTCCCACGCTTCCCCAGGCTTTTCCTTCCCACCGCAGTAACCAACCGGGATGCATATCCCACCGAGATGATTGGAGAAATCACATGGCAATGGAAGGCATGGATCTTGACGCGGTCAGCCCCGTCCTGTCCACGCTCGGCAACGCGGTCAACGAGCTGGAGACCCTCATCGGCTCGACCACCCAGGCGTACTCGACGATCGAGCACAGCTGGTCCGGTGCGGATGCCAATCAGTTCCACAGCCAGTGGCCGAGCTTCACGTCCGCTCTGAACCAGGCGCACAACGACCTCACCCAGCTGCACCAGCACCTGCAGTCGAACTACAACGCGCAGCAGACGGCGTCCACCCAGTACTAGGCCCGTGGCGCTAGCAGTCTGCGGTGCCGCGCGCTTCGGGCGGCACCGCAGGCTTCTGGCCTCGCGACGAGCCGAGAGAAATGAAAGGAGCACACCGATGTCGTTCGAGGGCATGGACGTGGATCAGCTGCAGGGCCTGGCGAAGCAGATCGACGCGGACGCCCAGACGCTGGACAACCTCGTGAGTACCCTCACGGGTGTCGTAAGCACGCTCACCCACCTCTGGAACGGCCCGGTGGCGACCACCTTCGAACAGGACTGGCAGTCCAAGAACCGCCCGGCGCTCCTCGCCGCGTACAACACCCTAAGAGATCTGCACACTCACCTCGTCAGCAACATCAGCCAGCAGACGTCCGCGAGCGCCGCGGAAGGCGGCTGGACGGTCGGGAGGGTCGTCGATGATCTGTGGCAGGGGGCGGAGAAGGTGGCGGAATGGACCAACATACCCCTGTACCTGCTGAGTAAGGAGCAGCAGCTCTTCGGTCATGGCGATCCGGAACCGACGGGCGACGGCCCCTGGACATGGCTGGAGAAGCACACTGAGGATCCGGTCTTCCCCTATATCGAGGACACCAAGACGGTCCGCTGGCTGCACGACGCCCCGGAGCTGCGGGATGCCGACGACGTGTTGGTGAAGACGCACGCTTACAAGGTCCTCGGCAAGGTTATCGAGCCGGTTGCCCTAGGCATCGGCGTGACCTCCGTCGGTGTAGACCTAACTCAGGCAGGACGAGACGTGGCCGCAGGCAACGCCTATGGGGCGGCCAACCATGTCGTGGACGCCGCGGCGGACTCGGTCGGGATGGTGCCCGTGGTGGGCTGGTTTGGCGATTTCGACATCGAGATGGCCAAGGCCGACGTCAACGAGGTCGTCAACGGCGGCCCCATCCCTTCTCCGTTCAGCTGGCAGAACCTCAAGGAGGACTACGCTCCGCTGCCAGGTGAGATGTGGCAGGAACTGCTGCAGGACAAGGGCGAACTGTTCAACATGGCACTGGGCGGACACTCATCAGATGGATAAGCTCGCACTCACCGATGACGAGGCTGCCGCGCTCGCGCTTCGCGCCGACGGCGCCTGGGCAGCCCCGCTGCCCACCATAAACAACGCCGACCGCGTCCAGGTCGCCGCCGCCGTGCTGCGTGGACGCCGATCCCTGGCTGTCCGTGACCTGGCCACGCCCGGCGGCGATCCCACCGGGGCAGCCGCCGAAGTACTCAAGCGGCTCGGCACTGGTCCCCGGGTGGGGTTCATGCTGAAGACCGCGGACGGCACCTGGTTCCACCGGGGACTGACCGTCTATCTGTACGGGCTGTCAGTCACTGACGTCGAGCTCAGCCACCTGGTCGCCCCGGCCGGCGTGCACTACTTCACCGTCAGCCCGCCGCCAGGCCAGTGGCGGGCGCTCACGAGCGTGGCTGAGGCGATCCATGCCAAGGGATTCACCGTGGACGAACCCGGAGTCCCGCCACCGGCGGCAGCCGTGCTGCACGTCGTCCGCCCAGAGGGCATCCGCTCGATCCGGGTGGCTCGCGGTACCGCCACCACGGGGCGTGGCCCGGTCCCGGTCCAGTTTCCCTCGATCGCGAAGGCCGCAGCCTGGCTCCTTGCCTAGCCAGGAACAGGCTCACCGTACTTCATGATTTCGGCCAGCATTTCTGGTTTGATACCGGTGAACCCACACCCTGGGCGCTGATGACCTGAACCAGGATGCACACTGGCTGCCCCTGAGCGACGCTGAGCACGAGGTCTGGCTTATTCGGAATGACAGGCTTCCAGCTGCCCCCGTTTACCTGCACGCGGAACGAATCGTTCGGTGCGGAGTAGTTGTAGTGCCAGCTGAATTCGACTTGCTGGCCGCCGATACTGCGGGTGGTCACCGTGGGTGTACCGGGTGCCGGCACCAAGGGATCCTGGGCACCGCCGGGCTGAGTGGGCTGGACGCCTGTCGTCAGGGTCGGTGCCGGGTTGCCGCCGCCGTGGCCGAGGCCCAAGATTGCCGCGGCCGCCGCCGCGGCCAGCAGCACACCGCCTCCCGAGAGCGCCAGGATGCGACCTGATCTACGTCTTCCCTGACGTCCTGCGTCGCCTGCGTGGGCACCGGCCCCAGGCGGACGGCCGGACTCGTCCTGATCCGTCCGCCATGAGGCGCGCGCGTCTGTCGCGCCGAAGTCGGCCCCGCTCCCAGGGACGATGGCACGAGGGCGTGCCAGCGTGGCCAGCTCGGGCGCCTCCGGCGGAAACTGCCGGACGCGGCCGCCGGACGCGCCGTCGGCCATCCAGTCCCGCGAGTCGGGCGGCATCGGATAGCCGGCCCGCATCTGCTGCTCCTGCGCGCCAGGTGCCGGGCCCCACGGGTCGAGTAGCCGCGGGCCCCGCGCGCGGGTGGGATCGTCGGCGTCGCCCGGGACAGCATCAGGAACAGACCAGGCGGCGGGCCGCGCTGAGCCGTGCCTTCCCGCCCTGGCACCATCGCTGTTATCGCTAGCGGGCCGCCGAGCCGGGGCCGCCCAGGAGGTGTTTGCCCGGGCCGCGCGGGCGATGGTCGCGTCCCCGGCCGCGCCGCCCCACAGCGGCGTAACCGTCTGTCCCGGGGACGGCTGTCCAGCGCGGGTGCCGTGGGTGTCGCCGTCCGGTGTATCCCCCGGATCACTCGCGGGCAGGATGGGCTGGGTGAGCGGCAGCCGCAGCTCCTGCTCGACCGACTGCAGCCCTCGGATCAGCTCCATCGCCGTCTGGGGCCGGGCCGCCGGGTCCTTGGCCATGGCCTGCCGCAGTAGCCGCTCGAGCCCGTCGGGCACGTCGGCGCGGCCCGTGTGCGGCACCGGGTCGGACTTGATCCGGCCCATGAGCGCGAGCGGCTTATTGTCGCCGCCCGGTTGCTCGAACGGCGACCGGCCGGCGAGCACATGCCACAGCGTCGCACCGAGCGAGTACACGTCGGAGCGCTGGTCGCCCGTCCCGGTGCGGTACAGGATCTCCGGCGGCGACCACGGGACCGACAAACCCTCGGCGTCGTCGCCGCCCTTGGTCGTGGCGATGCCGAAGTCGGTCAGGGCCGGCTCGCCGTAGGAGTCGGTGAGGATGTTCTGCGGCTTGATGTCCCGGTGCAGCACCCCGCGGCGGTGACTAGTCTCCACTGCACTGCCGATCTGGATACCGATGCGCAGCACCTCCGCGACCGACAAGTGCGCCCGGCGGGCCCGGACAAAGAGGTTCGGCTGCGGGTAGTACGGCATCACGATGTACGGTCGGCCGTCGCTGGTGACCTTGGCGTCGAAGACCTGGACGATATGCCGGTGAGCCAGGCCCGCGGTCACGTTCGCCTCGGCGGTGAACCGGCGGCGGGCCGCCTCGGACAGCGCGGACTCGTTGAGCACCTTAACCGCTACCTCGCGGTGCGGAAGGTCCTGCTCATACAGGTACACCTGGGCGTTGCCGCCGGCCCCAAGGTGCCTGATAAAGCGGTATCCCGGCAGGTCGGGCGGTGCGCTGTCGCGCGATGGCGGTCGGCTCACTCAGGTACCTCGTAGCGGAAGTCGATACCGTCGGCCAGCGTCACGACGGTACCGGGCTTGATGGGCGTGGGCTGACCGGGGCGGAGCTGCTCAGGCTCCCGGTCAGGCAGCGTCACCAACGTCCCGTTCGTTGAGTTCAGGTCGGTGACGAGGACATGCCATCCGTCGAGCGTCACCCGCAGGTGAGTGCGGGAGATGTCACTGTCCTGGCTCGGCAGCCTGACGACATGCGGACGTTCCTCCCCATCCGCACCAGGGTTGTCGGGCTTCGGATTCCGTCCCATGACCACGTCCCGGTCGAGCGAGATCATGTCGCCGACCGATAGCCGGAGCACGCCTAGCACCGGTCGCGGCACGACCACGGGATCCGGCGGCAGCGCCGCGCCGCACCTGCGGCAGCGCGCCTCGCTCGGCGGGTTCACGTGCCCGACCGGGCAGATCAGCGCCGGGACCGCCGGGCCGATCTTGTCCGGGGGCGGTGCCGCCCAACTGGCCGGTACTGGCAGATTGCCGCGCTTGACCGTGAACCCGGTCTCGTCGGTCTCGTCCGGCGCCGCCGGGTCTGGTCCCCAGGGCATGGCATCGATCAGCCTGCCCGCCGTCGGCAGCGGTGACGACGTCAATGGCGGGAGCGAGGGCTGCACGCTCATGGCCATTCCTGTCCCTGGGCTCATGCCGTTGAACGCATCAGGTGCGGGGAATGCGGGCGAGCGAGCGACATCAGCATCCGGCGCCCTGATCGCCGCGTCCGCGACCGACCGCGCCTCCGTGGCGCCCCAGAGGAAGTCGTACTCCTCAGCTACCACGGGAGGCGGACCGTCGGCAGGGGCGGGAAGCGGACGGCTGGCGGACGGGGATCCGATGCCCTCGGCGATGCTCGGCGGAGCGGTCATCGTCACCGTATCGGGATAGAGCGCGTAAGCGGCTTGGTCAGCCGCCTGGGGACCGGCGGCATGGGGGATGGCGTCGATCGGGTGACTGGGGTCGCTGACGGTCCGCATGACGGCAGGCACCGGATCGTAGGGCACCCCCTCGCGTACCGCGGCGTGGGTCAGGTCAATGATCACGCAGCTGGCCAGCAGTACGCCGACCGTCGCGGGCAGCCGTAGCGCGCCATCGGCGGGGGGCGCGCCGAGCAAGATACGCCTGACGGTGCCCGGGACCGCGTGCTCCCGCCAGGTCAGCAGGCCGCCGCCGTCGATCCGCCTTGCCTCGGCAGGCCCGCTAGCGACGCCATCATGGGCCGGCTCGGTGCCCTGGACCGTGGCGGCGACGGCGCCACGGCAGAACAGCCGGTGAGCGTCGCTGTCCTCCTGGTATAGCAGCGCGAATTCCGTCGCGCCCGCGAAACCGGCGCCGAGTAGCCCGGCGAGTATCGCTTCTGGCCGGACGCGCTGGCCGAGCTGCTGCCAGAGCCAGTCCACCGCCGGGGAGTCTGGTGTCGCGTCGATGAGCACCCAGCAACGGTCACCCGCCACGGCAGTCAGCGTGCCAGGTGCGTAGCTGACGTCAGCTATCGCCGTCATGAGCACCACCAAGGACCTGGGCGTCGAGCGCCTCACGCGGCATCGTCGTCTCATCCGCGCCGTCGTCGTCCGACTCGATGTCCACAATGACCGCCGTGATGTTATCGTGACCGCCGACGTCGTTGGCCGCCATGACGAGTGCCTCGGCCGCCTGCTGCGGAGTGCCGGAGGAGAGCAGCGGCAGGATCACCTCGTCCGGCAGCTCGCCGAACAGTCCGTCAGAGCACAATAGGAACCGGTCACCGCCGACGGCGGGCAGCAGCCAGTGGTCGGCGAGCAGCATGGGGTCAGTGCCCAGGGCGCGGGTGACGATGTTCCTGCGGGGGTGGATGCGTGCCTGCTCACGGGTGATCATCCCGTCGAGCAGGAGTTCCTGCACTTCGGAGTGGTCCACGGTCAGCTGCTCGATCCCGTCGGCGGCTAGCCGGTACACGCGCGAGTCCCCGACGTTGAACACCATCAGGTGATCCGCACCCGCAGTGCCCAGGCCGACCAGGCCGGTGACCGTGGTGCCCATCGGGTTGCCCGACTCGCGCTCGATGATGACCTGGTTGGCCTCCTCAAGCGCGGCCAGCACCGCCTCGAGGAACAGCGGGTGCAGGGCCGCGCAGCGTGCAAGCACCTGCACGGCGAGCGCACTCGCGAGATCCCCCGAGCCATGGCCGCCCATTCCGTCGGCAACCGCGTAAATCGGCGGGGCGGTAAGGTAGCTGTCCTCGTTCACCCGCCGCACGCGGCCCGTAGAGGTTGCAGCGCCATGCCTGAAGCCGATCACGGCACGCCCTCCCCATCCCGCTTTGCGTCGCAGTATGCCAGAGGAGCAATCCGTTTGCGGCATTTCAGCGGGGGGAACCTGGCCGCCGCCGCCAGCTCAGCCGAGCGCACTGCGGATCGTGTCGCGCAGCCAGCGCTGCGCCGGGTCGGCGTCGAGCCGTACGTGCCAGAGCTGCCGCACCTCGATTTCCGGCAAGGCCGCGGGGATGGGAAACGAGCGGAGACCGAGAGCCTGGCCGTATTGCTCGGCCAGGCGCTGCGGAACGAGGCCGACGTATCGGCTTGACGCGACCAGGAGCACGGCAACGGCGTGGGTGGGAACGACGGCGGCGACGTGGCGCTGCAGGCCCGCGGCCTCGAGCACCTCGTCGAGCGGCCCGCGGGCACGTCCGCGGCGGGAGGCCGAGACGTGCGGATACTGGCCCAGCTGCGCCAGCGTCGGGCGGCGGTGACGGCCCAGCGGGCTGTCCGCGCGGACGATGCCGACCATCCGTTCGCGGTACAGCAGGGCGGTCCGGATGTCGGGAACGGCGACCTCACCCGCGCCGATGTCCAGGTCGATCGAGCCGTCGCGGAGGGCCTCGATGCTCTCGCTGCCCTCGGCCACGAAGCGCAAGACCACGCCCGGCGCCGCCGCGGCCGTGGCTTCGACGGCCGCGGCGGCCAGGGTCGCGGCTACGCCGTCGTTGATCCGGATCGTGAAGGTGCGCTTGAGCTCGGCCGCCGTGATCTCGCGGTCGGCGCTGATCAGGGCCGATGCCTCGTCGAGCAGTGACCGCACCCGCGGCGCGGTGCGCAGGGCGAACGGCGTGGGAGCCATACCGCGGCCGGCCCGCACCAGGATCGGGTCGCCCATCGCCCGCCGCAGCCGCCCCAGCGCGCGGCTGGTCGCCGGGATGGACAGGTGCAGGCGCTCGGCCGCCGCCGTGACGCTGCCGTCGGTGAGCAGCGCGTCGAACACGCGCAGCAGGTTGAGGTCGAGCTGCTCGGGCATAGTTGCATGCTACGCAAAGGTTCATTACGAAAGTTGCGTGGCGCGCAGATCCATGACGTCCCTAACGTCGTGGTCATGCCGCTCAACGTCTTGGCCCGCGACCACGCTCCGGCGCGGCCCTCCCGTCCGGTCTCACCGCGCGGCCTGCTCGCGGTCATGTCTGCCTGCGTCGTGCTCGTCGTCGGGTTGGTCGCCGCGATCAACCTCGCCGTCCCGATGCTGGCCGCCAGCGCCCTGCACCCGTCCGCGTCGGCGCTGGTCTGGATCGTCGACACCTACGTGATCTTCTTCGCCTGCCTGGTCATCCCCGGCGGGGCCGCGGGCGACCGCTTCGGGCACAAGGGCGTCCTGCTGGCCGGCCTGGTCATACTCGCGGCGGGTGCGCTGATGTCGGCGACGGCACCGGACGTGGCCCTCCTGCTGGCCAGCCGCGCGATCACGGGCGTCGGCGCGGGCGCCATGCTGCCCAACACGCTGGCCGTCCTGCTGCACGCCGTCCCCGCCGAACGCAGGAGCGCCACGATCGCCGTCTGGGCCTCGATGACCGGCATCGGCGGGGTGGCCGGCAACGTCGGCGGCGGGGCGATCCTGTCGGGCGGGTCGTGGCGCTGGCTGTTCGCTGTCGCCGTACCGATCTCGCTGGTTCTCGTCGCCCTCGCGGGACGTATCGTGCCGGCCTCGGCGCGCCATGACCCTGCTCACCACCGGCGCCTCGACCCGCTCGGCGCGGTGCTGCTGACCGGCGGTTCGGTCGCGCTGCTGCTCGGCATCGTCCAGGGCCCCGAGGCGGGCTGGGACAGCCCGGTCGTCGTGGCCGGATTCGCCTGCGCCGCGGTGCTGTTCACGGCGTGGGTGCTGGTCGAGCTGAAGGTGGCGCACCCGCTGCTCGATCCCCGGCTGTTCCGCGTCCCGGGCCTGCGCAGCGCCTGCCTCGGCATGACGGCGGTCTTCTTCGGCATGTTCGCGCTGTTCTACGTCAACGCGTCGTTCCTGCAGTACGGCAAGGGCTTCAGCGTCCTGCTCACCGGCCTGGGGATCATCCCGCTGACCATGCCGATGATCCTGGGCGGACGGCATGCGGCCCGCCTGCCTCAGCGCATCGGCCTCGACGCCACCCTCGCTCTGGCCTTCGCGTTCGTCGGCTGCGGGTTGCTCGGGCTGTCCAAAAGCGGCACGCAGACGCCGTACGCCGTCTACGCCGCGTGGCTCGTCGTGACCGGAATCGGGGTGATGCTGGCCCTGCCGGCGCTGTCCGGCGCCATCGCCGGCTCACTGCCGCGGGCCCAGGCCGGGGTCGGTGCCGGACTGCAGGCCACCACCCGCGAGTTCGGGAGCGCCCTCGGCGTCGCCGTCATCGGCACCGTGCTCACCGCCCGGTTCGTGGCCGCGCTGCCGCCGGACATCCGCGCCGCCCACCACCCGCAGACCGTGGCCCAGGCCCTCGCCACGATCACCCCTGGCCGCGCCCACGACGTCCTCACCGCGTTCGTCTCCGGCACGGACGCCGGCCTGCGCGTGATCGGCCTGACCGTCCTCGTCCTCGGCTTGCTCGTCGTCCTGCAGTCACGACTCTCCCGCACCCAGGCGAAGGAGAACTGAGCCGTGCGTCCTGATCTGGCACACCCCCACCGGACGCACCTATACCGTCACCCCTACCGTCGGCGCGGTATAGCTGTTCGATCGGCAATCCCGTTAACCTTGGCCGTGGATTGCGTCCGGTGGGGAGGTGCCGGCGATGGCGGGTCCGGGAGACGAGATAGCCGCGGACGCGGCAGGCCGTGGGTCGATCCTGGACGTCTCAGCATTTGAGGAAGAGGACGACTCGTCAGCCAAAGACCCGCGTCCGCGTCGGGCCTCAGGTGACAGGACGCCTCGCTCGGCCCGGGTTCACTGATGGCCGCTCCCCAGCGGTCGTACACCGAAGGTTCCAGGGCCGCGGGACCCGGCGGCGAGGAATGCGGTTCCGAAGAACAACTCGGTCCAGGAGAGATCGGCCAGCTCTTCCTGCATGGCTGCGCGAATCGCCTCCCACGGACGGCGCATGGTCCACTCATCTATGGCGGCGAAAGGCCGCACGATTGCGGTTCCGAGCTGCGCCACCCACCTAGGCGTGTTGCCGGGAACCTTGAGATCCAGCACAGCCCAGCGCCCGCCTCCGGAGAGAGCCTCGGCGCCGTGAGCGATGACCTCTGCGCACTCGGGCACCTGCGTCAGGGCGTATGTGGACAGGATCGCGTCGACCCCGGCTGGGAAGTCGAAGCCGGCCGCGTCGGCCTGCACGAGGCTGATATTGCTCCAGCCGTTCGTCTCTATCCGATCCTGGGCGCGGGCGAGCATCGCGTCGGTCAGATCGACGCCGACGATCCGGCCGTCAGGACCGACTGCCCTCTCAAGCAGCGGGAAGTTCAGACCTGTGCCGCATGCCATGTCGATCACGGTGTCACCCGCGCGAAGTCCGAGCGCTCGCACGGCCCGGAGGCGTTGTGTCCGCTGGGGGTAGCCGGGCGCGGGGTAGAGCCGGCAGGTGACGTCGTAGTGCTTTGCCTTCTTGCGGTACGTCTCGATCAGGTGCTCTCGAGTACGGTCGACCTGGGCCACAGGTTTTCTCCTTGATCTCAGTTGCATCGCGCTAGAACCGCACCACCCCACTTAGGACTCCGCGGGCTCCCGCGTATCGGACTCGACAGCAGCCTTGATCGCCACCATCTCAGCATCGCTTACGCGCTGAATTCTGCTTTGGAGCATGCGGCC
Organism: uncultured Actinomycetes bacterium; assembly: GCA_963790065.1. GTDB lineage: Bacteria > Actinomycetota > Actinomycetes > Streptosporangiales > Streptosporangiaceae > Palsa-504. The sequence continues at coordinate 6,644 of CAWBNK010000002.1, read as the reverse complement.
TGGGACCGCGCGCATGATGCCCGCGAGGTCGACCTCAATCCACATCATGGCGTCGGTCTGCTTATCGTCCACCGGCTCGAGTTCCATTCCCCAGCGCGCCGCGGAGGTACCCATTGGCCCGGCGAACGCCATGGAGCGGGGCGCCTCGACCACAGTCACCTCCTGGCTCCGGCCGCGACTCAGCCCGAACATCAGCTTCGCCCGCTGCTCCACCCGCGAGCCGGGCTGAAGCGGACCTCCTCCGCGGACCCGGCCTTCGAGAACCGTCGGCGCCCACTCCGGCCAGCGTCCGACGTCACAGAGATACGCCCACACGTCACCGACGCTGCCGGCGATTGTGATGCGGCTCTCGGTTCTGAATGTCATCGTGCGGACTTCTCCTTCATCTTGATCGCTGGCACCGTAAGGGCTCACCCGAGGGCCTGCTCGGCGCGGGTGGCACAAGCCCGACCGCTGGTCTGTCCAGGGTGGTTGCTCACTACGGGCGGCACATGCTCACTGCGTCCGTAGTGGGTCAGTGCGTTAGCTATCTCTTGTGTGGTCTGTTCCCAGCCGCGCAGGGTCGACCGCCGCTGCCGTGCGGCGGCCTGTAGCCGGTGCCGGTGGCGCTCGTCGCCCAGCCAGTCTTCGAGCGCGGCGGCGAGGGCAGCCGGATCGCCGGGAGGGATCAGTTGGCCGGGGCGGGTGCCATCGGCGGCGGAGCCGAGCGCTTCGGGCAGCCCGCCGACGGCGGCAGCTATGACGGGCAGGCCGTGGGCGAGCGCTTCGGTGACGGTCATGCCGTAGGTCTCCGCGCGGGACGGCGCGACGAGCAGGTCGGCGGTGGTATACGCGTGGCTGAGCGCCGCGCCGGTCAGGACGCCGCTGAGCCGGACGCGGTGGCCGTAGCCGAGGCGCGTGATACGGGTCTGCAATTGTTCGACGAAGTCTGGGTCGCGGTCGAGCGATCCGGCCAGCATGCAGTGCCAGTCCCGGTCAGCGAGGTCGGCGAGTGCCTCGACGAGGAGGTCCTGCCCCTTGTGGCGAGCCAGGACTCCGACGCAGATCAGGTGGCCGCGGGTGGGCCGGGCCGGGGCAGCGACCCGATCGACGCCCGGCCGGGCGACGTGCACCCGGCAGGCCGGGATCGCGTATCGGGTCAGGACCTGCCGACGGGTCCATTCGCTGGTAACGACCACGCCTGCGGCCGCGCGGAGCACGGCCCGTTCGGAGCGCTCCGCGCTGGCATCACGGTGTGCGTCGGGGACGGTGGCCAGTGGCATATGCAGCAGCACCGTCATTCGTATCCGCCCGGTGTGCGGCAGCAGCTGCGCGGCGGCCGGCGAGGCGATGAGCCCGTCGATCAGGACGGTCTTACCGTCGGGGATGGCGGAAACGATGCGGGCCAGGTCGGCGCGGGCGCCCGGAGCCGGTCCCGGCCGCGCCCCGCCGACGGTCGCGACCAGCACCTCCCAGCCGGCCTCGGCCAGGCCGGCGCAAACCCGCCGGTCATAGATGTTACCGCCGGTAGGCTGGCCGGGATTGTCGAACCCCTCGGGGACTACTACGTGGACCCGCACGATGTTCCGGCCCTCCAGAGCGCCTGTCGCACCGAGCCAGCCTCCCCTGCGGCCGAGCTGAACCACGCCCGCGGCCGATCCGTCATACATGACACAAGGTAATACGTGGAAGCGGTGGACGCGGTTCGACCTGAGATGCGCACGGGATCTGACGTGAGGCAGGATCAACGAGCACCAGTCTTGACGGCGCTAGAGCGGGCCCAGGCGACCGCCTACCCCGCGGGCGAGTATGTAGGCCAGGAGAGCTTCACGCGGGCGGCCGAGGTCCGGAGGCTGGCTCAGCAGGCCCGGGTCGGCTCCGGCGTCTCGGTGCTCGACCTGTGCTGCGGGGTGGCCGGCCCCGGCCGGATGATCACGGCGGAGTCGGGATGCCATTACCTGGGTGTCGATCACTCCGCCAGCGCCCTGGCCATCGCCCGGCAGCGGGCCGTGAATCTTCCCTGCCGCTTCGAGCAAGCTGACCTCCCGCCTCTGCCCGAGGGCCCCTTCGAGGTCGTATTCCTGCTGGAGACGATGCTGGCCTTCCCCGACAAGGATGCCTTGATGGGGGAGGTGGCGCGCGTGCTGGAGCCGGGCGGGCGGTTCGCTTTCACGGTCGAGGAAGGCCGGCCGCTCACCGAGCAGGAGCGGGCGCGGATGCCGGGCGCCGATACGGTCTGGCCCATCGAGTTGGCGGACCTGACAGGTGTACTGCGCAACGCGGGGTTGACCGTGACCTGGCGGCATGAGTACAGCTCCGCCCATCACGCGATAGCGACGGCGCTGCTTCGCTGTTACCGGGCTGATTCAGCTCGGATCGCCGGCCAGATCGGGACGCACGCCACCGCTGAGCTGATCACGGCCCACCAGCTGTGGAGCGACTGGCTCGGCAGCGGGCGGGTGCGCAAATTCGCGATGGTAGCCGAGAAGCGGAAGCGTCGATGACCTTCGACTATGCCCGCTACCTGGCCGCGAAGACGACCGTGGATGACCGGGCGCTCAACCGGCATGTGCTGGCCGAGTTGCGCCGCCTCATGCCCGCGGGTGCGCCGCGGATGCTGGAGGTCGGCGCTGGCCTGGGAACGATGGTAGCCCGGCTGCTGGACTGGGGCGCGGTGGGCGGCGGCGAGTACATCCTGCTGGATGCGGATCGGCAGCTGCTGGATTGTTCTTGCCGGTGGCTGGGCCACTGGGCGGCCGCGCGGGGCCTGCGCAGCGACCTGCTGCCGGATGGGCTGCAGGTGGGTGATCTCCGGGTGCGCCTGGAGCACGCCGAGCTCGGCGGGTACCTGGAGGCCGCTCACGGGGCGCTGGCCGATGTGCTGATCGCCAACGCCGTCCTGGACCTGGTGGACGTGCCGGCCGTCCTGCCCGGATTGTTGCGGTTGCTGGTCCCCGGCGGCGTCTACTGGTTCACGATCAACTACGACGGCGAGAGCATCTTCGCGCCCGGCCACCCCCACGACGACCAGGTCATGCAGGCCTACCACCGGGACATGGATGAGCGCGTCCGCTACGGACGGCCGGCCGGGGATAGCCGAACAGGCCGCCGCCTGTTCGGCCAGTTGCGGGCTGCGGGGGCGCCCGCGCTGGCGGCGGGGGCGTCGGACTGGGTCGTAAGCGCCGGCCCGGATGGGACCTACCCCGGCGATGAGGCTTACTTCCTGAGCAGCATCCTTGGCACGATCCAGAACGCGCTGCGGACCCGCCAGGATCAGGTGGAACCGGCGGACCTGGCCGACTGGCTGGCCGTGCGCGGTCGGCAGCTGGCTGCAGGTGAGCTGGTCTACATCGCCCACCAGCTTGATTTCGTGGGCCGCTCACCCGGCTAGCGCCCCACCAGTGCCCGGCGACGACCGCAGGCCCTGCTGGTCGCCGTCTGCTTCCTTGCTGGCGGAGGCACAAGCGACCGGCCTGAGGCGACGGTTAAGCACCAGGGCGCATGCGGTGGCCGATATGAATACGAGCAGGGTGAGCACGTAGTAGTTGCCGATGATCAATTCCAGCCCGCGCCAGGTGAACTCGACCGTCCCGTAGTTGCCCCGGTTCGGCGCGAGAAGCAGCAACCCGCGCGGCAGCAGCGGGGCCGTCGGGTCGTAGCCGCCCTGGTTGCCGATAGGCACGGGCCACCAGCCAAACAAGCCCACTACCAGCGCGACGCCGAGGATCCGGTAGCCGAGGCGCCGTGGCCCGTACGCGGCGAGGACAAGTGCCGGTACCACGTAAACGTAGTGGTGCGACCAGCTGACCGGGGATACCAGCAGGCCGGTCGCGGCGCACGCAACCAGGCCGAGTAGCTCGTGGCCACGCCGGCTCGCCAGTATCGAGGTGGCGAGCCCGGCGATGCCGACGGCGACCGCTGCAACCAGCCAGTACGCGTGCGCGTGGGGCCCGGCGTGGCTAAGACGCAGTATGACGCCGTTAAGGGACTGGTTGTCCAGGTGAAAGTGTTTGCTCGGCCCGAAGAACTGCCCGCCCCAGAAGACCGCGGAGGCGTGCGGCAACAGCGCGAACCCAAGTCCCACCGTGACCGCGAAAGTCAGCGCGCTGACCGCCGCGGCCTTTACTCGCCGCGTGAACAGCAGGTACGGAATGAAGATCAACGGCGTGAGCTTGATCCCCGCCGCCAGCCCGATTCCGATGCCCTTACCCGTGACGCGGTCCGGCAGCGCGAGATCGCCCACCACCAGGGCCAGCAGCACGAGGTTGATCTGCCCGAAGAACAGTGTCATCGCAACCGGTTCGAGCCAGAGGCCCACCGCGGCGATCGCGAACGCCGCCGCCGCCCTGGCCAGGCCGGCGGGCCGCCCGGCGAGTCCCAGGGAAAGATACGCCACCACCGGAAGCAGCCCGATCGTGAGCACCGTCAGCCCGACCTGCCAGGTCGCGAACGACGCACCGCTCGCCGCAGCGAACACGAGCGCGGCAAACGGCGCGTAGATGAACGGCAGCTTCGCCGGACCGAAGTCCAGCGCGTAGAGCATCGCCGGCTGGTTCCGCACAGCGATACCGCCATCCCGGTAGACCGCCGTGTCGATCTGCGTCCAGTAGTACTGCGGGGACGCGTGGACGAGCAGGGCATAACCGGCCACGGCCAGCAGGAACAGTGCGACCGAGGCCATGAGCCAGGCGGCTGGCCGTATTCGAGTCACCGCTCTGGCGCGTCGGTAGGCGGCGGATGATCGCGGATGTCTGTCATCGGGCCTCGAACCCTAGGTCTGCGGGACCGGCGAGCGGACCGGCGGCGCGGTCAAGACTCCGTGAAAGGAGATCATGCCCGCCGCGTCCGGCCTTGGTAGCCAGGTAGGCGGCGTTGGTCCCGGTAAGGTGCAGGGCGGTCGGGACCTGCCTGGCGATCGCAATGCCCAGGCGGGCCAGCTGAGCGCCCTTGTCCGGGTTGTTGCTCAGCAGCGCGATGCGGTTGGCGCCCAGCGCGTGCAGCATCTGGGCTGCGCTGGTGTAATCGCGCTCGTCGGCCCGGTGACCGAGCGCGAGATTCGCGTCGTACGTATCCAGGCCACGATCTTGCAGCGCGTAGGCGTCGAGCTTGTCATACAGTCCGATGCCGCGCCCTTCCTGGCGCAGGTACAGCACGTACCCGCCGTGTTGGGTGATCCGCTCGACCGCTTCGCGCAGTTGCGGCCCGCAGTCGCATCGCTGGCTGCCGAACACGTCACCGGTGAGGCATTCACTGTGCAGGCGCACCAGCGGTAGCCGGGCCGCGGCCGGTCGGCCGAGTTCGAGGGCCACGTGCTGCTGCGCATCGGTCAGGCCGGTGAAGCTGACGACCGTGGCGGTGGTTGAGTAGTCGTCAGCCAGACGCAGGGGCATGCGAATACGCCGGCGGATCGCTGCCGCCTGGACCGGCTTGGTCACGGGACGAGCCGTTCGGCCTCGTGCCCGGTCACCGGGTACGGCCGGTAAGCCACGCACGACCTCCATCGTTCGCGGCGCGGGATCAGGTCCTCTCGACTCGCCCGGGTGTTCCGGGCCGCGGCGACGGCGGCGAATGGCGTCCCCCAGCAGCAGGCCCGCGCCCGGGGTCACCGCGACCAGCATGACCACCGCATAGAGGGTGGCGACCGTGACCCCGTTAGCCGCGCCGAGGCCGGCTGCGGCGAAGGCCCAGGCGGCAGCGCCCTCCCGTAGCCCCCACCCGCCGATACTCAAGGGGATCACCACCGCAGTCTGGACCACCATCAGCAGCGCGATCAGTTCGCCCAGGGGGGCGGTGCAGCCGGCCACCCGGGCCGCGATGACGAACGTGGCCGTGTGCCCGGCGACGACCAGCAGCGAGGCCAGCGTGAGCTGCGGCCACACGCCCCGGACCAGCAAGCCGCGACGCAGGTCAGCGGCAACGGCCCGGGCGGCGCGGGTCAGCCGCGACCGGCCGCGGCGAGCGGCGACCCCGACGACCAGCGCGGCACACCCGGCTACGCCCGCCAGACCCGCCAGAACGTACGGCAGCGCGGGCCGAACCGGCGAGGGCAGGGTCAGCAGCACGACGGCGGTCACCACGGCCTGGACGACCTGACCACACAGCCGTTCCCACGCCACCGCGCGCACCCCCCGCGCGACGTCTCCAGCGCTCCGGCCGTGCGTGACCGCCCGGTGCACGTCGCCGAGAACCCCGCCGGGGAGCACGGAGTTGAGGAACAGGGAACGGTAGTAGGCACAGACCGCGGCGGGCAGGCCGATGCCGACGCCGAGCGCCCGGGCGACGACCCGCCACCGCCAGGCTGAGCACACCGTAGTCAAGGCAGTGAGCGTGACGGCGGCCACGACCGCCTGCCAGGTGACCGCGCGCAGCCCGTCCTCGAACGGTGCGGCGCCCACCTCCCGCACGAGAAACCACAGCACGGCGACGCCGGCGGCCAGCCGCAGCAGCGACGGGCCGAAGCGACGGACGGCCGGACCGATCCCGGCCGGAACCGAGTGCAGGAACGCCACACCGGTAACACGGGCCGGCTGTACAAATAGTTCAACCGGCCCGCGGGATGCGGTGAACCAGTATTACCGCGGACCCGTAATCCCTATGAGGATGACGGCAGATGGCTAGGGTGACGGAGGCGCGGTGCATACCATTCAGCCTGCGGACGAAGGCGC
>CAWBNK010000001.1:0-1038801 GCA_963790065.1 uncultured Actinomycetes bacterium | reverse complement strand
TCCGTGTCAGGGAAGCGCTCTCCCGCTGAGCTAACGGCCCGAGTACCTCGCCGAGATGCTACCAGAGCCGCGAGCCCCCTGCGCGGCGTCACCACGACGGTCCGCAGGTAAGAACGCTGCGGAACCCAGCTAGCCCAGGCTGTCGAAGTCCGCCGCCCTCACCTCCAACGGCAGCCCGAACCACCGCATCACATCGTTCTCCACGAACCGCGTGAGCGCCGCGATCTTGTCGCCCTCCAGCGTCAGGACCATCGTCCCGTGCGCACGGAACCGATCGCCGTCCTGCCTGTAGCACCCGAAGGCCACCTGCCCGTTGGCCCTGACCGGAACCAGCCGGTACCCCCGCTCCCCGCGCCCGGCCACGCTGACCCGTAGGAATTCCCCGATCGCCGCCAGACCCTGGTACTCCAGCGTCGCAGGCGGCATCGTGAACCAGGCGTCCTGCGTCAGCATCGCGACGATGCTGTCCACGTCCCCGTCGGCGAACGCGGTCGCGAACCGGCCCGCCAGGTCCCGCTCACCGGCCGACCGCGGCAGCGGCGCTCGTTCCCGGCCCGGTCCTGACAGCCGCCCGGCCATGGTCGCCCGGGCCCGCTGCAGCGCGCTGTTCACCGAAGCCTCGCTGGTCTCCAGCATCCCGGCCACCTCACCAGCCCGGAACCCGAGCACGTCCCTGAGCATCAGGACCGCTCGCTGCCGTGGAGGCAGATGCTGGGCGGCCGTCACGAAGGCCAGCGTGATCGACTCTTTGGCCTCATAGCGCGCCTCGGGTCCCGCGCCAGCATCGGCCAGCCCCTCCAGCAGGACATCCGGAATCGGTTCCAGCCACAGCACCTCGCCCCGCCGCGTCGGCTCAGGCGCCCAGGCCGGCCCGGGCGGCTCAAGACGCTGCCTGCGGCTGCTGGCCCGCAGCGCGTTCAGGCACTGGTTCGTCGCAATCCGGTACAGCCAGGTGCGCAGCGACGCGCGTCCCTCGTACTGGTCGAGTCCCTTCCAGGCGGCCAGCAGCGTCTCCTGCAGCACGTCCTCGGCGTCCTGCACCGATCCGAGGATCCGGTAGCAGTGCACGCGCAGCTCACCCAGGTACGGGTCGGCGAGGTCGCCGAACGCCTGGTCGTCTCCGGCTCGCGCCCGAGCCAGGCTCTGCGTCGCGTCAGCATTCACCGCTGCCACCATCTCTTCCTCTGACCCGGCCACGCCAGCCGCTGCCGCGGTCCTCACCGGTACGGACACCGGCCGCGCCGGAAAGTCATCGCTCAGTCGCCGCCCGGCCCGGTGTCAGTACCAGTGGAAGGAGGAAACATGAATCTGAACCTGACCACCGGGCAGCGCTGGGTGCTGGCGCTGACGTCGGCGGCGTCTTTCATGGTGTCACTGGACAGCCAGGTGGTCGCCACAGCGCTGCCGGTGATCCGGCTGCACCTGCACGCCTCACTGGCCGCGCTCGAGTGGACCGTGAACGCCTACACGCTGAGCTTCGCGGTGCTGCTGCTCACGGGCGCGGCGCTGGGGGAGCGGCTGGGACGGCGCCGCATGCTGGCCGCCGGGGTCAGCCTGTTCACCGTCGCCTCGGCCGCGTGCGCCCTGGCCCCGAACGTCGGCGCCCTGATCGCCGCCCGGGCCGCCCAGGGCGCGGGCGGGGCGCTGATGCTCCCGCTGGCTCTCGCGCTGCTGTCCGCGGCCTTCCCGCCGCAGCGGCGGGCCTGGGCCCTGGGCATCTTCAGCAGCGTAACCGGCATCGCCGTCCTGGCCGGGCCGGTCGTGGGCGGCGCGGTCACCCAGGGGCTGGCCTGGAACTGGATCTTCTGGCTGAACGTCCCGATCGGCCTGGTCATGGTTCCGCTCATCGTGACCAGGATCAGCGACACTGCCCGGGCCCGGGCCAGCCTGGATCCCGTCGGCTTGGTCCTGGCCATCGGCGGCACGCTGGGCCTGGTCTGGGCCCTGATCCGCGCCAACAGCGTCGGCTGGGCTAGCCCGGAGATCGTCGCCACGCTCATCGTCGGCATCCTGCTCACCGTGGCCTTCGTGGCCTGGGAACTGCACGCCGGCCACCCGATGGTTCCGATCCGGCTGTTCCGCGAGCGGTCCTTCGCGGCGGGCAACGCGGCCGCCTTCAGTGTCTTCGCCATGCTGCTCGCCCTGGTGTTCTTCATGGCCCAGTACCTGCAGAACGCCCTCGGCTACAGCCCGCTCGGCGCCGGCCTGCGGCTGCTGCCTGGCTGGGCCACCCTCACCCTCATCGCGCCGTTCGCCGGGGTGCTCATCGGGCGCGTGGGCGAGCGCTTGCTGATCACCGGCGGCCTGGCGGTAGCAGCCAGCGGCCTGACCTGGATCGCGCTGATCGCACGGCCGGACCTGCCGTACGCCCAGCTGGTCATGCCGCTGATCCTCACCGGCAGCGGGGTATCGGTCGCGATACCTGCCACGATGAGCACGGTGATGACTTCGGTCCGACCTGAGCTCATCGGCCCGGCCTCGGGCACTCTCAACATGCTCCGCCAGCTGGGCGGCGTGTTCGGGATCGCGATCTGCTCCGTGGTCTTCGCCTCCCGCGGCGGCTACGCCTCACCTGCCGCCTTCACCAGCGGCTTCGGCCCCGCAATGGGTGCCTGCGCGGGCCTGGCCCTACTCGGCTCCCTCGCCGGCCTGGTCATCCAGGCCAAGCGCCGCGCCGCACCGGACAGCACACAGCAACCGACCCTCCCGCAACCACTACAGATCAGGAGATAGTCATGTACCAGCGTCTCATCCGCTACCGGACCAAGCCCGACCAGGCCGAGGCCAACGCCAAGCTCGTCGAGGCGGTCTACGCCGAACTGCACCGCACCCGCCCCGAAGGCCTCAGCTACGCTACGTTCCGGCTGGCTGACGGCGTGACGTTCATCCACGTGGTCCAGGTCCTGAACGAGCCAAACCCGCTGCTCACCGTCAAGGCCTTCGATGAGTTCCAGGCCGGCATCGGCGACCGCGTGGACCAGCTGCCCGTCCAGGAGGACCTGACCGAAGTCGGCTCCTACCGCTTCTTCGCCAGCTAGCTGGCAAGCCAGCCTGCCGACCCGCGCCCCGGGTCGACCTGGGGCGCTACGGTCGCAGGTCAGGGTTTGAGCGGACCGGGATATTCAGCTAGGCGGAGTGGAAAACTGATGCGGTCCGCTCCCCGGCCTCACCTGTCCCCGACGTCCCTATGTTCACAGCGGTCTCGCTGACGTTGGGGCTGGTGAGGCTGCTGATACGGTTCGCCGAGAGGCTCTCATGATCGTGGATACTTACCTACCGCATAGGGGCAGCAGGTATCCACAATAATCCGAATCCCTGTACGAGAGTACTAATTGCGGCAGTCGGCCGGCCGGCTCCGGCTAAGTGGTTATCCCAGTGAGCGGAATCCAGGTCCCGTGGTCGCCGAGCCGCAGCTGCGCGCTCTGGCCGGCGTCACCGAAGGCGCGGACCAGATCATCGCGTCCCTCGCTGAAGTGGGCCCAGCCATCGTAGTGGGCCGGCATGACCAGGGCCGGATCCAAGATGGCCGCCGCGGCCGCCGCCCGGATACTGTCCAGCGACAGCGCGCGGCCCCGGAACTTGGTCCGCACTCGGGCGGCGCCTGCGTGCAGGACGACCGCGTCGATGCCGCTGATGCGCCGGGCGACCTCGGCCACGGTGCGGATGGAGGCATTGTCACCGCTGACGTAGACGGTGGGCAGATCCCGGCCGGACAGGACGAAGCCGATGACCTCGCAGTTGACGAAGCCGTCCGCGTCGCGCTCGGCGTCCTCGGGACCGTGGACGGCCGGGACGGCGGTCACGGTCAGTTCGCTGCCGTCGGGACGGTCCAGGGTGTGGCTGGTCCAGGGGGCCAGGCTGACCGCGGGCTGGCCAAGACGTCCGGCTCCGCTCCGGGTGGTCAGCACCAGCGGGGCGGCCAGCGCCAGGGCGCGGCCACGGTCGTCGAGGTTGTCCGGGTGGTTGTCGTGGCTGATCAGTACCAAGTCCACCGGACCGAGCTGATCGGCGGTGACCGCCGGGCCGGCGGTCTTGGTCAAATAGCCGTGCGGACCGGGCGCGTCGAAGGTGGGGTCGCTGACGATACGCAGGCCGCCGAGGTCGAGAACGGTGGTCGGGCCCCCTACCACCATGGCCGCGCACTCTTGCCGGGGCAGTCCGGGCTTGGTCATCACAGCTTCCACCCTGTGACCGCCCGATAACCGGCTCCCTGAAGGTCAGTTGGTCCGGGGTCCGGGCCGCCAGGAAGTCGTAGTCGCACCCCTCAGGTGCCTGCAGCACGTGCATCCGGTGCAGCACCGGCCAGCCTCGCGTGTCGCTCACCGGAGGAAGGACGGGCTCCCGGCCAGCCATATCAGCCGAAACCGACAGCGACCCGGCATACGCGTCCAGGGAGATCATGTCCCCGGACCGCAGCCAGGCCAGCGGCCCCCCGACCGCGCTCTCCGGCGCCACGTGCAGCACCACCGTGCCGAACCCCGTGCCGCTCATCCTCCCGTCGGTGATCCGCACCATGTCGGTGACGCCCTGGGCCAGCAGCTTGCCCGGGATCGGGATGTTGCCCCACTCCGGCATGGCCATCCCGGCCGGGCCGCAGCCCGCCAGCACCAGCACCGAATCCGCCGTCACGTCCAGCGCCGGGTCGTCGATGCGGGCCCGCATCTCCTCGTAGGAATGGAACACCACCGCCGGGCCGCGGTGCCGCAGCAGGGCCGGGCTGGCCGCTGCGGCCTTGATCACCGCGCCGTCCGGCGCCAGGTTGCCGTACACCACCATGAACGCCGGCTGCGACGTCACCGGGTCCCCGATCGGCCACCGCACCGGGCCGGCGACCAGCGATTCCCCGAGCGAGGCGCCGGCCCAAGCCGCCCTGGCCGTCGAACTCGGCGCGACCGGATTCGCGCTGGATGCCGCGGCCGGGCCGTTCAACCTGGTCATCGAGGCGGCGGGCACCGCGGGAGCGGTGGAACGCGCGCTTGGCCTGGCCCGCCGCGGCGGCCGGGTGGTGTTGATCGGGCTGGCCGGGAACGACGTCACGGCCCGCTTCCGGATCGACGACGCGATCAACAACGACCTGCTGATCAGCGCCAGCTTCGCCTACACCTCTGCGGCCTTCACCGAGATCGCCGCTTTGCTCAGCTCCGGGCAGATCAGCCCCGCCGCGCTGATCACCCACCGGTTCCCGCTCGAGGCCTACGCCGAGGCCTACCAGGTGCTCCGCGACAGCGACGGCCGCGGCAAAGTCATGCTGGACATAGACGCGCCGTGACCCGGGAGCCGTCGGCTGGGTAACATCGCCTCCCGTGGAATCTGCCGCGCGGCCGACCCTGGCCGAACTCCTGGACCGCTACCAGCCGCAGGGTGACGCCGAGACGTCCGACCTGCGCCGGATACGCGCCCTAACCGACGCCACCGGCGACCCCTGGCGGCGCGAGCTTCCGCTGCACGTCACCGCGTCCATGCTGATCGTGCACCCGCCCACCGCGCGGGTGCTGCTGCGCTGGCACCAGCGCCAGCAGGCCTGGCTGCAGGTCGGTGGGCACGGCGACCCGGGAGAAACCGACCCGCTGGCCATCGCCCGGCGGGAAGCGGAGGAGGAGACCGGGCTCACCGACCTGGTGCCGTGGCCGGACGCCGGGATCCGGCACGTGGTCATCGTCGACGTCCCGGCCGGCCGCAAGGAACCCGCCCACAAGCACGCCGACATAAGGTACTTCATGGCCACTCAGGATCCGGATGCGGCCCGACCGGAAAGCCCGAACGCCCCGCTGCGCTGGCTGTCCCTGGCCGAGGCCAGCGACGCCACCTCCGAGCCCAACCTCAGGGAGACCCTGTCCCGGATGGAACGCCTGCTGGCGCCGTGACCGCGCCCGCCGCGCTAGACCAGGGTCGGATCACGCGGCTCCGTCCCGCCGGACGAGACTAGGGTCATGACCACGGACCAGGACGTCGAGGCCAGGAAGAAGATAACGCCCGCGGCGGCGGCCGGGGTCCTGGCCGGCCAGGACCCCGTCATCGCCCGGCTGCTGGCCGAGACCGGCCCGCCCAAGTTCGGCCGTCCGACCGAGTCGCACTTCGCCACCCTGGTCCGGGCCGTCGTCTACCAGCAGCTGGCCGGGCGGGCCGCAGCGGCCATCCACGGTCGGCTGATCACCGCGGTCGGCGGCGACGTCCAGCCCGAGCCGCTGCTCGCCCTGTCGGACGAGGACCTGCGGGCCGTGGGGCTTTCCAGGGCTAAGGTCGCGTCACTTCGGGACCTGGCGGCCAAGGTGCTGGACGGGACGGTCGTCCTGTCTCCGCCGCGGCTGGCTAGGGAAACCGACGAGGAGATCATTACCCGCCTGTCCACGGTGCGCGGCATCGGCCGCTGGACGTCCGAGATGTTCCTGCTGTTCCAGCTGCGCCGCCTCGACGTCTGGCCGGTCGGCGACCTCGGGATCCGTCACGGGTACGGGCTGGCCTGGCAGGTGCCGACGCCCACGGCCAAGGAACTGCAGCCGCTCGGCGACCCGTACCGGCCTTACCGTTCGGTCCTGGCCTGGTACTGCTGGCGGGCCGCCGAACTGTACGGGAAGGCCGCCGACAGTGCCCTGACCCGCTGACCCGCTGACCCGCTGAGACGTCAGGCCGCCCGGCGGGTGTCGGCGAAGGCCGGGCCGGTCGGCGTCTGGTCAACCAGCTGGCGGATCCACCGCATCCGGTCGTGCGCCGACTCGGGATGGTCGCCGAACTCCTGAGCCATCGCCCCGGCGCAGCCGCGCAGGCCGAGTCGGCGCACGGTCCGGCGAACCGCTTCCGCCACGGCCTCGCTGTCCGGGACCTCCGACCGCTGCAGCCCCGAGGCGAACAGCACCACGCACCGTACGTCGTTCACGTTCAACCTGGTCATGATCATCCTCCCGCTTCCAAGCTCCACGATGCTCCCCGCCGGGGGGTGATCTGCCAGGGGCTGTGGGGGAAACTCAGGGGGTCCCAGGTCCAGGGTGCTCGGTCAGGCCAGCAGCTCCCGCAGCCGGCGCCGCCGGTCGTCCCGTTCGGCCGCGAAACGCTCGAGCGCGGCCAGGATGTGCCCCTCGTCGAGGTGCGCCTCCTCGATGACCTCGGCTACCGAGCCGCCGGTGCGCCACCGGTCATCCCAGTCCGACGACAGCGAGTAATCCCTGGCCAGCGGGCCGTCAGCCCATTCGCGCATCAGCTTGAACGCGCCGTTGGTGATGACCATGGCGTCCAGCCGGTCCGCGGGCCCGGCCACCGAGTCCCGGTAGGCGGCGGGCTGGCGCGCGAACAGCTGCGGGCTCAAGGCAGCCACGATCCGCACGTTGATGCCACGGTCGGCCAGTTGCGGCAGCACGCTGACCACGTTCCGGATCGGCATGGTGCCGCGCACGTAGACCGTGCCGCCGCGGGGCTGGTCCGGCCGGTACTCGCGGAGCACGTAAGCGCCGCGCGCCGCGGCCAGGTGAGACGGGATGCCCAGCGCCTCCCGGTCGGGTATCTCCACCGGCGGCCGGGTCAGGTGCAGCGCCACGATCGGCATGTCGAGCCCGAATGCCGCGGCCAGCATGACCGGCACCTCGTTGTACTCCCACGGGTGCAGGTCGATCACGTGCCCCTCGGGGAACAGCTGGGTGACCCCGATGGCGAAGATGCCGAAGTGCGTGCGGGAGTCCTCGGCCGTCTCCGGGCCCGAGTGGCCCGCGATCCACAGCACCTTGCCGACCTTCAGCTCGCTGTCCTGGGCCAGCTGGCTGAACAGCCGCATCGGCCCGTACTTCAGGTACGAGAACGAGCCGTAGGTCGAGCACGCCCCCCAGAACCCGTCGAACTCGCCAAAAGGATCAGAAGAAAGGTTGACCGTGGCCAGCCCGGCCATCATCCCGGCGTTGGTGAACTCGGTGATCTCGGTCGGCAGCAGCGCCCCGAACGGGTTCGATGACCGCTCGTACCAGCCGGTGCCCGGCAGGCCGCCGTAGTCCTGGCCGAACCCGGCGATGTTGGTCGACTCGGCCAGGTCGGCCGAGGCCGCGATGAACAGGGGACGACCGTAATCGCGCAGCGCGAGCGTGTTCACGTAGCCGGCCCAGGAGGCCAGCCCGGCCCGGTTCGGTGCCTTCTCGCCCGGCTTCTTCCACATGGTGTCCGGGTAGCTGGACACGTCGTAAATACGCCGGTCCGAGAAGACCTCCGCCCGTCCCAGCCGGAAGCCGTCGATATCATCAGGGACCGTCTCCGCGATGGCCAGCAGCCGGTTCGACAGCCAGGTCACCAGGTCCTCGTCGCGGCGCAGCACGCTCATCGCGATGCCCAGGTTGGCGCGGGCCTGGGCCTGCACCGCCGCCGGATCAGCCGGGGCGGGGGAGTCGACGCCCTGGTAGCTCACCCCGTACCGCTCCATGAACCGCTTACGGCCATCCCAGAACTGCGGGGCGTTCATCGGGAACGGCGTGCCGTGACTGGCCGCGTCGACCTTGCCGTAGCCCCGGCCCTTCTGCGTGACGAACCAGGCCATCATGGGCGCCTCGCCGGAACCACATGAGGCGTCGAGGACGGTCTGGGTGACCGGTCCCCATTCCATGCCGTGCTCGGTGCCGGTGACCCGCCAGCCGTATGGAGCGAACCAGTCCACCGGGGTTCCCGGCACCACGCTGGAGGCCGGCCGCGGGTCGATGCCGAAGTCGTTCCAGTCGACCATGAAGATCAGGTTGTCCAGGCCCAGGCCCCAGGCCGTGTTCTTGACCTCGTGCGCCGAGCCGGGCGTGAGGCCGCCCTCGCCTTCGAACACGAAGACCTTCACCTGGCCTGCCCCGGCCAGCTTCAGGGCCAGGGCCTCGCCCGCGGAGGGCGGCATCCCGTGCCCGGACGGGCCGGTGTTGAACTTCAGGAACAGCGTCCGGCCTTCCATCTCGGCGTGCCCGGGCAGGCCGCCGTGCCGGCGCAGGCGCAGCAGCCACTCCCAGGTCAGCGCCCACCGGCCGTCGTCGGGGAACGCGAACATGGGGTCGCCCGAGCTCTCGTACCTGGCCCGGACCGCCTCGTTGAGCACGGCCAGCGTGGCGTAGACGAGCGGCACCGTGTGACCCGCCGAGAGCACGAAGCGGTCGCCGAACCGGCGCCACGGCCGCAGCACGTCCCAGCGCATGGCCCCGGACAGCAGCAGCGACACCATCATGTGCACCTTGGACCGCGATCCGCCCGGGTGCCCGCTCTGCCGGTAGTTGAGCGACAGGTCGATGCACTCGTCGATGAGGTCCTTGACCACCTCGTACCGGGCGAAGTCGGTTTCGGCGGCGGCGTACAGCTGTGCTGCGTCCGTTCCCCTGCCCGACCGTGCCACGGGCCCATCGCCCATACCCGCACCTCCTTGTGCCGTACCGATCTCCAGAGTGACGTGTCCGCGGGCCGCGGACAAGATCACGACACTCCTGACTCTTAACGCCATACCGTCTCAGATCTATCATCAGGGCCATGACAGATTTCCGGCTGGCAGACCGCATGGCCAGACTCGGCACCGAGTCGGCCTTCGAAGTCCTCGCCCGGGCCAAGGCCATGGAGGCCGAGGGCCACAAGATCGTGCACCTGGAAATCGGCGAACCCGACTTCCCGACCGCCAGCCACATCGTCGAGGCCGCGGTCGAGGCCCTGCGGGCGGGGTACACCCACTACGTCCCCGCGCCCGGCATCCCGCCGCTGCGCGAGGCCGTGGCCGCCTTCCTCGAGCGCACCGGCCGCATGCGGACGACCCCGGACCGCGTGGTGGTGACCCCCGGCGCCAAGCCGATCATGTTCTTTACCATCCTGGCCCTGGCCGGCGAGGGGGACGAGGTCCTCTACCCGGATCCCGGCTTCCCGATGTACGAGTCGATCACCTCGTTCGCGGGCGCGGTGCCGGTGCCGGTCCCGCTGCGCGAGGCCAACAGCTTCCGCATCGACACCGCCGAACTCGAGCGCCTGATCACCGACCGGTCCCGGCTGCTCATCATCAACTCCCCGCACAACCCGTGCGGCAGCGCGCTGACCCGCGAGGACTGCGAGGCGATCGCGGAGATCGCGCAGCGGCACGACCTGATCGTGCTCACCGACGAGGTGTACTGGGCCATCCGCTACGGCCCCGGCAGTGCCAGCCCGGGGGGAGGGCCCCCCGCACCCCCCCATGCCAGCGTGCTGGACGTGGACGGCATGGCCGACCGCACGATCCTGCTCGACGGCTGGTCCAAGACGTTCGCCATGACCGGCTGGCGGCTCGGCTTCGGCGTCTTCCCGCCCGCCCTGGTCGAGCCGATCACCCGGCTGGCCATCAACTCGGTGTCATGCACGTCAGCGTTCAGCCAGTTCGCGGCGATCGCGGCGCTGAATGGCCCCTGGGGACCGGTCGACGAGATGATCGAGGAGTTCCGCCGCCGCCGGGACATCATCGTCGCGGGGCTGAACGACATTCCCGGCATCAGCTGCCTGGAGCCGCAGGGCGCCTTCTACGTGTTCCCCAACATCACCCAGACCGGCCTGACCTCCGCCGAGCTGCAGTCCCGGCTGCTGCTGGACGCCGGGGTGGCCGCCCTGGGCGGCACCGCCTTCGGCCCGTATGGCGAGGGCTACCTGCGCTTCTCCTACGCGAACTCAGTCGATAACATCCGCTCAGCCCTGGAATCGATCCGCGCCCAGCTCACCTGAGTTTCATTACCCAGATCGCGAGCCGACTCGGACCGCAGTCTCAGATGGGCTCGCCCTCGTCCTCTTCCATCTTGAGGAACTCTTCCGCGGCCGCAGCCATCGACAAGTCGCCAGGCTGCAGCCCCTCAGCAGGACCGGGGGGAGCGGCATCAGGATTTATCTTGACCCAAGGCGGCAGTTGCGGTTCAGACCACACGACTTTCTTGCGCTGACCTATAACCCAGCGCCTAATCCTGACCATGCCGTCTATCTACCCACCACATCATCACTAATCGCCCCAACACGACCTGCTTCTGCCTCGGCCGGGCGCTGGATGTTGTTCCGGGTCACCGACAGGTAGCCGACCAGGATCGCCACGATGATCGTGGTGATCAGGGCCACCGAAGCGTCGCCGTAATTCACCCCGCTCAGCGAATGCGGCTTGCTGAAGTAGTCCGCGAATGAGGCGCCCAGCGGCCGGGTGACCACGTAGGCGAACCAGAACGCCACCACCGGGTTGAGCCCGAAGCGCGACCAGGCCAGCGCGGGGATCAAGATGATCAGGGTGAACATGATCCCGGAGGCCAGGTAGCCCAGGTGCAGCGCGGTGGCGGTGAAGTCGCCCAGGGCGGTGCCGAGCGCGAACGTGGCGAACACCACCGCCCAGTAGTAGATCTCCCGCCGCTGCGTGTAGATGCTGTGGATCGACAGCGTGCGCTCGCTGCGGTACCAGAGCCAGAAGATGGCCGCGAGCACCACGGCCCACAGGACCGTGGTGCCCGCGTACGGGATGCCGACGAACAGGTGCAGCGCATCCGACACGCCGGTGCCGAAGATGGCGATGGCGTAAGCCAGCAGCCAGTAGGCAGCGGCGGTGTACCGCCGGGTCCGGAACTGCCAGACCAGCGCGACCACGAAGATTCCGGCCTCAATACAGCCCGCGATGAGCCGGCTGCCCAGGTCCAGGGCCAGGTAATCGGACGTGGCCTCGCCACCCGCCGTGGTGAGGATCTTGATCACCCAGAACAGGAAGGTGATCTCAGGCACCTTGGCCGCGACGGGCTCGGCGAACCAGCCGGACAGGCCCGGCCGGCGGCGCAGCGGCTGCCCGGGGGAGTAGCTCGAACACCGTCCTCACATCCCGCGCCCGGCGTAGTTGTCCGGGCCGTCGATCGTCCGCACCGGCCGCGCCGCGTGCGAGTGCGCCGCCGACCGCACGGCGGCCAGGTGCACCAGGCAGTTGTAGGTGACCAGGGCGATGGCCAGGTGCATGACCATCAGCACAGCGACCGCGCGGCCCGGCGCGCCCCGGTACAGGATGTACAGGTCAGGCAGCCAGAGGACCAGGGTCACCAGGATCGCCTGCCGGAAGAACAGCCACCGTGGCGCCGAACTGATCCGGGTGACCACCGGCCACGCCGCGCAGGCGATGATCACGCCGATGACCGTCAGCTTGGCGTAGTCGGAGAACTGGAAGTGCCCGTAGCCCCTGGTCGACGGGAAGACCCGTTCGCCGATGGCGACCAGGAGCGCGTCGGCTCCCAGCGAGCCCGCGAGGGACAGGATCGTAGCCGTCACCAGCAGGCAGGCCGGCGGCTGCCGGTGCCTCGGCGCGAAGTCCACCCGGACCAGCCTCAGCGCCCGGTCCAGGCCGAACGGCAGTTGAACAGGCAAGATCTCTCCCCCACGCGGCGGCAATAGCCCAAGGTAGGCCAGGCCCGCCGGCGATGGGTACCTCCCGCAGGACGAAAATTACGCCCCCCGGACTCATCCTCAAGTCGGATAAAGGTCGCCCGCCGCGCCCGCGACCAGCGACGATGCCCTGCGCAACGGGCCGCTGCCGGCGGGTGAGGCGGTACGCTGCCGGTAAGTGACACGAAGGACGCGTATGGGCACCACGACCGAGCTTCCCGCCGCCTCGCCACCGCCGCCGGTGACTGGCCCCGGTACGGCTGGTCCCAGCACGGCTGGCGCCAGCACGGCTGGCGCCGGCACGGCCAGCCCGCAGCGAACCACGCTCCAGCCGCCCGACGAGATCACCCGCAGCCTGTTCGTCCGCGGCCGCCGCGTGGCCCGCGCCCACCCGCTGGCCCTGGACACCCTGGCCGCGGCCGTGCTGCTGGCCGTCTGCACGGTATGGCTGGTGCAGTCGCCCTTCGCCAGCCTGCGGGCCGGGCTGGTGCAGGCCGCCCTGATCGCCGTGATCGCCGTCCGCCGGGTCTGGCCCGCGCCGGTGTTCCTGGCCGCCTGCGCCATCGCGTTCGGCCAGTGGCTGCTCGGCTTCCCGCTGCTCGGCGACGCGGCCCTGCTGGTCGCGCTGTATACGGTGGCCGCCCACCAGTCCCGGATCAGGACCGCGCTGGCCGCGGCCGTGCTGGAGGCGGGAGCCGTCATGGCGGCGGTCAAGTGGGAGCCGGCCGGGACGCTGCCCCGCTCGCTGCTGTTCCTGACCGCCACGGTGGTGGCGGCGCTGTTCGCCGGCCTGACGGCCGCCTCGGGCAGCAGGTACCTGGCCTGGATGGACGAACGAGCCCGGCGGCTGGAGATCGAACGTGACCAGCAGGCCACGATCGCGACCGCGGCCGAACGGACCAGGATCGCCCGCGAGCTGCACGACATCGTGTCCCACAGCCTGTCGGTGGTGATCACCCTGGCCGACGCCGCGGCCGTAGTCAGCCGGGCCGACCCGAGTAAGAGCGCCGAGGCGATGACCGAGGTCTCCGACGTCGGCAGGCAGGCCCTGTCGGACATGCGGGCCATGCTCGGCGTGCTGCGCACCGACGAGCCGTCCGGCCAGGGCCCGCTGCCCCCGCAGCCGGACGTCGCCCAGCTCGGCACGCTGGTGGAACGGATCCAGGCCACCGGACTGGACGTCAGCCTCACCGTGGAGGGCACCCCGTTCCCGCTCGGCGCCGCCGCCGAGCTGACCGCCTACCGCATCGTCCAGGAAGCGCTGACCAACACGATCAGGCACGCCGCGGCCCGGCACGCCTGGGTCACGATCAGCTACCGCGAGCCCCAGGTGCGGATCACGGTGGCCGACGACGGCAGCGCGGCGATCGCCGCTGCCCGCCGTCCGCCGCCGCCGTCCGCTGCCCCGTCGTCCGCCGCACTGCCCGCGGACCAGGGGCACGGCATCGACGGCATGCGCGAACGGGCCGCCCTGCACCGCGGCGCACTGCGCGCCGGCCCGGCGCCTGGCGGCGGCTGGCTGGTCGAGGCGATCCTGCGGGCGGCGTCTCCGTGAGCATCTCCGTGCTGCTGGCCGACGACCAGCCGCTGCTGCGGCGCGGCTTCCGGATGATCCTCGAGGCCGAGGACGACCTGACCGTGGTGGCCGAGGCGGGTCACGGCGAGGAGGCCGTGGACCTGGCCCGCCGCCACGGACCCGACGTGGTGCTGATGGACATCCGGATGCCCGGCACCGACGGGATCGAGGCCACCCGGCGCATCACCGCGGCCGACGCCAGCGTGCGGATCCTCGTGCTGACCACCTTCGACCTGGACGAGTACGCCTTCGGCGCGCTGCGCGCCGGGGCCAGCGGCTTCCTGCTCAAGGACGTGCGCCCGGCCGAGCTGGTCGCGGCCATCCGCACCGTGGCCGCCGGGGACGCGGTCATCTCGCCCCGGGTGACCCGCCGCCTGCTGGAGGAATACGCGCAGGTCCTGCCCCTGACCGCCGCGCAGCGGGCGCAACGCTACCCGCAGCTGTCGGCCCTGACCGAGCGGGAGCGCGAGGTCCTTATCGCGGTGGCGCAGGGACTGTCGAACGCCGAGATCGCCGCCAGCTTGTTCGTGTCCGAGGCGACCGTGAAGTCCCACGTCGGCCGGATCCTGGCCAAGCTCGGCCTGCGGGACCGGGTCCAGGTGGTGGTGCTAGCCTACGAGACCGGGCTGGCCCAGCCGGGCGCGGGCCGCGTTCCCGGCCTGGGCTAGCGCAGTGCTGCCTAGGTATAGGGCAGCAAAAGAGGCGGAGACGGGAATCGAACCCGTGTACAGGGCTTTGCAGGCCCTTGCCTAAGCCACTCGGCCACTCCGCCAACAGTGGGCATACCACGGGGGCATGCCGCAAGGGCATTTGAACCCTCGGAGCGGACGACGGGATTCGAACCCGCGACCCTCACCTTGGCAAGGTGATGCTCTACCAGCTGAGCCACGTCCGCGCGCACCAGCGTGCGTTCAGAACTGTAGCCGATCCTGCCGCTCGCGCAAACTCGGACGCGCCAACATCTGCCCTCCGGCACGCTTCGATCCGGGTCGAAACACGGTTGAGCTACGGTCGAAGTATGACCGTACCGGCGCAGCCCATCCCGTACGACACCGCTGGCAGCGACACCGGGACCACCCCCTACGAGACCGACATTGCCCAGGCCGCGGCCCTGATCGCCGACCCGACCCGGGCCGCGATCCTGCGCGCGCTGCTGCCCGACCGGCCGCTGGCCGCCGGGGAACTGGCCCGGCTCGCCGGCGTCAGCGCCGCCACGGCCAGCTTCCACCTGGCCAAGCTCCTCGAGGGACGGATGATCGTGGTGGCCAGGCAGGGCCGGCACCGGTACTACCGACTGGCCGGCTATGCGGTCGCCGCCGCGCTCGAGGCACTCGGCCTGATCAGCCCGGCCCTGCCGGTCCGCACCTTGCGGCAGTCCCGCGAGGCCGCCGCGCTGGCCGACGCGCGCACCTGCTACGACCACCTGGCCGGCCGGGCCGGGGTGGAGCTGCTGGACGCCCTGCTCCGCCGCGGCCTGCTCGCCAGGGAGAAAACCCAATCTTTGGGCCGAACGATCCCTTCAGACAGCAGTGCCACCCGCTTCGAAGTAACCGGGGCCGGAGCGATGACGCTCGGATCGTTCGGCCTGAATATTCCTGACCTACGGCGGTCACGTCGTCGCTTCGCCGGGGAGTGCATCGACTGGACCCAGCGCCGCGGGCACCTCAACGGCGCGCTGGCCGCCGCGATCACCACCCGGCTGTTCGGGCTGGGCTGGGTCGAACACGGCCCGCGCCGCCGCAGCGTGCGCATCACCGCGGCGGGCGCTGCGGGCCTGGCGGATACGTTCGGCTTCCGGGCCTAGACCTTCCGCAGGAAGGACCGCCGTTCGGCCACGACGGCCCGGGCTGCCCGGACGGCCTCGACGTTGGCCCGGGCGTCCGGGTCGGCCGCCAGCCGGGCCCGGTACTGTTCGTAGGCGGCCAGCGACTCGAAGTCGAGCAGCGCGATCGCGAAGTCGTTGGCGCCCTCCTTGGGCAGGTAGAACCCGGTCAGCTCGCCGCCGCAGCGCTTGATGATGGGCGGCCAGGTGGTCGCGTACTTCTCGAAGTCCTCGATCGCGTGCGGATCGAGCGTGTACTGGATGACACAAGTGATCATGTTGGGAGGCTAAGCGGGTAACGCTCGCACCGGGGTCGAACCATAGCCGCGGCGCGGACGTGGGAAGCTGTCGATCATGCGAGAACTTGTGGTGGACGGAAGCGCGCTGACCGTGGACGACGTCATCGCGGTGGCACGCGGGCAGGCACGGGTCCGGCTGGGTGACGACGTGGCGCAGCGGATGGAGTTCAGCCGCTCGGTCGTCGTGCAGGCGCTGCGCGGGGACGCGCCGGTGTACGGGGTGAACACCGGGTTCGGCGCGCTGGCCGACACTCCGGTGGGGGAGGCCGACCTGACCACCCTGCAGGGCGCGATCGTCCGCTCGCACGCGGCCGCGGTCGGTGTGCCGCTGGATGACCAGACGGTGCGGGCCGTGCTGCTGCTGCGGGCCCGGACGCTCGCGGCCGGCTACTCCGGGGTCCGGGTGGACCTGCCCGCCCGGCTGCTCGAGCTACTGTCGCTCGACCTGCTGCCGGTGATCCCGGGCAAGGGCTCGGTCGGGGCGTCCGGCGACCTGGCCCAGCTCGCCCACCTGGCCCAGCCGCTGATCGGCGAGGGCCGGCTGCGCGCCCCCGGCGACCCGGCGACGGGCCGCCCCGCCGCCGAGGTCCTGGCCGAGCACGGGCTCGAGCCGCTGACGCTCGCCCCCAAGGAGGGCCTGTCGCTGGTCAACGGCACCGAGCCGATGCAGGCCCTGCTCGCGTTCTCGGTGTACGACGCAAGCATGCTGGTCCAGGCCGCGGACGTGGCCTGCGCGCTGTCCATCGAGGCCCTGCTCGGCACCGACCGGCCCTACGACGAGCGGGTGCAGATCATCCGGCCGCATCCGGGCCAGCTGACCAGCGCGGCCAACCTGCGCGGGCTGCTGGCCGGGTCGCCGCTGCTGGCCAGCCACCGGCACAGCAGGCACGCCGTCCAGGACGCGTACTGCCTGCGCTGCGCGCCGCAGGTGCACGGCGCGGTGCGGGACGTGCTCGGGTTCGCCCGCCAGGTGCTGACCACCGAGCTGGGCGCGGTGGTAGACAACCCGGTTATCGTGCCGGACGGCGAGGTCATGACCACCGGGAACTTCCACGGCGAGCCGCTGGCCTTCGCCGCCGACATGCTGGCCATGGCCGTGGCCGAGCTGGCCTCCATCAGCGAGCGCCGGGTCGACCGGATGCTCGACCCCGCGTTCTCCCGCGGCCTGCCGCCCTTCCTGGCCCCCGCCGCCGGGACCAACTCCGGTTTCATGCTGGCCCAGTACACCGCGGCCTCGCTGGTCAGCGAGAACAAGGTGCTGGCCCATCCGGCCAGCGTGGACACCATACCCACCTCGGGAAAGCAGGAAGACCACGTGTCGATGGGCTGGACCGCGGTGCGCAAGCTGCGGGACGTGGTGGCCAACGTGCGGGCCTGCCTAGCCGTCGAGATCTGCTGCGCCACTCAGGGGATCGACCTGCGCGCCGACGTCGCGCAGCCCAGCGAGCCGCTGCGGGCCGTGCACGACACGGTGCGGGCATCAGTGCCGCGGATGGACATCGACCGCGAGGTGGCCTCCCAGCTCGCGGCCGTGGACGCGCTGCTCCCTGAGATCTGCCAGGTCGCCGCCACCGCCTTCCCCGCCTTCCAGTAACTGGTCTCAGCAGCCACACGGCAGCCCCGGTCCACCACGGGGGAGCGGACCGGGGACGCGCCGAGCGGGGGGCTGCGGTTTGCGGGGGTTGCGGTTCTGGGCTGCGGCTTTTGTCAGGCCTGGCGGAGTAGGTCGTTAAGCTCTGCCTCGATATCGATATAGCCGCTTTCCTGGCCAGCGGGGACGATTTGATAGGTGCGGTGAAGAAAAGCCGCCATGGCCTGAGCCGGCGCTTCAAAATGCGCCTGGCCGAATGGGGACGATAGCTCGATATTCAATACCGTGCCCTCGGTGCTTGCGTCACCGATCACCTCTAGGCCGTCGCTTTCCGCGCACGACTGAGCCGAGGGCCAAACCCGGACGTCTCCCTCGCCCTGGCGCGCGTCGATCCCGGCCGCGAGCAGGTCTCTGGCGAAGATCCACTCGACCGGCTCGTCGGTGCCGACATGGAACGCCATGCGCACCGCGTAGGGGTCGCTGCCGCTGTAGTACAGACTGGCCACAAGCGGGACAATCGTTTGCTGTGGGACAACAAGCCTAAGACCGAGCTCGGCCGAGATCGTGGTGCTGCTGCTCCTGTTCATCGCTACCCCGCTCCTACCTGGCCGGCTCTAGGACAACCGGGCTCTTTCGATAACTCACGGTCGGTTGGTGACTAAGCCGCATACGGAGGGTGAAGTTTGCCCGAGTGACAAGCATACCGTTTTGCGCCTTTCGTACCCTACCGGAAGACGAGCCCTCGCCCTTGCCCTGACCTGGATAAATAAAGCTCAGTCCGCTGCAACGGCGTTGCTGCAGTTTAGTGTTTCCGCGTGCCGATTGCATAGCCTGTGACGCTCATCTCATGCGCTTATCTACAAAGCGTTTCAGTAACAATACTGACTGTAATTAAAGGCGTTCCGATGCGTACGATTGCAGCCCTTTGTCTTTACGCAGTGTTACCGCCAACCCGGGCACCCTTCGGCCTCACCCGAAGGGTCGCGCCGGTCCGTGATGCCGAACTGTGGCACTTAGTAATCATGCGATTACGCATAGGAATCGGCTGGCGGGGGCCTGCCGGCCAGCGGCTGGCGCTGGTCGCGGTGCCGAAGACCGTGAAGATGCGCTAACCTATGGAAGCGCTGGAGCGCGGCTCCCGTGGGTGTGACCCCCGACGGGCCGTCTGCCACCAGCGGCGGGCGATTGGCTCAGCGGGAGAGCGCCTCGTTCACACCGAGGAGGTCACTGGTTCGATCCCAGTATCGCCCACCCAGCTCAGCGGCCGGTTCCGACCTCGGGACCGGCCCTTTTTGCTGCCCGTACAACACCGAAGTACAGCAACGGTCTAGCTGCCGAGCCACTGCCCGAGCTTCTTGAGTGCTTCACGGGTAGCGGCCGAGGGCACCTCGGTGTAGATCTCCATCGTGACTGCGATCTTGCTGTGCCGCAGGATCTGCATCGCCACGCGCGGATGTACGTCCAGGGCGGCCAGCAGAGACCCGCAGGTCTTCCGGGTGCCGTGCACCGTGATGCGGGGCACCTGAGCTTTGATAATGCAGCGGTCGAAGCTGCGACTGAAGTTTCTGGGTTCCAGTGCTGTGCCGTGACGGGTTGTGAACACCAGGCCCGTATCGATCCAAGCTCCGTGGGCCCGGCCGCGGTCCGCTTGTTGCTGGTCCTGGCGGAGCTTTAGGGCTGCCACGCATAGTTCGGGAAGCGGCAATGGCGCTTCTGATGTCTCTGTCTTGACTTGACGACGGAGGAGCTCGTGGCCTACTCGCTGAACTTGCTCGCCCACGTAGAGTTCGGCAGCCTCGAGGTCGACCAGTTCCCAGGTGAGCCCGAGCACTTCGCCTTTGCGAAGGCCCAGGACCAAGATGAGGACGAATGCCGCGTACAGCGATTCATGTGCCGAGCGGGCTGATTCGAGGAATCGGCGTGCGTCATCGACAGTCCACCAGCGGCGCTTGCGTGCTCGCGGAGTGGGAAGCCGAACCACGGCGACGGGGTTGCGGGCAAGTAGCTCGTCCTCGACTGCGCATGTGTACGCGGCCCGGAGGGTGTCGCGGGCATCGGCGCGACTGCGGGCGGACAAGGTGGCGTGGCAGCACTGGCCGATCGCGCAGCATCGGCGCTTAGCCTGTGGCCAGGCGGCATCCTTGCCCTGGGCGCAGCATTGGCAGACCTGCGCGAGCTTGTTAAGCCACTGCCGGATGTCCTTGACCTGGAGTTTGTCCAACCGTTTGGTTCCGAGGTACGGCACAATGTGCAGCCGCGTGAATGCCTCGTATCGCTCGTAGGTCTTGGGCGCCAGGTTCGGCTTGACGACCTCGCGGAGCCAGTAGTTCATGTACTGGCTGACTGTAGGCACGTTGGTCGGTACCGGGCCTTCGCTCGCCTGGCCTTGCAGCTTGATCCACTTCGCGTGTACCTCGTCATGCGTCTTGCCGTAGACCCACTTGCGCTTGCGATCACCTTCGGGGGTGATGACCCAGGCATAGGCGGCATATCCGTTGCGGTACGGGAAAATGGAGCATTCGCCGTTCCGGCGTTTGCTCACGCTGACTGCTCCATAACCCGCTGGCGGATGTACTCATCGACCCATTCGGGCAAGATTCGCCGGCTCCCTCCGTCCTTGACCGAGCGGATCTGACCTGAGTGAACGAGGTACTTGGTCTTGGTAAGTCCGTAGTTCAGCATGACTGCGACCTGTTCAATCGTGTACCAGCGAGGCGTTACCACCTCGTCCGGCGGGTTCCTATCTTGCAACGTTTCTCCTGCTGGTGAGCCTACATTCGATTTTCTTGACGCTTAAGCGTCAGCGAGGGACAAGCGGTTACGCGGCCTGGCGGCCGGGAACAGTGCTGTTGTATTCGTCGGTGAGTGCGTCGTGTCCGGCTTGGCGGCGTTTGCGGGCTTGGTCGGCGGCGGTGTTGGCGAGGAGGGCGTCGCCGCTGGTTTGCCAGCCGGTTCCGGCGTAGGTGAGGGTGCCGATGATCAGGGTGGTGTCCTGGTCGTCGCGGTCGTCGCGGTCGTCGCGGTCGGCGGGGTGGATGGGTCGGTGTTCGGGTCCGGTGTCGTGGGTGCGGCGGTAGATGATGCGGGCTTGGCGGAGGTCGTGGAAGGTGATGGAGTAGCGGCGGGCTTTGGTGAGGAAGTGGCCGCCGAAGCCGAGCATGTGGGCCCAGCGGCGCAGGCTCGTGTGGTCGGGGTGGCGGCCGAGGGTCCAGCAAGCGTGGATGAGCCGTTCGGGGTGGGTGCCGTCCGGGTTGGCGTACAGGTCGATCGTGTCGGGGGTCAGGCGGGCGGAGGCGTGGCCGGTGGTCTCGGTGCCTTTGGTGGAGTATTTGGCCAGGTAGCTGGCGACGGCCACGTCGGTGATGGTGCGGGTGCCGCGGATGGTGATGATCCGGACGTCGGTCTGGGTGCCCCAGCCGACGAGCCAGCCGCCGGGCTGGGCCGGGTGCGGCGGGGTGCGGTAAGTGATGGTGCTGGCGGCGTGGTGGACGGCGTCTGGACAGGTCGGCGGCGGTGATGCCGGTCGGCGGGGGCAGGAGCTGGCCGGGGTCGGCGGGGTCGTAGCCGTCGAGGCGGAGCAGGACGTGGAAGTGGACTGCGCCGCGGGCCTGGTATTCGGCGGCCTTGCCGTGCGCGACACGGACCTGCAGGGCCAAGCCTCGGTGCTTGGCGACTTGATTGAGGCGGCGTTCGATGGCTTGCTTGGTGCGGCGCCACAGCTCCCCGGCGTTGTTGTTCCACACGACGTGGGCGTTGTAGTCGTAGCAGTCCGCGCAGAGAGGCTGGCCGAGCCGGGCGTCACCGGGTTGGTGGCGGGTGAAGCAGAAGGCGGCGTGGCTGTGGGGGCAGGTGGGGGTGTCGCGGCGGGGGTGGCAGCGTTGGGGCTGGCAGGTGCATTGGGTGCGGTCGGTGCAGGTGTGCTGGCGGATGGGGCGGGTGTGGACGGGTCCGAAGGAGGGGGCGGTGAAGGTGGCGAAGACGGCGGGGTGGGTGGCGATGGCGGGGGTGATGCCTTTGCCGCCTGCTAGTCCGGCGCGGATGAGGTGGTAGGCGTCGCGGCGGTAGGTTTCGGCGCAGCCGGGGCAGGTGGTGGCGCGGCGGTTGCCGCAGGGCTTGTAGATGACCTGGTCGGGGAGGTTGTCGGTGATGACGGTGTACAGGAGCTCGCCGGTGGCGGGGTCGATGTGCTTGAGGTGGCCGTGCAGGCGGATGGGGCGGGTGCAGGCGGCGGCGTGCCAGATGTGGTCGAGCCAGGTGAAGTAGCCGTCTCCGGCACGGGCCCGGGCGCTAGCTGCGGCGTCCTGATAGGAGGACGGGCGGGGTCCGGTGTTCGCCCCCGGGCCCGGGCCTGTGGGGGTTCCGGGCGCGAGAGCCAGCACGGGGCCGGGTGGGGTCACGGGCAGTCCCCGTCGTCGGTGCGGGTGCTGCCGGGGTCGGTGACGGTGTCGGGGTTGTCGGCCCAGCGTTGCTGGGCGCCTTGGCGGGTGATGCCGAGGCGCAGGGCGATGTCGGCCCAGGTGTAGCCGAAGGCGCGCAGGCCGGTGATGGCCTGGCGGATGGCGGTGTCGAAGTCGGCGGAGAGGTTGGCCATGGTGGTGATGGCTTCGATGTCGCCGTCGGCGACGCGGCGGCTGTAGGCGCGGATGACGCGCCGGATGAACGCGGCGTACTGGTCGTTCTCGACCGCGCGCGTGCGGCGTTTTGGTGTCAATCGCGTGTTGACGGTGAAATGGCTGCCCGAGGCGGAGGGTGTCATCGGGTGCCCCCGGTGGTGCAGTCGTTGCATTGGCCGGTTGAGCGGGGGATGCAGTAGGGCTTCTGGGTGCCGCAGGCCGGGCAGGTCCGCCGGGCGGTCAGCGCTTTGGCGATGGCGGTGAGCTGGGCGGGGGTGGCCGAGCGTTTGGGCAGGGCCAGGTCGGTGCGGTAGAGGTAGGCCACGCGCAGGCCGTGGCGCCACAGGATCTGGGCGGTGGGCTGCTGGCCGCCGGGCCTTAGTCCGCGGGCGTTGAGCTGGCGGAGGGTGAGCAGGTGCTTGGGGGCCCAGTGGTAGGGGTAGGTGGGGATGCCGTAGCGGCGGCCGTCGGGGTCGTAGAACTGCACGTAGATGCCCCGGGCGCGTGCGCCGTCCAGCACCGGGATCCGGCGGCTGGAGGGCAGGAGGCTGCTAGGTTGCATGGGTGTCCGCGTCCTTTCACGGGATGGCGGGACAGGCAGGGGCCGGGTTGTCTGGGCAGGCAAGGGCCGGCCCCGTGCCATGTCTGGGTGAGAAAATGCGCGTCCGGTCCTGGTGGCCGGGGTGTGCGCGTGATCAGGCGATGCGCCGTGGCCGACGGGTGAGCGTCAGGCGGTTCTGGCCTGGAAGTGGCCGTTGCAGGCCTGGCAGGTGATGGGGGCCTCGGCCAAGGTGGAGGCGGCGATGCGGATGTTGCGGCCGCAGGAGCAGGCGGCGGCGATGAGGTTGGTGTTGCGCCGGGTGGTGGGGCCGGTGGGGGTTTCGCCGTGCCGCCATAGGGTCATGGCGGCGGTGAGGGTGTCGAGGTGGGCGGCGTAGCCGCGTGCGGTGGGGTCGGTGACGGTAGTGACGGACCAGCCGATCCGGTCATCGTGCTCGGTGGTGAGGCCGAGTTCTTCGGCGAGGGTCTTGAACTGCTTGTTGTGGTAACGGCCCTGCCGGGAGGTGTCCTTGATGCCGCGCTCGAAGGCCAGCGCGTGAGCGGCCTCGTGCAGCAAGGTGCCGAGAACCTCGCGGGGGGTGCGGCGCAGTCCTTCGCCGCTGATCATGATCTCGGGGCGTTGTTCCCCGGCGACGGTCCACCGGCCAGGGGCATGGTGCCCGAAGCGGGTCTGCTTGCGGTCGGTGCCGCTGGCGATGATGATGACGGCCTGGGGGATTTCGGGGTGCCTGCGGCGGATTTCCATCCAGATGTCTTCCAGGACTTTCAGGATCCGGCTGGCGGCCTGGGTCCCGTTGCTGCCCGGGCCGTTCCCGGTACGGGTGCCGTTTGACCCGTTCCCTGCATTCGTGCCGGTGCCGGGGTTGGTGAACCGGGTTCCCGCATTACCCGAGCCGCCGGGGGTGCCGGTGCGGGTGAAGGGGCCGTGGAGCCGGTCGTAGCGGCGGCGCCGGTCGGGGTCGGTGAGGGTGTCGTAGGCTTCGGTGATGTCCCGGAACCGCTGAGCGGCGTCGCTGTCGTGGTTGAGATCCGGGTGGTAGCGCTTGGCCAGGTGGCGGTAGGCGCTTTTGATCTGCGCGGTGGTGGCGTCGGGTGCGACGCCGAGCAGCGCGTAGTAGTCCGCGGTCGCCGTTTTCACGGGACGGCCCTGGTGGCAGGGAGGCCGGTGGCGCGGATCTTCATAGCCACACCCCGTCGGGGTGGTAGTAGTCGGCGGGGATGATCCGCATGGGGGTTCCGGCGTCCATGACGGACAGGAGCTCGATGATCGGCCGGACCTGGTCCGGGCCGTGCCATTTGCGGTGGGCGGGTGCGTACCGGAAGTCGCCTGCGTGGCGTTCGGTGATCTGCTCGAACCGGGTGTCTAGCCAGTCGAGGGCGGGGCTGGCGGTCATGGCTGCCAGACTTCGCCGCAGTCGCCGCATTCCAGCGCGTATTCCTCGGTCCGCTCGGTGGTGGTGATGCGGGTTTCGGTGATGGTGCCGGTGTGGCCGCAGGCCGGGCAGATCCCGGAGATAGCAGCTTCGTGGGCGGTGAAGTCGGCGACGGTGGCGAATCCGTCTCCGCCGATGCAATTAGCGCACCGCCAGTACCCGCAGGTCGAGGGGTAGGCGTTGTAGGCGGCGATGGTGGCACCGCAGCCCTGGCAGCCGCCGAGGATGTCCACTCCGGCGGCCAGGCAGTCTTCAGCGGTGTAGAAGTCCTTGTCGCCGGTGGCGGATTTGACGTAATCCAGGATCGTGATGGGCATGACAGGTTGCCTTCCGTTTCTGGCGCGTCAGCGTCAGGTCCAGGTGTCGGGGGTGACGCAGCCGGTGTAGGAGCTCTCGGCGTGATGGCGGGCCATGGCATGGTCGGAGATGGCCGCCATGCGGTAGCCGACCGGCCCGAAGGAGCGGACGGCCCGGTAGTGCCCGCTGTCGGCGAGGTCGTCTTCGACGGTGATGCCGAGCTGG
This sequence comes from uncultured Actinomycetes bacterium, assembly GCA_963790065.1. Lineage (GTDB taxonomy): Bacteria > Actinomycetota > Actinomycetes > Streptosporangiales > Streptosporangiaceae > Palsa-504. Next base: position 1,014,045 of record CAWBNK010000001.1, on the reverse strand, counting down.
CGGGCGAAGTGGTCGACCTGGGCGCAGCCGCCGTTATCGGTGCTGTCGGCGGACAGGAGAATCTCGGTGCCGTATGCCGGGACGGGGACGGCGGGGTGCTGGTCGAGGTAGTCGGCCAGGTTCCGCAGGCCGGTGATGAAGGCCTGGCGGTACTGGGAGTGGGTGGCAGGTGACATGGGGTTCCCTTTCCGGGATGGCGGTTCAGGCGACGGCGATGGCCGGGCCTGCGCTGGTGGTGGTGGGGTGGGTGCGGCGGGCCTGGGTGGCGTGGTCGGCCAGGGCGATGATGTCGGCGTCGGAGAGGTAGGCCGCTTTGATGCGCTGGGGGGTGCCGCCTTCGGCGATGAGGAATGCTTCGCCGGGGTTGGCAGGGCTGATGGCGGTGGCGGTGATCCCGGCTGCGGACCAGCCGTCGCCGAGGATGATGTCGGAGGAGCCGTTGGAGGTGCAGCGGAAGGCGGCGCGGTAGCCGAACAGGTCGCGCAGGCTCTTGGGGATGATGTCGACCGAGGGCCGCTGGGTGGCGGCGATGACGGGCATGGCGGCGGCTCGGCCGCGGGCTACCAGGTCGCGGAGCAAGGCGACGAACTGGCGTTGTTCTTGTTCGGTGCCCAGGACGGTGGCGTAGACGGCGATCTCGTCGAAGATGGAGGTGATGACGTTGATGCCGTCGGCGGGTTCGATTTTGCGGCGGCGGTGGGCGCGGAGCCAGGCGTACCGGTTGTCCATCACTTTCTGCAGCCGCAGCATGGTGATGATCGCGTGGTGGATGTCGGGGCCGACGAATTCGTCGGCGATGTGATCCCACATGCCGAGCTCGACCTGCTTGGCGTCGAACAGCACGTTCCGGCTATCACTGGAGAGGGCGCTGTGCGCGGCCAGGGTGTTGAGCAGGCCGGACTTGCCGCCACCGGGTTCACCTGCGGCGAGCAGGTTCTTGTAGATCAGCCGGATGAGGACGGGCTGGCCGAATTCGTCGTTGCCCACGTAGATGGGGTCGAACATCGACAGCATCGGCCCAGCCGGAACAGTGCCAGCGGATGAGGGGCCGGTCATGGCAGGGGTCTCCTTTGCCGAGAAGGGCAGGGACCTCAGGCCCGGCAACGTTGCCGTGGCCTGAGGGTCCCGTCTGGTGATGGCAGTTATCCGGGTCGCCCGGGGAAGGGAGCGGCCCGGTGGTGAAGGCCCCGGCCAGGATCTGGGCTCAGATCCAGTCCTCGATGCTGTCCGGTACCGGGGCGCTGGCAGATGCCGCAGCGGGCGTCTTGTCGGGGCGGGGGAGGCGCTCGGGCTTGAGCGGGATGACGTCGCTGGCAGCAACCTCGGGGAGGTCCAGCGCGTCCGGAACCGGCACGTCATCGCGCGGGTCGGGGGTGGTGCTGGTCTTGATGAGTTCCAGCAACGGGGAGGTGATGGTGGTGGTCAGGGCGTCGCGGCGTTTGATGTCGACGCGGATGAACGCGGCGTTGGACCGGGAGGCGGCCTCGGCCACGGCGGCGGTGGCCCAGCAGGCGACGGCGATCTTGTCGAGCCGGTCTTGCAGGTCATCGATGGCCAGGCCGGGACGCAGCCAGATCCACACCCGTTCCCCCACCGGGGTCGGCACGGCCCACAAGATCAGGGGCAAGCTGCCGGTGCGGTTGGTGATGATGAATTCGGAAAAACAGGTCCGGATCCGGTGCCGGGTGACCAGGCACCACAGCACCTGGTGGAGCCGGTCGCGGACCGGCCTGATAGCGGCAGGGACGCCGAGGATCAGCACCACAGACACGAGCCGGTACAGGAGAGTGGTGTGGTCGGCGAGCTCGATCCAGCCGAAGATCAGGCTGGCGGCGATGAGGGTTTCGGGGATCCACCACCAGATGGCGCGGATGACCGGCCAGGCCGCGACGATGGCGGCGGTGATGGTGGCGGTGATGAGCCCGGCGGCGATGCCTGCGGCCAGGGCCAGGATGGGGTGCCATTTGCTGGCGGCCACGGTGGCGGTCAGGGCGGCGATGATGACCCAGGTGACGTAGAACACGATCTTGGCCTTGCGGCGGTAGGACCGCATGACCGGTTCCTCGATGACCGTGATCGTGCCTGAGCCGCGGGAGAACATGCCGCGGTTAGAGTTAGGCATGACGCAACTTCCTCTCAGACAGGTTGTTGGCGTTGCGGGGCACTCGTGGCCCCAGCCGGGCCAGGAGGAGTGGATTCCTCCTGGTCCCGGCGTCCTTTTCGGGTTAGTTCGGGCAGGTCACGACCGCGAAGACCAGGGGCCGTGAGGCGAGTTCCCGGACGTACAGGGCGGTCGTCAGCGCGGAGACCATGGCCGCGCTGTTGGCGATGATCAGGTCTTCGACCGTCCCGTGACCGGGCCGGATCGCGAAGTACTGATCGAGGGCGGCGTCCTGGACGTCGAGATTGATCTCGATCTCGTCCCGGAGCTGCTCGGTAGACAGGGCAGCGGCTTCGCGCTGGATCTCCCTGATCAGCTGGCCGAGGTTCGGCACGTACGGCCTTCCTTCTGCTCGGCGAACCTTGTGACGCTTAAGCGTCAGGAAAGTGGTGGCACCCCAGGTGAAACCCATGACAACCAGGGACCCGCTAGCCGGCCTTCACCGACTGCAGAGCAGCCGCCTTGATCTCCGTCGCGCGGAACGCCACGCCGTTACGCCCGTTAGTCGCCCACGGCAGCGCCTCCAGCTTGGACACGGTCACGACCTGTCCCACCTTCACGTTCGGCTTTTCCCCAGCCGTAGTGACAGTGATGACCTCGCCACCGTCGTCGTCCAGGACGAACACCTGCGTCGACCACATCGGCCGGCCCGTCCCGCGATCGACCTTCTGACGGCCGTTCTGCTCCAGCTTCTCCGTCGGATCCTTCGTCACCGTCACCTGCTTGCTACCGGTGTCCACGTAGAGCTTCATCAGGCTCTCCTCTCGGTTCGTGGTCAACCGTTGACCACAGGTAGAGTCTGGAGTGGTCAAATGCACACAACTAGTGACATAGGCGGTGCCAGCAGCGGACAACCGGGGGCCAAGGGCGTGTCACCATGCCTGTCACCCCCTCTGTCATGAGCGACACTGAGAAGGAGACGAACACCCTTCGGGAGGAGCGCTTTCCTGATGGCCGATGACCGGCCCGCATGGGCCCGACGGATGTACAACGAGCGTCACGCACGCGGCTGGAGCCAGGCCGACGTGATCAGGGCCATGCGCGCGCACGCTCCGGAGAAGGAAGGCCAGAAGAAGGACCTGCCCGACGCGTCCAGCCTGCTGCGGCAGTACAAGCGGTGGGAAACGGGCGAGGTCACGCCTGGCGAGTTCTACCAGCCCATCATCGCGGCGACGTTCGGCACCGTGACACATGCGATGTTCCCGGTGGCCCCGAAGCGCGACGCTGACGCTGACGTCCTGGCCGTCACCGGCATGGACACCCTGGAATTGGTCAGCCGCCTCCAGCGGTCCGACCTGGATCAAGCCACGCTCGACGCACTGCGGATCACGGCGGACCGGTTGTGCTCGGAGTACCCGTTCATGCCCAGCGACCAGCTCCTGATCGAAGGCCGGTCGTGGCTGCGCCGGGTTGTGTCCTTCCAGGGCCAGCGGCAGACCTTGAATCAGCACCGCGAGATCCTGACCCTGGCGGGCTGGATCGCACTGCTAATCGCGTGTGTCGAATACGACTCAGGTGACCGGCAATCCGCGGAAACGACCCGCCAGGCAGCGTTGTCTCTCGGCACGGAGGCCGACCATCCCGAGATCAAGGCCTGGGCCCACGAAATCCGGGCCTGGATCGCCTTGACGACGGGCAACTATCACGGCGTCGTAGCGGCGGCCCGGGCGGGTACCGAGGCTGCTCCGCATCACAGCGTGGCCATCCAGCTATCGGCGCAAGAAGCGAAGGCATGGGCGCGTATCGGGGATCGGCGGATGACGGAAGTCGCGCTCGACAAAGGGCGCAGGCTCCTGGAGGCCATGCCGTACCCCGATAACCTCGACCATCATTTCGTCGTCGACCCGACAAAGTTCGACTTCTACGCGATGGACTGCTACCGGCACCTCGCCGAAGACCGCCTGGCCGAGACCCTTGCCAACGAGGTCATCCAGGCCAGCACCGACTTCGACGGAACCGAACGAGCACCCATGCGGCTTGCCGAAGCACGTATCACCCTCGGAGTTGTAGCGGCACGCCAGGGAGACCTAGAGCAAGCAATCCACCATGGCGCAGATGCTCTGACTGCCACGCGGAAGTCGCTTCCGTCCCTGCTCATGGTCAGCCGCGATCTCACCAGAGTCCTGAACGATCAGTATTCGAATGAACCTGAGACGCAGGCATACCTTGATCAACTTCACGTACTCAGCTCGTTATTGTCACTAGGCGGTGGTTCCGAGTGGTGGAACGTTGGAAACGTCACAGTGACCATCTAACTCGGTACAGGACTCCTAATAGAAGCCAGAACCGTGGCTGCTTTGCCCACTTGATGTAAGACGGCTCGCCCCACTTGATATGCGACGGCCTAGAGTTGAGTTCCGGCTCAGGTGGTATGACGCTTCCGTGGCCGTTGCATGAGCATTACACTCATGTGCCGTCGTCTCGTACATCACCGCCCACGAGTCCGACACGGACCGCTAGCATAATGAGGGCGGATCCTGATGTCGGGCTGGCCGGGTCTTCAATGGTGGGGGGTTGCAAGGCTGGACATGGCTACTTCCACTCATCCAGTGCCGCGCAGGATCTTCATCAGTTACAGACGCCAGGATGCTGCCGCCCCGGCCGACTGGCTCTTCGACCTGCTGTCTGAGTACTTCGGCACTGACCAGGTCGTCAACGATATCGACTCGATCGAGATCGGTGCCGACTCCAGCGGGCAGCTCGCTGCCATTGTCGAGTCCTCCGGCGTGATACTGGCGGTGATCGGCAAGCGGTGGCTTACGGTCAGAGACCAGAATGCTCGGCGGCGGCTTGATGATCCCAGTGACTACGTCAGGGTGGCGATAGAGACAGCGCTGGAGCGCGGGGTGCGGGTGATCCCGATCCTAGTTGACGGAGCCCAGATGCCCCCCGCTGAGGCACTGCCGACGAGCCTAGCGCCGCTAGCACACCGAGATGCCTTGGAACTCCGCTCGACCCACCTCGATGCCGATATCGGCCGATTGATGGAAGCGCTCGGAAGGACGCATCCTGCGCTGGCGCAGCCGTCACTCAATTCGGAGCCGATCAGCCAATACAAGACTCGCTATCCTGGGCCGCAACAATGGGAGTCATCGCAACCTATCGTCTACGACGACTTGATACGTAGGTTCTTTGCTGAGGAGGTCCAGCCGGGGCGACTCTTGTTCAACCCACCAGAACAGATGCGACTAGGCGAAACCGAACGAGTCGAGGTGCGCCTTACCCGCACTCTCGAACTAGATGATGAGCTTCGCAAAGACCTCCGCGGACACGGTGAACCTCAGCTGGAAGAGATCGATACAGCACCTTTGATGGCAGTAAAGCTTAAGGGCGACGGTTTTCTGGTCACGGCCTACAGTGACGAGGAGCAAAGCGTCTTCCGGGACAGGCCTACCACGTGGGAGTTCGACATCCGCGCCAAGGAACGAGGTCAGCAGCGCCTGATCCTAGGTGTGAGTCTTCGGGTTCCGGCACCGGGCCAGCCCACGGAGCACAGAAGCATTCCGGTGCGCGAAGTGACGATCGATGTCCAGGTAGGGAAGGCAGCCCTCGTTGGCCATTTCGTATCGGTCAACTGGCGTTGGCTCGTCGGTACCGCGATCGCGGTCGCCGCAGTGGTCGTGGCGGCGGTCTTCCACTAACTTCCCATCTGCTGGGCCCGGCATCTTTGTCCGATCACGTTCAGCTCTGAAGCTACGCGGCAGCGTTGCACAACATCGAGTGGACCCGGACAGTATGAGGCCCAGGCTAAGGTCGCAGGTCGGCTGGCCGGTCGGCTAGCTGTCGGCTAGTCGGCTAGCGACTGTGAGAACTTTCTGTACGGTTTCAAGGCGGCCCCACGGGGCCGCTCGCGCCGCCGCCACGGCGCGCTCTCCATCGCTCCCGCTGGCGCTCCCGCTACGTCGGCGCCAACGCCGGTCGGCTGGCGCGGAAGCGAAGAACTTCGGGGCCGCGATCAACCGGGAAGGTTCCAGGGCCGCGGCGGATTTGACAAGGGAACCCTCGCGATGGCCCTCATCGGGCTATCGGGGGCAGGCGAGATGCCAGCCCGATTCGCCAGCAAGCGTACGGGCCATCGCCCCTTATCAAATCCGCCGCTCCGTCCGTGGGCAGTTCTGGCACCGCGTCATGCAGGCCGGACCTTGTTGATACTTAAGTGTCAGAGCACACATTGTTCTTAATGGATCATGGACGCGAGAACCATGATTCCGGCGAGCACCATGAGCGTGTATAGAGCCCACTTCGCAGGCATTCCCGACCGGCTCCCGGCATGACGGTCCTCGTGCCAGCGCCCGTAACTGTCGCGATACCAAAGGCGTCTCATAGCTAAACTCCTCGCTGTGCCGAAACCGGACGACACGTGACGAGATTCTGACCCTTAACGAAGCGGCTGCAACAGATGCCGAAAGGGCGCGTAAGCAAATTGAAAGATATGACACTTAATCGTCACAACGCAAAAAGGTCCCATTATGCCTGGTGCTGTCAACAACTCGTTGACACTAAACTGTGTGGACGCGCTTCTGACACCCCAACCTTTAGAGGCTGACTTGACTGTCTTGAAATAGCTGACGCTTTAGCGTAAAACCAATGCAAGCGACAAGCAGCAAATGACAGCAAACTACATCACCAGCTGGTGTCCACGATTGTCCAGCATTACTCCCAGTTGAACTTACTATCGCTCGTTGACATCGGAGGAATCTTCAAGCAGGCCTGGGCCAGCTTTCAAAATATCGGCAGCTTCCGCCAGATATTCCGCTTTGGCTAGGAGCTCATCAAAGGTAATGACCTCGGGCTCAACCAGATTGCGTCGATAGAGTTCAAAGGAACGAATACGCCCCCTATCGTGACCTCCCTGTTCTCCGATAAATTCATTGAGCATACCGATTACCAGGTAAGATTTCGGTTGAATAAGATAGGTGTATTCGCCCGGAATTTCCGTACCGTCCGACGCCAGTTCGGCGATTCTACCGCTCAGCTTTTCAACACCGAGGCTCACTGTACCTTGTACTTGCGCGATTCCGCCAGATAGATGCGTTGATGGTGCCCAGCATCCTGATCGATAAGACGATTCAGTTAGAAGTTTTGTTCGGTGGGTTTTAAATTCAACGAAAACCATCGATCGGATTCGCCCTGCGGTTCTGAGCAATGCGTCGGCGCGTTTACCCGGCCCGGCTATGGATGAACCTACGACTATCTGCTCCAACTTCGCGCTATTCCAATTAGTGAGAAGCTGGCCCGCCAGCGAGACACCGAGAATCCATGGATTAGATTCAAAGAATTTTTGCCACACATCTTCGGGGCGTGAATGCTGCGCCGCTATTTCGTCGAAATAATCGTCGTCAGATAGTAGCCTCTTAAACTTCTGCACCTGCTGGCGTCGATGAGAAACCGCGATGATATCTCGCGCCGACGCATCATCTGTAATAAGCTGTCTGAACCGATCAGGATCTTTTTGGTAAATCGAGATGAGTGAGCCCGGGCTGGCAAATAGATCTCTTATAAGAGCATCATCCACACGAACACTCGTCCCACCTTCTACGGGAATATGTTTCAGATTCTGCAGAAGTTCTATCAGCGCAGCTGAGTTTTCCCGATTCAGGCACATTACTGTTTTCGCGCGACCGCTATGCCCAGGACCAGGTACACGCTGAATCCATAGTGTCTTGATTCGGCCGGCTTCCCTAGCCACCAGAAGCTTTATCTGATATCTGCCAGCAGCAGTCTCTCGGACTAGCCAATCCTCACCTTCACATACAAGCTCGGATTCATCGTTATTCTGAAGAATCTTGTAGATGAAACGAGCGGGCTGTCCGAAGTCTCGCGATAGCTCTCCTGCTACAGGGAATGTCTTAGACGCGTAAGTGCGACCTGGCAGCCTGCCAGTGACATAGCGTGTCTCCGTATCATCTGCATCTTGGCGAGCCTTCGCCTGGTCCTTCCACGGGAGCGGGTCTTCATCCGGTGGAGGCTCAACCCCATCCTCGTATTCCCATGGGGATCGGTCCTCACTCAGTAGACGCTCAGCCCCGTCGATATCCCATGACGATCGGTCCCATGGCGTCGTACTCATGACGGGACCATACAACCAGCGGTGGCATGGTGTTTGGAACCGGACAATTGTGTCGACCTGGCCATAGAACTCATAGTGAAGGCGACAGCGAATACCCACCGGTAACCTACCTACCAGGTCCACAATCATGACATGTCACTCAGCTTCGCGAACCGGACGCTAGGCGTGCGCATCGACACCGAGAACGCTGCCATCACGAACGGCTTCGGCGTCTACCCGCTCACCTTGCAGCTCGCGCTCAACCCATTCGGCTTCGAAAATGGCACAGTCGTTGAGCTAACCGCTGAACTAGAGACCCATGGGAATCCGGGCTACTGGCTAGCGGGCTGCACCCGCGCCGTGAGAACGACCCTTCACGGCAACACGACCACGTGCTCGATCAAGTTCCCGCTGACCAGCCCTCAGATCCTCGGCATCGAGGAGCATAGGGCGGGACAGAGGCCAAGCTTTAGCCTGAAGCTCCGTGGCGTCCTCCCCGCCGAACCCGCCGAAATCGGCCAGGAATCCTCGGAGTTCTTCACCATCGCCGCTAGCACCTGGCTCGAGCTGATCGAGCGCATCGCCGCCGCAGTCGCGTTCACCATTCCTGTTCCGATCGCGGTCGGGTCCGGCGCGCACGCCGAAGGCGCCGAACTACTAAAGGAAGCACGCTATCATCTCAACGCCGGGAACATCGATGCGGCCATCGTGTCGGCACGCGGTGCCATGGAACGCGCCGAAGCAGCTGCACGGTGGCCTGGGATTGGCAACGATAACTCCCGCTCCCGGTCGGTAGAGCAGCGATGGCGGGCCATCTACCAGGCAGCGATGAGCCAGGCATCAGGCGCAGCACACGAGGACGACGTTACGAAAGGCTTCGTTTACACCCGTAGGGAAGCCGAAGCATTGATAGGCATCGCCGCTGCCCTATTGAAGGCTGCGCCAGGACCGCTGACCTAAGCCGGCTGTAGAGCAAGTGTCCCGACCCGCTCTAGGGACCGTTGCATTGGGTAGATTTGACAACGGCATGAGACTTAAGCGTCAACCTTTTAAAGGTTGGTATCGTGCCTGATTTCGGACCTGACGTGCATCATGCAGACTAACGACATTACTAACAGGCCGCAGCGGCAATTCGGAACTGGTCGCATGACGGCTGAGAACGTCTTCCGCGAACGCCAGGGACCACCTGCAATTTTTCGCCAGACCCCCGGCGGGAGCAGATCCATAAAGTGTCTCGGCCATCGCCCGAAATCCTCTAGGCTTGATAGGGGCTATCGCCGCTCGCTCGCGGAGGCGCTCTCCTCTTGCGCTCATCTGCCGAAACAAACTCATATAGCGATCGTCATCGATAATTTCAAGTCGTCGAGCAGTTCTCACAAGCGCAGCTATTGAAACTCCCCATCGGCGTTTCAACAGAGCGAACTGTTGGAGTGTCGCCCTAGCCGGAATCTCGCTCCTGATCACTGGCAGAGGGGTCAAAAAATGCATAGCAAATTCATCAGCATCATCTTCTAGCGACCTACTTGCGCCAATGCCTCTATGCAAGAGAAGGTGACCGATCTCGTGAGCAATAGACCAGAGCTGACGATCCCCCGCGGCCGCATCAAGAAGGGCCAAGATAGGGGAATCAGATAGCCATAGCGAGTAAGCATCCCGCCTATCACCTTGCAACGGGAGTCCTACGACCAGTACGCCAGCATGCTCAAGCACTAGAGGCAATGCGGCAATCGGCTCATGCCAGGGAATACCCAACATGGATCTTGCCTGCTGAGCAGCTTCTTCGGGGCTGACGTTGGGTTGAAGCGAGTTAAGTTGAACCGGTGGCCCCTCGAGCTGATCTAGCATGTCTAGAACAGCTTCAACGACAATCTCGCCAGTAATTTCTGCTTGACGTGCATCTTTTGCCCGCATTCCCGCCCGTGCCCGGAAGTGAATGGGCATAAGGTCAAATGTGACCCTCGGAGGTTCGCCAAAAAACTCAACTGGAAATCCTGTGAGAGCAGCAAATTCAATAAGTGCCTCTGCGGAAAGAGCATATGCATCGCGTTCAGCTTCAGAAAGGCGGCCTTGATTTAGGCCAATCTCCTGATCAACTGCCCGTTGCGTCAGCTTGCTGAATTCACGTGCTTGCCTAAGGCGAGCCCCATAAATCACGTAACCTCCGCATCACCACTCTGGCTCTCGTCGCCACGCCGACGGTACCGGAGATCCGGCATCGACTTATACTCTTTCAGTAGTGGATGGTGCCAATCCACTACGACTACCCCATTCCTATGGCCGATGGGCCGAATCAAGTTATATCGCAAGATCTCCTGACCTTGAGCCGTCCACTGGATGATAAGACTATTCGATCGCAGTTTCGCCTGATCATCATAGATCAGTTCATCCGTCGAAAACAGAGCAGGTGCTACAGAACTTTGGGTGACGAACTGGCGACTAGTCTCGCTTCGAGGGGCGGGTACTTCACTTTCTGTAGTATGCCAGATACGGATTGTGTCTTCTGGCAGCTCGATGATCAGGCCGCTCATGGCGAGCCCTAGGTTGTCATCATCGTCCAGCAGAACATCGCCCGCCACCACCTGCTTCAAGTCTTCCATCGCATCTCGCCGAGTCATGTGGCGATGCAGATGGATGTCTGCTTCAGGCTTCCACTCCGCGATCGCATGAAGCCGGTCCGCGGTAGCAAGTCCTCGGCGCAGTGCAGCGTAGGCTGCCTGGCACGCCGTCCCTACCCGGAGAACCGTGGCGTCGCGCGAGTTGTCTGTCGTCATGGGATGAATCATATTCAGTCGTAGTTCACTCGCGCTAGGCAACACGCCGGACTCTCGATACTTGAGCACGACCTCCAGCCACGGGCGGAAGGCTGAGATCGCCCTTCGCGAGCGAAGACGAAGCGGCTAGCTTCGAAGAGTGTGGTGTCGACAGCGCTGGGCGGGACCTACCAAGCTCGGGCATAGTGGTCGGATGAGTAACGAAGGGTTCAGACGCGGCCAGCATGTCGCGGTCGATATAGACGGCGTGCAGGTTGATGGCGTCTTCGTTCGACAAGCGGATCGGCAGGATGGAATCGACCCCGAGGAGGTCCCTGGGGGCGACATCTCGACGGTGGGATGGGTGCGGCGGTCAGACACAGGTGACATCGACGGATTCCTATATGCCGACATCGAACCCAAACCTGTAAGTGACGTGCGCATAGCTATCGACAGGGCATATGAGGTCATGCAGGACGAGCGCCGAACAGCCACGGAAGCGTTTGCAGAAGACCTACGCGTGACGGTAGGTGTCACTGTCGATCTGGAAATCACGGAGTACCAACCGGGCCGCCGCGGTCTCGGCTCGATCGAGTGGACGCTCATTTTCATCGGCACCACGGTTGCGACTGGCCTCATCACGAATCTGACCAACGATCTTTACGCGAAGGCTAAGCAATTGCTTCTCGACCAGAAAGCAAAGGGTCGGCATCGGCGGAATATGGGGTTCGTAATCTACGGACCTGATGGTAAAGAGCTACGCCGATGGGATACAGAGCAAGATGATCGAAACAGAAGCGAGAGTGAGGCCAGTGGCAGCGGCCCCCGTGAACGGGAGGACGGTGGCACTTAAACGTCAAATTCACTTCGCAGGTGCAGCAGCCAGGTGCGGCAACGGCAGCGACTCAGATAGACCCTAATCGGCCTAAGATACCGCTTTCCCTGAATGGAACCGCAGGACTTCGCCAGTAAGAATATAGGTCTGTACAACGCACCATTCGACCTCATCGACAGTCACTTCGGCATGTACACCCTTGTTTGCTAGTTCGTATAGCCTGTCGATTCGAGTACCCATTTCTGACAAGGTTGCATGCATTGATTTTGCAGCTGTAGATCCTGCGAGCTGATCGTCTATAAATAGCCAGAGCCTGTTGACATACTTCTCGTCAGAAACGTCACGGGAGCTTCCAGTTCTATCGATCACAGGCGCACTCTGTGGTGGATAAACCAGGTCCGCTATAGCTTTCAGAATTCTCCTACAGGATGTCAGCGCGTGCGAACGTGACTCGACGTCACCTTCATTCATCCTACGATAAGCTGCTGTGAATTGCTCCAGTACGTCGGATGCTACATCCCCGAGGCGTGCGTCGACGCGCCGTCTATACTGCTCTAGAATATTGTTGGCAACTGATGAAAACCTCAATTCGCCCTCAACGCGGGACAGGTACGAATAGACGCGGTACCGTATCCGCTCGATGACATCGGCCGATAGTCGAGCACGTTCGGTCATCATGAAACTCTGACGTTCGTCTTCTATTTTGGTAGCCTGCGACTCGAAGTGGGCCTTTTGCTCAAAGAGATCACTAATCGAACCAGTTATGACTTCCTTATCGGAAGGTATCATATCCTTCATTGAAGGGGGAATAACAGCAAGCCTTTCTTGAATCCAGATCTCGCGCAAGGCTTTATCCGCCGCGGCAATCTCAGCATATGCAGTATCCCTGAACAGTGCTGCAACCTCGACAAGCCGTAGTTCACCAGAACCCCCTCTGGGACGCAAGTCAGCGCGGAGCATCCATGCTTCCCTGCCGTCACCGCGGAGCTGCGCTATTCGCAGAGCTCGGCGAGCGGACCCGTCAAGCGATATCGACTCGAACTCGTCTAGTGTTTTTTGGGTTAGACTGAGTACCTCTGCCGAGAGTGTCTCACTGTTTCCTGGCATATGATTCCTGTTCTCTGGGGTCCGCCTGAGGCTCTGCAGAGGATCTTTTACATTCGGTCGAGAATGCTTGCCGGTAATCGTTGCCCTGCTACAGCAGCGTCATCATGATTCTTCAATGCGCTCAACAGCAGCCAGAAACACCGGCACGAGCTCACGGGGCATGACAAAGGTCCCGGTCCGCTCCCAGGAACGCATGGTGGGGTCACGGAACGCCTCGACTGGCTTGGGCAAGCCAGACGGCAGCTTCCCATTCCGTGCCAGCCTCTGCAAAGCCTTGCCGATCGGCCCAGTGAGACCCTTCAGGGTCTTGTTCTCCGGGCCGCGGAGCACGGTCGCACTCAGGCGGCCACCAGCTTCTGCAGTACTCGCGATCAAGTTACGGGCGGCCGGGCCTAGGTCCCGGAGTAGCACCTCGGCCGCATCGACGGTCCACTCCGGCTCCAGCTGCTCCGCCTGGAGCGGTCGCAACAGGACGAACAGCCTCTCCAGCAACTCGTCACTTACATCCCTAAAGATCACGTCGGCCATGGGAACCTATGCCTCCCATCTACAGTCCATAATGTTGACCGTGGTTAACCCAAACTGTAAACACCAAGACTGCTGCGTGTCAACCTATAGCTGGGTTAACCATAAGTAGAAATCGAGTGCAGGCGGAGTCGGACAGCGGTACAGCGGAGGAATACAGCAACCTCTGCGCCGATCGCCGACCACATACAACCGAAACCGGCCTGTGAACTGCATCGATGAACGCCATAGGCCTGGCATGCCACTCGTTCACACCGAGAAGGTCGCCCCAGGCCTTGGGCTTACCAATGCGGTCGATCACGAGAGCCGCACCGCCTGGTCGAGATTGCTGCCGTGGAGCAGGACCACGTGGAGGTCATGGCATAGGTCTGCCCATGATGGGTCACGAGGAGGCCGCTCGGGTACGAGCACGGCGACGACCTTCGGGTATCCCATGCGCTGGAATCGGTGGCGATACCACAGCACCTGGCCGAGGCCAAGGCGAAGCTGTTCTTCTTCGTTGTCGTCGGTGATGCTCTTGATCTCGGCAACGAAGGCGGTGTCGTCTTTCTGCCAGGCCAGATCGAAGTTTGGCTCGTGCGGCAGGCGGGACCGAGGCGACAGGCCCGCCTCGCGGAGGATCCGTGCGAGCTGGTTCTGGGTGTCGGCGTGCCCGCGTAGGCCGCGCTCGACGATGGCAGGGTTGGTAGTGAAGGGCTGCCGGGCACCGGCGGCTGCGCCGACCTGTGCGGGCCGGTAATCGGTGCCGAGCGAGCCAGGCCGGTCCCGTGGCTCGGATGACCCGGGCGGCGGTCTCAGGACGTCGGCGAGCTCAGGGAAGACGTCGACGAGTTCGGCGGGCAACTTATTGAGGTAGTACTGCATGGGGCGGAGCTGGCGGCCGCCCCACCAGAAGAACGGGAAGTACAGGCTTCCGCGGTACCGGCCTTCGAGCTCGCGCAGGACGCGGCGGATGTCCTCTTGCCGCCTGATGAGTTCGGCACCGAGAAGTGGCTGGGCGAGTGGGAACGGGCCGTCCAGGTCCAGCCACCAGCCTGGTTGCGGTATCGGCTGCTGGATTCGTCGGCGGGTGGCGCTGCGGTGCGGCCGCCAGATGGTTGGCGCCTCGGTGACCGGGCCCGCGGCGCGGGACCAGGACATAATTCCGTCTTTGGTCAGGCTGTAGTGGAACACGATGTCGCCTGGATTGACCCACCAAATGAGAGAAAATCCGGAGCTGCGCTTTCCGTCCGAGCCACGCTGCGGGCAATGCAGGTCAACGCCAATGTCATTGCGATCGGTGATCTCCAGCCAGAAGCACTGCCGGGGATCAGCAGACCACCATGAGATGGTGCTGCTGCCCGCCTGGCTCAGCTTGTACTGGGTAGCGGGGTCAGCGAGCAAGATGCGCGGCGGGGACGTCCGGCACAGGTATGTGTCGGGCAGGGTGAGCAGAACAGCCCCGACAAATGAGCTGCGGTGACCGAGGGAGGCTACGCTGATCTCAAGCTCTCCAGCCTCCTGCAGCCGGTCAAGGCCGTATTGGACCACCTGGATGGGCACGGCCGTCCCGGCAGGCGACCGCTCCGTGGCGACGATCACGTCATCACGTTCAAGCCGGAGGACCCGATTCGGCCGCCCCGTGACAGTTGAGATCTCCTGCCCTAGGAGTGCACCGAGGACAGAGTGAGCATTCACACCAGCATGCATGCCTGTCAGTCTTCCGCACGCATACGACAATCCCGACCCGGAGACATACTACCTGTTGGCATACAGGCTGGTAGGACAGCAAATCTCGAATTCACGGGGGAGGTATATCCGCCTGTCGATGTCTATTAGGCAGGTAAGGGAAAATTGACTCTTGCCACGTAGCAGATGCAGGACCATACTAAGCGCAAAGGTTCAGGAGTTCTGAGCTCACCGCGGAGGCAGGAGTGTCGACTGACCGACCGACTAGCCCATCAAGTCGGTCGGAGTCAAGTGCTCACTGGGGAAAGCGCAGGCGTCTAAGTCGGCTTCAGCGTGACAACGGGGCTTATGTACTTCTGGCCGCAGACCATGGAGTTAGTTTGGGCCCAATGCCTGGCCTTGAAGATTTTACGATATGCAGCGATCCGCAAATTATTACGATATTCAGTGGTGTTGTTCTCAACAGAGGCGCTGTTCCAAGGGCTCTGCCATGCGATAGCAGTCTAGGGCTAATTGTTCAGACGTTTGGATCACCGGAGTTTGGATCTCATGTTGCTAAAAGGTCAATAGCGTCACTAGATCAATTGATGGCGCTCAGCCCAGATGGTATCGCAGTCGAGCTAAATCTATCGGCTCCACAAACGACCGAATCGTTGGAATGGGTCAGCCATAGCATCCAAGCTGCAGATTCGCTTGGGGTCCCAGTGCTACTCATGATATCCGTGTCAACTAAAAAAGTAGCAACTGAGGCCTTCGTGCATGCACTGCGAATCGGTGTGGAGCTAGGAGCTGACCTGATAAAAATCGGACTGCCAGATGAGATATGTGATGCAGGCGCCCAAGCTCAAGAGAAGATCATGTCCATAGTAAGGATGTCGCCCCCAGTCGTGCTAGCGGGAGGTCCGGCAGGGCCTCGATTTCCAGATGTCGTCAATCTCTCCTGCAAGTTGGGTTTTAAAGGCGTTTGTATCGGTCGTAATATCTTTCGGTCTGAGACCCGCGGTGATGTCCTCACTGCTGTTTCAAGTTCCTATTTGGATTGCGATCTTACGGTGGTAAATGACTAGAATAACAGGATGGTCGTTCCCTCCAGCCCGATTCAAGGCGATTGAGATAAATAAAGCCGCTGAAACGAGCCAGTTGACACAGCTTCTGATAGGCGAAATACCTTGTCTGCATTTTAAAAATGCACTGTCTAGCCAAAGTTGTTCAGATCTGCTATCAGCTTTTCTCAACAGTCCTGGCCGGAGGCCGCGTGCAGATGGTGTTCCTGGAGACGTTATAGGATTTTACCACTATGGTAAGACTTTTTCGGAGTACATTAACGAGGCCGGCATTCATAACAGATTCGTCGAGGAGTTTCTCGAGCAGGGCGGCGACCCCGTAGAACGGGTGCTTACCTTAATGAGAGCTTCGCTGCGACGCATAAACTCAGATGCTATTCTGAGGCCTGCATTGTGGGCAAGCCAGGAAAGCCCAAAGGCTCGAGCCTTGTCTTGGACATCGAAAGGACGTTTTCTCCTAGAACCTCACGAAGACGTAGGACAATTGGACAATCCTCTGCAAAAAGGCTTTGAGGCACAATCGGCGAGATATGGCGTTGTCGTAGCCGTTAATATGTATCCGAGCATACCTCCAGGTGGAGGAAGGCTTAAGATATGGAATGTGATACCAGATGACACTTCACGAATCCGAGTAGGTGCACAGAATACTGGCTATCCATACCCGCTAGAAGAACTTGCGAATCTGACGGCGATCGAGATTACTCCTGAACCCGGTAGTATTGTCATTATGAATGGCGGTCTCGTCCATGCTGTAACCGGCTACGAAGACCTCATTAATCTAAATACAGATATTCGCTTGTTGATCAACTTCTTTGCAGGCTGGATTAACCCCACAACTATGGTGCACTGGGTTTAAACATAGGAGATCGCCGTGAAGGACAGCATCTTGATTACAGGGGCGACACGCGGAATCGGACTAGCTATTTCACGCAGGCTGGCAGAACGGAAAGTAGATGTAATCGGTATAGCCCGAAAAGCATCATCTGATTTCCCCGGGAATCTCTATATCGCCGATCTGAGCAGCAAAGATCAAACTGCTGACTGCCTCAATGAAATTATCTCGTCTCATACGGTACTAGGCGTCGTCAACAATGTAGGTATCGCTGTTGGGCAAAGTCTGCGCGAGCTAGAGATCGAACAATTTATGATGGTATTCGACCTAAACGCTAGAATCGCAGCGCAAGTTAGCAAAGCAGTGCTGCCTCAAATGATGAAATCTCAGTACGGACGCATAGTAAACATATCGAGTGTGGTAGCACTCGGAGCGGTCGACCGTACCAGTTATGCGACGGCCAAAGGTGCCATGATTAGCATGACGCGAGCGTGGGCTCTGGAGCTTGCCAAGAATGGTATCACAGTAAA
The DNA here is from genome assembly GCA_963790065.1 of uncultured Actinomycetes bacterium. Lineage (GTDB taxonomy): Bacteria > Actinomycetota > Actinomycetes > Streptosporangiales > Streptosporangiaceae > Palsa-504. The sequence goes on along the minus strand of CAWBNK010000001.1, from coordinate 996,524 downwards.
TGCTATAGCTCCTGGCCCGACCGAAACGGAGTTTTTCCGGTCGCTGAATCCGCCAGGGAGTCCTGGCGAACAACGCTATTTGGCCCAGCTCCCTATAGGTAGGCTGGGGCGGCCTAATGAGATAGCTGCCGCCGCGGAGTTTCTGTTGTGTGAAGACGCAGGCTTCATTACAGGACAGGTCCTATACGTGGACGGCGGTCTGAGCGTTGGACGCACACCGCTGTAGCGAGCACGAATTCGCAATTTTAGTAACATCATTACGCATTGCACTGGTCGGCGGAAGCGAAAGAGACTATCATGTATGACATGACTGAATTCAAGCCTCACCACGTGGCCATCACAGTGCGAGATGTCGCATCTAGCCAGGCATTCTACAGTTACTTCGGGTTTAAAATGGTGGCAAAGTGGACAGCGCGTGATGAATCACTCGTAATTATACATATGGCACAATCCGGAGGCTTTGTCCTTGAAATGTTCGGGTACACTAAAAACGAGCATCTCGGCAACCAATCACTAGAGGTCGGCAATGACCTCGAAGAGATCGGCGTTAAGCACTTCGGTTTTAATGTCTCCGGTCTTCCTGAAGTCCGTGATCAAATGATCAAGGACGGCATTAGTGGTATGACGGAGATTAAACATGGACGTACACAAGTAGATTATTTCTTCGTTCCCGATCCTGACGGAAACTGGGTAGAAGTAGTTGAAGATTTGCGTTCTATATCGCCGACCTCTCCCTTGGTCATTCAAGAAGATTAATCCTTTGCATCTCCGGGTATGGTGGTATGACAAATGAGAGTTTCGGGAGCCGGGATGCGGAGCAAACTCGCTCGGCGCTTCTAGATTTGCTTCGTACGTCTTGCGGCACTCCCACCCTGGCATCCTGTATTGCTTTCGTGCAATCGGCGGAAGAGGTAGCAAAATCTTTCACTGTCGCCCATGCGAAAGTTTACCTCGCAGAGCTATCCCCTTTTAGGCTGGTTCCCGCGGGTGCTAATACTCTTGTCGACAACCGTGGGGACCAATACTTGGTTCTCGGATCGGAAGAGCCCAAAAACCATCTAGACTTTTTTATTACGGTTATACCGCTGACTCCTGGTAAGCCGGAGAATCTCAAGGAGCAGGCGGCTCGACTCCGGCCTCCAAGTCGCTTTAGAGAAGTATGGGTTCTGGTACCCGCCGTGTTTGAAAGTATTCAAAACGCACTTCTCGAACGCTCAAAATTTATAATGGATATTAGTTACGCGTGGATTGCAGATAGCATTATTCGTATGGTCGACAGCGATCAGATTAGGGTTGCGGAAGGTCTTTATGATATAAGTCGCGACGTCTTCCCCGAAGAGAATTTGAGAGAGCAAATCTGGTTTGCGACCGTCGGACCGGTATATGGCTTTCGCTTCATGACCCCCGAGGTCGTAAGATCAGCTTTGAAGATGATCAGCTCTCAGACTCTGGAGATGCCAGTTGATCCTATCGATCTACTAGCTGAACTGATATCGACTAGACTTCCACGCCAACTGTTGCTGATGGATAAGGCTGCGCGCGTCGACTTCAGTATGGATGTTGATATCGCAGATGCCGGTTACTCCAAAGGTGTTTCTCGGTACCCGTTTGTTCTCAAGAGCTTGTATGGAAGCTCATCCCTTACGATGCTTCCGCTTCTTCGTGCGGCAAATTTTGCCGTCTTGGCACTTTTCCCGGCCAAGAATGACATAATCCGTGACCGGCTTGACTCTCATATGAATGAGTTTGCGGAACGTGCCCTGCAGCTGACACAGAAGCTTGTCGAAGCGTCCTCTCTATTTGAAGATCACAGCGATCCAATCGACGAGAGTGACGGCACGAGGAATCTCTCAAGAAATGTCGGCAGACTATTGGGACAGTCGCTGGACGATGCTCGCGCTGAGCGCTCCCTCAGGCAGTCACTTAGATTTAAAAGATCTAAGTGATGTCCTGCTCGGTCACATGTTCAGCAATAAGGAGTGCAAAAATCTGATAGAACAAACTCACTAGTCTTAGCTGGACCAACGTAGATAGGACTCCGGCGCAACCGATGACGCTTATCTGAATTTTATTTGGATGAGTCCCAAGAAGGCTGTAGGCGAATATGGCTGCCAATACTATAAGAGTGCTGGCGGATATCATTATAAGCGCGATCAAGCGATCCCCGGCTTTTTCGATTACCTTACGAAGCCTTTTGCCGGGCGTCACGGTCAGCAATATTGTGGCCGCCGTTATGGCGAAACCCACTGCGGTTGCGCTTAGGACCGCTACTGTTGTAGAAAAAGCTGCAGTACCTGACTGCCATCCGAAATATTCTTGCATCCATATCATCACCCCGTACGTAATTGCTACCCCGACGGCATCGTAAATAGGATTTCCAACCCAAATTTGGAATAGAGAGCGAATAAGGGAGACCCTTTTCGGCGGCTGCTGTGAAGAACTTTCAGGGCTGTCGGGCATGAGACTGGCGGAGCTCCAACGACGTAGCATTCACACGGGGGCCTCTTGAGAGGGCCAGTTTAGCGTTCCTAACCCAGCAGGACAGAGGTTCTTAGTATATTTTCAGTGCTCAGCCCCGCGGTTTTGACTTTTGGTGAGGCATCAAGATTCTGTCCCTAGCCAGAGCCACCCCAGCACCTGGCCTGTGGTCATCAGTAGGTTCGGCGGTGCAGGAGTCGCGGCGGTCGAGGCTGCAGTCACAGGCCACTAACACGCAGCCACAATTCACTGGAAGGCGCCGGAGATCGGCACGCCTGACAGATGGTCCTGGCTATCGCTATGAGTCCGTTGGCTCTCTGTGACCTGACACTTCGAGGGCTGCACCTGCGCCTCGGGGCCACAATCACCCTAGCTGGAGCAACGGTTGCTAGAGGTCCGAGAGGCATCCCTACCAGGAGGCTGGCCGGGCACAATTCGGGCACATCAAGTCGCGATCCAGCTAGAACCGTTGAGAAACGCCGAGATCTCAACCGCAGGTCAACCGGTATGCGCGGTGCATCCGCCATGCTCAGAGAGGCGCGTGCACAGGACCGGCCTACAGGCCGACTGCGTGTCCGACTCTAGGAGTTGACGAAGCGCTAGACGAGAGCATACTAGGCCAGTGCGTTTGAAGAATCCAGGTGACCTGCAGAAGGCGCTTGACACGCTCGATGCCCGAGCGCGTGAGCTGCGACGAGTATTTGGGGCTGGCTCAGTGATATCCCACGTTAGCCGCACGCTCTGGCTGCGGTGGTGGGAACTCGCCGACTCAAGTCTTCGTGAGGTGTTCGCCGATGATGGCCTCGTGACGCCGCTCTACCGGACGGCACAAGAGGTCCGGGCGGCTATCGAGGGGCCGGGCCTCAGCAACGACCAGGCGGTGATTTCACTGCTCAACCGAACCCGGGACGTATGGGCGAATCACCTGGAGTCCGCGGCTGACCAGCTGCGCCAGGTCCAGGGGTTCGCTAACCAAGACGGTCGGATCGCCGTGCTTGATACCTCAGCGTTCCTGGAGGGAAGCAGGTTCTACGGCGTCAATTGGCCCGGACTCCTCGATGCCGATCCGCCAGGGATGCCGCCGCTTGCTGTCCGCTTGGTCGTGCCCCTTGTGGTGGTCGAAGAGCTGGACGAAGGCAAGAACAGTAAGGTCAACCGAGTACAGGAACGCTCCAAGGATGCGCTCCGGGAGCTTTGGAAGCTCCGTCGAAGAGAGGAACGATCCTCCTCGCTTGTGGAAGTCCTTGAGCTGGATGCTCGCGTGACGGTGGAAATCCTGATGGACAGCGCCAGTCACACCCGCCTTCCGGTCAATGACTTTGAGATCACGGACCGGGCTCTGTACATCCAGGAGATGGTGACCTCACCTCGACGCGTACGGCTTGTGGCGGGTGACTACTCGATGCTGTTCCGGGGGCGCTCGCTAGGGCTGGACACTGTGCTGATCTCGCGTCTCGAATCTGGTGACCCTGGCGCTAACTGCCACACCGCGACCGCGTAGACAACTAAAGGCTGGGTGAGAACAGTTGACGAGTAAGCGTCAACGTACACGGAGAAGTGCAGCAGCAAAGTGCAGCAACCGCAGCGGACAACAGCGCCCCCTGCCGACCAGCAAAGACTTCTGAGCTGCGCCAACGACCGTCAATGACCGCTATGCCGTTAGTTCACACCGAGGAGGTCATTGGTTGGACCCCGGTATCACCCATCCAGCTCAGTGGTCGGTTCCGGTCATGGAACCGACCTGTCTTGGTCGTGCCGTGGTAGCAAATGGCAGCAATGATCAGACGAGCCAGTAACTGAGCTTGCAGAGCGCCACGGGCTGCATCGGACAATGCTTTAATCATTCCGTTCAGAAGCTCGCCGATATTCCATCCATCTATTGCTTAGCTGGTCCCATATATTTTGGTACCTATCAAAAAATTGTCTTATTCGCATTTCTTCCAGATCGTCTGGCTTATTGGATGCGATGTAGTAGGTAACGTCGTCTCGGAGCCTGTAGAACTTATATTGCGTCTCCTCCATAAGAACCCAACGGGAGCGCCAGGCAAAGAACGGCTCTAGAGAATTTACCGTGGTCACGATGGCGATCAATGCGAACGCAGTGCCAGTCCAAACATTCAGGTTCTGCAAGCCGAGGATTATGGTAGCGCTTACAGTCAAGAGAAGCGATATTAGCCGTACTGTAGACGAGCTAGATCGGAACCTATTTTTCTTCGATCGAGCATACTTGTTCCCTCGTTCGATTCTCGACACGAGGTCCTGCGCCAGTTCCAGCGGTGTGAGCCCTGGCGGCGGCACATCAGACTGGATAGGCTCGCCTTTATCTCCCATGGCTAGAGCGTAGACTCAGGTCGGTCTTGCCACACTGGGATCCAGCCAGGGCACATTCAGGGCACATAAATAAGGATGCGTAGAGCCTGGCTTGGCCGGTGCCTACCGTGCCGTGCCGTTACCCCCGGCGGTGAGCTTGCTGGTCAGGCGCAGCAGTTGTTCCAGGTCGGCGAACAGCTCGCCAGTCACCTGAACGCCGTCCGGGAACAGGCGGCTGAACAGCTCGGCTGCGGAGAGAGATCCGGCCTGGCGGACCCGGGACCCGGCTGAAGCCGCGGGCATGAGGGCGTGCTGGGGGAGGAGCTCGGCGGGGCGGCGGGCGGCGGGGATGCGCCGGGCGGCGGCGCGCTGGCCCTGGGACCACTGGTAGACCCCGGACCTGATCCGGTCGAGCTGGCCGTCCCGGCACAGCGCGGAGCTAGCCGTGCTCACCTGCTCGCGGGTCATCCGGTTCCCGGACAACTCGGCCACCTGGTCAAAGCCGAGCGGCCGGTCCGCTTCGGCGTGGATGGCCAGGACCAGGGAGACGATGCTGTCGTGGCCGGCGCGCTTGCGGCGTGCGGCGGTGCGAGCGGCGCGGGCGGTGTCCGGCAGCGGTCCGGGAGCGGCCTGGCGTTCTGGCCCGGACCAGAATTGTTCGGGCGTGACGCCGGCCAGCCGGGCGGCCTTGTCCACCAGGGCCGGATCGGCGCGGCCCAGCTGGGAGCGGATCACCCGCAGCGTTCCGCCTCGCGGGCCGCGGAAGACGGTGTGCACGTGATCGTCGCGGCGCGCGGTGAAACCCCACGCGGTGAGCTGGGCCACGAACTGGCGGCAGGTCGGGTGGGGCCCGGCGAAATCCTGGCCGTCGATCGGTTCCGGCATACCTGACTCCTATCTGGTGTTGTCGGTGACTCCCTTACAGAGTACACTACGTATCGACATGGCTGAAAACTACATTTTGGAGTCAGAGCGATGACCGCTCGCGAAGACCAGTACAAGGACATCGACCAGAACATCGCGGCGAACCTACGGGCCTACCGGGAAGCTGGGAGCGTGAGCCAAGAAGAGCTCGCGCAACGGATGACGAATCGCGGCTTCGGGTTCAGCCAGGCGACGATCTGGAAGGTCGAAAGCGGGCAGCGCCCGGTCAGGGCAAGCGAGCTGATCGCGCTGGCCGACTCCCTTGGGATCATGCTCGCCACAGATCTCACAGACGAGCCTGAAATGACCCGGCACGAAATCCAGCTGGAACAGAGCAACCGAAAAGCCCACCGTGCTTACGAGGCACTGAAGGAAGCAGCAGCCGACTACCTTGAGGCCCAGGTCGAGCTAGTCGTCGCGGCCCGCCAGGCCCACGACGCTGGCCTTGCCGTGACCGAGCTGCATACCTCGTGGCTAGATACCCCGGCCGAAGAAGCAGTGATCGAGGCGCGGGTGGAAGCAGAGCAGGACGCAGCCCGCTCTGAGCAGGTCAACGACGAGATCAACAAGATCCTGGACGCACTCCGCAGCAGCGGCTACAGGCCCACTTTGCGTATCGAAGACGTCGAGGTGGACGGCGGACCGGCACCGGAGTGAACTTCAGCGTAGGCGAGCGGTTTCTGGGCAAGTCGGGGCTCATGTAGTTCCTGGCCGTAAACGCCACTGTCACCGGCGGTCCGAGGTCTGCCAGTTCCGTCTCAGTTCCGCCAGAGCATGAAAAGACACAGGAACTGCTGAGAAGCGGCGAGAGGTGAAACCGCAGCTCAGCTGACGTTTCGGCGAATGCTCCCAGGTTACGAAACAGCGGTGACAGAACCCGGCTTACAGGCCGACTTCTAGTCCGGTGTCATGCACGCCTCGGTACACCAGAGAGATGTCTCGGAATCGTGACTATGCGTGAGCTCCAAGGAATATTCTTAGCCAGCCAGAACCGATGAGGGGGTTGCCAAGCATGAAGATGACGCCTGAGCAGGAAGCGGCTTACGCGCTGGATTTTGGAATCTCTCGCGACGTCCTGAAGCCGGAGGTTCAGGCGTCGTATGACCGCCAGCTGGAGGTTCGCCGTAGCCAGGTTCGGAATGTCGGGCCGGACGCTGTCTTCCCGGCGCTGGGAGTCCAAGTGCGCGGCGAGGTCGTGGAAGAGTACGGCGCGCCCGTGGGTGCAGCAGCTCTCGGCGCGCTTGCTGGCGCTGAGGTGCGCGTGACGGACGGCTCACAGGCGTGGAGTCCAGGCCGCGCCTTCTTTATGCCGGCTGGGCTCGCTGGGCTAGCTACCAAGACTAAAGCTGCCGCGTTCGTGATCTTCGCTGACGGGACGTACCACGAGACTGAGCTAAACGGCAATGTCGCTGTTAGGGACGCGCAGGCGCAGGCTATTAAGTTCAATCTCTTGAGTACCCCACCCGCTCCGCCGGTCCAGCAGCAAGACGACGTGACGGCTGTGCTCCGTAAGCTGACCAGCCTGCACAACGAGGGTCTACTGACGGATGATGAGTTTGCGGCCAAGCGCGCAGAGGTCATTGCGCGCATCTAAAATGCCGAGTTATGAACAGTGCAGTAAGGGTCTAACGCTAACAGCTCAGACCAGTCGGGCTGTATGAGGGCTGACTGTATTTGGCCCAGGGTCAGATGGCCCTGAATTAAGCATGAGTGACTAACTGAGCGACAATCACTATGAACACTCGCGAACCTCGGCGTACTCTAGCGCACTCGTCTTCGCGGGTCTCCCTGGGATGTCTCCTGGTTGCCGGATGGTAGTCCTACGCTTACAAGCGAGGGCTCACTGACTCAAACTCTTCTATTGCCGCTAATGCAGCGAAAGACATCAGTAGTCCAAGCTGTGCTCCGGCGGTCAAGCAACCACTGTCGCCTCAATGCGACATGCGCCTACCACCTCGGGGAGCTCTGCTGACGTCGGCTACGTTCCCTTGGCTGGGCTGGGCAGCAGTGCATTGATGACCTGGTCGGCACGGCGGCCGTCAGGATGCTCGCCGGTTATCAGGCCGATGTAAGCGTAGGACTCCATGATGCGGATAACCGCGTAGGACAGGTCATCGAGCGGGATTATGGCATTCAGGCGCCCTTGGTAGGCCTCCTCTCGCAAGATATCTCTGACCAGGTCAATCATTTTCTTCTCGAAGCCGGAGGCCTTGGTAGTCAGGAGGCGTAGGGCTAGGTCGCCTTCGCGATCGATGAAACTTTGCATACCCTCGTTGCTGATAACAGCGCGGATAATTTCCGTCATGACCACCGCGGCCGGTGACTGCCCAGGCACATCGGGCGGCCCGGGGTGACAGTGGGCCTCCCTGAGTCTCATGAAAGTGGGTTCGATCAAGGACAAGAGGATGTCGGTGATCAGCTTCTCGCGAGAACCCAGCCAGCGATACACCGTCGTCCGGTCAACGTGCAACGTGCTTGCCAGGGTATGCATGTCGACACGTTCTCCGGCCAGGAAAGTCCGACGGGCGTGGCGGAACGCATCGTCCTTGGTCGGCCGCGAGTGCGCTGCCCCGTCAGGCTGCGGCTTTGGAGACATGTCAGCCTCAGGCGAGGTTCCAGCGGCCATCGGCGCTCCTCCCTTGTCGTTCTCTTCCGGTCATCCTGACACTCGGCAACTCTGCAAGCTGCACGCAACACAGGCTATGAATGATGCTACACTATAACTCTATCGTCGCCATAGTCCCCGAAAGTGTTGTGTGATCGACCACGTAGAGATATGATGAGTTGACTTAGAGTCTCCAGTCAAACGCGGCAGCGGTCGCATTCTGCCGTAACCCTTCACGAGTGACGCCGTCCGTCAGACCCCTCATGTCCTCGACGAGGTAGCTGCGCTATCCCGTCCCAGATACGGGAGGACATCAGTTTTATGCAAGACAACCGCGACTCATCGGACCGGGCGATATGGCTAGCAATCATCTTGATCGTGGCTTTCCTCGTCGCCGGAGGAGCTGCAATCCTGCTCCATGTTCTCCGGGCTAGCCCAGCCGGTACGGCGACTGGTGCCGGCGCGGCATTCGTCGCCACCGTGACCCTTGGCATCGCGATCTATCGTTTCATTCGCTAGCTTGATAGGTCGTGGGCCGAGGAGGCGACGACGCCCGGCGCCTGCCGAAGCCTGGTCGTCCTAGATGCTCATCGCCGCCGTGGCCGGGCACATTCCGGGCACATCACGTCGCGATCTACCCAGAACCGTTGAGAATCACCGAGATCTCAGCCGCAGGTCAAACGGTATGCACAGTGCGTTCGCCATGGTCAGAAAGACGCTTGCACAGGATCCGGCCTACAGGCCGGCTCTCTCCGCTCTGACCAACTCGACGCCGCGCTTGCGATCGTCGACACTTTCGCAGGTTGGTAGTGGTCTGCTAGTCTTGTTCGAACAGCAAATCCCGCTGTAGCCCAAGGGAAGAGGCCGACCCCTGTACGATCAGGGGTCCCCAGTGCGGGTTCGACTCCCGCCGCGGGTTCACTTGACAGCATGTTTCCAGATCTTCATCACGATCTGCAGACATGCCAGAAGGGGACTTCGTGGCACTGTGGTCATATTGCGCTACACATCCAACTGTTGTCGTCGGGGGATCTGCTGCCGCCGCTTGGGCGGCACGCCGCGGTGCTAGCGCTCTACTAACTCTCTTGGCCGGTCTGGTCGCAATCTTCGGCTCAGCCCCGCGCTCCCGCGCTGAGCGTGCCCTTGAAGTGCTTCGTGCGGTCCTGGTAGACAAACCCCGGAAGTGACGTAATACAGCGGGTAAGTACAGCAACCTCTGCGTCCAAGACCGACCTCATGCGACCATTACAGGCTGGCTAGCTGCGCTAACGACCTGAAGCGACCTTCATGCCACTCGTTCACACCGAGGAGGTCACTGGTTCGATCCCAGTATCGCCCACCCAGCTCAGCGGCCAGTTGCGATCTTGCAGCTGGCCGTTTCTGATCTTGGCGCAGAGGGGGACTCAAACGGTGGCGTTGAAGGCCTTCTTCTGGGGCGGGACCGCGCCGCTGTCGCTGGCCTTGCCGAGTTTGAAGTACATCATGATCGCGGTGACGATCGCCCACACACCCATCCCGATGAACGCGGCGAACGAGAGGATGACCGAGGCGGCGACCAGGCCGAGGACGATGGTGACCCAGCCCCACCACAGCGGCAGCAGCCGCGACCGGATGACCGCGATCCCCGCAGCCAGGAAGAAGATCGCCAGCCCGGCCGCCTGCATTCCGTTGCTGACGTCGTTCTGGATCAGGTTGAGCATCTGCGCCGTGGCCGGGAGCAGCGTTTTGGGGCTGTCGCTGATCGCGAGGAGAGCACCAGCCGACAGCGCCCCGCTCGCGCCGAATATGATCGCCCCGCTGAACGCGGTACCGGCCAGGCTCGCCTGGGCTTCGTCACGGCGAAGGTAATCCCGCACGCTGGCGAAGAAGAACAGGCCGATTGTCACAGCGAGGGTGATCAGGAGCGCGGAGAGGCCCGCGTAGTGCGCGTGAGGGGCCTGGAAATAGGCCAGCGTCGTAGCCGGGTTGGCGTTGGAATTTGTGGCACTATTGCCGCCCGGCCCGGTGAAGACCGAGACGACCACGAGGACGACGAATGGGATACCAGTGATCAGGGGTATAAGACGACGTGGCATTTCTTCCTCCTATTTATGGCTTTTTCCGGTGCCCCGGTTTCGGCAGCGATACATCCTGCAAGCCATCCACTTGGCGATCCCGCTCTCACGATCACTAAACCGGTGGCCGCCGGATGACTGAACTAGAGCGGGCCGAAAGAGCGCCAGGTGGTAAGGCGTCAGCTCTCCCACTCCGGTTCCAGGAAGGAGTCCGGGATACGGGAGAAGAAGTGGAGAACCAGTCCCAGGGAGGCTTATGCGAAACCCCGTTGTCTCTGGCCGTCCGGCTCTTGCCCTGAAATGATTCAAATGATGGCGACACACCGCATTAAATAACAAGCAACGACCTCTCCGGCCGATAGAAAGGAGGTTACCACACCAAACCTTTCACGACGGAGAAGCCGTTGCTGTTCGATCGTATGTCAGGGCTGGAAGAAAAGCAACTTGACGAACTAGAAGAGCATGTCGCTGAACTCCTTGAAGAGTCGTGGGACAAAGGTACAGGACGCCCGCGGGAGATTACCTTCCGGGAAGCGCTCGTCATCACCTGCGGCTACATGAGGCAGAATATCATCGAGGATGTCTGGGCTGATATATTCGACGTAGATCAGTCAACGATTTCACGGATCATCACATTCCTCACCCCGCTGGTCGAGCAGGCGGTCGCGGAATTCAGGCCAGCTCCAGAGGAAGCAGCCGAAGCCACCAGGGGTGCGGTCGCGCTGGTAGACGGCACGCTGTGGCCGTGCTGGTCCTGGGATGGCGAACGCGAGCTGTGGTCCGGAAAATATAAGACCACGGGGCACGGATCTCTGATTGTCACGAATCTTCAAGGCCGCATAACATTCGTTTCCGAGCCCGTTACCGGCAATAAGCACGACATGGCGAAACTTAAGGGATCAGCTGTCGAGGAGATCTTGAAGAAGGCGGGCGGAGTGTTCGGCGACAAGGGCTTCATCGGGACTGACTACATCACCACCCCTATCCGCAAGCCGGAATGCCGTGAGCTACTGCAATGGGAGCACAAGTGGAACAATCAGGTGAGTTCCTTCCGCGCGCCGGTCGAGCGCGCCGTCGCCACCTTGAAGACATGGCGGATTCTCTTCACCGACTACCGTCGGCCGCTGAAGACCTTTATGTCATCGTTCCGCGCCGCAATCGGGCTTTACTTCTTCAAGGAGAGTTTTGCATAACCCTCAGGGTCTCCTTGATGTCGGCTTCGACTTCGCCGCTGCTCTTGGCCATGATGTTTCCCTTGCTTTGGGGCAGCGCAACGCGGCTACCCGACGCGTCAGGAAATCCCCCACGATGCCTAGATCGACAGCACCCGATCCGCAACGCCTGTCCAGCAGCGCCCAGTCAGAACTGCCCTTCCGGCACGTTCCAGCCGACGGTGCCCGGCCGACATCAGGCCGTGTAACCCCCCACCCAGGCCGTCCAAGGTAGACCTGCCTGTCCCGTCAGGCTACGCCGCCGCTGCGAGGACAGCAATGGCCTAGGCTTCACTTTCGTTACCGTCCTAGTTCAACGGGCGTGGACACATGAGCGTCCGCGACAGTCCACGCCGGGCACATTTGGGGGCACATCGCCCTACGATCTGTCCAGCACGTATGAGAAATATCGAGACTTCAGCCGCAGGTCAGATCGCACAGCAGGTGACGGGCAGCGGGTCGGCCGCTCGAAGATGGCACTGACCTCGCTGGCTTCATGTCGGGGGCCTCCGGCCGACCACTTCCTTGGAAGCGAATTAGCCCCGACTGACGGAGCAAGCCGGGGATAGGAGGCAAACGAGTCCTGGCCCGCCCGGGAGCCGACACCAGCCGCCGCTGGTGTTAGCGCATCTGGACTAGTCGGCCTGAGGCGGTTCCTGATGACGATGCTTGGCACAAAAGGGCGTCGTGTCCATCGCTGACTGGGCAGCCCGACCATTCCGTCACTGCGCCTGGTCGCAGCCTGTGACTAGGTAGTGCAGCCCGGCTACCGATCCCCTGGGGGCGCCGCGTCCGGTGAGGACGACCGCCGTGATGCAATCGGCGGGGCCGCGGGCAAACGTGACTGCGCAGCCGGGCAGCCGGACCTCGGCGACATCCTGAGCGATGCGCACAACATCAAGCCCGAAGACATCCCCCAGCCAGCTCGCGCTGGCCGAAGGATCGGGAACCTCCACCCTCACGCCCTGCAAAGCCCATGGATCCTTCGGGAATCCCTGCTCCCGGAACCGGGCAGCCCATTGATCGATCGGACGGCCGTAGTTGATGAAGAAGGGCCCCCACCGAGGCCCATGCTGGAGCGCGGCAGATTGCCACACGCCGGTGGAGCCGTCGGTCCGCCGGATCGATCCGGTCTGAGGATCATCCACCGGGACGCCCCGGGAACGGAGGTCCGCGACCGTCGCCGCCACGTCGGCGACGAGGACTCCGAAGGCCCCGACGCCGCCGCCCGCGCGCAGCGTTGCGTCGATCTGCGGCCAATCCGCCCCGAGGCCCGCACAGGCGACCGCCTCGTCGTGGACCGCGATCAGCTCGATATACCTGGTATCAAGACGCCATGCGGCATTGTGCGTGCCGAACTGCGGATGCTGTCCTCCGGGCTGCACGGTAAACCCAAGGACCTGATAATCCCGCACGGCCACGTCCAGGTCGGGCACCCAGTGGATCAGATGGTCGAACTGCACTACCCCATACTCCACTCGCAGCCCGCCAACGGGTAGCGCCGCTACAGGGAATAGCCGCATCCCCAGCGCAGCGGCGGCAAATGTCCACACCGGCAGATTTGGCCCCCGACTGACGGAGCAAGCCGGGGACTGGTGCGATCCTACGTTGCCTTGACGTTGAAGTTCAGGAGAGCCGGATAGCCGATACAGCAGACAAGTACAGCAACCTCTCCGCCTAGCACCGACCCCATACGACCGGAACAGACCCGTGAGCTGCACCAACGACCGCCATAGACCTCTATGCCACTCGTTCACACCGAGGAGGTCACTGGTTCGATCCCAGTATCGCCCACCCAGCTTAGCGGCCGGTTCCGACCTCGGGACCGGCCCTTTTCGGTCTGGCGGCAGCAGCAAACGGCAGCAACGGTCATGCGAGCCAGGATGCGCATCGCAACTTACCGGCTAGGAGATGCGCTGTACCGGCGGCGGAGCCCAGGATCCGTCCAGGACCGCTGGCCTGGGGGAGTACAGCCGCATCGTCACTCCCAGCAGTCCTTGCGGGGCGGGCAGCCAGTTGGCCTCCTTGTCGCCGCCCGGGTTGTCGTGCTGGATGTGCAGATCGAGCGATCCGTCGGGGTTGAACCGCAGGGGGTCACGGTCGCCGATGGCGAAGCGGTTGATCGGATTGGCCGCCTGGAATCCCTGGGCGTCATACATCGTGACTGACCAGAAGGCGTCGACCGGGGGGAGCGAGTCGGCATCGAAATGCATGACGTAGCTGGAGCCGCCGTCCAGTGGTTTGCCGTCCGCGTCGGCCAGGAGAAGGGGATAGACAGCGTCTTCTGGCTGGTTAGCCCCCAGCCCCATCATGGCGACGAGGGCGCGCTTGACATAAAAGTCGCCGTATACGCCCATGGTGTCGAGACTGGACTGCCATCCGTTGACGATGCTGGCCATTCCGGGGAGGCGGCTGTGCAGGACCGTGATTGCGTCGCCCGGGACGGTGCTCAGCGCCTGCCGGGACGCCGGGTCAAGGACGTCGGCGTTGAAGGACTCGCCCACCTCGATGCCGATGCGGCGCAGACGGGCGAGGGTCGACCAGTCGGCCGGGTGCGGCCGGTGGACCTTCATCAGCTCGGCGCCGTAACGGAAGAAATCGAGGCCGGACATGGCGTTGACCTGGTCCAGCGGCGGGGTCATCATGTCGACCGACGGATCAATCACCGCCGTGACCGGCGGCGGTTCCTTGCCCCACGACGACAGCGGAGTGATTCGGAGCGCGTCCTGAACCTGGTGGACGGCGTCGTAGTCGGCCGGCCCGTCGGTCTTGACCCGGCCGATGATCCAGACCATCGGCGTCGGTGCCTCAATCCGCTCGACCCCGGCGGGCAGCTGCCCGGTCCAGCCCACAGGCACAACCGCGAAGTCATGTGCATCGTTGCCGCTGGTCCTGGTCCCCGGAGTGGCGAACACGTCGGTCCACATGTCCAGCATCGGGAGCATGTAATAGCGGTCCTTGGTGTCCGGAGCGGACACGATGACTGGCTCGGAACGGATATCGAGCCACGCGATCGAGTACAACGTGTCGAAGTTGACCCGCACCACGTCCCTGAAGTCGGCCCCCGGGTATTCGCGGGCATGCGCGAAAACTCCCATCGGGCCCCGCCCGATCTGCTTGCCAGGCTCCACGTTGGTCATCTGCCGACGAGTCACATCCATGATGACCAGCGGGTACAAGAAGACATACCCCTCGATGCCGATCTCATGAGCCGTCTTCGCATCCATGGCCAGAATCCCCACTTAGGAGAGGAGCTGATGAGATCCTGCAAGCCTCGGGGCTCGCATCAAGTGGCAGCTCTACCACCTATGAGTCTGGCAATTTCCGATGGAACGGACATCACCCGCCAGGGGTGACCAGCTGGCCGAGGAGCGGGCCGCGCTGCGGCGGGTGGCCACGCTGGTGGCCCGGGCGACTCCGCCGGAGCGGGTTCGCGGCGGTCGCCGAGGAGGTCGGCGGGCCGCTGGAGGTCGAATACACGGCTTGGGCGGGGGTGGCTACGCCGGATCGTCCCGGGATTCCCCTGTCCAGCATGAGGGGATTTTCGCTGCCGTGTGCCGACGGTCCACCCCGCCAGCGGTCGCCAGGATGGTGGTGGCCAGCAGCAGCCCGAGGACAGCAGTGCCTATGTCGGGGATCGTATAGGGGCTACGGAAGCCGGACGCGGCCGCTTGCGGGGTCGACGCGGCGCCGATCAGCAATGCGGTCCAGCCTGCCCAGCGCTGGCCGGCCTGGCATCCGCGCGCGGTCCGCACGGTAAATGTGGCTGCGGCCAGTCCGGCTGCGACCAGTCCCGCGGTCGGCGCTGGATGCCGGGCTGCGGTCATGACGAGACCGCATCGGGTCAGGTCCAGGGCGGCCGCCGTGAGCAGCAACACCACGATCATGCGCCGAACGACCTGGGCCGCTGCGCCAGCCGCTACCTTCTCGTCGGCACCGGTGGCTGTGATATCCCAGGGCGGCCGGTCACTCATCAGGACGCCGCGATCGCGTCGTGCTCCTGGAACTGCTTGCGCATGGCATCCAGCGCGTAGTGCAGCCGTGATCTGGCCGTACCGTGCGGTATGCCGAGCTCACGGGCGACCGTGGCCATGGTCCCGCCCCGGTAGAAGGTCTCCACGAGCACGGACTGGTGCGCGGGCGACAGATGCTGGAGCGCGTCGGAAACGAGCTGGCGGTCCAGGATCTCCTCCAATCCGGAATCGGCCTCGGCCTCACCGGCCGCCGGGCTCGGCACGGTCATCGGCCGGGCCTGCGCGGCCCGGTTCGCGTCGATCAGCAAGTTGCGCGCGACCCGGAACAGCCAGGGCCGGATCGGCCGGTCATCGGCGCTCAGCTGAGGCAGGTGACGCCAGGCCCGGATGAAGGTCTCCTGCACGATGTCGTCCGCGCTCGCCCGGTCCGGACAGAACTGCTCGACATAACCGTGCAGGGCCTTGGCATAGTCCGAGTACAGCTCGCGGATGACGGCATCGGGGTCGCCGCCCAGCCCGTCTTGAAGAGCATCTGTGTTAGCAGCCATATCTACTAACACGAATAGTAAATGTGTTACGTTCACCGGTAGCCGCTCCGGTCGAGGGCCTCCCCGGCCCGCTGGCCACGAGCAGGTGGCTGGCCCGAAGAAAGGTGGCGGGATCTGAACCGCAGGACTGTTCTATGCGTGGTAGTAGGTAACGACGGGCAGGTCGTCTGGCACAGCCATGTTCGGGAGTGAGGATGCGACGTTTCGGTGAGCTGGAAGCCGTGATTATGGATCGGCTGTGGGAGCGGGGCCGGCCGACGCTGGTCCGCGAGATGGTCGACGCTTTGCATGAAGACCGGGCGCTGGCGTACACCACCGTGATGACGGTGATGGAGAACCTGCACCGCAAGGGATGGCTGCGGCGGGAGCGGGACGGCCGGGCCTGGCGTTACGAGCCGACCGGGTCGCGGTCCAGTTACACCGCGGCACTGATGAGCGACGCGCTGGCTACCAGCCCGGACCGGCGCACGGCGCTGACGCACTTCGCGCTCCAGATGAGTCCGCACGACGCGGCGCTGCTGCGCCAGGCGCTCGACCAGGCGCTCGGTGAGCCCCAGGCTGGCGAGTCCCAGTGACC
The DNA here is from genome assembly GCA_963790065.1 of uncultured Actinomycetes bacterium. Taxonomy (GTDB): domain Bacteria; phylum Actinomycetota; class Actinomycetes; order Streptosporangiales; family Streptosporangiaceae; genus Palsa-504. The sequence continues at coordinate 979,843 of CAWBNK010000001.1, read as the reverse complement.
GTCGCCGCGGTGCTGGTGGCCTACGCGGCCGGTCTTGGCGTCCTGGGGTCTCCGATACTCGGCCGAGCCAGGTGGACGGCCCGCGCGCCGCTGCTGGCTATCGTCATCTACCTGGCCGCGGGATGGTCGGTGATCGTGGCGCTCGGGCTGGCCGGCCTGACGCTGGCCGTTCATGCGACCGCCCTCGGCGGGGGGCTGAGTCACCTGATCGGAGCCTGCGTGCACCGGCTCCGCGCCACCTACGGCACCCCGGGCGGCGCCACGGTCGCCGGGCTCGGTCTCACCCTGGCGGGTGCTGTCGTAGCCCGCACCGTGCTCACCGCGGTAGCGCACTTCCGCGCCGCCGGACGGCAAGCGCTGCGGCACGCGCAGACCGCACGGGTGGTCGGGCAGCCCGAGCCGACCCTGGGAGCCGTGCTAGTGGAGCATACCCAGCCCGCGGCCTACTGCGTGGCCGGCCTGCAGCCCACGGTGATCCTGACCACCGGTGCGGTGCAGGCGCTCGATCCCGCCCAGCTGGATGCGGTCCTGGCCCACGAGCGAGCGCACCTGGCTGACCGTCATCACCGGCTGCTGGCCCTGGCGAGGATCGGCCGCGAGGTACTTCCGTTCTTGCCATTGATGCGGGACGCCGAAGAGCAGGTGGCACGGCTGGTGGAACTGCACGCCGACGATGCGGCTACCCGGGGCCGCGATCCTCGGCTGCTCGCCACCGCCCTGGTAGTCCTCGCCACAGCCGCCAGTCCCGCGTCGACCCTGGCCGCGGGCGCCACCGACTCGGTCCAGCGGATTCACCGGCTCCTGGGACCCAACGAACCGCTGGGGCGCGCCCGGCGGCAGTTGCTCGGCGCCGCGGCGGCGGCGCTGGCTCTGACCCCGGTGCTGCTGGCCCTGACCCCCGCCATGTTCGCGCTCGCCCTGGGAAAGCTTCCGGCGGCCTAACGTCAGCCGGCCACCGGAGTGAACAATCTCCCGTCCTGCCCCGTGTTGCTAGGTATGAGGATCCATCGCCAGGGCAGCCTCCCCGAGCCGCCCGCCGGACGCGCGGACGATACGACAGGTGGCCAGTCCCGACGCCTCCGCTGGCGGCCGCGCCGCCGCCCGGACCGCGGAGGCGCCCTGCGCGTGCCAGAATCAGACACCGCTGGTGACCAGGCCGCACCGGTGCAGGCCCGGCCGGTGCAGGCCCAGCCGGTGCAGGGGGCGTCCGGCGAGACCATGGCCACCGCCATGCAACTGGCGATCGCGCTGCTCACCGCGGGCCTGGACTCACCTGAGCTGGAGGCGTGGGCCGCGGAGACGCTGACTCCGACCGACGCGGACGGCCTAGGAGACCTCATGGCTGGCCTGCACGTAATCTCCCTGGTGCTGCTTAGCGAGCTGCATGAGGCGACGGGAGAGCCGTCGGCCGCCATCTTGCAAAAGCTCGCGATTCGGGCGGAGCGCCGTCGGGGGACACCGTCCCCCGAGTAGGCAGTGCCGCCTGCCCGGCACGGTCATCGTCGCCTGCCGGCGCGAGCACCTGATCATCAGCCGTCCGCCGTGAACAGTCGTTGCCTCCTATCCGTGTTAGTAGACGAGCCGGTATAGGTCTGTCGATCAGACCTGACCAGGCTCGACCAGACCATGGTGACGATGGCTGAATCGGGCGCGGCGGCGCCTGCGAAGGAGCTGGTTAGCTTGGCTGACACGGCGGATCTTTACGCGACCGCGACCGGCCTTATGGAGCGCTCGGCGGCTGCGTTTGCGTCGGGTGTGCCGGAAGGCGCCAGGGATGACGGCTTTTTCGGTCCCGCGAGCGTCACCTGGCGGATGAGCACGGACCTGGCCTCGCCGGTGGCGGGTCTGCGGTCCCTGCTGATGCAGGCGCTGCATCCGCTGGCGATGGCCGGCGTCGATCGGCACAGTGGCTGGCGCCGGGATCCTGTCGGCAGGCTGGCCGCCACCTCGGCGTACCTGAGCACGGTCATCTTCGGCGAGCGGGCCGCTGCCAGGCAAGCTGCGGTCCGGGTACGGCGCATTCATGATCATGTCCGCGGCGCCGACCCGGTTACCGGCCGCCCGTACGCGGCGAGCGATCCCGCTCTCCTGCTCTGGGTGCACGGGGCGCTGGTCGACTCGGTCCTGGCCGCCGGAAGCCTGGTCGGGACGGCGCTTTCGGCCGCGGACAGCAATCGCTACGTCGCGGAGATGGTGACCGCCGCCGAAATCACCGGCGTGCCTCGCCACCTGGTGCCTTCCAGCGTCCCCGAACTTGACCTGTACATCGCGTCGGTCCGGCCGACGCTGCGCTGCACGCCAGCAGCCGCCGAATCAATGGCCTACCTGCTGGATCCACCGGGAATGGACGTGGATACCGCGGAGATCTGGCAGGACGTCCGCCACGCCGCGATCGCCGCGCTCCCACGTTGGGCCCGGCAGATGTACGGCTACGACGCGCCACCGCCCGTGACACCCGGCCGCCGGACCGAAATCCGGCAGTCGCTCGGCGTCCTTGACGCCATGTTCCTCGGTCAGCCCGGCGTGCCCGCGGCGCGGCAGCGGATCACCTTGCGGATGCGCGGAGGGCGGCGCGCATGAAGCTGATCAGGCTCCTCGCCGCGGTGCTGGCAGGCGCCGCGACCCTGGTCTTGTTCCGCCGCCGGCCCGGACGGCTGCGCCTTGACCGCGCCCGGGCCGCGCTCCGGCTGGCCGCGCGGCGGGGCCCGCTACGCGGCCAGCGCGCCGCGGCTGTTCGCGGCCGCGGGCGAGCAGCGCCAGCTGCTGCGAGAGGACCTGGCCCTGCGGACCGCCGAAGACGTCGTCGACACCCTGGGGTCGATGAAGGGCGTCATGATGAAGATCGGCCAGATGGCCAGCTACGTCGATGACGGCCTGTCTCCCGCTGTCCGCCACACCCTGGCCCGCCTTCAAGACAGCGTTCCGCCGATGAGCCCGCGGCTGGCCGCGGCGGTGGTGGAGGAAGAACTCGGCGTGCCGCCGGAGCGGGCGGCCTCAGCCTGGAGAATGCCGGATTCCTGCGCGGGGGCGCGCCGCTCAGCACCCAGACGATCGTCGAGCACCTGGCCGTCTTCTACGACACCATCCGCGAACCAGGGCCAGTGACCATTACCAGCGACTACGCCTCCTCGGTCGTGCGCCGTTTCTTCGACCTGCGCAGCCCGGTCGCCGACTACATCAGCGTCCCGCGGCCCTACGTGATCCTCCAGCGCATCAACCTCGGCCTGTTCGCGGTGCTCGGCGAGCTGGCCGCCACCGCCGACTGGCGCGCGATCTCCGAGGAAATCTGGCCCTTCGTCCAGGGCCCGGCCGCCACCCCGATGGGAGAGGCCGAGGCGGTCTGGCGCGCACGCCACCGCGCGACACCTGGCCCTGCGCGCCTAGCTGCCTGACCCGGCCGGTGAAGGAGACCCGGTGACCACGATGCCCGGCATTCCGCTACGGCCAGAAGGACAGCCGCGACTGGCCTCCGGCGGCTGGCGGGTCGATCCGGGCCGATCGTATGCGTCGTTTGCCGTCCGAGCCGCCGGGCGGTCCGTGCGCGGGCGTCTGCCGCTGACCGGCCAGGTGCTCGTGGCCGAGCCGATTGAGGATTCCACGGTCCCTCGAACCGGACGTGTGAGTGTGATACACGTCGCACTCCCTCTCGGCCGGTCCAGCTGAACCAGCGACATCTCCTATGCGTGTTAGTAGTTGAAAGCGAAACTACTGCCGCCCCGTGCGGGCACCAGGCCCGCGTGAACGGCCGTGACCATAGGAGGAGACCAGTGCTTGCTCGTATCGCCCAATGGCAGCCCGACCAGGGGTCGGCCGCGGCCGCGCGCGCGGCAAGCGCGCTGGCGCTTTCCGCGCTGGCCGTCATCCACGTCGTCGACTTGCCGGGCACACTAGGCCCGACTCCGCTGATCGGCATCGGTTACCTCGGGATCATCGCCGCGGCGATCTTGATCGGCGGGGTGCTGATCGTCCGGCCGCACTGGCTGGCCTGGGCCGGTGCCGCCGCCGTGGCCGGCTCGGCGATGATCGGGTACGTGCTGACCCGCGCGCTGCGCGGAGGTTTCCTGGACGATCACGGCGATGTCGGTAACTGGCACTGCCCGTTGGGCATCACCGCGCTGAGCGTGGAGTCGGTGATCATCCTGCTCGTCCTGCTGGCCGGGCTCGGTGCGTGGCAGGCGCGGATCCATGCCGCGAGCGTGGCGGCGAAGTCCAGTCCCGCTGCGAAGCGCGCACCCGAGTACAGCCAGTCCCGATGATCATGGCCGGGCCATCACTTCTATCTACTAATTGAATTAGTAGATAGTGCATCATCAATACCAGGGAGCTAAACCATGCGACACCCAAGAATCATCATCGCCAGCGTCAGCCTGGCCGTGGCGGCCGCCATCGGCGGCGGTATCACTGCCGTCGCGGCGACTACCTCGCATGCCAGCAGCCAACCCGCTGCCAGCCAGCCCGCCGCGGCGACCGTGCGCACCGCCCATGCGGCCGTCGCGGGCAAGACCGAAACCATCCTGGTCAACAGCCAGGGCCTGCCGCTGTACTACTACCTCAACGATACGGCGGCAGCATCGGCCGTCACCGGCAGGCTGGCGACGCTGTGGCCGCCGCTGACATCCACGTCACCCGCCGCCACCGGGCTGACCGGCAATCTCGCCGCGGTCATGGATGCCCATGGCGACCAGGTCGCCTACAACGGGCACCTGCTGTACACCTTCGCCGACGACCAGGCCGGCCAGGTGACCGGCCAAGGAGTGCAGGGCTTCTTCGTGGCCACCCCGGGCCTCACGCCGGTCACCAGGTCCCCGGGCATAGCCCCGGCCGCCTCGTCCGGAAACGGTTACGGCTACTGAGGCGGCCACGAGTCCCGGTCCGCTGGCTCTGTTCCATGAGGACGGTGCCAGCGGCCGGAACTCCGGACGGCAAAGGCCTAGGACGGTAGACATGACACGCAGGAGCAAGCACGTGGCCGGACTGGCGGCCGCCGGCACCGCACTGGCGGTGGCTGTGGCCGGAGTGACCGAACGGACGGCGCTAGCAGCGTCGTCTACGGTGCTTGCTCATCTGCACTGGCTCTGGATCCCGGCCGCCTTGCTACTTGAAACCGCGTCCATGGCCGCCTTCGCGATCATGCTGCGCAGGCTGCTCGCAGCCGGCGGCGCCAGCGTGGGCGTCCGGCCGATGCTGGCCACCGCCTATGCAGCCAACGCGGTGGCGGTCTCGGTTCCGCTCGCCGGACCCGCCATGGCCACGGCCTTCACATTCCGTCGCTTCACCAGGCAAGGTGCGGATGCACCGCTAGCCGGGTGGTCGCTGCTGGTCGGCGGGGTGATCTCCTCGGCCGCGGCGGCTCTTGTCGTGGTCGGCGGCGGGCTGGCGTCGGGGAATATCCTGGTTACGGCGGTCACCATTCCCGGCGGCGTGCTCACCGTAGCCGTCCTCGTCGCGGCCGTCGTGGCCGTGCGCCGACCGCGGCTACGCGGCGCCCTCGAGCGGCCAGCCGGATGGATCCTGCGGCAGGGATCTCGGATGCTGCGCCGGTCGCCCGCTGAGCCCGGCCAGACCATCCAGGCCTGGGCGCAGCGACTAGGTTCAATCCGGCTTTCCCCGTCCGGCTGGACGACGGCGACCGGCCTGGCCCTGGCCAACTGGCTCGCCGACGCGGCGGTCCTCGCCGTGAGCATCCGCGCCACCGGTGCCGCAGTGCCCTGGCACGATCTTCTGCTGGTCTACGGCACGGGCATCGCCGCGCAAAGCCTTAACATCACGCCCGGCGGGCTGGGGGTTACCGAGGGATCACTCAGCCTGGCCCTGGTCGCCACCGGGCTGGGTGCCAGCCAGGCTCTGGCGGCGGTGCTGCTCTACCGCCTGGCCAGCTTCTGGCTGGTCGCACTGGCCGGATGGCTCGTCATGTCCTGGTTGAGGCGTCCCCAGGCCCGGCGCGGCCCGGCTCCTTCGCCCAACCGCGCCGTCCCCCGGCCAAGCGCGGCCGCCGGGCTAGATGCCCATACCGCCGGGCCAGATGCTCATGAGGTGGTGCTGCTGCACGGGCAGCCCGGCTCGCCCGCCGACTGGCAGCTGGTCACCAGGCGGCTGCCCGCCCGGCTGCACGCCGTCGCAGCCGACCGGCCGGGCTATGCCTCCAGCCCTCTTCCGGCGGGCGGGTTCGCCGCGAACGCCCGCGCCGTCCTCGATGACCTGGACTCGCGCGGCGTTACGCGCGCGGTGCTCGTGGGGCACTCCTACGGTGGTGGGGTGGCGCTGTCGGCGGCGAGCCTGGCACCCGGCCGGGTGGAGGCGGTGGTCCTGCTCGCGAGTGTCGGCCCGGGGTGCGTCACCGGCTGGGACCGGCTCCTCGCCGCACCTGGCGCAGGCCAGCTGTGCGCGCTGGTGGCGTGGCGGCTGACGCCCTGGCTGGCCCGGGCCCGGCTGGCCGCGATCGCCCGGCGAAGCGGCCGTCCGCTGGATCCGGACGAGCACGTCAACTGGCAGGTCTGGAGCCAAGCGGGCCGCGGACACCGCCCGCAATGGCGCACCTTCCTCACAGAGCAACGTGCCCTGCTGCGCGAACTCGACGAGCTCGAGCGCGCTATCGCATCGGTTCGGGCACCGGTTCTCGTGCTCGCCGACCCCAATGACAAGGTGGTTCCCTTCGAAACCGCCCGACGGCTGACCCGGACCCTGCCGGATGCTCGCCTCCAGCTCATCGAGGGTGCGGGTCATCACCTGCCCAGGCGAGCCCCCGCGGCCGTCGCCGACGCGATCGTGGCGTGCCTGGCCACGGCCCAGATCACCGATCACTCAGTCGGCCGCGACATGAACAGCTGGTCAGTCCTATCCGTGTTAGTACGACGGGGCCAACCTGCGGCGGGCCCGGGCGATGTAACCGGAAGAAGGAGAGATCAGGTGGCCAACACCCGTCACGACCGTGCGGGCGGCAGGTCGGCCCGGCCGGGCCGAGGCCCGCAGGGCAAGCCGGCGCCGAGCAGCAGGCGCGCACAGCTGAGTCCGCTCACCCCAGCACCAACCACGACGACCCGCACGCCAGCAATCCTGACACGTCCCGGCGGAGTCACCCGCGATCGCTGGTCTACGCGTGAACCGTCTGGCCGATGAGTCTCGTAGGCCTGGTGCGTCATTTCGGGTAGAGACCGAGTCCCAAGGAAAGGGCAGCCATGTCCGACCCGAAAACCTTCACCCTGGGCGTGCCGGGCGCCGTCCTGACCTATGACGTACGCAGCAACGAATCCAGTACCGAACCGGTCCTGCTCATCATCGGCTCGCCGATGGCCGCGTCCGGGTTCGTCACCCTGGCCGGGCACTTCGGTGACCGGACCGTTGTGACCTACGACCCGCGCGGCTGCGAGCGCAGCACGCGCAGCGAGGGCACCACGGAGAACACCCCGGATCAGCACGCCGACGACCTGCACCGGCTCATCACGGCGCTGGGCTCCGGACCGGTGGACATCTTCGCCAGCAGCGGCGGCGCGGTGAACGCGCTGGCCCTGGTGGCCAAGCATCCCGAGCAGGTCCGCACGCTGGTCGCCCACGAGCCGCCCGCCTCCCAGGAGGTACCCGACCGCGAGCAGATCCTAGCCGTGTGCGAGAACATCCACCAGACGTACCTCACCAGCGGTTTCGGCCCGGCCATGGCGAAGTTCATCGCGTTGGTCATGCACCAGGGCCCGGTGCCGGACGGGTTCGCCGATCAGCCCGTGGACCCGGCCATGTTCGGGTTGCCGGCCGAGGACGACGGGTCCCGCGACGACCCGCTGGTCGGGCTGAACATCGTCTCGTGCAACGTCTACCAGCACGACTTTGACGCGCTTCGCCAGGCCACAACCCGCATCGTGCTCGGTGTCGGTGCCAAGTCCGGCCAGACCCTGGCTGCTCGCACCGGAACCGCCGTGGCCGGACGGCTCGGCATTACCCCCGTCACGTTCCCGGGTGATCACGGCGGGTTCCTCGGCGGGGAGTACGGCCAGACTGGCGAGCCCGACGCCTTCGCCGCCACCCTCCGCGAGGTCCTCGCCGCGTGAACCCCGCCGCGGTCATCACTACTGGCCGATGCGCCCGTCGATCCGCTCGCGCAGCAGGTCGGCGTGACCCATGTGGCGGGCGTACTCCTCGATCATTCCGACCAGCGCCTCGCGCAGCGACATCGGCCTGCCGCCGCTGCCGTGCTGATTCTCCGGATCGTCGCCGGTGATGTCGAGACTGGGCGCCTCGGCCACGAACCGCGTGGCGAAGTCCACCTCCGCGTGCCATGCGTCCCATGCCTCCGCGACTACCTGGGGGTCGGGAACGGCGCCATCGAAATCACCGTCACCTGAGCCGAACAGCCGGGGCATGTCCTGGCCCGCCATCATCACCCGGAACGTCGCGCGCTCCATCTCGGCCAGGTGCCGCACCAGCCCCAGCAGCGACATCGTCGACGGCTCGACGGAACGCCGCGCCATCGCCTCGGCATCAAGACCTGAGCATTTGATCTCCAATGTGAGGCGCTGGCGGCGCAGGGACCCGGCTAGCGTGACGCGCTCGTCGCCCAGCCGTGGCCCGTGCTCACGCGGGTCGTCGTCAGACGGCTTGCCGTCCGAGGTGAACATGTCGGCTCGCCGGGTCATGGCCATGGCCGCCATCATCGGCGATGCGCCTGGCGGTCGGCAACGGATTAACGGCATCGCACTCATGGTCCGCGGGCCGGCCTGGTCCCGGCAGGTTACAGACCTGGACGATACGGTCAGTCCGACGCTAGGCTTGGCCCGCGGTTGACGGACCGCCGGCGGCCTTGGTGTGCCGGCTCGCTCCTCTCACCGCGAGTTGGTCCACGGCATGCTTGGCTTTCCGGCAAGTGTCCGGCGGGTTCGCGCCCAGTGGTGCTCCCGACGGATACGGCCCGCGCGGCGTTCACCCCCCCAACGCTGCGCGGGCCGTCAGCCGTCTGCTCAGCTGCCTGGCTGCTCCACGAGTTGCGCGAGGTATAGCGCCTCACCGAGCTGGTCAATCAGCCCGAGCTGGGTCTCGAGGTAGTCGATGTGCTGTTCCTCATCGGCGAGGATGGACTCGAAGAGGTTCGCGCTGGTGACATCGGCCACGCCGCGCATGTACTCGATGCCCCCGCGGAGCCGGTCCACTGCCTCCGTCTCCACGGCCATGTCGGCCTGGAACATCTGGGTGATCGTCTGGCCGATGCGCAACGGGAACAGGCGCTGGTAGTTCGGCAGCCCGTCCAGGAACAAGATCCGGTCGGTGAGCACCTCGGCGTGCCGCATCTCGTCGATGGACTCCGCCCGGGTATGCCTGGCGAGTTTCACCCAGCCGAAGTTCTCCTGCATCTTGGCGTGCAGGAAATACTGGTTGATAGCGGTCAGTTCGGCAGTGAGCTGCTCGTTCAGCAATTCCAGGACACGATCGTCTCCGCGCATCCGCTCAGCCTAGCGATCGCCGCGGGCCTGATCAGGCGACACGCAGCGCGGCGACCGGGGATTGCTGGCCGCGCTCGCTGATCATGCTCGCGATCCGGTCCCGGCAGGTTCCGCAGCCGGTCCCGGCGCCCGTGGCTTCGGCCACCGCCTCGACCGTGGCCGCGCCGTCGGCGACCGCCGCGTCGACCCGGTCGCATGTCACGGCCCGGCAGATACATGCGAACATGCCCGGCGGCTCCTCTCGGTCAATACCTTTGGTAAGGCTAACCTAAGTTCCGCGATCTCGGAAGCCCGGCGTCGGCCGCGGCGTCCGAGTTAGGACACGCGGGTCAGCCTGATGTAGCGGTCGGTGTCGGCCAGCACCTGCCCGAGCGCCGCGGAAGCGGGCCCGCCCGGCTCGCAGTAGAACTCGGCTACCTCGCCCGGCCCGGCCTGGAAGGTGAAGGACCGGCTCGAGCACCAGGAGATCTTCAGGTGCAGCTCGTGTCGGCCCGGCGCTACGGGCACCTCGACGCGCTGGCCGTGCTTGATCTTGGCGGTCGGCTGGTCGTCGATCAGGACCAGGTAGCTCCGGGCCCGGTCGCGCCACCCTCCGCTCTTGCGGGAGATCACGACCGTGGCGCTGCTGCCGTCGCCGTCCACCCTGCCGACTATAGATGCGGCTGAGTCAGCTGCCGGTCATGGCCTGGATCCGGAACGACCTGTCCTTGGCGGGGAGCAGGCCGAAGGTGAGCATGGCGCTGACCACTCGCTGGAGGCCCGCGGAATCGATGGCGGGAAATGCGTCGACAACGATATTCGGTTTCCCGACGTTAAGCGGAGCGCTGTTATTACCTGATCCGCTCGAGCATGCTGTGGCGAGCATTATGATCGCAACCGCCGATGCTACGCCGACTTCATTATCCTCCGGCTCCGGGGTTTCGCGGTCATTCGTGACCGTGAACGGCAGGGTGAGCGCCGCGGGCGGTTGCGGTCTCGGAATTGTCCTGCGCCAGCAGGATGTCTCGCGCCGTCCGGAATGCCGTGAATGCCGCGATCACGGCGGCCAGCCCCGCTGAGGTAGTTACACATGGTTAGGAAAGGCAAGCATAACGCGATGATCGCCAGGTGGCATCGCGCTGCGGCCGATTCGAGAATTATGTGACTTAGGTTACTCTTGCCCGGTTCCGCGTTTAGAGCGGAGGGATTGGCGTAAGCCGGGCATTCCCCGGCGGACGGCAGCTAGGATGCGGCGCCTGTTTAATGTGCTGGCCGGGGGTAGTTAATGGCCGGGCATTATGACGGAGCGATGATGCGCGGGGCGCGTCAGATTGGTGTTCTGATGGTGGCGGGATCAGGGGAAGACATCCATAGTGAATTCAAGGAGCTGCAAGAGGCGCTGCTGAATACCTCCAGTGTCGAGCAGTTCCTGCACGAGATGGCGGTACTGGCCGCGCGTCTGGTGGGCGGCGGGCTGTCCTGCGGGATGACGATGCAGTCCAACGGGCAGCCGGAGACCGTGGCCTGCAGTGATCCGGTGGCCGCCCGAGTTGATCAGGTGCAGTACGAACTCGACAACGGGCCCTGCCTGCACGCGATGCGCGCCGGCCATCTGGTCCGCATCGAAGACACGCAAGACAAGGCCCTGTGGCCGGAGTTCGAGCGGCGGGCCGCGTCCCACGGCATCCGGTCTTGTCTGGCCCTGCCGTTGTACGCCGACGGCCGGTCGGTCGGCGCCCTGAACCTTTACGCGCGCGAGGCGTCGGCCTTCGGGGCCGCCCAGGAGCAGCGCGCCGAGGACTTCGCCGAGAATGCCTCCGGAGCCCTGAGGCTGGCCAAGCGGCTCGTGTCCCGTGCTGACCTCATCGAGCAGCTACGTTCCACGCTGGCCTCGCGGACCGTGATCGACCAGGCCCTCGGGATCATCATGGCCCGCGAGCACTGCACCCAGTCCCGGGCCTTCGCCATTCTGCGTTCGGCGTCGCAGAGCAGCAACGTAAAGCTGCGGGACATTGCCGCCGCGATCGTGACCAGTGTCAGCGGCGAGCCCCCGCAGCCGCCGCCGGCGTTCCAGGACAGTTGATCGCGGCCAAGTCGTCGTGATTGGCGAACGTCATTGCTCAGCCGGGCGGAGGCGCTAATCGCTCGGCGGCCCCGTCATCGTTATCGGCTTGGGCCGCAACGTTTTCTGGCTGCGGTGCCTCGCTCCGCGCCGAGTGACCGCGATGGCCCGGCAGCGAGGCGGCCACACTCGGGTAGATATCCAGCAGGCGGTCGACTCCGGTAATGGCGAGCACCCGCTGTACGGCGACGGTGCGGACCACCAGCCGCATTGAGCAGTTGCTCGCCTGCGCCCGCCGGAACGCGCGCACCAGGGCGCCTACTCCGGCCGAGTCGCAAAAGGTCGTCTTGCTCATGTCCGCCACCAGTAGGGCGGTGCCCTGATTGACGACCGACAGCAGGTCCTCGCGGACCTGATCGGCGTTGGTGATGTCGACCTCGACGGGCAGCGTGACCACGGCGGCCTGGCCGATCCACAGCACCGGATAAGCGTCCTTGGACACGGGTCACCACCGTCCGTTCATAACGGGAGGCGGGCCACGTCTCTGGACCCAGGAAAGCAGCTATCCGCAGGGCGGCGCCGCGCAGCGAACATTATCCTCCGCACGGCGGCGGCACCGCGCAAAAACGCCAAAAGTGACGAACCATCCCCGGTCGCGCTGCGCTCCTTAAGCGTCACGTCAGCCACTCCAGCAGGGGCCCAGCGCGACCAGCGCGACCAGCGCGACCAGCGCGTCCTGCTGGCCGCGGCCCGCTGACCGGCGTTACGGGCTGGTTGACTAGCCCAGTGACTGTCACGACCGTGCTCACCCTCACCGTGGGGGTCGTCTTCAACATCGCGGTGCTCGCCTACGGGGCCCGCCGGCTGCTCGGCGAGCAGCGTTTCTCGCTGTCGCGCACGGTGGTCGCGGGGCTGGCCGGCCAGACGGCGGGCAACGCGATCATCAACGCCCTGGCCGCGGGCGTGCCCACGACCCTCGGCAGCAAGGGCAGCCCGCCCTACGGCGTGGTGATCGGCTTCGTCGCCCTGGGCTGGGCCTGCGCCCTGCTGATCGCCATGGCCATCCTGGTCGTCTGGCAGGCGTTCGTGCCGGCCGGGACCGTGCCATCGCCGTCGTCCTGGCCCCGCCGCCTGCGCGCCCGCGCCGCTCGCAGCGCCCGCTACTGGCAGATCGTGCGCATCTTCACCCGCTGCGGTCTCGGGCCGCTGCTGCGCGGCGGAACCGGCGGCGGCACCGGTGCGGGCGCCAGCGGCGGCAGGTCGGCCTCGCTGGCCCGCTCGCTGAGCCGGGCGCTTGACCGCAGCGGCGTGGTCTTCGTCAAGTTCGGCCAGGCCCTGTCGACCCGCCGGGACCTGCTGCCGCCGGAGTTCATCGCCGAGCTCGGCCACCTGCAGGACCGAGTCAGCCCGGTGCCCTGGACGCAGATCGAGCAGATGCTGCAGGCCGAGCTCGGCGGTACCGGGGCCTTCGCCCAGATCGACCGCGAGCCGCTGGCCGCGGCCTCGATCGCGCAGGTGCACGCGGCCACGCTGCGCACCGGCGAGCGGGTGGTGGTCAAGGTCCTCCGCCCCGGCGTTACCAGCCTGGTCGAACGCGACCTGGACATCATCGGCAGGCTGGCCCGCCGGCTCCAGGCGCGCGCCCCGTGGGCCCGGGCCCTGGGCGTGGTCACGCTGGCCGACGGGTTCGCCGCCGCGCTGCGCGAGGAGCTCGACTTCAGGGTCGAAGCGCGCAACCTGGCCGCGGTCAGCGCGGCCGCGGGCCGGCCCGGCCAGGACGGGCAGGAGGGGCAGCAGGGGCGCGACGGGCGGGCCGACGTCGTGATCCCGGCCGCCTACCACGACCTCAGCACCCGGCAGGTCCTGGTCATGCAGCGGCTGGACGGGGTGGCGGTCAGCCAGGCAGGCCCGGCGCTGGCCGACGGCAGCATCGACCGCCAGCAGCTGGCCCGCAGCTTGTTCGACACCGTGCTGCGGCAGATCGTGATCGACGGGGTGTTCCACGCCGACCCGCATCCGGGCAACATCCTGCTGCTGACCGACGGGCGGCTCGGGCTGATCGACTTCGGCTCGGTGGGCCGGCTCGACTCCGAGCTCCGCGCCGCCCTGCAGCGGCTGCTACTGGCCCTGGACCGGCGGGACCCGGTCGCGCTGACCGACGCCCTGCTCGAGGTCACGGCCCGGCCTGACACGCTGGACGAGCAGGCGCTCGAGCGGGCCGTCGGGGCGCTCCTGGTCCGCCACCTGTCCGCCGGGCAGGCCCCGGACGCCACGATGTTCGCCGAGCTGTTCCGCCTCGTGGCCAGGCACGAGCTCGCGGTCCCGCCCGAGTTCGCGGCCACCTTCCGGGCCCTGGCCACGCTGGAAGGCGGCCTGAGGCTGCTGTCCCCGGATTTCGACATCGTGGCCGAGGCCGAACGGTTCGGCCAGACCCAGCTGGCCGAGCGGCTGGACGCCGCCTCGCTGAGCACCGCCGCGAAGGACGAACTGGTGGCCCTGATGCCCATGCTGCGCAGGCTGCCCAGGCGGCTGGACCGGATCACCGCGGCGGTCGAGGGCGGGCGGCTGAGCGTGAACGTCAGGCTGCTGGCCGACGAGCGCGACCGGCGGATGATCGACGGCTGGGTCCAGCTCGCCGCACTGACCGTGCTCGCGGCCACGGCCGGCCTCATGGCCGTGGCCTTCCTGGCCCTGCGGGGCGGCCCGGCCATGACGGCGAAGGTCAGCTTCTACCAGTTCCTCGGCTACTGCCTGCTGGTCATCTGCTCGCTGCTCGCGCTGCGGGTCCTGGCCGCCGTCTTCCGCCGGGTTTAACCCTGCCGCAACAGGATGCCGCGGATGAACGCGGCCTGGCCGGCGTGCTGCAGGCCGTCGGAGATCACACTGACCAGTCGCACGCCCAGCGTCACCGGCGGATCCCAGCGCTCGTCCACCACCCGCGGCAAGTCCGCGTCGGTGACCGCGGACACCAGCCGGACGGTCTGGGCGTGCACCGCGTCGTGGTACTCGGTGAGCAGCCGGCCCGACGCCACCCGGACCTGGGCCACCTCGGCCGAGTCCTGCCCGTAGCCGATCTCGGCCGGCTCGAACGGCAGCCCGAACCGGTCCATGAACTCCGGCCACACCTGAGCCACCCCGAAGGCGTCCGCCACATGATCGTCCTGCACCCGGGCCAGATGCCAGCACAGCCAGGCGATCGAGTTCGCGTCGCCATCCAGCCGGGCCGCCAGCTGCCCGGCGGACAGCCCCTCGACTACCTCGTGCATGGTCTCCCGCACCCGGTCAAACGCATCCGTCAGCAGTTCCGCACTGGTCATTGAGGCAATGTACCGAACGGTCCCGGCTGCCTGCCGCCGTAACCAGGCACGCTCCCCCCGGCATGACACGCCGTGCCTACCTGGCCTCGGTTCCGGCGTGTCGCCGCACCGGCCGCAGCGAGGTACCGTTCCGACCGTGTCCGCAGGCCGTACCCGGAAGTCATCCCCGGAACCCACGGACCCCGCCGACCTCACCGCTCCCCTGGCCACCACGGACATCGAGGACGCCGTCGCCGGGGGGCTCCCGCCCGTGCCCGAGCTGCTCGCCGCCGCCGTGGCCGCCATCGGGGGAGAGGAGCGGCCCGGCCAGGTGACGATGGCCCAGGCCGTGCAGCACGCCATCGAGACCGGTGAGCACCTGGCCGTCCAGGCCGGGACCGGCACCGGGAAGTCGCTGGCCTACCTGGTCCCGGCCCTGCGGTACGCGATGGCCACCAAGAGCACGGTGGTGGTGGCCACGGCCACCATCGCCCTGCAGCGCCAGCTCATCGACCGCGACCTGCCGCGCCTGGTCACCGCGCTCAAGCCGCTGCTCGGCCGGGAACCCGCTTTCGCCATCCTGAAGGGCCGCCGCAACTACCTGTGCCTGCACCGCCAGAAGGGCGGTCCGGCCGACGACCCCCAGGACGCGCTGTTCGAGCAGCCGAACCCGTCCAACTCAGACACAGGTCCGGCCTCCCCGCTCGGCCGCCAGGTCAAGCGGCTGCACGAGTGGGCCGAGCAGACCACCACCGGCGACCGGGACGAGCTGGTCCCCGGCGTGCCCGAGGCGGCCTGGCGCCAGGTCTCGGTCAGCGCCCAGGAATGCATCGGCGCGCAGCGTTGCCCGTTCGGCTCCCGGTGCTTCGCCGAGAAGGCCCGGGAGGCCGCGGCCAAAGCGCACATCGTGGTCACCAACCACGCGCTGCTCGCCATCGACGCCACTTCGGACATCGACGTCCTGCCCGGGCACGACGTGGTGATCGTCGACGAAGCGCACGACCTGGTGGACCGGGTCACCTCGGCCACCACGGGTGAGCTGTCCGGGCCTGCGGTGGACGCGGCCGCCCGCCGCGCCGGGCGCCTGACCGAGTCGGCCGCGGCGGAAGGCGGCGCGTCGGCCGTGGCCGACCAGCTGCGCCAGGCGGCCGCCGCGCTGACCATCGACCTCGGCGACGGGTCCGCGGGCCGGATGGACGTGCTGCCCGACACGCTGGCCGCCACCCTGTCGGCCGTGCGCGATGCGGCCGGAGGGTGCGCGGACGCCATCATGGCCAGCGCGCCGGGCCTGGAGGACGACCCGCAGCGGCTGGCGACGGCCCGGATGACCCTGGCTTCCCTGGATGAGCTGCAGCGCACCGCCCACCGGGTCCTCGAGGTGTTCGGCGAGCCGATCTCCGCCCGGCCGGAGGTGGTCTGGCTGGACCGGCCATTCGCCGAGGACGCCCGGCGGCCGCCCACGCTGCGGGTGGCCCCGCTCGAGGTGGGCCTGGTGCTGCGCAACCGGCTGTTCGCCGACCGGACGGTCGCGCTTACCTCGGCCACGCTCGCCCTCGGCGGCTCGTTCACCCCGCTGGCCATCCAGTGGGGATTGGGGCTGCCCGAGACCGCCGGGAACCCGGCCTGGACCGGGATCGACGTCGGGTCGCCGTTCGACCATCCGCGCAGCGGCATCCTGTACGTGGCCAGGCACCTCCCGCCGCCCGGCCGCGACCAGCTGGCCGAGGCCTACCTGACCGAGCTCGAGGAGCTGATCGCCGCGGCGGGCGGGCGCACGCTGGGGCTGTTCTCCTCCATGCGGGCGGCCCGGCAGGCGGCCGAGGCGCTGCGCGACCGCATCGAGGTGCCCCTGCTCTGCCAGGGCGATGACGTCACCGCCCAGCTGGTCAGGCAGTTCGCCGAGGACGAGGCGACCTGCCTGTTCGGCACCCTGTCGCTGTGGCAGGGCGTGGACGTGCCCGGCCGCTCGCTGGAGCTGGTCGTCATCGACCGCCTTCCGTTCCCGCGGCCCGATGATCCGCTGGCCTCGGCCCGGCAGCGCGCCGTGGCCGCCCGCGGCGGCAACGGGTTCATGACCGTCGCAGCCGCGCACGCTGCCCTGCTGCTGGCCCAGGGCGCCGGCCGGCTGCTCCGGACGATGACCGACCGGGGCGTGGTGGCCGTGCTCGATCCCCGGCTGGTGACAGCCCGTTACGGCGGCTTCCTGCGCGCCTCGCTGCCGCCGTTCTGGACCACCACGGACCCGGCCCTGGTCCGGGCGGCGCTGCGCCGTCTGGCCGCGTCCGTCCCCGCCTGAGTCCGGGCGGAGAATTGTCTTACCGGCGAATTAAGTCAGGGCTCCTGATGCGGATGAATCGCCAGGTGCTGGGTAACATTTCGGGAACTACGGGCAGTATTAATCCGTTGGTCAGGGGACTGGCTACCCAGTCGCAACGAGAGGTCAGGCATGCGGAGAGGGCCGCGCGAGGGTAAGCGGCATGTCCTCCGCTGGGTTGCCGTGGCCGCGGTAGTCATTCTCGGAGCCGGAACCCTCACCGCGTACCTGAAATACCGGGCCGTCTACGACAGCATCACCCGGGTCAACCCGGGCGGTGAGCTCGGCGTGCGCCCCCCGCAGTACAGCACCACCTCGGAGAACATCCTGGTCTACGGCGATGACAGCCGGAAGGGCCTGACCCCGCACCAGCAGTACATCCTGCGCACCGGCAGTGACCAGACCGACAACACCGACACGATCATGATCGTGCACATCTCCCCGGGACGGCACCTGGTCACCGTGCTGAGCATCCCGCGCGACACCATGGTGCCGCAGTACGCCTGCGCCGCCTGCCCGGGGTATACCGGCCAGCAGGCCGACCCCGAGGGCAACGTGCAGATCAATGCGCTGCTGGAGATCGGCGGCCCGGTGTGCCTGTGGAAGACGCTCGAGCAGCAGACCGGCATTTACATCAACCATTTCATCGGCATCGGAATGCTCGGCTTCGTCAATGTCGTCGACGACCTCGGCGGCGTCAACGTCTGCGTCCCGTACAACGTGAACGATCCCGTCTCCGGCCTTGACCTGGCCGCCGGTGAGCATCACATCACCGGAGTCCAGGCCCTGGCCTTCTGGCGCACCCGCGAGGACATCGGCACCGGATCGGACCTGGAGCGGATCCAGCGCGACCAGTTCATGTCCGCGCAGGTGGTGAAAGGCGTGCTGAGCAGCGGCCTGCTGTCCGACCCGCTCAAGCTGCTCAGCGTGGTCACCGACGCCGCCGCCTCGATGACCACCGACAGCGGCATGTCGCCCTCGGACCTGGTCAGCATCGGCGAGAGCCTGCACCACCTGTCCAGCCAGGACGTCCAGTTCATCACCGCGCCTAACCAGCCGTGGACGTCCGACGCGGACCGGGTCCAGTTCGCGGAGCCGCAGGCCAGCCAGGTGTTTGCCGCCATCGCCCATGACGTGATCGTGCCGAAGACCAAGCCCGTCCCCACCACCACTGCGACGGGCAGCCCCGCTCAGGTCCTCACCACCAGCCCGTCCAACGTCAAGGTCGAGGTGCTGAACGGCTCCGGCATCGGCGGCCTCGCCGACCAGGCGGCGGCCGGCCTGACCAGCCGCGGCTTCGACGTGACCGGCACCGCCAACGCCGCCAGCTTCGCCTACACCAACTCGGTAATCGAGTACGCTGCCGCCTCGGACATGGCCGCAGTCAACACCCTCAAGCAGGAACTCACCGACGTCACCGAACTGCAGGTCGCCACCCTGACGCCCGGCACGGTGCAGCTGATCCTCGGCTCGGACTTCACCGGGCTGTCGCCCGCCGCGACGCCATCCGTTACGCCGACCGCGACGCCCGTGGTCCAGCCGTCGGGAACCTCGGCCGCCTCGCCCAACCCGAGCGCCTCGGCCTCAGGCATCAGCAGCCTGGCCCAGGCCAACGGCGGCATCACCGCGGCGGCTAGCTGCTCAAGCGATGCCTCGGCCTTCGCCGGGTCACTGGGTAACTGAGCCCGGTTACCTGGGCAGGATGGCGCTGACGTCCGCGACTGCCTCCGGCAGCCTGCGCATCGCGGTGATGCGCCGCTCGGCCAGCTTGGCAGGATGCCCGGTGCCGTCCCGGTCGACCCAGACCGAGCGCACTCCCATCCGGGCCGCGGGCAGGATGTCGTGTACCCAGCTGTTGGCCACGTGGATCCAGCTGGCCTTGCTCACCATCGTCTGGTCGGCGAAGGCGCGGAAATGCGCCAGGTCCGGCTTGTAGCTGCCGACCTGCTGGGCCGTGACCACCATGTCGAACGGCACCGGCAGCCGTGACCTGGTCGTGGCGAACAGGTCATCGTCGCAGTTGGTCAGGATGGCCAGCCGCCAGCCCTGCTCCCGCAGCGCGGTCAGCGCCGGGCCCGCGTCCTCGAACACCGGCATGTCCGGCCAGGCCCGGACGAACGCCTGCTCGTCGCCCTGGGTCAGGGTGAGCCCCTCGTGCCTGGCCGCCGACGCCAGCCCCGCGGTCAGCACCTCGCGATACGGCATCCAGCCCGGGCCGGCCTCGAGCTCGAGCTCCTCGCGGTGATAGGCAGCCAGCAGCCGCGGCGCCTCCGCCCCCGCGAGCACCTCAAGTGGTCCGGTCATGCCGGCGTTCCAGTCCGCGATCGTCCCGTAGCAGTCGAACGTCAGCCACTTATCCGCCACCGGTAACCTCCATCCGTCCATCACCACCCGCATCCCGCGCATGCTAACCCGACGTTACTAGCAAGCCCGTAGAACACGGTGGTCTCCAGCCGGGCGGGATCCTCTTCCCAGTCGCCGTACACCTCCCACCGCTCACCGGTCAGCGCCCGGCCCTGGTCGGCGCACCAGCGCACGACGGCCTGATGGGCCGCGCCGAGCCCCTCGTAGGGCCCCCGATGGATGGTCGCGGCGGCCGGGCCGGCCGGCAGCGCCGAGAGCCGGACCCGTCCCGACGGCGAGAACTCCGCACCGACCTCGACCCCGACTTCCACACTGACCCGGCCGGGCTCCGCCAGGTCCCGGTACAGCATGACGTTGCAGCCGCCTTTGGCGCCCGCCTGGCGCAGGCAGGCATAGACCTCGTCCAGGCAACCGCGCCACTGACGGGGAAACTGCTCGCTGGTCGTGTCCCAGGCCACCGTCGCGATCTCGCGCCGCGGCTGGGCCGTCACGTCGATCTCGTAGCTCATGCCGATCGCCTCGATTCTCCCGCCTGCGTGCTTACCCGCTGCCCGGCGAGCGCATCCGGTCCGCGGTGTCAAGCAGCAGCTCGACCAGGCCGGCAAAACGGGAATCCGGCTCGCCGAAGATCACCGAGCCCGCCTCGACGGCCAGCGGCGCGGCGTCCGGACCAATCATCTCAGCCCGCCGAGCCAGCAAGTAGCGCTCGTCGCCGGCCGCGGCGGCCTGGATGACCGTCTGCTCCTCGACACAGAAGCCGATGACGAAGTTGTGCAGCAGGACCAGGGCCCGCGTGGCCTCCGGCAGGCTGAAACCCTGCCGGATCAGGTTGGCGAAGGTGCCCTCCTGCCGCCGGACCACGTCCGGGTCGGTCAGCGTGGTACCGCTGAAGGCCTTGGCCCCGTCACGGTGGCCGAGCAGTTCCTGCCGCACGGTCGCGGCGTAGGTCCGCAGCACCTCGCGCCAGGGCACGTCGGCGGGCAGCGCGGCCATCACGTCGCCGATCTGCCGCCAGATCTGGGTGGCCATCTCGTCGAGCAGGGCCTGCTTGCTGCGCACATGCCAGTAGAGCGCCGGGGCCTGGACGCCGAGCCGGGACGCCAGCGCCCGCACGGTGAGGCCGTCCATGCCGGCCTCGTCAAGCAGGTCGAGGGCCGCCTGCACGATGGCTGCCTTGGTCAGTCCGGCTGGCATGGTTGACAGCTTAACATTGTTAAGGCAGACTGAAGGCCGTCACTTAACAACGTTAAGGAGGGGATCGGAGATGAAGGCGGCGATCCTGCACTCAGCGGACTCGGTTCCCGTCTACGGTGACTTCGCCGAGCCGAAGGCCGGCCCGGGCAGCCAGATCGTCGACCTGGTGGCGGCGGGGATTCACCACCTGACCCGGTCGGTCGCGGCTGGCCGGCACTACAGCAGGGACGGGGCTTTCCCGGTCATCCCCGGGCTCAACGCGGTGGCCCGCACCGCAGGCGGGCACCTCGTCTTCACCTCGTCCGCCCCGCCGCCGTACGGCACCTTCGCCGAGCGCATCGCCTCACCCGACGCGATGCGGTTCCCGCTGCCCGACGGCGCGTCGCCCGAGGCGGTCGCCGCGGGCGTCAACCCGGGCATGGCCTCCTGGCTGCCGCTGAAGGCCCGGCAGGTCCAGGCCAGGAAGCTGGCCACGGTGCTGGTCCTGGGCGTCACCGGGATGTCCGGCCTGCTCGCCGCGCAGAACGCCCGGCTGCTCGGCGCCGCCCGTGTGGTCGGCGCCGGGCGCAGCCAGGAGGGCCTGCGGCGCGCCGCCGCCGCGGGCGCGGAGACGGTCACCCTGACCGGCGACCGGGACGCCGACGCCGAGGCCCTGGGCGCGGCTCTGGACGGGGAGGCGCCCGGCCTGGTGCTCGACTTCGTGTGGGGGCCCGTGGCCGAGACCGCGTTCCAGGCCCTCGGCCGCCGGGGCTTCGGCGAGGACACCGCGGACATCTCCTACGTGCAGATCGGCGCCCTGGCCGGGGCCGAGGCTGCCGTGCCCTCCGCGCTGCTGCGCAGCCGCAAGCTCACCATCTCGGGCAGCGGGGCCGGCTCGGTCTCCGCTGCCGACATCAAGGCCCTGATCCCGCTCTACATCCAGCTCATCGCCGACGGCTCCGTGCGGGTCCCGTTCCGTACCTTCCCCCTGTCCGAGGTGGCCGCCGCCTGGACCGCCTCCGCCGGCTCGGCCCCCGCGTCGTCCTGGTCCCCGGCTGAGCCATAACCTGCTGGTCGTGATCGACACGGTGGCCTGGGTACACCTGGAGAACGGCCTGGTCCTGTGCGCCCGGCCCCGCGGGAAGGACGTCTTCTACGTTCCCGGCGGCAAACGTGAAGGCACGGAAACCGACCTGCAGACCCTGCTGCGCGAGATCGCCGAGGAACTGACGGTCGCGCTGGTCCCGCAGACGGTCCGGCACGTGGGCACCTACCAGGCCGACCAGCTACCCGGCGGCACCGCGGTGCGGATGAGCTGCTATACCGCCGACTACTCCGGGACCCTCGCCGCCAGCAGCGAGATCGACGAGCTGGCCTGGTTCTGCTACGCCGACCGCCACCGGGTCCCCCCGGTTGACCAGATGCTCTTCGACGACCTCAATGCCTCAGGGGAACTGCGCTGACCGCCGGCCTGGCCTGGCCGGCACCGCCGTTATCCGGCACCATGAGGCAGATGACCGACCGAGCGATGGTGACCCGGTGGCTGGCTGACTACCAGGCGGCCTGGCGGGCGCCGGGCACCGAGGGCCTGGCGGAGATCTTCGCCGCCGACGCCACCTACCGTCAGGCCCCGTACGAGGAACCGGTCGTGGGCCTGGACGCCATCCGGCGGATGTGGGACGAGGAACGGGACGGCCCGGACGAGGCCTTCACCATGGCCACCGACATCGTGGCCGTCGACGGGCCCACGGCCGTGGTGCGGGCCGAGGTCCGCTACGGGAATCCGGTCAGCCAGGAGTACCGGGATCTGTGGGTCATGCGGCTACGCGACGACGGCCGCTGCGACTGGTTCGAGGAGTGGCCCTTCTGGCCCGAGGAACCTCGTCCGGCCTCTGCCGATCCGTCTTCAGCTCAGCCGTGAACTACCACCTGAGCTGGGCGATCTGGTCGTAGTCGGCCGAGGGGTACCCGACCAGTCCCTCGGACAGCGCGAAGATCCACTCCGCGACGCCCAGCGACAGCGCCAGCCGGCTGCAGCGGGCGCAGAAATGCGGTTCCTCCAGCCGGACCGAATCGTCCGCCTCGAGCCGCACGTAGATCAGCTTCGCGCCCGGCAGCATCCGCCAGCCGTCACCTTCCCGGGCCAGCGTGATCGCCCGCTGCTCGGCGTGCGTCCGGCACTGGTCGTGATGGCCGAAGTCACCGAACTTGCAGTAGCAGTGGTCTTCCCCCGGGAACGGCACCCCGTTGGTGCCCCAGGCCAACATGCTGCCGTCCCGCATCAGCACCGCGGCATGCCGGGTCCTGGCGTGCGAATCCCGGGCTAGCTCCGCCGCCCGTTCCACCATCTGCTCCGCTGCCTGGCTGTCGTGCCGCTTCAGCGGCCGCCATTGGGGCCCTTGCCCTGGTTGCATGCCCACCACCTTTCGCAGCACAGGCTATTCCCCGCAGACGGTAACCCCGGGAGCCGCGCGGAGGCGAGGGGAAATGCGGTTATCGGGCCGACTGAAGCCTGGCCGGCCCGCAAGGTTCGCTAGCTGAACCGGGCCCGGAGCTGGCGGGGGAGCGCGGCAGGCCCGGTGACGGGCCGGAACCGGGCCGAGACCGTGTTCAGCGTCTGGTACTCGGCGTCGGTGAGCTCGATATCGGCGGCCGCCACGTTGCTCTCCAGCTGCCCGATGCTGGACGCGCCGGGAATCGCCACCACCGCGGGCCGGCGGATGGCCCAGGCCAGGGCGATCTGCGAGGGCGTGGCGGAGTGCGCGTCCGCCACCTCGCGCAGGGCCGCGATCAGGTCGCCGGCCCGCTCGAGGTTCTCCGGCAGGAACAGCGGGTTGGCCGCCCGGACCCGGTTCGACGGCCGGCGGTCCCGGTGATACTTACCCGACAGCAGCCCCTGGGCCAGCGGGCTGTAGGCGATTACCAGGTGACCGGTCGACGCGGCGAACGGCAGCAGGTCACGTTCCGGCCTCCGGTCCACCAGGCTGTACCTGACCTGGTTGCTCAGCACCGGCGTGCCCAGCGCGTCCTCCGCCGCACGCCAGCGGCCCAGCGAGTAGTTGCTCACGCCGACCTCGCCGACCAGCCCGACCCGCTGCAGCGCGCGCATGCCGCGCATGATCGTGCCGTCGCGGACCAGCGGATTCGGCTGGTGCACCTGGTACAGGTCGAGCTTGCTGGTCCCCAGCCGGTTCGCGCTGGCCACGGCGCGCTGCTCCACCACCGGGGCGACCGGCAGCAGCGGGAAGAGCTTCGTGGCCAGGAAGGCGGACTCCCTGGCCGGCCCGAGGGCCTCGCCGAGGATCCGCTCGCTGCGGCCGAAACCGTAGATCTCCGCGGTGTCGAACAAGGTCACGCCCAGCTCCAGCGCCCGGCGCACTAGGGCCCGCGCCTCCTGCCCGGCGTACGCCGGGCCGTATCCCCATTCCCGCGAGCCGAACTGCCAGGTGCCCAGCCCGATACTGGAGATCCGCGCGGCCTGCGGGCCAGTGCCCGCGCTCAGGTACCTCACGCCATCAGGCTAGAGGACGCTGCGGAACTTTGGTGACACGCCGTGTGACCTGGACATGTGTGACATGAAGGCATCAAAGGGGGAGCATCAGCGCTGTGAAGACAATCCGGATAGGAAGGCCACGCCAATGCTCCCGGAGCCGACCCTACCAAAGCGGCGTGCCTCCGCACCGGCATCGCCGCCGCCGTGGGTGATGACCCCGCTGTTCCGCGTGCCCGACGGCGATGAGCCCGATGCGTCGCCGGCACCGGAGCGATGGGCGGCGCGGACGTCCGGCCGGGGCAGGCGGGCCAGCCCGCGCCGTCCGGCCGGCCGGGGCAAGCGCGACGGCCCAGCGGGCGAAGCCGGGTCGCTGCCGGATCCGCCGGACCTGCTGGGCGTGACCGCCCAGCGGCTGCGCCGGGCCCTGGCCCGCAGTTTCCTGCGCTACGGCGTCCCCGGGGATCCCGAGGTCGCCGTGCACGCTGCCATGAACGTGGTCGAGCCGGTGCTGCAGGCCCGTGACACCGAGATCCTCCGGCTGCGCCGGCTGAGGTCGGCCAAGGTCTCCGGCCGGTAGTCCGGCCCTTACCGCGGCCGCCTGCGGCACGTAGGATGCCGGGGTGCACGTCGTGGTGACCGGGAGTGCCGGATTCCTGGGCTCGCGCCTGGCCAGGGAACTCCTGGCCGCGGGATCCCTGCAGGTAGCGGGCGGCGAGGCCCGCCCGCTGTCCCGGCTGACGCTCATCGACCAGGCGCCGGTGCCCCCCGACCTGGCCGCCGACGGGCGGGTGACGGCGGTCCGGGCTGACCTCGGCGAGCTGATGGGCCACGAACCGGCCGCCCGGGACACGCTGGCCGGGGCCGAGGTGATCTTCCACCTCGCCGCCGCGGTCAGCGCCGAGTGCGAGGCGGACTTCGACCTGGGCCTGCGGGCCAACCTGGCGGCTACTGAGATGTTGCTGGCGTCCTGCCGCGCCCTCGGGACGAGCCCGGTGGTGGTGTTCGCCAGTTCCGTCGCCGTGTTCGGCGCACCAGCCGAGCAGGTCATCACCGATGACACCTGGCCCACTCCGCAGACCAGCTACGGCACCCAGAAGGTCATGTGCGAGTACCTGCTGGCCGACTACACCCGCAAGGGCTTCCTGAACGGCCGGGCCGTCCGCCTGATGACGGTCAGCGTGCGCCCGGGCCGGCCCAACGCCGCGGCCTCCGGCTTCCTGTCCGGCATCATCAGGGAACCGCTGGCCGGCCAGCGGGCCGTCTGCCCGGTCGACCCGTCCACCGAGGTCGCCCTGGCCTCCCCGATCAAGGCCATCGGCGCGCTGCTGTGCGCCGCCACGGCCTCCGACCAGGCCTGGGGCGGCCGCACCGCGCTCACCATGCCCGCCCTCACCCTGACCGTGGCCGACATGGCCGCGGCCCTGACCCGGGTGGCCGGCCCGCAGGCCAGCGCGCTGATCGACTGGGTGCCCGATCCCGCGGTAACCCGGATGTTCGCCACCTGGCCCGCCCGGATCCGCGCCGACCGGGCGGCCCGGCTGGGCCTGGCCCCCGACCCCGACTACGACTCCGTGATCAGGATGCACCTGGCCGAGCCTGGCCGATGACCGACCGTCTCGTCGAGGCGCTCCTACCGACGCCATCGTCGGCTTCGCCTAGTGATTGGATTACAGGCGTGAGCGAGTACACCTACCAGCGAGGGTTCGGGAACGAGTTCGTCAGCGAGGCGGTGCCGGGGGCGGTGCCCGCCGGGCGCAACTCGCCGCAGCGCGCGCCGCTCGGCCTGTACGCCGAGCAGCTCAGCGGGACCGCGTTCACCCAGCCGCGCGCGGTGAACCGGCGTACCTGGGTCTACCGGATCATGCCCTCGGCCGCGCACCCCAAGTTCTCCCGTATCGCCAACGGGACGCTGCGCGGCAGCCCGTTCGACGAGATCGAGCCGGACCCGAACCGGCTGCGCTGGAATCCGCTCCCCATTCCCGCCGCGGAGACTGACTTCATCGACGGGCTCTACACCGTGGCGGGCAACGGCGACCTGCGGACCCGCAACGGGATAGCCGTCCACGTGTACGCCGCGAACCGGTCCATGACCGAGCGGTACTTCGTCGACTCCGACGGCGAGCTGCTGTTCGTGCCCGAGCAGGGCCCGGTCACCCTGCACACCGAGCTCGGGCCGCTGGCGGTGGCACCCGGCGAGATCGCCGTGGTCCCGCGCGGCATCAGGTTCCGCGTCGAGCTGCCCGCAGGGCCGGTGCGCGGCTACCTGTGCGAGAACTTCGGCGCCGCGTTCACCCTGCCCGAACGCGGCCCGATCGGCGCCAACGGGCTGGCCAACGAGCGTGACTTCCTGGCCCCCACCGCGAGCTACGAGGACCGGGACCCCGTGGCGGCCACCGTGCAGGTGGTGCAGAAATTCGGCGGGAACCTATGGGCCGCCGACTACGACCACTCGCCGCTGGACGTGGCCGGCTGGCACGGGAACTACGTGCCGTACAAATACGACACCGCCAACTTCATGGTGATCGGCACGATCAGCTTCGACCATCCTGACCCGTCCATCTTCACCGTGCTTACCTCGCCCAGCGAGCTGCCCGGCCTGGCCAACGCCGACTTCGTGATCTTCCCGCCGCGCTGGCTGGTCGGCGAGGACACGTTCCGCCCGCCCTGGTACCACCGGAACATCATGTCCGAGTTCATGGGCCTGGTCCGCGGCGTCTACGACGCCAAGGCCGAGGGCTTCGAGCCGGGCGGAGCCAGCCTGCACAACACCTTCGCTTCGCACGGCCCGGACGCCGACACGTTCGCCCGGGCCAGCACCGCCGAACTACAGCCGCAGAAGCTCGACGGCACGCTGGCCTTCATGTTCGAGAGCCGCTGGATGATCATCCCGACCCGCCAGGCGATGCACGCCGAGCACCGCCAGCCGGACTATGACTCCGTCTCGGGCCGGCCTGACCCGGTCGTTCACCGCGTAACCTGGCCTCGGAGGTTTCCCGATGTACATTCCCGCTCATTTCGCCGCGGACGACGCGACGGTCGAGGACCTGCTGTTCAAGCACGGCGCGGCCGACCTGATCACGCTGACCGAGGACGGCCTGCTGGCGACCATGCTGCCGTTCGCCTACCTGCCATCGGTAGGCGAGCACGGCGCCCAGCGGGGGGCCCAGTGGGGAGCGCTGTACGGTCACGTGGCCAGGAACAATGACCAGTGGCGCAAGCCCGCCCAAGGCGAGTCGCTGGCCATCATCCGCGGTCCGGACTCCTACGTGTCCCCGTCCTGGTACGCGGCCAAGGCCGAGCACGGCCGGGTCGTCCCCACCTGGAACTACCTCACCGCGCACGTATACGGACGGCTGATCGTGCACGACGACCCGGTCTGGGTCGAGGACGTGGTGCGGCGGCTGACGGCCAAGCACGAGGCGGCCCGGCTGGCCTCACCCGGCCAGCGGATGCCCTGGTCCCCGGATGACGCGCCCCGCAAGTTCATCGAGGGCCAGCTGCGTGCCATCGTCGGCCTCGAGCTGCAGATCACCCGGATCGAAGCCAAGGCCAAGCTGAGCCAGAACCGCCCCGCCACCGACATCCCCGGCATCGTCGACGGCCTGGCCGCCCGCGGCGACGACCCCATGGCCGCCGCCGTCGAGCAGGCCAACGCCGAACGGGTGAATGGTTAACCCGCTACAAACACCACGTTTCGTTCGGCCTACTAAAGATTTGCCACCGCGGGGATGACGTCCGAGGCGATCACCTCGAGCGGGGTCACCTGCCAGACGTTGGCCACCGCGCCGATCGCGGCCTGGAAGCCGAGCTCGGCCATGGCGCCGAGCCGGTCGACCACCTCGGCCGCCTTCTCGCCTTTCTCGCCCACGTCGAAGATGAAGTAGCAGGTCTTGGTGATCTCGTCGTAGTCCCGGCCCTCGGCGTCGCAGTGCGCGCGCAGCACGTCCAGCTTGCGGGCCATGTCCGGGGTCGGGAACAGGTTGCACGCGTCGGCGTACTTCGCCACCAGCCGCAGCGTCTTCTTCTCCCCGCCGCCGCCGATCATGATCGGCGGGTGCGGCCTGGTCAGCGACTGCGGTGAGTTCAGCGGCCGCTCCAGCTGGTAGTGCTGGCCGTGGTACGGGCTCTCGTCGCCGCGCCACATCTGCAGGCAGATCTGCAGGGTCTCCTCGAGCCGCTCGAACCGCTCGGCGACCGGCGGGAACGCGATGCCGAGCCCGCGCGACTCCTCCTCGTTCCATGCCGCCCCGATGCCGAGCCAGGCCCGGCCGCCGGACAGCACGTCCAGCGTGGTGATGATCTTGGCCAGGATGCCCGGGTACCGGTAGATGGCCCCGGTGACCAGGGTCAGCAGCTTGGCCCGGGACGTGCACGCCGCCAGGTAGCCCAGCGTGGTGTAGGCCTCGAGCATCTCGTGCTCCGCCGGGCCGACCCCGCGGATCTGGAAGAAGTGGTCCATGACCGCGATGAAGTCGAAGCCCGCCTCGTCCGCGGTGCGGGCCACGGTGGCCAGGTCGGCCCCGAGCCGGGCCGGGCCGTCCGGGGTGGTGAAATCGGGGATCTGCAGGCCGAGCTTCACGAGGGCTACCTCCGCACCGGGGCTGTCTGGGGCGTGCTCAGCCTCTCATGGTCTCCGGCGAGAGCTCGGACAGGGCCTGCAGCGAGCGCAGGAACGCCTCCCGGTCGCCCGGCGGCAGCACGGCCAGGACCTGCTCCTCGCGGCGGCGGATCGCGGCCTGCACGGATTGCCGGACCCGGCTGCCGTCGGTGGTCAGCGAGAGCAAGTGGACGCGCCGGTCGGCGGCGTCCGGCTGGCGCTGGATGAGCCCGCGCTGCTGCAGCTCGTCCAGGTCGCTGATGATGCGGCTCTTGTCCGCCCCGATGGCCTGCGCCAGCGCGGCCTGAGTGCGCACTGGCTGTTCGGCCAGCACGGTGAGCACGATGTACCCCCACATGCTGATCTCGTGCGCATGCAAGATCGGTTCCTCGGCCGCCACCAGCGCCCTGGCCAGCGGAACCGCCATGGCCGCGAGATCCCGGCGGCCGTCCGGAGTGGTAGTCATCGTGCCCGGCAGAATAACAGGATTGCGCTATAATATACATATGCATATGATATGAAAGTACATATCATATGAGGAGGCGCATGAATGTGACCGGCAACGATATCGTGGACCTGGACGCCCGGGCCGTCCGCGGCACGGTCGGCCTGGTGGCCGGGATCGGCCCGGCGGACCTGGCCCGGCCCACGCCGTGCGATCAGTGGACACTGGCCGAGCTGCTCACGCACATGACCGCGCAGCACGACGGGTTCGCCGCCGCGGCCGCCGGGGAGGGCGGCGACCTGGCCCGCTGGCAGCCGCAGGCCCGGACGGGGGAGTCAGCGGCTGATCTGGTCCTGGCTTATACGGCAGCCGCCGAACGGGTCATCAAGGCGTTCGGGGCCGACGGCGTGCTGGACCGTGAGTTCGAGCTGGCCGAGTTCAGCATGATGCCGCGGTTCCCGGCGGCCCAGGCGATCAGCTTCCACCTCGTGGACTACGTGGTGCACGGGTGGGACGTCGCGCGCTCGCTCGGTCTGCCCTACCAGCCCGAACCCGACTTGCTGGCCGCGACACTCCCGGTGGCCCAGGCCGTGCCGGACGGAGACCTGCGCACCCAGGGCCTGGTCCCGTTCGCCCCCCGGATCCCGGTGGCAGGCGACGCCGGGGTCCTGGACCAGATACTCGGCCTGCTCGGCCGGCGCCCGGCCTGGCCGGACTGATCACCGTAGAGCAGGCGCCGGGCTGACTACCGTGGAGCCATGAGCGCTGACCGGGTAGACGTGGTCGTCATCGGAGCCGGGCTGGCCGGGTCGGCCGCGGCGTGGGCGCTGGCCCGCCGCGGCCGCTCGGTGGCGGTCCTGGAGGCCTTTCAGGCCGGGCACCGGCGGGGCAGCTCGCACGGGAGCGCCCGGATCTTCCGGCGGGCCTATCCCGACCCGCTGTACGTCCGGCTGACCGGCCAGGCGGAGCGGCTGTGGCGGCTACTGGCCGACGAGGCGGGCGAGGAGGTGGTGCTGACCACCGGCGGGCTGGACTTCGGCCCGGCCCGCGAGCCAGCGAAGTTGTACGAGATTCTCACCGACGGAGGGGTACCTGCCGAGCTGATGGCGGCCGAGGCCGCCGCCGAGCGCTGGCCCCGGGTGGCGTTCGGCACCGGCCCGGTCTTGTTCCACCCGGACGCGGGGGTAATCGACGCGGAACGCGCGATGGCGGCGATGCAGGGGATCGCCGCCGCGCGCGGCGCCGAGATCTGCTACGGCTCGCCGGTGCTGCGCGTGGCGGCCGAAGCCGGGGGAACGGTGGTGCACACGGCGGATAGGTCGTGGCAGGCGTCCGCGGTCATCGTGGCCGCCGGCCCCTGGCTGGAGCCGCTGCTGGGCGGGCAGGTCGGCCTGCCGCCGCTGACCGTGACCCAGCAATCGGCCTTCCACTTCGCCCCCCTGGTACCTACTGACCCGGGGACCTTCCCGGTATTCATCTGCCACGACGAGGTGGCCGTCTACGGGCTGCTGGCCGGGCGGGACGGCGAGGTGCCCGGCGCGGTCAAGATGGCCGAGCACGGCCAGGGCACGGTCACCACGGCGGACGGCCGCGACGGGATCGTCGACCCGGCCGCCCGGGAACGGGTCAGCGCGTTCGTCCGGGCCCGGTTCGGCGGCCTCGACCCGGCGCCGGTGGGCGAGGTGACGTGCCTGTACACGGCGACCGCCAGCGATGACTTCGTCCTGGACCGGCGGGGGCCGTTCGTCGTCTGCTCGGCCTGCTCGGGGCACGGCGCCAAATTCGCTCCGCTGACCGGCGAGTTCGCCGCCGACCTGGCCTGCGGTGGCGCCGCCCCGGACCGCCGGTTTACCCTGGCCGCTCACGGCGCCTGAACCGCGGGTCTATCCTAAGCGTGATAGTAGGCGTGGGCCGGGAGCGAGCATGCGGCAGTTCGGCGAGCTGGAAGCCGTGATCATGGACCGGCTGTGGGCGTGGGGCCGCCCCGCGCTGGTCCGCGAGGTGGTCGACGACCTCAACCGGGACCGCTCGCTGGCCTACACCACGGTGATGACCGTGATGGAGAACCTGCATCGCAAGGGCTGGCTGCGGCGGGAGCGGGACGGCCGGGCCTGGCGCTATGAGCCCACCAGTTCCCGGTCGGCGTACACCGCGGCGCTGATGAACGATGCCCTCGGCACCAGCAGTGACCGGCGTACCGCGCTCACCCACTTCGTGCTGCAGATGAGCCCGCATGACGCGAAGCTGCTGCAGCAGGCCCTGGACCAGGCGCACGGCGGTGCGTCTGCCCCGGAGGGCGATGTGCCTAGCTAAGGTCCTTGTCGGTCCGCGGTCAGCGGGCTCAGACGGGTACCCGCCCCGCCAGGTCGGCAGGGGGTCGCCGACGGCGGTGTTCACCGCAGCGCGGGCGAGCAGATCCGTCGAGTCCAGCGTCGGCAGTGGCGATACTTCCGCCGAGATGAGCAGCGGGAACTCGGTGCATACCAGCGCCACCGCGTCGCAGCCATCTGCCTCCAGCCTAGCGATCACCTCGCAGAAGCGTTTCCTGGCGGCGTCGGTGAACACACCCTTGACCAGTTCGCCGAACGTGATCTGCTGAATCACCTCGCGGTCCTCCGGCCGCGGGGATCGGCTCTGCAGCCCATGCGCGGCCAGCGTCCGCGGGTATAGCTGGGCTTCCATGGTCCAGCGGGTGCCGAGCACTCCGACGGTGCGGTAGCCGGCCATCGCGGCCTGCCGGGCCACGATCTCGGCGATGTGCAGCCCGGGCAGGGCAAGTTCCGGGCCGGGGCGCTCAAGCGCGAGATGGGCGGTGTTGTCCGGGCAAACGAAGAAGTCCGCACCCGAGCGAGCGAGCCGCTCGACGCTGTGGGCGAGGGTGGCGCGGATGGGGTCAAAGTCGCCTGATTCCCAGGCCGGCATGCTGCGCCCCATGGCGATGCAGTCCAGGCTGACGTCGGGATGCTGGTGGACGCCGAGTTCTTGCTCCCCGTAGCGGGCTACGGCCTGAAAACACTGGGCAGCCCCCGGCACGCTGTGCGCAACGATCCCGATGTGCCGCATTACCAGCCTCCCTTGATCGCCCGGTCTTCCGATCTCAGCACTTCGGCGGCCGGCCAGGCAAACGTTGCCTGACAGTGATGGCTGCTCGACTCGGCGAATCCCGGCTGACGGACCCAGACGTGCGACCGCCTATGCCCATCCGCTCGGGATGGGCATAGGCGGTTCGGTTACGGGCTGACCGCGCCGCGCGATCGCTAGCCGCGCCTCGCGATTCAGCTACTGGCGGTCTCCGCAGCCGCTGGCTGCTCGACGAGTTCGCCCTCGATGTTGATGTGGATTTCCTCGCTGACCACCATCCGGCCATCCAAGATCATGCTGAAGCTCAGGCCCCAGTCCCTCCGGTTGATCTTGGTCGTGGCGCTGTAGGCGATCCGGTGACCCATCATCTGCGGGTCGTTGAACTCTCCGTACTTGGTGACGTCCAGGGTGACCGGCCGGGTGTTGCCCTTGATGGTCAGGTCCCCGGTCAGGGTGAGGTGGTCCGCGTCGGCCGGCGCGACGCTCGTGCTCTTGAAAATGATCTCTGGATACTTGTCGACTTCCAGGAAGTTGCCCGAGCGGAGGTCGTTGTCCCTGATTCCGTTATTGGTGCGGACGCTGGCCGTCGAGATGTGCACCTCGACCGACGCCGCCTCTGGATGGTCGGGGTCGATGTCCGCCGTAGCACTGAGCTCGTCGAACGTCCCCCGCACCGTCATCATCCCCAGGTGCTTGGCGGAGAACTCGACCTGTGTGTGGTACGGGTCGAGTTGCCAGTTACCCATCGAGGCCTCCTTGCCCACGAAATGGACACGACACCGGAGTGTGCCGTGGTTTTGGGATCGTGGTTTGAGCCTATCGAGTGGGCCTCGGGCCTGCGGAGGTCATCCTCCGTATATCGTCAGGTACTTCCGGCCCAGTGATCAAATGGGGTACCGGGTTGGTTCGATGCTGTATTGCCGTCCGCCTAGTGGGCCACCGGATGGTCCCGTCGGGTTGTGTTCGGTTTTCCAAATAGTGTGCGCGCGCTGGGCACCCGGCCGCGCCGTGCGTGCCGGCGTGTCCAGTCCGACGGCGGCGCACCGGGCCCGGGCGCCGCACCCGCCTCATGGCCGGGTGATCAGTTCCGCGATGCGGAAATTACCGCGGTTGATTCCGGTCATGCGGTTGATTACCGGGATTCCAGTACAGGGCTGGTGCCGGCGGGCCACCGCCCGGCAGGCGCCGCGATAGCGTCGGCTCATAGGAGGCGACAACCGCGCAGGCAGCAACGAGGGACGCCATGACCGCCGGAAAGAACGAACAGAACAAGCTCCTGGTCCGCCGCCTGGTCGAGGAGGCAGTGAACCAGAGCAATCTCGATGTCCTGGCCGAACTAGCCGATGGCGAGTTCGCCCAGGCAGCACGCCAGTGGATCGGGCCGTTCCGGGCCTCATTCCCCGACTTCCGGATGGAGATCGTCGAACTGATCGCCGAGGAGGAGAAGGTGGCCGCGCATTTCCGCTGCTCGGGCACTCAGCTGGGGGAGTGGATGGGCCGCCCGCCGTCGGGTCGTCGGTTCCACGATGTCGACGAGATCTACATCTTCCGGGTGAGCAACGGGAAGCTCATCGCGGCCACCGGGGTCGAGGACAACATGAGCCGCATGCGCCAGCTCGGTCTCAGCAGCCCCAAGGAGTAAGGCATCCCGCTCGGTGCCTGCCTGGCGGCCCGGCGCCCGGGCGTCAGGGAAATCCGCATCAGGTACGGCGCCGGACATTTCTACAACCTGGAGCCGCGCCGCTTCCCGCCGGACCCGAGGGTCCGGCGCGGCCTGTTCCGGCTGGGCCTGCGGCGCGGTAGTCTTCTCCTCGACCTGCCCGGACCCAGCGAGGCGATCGTGCCGCACCGCCCGTGCCCGGAGGTTCCGGCACCGGCCTGACCAAGGCCGATAACGCAGGGCTGACAACGCAAGGCCGATGACGCAAGTTGGCAGGTCGATATCGGACCCAAACGGCGCGGCTGCTTGCCGGCCGCAGGCCAAGGCCATAGAGTCCAGCGAAGGTTCCGTGGGCATAGTCGCGGCCATAGCCCGGGAGGTTCAGCGCTAGTGGCAGCATCGCGAATGACAGAGCCCCAGGCAGGCGAACTGGGTCCGACCGGGAGGCCGTTGTCCGGCTTCCCGACTCCTGAGCCGCTGATGGAGCACGGCCCTGCCCGCACGGTGGCCGTCTGCAACCAGAAGGGCGGCGTGGGCAAGACCACCACCACCATCAACCTGGGCGCCGCCCTGGCCGAGCAGGGCCGCCGGGTGCTGCTGGTCGACTTCGACCCGCAGGGCGCGCTCTCGGTCGGGCTGGGCATCCAGCCGCACGACATCGACAACACCGTGTACAACCTGCTCATGGAGCGGGACGTCACCGCGCACGACGTGCTGTACAAGACCGGCGTCAACGGGATGGACCTGCTGCCCAGCAACATCGACCTCTCCGGCGCCGAGGTCCAGCTGGTGCACGAGGTCGGCCGGGAGTACGTGCTCGGCGGGGTGCTCGAGCCGCTAATGCCCGAGTACGACGTGATCATGATCGACTGCCAGCCGTCGCTGGGCCTGCTGACCATCAACGCGCTTGCCTGCGCGAACGGGGTGCTCATCCCGCTGGAGTGCGAGTACTTCGCCATGCGCGGCGTGGCCCTGCTGATGGAGACCATCGACAAGGTCTCGCGCCGCCTGAACACCAAGCTAACTATTGATGGCCTTCTGGCGACCATGTACGACTCCCGGACGCTGCATACTCGCGAGGTCCTGGCCAGCATGGTCAATGGTTTCGGCGACCAAGTTTTTCATACTGTAATCAACCGCACGGTGAGGTTCCCGGACGCTACGGTGGCTGGAGAGCCTATTACCAGCTTCGATTCCGGTTCAATGGGGGCGAATGCCTACCGGGAGCTGGCCAAGGAGGTACTGGAGCGGTGGCGGCAGGCAGGGGTCGATCACGGAGGGTAAGCCTGCCCGGGGTCGCGGAACTCTTGCGCCCAGCCACCGCAGGCCCGGACAACGGCGACCACCGCCAGGCCAGCGGCCGGGAGAAGCACACCCAGAAGATCACGGTCTACCTGTCCGCTGAGGAACTACTTGACCTGGAACGCGCGCGGCTGGCACTGCTGCGCTACGGGGCCGCAGCCGACCGCGGCCGCATCGTCCGCGAGGCCATCGCCGTCCTGCTCGCCGACCTTGACGCGCGCGGCAAGGACAGCCTGCTGGCCCGCCGCATTGCCAGGTCGAATGCGGCCGGCGCCGACGCACCCGCCGACAGCGGCCCGGGCAGCAACCTGCTCAGCGAGAACGCCGAGTCCGCCAGCTGACCGCTGGCTCGCCCCGGTAATCGCCGCACGCCCGGCGAGCCCCCGCACTCGGCTACCGTCATGACTGTGGACGTGGACGGCACCCAGGACGAGACCGACGGCGCAGCCCGGTCGGCGTCCGGTGCGCCCGGCTTCGAGGTCCACCTCGACGTGTTCGAGGGCCCGTTCGACCTGCTGCTCGCGCTGATCTCCAAGCACAAGCTGGACATCACCGAAGTCGCCTTGTCCCAGGTCACCGACGAGTTCATCGCCTTCATCTCGGAACGTGCCGATGGCTGGGACCTGGACCAGGTCAGCTACTTCCTGGTCGTCGCGGCCACCCTGCTCGACCTCAAGGCGGCCCGGCTGCTCCCGAGCGGCGAGGTGGAAGACGAGGAGGACCTGGCCCTGCTCGAGGCCAGGGACCTGCTGTTCGCCAGGCTGCTGCAGTACCGGGCGTACAAGGAGGTGGCGGCCACCTTCGCCGCCCGGATGACCGCCGCGGCCCGCCGGTTCCCGCGCCGGGTCCCGCTGGAGCCGCGGTTCGCCGAACTCCTCCCCGAGGTGCTGCTCGGCCTGGGCCCGGCCGAGTTCGCCCGGCTGGCCGCGCTGACCCTGGCGCCCAAGCCGCCGCCCAAGGTGTCGACCGAGCACATCCACTC
The DNA here is from genome assembly GCA_963790065.1 of uncultured Actinomycetes bacterium. Taxonomy (GTDB): domain Bacteria; phylum Actinomycetota; class Actinomycetes; order Streptosporangiales; family Streptosporangiaceae; genus Palsa-504. The sequence continues at coordinate 943,670 of CAWBNK010000001.1, read as the reverse complement.
GCCGCTGATCAGCCTCAGGGAGCAGGCCCGCATCATCTCGGCGCTGCTGGCCAAGCTGGGCCGGGCCAGCTTCCGCCAGCTGACCGCGAACGCGGCGGGCAATTACGAGATCGTGGCCTCGTTCCTGGCCCTGCTCGAGCTGTACCGGGACGATGCCGTGTCCTTCGAGCAGGTCACCCCGCTCGGCGAGCTGTACGTTACTTGGACGGGCCACCAGGACGCTGATAGCGTCGATGAGCTGACGGAAAGCGACGACTGACACGATGAACAGCGACCCGGACTCGCAGAGCCCGCCGGAGCCCGCCGATACCCAGGAGCAAAACGACCCCGGCCTGCGCGCGTCCCTGGAGGCGATCCTGCTCGTCGCCGACGAGCCGGTGCCGGTGGTGGTGCTCGCGCAGGTCCTCGAGCGGCCGAGGAACGAGGTGCTGGCCGAGCTGACCGACCTGGCCGCGTCCTACATCGCCGAGGGCCGCGGCTTCGACCTGCGCGAGATCGCGGGCGGCTGGCGGTTCTACACCCGCGAGGATTGCGCGCCGCTGGTCGAGCGTTTCGTCAGCGACGGGCAGGAGGTCCGCCTGACGCAGGCGGCACTGGAGACCCTGGCCGTGGTGGCCTACCGCCAGCCGGTCAGCCGGGCCCGGGTATCGGCCGTCCGCGGCGTCAACTGTGACAGCGTGATCCGCACCCTGGTGCTGCGCGGCCTGGTCGAGGAGTCGGGCACGGACAGCGAGACCGGGGCCATCCTGTACCGCACCACCGGGTACTTCCTGGAGCGGCTCGGCCTGGCCGGCTTGGATGACCTGCCGGAACTGGCGCCGTTCCTACCGGATGACATCGAGGACATCGAGGATGAGAACGCCCGATCCTGACAACGAAGACGACTTCGACGACGAAGCAGACAGGGACAGCCTGACCGACGTCCCCGACGGCATCCGGCTGCAGAAGGTCCTGGCCGATGCGGGGATCGGCAGCCGCAGGCACGCCGAGGAGCTCATCGGGGCCGGGCGGGTCGAGGTCGACGGGCAGACCGTCCGCCGGTTCGGCGCGCGCGTCGACCCCGAACACCAGGTGATCAAGGTGGACGGGAGGCGCATCCCGGCCAAGGCCGGGCTGGTGTACCTGGCCTTCAACAAGCCGCCCAAGGTCCTGACCGCCATGTCGGACGACCGGGGCCGCAAGACCGTGGCCGACTACCTGGGCGACCGGTCGGAACGGCTGTTCCACATCGGCCGGCTCGACTACGACACCGAAGGCCTGATGCTGCTGACCAACGACGGCGAGCTCGCGCACCGGCTGGCCCACCCCAGCTTCGAGGTGGCCAAGACCTACCTGGCCGAGGTGACCGGGCCGGTGCCGAAGGACCTCGGCCGGCGCCTGGCCACCGGCGTCGAACTGGATGACGGCGTGGCCGCCGCGGACCGGTTCCGCGTGATCGACCGGTCCGGGCAGCGCGCGCTGGTCGAGATCACCCTGCACGAAGGGCGCAAGCACATCGTGCGGCGGATGCTGGCCGAGACCGGGCACCCGGTCAGCCGCCTGGTCCGCACCGACGTGGGCCCGATCAGGCTCGGCAACCTCAAGCCCGGCACCTCCCGCAAGCTGACCACACGGGAAATCGGCGAGCTGTACGCGGCCGTGGGCCTGTGAGTATGGCACTGTAACGTTCTGCGAAAGGAGGAGAACAAGGGATGACGGTCAGGGCGGTCCGCGGCGCCGTGCAGCTCGAGACGGACGATCGTGACGCGATACTCGAAGGCACGGCCGAGCTGGTCACCGAGGTGATGGCGCGTAACGAGCTCACCACCGACGACGTGATCAGCGTGCTGTTCACGACGACGCCGGATCTGGTCGCCGAGTTCCCCGCGCTGGCCGCGCGCAAGATCGGCTTCCACGACGTGCCGCTGATCTGCGCGGCGGAGATCGCCGTGCCCGGGGCCATGCCCCGCGTGGTACGGCTGATGGCGCACGTGGAGACCGACCGCCCGCGTTCGGCGATCCAGCACGTGTACCTGCGGGGAGCCGCCGCCCTCCGCCTCGACATCGCCCAGTGAAAAACACAGTTACGGACGTCGCAATGCGGGTCGTCATCATCGGCACCGGGCTGATCGGCACGTCGATCGCGCTGGCCCTGCGCTCCCGCGGCGCCGAGGTCTGGCTGGCCGATTCCGACCCGGCCGCGGCTCGCCTGGCGGCCGATCTGGGCGCCGGGACCCTGTTGCCCGATGAGCTGGCCGAGCCCGCCGACATCGCGGTGATCGCCGTGCCGCCCGCCGCCGTGGCGGCCAGCTTGGCTCAGGCGCAGGCCCGTCGCCTGGCCCGCTGCTACACCGACGTGGCCAGCGTGAAGCAACTCCCCGCGGCCCAGGCCGCCGAGCGCGGCTGCGACCTGGCCAGCTACGTACCCGGGCACCCGCTGGCCGGGCGGGAGAAGCACGGCCCGGCGGCGGCCCGGGCCGACCTGTTCCTCGGCCGGACCTGGGCCCTGTGCCCGCTGCCGCAGACCTCGCCGGAAGCCGCCGAGACGGTCACCGCCCTGGTGCGGGCGTGCGGCGCGGTCCCGGTGCGTACCGATGCCGCCTCGCACGACCGGTGGGTGGCGCTGATCTCGCACGCCCCGCACCTGGTCTCCGCGGCCATGGCGGCCCGGCTCGAGACTGCCCCGCCGCAGGCCCTGGACCTGGCCGGGCAGGGGCTGCGCGACGTGACCAGGATCGCGGCCGGGGACACCGGCCTGTGGACGCAGATCCTGTCGGCCAATGCCGCGCCGGTCGCCGAGGTGCTGACCGCGGTGGCCGCCGACCTGGCCGAGGCGGCCCGGATGCTGGCCGACGGCGAGGGATCCAAGTCGGTCGCGAGCCTGCTCGACCGCGGCCAGGCGGGTGCGGCCCGGATCCCCGGCAAGCACGGCGGCGCGCCGGGGGAGTTCACCGTGGTCCAGGTGGTCATCCCCGACCAGCCCGGCGAGCTGGCCCGGCTGTTCGAGGCCACCGGCGCCGCCGGCGTCAACATCGAGGACGTGAGGATCGAGCACTCGCCGGGCCTGCCGGTCGGCGTGGCGGAGCTTTCCGTCCGCCCCGGCCAGGTGGCCACGCTGCTCGAGGCCCTGGAGACGGGCGGCTGGCCGGTCCGCCGATGACGGTCCGGCCATTGCCAGTTCTGTTGTGATTTAGGCGGAACGGTCCGTGGTGCGTGCCTCGGCAAGCCGGGCGTGCCCCGGGCGGTGCGGATCCCACGCGAAGAACCGGAACGACAGCAGCATGCCACCCGCGATCCAGCCGACCAGGACCGCCAGGTCGCGGGCCGACATGATGCCCCCACTGCCCTGCAGCGCGCGGGACCCGGCGTCGATCGCCGGCTGGACCGGCAGATAGGTCATCGCGGTATTCACCCAGTGCGGCAGGCTCGTGAGCGCGCCGAACGCCCCGCCCAGCACGATGAGCGGGATGTAGGTGAGCATGAGCACGGGCTGGGCGGACGGGGCGCTCGGGATGATGGCGGTGATCGCGGTCCCGGCCGCGGCCAGGGCCAGCGCGGCGAGCATATCGACGACGAGCAGGCCCGCCACCGCATGCGCGGTCAGGTGCACGCCGGTCATGCCCACCGCGACCAGGACGAGGATCAGTCCCGCGGCCGCCGTGACGGCCATGGCGGCTATGATCCGCCCGGCGAAGTAGGCCCAGGACGGCAGCGGCGAGGCGTGCCAGCGGCGCAGCACGCCGTCTTCCCTGGCCACGACCAGCCCGTTCGCGTGGGTAAAGAACGCGATGGCGACCGCGCTGAACGCGACCAGCCCGGCGATCTTCGGCGCCGCCTGCGCCATCGTGATGTGCTGGGCGCTGCCCCGCTCGAGCGCGAGCAACGCGCCGGGCAGGATCAGCCCCGCCGCGATGGCCCGCGGGTTGCGGGCCATCAGGATCAGCTGGTAGCGGAGCTGACTGGCCAGGATCGAGCCATGACCGGGTAGGCGCGGCGCTCGCAGTGCGATCTCAGACATGGCTCAGCTCTCCTTCGCGGGTCAAGCCTTCGCGGGTCAAGCCTTCGCGGGTCAAGCCTTCGCGGGTCAAGCCTTCGCGGGTCAGCGCCAGGTAGGCGTCTTCCAGGCTGGGCGGCCCCACTTCCAGGCCGGTGAGGTCCACGTGGTTCTCCCGAGCCCAGCCGACCAGCAGGGCCAGATCCGCGGTCACGTCGTCGGATGGCATGGTCAGGACGTCGCCGGCCACGTGCATGCTGACCGCGGGAGGAAGCGCAGGGGCGCAGGACGGAAGCCGGTAGCGAATCAACGGCGCCCCGCCCGTGGCCCGCAGTTCCTCCGGGGAGGCGTCCGCGACCACGCGCCCGTCGGCCAGCACGATGACGCGGTGGGCCAGGTACTGCGCCTCATCCAGGTAGTGGGTGGTGAGCAGCACGGTGGTCCCGGCCGCGGTGAGGTTCTCGATGACCGACCACAGCCGGCGGCGCGCTTCCGGGTCCAGGCCGGTGGTCGGCTCGTCCAGGAACAGCATCTCCGGCTGGCCGATGATGGCCAGGCCCAGGTCGACCCGGCGACGCTGGCCCCCGCTCAGCGCCCCGATCCTAGTCCTGGCGTCCGAGGCCAGGTCGATGAGGTCGAGGATCTCGGCGATCCGGCGCGGCTCGGCGTACAGCGCGCCGAATATCTGCAGCGCCTCGCTCACCGTCAGCTGGGCGTCCAGGCTGGTGGTCTGCAGGACCAGCCCGATCCTGGCCCGCCAGGCCCGGCCCCGGGCGCCGCCCGTCCGCGGGTTGGCGCCCAGCACCTGGACGGTGCCCGCGGACGGGGCGAGGAAGCCCTCGAGGATCTCGATCGTGGTCGTCTTGCCCGCGCCGTTCGGCCCGAGCAGCGCCGTGACCTGGCCCGAGGCGACCTCGAAGCTGACGTCCTGCACCGCGGTGAACTGGCCGTACCGCTTGACCAGGTCCTTGACGATGATCGCGCTCATCGCTGGATTCCGCCCGGGCGCCGGGTGCGGAGCACGCGGGAGGCGCCGAACGCGACGCCCAGCACTCCGATTCCGGCCATGACGAAGCTGTGCACCACGGCGAGCCCGACCACGACCAGGACGACGCCGACGACGAGCTGGACCTTGGCGGGGAAGAAGAAAAGCATGATGTCTCCTTAGCTCGGTGTCCCTTGGTGGACACGCCTTCAGCCTGGCTCGCCGGGCCGGGTCCGGTCTTCGGCGCCAGGGCGGAATTCCGGCCTCCACCCCTGGGTGGCCAGGCCTCCACCCCAGGGCCGAGGACTCCTGGCGCGCGGAAACGTAACCTGGATAGCGTGACCACCGAGGCCCCCGGGAGCAGCACGCTCGAGGCGCTCAGGTCGGCCCGGACCAGCCGGGACGCCTTCCAGCGGCGCATGCTGCCGTTCCTGGTGGTGCTCGTGGTCGCCGTCGCCTACTCCTCGGCCCGGCAGGCACCCCATGTCGGCCTGCGCGGGGCGTCGCTCGGCCTGTCCGTGGGCCTGGCCGGCTTCGTCGTCGGCGCCCTCGGCATCCGCCAGACGATGCTGGCCCGCCCGTTGTCGGCCCGGGTGTGGGGCCCGTTCCTGGCCCTGCTTCTGTTGAGTTCCGGGCTGCTGCTCTGGGCGCAGCCCACCGGGCCGGGCGCCAGCGGCTGCATCGTGGGTATCTCGGTCGCCATGATCGGCGGGGTGATCTCGCCCCGGATCGGCGCCGCCTTGATCGCGGTCACCATCGGGGTGGCCGCCCTGGTGATCACGGAAACGGCCAGCCCGCAACAGCGTCACCAGGGGCCTACCGGCTTCCTCGGCACCGTCCTGTCCTTCGGCGGCATCTTCCTGTACGCCATGGTGGTGTGGCGGTTCCGCCAGCACGATGAGCAGTCCCAGCGGCTGCTGGCGCAGATGGAGGAGACCCGCGACGCCGAGCTGCGGGCGGCCGCGCTGTCCGAACGGCAGCGGCTGGCCCGCGAGATGCACGACGTGCTGGCTCACTCGCTGTCCGGGCTGGTGGTCCAGCTCGAGGGCGCCCGCCTGCTCGCGCTCTCCGACCCGGCCGACGGGCGGCTGGCCGCCACCATCGACCGCGCGCACCAGCTGGCCAAGGGCGGCCTGGACGAGGCCCGCCGGGCCATCGGCATGCTCCGCGACGACGAGCTCCCCGGCCCGGACAAGCTGGCCGCGCTGACCCGCTCGTTCCAGGCCGACACCGGCCTGCCGTGCCGGTACACCGAGACCGGCGATCCCGTCGAGCTCCGCCCGGCGGTCAAGCTCGCGCTCTACCGGGTCACCCAGGAAGCCCTGACCAACGTCCGCAAGCATGCCCATCCGGAGTACGTCGCGGTCCAGCTGGAGTACCTGCGGAACGGAGTGGGCCTGGTCGTGGAGGATTTCCGGGCCCCAGAAGACAAGCAGGCCCCGGCCGTCGAGGCCCCGGGTGGCGGTTACGGGCTCACCGGCATGCGGGAGCGCGCCGAACTGCTCGGCGGCACGCTCACCGCCGGACCCACCGGTCACGGCTTCCGCGTCGACCTGCGGATCCCCGCGTGACCGGGGCCAAGGTCCGCGTGCTGGCCGTCGACGACCAGCGCGTCGTGCGTGAAGGCCTGGCCATGCTGCTCGGGCTGCTGCCTGACGTGGAGGTGGTCGGCACCGCCGCGGACGGCGAGGAGGCGCTGGCCCTGGCCGCACAGCTCCAGCCGGACGTGGTCCTGATGGACCTGCGCATGCCCCGGGTGGACGGGGTGGAGGCGACCCGCCGGCTGCGTGCCAGCCACCCGGCCATCAAGGTGGTGGTGCTGACCACGTACGCCGACGACCGTTCGGTCATCGACGCGCTGCGGGCCGGGGCGCTCGGCTACCTGACCAAGGACGCCGGCGCCGAGGAGATCCAGCAGGCGCTGCGGCGTGTGGTCGAGGGCCAGGCCTCCCTCGACCCGGCCGTGCAACTGCACCTGGTCGAGGCCATCACCGGCGGTGCCCCTGACCCCGGGCGGCCCGCTTGGCCCACGGAGCTGCCCGACGGGCTGACGCCTCGCGAAGCCGAGGTGCTCGCCCTGATCGGGGCGGGCCTGTCCAACGCCGAGATCGCGGCCCGCCTGTTCGTCAGCGAAGCCACCGTGAAGAGTCACGTCAACCACTTGCTGCCCAAGATCGGCGCCCGGGACCGGGCCCAGGCCGTCGGCTACGCCTACCGGCACGGCGTGGTCCCGTCCTGAGGCAGCTATAGCCCCCGCGCGCCGGTAGCATCGCACGGGTGAGGATCTCAGCGGGCCTGGAGAGCGACATCGGCGAGCAGCGCGGAACCGGGAGCGATTCCAGGCTCGTCGTCGCGGTCGACGGGCCGTCAGGGGCAGGCAAGTCGAGCGCGTCCCGCGGTGCGGCCGTCGCGCTGGGCCTGCGCTACCTGGACACCGGGTCGATGTACCGGGCCCTGACGTGGTGGCTGCTCGACCGGGGCGTAGACACCTCCGACGCCGGTGCCGTGAGCGCGCTGGCCAGCCAGCCGGTCATCGAGGTCGGCACCGATCCGCGGGCGCCCTGGGTCCGGGTCAACGGCACCGACGTGTCCGCGGCCATCAGGACCCGCGAGGTCACCGGTGCGGTCAGCGCCGTCGCCGCCGTCCCGCGGGTCCGCGCGCACCTGATCGCGCAGCAGCGGGACATCATCGCCCGCGCCGGGGGAATCGTCGCCGAGGGCCGCGACATCGGCACCGTCGTCGCCCCGGACGCTCCGGTCAAGGTATTCCTGACCGCCGACCGCGGCGCCCGCGCGGAGCGCAGGGCCGTCGAGGCCAGCTGGTCGCCAACCTCGACCCGGGTCGAGCAGGACCGCCGCGACCGGCTGGACGCGGCGCAGAGCGGCCAGGCCGCCGACGCGGTGGAGATCGACTCCACCCGGCTCGACCTGGACCAGGTGGTCGACCGGATCGTCGCCCTGGCCCGCGAGTACACCGGCGTACCGCACCCGCGCCAGCAGAACCTGTAGCCACCCTTTCAGCCGACCCCAGCTAGCCGAAGAGCAGATCTTGATACCGAACGAGCCTTCCTCATCTCCCGTGCCCGTGGTCGCCGTCGTGGGCCGGCCCAACGTGGGCAAGTCCACGCTGGTCAACCGGATCCTGGGCAGCAGGCAGGCGGTGGTCGAGGACACCCCGGGCGTGACCAGAGATCGCGTCGCCTACGACGCCACCTGGCGCGGGCGCGCCTTCACCCTGGTGGATACGGGCGGCTGGGAGCCGGCCGTGGAGGGCAGCCAGACCCTGGCCGCGCGGGTTGCCGCCCAGGCCCGGGTGGCGGTGGACGCCGCGGACGAAGTCTTGTTCGTGGTCGACGCCACCGTCGGCGTCACCGACGCGGACGCGGCCGTGGCCAGCGTGCTGCGCCGGTCTGGCAAGCCGGTGGTGGTCGCGGCCAACAAGATCGACGACACCAAGGCCGAACCCGAGGTCGCGGCGCTGTGGTCGCTCGGGCTGGGCGAGCCCGTGCCGGTCAGCGCGCTGCACGGGCGGGGCAGCGGTGACCTGCTCGACGTAATCCTCGACGCGCTGCCGGACGCGCCCAAGGAAACTGACGAGGCCGAGGACGGCCCGCGCCGGGTGGCGCTGCTCGGCCGCCCCAACGTCGGCAAGTCCAGCCTGCTGAACAAGCTGGCCGGGCACCAGCGGTCGCTGGTCGATCCGGAGGCTGGCACGACCAGGGATCCGGTGGACGAGCTCATCGAGCTGGGCGGCATCACGTGGCGATTCGTCGACACGGCCGGGATCAGGCGACGGTTCCGCGAGAACCAGGGCGCGGACTACTACGCGGCCCTGCGCACCGCGGGCGCGCTGGACCGGGCCGAAGTGGCCGTTGTGCTCGTCGACGCCAGCGAGCCGCTCACCGAGCAGGACCTGCGCATCGTCTCAATGGTCATCGAGGCCGGCCGGGCCCTGGTCATCGCCTACAACAAGTGGGACCTGGTAGACGAGGACCGGCAGCGGTACCTGGAAAAGGAGATCGACCGCCAGCTGTACACCGCTCGCTGGGCGCCCCGGGTGAACATCTCCGCGACCACCGGGCGGCATACCGACCGGCTGGTGCCCGTGCTGGAGACAGCCCTGGCCGGCTGGGAGACCCGGGTTCCCACCGGCAGGCTCAACGCCTGGCTGACCGGCCTGGTGGCCGCCACGCCGCCGCCGGTGCGGGGCGGCAAGCAGCCGAAGATCCTGTTCGCTACCCAGGCCGGCATCCGGCCGCCGCACTTCGTGCTGTTCTCGTCCGGCTTCCTCGAGGCGGCCTACCGCCGGTTCGTGGAGCGGCGGCTACGCGAGGAGTTCGGCTTCGAGGGCAGCCCGGTGCAGGTCTCGGTCCGGGTCCGCGCCAAGCGCGAAGGCCGCGGCGGCCGCCCCGCCCGCCGCCGCTAACGACGCGAAGGCGTCCGCCGGCCTCCCCGCTTAGCCCACGAATGCATCCGTCGGGGGAGCGGGGGAGGGCAGCGCGTTCTCGTCGGTAACCGCCTTGGCGCCCGCGGTGAACCGGGTGAGGTCGGCCCCGTGCAGGACCCGGCCCGGCATCGGATCCCCGGCCGCCAGCCGGGTCAGCCGGTCGGTCGGAAGCGGGCCGATGCTGGCCGCCAGTACCAGGTTGCCGAACCTGCGGCCCCGCAGCACCGCCGCGTCGGCGATCAGGCAGGCGTGCGGGAAGACGGCCAGAGCCGTCGCGACCTGCGCCCGGGCATGGGTCAGCGGCGCGCCGTCGGCTACGTTGGCCGCGAAGACCCCGCCGTCCCGCAGCGCCCGCCGGGCCGCCGCGGCGAACTCCACCGACGTCAGGTGGGCCGGCGTGCGTCCCCCGGCGAAGACGTCCGCGATCACGACATCACAGGACCCGGCCGGCCGCCGCTCGAGCACCGCCCGGGCGTCGCCGACCCGGACCCGGACCGGCCGGGGCCGCCCGAGCGGCAGCCTCAGCCTGATCAGGTCGACCAGTTCGGCGTCGATCTCGACGGCCAGCTGCGCCGAACCGGGCCTGGTGGCCGCCACGTAACGGGCCAGCGTGAGCGCCCCGGCCCCCAGATGCAGCACGCGCAGCGGCTGCGCCGCCGGTGCCGCCGTGTCGATCACGTGCCCCAGCCGCCTGACGTACTCGAAGTCCAGGTAGCCGGGGTCGTCCAGGTCCACGTGCGACTGCGGGATCCCGTCGATCAGCAGCATCCACGCCGCCGGCCGGTCCGCGTCCCGCAGCAGCTCGACGTGGCCGTGAGCGGTATCGGTGCCGTCGGCCGCCTTCGGTGTCATAGCGTAAGTATCGGCGGTTCCCGGATGGCTGGCGATCATGATCCGGTCCCTCGTGGGGGTGGCGGGTCGAACCACCCGGCCCGGATGTGCGACGCTGGATGCCGAACGTCCCGAGCCGCAGGAGGTCCGCATGGCTGTCGAGCAATCTGGATCCGAGGCTTCACCGACCCCGGCCAAGGCCGCCGCGGCCGCAAGCCAGCCGGATGCCGCACCGTCAGATGCCGCACCGTCAGATGCCGCGAGTCAGGCCGATCCCGCGGGGGCGGGCCAGCCCGGCGGCGCCAAGTCCGACCTCGATGAGGTCAAGCGCAAGTTCCGCGAGGCCCTGGACCGCAAGCGCAGCGCGCACGCCAGCGCCGAGGGCGCGCACGACACCGGCAAGGTACACGGCGCGCAAGGCCCCGCCGCCAGCCGCCGCTCCTTCCGCCGCAAGTCCGGCAGCAGCTAGCCCCGGGTGACGTTCGGGGGTCAGCGGCCGGCGGTCACCGGGACCGCGCGGAACCAGCTGCAGTCGTCGGTCAGGTAGCGGTCCAGGCGCAGGCCCGCCCCGGCCAGCTCGGCCACCAGCACGTCCTCGTCCAGCCGGTTCGTGGTGAACGTCTGCGTCCAGCGCCGGTCGCCGGCCACGTACTCGGCGGTGGCGGAAATCTGGTCCGGGGCCGGACGTGACACGTCGCGGAGCCGGTAGATGACGCCGTCACGGGTGTTCTCGGTATCGCTGGCCTCAGCGAACCAGGCCGGCGCGTGCTGCTGGATGATCACGCAGCCGTCGTCGGCGACGTGGCGCCGGCATACCTCCAGGAAGGTACTCCTGGTCGGCTCATCCGCGTTGATCAGGTGCGAGGCGAGCAGGACGGCGTCGAAACGGCAGTCCAGGGCCAGGTCTTCGATCCGGGCCTGCACGGTCTCGGCGTCGCGCACATGCGACAGCATCTCCGGCGATTCGTCGACCGCCACGACCGGGTGGCCGAACGCGACCAGCGGGTGGGTGACCCGCCCCGCGCCGGAGCCGAGTTCGAGAATGGACGCCCCCGGTCCGGCGGCGTCATGCACGATGGCGGGCTCGCCGAGGGCGGGCATGAGGGCGTAGAAGTCCACGGCACAGCCGTCCGGCGTGATCACCCCAGGTCCGGTCCCGTAGGAGTGTGGTGTGGTCATGGACTCATTCTGCCGGACCGTCCGGACCGGCCGCGGACATGCGGAAAGTCTGCCGGACCGGCAGCGGGCCTGCGGAACGGCCGGCGGTCAGGCGGGAGCGGTCGCGGACGGCATCGCCGCCGCCCAGAGCTGGGTGGGCTGAGTCCGGTACGGTGCCCGGTCCGGGACGTAGTCGCCCGAGCGCTGCGGTGCTTCGCGGCTGCGGTCGGCCGCCGGGCCCGGCGGCTCGCCGGACTGCGCCTGGTCGGCTACGGGCAGGTGGAACCAGACCGTGGTGCCGGCCGAGTCCCGCAGGTAGCCCCACTGGGCGGCGAGGTGATGGACCAGGAACAACCCGTGCCCCTCGGCCGCGTACAGGTCGCCCTTCACGATCGGGGTACCTGCCGACCCGTCGTCGATGATCTCCACCAGGACACCGCGCGGCACGCCGATCACGACGATCGTGACGGTCCCGCCACCGACTCCCGACTTGGTGTGCTGGACGGCGTTGGTGACGATTTCCGACGTCAGTAATGTCGCCGCGTCGGCGTCCGCGGCTATCCGGTTCGAGCCGAGCGTCCGCGCTACGAAGGAACGGGCCAGGCCGACCTGTTCCGGCCGTCCCGGAATGGTCAGCGAGCCCAGTACGGTGGCGCGCGAGTTGCCTGCTGGCCCCCTGACTCCCGACGTCAGGTCGACCGGCCTCCGGCCGGACCCTGGTTGTCGGGGATTGCCTGCGGGCGTTTCCATGTCGAGTCCTCCCACTACTGCCGAGATCGTCTCATCCGGTCGCGACCTGGGACGGTGAACCTCCGCCCGCTCCGGTGTCACGCCCGTGACACTCGCCACCGTGGTACGCATAGTCGGCACTAACCACTCAAATCAACATCAGACGCATTAGATCACTGCTATTCCCAGCCCGGCCGCTCCGGCGGACCCAGATCTCGCCCGAAAATACGCAAAACCGCCTCTGCCTGGCCTTTCCATGCTTATAACAATTTGTCCGAATTTGCACCTTTCCGCTGACCCGGAACGAGTCCTGGCGTCAAACTGATGATGGTGCCGGGAGTGCCCTTGACGCAAGTGCGTGGGGCAAATTTCCACGGTGAAATCCTAGATGGGATTTCAAACTTGCTGGTAGTGCTGTATCGTACTGCTTGTCACAGACGATGTGGAGTGTTCCGCCTACGCCCTGACGCACATGCGCGGCGTTCGGGCGCTCACATCGCCCCGGTGCCTATTCCTCTGCGTAAGAGGAGGTGAGCTCTCGTGCCCCTGGGGCCTACTGTTCGTAGGCGCAGGCTCGGTGCCGAGCTCCGGCGTCTCCGTGAGGCGCACTCGCTCAAGCTGGAGGAAGTGGCCGAGCAGCTCGGGCTGGCGCCGTCGACGTTGTCCCGCATCGAGACCGGCAAGGCGCCGACTAAGTTGGCCTACCTGACCGCGATGCTCGGCATGTACGGAGTCGATGATCCGGGCGCGCGCAAGGTCCTGGTCGACATGGCCCGGGAGGGCCACCGCAAGGGCTGGTGGTCCATTTACGACGATGTCCTGCCCAGCGGCTTCGACATCTATGTCGGCCTGGAGGCGGAGGCCTGCGGGCTGCGCAGCTATGAGACGGATGTGGTCCACGGCCTCCTGCAGACTACCGACTACGCCCTGGCCGTGCTGCGCGAGCTACGGCCCAGGGACAGTGACGAACAGATACGGCGGGTAGTGGACCTGCGCATGCAGCGACAACGGCTGCTTGACCAGGACCCGCCGCTCGACCTGTGGCTCATCCTCGACGAGGGCGCCATCAGGCGGAACATCGGCGGTACGGCGGTCATGCGACCGCAGCTGGAGCACCTGATCCAGGCCAGCCGCTGGTCGAACGTGACCCTGCAGGTCCTGGCCTTCGGATCCGGCGCCCACGCGGGCCTGACCGGGCCGTTCTCCATCCTGGAGTTTCCTGAGCGGTCCGATGAGGACGTGGCCTACACCGAATCCGTCGGCGGCATGATCTACATGGAAAAAGACAGGGAAGTCCGGCTGTGCGCCGAGGCCTTTGACCGGATGCGCGCCGCCGCGCTGTCCCCGGCCGCTTCGGTTGAGCTCATCCAGCAGGTGTCGAGAGAGCTCTCCTGACCAGCACACGTCACTCGAATGAAGCCGCATATCAATGAAAGGAGAGGCGGGATGGACACCGACCTCAACGGCCTTACCTGGTTCAAGAGCAGCGCTAGCAGCGCTGCTGGCTGCGTGGAAATAGCGCACCTCCCCGACGGAGGCGTCGCGGTCCGCGACTCGAAGGACCGCAGCAAGACCCCGCATATGTTCAACCGGCACGAGTGGGACTGCTTCCTCATCGGGGCCAAGAACGGGGAGTTCGACCTTCCCGTCGCCTGAACCTCGGTACGGCAACCCGGGCGGCACGTCAACTCCAGCCTGGCCGGTCGCTTGGTCTCGGGGGTTCTTAGACGGGGCTTTCCGGGGTCAGGGGCACGGACATGAGTTTGGGGGGAGGAGAGGGCGGTGGTCCGCTGCGGACCACCGCCCTCCGCATGCCCGTGGCCGGGCGGGACTTCCGCGTCCCTGGCCCGGCCACGGGCCCTGGTCCCCGGTCGGCGGCGCTACCGGACGCTAGAGGCCTTCCTCCAGCTGGCCGATGATCGTGGTCAGGATGCCGGTCGTCTGGCTCGGCTTGGCGCTGATGATGCTGAGCCGCTCCATGGCGAGCAGGTACCGGTCAACCTCGGATTTCTTGTCAAAGTAGAGAGCGCTGGTGAGATGCTCGAGGTACGCAACGTCCGGCAGGTCCGCCTCGCCGAACCGCAAGATGGTGAAGCCGCTTGGCACCGCGTGGCCGCCCATGCCGGCCGGGATGATCTGCAGGGTGAAGTTCGGCCGGTTACTCAGGCTGAGCAGGTAGCGGAGCTGATCGATCAGGATCTGGGTGCTGCCCACCGGCCGCCGCAGCGCGGTCTCCTCGATGATCGCCCACAGCTTGACCCGGCCCTCGGTGAACCGGCGCTGTCGCTCCTTGCGCAGGATGACGTGCCGCTCGGCCTCGGCGACGGGAATGTCGCACACGGCCAGGACCGCGGCGGTGTAGGCCGGGGTCTGCAGCAGGCCAGGCACGAACTGCGGCTCGTAGACCCGGATAGAAATGGCCGCCTCTTCCATGCCGACGTAGGACTGAAACCAGTCCGGCAGGATGTCGTTGAACCGGTGCCACCAGCCGGGCCGGTTGGCCTGCTCGGCCAGGGTCAGCAGCTGCTCGCGTTCCACCGGGCCGACGCCATAGAAGGTGAGCAGGTCGAGCACGTCGATCTCGCGGATCGCGTTCCGGCCAAGCTCGATCCGGCTGATCTTGGACTCAGACCCGCGGATGGCCTTGGCCGCGGCCTGTGCGGTGATCCCCCGGCTCTCCCGGAGCCTCCGCAACTGGGTACCAAGCAGGATGCGCAGCACAGTTGGCCCTTCCGTTGCCTCTGGCATGCCGCCTCCCTGGTTTCCGTCCCGCCACGGAATTCTACTGCGCAATTGCGTGACAGAGCGGTGCCTTCCGAGATGGTTGGCAATGCGTTGCCAACGCCGGATAGAAGCGATGATATCCCAGGTGGGATTTCACCACACCCCCCAAAACAGGCGACCAAGTCCTGTCTGCGCAGGACACTTCTGTCTAGCAAAAGGTCCTGGCCGACCTTAAGCTTGTGCAGTCGTGATGGTTCTTCAGGCGATCGGCGACCCGGCGCTCACCTGATCCGCGACCACCGGTTCAACCGCCGGGACGCCCCGGCCGGCGGTCAAAACACCCAGTGCCGCAAGGCTCCCAGCAGCACCCGAAGACCGCCGAGCCAGGCCTTGCCTCGCAGCGGCAGCGGCCCCAGGCCCGGGGCGGAACCCGGCTTTATGTGCGCGCTAAGCGTGAGAAAGGCGCATAACGGACGAGAGGAAGCGCACCGCAAATGAGCGGCGATACCCCGAAAAGCCCGGTGCCCCCGGCCGGCTGGGGCGGCCCGGGGGACCGAGATGACTGGCGGACGACATTCCGGCCAGACATCCCGAGTTCGGCGCGCATTTACGATTACTTCCTCGGCGGCAAAGACAATTATCCGGCCGACAGAGAAGCCGCGAGAACGATCACGGCACATTTGCCGAATATACGCGAGGCGGCCCGAATTAACCGTGCCTTCGTGCGGCGGGCGGTCCGCTACCTGGTGAATGAGGCGGGCATCACGCAGCTGATCGACATCGGTACCGGACTGCCGACGATGGGAAACGTGCACGAGGTCGCGCTGGCAGCCAATCCGGCGGCCCGGGTCGTCTACATCGATCATGACCCCGTGGTGCTCGCGCACGCCAGGAACATGCTGCAGGGCGCGGCCAGCGCGGTCATCCTCGGGCACGACATGCGGGCGCCGGCCGACATCCTGGCCGACCGCGAACTGCGCCGCCTGGTGAACTTCGATGAGCCGGTCGGCGTCCTGTTCGTCTCCATGCTGCACTTCATGTCCGACGCCGATGATCCGGCCGCCATCATCGGCGAACTGCTGGCGCCGTTCCCTGCAGGTAGCCACGTCGCCCTCACGCACGGCACGGCGGACGCCGCTCCCGAGGTGAACGCCGCGGCCCGCGTCTACGAGGCGGCCACTACGCCCATGCGCGTCCGCAGCCGGCCCGAGGTGCTCGCGCTCGTCCCCGGCCTGGAACTCGTCGAGCCCGGCCTGGTGTGGACGCCTGAATGGCACCCTGAACCCGGCGAGCACCTCCCGGACGATCCGAGTGACAGCTACTACTACGCGCTCGTGGCCCGCAAGGCGTAGCAGCGCATTGCCGGCGGATAATCACGATCCGTTGGATCACAATGAGCCCATTGCGGCCGCCGGCCGGCCTTGAGTTTCCGGGCCCGGACTTCGCCAGGGACCAGAGTTCATAAAATGGGCTCATGCGCTATCGGCCACTGGGTGATTCGGGACTGCTGGTATCGGTTGTCGGGCTCGGCTGCAACAACTTCGGCAGCCGTCTCGACACCGAAGGGACACGTGCGGTGGTGGACGCGGCCATCGACGCCGGCATCACCCTGTTCGACACATCTGACACCTACGGCGGAGGCGGGGGATCGGAAAGCGCGCTCGGCGAGATCCTCGGCCGGCGGCGGGATGAGGTCGTGCTGGCCACCAAGTTCGGCAATCAGAGCTCCGACATGGGATACGGCCCCGCGGCGGGAGCCAAGGGCGGGCGGGCCTACATCAGGCGGGCGGTCACCGAGTCGCTGCGGCGGCTGCAGACTGATTACATCGACCTGTACCAGCTGCACACGCCGGACCCGGTGACCCCGGTCGAGGAGACCATCGCGGCGCTGCACGAACTGGTCGCCGAGGGCAAGGTCCGGTACCTGGGCCACTCCAACTTCTCCGGCTGGCAGATCGCCGACGCCGCGCACCTGGCCGCAATCGGCGGCCAGACCCCGTTCATCTCAGCCCAGAATCACTGGTCTCTGCTCGAGCGGGCCGCCGAAGCCGAAGTGGTCCCCGCGGCCAGGCACTTCGGGCTCGGCGTACTGCCCTTCTTCCCGCTGGCCAACGGGCTGTTGACCGGCAAGTTCCGGCAGGGCCGCCAGATCCCGGCCGGGACCAGGCTGGCCGCCCGGGCCGGTTACGTCACGGACGAGAAGCTGGTCAAGGTCGAGGCGCTCATCGACTGGTCCCAGGCGCACGGCGTGTCGATCCTGCAGACGGCCATCGGAGCCCTGGCGGCCCAGCCGGGCTGCTCGTCCGTGATCGCCGGGGCGATGACCGCCGAGCAGGCCAAGGCGAACGCGGCGGCCTCGGAGTGGACCCCATCCGCCGCCGAACTGGCCGAGATCGACCAGATCGTCCCGCCCCCGGGCCGCGCCAGCTAGCGCTGGCTAGCGTCGGCCAGCGCGATCCGGCCGGCTCAGCCCCCGGCTACGGCCGCGCGGTACAGCGCCGCCACGTTCGCTTCGAACATCGCGGAGTAGGACACCTGCGGGGTGTCGCCACCCTGCTCGTATCCGCCGATCACGCCGATTACCGTGCCCTGCCCGGTCAGCGTGTCGACGTTGGCCAGGAAGGGACCTCCGCTGGTGCCGTCGGTGTAGTCGCCGCAGTCGAACTCAAGCTGGTCCGGCATGGGCTCCTTCGTCCAGTTCCGGCAGGCCACCGGCGCGTTGGCGCCATCCGGGTAGCCGATCACCTCGACCAGCTGGCGGGCTGACGTGCCGGTGGCGAGCTGCTCCGCTCCGGTCACGTCCTCGATCGGCGTGGCCGAGCCGGGCTGGCTGACGCGCAGGAAGGCGACGTCGTCATCTGGGTTGGACGAGGAGGCCCAGGCCTTATCCGTGTAGGTCTTGGTCACGTTCCATATCCCGTAGGGAATCGCCCCGTCGTGATAGCCGGGCACGAACACGGCCTTCCCCGCGGCGCCGGCCGCGCAGTGCGCGGCGCTGACGAGCAGGTCGCCGTGCGGGCTGTTGACCACGCTCGCGGTGCAGAAATGCTGGCCGAGGTGGCCGTCGGAGGTAGTGAACAGCGCGCCGACGGCGGGGGTGCCCGAGAAGGCCTGCGCGTTCTGCGAGGGCGCGACCAGGTGCCGCACCACCCGCGCGAACTTGGACGCGATGTCGCCGGCCGCGCTGTCGGCCGGGCTCACGGTGAGGACAATGCCCACGGTCAGCGCCGTGATCAGGGCGGCAGCCCGGGCCGGTGGCCGGGAAAACCAGTAGGCCCGCTTGCGCGGGCGGCTATCAGCCCCAGCCAGGTGCTGCTCCTCGCCAGCGTGAACGCCAGAGCCAGGCCCGTCCGGCGACCCCGCTCGCAATCGCACCTGTTCCAGTCACCCGCCTTGCTATGTCACGAAACCCGTTGCTTTGCGACCCAGTTCGATACTCAATTGTGATGGACAAGATGCGACAGTACCAGAGGTAAACGCTGCAAAGTCGGTCAGAACTCTCTGGCTGAACTGGGGATTCCCTGTGAGAGGGCTGGATGCAGGCGCCGGCCGGTCATCACCTGGGTTCGGGCCGGTCGATGTTCCAGTGCCTGCTGGCCGTGGCGATCCAGCCCGTGCCGGTGCCCATGTCAGCGCCGGTGCCCCTGTCAGCGTCGGTGTCGGTGGCAGGGGCAGTGTGCGGCAGCGCGGTGAACCGGGAGATCATCCGCTGGCCGCCCTCGTGGTCGCCGTACAGCAGTTCCACCGTCCACGGCTCGCGGGCCTCGATGGTCTTCCGCGCGTCGTCGTAGCCCGCGTCCTCGGTGTCGCGGAACGCGCCCTGCCAGAACCCGATGTCACCAGTCGGGATGTACAGGTCCCGGTTCTGGCGCTGGAACTCCTCCAGCGGGGCATGCTCGGCGTCGCGGCGCCAGCCGGGGAAGAAATGCCAGCCGTGCAGCACCGCGATGCCGCTGCCAGCGTTGCGCACTCCGAGGGCCAGGTAGACGACCGGGGTGTCCGGCCCCAGCGACCCGTCGCCAGGGCCGACCTCGCCGACCGCGCCGCCGCCCGGTACCAGCACCCATTTCTTGTCGCCGAAGTTGACCTTGAGGGCCGGGTCCTCCCGCCTGGTGGTGGCCAGCACTGGGCGCAGCTGGACCATTAGCTGCTGCTGGGCCACCTTGGCCATCAGGTTCGACGACCTGACCGCCGAGAACGTGGCCACCGCCAGGATCAGCGTGCCCAGCGCGGTAGCCAGGCTGGCGATGGTGCTCCAGGTGAGCGCGCTCATCGGGACGCCCCGGCCCGCGGGTGCATCGCGGTGCGGTAGGCACCGGGCGTGACCCCGTAGTAGCGCCGGAACCAGCGGGTCAGGTGGGCCTGATCGGCGAAGCCTGCCTCGGCCGCGGCCACCGCGGGCGGGATGTCACGGGCCAACAGCCTGCGGGCCGCGCGCACTCGGAGCTGGCGCTGGTAGTCGCTGGGCGCGAGCCCGTACACCTGATGAAAGGCCCGGTAGGCCGCGAACCTGCTGCAGCCGGCGGCCGCGGCCAGGTCAGCGCTCGTCAGGTCAGGGGCGGTCAGGTCCGCCGCAGCGTACCGGTCGTACAGGAGCTCGCGGATGCGCGCGGCAACGCGGGCGTCCGATCCCGCCGTTCCCGCTGGCTCCCCGGCCTGGTCCCGCGCGGAGGAATGCCGGACCAGGAGCCGGGCCGTGTCGGCCAGCCGCTCGT
The DNA here is from genome assembly GCA_963790065.1 of uncultured Actinomycetes bacterium. GTDB lineage: Bacteria > Actinomycetota > Actinomycetes > Streptosporangiales > Streptosporangiaceae > Palsa-504. The sequence continues at coordinate 924,108 of CAWBNK010000001.1, read as the reverse complement.
ACCGTTCCAGCTCGGTAGCTGCGGCCTCGGGCCCGGTCAGCGTAAGGTGCAGGCGGCGCAGCGACCGCGCGGTCACCGGGTCGTCGAGCACCGGCGAGCGGAACAGCGGCAGCGGCCGGGCGGCGCCGATCAGGCTGGCGAAGAATTCCGGCCAGATGTGCACCATCCGGTAGGTGAACCCGCCGTCGCCGGCTGCGTGGCCGTCGTGCGGATCGTCGGGATTGAAGGCCATCACCATGCCGGTACCGCTCACATGCCGGCCGTTCCGGCAGGTGAAAGCCTGCGCGCCGGTTTCGGTCACGCCAAAGGAGTAGCTCTCGTGACTGTGCCGGTGATACACGTGCGAGGTGAAGTGCGCGTGCATGGCCTCCACGGGAACCCCGTCGGAGCGCCAGTACCGGGCCCAGTCCCTGGCTGAGTCGGCGGCGGCCATGCTCCATTATCTCAGGCTGGCATTATCGTAGGCCGCGGTGTCCGGCGGCGCTCCAGCGTTCAATACTCCGGGCCGCCGGCGAGGCATGCTCGGACCGGTGACCATACGTTTCGATACCAAGATCGCCATCGCCGTGCGCGCCGGACTCGAGCCGTGGCAGAAGTTGAACGTGACCGCCTTCCTGGCCAGCGGCATCGCCGCCAGCGCGCCTGAGGTCATGGGCAAGCCCTACGAGGATGGATCGGGAAATACGTACCTGGAGCTGTTCCGGCAGCCGGTAGTCGTCTACGCGGCCGACGCCCAGCTGCTCGGTCAGGCTCACCAGCGGGCCCTGGCCCGGGGCATGCCGATGGCCGTCTACACCATGGACATGTTCGCCACCGGCCACGATGACGACAACCGGGCCGTGGTCCGGGCCGTCGCCGCGGCCGACCTGCAGTTCGCCGGCGTCGCCCTGCACGGCCCGCGCAACGCCGTGGACAAGGTATTCAAAGGCGCTACGCTGCACCCTTGACATCCTCCCCCGCCTGTGAGGCGGGAGATTCGAGCCGTTCACGTCCCCGTCAGGAGGCAAACACTCGAGGTTCGCGGTTCACCGGCCCGGCACCCCGGAGGCCTCCCCGCGCAGTCACGGCGTGTCCCGCCGCGATATTCCTAGCCGCGTTCACGTCGGCGTTGCAGACGTAGCCGCAGGCCACGCAGCGGAATAGGGCTTGGCTCTCGCGGCTGCCCGCTGCGACATGCCTGCACGCGCTACAGCGCTGGGAGGTGAACGCAGGATTGACTTTTTCCACTCGGCCAGGAGCCTTGTCCTCCAGCCGACGCACCAGTAGTCCCCAACCGGACCGCAGGATTTCTCGATTGAGCGCAGCCTTGGCTCGTACATTCCGACCCGGCTGCCCGACGGTGCCTCTGGCCGAGCGTGTCATGTTCGCAATGCGCAGGTCCTCGACTCGGATCACGTCGAACCGGCGGGCGAGGCTGGTGGAAGTTTTCTCGGCCCAGTCCTTGCACGTGTCAGCTTCCCTGGCCTTCATCCGAGCGACAGCGAGCTTGACTCGTACGCGGCGGTTTGACCCGCGCCTCGACCGCGCCATCCTGCGTTGAAGATAGCGGAGCCTCCGTCGTCGTGCGGGACTAGTCACGGGCACGTTGAGCATCTCGCCTGTCGACAGCGCCGCGCTGATGACCACCCCCCGGTCGACGCCGACGACCTCGCCGGTGCCCGGTGGCGGGATGGGCTCCGGGGCCGCTGCGAACGCAATATGCCAGCGCCCGGCGCGATCCAAGGTGACCCGATAGGACGTCGCCTTAGGGACAGATCGAGACCAACGGAACCGCACCCACCCAGCCTTTGGGATCCATACTTCGCCGACGTTCCGGCTGATTCGGCGAACCTGATTGGGCTTGACGGCAACTATTCTGAATCCTTCGTCACGTCCAGATTTCCGCCACGAAGGCTTGCCGTGTGTGCCGGCGAAGAAGTTCGTCATCGCCTGCGCGAAATCTCTCAACGCCTGTTGCTGAACCATCTGGCTGCCGGCCCTTAGCCACCCATACTCGGCGCGGGCCTCGGTAAGCTGCCTGCATTGTTGTAGATATCTCGGCGCGCTGCTGCGTCCGGGATGCCACCAAGACTGCTGCTCCACCGCGAGGTTCCAGATAAAACGGGCATGCGCACAGTGCTCCCGCAGCGCTGCTTCTTCGGCTAGCGTAGGTGCCAGGCGATAACGGGACATTCAAACATTTTATCGGTATCAGCGACATTCAGAAGGAGGTGAAGCGGCGTGTCGGCCCTTGCCTGACTTCGGTTGTCCACGCCGCACTCCCATGAAGGCAGCCTTGTACTCCACCACCGGCCCGGCCGCTGAGGTGCTGCGAGTCGAGGAGATCGACCGGCCCCAGCCGGGTCCGGGCGAGGTCCTGGTCCGGGTGCGCGCCTCCGGCCTCAACCCCACCGACTACAAGGCCCGCGCGGGCGTGACGCCGCGCCCCATCGACGGCTTCCAGATCCCGCACCAGGACGGCGCGGGCATCATCGAGGCGGTCGGCCCCGGGGTGGACCCGGGCCGCGTTGGGGAGCGGGTGTGGCTGTGGCTGGCGGCGGCCGGGCGGCGGTGGGGGACCGCGGCCGAGTGGACCGTCGTGCCGGAACGGCACGCCTCGCCGCTGCCCGACGGCGCCTCGTTCGAGCTGGGCGCCTCGATCGGCGTCCCAGCGATGACCGCGCACTACAGCTTGTTCTCGGACGGTCCGGTGACCGGCCAGACCGTACTGGTGGCCGGAGGTGCCGGGGCTGTCGGTCACTTCGCCATTGAATTGGCCAAACGGGCCGGGGCTCGAGTGATCAGCACCGTGAGCAGCTCCGAGAAGGCGGCGCTGGCCGAGAAGGCGGGTGCCGACCTGGTGGTGAACTACCGGTCGGCCGACGCGATCCAGCAGATCCACGCGTTCGTGCCCGCCGTCGACCGGGTGATCGAGCTCGCCCTGGGCGCCAACCTGGCCCTCGACCTCGCGGTGGCACACCCGGGGACCACCATCATGACCTACGCGGCCGAGGCCGCCGATCCCGCGCTCCCCGTCCGTTCCTGCATGTCCGCCAACATCTGGCTCAAGTTCATGCTGCTGTACACCCTGCCGGACGCGGCGCACGACCGGGCCGCGGCGGACATCACCGCCGCGCTGGCAGCAGGCGCCCTCACTAGCCTGCCGGTGCACAAGTACCCGCTGGACCATATCGTCGCCGCGCAGGAGGCGGCCGAGGGCGGCGTGGTAGGCAAGATCATCGTGACGCCGTAGCGGGCGGCAGGCGCCGGCGCTACTTCTTCGGGAACGTCCCGGTGTGCTTGGTCCCGCCGTAGAAGACCTGCGTGCCGATCCGGTCGAGCTGGCCCTTGCCATCGCACCTGCGGCAGCGCCGGTAGGTGCCGGTGAAGATCGCGCCGTAGTGCCTGCCGCTCATGTTGCATCTCGGGCACTTGCGGAGCGGGTGAATGCGCAGCGACACAAGGTAGCCGACGGCAACAATGACAATAACGAGCAGAGCTACCATGCTGAGGCTCCTATTTATTCTGCCCGCGCGGAAGACGCTCGCGGCCCCTGCCGCTCGCGGGCCGGGCCCTGCGGCGCCAGCGCGAGTTGACCACCGCCGTGGGCACTGAGGAACCTGTGCTTACCCCTAGTGCCCGATCACTAGCACAGAGTAAACCATCCTGGATAGGTATGTGAAGGATTTTGTCATGGTAGTTCGCTTGATGAGCGCACTTACCTCAATTTGACTACCGCATCACCAAAGTCAGCGGTACGCGCTGATGCCCAGCCTCACCGCCAGGCCAAGCCCGCACAGGCTGACGAAGACCCGGAACGCCTCGACCGGGACCCGGCGCGCGATCTTCGGCCCGATCCACCCGCCGATGAGGAAGCCTGCCGCCAGCGGGACCACGAGTTTCCACCGGACATCACCGAACAGCGCGAAGCACAGCGCGGCCATCGCGTTGGCCAGGCCCGAAACGGCGTTCTTGATCGCGTTGACCCTGATCAGCGGCTCGTCGATCATGGTCAGGAGTACCACGAGCAGCATGACGCCCGCGGCCGCGCCGAAGTACCCGACGTACACAGCCACCACGAACAGCGCGACGCCGGACGCCAGGCGGCGTCGACGGCCCGCATCGGGCGCCGGAGCCAGCTTCTTGATCCTGGGCTGGACCAGGAGCACCAGCGAGGCCCCGGCGATCAGCACCGGGACGACGACCACGAAGGTGCTCGCCGGGGTAACCAGCAGAATCGCCGCCCCGGCCGCCCCGCCGAGCGCCGTGATGGCGCCGAGCCGGAGCACCCGCCGGCCCTGCCCGGCCAGTTCCGGCCGCGAGCCGGCGACCGAGCCCGCCCCGGTGAGGACCAGCGACACGGTGTTCGTCATGTTGGCGGCCAGCGGCGGCACGCCGAGCGCGAGCAGCACCGGGTAGGTGACCAGGGAGGCAATGGACACCACCGTGCTGAATATGCCCCCGGCCGTCCCGGCGGCGAGCAGCCCGAGCACCTCAGTGAGTTTCATCCGAAGCCAGGATGACGCAGCACCGACCGGCCACGCATCTCCGGATACGCGTCATCACGTGTGATCCCCGTCGCACCGTACCGCCCACTAGGCTGCCTGCATGACCCAGGGGCAGGTTACGGGCAGCCAGGAGCGGCTGCCCGACGGGCAGCGGCCGACCATCAGCAGGCCAGGATGGCTGCCGGCCGTGGCCGGCCGCCCGTGGGCCGTCGAGCTGACCGTGCTGGCCGGCTTCCTGGCGGCGGGGGTCGCCGTGACCTGGCCGCTGGCCACCTACATCACCGGCCGGCTGCCCGCCAGCCGGGATGTGGCTATCTACGTCTGGAACCTGTGGTGGGTGGCGCACCAGATCATCCACCTGCACAATCCGTACACCACGACCTACATGGCCGCCCCGGTCGGGCTCCAGCTGGGTTACCACACGCTGGTGCCGCTGCTCGGCGTGGTGCTGGCGCCGGTCACGCTGGCCTTCGGCCCGTCGGGCGCCTACAACCTGCTGACCATCATCGCCCCTGGCCTGGCCTGCTACGCCATGTACCGGGCGGCCCGGCTGTGGCTGCCCACGCGGACCGGCGCCATCGCGGCCGGCGCGTTCTTCGGGTTGTCGTCCATGCTGACCTACCAGACCTGGTACCACCTGAACATCGTGTACGGCGCGGTGCTGCTGCCCGTGACCCTGGAGGCCGCCGTCCGGCTGCGCCGCAAACCCACCGTGGGCCGGGCCGTCATCCTCGGCGTCGTGCTCGGCGCCTCGGTCCTGGTCAACCAGGAAACGGCGATCATGGGCCTGATCCTCGCCGTCCTGGTCCTGGTCGGCTGGCTGGCCGGCACGCGCAGCGTGGACGCCGTGCTGGACCGGCTCGGGATCCTGGCCGCCGCGGCCGTGACCGGCCTGGTCGTGGCCAGCCCCCAGCTGATCGCGATGTACCAGCAGTCCCGCGCGGGCGGCGCCGCCGCCCCGGCCTCGGCGCTCGGATACCAGGACTGGGTGGCCAGCCTGCCCAGCCAGTTCGCGCCGTCGCCCCGGCTGGCCAGCTACGGGCTGACCGCCCTGGGACACATCTACACGTCGCGTACGCACATCGAGACGATGAACACGTTCGGCGTGGTGCTGACCGTGCTGGCCGTGTTCGGCCTGATCGTGAGCTGGCGGCGGCGCAGCGCGTGGCTGCTGGCCCTGCTGTGGCTGGGTGCCGCGGCGCTGGCCCTGGGCCCGGTGCTGTACATCGGCAACCACCTGCATGTGCCGCTGGCCCAGACGTGGCGTGGGGTCCGGGTATCGGACCTGATGCCGTATACGTGGTTCATCAGGGTCCCCGGGCTGTCGGTATTCCGTGAGGCTGACCGGCTCGCCCTGCTCGGGCTGGTCGGCGTGGCCCTGCTGGCCGGGGCCGGCGTGGACTGGCTCCGCCGCCGCCGGTTCTGGCCGCTGATCGTGGTGGTGGCGCTGCTCGGCGGCCTGGAGGCCGGCTGGCCGGGGAGCCCGGGCGGCCTGGCCACCATGCCCACGGCGGTGCCCGCCCTGGACGGCCCGATCGCCGCTGATCATTCCGGCTCGATCGTGGTCGACGTGCCGTTCGGCCTGGCCAACGTCCCGCAGTACGGGGATGAGCCCTACGCCCGCGGCATCTTGATGGCCGTGGAGGACGGCCACCCGCGGGCCGACGCCTACGCCTCCTGGATACCGAAACCGACCATTGTCGGGTTCGAGCGCCATCCGTTCTACGTCCGGCTCAACCAAGCCCAGCAAGGTTCCGCGGTCAGCCCGCAGCAGGCCGCCGCCGCGCGGCAGGACCTGCGCAGCCTGCACGTCGGCTGGATCGTGGTGTGGCAGGCCGAACCGGGCCCGGCCCTGTCCCGCTATCTGTCCGCCGTCGGCCTCGCCTTCGCCTATCACGCCGACGGAGCCTGGGTTTACCACCCCGTGCACGCCAGCACCTGAGACCCCCCCGCTCGGCGCGCCGGCATCTGCTGCCGCCCCGTTCAGCGCGCCGTCCCCGGCCGCGCCGTGACGGGTGAGATCGGTGGTGCTGCTCCAGCCGGTCTGGACGTCCTAGACGCCTTCGGGATCCTCCGGGGCCGCGTCGTGGCTCTTCACCCGGGCCACCGCGATCACCGACTGGCCGAAGGGCGGCCGATCCCGCATCAGCCGCTCCGCGAAGCGCACCACCGGGACCACGAGCCGGTCATAGACCGTCATCGTGCCGCCCGTCGAGGGCTGCCTGCGCAGCAGGCTGGTGAATGCGTAATAGCAGATCAGGCCCAGGGAGTTGGCGTACCGTACCTCCACGGGCTCGAGCCCGGCGTCGGTCAGCGCCTTCGTCATGGAGCGCCTGGTGTAGCGGCGGACATGCCCGGTGGCGATGTCAACCGGGCTCATCGCGAACGGGAACGCCGGGCAGACCAGGACGATGTAGCCGTCCAGCCGGACCAGCCTGGCCATGCTGCGCAGCGCCCCGATGTGGTCCTCGATGTGCTCGAGCACGTTGTAGGAGATGAGGCAGGAATGCTCGGCCCGCACCGTGGTGGGCAGCAGGATCTGCTGCACGTTTACGTGCGGGAACTCGGCCATCTCCTTCTTCAGCCCGATAACGAACGCCTCGTCGGCGTCGGTCACCGTGAACTGGCTGACCAGCGGGATCCACTCCCGGGCGTAGTCACCCAGCCCGCTGCCGATCTCGACCGGGTGATCGCCCAGGTAGGGCTTGGCGAAGTCCGCGAACCACGTGCGGTGGTTGCGGCACTCAGACAGCGCGACCAGGACATCGCACTGGACCTGCCGGTCGCCTCTGATTGCCCTCATGCGGCTCGTCTGGTCAGCCGGATCCGGGCCAGAATCCACATCGCCTGTACGCCGTCCTGCCAGGTGATCTTCTTGCCCTCTTCGCGGCTTCGGGCTCGGTAGGTAACCGGCACCTCGAACGGCCGGATCCGGCGGGCCAGCAGCTTGCCGGTGATCTCGGCTTCCATCCCGAACCCGTCGGAGGTGATCTTGAGGCTGCGCAGCAAGTCGAGCGGCACCAGCTTGAAGCAGGTCTCCAGGTCGGCAATGTAGGCATTGAACAGCACGTTCGCCACGGTGGTGACGGCCTTGTTACCCATGACGTACCAGAAGGAATAGGCCGAGTGGCTGCCGAAGGTCCGGCTGCCGTAGACCACGTTGGCCTCACCGCTCAGCACCGGCTCGAGCAGCCGGGGGATCTCCTCCGGCTGGTATTCCAGGTCAGCATCCAGCGGGATCATGTAGTCACCGGTCGCCGCGGCCACCCCGGTGCGGATCGCGGCGCCCTTGCCGCGGTTCACCGGGTGCCTGATCTTGGTCAGCCGCTCGTCGTGCAGCCGGTCGAGGATCTCGGCCGTGCCGTCGCTGCTCGCGTCGTCGACGATCACCACTTCCACCTGGCAGGGGAAGCTGACGTCGAGCACCCGCTTGACGACGCGCTCCACGGTCTTGGCCTCGTTGTAGACGGGCATCAGGATGGAGAGTTTCACGGCCCTCATTACCCTACGTGCTCACGGAACCACTCGATGGTGCGCCCGAGGCCCTCTTCCAGGCCTACCTCAGGTTTCCAGCCCAGCACCTGGCTGGCCAGGTCGATCCGCGGCTGCCGGACCATCGGGTCGTCCTGCGGGCGCGGCACGAACGTGATGGGGGACTGCGACCCGCTCATCTTCTTGATCGTCTCGGCCAGCTCGAGCACGGAAAGCTCGCTCGGGTTCCCGATGTTCATCGGACCGGAGTGGGACGACCGAAGCAGCCTCAGGATGCCCTCGACCAGGTCGCTCACGTAGCAGACCGAACGGGTCTGGCTGCCGTCGCCGGCCACGGTGATCGGCTCGCCCCGCAGCGCCTGGGAGATGAACGTCGGGATGGCGCGGCCGTCGTTCGGGCGCATGCGGGGACCGTAGGTATTGAAGATGCGGACGATCTTCGTGTCTACTGCGTGATTCTTCCGGTAGGCCACCGTCAGCGCCTCGGAGAAGCGCTTTGCCTCGTCGTAGACACCCCGCGGGCCGACCGGGTTCACATTGCCCCAGTAGTCCTCGGGCTGCGGGTGGACCAGGGGATCGCCGTAGACCTCGGAGGTAGAGGCGAGCAGGAAACGCGCTCCCTTATCCCGGGCCAGGCCCAGCGCGTGCATGGTCCCGATCGAGCCGACCTTGAGCGTCTCGATGGGCAGGTCCAGATAATCGACCGGGCTGGCCGGCGAAGCGAAGTGCAGCACCGTGTCGACCGGTCCGCCGACGTGCAGGTACTCGGTGACGTCGTAACGGATCAGCCGGAAGGCCGGGTTCTCGATCAGGTGCGCCACGTTGGCCGGCGTCCCGGTGCAGAAGTTATCCAGGCAGACAACCGAGCAGCCGTCCGCCACCAGCCGGTCGGACAGGTGCGAGCCGAGGAATCCGGCCCCTCCGGTTATGACGATCGTCTCAGCGGAAGACATCCAGGCCCTTCTTCAATGTAAAGCAGCTAACCTACCGGGTCAGGGTTGAGGTTGGGGCAGCCGCCACGCCAGCACATCCCCGACCTCGACCGTGGGCGGACCGAATTCACCGGTCAGGTAGCGCGCGAGCCGTGAGTCCCGGCCGGTAGCGGTGACGATCGCCGTCAGTTTCCAGTACGCGAGGTCCTTGCGGACCTCCGCTTGCGACGGCGCTCGCCCGGCCGGTGATCCCTGCCAGAGTCTAGCGAGGTAAGCGGCGGTCCCGAGCCGGTTGTAGATATAACTCGTGGCCTGGCCGCCCGGGCCCGGCTCGATGAAGTCACCGCCACCCACCATGGAGACGGGCTCACCGGTCTCCGCCTGCCAGCGCAGCCCGTACCGTTCGTCGGGGACGACCAGCACGTGATCACCGGAGGACAGCCGGAGCCGGGCGAAGGCCGCCTGCCAGCCCGCCGGGGCTGAGCCGACGGCCGACGCCGCGTACGGCCGCGGGACAAGCGGCAGCACGACCAGGACCGCCACCAGCGTGGCCAGGATCCCGGTCAGGCGGCCGCGCTCGGTCCCCGGCGCCACCCGGCGCGCCCGGTCCAGGGCGAACGCGAGCAAGGCGCCGGCCAACCCGTCCGCCAGGATCGAGAACCGGTCCGGCAGCACGTCCGACAGCACCGGCAGGTGCTGGAGGTAGTGCCAGGGCAGCACGCCCGCCGGGTAGCGGATCCCGTGCACCTTCCCGCCGACGGCGCCGAGGGAAAACCACTCGAGCAGCACCAGGGTCACGGCAGCCAGCCGGACCTTCGGATCCCGCCAGAAGCACACCGCCGCCACGGCCGCCGCCGCGAGCAGCGGCCAGCCCAGGTAGGCGAGGTATTCGGGCAGCGGCTCGGGGTAGGCCGCGGCCGCGGCCGCGCTGGAGCCGGTGTGGAACAGCAGCGTGCTGGACGGGGTCCAGAATGCGTACAGGTAGCTGTGGAACGACAGCACCGCCCACGGGCTGCCGTGCTCGCTGAGCGGGCCGCGGAACTGTACCCACAGCGGGTAGCCGCAGATCACGAGCGTGACCGCGGCGGCGCTGCCCAGGCCGGCCGCGATGGCCAGGACGCGTTCCCTGACGGCCGCCACGGCCGCCCGCGGGTGACTGACGGCCAGTACCACGACCATCACCACTGCGGCCACCGCCGCGTCGACCAGCAGCTCTTCCCCGATGAAGACCTGCGCGGCCACCAGCAGGCCCAGCCACAGGCCGGTGCGCACCGCGTTCCCTCGGCCGGTCGCCAGCCGCAGCACGGCACTGATCATCAACGGCGGCAGCACCGCGAACTGCAGCTGGAAGTGCCCGACGCCCGAGATGAGCAGGGCCGGGGAGAATCCGTACACGGCGCCGCCGATGGCCGCCGCGGACAGGCTGGCCTCCCACCGCCGCAGCACGAAGAACAGGCTGGCCGCCGAGGCGGCGAAGCCGGCCGTGAGCATGACGGTCAGGCTGGCCTGCGGACCGGCCAGCAGCGTCACCGGAGCCAGGATCGCCGCGGGCAGCAGCTCGGAGGTGTTCCACATCAGGTTGATGCCCTGGGGGGCATTCAGGCCGGTCGTGGTCAGGGCGGGAAGGTGGCCGTGCGAGAGCGCGGTGGCCGTGTACCGCATGAACCAGGCGAACAGGTTGATGTCACCCGGATTGCCTGCCGCCATCCGCCCGGCCGGATCGGCCCACAGCCGCCAGGTCAGCGCAAAGGCGCCCAGCACGTAGCAGCCCATGACGAGCCATGGTCCCCAGCTCGCGGTGCGGATCCCAGGCGCGTCCTGCGGCCGGGGCGACTCGCCCGGCCGGGACTGATCGTGCTCGCTCGCTACGCTGCTCACTCCGCACAAGAGTAGGGCCCCGACCATGCGGATGCGGCCGTCGATGCCGGGCCGTAGTATTTCGACTTCAAATCATTTGACATAGAAGTAACTGCGGTGAAGACTGGTCGCGTGACCGATGTAGACCTGGCCGGAATCGAGCCAGCGACAGGATCGCGCCCCGCCGGTACCCCCGCGGCCGGGGACCAGGCGTGCGTGCAGGATCCCGGGTGGACCTGGGGCGGCGCGGAGGACGGGATTCCCGCCGATGCCCCGCTGCCCGCGCTGCTGCTGGCCGCCTCCAGGGTCATGGGCGCCTTCTACGCGGGCACGGTCGGCCAGGCGGGGCTGCGGATCAGCCCGGCCGGGCTGGGCGTGCTGCGGGTTCTGCTGGCCGGCGACGGCAGCAAGTCGAGCGACGTGGCGGCGCGCGGCTGGTCCTCGCCCGGCACGCTGACCGCGGTGGTCGACACCCTGGTCCGTGAGGGCTACGTGGAGCGGCGCCGGGATGCCGGCGACCGGCGGGTGGTCAGGCTGTACGTGACCGATAAGGGCCGGCGCATCTGCGATGACTACTACACCCTGGCCGGACCGCAGTGGGAGGCCGCGTTCAGCTTCGTGAGCCCGGCCGACGAGCCGGTCATCCGTAAGTTCTTCGTCGATATGATCGGCCACTTCGGCGAGATAGTCAGGAAGGAGCGCGGCCGGTGAGGCTGGATGGGGTGTCGTCCCGGTGCCGCAGGCGCCATTGTCAACTTCGGTTGACAGCAAGCCGTTGTCAACATAGGTTGACATCATGACCGACGTATCCGCGCTGGCGATCCGCACGGAGGATCTGCGCAAGACCTATAAGACCTCCCGGGGAGACGTCCAGGCCGTCCGCGGCATCGACCTGTCGGTCAGCTCAGGCCAGTTCTTCGGGCTGCTGGGGCCGAACGGCGCTGGCAAGTCCACCACCATCGGCATGCTGACCACGCTGGTCCTGCCCACCGGCGGCCGGGCCTGGGTAGCCGGCCTGGACGTGGTGGCCGACCCGGTCGGAGTCAAGCGCAGGATCGGCGTGGTAACCCAGAACAACACGCTCGACATGCAGCTGACCGTGGCCGAGAACCTGGAGTTCCGCAGCCGGTTCTTCGGCCTCGGGCTGCGCGAGGCATCCCGCCGCGCCACGCAGCTGCTGGAGGTATTCGGGCTGGCTGACCGGCGCAAGGCGATGTCCACCGACCTGTCCGGCGGGCAGGCCAAGCGGCTGCTGATCGCCCGCGCCCTGGTGCACCGGCCGGACGTGCTGTTCCTTGACGAGCCGACGGCCGGCCTGGACCCGCAGACCCGCGTGAACCTCTGGGACATCCTCCAGGTTCTGCACGCCGAGGGCCAGACCATCCTGCTGACCACGCACTACATGGAAGAAGCAGAAGCGCTGTGCGAGCAGATCGCCGTGGTCGACCACGGCGAGGTGCTCGCCTCGGGCACCGTGAACGAGCTGAAGGAAGGCACCGGCGCGGAGACGGTGATCACGGTCAGGTACGAGGACACGGTCCCGGCCGACATCACCGCCCGGACCGGGCTGGCCGACCGGCCCGGCGTCAGCAAGGTCGAATCCGCGGGCGACTACGTGCGGGTGTTCACCCGCGAACCCGAGGGTGTGCTCGGTGAGCTGGTCACCGCGGGCTCGGCGGCCGGCCTGACCGTACGCGACGCCACCCAGCTCAAGCCCAGCCTGGAGACCGTCTTCCTCACCTTGACCGGACGGGAGTACCGCGAGTGACCACTACCACCACGAGGCAAGCTCCGCCGCAGGAGCCGGCGGGCGTACCTTCGGCCTCCGATATCGCCGCGCTGATCGCGGACGCGCCCGAGCCGCGGCCCACGCTGATCCGGACGTTCAACGCCATGATGGCCCGGGAGTTCAGGGTGCTGCGGCGCAACGCCATCGCCACCTTCACCCGGGCGGTCATGCAGCCGCTGCTGTTCGTCTTCGTCTTCGCTTACGTGTTCCCGAAGATTGGCGGCGGCTTCGCCCTGGGCGGGGGAGCGGCCACGGCCGGGACCGCGGGCAGCATCAACTTCGCCACCATCTTGGTGCCCGGCCTCATGGCCTCCATGCTGCTCATGCAGGGCATCATGGCCGTGACCTTCCCGCTGGTGATGGAGTTCTCCTGGCAGCGCACGATCGAGGACCGGGCGCTGGCCCCGGTGCCGATCCGGGTCCTGGCCATCCAGAAGATCGTGGCCGGCGCGATCCAGTCGTTCCTCGGCGCCTGCATCGTGTTCCCGATCGTGCTATTCGTGCACGCGGCCGGCCAGGCTCCGCACGTGCACGTGACCAACTGGTTCCTGTTCGTCTTCATCCTGGCCGCCGCGTCGCTGCTCACCGCGTCGCTCGGGCTGCTGCTCGGCACGATCATGGACCCGCGCAAGATGCAGATGCTGTTCGCCGTGATCCTGCTGCCCGCCACCATGCTCGGCTGCGTCTACTACCCCTGGTCGGCGCTGCACCACATCCGCTGGCTGCAGATCGCGGTGCTGATCAACCCCATGGTCTACATGTCCGAGGGCCTGCGAGCCGTGCTCACGCCGGATCTCGGGCACATGCCGATGTGGGGCGTGCTGCTCGCGCTGGTCGGCGGCACGGTGGTCTTCACCTACCTGGGTACTCGTACCTTCACCAGGCGGGTGCTCAACTGACCGCCGTCACCCGCTCCGGGGCACGGCGAACAGCACGTACCCGTAGCTGAGCCCGAGGGCGTCCGGATGGCCGGCCAGCCACGCGTCGGCCGCCCCGCCGGGGAACTCCAGCCGGAGCACCGCCTCGAAGTCGGCCCGTGAGGTGAACTGCCAGCGGCTCATGACCTCGGTCCGGCTCGCCCCGCGTGCCGCCCACCAGGTATCGGTGACCTCCGCCTGGCCCTGCCCGGTGCCGCCCGCGGCCCGCAGCAGGTCGGCGAACTCCCCGGCCCGCCGGTCGTTGTCCACCACCACCAGGGTGCCGCCCGGCTTCAGGACGCGCTGCACCTCGGCCAGCCCGGCCGCGCAGCCCGGCGGGTAGAAATAGGCGAACCTGGCGTGCACCACATCGGCACTCTGGCTCGGCAGCGGGATGTGCTCGGCCGAGCCCGCCAGCACCCGCGCCCGGGGGTCGCGCGCACCGGCCAGCGTGATCAGGGCCGGATCCGGCTCCACGCCGATGACCTCGGCCGCCTCATCGGCGTAACCTGGCAGCCAGAAGCCGCTCCCGCAGCCCAGGTCGACCAGGGTCTTGCCTGCCCACGGGGCCAGTTTCCGCATCGCGGCCAGCACCAGCCCGGCCGGGTCCAGAGCCCGGTTCTCCAGCTCATACAGGTCCGGGCGGCCGCCCTGGTTCGGCGCCGGGCTGAAATCGGGAAAGGCCATGGGGACATGATCCCGCACCGGAAGCTGGCCGCGACCCTGCGGGAATACCACTCAGCGGCCGAGTGCTGTTAGGCTTGGTTGTTGACCAGCCCGGCGCTTCGGCGCTGGGCGCGCAAAGCGGAGGACCACCTCCCACCCGGTCGGCCCGGTGCAAGCCGAGGCAGGCGGGTACGGCCAGACGTCCCGGCGGCGTGCGCAAGCGCGTGCGGATGCCGGTCTCAGCTGGTACGGCGCACTCCCGTGGCCCGGTTCGGGCGCACGGGGTGGCGCCGTTGTCGTGGTTGCCCCGCAGAGCGCATGGCTCGCGGGGTTTTCTTGTGCGGCATCCGCCGTCCGGAGGGCTCCGAGGGCCTGGTCGGCACCTGCTGCCGCCGGACGCTCCGGTGGCGGGAATGACGCTCAAGGAGGTCACATCAGCGTCGAAGCGCGTATCAACGAGCGCATCCGTGCCCCCGAAGTCCGGCTGGTCGGGCCCAAGGGGGAACAGATCGGGATTGTCTCGGTCAGTGAGGCACTCAAGCTGGCTCAGGAAGCCGATCTCGACCTGGTCGAGGTCGCACCCACTGCGCGGCCGCCTGTCTGCAAGCTCATGGACTACGGAAAGTTCAAGTACGAGTCCGCGGTGAAGGCCAGGGAGTCACGCAAGAACCAGACACAGACGGTCGTCAAGGAGATCAAGCTCCGCCCCAAGATCGACCCGCACGACTACGGCACCAAGAAGGGCCACGTCGAGCGGTTCCTCAAGGCGGGCGACAAGGTCAAGGTGACGATCATGTTCAGGGGACGTGAGCAGTCACGGCCCGAACTAGGCTTCCGCCTGCTGCAGCGGCTCGCCGGAGACGTTGAAGAGCTCGGCTTCGTGGAGTCGCAGCCCAAGCAGGACGGGCGGAACATGATCATGGTGATCGGTCCGCACAGGAAGAAGAGCGAGACCAAGGCGCACGCCGGGCAGCCACAGGGTCGGTCGGTGCCCAGCCCGCGCAGCGCCGCGGCAGCGACGCCTGAGCTGGCGGCGGACGAGCCCGCCGGGGACGGCGCCGCGGTCCCGGGTCCGGCCGCCTCGCCGGCCGCAGCACCCGGGACGGAGAAATCCCCGGCGCCAAGCGCCGGGGACGGTGACTGCTGTGCACCTTGCAGAGCATCACATGGACGACAGGAATGGAGACGACGGCGACCATGCCGAAGATGAAGACCCACAGCGGGGCCGGGAAGCGGTTCCGGCTCACCGGCACCGGCAAGGTAATGCGCCGCCGCGCCAACCGCAGCCACATGTTCGAGCACAAGTCGTCCCGCCTCACGCGGCGGCTGTACGGGGAAGTGACGCTCGCGCCGAGCGACGTCAAGCACATTAAGAAGCTGCTGGGCAAGTAGCCCGGCTCGCGCGAGGGAGACAAAAACAATGGCACGCGTGAAGCGGGCGACCAACGCCCACAAGAAGCGCAAGGTTGTCCTCGAACGGGCCAGCGGCTACCGGGGGCAGCGGTCGCGCCTGTACCGCAAGGCCAAGGAGCAGGTCCTCCATTCGATGACCTACGCCTACCGCGACCGCAAGGACCGCAAGGGCAACTTCCGGCGGCTGTGGATCCAGCGGATCAACGCCGCGGCCCGGGCCAACGGCATGACCTACAACCGGTTCATCCAGGGCCTGCGGGTGGCGGGAGTCGAGGTCGACCGGCGGATGCTGGCCGAGATGGCGGTCGCGGACGAGTCCGCGTTCTCGGCCCTAGTCGAGGTAGCCAAGAAGGCCCTGCCCGACGCCTCAGGGTCAGCGGCTGCCTAGCAACCGCCGAGATCAACATGTGTCATGAAACCCGGGTTTCAGCACCTCCCGGGGACGTGAAAACCCGGTTTCATGACCCTGATCAGGCCCGGAACTGGGCCTGTGGACCCGCCGCTGAGGGCCAGGCGGACGACCGTGTCGGCTGATCCCGCCTACCTGGGTGCGCATTCGCCTCGGTTGAAGGCCGCACGGCGGCTGACCAAGCGCACCTTCCGCCAGCGTGAGCGGGCCTTCCTGGCCGAAGGCCCGCAGGCGGTGGCCGAGGCGATAGGCTCCGGGGCGCGTATCACCGACCTGTTCGTGACTGCGCCCGCCCGCAGCAGGCATGCCGACCTGGTGACGGCGGTGGCGGCTGCGGGCGTGCCGGTGCATGTGGTCAGCGGCGAGGTCATGGACGAACTCGCCCAGACCGTGACCCCGCAAGGCTTGCTGGCGGTGTGCGGCTTCGTCGACGTGCCGCTCGCCGCGGTGGCCGCGCAGGCCCCCCGGCTGGTCGCGCTGCTGGCCAACGTGCGTGATCCGGGGAACGCCGGCACCGTGCTGCGCACCGCGGATGCGGCGGGCGCGCAGGCCGTGGTATTCGCCGACGCCTCGGTCGACCCGTACAACGGCAAGTGCGTACGCGCCTCGGCGGGCAGCCTGTTCCACCTGCCGGTGGTGGCCGGCTGCGGCCTGGAGGCGGCGGTGGCGGCCATGCGCGAGGCAGGCCTGCGGGTCGTGGCGGCGGACGGCGGCGCGGGGCACTCGATCGACGACCCGGACGTGCAAGCGCGGCTGGCCGAGCCGACCGCCTGGATGTTCGGCAACGAGGCGTGGGGCCTGCCGCCGGAGCTGGTCGCGCTGGCCGATGAGTCGGTCGCGGTGCCGATCTACGGCCGGGCCGAGAGCCTGAATCTGGCTACGGCCGCTGCGGTGTGTCTCTACGCGTCCGCGCGTGCGCAGCGAGTACACACGGTAACCGGACAACTTGGGACGTAAGTAGCACCTTGCGGCATAGAGTATTTGGTCTACAACATAGAGAATTCAACGTCTCAGGACTGTCACATTGACCGTATACGCGCTAGAGTCTGATCACAATCCGTCACCCATACCGTGACCACATCCGGCCGCCGGCCGCATCCACGTGCGGCCTCGCCGGACGGAGGCTTCGCTGAAGTGGACGAGCTCATAGCGAGCGGGGCGGCTTCGCCGCTCACTCCCGACCGCGAGACCGCTAACGGTCGTGACTCGGCCACCAGCCCTCAATCCCATAGAACACTGGCCCATAGAACACTGCCCGAAAGAACACTGCCCGAAGGCCCGGTCCCGATCGGGAGCCTGGTCTTCGCGGACGAGCTGCCGGACGGGGTGGTGGTCGCCGACGAGGTGGGCCGCATCGTCGTGTTCAACCGGGTCGCGGCCCGCCTGACCGGGCTGGATCCGGCCGAGATGATCGGCAAGTTCGTCTTCGACGTGCTGCCGCTGCGCGACGCCGACGACCGGGACTGGTGGGTCTACGCCGACCCGTACCACGGGCTGCCCACCCGCACCCGTCACCCGGAGCGCTCGCTCTACTTGACCGACGGCACCGAGGTCCTGGTTTCCGTGGGCTACGTCCGCCACCGGCACCCGGCCGAGGACCGGCGCGGGCCCGGCCCGGTTCGCAGGCTGGTTATTACCCTGCGGGATGCACATCAGCGGGAGCGGCTGGAGCGCAGCCGCGCCGAGCTGGTGTCCACCGTGGCGCACGAGCTGCGCTCGCCCCTGACCAGCGTCAAGGGCTTCACCGCCACGCTGCTGTCCAAGTGGGGCCGGTTCACCGACGACCAGAAGCGCGTGATGCTGGAAACGGTCAACGCCGACGCGGACCGGGTGACCAGGCTCATCACCGAGCTGCTGGACGTGTCCCGGATCGAATCCGGCCGGATGGAGGTGCACCGCCAGCTGGTCGACCTGCCTGACCGGGCCAGAAGGATCGTCGCCGGCCGCGTCGCGGCCGGCGAGGCCGAGGACCGGTTCCGGCTCGAGGTGCACAGCGGCCTGCCCGAGACCTGGCTGGACGCCGACAAGATCGACCAGATCCTCGGCAACCTGGTGGAAAACGCGGTCCGGCACGGCGCTGGTATCGTGACGATTGTGATAGAGCCAGCGCGCTTGGAGGCCGGCCAGGAAGCGAGCCCGCCCATCGGCGAGCCCGACGCGGCCGCCGTTTCCGTGCGCGACCAGGGCGAGGGCATCTCTCCCGACGTGGCCCCCCGGGTGTTCCGCCAGTTCTGGCGCGGCAAGCCCCGCGGCGGCAGCCGCCGGGGCCAGCACGGAGGCGGCACCGGCCTTGGCCTGTACATCGTCAAGGGCCTGGTCGAGTCGCACGGCGGCACTATCTGCGTGCGGCGTGCCCCCGGCGGCGGGGCCGAATTCCGATTTATCGTGCCCGCGGGGACCGCTACCGGCTAACGGCCAGGCCGACAGCCACGCGAGACGGCACGGTACGGTAATGTCCCTTCGGGCTTTCCAGGGAAATCCGCGCGACGCTGACCCGTCGGCACTGGCCGGTTGATGGTCGGCTGTCACCACGGCCCGTTCGGCAGAATGATCCGCCGGAATCCCAGCAGACCCCAAAAAGCTACGTACGGCCCGCAGGAAGCAGGACCTTTCATGTCCGCACTGAATGAGAAAAACCAGTCAGCAGAATCCGGGGGAGCGGCCCTGCTGTCTGTCGAGCAGGTGAGCCGGGCGCTCGAGGCGGCGCTGGCCGCCGTCGCCGCGGCCGGGACCCTCGATGAGCTGAAGACGGCCCGGATCGCCCACGACGGTGACCGGTCGCCGCTGGCGCTGGCCAGCGCCGAGATCGGCGCGCTGCCGGCGCAGGACCGGGCCGAGGCGGGACGGCGGGTGGGCGCGGCCCGCGGTCGGCTCCGCGAGGCGCTGCGCGAGCGCCAGGTCAGGCTCGAGGCCGAGCGTGACCGCCAGGTACTGATCACCGAGGCCGTCGATGTCACCCTGCCCGGCGGCCGGACCCCGCCCGGCGCGCGGCACCCGGTCACCACGCTCGCCGACCGGCTGTCCGACGTGTTCGTGGCCATGGGCTACGAGGTCGCGGAGGGGCCCGAGGTCGAGGCCGAGTGGTACAACTTCGACGCGCTGAACATCCTGCCCGACCACCCGGCCCGCGAGATGCAGGACACCCTGTTCATCGAGGGGCGCGAGGGCAAGTCGGGCATGGTGCTGCGCACGCACACCTCGCCGGTGCAGATCAGGTCGATGCTCACCCGGCCGGTGCCGCTATACGTGGTCAGCCCCGGCCGCTGCTACCGCAACGAGGCGCTCGACGCGACCCACAGCCCGGTGTTCCACCAGATCGAGGGGCTCGCCGTCGACCAGGGACTGACCATGGCCGACCTGCGCGGCGCGATCCAGTCGTTCGTGGACGCGATGTTCGGGTCCGGGCTGCGGACCCGGCTGCGGCCGGACTACTTCCCGTTCACCGAGCCGTCGGGCGACGTATCGATGGAGTGCCATCTGTGCCGCGGCGCCTCGGCCAAGCCGGGCGGCGACCCGTGCCGGGTGTGCCGGTCGCAGGGCTGGATCGAGATCGCCGGCTGCGGCATGGTCAACCCGCGGGTGCTGGTGGCGTGCGGCATCGACCCCGACCGGTACACCGGGTTCGCGTTCGGCCTCGGCATCGAGCGCAGCCTGATGATCGGCCACGGGCTGGCCGACATCAGGGAGACCACCGAGGGCGACGTGCGGTTCAGCCGGGCGTTCGGGATGGAGATCTGAGATGCGAGTGCCGCTTTCCTGGCTCCGCGAGTACGCGCCGCTGACCGAGCCGGTCGACGCCGCCGAGGTGGCCCGGCGGCTGACGGCGGCCGGGTTCGAGGTCGAGTCGGTGGACTCGGTCGGGCATGACATCCGCGGGGTTGTGGTGGCCCAGGTGCTGTCGATCGAGGAACTCACCGGGCTGAAGAAGCCGATCAGGTACTGCCGGGTCGCCGTCTCCGAGGGGCAGCTCGACGGTCCCCCGGACGAAGCGTCCGGGGTGATCTGCGGCGCGACCAACTTCGTGGTCGGCGACCGGGTGGCGCTGGCGCTGCCCGGGGCGGTGCTGCCCGGCGGGTTCGAGATCAGCGCGCGCAAGACCTACGGGCGCGTGTCCGAGGGGATGATCTGCTCGGCCAGCGAGCTGGCCATCGGCGACGACCACGCCGGGATCCTGGTGCTGCCCGCCGACGCCCCGCTCGGCGAGGATTTCGTGTCCTACGCCGGGCTACGTGACGAGGTGCTCGACATCGCGGTCAACCCCGATCGCGGCTACGCCGTGTCGGTGCGCGGCTTGGCCCGCGAGCTGGCCAGTGCCTTCCTCGTGCCGTTCACCGATCCCGCTTCGTCCGGGCTGCCGGGGGCTGGCGTGCTCGGCGGCGACCTGGATTACGTGGGCCCGGACGTCTATCCGGCCCGGATCGACGACCCGACCGCCTGTGACCGGTTCGTGCTGCGCGAGGTGCGCGGCTTCTCCCCGTCGGCCGGTACCCCGCTGTGGATGCGGATCCGGCTGGCCCGGTGCGGCGTGCGGTCGGTATCGCTCGCGGTGGACGTGACCAACTACCTGATGCTGGAGCTCGGCCAGCCGCTGCACGCCTTCGACCGGTCCAAGCTGACCGGCGAGATCGTGGTCCGGCGGGCCCGGCCCGGCGAGCGGCTCGAGACCCTGGACCACGTGGTCAGGACCCTAGACCCGGCCGACATCCTCATCACCGATTCCTCCGGCCCGATCTCCATGGCCGGCACCATGGGCGGCCTGTCCACCGAGATCGACGAGACCTCGACTGACCTGGTCATCGAGGCGGCGCACTTCTCGGCCGAGGGCACGGCCAAGATGAGCCGGCGGCACAAGCTGCACAGCGAAGCCTCCTACCGGTTCGAGCGCGGCGTGGACCGCGAGCTGCCGCTGCGGGCCACCGCCAAGGCGGTCGCGCTGCTGTCCGGGCTGGGCGGCGGCCAGGTCGTACCCGGCTGTACCCACGCGCAGGCCGATGTGCCGCCGGTGCTGATCACCATGGCCGCCGACTACCCGGACCGGGTGGCCGGGGTGATCTACGGTCGGGACACCGTGGTCCGGCGGCTGCGCGAGGTGGGCTGCCTGGTGCACCAGACCCGGGCACCCATGCCCACCGTCGCGCCGTGGCGGGCCGGGGCCCAGACCGAACCGGAGCCGACCATGTTCCCCGAGCTGGTGGCGACGGTCGATGTCACCCCGCCGTCGTGGCGGCCCGATCTGACCGACCCGGCCGACCTGGCCGAGGAGGTGATCCGGCTGGAAGGGTACGAGAACGTCGCGGCCAGGATGCCCCGTGCGCTGGCCGGGCGCGGGCTCACGCTGCGGCAGCGGCTGCGCCGGTCGGTGGGCTGGACGCTGGCCGAGTCCGGTTACGTGGAGGTGCTGGGCTCGCCGTTCGCCTCCCGGTCCGACGCCGACCTGCTCGGGCTGCCGCCGGAGGACATGCGCCGCCCGGCGGTGGTGGTCGCCAACCCGCTCAGCGAGGACGAGCCGCTGCTGCGGACCACGCTGCTGCCTGGCTTGTTCCGCGTCCTGGCTAGGAACATCGGCCGGGGTTTCCCCGATACCGAGCTGTTCGAGATCGGCCTGGTTTTCCGGCCCCGGCCCGGGGCCACGGACTCGGCCCCCATCCTCCCCGTGGACCGGGGACCCTCGGTGGCCGAACTCGCATCGCTGGAGGCGGCGCTGCCCGACCAGCCGCTGCGGATGGCCGCGGTGCTGGCCGGGGAGCGCGAGATCGATGGCTGGTGGGGTCCCGGCCGCGCCGCGACCTGGGCGGACGCGATCGAGGCAGCCCGCGCGGTGGGCCGGATCTGCCGGGTGTCGCTGGACATCAGGGCTGACAGGTACGCGCCCTGGCATCCCGGCCGGTGCGCGGCCATCTACGCCCTGGTGGCCCCGTCTTCCCCGTCTTCTCCGGATACGGACGGTGCTCAGCGGGAGTGGCTGGCCGGGCACGCGGGCGAGCTGCACCCGCGGGTGATCAAGGACTTCGGGCTGCCGGACCGGACCTGTGCCCTGGAGCTCGACTTGTCGGTGATGTTCGCGGCCGCCGAGGCAGCCGGCGCGGTGCAGGCTCCCGAGCTGTCGACGTACCCGCTGGCCACGCAGGACGTAGCGCTGATCGTGGACGCGGCGGTGCCCGCCGCGGACGTGGCCGCGGCGCTGACCGCGGGAGCTCCGGCGGAACTGCTCGAGGACGTGCGGCTGTTCGACGTGTACACCGGGGCTCAGGTCGGCGAGGACCGCAAGTCGCTGGCCTACACGCTCAGGTTCCGCGCCCCGGACCGCACGCTCACCGCGGCGGAGACCACCGCGGCCCGCGATGCCGCCGTCGCCGAGGCCGCCCGCCGGGTCGGTGCCGTCCTGCGCAGCGGATAGCCCTGGCTGCTGCGGTCTTCGTGTTTCCGTGGGCCGGTACGGCCCCCAGGGGGCAGTACCGGCCCACGATCACTTCGCCCGGTTTGCATTCCAGGAGAAACGCGTGTCCCCGGACCCCCGCTGCCTCATCCGCGCCGCCGCCGGCCGCTCTCCCGTGATCGTGGATATCTACTACCCTCAGAGGGTAACCAAGTATCCACGATAATCCGAATACCCGTACGAGAGTCCTGATTGCTCGTTTTGTCCACCGGACCTGGCGCGGTGAACATGACATGAAACCAGGGCCCCAGCACATCCCCAGGTGATGAATCCGGGGTTTCATGCCCGATGGCGGCGGGTAGCCGTTCACGGTCACGCCTGCCCGGTTTGTTGCGAAACCAGGCAACTGTCGGTCAGGATGTGATCACCGAAGACCGCAGCGCAATGCTGAGCCGGAGGAAAAGATAACAAGGCACGCGGTGGCCCGGGGGGGTGCACAGGAACAGGCCGCAAGGATCCCGTTCCGTGACGTATTCGCGGTCGCGGAATTCCGTGCCTTGTGGCTCGCTCAGCTGTTGTCGGTAGTAGGCGACCAACTGGCCCGCGTCGCGCTGACCGTCCTGGTCTACGACCGGACCCGCTCGGCGTTGCTCGCGGCGATCACGTTCGTGGTCAGCATCGTGCCGGCCTTCATCGGCGGCGTGACGCTGTCCTGGCTCGCCGACCTGTATCCCCGCCGTCGCGTCATGATCGCCTGCGACATTGCCCGGGCCGCTCTCGTCTTGGTTATGGCGATTCCGGGCATGCCGCTGATTGCCCTGGTGGCACTGCTGTTCGTGGTTACGCTCGTGGGCGCGCCGTTTACCTCGGCGCGCGCGGCGATCTACCCGGACGTACTGACCGGCGAGCGGTACGTGATAGGCACGGCGGTGACTCTGACCACGTACCAGTTCGCGCTGGTCCTCGGGTTCGCCGCGGGCGGGACCCTCGTGGGCTTCCTGGGCATCAGGACATCCCTCGTCATCGACGCCGCGACCTTCGCCGGCTCAGCGATTATCGTCCGCGCCTGGGTGCGCTCGCGCGCCGCGCCCGCAGCGCTTGGCGCTAACCGCCATCCGTCCCGGCTGGCCGGCATCGTCGCCGGCACCCGGCTTGTCCTCGCGCGTCCGGCGCTACGCTGGCCCCTGCTGTTCGGCCTGCTGGCCGCGTTCTACACCGCGCCAGAAGGCGTCGCGGCTCCGCTCGCTCATGACGTCGGCGGCGGCGCGGCCGCCGTCGGAATTATCTTGGCCGCCGATGCCCTGGGGCAATGCGTGGGCGCGATCCTGCTCAGTCGCTTCGTGTCTCCGATGACACGGCTGCGCGTCATGGGCCCGCTCGCGGTCGCGGCCTGCGGGACACTTGTCTTGTTCTTCGCACGGCCTGGCCTGGCCGGCTGCCTGCTGATCCTGATCGCATCGGGTCTGTGCGCTTCCTACCAGCTCGCTGCCAATGCCGCCTTTGTGAGCGCAGCGCCGCCGGAACAACGCAGTCAAGCCTTCGGCCTAGCCCAGGGTGCGTTGAGCCTAGGTCAAGGCACGGCAATGATCCTGGCGGGGGCCGCGGCGCAACACCACCCGCCGGCGCGGGTTATCGCGATGTTCGGCGCTGTCGGCGCATTGGTGGCGCTGGCGATCGCGATCGGCTGGGCACGCGATCATGACCGGCCGACCAGCGGACACCGTTAGTGCGGTACAGGTTCAGCCCCAGGTGGACTCGCGCATGTCGCTTCCTTTCTGGCTGGTGGGGGCGGGGGTGTGGTGGCGGGGGTTCAGCCCCAGGTGGACTCGCGCATGTCGCGTTCCTTTCTGGCTGGTGGGGACGGGGGTGTGGTGGCGGGGGTTCAGCCCCAGGTGGACTCGCGCATGTCGCTTCCTTTCTGGCTGGTGGGGACGGGGGTGTGGTGGCGGGGGTTCAGCCCCAGGTGGACTCGCGCATGTCGCTTCCTTTCTGGCTGTGGGGGCGGGGGTGTGGTGGCGGGGGTTCAGCCCCAGGTCGGACTCGCGCATTGTCGGCTTCCTTTCTGGCTGGTGGGGGCGGGGGTGTGGTGGCGGGGGTTCAGCCCCAGGTGGACTCGCGCATGTCCTTCTCCTTCCTCTAAGTACTCGAATGGATCCTCTGAGTAACTAGATGAAACGTCTAGTCTCGCGTCGTGGTTCAGCTTTCGCCGGTCTCTCGTGCTTCCTTCCGAGACGTCCTGACCTGTGGTCAAGCTCCGCGACTACCCATTGTGCCCGCAATTGCGCGTCAGAGGTACTTTGTACCGAATGTCGGGAATAATTATGTATCTGACGTGACATGGCGCAACTTCAGACGCGGTCCTGGGGCGCTATAGGAACAAGGTCGGTCGAGAGGGTATTGTTCTACCAGTGAGTAGCCGGGTTTTCACGTTTTGCACTCCTCAACCTGGACAATGCGGGAGAATCGTTAGACGGGCTGCTCCGTAGGTGGCATCGCGACAGGCCGTGTGAGGAGAAACCGATGCGCATGACTCGTCGCCCCTGGCGGCGGCTTGCGGCCATCGGCTCCTGGCAGCTGTGGTCCCTACCGCGGTGGCTCCTCGGGTACGTACTCGCGGTCGACACCGCGTTCTTGGCCGCCGTCGCTGTCGCGGCGTCGGTCACCACGATCACCGGACATGATCTGGCCCTGTTCGGCCTGCTGCTGGTCTGCACGGCGCTCGCCGTGGAGCTAACCAGGAGGGCGGGGGAGCAGGGCGGCCACATCAGAGACGTTCAGGCCGTCTGGGCACTGCCTGCCGCGATCTTGCTGCCTCCGCTGTATGTACTGCTGATCCCGATGGTTCGGTTGACGCTGGTACAGCTCCGGGTTCGCCATGCCCCCGCCCACCGCCGGGCATTCAGCGCCGCCTCGGTCGGCCTGTGTTACGGCGCCGTTTCAGTGACCTTCCACAGCCTGTCCGGCCTGATGCCGCAGGCCTCGGCGGGGACATTCGCCCGGGCCAGCATGTGGACCTTGCTGGTGCTCATCGGCGCCCTGGTGTACTGGGTGCTGAACAAGGCCATGATCATGACGGCGATTAAGGGAAGTGACCCCGCTGCGGACATCCGCTCGGAGATTCTTAGCCGCGAGCGGCTCTATAACGATGTGGCCGAAATCAGCATTGCGCTTCTGGTTACTTATGGGGTGGCTAGCAATCCGCTTATGGCCCTGGTCGCCCTGCCCGTGGTCACGCTGCTCCAGCGGTCGCTGCGGCACGTCCAGCTCATCACCGAATCGCGGGCTGACTCCAAGACCGGGCTGCTCAACTCGGCGACCTGGGAGCACGAGGCGACGGCGGAGGTTATCCGCGCGGTGCGGACGCGGTCGCCGCTGGCCATCGCCATCCTGGACCTGGACAAGTTCAAGGTCATCAATGACACCTACGGCCACCTGGTCGGCGACCAGGTGCTTAAGGAGATCGCGAACACGCTGAACGACATGCTACGGGACTACGACCTGGCCGGACGGTTCGGCGGCGAGGAATTCTCGCTGCTGCTGCCCCAGACCAGGGCCGTGGACGCGTTCCGTATCGCAGAGCGTGTGCGCGCTAACATCGCAGGCCTGAGCATCATCGCACCAGGCGCTACGGGCGGGGAGCGGGTGCATGTGACCGTCTCGATCGGGGTCGCCGCGCTCGACAGCGGCAGCCGCCGGGAGCTGTCCGAACTGCTCGCCGCCGCGGACGCGGCGCTGTACCGGGCCAAGGCGGGCGGCCGCGACCAGGTGCAGATGATCAGCACGACCAGGGGCCTGAGTGCGGTGAGCGGTGCCGACGCCGCCAGCGGCGGCCGCTCGGACGGCCCGAGCGTGTTCCGCCGCGCCCAGAACTCTTTACCACCCCGGATCCGGGCCGTCCCGGCTGCCTCACGCCCGGCCGCCGACCCGCAAGCTGCCGCCCCACCGGCCTGCTAGCTATGCCAGATCCGGCGGTGACCACAGATAACCACCGGTACGCAATTCCGGAATGTCCGGTATCTCAGGCATGTACAGGGATGAATCGACCTCGCTGAGTAGTCGAATTTTGACGTTCGGCAGTCATTGCCCTCTCAATCCGGGACACTAGGTGGTACGAAACCTCCCGATCCAGGTTCAAGGTGCATGTGGTGGCCAAACACACCCAGGTGAACGCCCTTCGCTCTGTACACGGGAGAGCCGCGGGGGTCAGGACTTGGCTGGTCTGGCAGCTTCCGCGCTGGCTGACCGCTTTCGTCGGAGTCGTGGTTCTGGCCGACGCGGCCCTGCTGGCGGTTGCGGCAAGCCGGCTCACCCTTCAGCGCCACGACCTCTGGCTGTTCGGCTGCCTGCTGGTCTGCAGCGCGGCCACCGTGGAACTCACCAGGCACGCGGTCGCCAACGGCGGGTCGGTCAAGGACATGCACGCGACCTGGGAACTGCCCGCCGCCCTGCTGCTGCCGCTGGCCTACGCCCCGGTCCTGCCGCTGATCCGTCTGGCCCTGACCCAGTGGCGGATCCGCCGGGTCGCCCCCTACCAGCGGGTATTCACCGCGTGCGCCACCGGACTCAGCTACGTCGCCGCTGCCCTGGTCTTCCATGCCCTGCTCCGCGCGGTCCACGACGCGGTATCGGCGCCGGGCAGCCGGGCCCTGGCCTGGATGAGCCTGGCGGCCGTCTGCGCGGCCGTGCAGTGGATCGTCTACCAGGCCCTGATCGTGACCCTGCTCAAGGGCTCGGATCCGGCCGTCAGGCTCCGCGACGAGCACTTCACCAAGGACTCGCTCTACAGCGACCTCAACGAACGAAGCGTGGCGGTCCTGGTCACCTTCTGCGCCGCCTTCAGCTGGATCGCCCTGCTGTTCGCCGCTCCCTGCATCAACCTGCTGCAGCGCTCCCTGCGCCACAACCGGCTGCTCAACGACTCGCGGATAGACGCTAAGACCGGCCTGAATAACGCCGTGACCTGGGAATATCACGCCAGCATGGAGGTAGCCCGCGCGGTCCGGACCAGGACGCCGCTGGCCATCGCCCTGCTGGACATCGACCGGTTCAAGGTGATCAACGACACGCACGGCCACCTGGTCGGTGACCAGGTGCTCAGGGAGATCGCCCACCTGGTGACCAGCCAGCTTCGCGAGTATGACGCGGCCGGGCGCTGGGGCGGGGAGGAATTCTCGCTGCTGCTGCCGCATACCCGGGCCGTCGACGCCATCCGCATCGCGGAGCGGATCCGGTCCCATATCGCCGCGCTGCGTATCATCGTTCCCGGCGCTACGGGCGGGGAACGGGTGCACGTCACCGTGTCGCTCGGGGTGGCGGCGCTGGACAGCGGCACCGAGCGCAAGCTGTCCGAGCTGATGGCGGCGGCCGACGCCGCGCTCTACCGGGCCAAGACCTGCGGTCGCGATCAGGTGCAGATGATCAGCACGACCAGGGGCCTGAGCGCGGTCAGCAGCGCCTCCGGCGGCATCAACGCCACCGTCGACGGCCAGGTCCGCGATCGGCAGGCCCGGGACGGCCAGGTCTCCGCCGGGCCCGACGTCTTCAGCCGGGCCCTGACGTCCTGACCTCGCTAGTCGGCGGCGTTCGTCGCCGACGGGGCGGGAACCGGGAGCACTGCCACGATCGCGGCACTACCGGTGTGGCACTGCGAGGCGTTGCCCGTGCTCAGCACCTCCGGCGTGGGATAGCCCTGGCAGGTCCATCCGCTCACCCCGACCGGTGCGCCTCCGCCGTTACCCGGAACCTGCCCGGACTTGATCTTAACGGCGTACTCGTTCTCGACCTGCATCGCCTTGCTGCAGCTCACGGTGCCCTTGGTGACCTTGATGATGACCGGTACGTCCGCCGCCGTACGGGTGGTGCCGCAGGTCGCGCCGGCCTGCACGCCCGCGGCCGCCCCGGAGGAGCAGCCCGCCAGCACCCCTGCGGCCCCTGCCGCCAGCGCCGCCCCGCCCGCCAGCACGCCAAGCACCCGCGCCGCCCTGATCCGGCCCGCTCCGGGAAGCCGGCCTGCCTCCCACCGTCGCACCTTCTAACCCTAGTGCTCGCGGAGCGCCCGCCCGCCCCCGGCGCGGTTGCATATAAATGCGCGATACTGAATAATCTTCCATAAGGAATCGGGTCGAAGGGAGTCAGGCAGTCACATGGGCGCGCGAGTTGCGGTCGCGGGAGCCAGCGGCTACGCGGGCGGTGAGCTGCTCCGCCTGCTGGCCGGCCACCCGGACCTGGAGATCGGCCCGGTAGCCGCGGGCGGGAGCGCCGGGACCGGCGTCACCGCCCTGCACCCGCAGCTGACCGGTCATCCCGGCCTGGGCGGCCGCGTATTCGTCCCGACCGATCCCGAGCTGCTGGCCGATGCCGACCTGCTCTTCACGGCCCTTCCGCACGGCGAGTCCGCGCGGCTGGCCGCCGCGCTGCCCGCCGAGCTGAAGATCGTCGACCTGAGCGCCGACTTCCGGCTCGACGATGCGCAGGCCTGGGCGCGGTACTACCCGACGCCGTACGCCGGCCGCTGGACCTACGGCCTGCCCGAGCTACCCGGTGCCCGGGAGGCGATCAAGGCCTCGGCCACGGTGGCCGCGCCCGGCTGCTACGCCACGGCCTCGATCCTGGCCCTGGCCCCGCTGCTCGCCGCCGGCCTGGTCGAGGAGTCCGACATCGTGATCGTCGCCGCCTCGGGCACCTCGGGCGCGGGCCGCTCGCCCCGCCTCGAGCTGCTCGCCTCGGAGGTGATGGGCTCGATGTCCGCCTATCAGGCCGGCGGCACTCACCGGCATACGCCCGAAATAGAACAAGCCCTTTCTGCCGAACGGTCCAGCCGGCTGCGAACCAGAAACGTGACTCTGTCCTTCACCCCGACGCTGGCCCCGATGCCACGTGGCATCCTGGCCACCTGCACCGCGCGGCTTTCCTCCACTGAGATATCCGCCGCGCAGCTCCGGGCCGCGCTGGCCGAGGCCTACGCGGGCGAGCCCTTCGTGCACCTGCTGGCCGAGGGGCAGTGGCCGGGCACCGGCGCGACCTCCGGTTCCAACGCCGCCCACCTGCAGGCCGCGGCCGACGCCCACGCGGGCCGCGCGGTCGTTATCTGCGCCCTGGACAACCTGGTCAAGGGTGCCGCCGGCCAGGCGGTCCAGATTGCCAACCTCATGCTCGGCCTGCCGGAAACCGCCGGCCTGACCGCCTACGGAGTCGCGCCATGAGCGTCACCGCCCCGCTCGGATTCCGCGCCGCCGGAGTAACGGCCGGACTGAAGGAGTCCGGCCAGCCCGATGTGGCCGTGGTCCTGAACGACGGGCCATCCCGCGCCGCGGCCGCGGTGTTCACCGCCAACCGGGTCCAGGCCGCGCCGGTGCTGTGGTCCCGCCAGGTGGTGAGCGGCGGCCGGGTGCGCGCCGTGGCGCTCAACTCCGGCGGTGCCAACGCCTGCACCGGCTCGCTCGGCTTCCAGGACACGCACGCCACCGCCGAGCACCTGGCCGCGACGATCAGCGCCGCGGGCGAGGAGGCAGGCGCGGGCGAGATCGCGGTCTGCTCGACCGGCCTGATCGGCGAGCGCCTGCCCATGGACAAGCTGCTGCCCGGCGTGGCCGCTGCGGTGGCCGACGCGTCCCGGGCGGGCGGCCTGGCTGCCGCCGACGCAATCAGGACCACCGACACCGTGGTCAAGATCGCCTTCCGGCGAGGTAAGGGCGGCTACACCATCGGCGGGATGGCCAAGGGGGCGGGCATGCTCGCCCCGGCCCTGGCCACCATGCTCTGCGTGCTTACCACCGACGCCGATCTCAGGCCGGAAGAGCTGGATGCCGCGCTGCGGTCGGCCACGGCGGTGACCTTCGACCGGCTGGACACCGACGGCTGCATGTCGACCAACGACACCGTGCTGTTGCTGGCCAGCGGGGCGGCCGGCGCGCGGCCCGAGGCCGCCGAGTTCACCGTAACGCTGACCGAGGTGTGCGCGGACCTGGCCCGCCAGCTGCAGCTGGACGCCGAGGGCGCCAACAAGATGATCACCATCGAGGTGGTGGGCGCCGCCTCTGAGGCGGACGCGGTCAAGGCCGGCCGGGCCGTGGCCCGGAACAACCTGCTGAAGTGCGCCATCGGCGGCGAGGATCCCAACTGGGGCCGGGTGCTGGCCGCGGTGGGGACCACTGATGCCGTCTTCGAGCCCGACCGGCTGAACGTCGCCATCAACGGCGTCTGGGTCTGCCGCCACGGTGCCGCCGGCGACGAGCGCTCGAAGGTCGACCTGGCGCCGAAGGACGTCACCATTACCGTGGACCTCTCGGCCGGCCCGCACTCCGCG
Source organism: uncultured Actinomycetes bacterium (assembly GCA_963790065.1). Classification (GTDB taxonomy): domain Bacteria; phylum Actinomycetota; class Actinomycetes; order Streptosporangiales; family Streptosporangiaceae; genus Palsa-504. Next base: position 893,465 of record CAWBNK010000001.1, on the reverse strand, counting down.
GTAATCCTGACCACCGACCTGACCGTCGCCTACGTGCACGAGAACTCGGCTTATTCCACATGACGTTGACCGAGGGACGGGTCGAGGCCGCTTCGGCCAAGGCGGCCACGCTGATCGAGGCGCTGCCGTGGCTGCACAGGTTCCACGGCCAGACCGTGGTGATCAAGTACGGCGGGCACGCGATGGCCGACGAGGCGCTGCGGCTGGCCTTCGCGCAGGACCTGGTCTTCCTGCGTTACGCGGGGCTGCGCCCGGTAGTGGTGCACGGCGGCGGCCCGCAGATCACCCAGCAGCTCGACCGGCTCGGCGTCCAGACGACGTTCACCGCCGGGCTCCGGGTCACCACGCCCGAGGCCATGGAGGTCGTCCGGATGGTCCTGTCCGGCCAGGTGAACAAGGACATCGTGGGCCTGATCAACCGGCACGGCCCGTTCGCGGTGGGCATGTCGGGGGAGGACGCGGGCACGCTCACCGCGATCCGCAAGGCGGCCATCGTGGACGGCCAGCCGGTGGACATCGGCCAGGTCGGCGAGATCGTGGCCACCGACCCCGGGGCGATCGAGGCGCTGCTGGCCGACGGCCGCATTCCCGTCATCTCTAGCGTGGCGGCGGGCCGGGACGGCGAGGTGTACAACGTCAACGCGGACACCGCGGCGGCCGCGCTCGCGGTGGCGCTAGGCGCGGCCAAGCTGGTGGTACTCACCGACGTGGCCGGCCTGTACCGCGGCTGGCCGGCTTCGACGGAGGTCATCAGCGAGCTGACCGCGGCCGAGCTGGCCGGGTTGCTGCCGGGGCTCTCGGCCGGGATGATCCCCAAGATGGAGGCCTGCCTGACGGCCGTGCGCGGCGGCGTCCCGCAGGCGCACGTCCTCGACGGCCGCCTCAGCCACGCCGTCCTGCTCGAGATCTTCACCGACTCCGGCATCGGGACCATGGTCCTGCCGGGAGGAGAGCAACCATGAGCGAGACAGAAGCCCCCGAGCGCAGCGAGACAGCGGTACTGCAGAAACGGTTCGCGGCGGCGCTGATGCCGAACTACGGCGTCCCGCCGGTCGCGATCAGCCGCGGCCAGGGCTGCCGGGTGTGGGACCCGGACGGGCGCGAGTACCTGGACCTGATCGCCGGCATCGCGGTGAGCTCGCTCGGGCACGCCCACCCGGCTGTCGTCGAGGCGGTCTCCCGCCAGGTGGCCGAGGTGGCTCACACGTCCAACCTGTTCCTGCACGAGCGCGAGATCGAGCTCGCCGAGCGCCTGCTCGCCTTGCTCGGCGCCGACGGCCGGATCTTCTTCGCGAACTCGGGAACAGAGGCCAACGAGGCGGCCATCAAGCTGGTCCGGCGCATTCAGGGCCCGGAGCGGCCGGTGATGGTGGCCGCCGAGCACGGCTTCCACGGCCGGACCATGGGGGCGCTGGCGCTGACCGGCAAGCAGTCCATCCGGGAGCCGTTCGGGCCGTTCGGCCTGACCGTACGGTTCGTCCCGTACGGCGACGCCGCCGCCCTGCACGCGGCGGTCGGCCCGGACTGCGCGGCTGTCTTCCTCGAGCCGGCCCTGGGGGAGGGCGGCGTCGTGCCTGCGCCCGAGGGCTACCTCCGCGCGGCCCGGGAGGCCTGCGACCAGGCCGGCGCGCTGCTTGTCGTCGACGAGATCCAAAGTGCCATCGGCCGGACCGGGACCTGGTTCGCTCACCAGGCCGAAGGAATCAGGCCCGATGTGCTGACCCTGGCCAAGGGACTGGGCGGCGGGCTGCCGATCGGCGCGTGCGTCGGCTTCGGCCCTTACGGCGGCGGCTTCGCCAAGGGCGATCACGGCTCTACCTTCGGCGGCAACCCGGTCGCCTGCGCCGCGGCCCTGGCCGTGCTGGCCACGATCGAGGGCGACGGCCTGCTGGCCCAGGTCACGGCGGTGGGGGAGCGCCTGGTGGCCGGGCTCGAGGCGGTGCGGCACCCGCTGGTCGCCGGAGTGCGCGGGCGCGGGCTGTGGCTGGCCATCGTGTTGACCGGAAACCGGGCCGCCGACCTGGAAGTCGCCGCCCGGCAAGCCGGATTCCTGGTCAACGCGGTCCAGCCGGACGCGATCCGGCTCGCGCCGCCGCTGATCCTCAGCCCCGCCGAGGCGGACGAGTTCCTCGCCGCCTGGCCCGCCATCCTCGGACCGGAGACCGCGTGATGCCCAAGCACTTCCTGCGTGACGACGATCTTTCCCCCGCCGAGCAGGCTGCGGTCCTCGAGCTGGCCGAGGAGATGAAAAAGGACAGGTTCGGGTACCGGACGCTGACCGGGCCGCTGTCCGTGGCCGTGCTGTTCGACAAGCCGTCGCTGCGGACCCGGGTGTCATTCGCGGTCGGCATCGCCGAGCTCGGCGGCTACCCGCTGCTCATCGACACCCAGACCACCCACTTCGGCCGGGGTGAGGCGATCGAGGATGTGGCCAGGGTGATGTCCGCGCAGGTGGCGGCGGTCGCCTGGCGGACGTTCGAGCAGGAGCGCATCGAGGCGCTGGCTGCGGCCTCCGCCGTGCCGGTGATCAACGCGCTCACTGATCAGTTCCATCCCTGCCAGGTCCTGGCCGACCTGCAGACCATCCGGGCCCATTACGGCTCGCTGGCCGGGCTCACGCTGACCTTCCTGGGGGACGGCTCGAGCAACATGTCGCAGTCTTACCTGCTGGGCGGGGCCACCGCCGGGATGAACGTGCGTATCGCGGCGCCCGAGAGCCTCCATCCCAGCCGGGACGTCAGGGCCGCGGCGGCCCGGATCGCCGAGCAGACCGGCGGCGGCGTGGAGATCCTGACCGACCCCGCGGCGGCCTGTGCGGGCGCCGACGTGATCGCCACGGACGTGTGGGCCTCCATGGGCCAGGAAGCCATGCAGGCCGAACGGCGCGAGATCCTGGCGGGCTACCAGCTCAACGCCGCGCTGCTGGCGCTGGCCAAGCCGGGCTGCCTGGTGCTGCACTGCCTGCCCGCGCACCGCGGCGAGGAGATCACCGCTGAGGTCATCGACGGGCCGAACAGCGTCGTCTGGGAACAGGCGGAGAACCGGCGGCACGCCCAGAAGGCACTGCTGGCCTGGCTGGTGGAGGGGGCATGACCCCGGTGACCAAGACCGCGCGGCACGCGCGGATCGCCGCCATCCTGGCTCGCCAGCAGGTCCGCTCGCAGGAGGAACTGGCCGACCTGCTCGAGCGGTACGCGAGCGTGCACGTGACCCAGGCCACCTTGTCCCGTGACCTGGACGAGCTCGGCGTGGTCAGGCTCCGCGCGGTCGGCGGCGGGCTCGTCTATGCGCTGCCGGAGGAGCCGGGCGGGCCCGGCTCACGCCCCGGCGGCGCCCTTGGCCTGGCCGAGGCGGACGCGGGCGGCCCGGGCTACGAGGCCGACCTCAGCGCCGACCATCCGTCCGCTGAGCACCGTCCGCCCTCGCGCTCCGCGCACTCCGGCGAGTCCGCGCAGTCCGCCCGGCTGAGCCGCTACCTAGGGGAGCTGCTGGCCTCGGCTGAGGCCAGCGCCAACCTCGTCGTGCTGCGCACGCCGGCCGGGGCGGCGCAGTTCCTGGCCTCGGTCATCGACCACGCGGCCCTGCCAGACATCCTCGGCACGGTGGCGGGCGACGACACCGTCCTGGTCATCGCCCGTGACCTGGCCGGCGGCGACGTCCTGGCCGCCGAATTCCTCCGCCTCGCCGCACGCCGACGATGACCCGCCGGCCGCTGATCGCCCGGTCGGCGAACCGCATCGTTGTGGCAACCATGTCGTCTGGTGCGCATCGTTGCGACAACGACGTCGTTGGGCCGACCGTAGGGTGAGGGAATCGGGAACGCAAAGGCGCGGGAGAATCGGGTAAATGGGAGAAATGGCGGCTGAGGATCCGGGACAGACGGCGGGAACGCGGCTGTGGGGCGGCCGGTTCGCCGGCGGGCCCGCCGAGGCGCTGGCCAGGCTGTCGGTCAGCGTGCAGTTCGACTGGCGGCTGGCCCGCTATGACCTGCGCGCCTCACGCGCGCACGCCCGCGTACTGCACCGGGCCGAGCTGCTGTCGGACGACGAGCTCACCGCGATGCTCAAGGCGCTGGATGACCTAGACCGGGCCTGCGCGACCGGGGCCTTCCGGCCGACCGTGGCCGACGAAGACGTGCACACCGCCCTCGAGCGCGGGCTGCTCGAGCGGCTCGGGGCGCTCGGCGGCAAGCTGCGGGCCGGCCGCAGCCGCAACGACCAGATCGCGACCGACCTGCGGATGTACCTGCGGGACAACGCCCGGCTGATCGCCAGCCGGGTGGCCGAGCTGGAGAGCGCGCTGATCGACCAGGCCGCCGCCAGCGGCGACGTCCCCGCGCCCGGCATGACTCACCTGCAGCACGCGCAGCCGGTGCTGTTCGGCCACCAACTGCTGGCGCACGTCCAGGCGTTCGCCCGCGACGTGAGCCGGCTGCGGGACTGGGACAAGCGCGCCGCGATCAGCCCGCTCGGATCGGGGGCGCTGGCGGGCTCGTCCCTGCCGGTAGACCCGCAGCTGCTCGCGGCGGAGCTGGGCTTCGACGCAGCCGCGCCGAACTCGATGGACGCGGTGAGCGACCGGGATTTCGCCGCCGAGTTCTGCTTTGCCGCGGCGCTGATCGGCGTGCACCTTTCCCGGCTGGGCGAGGAGATCGTGCTGTGGTCCTCACAGGAGTTCGGCTGGATCGAGATCGACGATGCCTACGCCACCGGGTCCTCCATCATGCCGCAGAAGAAGAACCCGGACGTGGCCGAGCTGGCCCGTGGCAAGGCAGGCCGCCTGATCGGCGGGCTAACCGGCCTGCTGGCCACGCTGAAGGGCCTGCCGCTGACCTACAACAGGGACCTGCAGGAAGACAAGGAGCCGGTGTTCGACGCGGTCGACACGCTGCTGCTGGTGCTGCCCGCCATGGCGGGCCTGATCGCTACCTTGCGGGTCAACCCGGACCGGCTGCGCCGCGGCGCCTCGACCGGGTTCACGCTGGCTACCGACCTGGCCGAGTACCTGGTCCGCCGGGGCGTCCCGTTCCGCGAGGCACACGAGGTGGTCGGGCACCTGGTGGTGTGGTGCCAGGTCCACGACTGCGACCTGGACGAGGTCAGCGACGCCGACCTGGCCAAGGTGTCCGAGCACCTGACTCCCGATGTCCGTTCGGTGCTAACCGTGGACGGGGCCCTCGCCGCCCGCCAGGGCTACGGCGGGACAGCGCCGGAGCGGGTCGCCGAGCAGATCGCGGCGCTGCGGACCGCCGTCCACGAGCACGCCGACTGGGCTGCCAGCTAGCGGCCGGCCCGTGACGCTGATCCCGCGGGACTTCTTTGCCCGGCTTTCCGTCCAGGTCGCGCCGGACCTGCTCGGCTGCGTGCTCGAGCACCAGACCGCGGACGGCCTGGTCGCGGTGCAGCTCACCGAGGTCGAGGCGTACACGGGAGCAACCGATCCCGCCTCGCACGCCTACCGGGGGAAGACCAAGCGCAACGCGGTGATGTTCGGCCCGCCCGGCCACGCCTACGTCTACTTCACTTACGGCATGTACTTCTGCGTGAACCTGGTCTGCGCCGCTAACGGCAGCGCGTCAGCGGTGCTGCTGCGGGCCGGCGCCATCGTCGAGGGGGAGGAACTGGCCGGGGCCAGGCGCACCCGCGGGGTGGCGGCGGTCAGCCGCCGGGACCTGGCCCGGGGACCCGCCCGGCTGTGCCAGGCCCTGGACATCGACCGTTCGCAGGACGGCGTGGACGTGTGCGTCGCCGGCTCGCCGCTGCGGGTCAGGTGGCCGGATGCAGGCACCCCGGCCCGTTCGGCAGAAAAGAAAATAGCCACCGGCCCGCGGGTCGGCGTCAGCAGCGCGGCCGAAGTGCCGTGGCGGTTCTGGGTCGAGGGCGACCCGACCGTGTCGGTGTACCGGGCCCACGTGCCGCGACGCAAACCGGTTACCCCCTAGGGACCGGTAGGTGGCACCATGCAGGCGTGGACGACATCATCGACGAACTCTCCTGGCGGGGCCTGCTCGCCGACACGACCGATCTGGGCGAGCTACGCTCTGCGCTGAAATCGGACCGGGTCACCTTCTACGCCGGCTTCGACCCGACCGCGCCGGGACTGCATATCGGCAACCTGGCGCTGTTGCTGACCATGCGCCGCCTGCAGCTGGCCGGCCACCGGCCGGTCGGGCTAGTCGGCGGAGCCACCGGGCTGATCGGGGACCCGAGCGGCAAGTCAGCCGAGCGGGTGCTGAACCCGCGCGAGGTCGTGGCGCAGTGGGTGGAGCGGATCCGCGGTGAGGTGTCCAGGTTCCTGGACTTCGACGCAGGCGAGTCGAGCGCACAGGTCGTGAGCAACCTGGACTGGACCGGGGAGATGCACGTCCTTGATTTCCTGCGGGATATCGGCAAGCACTTCTCGGTCAACCGGATGCTCGACCGGGAGTCGGTGAAGGCCAGGCTGGAAGCCGGCGGGATCAGCTACACCGAATTCAGCTACCAGCTGCTGCAGGCCATGGACTACCTCGAGCTGCACCGGCGCCACGGCTGCACCTTGCAGCTCGGCGGCAGCGACCAGTGGGGCAACCTGGTCGCGGGGGTGGACCTGATCCGGCGCGTCGAAGGCGCATCCGTGCATGCGCTGGCCATTCCGCTGGTCACCAAGGCGGACGGGACCAAGTACGGCAAGACCGAGGGCGGCGCGATCTGGATCAGCGCCGATCTGCTGCCGCCGTACTCGTTCTACCAGTTCTGGCTCAACGTGGCCGACGCCGAGGTGCCGGGCCTGCTGCGGGTGTACAGCTTCAAGTGCCGCGAGGAAATCGAGGCCTTGTCCGCGGAAAGCATAGAGCGGCCCGCGGCCCGGGCCGGCCAGCGCGCGCTGGCCGAGGAGATCACCACGCTCGTGCACGGCGCGGACGAGTGCCGTCGCGCTATCGCGGCCAGCCAGGCCCTGTTCGGCCGGGGCTCCTTGTCCGACCTCTTTGGGAAGACCCTCGCCGCCGCGGTTTCGGAACTAGGCCCGGCGACATTCGATGTGCCTCGTTGGAGCAACGAAACGCTTGCAGACGCTCCTGTAGATGGTCTCCCTCCGCTGGCCAACCTGATGGTGGCAGCAGGGACTGCGCCGACCGTGTCAGCAGCGCGGCGGACGATCGCCCAAGGCGGCGCTTACTTGAACAACGAAAGGTTTACTGATCCGGGCACGGTTGCCACCTACGGCAATCTGCTGGATGGTCGCTGGCTGGTCCTACGCAGCGGTAAGCGCACTCTAGGTGCCATCGATGTCAGAATTGCGGGCGATCAGTCCACGGCGTGACAGTCTCAGTGTTCCGAGAGCGGTCGGCATGACACCGGTCGTTTATGACGCTGCCGTCCTGGTGGCTGCGGACCGCAATTCCCGCAGTGCCTGGGCGGAGCACAGAGTACGGCTGGAAGCGGGAATCCTCCCCGTGGTTCCGGCTCCTGTCGTGGCTCAGGTGAGCCGCTCGCCGCGGCAGGTTCAGCTGCGGCGTTTGCTGCGGGGTTGTGAGGTCGTGAGCCTGACCGAACAGCGAGCGCACTCGGCTGGGCGATTGCTAGGTCTGGCCGGCTCTCGTGACGTGGTGGACGCGGTGGTGGCCGATACGGCGGCTGAGTTCGGGGCGGACGTGGTTACCGGCGCCCGTGCGGACATCCGCCGTCTCCTTGACGCCGCCGATGCATCCGGCCGGATCATCGATGAGTGCCCCCCGCGATAACAAGCTGTCCGCCCAACGCGAAATGAGCTAGGACTCCCACGGCCCTCCAGGGTGATGAGAGTCCCAAATTTCAGCACCATGCCCGCGTTCGCGAGGGAAAGGCGCGTCTCGCCATTATCTGGGCCCGAGTTTCGCGTTTTGTCGGCCGGGTATTTTCCGGGCCCCGTGGTGGGCCCTCAGGCGCCCCACGGGCGGCTACGTTGGGCACACGACTCGTCACACACCGTCTGACCTGGGCTAACAACGAATTGCTCGATTCGATTTGACGAAGGGCCCGAGCGCCCCTAGAGTTCATCTTGCCCCGAGGGGATGGACGCGAAAGCGGCAGGTCCCGGGGAGCCACCAGGAAGCTTCTAGCTGGGGCTTCGCGCTGTGCGCGAAGGCCAAGGGTAGCGGCTACCCTGGAGGTAAGGGAAGGTTCAAGGGTTAGCAAAGTTCTGACGAACCGAGTTGACACGGATGACCTGACCGGGTAATGTGGAATGGTTGCCCTGGAAGAGAGTGAGAGCTCTCCGAAGGTGCGCGCCCGCTCCTTGAGAACTCAACAGCGTGCTAAAAGCCAGTGCACAAAAGCACAAAACCCCGTCAGTGGGGCAGTTCGTATTGCTTACGAGCTGACTTCACTAACGGCGGCCACGATCGCTTCCGTGCTGACCGCAAGGCCATCACGGAGGCACTCTCAATGTGTCAACAATCCGCTCCGCGTAAGCGGGCGGTTGTTAATAGACATCAACGGAGAGTTTGATCCTGGCTCAGGACGAACGCTGGCGGCGTGCTTAACACATGCAAGTCGAGCGGAAAGGCCCTTCGGGGTACTCGAGCGGCGAACGGGTGAGTAACACGTGAGCAACCTGCCCCTAGCTCTGGGATAGCTCCGGGAAACCGGGATTAATACCAGATGCGACCACTTTAGACATCTGTTGTGGTGGAAAGGATTCCGGCTAGGGATGGGCTCGCGGCCTATCAGCTTGTTGGTGGGGTAACGGCCTACCAAGGCGACGACGGGTAGCCGGCCTGAGAGGGCGACCGGCCACACTGGGACTGAGACACGGCCCAGACTCCTACGGGAGGCAGCAGTGGGGAATATTGCGCAATGGGCGAAAGCCTGACGCAGCGACGCCGCGTGGGGGATGAAGGCCTTCGGGTTGTAAACCCCTTTCAGCAGGGACGAAGCGAAAGTGACGGTACCTGCAGAAGAAGCGCCGGCTAACTACGTGCCAGCAGCCGCGGTAACACGTAGGGCGCAAGCGTTGTCCGGAATTATTGGGCGTAAAGAGCTCGTAGGCGGTCTGTTGCGTCCGCTGTGAAATCTCGGGGCTTAACCCCGAGCCTGCAGTGGATACGGGCAGACTAGAGGTAGGTAGGGGAGAATGGAATTCCTGGTGTAGCGGTGAAATGCGCAGATATCAGGAGGAACACCGGTGGCGAAGGCGGTTCTCTGGGCCTTACCTGACGCTGAGGAGCGAAAGCGTGGGGAGCGAACAGGATTAGATACCCTGGTAGTCCACGCCGTAAACGTTGGGCGCTAGGTGTGGGATCCTTCCACGGATTCCGTGCCGCAGCTAACGCATTAAGCGCCCCGCCTGGGGAGTACGGCCGCAAGGCTAAAACTCAAAGGAATTGACGGGGGCCCGCACAAGCGGCGGAGCATGTTGCTTAATTCGACGCAACGCGAAGAACCTTACCAAGGTTTGACATGCAGGGAAAAGCCGTAGAGATACGGTGTCCGTAAGGGTCCTGCACAGGTGGTGCATGGCTGTCGTCAGCTCGTGTCGTGAGATGTTGGGTTAAGTCCCGCAACGAGCGCAACCCTCGTCCTATGTTGCCAGCGGGTAATGCCGGGGACTCATAGGAGACTGCCGGGGTCAACTCGGAGGAAGGTGGGGATGACGTCAAGTCCTCATGCCCCTTATGTCTTGGGCTGCAAACATGCTACAATGGCCGGTACAAAGGGTTGCGAGACCGCAAGGTGGAGCGAATCCCAAAAAGCCGGTCTCAGTTCGGATTGGGGTCTGCAACTCGACCCCATGAAGTCGGAGTCGCTAGTAATCGCAGATCAGCAACGCTGCGGTGAATACGTTCCCGGGCCTTGTACACACCGCCCGTCACGTCACGAAAGTTGGCAACACCCGAAGCCGGTGGCCTAACCCGTAAGGGAGGGAGCCGTCGAAGGTGGGGTCGGCGATTGGGACGAAGTCGTAACAAGGTAGCCGTACCGGAAGGTGCGGCTGGATCACCTCCTTTCTAAGGAGCAGCTGGCGCGGTCCTCATTGAGGGTCGCGTCCAGAGCCATATCTCGGGCGAACGTCCCGAGATGGCAGCTCACTGTGGAGCACTGGTTATTCGGTCAGATCGTCGGTAAAGCCAGTTAGTACAGCCCCTCGGGGCTGGAAGGGTGGCGGCGGCGACGGCCTGGTCGAGCACGCTGTTGGGTCCTGAGGGAACGGGCGAAAGCTATCCCTTATAGGACCGAAACGCCTTAGCCGCGGATGCGGCTTTGTGCGTTGCGGGACCGCCCGTATCTTGAGAACTGCACAGTGGACGCGAGCATCAATTGTAGTCGCCAAGTTAATAAGGGCGCACGGTGGATGCCTTGGCACCAGGAGCCGAAGAAGGACGTTGGAGCCTGCGATAAGCCTCGGGAAGTCGGCAACCAGACATTGATCCGAGGATTTCCGAATAGGGAAACCTGTCGAGCGTAATTGCTCGTCACCCCTGCCTGAACACATAGGGCAGGTGGAGGTAACGCGGGGAAGTGAAACATCTCAGTACCCGCAGGAAGAGAAAGCAACCGCGATTCCCTGAGTAGTGGTGAGCGAAAAGGGAAGAGGCCAAACCAATCACGTGTTAAAGCCGGCAGGCGTTGCGTGGTCGGGGTAGCGGGACCGCTCAGTCAGAGCTGCTGATCTGGCAGAGAGTTACAAATCGTTTGGGTAGCGGAAGACGTTGGAAAGCGTCGGCATAGAGGGTGATACCCCTGTACGCGAAACCTAGACGACTCTCGAGCGGGATCCCAAGTAGCACGGAGCCCGTGAAATTCCGTGTGAATCTGGGGGGACCACCCCCTAAGCCTAAATACTCCCTGGTGACCGATAGTGAACCAGTACCGTGAGGGAAAGGTGAAAAGCACCCCGGTGAGGGGTCGTGAAATAGTACCTGAAACCGTGCGCCTACAAGCCGTGGGAGCGTGTCAGCTTCGGCTGACGTGAAGTGACCGCGTGCCTTTTGAAGAATGAGCCTGCGAGTTACGATATGTGGCAAGGTTAACCCGTGAGGGGCAGCCGTAGCGAAAGCGAGTCTGAATAGGGCGTTGAGTCGCATGTTGTAGACCCGAAGCGGAGTGATCTACCCATGGGCAGGTTGAAGCGCGGGTAAGACCGCGTGGAGGACCGAACCCACCAGGGTTGAAAACCTGGGGGATGACCTGTGGGTAGGGGTGAAAGGCCAATCAAACTCCGTGATAGCTGGTTCTCCCCGAAATGCATTTAGGTGCAGCGTTGCGTGTTTCTTACCGGAGGTAGAGCTACTGGTTGGCCTAGGGGGCCGACAAGCTTACTGAAGTCAGCCAAACTCCGAATGCCGGTAAGTTAGAGCGCGGCAGTGAGACTGCGGGCGATAAGGTTCGTAGTCGAGAGGGAAACAGCCCAGATCACCAGCTAAGGCCCCTAAGCGTGTGCTAAGTGGGAAAGGATGTGGAGTTGCAGAGACAACCAGGAGGTTGGCTTAGAAGCAGCCACCCTTGAAAGAGTGCGTAATAGCTCACTGGTCAAGTGATTCTGCGCCGACAATTTAACGGGGCTCAAGCACACCGCCGAAGCTGTGACACTCGCGCGATATCCCGGCCCTCTATGGTTAAGGAGGATGGCAGGTTTGGCCACTGTAACTTCGGTTACGGCTGCCGAAACTGCGGCCTCTGGCTCCTTCAGGGTCCAGGTGCGCGGGTGGGTAGGGGAGCGTCGTGTGGCAAGGGAAGCAGCGGAGTGATCCAGCTGTGGATGCTACACGAGTGAGAATGCAGGCATGAGTAGCGAAAGAAGAGTGAGAAACTCTTCCGCCGAATGACCAAGGGTTCCTGGGGCAGGCTAATCCGCCCAGGGTAAGTCGGGACCTAAGGCGAGGCCGACAGGCGTAGTCGATGGACAACGGGTTGATATTCCCGTACCCGCGTAAGTGCGCCAATGCCGAGGCCGGCGATGCTAAGCACCTGACGCCGGGGAGCCCTTCGGGGCTGATCCGGTTGATCGTGCGATCCAGACTGGTAGTAGGCAAGCTGAAGGGGTGACGCAGGAGGGTAGCTCTACCGGGCGATGGTTGTCCCGGAGTAAGGGTGTAGGGCGACGTGTAGGCAAATCCGCACGTCACATAGCCTGAGACCTGACGCCGAGCCAATTTTGGCGAAGTGAGTAATCCCATGCTGCCAAGAAAAACCTCGCAGCGAGCACTTAAGCGGCCCGTACCCCAAACCGACGCAGGTGGTCAGGTAGAGAATACCTAGGCGATCGGGTGAACTGTGGTTAAGGAACTAGGCAAATTATCCCCGTAACTTTGGGAGAAGGGGAGCCGTGTCCGGTGATGGGATTTACTCCCTGAGCTGGGCGTGGCCGCAGATACCAGGGAGAAGCGACTGTTTACTAAAAACACAGGACCGTGCAAAGTCGCAAGACGACGTATACGGTCTGACGCCTGCCCGGTGCCGGAACGTTAAGGGGACGGGTTAGTGGCCTTCGGGTCGCGAAGCTCAGAACTTAAGCGCCGGTAAACGGCGGTGGTAACTATAACCATCCTAAGGTAGCGAAATTCCTTGTCGGGTAAGTTCCGACCTGCACGAATGGCGTAACGACTTCTCCACTGTCTCAACCACAGACCCGGCGAAATTGCACTACGAGTAAAGATGCTCGTTACGCGCAGCAGGACGGAAAGACCCCGGGACCTTCACTGCAGCTTGACATTGGTGTTTGGGACGTCTTGTGTAGGATAGGTGGGAGACTTTGAAGCGGGCACGCTAGTGCCGGTGGAGTCATCGGTGAAATACCACTCTGGTCGTTCTGGATGTCTAACCTAGGTCCGTAATCCGGATCAGGGACAGTGTCTGGTGGGTAGTTTAACTGGGGCGGTTGCCTCCCAAAAGGTAACGGAGGCGCCCAAAGGTACCCTCAGCCTGGTCGGCAACCAGGTGTCGAGTGCAAGTGCACAAGGGTGCTTGACTGTGAGACAGACATGTCGAGCAGGAGCGAAAGCTGGGACTAGTGATCCGGCGGTGGCATGTGGAAGCGCCGTCGCTTAACGGCTAAAAGGTACCCCGGGGATAACAGGCTGATCTTCCCCAAGAGTCCATATCGACGGGATGGTTTGGCACCTCGATGTCGGCTCGTCGCATCCTGGGGCTGGAGCAGGTCCCAAGGGTTGGGCTGTTCGCCCATTAAAGCGGTACGCGAGCTGGGTTTAGAACGTCGTGAGACAGTTCGGTCCCTATCCGCTGCGCGCGCAGGAGACTTGAGAGGGGCTGTCCCTAGTACGAGAGGACCGGGACGGACGAACCTCTGGTGTGCCAGTTGTTCTGCCAAGAGCACGGCTGGTTTGCTACGTTCGGAAGGGATAACCGCTGAAAGCATCTAAGCGGGAAGCTCGCCTCAAGATTAGGTCTCCCTCTGGGTTAACCAGGTAAGGCCCCCAGTAGACCACTGGGTTGATAGGCCGGAGGTGGAAGCACGGCGACGTGTGCAGCTGACCGGTACTAATAGGCCGAGTGGCTTGGCTTCTACTCCATTTGTTGTTTGCGTCCACTGTGCGGTTCCTGAGATACGGTCGCATACAGGCCTCTCGGGGCCGGTGACATCTCAATAGAGTTTCGGCGGTTATAGCGAAGGGGAAACACCCGGTCCCATTCCGAACCCGGAAGTTAAGCCCTTCAGCGCCGATGGTACTGCGAGGGGGACCTCGTGGGAGAGTAGGACGCCGCCGGACATATTTGAAGAGGGTCGCTCCCGATGAGGTCGAGCGGCCCTCTTCGTTTGTCTGGATACTGTTGTGCGGATGCTGGAGGTTGGTAGGCGTGGCTGAGGGACGCGGAGCGCCCAAAGGGCGAGGCGCGGGCGGGCCGCGTACTGGCGGAGGCCGTCCGCGCGGTGCCAGCGCGGCTGGTGGCGCGCCGAGGACGTCCCGGACTACATCGCCCCGGACAGCATCAGGCGGCCGGACAGGTGCGCGGACACCGGGCCGCGGTTCGGGCACCGGCGGCACTGGATCGGCAGGCTCCGGGCGGGGCAGACCTGTGCCGGGGAGGGCCAGGAGCCGCGCACCGGCCGCGGCGGGTCAACTGGCTACAAGGGATCAACTGGCCACAGGGATCAACTGGCCACGGCGAGGCCGCTGGCGAAGGCGCGCACCGCACGCCGAGGCGGCCAGGGCCATCGGCAGGCCCGCGCGCATCAGGCGGTACCCGAGCAGGCGCTAGCCGAACAGGCGGTACCCGTACATCGGGCGGCCCCAGGGCGTCAGGCAGCCCGCGTACTTCAAGCGGCTCATGGGCATCAGGCAGCTCACGAGCGACAAGCCGATCAGAAACACCCGACGGACCGAGAACCGCCGACGGTCAGCCCCCGCGGCGGGGCCCGCGGACGCCACTGAGCGGCGGGGCACGCGGCACGGCCCGGACGGCCGCACCCGGTCAGGCGCGCGGCCGTGGCGCGCCCCGTGGCGAAGGCCCGCGTGGGCCAGGACGCCCGGCGTCGGCCGGCGGGTCGTACGGCAGCGGCCGGTCCTCTGCGGCTGGCCCGGGTGAGCTCAGGGCACGCGCCGGCGATACGGACCGCAGTTCCCCCAGGACGCCGTCCGGAGACCGGCCGCGCCGCTGGGAGGGCAGCCAGGCCGAGCGAGGCTCCGGCCCCGGGCGAGGTGCTGGCGCCGCACGTGACTCCGGTTCCGAGCGGGGCTCGCGCTTCGAACGGGACTCCGGCTCCGGGCGAGGTGCTGGCGCCGGGCGCGACTTTGGCTCCAGGCGGGATTCCGGCCCCGGGCGAGGCTCTCGCTTCGAGCGCGACTCCGGTTCCGGGCGAGGTTCTGGCGCTGCACGGGACTCCGGTTCCGAGCAGGGCTCCGGCTTCAGGCGGGAGACCCGGCCTGCCGGGGACAGCCGGGCCCGGAGCGGCAGTTCGCCTGGCTCCAGTCGGCCGTTCCGTCAGGGCGCTCCCGGCCGCCCGGCCCGCGGGCGAGACAGCGATCGTACCCCCCAGCGCCCGGGCGCCAGGCGATCCTGGGATGGCCCGGACCAGGGCCAGGCGCGAGGCCCGCGGTACTCGCCGGACGGCGGGCGCGGTGCCGAGCGCCCGGCCCGAGATGTCGGTCCGCGGGTGCCCGACGCCATCACGCCCGAGCAGCTCGACCCCGAGGCCCGGGCCCAGCTGAACAGCCTGCCGAACGATCTAGCCGACAGCGTGGCCCGTTACCTGGTCGCCGCGGGAATGGCCACCGATCCCGAGCAGGGGTACGCCTTCGCCCAGGCCGCCAAGCGCCTGGCGGCTCGCGTCGGCGTGGTCAGGGAGGCGGTCGGCATCGCCGCGTACCGGACGAGCCGGTGGGCAGAAGCGCTTTCCGAGCTGCGGGCCGCGCGTCGCATGACCGGCCGCGAAGACTACGTGCCGGCCATGGCCGACTGCGAGCGTGCCCTGGGACGACTGGACCGGGCGCTGGCGCTGATACGCGAGACAGACGTCAGCCAGCTCGACCGGGCCACCCAGATCGAGCTCCGCATCGTCGAATCGGGGATCCGCAGGGACCAGGGGCTGGCGGACGCCGCCGTGCTGGCCTTGCAGGTACCCGAGCTGACCGGCGCCCGGCTGCGCCCGTGGTCGGCCCGGCTGTTCTACGCGTATGCGGAGGCGCTGCTCGCGGCGGGCCGTGAGCAGCAGGCCAGGGATGCGTTCGACCGCGCCGCCGCGGCTGACACCCGCGACGAGACTGACGCTGCCGACCGCCTGGACGAGCTGGACGGCATCGAATTCGAGGACCTGGCCGAAACCGAAACCGACGACGAAGATGATCTCGACGACGTTGACGGCCTAGCAGACCTCGACGACCTCGATGCGGTCGGCGACGAGGACGCTCCGCTTCTGTAGAGGCCACCGGCGAGGTCGTGCGGACGCACGCTTACAACTCGTCTGCCTGCGAGGGCTTCTACCGCGGCCCGACAGAGGACTCGGTCCTGTCCAGCCAGTGCATGATCCCGGACACGTTCGTGGCGGCGCCGCTCATCCGCTCGAACCTGGCGGCCAGCGCGGGATCGGCTTCGGGGCCGAGCGCTGTGTACCTGGCTCTGGTGCGGTCCCGCACCATGGCCACCGCGTGGTCCAGGTCCAGACCCGCCGCGCGGGCCTGGCGGGTGTGCTCCACCCAGAGCCTGATTTCTTCTGCCGAACGGTCCAGGGTGGCGTGGACGTCAGAAACGGGGCCGAAGTGGCTGAACAGCAGGCGCGCCGCCCGCAGGTCACCGAACATCCGCAGCGACGCCAGGGCAACCTCGAGATCGAAATCGGGCGGCGGCGTAGCCGGCCTGAGGTCTCCGGTCTCCGGGATGTAGACGCCGGCCGCATCCCCGACGTACAGGTCGCCGCTGTCGGAGTCGATGAGGCCTACGTGATGCTTGGCGTGACCGGGGGAGTAATGGCTGTCCAGGCGCCGGCCGTGGCCGAGATCGACGGTTCCTGTGTCGTCAAGGGCCACGATGCGTTCGGCCGGGACCGGAGCCAGCACGCCGAACAGCCGGTCGAGGGCCTTCCCGTAGACCAGCCGGGCGCTGGCCATGAGCCGGCTCGGGTCGGCGAGATGCCGTGCGCCCCGCTGGTGCACGACGATCTGGGCGGCCGGGTACATGGCGGCGATGTCGCCGGCGCCGCCCGCATGATCCAGGTGGATGTGGGTCACCACGACGGTGGCGAGGTCGTCCGCCCCGATCCCGAGCCCGGCCAGGGCCTCCCTGACCACCGGCGCGGACGGGGCAGTCCCCGTTTCCACCAGGCACGGCTTGTCGCTCCTGATCAGGTAGCCGGCGGTGATCCCGTCGTACCCGGCCATCCTGGTGTCGATCTGGAACACCTCGTGCCCCAGCGCGGTGACCGCCGTGACCGGTACGTTCGCTGCTTCCTCTCCCACGAGGTCATTGTCCCAGACCGGCTGGCGTCAGTCAGACGGGCCGAACGTGCGGAGCACCAGCCCGGTACGCGGCTTCGGGCCGAACGACGTGGACTTGCGCGGGACCCGCTCGCCGTGCGCGGCGATGTCGATGACCGCCTCGAAAGAAGGCGGATTGGAGATGACGGCGGTAGCCCCTAGGCGCGTCGCCATGAGGACCGCGTTGGCGGCGTCGTGGTCGATCAGCACGTCGCGTTCGCTGTCCGTGATGCCCCACAGGCGGCCGATCAGCAGATGCTGCTGCACCGCCGCGTCCAGGTCGCGCCATGGCGCGGAGACCCCGGACGGCATCGACGCCGCGACCTGCACCGGATCGGGGTGGCTGAGCAGCTGGAAGCCGGCCCCGCCGGCCAGCAGGAACGCGGTCCCGTCGCGTCCCGCCGCGGCCAGGTGCGCGAGCGCCTTGCCCAGGCTGGCGCCGGGCGGCAGGTCCTGGACGGTGAACGCGGCCTTGGCCAGCTCGGCGGCCCGGTCCGGCCGCAGGCCGGGCAGCACCCGGTGGATCGCGCCGAGCCGGGGCGGGTAGGCGCCGGAGTCGACCAGGAAGGCCAGCCCGTAGTCCCAGGGCCCGGCGCCCCGCCCGCGGGCCCGCATCTCGGCCTGCAGGTCCAGGTAGGCGGCATACCGGTGGTGGCCGTCCGCGATCAGGGCCCGGCGTCCCGCCAGGTCGGCGGCGATCGTGGCCTGCTCGCCGGGATTCCCGAGCCGCCACAGCCGGTGTGTCACGCCATCCTCGGTGGTCACCGACACCAGCGGGGCGCGTTCCGCCGCGACCAGGTCGATGACCTCCGTCGCCGTGCCCCCGGCATGAGCGGCCCGCTCACCGTCGTAGATCAGGAAGATCGGTTCCAGGTTGGCCTGCGTCGCCGCCATCAGTCCCAGCCGTCCGGCCACCAGGCCCGGCATCACGTTCTCGTGCGGCAGGATGCCCGCCTCCTGCGGCGAGCCCAGCCGGACCAGGCCGATGATGCCGCGCTGCCGCCACGAGCCGGCCTGGCTGGCCTGCTCGTACAGGTACAGGGCGGGCATCCGGTCCCTGATCAGCACGCCGGAGGACAGCCACTCCCGCAGCAGGCCGGCCGCGGCCTGGGCCGCGGCGGCGTCTTCGCCTGGCAGGATAAGACGGACTACGTTATGCGGGTCTGCCTCTCGCAGGTGCTCGAGGATGCTGCCGCTGATCACGTCGTACGGTGGTGAGGTGACGTTTGCGAGTCCGCTTACCCGGTCACGGGCGTAACGGATGCCGCGGAAGGGTGCCAGTACGAGACCGGAACCAGAGCCGGATGGAAGGGTCTGCACACCATGTCAGAAGGATCGAGGGCGAGCGGTGATTCCCGTCCGGAGGAAAACTTCCCTGGCCAGGCCCTTCCCGAAGGAGATGTGCACGCCTGGTACCAGCGCGGCATGGAACTTCTCGGCCGGGGCAGCCCCGCCGCCGCGGCCCAGGTCCTGCAGCGCGCCTCGACCGCCGAGCCTGACTCGCGCAGCGTACGGGAGGCCCTGGCCCGCGCCCAGTTCGACGCGGGCCGTTACGCAGACGCGGCCGAGAACTTCCGGGTGATCGTGGAAGCGAGCCCGTCCGACGACTACGCGCACTTCGGCCTGGGGCTTGCCCTGGCCAGGACCGGCGATCACGCCGCCGCGGCCGTGTACCTGGCCCTGGCCGCCGCGATGCGACCCGACTCGGCGCACTATACAGAAGCCCTGCGCTCGGTGCGCGCCACGCTGCGGGCCAGGGAGGACGCCCGCCAGGCCAACCGGCCCGGCCCGGCCCCGGCCACCCCGGAGGACAGCAGGGACGACAACTCATGACGGGCAGCGCGGACGCTCCCCGCGGCAGCGCCGAACCCCTCGATTCCGTCTACGATGTCGCCCTGCTCGACCTGGACGGGACCGTCTACCTGGCCGGTGCCCCGATTGGTGGCGCGGCCGACGCGCTGCATAAGGCCGCTGCGGCAGGCATGCGGCTGGCCTACGTGACGAACAACGCGTCGCGGACGCCCGCGGCCATCGCCGCGCTGCTATCCGGCTTCGGCGTACCTGCCAGCCCGCAGGATGTGGTGACCTCCGCCCAGGCCGCCGCGCGCATGCTCGCCGACCGCCTGCCCGCGGGCGCACCCGTCCTGGTGGTCGGCGGCAGCGGGCTGCGGGTGGCGCTTCGGGAACGTGGCCTGCGGCCGGTCAGCACCGCTGCCGACCGGCCCCAGGCCGTGGTCCAGGGCTACTCGCCCGACATCACCTACTCATTGCTCGAACAAGGCGGGCTGGCCGTCGCCGCCGGCGCGCTGTTCGTCGCCTCCAACGCCGACCTCACGCTGCCCACCGCTCGCGGCAGCCAGCCGGGCAACGGGTCGTTCATCCAGGTCATAGCGATCGCTACCGGCGTGCGGCCGCTGGTGGCGGGCAAGCCGGAGACACCGCTGCAGCATGAGTCTGTGCGGCGCACCGGGGCCAGGCGCCCGCTCGTGGTCGGGGACCGGCTGGACACCGACATCGAGGGCGCTCACCGGGTCAGCCTGGACAGCTTGCTCGTGCTGACCGGGGTGACGAGCCCGGCCGAGACGGTCCTGGCGTCCCCCGCGCAGCGACCCACTTACCTGGCCGAGGATCTGACCGGGCTGCTCGAACCGCATCCCGAAGTGACTAGCCAGGACGGGACTTACAGCTGCGGCGGCTGGACGGCGCGGCTGGACGGGGACCGGCTGGAGCTGGCCGGCGGCGGCCAGCGCATCGACGGGCTCCGCGCGGCCTGCGCCGCGGCCTGGTCGCACGACGGCCAGGCCAGCGCGGAATCGGTGCAGACGGCGGTCAAGAGCCTGGGCGACGCCCGCTGAAATACGCCACCGGCGGTCACCCGCCGTGTATGCTTGCCGGCATGCCAGCCCGCGCAGACCGCGAACACGGCCACTCCAGTGCCGTCGCGATGACGCTGCGCGCGTGTTGTCCTTCGTGTTGTCGCTGACAACGACTCTCAGCTGACCGTTGTCACGCCCGAGGCCGCCTGCCTCGCTTACGAAGGATTTCCCGTTGACCCCAGAGTTGACCCCAGTGTTGGCCTCAGCGCTGACTGCCGAACTGACCGCGGGCATGTCCGCCGCCCCTGAGATCGCCCGGCTTGCCGAGGCCGCCAGGTTCGTCCCCGCCCAGCCGGCCACCGGACCGCTGGAGCCGGCCGAAGCGGCCGCTCAGCTCACGCTGGGCACGCTGGCCCGCCAGCTACGGTCCCTGGCAGCCACCCCGGAACGCTGGTGGAATCTGGTCCGCTTCGATCCGGATCGTTCGGAAAAAATCGTGGTCGAAGAGTCCGCGGCCTATCAGGCCTGGCTGGTCGTCATGCCGCCGGGCGACGTCGGCCATAGCTGTGACTGCGACGTGGCCACGATGATCGCCGGCGAGGCCACTGAGGGCGGGCCGGGCAGTACAGTATTGCGCCCGGGTCCGCTGCGGGTGCACGGCCAGCCGCACGGCCTGATAGGCCGCGGCTCCGGCTACTCGATCAGCCTGCACGCCCGCGCCCGCAGGCAAGCCGGCTAAGCGAAATGGATCACCCTCGCAGCGGCTGGAGCATGGCCAGCTGCCGGGACTGGGCCACCAGCGTGCCCGCCGAGTCCCAGGCCTCGAAGTCTTCCTCGTGGTAACCGCCGCTCACGAAGCGGGTCAGCGCCCGGCAGGCCAGCCAGCCGGGCGCCGGGCGGGCCCGCAGGTGGACGGTGAGCTGGATGGTGGTCGACCCCGCGCCGAGCTCGAGCACCGACGGGGCGGTGGAATCGACCAGCAGCGGCAGGGACCACAGATCGGCGTCCCGGCCGTCGGCGAATCGCATCCAGAACTCGCTGGAAGGACGCCCGGTCGGCGAGCCGCGGAACCAGCCAGGCAGCGCCGCGGAGCGGAACTCGATCCGCTCGGCGATCGTAGCCCGGCCGAACGACCCGACCGGGACGCCCGCGCAATCCTCCGGTGCCGGCAGGTCAGGCGGCGCACCCTCGGTGAAGACGAGCCCGTCCGCGCCTAGCGCTGCGAACGCCGCCGTAGCCCGGACCACGTCCTTCCCGCCCGCCTCGAGCGCCGCCTCGCCGAACGCCGTCGTCCGCCCGCTGCGCACCAGCGACGTGCGGACGGTGGCCGGCCCGGCCGTGCCGGGCCGCAGGAAGAAACCGGAGACCACGATCGGGTCGGGGAACGGCAGCACCAGGCCGAGCGCCCGCACGCAGACCGCCAGCATGTAGCCGCCGTTCACCGCCCCGGCCGTGCCGTCCCACCGGCCGGTCAGCTCGGCCGCGAACTCACCGGAGGGCCCGGAAGCAGTAACCCGGGTATCCGCGTCGAAAGCGTACTCGCCCATGTCAGTATTCGCCCATGTCAGTACTTGCCCAGGTCAGTATTTGCCCACGTCAGGGCAGGGTTAGGATCTCGTGGCCGTCCTCGGTGACCAGGAGGGTGTGCTCGAACTGGGCCGTGCGCCCCCGGTCCTTAGTCACCGCCGTCCAGCCGTCCGGCCAGATGTCGTACTCGATCGTGCCCAGGGTCAGCATGGGCTCGATGGTGAACGTCATCCCCGGTTCCATGATCACGTCGTTGTGCGGATCGTCGTAGTGCGGCACGATCAGCCCCGAGTGGAACGTCCGGCCGATGCCGTGCCCGGTGAAGTCCCGCACCACCCCGTACCCGAACCGCCGGGCGTAGGACTCGATCACCCGGCCTATGGCGTTCAGCGGGCGGCCCGGCGCGACCGCCCGGATGCCGCGCATCATCGCCTCGTGGGTTCGCTCGACCAGCAGCCGCGATTCCTCGTCCACGTGGCCGGCGAGGAAGGTCGCGTTGGTGTCGCCGTGGACGCCGCCGATGAAAGCGGTGATGTCAATATTGACGATGTTGCCGTCGTTGATCAACGTGTCGTCGGGTATCCCGTGGCAGATGACCTCATTCAGCGAGGTGCACAGCGACTTCGGGTAGCCGCGGTAGCCCAGCGTGCTGGGGTAGGCGCCGTGGCTGACCAGGTAGTCGTGGCCCACCTGGTCCAGGTAGTCCGTTGTTACGCCCGGGGCCACAGCGGCGCCGACCGCCTCCAGCGCCTGGGCGGCCAGCTTGCCCGCCACCCGCATCCGCTCGATGATCTCGGGCGTCTTGACGTCCGGTTCCCCGGTCCTGGGGTGCTTGCGGCCCACGTATTCCGGCCGCGGGATGTCCCCGGGGACCTGACGGGTGGGTGAAAGCCGGCCCGGGTGCAGCACTGTCGCCATGCTTTGCGAGTCTAATGTGCATGGACAACGAGAAGCGATGGTGGTACAGCCTCACCCGCCACACCGTCGAGGACGACGACGGACCAACCCCGGGCAAGGACCGGCTCGGTCCGTTCCCCACCCGGGAGGCGGCCGCTCGCGCGCTGGAAACAGTGCAGCAGCGGAACGAGGACTGGGACGCCCAGGATTAGCGTCCTGTTCCGTTTCCACGTTCGCTATAGGCTAGGAGCGTGAGCGAGAAGCTGTCCCCCACGGCCGAGGCCCGGATGGCGGAAATCCGGCGCAGCGGCACCTGGGGTTCCGCGCTGACCTCGGACGAGTTCGCCGCGATCCGCAGCGTCGGCTTCGAGGCGGCCGGCCAGGTGCTGGGCGCCGCGGTGTACAACATCGGCTATACCGGCGGCTACAACTGCCCGGGTGCCTGGGGGTCGTGGGGATACGGGATCCCGGCCCGCACCCAGACCCAGGTCTCCTCGCGGGGCGGGTACGGGTCGTTCGCCCCGCTGGTCAAGGCCATGTACGACGCGCGGCACAAGGCCATCGACCGGATGACCACCGAGTGCGGTGAACTCGGCGGGCACGGGGTGGTCGGCGTCCGGCTCACCATCGGGCCGTTCCCGGCGGGCGGCCTGGAGTTCAAGGCCATCGGCACCGCCATCCGCGCGCCCGGGGTGCCGCCTACCGAGAACTGGCACCACCACAAGACCCCGTTCACCTCCGACCTGTCCGGGCAGGACTTCGCCAAGCTGATCATGGCCGGCTGGGTGCCCAGCGGCCTGGCGCTCGGCATCTCGATCGGGTCCAGGCACGATGACTGGCTGACCGTCGGGCAGACCCGGTGGGGGTCGGGCAACGCCGAGGTCACCGGCTACACCGAGCTGGTCAACGACGCCCGCCACGACTCCCGTGAGCAGCTCGAACGCGACGTCAGGCGGCTCGGCGGCGAGGGCGTGGTGATCGCGTCCATGGACATGCGCGTCCGGGAACGGGAGTGCCCGGTACAAGAAGGCCGCCGCGACCACATCGTGGAGGCCACTACCATCGGCACCGCCATCGTCCGGTTCGACCGCCAGGAGCGCGGCCCGAAGACGCTGGCCGTCATGTCGCTTGACCCGCAGCGGCGTCAGGCCGCCAGGATCCGGATTTAACTACCACAGAGCAGGCCTCGTAGGAGACAGCATGACCGATCAGGGGAACGTAGCGACCGAGCTCGATGCCGCCGGTGTCCCGCAGGATGCCATGCGCCGCCTGGCTGAACTGCAGCCAGGCAAGGCCGGCTCGATCTTCACCTCCGACCTGTCGGTCAACGAGTTCCTGCTGGTGCGGGAGGCCGGGTTCCGGCCGCTCGGCCTGGTGCTGGGCAGCTCCATCTACCACGTCGGCCTGCAGGTCGGCCGGTGGGGCCGCAACCAGGAACTCGATGTGCTGTCCCAGGCCATGTACCACGCCCGGGAGCTGGCCATGACCCGGATGGAGGCCGAGGCCGACGCGCTGCGCGCCGACGGGATCGTGGGCGTCCGGCTGGACGTGGAGCTGAAGGAGTTCGGCGCCGACATCGCCGAGTTCATCGCGGTGGGCACGGCGGTCAAGGCCGAGCCCGGGGCCGGCGGCGGGGGAGTCGACAACTGGCGCAACAACAAGAACCAGCCGTTCACCTCGGACCTGTCCGGCCAGGACTTCTGGACCCTGATCCGGGCCGGCTACGCGCCGCTCGGCATGGTCATGGGCACGTGCGTGTACCACATCGCGCACCAGAAGATGGGCGCCAAGATGGGGAACATCGGCCGCAACGTGGAGATCGAGCAGTTCACCCAGGCTCTGTACGACGCCCGTGAGCTGGCCATGACCCGGATGCAGGCCGAGGCCGAGGAACTGCACGCGGAGGGCATCGTCGGCGTCCAGCTGCGCCAGCACAGCCACACCTGGGGCTCGCACACCACCGAGTTCTTCGCCATCGGCACGGCCGTGCGGCCGCTGCGCCCCGACCACATCATCGAGCGGCCGACCATGGTCCTCAGCCTGGACTCCTGACCCGCCAGGCGCCCCGCCCACCGCCGACCCGGAACGGGCCCCGGCTAGGAACTCGGCCCGCTGACCACGTCCAGCAGGTGTGCGACCCGGTCCCGCAGGCCCCGCATGCCGGGACGGTACCGCTGGTAGCCGGGCACCCCCGGCGCGCCGACCCGGCCGTCTGGGCTGGCCACGCCGAACTCCGCGCCGGCTCGGGCTACCCCGTCGCCCAGCTCGCCGCAGGCCGCGCTGACCAGGTGCTGGGCCACGCCGAACGACATCATCCCGGGCACGCCGGGCCCGGGCGCGATGGTCAGCGACTCATGCGCCAGCCCGTCCAGCTCGGGATCGCCCTGGTCCAGCGCGAAGATCGTGGCGCCCACCTTGCGCGCGTCGCTGATCCGCTCGAGCAGCGGCACCGGCGCCGTCGCGGGGGTTACCACGAAGACCGTCTCCCCGCGCTGGGCCGCCTCCAGCCGCTCCAGGCCGATCCGCAGGTGCGGCGGCGCGCCCGGCGGGACCTCCCAGCGCACCAGGGTCGGGGCCAGCTCGGCGATCCCGGACAAGCGGCTTTCCTCGTCCAGGTGCGCGGTCAGGTGCCAGGGCTCCTCGGCCGGGGTACCGACCAAGAGCAGCCCGCCCGGCGTCCGGGTAGCCTTCCGCAGGCCTCGCGCGAACGTACGGGTCCGTTCGAGCCATCCGGTGGGAGCTAGCAGCGCACGCAGAGTGGCCACTTGATTCGCGTCCACGTACCTATGGTGCCCTGAAACCGGCGTGTGCGCAGCCATATCCGCACGGACAGTCGGTATCCGAACGAACACGCAGGTAACATCCCAGGCAGGCCAGGTCCCCGCGCGGCGAGCCGGCCGGACGGTCTGGCAGGATCAGTGTCCATGACTGAGCACGAAGCCCCGTCGGTGCACGGCATGGTCATCGGCATCCTCGGCGGCACCGGCGATCAGGGCCGCGGCCTGGCCTTCCGGTTCGCCCTGGCCGGCCACCCGGTGATCATCGGCTCCCGCAGCGCGGAACGGGCCGCCGACGCGGCCAGCCAGCTCGGGCACGGCGTCCGGGGCCTGGCCAACCGGGAGGCGGCCCGCGAGGCCCACCTGGTCATCGCCGCGGTGCCCTACGAGGGTCACCGCGACCTGCTGGCCTCCCTGGCCCCGGAACTGGCCGGCAAGATCGTGGTGGACTGCGTGAACCCGCTCGGCTTCGACCACCACGGCGCCTACCCGCTGCCCGTCCCCGAAGGCAGCGCCGCCCAGCAGGCCGCCGCTCTGCTCCCCGACAGCCGGGTCGTCGCGGCGTTTCACCACGTCTCGGCGGTGCTGCTATGCGATCCCGGGGTGGAGACCATCGACCTGGACGTGCTGGTGCTGGGTGAGAACCGGCACGCCACCGACACGGTGCAGGCCCTGGCCGACCAGATTCCCGGCATGCGCGGCGTGTACGCAGGTCGCCTGCGCAACTGCGGCCAGATCGAAGCGCTCACCGCCAACCTGGTCTCCATCAACCGCCGCTACAAGGCGCACGCCGGACTCCGCATCACCGATATTTAACGATCAATTTCTGCCGAACGGTCCGTGCTGCCCGCCTCCCGTCACCGGCCCGCCGCCGGTGGCCATGGCGCCCCCGGCCGTGGCCGGCCGCCGGTAGCTGCGGCTGGTCGTGCTCATGACCTTGATCGTGGACTGGCTGGTAGCGATCGCCCGCGGCCAGAACGGGAACCCGTACGACTGGCTGCTGGCCATCAGCGGAAGGCCGCGGCCACCAGGACCGCCGCGGTACCCGTGGCACTGGCTATGGCCTCGTCCGGGCTGAGCCCGCATAGATCGATGAGCACGAACAGCGCCTCGGCGCTGACCACTACGGCCAGGCCCTGCCTGAGCCGCGGGAGCGCCCGGAGATCACGGGCGGTCAGCGCCGCCTCGAACGGAGCCAGCGCGTAATCGATCAGCCCGAACCGGATCCCGGGCCGCACGGCCGTCAGGTCAGGCCGGGTGATGGTGCCCGAGATCGTGGCCCGGACCGCCCCCTGGTAGCGGAGCACGCCGCGCAGCAGGAACTCGCAGGCGAACACGATCCGCTCGACCGGATCGCGGGAATCCGCCACCGGCGCGAGCGCCTCGGCCGGGCTGGGCCACAGGCCTTCGAACGTCTCGCTGAGCAGTGACACCAGGTCAGGAAAGTACCGGTAGGCCGTGGCCTCCGAGACCAGAGCGAGCCTGGCCACCTCCGGCATGGTCACGTCCGAGCCGGTCCGGGCCAGTTCCCTGGCCGCCGCCACGATCGCCCGGCGCGTCCGCGCCTTCTGATTCACCCGGCCGCCGCCACTCTGGCTCACCCGGCCGCCGTTACCCCGGCCCATCCAGTCGCCGTCACCCTGGCCCATCCGGTCGGCCTCGCTGGTCACCGTTTCGGCCTCCCTGCGTCTCATGCTTCTGAACTCTCCTTATGAGAGCACACTTGCATAATGGTGGCAAGCACGTTATCTTCGTGAGAGTTAACTCTTACGAAGGAGCAGATCGATGACTCAGGTTTCCGTGGTCATGCCGGCCGGCGGTGAGGCGATCCAGCTCGGCCCGGTCCGGCTGCGGATTCTCGAGGACGGGCGCACCACCGATCACCGGCTGGGCATCGGCGAGATAACGCTGCCGCCCCGTACCGCAGGGCCGCCGCAGCACCGTCACGCCCGGCACGATGAGGGCTTCTACGTGGTCTCCGGCACGGCCAGGTTCACCGTGGGCGACACCACCTACGACGCACCTCCCGGCACCCTGGTCATGGTCCCGCCCGGCGCCCCGCATACCTTCGCCAACCTGGGCGATGAGGCCCTGGTGCTGCTCAACACCTTCACCCCCGACCTCTACGTGCAGTACTTCCGTGACCTGAAACAGATGATCGGCGACGGCCGGCCGCTGGACGAAGAGAACACCGCCCAGGTCATGAACCGCTACGCCACCACCACGGGCACGGACTACGCCTGACCGCCCGGCCATCCCCTCAACTGGAAGTGAAGAAGCTGACATGACTGACCCCCGCACCCGGACCGTCCGGCTCCGCCCCGACCTGACCGTCTCCCTCAGCGAGGCCGGGACGGGCCGCCCCGTGCTGCTCCTGCACGGCGGCGGCGGACCCGCCACCGTGCAGAACATCGCCGCCCACCTGTCCGGCGAGATGCGCGTCATCACCCCGACCCATCCCGGCTGGGACGGCACCGAGCGTCCCGGCTGGCTCACCAGCGTCGGCGATCTCGCCCAGGCCTACCTGGACCTGCTCAACGCCGAAGCGCTCAGCGATGTCGTGGTCATCGGGTCGTCCGTCGGCGGCTGGATCGCCGCCGAAATGGCCGTGCGCGACGCAGGCCACCTCATCACCGGACTGGTCCTGATCGACTCCGCCGGGGTGCTGGTCGAGGGCCAGCCCATGCTCGATTTCTTTGCCCTGGACGCCCGCGGCGTGGCCGAGTACTCCTTTCACGACCCCGATCGCTTCTACGTCGATCCGGCCACCATCCCGGCCGAGCAACTGGCCCGGCGCGCGGCCGGAATGGCCACCCTGCGCGTCCTGGCCGGCGACCCGTACATGCACGACCCGGAGCTGCTCGGGCAGGCCGGCCAGGTCAAGATCCCGGTCCTGGTGCTGTGGGGCGACAGCGACCGCATCTTCACGCCCGAGTACGGCCGGGCCTTCGCCCAGGCGTTCCCCCATGCGCAGTTCACCCTCATCGCCGAGGCCGGCCACCTGCCTCACCTCGAGCAGGCCGCCGCCACCTTCGCCGCGCTCGACGGCTACCTGCAGCGGGACGTGCCGGCCGGCTCATGATCGACCTGGCTGCGGCCGGACTTGACCAGAGTGCTTGGATTGGGTGATAGCTCAACTGTCCGGTTCGACGAAGCCAGGCAAGCTCGCGGAGGTTATGGCGTGGAGATCGGAATAGGCCTGCCCAACACGGTCCCCGGCACCGAAGGCCGGACGCTCATCGACTGGGCCAGGAACGCCGAGGAGGCCGGGTTCAGCACCCTGGGCACCATCGGGCGTCTCGTTTACCCGAACTACGAAGAACTGGTCGCCCTCAGCGCCGCCGCGGCGGTCACCAGCCGGATCAGGCTGACCACGGGCGTCCTGCTGGCCCCGCTCTACTCGAACTACGCACTGTTCGCTAAGCAGGCCGCCTCGCTCGACCGGCTCTCCGGCGGGCGCCTGGTCCTCGGCCTGGGGCTGGGTGGCCGTGAGGACGACTTCACCGCCAGCGGGCTGAGCCCGCAGGGCCGGGGACGCCGGCTGGAGGAGCAGCTGGCCCTGATGAAGCAGGTCTGGTCGGGTGAGGAGTTCGGTACCGCGGGCGGGATCGGGCCCGCGCCGGTCCGGCCCGGCGGACCCGAGATCATCCTCGGCGGTGCCACCGAGGCCAGCTTCCGCCGGGTCGCCCGCCTGGCGGACGGCTGGATCATGGGCGGCGGCACGCCGGACATGTTCGCCGAGGGCGCGGCCGCGGTGGACAAGGCCTGGCAGGAAGCAGGCCGGCCCGGTCGGCCGCGCAAGCTCACGCTCGCCTATTACGCGCTGGGCAGCGATGCCCGTGCCCAGGCGGACAGCTACATCCTGGACTACTACGGCTGGCTCGGCGACTTCGCCAGCATGATCGCGGGCGGTGCCGCGGTCAGCGCCGAGATGGTCAAGGGCTACGCCGCCGCGTTCGAGGCCAGCGGCTGCGACGAGATCATCTTCGTGCCCACCGCCTCCAGCCTGGACCAGATTGCCCTGCTCCACGAGGCGGTCGCCTGACCGCCTCGTGCCGAACCGTCCCGGTCGGCGTAGGCTGCAGGCAGGGAGACGTCATGGGCTTTGAGCACATCCTGGTCGAGCGTTCGGGCGAGTTCACCACCATCACGATGAACCGCCCGCAGCGCCGCAACGCCTTGTCGCTGGCGCACATGCGCGAGCTGATCACCGCGTTCGGCGAGGCCGGCGACAGCGACGCCCTGGGCATCGTGCTGGCCGGGAACGGCCGGGTGTTCAGCGCCGGGCACGACTTCGCCGATGTCGCCGAGGCGGACCTGCAGCAGGTCCGCGCGCTGCTGACCACATGCACCGAGCTGATGACGCTGATCCAGCAGGTGCCCCAGCCGGTGGTGGCGCGGGTGCACGGCCTGGCCACGGCGGCCGGCTGCCAGCTGGTGGCGAGCGCCGATCTGGCCGTGGCCAGCGAGGAGGCGGGCTTCGCCGCGCCGGGGGGCAAGGGCGGCTGGTTCTGCCACACCCCGATGGTGGCCGTCGCCAGGAACGTCGGCCGGAAACGAGCCGCCGAGATGGCCATGTCGGGCGACGTCATCGACGCGCGGACCGCGCTGGACTGGGGGCTGGTCAACCGGGTGGTACCCGCGGCGCAGCTTGATACCGCGGTCGCCGATCTCCTGGAACGGGTGACCCGCGGGTCGGCGGACAGCAAGGGCATCGGCAAGCAGGCCCTGTACGCGCAGATCGACCTGGATCAGCCCAAGGCCTACGCCTACGCGATCGAGGTCATGGCGGCCACCAGCCAGCTTCCTGATGCGCGGGAAGGGATGCGGGCCTTCCTGGACAAACGCAAGCCGCGCTGGCGCCGCGGCCGGACCGACTGACCGACCGAAGGGACGACGCCCATGGGCGATGCAGAATCCAGCTCATCAGGCCTGGTTCCCGGCTTGGTCAGCGACTTCATCTCCCAGCTGCGGGCCAGCACCGAGAGGCTGGAGGCCATGGCTGGGTTGCGTGACCGTCTCCCGGCGGCTCCCGGCGGGCTGCCGCTGCCCGGGGCCCTGTCCGCGGCCCAGCTGACCTCGATGCATGACACCATCGCCGCGCAGCGGCGCAGCATCGAGGCGCTGCAAGCCCAGCTCTCCGCGTTCGACGAGCAGCTCGCGGTGCTGGAGCAGATGCTCGGCCCGTTCACCGAGTGGAGTAAGAGCTGGGCCGGCCTCGAGCAGCGGCTGCTGGACCTGGGCCGCAGGCCTGCGGCCGGCGGATCACCCTCGGCCTGAATGGCAACCGGTCAGGCCGGATAAACCGGCAAGAAACGCCGAGCCTGCCCCGCGCGAGCTATTCTGGTATTTCTCGGATTACCGATGGTTACCTGTGGATGACCTGTGAGTTATTCCGTGGATAATGACCGTGACATGCGGAAAACCGACGTTATCCTGTGGATATTCTGTGGATGCCGGAAAATTAAAAACTAATTGCCGTCCGGCCCT
Organism: uncultured Actinomycetes bacterium; assembly: GCA_963790065.1. GTDB lineage: Bacteria > Actinomycetota > Actinomycetes > Streptosporangiales > Streptosporangiaceae > Palsa-504. The sequence continues at coordinate 863,073 of CAWBNK010000001.1, read as the reverse complement.
TGCGCCGTGCCCGCCGAGGCAGTAAAAATTATCTCACCGCCGGAAACGGGCACCGCCCAGGGGAAACCCCGGAACGCGGGAGAGATCGGGAAACCGGATTCTCATGCGGGTGCCTGGCCCTGGCGGGCGGCCAGCAGTGCTAGGTCGCCGGGCAACCGGCAGCCTGGTACGGCAGGCTAGGCGGGGCTCCTCCATCTCATACATGGAGGAGCCCCGCCGCATTTTCAGTGCGTTTATCCCATGGGATAGCGGCGGAAGCCGACGGCGTACTCGCAACCGACGCCCATGCCTACATAACCCGCCATATTGCGCAGGAACTCATCCGGATCGAAGTCGCGGCCCAGGCCGTCGATATAGGCCCGATGCTCCCGCAGCGACGCGATACCCGCGTCAATAGTGGCAGTCACGTCCACGAAATGTGTCAGGTCCCCGGCCGCGGCCACGTACGCGTCGCGGATGCCGGTGGCTGGCGGGCCCGCCTCGGGGAACACCCAGCCGTTGGCGGCGTCCCGGCAGGCGTCGAGCACGGCCAGTCCCACGGCGCGGTGGTCGGCGTGATTGACCGGGCCTACCTCGCCCCAGGTGAGATCGAAGCTCATCGTGATGACCACCTCGGGCTGCAGCCTGCGGAACTCGGTAGCCAGATCGCGCCGCAGCGGCACCCCGTATTCCACCAGCCCGTCCGGGTGGTCCAGGAACAGCACCTTGCTCACGCCCACCACCTCGGCGCTGCGCCGTTCTTCCTCCATGCGCAGCGGCCCGACCTGATCGGGCGCCATGCCCGCGATCCCGGCCTCGCCCTTGGTGGCGAGCAGGTAGGTCACCTCCTTGCCCTGCCCGGTCCAGCGGGCCACCGCGGCGGCCACCCCGTACTCCAGATCGTCGGGATGAGCGACCACTGCGACGGCCCTGTCCCAGTCCTCCGGCATCGGCTCCATCCGCCTCACCCTTCTGTTCTGTTCGCCAGGAATGACATTGCGTGTACTGGCGTCACTCTGCCACACCGGTGCCCGGCCGTGAGAGTGTGAGGAATCGAGGCCATCCGCCCGCCGGAAAGGATGAACCACGGTGAGTTCAGCGTCCGACGTCTCCTGGCACGGGCCGGCCGGGACCTTCAACCTACGGGTGGCCGCCGTCATCAGCCGCGCCGACCAGCTGCTGGTGGTCACGGTCGGCGGCCTCGACTACTGGTTCCTGCCGGGCGGCCGGATCCAGTTCGGCGAGCCGAGCCAGGCGGCCCTGACCCGTGAACTGGCCGAGGAACTCGGCCGCGACCTGCCCGGCGCAAGGCTGGCCCTGGTAGTGGAGAACATCTTCGACAAGCAGTCACTCCAGCACGAGATCGGCCTGTACTACCGGGTCACCTGGCCCGCCGCGCTGGACCCGGGTGACCTATACGGCGGCAGCGAACCCGGGCATACCTTCCGCTGGGTGCCGTTCCATGAACTCGGAGACCTGGACTTCCGGCCCGCCGGACTGGTGACGATCCTGCCCGATCTTGACGACACCGTGCGGCACGTGGTCCTGGACCGCCTCGACCGGGCCATGGCATGACCAGCCCCGCCCCGGGCAGCCTGCATCATGTCGAACTGTGGGTGCCGGATCTGGCCCGCGCCGCTGAGCAGTGGGGATGGCTCCTGAGTGAGCTGGGCTACCAGCCGTTCCAGGACTGGGCCGACGGCCGCAGCTGGCGGCTCGGCGGGACTTACCTGGTTATCGAGCAGTCACCCGCGCTGACCGCCAGCGACCACGACCGGCTGCGTCCGGGTCTGAACCACCTGGCCTTTCACGCTGGCCCGCGGCATGCCGTCGACGCCCTGGCCGCCGCCGGGCCGGCCCGAGGCTGGGCGCTGCTGTTCCGCGACACCCACCCGCACGCGGGCGGACCGGATCACTACGCCGCCTACCTGGCCAACACCGATGGCTTCGAGGTCGAGCTGGTGGCTGGCGAGGCGTGACCAAGCCGCGGACGCTAGCTCAGCGGTAGGAGTGCTCCTGATCGGGGAAGGCGCCGCTGGTGACGTCGTCGGCGAAGGCGGTCGCCGCCTCGCCGAGGATGGTGGCCAGGTCGGCGTACTTCCTGACGAACTTGGCCGTGCGCGGTGACAGGCCGGCCATGTCCTGCCAGACCAGGACCTGCGCGTCGCAAGCCGGGCCGGCCCCGATGCCGATGGTGGGGATGGTCAGCGCGTCGGTCACCTGGGCGGCCAGGGAGGTAGGCACGCACTCCAGCACCACGGAGAACGCGCCGGCGGCCTGCAGGACCTTGGCGTCGTGCAGCAGCCGCTCGCCGTCCTCGCCGCGGCCCTGGACCCGGTAGCCGCCGAACGCGTTGACCGACTGGGGGGTCAGGCCGAGGTGGGCCATCACCGGGATCCCGGCCGAGACCAGCTCCTCGACCTGGTGTGCCACCCGCTGGCCGCCCTCGAGCTTGACCGCCTGCGCGCCGGTCTCCTTCAGGAACCGGGTGGCGGTCTCCAGCGCCGCGGACGCGGAGGCCTGATAGGACCCGAACGGCAGGTCGGCCACGACCAGGGCCCGGCTGGTGCCCCGCACCACGGCGGCGGTCAGCGGGATCAGGTCATCCACGGTGACCGGGATCGTGGTGTCGTGCCCGTAGACCACCATCGCGGCCGAATCGCCTACCAGCAGCACCGGAATCCCGGCCCGGTCGAAGATCCCGGCGGTCAGCGCATCGTAGGCGGTGAGCATCGGCCACTTCTCGCCGCGGGCCTTCGCGGCGGCGATATCGCGGACGGTGACCCGGCGCCCGGTGCCGGATCCTCCGTACAGTGTCGCCCCGGAATGGGGCTCGGGGGTGGTCCGCTGTCCTGTCGCGGCCACGGGTGAAGCAGTGTTGTGTGACATGTCGCAGCCTCCACGTCTCGAGTCGCCCTCGCGTACCCGGACGGATTTATGATCGCACGGCCGGGCGGCCAAGTGGTAGCGAGCAGGCTCTGGAAGACTGGTCCGATGGTTGACTTCGCCGATGTGGACGCGCTGGCGGCCGGCTACCAGCAGCGGGGCGGCCAGCCCGGCCTGGCCTACGGGATCGTGATCGACGGCGAGCTCGTGCACGCCGCCGGGCTGGGCCAGCGGTACCTGGACGGGCCGGCGCCGGATGCCAGCACGGTGTTCCGTATCGCCTCGATGACCAAGAGCTTCACCGCCTCAGCGGTACTCGCGCTGCGCGACGAAGGCGCGCTGAACCTCGACGACCTGGCCGAGGAGTATGTCCCCGAGCTGCGCGGCTGGTCGCTGGCCAGCCCGGACTCGGCCCGGGTGTCGCTGCGGCATCTGCTCACCATGACCGCGGGCTTCCCCACCGACGACCCGTGGGGCGACCGGCAGCAGGGGCTGCCGCTGGCGGAGTTCGCCAAGTTCCTGGCTGGCGGCTTGGGCTTCAACTGGGCCCCCGGCACCCGCTTCGAGTACTCCAACCTGGGCTACGCGATCCTCGGCCGGGTCATCACCGCCGTCACCGGCGCCGCCTACCAGGACTACATCCGCGACCGGCTGCTGCGGCCGCTGGGCATGGCCAGTACCGGGTTCGAGGCGGCCGAGTTCGACCCGTCCGCGCTCGCTCGCGGCTACCGCCGGACGCCGGGGGAGCAGGGCATCACCTGGTCGGAGGTGCCGCTGGAACCGTGCGGCGCGTTCGCCCCGATGGGCGGGGTGTTCAGCTGCGTGCGGGACCTCACCCGCTGGGTAGCCGGCTTCGCCGCCGCGTTCCCGCCGGGGGATCCGCAGGCCGGGGACCTGCAGGCCGGCGGCCCGCATCCGGTGCGGCGGGCCACCCGCCGGGAGATGCAGCTACCGCAGGTGCTGACCGGCTGGGACAAGCCGGCCGCCTTCCCCGGGGAAACGCTGCCCGCGCTGTCGGCGTACGGGTTCGGGCTGTTCGTCGAGAAGTACCCCGACCTCGGCCGCGTGGTCAGCCACAGCGGCGGGTACCCGGGGTTCGGCAGCAACATGCGCTGGCACCCCGCCAGCGGCACCGGCGTGATCGCGCTCGGCAACAGCACCTACTCCGCCATGATGGCCCTGGCCGGCAGGCTCCTGCCCGCGGTCATGTCGCACCGCGAGCCGCCGGCCTGGGGTTACGGCGTCGCGCTGGCCCCGGCTCAGCCCGGGGAAGACCGGCCAGCAGGCGGTGCCGGGCCCTGGCCGGAGACGCTGGCCGCGCGGGACGCCGTCAGCGGCCTGCTGCGGTCCTGGGACGACGACCTGGCGGACCGCCTGTTCTCGCCCAACGTGGCCCAGGACGCGCCGTTCGCCGAACGGCGGCAGGTCATCGCCCGGATCCGCGAGCGCATCGGGGACTTCCGCGATGACACCTCCCGTGCGCCCGAGTTCGACACCCCGGCGCACTGCCGGTGGTGGCTAGCCGGAGAGCGCGGCGCGGTCCAGGCCCAGATCCAGCTCAATCCCGAGCGCCCACCCCGGGTGCAGTCCCTGGCGCTGGCCGTACCTCCGGCCCCGGGCACGCCGCTGGCCGATGCCCTGGACGCGCTGCTGACCTGGATGAACGGCAGCGAACGGGGCTGGCCCGCCAGGGTCCCGGTCGCCGATACGGTCGACGCCGGCCTGCTGGCCCGCCGCTTGCGCATGGGCTCCGCCTGGGCCGGCCCGTGCCGCCCCGGCGTCTGGCGGGCGGGCGATGGTGCCGCCACGACCGCGCTGGAACTGGTTGGCGAGCACGCCACGCTCACCCTGAGCCTGGTTGTCGACCCGGCTTCAGGCCTGCTCCGCCAGGCGGACATCCTCCCGTAGCCAGATCGCCCTTGATCCCGCCCGCCCATGATCGTGTGACGCCACCGTCGTCTGACGGAGGTAGAGTCACACAGTAATTCGAATTTCCGGATCGGCTCGCCGCCGGGAGCGTCGGCGACACGGCGCGTATTCATGCTGATCCCGTGCACCCCGTCCGCACCACCACCGGTCACGCCGTCGCGTCGCAAACCGGATCCGGGTCAGCGCGCACCACGGACCGTTCGGCCCTTCGTGAAGAGGGAACCGGAGCTGGACCTGCAGGCTGCCGCGGCCTGAGCCCGAATGTGACGTGGATCACGGCAGCAACCCGGATGCCCGGAAATAGATTCCGATACGAGACCGTTCCGTATCGATAGTAGCGGTACCCGGGAAGTCCTGTTCATGGCAACACACCGATGGTCGTGAGCCTTCCCCGTCCCGCCCAAGAGCTTCAAGAGCTTCAGTGATCCGGAAGGGACACATGGATACGCAGACGATTTACCGTCGCCGCTGGATCATCCTCAGCGTGCTGATCGTCGGGCTGCTCGCCATCGTCATCGACAACACAGTGCTCAACGTGGCGCTGAAGACTATCGCCGAGCCACGCGGGGGCCTCGGCGCTAGCCAGAGCCAGCTCGAATGGGCGATCAACTCCTACACGCTCGTATTCGCAGGCCTGCTGTTCACGTTCGGCGTGATCGGCGACAAGATCGGCCGCAAGCGCATGCTCATGATCGGGCTCGTGATGTTCGGCCTGGCCTCGCTGCTGTCGGCCTACTCGCGGTCGCCCGAGCAGCTGATCTTCGCGCGGGCCGCGATGGGCCTGGGCGGCGCCGCGGTCATGCCGCAGACGCTGTCCATCATCTCCAACGTCTTCGAACCGGCCGAGCGGCCGCGGGCCATCGGCCTGTGGGCCATGGCGGTCGGCCTGGGCATCGCCACCGGCCCGGTGCTTGGCGGCCTGCTGCTCGACCACTTCTGGTGGGGTTCGGTCTTCCTGATCAACGTGCCGGTGACCGCGGCCGGCGTCATCGCCGCCGCGATCCTGGTGCCCGAGTCGCGTAACCGGGAGGCCGGCGGAATCGACTATATCGGCGTGCTGCTGTCCATCGCGGGCCTGATCACGCTGGTATTCGGCATCGTCCAGGGCGGCGACACCGGCTCCTGGCTGCGCCTGGACGTGCTCGGCCCGATCGCGGGCGGCCTGGTGGTCCTCGCGGTCTTCGCCTGGTACGAGACCCGCATCCAGCACCCCAGCCTCGACGTGCGGCTGTTCCGCGACCGGCGCCTGTCGGCCTCGGTGGGCGCGCTCGCGCTGGTGTTCTTCGGCATGGGCGGCGTGTTCTTCTTCACCAGCTTCTACCTGCAGAACGTCCGGGGTTACAGCCCGCTAGCGGCCGGCCTCCTGACCGTGCCGTTCGCGGCCGGCCAGCTGCTGATGTCGCCGCGCAGCGCCGCCCTGGTCAGGCGGTACGGCGCCAAGGCGCCCGGGGCGACGGGCCTGTTCGTCATGGCCGCGGCCGTCGCCGGTTACGCCACGCTGGGCACCAGCTCACCGATCTGGGTGCTCGCGGTGCTGTTCGGCATCCAGGGCGCGGCCATGGGCGTGGTCATGCCCTCCGCCACCGCCGCCGTCATGGACGTGCTGCCCCGGGAACGGGCTGGCGCGGGTTCGGCGCTGACCAACACCGCCCGCCAGGTCGCGGTCGCGCTCAGCGTGGCTGTCCTCGGCTCGATCCTGGCCGAGTTCTACCGGAGCTCGCTCAGCCCGTCGCTGGCCGGCCTGCCGGTCGCGGCCCGGAACGCCGCGTCCTCGTCGATCTCCGCCACCCAGGCGGTCGCACAGCAGCTCGGTGCCTCGGGCCGGTCGTTGCTGGTCCCAGCGAACGACGCGTTCGTGCACGCCATGCACTTCACCACGCTGGTCGCGGCGCTGCTAGCGCTCACGGGCGGGTTCGTGGTGCTGCGCTGGATGCCGGGCAAGCCGAAGACGGCCGCCGAAATCGCGGCCAGTGCAGAGCCCGCTTACGAGGCCGAACTGGCCATAATGGAAGCAGACATGCTCGAGAACGCTGACCGGGAGGTGTGAGCACATCATGCAGCCCGCGATCGCAGTCGGCCCGGACACCCAGCCCGGGCCGGCTGCGGCATCCGCCCGCCGGCCCGGCCGCCCGCGCAGCGAGCAGGCCGAGCAGGCCATCATCGAGGCGACGCTGGACGTGTTCGCCGAGCAGGGGTTCGAGGGCGTCTGCGTCGAGCTGGTCGCCGCCCGGGCCGGGGTCGGCAAGGCCACCATCTACCGGCGCTGGCCGAACAAAGAGGAACTGCTGCTCGCCGCGTTCGGCTCGCTGAAGTCGCCGTTCCCCGAGCCCCAGGGCGTCTCGGTCCGCGACGACCTGCTGGCCATGGTCCAGGTGATGTGCGCGGACAAGGCCGACCCGCGCAAGGCTCGCCGGTACGCGCTGCTGCTCGGCGAGGGGGAGAAGTACCCGCGGCTGATGGCCAGGTACAAGGAGACCGTGGTCCAGCCCCGGCGGGACGCCATGCGGGCCGTCATCCGCCGCGGCACCGAGACCGGCGAGCTGCGCCCCGACACCGACGTCGAGATCGCCATGCTCACCCTGACCGGGGCGATCATGGCCCAGGATCAGTCCGCGACCGGCACGCTCAACGACAACTTCGCCATCCGCCTGGTCGACGGGCTGCTGCAGGGCCTGTCGGCGCGCTCCTGACCGCCCGCACCGCCCGGCGCTAGGCTGCCGGGCATGAACCTCCCGGCTGACTGGCACGCTGAGCGGCGGGACCGGCTGCGGGCCGAGGCCGACAGCTACGCTCGGCTGGCCCTGGAGAACATCGCCCGCGAGTACCCGACCCTGGTCTCCGCGCTGATGACCGCGCCGGGTCAGTTCCCGTCCCGGCCCAGGGACCGCACCCCGGTGTTCTACGGCAGTTTCGACTGGCACTCGTGCGTGGAGATGCACTGGGCCCTGGTCCGGCTGCTGAAGATCATGCCGGACACGGTGCCCGCGGCCGAGATCCGGGCCGCGCTCGACGTCCAGTTCACCGCCGACGGCCTGCGGGCCGAAGCCGAATACGCCGGGCTGAGCGGAACCGGCCTGCGGCATTACGGCTGGGGCTGGGCGCTGACCCTGATGCACGAGCTGGCCAGCTGGCCCGGCGACCCGGACGCGGCCCGCTGGGCCGCGGCCATGCGGCCGCTGGCCGACACCCTGACCCAGAACTTCCTGTCCTGGCTGCCCAAGGCCACCTACCCGCTGCGGGTCGGAGTGCACGCCAACAGCTCGTTCGCGCTGTCCCGCGCCCTGCCCTACGCGCGGCTGCTGGCCGGCGCCGGGCAGCCTGCCCTAGCTGACGCCATCGGCGATGCCGCCCGGCGGTGGCACGCCGCCGACGTCGGCTATCCCGGCGGCTGGGAACCGTCCGGGCACGACTTCCTGTCACCGGCCCTGGCCGAGGCCGAGCTGATGGCCGCGCTGCTGCCGCCCGCCGAGTTCACCGCGTGGCTCGCGGCCTTCCTGCCCGGCCTGGCCGCGGCAGAGCCCGCGGCGCTGTTCACCCCCGCCGTGGTCTCCGATTCCAGCGACGGCCAGATCGCCCACCTGCACGGGCTCAACCTCAGCCGGGCCTGGTGCTGGCGGCGGCTGGCCGAGACCCTGCCCGCCGGCGACCCGCGTGTCCCGGTCTGCGCCGCCGCCGCGCAGCGGCACGCCGAGGCCTCGATGCCGCACGTCGTGGCCGACGATTACATGGTCACCCACTGGCTGGCCGCCTACGCCGTCCTGCTACTCAGCTGAGGCGACCGCGACCGCCCCGGCCGCCTAGCTATGGCCGACGGACAGCGCCCGCGGCCGCGGCTACGGCCTGCCGGGCAGCGCCTCCCGCCAGCGGTTGGTGATCGGCAGCCGCCGGTCCCGGCCGAAGTTCTTCTGGCTGATCTTCGGCCCCGGCGGGTACTGCCGCCGCTTGTACTCGGCCGCGTCGACCAGCCGCACTACCCGCTCGACCAGCGCCGGGTCGTGGCCGGCCGCGATCAGCTCGGCCACCCCCATGTCCTGCTCCACGTAGTCGTCGAGCAGCGCGTCGAGCACCTCGTAGGGCGGGAGCGAGTCGGTGTCGAGCTGCCCGGGCGCCAGCTCGGCGCTCGGCGGCTTGGTGATGGAGTTCTCCGGGATCGGGGGCGTGAGCCCCTGGCGGGCCGCCTCGGCGTTGCGCCACCGGGACAGCTCCCAGACCAGGGTCTTGAGCACGTCCTTGATCGGGCCGAACCCGCCCGCCGAATCCCCGTACAGCGTCGAGTACCCGGTGGCCAGCTCGCTCTTGTTGCCCGTGGTCAGGACCAGGTGCCCGCCCGCGTTCGACAGCCCCATCAGCACCACCCCGCGCACCCGGGCCTGCAGGTTCTCCGCCGGCAGCCCGGTCTCGGGGAACCCGGCCGGGGCGAGCTCCGCGGTGAACGCGTCGACCATCGAGGCGATCGGGATTGTCACCGCGTGCACGCCCTGGCGCTTGACCAGGTCCTCGGCGTCGCTGACCGAGTGGTCGGTGGAGTACCGGCTGGGCATCAGCACCACGTGCACGTTGTCCGCGCCGATCGCGTCGGTCGCGATCGTCGCGGTCAGGGCCGAGTCGATGCCGCCGGACAGGGCCAGGATGGCCGAACGGAACCGGTTCTTGCGCACGTAATCCCTGACTCCGAGCACCAGCGCGGCGTACACCTCGGCCGGATCCGACAGCCGCGGCCAGAGCGGCCTCTCGGTGATCGGCGGCCCTGGCTCCGGGCCGGAGCCGGGCGCCAGCGTCACCCGCTTGACCGTGATCACCGTGCCGTCTTCGGCGTCCACCGGCTCGTCACCGGGCACCACGCCGCCGGGCGCGGCGGGCAGGTCCAGGTCGGCCACCACCAGGGCCTCCTCGAACTGCGGGCCGCGGGCCAGCAGGGTCCCGTCCGCGGCGACCAGGATCGAGTCACCGTCGAAGACCAGCTCGTCCTGCCCGCCGACCAGGTTCGCGTAGGCCAGGGCGGCGCCCGCCTCCCGGGCCCGCCGCACGCACAGGTCCAGCCGCACGTCGTCCTTGCCCCGCTCGTAGGGCGAGGCGTTCGGCACCACCAGCAGGGCCGCGCCCGCCCGCGCGCAGACCGCGACCGGCCCGCCGTCCTGCCACAGGTCCTCGCAGATCGCGATGGCCACGTCCACGGCCTTGCCGTCTACGGTCGGCAGCCGGAACACCGGCAGCGTGTTACCGGGCACGAAGTAGCGGAACTCGTCGAACACCCCGTAATTCGGCAGGTGGTGCTTGGCCGAGGTGACGACCACGCGCCCGCCGTGCAGCAGCGCCGCCGCGTCCTCCGGTGCCCCGGCCGGCAGCCCGGTCCGCGCGGCCAGGTCGGCCCGCCGGTCCAGGTAGCCCGCCACCACGGCGATGTCGCCGAGCCCTTCGGCCCCGAGCCGCGCCGCCACCTGGTGCAGCGTCGCGATGGACGCCTCCACGAACGACGCCCGCAGCGCCAGGTCCTCGACCGGGTACCCGGTCAGCATCATCTCGGGGAACACCACGACCCGCACCCCGGCCGCGGCCGCCCGCCGGGTCCACTCCACGATCAGCTCAGCGTTACCGTCCAGGTCGCCTACCGTGGCATTGACCTGCGCCAGCGCGATCCTCAGCTTCGTCACCCTTCCAGATTAGGCCCGCAGGCCCGCTGACCCGCCGCGGCCGGCTCTCTCCGTCATTATTCGGCCGAACGGTCCGTGGTCTCCCGCTCCGCCTAACCGCCTCCGCCGTAACGAGCCGGAAACACGGGCCGGGCAGACTCACACCCAGAACGGTCGACCGACTAGGAACGTCTAAGGTGATAGCCGTGGACAGGCAGGAAGAGTTCGTGCTGCGCACGCTGGAGGAGCGGGACATCAGGTTCGTCCGGCTCTGGTTCACCGACGTGCTCGGGACCCTGAAGTCGGTGGCGGTCGCCCCCGCCGAACTCGAGGGCGCGTTCGCGGACGGGATCGGCTTCGACGGTTCCGCGATCGAGGGCTTCGCCCGGGTCTACGAGGCGGACATGATCCTGCGCCCGGACCCGGCCACGTTCCAGCTGCTGCCCTGGCGCGGTGAGTACCCCGGCGTGGCCCGGATGTTCTGCGACATCCTACTGCCCGACGGGTCGCCGTCCTACGCCGACCCGCGCTGGGTGCTCAAGCGGAACCTGGGCAAGGCTTCCGAGCTCGGCTTCACCTTCTACGCCCACCCCGAGATCGAGTTCTTCCTGCTGCGCGAGCGGCCCGAGCCCGGCGGAAGACCGCGGCCCATCGATACCGGCGGCTACTACGACCACACCCCGCACAGCATTGCGCACGACTTCCGCCGGACCGCGATCACCATGCTGGAGTCCATGGGCATCTCGGTGGAGTACAGCCACCACGAGGGCGCCCCCGGCCAGCAGGAGATCGACCTGCGCTACGCCGACGCGCTGACCACCGCCGATAACATCATGTCGTTCCGGCTGGTCATGAAAGAGGTCGCGATCGAGCAGGGCGTGTACGCCACATTCATGCCCAAGCCGTTCACCGACCATCCCGGCTCCGGCATGCATACCCACGTGTCCCTGTTCGAGGGTGACAAGAACGCGTTCTACGAGGCGGGTTCGGAGTTCCAGCTGTCCAAGACGGGCCGCGCCTTCATCGCCGGCCTGCTCCGGCACGCCCCGGAGATCACCGCGGTCTGCAACCAGTGGGTGAACTCCTACAAGCGGCTGTGGGGGGCCGAAGAACGCACCGCGGGCGCGGGCGGGGAGGCCCCGGCCTACGTGTGCTGGGGCCACAACAACCGGTCCGCTCTGGTCCGGGTGCCGATGTACAAGCCGCACAAGGGGAACTCGACCCGGGTGGAGTTCCGCTCGGTGGACGCCGCCTGCAACCCGTACCTGGCCTTCGCCGTGGTCCTAGCCGCGGGCCTGAAGGGCATCGAGCTTGACTACGAGCTGCCGCCGGGCGCCGAAGACGACGTGTGGGCGCTGACCTCCGCCGAACGCCGCGCCCTCGGCATCCGGCCGCTGCCGCAGGACCTGGACCAGGCCATCCGGGTCATGCAGGACAGCGAACTGGTCGCCGAGACCCTCGGCGAGCACGTCTTCGACTTCTTCCTGCGTAACAAGCGCGCGGAGTGGCAGGAGTACCGCCGCCAGGTCACCGAGTACGAGCTCGGCCGCTACCTCCCGATGCTCTGAGCCCCGGCCAGCGTCCGGCACCCGGCCCGCCTCAGCGCGGCCCGGCACGGCCGTGCGGGCACCGGGCTACGCGGGCGGGCCGACCAGGATGGTGCCGACGTCGGTAGTGGCGGTGATCACGTGCGAGGCTGACGGGCTCTGCGGGACGCTGATGGTGGCCTTGCCGATCCGGGCGTCGGCGGACACCTGGTAGGACGTCCCCGCCGGCACCTGGACCGTGACCGCCCCGACGTTCGCCGTGGCCCGGACCGTGGCGGGTGCCGCCGTGAACGCGGCCGTGATGGCGCCCACGATGGTCGTCAGGCTGGCCGACGGGCCGCTCAGGCCGTCCGCGGTGATGATCCCGACGTCAGCCTGGGCGGTCACGTTCCCGGCCAGGCCGGAAAGCCGGATCCCGCCCGCGGCCGTGGTCACCTGAACCGCCGCGTGCCGCGGTACCTGAATGTCATAGCTCACCGTGCAGACGATCTCCGCCGGGCAGTTGTACGTGACCGTCAGCGTCCCGCCGCCGAACGTCCGGGTCGTCGCAGGCGGCGTCTTGGAGTAGGTAACCTCCTCGGTGACCGAGGTGCCTGGCCCGGCGCCGCCCGTGACGGTGACGTCGCCCGCGTGGCCGGTGACCACGAGCGTGCTGACCGGCGAAGCGATCTGGTAGACCGTGGTCGACCGGTGGGTCCCGGGAATCGAGACCCCGGAACTGCCGGACGACACCACCGTGGATGTCGTCGAGTTGATCACGCTGGACTGGCACCCGGCAACCGCCAGCCCGGCCAGCACGGCGAGGCCGGCTATCCAGGCCCGCCGGGCTTGGCACCGCATCGGCGCGTCAGTCCTCGAACCGCCCGCCCAGGTGCTTGGCCAGGAAGCGCTCGGCCGCGGCGTAGAACTTCAGCCGGTTCTCCGGCTTGGCGAACCCATGACCCTCGTCGGGAAACAGCATGTACTCGTAGTCGATCCCGGCCTCGGCCAGGGCGGCCACGATCTGCTCCGACTCGGCCTGCTTGACCCGCGGGTCGTTGGCGCCTTGCGCGATCAGCAGCGGGATCCGGATGTCACGGGCCCGCGACAGCGGGGAGCGCGACCACAGGAACTCCTGGTCCGTCTCGGGGTTCCCGACCCGCTTGTACAGCTGCGCCTTCATCGGCGCCCAGTAGGGCGGGATCGACTCAAGCAGCGTCTGCAGGTTCGACGGGCCGACGATGTCCACTGCGCAGCGGAACACGCCAGGCGTGAACGCCGCGCCCGCCAGCGCGGCGTAGCCGCCGTAGGAGCCGCCGTAGATCGCCACCCGGTCCGGGTCGGCCCAGCCCTGCCCGGTCACGTACCGCACCGCGTCGGTCAGGTCGTCCTGCATCTTGGCGCCCCACTCGCGGTCGCCCGCGTTGACGAACGCCTTGCCGTACCCGGTCGAGCCGCGGTAGTTCACCTGGACGTGCAGGTAGCCCCGGTTGGCCAGCCACTGGGCCTCGGGATCCCAGCCCCACGCGTCGCGGACCTGCGGCCCGCCGTGCACGTTGAGCACCGCGGGCAGGCCGGTCCGCTCGCCGCCGGGCGGGAACGTGACGTACCCGTGCACGGTCAGCCCGTCCCTGCTGGTGTAGGAGAACGGCTCCATGTGGGCCAGCTCGTACTCTGACAGCCGGGGACGGCTCTCGAACAGGAACCGGCCGGCCCGGCTGGCCCGGTCGTAGGCGTAGTACCGGATGGGGCCCGCGTCATCGTTGAACGCGACCAGCCAGGTCTTGTCGGCCTCGTCCCGCCCGGTCAGGCCCGGGTCGCCAGTGTGCAGCGCCCGGATGGCCTCCAGGTCAGCTGCCACCGACGTGTCTAGCACGTGATACTCGGCGCGGTCCTTGACCACCTCCACGATCTGCGGTTCCCGGGTGTCCGGGTGCAGCATCGCGCCCTCGACATCCACCTCGGGGTCTTCGAACAGCACCTCGGTGCCGCCGGAGGCTAGGTCGACCCGGACCAGCCGCCCGGTGTTCACCCCGACCGAGCTGACCGCCAGCAGCGACTTCCCGTCGCCGGTGAACGCGAGCACGTCGCTGGCCGAGGCGTCATCGGCCGGGAAGGTGAGCAGCGTCCGCCAGTCGCTGTCGGCGTCGTCGCGGACCTGCACGTCGTAGCCGCCGTCGGGCAGCGGGGCGATCGCCCCGCGGACCACCATGTCCTCGTCTGCAAGCCAGCCCGCGAACCCCGGGTTCTCGATCAGCTTGGTCAGCTCGCCGGTGTTCAGGTCCAGCCGGTAGACGTCGTGCAGCTGCGGGTTGTCCCGGTTCATCCCGACCAGGATCTCGTCGCGGTGGCTCTTGCGGGTGGCGATGATCCGCGCCTGGATGCCGTCGTACGGCGTCAGGTCGCGCTTCGCCCCGGTCTGCAGGTCGATGTCGTACAGCCGCCAGTTCTCGTCCCCGCCGGTGTCCTGGATGTACAGCAGGTGACGTGCGTCCCTGGCCCAGGCGAAGGCCCGGATGCCGCGGTCAGTGTCGTCGGTCACGACCTGCGCGGCGTCCCAGTCGACGCCGGCGTCGCCCGTACCCGAGATCGATGCCGTCCAGACGTTCAGCACCCCGTCCCGCGGCGCTATCCAGGCCAGCCGGGTGCCGTCGGGCGAAATCTGCGGGCTGACGCGCTCCGGGTTGCCGAACAGTACCTCGCGCGGGATGAGATCGGTCATGCCCAATGCCTACCACACGCGCTGTAGCGGCCAGCCCACGTCGCGCTCCGGTTCGCCGCAGGCGTATCCGCGGCCAGGCCGGCTGCGGCGCAGAGTAGCGTATGGGCATGCACCGCGGCGACAGTCACGTTCCCCCCGAGGCCTGGCAGTCCTCGTCTTTCGCTGACTTCCTGTCCGGGTACGCCCCTGACCTGCTTCCGGGCCGATCTGCGCTGCGTCCCGGCATCGCGGGCGAGCTGTCGCACGGGACGACCATCGTCGCGGCCGTTCACGACCGCGGCGTGGTCCTGGCCGGCGACCGGCGTGCTACCGCGGGAAACATGATCTCCAAGCGGGATGTGGACAAGGTCTTCCGCAGCGACGAGTTCTCCGCGGTGGCTATCGCGGGCACGCTGGGCCAGGGGCTCGAGTTCGTCCGGCTGTTCCAGGTCGAGCTGGAGCATTACGAGAAGATCGAGGGCCGGCCGCTGTCCCTGCTGGGTAAGGCCCAGCGGCTCGCCGCACTGGTCAGGGGCAACCTGGGCGCCGCCATGCAGGGCCTGGTGGTGGTCCCGCTGTTCGTCGGTTATGACCCGGACAGCCAGACCGGGCGCATCTTCAGCTACGACCCGACTGGCGGTCCTTCCGAGGAGCGCGGGTTCCACACGATCGGGTCCGGGTCGGTCTTCGCCAGGGGAGCGCTCAAGAAGCTCTACACCGAGAACATGCCGGCCGAAGAGGCCGTCCTGTGCTGCGTGCAGGCCCTGTACGACGCGGCCGACGACGACTCGGCGACCGGCGGCCCCGACACGGCCCGGCGCATCTACCCGGTCGCGGCCACGGTCACGGACGAGGGGTACCGCCGGGTGCCCGAGGCCGAGATGGCCGCCATCGCGCGGCAGGTGACCGAAGGCCGGCTGAGGTCCCCCGACGGCCCGGTGGCCCCGCTGCGTGGCTGAGAGGATGTTCGCGATTACCTGCAGCCGGTGAGTCCTGAGTCTTCGCGGCCAGGGTTAGCCGCGTGGTGCTCAGGACGCCAGGCGGGCGATGACCAGGAGGTAGACGCCCATCCAGGTGGTCGCGAGGGTGATCGCGATGATGAGCGGAATCAGCACCGAAGTCCGGAGCGGGGCCAGCAGCCGGGCCACCGGCAGCGCGAGCAGGACGGCGGGCAGGAAGTACCGCGGCTTTTCACTCAGCCAGTTGGCGCCGGTCGTGAACACCACAAAGGCGACCACGAACGTGTAGACGTGCAGGTAAACGGGGATCCGCTCGGTCAGGCTCCAGGCGGTCAGCGCCACGGCCCCCACGAGCGCTACGACGAGCATAAGTTCGGCCGCCGAGGGCTGGTACAGGAACGTGTCCCAGATAACCCGGGACGTGCTCGTGCCCCAGTCGATGGACATGTCGAAGAAATGCCTCTGGATCCAGAACCATCCGTCCGGCCGGTGCGTCACCAGGGCCACGTAGCCCCAGTAGCCGAGCAGCCCCAGCGGTGCCAGCAGCAGCGCCGCCACCGGACGCCACCAGGCGCCGATCGGCTGCCGGGTCCGCGCGGCCTGGATCAGGGCGAGCGCCACCGCGACCGCGACGGCCGCGACCAGAGCGATGGCGGTGCTGCGCACCGTTCCGGCCAGCATGACCAGGATCCCCGCGGTCAGCCAGTGCCGATCGACCAGTGCGACTAGGGCCCAGACGGCCAGGGCGCAGAACAGCGCCTCTGAGTGGACCCTCGACAAGGCGATGCTGCCAGGTGCCGCCGCCCAGATCGCCACCATGATCAGGCTGATTCTCGAATCAGCGGTCAGCTTCAAGCCCAGCGTGGCCAGGCCCCACGCTGCCGCCAACCCGGCCAGGATCGTGACGACAAATCCCGACAGCGCGATGCTGATTCCGGGCAGCCATGCCAGCGAGTCGATGGCCGCCGGATAACCCGGGAAAGAGGCGAACCAGCCGGGATGCGCCAGTGAGTACCCGTGCGCCGCGATCGCCCGGTAGAAACCGCCGTCGCCGCCGAGAATCCACTGTTCGACTGACAGATGTGCCCGCTTGTAAGCACCACGTCGGAGCAGGAATGCGACGACGGCGAGTTCGAGCACGCGGATGCCCAGGTAGACGACCACCGCGGTCGCCGGCAGCTGGAACCACCCGGACCGCGGAAGAGACCAGCGTCGGTCTAGCCGCTCCGGTACCGCGACGTCAGTATCGGACGTCAACCCAGAAGCTGACATGTGCTTCCCGGGCCCCTCAAGTTGATTCTCGTGCCGCAAACGCAGGCCTGGCACTACGGGAAACGCGCGAGACCCATCGGGTTTACCGCGCCATTCCCGTCCCGGGAAGAAAGGGTAGCAGCTGACGCCTAGGTAGCTGGTGTCTTTCTGTCGACGGCCTAGGGTGCGGCGGTGCGCCCGCAGCCCGTCACGCTGGCGCGTTTCCGCAGGTCAGCGGTTAGCCCGAGAACCATCGCGCCGGAGCCGGGCTCGTGTTGTGGTAGATGTGCTTCTTCTCGGTGTATTCCTCCAGGCCGGACGGGCCGAGCTCGCGGCCGATGCCCGACTTGCCGAACCCGCCCCACTCCGCCTGCGGCAGGTAGGGGTGGTAGTCGTTGATCCACACCGTGCCATGCCGCAGCGCGCCCGCCACCCGCTCGGCCCGGCCGGCGTCCTGCGTCCAGACCGCGCCCGCCAGCCCGTACGCGGTGTCGTTGCCCAGCCGGACGGCCTCCTCCTCGGTGCTGAACCGTTCCACTGTCACCAATGGCCCGAACACCTCTTCCTGCACCACCGCCATCTCCCGGTGGCAGCCGGCGAAGACCGTCGGCCGCAGGAAGAACCCGCGGGCCAGCTCGGGAGACGAAGGCCGCTCGCCGCCGGCCAGCAGCGCCGCGCCCTCGGACAGCCCCAGCGCGATGTACCGCTCCACCTTGGCCCGCTGCGCCGCGGAGATCAGCGGCCCGCATTCGGTGTCCGGGTCCAGGCCGCTGCCCAGCCGGATCCGGCCGGCCCGCGCGGCCAGCTCGGCCACGAAGCTGTCGTGCAGGCTGTCCTGCACGATCAGCCGGGCGCCGGCCGAGCAGACCTGCCCGGAGTGCAGGAACGCGGCGGTCAGCGCGTTGTCTACCACGGTGTCGAAGTCGGTGTCGGCGAAGACGATGTTCGGGTTCTTCCCGCCCAGCTCGAGCGCCACCCGGCGCACCCCATGCGCCGCCGCGGCCATGATCTTCTCGCCGGTGGCCAGCCCGCCGGTGAACGAGATCAGGTCTACCCCCGGGTGGGCGACCAGCGCCTGGCCGGCCGTCCCGCCCGCCCCGAGCAGCAGGTTCACCACCCCCGGCGGGACGCCGGCCTCCTCGAACAGCCCGACCAGCGCCACCGTGGACAGCGGGGTCAGCTCGCTCGGCTTGAGCACCGTCGTGTTGCCGGCGGCCAGCGCGGGCGCGAGCTTCCACGAGATCTGCAGCAGCGGGTAGTTCCAGGGCGCGATGAGCGCGCACACGCCAACCGGCTCGTGCGTGATCCGGCTGACCACCCCTGGGCGGCCCGGGTCGACCACGCGGCCCGCGTCCGTGCCGGCCATCCCCGCGTAGTACCGGAACACCGCGGTCGTGTCGTCCACGTCGGCCCGGGCCTCGTTCAGCGTCTTGCCGGTGTCCAGGCTCTCGGTGTGGGCCAGCTGCTCGCGGTCCCGCTGCAGCATCTCGGCGACCTTGCTGAGCAAGGCAGCACGCTCCGTCACGGTGGCCCGGCGCCAGGGACCGTCATCGAAGGCCTGACGTGCGGCGTCCACAGCCGCGTCGACGTCCGCACCAGACGCCTCGGCCAGGGTCTCCAGCGGGGTCGCGTCGAACGGGTTGATGGTCTGTGATGTGCCGCCGTCCTCGGCAGAAACCCACTTCCCGGCTATGTAGAGGTTCTTCATGCCCTGCTCCCGTGGGTGCGTTGTCGCTGACGCCGCCACTATAGACAGGACTGGTCCTGCCCGTCAGGTAGTGGTGCTCCCGCTGCCGCTCCCGCTGCTGCCGCTGCTGCCGCCGCCGTGGCCGCCGCTGCCCGGCGTGAACGGCAGATCGGACTTGCAGGCGTTGAGCGCCGCCCGGCCCGCCGAGGTGGACTGCAGCTCACTGAACACGCTCCTGAATCCGCCTCCCGAGGCTGACGGGCTGGGCAGGGTCACGCCGTGTGCGGACAGGCAGCTCTCGAAATTGCCGAATGCGGCGCTGAACCCGCCGCCCGATCCTCCGAACCCACCGGACGGGCGCAGCGAGGCGCAGGCCTGCCGGGCGCTGTTGTTCGTGCTGCTGCTGGAGCTGCCTCCGTTCGAGGTACCTCCGCTCGACGTGCCTCCGCTCGACGTGCCTCCGCTCGACGTGCCTCCGCTCGACGTGCCTCCGCCGAACCCTGTCACGCCGTGCTCGCGCAGGCAGTTGAAGTAGGCGTTCGCGCCCCCAGGGCTCGACGAACTGCCGGCCGATGGCGAGGCCGATGCGGTTGCGCCGCATGCCACTACCGCCAGTAGCAAGGCGGGAACTGCCGCCCCCACCGCCAGGGTCCGTGCGCGGCGGCTCTTCAGCAGGCCGTCCAGGTAACTGTGAATGCTGGGCAAGGGTTCCTCATCACCTAGTGGTAAGGGCACTGGTGCAAGGTCCTATGCCCATGTCGCGATCCGGACTCTGAATGTAAGGGAGTCAGTATGAGGCGAATACGTGACTTTCCTGTCTGTTAGCTGCGGAGCATTTCGAGTGTCCGGCCACGCCCCCTGGGTTCCGCGGGGATCAACTCGCCGGTTACCTTGCTGGGGTGAGCGGTTCGCGGACCACATTGGCCGGGCGGCTGGCCCGGATGGGTTTCGCGGACGCCGCGCGGGCCGAGCGGCTGCTGCTCACCGACCTCGGCGGCACCGAGCTTGACGGAGATGGCCACGGCCCCGGGGACGGGCCGAAGGCCGACCCGGTGGTCGCCGCGCTGGCCGCCGCGGCCGATCCCGACCTGGCCCTGACCGGGCTGGCCCGGCTGTACGGTGCCGCGCGGGACACGGCCGCCCTGCGGCAGGCGTTGCGGGACGAGCCGGACTTCCGTGACCGGCTGACGGCGGTGCTCGGGGTGAGCGCGGGCCTGGCCGACCACCTGGCCCGGCATCCCGAGGACGCCCGGCTGCTGCGCGGGCCGGTCAGCCGCCCCGGCCCGGCCGAACTGCGCGAGCAGATGCTGCAGGCGGTCGGCGCCAACCCCCGCCTGTCCGAGCCCGTCGCCGGCCAGGAGCCGGCCCGTGAACCGGCCCGTGAACCGGACAAGGCACCGGGACCGGCCGAGCCGGTGGCCGCGCTGGCCGCGGCGTACCGGCGCCGGCTGCTGCACCTGGCGGCCCGGGACATGACCGCGGCCGCGACCGTGGACGAGGTGGTCGAGGAGCTGGCCGACATCGCCGCCGCGGTCCTCGAGGCGGCGCTGGCCGTGGCCCGGTCCGAGCTGCCCGCCGGGTCGGCGCCGTGCCGCCTGGCCGTGGTGGCCATGGGCAAGTGCGGCGCCCGCGAACTGAACTACGCCAGCGACGTGGACGTCATCTTCGTCGCGGAACCGGCCAGGAATGGGCAGAGCGACGGGGACGAGACCGGGGCCCTGGCCACCGCCAGCCGCCTGGCCGCCGGGGTGATCGGCGTCTGCGCCCGGTCCACCCCCGAGGGCAGCATCTTCCCCGTCGACCCGAACCTCCGCCCGGAAGGCCGTCAGGGCCCGCTCGTGCGTACCCTGGCCAGCCACCGCGCCTACTACGAGCGCTGGGCCAAGACCTGGGAGTTCCAGGCCCTGCTGAAGGCACGGCCCGTGGCCGGCGACATGGCCCTCGGCCAGGACTACGCCGACACCTTCGCCCCGCTGGTCTGGCAGGCGGCCCGCCGCGAGCACTTCGTCGAGGACACCCAGGCCATGCGCCGCCGGGTGGAGCAGTCGCTGCCGGCCCGGCAGGCCGGGCGCGAGCTGAAGCTCGGGCCCGGTGGCCTGCGCGACATCGAGTTCGCCGTACAGCTCCTGCAGCTGGTACACGGCCGCACCGACGAGACGCTCCGTGTGCCCGCGACCCTGCCCGCGCTGGCGGCGCTGGCCGACGGCGGCTACGTCGGCCGCGACGACGCGGATGACCTGGCCGCCGCCTACCGGTTCCTGCGCCGTACCGAGCACCTGCTGCAGCTGCACCGGCTGAGCCGCACCCACACCCTGCCCGAGGATCCGGCCGTACTTCGCCGGCTGGGCCGGGCGATGCGGTCATTTAACCTGCCGAACGGGACGTGGTCTCAGCCTTCCGCCACCGCCAGCCGGTCCGACCCGGCGGTCGAGTTCGACGAGATGTGGCGCCGTCACGCTCGCCAGGCGCGGCGGCTGCACGAGAAACTGTTCTACCGGCCGCTGCTCGACGCCGTGGCCCGGCTGCCGTCGGAGGCGGCCCGGCTGACCCCGGCCGAGGCCCGGGCCCGCCTCGAGGCCCTCGGCTACGCCGACCCGGCGGGCGCGCTGCGGCACATCGACGCGCTGACCTCCGGCGTATCGCGGCGGGCGGCCATCCAGCGCACGCTGCTACCGGTGCTGCTCGGCTGGTTCGCCGACGCCGCCGAGCCGGACGCGGGCCTGCTTGCGTTCCGTCAGGTCAGCGAGGCGCTGGGGGAGACCCCGTGGTACCTGAAGCTGCTGCGGGACGAAACCAAGGCGGCCGAGCGGATGGCGCACCTGCTCGCCTCCAGCCGCTACGCGACGGGCCTGCTGCTGCGGGCACCGGAAGCGGTCGCGATGTTCGGCGACGACGCCGAGCTGGTCCCGCGCAGCCTGGCGGCGCTGCGCTCGGAGATGATGGCGGCCGCGCAGCGGTACGCCGACGAAGCCGAGGCCGCGGTGACCACGGTCCGTTCGGTCCGCCGCCGTGAGCTGCTCCGGATCGCCGCCGCCGACGCGCTCGGCGCCACCGGGGACCTGGCCGTCACGGGCGAGGCGCTGACCAGCGTCACCCGCGCCACGGTCGAGGCGGCGCTGGCGGTAGCGATGCGGAAGGTCGCCGCCGAGCTGCGGCGGCCGCTGCCGACCAGATTCGCCGTGATCGCCATGGGCCGGTTCGGCGGCCACGAATGCGGCTACGGCAGCGACGCGGACGTGGTGTTCGTGCACGACCCGGTGCCCGGCCAGCCGGAACGGGACGCTTCGGATGCCGCGCACGCGGTGGCCGCCGAGCTGCGGCGGCTGCTCGCGCTCCCGGTACCCGATCCGGCCCTGGTCGTGGACGCCGACCTGCGGCCCGACGGCAGGCAGGGTCCGCTGGTCCGCACGCTGGCCGCGTACCGGACCTACTACCGGCGGCGGTCCGCGCCGTGGGAGGCGCAGGCCCTGCTGCGCGCCGAGGCCGCCGGCGGCGACGCAGAGCTCGGCGCCAGCTTCACCCGGATGATCGCCGAGTTCCGCTACCCGCTGGACGGCATCGACCTGACCGCCGTGCGCGAGATCCGCCGGATCAAGGCCCGGGTCGAGGCCGAACGGATCCCGCGGGGCGCCGACCGGGCGCTGCACGTCAAGCTCGGCCCGGGCGGCCTGTCCGACGTCGAGTGGACGATCCAGCTGCTCCAGCTACAGCACGCCCACGCGGTGCCCCGGCTGCGGACCACCAGGACCGGCGAGGCGATGGCGGCGGCGGTCCAGGACGGCCTGCTATCCGCCGACGACGCGGCGGCGCTGATGGCCGCCTGGCAGCTGGCCGCGCGGATCAGGAATGCGGTCGTGCTGGTCCGCGGCCGCCCGGCCGACACGCTGCCGGCCAAGCATGGCGAGCTGACCGCGGTGGCCCGGCTGCTCGGCTACCCGCCCGGCGACGCGGCCCAGGCCCTCGAGCAGGACTACCGCCGCGCCGCCCGCCGGGCCCGCACGGTCATGGAGCCGCTGTTCTACGGCTGAGTCTTATCGCTGGGTCAGGTAGCCGTTGGCCCGCAGGAGGCGCAGCGCATCCACGGTCAGGTAGCCGCGCCACTCGCGTTCCGCGGCCGGCGACCAGGCCGGCCAGTTGAATGTCCAGCCCCCGTCCTCGAGCTGGGCGCGGGCCAGATGGTCCAGGTGCGCCTTGATCGTGGCTTCGTCGAACAGTTCGCGCGCCAGCGAATCCGGTTCGGGGGCGAAGTCGAGCGGGAAGTGCACCTCGCCGGGTGCCTCCGGATCGAGGGTCACCAGCTTACGGTCGAGAATCAGCGAACCGATCCGGCCGAATACCTCCCGCGCCCGGTCCCGGTCCGGCACGCGCTGGAGAAAGCTGAACACGGCGCGCATGTCGTACGGGCCCGGGTCGGCCAGAGCATCGATCCGCGTCCACACCAGCTCGGTAGCCGGGTCGAGCCAGGGATGGCTGACCCCGCGGGCGTGCAGCGTGCCCGCGATCAGGGCGGTGGCGATGACCGAGGCGGGATGACCCTCCTCGGCGACCCACCATGGCGCGTGCGGCCAGCCGGCCAGCGTCGGCTCGACGAAGGCCACGCCGCCCTCGGCGGGTGCGACAGCCGCCAGCCAGTCGCAGGCGCCGCGGACCAGGACCTCATCCCACGCGTCGGTCTCATCCATGATCCGGAGCGCCATCTCGACGGCCAGGGACTGGCTGCCCGGGGCCCGGCAGTCAGGTTCGAGCGCGTGCCCGAACCCGCCGTCGTCGTTGCGATACGCGGCCACCGCGTCCCGCACCGGCCCGGCCGGGCCGCCGCCGAACAGCCGGGCGAACCTGCGCCGGTCGATCACCCTTGCGTTCGCGGCCATGAACCCGGCCGCGGCATCGAAGTCAGGAGCGTTCATCGGTCCATCACAGCACGCGGGCCCCGGCCCCGTATTGAACGAAACGGCCGTCGCCGTGGCATGCTGGCAGCGTGGAGATGCTGGCTAGCGAGGCGGCCGTACCGCGGGATCCACGGCCCGGCCCGGTGCGGGCCTGGCCGTCCGGATACACGGAATGGCCGGCCCCGGCCGCCCTGCGGCATGCCATCGCCTGCCTGTGGGCGCAGGTCACGCCGGACGACGGCGGTAACCGGCCCGGCCTGGTGCTGCCCGATGCCTGCAGTGACCTGATCTGGGAGCAGGGGCACGGCGCGTTCGTGGCCGGCCCGGATACCGGCCCGGTCCGGCACCTGATGGCAGCGGGCACGGTCGTCTTCGGCGTGCGTTTCCGGCCCGCGGCCGGCGGCCCGGCGCTCGGCGTCCCGCTCAGCGAGCTCCGTGACCAGCGGGTTGACCTGGTCGATCTGCACCGGCCTGACGCGAGGCGGCTGCCGGGCACGCTGGACCCCGATACCGCCGCGATCCGCCTGCTGGAGCTGGCGGGTGCCCTGGTCGCCGAGGGCGGCCCCGACCCGGCCGCGACCCGGGCCGCGGCCTTGCTGGCCGATCCGCGGGCGCTGGCCGAAGACGTCGCCGTGGACGTCGGGCTGAGCCTGCGGCAGCTGCGGCGGCGCTGCCACGCGGTCGTCGGGTACGGCCCCAAGACCCTGCAGCGGGTGCTCCGGTTCCGCCGGTTCGTCACCCAGATCGACGCCGGCCTGCCGGCCGGCCAGGAAGCGCACGATCTGGCCGCTCTCGCTGCGCAGGCCGGCTACGCCGATCAGGCCCACCTGACCCGGGAATGCCGCGCGCTGGCGGGCCTGACGCCGGCCGCGCTCGCCAAGCAGCGATCAGGCCAAGATATGCCGGTATTTCCGCAATGAGTTCTGAAAACCAGCGCGCAAGATCCGGTGTTACCGCAGTTCTGCAGCCATCGCGCAGAATAGCCGCCAATGACACAATTGAAACCGGGATTTGCCAACCGGGACGCGCCGCCGGGCGTCCAATGGGCGGCTGTCGACAGCGGTACCGATAGGGCGTTGGGGGGAATTCAATGGCCCTGAACGGATGCGGCCACGAATTGCGGCCGGGAGTCCGGTTCTGCACCGTGTGCGGATCCCCTGCTACTGAAGGCGATCCGCAGGTCACTGTCCGGCCCGATCCGTCCTACGCCGATCCCCAGCCCACGGTGACCAGCGGGCCGTCCGGCGATCCGCCCGGGCCGGCGCGGTGGGGATCGCCTGACTTCTACGCCCAGACCATGGATGCCCGGGGACCGCAGCCGCCCGCGGCCGAGCCGGCGTCGTACTACCAGCCTCCCGCGGCCCAGCCAGGGTCGTACTACCAGCCTTCGCCGGTCGACCCCGTGGTGTACGAGGCGCCTGCCCCACCGCCCTACTCGCCGCCCATCACGCCGCCGCTGCTGCCGCCGGCCCCTCCCCGCCAGCCCGGCCCGCGTCAAGGCGGGCCGCGTCAGGGCGGGCCGCGGCGATCCCGGGGCCTGCTCATCGGCCTCATCACGTTCCTGGCCGCCGCAGCCGTCGCGGCGGCGGTGGTCCTGATCGCGCACCCGTTCAACAGCGGGACCACCCCGGCGGCCGCGACCAGTTCGACGGGCGTGCCGGTCTCGCCCACCACGTCGGCCCCGGCTTCGCCTACGGCCTCGGCCTCGTCGTCGGCTGCGCCCACCGAGCAGCAGGCGGCCCAGAACCTGGCCGGCCTGCTGTCGCAGAGCGTCAGCGACCGCAGTGCCATCGTGGCGGCGGTCAATGACGTCAATACCTGCGGGTCGAACCTGAGCCAGGACCCGCAGACGTTCCAGAACGCGGCCACCTCACGCCAGAGCCTGCTCAACCAGCTCGCGAATCTGCCCGGCAGTGCCACTCTGCCCTCTAACATGCTGGCCGCGCTGACCAGCGCCTGGCAGAACTCGATCCAGGCCGACCAGGACTTCGCCAAATGGGCGCAGGATGAGTCCGCCGGCTGCACCTCAGGCACGGAGACCACCGACAGCAACGCGCTGGCCGCGACCGGGCCCGACAACCAGGCGACCACCGACAAGAAGACGTTCGTCGGCCTCTGGAACCCGATCGCGACGCAATACCAGCTGACCACCTACCAGTGGAACCAGCTCTGAGCCGACTACCCGGGCCGGACCGCCGGAAGGCCGGCCGCTCAGCCCATCGCGTTCCAGACCATGGTGGCTAGCTCGTCGATGGTGTCGATGCCGTACTGCTCGGTCGGGTTTCCCGTGGTCAGCACGGCCATCAGGTAGTCCCGACCGCTGCCGGAAATCCATCCCACGCTGTTGATCTGCCAGTCGTTGTTCGCGCTGGTCAGGGGCAGCCAGCCGTTCTTGAGCGCCACGGTGACCTGGGCCGGGACCCCGCCGGAGACGCCCCACCGCTGATCGGGCGTCACGTTCTCCATCAGCGACAGGGCGTAGCTGCGCTCGGCGCTGGTCAGCAGCGAGTTCGGCTCGACCAGCTCCCGCAGCAGGGTCAGCTGGTCGCTGGGCACGGTCGTGGTCAGCCCCCAGCCGGGCCACGGGAAACCAGGGCAGTTCACGCACGTCGACGGCGAGGTGTCGGCCAGGCCGGCCTGGGTGTTGAACGACCGGATGCTGGTCGCGCCGCCGACCTCGTCCCACAGGCTGGTCGCGGCGTCGTTGTCGCTGTCCTCGATCATCTGCTCGGCCAGCGCCTGGTCACTAGCCGACAGGCCGGTGCCGCTGCGGCCCCGCTCGGCCAGCAGCGTCTCGAGCACGTCGAGCTTGACCACGCTGGCCTCGTCCTGCGGCTGGCCCTGGCCCAACCGCCACGTCTGGCCGGTGTGCAGGTCGTAGACCGCGGCCAGGAGGGCGCCCGACCGGGCCGAGACGTAGGAAGCCGCCGCCGTCCCGAGCGGATCGGCGTGCGTGCCCGTCCCGGTGGACCCGGTCGGCTTTGGGGTACTGGGGCGCGCCGGAGCCGAGGAAACCGGGGACGCCGAGGAAGCCGCGGCCAGCGGCCCGGCCGATGAGCCGGGCTCGGACTGCAGAGCGGTGCTCTGCGCGGCCGGCTGGGCTCCGGATCCGCTGAGCTTCACGAACGCGATGATGCCCGCGGCGATGAGCAGGCCGGCGCCGACGGCCGCGAGCACCACTCTGCTCCATGCGGGCACTTCGGGCGAGTGCCTGCCCCTGTTTCCGATGGCAACGTCCTGTTCTTGGTCCGATCGCCGGCCCGGCCGGCCACAGGCTATCCCGCCGGGCAGACCTGCCGGAACGGCTGGGTTCCAGCGTAGCTAGCCCACTGCTGGCGGGTAAGCGATACGTCTGCGATGCCGCAGGCGGCCCGCAGGAGGTTGGCTGGGAAGGCGACGTCCCACAGCCGGACGGTGCCGTCGCCGCCCGCGGCGGCCAGCGTGCTGCCGTCGGGACTGAAGGCCGCCGCGTAAACCGGCTGGGCGTCGGCGGTCATGGGTGTGCCGATTTCCTGCTGGGTGGCGACGTCCCACAGCCGGACGGTGCCGTCGCCGCCCGCGGCGGCCAGCGTGCTGCCGTCGGGACTGAAGGCCGCCGCGTAAACCGGCTGGGCGTCGGCGGTCATGGGTGTGCCGACTTCCTGCTGGGTGGCGACGTCCCACAGCCGGACGGTGCCGTCGCCGCCCGCGGCGGCCAGCGTGCTGCCGTCCGGGCTGAAGGCCAGCACGGTCGTGCCGGCGCCGGCCGTCATGGGTGTGCCGGTCTCCCGCCGCGTGGTCACCTTCCAGAGCCTGACCTGGCCGCCGGCTCCCACGGTGGCCAGCGTCTTGCCGTCCGGGCTGAACGCCACCGCTGCGGCGGACGTGCCGGGGCGGCCGGCGGTCATGGGTGTGCCGATCTCCTGCTGGGTGGTCACGTTCCACAGCCGGGCCGTGCCGTCCGCGCCGATGGTGGCCAGCGTCGTTCCGCTCGGGCTGAACGCCACCGCCCCGTAAGAGCCGCTGCCGCCCGAGGCGGGCAGGGCCGTTCCGATCGGCTGGCCGGTCGCCGTCGCGAATAGCCGTACTCCGGTTCCGGCCACCGCCAGCGTCCTGCCGTCCGGGCTGAGGGCCAGCCCGGTCACGTCACGGTAAGCCGGCAGCGGTCCGCCGATCCGCCGGCCGGTCGCGACGTCCCAGACCCGGACGGTGCCGTGGCCATCGCTGACGGCCACGACCGTGCCGTCGGCGGACAGGGCGACCGGCGCGTGCGCCGCCCCGGCAGGCGATCCCGCCGGTCCGACGGCCAGGGGAGCCGACGCCTGGTGCAAGCCCGCCGGGTCCCACAGCCGGATGGTGCCGTTGCCGTTCCCCGTGGCCAGGGCGTCTGTACTGGGGCTGAAGGCCAGCGCGCTGACGCCGGCTGAACCCTGCGTGGTCAGCGCGGCACCGGTCTCAGCCTGGGTGCTGACCTGCCACAGCTCGGTGGCGCCATCGCTTTCCGTCGTGGCCAGGGTGGCGCCGCCGTTGCCGAACGCCAGCGCGCCCACCGCGTCGCCGGTGGCCATGGTGGCACCGGCCTGGTCTCCCGTGCTGGTGTCCCAGAGCCGCACGGTGCCGTCCTGGGCGCCCGTGGCGAGGATCTTGCCATCGGGGCTGAACACCATTGCCTGCACCGGCGGTCCGGCCGGCACCAGCGCCGCGCCGGCTACCTGCTGGCTGGTCGCGTCCCACAGCTGGACGTTCCCGTCCGCGCTGGCCGCGGCGATCAGCGTGCCGCTGGGGCTGAACGCCACGGCGTCGACCGGCTTGTCGTCCGAGCTCATCGGCGCGCCGATCTCCTGCCCGGTGCCCGTGTGCCATACCCGGACATTCCCGTCAGCGCCGCCGGTGACGACCAGCTTGCCGTCCGGGCTGAACGCTACCGCGCTGCCGCCGGTAAGACCGGCTAGCGGCCGCACGCCGATCCGGGCCTGGCTGGTCAGGTTCCAGGAGCCGATGGCCTCGGGACCGGCGACGTCGAGAACCTTCCCGCCGCTGGTGAACGCCAGGGTGGCCGGTGCGGAGCCGCCCCAGGTGGTGGCGCTGATCACGCGATGCGAGGCGATATCCCACAGCCGGATCGTGCCGTCCTGGTAACCCGCCGCCAGCGTCGTCCCGCCCGGGCCGTAGGCCAGCGCGGTGACGACGCCGGACTGCGCGGCCAGGACGCCGCGGACCGGCTGGGCCAGCGATTCGAGCAGGCTGTACCGCGCCTGCGCGGTGGGGGAGAGCCGCCAGGCGGCCCCGGCCAGGAGCGAGGCCGTGACCGGATCGCTGGCGTCCAGCGCCGCGCTCTGGGAGGCCAGGCTCTGCCCGACGTCGGCGGTGCGCTGCTGGTCGGCGTTGGCCCTGGCTCGCTTGACCGCGATTCCCGCTCCGGCCAGGGCGGCGATGACCAGCACGGCCACGAACCCGGCCAGTGTCCTGCGCCGCCAGCGGCCGCGGTTGGCGGCGCGGCCGCTGGCCCGCAGGAAAGCGGTCTCACCCGCGGCCAGCGGCGGGTACCGGCCCGGGTCGGCGGCCCAGACCCGCACGGCCTGCCCGGTGGCGGCCAGCTGCACACCGCGGTACAACGCCGCGGAGCTCCTGCCGTTGGCCTGCCACTGCGCGGTATCTTCCGCCAGCCGGCCGTGCAGGATCATGCTGGTCTGGTCTTCCTCCAGCCAGCCGCGCAGGCGCGGCCAGGCCTGCAGCAGGACGTCATGAGCGATCTCGGCCCGGTCAGCGTCCAGGACCAGCAGGCGGCCGCGAGCAAAGGCCTCGAGCACGGCGGCGGCCTGCGGCCATTGGCTCTTGGGCAGGCCGACGTGCAGGTCGGCGCGGGTGACGGCCCTGCGGGCGGGCTTGCGATCGGGACCCAGCGCCGTCATCCGGCGCAGGACGTCCCGGGCGACTACCTGCTGGTCCGGGGTCAGCGCCTGGTAGGCGGCCTCGGCACTGACCTCGACGGACCGGGCCACCCCGGCTCGCTCGCCGGTGCCCTCGTAGCCCCGCTTGGTCAGCTGATCGCCTTGACGGTGCTCCCAGGTCAGCAGCATGGCCTGGGACAGCAGCGGCAGGACCCCGGTGCCGGCGCCCGGGCCGCTCTGGCCGTCTTCCCGGGCTGAGCGCAGGTCAGCCAGGATGGTGTCGGCCAGCCCGTCCTCCATCCGCAGCCCGCTAGCCTCAGCGGGGCCGGTGATCACCCGCCGCAGTTCGGCCTCGGACATCGGGCCGACCACCAGCTGGTCCCGCTGCATGGCCGGCACCAGCTGGGGGCAGCTGGCGCACCGGTCCCAGTAATCACCGCGAACCGCGATCACCACCAGCGCCGCGGGTCCGTTCCGCGGCCCGGCCCGCCTGGTCGCGGCGGCGCACACCGCGTCGATGAACGCGGCCCGCTCCTGCTCCCCTTCCTCGCCGGCGGTGGCGAAGACCTGCTCGAACTGGTCGATGATCAGGACCAGCCGGGACACCTCGGCCGGCCCGGCGGCCCATCCCGGCTCGCCGCCAGCCGCGGCGTCGGGCCGTCCCCGCTCGCCGCCAGCCGCGGCGCGCACGATCTCGCTGATCAGCTCGTGCGCATCACCAGGTGTCCCGGCCAGGCTCTTGCGCGTCACCGCGGGATCCCCGCCGCTGAGCTCAGCCAGCCGGGCCGCCAGCTCGGTCAGCGGCCGGGACGTGGGCGTCATGCTGACCCGCGGCCAGGACTGCGATCCCGGCACCTGCACGCCCCGAGCCAGGGCTGGTATCAGGCCGGCCTGCAGCAGCGAGGTCTTGCCGGCCCCCGAGGCACCGGTCACCATGACCAGGCCGCCGTGGGCTAGCAGGCCGGCCAGTTGCGCGGTGAGCCGGTTGCGGCCGTAGAACACCGCCGCGTGAGCCTGGTCGTACGGCAGCAGCCCGCGGTAAGGGCAGCCGCCGGTCCAGCGCGGGCGGGCCTGCTCCCGGTCGGCGGATCCGGGTACCCAGGCTCGCGTGTGCTGTTCGATGACCGCCAGTTCCTCACGGATCATGCGCACGTCGGCCGACTGCTGGCCGACCCGGTCGCTGGTCACCCGCAGCTCGGCGCCCTGGTCGGCCAGGCTGTCCTGGATCTCGCCGGCCGCCCGGGTCAGGTCGGCGAGCAGGAATTCCATCTCGCCGAATTCGGCGCTTACCGCCTCGACCGCGGTTAGCACCTCGCGCTGCAGGTCCTCGTCGCCCGCCTCGATGGCGGCCAGGAAGACCGTGCCGCCCGCGTCGATCTCCCGCAGCACCATGGCGATATCGGATCGCACCGCCTCAGCTCGTTCGCCGGGCCCGGCCAGGATCTCCTTGAGGTTCCGGCCGATCTCCCGCTGCAGGTCCGCCCGGGACAGGTCACTGCCGGGGTGTGCCGATCGCGCACGGTCCAGCGCGCCGGCCAGGACGTCACCGAGCACGCTGGCCCCGACCGAGGACAGCACCCCGGTCCTGGCCACGGCCACGGCGCTGTCCATGTCGGCAGCGTCAGCCAGCTCCGGCCCGAACGCGGCCGCGCACAGCAACGGCAGCACCGCCGGGGCCGGTATGCTGCGCAGCTCGTGCCGCCCGTTTCGCGCCGTCCGCAGCAGCCATTCGCGGATGCCGGCCTGGAGCCGCTCAACCTCCTCGAAATTGCCCATCCCGCCCCATCCCCACACCCGCGCAAACACCCCAAGACGGCGGCAGCCTAGCCGGCCTTGTGGCACGCGAGCGGCGTGTTAAGGCTAGTGTGACCGGCAGCGCGCCCTTTCGGCCGAAATCCTTGGTAAACCCCCTGGTCACCTGCGGGACACGCGCTAAGCGGGCGTGTCGCCCCTGATGATGCTCCGCGTCTCCGGGTCGAGTACCTGCAGCAGCGGAGTCGAGGCCTCCCGCAGCCGCTGCGCCGCCTCGTTGAGCCGGGCGGCGGACACCTTCCCGGTGCCCGCCGGGCGGCCCGGCGCGCCGGCCGCTCCGTCGGCCGGCTTGGCCGTCTCGGCCAGCGCCTTGGCCAGTTCGGCGCCCAGCACCTGAGCCTGCTCGAGGAAGTCCCGCGACACCTTCGCGTCGATCAGGACCGGCGCCGCGACCAGCAGCATCATCATGTAGGTGCGGAACTCGTCTACGGCCGCGTCGCGGTCACCCTGACCGTCGTGCGGATTGACCGCCTGGGACACCGCCTGCGCCGTACGCCGGGCCTGGGTCACCACGATGGCCGCCTGCGCCGCGATCGCGCGCGCCCGGTCGTTCAACTGCCTGATGCTGACCACCTGGTCAACCACCAGCACCGTGATCAGCAGCACCAGAAGCCCCCCCACCGTGTCGGTGGTGATCGCGTGGCTGTCTCCCCAGACCCGCACCCCCCTATCGGCTAGGTCGAGGATCACCAGCGCGACGGTTCCGAGCGTCACCACGATCGCGGCCAGGCCGCCCTGCCAGCGTGTGAGCACCCCATGACCATAGCGAGGGTAATGAAACCGGGACTTCAGCACCGGGAAGGTAATGGAACCGGGGATTCATTACCCTCGGGCGGTGCCCTCAGGCGGTGCCTCAGGAGGCCGGCTCGGCGATCATGGCGGTGCCGATCTCGCGGAAGCCGATCCGGGCGTAGACCCGGGCGACGGCCTCATCGCTGGCCGACAGGAAGACGGTCTGCACCCCGCGGTCCAGGGCGTCAGCGGCCAGGGCGGCGGTGACCGCCGCTCCCAGGCCCCGGCGGCGCTCGGCGGGCAGCACGCCCACGCCGGTGATCTCGGCCACGCCGTCCAGCGCCTGACAGCTTCCGGCCGCGACCGGGCCGTCCGGGCCGAACGCCGCGGCCAGCACCGACTGCCCCGACCGGAGGCGTTCGCGCAGCATCGCGATCGTGCCGCCGTCGTAGTCCGCGGCGATCTTGTCCCGCTCGGCCATGCCCGCCTCGCCGGCCGCCATGCCCGGATGACCGAACGCCACGGTCGGCACCGCCCAGATCCGGTCGAGTTCGGTCTCTTCCGGCGCGACGATGCGGACGGTAACGTCCGGCGGCAGTGGCGGCACTTGGGCCGGCCCGGCCAGCACCATGAGCGGGTGTGTCTGGAGCTCAAGGCCCGCCTCGGCCGCGGCCGCCGCCATCTCGGGCGCGCTCTGCTCGATCCACTCGAACGACTCCGGGATGATCAGCTCCCGCTGCCGGGCGCGAACCGCGCGGATGGCGGCACCGGTGATGAGCGCCCGGGCGCCCCGCTTCGGCCGGGCGTAATAGGGCCAGCCCGGACCGGTGGGAACGAAGATCACGAGCGGGCCGTGCTCGGCGGCGCGGGCCCGGCGGCGCGGAACGGCGTCGCAGAATGCGTCAATCCGCTCAATAACCTCGTTATCTCTCACAGCAGTACTTACCTTAAGGTGCGAAACGCCGGAGTCAACTAGGTTTGCCTGCCGGCACGCACCGCCACCCGGCAGGCCCCCGCCGATGGCGGCGGAAAAACCGGTATGCCGAGCCGGCTCCGCGGCGCTACCGTGAGCCCGCTATGGCTGACGCAGAACTCCCCGGGCGCCTGACCCAGGCCGCCTTCCACGGCCCCCTGTCCGAGCAGCGGGCCGCGCGCCTGGTCCAACGGCTGACCCGGGCCAGCCCGGCCACGGTGCTTGACATCGGCTGCGGATGGGGCGAGCTGATGCTGCGCATCCTCGCCGCCGCCCCCGGCGCCACCGGCATCGGTGTCGACCTGGACGAGGCCGACCTGGCCCGAGGCCGCGCCAACGCGAAGGCCCGCGATTTGCAGGACCGCGTCACGTTCGCGCGGGAATCCGGCCACGGGACCGCCCGCGGGCCTGCCGACCTGGTGCTGTGCGTGGGCGCCAGCGCTGCGGTTACTGACGCTCAGCCGCCCGCGCACACCGCCGCCGCCCTGCGCGCCCTGCGGCGGCTGGTCACGCCCGGCGGGCGGGTGCTGTTCGGCGAGGGCTTCTGGGAGCATCCGCCGACCGCCGTAGAGCTGGCCGGCATGTGGCCGGGCACCACCGCCGGGGAGCTGCCCGACCTGGCCGGGCTGGCCGAGCAGGCCGCCGAGGCCGGCTTCCGCCCGGCCTGGATCGAGACGGCCAGCCCGTCGGAATGGGAAGAGTTCGAATCGGCCTACCAGGCCGACGAGGAAGAGTGGCTCGCGGCGCACCCCGATCACCCATCGGCCGCCGAGATCAGGAAGCGCGTGGACGAGCACCGCTCGTTCTGGCTGCGCGGCTACCGCGGTGTGCTCGGGCTGGCCTACCTCACGCTGATCCCGGCCGGCTGACCCTCCCGGATCACCGCCAGGCGGACGGGTCGCTGCCGTACCCGGTCAGCGGCCCGGGCCAGTCCAGGTCCCTGCCGTCGAGCTGCCCGGGCGGTCGCACCACGGTCATCGTCCCCTCGGCGCTGCCGATCTCGCTCAGCCAGGCCGGGTCAGTGCCGTCCGGTCTGCCCGAACCGCCGTCTGGCCCGCCCGGCGCGCCGTCCGGTCCGTCCGCGGTGCGGTCCGGCCCGCCGGGCCGGCCCTGCTCGAGCAGCCACTGCCCGGTCCGGGCCAGGCACAGCTCGCGGACCTGGGTACCGCCCCGCACCGCCTGGGCCGCCAGCGCGCGCAGCGCGGCGGCCGCGCACAGGTAACCAGTGCCGTGGTCGAGCAGCTGGCAGGGCATCGCGCCCGGGCGCTTGCCGTCGGGGGACTCGGCCACCGCGATGCCGCAGGCCGCCTGGACGATGCTGTCGAAACCACGGCGGCCGCCCCAGGTCCCGGTGCTGCCCCAGGCCGACAGGCTCACCACGACCAGGCCCGGATGGTGTTCGGCTAGCGCGTCGGCGGTCAGTCCGAAGCGGTCCAGCGCGTGCGGCCGGTAACCGTGCACCAGCACGTCGGCGCCGTCCAGCAGTTCATGCAGCCGGGCCGCTCCGTCGCGGCTGCCGAAATCCAGCAGCCCGCTGCGCTTGCCGAGCAGCCCGTCTCGTGCGTGCAGCGGCAGTTCCGGCCGGTCCGGCGGATCCAGCCGCAGCACATCGGCGCCCAGCGCGGCTAGGTATCGGGTGGCCACCGGCCCAGCGATGACGCGGGTCAGGTCGAGCACCCGGATCCCCGAGGCGGGCCGTTCTCCGGCCGCCCGCCGCCGGGGCGGCGCGGTGCCGACGGCCCGGCCCTCGACGAGCCGGGTGGCGGCGACCGCCTGCCCGGCCGGCTCGGCCCGCCAGCCCGCCTGGCTCCGTACCGCGGCCGCGATGCCGCCCGCGCCTGCTATCAGGTCCTCAGCCTCGCGGGCGGTCAGGCCGGCCAGGGCCGCCGCGACCGGTTCCTGCTCGCCGTCTGTGCCCAGGGCCCGCAGCAGGGCCGCGCGGTGCCAGGGGTAGTTCGCGTGCGTACGCACCCACCCGTCGGACGTCCGCCAGAACCGAGACAGCGGCGCGAAGCCCGCCCCGGCCGCCTCGCCGTTGACCCGCAGGTACGCTTCGCTCCTGAACACCGCCGCGACATGTCCCCGGTCCAGCCGGGCGGTCCGGGGCCGGGACCCGCCGCACCGGGCCTGCCAGTCCGCGGCAGCCAGCAGCGCCGCCCCGGCGCAGGCGATGGCGGTATCCTCCACCGCCAGGTGCGAGGGCAGGTATCCCGGCTGGCCGGTCACCTCCAGCGGGCCCGGGGCAGCGTCCGGATCATCCTGGTCCACGGGGCCCAGGGCGGCCCACGCCTCGCCCAGCAGCCGGGTCCAGAGCTGTTCCGCCACGTCGGCCATTCTCACCTGGCCGCCGCGAGCTCGCGCTGCATCAGGACGGTGTCGATCCACTGGCCCTGCTTGCGGCCGACACCGGTCAGCCGGCCCGCCTGGGTAAAGCCGAACCGGCGGTGCAGCGCGGCCGAGGCGTCGCTGCCGGTATCGGCGATGACCGCGATGACCTGCCGCGCGCCCGCCTGCTCGCATCCGGCCAGCAGCGCGCCGAGCAGGGCGCCGCCCAGCCCGCGGCCGGTGCAGCCGGGCGAGACGTACACGGTGTCCTCCACGGTGTGACGGTAGGCCGGCTTGGGCCGCCACGGGCTGGCGTAGGCGAACCCGCACACCGCCGCCTCAGCCGAGGCGACCAGGAACGGCAGGTTCCGTCCGACCAGGTCTTCCCGTCGCTGCCGCCAGTCCGCGGCGGTCGGCGGGACCTCCTCGAACGTCGCCACGCTGGTCGTCACGTAGTGCGCGAAGATCGCCGCCACCTGCTCCATGTCCGCTGGCCCCGCCGCGCGGACCACGGGCTGCCCGGTCGTCAACGCCGTCCTCCTGTCACGGTGGTTGACCGGCCTGGACACGGCCAGGCCACAGTGATTACCGTAGCGGTGAGCGCGGGAGGGCCCTTCCGGGTCCGCGGGCAGGACATAGTCCACCTCCTATGTCAGGCAGCAGCACCCGGCGATCTCCCTTGTCGGCCTGCCGCGCGGATCGCAGGCCGGTGAAGGAGACGTCATGGCCGATCTTCCGGCCCGGCCCAGCCTTGACCATCTGCGCCACGAAGCCCGCGACCTGCTGCGGGCCGCGAAATCGGGCGATACCGCGGCCGTCGCCCGCGTCCGGGCGGTCTCCGGCACGCTGACCCTGGCCGGCGCGCAGCTGGCCCTGGCGCGCGAGTACGGCTTCGCGAGCTGGCCCCGGCTCAAGGCCGAGGTCGACGCCCGCACCACCGACCTGGCCCGGCAGGCCGACACCTTCTGCGTGGCCAGCATCCGCGACACCACCGGCCGCGCGGTCCGCATGCTGGCCGCCACCCCGGAACTGGCCGGCTACAACTTCGCCACCGCGGTCACCCTCGGCGACGCCGACCGCGTGCGCGCCGCAATCACCCGGGATCCGGGCCTGGTCACCGGGGTCGACGCGCGAACCGGCTGGACGCCGCTGCACGCGGCCTGCGCCTCGAACTGGCACCGGCTCGACCCGGCCCGGGCCGACGGCCTGCTGGCCGTGGCCCGGCTGCTGCTCGACGCCGGGGCCGACCCTAACGGCCACCCCGGCGCACGGTCACCACGCAGCGGCTGGACGCCACTGCGCTGCGCGGTAGCCGGGGCCGCGAACCCGGCGATCACAGGGCTGCTGCTGGAACGCGGCGCCGTGCCCGAGGACCACGACCTGTACCTGGCCGGGTTCGGCGGCGATGACCACGAGAGCCTGCGGTTGCTGCTGCGCCACGCCGCCGACGTGACCGGGCTGGCCGAGCAGGCGCTCGCCGCGCCGCTCAGCCTCAACGACGCCGAGGGAGTGCGGCTGCTGCTGGAGGCGGGGGCGGACCCCCGCCGCTACGCCGACGACGACGGCGAGTCCGCCTCAGCAGCCTACGAAGCCGTCCGGTCCGGCTGTTCAGCCGGACTGCTCGACCTGCTGCTCGCCCACGGCGCGGACCCCGACCGGCTCGGTCGTGACGGGCGCTCGCCCCTGGCCCTGGCCACCGTGCTGGGCCGCGCCGACCTGGCCGAGCGGCTGCGCCGGCACGGCGCCGCCGACGACACCACCCCGGCCGACCGGTTCCTGGCCGCCCTCCAGCACGCCGACCGGGATGCCGTGCAGCAGCAGCTAGCCGCCGATCCCGGGCTGCCCGAGCGCCTTACCGGCGCTCAGCAGGCCGCGGCCATGATCCGGGCCGCCGAGACCGGCGGCGCCCAGGCGCTCGGCCTGATGCTCGACCTCGGCTTCCCGGTGGACGCCCGCGGCGGAGACAACGACGCCACCGCACTGCACATCGCGGCCCACAGCGGCAGCCTCGGCGTGGTCCGGCTGCTGCTCGACCGCGGGGCCGACGTCGAGGCCCGGGACGGGACATGGGACGGCACGCCGCTGGCGTGGGCCGTCATCGGCAGCAGCGAACAGCCGTCCGGCAACCCCCAGCCGGACTGGACCGGCACCGTCCGGGCCCTGCTCGAGGCCGGGGCCTCCACTACGGGCATCACGCTCTCGCCGGACGACCTGTACCCGCCCAGCGCGGAGGTGGCAGGTCTGCTGCGGCAGGCCCTGGGCTAGGCGTGCAGCCCGGTGAACATGTGCCCGAACACGTCGTCGATCAGCGCGATGGCGTCGGCGCGGGCCATGGCTTCGTCCTGGTTGACGTCCGGTGCCGGCAGGCCCAGGTGCTGCGCCAGCGCCAGGACCGGGAAGCACGCTGCCTTGCACAGGCCCTTCAGCCGGGCTTCGGGTGACACCTGGGCCGGGCTGAACGGCGGCACCGGCCGCGGCGTGACCGCCGGCCAGTCCTCGGGGTCCCGCGGGATGTCCAGCGACAGCACGGGCGCCAGGTCCGATGCCGCTGCGTCGCGGGCGGTCAGCGGTCCGCCGAGCTGCCAGCGTTCCCGCAGCGTCCGGATGACCGACGTGTGCCGGTACTCGGCGTTGATCACGGTCTGCTCCGGGATCCAGGCTGAGATGGCGATGGCGGGCACGCGCAGCCCGGAGCGGTCGAACCGGAAGCCCAGCTGCGCGGCCGGAGCGGCCGGGTTCGGGGGAGTTACCCGAGGCGGGGGAACATGGTCGTAGGTGCCGCCGTGCTCGTCGAAGTTGACCATCAGCAGCGTGTTGTAGGCGTTGGAGCCGGTGGGCGAGGCGGAGGACCGGACCGCCTCGTAGATCCTGGCCAGCAGTGCCTCCCCGCCCAGCAGCGCGGACGGCGGGTCGAGGTCCATACCGGCGAACATGGCGTCAAAGGCTGGGTGCATGTCGTTGTGCCCGTACAGCAGGTTCGGCTCGATGAACGAATAAGCCGGCAATTCGCCGTTGGCGGCGTCCGCCAGGAACCGGTCGGTGGTGAAGAAGTTCGTCGGGAACCGCTCGAGCAGCCGGGGCGCGTGAATTATGCCGGTGATCGACAGGTGGCTCGGCGGGTCGCAGTAGACGCGCCAGCTCAGCCCGCGCGCCTCGAGCCGCTCGAAGACGGTCTCGGCCGTGTTGTGCAACGGGAAGGAATCGGCGGGCGACATGTTGACCACGAACCCGGACGACGTGCCCGCGTGGAAGAACGACCGGTTCGGGAACGTCTGCGAGGGGACCTCGCAGAACCAGTGGTCGAAGGTGGCGAAACCGCGGGCCAGCGCCGAGGTGACCGGGACCTGCAAGGGCGTGTAGCCCGTCATGATCTGCGCGTACTCCTCGAAGACGGGCGGCCTGCCCGTCTCGGCCATGAAGGCGCTTATGTAGTCGGTGACGAACCCGTCCATGGTCGGCTGCTGGCCGGGATTGGCCGGAGCGTTGTACGGGGCGACGATGTGCTCGGCCACCATCCCGCGGTTGGACAGCGGGTCGATGATCCCGAACAACTGGGTGTTGACGTGCTGATACTCCTCGCCCGGGTCGGGCGACGGAGTGTTCATGTTGGTCGCGGTCCCGTACGGCACGAGCCTTGGAGCGGTGCCCGGATCGGCTCCGGCAGCCCATTCGGGCACCGGATTGGACAGGTCCAGGCCCGCCACGCCCGCGAACGATGCCACCTCGCCCGGCTCATAGAGGCGGCCGAGCAGGTTGTCGAAGGAGCGGTTCTCGAACATGATCACGACTACGTGATCGAGGGCGTTGCTCCGGTCGGGTCGCGGCATGACATGACGATACGATCCGGCGGACCAGCCAGGCACTTACTTCGCCAGGGCTCGCGCTCATAGGCTGGCCGCGCGTCTAATTGCCTACCGCAGGGAATCCAGATCGCAGCGAGATGTGGAGATGATGGCTTATGACCGCCGAGACGATCCGCGACCTGCTCGAGCCTCTCACTGGGAGGTCTGGGTCGATATTCATCGTCGTTTCCAGGATCGGCCCGATCGGGTTCGCCACGGCCGAGAACAAGAAGCTGACCGGTGTGGAGATCCGGTCGGACGGACTGATCCGGCTGGAGCGCGAGACCGGGTGGGCGGTGATCGATCCGGCCGAAGTCGTGGGCGTGGTCTGGAACGGCGATACCGAGGCCTCGCCGGGCCAGTTCCTGTAAGCGAAACGCCGCCGATGGCATCACCACTGCCGAACGCAACAGCGGTGACGCCATCGACGGCGTAAGCCAGGACCGGTTCAGGCGTCAGCAGTCGTAGTACATCTCGAACTCGTGCGGGTGCGGGCGCAGGCGGAGCTCGTCGAGCTCGGCGGTCCGCTTGAACTCCAGCCAGGTCTCGATCAGGTCCTCGGTGAACACGCCGCCATCGGTGAGGAATGCGTGGTCGGACTCGAGGTTGTCGAGTACCGCGTCGAGCGAGCCGGGCACCTGCGGGATGGCGGCCGCTTCGTCAGGCGGCAGCTCGTACAGGTCCTTGTCCACCGGCTCCGGCGGCTCGATCTTGTTCTTGATCCCGTCCAGGCCCGCCATGAGCATCGCGGCGAACGCGAGGTAGGGGTTGCAGGACGGGTCGGGGACGCGGAACTCGACCCGCTTGGCCTTCGGGTTGGTACCGGTGATCGGGATCCGGGCGCAGGCTGACCGGTTGCGCTGCGAGTAGACCAGGTTGACCGGGGCCTCGAAGCCGGGCACCAGCCGGTGGTAGGAGTTCGCGGTCGGGTTGGTGAAGGCGAGCAGAGAGGGTGCGTGCTTGAGCAGGCCGCCGATGTAATAGCGGCCGGTGTCCGACAGGCCCGCGTAGCCGACCTCGTCGTAGAACAGCGGCGAGCCGTCCTTCCAGATGGACTGGTGGCAGTGCATGCCGTTGCCGTTGTCGCCGAACAGCGGCTTGGGCATGAACGTGACGGTCTTGCCTGCCGCCCGGGCGGTCGACTTGATGACGTACTTGTAGGTCATCAGCTTGTCGGCCATCTGCAGCAGAGGGCTGAACCTGATGTCGATTTCCGCCTGGCCCGCGGTGCCGACCTCGTGGTGCTGCATCTCGACCTCGATGCCGCACCTGATCAGGTTGGCGACCATCTCCGAGCGCAGGTCGGTGTAGTGGTCCGTCGGCGGCACCGGGAAGTAGCCGCCCTTGTACCTGGGCTTGTACGCGAGGTTGTGGCCGTCCTCATCCTTGCCGCTGTTCCACGCGCCTTCGACGGAATCGATGTGGTAGTAGCCCTCGTTAGCTGAGGTCGCGAAGCGCGCCGAGTCGAAGATGTAGAACTCCGCTTCCGGGCCGAAGAACGCAGTGTCGCCTATGCCCGTGCCACGCAGGAAGTCCTCCGCCTTGCGGGCGATGTTGCGCGGGTCCCTGGTGTAGGGCGCGCCGGTCAGCGGGTCGTGCACGAAGAAGGTGAGGTTCAGCGTCTTGTGCGTGCGGAACGGGTCGAGCATGGCGGTGCTCGGGTCAGGCATGAGCTGCATGTCGGACTCGTGGATCTGCTGGAAGCCGCGGATCGACGAGCCGTCGAACATGAGGCCGTCGGTGAACACGCCCTCGCCGAACGAGGCGGCCGGCACGGTGAAGTGCTGCATCGTTCCCGGCAGGTCACAGAATCTGACGTCGACGAACTCCACGTTCTCCTCCGCGATGAAGCGAAGGACTTCCTGGGCACTGCTGAACATCAACCCTCCTGGTTCCAGGGCACACATTTCCGGATCTCATAGGCACGCGATTCGGACCGTAGCCGTCGGCAATTTCCGCGCCGTGTCTGACGTGTTTCACCGATGTTACGGCTCGCCGGCCGAGATCAGGGGGACCTATTATGGCCGCCGCACGGGGCACCGGCCTGGTCATCCTGGGCTCGCGTATCCGCCGACCGGAGCCTGACCGGCTCTACAACCGGCCCGCCGCTCGCTCCATGGCGCCGAACGGATACCGTGGTGAGGTGGCCAGAAAGTCCCGCAATCGCAGTGGCGCACCGCGCGCCAGGACCGCCGCCGCACGGCCGGCCGGCGCCGCGCCAGCGGGCACGGCCCAGCTGACGGCGCCAGCCGACACCGGCCATAGCCCGGAGGCCAAGAAAACCTCCGCGTATCCGGGTGAGGGCCTCGGCCTGCCCGAGCGCGGCCCGGGTTCGATGGCCAGCATGGGCCGTCGCCTGCTGGCGCTCTTGATCGACTGGCTGCTCTGCACGGCCATCGCCTACTGGCTGACCCATTCGCAGTTCTGGACGATCGCGGTGTTCGCGGTTGAGGACTATGTCCTGACCGCGCTGACCGGATGCACGGTGGGCAAGCGGCTGCTCGGCATCCGCGTAGTCCGAACCGACGGCAGCCTGGTCGGCCTGCGCTGGGCCCTGGTCCGGACGGCCATCCTGCTGACCGTGGTCCCACCGCTGCTTACCGACCGCGACCTGCGCGGCCTGCATGACCGCGCCTCTGACACGATGGTGGTCCGCCTCTAGCGGTCAGCAGGCTTCCCCCCGCGCTGGGTCAGCGGGCCTTCGGCCTGGGCATCCTGGGCTGCCTGACGTTCCTCGGCATGGGCCCCTTGGGGGCCTGCAGCGACGGCTGCAGGGCCTTCAGCCGGTGGTTGATGTCGCTGATCGCGGCGGGCTTGAGGTTGCGCGGCAGTCGCATGATCTTGCGCTGCAGCTTGCTGAGCGGGATCTGGCCTTCCTCGTCGCCCACCTGGAACTCGAAGATGGGCACCTCGTAGGCCACCCGGGACACCCGCTTCTTCTCCGCGGCCAGCAAGCTGGCCAGCCGGGTAGGCGAGCCCTCGCCGACCAAGATGACGCCGGGCCTGCCGACAGTCCGGTGCACGACGTCCATGTTCCTGTTGGCAGCGATGGCGGGTGACACCGTCCAGTTGCCGCGCATGTTCTCGAGCACCGCTGCGGCCGCGCCGGGCTGTCCCTCGATGGCGGAGTACTGGGCCGCCTGCGCAAACCGGCCGAACAGGATCATCCCCACCAGCACGCCGAGCAGCACACCGAGCGGGATCAGCAGCACTTCCAGGCCGGTGAGCAGCCCGACGATGACCAATACCGCCATCGTGCCCAGCCCGGCTCCGAACACGAGAGGCAGCGCCTTCGGGTTCGACTTATGCACCAGGCCGCCGATCATGCGGATCTGCTTCAGCCGCCCCGCGTTGGCCAGGTCCGCGGCCGTCTCCCTGGTGATGGCCGGATCATCCGACCCAGACTTTCTCGACATGCGTGCCATGCTCCGCAGCATACGGTTCCTGCGCCCCGACTGAAACCACCGGCGTCATCGACGAGGCCGCGGCTGCGCTGCGGGCCGGCGGTAGAGCGTAGGGCCGCCGCTCGTTGTCACGGTCGATGATTCGGCCCCGCCGAACCGGTCCCAGGTGGCTAGCGGGCCGGGACCGAGCCGTTCCGCTGCTCGATGGCTTGTGCGTACAGCCGCCCGGCGCGGTAAGAGGACCTCACCAGCGGACCGGACATCACCCCGGCGAAGCCG
This sequence comes from uncultured Actinomycetes bacterium, assembly GCA_963790065.1. GTDB lineage: Bacteria > Actinomycetota > Actinomycetes > Streptosporangiales > Streptosporangiaceae > Palsa-504. The sequence goes on along the minus strand of CAWBNK010000001.1, from coordinate 820,399 downwards.
AGTTCGGTTGCCTCCTCGCGGAGTTCGACGAACTCCTCGGGCTTCACCCAGCGCTCCACCGGGTGATGCCGCGGCGTGGGCCGCAGGTACTGGGTGATGGTCAGCAGGTCGCACTCGGCCGACCGCAGATCGCGCATGGCCTCGGTGATCTCGTGCCGTTCCTCGCCGAGCCCCAGGATCAGGTTCGACTTGGTGACCAGTCCCGCGTCGCGGGCCGCTCGCAGCACCTCCAGGGACCGGGCGTACCGGAAGCCGGGCCTGATGCTCCGGAAGATCCGCGGCACGGTCTCGATGTTGTGGGCCAGGACCTCGGGCCGGGCGCTGAAGACCTCGGCCAGCCGCTCCGGGTCGGCGTTGAAGTCGGGGATCAGCAACTCCACGCCGCAGCCGGGAATGGCGGCATGGATCTCGCGGCAGACCTGGGCGTACAGCCAGGCCCCGCCGTCGGCCAGGTCGTCGCGCGCCACGCCGGTCACGGTCGCGTACTTCAGGCCCATGACGGCGACCGACTCGGCGACCCGCCGGGGCTCGGTTCGGTCCAGCGGCAGGGGCTTGCCGGTGTCGATCTGGCAGAAGTCACAGCGCCGCGTGCACTGGTCGCCGCCGATCAGGAAGGTGGCCTCCCGGTCCTCCCAGCACTCATAGATGTTGGGGCAGCCGGCTTCCTCGCAGACCGTGTGCAGGCCCTCGCTGCGGACCAGGTTCTTCAGCTCCGTGTAGGACGGGCCGGTGCGCAGCCTGGTCTTGATCCACGGCGGCTTGCGCTCGATCGGGACCTGGCTGTTGCGGGCCTCGAGGCGGAGCATCCGCCGGCCCTCCGGTGCGAGTACCACCCCTTCAGGGTATGTTGCTGCCGGTCAAAGTCGATAAGGGGACGTCACATGATCTTGAGCACGATGAACGACCTGCCGGGGTACGAGGTCACCGAAGTCATCGGCGAGGTGTTCGGTATCACCGTCCGGTCCAGGAACGTCGGGTCGCAGATCGGCGCCGGCTTCAAGTCACTCGTCGGCGGAGAGCTGCGCGGCATGACCAAGCTGCTGTCAGCCAGCCGTACAGAGGCACAGGACCGGCTGATCGAGGTGGGCACCGCGCGGGGAGCCGATGCGATCCTCGCCATGCGCTTCGACGTCAACGAACTGGGCGGCATCGGCCAGGAGATCTGCGCCTATGGCACCGCCGTCAAGATCCGCCGCGCCGACTAGCGTTTTACAGTGGCCTAATGGACGCCGCGCTCCACCAGCTGAACGATCAGCTCGACCTGGCCACGCAACGCCTGCTCGACGCCGCCCGGGTACTGCCCGAGCCGGATCTCAGGGCACCCTCGCTGCTGCCGGGGTGGACCAGAGCCGACGTCCTGGCCCACCTGGCCCGCGGGGCCGATGCGATGCGCAGCCTGCTGGCTGGTGCCAGGGCCGGGCAGCAGCGTCCCGTCGGCACCAGCGCCCGGGAACGCGAGGCCGCCGCCGCACAGACCCCGAAGGAGCTCACGGCCGACCTGGCCGCCTCGGCGATGGCCCTGCGCACCGTGGTCAGGCAACTACCCGATCAGGCATGGTCGTTCCGGCTGCAGCTCGCAGCGGCCGAGCCGTTCCCGGCGGCCGGGCTGGTGACCCGGCGGCTGGTGGAGGTGGAGCTCCATCACTGCGACCTCGGGATCGGCTACGACGCGGCTCGCTGGCCGGCCAGCTTCGCCGAGATGGCGTTGCCCGAGCCGATGCACTCGCAGCGCCAGGAGCGGCTTGGTTACCAGCCGCAGTCCTACCAGCCCACCCCGGCCCGCCCGGCGGCCGCTCCGGCCACCGCTCAGCAGCGCGCCATGATCCTGCGCTCGCTCAGCGGCGGCCCCGGCATGGCGTGATCTAGCGCGCGGCCAGCAGGGCCTCGCCGGGCTCGCCCAGGACTCCGGCATCATCGGTGCGGCGCCAGGCAGAGTACCCGAGGACGTCGGCCAGATGCCGTTCTATCAGCGGCGTCACCTGGGCCACGCTGATGTGCCGTCCGGTCTCGGCCGACAGCGTGGTCACCCCGGCGTCACGGATGCCGCACGGGACGATCCGGTCGTACCACGACAGGTCGCAGTCGGCGTTCAGCGCGAACCCGTGCATGGTGACGCCCCTGGCCACCCGCGCGCCGATCGCGCCCACCTTGCGGTCGGGCCCAGTCTCGTCGCCCGGTACCCAGGCGCCGCTGCGCCCGGGCACCCGCACGGTCGTGACCCCGAGCTCGGCGCAGGTGCGGATCATGGCCTCTTCCAGCGCCCGCACGTACGCCACCACGTCGATCGGGTCCCGGAGCTTGATGATCGGGTAGCCGGTCAGCTGCCCGGGGCCGTGCCAGGTGATCTTGCCGCCGCGGTCCACGTCGATAACCGGCGCGCCCGGATCGCCGAACGGCCGGTCCGACGCCGCCGTCCGCTTGCCTGCCGTGTAGACGGGGGCATGCTCGAGCAGCAGGCAGCTGTCGGGAACCTGGTCCGCCACGCGCCGGGCGTGCACGCGCCGCTGCAGGTCCCAGCCGTCGACGTAATCGACAGGGGCAGGGCCGAAGGCCAGGTAGGCAAGCTCACTCACTTTTCCCAGCCTACGCTCGGCCACGCCCAGGTCGGTTCAGCATTTTCCCAACTGCAGCGCGCACAATAGGGCCGTGATCAACGAGGCTGAGGTCCGGCAGATGAGCCCGGCTGACCGGCGGCATCTGGCCCGGCTCCTGGCCCGGATGGACGGGCCGCCGCAGCAAGCCCTGCAAACCACGCAACCCGGGCTAGCCACCCGGGCCGCGGCGCTGGCCAGCCCGTACCTGGCCGACCCCAAGCTGCGCCGCCAGCGCAGGCTGGCCCTGCTTGTCTCCGCGGGTTGCTGTGTGTTCCTGGCCGGGTGGATCGTCGTTCTCGCCGCCACGCTGCCGCGCCGCTTCGACGCGCACTACTGGCGCGCCCTGTGGGTGAACTTCGACGTGTTCCTGCTTGCCGCCTTCATCGCCACCGCCTGGGCCATATGGCGGGAACGCCAGGTGCTGATCCTGCTCCTGGTCGGGCTGGGCACCATGCTGTGCTGCGACGCCTGGTTCGACGTGGGTACCTCGCTGGCCAGCGGTGATCTGTGGATCAGCCTCCTCTCCGCGCTCGTCGCCGAGCTGCCGCTCGCGTTCCTGGCCTTCACCGGAGCCCGGCGCCTGCTCAAAGCCACCGTCGAAGCCGGCCTGCTGGCCGGCGCGGGCGCCCAGGCACTGGACATTGACCGGACCCCGGTCGGCACCCGCGGCCGGATGGACCTGGTCGGTCCGGAGACATCGCTGCGCCGCGCGCCGCTATCGGGCCACGGGCTGGACGAGGCCCTTCCCTTCGGCGGGCCACAACGCCACACGGACGGCCTTCGGCCCTAGACCTTTACCGCCGGCCAGACCGTGACCGCGGCGGAAACGCGGCGCAGAATAAAAGACGTGATCGATGAGGCTGAACTCCGCCGGATGACCCCAGACGAACGGCGCGGACTGGCCCGGGCCCTCGCCGCTATCGACCTGCCCCATCCGCTGGTTGACCCGCGGCTGCTGCGGCGCAGGCAGTTCGGACTGCTGCTCATGACGGCCTGCTGTATCGGGCTGGCCGCCTGGATCGCGATCCTGATCCTGACCTTGCCCGGCCACTACACCTCGAGCAACTGGCGGGCCGTTTGGGTCGGGTTGGACATCGCCGAGCTGATCGGCTTCGCCGCGACCGGCTGGGCCGCCTGGCGGCAGCGCCAGATCGTCATCTTCTGCATGACCATAACAGGCACGCTGCTGATATGCGACGCGTGGTTCGACCTAGCGCTGAGCTACGGCTCAAGCGACTTCACGACCAGCGTCCTCAGCGCCGTGCTGGCCGAGTTCCCGCTGGCCTTCATCATGTTCGCCAGCGCCAGGCGGCTGGTCCGGGTCACCATCCAGACCCTCATGCAGCTGACCGGAACCGCCGGACCGGTGCCGCCGCTGTGGCGAGTGCCCCTGTTCGCGGACGGGTTGCAGGAGTGCCTGCCCGCCCGGATGCGGCAGCCGGCCGGCGACGCCCGCGCGGGAGGTGTCACAACGGGCGGCCGCCCCTCGTCTTAACGGATCGCCAGGCCGCCGGACGCCTGGCGAAGGGAAGAGGCATGGACGCGAGTGACTACACCGAGCACCGGCCGCTGATGTTCTCGATCGCCTACCGGATGACCGGCAGCGTCGGCGAAGCCGAGGACATCGTGCAAGAGGCCTTCCTGCGCGCAGCCAAGGACCGCGCGGACGCCGAGTCACCCAGGGCGTATCTGGCCACCATCACCACCCGGCTGGCCATTGACCACCTGCGCTCGGCCCGGGTCCGGCGGGAATCCTACGTCGGGACCTGGCTGCCCGAGCCCCTGCTGGCCGACAAACTGCTGGCCGACGACTCGCCCGGTCCCGCCGAACGAGCCGAGATGTCGGACTCCTTGTCGATGGCGTTCCTGGTCCTGCTGGAGAGCCTGTCCCCGGCCGAACGCGCCGTGTTCCTGCTCCGCGAGGTATTCGGCTACGGATACGACGAGATCGCCCAGGCCATCGGCAAGACCGAGCCCGCCTGCCGGCAGATCTTCGCCCGTGCCCGCCGCCGCATCGACGAGGGCCGGCCGAGGTTCGATACCTCACGCGCCGAAGGCGAGGAACTGACAGCGCTGTTCCTGTCGGTGGCCGGCGGCGGCGATATGAACGCCCTACTCGAGCGGCTGGCCCCGGACGTGCTGTTCTACGGCGATAGCGGCGGGCTGGGCGAGACGACGTTTATCGCGCCGGTGTTCGGCCGTGACCAGGTGGCCGGGCTGGTCCGCGCCCAGATCGAGCGGACCGTCCAGCTGCGCGCGTCGCTGCGCGGGGCCTGGGTCAACGGCCAGCCGGGCATTCTGGCCAGTGACGCCGACGGCGGCCTCATCGCCGTCATCGTGCTGGACGTGCTCGACGGCCAGGTCCAGGCCATCCGGGCGGTGGCCAACCCGGAGAAGCTGCGCCACATCGGCCCTGTCTCCCGTACCTGGCATCTGCGCTGGCGTGAACAGAACCCCTGAAGTAGGTGTCACGTCCGGTCGGCCTGCGGCGTCGTAGAGGGCGGACACAGACGGGAGGAGTCATCATGCGAGTGTTCGTCGCAGGAGGCACCGGGGTCATCGGTCAGTTCCTGGTGCCCGGCCTGATCGCCGCCGGGCACCAGGTCACCGCCAGCACCCGCTCGGCGGCCAAGGCCGGCCAACTCGAGCAGCAAGGCGCCACGCCGGCCATCGTCGACGGCCTGGACCGCGAAGGGGTCCTGCAGGCGGTCAAGGAAGCCCAGCCCGAGGTGATCGTGCACCAGATGACGGCGCTGACCAGCATGAAAAGCTTCCGCAAGTTCGACGCGGAGTTCGCGGTGACCAACGAGCTGCGCAGCCGGGGCACCGACTACCTGCTCGACGCTGCCAACCAGGCAGGCACCCGCCGGTTCATCGCGCAGAGCTTCATCGGCTGGAACAACGCCATGTCGGGCAGCCCGGTCAAGACCGAACAGGACCCGCTCGACCCGCATCCGGTGGCGGCGACGGCCAGGACCATGGCCGCCATCCGGCATCTCGAGCAGGCCGTGCCCGCGCAGGCAACGGAGGGCCTGGTGCTCCGCTACGGCATCCTCTACGGTGGCGGCGCCTCCGACCGCATGCTCGAGGCGGTGCGCAAGCGGCAGATGCCCGTCATCGGCGGGGGCACGGGCATCTGGTCGTTCACCGAGGTCGCCGACGCCGCCAGCGCCGCGGTGGCCGCGGTCACCCGCGGCGCCCCGGGCATCTACAACGCCGTGGACGACGAGCCGGCCCCGGTCTCGCAGTGGCTGCCCTTCTTGGCCGCGTCGCTGGGCGCCAAGCCGCCCATGAACGCCCCAGCCTGGCTGGGTCGGCTGCTCGGCGGCGAGATGATCGTCTCGTGGATGACCCGGGGCCGCGGCGCGAGCAACGCCAAGGCCAAGCGCGATCTCGGCTGGACCCCGGCCTACCCGAGCTGGCGGGATGGGTTCCCGGCCTGGGTGAGGGAATATCAGGCCCATGACGACGCCGCCTGAAGCCCAGACCGCCGCCGCCTACGCGGAGCTGCGGCCGCTGATGTTCTCGATCGCCTACCGAATGACCGGGAGCATCAGCGACGCTGAGGACATCGTCCAGGAAGCCTTCCTGAGGCTTACCCACGTGCTGCGCGGAGGCGAGCACATCGACTCACCCAAGGCTTACGTGGCCACCGTGACCACCCGGCTGGCCATCAGCCACCTGCGCTCGGCGCGGGTGCGCCGGGAGACCTACGTGGGCGACTGGCTGCCCGAGCCGCTGGTCGAGGGCAGCGCGCCCTATGGCCCTGATCCAGCGGAGCATGCGGAGATGTCCGATTCCCTCTCGATGGCGTTCCTCGTCCTGCTGGAAAGCCTGTCGCCCACCGAACGTGCCGTGTTCCTGCTGCACGAGGTGTTCGGCTACTCCCACCAGGACATCGCCGAGATCATCGGCAAGTCCGAGCCGAACACCCGGCAGATCTTCGCCCGCGCCCGCCATCACGTCGACGAGGGCAAGCCGCGGTACGAGGCGTCTCGCGAACAACGCGACGAGGTGTCCCGGCGGTTCTTCGCCGCCCTCGGCGGCGGTGACCTGGCCGGGCTGCTCGATGTGCTCGCACCCGACGTGGTCATGGTGGGCGACGGCGGCGGCAAGGCGCAGGCCAGGCGCGAGCCGCTGTGCGGCCGCGACGGCGTGGCCCGGTTCCTGTTCGGGCTGTTCCGCCGGGTCTCGCAGCAAGGGGTCCGCGCCGAGCTGGTCCTGGTCAACGGCCAGCCCGGCGCGGTGGCCTACGACCCAGACGACCGGGTGGTGAGCGTCTTCGCGCTTGACATCGCCGACGGCCAGGTCCAGACCATCCGGTCCGTGGTCAACCCCGACAAGCTCCAGCACCTCGGACCGGTCTCGGACCTAGCCCTCCGGCCGGAGCGCGACTTACCCTGTCGGCCATGGCCACCGACTTCACCGAACAGACCGCCACCGACGCCGTCGTGGAAAGCTACGCCGACACGCCAGACCCGCGGCTGCGAAAACTGGTGACCAGCCTGGTCAGGCACTTGCACGCCTTCGTCAAGGAGACCGAGCCCAGCATCGCCGAATGGGAGCAGGCGATCAGGTTCCTCACCGCCACCGGCCACAAGTCCGACGACGAACGGCAGGAATTCATCCTGCTCTCCGACGTGCTGGGCATTTCCATGCTGGTGGAGACGATCAACAACAGGAAGTTCGGCAGCGCCACCGAATCCACCGTCCTCGGCCCCTTCCACGTTGTGACCTCCCCGCGCCAGGAACTGGGCGACACCATCGACCAGGTCGGGACGGGCCCGCAGTGCGTGGTCGAGGGCCGCATCCTGTCGGTCGACGGCACGCCGCTGCCGGGGGCCCAGATCGACGTCTGGCAGGCCAACGACCAGGGCTTCTACGACGTGCAGCAGCCGGACGTGCAACCCCGGGCCAACGGCCGCGGCCTGTTCACCGCCGACCAGGACGGGGCCTTCTGGTTCCGCACCGTGGTGCCAAGCTACTACCCGATCCCGACCGACGGGCCGGTCGGCACGCTGCTGCTGGCCACCAGCCGGCACCCGTACCGCCCGGCCCACATCCACTTCATCGTGGCCGCGCCCGGGCACCGCACGCTGACCACGCACATCTTCGTGGCCGGCAGCCCGTACATCGAATCGGACGCCGTCTTCGCGGTGAAGAAGAGCCTGATCACGGAGTTCGTGCCGGTCGACGACCCAGCGCAGGCGGCCAGGTACGGTCTGGACGGACCGTTCTGCAAGGCGACTTTCGACATCGTCCTGCAGCCCGACGGCACAGCCTGACCGGCCGCCCCGGCAGCCCTTGCTCTGTCGGCCGAACGGTCCGTGGTGCCAGCGGCAGCCCCATGTCCTCCCCGGATCGGCGCTAATTAATCGGGTCGAGGTCGAGGCGGACGGTCAGCAGGGCTGAGGCCATCGGCCGGCCCTGCCTTCAGGGATGGATCAACGCCAACCGCGTTGCATGATCATGCGCTGTTATGCATATAATTGCAATCGTGTCCAAGGTACTCACCTCCCTGCCTGTCGGTGAACGCGTCGGGATCGCCTTCTCCGGCGGCCTCGACACCTCGGTCGCGGTCGCGTGGATGCGCGAGAAGGGCGCCGTGCCCTGCACCTATACCGCTGACATCGGCCAGTACGACGAGCCCGACATCGCCTCAGTGCCCGGGCGGGCTCGTGCCTACGGCGCCGAGCTGGCCCGGCTGGTCGACTGCCGGGCGGCCTTGGTGGAAGAAGGGCTGGCCGCCCTGGCCTGCGGCGCGTTCCACATCAGGTCCGGTGGGCGCGGCTACTTCAACACCACCCCGCTGGGCCGGGCCGTGGCTGGCACCCTGCTGGTGCGCGCGATGCTTGAGGACGAGGTGCAGATCTGGGGGGACGGCTCGACCTTCAAGGGCAACGACATCGAGCGGTTCTACCGCTACGGCCTGCTGGCCAACCCCGCGCTGCGGGTCTACAAGCCGTGGCTGGACGCCGCCTTCGTCGGCGAGTTGGGCGGCCGCAAGGAGATGTCCGAGTGGCTGCTCGATCACGGGCTGCCCTACCGGGACAGCACGGAGAAGGCCTACTCCACCGACGCGAACATCTGGGGCGCGACCCACGAGGCCAAGACGCTTGAGCGTCTCGACACGAGCATCGAGATCGTGGACCCGATCATGGGGGTCCGGTTCTGGGATCCCGCGGTCGAGATCGCCGCCGAGGACGTCACGATCGCGTTCGAGCAGGGACGGCCGGTGAGCATCAACGGCAAGGAGTTCGCCTCCGCCGTCGACCTGGTGCAGGAGGCCAACGCCATCGGCGGCCGGCACGGCCTGGGCATGTCGGACCAAATCGAGAACCGGATCATCGAGGCCAAGAGCCGGGGCATCTACGAGGCACCGGGCATGGCGCTGCTGCACGCGGCGTACGAGCGGCTGGTCAACGCGATTCATAACGAGGACACCCTGGCCAGCTACCACAACGAGGGCCGGCGGCTTGGCCGGCTCCTGTACGAGGGCCGCTGGCTGGACCCGCAGGCGCTGATGCTGCGCGAGTCGCTGCAGCGCTGGGTGGGGATGGCAGTCACCGGCGAGGTGGCCCTGCGGCTGCGCCGCGGCGAGGACTACTCGGTCCTGGACACGTCGGGCCCGGCGTTCAGCTACCACCCGGACAAGCTGTCCATGGAGCGGACCGAGGACTCGGCCTTCGGGCCGGTCGACCGCATCGGCCAGCTGACCATGCGCAACCTCGACATCGCCGACTCCCGCGCCAAGCTGGAGCAGTACGCCGGGCTCGGCATGATCGGCAGCTCGCACCCGACGCCGATCGGCGTCGATCAGGCCGCCTCCACCGGCCTGATCGGGGCCATGCCGGCCGGCGGAGCCGAGGCGATCGCCTCCCAGGGCCGGGTTCCCGCCGACGAGGAGCTGCTCGATCACGCCGCCATGGAGTCCGGCACCGACTGACCCTGCCCGGCCAGCCGGAGACGGGCCGGGCAAGCTCACGTGACCGGCCCGAAGACAAGCAGGGCAATCTCAGGTGACCGGCCCGGCCTCGCCGGAGGCGAGCTCGGCGGCCAGGGCCTCAGCCACGGCGGGATGGCGGAACTGGTAGCCCGCCTGGGTCAGGCGTTCCGGGATGACCCGCGAGCTGGTCAGCAGTTCCACCGACGCCTCGCCCAGGGCCAGGCGCAGGGCCGGGGCGGGCACGCGCAGCCAGGGCCGGTCACGGTGGCCGAGGGCGGCGGCCAGGGCGGCCGTGAAGGCAGCGTTGGTGGCCGGCTGCGGGGCAGTCAGGTTGACCGGGCCGCTGACGTCCTTGTCGTTCAGCAGGAACGTGATCGCGCCGACCTCATCAGGCAGCGAGATCCAGCTCATGTCCTGGGCGCCGGTGGAGAACCGGGGGCACAGGCCGGGCCGGGCCAGCGGGAGCAGCCGCGCCAGCAGGCCGCCCGCCTGAGTGAGGACCAGGCCGCTGCGCAGGTTCACCACGCGGATGCCCGCCTCGGCGGCCGGCTCGGCGGCTGCCTCCCAGTCCTTGACCAACCGGGCCAGGAACGACGTCCCGGCCGGGGCCGTTTCGTCGACTTCCTGGCCGCCGGTGTCCCCGTACCAGCCGATCGCCGAGGCCACGAGCAGCGTCCCCGGGGGCGAGCCCAGCTTGGTCAGGGCGCCGGCCAGCGTCCGGGTGCCCAGGACCCGGCTGGCCCTGATCTCGGCCTTGTACCGGCGCGTCCAGCGGCGGCTGGCCACCCCCGCGCCGGCCAGGTGCACGCATGCGTCCAGGCCGGCCAGCGGGCCCGGCGCCGCGGCACTGGCCGGGCTGATCCCGGCGTCGGCCGCGCGGGGATCCCAGCGTTCCTCGTCAGCCGACCGGGGCGGCCGCCGGACCAGCCTGATGACCTGGTGACCGTCGGCGCGCAGCGCGGCCACCAGGGCGGTGCCTATCAGGCCGGACGAGCCGGTGACGGCGACCTTCATCCGTCCGGCGGTTACAGCCCGAGCTCGGTTTCGAAGGCGCCCTCTTCGAGCCGGTTCCTGACCGTGGTCAGGAACCGGGCCGCGTCGGCGCCGTCGACCAGCCGGTGATCGTAGGTCAGGGCCAGGTACACCATCGAGCGCACCGTGATCACCTCGCCGAGTGCGGGATCGGTGACCACCACCGGGCGCTTGACCACGGTGCCGGTACCCAGGATCGCGACCTGCGGCTGGTTGATGATGGGCGTGTCGAACAGGGCGCCGCGGCTGCCCGTGTTGGTCAGCGTGAACGTGCCGCCGGCCAGCTCGTCCGGGCCGACGTGCCCGGACCGGGTGCGCTGAGCCAGGTCACCGATCTTGCGCGCGAGCCCGCCGATGTTCAGGTCGCCCGCGTTGTGGATGACCGGGACCATGAGGCCGCGCTCGGTGTCGACCGCCACCCCCAGGTGCTCGGTGTCGTGGTAGGTGACCTGGTCGCCGTCGATCACCGCGTTGAGCTTCGGGTGCACCTTCAGGGCTTCCACCGCGGCCAGCGCGAAGAACGGCAGGAAGGTCAGCTTGACGCCTTCCCGGGCTTCGAAGTCGCCCTTGGCCCGGTCACGAAGCCGGGCGATGGCGGTCACGTCGGCCTCGACCACGGTCGTGAGCTGCGCCGAGATCCGCAGCGACTCGACCATCCGCTGGGCGATCACCTGGCGGGGCCGGGACATCCGCTGGGTGGTACCGCGCAGCGAGGAAGGCACCACGGCCGGGCGCGCGGCCGCCGCGGCCCCCGCCGGGGCGGCGGGCTGCTGCGGGCCGGCCGGCGCGGGCTGCACCCGCTGCGCCTGCTGCGGCACGACGGCGGCCGGCGCCTCCTGGGGCGCGCGCGACGGCTCGGCTCCGGCGGGCTGCGAGGCCCGCTGGGCCCGTGCCGCCTCGATCACGTCCTGCTTGCGGATCCGCCCGCCGACCCCGGTGCCGGAGACCGATTCCAGGTCCACGGCGTGCTCGGCGGCCAGCTTGCGGACCAGCGGGGTGACATAGGGGGCTTCTCCGGTGCCGGGCAGCGGCGTCGGCGGCGGGTACTCCTCGGCCGGCTCGGCCTGCGCGGCGGGAGCCGATTCGGGCGCCGCGGCGGGGGCCTGGGCAGGCGCCGCCGGGGCCTGCTGGCCGTAGCCCGGGCCAGGCTGGGCCTGCGGCCCGGGGAGGCGGCCGGCGCCTGGTCGGCGGGCCGGTCGTAGGCCGGGCGCTGGCCGTAGGCGGGCGGCGGAGCGTAGCCGGGCGTCTGGGCGGGCCGGGGCGGCGGGGCGTAGTTGGGCTGGGCGCTCCAGCCGTCGGAGCCGCTGGCGGCCGGTTCCGGCGCGGGGGCGTCCGCCGCAGGCTCGGCGGCATCCTGGGCTGGTTCGGCGGCGGCTTGCGCGGCGGCTTGCGGGGCCGGGGCGGAGTCCTCGGCGGCCGGGGCGGCGTCCTGCGGCGGAGCGGCCGGTTCTGGCGCGGATTCGCTGGTCTCGCTGTCCTCGATGACGGCCAGCTGAGCGCCCACCGCGACCGTTTCGTCCTCGTCGACCGCTATCCCGCGCAGGATCCCCGACGCGGGGGAGGGAATCTCGGTGTCCACCTTGTCGGTCGACACCTCGAGGAGCGGCTCATCCACCTCCACACGCTCGCCTTCCTTCTTCAGCCAGCGCGTGACGGTGCCCTCGGTGACGCTCTCACCGAGTTGCGGCATCGATACCGAGACCGACATTCTCGTGACTCCTTGGATCGGCTCTTGGGGAAGAAATTAGGCGTGGAAGTGCAGGGGCTTGCCGGCCAGCGCGAGATGCGCCTCGCCGATGATCTCGGACTGGGTCGGGTGCGGGTGAATCAGCTGGGCTACGTCCGCGGGTTCCGCGTCCCAGTTGACGATCAGCTGGCCTTCGGCGATGAGCTCGCCCACCCGGCTGCCCACCAGGTGGATGCCGAGCACGCGGCCCGGGCCCGAGCCGTCGGTGCCCGCCTCGGCGATGACCTTCGCCCCGCCCGGGGTCTGCAGGATGACGCTCCTGCCGTTGGCGCCGATCGGGTAGTTCAGCTCGACTACCTCAAGGCCGCGCTCGGCGACCTGCGCGGAGGTCAGGCCCACCGAGGCTACTTCGGGGTCGCTGTAGGTGATGCGAGGCACGCCGTCGTAGTCGATCGGCTTGACCTCGAGTCCGCCCAGCCGCTCGGCCACCATGATGCCCTCGGCGAAACCGACGTGGGCCAGCTGCGGCGTGGCGATGAGATCGCCGACCGCGGAGATGGTCGGCACGCTGGTCCGGCACAGATCGTCCACCACGACGAAGCCCCGGTTCACCGTCACGCCGTTGGCCTCGTAGCCCAGGCCGGACGACACGGGCCCGCGGCCGACCGCGACGAGCAGCAGCTCGGCCTCGAGGGTCTTGCCGCCCGCGAGCGTGACCGTGACGCCGCCCTCGCTGTGCTTGACCGACTCGAACTTCGAATCCAGCTCGAGGCCGATGCCGCGGCGGCGGAACGCCCGCTGCAGGTGCCTGGCGCTGGTCTCGTCCTCCAGCGGCAGCAGCTGCGGCATCATCTCCACGATGGTCACGTCCGCGCCGAACGACCGCCACACGCTCGCGAACTCGACCCCGATGACGCCGCCGCCCAGGACGATGACCGAACTGGGCACCCGGTCGAGTCGCAGCGCGTCGTCCGAGCTGATGACGCGCGTGCCGTCGAGCTCAAGACCAGGCAGGCTGCGCGGCTCGGAACCGGTGGCCAGCACGATGTGCTCGCCCTCGTAGGTCACCTCGCCTACCCGGACCGACGTTGGGGAGACCAGCTGCCCGTCGCCGATGATGGTGTCGATCTTCCGACTGGCGATCGTGGACTGCAGACCCTTCCACAGCCGGTCGACCACCGACCCCTGGTAAGCCAGCACGCCAGGCATCTCGATGCCGTCGAAGGTGGTCTTGATGCCGAACTTCGCGCTTTCCCTGCTCTGGTCCGCGAGCTCCGCCGCGTGCAGCAGCGCCTTGGTGGGGATGCAGCCCCGGTGCAGGCAGGTCCCGCCGACCTTGTCCTTCTCGATCAGCGCGACGCGCTTGCCGAGCTCGGCCGCACGCAGCGCGCAGGCGTACCCGCCGCTGCCGCCGCCGAGCACGACGATGTCGTAGCTGCTGCTGCCCTCTGCCACCCCTTGAGCCTCCTTCTCCGGCTTACCCAGTCCTCATCATGCACCAGCCGTCAGCCTGCCCGGGACCCTGATACCGCAAGCCTGCCTTCCGCCGTGTCCAGCGCGATCTGCACCAGGGTCCTGACCGCCGCCCCGGTGCCGCCCTTGGAGGTGTACCCGTAAGCGCCGCCTTCATTGAAGGCAGGACCGGCGATGTCCAGATGGACCCAGGGCACTCCGGCCGGCGCGAACTCGCGCAGGAAATGCCCGGCCACCAGCATGCCGCCGGCCCGGTCCGCGGCCACGTTGGCGATGTCCGCCACCGCCGAGTCGAGTCCCTTGCGCAGGTCCTCGGGCAGCGGCATCGGCCACATGGCCTCGCCCGCCCGGCGGGCCGACTCCGCGATCTGCCCGGCCAGCGCATCGTCGCTGGCCATCACGCCGGAGGTCTGGTTGCCCAGGGCCACCACCTGCGCTCCGGTCAGGGTCGCCACGTCGACCAGCAGGCCCGGTGCGTCGGCGCCGGACCTGGCCAGCGCGTCGGCCAGGACCAGGCGCCCTTCCGCGTCGGTGTTCAGCACCTCCACGGTCTTCCCGCCGTAGATGGTAATGACGTCGGACGGCCGCTGGGCGCCGCCGCCCGGCATGTTCTCGGCCAGCGACATATAGCCGACCACGTTCACCGCCGGGCCGAGCGCGGCGATGGCCTGCAGCGCGCCCAGCACCGCGGCGGCGCCGCTCATGTCGGCCTTCATCGTCTCCATGGCCTTCGGCGGCTTCAGGGACAGGCCGCCGGAGTCGAAGGTGATCCCCTTGCCGGCGAAGACTACGGTGCCGACGGCGTCCGGATGGGTGTACTCGAGCCGCACCAGCCGGGGGGGATGCACCGAGCCCATGCCCACGGCCAGGATGCCGCCGTACCCCTCCTTGGCCAGCTCGTTCTCGTCGAGGACCTGTACTCCGAGGCCGCTGGCGGCGGCCGTCCGCTCCGCCGCCGCGGCCAGGTCGGCGGGCACCATGTCGGCCGGAGCGGTGTTCACCAGGTCGCGGACCAGCGTCATCGCGTCGGCCAGGACCCTGGCCCGGGCCACGGCGGCGTCATGAACGGTATGCACGATCTGCTCGATGTCAGCCGGGGCGGTGCCGTTCGTCCGGTACTTGCGGAACGCGTAACCGCCCAGCAGGGTGCCGAGCGCGACGGCCTCGGCCTCGTCCGGCTGCCCGGCGGGCAGGGCGACGGCCACCCGGCTGGCCCGGCCCGAGGCGAGCTCGCGGGCCGCAGCACCCGCGGCGCGGCGCAGCCTTTCCAGGTAGCGCTGGCGCTCGGCCGGATCCCCGTCGGCACCGGAGTCCTGGCCGGACCGGGGGTCCGGGCCGAGGCCCACGGCGACGGTGAGCGGGGCGGCCAGGCGCCCGGCGGTGGGAATCTTGGTGACCTCCTCGGACTTGCCCGTCGCGCCGAGCGCGGTCAGGGCGTCCATGAGGTCAATGTCATCGGTGACCGGAGCGAGGACAGGGCCATCGGTGCCCTGAAATACTCCGATCACGAGGGCGTCCGCGTCGGTCGCCGTCGGCGTTGACTGGCTGGTAAGCAGAGTGACCGTCATCCTGCTGATCGTAGGGCATGTGCTAGGGTTCCAGCCCTTCCGCCTGCCCCGACCTACTACCCTCGACCCTGGTGAAGCAGCGGACCAGGGGCGGAAAGGCGGGTTAGGCGTGGGCATGCCGCCTGCTACCGGGACAGCCGGTACTCGCGCGGTACCGGCCAGGCCGCCCGCAGCGGCCTGGCCGCTGCGGCCCGGCGTCGTCATCGCGATCGCCGCCGTACTCGGACTGGGGTTGCGGGCCTTCGCGCTGGCCCGCCCCGGCTACCTGACCGGGTTCACCCAGTACGACGACGGCGTCTACATCGGTAACTCGCTGCGCCTGGTCAGCGGCGTGATCCCGTACCGGGATTTCGCCATGGTGCAGCCGCCCGGGGTCATGCTGCTGATGGTGCCGGCCGCCCTGCTCGGCAAGGCGCTCGGCAGCATGTGGGCGCTGTCCGCGGCCCGGCTGCTCACGGTGGGCGCTGACACCGCCAACATCGTCCTGCTCGGACTGCTGGCCCGGCACCGCGGCCCGCTGGCCGCGGGCGTGGCCAGCGGCGGCTACGCCGTCTACCCGGCCGCGCTGAACGCATCGCAGTCGTTGTTCCTCGAACCCTGGCTGAACCTGTTCTGCCTGCTGGGCGCGCTCGTCCTGTTCGACGGCGACCGGCTCGCGGGCCAGGCCGACGGCCCGGACGCCCGGGTCCGCGGCTGGCAGTGGCCGCTGTGGGCGGGTGTCTGCTTCGGTTTCGCGTCCGCGGTCAAGATCTGGGCGGCGGTCCCGGCCCTGATCGCTTTCGCCTTGTGCCTGCGGGCACGTCGCGGCAGGCTCCCGTTCGCCGGCGGGTTCGCGGCCGGGATCGCGGTGCCCTGCCTGCCCTTCCTGGTCCTGGCGCCCGGCGGGTTCGGGCGGACGGTCTTCGTGTCAGAGCTGGTGCAGGCCACGCACGGCCGGATCGGGCCGGCTTCCCGGGTCGCCGATATCACCGGCATCACCGCGCTTGGCAGCCTGCACATCACTCCTCACCTGCGGATCAGCCTCCTGATCGCCGCCCTGATCGTCGGGTTCCTGGCCGCGGCGTGGATCCGGGCCAGGCGCTCGGGGGTCCGGGCCGCTCCGCTGGACTGGTACGCCTGGTTCGGCCTGGCCGCGGTGACGGTGATGCTGTTCACCCCGTCGGAGTGGTACGAGCACTACGCGGCCTTCGCCGGGCCGTTCCTCATGCTGCCGCTCGGCCTGTCCGCCGCGTGGCTGCTGGCTTCCGGTCCGGGGCGCAGCCGGGCGCCGGCTCCCTGGTTCCGGGCCGCTGCCGTGGCGGCGGCCCTGGCCATAGCCGCAGTGGCCGCCGTCGACGGCTACAGCGTGACCAAGCTGTACCCCGGGACGGACCTGGCCCGGGCCAGCGCCCTCATCCCGCCCGGCGCCTGCGTGCTCACCGACACGGTTTCGGCCACGATCGTGATCGACCGGTTCACTTCTCCCGCGCCCGGCTGCCCGGCGCTGGTCGACGCGGTGGGCACGCTGATCGCGACCACCGACGGCCAGGACCTGTACGGCCCGCCCTCGGTCAGCGCCCGCGACACCGAGGCATGGCAGACCGCGTTCGAGCATGCCCAGTACGTCTGGCTGTACGGCAACCGCGGCTATACCGGCGCGCGGATCATCTGGACCAGCTCGCTGCACGCGTACTTCGTGCACCACTTCAGGCTCATCGGCCTGCGCAGTTCCTTCCGGGGCTCGAAGCTCGTCCCGGGCGGCGGCCTGTACGTCAGGACGTAGGCCGGGTCCGGACGCTCGCGCCCCGGTCCGTTCGGCCCAGACACCTCATGAGCCGGCCGGGAACAGGTGGCAGCCGGCCGGATCCATGCGCAGGCCCACCATCTCCCCCCGGGCCGTCCTGGCCTCGGCGAACACGCCGGTCAGCCGGGTGCTGCCGTCGATGTCGATGGCGTGCTCGTAGCTGCTGCCAGGTGGTCGGCGGGCTCTTCACCTTGTTCTTGTTGTAGGCCAGCGCCGCCATCAAGGGTGACGCCGGTCGGGGTCAGCGCCAGCGCGCACGTGCCGGCCAGCAGGGCCATCAGGCGCAGGCCTGTGCGCCGGTTGGTGGGCCTCATGGGCCCGAGTCTGACCCGGCCATCCGTACGTAGCCTGTCCAGGAGCTGACGTGAGGATTAAGCGACGGTCACGAATTGGGATTAACTAACGTTAGTGGTCTAAGCTAACGACGGTTGCAATCGAGAGGAGCCGCTAGTGCGAGCCGTGCCAGACCGCCGGTCACTCGCCCTCGGCTTCCTCGGCGTAAACCCGGGCCGCATAGGCCTCCAGCGTCTGCTCGCACTCGTCGAGCGCCTTCTCCGTCGCGGCCCGCCCGGCCGCGTCGAACGCGTCGCGCTCGCGGACCTTGGCGAACCAGTTGCGCAGCTTGACCAGGTCGACCTCGTTCTCCTCGAGCTCGGCGTAGGTGAAGTGGTTGTCCGTGTACTCCTTCTTCACCTGCTGCAGGAAGTCCTCGCAGCGGTCGACGATCTCCTCGTACTCGTCGTTCCTGGCCGCCTGGAACGCGCTGCGCACGTCGGCCTCGCCGGCCAGCACCTGGCACGACAGCAGGATCGCCGTCCCCGACATCTCGATGATCTCCCGCCGCAGCTTGCGCAGGGCCCGCTCGGTAGCCGCGCTGGCCGGCAGCGCCGCGGCCGAGTTCTGCAGGTAAATGGCGCCCAGGCTCTTGATCCGCCGCCATACCGTGGAACGGAGCCTGGTCGGCTCGGGCGGCACCCGGTAGATCAGCAGCAGCCAGCCCGTGCTCTCGGCCTTCTCGGCAGGTTTGGCGGCAGTCTCGTCGGTCACCAGGATATTGTCCCTTACCTGCCTGTCGGCCTGGTGCTGAAGGAGGCCCGGTGAACGCCCTTCCGCTCGTACTGACCGTCTTCGTCGCCTGCGCGGTAGAGGCCATCGAGGCGCTCACCATCGTGCTCGCGGCGGGCCTGACCCGGCAGTGGCGGTCCACCTTCCAGGGGATGGCCGCGGCGCTGATCGTGCTGGCCGCCATCGTCGGCGTGCTCGGCCCGACGGTTACGCTGCTCCCGCTGACCGCGCTCCGGCTGGTGGTCGGGGCGCTGCTGGCCATCTTCGGGCTGCAGTGGCTGCGCAAGGCAATCCTGCGGGCCGCCGGGTACAAGGCGCTGCACGACGAGGCCAGCGCCTACCTGCGCGAGGTGGCCGCCGCGAAGGCCGCGCCGGCCTCGTCACGGCGCGGTATCAGCGACTGGTACGCGTTCACCCTTGCGTTCAAGGGCGTGCTGCTCGAGGGCCTCGAGGTGGTGTTCATCGTGATCACGTTCGGGGACAACCAGCACGACCTCGGCGCGGCCGTGGTGGGCGCCGCGATCGCCGTGGTGGTGGTCGCCGCGACCGGGATCGCGGTCCGGGCCCCGCTGGCCAAGGTGCCGGAGAACGCGCTGAAGTTCCTGGTAGGAATCATGCTGACGTCGTTCGGGACCTTCTGGGGCGCCGAGGGCGCCGGGGTGAAGTGGCCGGGCAACGACGCGGCGCTGCTCGTCCTGGTCCCGGTGGTGGCCGTGATCTCGCTCGGCTACGCCGCCTGGCTGCGGCGGGCTCACCGGGCGGACACCGCGGCCGGACCTCAGGCACCGGTGTCGCAGGCAGAAGGGGTGAGCGGCCTATGATGCGGGCGCTGAAGTCGTTCGGGGCGTTCTGGTACGACTTCGTCATCGGCGACGACTGGCAGGTCGCCGCGCTGCTGGTGGCCGCGCTGGCCGTCACCGCGCTGCTCGTGCACCTAGCCGGGGTGAACGCCTGGTGGCTGCTCCCGGTGTGCGCCTTCGCCGCGCTGGCCTGGTCACTGCGCCGCGCTACGGCCGGCAAGTCCTAGGCCGCTAGTCGCGCGTCACCAGCCCGTGGTCGAAGGCGAACACCACCGCCGCGGCCCGGTCGCGCAGCTGCAGCTTGGTGAACAGGTGGTTGACGTGCGTCTTGACCGTTCCCTCGCTGACGAACAGCTCGGCGGCGATCTCGCCGTTGGTGCGGCCGCGGCCGATGAGCGCCAGTACCTCCCGCTCGCGGCTGGTCAGGCTGTCCAGGTCGGCCGCAGCGGCCGCTGCGGCGGGCGGCGTCGCGGTCCGGTAGATGGCCAGCACCCGGGCGGTGACCGCCGGGTCGAGCCAGGCGCCGCCTCCGGCCACGGAGCGTACCGCCCGCTGCAGGTCCTCGGCCGGCACGCCCTTGAGCACGAACCCGGCCGCGCCGGCCCGCAGCATGCCCGCCAGCACCTCGTCGTCGTCGAACGTGGTCAGGGCCAGCACCGGCGGGCTGCCCTCCCGGCGGCGCAGCTCGCGGGTGGCCTGCACCCCGTCGGTGAACGGCATCCGCACGTCCATCAGCACCACGTCAGGCGCCAGAGCCGCCACCGCGGTGGGAACCTCGCCGCCGTCGGCGCACTCGCCGACCACGTCGAAGCCGAACGATGCGCGCAAGATGCCGCGCAGCCCGGTCCGTATCAGCTCCTGGTCGTCGACCAGCAGGACCCGGATCACGGCCCCGCCTTTGATGACTGGGCCTTTGATGACTGGGCTCCCTGCGAGGCGCCGAGGGGCAACGTGGCCCGGACCAGCCAGCCGTGCCCGCCCGGGCCCGCCTCGCAGCTGCCGCCGAGCGACTCGGCGCGCTCCCGCATGCTGATCACGCCCAGCCCGGTCCCGGTGCCCGGCTCGGCCCGGCTGTCGGCGGTCAGCGTGACCGCCCCGGCACCCACGGCCAGCCGCACCTCGGTCGGCGCCCCCTGCGCGTGCCGGGCCGCGTTGGTCAGCGCCTCCTGCAGGATGCGGTAGACGGCCAGGCCGGTGGTGGCGGGCAGCCCGGCGGTATCGCCCTCCATCGTGAAGGTGACGTCCGCCCCGGCCGAACGGAACCGCTCGACCAGCGCCGGCAACCCTGCGATGCCTGGCAGCGGCGCGATGCCGTCCGCCCCGGAACCGGGCCCGCGGCCGCCGTCGGTGCCGCGGCCGGCGTCGGCGTCCTGGCGGAGCAGGCCGACCGTGGTGCGCACCTCGGCCAGGCACTCGCGGCCCAGCCGCTCGGCCTCGGCCAGCGACCGCGCGGCGTCGTCCGGGTCGTGTTCCACGGCCAGCCGCGCGCTCTGCACATGCAGCAGGGACACGGTGAGGGTGTGCCCGAGAACGTCGTGCAGCTCGCGGGCGATGCGGTTGCGCTCGGCCGTCCTGGCCTGCTCGGCCAGGCCCGCCTGCGCCGCCCGCAGCTGCGCGACCAGGCTGATCTCGTGATTGATGAGCAGCCCGCACAAGATGATCAGGGTGCTGCCGGCCAGCCAGGCTCCCCAGCCGGGATCCGGCTTGACCCACAGCCACTCGGCGGCGAACAGCAGCATGACGGCGGCCCAGTAGATCAGGCCGTCGCGGCGGCTCACCACCACCACGCACCAGCCGGCGATCAGACACACCGCGAACCAGCCGAGGTCGTTGGACTGGCCGTGACCCTCGAGCGCGATCCCGGCGGTGGCAACCGCCGCGTACAGCAGCTGCGGCCGCCTGTCATGCACCAGGAACGCGGTCCCGAGCACAGCGAACACGGCCCCGGCCACAGCCAGGACCGTGTTCGGGTTCCGCGGCAGCGCCCCGACCGCCACGACCGCGGCGACCGCGGCCAGGGCGATCCACCTGATCCGGCCGGGCACCAGGTCGCCGCTCATGTCGCGGATTCTACGTGCGGGCCACGCGAGCGTCACAGCACCGTCCGCCGCGCGGCCACCACGGTGAACAGCACGGTCAGCGCGGCCAGGCCGATCAGCGACCCGGTGGCCGGGCCCAGGCCTAGCCAGGGCCCGCGGACCGCGTTGGTCAGCAGGGTCAGCGGCAGGGGGCCCGCGATGTGCCTGACCGCCGAGCCCATCACGTGGGGCGGCGGGCCGCCCGCGCCGAGCAGGAAGGACGGGAAGAACAGCAGCAGCCCCACGGCCTGGGCCGACCTGGCCGACGGCAGCAGCGTGCCGAGCAGGACGCCCAGGCTGACGAAGCCCACTGCGCCCAGGGCCAGCGCCAGCGCCACCCGCCAGCCGTCGTGCAGGGCAGGCAGGCCGTAGACCGGCGCCGCCACGGCCAGCAGGAACACGCACGCCACCGCGGTGGTGATGAGCCCGACCACGAGCTGGGCCACGGCGAACGACCAGCGCGGGAAGCCGGCCGCGGCGAACCGGCGCAGTACCCCGCGCTCCCGGTAGGAGGCCAGGTGGACCGGCAGCATGACCAGTCCCGCCGCGGCGATCACCACGGTGAGGTAAGACGCCACGTACCAGTGCGCCGGGTTGACGTTGTTGAAGCCCGGGGTGGGCTTGGTCCCGAACGCCCCGCCGATGATCAGCATGGTCACGACCGGGAACGCGAACACGAACGTCAGCACGAGCGGATCGCGTGTCATCAGTTTCAGCTCGGCCCTGATCAGGCGTCCTGCTGCGGTGTTCATCGCCGTCCTCCCACCAGTTCCCCGTGTCCGGTGACACGGTGTCCGGTGAGACCTTGTTCGTCAACTACGGCCTCGCCGGACGTTGCGCCGTCAAGCAGCCCGAGCAGGGCGTCCTCCAGGCTCGGCACGTGCACGCTCAGGTCGGCGGGCACCGGACCCCACCGCACCAGCGCCGCCCCGACGTGCGCGATGACCGGCCGGGAGCCGCGCACGGTCACCTGCGGCCCGGCTCGCTCCACCTCGCGCACTCCGTCCAGCCGGCGGACCTGGTCCAGCAGCGATGCCGCAGCATCCGGCATGCTGAATCGGATCGTCGCCGTCCCGGCGTGCCGATCCACCAGGTCCGCCGGCGCCCCCGCGTCGAGGACGCGGCCGTCGCGCATCACCACGACCCGGCCGCAGAGCGCTTCGGCCTCGTCCATCTCATGGGTCACGAGCAGCACCGTGGTGCCCTCGTCGTGCAGCTGGCGCACGGCGGCCCACACGTTACGGCGCGCGGCCGGATCCAGGCCCTGGGTCAGCTCGTCGAGGATCACCAGCTGCGGCCGGTTGAGCAGCGCGAGCACCAGGAACAGCCGCTGCCGCTCGCCGCCGCTCAGCGCCCCGAACGCCGACCGCCGCCGCTGGGCCAGCCCGAACTGCTCCAGGAGTCCGGCGCCGTCCCTGGCCCGCCGGGTACGGAACAGCTCGATCGCCTCGGCCACCCGCAGCCGGTCCGGCAGCGCCGAGTCCTGGAGCTGGCTGCCGAGCAGCGGCCGGAGCTCCTCGGCCTGCGTGGCCGGTTCGTAGCCGAGCACCAGGATCGTGCCGCCGTCCGGCCGGCGCAACCCCTGGATGCACTCCACAGTCGTGGTCTTGCCGGCCCCGTTGGCGCCGATCAGCCCGACGATCTCTCCGGTGGGGACGTCGAGGTCCAGCCCGTCCACCACAACCCTGTTTCCGTACGCCTTGCGCAGACCTCGCACGGTCACTACCTGAGGCTTATCCATGCCTCGATGGTGCCGGCTGCGCCCCCTCCGGCGCGTCAGCCCCCGGCTAGAACTCCGCCTCTACCCCAGGGTGGAGAACCCCGGGCTCATTCCGCCGGCTCGCCGAGGAACTGGGTCTCCAGCGGCGTCTCGGTGACGCCTGAGTCAGATGAGGCGATGACCCGGTAGGCGGTGCCGCCCGGGCGGTCGGCGATCAGCTCGGCCAGCGTGTCGTCGACGTAGTGCGCCCCCACCCCGTCGTCGCACGCGATCCCGCCGGGCAGAGCGCCGTCGGCGACCAGCCGGTGGTATAGCGGCCGGCGGCCGGGCTCGGAGTTGTAGTGCGGGCAGTAGCTGCCGGGCAGCATCCCGAGCCCGTCGGTAAAGGCCCGCAGCTCGCGCCCGAACGAATCCGTGGTGCCCCCCTCAAACCAGCAGATGCCCCCCGCGCTCGACCCGGCCAGCACGATGCCCGCCTGCCAGGCCTTGCGCAGGATCACGTCGAGCCCGTGCACCCGCCACACGGCCAGCATGTTCGCCACGCTGCCGCCGCCTACGAAGATCAGGTCCTGCGACAGCAGCAGGTCCTCCGGGTCGCGCACGTTCGGCATGGGGAACAGGGCCAGGTGGCTGACCCGGGCCGGATGCCCGGCGAACCGGTCGTACATGAGCAGCGTCCAGCGCGGGTCATCGCCGCCCGCGGTGTTCAGCACGCATAGCCGGGGCTCGCGCCGCCCGGTCAGCTGCAGCGCGTTTTCCAGGTGCACCGGCGGCCTGCCGTCCGGCACCAGCATGCCGCCCCCGATCGCTATTACGTGCCGCCGACCGTCCGCTGCCATGCCTGGCACGCTAGCGGCGTAACTAGCGGCAAGCAAAACCGGTCCCGGCCTGGCACCGTAAGTAACCGGATGACCGCTCCCTGGAATTATTCGGCCGAACGGGCCGTGGTTCCCGCGTCACCCAGGTACCACGGCCCGCGGGGCTGCCCGGCGTCACGTGCGGTACTGCAGCACCGCCGCCACCACGTCAATTCCCGGGTTCCCGGCGGCGTGGGTGTCACCGCCGGCCAGCACGCTGGTGGTGCCGGGGATGAGCGCCACGGCGTTGACCAGGATCTTGTCGGGGCCGCCCGGCAGCGGCGCCGCGGCCAGGTGGCCGGCGGAGTAGTGCAGCAGGTAGGTCTTCTGCCCCATGAACCCCGGCATCGGCAACCAGAAGCCGCCGTGGCCGTCCGAGCTGATCTGCTGGATCGTGCCGGCGCCGTAGTTGCCGCCCGCCACCTTGGACCACTGGCGGCCGTTCCAGTGCAGGATGACCAGCGGGCCGCCCTCGTCCTGCAGGTTGCCGCTGCCGATGGCGTAGACGCTGCCGGGGGACTGCGCGAAGATGCCGGTCACCGACGGGTCGTTGAGGAACTGCTTGGCGGGCAGCAGGGCCGCCACCGAGGTTCGGGACCAGGCGGTGCCGTTCCAGTGCGCCACGTCGGTGCCGTCGAAGGCCCAGATGTCGTCGCCCGACAGGGCGCTGCCGCCCTCCAAGCGGCGGCCGGAAGCCGGCGCGGACCAGGTCCGGCCGTTGTAGTGCCAGGCGCCCATCCCGGCGCCCGGGTAGTACGGCTCGCCGAACACCCACACGTCAGACGGGCTCAGCACCACGGCACCGCTGATGGCCTGGTCGAAGGACCGCATCACCGTCCAGTCCGTGCCGTTCCAGCGCAGCGCCCGGGACTTACCGAAATCGCTGGTAAACGCCCAGACGTTGGTGGCGGAGGTCGCCGCGGCGCAGACGACGGTCTCGCCGGCCAGGCCGGGGAACGGGACCTGCGTCCAGGCATTGGGGTTCGAGCCGTTCCGCTCCCACGCGGTCGGCTTAGCCGCGGTGTCGAAGGCCCAGCCGGCGTTCTTGCCGACGGCGACGACCGCGCTGAAACCCAGGTCAGAAAGGCCCGGTACCCGCTTGACGACCTGCCAGGACGGGCTGCCCGAGACCGGGACCGAGATCGCCGCCCGTGCCGCCGGGGTGACCTGAGCGCACCCCGCCGTCACCAGGACCAACGCCATTACCGCCATGGCGCCGGACGCCGCGGTCCTCAGTCTGCTCTGCCTTATGCCAATCATCATGTGTCCCCCAACCCTTCGCTCACCTGCTAAGAGCGCTAAGGGGCCGGTTGAGACATGATCACCTCGTAACAGCTTGGTAACTATCGGCTGGCCGGTGACTCGTCCGCCGGGTCTGCCCCTCTGCAGGAACAAAGGCTCGACACGAGGGGGATCCGATGACCATCACCACCGACCTGCCGGTCTCGCCGGCTGGGTCCACGCTGGCCCCGTACACCGCGGCGAACGGAGATATCGTCCAGCCCGGCAGCTACGGCGTCAGCCACGGCTCGGGCATTACCGGCGAGCTGATCAGGCACGCGACCGAGTCGTGGGCCGGGCACGCCTTCGTCTACGTGGGCAACGGGCAGATCATCGAGGCCGCGCCGCCGGTGGCCAGGGTCTCCTCGGCCGCGTCGCACCCCGACGCGGTGTGGAACGTGCACTACCCGCTGACCGATCCGCAGCGCGACGCCATCGTGGCCCGGGCGCACGCCCTGGTGGGCTGCCCCTACGACTATCCCGCCTACGTCGGCTTCGCCCTGGAGGTGCTGAAGCTGCGTAACGGGCAGGAACTCGACCCGGTCTTCAAGGAAGACCACTGGCGGGTGTGCTCAGCGCTGGTGGCCGACTGCTACAGCTACGCCGGACTGAATCTCGAGCAGGGCCTGCAGTACCCCAACCTGATCAGCCCGGCCGACCTGTACAACATGATCGCGGACGAGGCCTGACCTAGCCGCGGGACAGCCGGGTCAGGGACAGCACGAAAATCGACGACAGCAGCCAGCCGAGCAGGGTGGCCAGGTTGAGCCACCACAACACGGCCTCCCCGCCGGACACGTGCGGGTCGGGATACCACGTCGATCGTTGATCGAGCGAGATCAGCGGCACGACCGTGTTGATCGCGTACAGCACCGGGCTGAAGCAGCGGACCTCGCCGTCGCCGCACGAATCGGGCCGGGACGATCCGCCGCCAGCGGGAGGGCCGCCCGGGCTGACCAGCAGGCCCCGGGTGGAATAGACAGCCCCGTTACCGTTGGTCGCGCGCAGCGTCGTCTGGCTGGCGGGCAGTTCGAGGGTCACCACGACCAGGAGCAGCAGGACGGCCAGGGCCCACAGCACCCGCGACGGCCGGTACCCGTACCCGATGGCCGCGTAGATGCCGTCCGCGGCCCGCCTGGGCCACGCCGCGTTCGACCGGTCGACGCGGCGGGCGTGCCGGCGCTGGGCCATGAGGATCTGTTCAGCCTCGTCGGCATAGCCGTGTTCCCGGAACACCCGGGCCGCCTGCTCGTAAGGACCCGAGTCGAACTGGGCCTGGCGGCTCAGCCAGGCACACCTGGCGGCTTGATCCCAGATCGGCTTCGGCGCGGCGAATTGCGGGGTCTCGAAGCGCTCATAGGTCAGGCCGGCGATGTCGAATCTCGGCGGCCAGGTATCCGGGTCATCGGCCAGGAACGTGGTGGTCGTATCGGTGAAGTCCACGCTGGGCGCCACGGCGGCCCAGTCCAGGTCAATGCCGCCGCGGACGGTGGCGGATATCGCCTCGACCGCGTGCCCGTGCTGGTTGTAGGGCGCCGGCCCGGACAGGTGAACGAGCCGCCGGTGAACTGCAGCCGGCCTTCGATGGTGCTCCGGTTGAGCACGACCAGGCCGGTCGAGGAAAAACCGTCCACCAGCCGGACCGATCCCTGGACCCTGGCCTGGTTGAGGCTGACCGAGTAGCCGCCCGGGTTGTTCAGCTGCGCTCCGTCCGCGGCCAGGCTGCCCAGCGTCGCGCCGCGGAAATTAACCCGGCCGCCGCCGGTCCGCAGGCCATCGAGCGTGACATCACCGTCGACGGTCAGCGCGGTGCCGCCGACCAGGGACCGGCGTTCAGGCTGGCTCAGCTGGCCGCGCAGCGCGAGCATGCCGTGGATCACGGCCCCGGCCAGCCGGATCGTGCCCTCCACCGTCGCGTCCCGGTCTAGTCGCACGTCGGCGCGGATCTCGGAGTTGGTCAGGTTCAGCACCGTGCGGCCGGGCGCCCGCAGCACGCAGCCGGCGCCGATGGACACGCCGCTCATCTCGCCGATCGACATGTCAACCCGGCCGGTCACCGCGCACTGCCCGGTGAACAGCACCTCGGCGCCGACCGAGAGCCGGACCGCGTCCAGCGCGGTGTCGAAGGCCGTCGGCCTGGCGTAGATGCTGTCCTTGGGGACTTCGGTATGAGCCTGGATGGTGGCGTTGCGGAACAGCAGGCGCCCGCCGATGCGCATGCTGGCCATGCCCATGCGGCCCCGGATCTCCGGCCCGCGGCCCATGGGGTCCTCGATCACGAACATGCTTCCGTCGAGGACCGCGTCCTCCAGATCGATGGACGGCCCGTTCACCGAGGTGAGCCGGGCCCCGGTGATGTCGATCGAGCCTGCAATCCGCGCCCCGAGCAGCCGGATCTCGCCACGGGAATGGAACTGGTGGATCAGCCGGATCGAGCCGCCCACGCGGATCCGGTCCGCCTGGATGGCACGGTCCCCCTGACCGTCGATGACGGTATCGACGCACAGCAGGCGGCCGCCGATCTCCGACTCGCACAGCCAGATCGCCGACCGCTTCGATGTGCTCGCGTTCGTCCAGTGCGCGCCGACGATGTGCGAGCGGGACAGGTCGAGGTCGCGGCGCAGCCGCACCCCGTTGCCGAGCAGGCCGGGCAGGCGCGGGCAGCCGGTCAGCGACAGCTCGGAAAGCTGCGCGCCCTCCACCATGGGCGCGGTGTCGAATTCGCAGGCCTCGAACCGCAGCGGGAACGGGATGACCAGGCCGGTGAGATCCAGGGCGCCCGTCACGATGGCGTTGTTCAGCCGCAGCCCGCGCGGATCGATCTGGTCCCTGAGCTCATGACAGCACCGGCGCAGCAGCGCTCCGGATACGGTGCGCTTGCCGTCTTCGGCCATCCCTTCGACCACGGCGCCGCGCTGCCCCGCGCGGGTCAGCTCGGCCTCATCGATCTCGCCCATGCCGAGACTGTCCCGCGCGCGACCAGGCCGTGTCCACGTCGGCCGAGTCGTGGCGTCCGATCCCCGGTGCGGAACCTGCGTTGCGCACATGGAGCACCACGCTCCGTTCGGAAAAATTAAGAATTACGCCCGAACCGGCGGCTACCCCAGGGCGTGATCGCTGATGACACGATCGCCGCGCTGAAGGGTCTGGACGTGATGAGGAAGCCGATACGGCAGGTGGCTTTCCGGGGCCGGCCCGGTCGGGGTTGCCGGCTGGGCACCCCGCGTTCGGGCGGGCGCGTGGTGAGTTCCCAGGCTGATGGCCGGTGGTGCCGGGCGCGGACTGGTTCGCCGCGCGCCTCGGGATCGCTGCCGGGCTGCATGCAGGCACCGTGGACGGCCTGACTGCGGCGGCCGGCCGGTGAACCGGCCGTTCGCTGACCTCCAGGCCGCGGCCGAGGGGCGGCCCGACCCGACGGCTGACACGATCCCGGATCCGTCCGGCTCGCCGTCGGCCCGGTGGCGTGAGGCCTGGGAGGCGGGAAGCGCCCGGCGAGACACCAGCGACGGGCGGGACACGGTGCCGCGGGCCGACGGGGACGACGCGTCAGCCCGGATCTGGGACACGGCCAGGGATCCGGTCGTGGCCGCGCGATCGGCGTCCGACATCCCGCGGGCCGGGGACCCGGTCGACGTGGCCACAGGGGACGTACTGCTGTTCCAGGAGGACGTGGCGCTGCCCGGGGTGCTGCCGCTGGTCATCGGCCGGGCCTACCGGTCCTCGTGGCGTGCCGGCCGGTGGTTCGGCCGGTCCTGGGCGTCGACCTTCGACCAGCGACTGCAGGTCGGGGCCGAGCAGGTCACCGGCATTTTCGCGGACGGGCGCGCGCTGATCTGGCCGTCCGGTTCCCGGGCGGAGGAGCCCGCGGCTGGCCCCTGGCTGCCGGCCGCCGGGCCGAGCTGGCCGCTGGAGCGGCTCGACGACGATGCCTTCACCGTCACCGACCCGCAGGCCGGGCTGGTGTGGCGGTTCGAAGGCCGGCCCGGGTATCCCTGGTCGGCTGGCGGGACGGGCGAACTACCGCTGGTCTCGGTCACCGACCGCAGCGGCGATCAGGTCTGTTTCAGCTACACGCCGTCCGGCGAGCCGGCCTGGATCACGCATTCCGGCGGGTACCGCGTCCGGGTCGTGGTCGTAGGCGGGCGGATCGCCGGGCTGGCCCTGGCCACCCAGGACGCGGCCGCGCCGGATGAACTGCTGACCGGCTACCGGTACGACACGGCGGGGGACCTGGCCAGGATCATCAACTCCTCGGGCAAGACGCTGCGGTTCAGCTACGACACCCGCGGCCGGCTGACCCGCTGGCAGGACCGCAACGGAATCGCCTACCGCTACTCCTATGACGAGCAGGGCCGGTGCGTGGCGGGCACCGGTCCCGGCGGGGTGATGTCGGGCCGGTTCGCCTACGGCGACCAGGTGACATGGTGGACGGACGCGGCCGGCGCGGTCACCATCTACCAGCTGGACCAGGCGTCGCGGGTGACGGCGGTTACCGATCCGCTCGGCCACGTGACCCATCTCTGGTACGACGACTGCGGTCGCCTCAGTGCCCGCGCCGACCCGCTGGGGCGGCTGACCCGCTTCGGCTACGACGAGCGCGGCAACCTCACCTGCGTCACCCGGCCGGACGGCAGCCAGGTACGGGCCAGCTACAACGAGGCCTGCCTGCTGGTCAGGCTCGACGAGCCCGGCGGGGCCAGCTGGCAGCAGGAATACGACACCCGCGGCCGGCTGGTCCGGCGGATCGCGCCGGGCCAGGCCGTCACGTCGTACCGGTATGACTCCCGCGGTCACCTGGCCTCGGTCACCGGCCCGCTCGGGGCGGTGACCGAGGTGGAATGCGATCCGGCTGGCCTGCCGGCTGCAGTGACCGGCCCGGCGGGCGGCAGCACCAGGTACACCAGGGACGCGTTCGGCCGGGTCACGGCGGTGACCGTACCCGGCGGGGGAGTGACCGCGCTGACCTGGACGCCCGAAGGCCAGCTGGCCACCCGGGTCTTCGCGGACGGCAGCGCCGAACGGCGCGAGTATGACGCCGAGGGCAACCTGATCGCTCGGCTCGGGCCGTCCGGCGGGCAGGCCGGCTACGAGTACGGACCCTTCGACTGCCTGACCGGGGTGACCGGGCCGGACGGCGCCAGGACCGGGCTCGGCTACGACCGCATGCTACGGCTGACCAGCATCACCCGGGCCGGGCTGACCTGGCGCTATGAGTATGACGGGGCAGGCCGGCTGGTCGCCGAGACCGACTACAACGGCGCCGTCATCCGGTACGAGCACGACCCGGCCGGGCAGCTCACCGGCCAGGTCAACACCATCGGCCAGCAGATCGGCTACGGCTACGACGAGCTGGGCCGGCTGACCCGGCGGGTGGCTGACGGGGTGGCCAGCTCGTTCGGCTATGACGCTGCGGGCCGGCTCGTGCGCGCCCGCAATTCCGACGCCGAGCTCAGGTTCACCCGCGACCCGCTCGGCCGGATCACGGCCGAGACCTGCAACGACGGTACCGTGCTGTCCACCTACGACCTGGCCGGGCGCCGCCGCCGCCGCGTGACGCCCGGCGGTGCCCAGCAGCGGTGGGACTACGACGACGCCGGTCGTCCGGTGCGGCTGGACGCGGGCGGGCAGGTGCTGGAGTTCGGCTACGACCAGGCGGGCCGGGAAACCCGCCGCGACCTGCCCGGCGGCCTGACCCTGGCGCAGGACTGGGACACGGCCGGGCAGCTCGAACGGCAGGTCCTGTGCGGCGCGCCAGGCAGCGACCTGGCCCGCCGGAGCTACCGCTACCGGGCCGACGGGTTCCTGGACGGCATTGATGATCTGCTGGCGGGCTCACGCCGGTTCACGCTCGACGCGGCCGGCCGGATCACCGCGGTGGATGGTTCCCGGTGGGCCGAGCGGTACCGCTATGACCGGGCGGGCAACGTCGCTTCGGCCCGGTGGACGGCTCCGCCGTCGGTCGACGCCAGCCGCTGGCTGTCCGCCGACGTGCAGGGCCCTCGGGACCGGTCTGGGACGCTGACCACCAGCGCCGGGTCCGTCCGCTACCGGCACGACGAGCAGGGCCGGGTCGTCTGGCGGCAGCGGCCGCAGGACTCCGGCGAGCCCGCCACGTGGTGCTATCAGTGGGACGCGGACGACCGGCTCACCGCGGTCACCGTCCCGGACGGCAGCATCTGGCGCTACCGCTATGACCCTCTGGGGCGCCGCATCGCCAAGCAGCGGCTCGGCCCGTCCGGGGAGCTGGCCGAGGAGACCGCCTTCGCCTGGGACGGCGCCGTCCTGGCCGAGGAAACCACCTGCGAAGCCGGTCGCCGGCACCGCATGACCTGGGACTACCGGCCTGGCACGTTCACTCCGCTGGCCCAGTGCGAGAGCCTGTCGCTGGACGACGCGCCGCAGGATGATGCCGGCGAGCGGTTCTACGCCATCATCACCGACCAGGTGGGCATGCCCGCCGAACTCGTCGCCGCCGACGGTACCGTGGCCGGCTACCAGCAGCACACCCTGTGGGGCGGCACCCTGTGGCACCCGTCCGGCGCCGCCACGCCGCTGCGCTTCCCCGGCCAGTACCACGACCCCGAGACCGGCCTGCACTACAACCAGCAGCGCTACTACGACCCGGTGACCGGCAGCTACCTCACCCCGGACCCGCTCGGCCTGGCCCCCGCGCCGAATCCGCACGCCTACGTCCCCAACCCCCACCTCCAAGCCGACCCCCTCGGCCTGATGTCGTGCGGTGGCAAGGATGCGGGTTCTCCCGATGAGACCCTGGTCGTCCGCGGCGGCGTAAACACGCAGGAGCGCTTCAACGAAGCTTCCGGAGCTTGGTTGGATGGTGCAGGTAGGGTCTACGGCGTCTCTGTCCGCAGCGCGCCAGGGCGCTCTATTGAGGACTTGGCTCGGGGTATCCCGAATAATCAGATCGGCGTCGCGGATGTCGGTAGCATCCGGGCTGCCGGGGGTTTCGTGCAGATGGATGAGCAGCGTCCCGATAACCCCTACCACTGTCTGATCGGCGGATGCACTCCGGAGAAGTTCAGCGAACTTTTCACACCAACTATCAAGAATCCGTGGAATCGATGAGCGAGCATCATGTCAGTGACGCCGAGATCGACGAGCTTCGTCGGCTCGGCGAGCGTGCCACACCTGCGCCGTGGCGAGCAATGGTCGAGGGACGGGACCACACCTCCGGCGACAGCTTCATCATGATCGGCCGGGACGGCGATCGCGATGAGGACATGTACGTTTCCCGGGACTCGGGGCCAGCCTCGGCGTCCGACCTTGATTTCATAGCGGCTGCGCGCAATTACCTGCCGCGGATACTTGACGAGCTTGCCGACCTCCGCCGTAAAGGTGGGATACAGCCACCGCCTTGACTCGCAGGATCACCCGTATGTCCGGCCTGCACAGGCCGACCAACGAAGCACTATCGGGATTCTGACTGTCGTACGGGCATTCGAATTATTGTGGATCGTTCCATCCCCTATAAGGGAGGTAACGATCCACGATCATGGGAATCCTACGGCGGATCGCATCGGCAGCCACGCCAGCCCCAGCGCGACATGGACGGCAAGGGCACGCGTGCGTCATCGGAGAGGCGGCCTTATTAATCCCGACCGCCCGACGCGATAGGAAGGCGGCGATGAGTTGCCCGGGCACGCTGCGTCCAACCGGTTGGAAGCTACGAGCAGGAGGGCGTCATGAACGGGGATCAGCGGTCCGTGTCCCGCCAGCACGACGGGCACGCTCTCAGCGTTGAGCGGGTCATCGACGCTCCGGCGGGAGCGATCTTCGACTCGTTCGTTGCTCTGTATGACAGCCAGCGGCCGGAATGGGTGACCAGTTCCCAGCTCGACTTGCGACCAGGCGGACACTGGTCAGTGGCCTTCCAGGTGCCGGACGGACCGGCGTTCCGTGAGGAGCGAGTTATTACCGCGGTCGAGCGGCCCCGCCGGCTGGCCTACGAAATGACCGCGGTGTACGGACACGCTCCTGGCTTCGCTACCTCCGTGGAGGTCACAATAGAGGCGGTGCCGGACGGGCACCGGATTCGCCTGGTCCAGAGCGGCTTCCCCGCGACGGGCACCAGGGACGACTTCGCCGGAGCCTGGCCGGACGTACTAGGGGAATTGGCCCGCCGGGTGTCCGCATTAGGGCCTCACCCCATGCGGACCATACTGGGGGCGTGATCGGCGAGCCGCGCTTTGTGGTGCAACTACATGATGCGACGACGTTGCACTTTGACTTCCGGTTGCAGTCGGGGGAGGTGCTGCGCTCGTGGGCCGTGCCGAAGGGGCCGTCGCTCGACCCCGTGGTCCGGCGGCTCGCGGTCCCGGTGGATGACCATTCCCTGTCGGCTGGTGAATTCGAGGGCGTGCACGAAGGTCAGCGCCGCGGCACTGGCGCGGTGATCATCTGGGACGAGGGAACCGCCGAAGTCCTCAAGGACGAGCCGGGCCACGTCTCGTTCATCCTGCACGGCAGAAAGCTGTCGGGCGGTTTCGCGCTGACCCGGACCGGCGAGAAGCGCTGGATCCTGGTGAAGGTCCGGGACGAGGAGGCACGTCCCGGCTCGGACATCGTGGCGGAGCGGCCGGAGAGCGTCCGGAGCGGCAAGACGTGGCAGGAATTGCAGGACCCGTAAGCAAATCAGCGAACATCGTGGTAAGCGTCCGCCGGTTTTGCGCAGACCCAGTGACGGTGGGTAGTTCGCGCTGAGGAGACGGTACCGGAATACCGAGATGACCGACGTCCTCTTCCGCAGAAAACCCGAACCAAAAGGAACCGTATAGCAGCAAAGACGTGCCTGGCTGTGCCGGCACGGGTCCTGTCACGGTCTGACCGCATGTACCGCAGGGCGCTGTCTCATTTCGCGATAAAACCGAATGACGCGGATCAACATGCGTTCCGGATGACGGACGGGACGGCAGCGGCGAACCCGGGCCAGGCGTCCCGGACTCGATACGAGTTCACTAGGAGGAAAACGGTAGCCTCGGCGTAGAGATGAGTTCTCGGCCCGAGATGGTTTGTCGCTGCACGTGCAAAAGTATCCCGAGTCTGCGCCGCTCACGCCGGGTGGAGGGGTCGACTGCTGTACGGCCGTGGCCGCACAGGAGATGCACGGCTAACGCCCCATTTAATGAGCCGGTGTCCGGATCAAGGCCCGCCGACTGTAGTGAGCGCTAACACCAGGCAATACGATGCCAGTCAAGCGTGCTGACCTGATTCCGCAAGGCAGGAATGATGGCGAACCGCCCGCAGTCGCAGAGTTCGGTTTGACGGCTTCACCTGTAGGCGGCTTAAGGTATGCATGCGCGCACCGATGGTTACCGTGTCCAGGTTCAAGCCCGCTCGATGTGGTAGCCGGCGTTCCCCGATCGCGTGTGTATTCAACATGGACCCCGGTGCGGGCTTATGTTTCG
This sequence comes from uncultured Actinomycetes bacterium, assembly GCA_963790065.1. Classification (GTDB taxonomy): domain Bacteria; phylum Actinomycetota; class Actinomycetes; order Streptosporangiales; family Streptosporangiaceae; genus Palsa-504. The sequence continues at coordinate 786,090 of CAWBNK010000001.1, read as the reverse complement.
TCTATCATCTATTCTGTGCACTATTCAACGAGAGAAACGGAGCACACGTGGCCCAGAAGATACAAACCTTGTTCATCGACGACATCGATGGCAGCGAGGCTGAGGGCACTGTCCGCTTTGGGCTGGATGGCGCCGAGTACGAGATCGACCTGAACGCTAAGCACGCTGAGGCGCTACGGAAGGCATTGGCCAAGTACGTTGATGCCGCGCGCCGGAGCAGCGGTACGGCCCGGCGGCCGGCCCGCAGTGGGGGGCGCAGGGCCTCGGCCACTGGTGTCAACACCACCGAGGTTCGTGAGTGGGCAAAGGCGCAAGGGATCGATGTCAAGGACCGTGGTCGCGTACCGGCTGAATTGGTGGTCAGGTTCCGTGCGGCGACGGGAAACTAGGCGACGGGAAACCAAGGGTCAGCTTCAGCTGTCCCGGTTAGGCAGTAAACAGGACAGACGGCCGTTGCCTGAGGCGCTAGGCAAGTGCGTCACGGACTTCCCTGGCGCGACTCCGCAGCGTGACTTTTCGGGAAGCTGTGCCCTTCCGTGATCTGGGGATCGCAGAAGGGCACAGCTTCTTTCGGTGAGACAGGGGCTCAGTTTGCCGCAGGCAGAGCTCTTTCGCGGCGTGCCGGCGCCCTTTGGCAGCTAAACGGCGCCGGCCAGAACGGACAGGACCTGGGGCCAGGCAAAGCTCTGCGGATCGATCAGGTCGAAGTGACCAGCCCCGGGAATTTCGATGAGGCGCCCGGCCTTGAAGGCCCGGCTCATGGCCAGCGGCACGTCGTCATCGTCGGTGCCGTGCACCAGGGTGACCCGGACCGGGGGAGCGGGCAGGGCGGCCGGGTCGGCCAGCGCGTAGCGCTCAGGGACCTCATCGGGCAGGCCGCCCATCAGGTTGCGCACGGCCCCGCCGCTCAGGTTCCACTGCGCGCACAGGCGCAGTGAGCTGCATCCGGCCAGCGAGACGACGTGCGGCGCGGCGCACCCCGCGGGCCAGGGCGAACCCGCGGGCAGTCCAGTCCGGGCGGCCGCCCACAGGGCGAGATGGCCGCCTGCCGAATGGCCCGCCCAGGTGACCTGACGGGAGTCCGCGCCGTGGGGTTCGGCGATCGCCGCCGCCTGGTCCAGGGCCGCGGCGATGTCGTTGAACGTGCCCGTCCAGCCCTCCTCGGCCATTCCGGCCCGGCGGTACTCGGGGACCGCGACCACGTGGCCGGCCCGGGCCAGGGCGTCAGCCATCGGCCCCAGGTGCCTGCGGTCGTAGGCGGGCCTCCAGAACCCGCCGTGGATCAGCACGATCAGCGGCACCCTGGCCGCCCCCGGCTCCGGCGGCAGCCACAGGTCGATGACCTGGTCAGCCAGCGGGCCGTACGCCACCGTGAGGTCGGGCGGCGGAGCGGGCCGGTCCAGGATGCCGGTCACCGGTTCATCCAGAGCTGACCTCGGGGGTGGCACGCTCGATGACGGCCGCGGTGTCGGTGCCGGAAGGGAGCGTGCCGTAGGCATGCCCCCAACCCCACGGACCTCCGGCGTCGTCGGCCAGGCGGGATGCGGTGAACGCATCGGCCACGGCCGGGGGAGCGTGCCGGACCAGCAGCGCACCCTGCAGGGTGAGTGCTATGGCCTCGGCGAGCTGGCGGGCCCTGGCCTCCGAGGGGTCGCCTATCTCCTTGCGCAGCCGGGCGATGGCCTGGTCAAGGCGGCTGTCCGCTCCCGACGCCTGGTCAAGCTCGGCGAAGAACGCCTCGGCCGACTCAGGCTGCCTGGTCAGGGCGCGGAGCGTGTCGAGCGCGGCGACGTTCCCCGAGCCCTCCCAGATCGAGGCCAGCGGTGCCTCGCGGTACAGCCGGGGCATACCCGACTCCTCCACGTAGCCGTTACCGCCCAGGCACTCCAGCGCCTCGGCCGCGTGGCCCGGGGCGCGCTTGCACGCCCAGTATTTGGTGGCCGCGAGCGCCAGGCGGCGGAACGCGGCCTCCTGCTGGTCGCCCCTGGCCGCCCGGTCAGTCGCCCCGGCCAGCCGGAAAGCCGCCATCGTCGTCGCCTCCGACTCGATCGCCAGATCCGCCAGCACGCTGGCCATCAGCGGCTGGTCAACCAGCCGGCGGCCGAACGTCGTACGGTGCGAGGCGTGGTGGGCCGCGAGCGTGACGCCCGTCCGCATCCCGGTGGCCGTGCCGAGCACGCAGTCCAGCCGGGTCATGTTCACCATCTCGATGATGGTGCGGACGCCGTGGCCTTCCTCGCCGACCAGCCAGGCCGTCGCCTGGTCGTATTCGACCTCGGCCGACGCGTTCGAGCGGTTGCCGAGCTTGTCCTTCAGCCGCTGCAGGTGCATGCCGTTCCGGCGGCCGTCGGGAAGCACGCGAGGCAGCAGGAAGCAGGACAGCCCGCCGGGGGCCTGCGCCAGCACCATGAACAGATCGCCCATCGGGGCCGACGTGAACCACTTGTGCCCGGTCAGCAGGTAGCTGCCGTCGTCTTGCGGGACGGCGCGGGTGGTATTGGCCCGGATGTCGGAACCACCCTGCTTCTCGGTCATCGACATGCCAGCGAGCAGCGCCCGCTTGGTCTCGGGCGGGCGCAGGCCGAAGTCGTAGTCCTGGGCCGCCAGCAGCGGCTCGAAACGGTCGGCCAGGCCTGGCGTGTGGCGCAGTGCGGGCACGATCGCATAGGTCATCGAGATGGGACAGCAGTGCCCGGCGTCGGTGGCCCCCCACACGTAGAATCCAGCGGCCCGGGCCACGTGCGCGCCGGGCCGGTCATCCCGCCAGGGCGCGGCGTGCAGGCCATGCCGCACCGCCACGGTCATCAGCTCATGCCAGGCCGGGTGGAACTCCACCTCGTCGATGCGATGGCCGAACCGGTCGTGCGTCCGCAGTACGGGCGGGTTCTCGTTCGCCTGCCGGCCGAGTTCCTGCGCCCCGGCCGAGCCGGCCAGGCGGCCGAGTTCGCGGATGGCGTCCTCGGCCCAGCCTGCCCCCTCGCGTCGCAGCGCGTCGAGCATGGCCGGGTCGCTGGCGACGTCATACCCGGCCAGCGCCGGTGGCTGGTTGAACACCTCGTGCGTCGTTGCCATCTGCGGTTCCTGCCCGGAATCCTGTCCGTGGAAGCGGTTCTGCGAGATCTGCGGCGAACCGGTCTTTGCGCAATTGAAACATATGGACAGGGCCGGAATTAGATGCCGAACTGTCCGCCATCGTCGCGATGCCTCCGCGCGCGCCCGCGGGCCGTCAGGCCTGCGGGCCATGGCCGTCAGGCTCGCGGGCCCATGGCCGCCACGACCAGGGTGACCGTGGCCGCGACCTCGGCCAGCGCGCCGAGCACGTCGCCGGTTATCCCGCCCAGCCGCCGCACCGCGTGCCGCTGCACGACCAGCGCGGCGGCCAGGCCCGCGACCACGGCCAGCGGTAGGGTCCAGCCGAGCGGCTGGCTGGCCAGCCTGGTAGAGACCGCCACCGCCGCGGCCGCCGCCGCCACCGCGGCCACCGTGATCAGGACCGGGATCGCCGGGCGGACCGTGCCCGCCACCAGCGCTCCCAGCCCGTCCGGCCGCGCGGACGGGACGCCCCGGCGGCAGGCCCAGGTCAGCGCGAGCCTGCCGGTGACGACCGCGGCGATCAGCGCGGCCGCGCCGCGTCCCGGGCCGGAGGATTCCGCCTGGCTGAGCGCGGCGACCTGGATGAGCAGCGACAGGATCAGCGTCACGGTGCCGAACGGTCCGATGTCCGAGCGGTGCATGATCTCGAGGGCCACGGGCGCGGGCTGGCCGCTGCCCAGGCCGTCGGCCAGGTCGGCCAGGCCGTCCAGGTGCAGCCCCCGGCTGAGCAGGGCGAGTGAGGATATGGCGAGCACGGCCCCGGTCAGCGGCCCGGCGCCCAGCGGATGATCGGCGCCGAGCAGGACGGCGGCGCCGATGGCGCCGAGCAGCAGGCCGACGACGGGTGCCCACGCCATGGCCGCGGCCGCCGTGGCCTGATCCGGCCGTGACGACGCGGACGGCGAGGACGGCGAGGACCGCGACGACAGCAGGGACGGAGCGGGCGCGCCTGGGCCGGCCGCGTCGGGGGATCGCGGCGATGCGGCAGGAACCGCTCCGCGCAGCGGGATCACCGTGAGCAGCGTCACGGACAGCCTCAGCCCGGTCCACCTCATGGCGAAGGAGCCTATCGGCCGGTCGCCAAAAGACGTACTATCTCAAGTGGGTGCCAACCCGGACGGGGTGAACGCGATCGGATGGCGGTGGGACAGGCGTGTCCGAGTGGTGGTCAATAGAGGTCTTCGACGCCGAGCAGCTGCCCGCGCGCCGATGGAAGGATTCCTATCAGGACGAGCTCATCGAGGCCGCGGTGACCAACGGGGCCACCTACTGGGAGTGGCACGAGCATCGTTACGGTGTCGTGTTCGAGGTGCTCTTCGAGACCGACGCGCAGTGGGAGGTGTTCCGCGCCCTGCCTGCGGTCCGCTCGGCCCTGGACGGCGTGCCCGATCCGGTGAACGGACTGATCGTCTACCGGGGGCGCGGCGGCGGATCCGGCCCGAGGAAGCCGCGCAAGCCGAAGCCCGCGCCGAGCTCGAGCGCGATCGCCGCGCCCGAGCCGCCCGAAGAGCGCGTGCTGCACCTGGCCGACCTCAGGCCGGCCGGGATGCCAGATGGACATCCGGGCCGGAGCATGACAATCCCTGAGGGCTAGCTCTCCGGGCGCCTGAACGTTACCTCCGGAAGAGGGATATCCGGGGGTGCGCTGTCCCGGAACGTGATATTCCGGAGCGTGGCCCGCCGCAGCGCGAGCCAGGCGTGAACTAACAGAGCGCGGGTACAGCTGGCGAGATACAGTCCCGTGGGTAAAGCATCTCCCGGGACGGTGCAGGATGGGGGCATGAGGGAAACGCGAGTCATGACAGATGGCCTGCGGGCCGCGATCGAGCACAGCGGCTACTACCCGGGGCTGGTGTACGACGCGGTCACCTCGGCGCTGGGGTCCGAACCCGTTACGGCTTACGTCGTGCACCACGACGCCATCTTCGATCCCGGCATGGAGGTGCGGCGGCACATGACCGTGCTGACGCTTACCCCCACCCGGCTGGTGTACTCACACACCGACGAGTACCCGGCCGATGACCCGGACAGCCTCCCGCGCGCCGAGACCAGCACGGAGGCGATCCGGTTCAGCAAGATCTCGTCCGTGGCTCTGACCCGGGTGTTCCCCGACCCGGCCGCCTACGTGCCCGGGGCGACCACGCCGTCGGAGGTGGTGCTCACCATCGGCTGGAACGTGCTGTCCCACCTGGAACTCGAGCCGGCCCACTGCGGCGACGAGAGCTGCGAAGCCGATCATGGCTACCTGGGCACGATCACGGCCGACGACTTCTCGCTGCGGGTCAGCCAGGCCGCAGACGGGGACGAGGCCGTGCGCGGGCTGCTGAGTTTTGCGCGCGCCCTGTCCGACGCCACCGCGGTGCATGGCAGCTGAGAATCCGTTTTCCTGCGTTTTGCCGGTGATGCCTGCCCAGTGGCACGATGTTCCGGCATGATGCACTGGCAGACGGCGCCGAGGGTAAGACGCTGAGTGGCACCCACGAGTAGCAGATGAGGATTCCCGCATGACGCTCGAGCCGAGACATTCGCCCATCGTGCCTGCCTACGGGACGGCGACGCTGGCCGACTTGTCCTCGTCGATTCTCGCGTCCCTAGACCCCGATGCACCCGAGTCGCAGAACGTCCTCGGTCTGGCCGACGCGCAGCGCGCGTGCCTGCTGATCGTCGACGGGCTCGGCTGGGAGCTGCTGCGGGACCATCCGGCGGGCGCGCCGTTCCTGTCTGAGCTGGCCCGCAACTCCAAGCCGATCACGGCGGGCTTCCCGTCCACGACCGTGACCAGCCTCGGCTCGCTGTGTACCGGCCGCCCGCCGGGTCAGCACGGGATGCTCGGCTACAAGGTCCTGGTGCCCGGCGAGGACATCCTGCTGAACGCGCTGCGCTGGGACTCGCGCGTCGATCCCCGCGAGTGGCAGCGGCTGCCCACCATCTACGAGCGCGCAGCCAAGGCCGGCATCGAGGGCATCCACGTGGCCCAGGGTTCCTTCCGCGGTACCGGCTTGACGATCGCCACCATGCGCGGGGCGGCCTACCGGCCCGCTGACAGCATGGGCGCCCTGGCGGCGCAGGCCGCCCGGGTGATCGCAGAGAACGGGCGCGCGCTGGTGACGGTGTACCACGGTGACCTCGACAATACCGGGCACACGTTCGGTGTCGGCTCGGATGACTGGTACAACCAGCTGGCCCACGTGGACAAGCTGGCCGAACAGCTGGCCAGCTCGCTGCCCTCCGGGACCTGCCTGTACGTGACCGCCGACCACGGCATGCTGGACATCGGTCCCGAGGACCGGATAGACGCGGACGAGATAACTGAGCTGCGCGCGGGGGTGGCGGTGCTCGGCGGCGAGGCGCGAGCCAGGCACGTGTACGCCCAGCCCGGCGCCGCCGGGGACGTCCTGGCCACCTGGCGTGAGGTCCTGGGCGAGCGCGCCTGGGTGCTGGCCAGGGACGAGGCGATCAAGGAAGGATGGTTCGGCCCGGTAGACCCGGCCCTGGCCGACCGGATCGGCGATGTGGTGGCCGCCTGCGCGGGTTCCGCTGCCGTGGTAGCCACGAAGACCGAGCCGCGGGAGTCCGCGCTGACCGGCATGCACGGCTCGCTCACCCCCGCCGAGCAGCTCATACCCGCGCTCGCCTTCACGGTGATATGAGCGGCGCCAGCCGCCTCATCGTCTCCGCCCCGTCGCTGGCCGGCGAGTTGGCTGGCGACCTGGCTGGCCAGCCCGGACTGGTCCTCCTGGACGCACGCTGGCGGCTCGGCGGGCCTCCGGGCCTCGACAGCTACCGTACGGGTCACCTGCCGGGCGCCGTCTTCGTCGATCTCGACCGTGACCTGTCCGGCCCGCCTGGCCCGGCCGGGCGGCACCCGCTGCCCGAGCCGGCCGTCTTCCAGGCGGCGATGCGCGCCGCCGGGGTGAGCCGGGATCGTCCGGTTGTCGTGTACGACGACGGGGACGGGCTGCCGGCGGCCCGCGGCTGGTGGATGCTGCGCTACCACGGTCACCCCGACGTCCGGGTCCTGGACGGCGGCTACCGGGCCTGGCTGGCCGCCGGGCTCGCGGTGACCACGGCCGCCGCTGCACCGGAGCCGGGGGATTTCACCGCGCAGCCGGGTCACATGCCGGTCCTTGACGCATCCGCGGCCGGCGCGATGGCGGGCGGGGGCCTGCTGTTTGACGCCCGTTCGGCTGAACGTTACCGGGGCGAGAACGAGCACGTAGATCCGGTCGCCGGCCACATTCCCGGCGCGGTCAGCGCGCCGAGCGCAGGCAACCTCAACCCGGACGGCACGTTCAAGAGCGCCACCGAGCTCGCGGACCGCTTTGCCTCCCTCGGCGCCGGCCGAGGCCCGGCCGGCCCGGACGCCGCCCCCGCGGTCGGGGCGTACTGCGGTTCCGGCGTTACCGCAGCGCATGAGGTCCTGGCCCTGGCCCTGGTCGGCATACCCGCGGCCCTGTACGTCGGCTCCTGGTCCGACTGGATCACCGACCCCTCCCGCCCCGTGGTCACCGGCGGCTAACGCTCCGCTCGCAGCATCCAGGCCACGCCCGAGGCTCAGCCTGCGCGCCTCGGTGTTCAGTACGCCCAGCCGTGCATGAACACCGCGGACATCGCGGCGGTGCCGAACCCGCACTGGTGATCACGCCAGGCCCCCGCGGCCCCCACCTCCGGCCCGCTAAAGACGGCAAAGCAGGCCATATCGATCTCTAAACCGTTAAATGAGTGAACATTCGCTGATCAGAAGGTGACAATCGCTTAATTGTTTGCCCTGTCTCTCGACAGAAAAGCTGGCTGGCAGAGACCCTTTTCATGTGCACAACACTGCGATCCTCGTGCTGGTGGTCATCACGGCTCTCGCCTTTGACTTCACCAATGGCTTTCACGACACAGGCAACGCGATGGCCACCTCGATCGCGACCAATGCGCTCAAGCCGCGGGTCGCGGTCGCCTTGTCCGGCGTGCTGAACCTCGTCGGAGCGTTCCTTTCACTCGCGGTCGCGGCCACGATCGCCAACGGGCTAGTAGACACGAACCTGGTAACGCTGACCGTGGTGGCCGCGGGTCTGGCCGGCGGGATCACCTGGAACCTGCTTACCTGGTTGTTGGGCATCCCGTCGAGCTCGTCGCACGCTCTCATCGGCGGGGTGATCGGCGCTACCATCGCGGCTGCGGGCGGCCACGCGATCAATTGGCACGGCCTGGTTTCCAAGGTCATCATCCCGGCCGGCCTCTCGCCGATTATCGCCGCCCTCGTCGCGGCGACCGGCACCTGGCTGCTGTACCGGATCAGCCGCAGCCTCAGCGAAGGGGCCCGCGGCCATGGCTTCCGGATCGGGCAGATCGGGTCGGCCTGTATGGTTTCGCTGGCTCACGGCACCAACGACGCCCAGAAGACGATGGGGGTCATCACCCTGGCCCTGATCGCCAACGGCACGCTGGCCGCCAAGTCGAACGCCCCGTTCTGGGTCATCTTGTCCTGCGCGCTGGCCATCAGCCTCGGCACCTACCTCGGCGGCTGGCGGGTCATCCGGACCCTGGGCAAGGGCCTGGTCGAGATCGATTCGCCGCAGGGCATGGCCGCCGAGTCCGCCTCGGCCGCGGTCATCCTGCTGTCCAGCAGCTTCGGCTACTCGCTGTCCACCACCCACGTCGCTACCGGCTCGATCATCGGCACTGGGCTCGGCAAGAAGGGCGCCGATGTCCGCTGGAATGTCGCCGGGCGGATGGCCACGGCCTGGCTGTTCACCCTGCCGGCGGCCGGACTGGTGGGCGCCGGGGCAGAAGGCCTGGCGCGCGCGGTCGGCGGCTCCGGGGTGGTTCTCGACCTCGTCGTCCTGGCCGCGCTGTCGGCGGTGATCTACTGGAGGTCGCGCGCCACCAAGGTAGACCACAAGAACGTCAACGATGACTGGACCGGATCGGTCGCCCCGGCCGAACCCGAGCACGCGCAAGCGGCCTGAGCGACAAGGAGCGGATAATGTCGTGGATCAACCTGACCGCGATCTGGAAGATCGTAGTCTTTGGCCTCGTCGCCGGCGCGGGGCTCCCGGCATTGTTCGCCGTGGGCCTGTTCTCCCTGTCGAAGGGCCCGCGGGCGCAGACGGCGGGCGCCGACTCCGATGTCCTGGTCGGCGGCAGCCTGGCGGGCATGGTTATCGCCGCCGTCTGTTTCCTGGTCGTGCTAGCCGCCATCGGCTGGGGTATCTACGAGGTCTACCAGATCGGTCACCCCGCCCCCGCTAAATAGTCTTAGCCGGACGAGCCCGCGGATTTCCCCATCGAGAGGGTTGGAGAACATGGCGCTGCCACCGCTGCTCAACAAGATTGTCGAATGGCTGCGCGCCGGCTATCCCGAGGGCGTACCCGACGTCGACTACATCCCGCTGTTCGCGCTGCTGGGCAATCAGCTGACCAACGATGAGGTCGCCGATATCGCCAAGGAGCTTGAGAACGAGAGCAAGCCGGAGTCGGCCGAGGCGATCCGCCACGCGATCACTGCTGTCACCGACCACCAGGCGAACGAGGCCGACGTGAACCGGGTCCGCGCCCGGCTGGCCGGCGCCGGCTGGCCCCTGGCCAAGCCGTCCCTGGAACACTGGCCCAATCCCTGACACCGGCCGCCGCATGGTCCCGCCGTCTACAGACGGCGGGACCAGTTCTGTCCCACGAGGTCCTGGCCGAAGCTGTGGTGGCGGTTCTCGTTGTCCAGGGTGAACCCGGCCCGCTGGTAGATGCGCCTCGCGTCGGCCAGGACGTCGTTGGTCCACAACGTGATCGAGGAATACCCGGCCCGCCGCGCGAACCTGAGCACCTCGTCGACCAGCCGGGCCCCGATCCCGAGTCCCCGGGCCCACGGCTCGACCAGCAGCAGGCGCAGCCGGGCGGTCGTGGCGTTCTCGCGCACGCAGAACACGCAGCCGGCCGGCGTGCCGTCCACCTCGGCGATCCAGGCCGCCTCGGCGCCCGGATCGGAGTGGTCGACGTAGTCGGCGACGATCCTGGCCACGAGCGCCTCGTACGAGGAGTCCCAGCCGAACTGCTCCGCGTACACGGCCCCGTTCCGCTGCACCACCCAGCCCATGTCGCCCGGCGCCGGCTCCCGGAGCAGGTAGCCGCGCGGCTGCGGCGATTCGCTCAGGACGTCGGCGATGACGCGCATGGCATCGAGCAGCCGGTGCCGGTCATCCTCGCGCACGGCGGCCAGCATGTCGCCGGTCTGCCTGGCCGACAGCGCGTCCAGGCTCGCCGTGGCCGAACGGCCCGAGGCCGTCAGCCTGATGACCTGGCGGCGCGCGTCGGCCGCCGATCGCTCCCGGGTGATCAGCCCGTCGGAGGAGAACCGGCCCAGGATCCGGCTCATATAGCCCGCGTCGATGTCGACCGTCCGGCGCAGGTCGGCGACCTCGCTGGCGTCGCGCTGGGCCAGCTCGAACAGCAGCCTGGCCTCGGTGAGCGAGTACGGGGTATCCAGGTACTTGCCGCGCAGCAGCCCGATCATGTTCGTGTAGAACCGGTTAAACGCCCGCACCGCCGCCACCGCGGAGTCTCCGCCATCCGCTATCCCGCTCAGGCCGGCACTGGCCAGGCCGTCAGCAGTCAAGTTCGCTCACGTCGCCTCCAGATAATTGCCTAAGGCAACTATATGCATGTCTTCGGCAGGTAAACAAGGCGTGCGCCGGCCGGGCCGCAGGCGCCCGGGACCGCCAAATAGGCTAGGAAGTGACCGGTCGGCGTGAGGGAAAAAGGTGAAAGGTGGCAGTCAGGATGCGGATGCGTACGCTCGGCGGTACCGGGATCAAGGTCAGCTCGTACTGCCTGGGCGCGATGATGTTCGGCCAGTGGGGCAACCCCGATCACGAGGAGAGCATCCGGATCATCCACGCGGCGCTGGATGGCGGCATCAACTTCGTCGACACCGCGGACGTGTACTCGGCGGGGGAGTCGGAGGAGATCGTCGGGAAGGCGCTGCTCGGCCGTCGCGACGACGTGGTACTGGCCACCAAGGCGCACAGCCCGATGGGTGAGGACGTCAACATGCGCGGGAACTCGCGCCGCTGGATCGTCCGCGAGGTCGAGAACAGCCTGCGCCGGCTGCAGACCGACTACATCGACCTGTACCAGATGCATCGCCCGGACCCGGACACCGACATTGACGAAACCCTGTCCGCGCTGTCCGACCTGGTCCGCGGCGGCAAGGTCCGCGCCATCGGCTCCTCCACGTTCCCGGCCGAGCAGATCGTCGAAGCGCAATGGGTGGCGGACCGGCGCGGTCACGAGCGGTTCCGCTGCGAGCAGCCGCCGTACTCGATCTTCGTCCGCGGCATCGAGGCCGGGGTCCTGCCGACTTGCCAGAAGTACGGCATGGGCGTCATCGCCTGGAGTCCGCTGTCCGGCGGCTGGCTGACCGGCAGGTACCGCCGCGACTCCGGCGTGGACATGAGCACCGGCCGGGCCCGGCGGCTGCCGCAGCGCTTCGACCCGTCCCGGCCGGGGAATGCGGCCAAGCTCGACGCCGTCGAGGAGCTCATCAAGATCGCCGCCGACGCGGGCTGCTCGCTGACCCACATGGCGCTCGCCTTCGTGGTCGGGCATCCCGCCGTGACCTCGGCGATCATCGGCCCGCGCACCATGGACCAGCTCACCGACCTGCTGGCGGGCGCGACCGTGACGCTTGATGACGAGATCCTCGACCGCATTGACCAGATCGTGCCGCCCGGCGTGACGCTGAACGCCCCCGACGGGGGCTGGCAGCCTCCCGCGCTGACTGACCCTGCCGCCCGCCGCCGTCCGCTGGCCGCCCGCGCCGCCAGCTAGCGCCGCCAGCTAGCGCGGCAGCTAGCGCCGCGCCGTCAGCCGGAGCGAGCGACCGGCTAGCCCGCGCGGCGCTTGGCCTCACCCAGCCGCTGCAGTTCGGCCCGGAGCCACGGCTCAGCGCGCTCACTGGTCAGGCCCAGCTTGCTCGTCGTGCTGTCGCCGCTGGCGATCTCCTCGTCATCGAGCACGCCGAGCAGCAGGTGCTCGGTGCCGATGTAGTTGTGGCCGAGCAGCAAGGCGTGCCGTACGGCCAGGGCCATGGTCTTCTTCGCCCGGGGGGTGAATGGGATCCGGCCGGAGACGGGCTCGCCGGCCGCGGCGGGAGCCAGGTCCGCGGCCAGGCCCTGGCGCAGCGCGTCCTGCGACACGCCCAGCGCCTCGATGGCCTTGGCGGCCACTCCCTCGGGCTCGTGCAGCAGGCCAAGGATCAGATGCTCAGGGGAAATGTGGTCGTGCCGCTGCTCGCGTGCCTCTTCCTGGGCGGCGACGACCGTCCGCCTGGCCCGGTCGGTGAACCGGGAGAAGGGATGGGCGCGGAACGCGTCTGCCAGCAGGTTCTGCCAGTCCGGGTCCTTCGGCACGAAGCGCTTCTGCGCGGCCTGCTTGGTGACGCCCATCGACTGGCCGATCTCGGTCCAGGATGCGCCCGCCTTTCGGGCCTGGTCGACGAAGTGACCGATCAGGTGGTCGGCCAGGTCCCCGAGATGCTCGGAGATCTGCATGGCCGCCGACACGTGATCCAAGGCGGTGCCCGGCTGGTTCTTGACGTGGCCGATGAGGTCGTCGAGTCGTACTGGTTGGTTCTCCATGCGTCAACTCTAGGTTGACGCACTCCGATTCGTCAACCCGTGGTTGACGAATCGATGCGGGGGCGGGTCTACTCGAAGCGCATGTACAGCGACACGATGGTGCTGTCGGGCCCCGACGTGATGCTCAGCTCGTCCGTGAGCTGCGCGGCCAGCCACAGGCCCCGGCCGGTTTCCGCGCCCGTGGGCTCGTGCGGCTCGTCCGGGTCTGCCGCATCGCGGGGCTCGGGCCGTGCGGGCCCGAGCGCCGCTGAACCATCGCGGGCCCGGGGAATCTGGGCCGGATCCGGCGCAGCAGGCGGTTCGTGATCGCCCGGACCGTACGCGTGGTCCTCGATCAGGCAGCGGAGCCCGTTCGCGGCGGACCGCAGGATCAGCCTGCCGCCCGTGCCGGCGTGCACGATGGCGTTGGCCGAGATCTCGTGCACGGCCAGGACGAAGTTGTCGAGGCGCGATCCGCTCAGCCCAGCCGCCGCGCACCGGCCGGCGACCAGCCGACGCAACCTGGTGAAATCGGTCCACCCGAAGGCGATATCCAGCAAGTCGTCGCTGCGGCTGGCAGCGCTGTCCGGCCACAGCCGGTCGAGGGCGACTACGCGGGCCTCACTGGTCATGTCAGCCATGTCAGCGCACCCCTTCGCTACTCTTGGTGTTGGAGATGCTACAAGCCGTCGCTTCTCCTGTCCGGGTTTCCCGGCTCAGCGGCCCGGCCGGTGAGGGTGATGTGGCGGCGGGGGCATAGTCCCGACACCCGGTGCGGGTTCCGGCCAGACCAGCAGCACCGGGCAGGCGGCATGATCCACTACGAACCGGGTGGCCCGGCCCAGGCTCTTCGGCCCCACTCGGGACCGGTCGCCGTCGCGCGCCACGATGAGCAGATCCGCCTCGGCGGACGCGGCCACCACGGCCCGTTCCGCCTGACCATGAACTTCGCGCCGTTCGCACCGGCAGCCCAGCCTGGCCTCCGCGGCGTCCAGCAACTCGACTGCTGAGCTGGCCCCGAGCGCATCAAGACGCTCGCCCGGATCGCGCCCGCCCCGGCCGAGCAGGCCGGCGTAGGCGCCATGCGCGGCGTCGGCCACCTCCGCCGCCGTCACGTGCAGCAACGTGAACCTGGCCGCGGCCGGCGCCAGGCTGAGCGCCGCATCCACGCTGGCCCGCCACGTCCCCTCGGCCACCCAGATGACTACCGAACGATCCGTGCTGTCACTGGTCGTCAATGTTGATCAACCTCCCATGACCCGCAGGCCGGCCCACAGCGCCAGCACCGCGATGACCAGCCCGGCCGGGACGGTCAGCAGCCCAAGCCGGGTGAATTCCCTCAGGTCCGGTGCTGATCCGTGGTGCCGGAGGGTGCGGCGCCACAGCAGGGTAGCCAGCGAGCCGGTGTAGGTCAGGTTGGGCCCGACGTTCACGCCGACCAGCACCGCCAGCACGGCGCCGGCGCCGGCGGGTGCGGCCAGCGGCAGCAGGACCAGGACGGCGGGCAGGTTGTTGCAGATGTTCGCCAGCGCGGCGGCCAGCGCCGCGATGGCCAGCAGCGCGGGCAGCGACGTCCCGCCGGGTAGCAGCGGCTTCAGCGCGGAGCCGAGCCCGTTGCTCACCACGGCGGTGACGACGATCCCCAGGCCGAGCACGAACGCCAGGAACGGCACGTCGGCGGCGCGCAGCAGGCCGAGGGCGGTGGTCCGCCGCCGGGCCAGCGCCCGGGCGGCCAGCACCGCGGCCCCGGCGCAGGCGGCCCAGGCCGGGCTCACCCCGGCCGCGGACGCGGCCACGAACCCGGCCAGCGTGAGCGCCACCACGGCCACCGTGAACGCCGGCCAGCCCGCCGTCCCGGAGCCGGGATCGTTCCCGCGTTCCGCGGCCGGCCCGGCTCCGAGGTCGGCGGCGAAGAACCGGCCGAACACCACGTACTCGACGGCGATGACTGCCACCCACGGCACCGCCATCAACGCCGCGAAACGGCCGAACGACAGCCCGCTGGCCGCGAACGCCAGCAGGTTGGTCAGGTTGGACACCGGCAGCAGCAGCGACGCGGAGTTAGCCAGGTGGGTGCAGGCATACACGTGCGGCCGGGCCCGCACCCCCAGCCGGGCCGCGGTGGCGAACACCACCGGGGTGAGCAGGACCACGGTCGCGTCCAGGCTCAGCACGGCCGTGGTCACCGCGGCGGTCACGAACACCTGGGCCAGCAGCCTGCGCGGCTGGCCCGCGCTGGCCCGGGCCAGCCACGCCCCGCACGCCTTGAACAGCCCGTCGTCGTCGCACAGGCGGGCTAGCACCAGGACGGCAGCCAGGAAGCCGATCACCGGCCCCAGCCGCCTGGCCTCGGTGACCACCGCGTGGCCCGGGACCGCGCCCGCCGCGAACAAGATGACCGCGGCCGGCACGGCGGCGATCGCCTCCGGCCAGCCGCGCGGCCTGATCACCGCCCAGGCCAGGACGGCCAGCAGGGCCAACAGCGAGATCGTCTCGCCGACGGCAGCGTTCAGCGCGGTCCTCCCGCCGATCAGCCGGATCCATCGGGATTGACGATATATCGCCTGGCCGCAACCCTGGTGAGGTGACAGCAGAGCAAGAGCAGGCCGAGCGGTTCGCGGAGCTGTTCCGCGCTGTCTACCTCACCTTTCACCGCCGCGACGGACCGCGCAGCCAGCTACCGGGCGCATCCAGGGCCGTGCTCGAGCACCTGGCGCTGGCCGGCCCGCTCACCGTGGGCGAGGCCGCGGCGCACATGAACCGGGCGCAGTCGGTGATCAGCGAGATCGTCGCCCACCTGGAACGCCAGGGCTTGCTGGAGCGGGAAGATGATCCCGCCGACCGGCGGCGGACGCTGATCTGGCTGACCCCGCGCGGTCATGACGTGCTGCGCCGTGACCGCGAGGTACTGGGCGTGGACTATCTGGCTCGCGCCTTGGCCCGGCTGCCGCCCGGCCAGGCCGGCGAGCTCATCGCCGGGCTCCGCGCCCTGGTCGACCTGGCCACGCCCGTACCCGCCCCCACCAGCAACCAGCACCTTCCGGCGCCGCCGGACAACCAACGGGAGGATCCATGACCGCCGCACCCACCTGCGAAAGCTGCGGGATGCCCATCGAGACCGGCCGCTACTGCGGCTACTGCACCGACGAGACCGGCACCCTGCAATCGTTTGACGAGCGGTTCGAGCGGATGGTCGGCTGGCAGGCGCGCCGCCAGCCGGACGCGCCGCGGCACGAGATCGAGCGCCAGACGCTCGAGTACATGGCCACCATGCCCGCCTGGCGCGATCATCCCCGGGTCATGCGACGCGGCGCGTGACCCGGCCGCCGCCGAACAGGTACGGGGTACCGTCGGCCAGCTGACCGAAACTCACCGGAACCCACGGCTCGCGATCATATGACCGGCAGACGAAGTTCGCTCCCGACGCGTCGGCCGGATGCAGGATCAGCTCCTCGGGAACTGATTCGGAGAGTGTGGCCAGCTCGCCCGTTGCGGTCAGCAGCAGGTGCAGCCGGCCGTCGCGGACCGAGACGTCGAGTCGCCGCGACGAGCGCTCGTAGTGGCCGGTGTGCCGTCCCAGGTCGAGTTCTGTCGCGCTCACCGCGACCGGCCGAGGAAGCGGTGGCACGCTCACTCCCAGGGTCCCGAACACCTCCGCGAACACCGCCCGCTTGAGCGACGTGGACTCCGCCGAGTTGGTCAGCAGGCACGCGGCGATCCGGGCCTGCGGGTCGACCCGCAGGTACGCGGACTGGCCGACGGTGTCGCCGTCGTGCCCGATGATCGTATGGCCGGCCCAGTGGTAGACCCGCCAGCCTAGCCCGATGGTCGACCCGGGCGTGCTGAAGTCCGGGATCACCGCCCGCGGCTGCTGCATGGCCGCCACCGACGCCTCGCTGAGCAGCCGCTTGCCGTCCGGCCCGAACCCGCCGTCGAGGTGGAACCGGACGAACGTGAGCAGGTCGTGCGCAGTGGCGGTGATCAGGCCGGCCGGGCCGACACTGCGCGGCAGACTCCAGGCTCGGACGCGGGCGCCTCCGGCCCGGTGCCCGACCGCGGCCCGGTGCAGGATCGCTTGCTCGGGCAGCGTGACGGTCTGCGTCAGCTCGAGCGGCCCGCACAGCCGTTCCCGCAGCGACTCGTCCCACGACCGGCCGTCCAGTACCTCGATGATCCGGCCGAGTACCACCCAGCCGCTGTTGCAATAGGAGTACGCCCCGCCCGGCGGGAAGGCCGAACACGCCCGCTCGAGCAGGCCGACGTAGCGTTCCACGCAGTCGTCGCCGCGGCCGGTGTCGGTAAAGATGTCGCCGTCGATCCCGCTGGTGTGGGTGAGCAGGTGGGCCACCGTGACGTGGTCGCCGAGATCCGCGGCGCCCAGCCGCACGCCGGGCAGCGCCTCCGCGGCGGTCGTATCCAGGGACAGCAGGCCCTCATCGATCAGCTGCATGATCATGGTGGCGGTCCACACCTTGGTGATGGACCCGACCTGGAACAGGGAGTCGGTGGTGACCTCTACGCCGGTGGCGCAGTTCAGCACGCCGGCCGCGGCCAGCACTTCCTGCCCGTCGGCCCAGATGCCGAGCGCGGCTCCGGGCACGCGCGCTTGCCGGGCCAGTTCGGCCAGACGGGCTGTCCAGCATGCGGCGTCCAGCATGATATGGACGCTACTTCATCAGAGCGTGACGATCCTGTAGCCGTTTGGGCAGGCCTTGGTCACCTCTAGGCGTGGTTCGGCGATAATTGCGTGCGGGCGGCTTTGTGGGACCGGCGATGGTTCCCCGGGCCGCTCAGGTGTAGTTTCGCTGGCGAGGGCCGGTGCAATCGATCCCTGCGGAGGACTGCATGAGCATTATGGGCACCCGGGTCATCAGGACCGAGGATCCGCGGCTGCTGACTGTGGGCGGCGTCTACGTGGATGACCTGAGGACCCCGGAGCTGAACCGGGCGGGCCGCCTGACCTTCGTCCGCAGCCCGATGGCCCACGCCCGGATCACCGGTATCGACACCAGCGAGGCCCTGACCGAGCCCGGCGTGATCGCGGTGCTGACCGTCGGCGACATGGACGACCTCGCCCCGCCGCCGCCGAGCTCAGGCGAGTGGGACGGCAGCCCGGCGCCACTCGGCGGCCCGTGGGCCGAGCCCTTGCTGGCGGTCGACACCGTGCGGTTCGTCGGTGAGCCGGTAGCGGTGGTCATCACCGATAACCGCTATCAGGGCGAGGACGCAGCCGACCTGGTCGCCGTGGACTACGAGCCGCTGCCGGTCGTGCTGGGACCGACGGCCGGTGTCGCCGACCAGACCCTGCTGTTCCCGGCCGCAGGCACCAACGTCGCAGTCGCGAACCCCGTGTCCACCGACGACACTCCGTTCTACGCCTGCGACGTGGTCGTTGAGCAGGACATCGTTAACCAGCGGGTCGCCTGCCTCCCGATGGAGGGGCGCGCCGCGGCCGCCAGCTACGACAACGGCAAGTTGACCGTCTGGGCCAGCTCGCAGAACGCGCAGGTGAGCCGGTTCATCCTGGCCGGCGCCCTGGGCATGGCGCCCGACCAGATTCGTGTGGTGGTGCCTGATGTAGGCGGCGGGTTCGGCGCCAAGATCGGCATCGACCGGGAGACGATCACCATCGCCTGGGCGGCCAGGAAAACCGGCCGGGCGCTGCGCTGGGCCGAGACCCGCAGCGAGAACCTGGTCGGGATGACGCAGGGCCGCGCCCAACTGCAGCACATAAAGATCGGCGGCAGCCGGGACGGCCGCATCCTCGCTTACCGCCTCGACGTCATCCAGGACGCCGGCGCCTACCAGCGCATCGGTGGACTGCTGCCGTTCCTGACCTGCCTGATGGCACCCGGCGTGTACGACATCCCGGACGTGCAGGCCGGGTTCCGGCAGGCCGTCACCAACACGACGCCGATCGCCGCCTACCGCGGCGCCGGGCGGCCCGAGGCCACCGCGGCCGTCGAGCGTGCGGTCGACCTGTTCGCCGCCGAGATAGGCATGGACCCGGCGGAGGTCAGGCGGCGCAACTTCGTGGCCCCGGACAAGTTCCCCTTCCAGACGAAGACCGGCGCCATGTATGACACCGGCCGCTACGAGGAGGCGCTGGACAAGGCGCTGGCCGCGGCGGGTTATGCGCAGCTCCGCGAGGAGCAGCAGCGCCGGCGCGTCAGCGGTGACCACAACCAGCTCGGTATCGGCGTGTCCTCCTACGTCGAGATCACCGCGCCGGACCCGGACGCCGGCGAGACCGCCAAGATCGAGGTGACGGACAACGGCTCTGCCACCGTCTACACCGGCAGTTCGGCGCACGGCCAGGGGCACCACACCGCGTGGGCCATGCTCGTGCAGGACGAGCTCGGGATTCCGATGGACCAGATCACGGTTATCCACGGTGATACTGACCTGATCCCGGCCGGCGTCGGCACCTACGGCTCGCGGTCGCTGCAGCTCGGCGGTTCGGCCGTGCACAAGGCGGCGCTCGAGGTCAAGGACGAGGCGCGGCACCATGCCGCGGAGATGCTCGAGGCCGCCGAAGCCGACGTCGTGCTCGACACCGCCACCGGGCAATGGCAGATCCGCGGTGACCCGGACACCGCCCTGTCCTGGGCCCAGGTCGCGGGTCACACCAGCGGCGGCAGCCTCATCGCCGACGTGAGCTTCGCTCAGGACCGGCCCACGTTCCCGTTCGGTACCCATGTGTCCGTGGTGGAGGTCGACATCGAGACCGGCCAGGTGAAGATGCTGCGGCATGTGACTGTCGACGACGCCGGGACGGTAGTGAACCCGGTGCTCACCGAGGGCCAGCGGCACGGCGGCATCGCCCAGGGCGCGGCCCAGGCGCTGCTGGAGGAGGTGCTCTACGACGCGGACGGCAACCCGCTGACCTCCACGCTGGCCGACTACGCGGCCGTTTCCGCGCCCGACCTGCCCAGCTTCGAGCTGGTGGACAGCGAGACGCCGACCGACCTGAACCCGCTGGGCGTCAAGGGCATCGGCGAGGCGGGCACGATAGGCTCGACGCCCGCGATCCAGAACGCCGTCGTAGACGCCGTCGCGCACCTGGGCATCAGGCACATCGACATGCCGGCCACGCCCCAGCGGGTATGGGCCGCGATCAACGAGGCATCGAAAGCGAGTAACCAGTGAAGGTCGACCTGACGGTCAACGGCAGACAGATCACCGCGGACGTCGAGGACCGCCTGCTGCTCGTGCACTTCCTGCGCGACGTGGCCGACCTGACCGCGACGAACGTTGGCTGCGACACCACCTCCTGCGGCGCCTGCACGGTGCTGCTCGACGGTGAGTCCGTGAAATCCTGCACGGTGCTGGCCGCCCAGGCCAGCGGGCACGAGGTCACCACGGTCGAGGGACTGGCCAGCGACGGCGTGATGCACCCGGTGCAGCAGGCCTTCCACGAGCAGCACGGGCTGCAGTGCGGCTTCTGCACGCCGGGCATGGTGATGGCCATCGTGTCCCTGCTGAAGGAGAACCCGCACCCGACCGAGGAGGAGGTGCGGACCGGCCTGGAAGGCAACCTGTGCCGGTGCACCGGTTACCACAACATCGTCCGGGCCGCGCTGGCGGCCGCGGAGACCTCAGGAGCGTCCGCGTGATCCCGTCGTCGTTCAGCTACAAGCGGGCCGGCTCGGCCGAGGAAGCCTGCGACCTGGCCGCGGAGTACGGCGAGGACGCCAAGTACCTGGCCGGCGGGCATTCGCTGCTGCCGCTGATGAAGCTGCGGCTGGCCGTCCCCGAGGTGATCATCGACCTGGGCGGGCTCAGCGACCTCTCCTACGTCACTGACCGGGGCTCCTACGTGGCGATCGGCGCGCTGACCAGGCACCACGACGTGAATCAGGCCGAACTGCTGGCCCGCGAGGTGCCGCTGCTGGCGCACGCGGCCGGTCAGGTCGGCGACCCGCAGATCAGGCACCGCGGCACC
Organism: uncultured Actinomycetes bacterium; assembly: GCA_963790065.1. Lineage (GTDB taxonomy): Bacteria > Actinomycetota > Actinomycetes > Streptosporangiales > Streptosporangiaceae > Palsa-504. The sequence goes on along the minus strand of CAWBNK010000001.1, from coordinate 765,450 downwards.
ATCGGCGGCTCGGTCGCGCACGCCGACCCGGCCTCCGACCTGCCCGCCGTGCTGCTCGCGCTGGATGCCACCGTGGTCGCCCGGGGCACCGATGGCGCCCGCGAGATCGGTATCGGCGAGTTCTTCGAGGGCCTGTTCGAGACCGTGCTAGAGCCGGGGGAGCTGCTCACCGAGATCCGGGTGCCGAAGCCGGCCGCACGCGGCTGGTCGTTCCAGAAGTTCACCCAGCGGGCCATCGACTGGGCCATCGTCGGCGTCGCGGTCCAGGGCCGCAACGTGGCGCTGGTCAACATGGGCGGGACCCCGCTGCGTGCCGCGGCCGTGGAAGTAGCCCTGGCCGGCGGGGCCTCCCCGGCCGACGCCGCCGCGCACGCCGCCGAGGGCACCAGCGCCGCCTCCGACATCCGCGCCAGCCAGGAGTACCGCGAGCACCTGGCCAGGGTCCTGGTCGCCCGCGCCCTGGCCGAGGCAAGTTCAAGATCCTTATGCCGAACGGGCCGTGGCACTCGCCATGATCAAAGCCTTCGTGTTCGACCTGGACGGCGTGCTGGTCGACTCCGAGCCGGTCTGGGAACAAGTCCGCCGCCAGGTGGTGGCCGAGCGTGGCGGGCACTGGGCCCCGGACGCCCAGCGCAGGCTCATGGGCATGAGCACGCAGGAATGGGCCGGTTACCTCAGCCGGGACCTTGGTGTAGGCCTGCCTCCCGACCAGGTCGCCGCGCTGGTCATCGAGCGGATGGCGGACCGCTACCGCGAGCGTGTGCCGTTCCTGGACGGCGCGATCGACGCGGTCCGCCGGATGGCCGCCCGCTGGCCGCTCGGCGTGGCCAGCTCGGCGCCTGCCGTCCTGATCGAGACCGTGCTGGAGTCGGCCGGCCTGCGGCCGGCCTTCTCGGTGGTGATGTCGACCGAGCAGGTGGCGCACGGCAAGCCGGCCCCGGACATCTACCTGGCCGTTACCGCCGCGCTTGGCTGCCCGCCGCCAGACTGCGCGGCAGTGGAGGACTCCTCCAACGGGCTCCGCTCGGCCGCGGCGGCCGGCCTGCGGGTGATCGCGATCCCGCAGCCCGACTACCCGCCCGACCCGGACGCCCTGGCCGGGGCCAGCCTGGTGCTGCCCAGCCTGGCCGGGCTGACCGCCGACGCCGTGGCCGCGCTGGCCGGGTAGCAGAATGGAACGCGAGGCGGCCGCCGTGCCGGTCAGGAGAGGGACATGAACGACTCGTTGGCGTATGGCTCCTACGGAGCCGCGACCGGAGACCGCACCCGCACCTTGTTCGGGCAGACGATGGGGTACGTCGCGGTCACCGCGGGCTTCTTCGCGCTGGGTTCCTACCTGGGCAGGCACCTGTCGCAGGGCTGGGCCTTCGTCTGGTTCATCGTCGCCTTCGCCTGCCTGATCGGCATGAACTTCACCGCCCGGCGATCGAAGTCCGGATCGCTGTCGACGGTGCTGCTCCTGGTGGTCGGCACCGCGCTGGGCCTGGCCATGGCGCCGGTCCTGGTCTACTACGCGAGCACCAGCCCGCAGACCCTGTGGCAGGCCGGCGGCGCCACCGCCTTGTTCATCGCCGGCTTCGGGGCCGCGGGCTACGCGACCAGGCGGGACCTGTCCGGGCTCGCCAGGGTCAGCTTCTGGGCGCTGGTCGCGCTCATCGTGTTCGGCATCGTGCTCATCTTCGTCCACATCCCGCACGGCGATCTGATCTACTCGGTCCTCGGCCTGGTGATCTTCGCCGGCCTGACCATGTTCGACTTCCAGCGGCTGCGGCGTTCCACCGACCTGGACTCGGCCCCGCTGCTGGCCGCCTCGATCTTCCTGGACGCGCTGAACGTGTTCCTGTTCTTCCTGCGCATCTTCTCCCGCGAGAACTAGCGACCCACCCGGAGCACTCACCTCCAGTGCCGGGCGACAATAGGAGGGTGGGACTGCGCAGCGCGCTGATCAAGCCGGTCAGGTGGATCAGGTCGGTTCGGTGCCTGATGCTGGGCTGCGGCGCCCTGCTCGTGCTCGCCTTCCCCGATGCCAACCTGGAGTTCCTGGCCTGGTTCGGGCTGGTCCCCGGCCTGCTCCTGATCGTCAGGTCGCCCACCGCCCGCGAGGGCGGGATCCGCGCCTGGTGGCTCGGGGCCGGCTACCTGATTGCCGCGCTGTACTGGATGGCCCCGGAGATCGGGCCGGCGGTGCTGCTGGTGGCCGCGGTGGTCGGCGTGCTGTGGATACCGTTCGGGGTGGCCGCGTGGAAGCTGCTGCGGCCGCCGCTGACCTGGCCCCGGGCGCTGGCCGGGCTGTTCGTGGTGCCGAGCTGCTGGCTGCTCACCGAGTGGCTGCGCTCGTGGCAGGCGCTCGGCGGCCCGTGGGCGGTGTTCGGCGTCAGCCAGTGGCAGCATCCCGCCATCCTGGCCCTGGCCGCGGTCGGCGGCGTCTGGCTGATCAGCTTCGCACTGGTCCTGGCCAACGTGGCCATCGTGCTGGCCCTCGAGTCGCTGCCGCGGATCGGCGCCAGCCTGCTGCCCGGCGCGTCCGGCCGCTGGGGGCTGGCGGCCGTGGGCGCGGCCGTCGCGCTGGCCAGCGTAGGCGCCGGGCCGCTGGCCTTCGCGCTCACCCCGGCCAGCCCCGCCGTCCGCCAGGTCACGGTGGCCCTGGTCCAGCCCGGCCTCGTGGGCAACGCCACCCTGCGCCAGGACGCGAGCGAGCGGCTGACCGCCGAGTTCAGCCGGTCGGGCCGGCTGGCCGGGGTCCAGCCGGACCTGGTCGTCTGGGGCGAGAGCAGCATCGGGGTCGACCTCACCCTGCCCAAGTACGCCGCCACGCTGCGCCAGATCGAGGCGCTGTCGGCCGCTGACGGGGCCGACGTCCTGGTCAGCCAGGACACCATCGTTCCCAGTAAGGGCCACGAGAAGTGGTCGGTCCTGGTCAGCCCGTCCGGGATCAAGGGCATCTACATCAAGACGCGGCTGGTGCCGTTCGGCGAGTACATACCGTTCCGGCAGCAGCTCGGCTGGCTCACCAAGATCAGCAAGGCGGCGGCGTCGAACATGATCCCCGGCCCCGGCGCGCACCTGCTGTACGCCACGGACCGGGAAGGCCGCCCGCTGCCGATCGGCGATCTGGTGTGCTTCGAGTCCGCGTTCCCCGACATGGCCCGGGTGGACGCCGACCTAGGCGCGCAGCTGATCGTGTACCAGTCGGAGACGTCCACCTTCCAGGGCACCTGGGGCCCGGACCAGCACGCCTCGCTCGGCGCCGTGCGGGCGGCCGAGACCGGCCGGCCGGTGGTCCAGGCCGCGCTGACCGGTGACACGGTCGCCTACGACGCCCGCGGCCGGCTGCTGGTCTCGATGGGCCAGTCCTCCCACGGCGTCGTCACGATCCGGCTCGGGCTGCCCGCCGCCTCCTACCGCACCATCTACGACCGCCTCGGCGACTACGTTCCGTGGACCGCGGTGGGCATCGTCATACTCGCCGCGCTGGTCATGTTTGCGAATTCACGGGGTCTTCCTGGCCGAAGAACTGGTGTTGGGCGCGGGCATGAGGCAGAATATGTAGAGCACTCCGTGCCGAGCTGACGAGGCCGCTGGGGAAGGCGAACTTCGTCTTAGGAGGCACGGTGTCCGCACATGGTGTTCTGTACGTTCATTCCGCGCCCCCGGCGCTCTGCCCGCACATCGAGTGGGCAGTGGCCGGAATAGTGGGGGCGCCAGTTAGCATGCCCTGGGTCAGCCAGCCGGCCTCGCCGGGGTCGCTGCGTGCCGAACTGAACTGGCAGGGGCGGCCAGGCACGGCCGGAGCGATCACCTCGGCGCTGGCCGGGTGGAACCGGCTCAGATTCGAGATCACCGAGGACAGCTCACCCGGCTGTGACGGCGTGCGGCACTGCTACACGCCCGAGCTCGGTACGTTCACCGCCGTGACCGCGGCCAGCGGCGACATCATGGTGCCGGAGAACCGGCTCCGCGCGGTCATGACGCTGGCCGGCCGGAGCGGCACCGCGTCGCTGGAGGACGAGCTGGGCAGGCTGCTGGGTACCGCCTGGGATAACGAGCTCGAGCCGTTCCGCCGCGCCGCCGACGGTGCCCCCGTCCGCTGGCTGAACGCCACCGGCTGACCGCGGCCCGGCCAGCCAAGCGACCTCACCAGCTGGTGGGGACCGGCATGCCCTCGCTGTAGCCGGACGCGCTCTGCACCCCGACGACGGCGCGATCGTGGAACTCGGCCAGGTCCCGCGCGCCGGCGTAGGTGCACGAGGAGCGCAACCCGGCCACGATCATGTCAATCAGGTCCTCCACGCCGGGCCGCACCGGGTCCAGGTACATCCGCGCCGAGGAGATGCCCTCCTCGAACAGCTCCTTGCGGGCCCGTTCGAACGGGGAGTCGCTGGCCGAGCGCAGCCGCACCGCCCGCGCCGAGGCCATCCCGAAACTCTCCTTGTACAGCCGTCCCTCGGGGGAGCGGAACGTGTCGCCGGGAGACTCGTAGGTCCCGGCGAACCACGACCCGATCATCACGTTGGAGGCGCCCGCGGCCAGCGCCAGCGCCACGTCCCTCGGGTGCCGGACCCCGCCGTCGGCCCAGACCGACGCGCCGAGCCGCCGGGCCTGCTCGGCGCACTCCAGCACCGCGGTGAACTGCGGCCGTCCCACTCCGGTCATCATCCGGGTGGTGCACATCGCGCCCGGCCCGACGCCCACCTTGATGATGTCGGCCCCGGCCGCGACCAGGTTGGCCACCCCGGCCGCGGTGACCACGTTGCCCGCCACGACGGGGACCGAGGGACCCACGTCACGAACGGCCTTCAGCGCGCAGATCATCTTCTCCTGGTGCCCGTGCGCGGTGTCGACCACCAGCACGTCCGCGCCCGCGTCAAGCAGCAGCTTGGCCTTGGCCGCCACGTCGCCGTTCACGCCCAGGGCGGCGCCCACCCGCAGCCGCCCCGAAGCGTCCACCGCGGGGGAGTACAGCGTCGCCCGCAGCGCCCCGGTCCGCGTCACGATGCCCAGGCAGCGGCCCGAACCGTCCACCACGGGCGCCAGCCGGTGCCGTCCCTCGTGCAGCAGCGAGAACGCCAGCTCGGGCGGTGTCCCGGCCGGAACGGTGAACGGGTCGCCCGACATAACGTGGCTCAGCTGGGTGAACCGGTCCATGCCCAGGCAGTCGGCCTCGGTGACCACGCCGGCCGGCCGGCCGTCCTCGACCACTATCACCGCGTTGTGCGCCCGCTTGGGCAGCAGGCTCAGTGCGTCGCCCGCGGTGTCGGTCGGCCCCAGGGTCAGCGCCGTCTCCACCACCAGGTCCCGCGACTTGACCCAGGCGATCACGTCCGCGACCACGTCGGCCGGGATGTCCTGCGGGAGCACGGCCAGGCCACCGCGGCGGGCCACGGTCTCGGCCATCCGCCGCCCGGATACTGCGGTCATGTTGGCGGTCACGACCGGTATGGTCGCGCCGCTGCCGTCCGTGGTGGCCAGGTCAACGTCCAGCCGCGAGCCGATCGCGGAGCGGCTCGGCACCATGAAGACGTCGCTGTAGGTCAGGTCATGCTCGGGCGTCATCCCGTTGAGAAATCGCACGTAGAGATTCTCCCCGAACCGCGCGGGTGCTATAGCCTCCTGGCGTGGGTTCCCCCCGGCCAGGCGGCCGCCACCGGACGCTGCGGCTGGGCCGGCGCGAGTGGGACCAGGGTTCGTTCGGCATCATGGCCGTGGTCAACCGGACGCCCGACTCGTTCTTCGACCAGGGGGCCACCAGCGGATTCGAGGCCGCGCTCGACGCGGCCAGCCAGGCCGTGGCCGATGGCGCCGACCTCGTCGACATCGGCGGGGTGAAGGCCGGCGCCGGCGACGAGGTGACGCCCGCGGCCGAGATCGACCGGGTGGCGGGCCTGGTGGCGGCGGTGCGCGAGCGCCATCCGGACGTGGTGATCAGCGTCGACACCTGGCGCAGCGAAGTCGGCGAGGTGGTGGCCCAGGCCGGCGCCGACCTGCTCAACGACGCCTGGGGCGGCGTCGATCCGCACCTGGCCGAGGTGGCGGCCCGGCACCGCATCGGGCTGGTGTGCTCGCACGCCGGGGGCCTGCCGCCCCGCACCCGCCCGTACCGGCCCGCATACGGCGACGTCACGCGCGAGGTGACGGCCTACGTCACCGATTATGCCGAACGGGCCGTGGCCTGCGGGGTGCCCCAGGACTCGATCGTGGTCGACCCTTGTCACGACTTCGGCAAGAACACCTGGCAGTCGCTCGAGCTGACCCGGCGGCTCGCCGACCTAGCCGATACCGGCTGGCCGGTCCTGGTCGCGGTCGCGGACAAGGACTTCATCGGCGAGACCCTCGATCTCCCCGTCGATCAGCGTGGCGAGGGGACCATCGCCGCCCTGGCCATCTGCGGCTGGCTGGGCGCGCGCATCTTCCGCGTGCACAACGTCATCGCCGCCCGCGCCGCCCTCGCCGCGGTGACCCAGCTCCGCGCCTCGCGATAACTCGCCCCGCGCCTTGCGTTAACCCGCCCCTGTGCCACACCGGTCTCATGATCGTGAAGACTTTTCTGTGCTCCGCCATATAAAAGTCTTCGTGATCATGAAACGGTGAGGCCGAACGCGGCCAACATGATGTCCGCGATCCGGTCGGCCATCTCCTCGGCCGGCAGCGGGACCTCGGCGCTGATCAGGTAGTTGATCCGCTCGAGCATCATCAGGCAGGCCACCGCGGTCAGCTCGGCGTGCTCCTGGTGCCGCCCGGCGGCCTGGGCGGAAGCGGTCATGCCGGTGGTCATGGCCTCGGCGATGCTGAACAGCAGCCGCAGCCCGTCGCCGAACACTTCCTCGGGCACCAGGTCGGCCTGGCTCAGGATGCGGATCACCGTGGCGTGCGCGGCGTAGGCGCGGAAGAACTTCCGCACCCACTGGCGCAGCACGTTCCGGCCCGTCTCGTCGCTGGTTACGATGGGGAAGTCGCCCGCGACGATCTCCATGTCGTGCAGGGCGTCCTTCAGCAGCGCCTTGAACAGGTCTTCCTTGTTGGAGAAATACAGGTAGAACGTTCCGTGCGAGATACCGGCCCGGCGTACCACGTCGTCGACGCGCACGCCGTGGAAGCCGCGGTTCTCGAATTCCGCCATGCCCGCCTCGAGCAGCCTGCGGACGGTCTCCCGGCCCTGCGCGCGGAGCTCGCGGTCCTGGGCCGGGGCACCGCCACCCAGCGACGGCCTGGTCGGCTGTTTCCTCGGTGGCCGCGCGGCCCCGCGGGGGGCGGCCATGGTGGGGCCGCGGCTTGCCTCCTGGTTCATAGCAAGAGCGTAGCCTTCCCGGACCTGCCTGCCGTACATTCGGTGAACGCGGGGGTGCCGATCCAGTCGGCCCGGCCCTCCGGCCTGCGCTGCTACCCTTCCTGCGGTGAGTAGTCAGGCCGCCGGTTCCCGGCCGGGTGCAGCGACCGCCCCCGGCGCGGCTGACGGGGCGACCGCCACTACCGGGCGCGTGCGTTCGCTGTGCGACCGCACCCGGCTCATGGTGGGCGCCCTGACCGCCTTCGCCGCCTTCATCTACTGCCTGGACTCCCTGACCCTGTTCCGCCGCTTCCTGGCCAGCACCTTCGACCTGGTCATCTTCGACCAGGGGATTCGCGGCTACGCACACTTCCAGGCCCCGGTCTCGATCGCGCGGGGCGTGTCCGACGGGCAGAGCGCGCACTTCATCTTGCTGGCCGATCACTGGTCGCCGATCCTGGCCCTGCTCGCCCCGCTGTACTGGATCCACGACGACCCCACCACGCTGCTGGTGGCGCAGGGAGTGCTGTTCGCGCTGGCCATTCCGCCGCTGTGGGCCTACACCCGGCGCCAGCTCGGCGCGGGCGCGGCTTACCTCGTCTGCGTGGCCTACGCCTTGTCACTGCCGGTCATGGCGGCGGTGGTCTTCGACTTTCACGAGGTGGCCTTCGTCCCGGTGCTGACCGCGGTGATGGTCGAGCGGTTCGACGCCGGAAGGCGTTGGTCCGGCGTGCTCGCCGCGGCGGCCCTGTTGCTGGTCAAGGAGGATATGGGCCTGCTCGTGGCGGGTTACGGCTGCTACCTGCTGCTGACCCGGCGGCGATGGACCGGCCTGGGCTTCGTCGTGGGCGGCCTGCTCGCCACCTGGGTGGCCACCCACGTGCTGATCCCCGCCTTCGGCGGTTCGGCCAGTTTCTACTGGGCCTACGGCCAGTTCGGTTCCACGCTGGGCGGTGCCCTGGCCAACGTGCTCACCCACCCGCTGCACGCCGCGGGTGTGTTCTTCACCCCGTGGGTGAAGACCCGCACGATGATCGGGCTGCTGGCGGCGTTCGGCTTCCTGCCGCTCGCGTCGCCGATGGTGATCGCGGTGCTGCCGCTGCTGGCCGAGCGGATGCTCGCGTCCGGCTATCCCCTCTGGTGGCAGGCGAAATTCCAGTACGACGCGTTCCTGGTCATGATCCTGTGCTGCGCCGCCGTCGACGGCGCGGCCCGCCTGCAGCGCCACTGGCCCCAGCGCTGGAACCGGTGGCTGACCTACCCGGGGCGCTGGCCTGCCTGGCTGCGCCACGGCGGTGCTCCATGGCATCCCGCGACCTTGTGGGCCGCGGGGATCTGCGCCGCGGCCCTGGTGTACTTCCCGTCGTCGCCGTTCGGCCCGCTGCTGCACCCCGGCTTCTACGGGACCAACGCGAGGATCAGCGCTGCCGCCGCCGCGGCCGCGCACGTGCCCTCGAGGGTGGAAGTGGAGGCGGTCAACAACGTGGGGCCGCGGCTTTCCGGCCGGGATACGGTGCTGCTGCTCGACGGGACGCCCCGCTGGGCGCCGTGGGTGGTGGCCGACACCATCGGGCTCGACTTCCCGTTCTGCAGCCCCAGCCAGCAGGCCACCGACGTGGCCTACCTGCTGGGCCACGGGTACTCGCTGGTTTTCGCCGACGACGGCTACGTGGTCCTGCACCGGCCTGCCGACCAGCGCACAGCGCAGGCCCTGGCCCATCCGCTGTCCGCCGCCCGCCTGCACACCAACGTCTGCTACTGAGGGTGGCCGTCCATGGCTGATGAGGCGCTGAGCCTGCGGGCGCTTAACCGGGCCCTGCTGGCCAGGCAGCAGCTGCTCGATCGCCCCGAGCTGCCGGCCGGTGATGCTGGCCGCCGGGACATGGTCATCCGGACCATCGAGCAGCTGATCGGGCTGCAGGCCCAGGCGCCCTTCCCGCCCTATTACGGCCTGTGGTCCCGGCTCGGCGGGTTCCGCCCCGACGACCTGGCCCCGCTACTCACCGACCGCAGCGTGGTCAGGATCGCGCTGATGCGCGGCACCATTCACCTGGTCTCCGCCCGCGACTGCCTGCCGCTGCGCCGGGTGCTCCAGCCGGTACTCGACCGCGGCCTGCGAGGCTCGTTCGGCAAGCAGCTGGCCGGAGTGGACGCCGATGCGGTCGCGGCGGCCGGGCGGGCGCTGGTGGAAGCCGAGCCGATGACGTTCAGCCAGCTGGGTCAGGCGCTCGCCGCCCGCTGGCCGGACCATCCGGCTGGCGTGCTGGCACAGGCGGTACGCGCCCTCGTCCCGCTCGTGCAGGTGCCGCCGCGGGCCGTCTGGGGCCGGGCTGGGCAGTCGCGGCATACCTCAGCCGAGCACTGGTTCGGCCAGCCGTCCGGCGGGAATCCGGGTGCCCCGCCCGCCCCGGACGCGGACCTGGCCGGGCTGGTCACGCGGTACCTGGGCGCGTTCGGTCCCGCGACGGCGCGGGACGTGACGTCCTGGTCCGGGCTCACCGGAGTGGGTCCGGTACTTGAGCAGCTCCGGCCGTCGCTGGTCACCTTCCACGACGAGCAGGGAGCCGAGCTATTCGACCTGCCGGACGCGCCGCGTCCCGGTGCCGACGTGCCCGCGCCGGTCCGGCTGGCCGCCGAGTTCGACAACCTGCTGCTGTCCCACGCCGACCGGTCGCGCATGGTCAGCGCCGAGAACCTGAAGCGGTTCTACACCATCAACGGCATCTTCCCCGGGTCAGTGCTCATCGACGGCTTCGTGGCCGGGATGTGGCGGCTGGCCAGGCATAAGCAGGCGGCCACACTGAGCATCGAGCTGTTCGGCGGCCCGCGCGAGCGGGATCAGCTGACCTGGGAGGCCGAGCGCCTGCTCGCGTTCTGCGCGCCGGGCGCGACCCATGACATCCGCTTCGCCCCGATCGCCTGACCACGCCGGGCTCAGGGTTCCGCGAGCCGCTTGCGAACTTGCTCGGCGATGAGCTGGTACGCGTCGACCTGCTCGGGAACGGCCCCGGTGACCATGACCGGCCGCCCCTCGTCGGCGTCGCGCGCGGCCTGGTAGCTGAACGGGATGCTGGCCAGCTTCGGGATCAGGCCCCAGATGCTCTCGGAGTCCGGGGCCGAGGGGAACAGCGGGGTGAGCTCGGCGCAGCCGGGACACACCTGGCCGCTCATGTTCTCCACCCCGGCCACATCCATCTTCGTTGTGCTCGACCGGCGCCGCGGCTGCAGGTGCGCGATGAGCCTGCGTGCGTCCTGGTGGGCGATGACCTGCGGCGTGACCACGACGAGCACGGACATCGGGCGGCCGGACAAGGCGAAGACCACCTGCTGGATGTCGGCGGTTCCCGGCGGCAGATCCACCACCAGGTAATCGAGCTCGCCGAACTCGCTATCGGCCAGCAGGCGGCGGGCGAGCAACTGGGCGATGCCGCCGGTGATGCCCAGGCCCTGGTTCTCGCCGAGCAGGAACGCCGCCGAGGCGAGCTGCACGCCGTACTGGCTGACGGCCTGCAGGCGCGAATCAGGCGCGCCGGGCCGGGCGAACAACGTGACATGGGGCGCCTCAGCCTGGCGCCGCAGGCCCATCATCCGTGGCACGTCGGGCCCGTAGAGGTCCGCGTCGACCAGGGCGGTCCGCTGCCCCTGCGCGACCAGGGCCAGAGCGAGGTTCACCGCCACCGTCGTCTTGCCGACGCCTCCCTTCCCGCTCGCGACCGCGATGACCGGCACGTGGTCCGTGCTGTCCGGCATGAGCCCTCCCTGGGCTGGCGAGGCTGAAGATCTGTTGAAGAAGTCTCTCCAGGACTTTCTGTTGGCGCCGGGGGCCTTATATCGTCTAATACATTGTGCTGCCTTTGTTCCTGCGCCGAGCTGCCCTGATAGCCGTGGCCACCGCCGCGGCCTATGCGAGCGTAGCCGGATTTGCGCTTCCCGCGGCCGACGCGGCCGACGCGGCCGGCGTCCCGCACTCGCACGTTGCCTCCGCCCTGATACTGCCCGCCCCGCAGGCCACCGGGTCCGCGGCACCCGTGACGCAGGCAGCTCCGGCCAAGCACATGTTCGTCCCTGACGTCATGGCCGCGGTGCCGGGCGGCATTACTTCCGCGCAGGTAGCGAAGATCTCCAAGCTCGGCGGGGTGCAGGCGGTGCTGCCGGTCGACGGCGGGAAGGTCCTGGTCAACGGCAAGAGCGCGAATGTGCTCGGTGTCTCACCGCAGGTGTTCCGGCCCTGGACGCCGCTGGCCACGGCGGCCTCGGCGGCCATCTGGTCCGACCTGGCCCAGGGCAAGCTGGTCAGCACCGCCGCCGCGGCCCGCAGGCTGCACCTGGCCGCCGGGAAGTCCTATCAGGTATCGGCCGCCGTCGTTGAGCAGGTGCCCTTCGGCCGGCCGGCCGCGCTCAGCGTGCCCGGCGCGGACGCGATGGTGAACCTGGCCCGGGCCGCGCAGCTGGGACTGGCCAAGAACTTCGCCATCCTGATCAGCGCGCCCCAGGCCAACCTGAAGTCGCTGATGGCCCAGGTCAAGTCGGTCACCGGCCGGAGCGGCCAGGTCGTCAACCTGGTGTCGTATTCCCTGGTCACGGCCGGTAACCTGCCGGTCGAGCCGGATGCGCCGGCGGGCGTGCCGACCAACTGGCTGAACCTGTTCAAGCAGTCGGCCGCCACCTACTGCCCGGGCCTGTCGTGGACCGTGCTGGCCGCGATCGGCGAGATCGAGAGCGGTGACGGCGCCAACGATGGCCCGTCGAGCGCCGGGGCGCTCGGCCCCATGCAGTTCCTGCCGTCCACGTGGGCGATGTGGGGCATCAACGGGTTCGGTCCGCCCGGTAAGCCCGCCATCATGAACCCGCTGGACGCCGTGCCCTCGGCCGCGCGCATGCTGTGTGCGTCGGGCGCGGGAAGCCCCGCCACGCTGTCGGGGGCGATCTTCTCTTACAACCACGCGACCTGGTACGTCAGCGAGGTGCTCGCCCTGGCCAGCGAATACGCCAGGAACAACTGATAACGCCCGGCGCAGGCGCCGCAGGCCAAGCAGGCAGGTCAGCACGCTCGCCGCGCCGCATGAGGCGGCGAATACGTACCCGGCCCGCGGGCCGTGCGCGTCGAGGATGAAGCCCACCACGGACGCGCCGACTGCCACGCCGACCGAGATCCCGCTGCTGAGCCAGGACATGGCCTCAGTGCGCCGGCCGGGCTTGGCCTGCGCCTCGAGCAGGCTGAAGCCGGCGATCAGGGTCGGCGCGATAGTCATGCCGCACAGGTAGATACAGCAGGTGAGCGTGATCAGGTTCGGCTGGGCCCAGAACGTGGCCACACCGAGCACGGTCAGGGCCAGCGTCAGCGCGAACCTGCTCTCCACCGGTGACCGCCACTGCCGGGACCCGTACCACAACCCGCCGGTGGCGCTGCCGAGGGCGTAGGTACCGAGGATGAGCCCGGCCAGCGGCTTGTGCCCGAAGTGCTGGGCGAACGAGACCGTGCTTAGGTCGATGGACACGAACATTGCGCCGAGCAGGAGGTACACGGGCACCAGCACGACCAGCCCGGGTGCGGCCGCGCCCCGGGGCCGGCTGGGCCGAGGGGAGCCGTCCCCCCGAACCAGCATCGGCGCCGGCTCGGTACCTCGCTGGGCCACGAACCACAGCGTTCCCGCCAGGCACAGCACCGCTGCCGTGCCCACGCCGGCGGCCGGGAACACCTCGGTGGCCAGCAGGGTCACCGCGGCTGGGCCCACGACGAAGCAGAACTCGTCGGCTACCGACTCGAAGGAGAACGCGGCATGCAGCCGGGGGGAGCCAGCCAGCAGGACGCTCCACCGGGCCCGGACCATGGTGCCCAGCGAGGGCATGGTCGCGCCCGCGATCGCCCCCGGCACGAAGAACGCCCAGGTCGGCAGCCGCAACTCCACAGTCACGATCAGGGCCGTGGTGGCAGCGGCGAACACCGCGAGCAGCGGCAGCAGCACCCGCCGCTGGCCGGTGGCATCCACCAGCCGCGCCAGCCGGGGTGAGGAAAATGCGTAGCCGAGCGACCCGGCCGCGGACACGATCCCGGCCACGCCATATTTCCCGGTGGCGGCTGAGATGAGCAAGACGGTGCCGAGCCCGAACATCGACATCGGCATCCGACCGAGCACACCCGCCGCCGAGAAGCGCCAGGCGCCGGGAATCTGGAAGATATCCGCATAAGGCCGCAGGGGACGGGCCAGCTTGCTGACGGGGGAGCGGTCGAGGGTCTGTTCCGAGTCGTCAATTCCCGTCATCAGCCGCAGTGCCCCACGGTCGCTACGATATCGGACGCATCCAAACGGGCCGCAGATCGCTGTTCCGGCTACCCGGGCTGGATCGGCCGCTGGACGGGCCGGTCCCCAGCCCTGGTTGGATGGAAGCATGCCGGCCTACGACGCGTTCCTGCTCGTCTCGTTCGGCGGTCCGGAAGGTCCCGATGACGTCATCCCGTTCCTCGAGAACGTCACCCGGGGACGCGGAATCCCGCGCGAGCGGCTCGCGGGCGTGGCCGAGCACTATTACGCGTTCGGCGGGGTGAGCCCGATCAACCAGCAGTGCCGCGACCTGCTGGCCGCGGTGCGAGAAGATTTCGCCGCCGCCGACCTGTCGCTGCCCGCCTACTGGGGAAACCGGAACTGGGCTCCCTACCTGGCCGATACCGTCCGCGCCATGGCGAAGGACGGCGTCCGGCACGCGGTCGCCTTCGTGACCTCTGCGTACAGCTCCTACTCAAGCTGCAGGCAGTACCTGGATGACATCGAGCGGGCCCGGGCGGCCGTCGGTCCCGGCGCGCCGCGGATCGACAAGATCAGGCGCTTCTTCAACCATCCCGGCTTCATCGAGCCTTTCGCCGACCACGCGCGCATCGCGCTGGCCACGCTGCCCGCCGAGGTCCGCGACGAGGCGCACCTGGTGTTCACCGCCCACAGCGTGCCGGTCGCGATGGCCGATTCCAGCGGCCCGCGCCCCGGAGGCCGGTACCCGGCCGAGCTGAACGAGGCTGCCCGGCTGGTTGCCGAACGCGTCGATGACGGCCGTCATCCGTGGTCGCTGGCCTACCAGAGCCGGAGCGGTCCGCCGTCGCAGCGCTGGCTGGAACCCGACGTGCGTGATCATCTCGGCGACCTGGCCAAGTCAGGTACCGAGGCCGTGGTAGTGATCCCGGTCGGATTCGTGTCCGACCACATGGAGGTCCGGCATGACCTGGACATCGAGGCGGCGCAGACCGCCGACTCCCTGGGCCTGGCGTTCGCCCGGACGGCCACGCCCAGCACTGACCCGCGGTTCGCCTCGATGATCACCGAGCTGGTACGGGAACGCCTCGCCCGGCCAGGTACGAGCGCGGTGGCGGCACTGGGCGGCATGGGCGTGCCGACCCAGACCTGCCCCGCGGATTGCTGCGGCGGGTCCCGGTGACCGATCCCGATGCGCTGCTCAAGATCGCTGTCGAGGCCGCGGGCGAGGCCTGGCCTGCTGGCGTCCTGGCGCGGGGATGAGCGGCCCGAGGTCATCGACACCAAGTCGAGCCCCACGGACGTGGTAACGGAGATGGACCGCGGGTCAGAGGCGCTGATCACCGAGCGGATCCGGGCCGTCCGCCCCGGCGATACGGTGCTGGGCGAGGAGGGCGGCCAGACGCTCGGCGGTCCGGATGCGTCAGCCGGCCAGGGCGGCGCGAGCCGGGTGCGCTGGGTGGTGGACCCGCTCGACGGCACCGTCAACTACCTCTACGGGCTGCCGGACTGGGCGGTCTCCATCGCCGCTGAGGTAGACGGTTCCGTGCTGGCCGGGGTGGTTGAGGTGCCCCGCTTCGGTGAGACGTTCACGGCCGTGGCCGGCCAGGGAGCCTGGCTGCACCGGGGCGGGACCGCCATCAGGCTGCGCTGTGCCGCGGGTACGGCGCTGGCCCAGGCGCTGGTGGCCACCGGATTCGGCTACGACTCCGGACGCCGGCGGGTGCAAGGCGAGGTCGTCGCGGCCCTGCTGCCGCACGTGCGGGACATCAGGCGCGGCGGCTCCGCCGCCGTGGACCTGTGCTCGGTGGCGGCCGGCCGGATGGACGCCTTCTACGAGCGCGGGCTGAACTACTGGGATTACGCGGCAGGCGGCCTCATCGCCCGTGAAGCCGGCGCAGTCGTCGGCGGGCTGGCCGGCCGCCCGGAGAGCACCTCGATGACCGTCGCCGCGAACCCCGATCTGTACCGGCAACTGGCGGCGTTCCTGACCAGGCTCGACCCGGAGCGCGACGCGCCGCGCAGCCGTGAACCGGGCGCCTGAGCCATCCGTACTAGGACGCGTCAGGAGTTTCGGCGTGCCGCGTGTACGCCGGTCGCGAATCTGACAGAATTCCCCGCCGGAATCGGGCACAACTAGGGCCTTGAAAGCGTTACAACCGCGCAGCGACTTGCGCACTACGGATGAAGGGGGATGGAGTACTCAGATGGCTACCGACTACGACAGCCCGCGGAAGACGGATGACGACCTGACTGAGGACAGCCTTCAGGAACTTCAGGCGCGCCGGATGGACAAGTCATCGAGCACCATCGATCTTGACCCCGACGATGTTGCCGAGTCCCTGGAGTTGCCGGGGGCTGATCTGTCGAACGAGGAACTCTCGTTCCGGGTGATACCGCGTCAGGCGGATGAATTCACGTGTTCCCGGTGCTTCCTTGTGCACCACCGGAGTCAGCTTGCCGAAGACCGCAATGGCCAGCTTGTCTGCCGGGAGTGCGCCGCTTAGCCGTCCGCGGCACTCGCGGACTCGCAGTCCGGGCCGGCGTGCGATCTGCGCGCCGCCGCCCGGGTCGCGAGCAACCGCGCGGCCTCGACGGTGACCCCGGTCAGCATGGACCAGCTTAGCGCCTCGGACAGCGCCACCTGCGGATCCTCCGGATGCGTGGGTGGCTCTTTGCCGGTGGCCTTGGTCCAGGCCACGGTGATCACCTTGCGTGCGACAAACGCGGCCGCCATGGCCGCCACCGTGCTGACGACCCTGGTGCCAAGGTCCGCTTTTCTGTCCGCCATCCCACTGCCTCCTTCTAGCCCCGTCCGCGCAATCATGCCACTGGCTCGTGCCCGCCCTGTACTCGGCACCTTTCGATCACGGCGGCCAGCTCAGCCGGGTGCCTGGTGCCGACCAGCCAGTAAGGGACCGCTGGCTGCCCCGTCGATGCCGCCTCCTCCAGCGCCAGGTACACGGATTCCTTCAGGTAGGGTCGCAGGTACAGGTGCGCTGCCGGATCGGCACGCGGACCGCGCAGCCGTGTGGATTGCTTCTCGTCGAGGACCACGATCTCGCCGACGGCCGTCAGGGGCAGCACGGCCCCACCCGCCCGCAGCGCTCCGTCGGCGACCTCCACGCTGCCCCGGCCGAGTGCGATCAGCAGTGCCGCGCACCCCACGGCCAGGCCGCCGACGATGATGATGGGCCACGGCCAGGGCAGCCCCGCGTACAGCGTGACGCCGAGGATGAGGACGGTCGGGAAGGAAAGCAGCCACCAGGCGAGCGGTACCTGCAGCCGTTCGCGGTAATCGTGCATGCAGTTGAGGGTAGTTGGTCAGATGGAGTCGTGGCGGAGCCTGGGCCGCCGGGGGCGTGCGGCAGTGGAACGGCTAGCGTCCGCCGGGCCGCCCTCAGCCGACTCCGCGCCGGCCAGCCCGGCTGAGCACGCTGGCCCGGCCGAGAGCTCCGGTCCTGCCGAGCGGGGCGGGACGGTCACGGTGGCTAACGACAACGGCTCCGTGGTGGTGACGGGCGAGCGGACCGGAACCGTCGTGAAGACCGCCGAGCGGACCGCGGGCCGCAGGAACATGCCTGAGCAGAGCCGGGTGCCGAGCTGGCTGCAGACCGGCGCCGCCTGGTCCTGGCGGCTGCTCCTGCTCGCCCTCGCCTTGTACCTGATCGCCCGCGTCATAGGCGTGCTGTACATCGTCGTCGTGCCCTGCACCGCCGCCCTGCTGCTGACGGCGTTGCTCCAGCCGCTGACGGCCAGGCTGCGCCGGGCGGGGCTGCCGGGGCTGGCCGCGACCTGGTGCACGCTGCTCATCGCGGCCGCGGTGCTGGGCGGGATCATCGTGCTGGTCACGAACCGGGTCAGCGCCGAGTACCCGGCCTTGCTGGCCGAGTCCAGGCACACCACCGCACAGCTGGAGTCGTGGCTGGCTGGCCCGCCCTTCCACCTGAAGAACGCCAGCGTCAAGAACGCGCTCAACAACATCCCCGCCTACCTGAGCAAGCACAAGGCCCTGGTCGAGGGGACCGTCATCACCGGCGGCAAGATCGCCGTCGAGTTCTTCGGCGGCCTGGTCCTGATGCTCTTCGTCATGTTCTTCCTAATCAAGGACGGGGAGCGGATCTGGACCTGGCTGCTGAGCGGCATGCCCGCGGCGACCGCCCGGCGCGTGAACCGGGCCGGGCAGTCGGCCTGGCTGGCGGTGGTGTACTACATGCGCGGCACGGTCGCCGTGGCCGCGATCCACGCCCTGGTGATCGGGATCACGCTGTGGATCATGGGGGCACCGCTGGTCATCCCGCTGGCCGTGCTGGTGTTCCTGGCCGCGTTCGTCCCGCTGATCGGCTTGCTGGTGGCCGGGACCGTGGCCATCCTGGTGACACTGGCCACCAAGGGCTGGGTGGACGCCCTCATCCTGCTGTGCGTGCTGGTCATCGAGGATCAGCTGGAGGGCCACCTGCTCCAGCCACAGGTAGTCGGCCGGGTGATACGGCTCCACCCGCTGGCCATCATCCTGTCGCTGGCCGTCGGGGGCGTGGTCGCAGGTATCGCCGGCGCGGTGGTCGCGGTCCCGATGGTCGCCGTGATTACCCGCGCAGTGACCGAACTGCGGCGTGAGGACGACGACGCGGATGACCCATGAGGCGGCGCGTACCGTGCGACAGCCCTCCGATGTCGCGCTATCCTCACCGTGCGTGGCCACAGGAAGGGAGCCTTCGTTGCCCGGATCTGGACCGGACGTGCTGATCAAGCGCCTGGACACCGGCGTTCCGCTGCCGTCGTACGCCTTCGGTGGGGACGCGGGCGCCGACCTGACGACCGCCGAGGACGTGGAGCTGGCGCCCGGCGAGCGGGCGCTGGTTAGGACCGGGCTGGCCATCGCGCTGCCTGACGGGTACGCCGCGTTTGTGCACCCGCGTTCCGGGCTGGCGGCGAAGTACGGGGTGACGCTGGTGAACGCGCCGGGGACGATCGACGCCGGTTACCGTGGTGAGATCAAGGTGACCTTGCTGAACACCGACTCCTCCCGCCCGGTCAGCTTCAAGCGGGGAGACAGGATCGCGCAGCTGGTCATCCAGCGGGTCGAGCGGGCCACCTTCCACGAGGTAGAGGTGCTGCCGGGATCGATGCGAGGAGACGGTGGCTTCGGCTCGACCGGCGGGCATGGCGCCAGCCGCACCGAGCTGGTTACCTGAGCAAGAACGAGAAGGAGCGTGTGCAGTGTTTCGTCGGCGTCGTTCAGCGCAGGCAGACGACGAGCTCTACGAGGATGAGCCGTTCGACGACGAGGAGCTAGCTGAGGCCGGGCCTCCCGCGGGCGTGCCGCGGGCCGAGGGCGGGCCGTGGGATGTCGACGAGCCGCACCCGGTTCGGGAACGCAAGGATCTGGGCAGCCTGCTCGTGCCGGTCGGCCCTGATTGCGAGATCGAGCTGACCATGGCCGAGCAGCACGGCGCCTGGGTGACCGTCAGGTACGGCGACAGCGAGATGAAGGTCCAGGCCTTCGCCGCGCCGCGCCGCGGCGCCCTGTGGGACGATCTGCGGGCGGAGATCGCCGCCGAGGTTTCCGCGGCCGGCGGCCGGAGCGAAGAGACGACGGGACCATTCGGCGTGGAGGTCGCGGCTCAGGTGCCCGTTCAGCCCGGGCAACCTGCCTCCGGCCTGTTCGCGGCCCGCTTCGTCGGCGTCGACGGCCCGCGCTGGCTGCTGCGCGCCCTGATCACTGGCCCGGCCACTTCCGGCGGATCCGCGGCGAGCGTGCTCGAGGAAGCGTTCAGGGCCATGGTGGTCGTGCGCGGCGAGCACCCGGTGCCGCCGCGCGACCTGCTCGAGCTGCGGCTGCCGCCGGAAGCCATGAAGGCCTACGAAGAACAGGCGGCCGCCGCCGAAGAGAACAGGTTCCAGACCGACCTGAACCCCTTCGACCGCGGCCCGGAGTTCACCGAGACTCGTTAGCGCTCAGCAGGCGCGCGAGGTCGTCCTCGACATCCTCGCTGGTCACGAAGAACAGCTCGTCGCCGGCCTGCAGCGGGTCATCGGGGTGGGGGACCAGGACCCGGCCCTCGCGCAGGATGGCGACCAGCGAGGTGTCGGCGGGCCACTGGATCCCGCCGACGCGCTGCCCGACCAGCGGCGCCTCGTCAGGCATGGTCAGCTCGACCAGGCTGGCCTCGCTCTGCCCGAACGACATCAGCCGTACCAGGTCACCGACGCTGACGGCCTCCTCGACCAGCGCCGAGAGCAGCCTCGGCGTGGATACCGCGACGTCGACACCCCAGGATTCGTTGTACAGCCATTCGTTGCCCGGGTGGTTCACCCGGGCCACGACCCTGGGTACCCCGTACTCGGTCTTGGCCAGCAGCGACACGACCAGGTTCACCTTGTCGTCACCGGTCGCCGCGACCACCACATTGCACCGGTGCAGCGCGGCATCGTCCAGGGAGCTGATCTCGCACGCGTCGGCCAGCAGCCATTCGGCCCGCGGTACGGCTTCCACCGCGATCGCCTTCGGATCCTGGTCGATCAGCAGGACCTCGTGCCCGTTCTCCAGCAGTTCGCTGGCGATCGAGCGGCCGACGGCCCCGGCACCCGCTATCGCGATCCGCATCAGTGCTCGCCTCTCCGGGACGCGAAGGCCGCGGCGATCCGGTCCAAGTCGTTCTCCTTAGCGACGACGTGGATGACGTCACCTTCCTGCAGAACCGTACCGCCGTCGGGTACGAAAGCCTGGCCCAGGCGGTCGACGAAGGCGATCCGGGTCATCGTGGACGCTTCCACGGCCTTCACCTGCTCGCCGATCCAGGCGGGGGAGAAGGCGACCTCGGCCAGCACGATCTTGCCCGTCGGATCCCGCCACAGCGGCTCGGTGCCCTCCGGCAGCAGCTTGCGGAGCATCTGGTCGGCGGTCCAGCGGACGGTGGCCACGGTGGGAATGCCGAGCCGCTCGTAGACCTCGGCCCTTCGCGGGTCGTAGATCCGCGCTGCCACGCGCACCACGCCGAAGGTCTCGCGGACCACCCGGGCCGCGATGATGTTGGAGTTGTCGCCGCTGCTCACGGCCGCGAAGGCGTCCGCGCGCTCGATGCCCGCCTGGATGAGCACGGTCCGGTCGAAGCCGACACCGGTGACCTTCTCGCCCTTGAAGGCCGAACGTAGCCTGCGGAACGCCTCAGGATCCCTGTCGATGATCGCGATGCCGTTGCCCCGGTCTTCCAGGATGTGGGCCAGCGTCGACCCCACTCGCCCGCAGCCCATGATCACGATGTGCACGACCGTTCCTCCACGATTAGGCGGGAGTCCCCGATCAGGGGTGCCTCGCCAAAGGTATGCCCACGCATGCGAGAATGCGACCCCTTGACATCCTCCCCGCCCGAGGGCGGGGATTCCAGCTACTGACGTCCGGCGAGGGAGGAAAGCAGTTGAGGTTCGCGGTTCACGGGCCCGGCATCCCGGCAGCCTCCCCGCAGGTGAAGGGGGATGGGGAGGTGGGTGGGGTGCCCCGCCGCGATGTTCCTGGCCGCGTTCACATCAGCGTTGCGGGCGTATCCGCAGACGGTGCACCGGAAGAGGGCTTGGCTCTCGCGCGACTTCGGGTCCACGTGCCCGCACGCCGAGCAGCGCTGGCTCGTGAACGCGGCATTGATCTTCTCCACCCGGCCGGGCGCCTTGTCCTGCAGGCGGCGCACCAGCAGGCCCCATCCGGACCGCAGGATCCCCCGGTTGAGCCCGGCCTTCTGCCGGACGCTGCGGCCCGGGTCCTCAGGCGTGCCTTTCGCGGACCGGGTCATGTTCGGTATATGAAGGTCTTCGACGCGGATCAGGTCGAACCGGCGCGCGATGTCCGTGCTGGCCTTCTCCGCCCAGTCCTTGCGCCGGTCCGTCTCCCGGGCCCGCAGCCGGGCCAGGGCGAGCCGCACTCGGCCGCGGCGTGCCGAGCCGCGCTGAGCGCGGGCGAGCCTGCGCTCCAGCGATCGCAGCCTGGCCCGCTCCCGCCCGGTCAGGCCGGGGACGTGCAGCAGTTCTCCGGTCGACAGGGCCGCGCTGACAGCTACTCCCCGGTCGATGCCTATGGCCTGGCCGTTACCTGGTGCGGGGAGTGGCGCGGGGATGGCGGCGAAGGCGACATGCCAGCGTCCGGCCCGGTCGCGGGTCACCCGGTAGGATTTCACGCCTGCGGGTACGGCGCGGGACCACCGGAACCGGACCCACCCTGCCTTCGGGACGCGGACCACCCCGACGTGGCGGGACAGGCGGCGCACATCGCGCGCCTTGAGGGCAACGACCCGGAATCCTTCGTCCCGGCCAGCCTTGCGCCACGACGGCCGTCCGGCCGGGTTCGCCGGGTCGAAGAACGCGGCCATCGCCTGGGCGAAATCCCGCAAGGCCTGCTGCTGCACCATCTGCGAGCCCTCACGCAGCCAGTCATGCCCGGCGCGGGCGGCGGCGAGTTGCCGGCACTGCTCCAGGTAACCCGGCGCGCTTGCGCGGCCGGGATGCCAGTGCGAGTGCTGCTCGACCGCGAGGTTCCACACGTACCGGGCGTGCCCGCAGTGGTCCTGCAGCGCCGCTTCCTGGGCGGGCGAGGGAGACAGACGATACCGGGACATGCGAACACACTAGCGAATGCCGCCGACATTTCCGCGGAGGTGACGCGGCGTTTTCTCCCCGGCTCGAAGACCGGGGTCTCCACGCAGCGATCCTCATGAATTACCGGGTCGGCGAAGTGATCGAGGTGACCGCGGGCGACGCGGCGCACGGCGGGTGGTGTGTCGCCCGGCCCGACGACGGACCAGCGGTTTTCGTGCGGCATGCGCTGCCCGGCGAGCGGGTCCGGGCGCGTGTCACCGAGGTCGCCTCGCGGCTGGCCCGCGCCGAGGCGGTAGAGATCCTGACCGCGTTGCCGGACCGGGTGCAGCCGCCCTGCCCGCACGCGGTCCCAGGCGGCTGCGGCGGCTGCGACTGGCAGCACGCCAGCCTGCCCGCGCAGCGATTGCTCAAGGCGGCCGTCATCCGCCAGCAGCTCAGGCGGCTCGCGGGCCTCGAATACGAGGTCAGCGTGGAGCCCCTGCCCGGGGACGCCGAGCCGAGCCACCCGGATGGCCAGGGCGGAGGCCTGGGCTGGCGGACCCGGGTGCAGTTCGCGGTACGGGAGGACGGCGTGGCCGGGCTGCGCGCGCACCGATCGCACCAGGTGATCGATATCGGCCGGTGCCTGATCGCCCATCCCGGGATCACCGCGCTCGGCATCACCGGACGCCGCTGGGAGGGCCAGGCCTCCATCGAGGCTCTGGTCGCGGCGGAATCGGGCGAGCGCGCCGTCATCCTCACGCCGGGCCGCCCGGCCCGCGGCAGGCCAGGCGGGACCACGGCAGGCAAGCCGCGTGGCCGGCCGGAACCGACCACGGCCCGTTCGGCCGCAATTGACGAAATTACGGCGGAAACGGTGCTCCGCCGCACCGGCCGGAGTCTGGCCCCCCTACGCGGCCGCGGCGATCTGAACCAGCACGCGGCCGGACGGGACTGGCGGGTCAGCGCGGGCGCGTTCTGGCAGGTGCATCCCGGCGCGGCGGACGCGCTGACGGGTGCCGTCCTGGCCGGGCTCGTGCCGCAGCCGGGCGACGCGGTGCTCGACTTGTACTGCGGCGCGGGCCTGTTCGCCGGCGTGCTGGCCCCGGCGGTCGGTCCTGGCGGGACGGTGATCGGCATCGAGGCCGACCACGCGGCGGTCCGGGACGCCCGGCACAACCTGCGGGAATGGCCCTGGGCTCAGGTCCGCAGGGGCGACGTGGCGGCGGTACTGCGCACCCAGGGCCGGGCCCTGGCGCCCACCCGGCTGGTCGTGGCCGACCCGCCCCGGGCCGGGCTGGCCCGGGTGGTCATCGACCATCTCGGCGCGGCCGAGAACGGGGCCGAGCGGCTGGCCTACGTATCCTGCGACCCGGCCACCCTGGCCCGCGACATCCGGCTGCTCACCGAGCGCGGCTGGGTGCTCGACGGCCTGCGCGCCTTCGACGCGTTCCCGATGACGCATCACGTCGAGTGCGTCGCGGTCCTGCTCGCCCCGCGGTCTTAGGGCGCGTGGTCTTAGGGCGCGTGGTCTTACTTAGGTCAGGCGGAGCGCGGTCAGGAGCCGGGCTGCGCGGATCCGGCGGCCGGGGTTCCCTTGACGTAGTAGCCCAGGCCCGGGATGCGGACCAGCAGGCCCTCGTCTTCCAGTATCCGGAGCGCCTTGGCGCATGTCTGCCGGGCGTGCCCGTACTGCTGGCTGAGCGTAGTGATGGACGGCGTGGGCATGCCAGGGGCCAGGGTCCCCTCCGAGATCTCGCGGCGTAGCAATGCCGTCAGGCGTACGTACGCTCTCGGGTCCGATTCGTCACTTATCGACACTCTCGTACCGTACTCGATTGGCAATATTGCCAATCGCAACGCTTCGACACTAGTCGAGATTAGACGAGGCGTCAATTGTGCGTTAACGTCGGAAATCACTAGGGCCGCCAGGGCCTCGCAGAGCCAGAATCCAGGGCAGGAAATGATCTTGTACTCGTGGACGGCACTCAGCGGCAGCTCCGGATCTTCGGTCGCCATGGGCATCACCGACGATCGCGGGCGGGCCATGCGCGCGGGCGAGGAGAGCCTCGGCTCGGGTCAGGCCGCCGTGGTCATCATCGAGGCGGTGCGGCCCGCGATGCTGCCCCGCACGCTGGACCCCTGTTACATGCAGACCGGGGTGGGCTGGCGCGGCCGCTGCTCGGCGGGCGGGGAGGTGACCTGGGACCGGTTCTTCGCGCCGGGCGGTCCAGATGACGGACCGGCCCCTGGCAGGATGGGAGCATGAAACTCCGGATCTTCACCGAGCCGCAGCAGGGCGCGGACTACCAGACGCTGCGGAACGTGGCGCTCGCCGCGGAGGAGCTCGGATTCGATGCCTTCTTCAGGTCCGACCACTACCTGGCCATGGGCGACACCCCTGGGCTGCCCGGCCCGACGGACTCGTGGGCCACGCTAGCGGGCCTGGCCGTGGAGACCAGCCGGATCAGGCTCGGCACGCTGGTGACGGCAGCCACGTTCCGGCTGCCGGGCCCGCTGGCGATCACGGTGGCCCAGGTCGACCAGATGAGCGGCGGCCGGGTCGAACTCGGCCTGGGCACCGGCTGGTTCGAGGCGGAGCACACCGCCTACGGCATTCCGTTCCCCTCCGTCGCCGAGCGCTTCGACCGGCTCGAGGAGCAGTTCGCCATCGTCACCGGGCTGTGGGGCACGCCAGAGGGGGAGACCTTCTCGTTCGCGGGCGCGCACTACCAGCTGGCGGATTCGCCCGGTCTGCCCAAGCCCGCCCAGCGGCCACGGCCGCCGGTGCTCGTCGGCGGCTCGGGCCCGCGCCGCACGCCCCAGCTGGCCGCCAGGTTCGCGGACGAGTTCAACGTGCCGTTCCGCTCGGTGCGGGACTCGGAGGCCGTCTTCGACCGGGTCCGCGAAGCCTGCGAGGCCGCCGGGCGCTATCCGTCCTCGATGACCTACTCGGTCGCCCAGACGACGTGCTGCGGGAAGGACGAGGCCGAATACCGCCGCCGCGCCGCCGCCATCGGCGTGGACCCCGACGAGCTGAGGCAAAACGGGCTGGGCGGGACGCCCGGCGAGGTCGCGGCCAGGATCGCCGAGTTCGCCGAGATCGGGGCGGAACGCGTCTACCTGCAGATATACGACCTAGCCGACCTGGCCCACCTGGAGCTAATCGCCTCCGACGTGGCGCCCCAGGTTTAGCTGAAGGCGCGGCGGGCGGCTTCGGCGCCGGTGGCGCTGACCGCCCGGTAGCCGTATGTGCCGTGGTCGCGGAGCTCGGTTGCGGCCTCGACGACGGCGCCCAGCGCGGCAAACGCGAACGAGCCGCCCACGGAGACCCGGCTGACGCCCGCCTCGGCTAGTTCCGGTACGGGCGGCGTGCCGCCGATCGCGAGCACGTTGACCGGACGGTCGACCTCGCGGACCAGCTGGCGAATGTCGGCGATGTCGCGCAGGCCGGGCGCGTACAGCACGTCGGCGCCGGCCTCCTGGTAGGCCTGCAGCCTGGCGATCGTGTCGGCCAGATCGGGCCGTCCGTGGAGGTAGTTCTCGGCGCGGGCGGTGAGCACGAAGCGGACCGGGCCCGCGTGGGCCTGTTCGGCCGCCGCCGCGACCCGCTCGGCCGCGAACTTCGGCTCGTAGATGGGGTCGTCTTCCCGGCCGGTGAAATCCTCTACCGAGCCACCGGCCAGGCCGACTTCGATGCCCAGCCTGATGGTCTCCGCCACGCCCTGCGGCTCGTCCGCGAAGGCATTCTCCAGATCGGCCGAGACCGGCAGGTCGGTGGCCGCCACGATGACGGCCGCGTGGACCAGGGCTTCTTGCATGCTGACCGAGCCGTCGTTGCGGCCCAGCGTCGCGGCGAAGCCGGAACTGGTGGTGGCCAGGGCCTCGAATCCGAGGGAGGCCAGCAGCTTTGCCGAGCCGAGGTCCCACGGGTTCGGCAGCAGGAGGGGCTGGCCAGGCCGATGCAGAGACAGGAACCGTTGCGCCTTATCCGCCTGAGTGGTCATGCCCATAACGTATCGTCCGCGTTCTCACCGCTGCGGCAGCGCCGGGTGATCGTCCAAAATACCAGGTCAGCGGCATTGCGGCCCGTAGGCAGCAGGGCCGCGGCTTCGAGGAGCCCGAAGGCAAGTCGTAATGTGCGGACCTGCCCGTATGGCTTGCGAGCGCCGAACGCACGATGCGATCGTGGATCGGTGCGCTCTTATACCGCTACCGGCAGGGGGATGCGGCTTGCCATCACCCTGGCGGTTGTGGGCGCCGTGGCGGTCATCCTGGGCGGCATCCTGGTGGTCGCGAGCACGGCCACGCATCTGACCAGCGGACGTCCGTTCGGTCATATGAGCATCCTGGGCCTGGCCATAGGCGTGACGGGCATCCTGGTCGGCCTGGCCACCTTGGTGGCAGTTGCGCTGACCCGGGCCGAAAGATCCAGGCGATCGCGCCGGGCCCGGCCGCCCGCGGGCGCTGGCACACGCTCGGCCGACCGCCGCAGCCCGGCCGATCATCGGGACCCGGCCGATCACCGGAGCGCGGCCGATCATCGCGGCCCGGCCGACGGCCGGAGCGCGGCCGGGCACCGGCAGCGCCCTCCGGCAGCCCAGGAGCGAGGCCGCGACCAGGCCCAGGCGGGTGTTCCGCAGCCCGGATCCGGTCAGCCTGCCCGCGCCAGGGCCGGACGACCGTCCGGACCGGACAGCTCGGCGGGATCGCCTGGGTCGGACAGGTCGCCTGGGCTGGCGGCGGCGCCGCCGGGCTACCGCGGATCCGCGAGAGTTACAGGGCCGCCGGTCGGCCGGAACGAGGGCAGGTCGCCGAACGACCGCAACCTGAGCCGGCCACCGGCTGGCCGGAACGAAAGCGGGTCACCGGCTGGCCGGCCGGGCGGTCCGCCGCCGTGGCCCGGTCGCCAGCCGGGAGCACGCCCCGCCGGGCCGGCCCCCACACCGCCCGGCCCCCAGACCTCCCGTCAGCCCCAGCAGCCCATACCACCCCGGCAGCCCGTACCACCCCAGCAGTCACCTCGTGACCGCATACGATCCCACGAGGATCTCCCGCCCCGTGGAACTCCGTCGCCCCGTGAGTCTCTCTCACCTCAGGCGCCCGCACCACCCCACATGACCTCACCATCTCATGGAGCCCCGCCGCCGCATGCGCCTGCGCCGCCTCATGGGACGCCGCCTTATCGTCAAGCCCCTCCGTTCCGCGAGGGGCAGCCGGTCCGCGACGGGAATCCGGTCCGCGGAGGAAGCCCGCCACGCGAGCCTTCGCCGCCGGGCGGTCCCGTGCCGCCCCGCGAGCCGGTCTATCCTCCTCATCCGGCGCACCCGGGCTCGTTCGGCCCCGGGCCGGGCGGCAGCGCCAGCGGCCGATCACCGGGCGGGCCCAGGTATGCCGCGCCGGGCGGACGAGAGCCGTACAGATCCCCGCCGCCCCCGCCCAGGCCCGCACCAGGAACACGTGCACCCGGAGCCGCTAGCCCGCCGGGTCCGGGTGCACAACCCGGTCCCGGTGCGCCGCTAGGTCCGGGTGCCCCGCCAGCTCCGGGCGGTCCGTCAGGTTCCGGCGCCCCGCGATTTCCTGGTGCTCCGGGGGGCCATAGCTCCTTCGACGGCGGATACGCGCCGGTGATCCGCGCGACGGACTACCCGGCCTCGCCGGCGGCCCGGGCCGGCCCGGCAGCCCCGAACATCCGGCCGGTCCGCCCGGTCGAGCCGATGCCGTGCCGCCCGGTCGAGCCGATGCCGTGCCGCCACCGAGGCCCGCGCCGCCGGCGAGCCCGGCTCCGGCCGACCCGGACGTGTACGTCTACCGCGACACCAGCGAACCGGACGTGGCGTCAGCAACGCCGGATCCAGCCGAGTCCGATGCCGCCTACTGGTATGACCTCCTGGCTGAAGAGCCTGCCCCGCTCCATGAGCCAACCCGCGGCCCGTTCGAGCCGCTGCTGCCGTCCGGCGGGCCGCCGCCCGGCGCGGCAGAACCGCCTGCCGCCGACCCGGCACCCGTCCCGGCGGATGCCATCAGCGAGGAGGGCGCCGACGATACCGAGCACGCGCGGGCGCGCAAGCTCGAGCAGATCAAGGACCTGTACCTGACCGCGGAAGCGATCGGCGAGCACAACGTCGACAAGCACTTCGATCAGCTGCTGGCCCAGCAGCGCGAGCTGATCAGCGACTACTTCAGGCAGTCCACGGCAGCTAAGCCGGGCGAGCCGGAGGCTGCAGAGCCGGAGCCCGCGGCACCCGGGCCGGCCGTGGCCAGTCCCCGTGACGGCCTGGACGACGAATCCGGCGCCGGACTGCTCGACCCCCGTGATCCCGGCACACCCCGCGGGCGGGGCCCCGGGACGCCGGAGGACGCGGCCTGCGCTGCCGAGCCGCCTCGCGGCTGGTAATCCGGGCGCGAAAGGTCCACGGTTAGCCACCGCAGCCGACCTGTGCCGATTCCTGATCCACCTGCAACGATGGACCACGGGCGCGGCTCTCCTGGAGTGAAGCCGCGCCCGCCGAAGGACGCGCTACCGCCCCTGGATCGCGGCAGCGGTCCTACCTGGTCCAGATCACGGACAGAGCTGGGCCGGAATCATGATCGCGGGCAGTTTCGGTCGGTATAGCCCGTCCGAACTGCCCGCGATCATGGACATGGCCCCGGGATCCCTAAGCCAGCGGTCCGAGCGCCTCGGCCAGCGGCTTGAGGGAATCGGGCTTCGGGTGGAGCGGCAAGCCCACGATGATCAGGTCCGCGCCGGCGTCGCGATAGGCGGCGGCCGCCGCTATCACAGGTTCCAGGTCGCCATCGGGGTCGATGCGCACGTTGACCGAGCAGGTGATCTCCTTGATGTCGCGGCCGATGTCGGCGCAGTGCCCAGCCAGCACCTCCTTGAGCTCCGCCCAGTCCTCCGGGTTTTCGGCGATGGCATTCCACTGCTGGGCCCAGCGGGCCACGGTGCGCAGCGTCCGCTTCTTGCCGCGTCCGCCGATGGTCACCGGCGGATGGGGCTGCTGCACCGGCTTCGGCTCGCACCTGGCCTCGGTAAGCCCGACGTACTGTCCCTCGAACGTGGTGGTGGTCTGGCTGAGCAGCCTGATGATGGCCTCGACCCCTTCGTCGAACCGGTCGAACCGCTCGCGCAGCGGCGGCAGTTCGATCCCGTACGCGTCGCATTCCATCTGGTTCCAGCCCGCCCCGAGGCCCAGTTCCAGCCGTCCGCCGGAGATGATGTCGACGGTGGCCGCCATGTTGGCCAGCACCGCGGGATGACGGTACACCATGCCGGTGACCTGGCAGCCGAGCCGGATCCGCCGGGTGGCCTGCGCCATCGCGGCCAGCATCGTCCAGGCTTCGAAGTTCGGCCCGGTCAGGTCGCCGGTCAGCGGATAGAAGTGATCCCAGTTCCAGGCCGACTCGAACAACGGGATCTCGTCTGCCGCGATCCAGGCGTCACGGATCTCTTCCCAGGTCTGGTGCTCGGGCCGTGTCTTGATCGCGAAGCGCATGGCGCTGACGTCCTCTCCGGGCGGGACATACGGGCTGGATACCTCGGCTACAGAGTCATCCTAATGAGCTAGCAGGTCGCCTCCGATCGGGGATAGAGGTGAGCGGCCGTGACTGCCCTTTCCTTCGTGATCAGCGGCTTGTTCCTCGCCGTGATGATCGGGGACTCCTGGTACGGTGCCGTCAGCCTGCCGCCGCCTCTCATCATCATGCCCATCGTGCTGGCGGTCGTGGCCTTCTCCCAGTGGCTCCCAGTGGCGTGCGATCTCGGTCGCCAGGAGGAACGCGGGAAACGCTCCGGGTCAGTACTAATCTCGCGTATGGGCCGCACTGGTTACTCGCCGGTAACATCAACCTTGTAAAGTAGCTTGATATCGAGATACTGTAGGTTGGAGTCGGACCCGGGGAACCGGGTAGCGGAATCCGCGCGTGCAGCCGGGACGAGCGAGGAGGCTCAGGAACGATGACGGCGAACAGCTTCGGCAGCCGGGCGGCCCTTCAGGCCGCGGGCCAGCAGTACGAGATCTACCGGCTCGACGCGCTGGACGGATCGGCCGGCCTCCCGTTCAGCTTGAAGATCCTGCTGGAGAACCTGCTCCGCAACGAGGACGGCGTCAATATCACCGCCGAGCAGGCCACGGCAGTGGCCCAGTGGGATCCGCAGCACGAGCCGGACACCGAGATCCAGTTCACCCCCGCCCGGGTGATCCTGCAGGACCTGACCGGCGTGCCGGCCGTGGTCGACCTGGCCGCCATGCGCGAGGCCATGAAGGCCCTGGGCGGTGACCCAACAAAGATCAACCCGCTCTGCCCGGCCGAACTGGTCATCGACCACTCAGTGGTGGCCGACGTGTTCGGCAGCCCGGACGCGTTCACCCGCAACGTAGAGATCGAGTTCCAGCGCAACCACGAGCGGTTCCAGTTCCTGCGCTGGGGCCAGGAGGCGTTCAGCCAGTTCAAGGTGGTCCCGCCGGGCACCGGCATCGTCCACCAGGTGAACATCGAGTACCTGGCCCGGGTCGTGATGCGCCGGGACGGCGTGGCCTACCCCGACACCTGCGTGGGCACGGACTCGCACACCACCATGCAGAACGGGCTGGGCGTGCTCGGCTGGGGCGTCGGCGGCATTGAGGCGGAGGCCGCCATGCTCGGCCAGCCCATCTCGATGCTCATCCCCAAGGTGCTCGGGTTCCGCCTGTCCGGTGAGCTGCCCAGCGGCGCCACCGCCACCGACCTGGTGCTCACCATCACCGAACTGCTCCGCAAGCACGGCGTGGTCGGCAAGTTCGTCGAGTTCCACGGCCAGGGCGTGGCCGCGGTCCCGGTGGCCAACCGGGCCACGATCGGCAACATGTCCCCCGAGTTCGGCTCCACCTGCGCCATCTTCCCGATCGATCAGCACACCCTGGACTACCTCAAGCTCACCGGCCGCCCGGCCGAGCAGGTCGCCCTGGTCGAGGCCTACGCCAAGGAGCAGGGCCTGTGGCACGACCCGGACCGCGAGGCGCGGTACTCGGAGGAGCTCAGCCTGGACCTGTCCACCGTGGTCCCGTCGATCGCAGGCCCGAAGCGCCCGCAGGACCGGATCGCCTTGGCCGACGCCAAGACGGCCTTCCGCGACGCCCTGCCCAACTACGTGGCCGAGGCCAGCCTGGACAACGGCCTGGCCGGGACGTTCCCGGCCTCCGACCCGGTGGCAGCCGGGGACGGCAGCCGAGCCTCGCACCCGGTGGGCGTCACCCTGGATGACGGCACGCGCACCGAGGTTGACCACGGGTCGGTGGTAATCGCCGCGATCACCTCCTGCACGAACACCTCCAACCCGTCGGTCATGGTCGGCGCGGCGCTGCTGGCCAAGAACGCGGTCGACCGGGGCCTGAGCCGCAAGCCCTGGGTGAAGACCTCGCTGGCGCCCGGCTCCAAGGTCGTTATGGACTACTACGAGCGCGCCGGCCTGGTGCCGTACCTGGACAAGCTCGGCTTCAACCTGGTCGGCTACGGCTGCACCACCTGCATCGGGAACTCCGGCCCGCTGCCGCAGGCTATCAGCGACGCGGTCAACGACAATGACCTGGCCGTGACGGCCGTGCTGTCCGGAAACCGCAACTTCGAGGGCCGGATCAACCCGGACGTGAAGATGAACTACCTGGCCTCGCCGCCGCTGGTGGTCGCCTACGCGCTGGCCGGGACGATGGACATCGACCTGGGCCGCGAGCCGCTCGGCTCCGACGCCGAAGGCCAGCCGGTCTACCTGGCCGACATCTGGCCCTCGCCCGAGGAGGTCGCCGACGTGGTGCAGCACGCGGTGGCCGAGGAGATGTTCACCCGCGACTACGCCGACGTGTTCAAGGGCGACGACAACTGGCGCGGCCTGGACATTCCGGCCGGCGATACCTTCGCCTGGGCCGACGAGTCGACCTACGTCCGGCGGCCGCCGTACTTCGACGGCATGCCGGACGAGCCCGAGCCGGTGACCGACATCACCGGGGCCCGGGTGCTGGCCAAGCTGGGTGACTCGGTGACCACCGACCACATCTCGCCGGCCGGCGCGATCAAGACCGACAGCCCGGCGGGCAGGTACCTGACCGAGCACGGCGTCGAGCGGAAGGACTTCAACTCCTACGGCTCCCGGCGCGGCAACCACGAGGTCATGATCCGCGGCACGTTCGCCAACATCAGGCTGCGCAACCAGCTCGCACCCGGCACCGAGGGCGGCGTTACCGTCTTTGGCGGCGAGCAGATGTCGATCTACGACGCGTCCCGCCGCTACATCGAGGCGGGCACCCCGCTGATCGTGCTCGGCGGCAAGGAGTACGGTTCCGGCTCCTCCCGCGACTGGGCCGCCAAGGGCACGCTGCTGCTGGGCGTGCGCGCCGTCCTGGTCGAGTCCTTCGAGCGCATCCACCGTTCCAACCTGATCGGCATGGGCGTGCTGCCGCTGCAGTTCCGCCCGGGGGAGTCGGCCGCCACGCTGGGCCTGACCGGGGAAGAGACCTTCGACATCCGCGGCATCGAGGAGATCAATTCAGGCACGATCCCGAACGAGGTCGCGGTGACGGCCGACGGCAGCGAATTCCGGGCCGTCGTGCGGATCGACACCCCGGGCGAGGCGGAGTACTTCCGGCACGGCGGCATCATGCAGTACGTGCTCCGCTCCCTGCGCGCGGCCGGGTAAGCGGTCAGCGCAGTGTCGTCTGAAGCAGCGCCTTCTGGAACACGATCGAGCGCCGCTGGTAGCCCGCGTGCCGTTCGTAGAACGGCACCGATACCGCGCTGCCGATGTAGGTATCGAGCCGGGCTGCCTGGGCGCCGCGTGCACGTCCCCATGACTCGGCCGCCTCGAGCAGCGCGGTCCCGATGCCCTGACGCCATAGCGCCTGGTCGACAACCAGCGCGTTGACCAGCAGCCGGGTCCAGCTGTGCTCTCGGACTAGCTGGTGGGCGGCGCTGGCGGCCGGGTGCTGGATCTGGGCGGTCAGCCAGCCGGCCACGGTCCCGGCGGAATCCGCGACCAGTTGCAAGGCGTCCTCGTCGGCGGCCTGAGCGGCCGCCGCGATGCTGTCCTCGAACGACTCCGGCAGGCCGTCAGCCGCCGGGACCTGGAAATGTGCGGGATCCAGGCCGGCGTAATACGCTCCGGCGCTTAGCCAGACTCGGGCCATGCCCGCACCGTCGCCGGGCCTTGGAGCCCGGATCTCTACCGACATGGGCCTATTCTGCTGCCGAACGGTCCCGGGTTGATCTATTCCGGCAAGGGAAACACACCGGGGAGGGTGGTAGATGGGTCCGCTGATCTACTCGATGAGCATGTCGCTCGACGGCTACATCGCCGGGCCGCGCGGCGAGATCGACTGGGCTGCTCC
Organism: uncultured Actinomycetes bacterium; assembly: GCA_963790065.1. Lineage (GTDB taxonomy): Bacteria > Actinomycetota > Actinomycetes > Streptosporangiales > Streptosporangiaceae > Palsa-504. Next base: position 732,019 of record CAWBNK010000001.1, on the reverse strand, counting down.
GGACGCCGAACTGCTGCGGTTCCACAACCAGCAAACACGCGAGGTCGGCACGCACCTGTGCGGCCGGGGACTGTACGAGGACATGCTGCCCTGGGAGGCGCCCGAGACCAGATGGTCCGATCCCGACGCGCTCGAGTTCGCCCGGATCTGGAAGGCCATACCGAAGGTGGTGTTCTCCACCACGCTGGAGCACGTCGAGGGCAATGCCCGGCTGGCCCGCGGCGACGTGGGCGGCGAAGTCGCCCGGCTTAGCCAGCAGCCGGGTACGGGCGTGGTGGCGGTCGGCGGGGCCGGCCTCGCGTCCACGTTGATCAAGCTGGACCTGATCGATGAGTACCGCCTGTTCGTCAACCCAGTCGTGCTGGGCGGCGGCACCCGCTACTTCCCGCCCCGCGACCAGCCGATCAGCCTCGAACTGCTGGAGACCCGTACGTTCGGCTCCCGTGTCGTCTACCTTCGCTACCGGCGTATCTAAGCCGCCATGGGCGGTAGCCTCGATCTGGTCATGCCCGCCCCGGACTCCGTCATCGTCGCCAGGCTCCGCGCCGCGGGCTGCGTCTTCGCCGAGGACGAAGCCCGGCTGCTCGTGTCCGCGGCCCGCACGCCCGCCGAACTCGCGGCCATGGTGGACCGCCGCGTCGTCGGCCTGCCCCTGGAGCAGGTCCTGGGCTGGGCCGAGTTCTGCGGGCTGCGGATAGCCGTGGACCCCGGCGTCTTCGTGCCCCGCCGCCGCTCCGAATTCCTCGTCGAGCAGGCCCGGACCCTTCTCCGGCCGCGCTCGGTCATCGTCGACCTGTGCTGCGGGGCGGGCGCGATCGGGGCCGCGCTAGCCGCCGGCCTGGATCAGGCTGAGCTGCACGCCGCGGACATCGACCCGGCCGCGGTGCGCTGCGCCCGGCGGAACGTGGCCGACTACGGCGGCCACGTCTACCAGGGTGACCTCTACGACCCGCTGCCCGCTGGCCTGCGGGGCCGGGTCGCCGTCGTGGTAGCCAACGTGCCCTACGTGCCGACGGGCGAGATCAGGTTCCTGCCCCCCGAAGCCCGGGCGCACGAGCCGCTGGTGGCGCTCGACGGCGGGCCGGACGGCCTGGAGGTGCTCCGGCGGGTCGCTGCCGGAGCACCCGAGTGGCTGGCGCCGGGCGGCCATCTGCTGATCGAGACCAGCGAGCGGCAGGCACTGCAGGCCGTGGCGGCCTTCGCCGCCAGCAGCCTGGTCCCGTGGCTGTCGGTGTCCGCCGACCTGGACGCCACCGTCGTCGTCGGCCGGTTCCCGGCCGAGCAGGGGCCTGCGGGCCCGCCGGCCTCAGAAGCCGGGGAAGATAGCCCGTAGCTCGTCGAGGTCGACGCCCTTGGCCTCGACCGACGGGGTGTGGGCGGGGTCGAGGCGCCCGTAGAGCAAGCGGATCAGCGCCTCGGCCGGCAGCCGCAGTTCAGGCAGGCCTTCGTCGTGGCCGTCCGACTCGGTCAAGGTGACCGTCGGGCCCGTTTCCAGGATGAAGCTCCGCTCGGGATCGGTGGTGACCACCCGGACCCGCCGCTGCTGGCCGTCCGGCTTGGCCGACCTGCCCGCGGACTGGCCCAGCATGTCGATCAGGAGGGCTACCGCGTCCGGCTCGATGGTCGCGGCCGGGTCGAGCGCGACCGCGACGTCCCAGGTGTGCACCGCGTGCTCGCTCAGGCGCATCCGGGCCAGCCCGGTGATATCCAGTTCCATGCCGAACATCTGCAGGCGCAGCCGTGCCCGCTGCTCGTCGTCCAGCGACTCGAACTGCTCGAGCGTGGCCTGGTCCGCGCGCAGCGCGTCCGACGCCTGGGCCTGCGGGCTCTTGGCGTTCCAGACCTCCCAGATGGGCACGAACTCCTCGCGTCCGGGCGGATCCTGCCCGGTCAGGCCGGCCGCCAGGAACAAGCCGAAGATCTCCGCCTGGGAACCGAGATGGGACAGTACCTGGGCGATCGACCACTCGCTCGCGTAAGAGAGCTGCTCAAGCTGCGCCGCATCCAGGGGCCCGGCCGCCTCCTGGAGCCGCTCGTGAGAGTGCCGGAGGGCGCCGATCCACGGGCCCGGGCTGGTTTCCATGGTGCTTCTCCGTTTCGGGATCGCGCTCGAGGGGCGCGGCAGGCAAGATCGTAGCAGCTTCCGGAGGCCACCCTCCATATAGTCTAGGATGAGCGGATGAACGAGTGCCGGCGGCTGCGGGCGGATGCTGCGCGCAACCGGACGGCGATCATCGAGGTGGCCAGGGAGGTATTCGCCGAGCAGGGCCTGGAGGCACCACTCGAGGCGATCGCCGCCCGGGCCGGCGTCGGCATCGCGACGCTGTACCGGCGCTTCCCCAGCCGCGAGAAGCTGGTGGCTGCCGCGCTCGTGGAACAGGTCGGCGCCTACGCCGAGGCCGCCGAGCGGGCGCTGGCCGCCGCCGATGCGTGGCGCGGCTTCGCCGGGTTCGTGGAGCAGATCTGCGAGCTGCAAGCCGGCGACCGGGGCCTGTCCGACCTGCTGTCCATGACGCTCTCGGCCGACGAGCATATCGAGCAGCTCAGGCGTAGCGCCAACGACCTGATCATCCGGGTGATCGACCGCGCCAAGGCTCAAGGCACCCTGCGCCGGGAGTTCGTCGGCGAGGATCTCGTGCTATTGCTGATCGCGACCGCCGCAGTCATGGACGTCACCCGGCACGACGCGCCCGACACCTGGCGGCGGTTCGTGGCCCTGTCCCTCGACGCCTTCAGGAGCCAGGACTCGCGGCTGCCTGAGCCGCCGACTACCGCCCAGATGACCCGGGCCATGCTCCGGCTGGCTCGTGCCCGGGGTTGCGCTGAGCGCACTTGATCCTGGGCCGGCAGGACGAAAATAACCAGCAATGAGAGGGAGGACATCATGCGTAATGTGGCTCTGCTCGGCACCCGGCTCGTGCTCGGCGGGTACCTGGCCGTGCACGGCGCCCAGAAGCTGTTCGGCGCGTTCGGCGGCTCCGGACTCGAGCGGACCGCGGCCGGCTTCCACCGCATTGGCCTGCGGCCGGGCAAGCACATGGCCACCGCGGCCGGGGTCACCGAACTGGCCGGCGGCGTGCTCACCGCGGCGGGAATCGCCGACCCGGCCGGGCCGCTGGCCATCATGGGAGCGATGAGCGTCGCCGCGACCACCCACCGCGCGAAGGGACCGCTGAGCTCCAAGGGCGGGTTCGAGCTGCCGCTGACCAACCTGGCGGCAGCCGCCGCGCTGGCCGCGGTGGGACCAGGTAAGTTCCGCCTCGGTCCCGCGCTGCCCCGGCCGGTCGCCGCGGCGGCCGTCGCGGGCGGCGCCCTGCTGGCCGCCGGCCTGGTGGCCAGGATGCTGACGGCCAGCCCCGAGGCCCCTGCGGTTCCGGCCGACGCAGGGAACCGACCCGAAACCGCAGCTCAGCCCGGCAGCGAGACGCCTTCGACCCGATAGGACACGATCTCCTGCGACCGGCTGAATGCGCGGGTAGTGTTTGGACCGGTTTCGGTCTATGGGAGGGGAATCGCGATGACCGAAGGCGCTACTCCGGCCAGCCCGGCGAGCGGCGGCCTGGCCTCGGTGAACAGCGTGGTCGTCCTCATGCTGGAGAACCGCTCGTTCGACCACATGCTCGGGTTCCTGTATCCCGGCAACGTAACGCCGTCAGGCCAGCCGTTCGAGGGCCTGACCGGGACCGAGTCGAATCCCGGCTCGAACGGCCAGCCGATCGCTGTGTCCCGGATCGAGCCGACCATGCCCAGCGCCTACTACATGCCGGGCGCCGACCCGGGCGAAGGCTACATGGCCACCAACGACCAGCTGTACGGCAGCACCAAAGGCCCGTCGTCGTCCGGGCAAGCGGCGCCCGGCCAGGGCTTCATCTCGGACTTCGCCTACACCCTCGGCTGGCAGGCCAAGGAGCCCTCGAGTTACCCGATCGTCTCCGGTACGGTCGAGGCCGACATCATGGGCTGCTTCACGCCCGAAGCGCTGCCGGTGCTGTCCGCCCTGGCCCAGGGATACGCCGTCTGTGATCAGTGGTTCTCGTCAGTGCCGACCGAGACCCTGCCGAACCGCGCCTTCGCCTGCGCGGCGACCAGCCAGGGGCACATGGACGACAAGACGCGCACGTTCAGCTCGCCGACCATCTTCGGCCTGCTCGACGCGGCCGGCCTGGGCTGGGCGGTATACGGCTACGATGACGAGCCGCTGACCAAGTCGACCTTCACCCAGATCAGCACGGCGGCAGCCAGCCACTTCGGCAAGTTCACCGACTTCCAGGCCGCGGCCGCGGCCGGCACCCTCCCGCCGTTCACCTTCCTCGAGCCCGACTGGAGTTCGACGGGCAACAGCCAGCACCCCAACTACGACGTCGCTTTGGGCGAGCAGCTCATCCACGATGTGTACGAGACCCTGCGGGCCGGGCCGGGCTGGCCGGGCACGCTACTGGTCATCACCTACGACGAGCATGGCGGCTGCTACGACCACGTGCCGCCGCCCTGGGGCGCCACCCCGCCCGACAACGACACGGGGGAGTTCAGCTTTGGTTTCGACCGGTTCGGGGTCCGGGTCCCGACCGTGCTGGTCTCCCCGCTGATCGCGCCGGGCACGGTGTACCGGGTGCCGGCCGGCGGGACACCGCTTGATCACACTTCGATCCTGCGGACGGTCGAGCAGCGCTGGAACCTGCCCACGCTGACCGCACGGGACGCGGCGGCGCCCGCGTTCGGCGACGTGCTCACGCTCACCGCCCCGCGCACCGACGACGTCCTGGCCAGCGTCACCGTTCCGGTGGCCTCGGGCCCGGGTCCGGCGGCCGGTACCGTCTCGCATCTCGAAGCGGTCAAGGCGGACCTGGTCGCGCGCCGGTATCCGGCCGGCGTTTCTGCCGCGAATCCGGCCGGCCCGCCGCCGCATGTCCCCTCGTAACGCCGTCGCCGCCTACACTGCCTAGAGACAAGGCAGCTCTTCTTCTGGTCGACGGGGGACCAGCTGACGCGGTATACCAACGACGCAGGCCGCCCGGCGGCGGGCGGCTCCGTGCCCTCGCTGGCCGCGGGCGCTTCGACGGCTGCCTGCGGGCCCGAAGAGCCGGTCCGGCCCTGGCTTGACCGCCGTCACATCATGGGCACCTACGCGGTGTTCCTGGCCTACGCGGTCCTGTTCGCCGTCTTCTCGGCGGGTGAGGACCAGGTGTGGGCCATCTGGGCTTCGTGCGGCTACGCCACGGCCCTGGTCATCATGTGGCGCTGGTCAGCCACGACCGCCGTCCTGATCTCGGTAGCGATGGCCGTACTCGCACCGCTGCTCTGGCTCTCGGTCGCCTACCAGCTCGAGACCGGGATGCAGGTCATCGACCGATCGGCCGTGCTGCTGCTGCACCACGGCACGCCCTACTTTAGTTCCGCGCAGGTCACGGGCTGGCTGTCCTATAACCCCTACCTGCCGGTCATGACCCTGGCCGGCCTGCTGAGCGCGGCCGGGGTGGGCGGCCTGGCCGGCAACTCCGGAGTCTGGCTGGCCGTCGGCACGGTAGTACCGCTCGCGGCGGCCTTCTGGATCGCCATGCCCGCTCCGGCGGATCACCATGGCGGCCGGCGGGACGGCCCTCAGGCCTGGCTCAGGCCCCCCCACGATGCGCTGCTGGCCACGGCCATCGCCGTGGCCTCGCCGGTGATCGGCCTCAACCTGGCCGTGATCACCACCGATCCGCCGGTTCTGGCTTTCATGCTGCTATCGCTGGCGCTGGCCGTTCCGAGGGCCGCCGCGGCGCCAAGAGCCGCTACCACCGGGGCCGGCACCGCGCGGGCCGTCAGCTCGGGCGTGGCCCTCGGCGTCGCCTGCGACCTGAAATCCACCGCCTGGCTCGCCATCCCGGTCCTGGCCGTCATGTTCGCCTCCCGCGACGGCGCCCGGGCCGCCTGGCGTTTCCTGGCCGGCCTGGTCATCACCGCCGTCGTGCTCATCGCGGCCCTGGCGCCGGCCGTGCTGTACCGGCCCAGCGCCGCCGTGGCGCTGGTGCAGAACAGCGTGCTATTCCCCCTCGGCCTCACGCATTACAAGACGCCCGCCGAGAGCCTGCTGCCCGGGCACCTGCTCACCGACCTGGGCACGGCCGGGCACGTCCTCTCGGTCGGGCTGCTGCTCGCGGCGGGCCTTGGCGTGGCGATCTCGCTGGTGATCCGGCCACCGCGGGACATACCCGCGGCGGCCCGGCGGCTGGCCATCGGGCTGGCCCTGATGTTCCTGCTTGGCCCCAACGTCCGCTTCGGTTACTTCATCTACCCGCTCGGGCTGCTCGGCTGGCTGGCCCTGAACCGGGTGACCGCTGCGGGTCCGCAAGGCTCAGTGGAGCGTCTCGCCGGCGACGGATAGCAGCTGGCGGAACAGGGACCGCAGCCCGGGCAGCCGGGCCATCCGCACCAGGCGCTCCGCGACCGGGGCGGTGGAGTCGACGAGCCGGTAGGTTCGCTGACACCCCGGCGAGGTGTCATGCACCCAGTACAAGACGACCCCCATCGAGTACAGCCGCAGCAGTTCCGGCAGGCGGCTCTGCAGGCTGGCCGGGACCCGGATCCGGGCCCCGGCGATCACCTCGGCGTACAGGCCGATCGCGGCGGTCCTGGTGGGGGAGGACTCCCAGCCTGGTCTCCTCGACCAGCACGCGGCGGTACGCGGTGGCGTGATCGGCTTGGTTCCTGGCGCAGTACTCCTGGATCAGCTCTTCCTTCGAGCCGTAGTAGTAATACGCGTTCCCGGTGGCCACGCCGGCTTCCCTGGGCGATCGCGCATGGTGGTGGCCTCGTGGCCGTGCTCGCGGAACAACCGCAGCGCGGCTTCGACGATCGCCAGCCGCGTCTGCTCGCCCCGGCTGCTCCGCGAGCTTACCTCTCGTGACATGACCGACACCGTATGGCCGCGGGCAGGCATCTCATCGAAAGTTGAGCATGTTCAACTTCAGGTTGTCCGGCCGGGCGGGGCGGGGATCCGTGACAAGCTGGTCGGGAACCGGCGGAAAGGGGAGAGCCAGCATGCGCGTCATCGAGGTCCAGCACCGCGGCGGTCCTGAGGTGCTCAACGTGGCGGAGCGTGCGGCGCCGGAACCGGGCCCGGGTCAGGTGGTGGTGCAGATCGCCGCGGCCGGGGTCAACTTCATGGACATCTACCAGCGGGAAGGCGTCGGCGGATACGCCGCTCCGGTGCCCTTCGTGCCCGGGGCAGAGGGCGCTGGGACGATCACCGCCGTCGGTGAGGGCGTGACCGGGCTGGCCGTCGGTGACCAGGTGGCCTGGGCCGGGCTGGGCAGCAGCTATGCCGAGCAGGCCGTGCTGCCTGCCGACCGCGTGGTCCCGGTGCCGTCCGGGATAACCGCGCAGGTCGCCGCGGCGGTGATTCTGCAGGGCATGACCGCGCATTACCTGGCCACCAGCACGTACCCGGTCCGCGAAGGCGACGTCACGGTGGTGCACGCGGCGGCAGGCGGAGTCGGGCTGCTGCTGACCCAGATGGTCAAGCGCCGCGGCGGCATCGTGATCGCCACGACCTCCGGCGGCGAGAAGGACGATCTCGCACGAGGAGCCGGGGCGGATCATGTCGTCGGCTATGACGGGTTCCGGGCCGTGGCCCGCGAGGTCACCGGGGGCCACGGCGCGCACGTGGTGTACGACGGGGTCGGTAAGGCTACCTTCGAGGAAAGCCTGGCGGCGCTGCGCCCGCGCGGCATGATCGTGGTCTACGGCGCCGCCAGCGGGCAGGTGCCGCCCTTCGACATCCAGCGGCTGAACAGCGGCGGCTCGCTGTTCGCCACCCGGCCCACCCTGGCGCACTACATCGCCGACCCGGAGGAAATGCGGTGGCGGGCCGATGACCTGTTCGGCTGGATCGCCGGGGGCGAGCTCGACGTGCGCATCGGCGGCAGCTACCCGCTGGCCGACGCCGCCCGCGCCCACGAGGATCTGGCTGGCCGCCGCACCACCGGCAAGCTCCTACTCATCCCGTGACCCGGCGGCGCGCACCGCGGTTTGTTCCCTAAGCCGGTTACCCGCACTACGGTGCGTTCCGGTTAGCCGGCGGCGCGCACCACCGTTCGTTCGGCTAAGGATTATTTTCTCTCGCAGGTACCTTTAGCTTGCTGATGTCAGAAAACCCGGCCGCCGGCCGACGCCGGTCCTACCAGACCACGCTGCTCATCGTGGCCGTGGCGGCCGCTGGGCTGAACCTGCGCACCGCCATCACCAGCCTCCCGCCGCTGTTCCCCGTCCTGGGCACCCGGCTGCATCTGTCCTCGGCCGCCTTGTCGCTGCTGGCCACCACCCCGGTGATCTGCTTCGGTGTGGTCTCGGCCTTCGCCCCCAGGCTGAACCGGCGCTGGGGAGAGGAACGGGTCCTGCTTGTCGCCCTGATCGTGCTGACCGCGGGCCTGCTGCTGCGCGGGGTCGCGCCATCGACCCTGCTGTTCCCGGGCACGGCGCTGGCCGCGAGCGCGATCGCCATTCTCAATGTGCTGCTGTCCAGCATGGTCAAGCGGCGCTGGCCGGAGCGGGCCGGCTTCCTGATCGGCATCTACCTGACCGCGCTGTCCGTGGGCGCCATCCTCTCCTCGCTGCTCGCCGTGCCGCTGTATCAGCGCTCGGGCGGCTCGATTCCCCTTTCGCTCGGCGTGTGGGCGGGCCCGGCTGCCGTGGCCGTGCTGCTGTGGCTGCCGCAGCTCAAGTACCAGGCGGCTGGCCGCACGCGGCCGCCCGGCGGTTTCCCTGGTGATGGCGTCCCGCTGGCGGATCTCGCCTCGGCCCCGCACAAGCTGTACCGGTACGCGCTCACCTGGCAGGTCACCGCGTTCATGGGCCTGCAGAGCCTGCTGTACTACGCCGCCCTGTCCTGGCTGCCGACTATCTTCCAGGATCGCGGTTCCTCGCCGGTCGAGGCCGGCAGCCTGCTGGCCCTGATGGGCGTAGGTAACCTGGCCACCTCGCTGATCGTGCCCGTGCTGGCCCATCGTTCGCCGGGTCAGCGTGCGCTGGTCATCCCGAGCCTGATCGGCACCGCGGCTGGCCTGGCCGGATGCCTCTGGTTGCCGCTCAGCCTAGCCCCGCTGTCGGTCCTGGTGCTCGGAGTCAGCCAAGGGGCCTGCCTCGGCCTGGCCATCTTCTTCATGATGGCGCGGGCCCCGGATCCTGCTGCGGCGGCCTCGTTGTCGGCCTTCGCCCAGTCGGTCGGCTACCTGGTTGCCTGCGTCGGGCCGCTCGAGCTCGGGCTGCTGCACACGGCCACCGGCAGCTGGGATATCCCGATGATCCTGCTGCTCATCCTGGCCGTCTGCGAGCTCGTCGTCGGGGTTCTCGCCGCGCGGCCGCTGGTCTTGCCGACACCCGCGGGCCGGGCGGCACCGGCCGACGCCACGGCCCCCAGCAGCTAACCGAGTCCGACGCGCGTGTCGGTTACCGGACGCTGGGGACGAGCTATCTGCGGATCGTGGCCGTAGACTCGGCTCGTTCGCGTTCCCCGCCAGGCCCGCACAGCACACGAGGAGCACCCGTGACCCTGCTGGAGTGCATTAACGGTCCTGAGGACCTCAAGGAACTCAGTCAGGACCAGCTCACCCGCCTGGCCGGGGAGATCCGTGATGTCCTCATCGAGACGGTGACCAGGACCAGCGGTCACCTCGGGCCGAACCTCGGCGTGGTCGAGCTCACCATCGCGATCCACCGCGTTTTCGACTCGCCCAAGGACCGCATCGTCTTCGACACCGGCCACCAGTCCTACGTGCACAAGCTACTGACCGGCCGGTTCGGCCAGTTCGGCACGCTGCGCCAGCGCGGCGGGCTGACCGGCTACCCCAGCCAGGCCGAATCCGAGCATGACCTGGTGGAGAACTCGCACGCCTCGACCAGCCTGTCCTACGCCGACGGCCTGGCCAAGGCCTACAAGCTGCGCGGCGAACCGTACCGGACCGTGGTCGCGATCATCGGCGACGGCGCGCTGACCGGCGGCATGGCCTGGGAGGCGCTGAACAACATCGCCGCGGCCAAGGACTCCCGGCTGGTCATGATCGTCAACGACAACGGCTGGTCCTACCAGCCGACCATCGGCGGCCTGGCCGAGCATCTGGCCGCGATCCGGGTCAACCCGCGGTACGAGCATGTGCTCGACTACATCAAGACCACGGTCTCCCGGGCCCCGCTGCTCGGCGCGCCGCTGTACGGCACGCTGCATGGCATTAAGAAGGGGATCAAGGACGTCCTGCAGCCGCAGGTGATGTTCGAGGACCTGGGCCTCAAGTACGTCGGGCCGATCGACGGGCACGACGAGCGCATGGTGGAGGCCGCGCTGCGGCGCGCCAGGGACTTCGGCGGACCGGTGCTCCTGCACGTCATCACCAAGAAGGGCTTCGGCTACCCGGCCGCCGAGCAGAACGAGATCGACTGCCTGCACCAGGTGCCCGCGGCTGGCGCCCTGCCCGGCACGTGGAGCCGGGTGTTCGGCGACGAGCTGCTGGCCATCGGCGCGCGCCGTCCCGACGTGGTCGCGATCACCGCCGCCATGCTGCACCCGACCGGCCTGGCCCAGTTCGCCGCGGCCTACCCGGACCGGGTCTACGACGTGGGCATCGCCGAGCAGCACGCGGTGACCAGCGCGGCGGGCCTGGCCATGGGCGGCCTGCACCCGGTGGTGGCCATCTACTCGACATTCCTCAACCGGGCCTTCGACCAGACGCTGATGGACGTGGCCCTGCACCGGCTCCCGGTGACGTTCGTGCTGGACCGGGCGGGCGTGACCGGGCCCGACGGTGCCAGCCACCACGGCATGTGGGACGGATCGATCATGCAGCTCGTGCCGGGCATGAAGATCGCCGCGCCGCGGGACGCTAAGCGGGTCGCCGAGCTGCTCAATGAGGCGGTCGAAGTGTCCGACGGGCCGACCGTGGTCCGGTTCGCCAAGGGTAATGTCGGCGGCGAGGTCGAGGCCGTCGCCAAGCTCGGCGGCATGGACGTGCTTCGCGAGCCTGCGGCAGGCCTGGCCGAGGACGTGCTGCTGGTTGGGGCCGGCCCGATGGCGGTGACCGGGCTGGAGATCGCGGACCGGCTGGGCGATCACGGCATCGGCGTCACCGTGGTGGACCCGCGCTGGACCAAGCCGGTCGACGAGGCACTGATCGGCGCCGCCCGGCGGCACCGGCTGGTCGTCACCGTCGAGGACAACGGACGGGCCGGCGGCTTCGGCGATGCGGTGGCCAGGCTGCTGCGTGACCATGACGTGGACGTGCCGGTCAAGACGTTCGGGCTGCCGCAGGAGTTCTTGTCTCACGGCACCCGCCAGCAGGTGCTGGAAGAGGTGGGCCTGACGTCCCAGCAGCTGGCCCTGCGGATCACCGAGGCGGTGGCGCTCCGGTCATCGGGTGAGGCGTTCGACAGCCGCCAGGCCGCGCCGGAAGGCCGGCCGGTCGAGTAGCGTAAGTCCTTATGCTGAACGTAGCCGTGGTCGGCTCCGGTCCCGCCGGCCTGTACGCTGCCGAGGCGCTGGTCAAGCAGGCTGCTGCGCTGCCGTTGCCGGTGCCCGTCCGGGTCGACGTCATCGACCGGCTGCCCACCCCGTATGGCCTGGTCCGCTACGGCGTGGCGCCTGACCACAAGTCGATCAAGTCCATCGCCCAATACCTGCGCAAGGTGCTGGAGAGCGGGGATGTCCGCTTCGTGGGCGGCGTGCACCTGGGCGAGGACGTGACCCGCGATGAACTGGTGTCGGCGTACGACGCGGTGATCTACGCGACCGGGGCGATGCGGGACCGGCGGCTCGGTATTCCCGGCGAGGACCTGCCGGGCAGCTACGCGGCTACCGACTTCGTGAACTGGTACTGCGGTCATCCTGACGTGGATTCCGGCGCGTTCACCCTGGACGCCGAGTCGGTCGCGGTCATCGGCGTGGGCAACGTCGCGGTCGACGTGGCCCGGATCCTGGCCCGGGACCCGGCCGAACTGCACGGGACCGATGTGCCCCAGCCTGTCCTCGAAGCCCTGCAGGCGAGCAAGGTCCGCGAGGTCCACATGATCGGCCGCCGCGGGCCCGCATACGCCAAGTTCACCACCAAGGAACTGCGTGAACTGGGCGAACTGCCCGGCGTCGAACTCGTGGTACACCCCGACGAGGCCGACTTGAACACGTTCGACTCCTCCGGCAAGGGCGCCGCGCTCACCGAGTCCGACCGCCGCGTCCGCGGCAACATGGTGGCCATCGCCAAGTGGGCCCAGGGCGAGGGCGCCCCGGCGTCCTCCAGCGGGCACGCCCGGCGGCTGATCGTCAGGTTCTGGCTGCGGCCGACCGAGATCCTCGGCACCGACCGGGTGAGCGGCCTGACCCTGGAGCGGACCGCCATCGACGCCAGCGGGGCGTTCGGCGGGACCGGCCAGTTCGAGACGCTGGATGCGCAGATGATCCTCCGCTCGGTGGGTTACCAGAGCGTGCCGCTGCCCGGCGTGCCGTTCGACCCGCGGGCCTCGGTCGTGCCGAACGCCGCTGGCCGAGTCCTGGGCCCCGACGGCGTCCCGCTGCCGGGGGAGTACGTGGCCGGCTGGCTCAAGCGCGGCCCGACCGGCGTCATCGGCACCAACAAGTCCGACGCCGCCGAGACCGTCCGGTGCCTGCTCGAGGACCTGGCCGGCGGTCCCGGCGAGGGCGACACCGCGCTGCCCCGGGCCGGCCTGCTCAAGTTCCCCGACGCGCAGGCCGACGCCGACGCGGACGCAGGCGCGGCCGAGTGGCCGCTGGCGGCCGTCCTGTCCGGGCGCGGCGTCATGCCCGTGTCCTACGCCGAGTGGCTGCGCATCGAGACCGCCGAAACCGACCTGGCCAAGGCCCTCGGCCGCGGCGAGCGCGTCAAGCTCCACAACCGCGACGCCATCTGGTCCGCCTGCCGCCCTCCGCTCGCCTAACCCGCTCCCGCTCCCTTCCTCGCCCGCAGCCCGGCCCGCCCGTCCCACAGGCACCGCGCCCGGCCATGATCAACTTTTCGTGGATGGTTACCTCCCCCCGGCGGTAGGTAACCATCCACGGTCATGAAATGCGCATTCCGGGCCGACTGCAGCTGGATAAAACTGTCAAATTCCGGTGCGGAAGTTACGAAAGGCAAGAGGACCGATGGGCCGAGGGTTCTTGCCGGCCCGGAAATGTCACTGCCCGGCCGCATCATAAGCGCAGAAGGCGGGACGGCCATAGTGCGCTAAGTGAGGAGAGCGGGATGGTTGACCACAATGGCGTCCTGGTGATGCAGCGGCTGCTGCTGGCAGGGGCGCTCGGGCTGAGCATGGCGCAGAAGGCGGCGGCGATTCTCGAAGGCGAGCCGGCCGGCATCCGGTTGCCGCCGGCCCCGGAAGGGCTGGCCGTCCAGAATTCCCAGCTGCGCGAGGCCGCCGTGCTGCGGGCGGTCCTGGATGCCGCGAACGAGTGCCTGGGGCACTTCGACGACCGCCCGGCGTCCGAGCGGTGGTGCGACGCGCTACTCCACCTGCTCGACCTGGCCGCGTTCGCCACCGACCTCGGCGCAGCAAGCGGCCGGGCGGCCGACGTCGGCGCAGCAAGCGGCCGGGCGGCCGATACCGGCGCGGGTTAGCGGAGGGCGACGGCGATTTAGGCCGGCGCGGGCGAACCCGGCGGCTCCTGCGACGCCGACGCTGGGGGTCCCTGCGACGCCGACGCGGGGGGCCGCGGACGGCCGCCACCGCGGTCATGGCCGCGGTCGGCGAGACCGCCTGGAGCAGGAACCCGGCCAGCAGCGAGCCGAGCGGGATCACGCCCCAGCCGAGCTGCAGAGCCAGGCTGCTGGTCCGGCCGAGCAGCTCGTTCGGGGTGATCAGCATCCGGTAGGTCTGCACCGAGACGTTCCAGGTCGGGCCCACGAAGCCGAACGCCGCCACGATCGGGCACAGCCACAGCGGCACTCGCACCAGCACGATCAGCGCGAGCAACGCCGTCCAGATCCACATGCAGCCGGTGATGGCCAGGCCGGCCGGGATCCGGGCCGCCAGCCGCGGCGCGACGAGCGCGCCGGCCAGGCCGCCCGCGCCGGTACAGCCCACGATGAGGCCGACCTGCGCGGGCGAGGCCCCGTCATGCCGGGCCAGCACGATGATCCCGAGGGTCAGGACCTGAAGCAGCAGGTTGACCGAAGCGGCGAAGAACGCGCTGTACCGCAGGAACGGTTCCCGCCAGCTCCAGGCCAGGCCTTCGCCAAGCGAGGCCCGCAGTCCCCGCGAACCTGAAGCCGAGGCCGAACCTGAACCCGAGGCCGAACCTGAACCCGAGGCCGAACCTGAACCCGAGGCCGAACCTGAACCCGAGGCCGAACCTGAACCCGAGGCCGAACCTGAACCCGAGGCCGAAGCCGAACCTGAAGCCGAAGCCGAACCTGAAGCCGATCCCGCGGCGGTCGGCGGCAGCTGCATGGGGGTCTTGATGAACGGCAGCGTGACCAGGGAGGCGAGGTACGACGCCGCGTCCGCCGCGAACGGAGCCGCCCGCGAAAGCCCGAACAGCCAGCCGCCGAGCGCCGGCCCGGCCAGCTGCGCGGCGTTCTGCCTGGCCTCGTTCTGCCCGATGGCCACCAACCGCTGCGACGGGTGGACCAGCATCGGCAGCGCGCCGCGCTGGGCCAGGCCGAAGAACACCGACGCGGTGCCCTCGACGAACCCGGCCACCAGCACCTGGACGTAGGTGATGTGCGCCGTCCAGCCGGCCACCGCGATGCTGCCCACCGCGGCCAGCCGGAGCGCGTCGCAGGCGATCATGATCCGCTTGCGGTCGTGCCGGTCGGCCAGCCCGCCTGCGAGCAGCGGGAACAGCAGGTAGCCCAGCATGGCCGCGAACCCGGCGATGCCCGCCTTGGCCGGCGAGCCGGTCATGGCCAGCACCAGCAGCGGGTAGGCGATCTTCGAGGTCTGCGAGCCGAGCACGGAGACGGCCTGCCCGCCCCACAGCAGCTGGAAGTCCCGGTTGCGCCGCAGCGGCACCACCCGCTCAAGCCCGCCAGGAACCGGCCCGTCCGCGGCGACACCCATGCGGGCCACGATACGCGCGGTCGCGGCCGGTCGTAGCTAAGCAATTGCGCGAAAAGCAATTGCCGCCGGAATTCGGCCTGAACCGAACTAAAACCTGCCTTACAGGATTAGCGCCGAGCCGGGCTGGGGATCGTCAAAGCGACGCCAGATGAGGACCGCGATGACGAGGTACGGCCATATTGCCTGGCGGGTGGTCGCGGTGGTGGCCTTTGCCGGTACTGCCGCGCTCGCCGTCACGCTTACCCGCGCTCCGGCACGTTCCGACAACGCGAACCTGTCCGCCAACCTCTCCCAGAACCCCTGCGTCACCTCGGGCCTGGAGGCCTGGCTGGGCCTCGGCGCCTCGGGGTCGGCGCACCCGACCGACAACGGAAACCGCATCCCGGCGGCCGGCATCACGTACACGCTGGAATTCACCAACGTCACCGCCCGCGCCTGCAGCCTCTACGGCTATCCCGAAGTGTCCGCCTACGTCGGCACCCCGGCCGCGGGAACCCAGATCGGCAGCCCCGCGGTCCGCGACACCTCGGTACGGCCGCAGACGGTGACCCTCGAGCCCGGGGCGACCGCCCACGCCCTGCTCCGGGTCGGCACCGGCCAGTTCCAGACCACCGCGTGCGACCAGGTGACCGCGCCTGAGCTGCGGGTCATGCTGCCGGGCCAGGGCATGCGGGCCCAGCCCGCGTACATGCCGATCCTCGTGCCGGCCTGCTCCAAGATGGGCCCGGACTTCCTGACCGTGCAGGCCATCCGGGCGCGTCCCGGCATCCCGGGTGTCACGCCGCCCTGAGGGCCACCCCCCGGAATGCGCGCGCCGAGACAGTGGGCTGCCACAATGGTCCGTTCGGAATAAAGGTCGTCGCGACCTGGCGCGTTTCCGGTAGAGCACTGTGCGGGGACAATGGAGGTCATGGGTGCCAGCCAGATGAGCGTTTCACCGTTTGAAGGCCCGTACGACGGGGACGGCGAGGCGCCGTCGGAAAGCCCGCACACCGGGCCCAAGGGACCCAAGGGGTCCAAGGCGTCCCAGGGGCCCAAGGGGTCTGAGCTACCCGATGAGCGGTACCTGGACCGCGAGGAGAGCTGGCTGCGGTTCAACGAGCGGGTGCTCGAGCTGGCCGAGGACGAGTCCGTCCCGCTGCTGGAGCGGGTCAGGTTCCTGGCCATCTTCGCCACCAACCTGGACGAGTTCTTCATGGTCCGGGTGGCCGGGCTGGTCCGGCGGATGGTGGCCGGCTTCCCCACCGAGGGCGCCGGGGTCCGGCTACCCCGCCAGGTGCTGGAGAACACCCTGGAACTGGCGGGCGAGCTGACGGTGCGGCACGCCCGGGCGTTCAGCGAGCGGGTAAATCCCGAACTGGCCGAGCGCGGGATCGAGATCCTGCGCTGGAAGGAACTGGCCGCGACCGAGCGGGACGCCCTGACCACGCTGTTCCGCGAGCGTATCTACCCGGTCCTGACCCCGCTGGTGGTGGACCCGGCCCATCCGTTCCCGTTCATCTCCGGCCTGTCCCTCAACCTGGCCGTCATGATCGCCGACCCCAGGACCGACGCCACCGTGTTCGCCCGGGTCAAGGTGCCGCCGCTGCTGCCCAGGTTCCTCGCGGTGGCGCAGAACCGGTACGTCCCGATCGAGGACGTTATCGCCGCGCACATGGCCGAACTGTTCGGCGGGGCCGAGGTCATCGAGCAGCACGCGTTCCGGGTCACCCGGATCCGGGATCTTGAGGTGGACGAGGACATCACCGAGAGCCTGCTGCAGGCCATGGAGCGGGAACTGGTCCGGCGCCGGTTCGAGCCCGCGGTGCGGCTCGAGGTCGAGGAGACCATGTCGGCCGACGTGCTCGACCGGCTGGTCACCGAGCTCGACGTCGACGCCCGCGCGGTGTACCGGGTGCCGGGGCCGCTCGACCTGAGCGGGCTGACCACCATCGCCGACCTGAACATCGGCGAGCTGCGCTATCCGGCGTTCGTCCCGTCCTCCCGAGCGGTATCGCAGGACGGCAGCATCTTCAGTGCCATCTCCGAACGCGACATCCTGGTCCAGCACCCCTACGACTCGTTCGCCGCGTCGGTCGAGCGGTTCATTGAGGAGGCCGCCGAGGATCCGGGCGTGCTGGCCATCAAGCAGACGCTGTACCGGACCAGCGGCAAGTCGCCGATCGTGGACGCGCTCATCGACGCGGCCGAGGCGGGCAAGCAGGTCGTGGTGGTGGTGGAGATCAAGGCCAGGTTCGACGAACGGGCCAACATCGCCTGGGCGCGGAAGCTTGAAGAGGCGGGCTGCCACGTCGTCTACGGGTTCGTCGGCCTGAAGACGCACTGCAAGATGGCCCTGGTCGTGCGGCAGGAATCCGACGGCACGCTGCGCCGCTACTGCCACCTCGGCACCGGCAACTACCACCCGACCACGGCGCGGGTCTATGAGGACTTCGGCCTGTTCACCGCCGATCCTGCCGTCGGCGAGGACGTCACCGCGCTGTTCAACCACCTCACCGGGTACAGCCTCACCGGCTCCTACCGGCGGCTCCTGGTGGCGCCGGAGGAACTGCGTAACGGCATCGTGAGCCGGATCGAGCAGCAGGTGGAGCGGCAGCAGGCAGGCCAGCCCGCCAGGATCGTGTTCAAGTCCAACGCGCTGGTCGACGAGGTGGTGATCGACGCCCTCTACCGCGCCTCGCAGGCGGGCGTCCCGGTCGACCTGTGGATCCGCGGCATCTGCACGCTGCGGCCCGGCATCCCCGGCCTGTCCGAGAACATCAGGGTCCGCAGCGTGCTCGGCCGGTTCCTCGAGCATTCCCGCATCTACGCCTTCGGCACCGGAGAGGACGAGCACAGCCAGGCCTGGATCGGCAGCGCCGACATGATGCACAGGAACCTGGATCGCCGGGTGGAGCTGCTGGTGCTGGTGACCGATCCCGGCCACCAGCGGCGGCTGTACGAGGTGCTCGACCTGGGGATGGATGACGCCACCTCGTCCTGGTGGCTCAACCCGGACGGCTACTGGACCAGGCACAGCCGGGACGAGGCGGGCCGCCCGCTGCGGGAGATCCAGCTGGCCCTGGTGCGGGAACGCCGGGCCCGTTCGGCCGATGAAGCGGGTTTACGGGACGGCCGGTAGGCTCAAGGCGGTGAGGACAGCCGCCCCGTCCGCCGCGAGCGCGGTGATCCGGTCGGCCGGGGCCGTGGTCTGGCGGCCGGCGGCCGGCGAGCCCGGCGGGATCGAGGTGCTGCTGGTGCACCGGTCCAAGTACGACGACTGGTCCCTGCCGAAGGGCAAGCGCGAACCCGGCGAGCACGTGCTGCTGACGGCGGTCCGGGAGGTCTTCGAGGAGACCAGCGTGCGCCCGGTACTCGGCCCTAAGCTGCGCACGACGCGGTACCCGGTCGCGGGCCGGCCCAAGCAGGTGGAGTACTGGTCGGCGTGCAGCCCCGCGAACTCAGCCGCCGCCAGCCACGAGATCGACGCGGTGTCCTGGCTGCCGCTGCCGCAGGCCCGCCAGCTGCTCAGTTACCCCCACGACGCGGACGTGATCGCCAGCCTGACACCGCGCGCCACCGTGCCGCTGATCGTCGTCAGGCACGCCTCGGCGGGCCAGAAGGCCGACTGGGACGGCGATGACCGGCTGCGGCCGCTGGACGCCGGGGGAGAGGCCGACGCCCTGCTGCTGGCCGACCTGCTCCGCTGCTTCGCTCCCGCCGCCCGGGTGATCAGCTCGCCCGCGCTGCGCTGCACCGAGACCATGCGGCCTTATGCGGCCGGATCCGGCGGGTCCGTCGAGGTTGAGGCCGCCTTGGCGGTGCCCGGCCGTGGCCCTGTTTCTTCTGTGGGCCGAACGGTCCAGGATGAGGCGTTCCAGAACCTGTTCCGTGGCCTGGTGGCGGACGCACAGCCCGCGGTCGTATGCCTGCACCGGGAGAATCTGCCCCGGGCAATCGAGGCGGCCTGCGCCGCGCTCGGCGTGCCCCGGCCCGCGATCGAACCAGACCCGGCGCTGCCCAAGGGCGGCTTCTGGGTCGTGCATGCCGCGGCGGGGGAACTGGCCGCGCTGGAGCGCTACGAGCTCTGAGGCTTCCCGGGGCCGGGACCGGGCCCGCTCCGACCGCCCTCCTTGACCTTGAGGACCTCGCCGGTCTCTTGCCTCCCGGTGACCTCGGGATCCTCCGTGGTCTCTAGAACGTCCGTGGTCTCCAGGATGTCTGCGGTCTCCAGGATCTCGGCGACGTCTTGCTTCTCTCCAGTCTCAGAGTCATCAAGAGCCTCTGGAGTCGCTTCAGATGCGGGTGCCTCCTGAGGCTCACGAGACGGACGGCGGCGGATCAGCCGCCAGGTCACGTAGGCGATGACCAGCACGGCGAGGGCGGCGAGGACGTAAATCGCGACCCGGTTGAAGACGGAGTAGATCGTGTTGATGTGATCGCCCGCGATGTACCCGATGCTTACCCAGGTGCCGACCCAGGCGCAGGCCCCGATCGCGTTGTAGACGGTGAAGGTAAGCCAGCGCATCTTCGCGATGCCGGCGATGATGCCGTTGGCCTCGCGCAGACCCACGATGAACCGGGCGATGATCACCACCAGGCCGCCGTAGCGGTCGACGGTCGACTGGGCGCGGTCCAGATGGTGTTCCTTGAGGAAGACGTACTTCCCGTAGCGCAGGATAAGCTCGCGGCCGGCGAACCTGCCGATCAGGTAGCCGATCTCCGAGCCGGCAAAGGACGCGATGACCGAGACGATGCCGACCACCACGATGTTCAGCCCGGCCCGGCCGGTGGCGGCGAAGATCGCGCCGACGATCATGGCGAACTCGCCCGGGATCACCGGCACGCCGATGTTCTCCAGCAGCAGGAGCATGGCGATGGCCCAGTAGCCGTAGTGATCGAGCGGGCTGGCCAGGCTGTTCAGGAAGCCGGGCAGCGGGACATGCGCGACGACCTGGTGCAGGTTCCCGCCAGCGAGAATGCCCATGCTCAGTCGTCTCCTGCCTGCTGCGGCTCAACCTCCCCCGAGTTCAGCGCCAGGGCCAGCGGCCCGGCGATGAGGGCGACCTGCCAGGGTCTGGCCCCGTACCCGGCAAGGGCCAGGGTAACCGTTTCAGGGTCGGATGGCTGCGGAGGGTCCCAGCTGATCCGGCGCACCGCGTCCGGGGCCAGCAGGTTTTCCACCGGAAGCCGGTTGGCTTCGGCGCTGGCCGCGATCGCCCCGCGCGCCGCCGCCAGCCTGGCCGCGGCGGCCGGGTCGCGCTCGGCCCAGCGGTGCGCGGGGGGCGGGCCCGTCGGGACCGGCCCGCCGGTAGTGTCAGGCAGCTCGCTGTCGGCGCTGGATCGCGCCCGGCTGACCGCCGCCAGCCACTCCCTCTCGTGCCGCCGGGCCTGGCGCCCGGAAAAGCCGCTGATCTTAAACAGCTGCACGCCGCTGGACGGAAGCGTCCGGGCCGCCTCGATGATCGCCGTATCGGGCAGGACGCGCCGCGGCGACAGGTCCGCAGCCTGGGCAATCGCGTCCCTGGCGATCCACAGCTCGCGGACCACGGCCAGCCCGCGGCGGGAATGCACCCGGTGGATCCCCGAGGTACGGCGCCACGGGTCGGGCCGGGGCGGGGCTGGCTTGGCCGCCAGCACCGCCGCGAACTCCTGCGTCGCCCATTCGGTCTTGCCCTGTTCCGCCAGTTCGACGGCGAGCGCGTCGCGCAACTCGATCAGCACCTCGACGTCGAGTGCGGCATACCGCAGCATCTCCTCCCGCAGCGGGCGGACCGACCAGTCGGCGGCCGAGTGACCCTTCTCCAGGTGGAACCCGAGTACCTCCTCGACCAGCGTGCCGAGCGCCACCCGCGGGTAGCCGAGCAGCCGCCCGGCCAGTTCGGTGTCGAACAGCTGCCGTGGCCGGAAACCCACTTCGGCCAGGCAGGGCAGGTCCTGCGACGCCGCGTGCAGGATGGCCTCCGCGTCCTGCAGGGCCGCGTCTACTCCGGAAAGCTCCGGGCAGGCGATGGGGTCGATGAGCACCGTGCCCGCCCCGGCCCGCCGGAGCTGGACCAGGTAGGCCCGCTGGCCGTAGCGGTACCCGGAGGCTCGTTCGGCGTCGACGGCGACGGGTCCCTGCCCGCGGGCCAGCCTGTCGGTGACCTCGGCCAGAGCGGCCTCGGTCGCGACGACGGGGGGCAGACCGTCACGGGGCTCGAGCAACGGGACGGGCCCGCCTGGCCCGTCAACCTCACTATCTGAGCTCACCCTCGCCCCGGCGGCCGCAGCGCCCGTGTTCCCGGGGGTTCCAGCCCGGCCGCGGCGCCCAGGCAGTCGCACCAGGCCGAGATGTGTGCCGACAGGTCCAGGCTCTCCAGGTCGCCGCCGACCGGGGTCTTGGCCCCGGCGCGGGCCTTGCTGCCCTTGCGCCCCTTGCTGCTCGCGGGCGCGGCGGGAGACCAGGAGGCGCGCAGCTCGAACCCGGTGAGCGGGATCTCGTCCCGCTTGGCCCCGAAGCCTTCCGTGATCACCCTGGTCACCGTGCCGCTCGGCACCGCGTAACCCGGTACGTGCGCGTCCAGCGCCTCCGACAGCCAGCTCCAGCCCACCTCGCCGAGCAGCGGATCGGCCGCGATTTCCGGCTCCACCTCAGCCCGGATATAGGCCACCAGGCGGAATACCCCGTCCCAGCCCTCCTGGCCGTCCGGATCGTAGAGCAGCACCAGCCGGCCCCAGGCCACGTCCGAGCCGTCACGCTGGACGGTGGCGGCGATGGCCGTGGCAAACGGGGCGAGCCGTTTGGGCGCGGGCACGTCCTCGAAGAGCAGGTCGCGCTCGCCCTGAGCGGCGCGGCCTGCCATGAAAGCGGCCATGGCCGCCGCGAATGTCGCCTCGGCGGGAGTCGCGGCGCCCTCGGTGGACATGCTCCCACCATCCCCGCTCCCGGTCGGCGAGCGCTTGGGCCGCGCGGCTACGGCCTGGGGCCGGGGCACCGTGCTTGATGACACCGTGCTTGATGACACCGTGCTTGATGACACCGTGCCTGCTGGTCCGGCCGGGCCCGATCGCGTCGTCCGCCGGTTCCCCGGCTCGTCGGCTGGCCTCATGACTCGAGCGTAACTGTCGCTCATCCGCTTCTCACACGACGCCGCGTAGATTCATGCCGAAACACCATGTTTCATGCGAGTTTGACCGGTTCAGCTTCAGCCTGGAACCAGTGACAACGAGTTGGTCAGGTAACGCGGCTCGGGACGTGCTGCCGCTGGTGACATGCTCCCGCACCGGAAGGCCGATGAACAGGGCGTCGCCGCAGACCGGGCAACCCCACTCCGGGCACTCGCCGTCCGGGACATCCGGGCAACTGGCCGGGTCCGCGTGCAACTGCTCAAAGGCCCGCTCGTCGCTGCATCCGGTGCAGTACCTGATCAGATGCGTCATCCTGGCGGCCTCCTCGTCGCGAAGCAACACGGACTTGCTGGGAATGATTGGGTTGCTGCCGATAGTCGCACGGTCATGCGCTGATTCGTGGGATCTCAGGCGGCGTGTCTGGCCGCGACGACCTCGCGCTCATGTGAGACGATCCCAGACGTGATACAGCGCCAGGCAAAGTCCCCTTTCCTGCAGGCCTGCCGGAGGGAGCCAGTTCCGTACACGCCGGTGTGGTACATGCGGCAAGCGGGCCGCTCGTTGCCCGAGTACCGCCAGTTGCGTGAGGGTATTTCGATGCTCGACTCGTGTACCCGCCCGGACCTGATCACGGAGATCACCCTGCAGCCGCTGCGGCGCTATGACGTGGACGCGGCCATCCTGTTCAGCGACATCGTGGTGCCGCTGCGCGCGGTCGGCATCGACGTGGACATCAAGGCCGGCATCGGGCCGGTGGTAGAGACGCCGGTCCGTACCACGGCGGATCTGGGTCGGCTGCGCGCGCTCGACCCCGGCGACGTGCCCTACGTCACCGAAGCGGTCCAGGCGATCATCACAGAACTCGACGACCGCCCGCTCATCGGCTTCGCGGGCGGGCCGTTCACGCTCGCGTCCTACCTGGTCGAAGGGGGGCCGTCCAAGAATCACGACAAGACCAAGGCGCTGATGTACGGCAACCCCGAGCTGTGGCACGCGCTGCTCGGGCGGCTGGCCGACATCACGATCTCGTTCCTGCAGATCCAGGTCGCGGCGGGCGCCTCCGCCATCCAGCTTTTCGACTCGTGGGTCGGCGCGGTCGGGCCCGACGACTACCGGCACGCGATCCTGCCGCACACCAGCCGGATCTTCGCGGCGCTGGGGTCCACGGGCGTGCCGCGCATCCACTTCGGGGTCGGAACCGGCGAGCTGCTCGGGCTGATGGGCGAGGCCGGCGCCGACGTGGTCGGGGTCGACTGGCGCATCCCGCTTGACGAGGCCGTCCGCCGGGTGGAGCCGGGCAAGGCGCTGCAGGGCAACCTGGATCCGGCCGTGCTGCTCGCCCCCTGGGAGGTCATCGAGGAGCGGACCAGGGACGTCATCGAGCGCGGGCGCACAGCCGAGGGCCACGTGTTCAACCTGGGGCACGGCGTGCTGCCGGAAACCGATCCCGATGTGCTGGCCCGGCTCACCGACCTGGTGCACACGGAGTCCACCCAGCCGGAGACGTAACCGGCGGGCGGGGACCCGGGTCACCGCTTCCAGTGCGCGACGAAGCCCAGGTACCGCTCGGCGACCTGGGCGCGAACCCGGCTGGCTGCGGCTTCGCTCCGGTCGGAGGCCTCGTACTCGCGCACGGCGTCCTCCCAGATGCTGCGGCCGATCGCGAATCCCACGAACTCGTCGACCTGGCTGGCCACCTCGAGCCAGTGGTCGAGCCGTTCCGCGGGCGCGTCGCGGCCCAGGACGATCAGGTCGGCGGTGCGGCCGTCGGCCTTGGCCTGCTCGGCGACTTGCCGTGCCGCCTCGACGGTCTCCAGGCCCTCAACCTTCCACAGCGCGGGCTCGACGCCATGCGCCTGGTTGTCCGCGATCACCGCGGCCGCCAGGCCGGGACGGATGTCGCGGTCGTAGGCGGCCGCATCGTGGCCGGCCTGGCTGAGCTGCGCATCGGTAGCCGGGACAAGCAGCTCGTAGAGCAGCGGCACCCCGGCCTCGCGCAGCCCGGCGCTGACCTGCGCCAGGCGGCTGAACTGCGCCTCCCGCTCGGCCGCGTCGAAGGCGGGATTGTCGCGGATCAGCACCTTGGCATAGTCGGGCCTGACCGTCTTAACGTGCTCCAGCCACTGATCGCCCCACTCCAGGGTGAACCAGTCGTGCCCGCTGGCCTCGACGGGCACGGCCAGCCCCAGCGGCTGGCCGCTGTGCTGCACCGCGTGTATGACGCTCTGCCCGTACCGCTCGTCGACCAGCACCCCGATGCGGCCGTACGGCACCGAGGGCAGCGCCACCTGCAAGCCCTCGAAGATCAGGAGCTTGGCGGATTCCATCGCCGTGACCTCGGCGGGATCCGGATCGTCGTTCTTGACCTCGAACAGGGTCTTGCCGAACGAGGCGCGGTGATCCATGGCCAAGATGAACAACGGATCGTCGTGCCGCGGCTGCCATCCCGAGTTGCCTGTCATGTTCAGGACGCTACCCGGCTGCTAATTCTCCGGCGCGGCCGGGCGGGCCGCAGGCTTGCGGCGCAGCGCCCAGCGTCTGGTCCGGTAGATACCGAAGCCGGCCAGGGCCGCGAGGGCCGCGAACGGCGCGATCGTGCCCAGGAAGGCGAGCGTCCAGGACACCGTGATCCGCAGCGCGTGCCAGCCGGCGCCGAGGCCGCCTGCCAAGGTAGGTGACTTGGCCCGGTGCACCACCGGGGCCGCCTTCGGGCCGATGATGGTCAGCGACACGGTGGCGTAGCTGGTCTCGTGGCTGAGGGCCCGCTGCTGGGCCTGCATGGCCTCCAGGGCGGTTTCTTCGGTGTTGATCTGATTCTGCACGGTGAGCAGGTCACCGACCGAGCCCGCGTGCGACAGCAGCGCCCTGAGCTGGGTGATGGCCGCCTGGTACGAGGCCACCTGGCTGTTGACGTCGGCCACCTGCTCGGTGACGTCCTGGGCCTGCTCCTGCAGCGACAGCTGGCTGCCCAGACGGCCCGCCAGCTGGCCGAGCGTCGCCGGGTAGGACGCCACCGGGATCTTCACCTGGATGCTGGCCGTGGCCTGGGACGGATGGTCGGGATCGGCCGTGCTGGTCTCGCCGGAGACATAGCCGCCCGCGCCTGCCGCGATCTGCGTCGCCTGGGTGACCGCGGAGCCGACGTTGGCCGCCCGGACGGTCAGCTGCGCCGTGTAGATGATGTCGCTGGCCGGCGCCAGCCGGGCCGTGGTGCCGGTGCTTCCCGTGCTCTTCGTGCCGCTGGGCAGTCCGGCCGCGCTGGCCACCGGGGCGGGCATGGCGGCCGCTCCGGCGGCGGCATTCGCCGATGTGCCGGACGCGGCCGAGCTGGCCGCGCTGCTGGCCGAGCATCCGGCCAGGAACAAGCCTCCGCCGAGCATGGCAGCGCCGATGACCAGGCCGGCGACGCCGAATCGTGCCCGCCTGGTCTCAGCGGACCGGCGGTTCAAACCCCGTGCGTTCAGCATGCCGTTGTGACGGCGGCCGGCCTGGCCGGGTTCCGCGGCCCTGGTCACGATCGCGCACCGGCCCGGCCGCGCCGAGGTTACGAGCCGGGCCTCGGGGTGCGTGGCATGGGGTGCCCTCTGCCAGGCTTAGAGGCATGGACCCTACGAGTGCGCAGCCGCATGTGGTGATCGTGGGCGGCGGGATCGCCGGGCTGGCGGCGGCGTTCTTCCTCAGGGACGAGGCGGTCCGGGTGACCCTGCTCGAGGGGTCGCCGCGGCTGGGCGGCAAGCTCTCAGTGTCCGAGATCGCCGGCGTCCCCGTCGACGAGGGTGCCGAGGCGCTGCTGGTCACGCGGCCGGAGGGGACCGGGCTCATCGCCGAGGCCGGCCTGGCCGGCGACCGCGTGGCGCCGGGCCCCACGTCGTCCGCGATCTGGACGCTAGGCGCGCTGCGGCCGCTGCCCAGGCGGCAGTTCATGGGCGTGCCCTCGGACCTGGCCGAACTGGCCCGATCAGGTGTGCTGACCGAAGGCGGTCTGGCCCGGGCCAGCCGGGATCTCGAGCTGCCGCCGACCGGCCGGGACGGCGATGTGCCGGTGGCGGACTACGTCGGAGCCAGGTTCGGCACCGAGGTCGTCGACCGGCTGGTCGACCCGCTGCTCGGCGGGGTCTACGCCGGCCGCTCCGCCGAGTTGTCGTTCGACGCGACGATGCCCGCGCTCGCCGCTGCGTCGCGGCGGTACCGGTCGCTGGCCGAGGCGGCCGGCTCGCTCCTGCCCGCGCCGCCGCCGGCGCTACCTCCGGCGCCGGCACTACCTCCGGCGTCGGTCCCGGTCTCGGCCGGCGGCCAGCCCGGGGTACCTGCCGTCGGCACCCGGTCGGGCGGAGCGGTGTTCACCACGCTCGCCGGGGGCCTGGGCCTGCTGCCCGCGTTCCTGGCCAAGGCGTCCGGCGCGGAGATCAGGACCGCCGCGATGGCCCGCGAGCTGGTGGCGCTACCAGGACCAGGGCCGCGCTGGCGGCTCACCGTGGGATCGGCTGCGGCCGCCGAGCAGGTCGAGGCCGACGCGGTGATCCTGGCCGTCCCGGCGCGCCCGGCCGGCCGGCTGCTGGCCGGGGTACCGGGCGCGGCGGCGGCCGTCACAGGATTCGCCGAGATCAGCTACGCGAGCATGGCCATCATCACGCTGGCCTATCCGCGCTCCGCGTTCCCCGGGCCTGGCCTGGCCGCCCTGGGCTGGAGCGGGTACCTGGTCCCCGCGGTCGACGGGCGGGCGGTGAAGGCGGTCACCTTCTCCGCCGTCAAGTGGCCGCATCTGGTCGGCGCGGCGGCCGGCGTCGAGCCGCTGGAGATCGTGCGCTGCTCGGTGGGCCGCATCGGCGAGGAGGCCCTGCTGCAGCGGGACGACGGCGAGCTGGCCGCGCTGGCCGCCGCCGAACTCGCCGAGGCGACCGGGGTCCGCGGCGCGGCCATGGCCAGCCGGGTGACCCGCTGGGGCGGCGGGCTGCCGCAGTACACGGTGGGACATTTGGACCGGGTGGCGAGGATCCGTTCCGCGGTCGCCTCCCAGCCGGGTCTGGCGGTATGCGGCGCGGCCTACGACGGGGTCGGCATCCCCGCCTGCGTCGCCACCGCCCGGGCCGCGGCCAGCCAGGTGCTGGCGTTCCTCGGCTCCGCCCCCTCAGCGTGACCGGCCTGAGCGGTGGTGGCCGACAATGGGGGAATGGCTGACGAACAAGTGACGAACGAGCCGGGCGGCACGACCCCCGAGGCGGCCGAGGAAGGCCGCAAGCCGAAGGCACGTGAGCTCAACGACCTGATCCGGTACACGATGTGGTCGGTGTTCCGGGTGGCCGACCGTCCCGCGCTGGAAACCGGCGGCCTGGGCAACGCCGCGGCCGAAGTTGCTGACCTGCTGGACCAGGCG
Organism: uncultured Actinomycetes bacterium; assembly: GCA_963790065.1. Lineage (GTDB taxonomy): Bacteria > Actinomycetota > Actinomycetes > Streptosporangiales > Streptosporangiaceae > Palsa-504. Next base: position 704,520 of record CAWBNK010000001.1, on the reverse strand, counting down.
GCGGGCAAGGGTGTCGTGACCCGCGGCTGCTACGACCTGCAGGGCCTGCGGGCCGACGCGGACTTCATGTTCTGGTGGATCGCTCCGACCTCAGATGACCTGCAGGACGTCTACACGCGCTTCCGCCGGACCCGGCTCGGGCGCTGCAGCGAGCCGGTCTGGTCGGCGATGGCGCTGCACCGCCCGGCCGAGTTCAACAAGAGCCACATCCCAGCCTTCCTGGCCGAGGAGGAGCCGCGCGCGTACGTGAGCGTCTACCCGTTCGTCCGCTCCTACGAGTGGTACCTGCTTGATCCCGCCGAGCGCCGCAGGCTGCTGGCCGAGCACGGCATGATGGCCCGCGAGTACCCCGACGTCCGGGCCAACACGGTGGCCTGCTTCTCGCTCAACGACTACGAGTGGATCCTGGCCTTCGAAGCCGACGAGCTGCACCGGATCGTGGACCTCATGCGGCACCTGCGCGGCGCCGAGGCCCGGCTGCATACCCGGGTGGAGATCCCGTTCTACACCGGCCGCCGCAAGCCGGTCCGAGCGCTCGTCGCCGACCTGGCCTGAGCGGGAGACCGGCTGTGGGGTACCGGATCCGGATGGCGGCCGAGGTAGCCGAGTGGCTGGCCGGGCTGAAAGACAGCGACCCGGCCACCGCCGAACTCGTCGACCAGGCGCTGGCTGCCCTGCGGGACCGGGGAGCCAGCCTCGGCCCTCCGCTCGTCATCCCGGTGCCGCCCGACGAGCCGGTCCGTCCCGGCCCCGAGCGAGCCCACCGGCGGCTGCTGGAGGCGCTGACCAGGCTGCGCCGCGCCGTCGCCCAGGTCGCGACCGCGCGCAAGCGGCTCGACCTGCAGATCCAGCAGCTCGAGCTGCAGGCCGGGAAGTATGAAGGGCAGCGCACCCGCGCCCGCCAGATGGGCCGGGAGGACCTCGCCGAGGAGCTACGGAAACGGCTGGCGGCCATCGCCGCCCAGCTGCCCGAGCTGCGTGACCAGGAGGCCCGCTTCCAGGCTGAAGAAGGGCACCTGACCACCGCGAGCCGACGGCTGCAGCACAAGATCGATGACATCAGGACCAGGTGGGATGCTACCCAGGCGGCCGACTTGGTGACCGAGGCGTCCGCCGAAGCCGATCAGGCCGAAGCCGCAGCGCGGGACGCCCTGGCCTCGGTCGGGGGCGCATGGCAGCCCGAGCCGGCCAGCCCGTCGGGCACCACTCGGCCCGGCGCACCGGCCCCGCTGCCGCTCAGCCAGCTACGGCCGGGCGCACCGGGCCGGTCCAGCGTCTGCATCCTGTTCACGGTGGAGCCGGCCGCGCCCTCCGCAGCCGGGGCAGGACCCCCGGCCACCGCGGTACTACTGGCCGCGGGAACCGAGCGCGACTGGCTCGACGCCTGGTCCGCCGACGCGATCCGGCGTAGCCGGGCTCGCTATGAGCGCGATCAGGGCCATCCGGGTTAACGTCGAGGGGTGGCTGATGATCTGCGGGTGAACGGCTGGCTGCTCATACCGGCCACCGAGCTGCATGAGCGCTTCTCCCGGTCCTCAGGGCCTGGTGGCCAGTCGGTCAACACCACCGACAGCCGCGTCGAGCTGTCCTTCGACGTGGCGGGTTCCTCCGTGCTGCCCGAATGGACCAGGGACCGGATTACCGAACGGCTCGCCGGGCGGCTGGCCGGCGGGGTCGTGACCGTGACCGCGTCCGAGGAGCGCAGCCAGCTCGCCAACCGCCAGGCCGCCCGGGCCCGGCTGGCCGCCTTGCTCAGGGAGGCCGCGGCGCCGCCGCAGCGCCCGCGCGTCCCGACCAGGCCGGGCCGGGCCGCCAACGAGCGGCGGCTGGAGGCCAAGCGCAGCCGGGCCGCGATCAAGCGGGCCCGCCGCTCCGACAGCTGGCGGTCCGAGTAGCGGTGGGCCCGGTGCGTTTACGGCCGTAGGCTTACTGACCCGCGGCCCGCGCCGACGCCACGATCGGCTCCGGCGCTTCGGGCTCCAGTCCGGCCGCCTGCTCCTCCCGCGGGTGGCGCGGCAGCGCCCAGGCCAGCGGGAACAGCACGGCCGCGACGCCCAGCTCGATCCGCAGGCACTGGCTGATCGCCGCGACGAAGCCGGAGTGGTTCAGCGTGCTGAAGAACACCGTGCCGATGGCCGCGACGCCGATCGCGCTGGCCAGCTGCTGGACCGCGTTCAGGACGCCGGCGGCCGAGCCGACCTCATGATCGCCGACCGAGGCCAGGATGAAGTCGAACAGCGGCGAGATGAGCATCCCGATGCCGACGCCGAGTACGAGCTGGGCCGGGATGAGTTCGGCCGAGCTGGTCGCTAGCCCGTGCGCGGTGACGATGCTGAGCATCCACCACGTCCCGCCCGCGGCGAACACCGCGGCGACCTGGAGCGCGCCGCGGCCGAGGCGGGGCACGCCGATCGTGGCAGCCAGCACCGCCCCGGCGGCCGAGCCCGCGGCGAACGGCGCCAGGGTCAGGCCGGCGTGCACGGCCGAGAAATGCTCGCCGAACTGCAGGTAGAGGGTGAGCGCCAGCAGGGTCCCGGTCATCCCGGCGAAGAACACGAGCACGCAGGCCAGCCCGGCGCTGAAACCGCGGTGCCGGAAGACGCTGGTCTCGATCAGCGCATCGTGACCGCGCCGGTGCTGGCGGCGGCTCCAGGCGCCCAGCAGCCCGGCCGCCAGCACGCTGGCCGCCATCATCAGGTAGGTCCAGACCGGCCAGCCCGCCTGGCGGCCCTGGATCAGCGGGTAGACGAGCAGGCCCATGGCCGCCGCACTCAGCATCGTGCCCAGGCCGTCGGGCCGCAGCGCCCGCGGCGCACGGGACTCCGGCATGATCCGGGCGGCGCCGATCGCCGCCGCGATGGCCAGCGGCACGTTGACCAGGAAGATCAGCCGCCAGCCGGTGCCGAACGCGTTCAGGCTGACCAGGACGCCGCCGATGATCGGCCCGAGCACGGCGGACAGCCCGATGACCGGGCCGAAGACCGCGAACGCCCGGCCCTGCTCGGCGGGAGCGAAGACGTCCCTGATGATGCCGAGACCCTGCGGGATGAGTACCGCGGCCGCGGCCCCCTGGGCCAGGCGGCAGCCGATCAGCATCGCCGGGCTGACCGCCAGGGCCGCGGCCAGCGAAGCCGCGCCGAAGGCCGCCGAGCCGGCCACGAACAGGCGCTTGCGCCCGTACCGGTCGCCCAGCCTGGCCCCGGTGATCAGGCCGATGGCGAAGGCCAGCGAGTAACCGCTGATGATCCACTGCAGGGCGGTCGCGCTGGCCTTCAGGTCGGTCCTGATGGTAGGGGCCGCGACGTTGACGATCGTGCCGTCCAGCAGGTCCATGCACTCCGCGGCCAGGACCAGGGCCAGCACGGCCCACCTGCGCGGATGCCCGCCGCCGATCTGACTCATCACCCGTACCTCTTTCCGATTATCGTTCCGAACAATGTTCGTTGAAGGTTTACGAACACCGTTCTACACTGCTGACATGGATCCGTCAAGACCGCAGCAGCCGCCCGCAGGCCGCCCGCGCCACCGCCAGTCCGCCCCGCACAGCGAGCCCGGCCGGGTCGGCGTGCCGCCCCTCCCTGCGCCGCCGCCCCGGGTGGCCAGGCGCAGGTCCGCGGTCGGGCGCAAGCCCACATTGTCGGTCCCGGTGATCGTGGCCGCGGCCATCGAGGTGCTGGACGAAGCGGGCTTCGCCGGGCTGTCCATGCGCCGGGTCGCCGACCGGCTCGGCACCGGCGCGGCCTCGCTCTACGCGCACGTCTCCGGCCGCGAGGAACTGCTCGAGCTGGTCTTCGACGCCCTGGTCGGCCAGGTCAAGCTGGAGGAACCCGATCCCGCCCGGTGGCGCGAGCAGGTGCACCGGTTGCTGCGTGACCTGCGCGACATCCTGGCCTCGCATACCGATGCCGCCCTGGCCGGGCTCGGCCGGGTGCCCACCGCGCCGCAGACCCTGGCCGCCGCCGAATGCCTGGTCGGAGTGCTGCTGGCGGGCGGCCTGTCCAAGCGGGTGGTCGCCCTCGGCTTCGACCAGCTTGTCCTGCACGTGTCGGCCTCCGCCTACGAGGCGGGCCTGTACCGCAAGGCGGACCCGGCCGAACTCGACCGCTACTTCGCCGGGGTACACACCTTCTACGCCACGCTGCCTGCCGACCGGTACCCAGCACTGACGGCCATCGCCGACGACATGACCGGCCCCGATTCCAACGAACGCTTTGCCTTCGGGCTCGACTTGATCCTCGACGGCCTCGAAGCCACCAGCGCCGCCGAGAAAGCCGCCGGGCGCCAGCCGGGCTGACCGAGGCCGACGGGACCCGTGGGCGGGACGGGACCAGCGTGCCGGGGTCCGGTAGCGTACCCGGGTGGCATCAATCGACAAGATCGAGGCGTACCTGGCCGAGCCGCGCAACATCGTCGTGGCCGGGATCCGGCGCGACGGGCGGCCGCACCTGAGCCCCAACTGGTTCTACTGGGACGGCCAGCGCTTCTACGTCTCGACCACCAGGGACCGGGTGAAGTACGCGATCTTCCGCCGTGACCCGCGGGCGCAGCTGCTGGTGGACGATCCCACCGGCTTCCGGGCCGTGCTGGTCTCAGCCGCCGCCGAGGTGCGTGAGGATATCGCCGCCGAACTGCCCCGCTTCCGCGCCATCAGGGAGAAGCACGGCATGAAGGTGCTGGACGACGACGAGCACCTGCGGTCCCTCACTGCGGAGGGCCGCGTCCTGCTGGCCTTCACGCCCGACGGGCCGCCGGCCAGCTGGACCTGCTGGGGCCTGGACTAAAAGGCTCGACTAACAAGATCGCCGTCACAGCTCCGGCACGTTGACCACGATCGCCTCCTGCGTGGACCTGGCGATCACGACCACGGCCTCGGTATCCGGGGACGGGTTCTCCTCCCGGTGCGGCACGTGCGGCGGGACCCACACGTAGTCGCCGGCCGAGGCTTCCAGCCGGACCAGCGAGCCACTGTCCGGATCCCGGAACACGAACACCGGATGCCCGGACACGACGTAGATGCCGGTCTCGGACTTGCCGTGATGGTGGTCGCCGGACGTGGCCCCGGGCAGTACCACGGTCCGCCCCATCCACAGGCCCTGCGCGCCGACCAGGTCGCCCGAGATGGCCGCGGTCCGGACCATCCCGCTGGTCTGCGCGGTTCCCGCCGAAAGCGCGTCCGCCCGGATCAGCCGCAGGCCCGCGCTCACGACGCCTTGGGCTCCAGGGTCATCGAGACCGAATTGATGCACCAGCGCTGGTCGGTAGGGACGTCGTAGCCCTCGCCGGTGAACACGTGGCCCAGGTGCGAATCGCACTGGGCGCAGCGCACCTCGGTGCGCGTCGTCCCCAGCGAGCGGTCCTCGATCAGCACCACGGCGTCGTCCTCGGTCGGCTGGTAGAACGACGGCCAGCCGCAGTGCGACTCGAACTTCGCGTCCGAGCGGAACAGCTCGGCCCCGCACGCCCGGCAGCGGTAGACGCCTTCGGTCTTGGTGTCGGTGTACTCACCGGTGAACGGCGCCTCGGTGCCCGCCTCCCGCAGGACGGCGTACTCCTGCGGCGTCAGCTTCTCCCGCCACTCGGCGTCGGTGCGCTCAACCTTGTCCATGCCAGGAGCTTAACGAATCGGAATTGTCGTGGCCCGATGGGATACTCATGCACATGGTCCTACGGATGTCAGCCGGCCGCATGGTCGGGCGGGACGACGAGCTGTCCCGCCTGCTCACGCTGCTCGACGACGCCGAGGCAGGCCGGTCGGTGGTCGCGCTGGTCAGCGGCGACGCCGGCGTCGGCAAGTCCCGCCTGGTCAGTGAGGCCACCCGGCTCGCCGCCGGACGCGGCTTCACCGTGCTGTCCGGCCAGTGCGCGGAGCTGGGCGACAGCGTGCCCTACCTGCCGCTGGCCGACGCGCTGCGCGGCGCCGCCGCCTCCAGCGGAGTGCGTGACGCCCTGTCCTCGCGGCCCGCGCTGAGCCGGCTGCTGCCGGAGGGCGGCGACGGGCAGGTATCCCACGAGGACCGGTCGGGACTGGCCAGGCAGCAGATGTTCGGCGGCGTGCTGGGCCTGCTGACCGAGCTGGCTGCCGCGGCCCCCGTGCTGCTGGTGCTTGAGGACCTGCACTGGGCCGACGCTTCGACCCGGGACCTGGTCACGTTCCTGTCCCGGATGCTGCACAGGGAACGGGTCGCCGTCATCGGCACCTACCGCACCGACGACCTGCACCGGCGCCACCCGCTCCGGCCGGTGGTGGCCGAGCTGCAGCGGCTGCCCAGCGTCATCGCGGTCGACCTCACCCCGCTGGCTCCCTCGACCCTGGCCGAGCACCTCACCACCGCGGCGCTGGGCCGCGTAGACGCCAGCGCGCTGAACGACATCGTGGCCCGGGCCGAGGGCAACGCCTACTACGCCGAGGAACTGCTCGCCGCCTCGATCAGCAGCGACGCCGCCGGGCCCAGCGCCCTGCCCGCGGGCCTGGCCGACCTGCTGCTTAACCGGGTCGAGCAGCTGTCCGACGCCACCCAGCGAGTACTGCGCGTGGCGGCCGTCGCCGGGCGGAAGGCCGACGACGAGCTGGTCCGGGCTGCCTCCGGCCTGGTGGCCGACGATTACGAGGCCGCAGTCCGGGAGGCGGTCACGCACCAGCTCCTGGTCCCGGACGGCGCCGATGGCTACGTCTTCCGGCACGCCCTGCTGCGTGAAGCCGTGTACGCCGACCTGCTGCCCGGGGAGCGCACCCGGCTGCACGCCACGATGGGCTCGCTGCTGTCCGACGAGCACCGGCTCGCGATGCCAGGCAACGCCGCCGAGCTGGCCCAGCACTGCCTGGCCAGCCACGACATCCCCGGCGCGTTCGCCGCCTCGGTCCGGGCCGGGCAGGAGGCCGAGCGGCTGGGCGCGCCGGCCGAGGCGCATCGCCATTACGACCAGGCGCTCGCCCTGTGGGATCGGGTGGCCGAACCGGAGAAGACGGCCGGCATGGCCCGCGGCAAGCTCGGCCTGATGTCCGCGACCAACGCGGCCAACGCCGGCGACACCGAGCATGCCGTCCACCTGCTGCGGCGGCTGCGGCAGGTGCTGGCCAAGAACGCCGAGGCCCCTGAGCACTACGGCAGCGGGCCCAGTCCCGAGGAGATCAGCCTGGCCAGCCGGATCGGGGAGCGCCTGGCCTTCAACCTGATGCTGATCGAGGATCCCAAGGCGCCCGCCGAGGCCGCCGACGTGGCCCGGGCCACGGTCGAGGCCACGCCCGCCGAGCCTCCGACCGGGCAGTACGCCCGGGCGCTGACCACGTACTCCTACGTGCTGGTGGCCGGCAACGACTACGCCGTGGCCCGGGACTGGGCCGAGCGCGGGATAGCCGCGGCCCGCGCCGCGAACGCCCCCTGGGTGGAGGCCGACGCGCTGGTCACCCTGGGTTTCCTGAGCAACCGCGAGGGCCGCAACGACGAGGCGATCAAGCTGCTCACCGCCGCGCACAAGCAGGCCCGCGAGACCCGGATGCTCGGCGTCGAGCTGCGCTCGTCGTACCACCTGGCCCGCGCCCACCTGGAACGCGGCGATCTGGCCATCGGCGGGGCCATCGCGCACGAGGGCACCAAGCGGGCCAACCAGGCCGGGCTCAACATGTCCACTTACGGCGTGGACCTGCAGCACCTGCATTTCCAGTGCCACTACGCGGACGGCAAGTGGGATCACGCGCAGGAGATCGCCGACGGCTTCCCGGTCCGGGTCACCACCCCGCCCGAGGCCTACCTGTCCTCGATGGCCCTGTTCATCGACGTGGCCCGGGGCAACCCGGCGGCGGAGGAAAGACGCGCCTGGATCGAGCCGTTCTGGTCGACCTACGGCTTCGACGAGTTCACCGCGCGCGGGCTGCTGGCCGAGCACGCCCTGTGGCAGGGCGATACCGAGCAGGCCCTGGCCGAGGCGCAGGTGGCGATCAAGGCCGACAACATGCCGCCCTGGGGCTACTCACCATCGGTCATCAGGCCGGCCGCGGTCGCTCTGGCCGCGCGGGCCGAGCGGGCGATATACGCCAGGGCCGTCGGCGACGTCCAGGCCGCCACGGCCGAGATCGAGGCCGCGGGCGAATTGCTGCGGATCGCCCGCGAGGGAGCCGAGTTCCCCAAGCGGCCCAAGTTCATCCTGGGACCTGAGGGGCGCGGCTGGCTGGCCCGCGCCGAGGCCGAGTCCCGCCGGGCCAGCGGCGACAACGACCCGCAGGCCTGGCAGGCCGTGCTGGACGCGTTCGGCCCCGCCTACGCGTACGAGATCGCCCGCGCCAGGTGGCGGCTGGCCGAGGCGCTAGCCGAGACGGGCCACCGGGACGAGGCGGACGAGCAATGGCGCCAGGCGGCGCAGACCGCGGACCGGCTCGGCGCCCGGCCGCTGCAGGCCGCGCTGGCCGACCTCGCCCGCCGGGCCCGAATCGGCGCGGTGCCCGACGAGCAGCCGGACGGCGCGGTGCTCGCCTCGCTGACCAGCCGGGAACGTGAGGTGCTCCGGCTCCTGGCCGCGGGCCGCAGCAACCGGGAGATCGCCTCCGTGCTGTTCATCGCGCCGAAGACGGCCAGCGTGCACGTGTCCAACATCCTCGGCAAGCTCGGCGCGGCCAGCCGCACCGAAGCCGCCGCCATCGCCCACCGTGAGGGCCTGACCAGCCAGCTGTCAGGACGCTGACCGCCCGGCCGGTCGTCAGCCACACCGCGCCCTAGCGGTGAGCTATGCCGGCGCGAGCTCGGCCAGGATCTGCCCGGCCCGTTCGGCGGCGGCTTCCGCGGCCACGGCCGGGTTGCCCACCTGCGGGTCCCAGTTCAGGTCGTAGAACAGCTCGGTGACCCCCTGCTCGCCGAGCCAGGCTGCGTCCTCGCGGATCTGCTGGTAGCTGCCCGACAGCAGGCGCCTGGCACCGTCCGGCCCGGCCGATTCGACCCCGGCCATGACCACCCCGCGGCAGATGATCCGCATGGCCGCCGGATCGCGGCCGGCCGCCGCCGCGGCGTCGGTGATCACGCTGGCCGCCTCGCTGATCTTGGACAGGTCGGCCCGGCTCGAGGTTATCCAGCCGTCCGCCAGCCGGCCAGCCCGCTCCATGGCCGGGCGCGACATGCCGCCCAGCAGCACCGGCGGGCCGGGCTTCTGCACCGGCCGGGGGTCCTGCCGCCCGGCCGGGACCGTGTAGAACTCGCCGCTGAACGAGCTGACCTCATCGGCCCACAGCGCGCGCAGCACGGCCAGGTACTCCTCGGTACGCGCGCCGCGCCGGGCCGTGGACGCGCCGGATATGGCGAACTCCTCGGGCATCCAGCCGATCCCCAGGCCCAGGTCCAGCCGCCCGCCGGACAGCACGTCCACGGTGGTGGCCTGCTTGGCCAGGTAGGCGGGGGAGACGAACGGCAGGTTGATGATGGCCACGCCGAGCCTGATCCGCGAGGTGCTGGCCGCCGCGTACCCGAGCGCCACCATCGGGTCGAGCACGCTGCGGTACACCGGCTCCATACCCGAGCCCTCGGGTACCAGCAGCCGCTGGAAACTCCACAGCGACGCGTACCCGGCCCGCTCGGCCCGCTCCGCGAATGAGGCGAGATATCCGGGGGTGGCCCAGGCCCCCGCCACCGGGGCGCCGAATCCGATCTGCATGGCCCTACCCTAATGAAAGATCTTTTTGCCGAACGAACAGTGGTGCTCCGTGCCTGAATCCTCCGCGCTGTCCGCGACCGAACGCACCCGGCACCGCCGCCTGCCCGAACAGGGCAGCGCCGACCGGCAGGACCTGCATGACATCCTGGCCGCCGGGGTCATCTGCCACCTCGGCGTGATCGCGGACGGCCGCCCGATCAATGCTCGCCAGGATAGGGCCCGCCCGGTTAGGCCCCGCGCGGACGCGCAGCCTGGCGAGGTCTACCCGATGGTCCTGCCCACCGTCTACGGAGTGGACGGCGACACCCTCTACCTGCACGGCTCGGTGGCCAGCCGCAGCCTGTTCACGGCACCGCGGACCACGATCTGCGTGACCGTGACCCACGTGGACGGGCTGGTCCTGGCCCGGTCGGTGTTCGAGCACGCGGTCAACTACCGCAGCGCGATGATCTACGGCACGCCCCGGCTGGTCACCGACCGGGACGAGAAGCTGGCCGGCCTGCGCGCGCTGGCCGAGCACATCGTGCCCGGGCAGTGGGACTACGCCCGCCGCCCGAACGCCGAGGAAGTGGCCAAGACCACCCTGCTCGCCCTGCCTCTCGCGGAGGCTTCGGTGAAGATCCGCACCGGGCCGCCCGACGACGGCGACAGCCCCGACGCGGCCCTCCCCGTCTGGGCCGGCGTCGTGCCGCTGGCCGCCACCTGGCAGCCGCCCGACCCTGACCCCGTGCTCCCGGCGGGCATCCCGGTACCGCCGCACATCGCCACGCTGGCCGGCCGTCCGGCCTACCGGCGAATACCTTAGGCCCCGCGGTCCCGAGCTACGATGGCCGGTGTGGCCGAGGCGACACGGCATATCTTCGCGTATTCCGGTGTCCTGTATCCCGAGCCTGGCGGTCCGGACACCTACGCCCTGGTCCGGTACGCGGTCAGCCTGGCCAGCCGGAGCCAGGGCGTGCGCGTCTGCTACCTCCCGACTGCGGTCGGAGACCTGCCGGCGGCCGTCGACGCCTACGCGGCCAGGTTCGCCGAGTATCCCTCGCAGGTCGAGTACAGCGCGCTGCGGCTGTTCACGCAGCCGAGCGTGCCCGACGTGCGGGCGCACCTGCTGGCCCAGGACGTGATCCTGGTCGAGGGCGGGAGCGTGGTCAACCTGATGGCCGTGTGGCGGGCGCATGGCCTGCCGCCGATCCTGCGGGAGTGCTGGGAGCGCGGCGTGGTGCTGGCCGGCACGAGCGCCGGGAGCCTGTGCTGGCACACCGGAGGTCCCACCGACTCCTACCGGGACGCGCTCGACCCGTTCACCGACGGGCTGGCCCTGGTGCCCTACAGCAACGGGGTCCACGACGACCTGGCTGACCAGCCCCGGCGGGAGACCTACCGGCGGATGGTCGGCGACGGGGTCCTGCCCGCGGGCTACGCCACCGAGGACGGTGTCGGCCTGCACTACGTCGGCACCGAACTGCACGAGGCGGTCACCGTCCTGGACGCCAAGCGCGCCTGGCGGGTAGACCCGGCCGGCGGCGGACACTACACAGAAGAACCCGTCATCCCGCGCCTCGCCTAAGGTGGTGACGGTTTTGGCTATTGCTACACCGCTGTCGACGAGCGGCCGGTTCATCGTCGACGCCCACGGCGAGCGGGTCCGGCTGGCCGGGGTGAACTGGTACGGCGCCAGCGAGGACATGGGGGTTCCGGCCGGGCTGGATCGCGTGGACCGCAACGCGCTGGCCGAGCTCATCGCCAAGCAGGGCTTCAACTGCGTGCGGCTCCCGTTCAGCCTGTGGATGACCGAGCAGACCGCTCCGGTCGCCGATCAGTACCTCCGGCGCAACCCGGACCTGACGGGATCGACGCCGATCCAGGTCTACGACGCCTGCATCAAGGCGCTCACCGATCAGGGCCTGATCGTCATACTCAACTGCCACCTGCTCGATTTCGGCTGGTGCTGCTCCAGCGACGACAGCAACGGGCTGTGGTTCAACGACCGCTGGCCGGCCGCGAAGTTCACCGCGGCCTGGCAGGACATGGCCAGGCGCTACGCCGCCAACCCGCTGGTCGCCGCGATGGACATCAAGAACGAGCCGCGTCACGCGACAGTGGGCGGCCATGCCCTGGGCCCGGCCTGGGGGACCGCGGCGGCGGCCGACTTCGCCGCCATGTACACCTTGGTGGGGAACCTGCTCCACCAGATCAACCCGGACCTGCTGATCATCTGCGAGGGGCTGAACTACGCCGGCGACCTGACCGGCGTGGTCAGCCATCCGGTCCAGCTCGCGCAGCCGCACAAGATCGTCTACAGCATGCACGACTATTCCTGGTTCGGCCATCCCGAGGGCCAGACCCGGGCCGCCTATTTCCAGCAGATGAATTCCAGCGGCACGTACATCCTCACCGAGGGCATCGCCCCGCTGTGGGTCGGCGAGTTCGGCGACACGGCCGGCGCGCTGTCGGCGCCGGGCGGCGGCGGCAGCTGGTGGGCCAACATCCAGGCCTGGCTGAAGGAGTACGACGTCGACTGGTGCTGGTGGGCCGTCAACCCGACGCACGGCCAGAGCTCCACCCCGGGCACCAGCCGCATCCAGAACTACTGGGGCGCGCCTGAGCCGTACGGCCTGCTGACCATGGACTGGACGGACGTGGCCTACCCGGCCGTAGTGAGCATGCTGCAGGCCATGATGCAGCCGCGTACCGGCCCGGGTATCGGCTGACCTCGCCCCGGAGCAGGCCGGGCCGCTAGCCGACTTCGGGGATGACGGCGGCGGCCAGCTGTTCCATCTGCTCCGGCAGGTCGAACAGCGCGTTGCACAAGATCAGCTCCGCGCCGGCCTCGGCGACCTGGCGCAGCTCGCGGACGCAGTTGTCGGCCGTGCCCGCGACCGCGGCGGCCTCGATGGCCTCTACCCGGCGCCCGTACAGCCCCGCCAGCGCGGCGTTCATCCGCTCCCGGGCCCGCCCGGCGCCGTCGTCGATCGCCACGTACACACGCTTGGCGATGGGGAAGCTGCCGGGCGGGCGGCCCGCCTCGGCGAGCGCCTCCCGCACCACCTTGACCTGCTCGGCGAACCGGGCGGTGGGGGAGGACCCGGCACCGAAGAAGCCGTCGCCCAGACGCACCGCCCGCCGCAGCGCGGGCTCGCCGGCCGCGCCGAACCACAGCGGCGGGTGCGGCTTCTGGAACGGCTTGGGTTCCATCGGCGCGTCCTTGAGCTGCCAGAACTTTCCGTCGAAGGTGACTTCCGGCTCGGTCCACAGCGCCTTCATCAGCGCGACCCCCTCGGTGAACCGCGAGACGTACCGGCCGGGATCCACGCCGAAGGCGGCGAACGGGCGCCCCGGGCCGCCAGTGCCCACGCCGATCTCGATCCGGCCCCGGCTGAGCTGGTCCAGCGTGCTCAGGCTCCTGGCCAGGTGCACCGGGCTGTACAGGGTGGACACGAACACCGCGCAGCCCAGCCGCAGCCGCTCGGTGCAGGCGGCGGCGTAGGTCATGGTCTCGATCGGGGCCAGCAGGGGCGACGAGCCAAGCGTCTGTTCCTGAGCCCACGCGCTGTCAAAGCCGAGCTCCTCGGCCCGGGCCAGGTAGCCGCGGAACCCGACGGGATCAAACTCGCCGTCGGAGCAAAGCTGCGGGACGGCGATCGCGAACCTCATGCGCCACAGCGTATCGCCGGGCGTGATGACAGAATCAGTGCGTGGGGGATGCTGCCGCAGGCCTGGCGATGAGGATGCGCGCGATTTGCCTGGCCCTGCCCGAGGTCGCCGAGCGGCCCAGCCACGGCGCGCCGACCTGGTTCGTCCGGGACAAGAACGCCTTCGTCACTCTGTGGGCGGACGGCCACCACGACAACCACTTCCCGCACCTGTGGTGCGCGGCGCCGGCCGGGGCTCAGCAAGAGCTCATGGCGTCGGCCCCCGAGCGGTTCTTCCGCCCGCCGTATGTGGGCCACCGCGGCTGGATCGGCGTCCGGCTGGACCGCGACCCGGACTGGACCGAGATCGCCGAGCTGTGCCAGGACGCCTACCGGGTGATCGCGCCGGCCCGCCTGGCGGCCCTACTCGACGGCTGAGTTCGACGGCTGAGGCGGCCCGGTCAGCCCAGGACGGCGGCCGCGATCTCAGCCGCGCAGCCCCAGGACACGGAGATACCCGCCCCGCCGTGCCCGTAGTTGTGCCAGAGCACGCTGCCGCCGAACGGCTCGGACTCCAGCCGGACTTCGGGACGGGACGGCCGCAGGCCGACCCGGTGGCCGAGGATCGTCACCCCGCGCAGGCGGGGATCGATCGCGGCGCACCCAGCCACGATCCGTTCGGCAATATCGCTCTTGGGCTCGAGGTCCCAGTTGCCTTCTTCGTTCGTGCCGCCCAGCAGGATCTCCTCGCCGTGCGGGAACATGTAGACGATCCAGGGCGGCTGCTCGTCCCGGCTGATGAAGAACTCCTCGATGCCGGGGTTGGCCGCGATCACCACCTGGCCGCGGACCGGCATCACCGCGGGGTCGGGCACCAGGTCGCGGGCGGCGACGCCGGAGCAGTTGACCACGACGGGAGCCTCGCCCGCCACGTCGGCGAGCGAGCCCACCCGCGACAGCTCCAGCGTCCCGCCCGCCTTTTCGAACCTGGCCCGCAGGTAGCCGAGATAGACCGGCATGGTGGCGGCCGGCGCCGTGTAGTGCCAGCCCGCGGCGAAGCCTTCGGGCAGCTCGGACGGCTCGCACAGCCGCAGGCCAGGCACCAGCTCGGTCCAGTAGGGCGGCTCGAGCGGAGAACGGGAGACTTCCTTACCCCTGGCCATCCGCACCCCGGTGCCCGGCTCGGCCGCGAGCTCTGACAGGACCTCGAGCCCGGTCCGTCCCCAGGCCAGCACCCGGTCCGGCGGTCCGACCCGGACCAGGCCCCAGACCGCCCCGGCCGCCACCGACGTGGTCAGCTCCGGCGGGGCGGCCGTCCTGATCGTCACGTCGAGCCCGGCCTCGGCCAGGCGGATTCCCGTCGTCAGGCCGCTGACCCCGGCCCCGATCACCAGAACGTCCATTCCCTGACCGTATCCTCTGCCCGGAACGATCCCAGCGGAGGTGGCCGACGGCTGCAGCCAGCGGGTGAGCTGGAAGGTCTACAGCGACGGGCTCGACCACACCTCGCTCGGCCCGACCAGCCTCGCCGAGCAGGCGGTGCTCAACTCGCTGGCTGACCCGCTCGACCTGGGCATCGACTACCCGCTGCCCACCGCCAACGCCATGCCGTCCCAGGAGACCAGCCCGAAGCGTCCGCCGGTACCCTAGCGCGGCTCACCCTGGCGGGGGCGGAGCAGGGTGAAGGTCTCGAACTCGGTGTAGTCGGCGGTCGGCGCGCCCTTGGCCCCGGTGGCGGGGTTGACCGGGTCCGCGCCCACCGCGTGGTACTGGGTGACGGTGATGCTGGTGTGGCCGCTGAAGCCCTCGGGGTCGGGGTTGACGTCGAACACCGCAATCCCGTAGCCGGTGGCCGTGTCGCGCTTCGCCGACCAGGTGGCGTCTTCCACGGCATCGGCGGCCGCCCGCGTGAACATGTCCGGCGCGGAGGTCGGGACGGGACGGTTGGCCGTGGTGAATACCTTGGCCTGCCGCTGGCTGGCGGCGTCGTCGGTCCCGTAGTCGTCCAGGTTAGCGTCGGTGCCACCGCAGCCCAGGATGAGGTGCACGGTGCCCTGGCTGGTGTCGAACACGCCGTTGTCGGTAGTGGTCACCGGGTGCGGCCGCAGGGTGTTGACGATGGCGCCGGTGGCCACCTCGTGGCCGACGTCGGCGTCGGCGCCGCGTACCGGGAATGACCGCTCGTAGTCGTGGTCGTGCCCGTTGAGCACCAGGTCCACCTGGTACCGGTCGAACAGCGGCAGCCACTCCTGGCGGATGCCCAGGTCGGAGCCGTTCCCGGTGGCCGAGGAGGAACAGGCGCACTGGTGCATCTGCACGACGATCCAGTCCACCGCCTCGTCGCGCCGCCCGGCGGCCAGCGTGCGCTCCAGCCACGCGGTCTGGGCGCCGCCCGCGTAGTCCCTGATGTAGAACGACGTGCCGGCCGCGATGGCCGGATGGCCCGTGCTCGCCGCCGGGGTCAGCGCGGCCGGGCCGGCCACGAGCGGGCCCGCGTCCTGGTACACCACGTCGTCGGCGTCCAGCGAGATGAACAGGACCGAGCCGACCCGGAAGGAGTACCAGCGGCCGCCGAAGCCCGGCACGTGGTTGTCAGGCAGGGTGTAGCGGGTCAGGTAGGAGGTGAAGCCCTGCGGGCCGTTGTCGAACTCCACCTCGTGGTTGCCGGGGCACGGCATCCAGGGCCGGTTGGCGGCCGACGTCTGGTTGTTGTTGCCGAAGTCCCGCCACACCTCGGGCTGGTCGGCGGGGTTCAGGTCCGCGTAGCACAGGTCCCCGTTGAGCAGGTGGAACAGCGGCTGGAAGGACTCGACGGCCTCGACCGCGTACTCGCTCTGGCCGTAGGAGAGCACCCGGGCGGTGTTCGGCGTGGCCAGGTCGCCGAAGCTGGTGAAGCGGAACGGCACCCGACCCTGCGGCGCGGTGCGGAAGGTGGCGCTGAACGGGTCCGCCGCGTTGCTGTCGTTGTCGGCGGTGACCACGTAAGCGTAGGTCGCGCCGGGCCGCAGCGCGCCGACCCGTGCGTGGTAGGTCCACACGGTCTCGCCGTTGAGCCCGTCGCTGTACTGCCGCGGCTCGGCCAGGATGACCCGCTGGCCGAGCCTGACCCGCGGCCTGGCCGCCGGGCCTGGTGAGGCCCAGGACACCACGACGCCCGTGGCCGGGTTCTCACCCCAGGTGAGATGGATCTGCTCGGGCGTTCCGGCGCCGGCCGCGGCGCGTCCCTTGCGGGTCCGCGCCGCCGCTCTGGTCACGCTGGCGGTGGCCGCGAGCAGGCCCGTTCCGCCGGCGGCGAGCACTTGACGGCGTGACACCGGGGACCGCGTTGGTCGTGCGTCATCTGACTTCGCCGGCATAACGGAAAGGTAAGGCAGGCGAGTAAACGCCAGATGGCGACGCGGAATGTCGTGATGAGACATTCCGATGAACAGTGTTACCGAGAGACGGCGCTCCGGCTTTTACAGGCGCGTCCAGGCTTCGGTCAGGACGGCGCGCAGGATGCTCTCCATCTCGTCGAAGTGCTCCTGGCCGCAGATCAGCGGCGGGGCGAGCTGGATCACCGGGTCGCCGCGGTCATCGGCCCGGCACGACCAGGCCGGCGTCGAACAGGGCGTGGGACAGGAAGCCGCGCAGCAGCCGCTCCGACTCGTCGTCGTCGAACGTCTCCCTGGTGGCCTTGTCCTTGACCAGCTCGATGCCGTAGAAGTAGCCGGCCCCCCGGACCTCCCCGACGATGGGCAGGTCAGCGAGCTTCTCCAGGGTGGCGCGGAAGGCGGCTTCGTGCGTGCGCACGTTCCCGAGCAGGTCTTCCTTCTCGAAGATGTCCAGGTTGGCCAGCGCCACCGCGGTCGACACCGGGTGGCCGGCGAACGTGATGCCGTGCAGGAACGTGGCCGTTCCCGTGTTGAACGGTTCCATCAGCGCATCCCTGACCATCATCCCGCCCAGCGGTGCGTAGCCGGACGTGACTCCCTTGGCGAAGGTGATGATGTCCGGCTGGTAGCCGTACCGCTCGGAGCCGAAGTAGTAGCCGAGCCGGCCGAACGCGCAGATCACCTCGTCGGAGACCAGCAGCACGCCGTAGGTGTCGCAGATCTCCCTGACCCGCTGGAAGTAGCCGGGGGGCGGCGGGAAGCAGCCGCCGGAGTTCTGCACCGGCTCCAGGTAGACCGCTGCCACCGAGTTCGGGCCCTCGCGGAGGATGGCCCGCTCGATCTCGTCCGCGGCCCACTGGCCGAACGCCTCCAGGTCGTCGTGCACGAACGCCGGGGCCCGGTAGAAGTTGGTGTTCGGCACCCGGACGCCGCCCGGGGTCATCGGCTCGAACGGGTACTTGATGTCGGCCAGGCCGGTGATCGCGAGCGCCCCCATGGAGGTGCCGTGGTAGGCGATCTCGCGGCTGATCACCTTGTACCGCTCGGGCTGGCCGGTCAGCTTGAAGTACTGCTTGGCCAGCTTCCAGGCCGACTCGACGGCCTCCGAGCCGCTGGTGGTGAAGAAAACCCGGTTCAGGTCACCCGGGGCCAGCTCGGCCAGCCGCTGGGCCAGCTCGATCGCCTTGGGATGGGCATAGGACCACAGCGGGAAGTACGCCAGCTCGCTCGCCTGCCGCGCGCCCGCCTCGGCGATCTCCTGGCGGCCGTGGCCGACCTGGCTGACGAACAGGCCGGACAGCCCGTCCAGGTAACGCTTGCCGTGCTGGTCGTAGACGTAGGCACCCGAACCGCGCACGATCACGGGAACTTCGCTGTCCTCGTAGCTGGACATCCGGGTGAAGTGCAGCCACAGATTGCGCTTGGCGGCTGCTTGTTCGTTGCTGATGGCGTCGAAGGAGGATGTCATCTCGTTCCCCATGAGTAGGTTTGCTTGCGCAGTTTCAGGTACACGAACGTCTCGGTGCTCCGGACGCACGGCACCGCCCGGACCCGGCCCAGGATTTCCAGCAGGTGGTCGTCGTCCTCGCAGACCACCTCGGCCAGCACGTCGAACGAGCCGGCCGTGATGACTACGTAGTCGATCTCTTCCATGTCGGCCAGCTGGCCGGCCACCTTCTCCAGGTCGCCGTCGGTCTTGATGGCGATCATGGCCTGGCGCTGGAAACCCAGCGTCAGCGGGTCGGTGACCGCCACGATCTGCATGACTCCGGCGTCCTGCAGCCGCTGCACCCGCTGCCGGACGGCGGCCTCGGAAAGCCCGACCGCCTTGCCGATCGAAGCGTAGGAGCGCCGGCCGTCTTCCTGCAGCTGCTCGATGATTTGCTTGGAGATATCGTCGGGTACGACACCACCAGACGGGAGCGCCCTCGGGCTGTGACCCATGCGGTCGCCTCCTTGTCCCGGGACACGGTGTCTTATCAGCCGATGAGTCAACTGATTTCGTAGCTATATATAAAGATAGCAACTGATTCACTTGTGGAGATAGTCCGGCTCTGCGAAGCTCGTCATTGAGATCGCGGGGCGCCGGATGAAGGGCTCAACATGACGGACCGCACGCTGCAGAACTTCGTGAACGGCAAGTTCACCGACGCCAGCGATGGGCGCACCAGCGATGTGATCGACCCCAGCACCGGCGAGGTCTATACGCATGCGCCGGTATCCGGCCGCCAGGACGTCGATGCCGCGATGCAGGCCGCGGCGAGCGCGTTCGAGGGCTGGCGGGACACCACCCCGTCCGAGCGGAGCCTGGCCCTGCTCAGGTTCGCCGACGCGATGGAGCGGCGGGCCGAGGAGATCATCGAGGCCGAGACCCGCAACACCGGCAAGCCGGTCGCCCTGACCAGGTCAGAGGAGATCCCGCCGGCGGTGGACCAGATCAGGTTCTTCGCCGGCGCCGCACGGGTGCTGGAGGGCCTCAGCGCGGGCGAGTACATGAGGGAACACACCTCGATGATCAGGCGCGAGCCGATCGGCGTCTGCGCCCAGGTCACGCCCTGGAACTACCCGATGATGATGGCGGTCTGGAAGTTCGCGCCGGCCATTGCCGCGGGCAACACCGTGGTGCTCAAGCCGTCGGACACCACCCCGGCCTCCACCGTGCTGCTGGCCGAGATCGCCGCCGAGTTCCTGCCGCCGGGCGTGTTCAACGTGATCTGCGGCGACCGTGACACCGGCCGTGAACTGGTCGCGCACCCGACGCCCAGCATGGTCTCGATCACCGGCTCGGTGCGGGCCGGCATGGAGGTGGCGCGTACTGCCGCCGATGACCTCAAGCGCGTGCACCTCGAGCTGGGCGGCAAGGCCCCGGTGGTGGTCTTCGACGACGCCGACGTGGCGGGCGCGGCCGAGGGGATCGCCGGCGCGGGCTACTTCAACGCCGGCCAGGACTGCACCGCGGCGACCCGCGTGCTGGCCGGGCCGGGCATAGCCGCGGACCTGACCGCCGCGCTCGGCGAGCAGGCCGGCAGCACCGTCACCGGCGGCCTGGACGTACCCGACGCGTACTTCGGCCCGCTGAACAACCCGAACCAGCTGGCCCGGGTGGAGGGCATGGTCGAGCGCAGGCCTGCGCACTCCGAGCTGGTCGCCGGCGGCCACCGCGTGGGGGAGCGCGGTTACCTGTACGCCCCCACCGTCGTGGCCGGGCTGCGCCAGGACGACGAGATGATCCAGGACGAGATCTTCGGCCCGGTCATCACCGTCCAGCGGTTCAGCGACGAGGACGAGGCGGTCCGCTGGGCCAACGGCGTCAAGTACGGGCTCGCCTCCAGCGTGTGGACCAGGGACCACGGCCGCGCCATGCGGATGGCCAAGCGCCTGGACTTCGGCGCGGTGTGGATCAACACCCACATCCCGATCGTGGCCGAGATGCCGCACGGCGGCTTCAAGCACTCGGGCTACGGCAAGGACCTGTCCATGTACGGCTTCGAGGACTACACCCGCATCAAGCACGTCATGAGCTACATCGGCAGCTGAGACCAGCCGAGACGGCAGCCGTCAGCTTCGTGTGGCGGCACTGTCACGGACCGGCCGACCGCGATGAACTTCGTGCCCGCGGACCGTCTACCAGACGGCAACGGATGACAAAGCGGAACCGACCGGAGCACGGAGGCTGGCCATGGCAGATACGGAACCGGAGGATGCTGAAAAGCGCGCCCTGCTCGCATTCCTTGACGCGCAACGCGCCATCGTGCTGGCGATTGTCGCTGGCTGGCCAGAAGATACGCTGCGGACGCCGGTCCTGCCGTCGGGCTGGACGCCCCTCGGGCTGATCAAGCATCTCGGATTCGCCGAGCGTCACTGGTTCCAGCGGGTGGCGGCTGGCTCGGTGAGCGAGCTGCCGTGGGCTGGGTTGCCCGGCGAGGAGGAGGGCCGCGAACCGTTCACCACCGGCCTGCCTGCCGACGTGGTGTTCGGCTTCTACCGGGATCAGTGCGAGCGCGCTGATGCCATCGTGGCGGCGACGCCATTGTCGGCGCCGCCGCAGGGCAGGCATCCGGGTGACCCGGCTGGCGAGATCTGCGACCTGCGCCGGATCATCTTGCACATGATCGAGGAGACGGCTCGGCACGCTGGCCACCTCGACGTCGTACGAGAGCTGACCGACAGCCGCACCGGACTTGGCCAGCGCTACTCCAGGAACCCCGGATGACCGGTTCTGCGTAACCGGAAGGGTCCCTCGCGACATCGGCTACGAGCCGACGGTGTCGGGGAGCTTGCGGTACATGGGCAGCTTCGCCCGGCCGCTGTTACCGGCCGAAGCTGCGCCAATGGGTGTGTGCCGCTACCGGCGGTGCCCTGTCATCCGCGTGGCAGGATGGCCGGATGGGTCGCGAACATCGGTATCAGGTCACCATCACCTGGACTGGCAACCTCGGTGAGGGTACTGCCGGCTACCGCTCCTACAGTCGGGACCACGAGGTGTCGGGCAACGGCAAGCCGATGCTGCCGGGCAGCTCGGACCCTGCCTTCCGCGGGGACCCCAAGCGGTGGAACCCGGAGGAACTGCTCGTCGCCGCGCTATCTCAGTGTCACATGCTGTGGTTCCTCAACCTGTGCGCTGCGAACGGCATCGTGGTCATCTCCTACACCGATGATGCCCAGGGAACCATGGCCGAGGGCGCAGATGGCGGCGGCGAATTCACCGCCGTGACCCTCCGTCCCCGGGCCGCCATCGCCGATTCAGGCCAGGCGAACCGTGCGCTGGAACTCCACGAGGAGGCCCACTGGCTCTGCTTTATCGCCCGCTCGGTCAACTTCCCCGTCAGCTGCCAGCCGGTCATCACCTGATCACGGGCACCAGCTCGGGCCAGTGGGACCCGCTGTCAGTGTGCTGGACGAGTCCACCCGCGCTGAGTGCGGGTCAGTTCGCGGAAGCCGACGGCCGGAAGGAACGCACGGTAGTCGTCGTAGCTGAGCCCGCCGGAATCGGTGCCCTCCAGCCAGGCGTAGGTCAGGAGCCGGTCGACGCGAGCTAGCTCAAGCCAGGCAGCGGCCTGGCCGAGCAGCCAGGACCCGACTCCGCGGCGCCGGTAAGGCTCGGTGACGTGCAGGTTGCCGACGTCGGCCCAGCCGGCCGTCCGGGCGAGCCGCTCTCCCTCGTCGAACGTCTCCACCTCGATGTAGCCGACCACGTCCGGCCCGAGCACGGCCGACAATCGGCAGCCGTTGATCCCGATCGAGCGGCGCACCGAAAGCCCCGCGAGCGGGGCCTCGTCCGGATGCGGCAGGTCACCCACCCGGGCCAGGTAGACGATCTCAGTGTGGCCGGTGTGGCTGAACCCCGCCTCGTGGTAGAGCGCGCGGATGTGCGGCCACTGCTCGGGCACCCCGTAGACGCCGTGGACGGGCAGCTCGCCGTCGGCGTGCTGCCGGCTGACGCCCCAGCCTTCGCACTGGGCCAGGCACGCGGTCATCAGCGAGCTGGCCGCCGGTGCCGAGTCGCGCCAGTACGGATTGCCCGCCGGGGCCTCGGGCCAGAAGACCAGCCAGCGGATCTCGCCGACGTCCCGGGCGCCGGCGCCGGCCCGGTCATCGGGGAAATACCGGAGCAGGTGGGCGGCGGCGGCCACGCGGTTCTGCTGCTCGGCTACCAGCGTGACCCGTTCTGCCACCCAGGGATCCTCGATGAACTCCCCGGGCTGGCGTTCCAGCGAGGCCAGCGTGCTGCTCACTGAGATGCTCAGGCCCGGCACGACCGCCGCGGCATGGGCCCTGACGAGTTCGGTGAGCTGATCCCGGTCGCTGCGGCGGAACGGCCGCACCTGGATGGATGACATGGGCAGGCCTCCTGGCATGCGGAACATGATGACGGAGGCCGCTACCGGTGCGGTACAGGCGGAATGTTACCCCTTGTCGGGCCGCCGCCAGACGTCACGCTCGTGCATGAGCTCGATCTGCTTATCGATGACCTCGCGCCGGTACTCGGCGTGCGTATAGGGAGCGCGGTCCAGGTACAGGTTCTTCGGGTAGACCGGGTTCTCGTAGATGATCTGGTACTGCTCGGTGGTGAGGTCCTTGGCCCAGTTGTCCCACTGGGCGCCGGCCCGGAACTTGCGCAGCGCCTCCACGTCCACGGTCCCGGCCACCCAGGAGGACCCCCCGCTGTAGTCGTGCCGGCCGACGATCTGGCCCCGGTAGTCGATCACGGCGGAGCCGCCGCCGAAGGTGTCGATCGGCACGTCGGAGTCGGTGTGCAGGTAGTAGGTGCCGACGTTGGTCGCGATCAGGTAGAAGTTGTTGTCCAGCGCCCGGGCGCGGTTCTGGATCTCGAACAGGCCGTTGCCGACGTGCGGGTGCGGATACGGGCCCCGGTACACGACCTCGGCGCCGTTCATGGCCAGGCCGCGCGCGTTCTCCGGGTACGAGCCCTCATTGGCCATCAGGAACCCGAGCCGGCCGATCTCGGTATCGGCCACGGGGTAGAAGGCGTCCAGGTTGCGCCCGTACAGCTCGATCCATCTGTCCCAGACGTTGTGCGGAGTCACCGAGTGCTCGACCGGCAGCAACGGCACGACCTTGTGGTGCCGGAGGATTACCTCCCCCTCGGGCGAGAGGACGAAGCCGACGTTGAAGAAGCGCCCGGGGAACTCGGGATGCCGGGCCTTGGCCTGGGCCATCAGGAAGACGTCCCACTGGCGGGCCAGAGCGCCCAGCGCGTCGGTCTCGGACCCGGGGATGTCGATCGCGCACTCGCGGGCGAACTGCTCATGATCCAGATCGAGGACCTCGTCGTTGAACCCCTGCAGCGCGCCCTCCGGAATGGCGATGAGCCGTACCGGCAGGTCCAGGCTGGACAGCCACGATGCGGCCTTGATCAGGTGGGAGAGGTGCTCGATGTTCACTCGTATCTCTTCACGGCGGCGGATGCCGCGCATGGTGGGCACCAGGCCAAGCGCCTGATAAGGCTCGATCATGATGTCATCCCTTCGACGGGCTCCATGGCTGAAGTCTGGCACGCGCATCCGCCCGAAGGCGCCGCTGCCTGTTTGTGACGAAATGCTTACGTCCGGCCGTCTTTTTTGAGCCATATACGTATCCGAGCCGTTTCTCTGGGTAGGAACGGTCGATCGACCTGGTGCCCGGCGGAAACCCTGCGCCGCCGGGCACCACCATTCGTACGGCTGGGTGCCGGCCGCCGCCGCGGATGAGCTGCTCGGCTGAAACCCGGCGAGTCAGGCCACGTTGAGCAGCACGATGCCGGCCACCACCAGGACGGTGGCCGCGATGCGGTTCCGGCCGAACGGCTCGTGGAAGATCACCGTGCCGATGATCGCGCCGAAGATCACGCTGGTCTCGCGCAGCGCCGCGATCGGCGCCAGTGCCCCCCGGGTCTGCGCCCACAGCACCAGGCCGTAGGCCAGCACGCTCAGCGCGCCGGCCGCCAGCCCGGACAGCAGGATCCTGGGCGGCTGCTTGAGCAGCACCTCGCGCCGCCTGACCAGGGCGAACAACGGGACGCACAGGCTCTCGAGCACCATCAGCCAGCCGATATAGCCGACCGGGCTATGGGACAGCCGCACCCCGACGCCGTCCACCGTGGTGTAGGCCGCGATGGTCAGGCCGGTACCGACCGCGGCCAGGAAGGCGCCGCGCCCGGGCCTGCGGCCACCGAAGACCAGGAAGGCCAGCCCGGCCGAGACGACGGTCACGCCGGCGATCTGGAGCAGCGCCAGATGCTCGTGCACGAACACGGCGGCCAGGATCGTCACCACCAGCGGGGAGACGCCGCGGGCCAGCGGGTAGACCTGGCTGAACTCGCCCAGCCGGTAGCACTGCATGAGCAGCAGGTTGTAGAACACGTGAATCCCCACCGACGCCAGCAGGTACGGCCAGCTGGCCGACCTGGGCATGGCGGCGATGATGATGAGCGGGATCGAGACCACGGTGCCGCCCACGCCGATCAGCGCGAACGCGAGCGTCTGGTCCCTGATGCCGTGCGCGATAGCGTTCCAGGTCGCGTGCGTGACCGCAGCGGCCAGGACGGCCAGCGTAACCGAGAGGGAGAGGGTAGTTGACGGGTCCAACGGGGCTCCTCAGGCAGGCTGAACAGGAGCCCTCAGGGCTTCTATCCCGTCAGGTGTTCCCCGGGCCGCTGGCCCAGGTCGCGGCGCCGCTCGGTCCAGTCCCGGCTGTCCTGATTGTGGCGATGTAGGGGTTGGGGAGGTGGGTGGCGGACAGCCGACGGAACCCTAGGCGCAACCACGTGCTAACCCGAGCTTAACGCCCCGGGCGGCGGGATCTCCTGCCGGGTCCGCAGCAGCAGCGTGACCCAGGTCCGGTACGGGCGCCAGTTCTCGCTGATCTCGGCGATCTGCTCCGGCGTGGCCGGGCCGGGCAGCCCGTAGGCGTCCGCCACGGCCAGGGCCAGCCGCGGCTCGCTGTAGGCCACGCCGTCCGGGTCGCTGGCCCCGCGCAGCAGGACCAGCGCGGCGGAGAAGTCCCCGATGCCGGGCAGCTTCTTCAGCTCCTTCAGCGCCACCTCACGCGGCAGCCCGCGCAGCCGGGCGGTGTCCAGCTGCCCGTCCAGCGCGGCGTGCGCGACCGATCGGAGCCACTCCGGCTTGCGGCCGGCCAGCCCCGGGAACGAGTCGAGCTCGGCCAGCCGCTGCGGCGATGGGAAGGCGTGCACCGTCCGGTCGCCGAAGGTGACCGGCTCGCCGAGCCGCTTGGCCATCTGGTCCTTGATCGCGGCGGCCTGCCTGATCCTGATCCGGTGCCCGATGATCGTCCAGGCCGCGGCCTCGTACGGGGACCAGAACCCGATGGGCCGCAGCCCCGGGTAGGCCTGCTGCAGGCGGCCCACCACCGGGTCGCGCTCGCCGAGCGCGGCGAAGGCCGAGCCGTCCACGTCGAGCGAGAGGATCCGCTCTACCTGCGTGCGCACGGCCTCGACCAGCTCGGGATCCGGCGACTTGGGGCTCACGACGGCCGCCGTCACCTGGTCTCCCTCCTGGCTGACCCGCACGCCGACGGTCTGCCAGCTGCCCTCCACCGGGAAGGCCAGCTCCAGCGCCAGGTCCTCGGCCGCCGTCTCCGGCCCGGCGTACGCGGCGGGGGTGAAGCCCTCGAGGAACCTGATGCTCGCCGCCAGCGAGAATGGTCCCCGCGGGACCATGGTGAACGTCTCCATGCCCCCTATTCCATCACCCGCCACCGACATTTCCGCTGGCCGTGACCGGCCCCGCGTCCGCTGGCCGTGACCGGCCGCGTTGACACCTGCCGCCGCCGGGGCGTAGCCTCGTAACTCGGTCATATATGAGATGCCATACATGATTTCTGATTTCCCGCCGAGATCGGCGTTCCTGACCGGGGCCGCCGGCGCGCTGCCGTCCCGCACGGTCGCCGTGCTCGAGGCCATCAAGCACGCCATCCTGGCCGGCGAGCTGCGGCCCGGTCAGTCGCTGGTCGAGACCGACCTAGCCGCCGTGCTCGGCGTGTCCAAGACCCCCGTGCGCGAGGCGCTCAAGACCCTGGCCGGCGCGGGCCTGGTGACCATGCACGCCTACAGGGGGGCCGTCGTCCGGGTGGTCCACGACGAGCAGGCCCGGCACGTCTACGACCTGCGCCTGCTGCTCGAGCCCGAGGCACTCGGCCGCGCGGTGGCCGCGGGCCACGACTGGGATAAGGCGCACGATGCCCTGGACCGCGCCGACGCCTCCGCCGACCCGGCCGAGCGCAGCCTGGCCAACCGTGACTTCCACCGTGAACTGTACGCGGGCTGCGGCAACCCGCTGCTGGTCAGCATGCTCGATGACCTGCGGGACCAGACGGCGCTGGTCAGCGCGGCCGCCTGGCGGCACGACCCCACGGTTCCGCCGTTTACCCCGAGCTGGGAGCACGAGGCCGGCGAGCACCGCAGCGTGCTGGCCGCCGCCCGGGACGCCAACGCCGAGCGCGCGGCTGGCCTGCTCCGCGCCCACATCACCTCCTTCGTCCAGCGCAACTTCCCCGCCGAACCAGCAGCACCACCCCAGGAGAGAAACTGATGAGCCTCGCCCCGTCCACGGCGGAAGCGCTACGCCGCGCCCTCGCCACGACGGTCGTCGTCCCGGTGACGCCGTATCACGCCGACGGGACCCCCGACTGGGATACCTACGCCGCCCTGACCACGCGCCTGATCGACGCCGGGATCTCGGTCATCACGCCGAACGGCAACACCGGCGAGTTCTACGCGCTCAGCCAGGCCGAGGCCCGGCAGGCGCTCGAGACCGCGGCTAAGGCGGCCGGCACCCGTGGTGAACACGGTGCCAGTGGTGAACACGGTGCCGAAGTGCTGGCCGGCGTCGGTCACGACATCGCTACCGCGGCCGAGGCGGCCCGGCACGCCCGGGACCACGGCGCCCGCATGATCATGATCCACCAGCCGGTCCACCCGTACGTGTCCGCCGAAGGCTGGATCGACTACCACGCGGCCATCGCGGGCGCCGTACCCGACCTGGGCGTCGTCCTGTACATCAGGGACGAGCGCCGCACCGGCGCGCACATCGCCGCGCTCGCCGACCGGGCGCCGAACGTCCTCGGCGTCAAGTACGGCGTCCGCGACGCGACCAGGTTCGCCGCCGTGGCCCGCGATGCCGGCCTGGACCGGTTCACCTGGCTGGCCGGCGCGGCCGAGCTGACCGCCCCGGCGTTCTTCGCGGTCGGCGTGCACGGCTTCACCTCCGGCCTGGCCAACGTCCACCCCGCCCTGGCCCTGGCCATGCTCGCCGCCCTGCGGGCGGGCGACTACACCAAGGCGATGCAGGCGTGGGAGGCCGCCCGCCGGTTCGAGGAGCTCCGCTTGGCCGACGGCAGCGCCGACAACGTCAGCGTGGTCAAGGAGGCCCTGGCCCAGCTCGGCTTGTGCCGCGCCGACGTCCGCCCGCCCAGCCGTCCCCTCCCGGCGGCCATCAAGCAAGAAATCACCGGGATCCTGCAGGCCTGGGGCCTGGCATGAAAAAGCCGGAAGACCTCCGCAGCTATCGCTGGTTCGGCGGCGAGCGGACCTCCGGGCTGCGGGCGTTCGGCCACCGCTCGCGGATGCGCCAGCTCGGCGTCGAGGCCGAAGAGCACCTGGGCAAGCCCCTCATCCTCATCCTGAACACCTGGTCGGACCTCAACCCCTGCCACATGCACCTGCGGCAGCGGGCCGAGCAGGTCAAGCGGGGCGTGCTCGAGGCGGGCGGTTTCCCGGTCGAGATGCCGGTGGCCACGCTCAGCGAGACGTTCCAGAAGCCAACCCCGATGATGTACCGCAACCTGCTGGCCATGGAGACCGAGGAACTGCTGCGCTCCTACCCGGCCGACGGCGCGGTCCTGATGGGCGGCTGCGACAAGACCACGCCCGCGCTGCTCATGGGCGCGGCCAGCGCGAACATCCCGGCCATCTACCTGACCGCGGGCCCCATGCTGCGCGGCAACTTCCGCGGCCAGCCCGTGGGCAGCGGCACGGACGTGTGGAAGTTCTGGGACGACGCGCGGGCCGGGCTGGTCGGCGAGTGCGAGCTGGCCGACCTGGAGTGCGGTATCGCCCGCTCCCCGGGCCACTGCATGACCATGGGCACGGCCTCGACCATGACCTCGGCCGCCGAGGCCCTCGGCATGACGCTGACCGGGATGGCCTCGATCCCCGCGGTCGACTCGGCCCATTACCGGATGGCGGCCGCCACCGGCCGGCGCATCGTCGCCATGGCCTGGGCGGACCTGACTCCCGACCAGATCCTGACCCGGGAGGCGTTCGAGGACGCGGCGGCCACCGTGCTCGCGCTGGGCGGGTCGACCAACGCGCTCATCCACCTGATCGCGATGGCCGGCCGGGCCGGCGTCGACCTGAGCCTGGACGACTTCGACGCGATCTCCCGCCGGGTGCCATGGCTGGCCAACATCAGGCCGAGCGGGAAGTACCTGATGGAGGACTTCTACTACGCTGGCGGGCTGCCTGCGCTGCTCGGCCAGCTGGCCAAGGTCCCCGGCGCGCTGCATCTGGACCGGGTCACGGTGAACGACGGTCCGTTCGGCCAGAAAATAATAGATGTACCGGTCTATAACGATGATGTCATCCGGGCCCCGGATACCGCGCTGGCCGCCGAGGGCGGGGTGGCGGTGCTGCGCGGGAACCTCGCCCCCGACGGGGCGGTCATCAAGCACATCGCCGCCGAGCCGCGGCTGATCAAGCACACCGGCCCGGCCGTCGTCTTCGACACCTACCGCGAGATGCAGGAACGGATCAACGATCCGGCCCTGAACATCACGGCCGATTCCGTCCTGGTGCTGCGCAACGCGGGCCCCAAGGGCGGTCCCGGCATGCCCGAGTACGGCATGCTGCCCATTCCCGATTACCTGCTGGCCCAGGGCATCCGTGACATGGTGCGGATTTCCGATGCCCGGATGAGCGGCACGAGCTACGGGGCCTGCGTGCTGCACGTGGCTCCCGAGTCGTTCGTCGGCGGCCCGCTGGCTCTCGTCCAGACGGGCGACCTCATCACGCTGGACGTCGCGGCCCGCGAGCTGTCTTTGAATTTGTCCGAACGGACCCTGGCTCAGCGCCGCGGCCAATGGCAGCCCCCCGCGCCGAAGTTCGAGCGCGGCTACGGCGCCCTGTTCAGCGAGCACATCACCCAGGCCAACGAGGGCTGCGACTTCGACTTCCTGGCCAAGCGCGGCCGCAACCCGGAGCCGGACGCGAAGTAACCTCAAGTCGTGCACCGATCCAGGAGGGCCGATGATCCAGGGATTTGACCCGCGTACCGGCGAGCCGGTGGGGGAGCCGGTGGCCGAGACCGCCGATGCTGAGGTCGACGCGATCGTGGCGTCGGCCGCGGCGGCGGCCCCCGTCTGGGGCGCGGAGTCCGAGGCGGGGCGGCGAGCCGAGGCGCTGGAAGCCGTGGCCGATGCCCTCGACGAGCGCGCGGGCGAGCTCTCGGTCCTAGCCGACACGGAGACCGCGCTCGGCGGCGAGCGGCTGATAGGCGAGGTGGCCCGCACCACCGGGCAGCTGCGGCTGTTCGCGCAGGTGCTGCGGGACGGCGGGTACGCCGACGCTGTCGTCAGCCCGGCCGTCGGCGTGGTGCCCGACGTCCGGCGGGTCACCCGGCCAGCCGGGCCGGTGGCCGTGTTCGCGGCCTCGAACTTCCCGTTCGCCTTCTCCGTGGCCGGCGGCGACACGGCTTCCGCGCTGGCCGCGGGCTGCCCGGTCGTGGTCAAGGCGCACGAGGGGCACCCGGTCACCTCCGACGTGACCGCCGAGATCGTGGCCGGGGCGCTGGCTTCCGCAGGAGCCCCGGCTGGGACGTTCGGGCTGGTCCACGGGGTGGAGGCCGGGCTGCGGCTGCTGCGGCACCCGGCCATCGCCGCCGCCGGGTTCACCGGGTCGACGACGGGCGGGCTGGCCCTGGCCAAGGTCGCCGCCGAGCGGCCGGTGCCCATCCCCTTCTACGGCGAGCTCGGTTCGGTCAACCCGGGCGTGGTGCTGCCCGGCGCCGCGTTCGCCCGGCCGTCCGCCATCGCGACCGGCTACGCTGGCTCGCTGACCCTCGGCACCGGCCAGTTCTGTACCAACCCCGGCCTGCTGTTCGTCCCCGAGGACGTCGGCCTGCTGACCGCGATCTCCGAGGCGGTCGGCGCCTCAGCCGGCGGGGCCATGCTGACCGGCCGGATCTTCGCGGGCTACGAGGACGCGGTGGCCGAGGCCGCCGACCACCCCGGTGTCACCGAGCTGGCGGCCGGCCAGCCCGGGCCGGGCCCGTGGGGGGCCACCCCGCGGGTGTTCCAGCTCGGGCTCAAGGAGTTCGCGGCCGACCTGGCGGTGCTGTCCCGCGAGCGGTTCGGCCCGGCGGGCCTGGTCATCACCTACGCCTCGGTCGAGGACCTGCTGCCCGTCCTCGCCGCGCTGGCCGGCAACCTGGCCGGCACCGTGCACCTGGACACCGACTCGCCCCAGGACATCGAGCTGGCCCGCCAGGTCATCGCGGTGCTCGAGCACGTGGCGGGCCGGATCGTGTGCAACGGCTGGCCCACCGGCGTGGCCGTGGTCGCCGCCCAGCACCACGGCGGCCCGTTCCCCGCCACCACCGCGCCGGCCCATACCTCGGTCGGCACGGCCGCCATCCGCCGCTGGCTGGTCCCGGTGGCCTACCAGAACTTCCCCGCCGACCTGCTGCCCCCGGCCTTGCGCGGGTAGCGACACACGATCGGAGGCACGGAGCGGAATGACTTGTCGCCTTGTTGCGCTCAGCCTCGATGCGGACGACCCCCTCCGGCTGGCGCGCTTCTGGGCCGGCGTCCTAGGCCAGGAGATGGCCGAGGACCGCCAGGATGGCATTGCGCTCCTGCCTGGGGATGACACCGGGTTCCGGCTCCGATTTGTTCCCGCTCAGCAGCAGAAGGCCGGCCAGAACCACTGGCACTTGCATCTGACCAGCACGTCCCTGGAGGACCAGCAGCAGACGGTGGCTAGGTCGCTCGGCCTCGGCGCCCGGCACATCGACGTCGGCCAGCGCCCCGAGGAAGGTCATGTCGTGCTCGTGGACCCCGAAGGCAACGCGTTCTGCGTCATCGAGCCGGGCAACAAGTACCTCGCCGGCTGCGGATTCCTCGCCGAGATTACGTGCGAGGGTTCGCGGGAGGTCGGGTACTTCTGGAGCGAGGCGCTGGGCTGGCCGCTGGTCTGGGATCAGGGCCTCCAGACCGCGATCCGCTCGCCGCGGGGCGGTCCGAAGATCTCCTGGGACGCAGAGAGAATGATGCCGGTGACCGGGAAGAGCCGGCTGCGTTTCGATCTTGCTCCGCCCGTTCACGGTGATCAGCAAGGGGAGGCCAGTCGTCTGGCCGGCCTCGGGGCGACCCGCATCGACACCGGCCAGGGCGAGGTCAGCTGGGTGGCCATGGCCGATCCCGATGGCCGTGAGTTCTGCCTGCTGACCCCGCGATAGATCCCTGACCTGCGCACAGACCGACTAAACGGCCCGCGATCATGATGTCAGCTGCGGTTCGCCACCCGGGCCTTCGCGTCGGCCAGGTCGATGCCGTGCAGGCGGAGCAGGTTCTCGCCCAGGATCTTCCGCTTGGCCTGGTCGGTGAGCTGCGGATAGCCGTAGCCAGCACACAGATCCTCGGGGATCTGGAAGTCCATGAAGGCGCGCAGTGCCCACTGCGGGTGGAACAGCGGCGCCTCCGAGCCGTAGATGATCTTGTCCTCACCGCACCAGAACAGCAGCTTGCCGAGGATCTCGGCGAACATCCGCGGCGCCCGGACCACGAAGTTGATCGTGGCCGCGATCGACGCGTACAGGTTGGGGTACCTGATCAGCTGCCAGCAGGTCTCGTCCAGGAACGGCAGCCCGACGTGGAAGATGACGAAGTTTATGTCGGGGAAGTTGGCCGCCGCGCCGTCCATGTCCCAGGTCTGGGTGTGCTCGATCGGCTGCGGGCCGAGCGGGACGCCCTTGTGCACGCCGATGAGGTTGACGCCGAGTTCCTGCGCCTTCTCGAAGATCGGGAACGCGATGTTCGGGTCGTCCATCCGCCACGGGTAAGGCTTCCCGTAGTCGTAGCGGACGTTGTAGAACTTGAACGCCCGCGCGCCGAACTCCCCGACCTGGCGCTCCATCAGGTCGAGTGCCTTACGGCCTTCCAGCGGGTTCACCGAGCCCCAGAACACGGTCCGGTCCGGGTCACGGCTGGCCAGGTCGGCGCAGGTCTCCCACGGGGACAGGCCGTCACGGAACAGGTCGGTCAGCGGCAGCGGCATCGCCACCAGCATGTCGGTGTCGGATTCCTCGTACACCATCTTGCGGATGTCCGCGGGCGTCCACTCCCGCAGGAACTCCTCGGGCGGCAGCTTGTGCCGGTCCGCCTCCGGAGTCAGGGCGTTGTGGAACGCGTACAGGTGGTTGTCGAACATCAGGCCCGCCTGGCCGAACGCGTTCTTCGGCTCGAAGTTGAAGACGTGCGCCACGCAGTCGAACACGAAGGCATCGTCGATCATCTCGGCTGCTCCTTTGGCTGGGTGTGGGCGGCGATGTAGGCGTCCCGGTCGGGCACCGCCGAGGGCGGGGGCAGGAAGCGCAGGAGCTTCCTGGCCCGGGGCGACAAGCGGTCAGTGGTCCAGGCCTCGTCCCAGACGATGGACACGTCGGCGTCGCTGATGCCGGGCTGGCCGAGGATCCGGTCCTTCACCTGGGTGAGCACGGTGGCGGCGAACGGACACCAGCCGGAGGTCAGCAGCAGCTCGACCGTGGCCTTCCCGTCCTCGACCTGGACCGAGCGGATCAGGCCCATGTCCACGACCGATATGCCCTTTTCCTGGCAGCAAGGGTCGTAGACCCCGGCGAGCGCGTCACGTGCCCACGTTGGCAGCTCGGACATACCGCCATCTTGAGCTTGCCTCCCGGGCGGGTCAAGAGATCACCCTTGCTACCGTGGTCCCGTGAGCCCCCAGATCGCGGTGAACACCGCCGTCACGCGAGACGAACTGCTCGACTTCATCCGGCCCAGACATCACGCCATCGTGATCACCGCCCGGGCCGGCGGGCAGCCCCAGGCGTCCCCCGTGACCTGCGGGGTTGACGCCGAAGGCCGGATCGTGATCGCCACCTACCCGGAGCGGGCCAAGAGCCGCAACGCCCGCCGCAACCATCAGGTCAGCATCGTCGTCCTGTCCGATGATTTCGGCGGCCCCTGGGTACAGGTCGACGGCCAGGCCGAGGTGCTCGACGTGCCCGAGGCGGTCGAGCCGCTGGAGGACTACTACCGGTCGATCTCCGGCGAGCATCCCGACTGGGGCGAGTACCGCCAGGCCATGCTGCGGCAGGGCAAGTCGCTGCTACGCGTCACGCCATCCCGCTGGGGTCCGGTGGCTACCGGCGGCTTCCCGCCCCGGCTGGCCTGATCACGGATACCTAGACTGACCAGCATGGCTGGATCGGATGAGAAAGCAGATCTGCACCGCTACCTTCAGGCCGCCCGCGAGGCCGTGCTGTGGAAGCTGGACGGGCTTTCCGAGTACGACGTCCGCCGCCCGATGGTACCCACCGGCACCAACCTGCTGGGCCTGGTCAAGCACCTGGCCAGCGTGGAGGTCGCGTATTTCGGCGAGGTCTTCGGCCGTCGGCCGGATGAGCGGCTGCCCTGGCTGGAGGAGGACGCCGAGCCCAACTCCGACATGTGGGCCACCGCAGACGAGACCCGCGAGCAGATCGTCGGGCTGTACCAGCGGGTCTCGGCACATTCCGATTCCATGATCAGGGCGCTCCCATTGGACGCCATCGGTCACGTGCCGTGGTGGCCTGCGGAGCGGCGCGAGGTCACGCTGCACAAGATCCTGGTGCACATGATCGCCGAGACCGACCGGCACGCCGGGCAGGCCGACATCGTCCGCGAGCTCATCGACGGGGCCGCCGGGCTGCGCGCCGACAGCGACAACCTGCCGCCCGCGGACCGGGACTGGTGGGAGAACTACCGGGCCCGGCTGGAGAAGGCAGCGCGCGAGGCCGCTTCGGCCTGACTCGCGCCAGGCGTCCACGTTCTGCTCGAGCCGCCTATCCCCTCAGGCGTCGAGGGTCTTCTCGAACCAGTGGTGGGCGTACGGCTCGTCGTTGAACGCCGCGACCTCGCGGTAGCCTGCCGCCCGGTACAAGCTGATCGCCTCCGTCAGGCTGCGGTTGGTCTCCAGCCGCAGGGTGCGGACGCCGTGCGCCGCGGCCTGGGCCTCCAGTTCGGCGAGCAGGCGGCGGCCCAGGCCGAGCCCGCGGACCGACGGGTCGACCCACATCCGCTTGATATGGGCCTGGGCCGGGGGATGGAACTTGAGCACGCCGCATCCGACCGGGTCGGAGTGCAACGCGGCGAGCAGGAACAGCCCGGCGGGCGGAGACACCTCGTGATCGGCGGCGGAGATGCCCAGATCAGGATCGAAGCCATCCTCGAAGCGGCCCGACAGCTCGGCCACGTAAGCCCGTACCGCCCGGCGGGCGTCCGGATGCCGGGGGTCGCACACGGTGATCTCGACCGCCGAGGCCGCCAGGAGCCGCTCGACCTCGGCCATGGCCGAGACCAGCCGGTCCCGCTGCCGGGCGCTGAGCCGTGCGAGGATGGCCGCGGCCGCGTCGTCCGAACGCCGGTCGAGCTCGGCTTTCTCGGCCAGCCCCCGGCTGGTCAGGCGCGCGGTCCGCACCCGCCCGTCGTCGTCGTTCGGCTCGACGGTGATCAGCGCGTCGTCCTCCAGCGACCGGAGCAGCCGGCTCAGGTAACCGGAGTCCAGGTCGAGCCGGGCCCGCAGCGCCCTGACGTCGCTGCCGTCCGGGCCGATCTCCCACAGCAGGCGCGCCTGCCCCAGCGGGCGGCCGCGGGACAGGAACGCGTCGTCGAGCGCGCCCACGCGTTGCGTGACGGTCCGGTTGAACCTCCGGACCTGCCCGACCATGTCCGCGTCCATTCTCTGACTTTAGTCAGAGAATGGACGCTAGCCAAGGCTCACGGCTGGAACTGGACGTATCCGTACCGGGGCACTGCCTTGGTGCTGGCGATGGCCCGGCCGTACGCGTCGAACCAGGTCAGCTTCGTGAGCGTGAACGGGTTGGGGACGATGAACGCCGCGTACGTCCGCCCGTCCACTATGCACAACGTGGCCGGCTCCGAGGAGCCGTCGGACAGGGTCGCCGTGAGCGCATCGGTATCCGGGCTCACCGAGACGGCGTACCCCGTGGCGCCGGTGCCGTCGCCGAAGCCGAGGGGCAGGGCCATGATGGTCTCCGGCCCGTCGGGAGTGCTCACCGGGCCGCAGTAGCCCATCTGCATGCTGCCGGCCGAGCTTGTCCCGGACAGCGAGTAACAGTCTCCGCCGGGTCCGAACTGAAGCTTGATGGCCCATTGGTGGTCACCGGGGAGGGTTCCCCAGGCCAGGCTGCCTGCGGCGGACTCCCCCGGCCCCGAGGGCGCGTTGATCCACAGGCCCGGGTTCTCCGGGGTCGTGGCCCTGCTGGGCGGCTGGATGCTGACCACCGGCATGGTAAAGGCCGGCGACCAGTCCGGGGGCGAGTCCGGCACCGTCACCCGCAGCGGCTTGGCCAGCGAGTACGCGAATCCGGCGACGTGGTAGCGCAATCCGCATGCGGTCGCGGTGACCGCGGGCACGCTCACGTCGCCGTCGACGACGATCCCGTTGACATCGGCGGGGAGTTGGACAAACGCAAAGCCCACCCCGGGCCTGGCCGGGCCCAGGGCCACGACCGCGGCGGTGCCCGGACCGGGGTACACCGGGTCGGCGTCGGTGCCGTCGATCGTGATCGCGGGCAGGCACGTATAGCCCGGGTCGGCGATGTCCTGGACCGCGAGCCACCACGGATGCCCGCCCGCGGTGCCGCTGGCGAACACGCCATCAGGTCCGGCCGTGATGGCGGGGGCGGCAGGCAGGGCGGCCGGCTGCCTGGTGCCCAGGGCCAGGCTCGTTACCGCGATGATCCCGGCCAGGCCAAGCGTGCCTACGGCTGCCCCGGTGCGCCGCAGGCGGATGCGCTTGCCCCGCCGGATGATCGTCTCGACCGGAGCCGGTGACGGCCGCACGGACTCGAGCGTGCCGTGCAGCGCCTGCCGCAGTTCCCTGTCCTGGGTCGCGGTCACCGTTCATCACCTTCCCCGAGAGCCGGGTTGGCCCGGAGCTTGGCCAGGGCCCGGGAGAGCTGGCTGCGAACCGTGCCGGGCGAGCAGCCCAAGGCGGCGGCGATCTGCGCGTCGGTCAGGTCCTGCCAGTACCGCAGGACGATCACCGCGCGCTGCCGCGGCGGCAGCTGCCGCAGGGCCGCCAGCAGGGCGGCCCGCTCGCCGACGAGGTCAGCCGGGCCGTCAACCGGCGTGTCAGGCAACTCGCCCGGCTGCTCGGTCACCCGGCGCCTGCGGAACCGGCGGTTGCTGGCGTTGACCAGGATGCGGCGCACATAGGCGTCCGGGTCGTCCGCCCGGCTGACCCGCCGCCAGGCCACGTAGGTGCGAGCCAGCGCGGTCTGGGCGATGTCCTCGGCCAGCCAGCGGTCTCCGGTCAGGCCGAACGCCAGCCGGACCAGCCCCGGCCAGCGGGACGCCGCGAAGGCCTTGAAGTCCTCGCCGCCGTCCGCGCTGAGGATGTCCGGGACGGCGGCTATCTCATCGCGAGGATTGGACACCACCGGTTCCACACCACCTAAGAGCACCGTAGACCGGCAGATCGCTGCATGACCAGCGGACTGTTCTGGGGCGCGCCACCTAGACCTGCGCCTGCATCCCGCCTCGGCGTCCATGAAACGATAAGCCTGAGCACCCCGATTATGAGAGCGGTCATGGGCGACGAGCGTGAGAATCTCAGCTGGCAGGCGTTCGGTGATGCATCCCGGGAGCTGGCCACCACCATCGCTGCTGACGGGTTCGATCCCGACCTGATCCTGTCGATCGCGCGCGGCGGCCTGTTCCTGGCCGCGTCCTTGGGCTACGCGCTCGCGGTCAAGAACCTGCACGTGACGAACGTGGAGTTCTACGACGGGGTCGGCAGCACGCTCGATATGCCGGTCATGCTCCCGCCGGTGCCCAGTGCGGTGGACTTCTCGGAAAAGAAGGTGCTCATCGCCGACGATGTGGCCGACTCCGGCCGCACCATGGATCTCGTCTACAACTTCATCAAGGACCACGTGGAAGACGTGCGGTCGGCGGTGATCTACGAGAAGCCGCAGTCGGTGATCAAGTGCGAGTACGTCTGGAAGCGCACCGACCGCTGGATCAACTTTCCCTGGAGCACCGATCCTCCCGTCGTCCAGCGCGCCGGCCAGGTCCTCGACGCCTGACGCTGCTGACATCAGACAGGCGACCGGCCCCGCCTCACCCGGGACCAGGCCGGATGAGACGGGGCCGCGACGGAAGGGTCAGTCGCCGGACCGAAGCGCGGCCAGGGCGACGGCGATGTGATCAGGTACGCGTTGATCACCCAGGCCAGCCCGGCCTGGGAGAAGCCGAGCGAGGCCTGAATGGACGGCAGCGCCACGTTCACGATCGTGACGTCCAAGACGATCATCAGCATCCCCGCGCACAGCACCAGCAAGGCCATCCAGCGGGACCGGTCGGCTGACCGGGCCCGGGGATCGTAGGCCTGGTCAGGAAGGGCGGTCGTGTCCTGCATGATCATTCTCCTCACGTGAGGAATTCACTAATCGGACGATGGTGCCCGCGGATATTCATCGCCGCCGGGCAGGAACCGCCGCAGTTCCCGCAGTTCGCCCGCGTAGACCACCGGCGGCCAGCGCTGCGCCTGCGCCTCCCGGGCGACCGCGGCCGCCACAGTGGCCCCCGCCCCCTCCCCGCCGACCAGCAGCCGGGCCGGATCGGCGCCCAGCTCGGCGGCGTGATCGGCCGCCCAGGCCAGCACGTTCAGACCGTCGTGGACGCCGGCCAGGTCGCACCGCACCGCCAGCACCACCAGGCCCGCGTCCTCGCTCAGGGTCCGGC
Organism: uncultured Actinomycetes bacterium; assembly: GCA_963790065.1. GTDB lineage: Bacteria > Actinomycetota > Actinomycetes > Streptosporangiales > Streptosporangiaceae > Palsa-504. The sequence continues at coordinate 666,371 of CAWBNK010000001.1, read as the reverse complement.
AGGCGGTCTCGGCACCGGCGCCGACGATGCAGAACACCAGCAGCGGGACCTGGTGCGACGCCGGCTGGCTGGGCCAGTAGACGCGCACCGGGCCCGGGCTGGTATTGCCCCTGAGCTGCATGTCGGCGATCCGGTGACGGGACATGCCATACACGCTGGCATCCGGCCCGTCCTGAAGGGAAAGGCCGAGTGTGCATGGCAGTCGTGCACAACCCGCATCACCGCGCGCGGTCGCGCGAGGCGATGACGGGCGATAATCGGGGACATGGAGGACGAAAGCGCCGAGGCCGACGGAGCCAGCAGCGTCGTCTCGCTGCCGCAGGCGCCGGACGCGATCGAACTGCGCCACCTGCGCGCGTTCGTCGCGGTGGCCGACGAACTGAACTTCGGCCGGGCCGCGGCCAGGCTCTACCTGAGCCAGCCCGCCCTGAGCCGCCAGATCCGCGCCCTGGAACGGCTGGTCGGCTGCGACCTGCTGCGGCGTTCCACGCACCGGGTCGAGCTCACGATCGCCGGCGAGGCGCTACTCGAGCGGGCCCGGACCCTGCTGCGGGACGTGGACGAGGCCGTCAGCGCGACCCGCTCGGTCGGCGGCGAGCTGCTGGCCAGGATCGCCAGGCACTGGGAGTCCTTCGCCGAGGTGAGCCCGGCCGACCTGCAGGAACTGCGGGTCGCCTACGAGGGCCTGCACGGGCAGTTCGAGGCCCCGCCGCATATCGCGGTCCGGTCGGTCAACGCCGGGGGAGTGCCGGGCCTGCTGCTCACGCCCCCGGCCGAGGAGCAGGCCGCGCTGCTGTTCCTGCACGGGGGCGGGCACGTGTCCGGATCGGCGTTCGGCTACCGCCCGCTGGCCGGGGCCCTGGCCGACGCGGCCGGAACCGGCGTCGTCGTGCCCGATTACCGGCTGGCCCCCGAGCACCCGTTCCCGGCCTCCGTGGCGGACGCCGTACGGGCCTACCGCTGGATGCTCGACCGCGGAGCGGCCCGGGTCATCGTGGCCGGCGACTCGTCAGGCTGCGGTCTGGTCCTGTCGCTGCTGCTCAGCCTCAGGCAGCAGGACCTGCCGAGGCCGGCCGGCGCGGTGCTGTTCTGCCCGTGGGTCGACCTGCAGCCCGTCGGCCGGGACCGGCCGCCGCACGAGCTGGACGACATCAGGGACGCCGCGGCCGGGCTCTACCTGGCCGGGCATCCGGCCGACGATCCGCTGCTCAGCCCGCTGACCGCGGACCTGGCCGGACTGCCTCCGCTGCTGATCCAGGCCGCGACCGGCGACCCGCTCCTGGACGAGGCCCGCCAGCTGGCCGACCACGCCGCCGACTGCGGCGTCGACGCCCGCTTCGAGCTGTTCTCGGTGGACACCCACGACTTCCACATCTTCTGGAGCTTCCTGCCCGAGGCCGCCCAGGCCCTGCGCCAGGCCGGCCAGTTCGCCCGCGACATCAGCCTGGCCGCCCAGGCCGGCTGACTCCTCAGGCACGCCATCAGGGGAAGATGAGCGAGCTACGGCTGGCCGGGGGCGACGCCGGACGTGACCTGGTGGGCCAGCAGCGCCACGTGCAGCGAGGTCCGTGACTCGGCCGAATCGAGCGAGACGCCGAGGATGCGCTCGATGCGGCGCAGCCGCTCGTAGAACGTAGGGCGGGCCAGGTGGGAGTTCTTGGCCGCGGCCGCCTTGTTGCCGCCCGCGGCCAGCAAGGCGGAAAGCACCTCGATCAGCTCGGCCCCGCGCTCGTGCGTCAGCAGCGCGCCCAGTTCCCGCTCGACGAAGGTCTGCAGCCGGGCATCCTCGCGGAGCAGGTGCATCAGGCCGCGCAGGTGCAGGTCGGGCAGCCGGTAGAACGGCCGGGCCTCGCCCAGGCCCGCCGCGACCTCGGCCACCTGGTCGGCCTCGAGGAACGAGCGCCGCACGTCCTTGATCGAGTCGGCCCCGGCGCCGGCCGCGATTACCACCGGGCCCAGCCGGTCCCGGACCTTCCCGGCCAGGACGGTCAGCACCGCGTCGGCATTGGCGCCCGTGGCCAGCGAGAGCATCGCTCCGGCCCGCACGTCATCCAGCGTGCCGACCAGCGCCGGGACCCGCTCGGCCCGGCACGCCTCGGCCAGCACGTCGGCGGCCTCCAGCACCCGGGCGTGCGCGGAGATCCCGGGCACGCCAGAGTGGTCGCCGATCCGCAGCACCAGGCCGAGCAGCTGGCGCGCGTCGACCGGCACGCCGAGCGCCCGCGACCGCATGGCCGCCTCGGCCGGGTCGGCGTGCGCCTGTGCGATGATGCCGCTGATCAGCGTGCGGTGTGCCTGCCGTTCCAGGCTTTCCCGGTGCCTGGCCAGCAGGCGGCCCAGGGCCAGAGTGGTCGCGGCCCGCTCGATCAGCACGGTGTCCGTCGGGACGGGCGGGCCGTCGCAGACCAGGATGACCCGGCCCCAGTCCTCGCCCCGCGCGCCGACCGGCGTCACCAGCCATCCCGACGCCTCGTCAAAAGCGGTCCGCCCGGGAAGGCGAACCGAACGGCTCCGCGTGGCGAAGCCGGCCAGCAGGCGGCCCGGGTCGGCCCCGCCGGGCGAAAGGGCCAGCACCCGGTGGGCCAGGTCGGCCAGGATCACCGGCCGTCCGGCCAGCGTCGCCGCCTGCCTGACGATCTCGTCCGGCGAGGCGCCGGCCACCGACAGCTCGGTGAACATCTCGTGCAGCCGCTCGGAGACCCGCAGCTCGTCGAGCTGGGCGTCGATGATCCGGGCGTGCACCGCCTCGGTGATCTCGATGAACGCCACCTCGGCCTCGAACGCGATCAGCGGCAGCCCGGCCTGCCGGGCCGCGGTGACCAGCGCGGCCGGCAGCTGCCCGGCGTACCGGCGGCCGAGCTCGACGGCCAGCCCGGCCACGCCGACCTCGGCCAGTTCGGTGATGTAGGCGGCCAGCAGCCGCTCGTCGTCAGGCAGCGCGATGCCGGTGCTCAGCACCAGCTCGCCACCGCGCAGCAGCCGGGCCACGTCGGTGAGTTCCATCGCGTGTACCCAGCGGACCGGGGTGCCCAGCCGGTCCTCGCCGGCCACCACCTGCGGGCGAGCCCGCCGGCAGGCGTCCATGGCGAGCACTTCACTCAGCGACGGCAGCATTTACACAGTGTATGAATAGCCAGCCAACCCGATACATGATGTCGCTTCCGCCTCAGCCGGGCGCACGGAAGAATGAGCGCCATGTCTGAGCTTCTCGCCCGCCACCGCGCGGTCATCCCCAACTGGGTCGGTATCTACTACGACGAGCCCATCGAGATCACCAGCGGTAAGGGCTGCCGGGTCACTGACGGCCAGGGCCGCAGCTACCTGGACTTCTTCGCCGGCATCCTGACCAACATGCTCGGCTACGACGTGCCCGAGGTGCGGGACGCGGTCGAGCGGCAGATCGCCACCGGCGTGGTGCACACCTCAACGCTGTACCTGATCCGCAACCAGATCGAGCTGGCCGAAAAGATCGTTAAGGCGTCCGGCATCAAGGACGCCAAGGTGTTCTTCACCAACTCGGGCACCGAGGCCAACGAGACCGCGCTGCTGGCCTGTCTCACCGCGCGCCACGCCAACCAGGTACTCGCCATGCGGGGCAGCTATCACGGCCGCTCGTTCGGTGCCGTCTCGGTGACCGGCGTCGCGGCCTGGAAGATGTCGAGCCTCGATCCGTTCGGTACCCATTACTTGCACGGCACCGACCGGCAGCTGCCCCAGTACCGCAACCTGTCCGACGCCGACTACATCAAGGCCTGCGTGGAAGACCTGCGGGCCCTGCTGTCCGCCGGCGTGCACCCGGCCGACGTCGGCTGCCTGCTGGCCGAGCCGGTGCAGGGTGTGGGCGGGTTCACCATGGCCCCCGACGGCCTGTTCGCGGCGTACAAAGAAGTCCTGGACGAGCACGGCATCCTGTTCATCTCCGACGAGGTACAGACCGGCTGGGGCCGCACCGGCGAGCATTTCTGGGGCATCGGCGCGCACGGGATCACCCCGGACGCGATGACGTTCGCCAAGGGCCTGGGCAACGGCTTCGCCATCGGCGGCGTGGTGGCCCGCGGCGACCTGCTCGACGGGATCCGCGGCAACGGCATCTCCACCTTCGGCGGCAACCCGATCGCCACCGCCGCGGCCAACGCCACCCTGGACTACGTGCTGTCCCACGACCTGCAGCGCAACGCCGCCGTCACCGGCGAGCTGATCATCAGCGGGCTCAAGGAGGCCGCGAACGCGCTGCCCATCGTGGGCGAGGTACGCGGCAAGGGCCTGATGTTCGCCGTCGACCTGGTCGACCCGGTGACCAGGAAGCCGAGCCCGCCGCTGGCGGGCCAGATGCTCGAGGCCACCAAGGAGCGCGGGCTGCTGGTCGGCAAGGGCGGCCTGTACGGGTCCACGCTGCGGATGGCGCCGCCGCTGACCCTGAGCGAGGCCGAGGCCAAGGAGGGCCTGACCATCCTGACCCACGCCCTGACCGCCGTCAGCAGCGAGGCCGCCAAGTGAGCAAGCACATCACCCACTGGATCGGCGGCAAGCCCTGGGACGGCGAGGCCGACCGCCACGGCGACGTCTACGATCCGGCTACCGGCCAGGTCACCGGCCAGGTCGACTTCGCCAGCCCGGCCGAGGTGGACCTGGCCGTCGCGGCGGCCAGCGACGCGCTGGTCAGCTGGCGGCGCATCTCGCTGGCCAAGCGGGCCACGGTCATGTTCGCCTTCCGCGAGCTGGTCCGCGACCACGCCACCGAACTAGCCAAGCTGATCACCGAGGAGCACGGCAAGGTCGCCACCGACGCCGCTGGCGAGGTCGCTCGCGGCCTGGAGGTCGTCGAGTTCGCCTGCGGCATCCCGCACCTGCTCAAGGGCGGTTTCTCGGAGAACGTCTCCACCGGCGTGGACTCGTACTCGATCAGGCAGCCGGTCGGCGTGGTGGCCGGCATCACCCCGTTCAACTTCCCGGCCATGGTGCCGATGTGGATGTTCCCGCTGGCCATCGCCTGCGGCAACACGTTCATCCTCAAGCCGTCGGAGAAGGACCCGTCCGCGTCGCTGCTGATCGCCTCGCTGTGGGCCGAGGCCGGCCTGCCGGACGGCGTGTTCAACGTGGTCCAGGGCGACAAGGTCGCAGTGGACGCCATCCTGGCCCACCCGGACATCGCCGCGGTCAGCTTCGTCGGCTCCACGCCGATCGCCCGCTACGTGTACGAGAACGGCACCCAGGCGGGCAAGCGGGTGCAGGCCCTGGGCGGGGCCAAGAACCACATGGTCGTGCTGCCCGACGCCGACCTCGACCTGGCCGCCGATGCCGCCGTGTCGGCCGGGTTCGGCTCGGCCGGGGAGCGCTGCATGGCCATCTCCGCCGTGGTGGCGATCGACCCGATCGGCGACGAGCTGATCAGCAAGATCTCCGACCGCATCGCCAACCTGCGGGTCGGCCCCGGCACCGACGAGCGGTCCGAGATGGGCCCGCTGGTCACCGGACCACACCGGGACCGGGTGGCCTCCTACCTGGACAGCGGCGTCCGCGAAGGCGCCACGCTGGCCGTCGACGGCCGCGCGCACCCGGTCATCGGCGGCGAGCCGTCCGGGTTCTGGCTCGGCCCGAGCGTGCTGGACCACGTCACCCCGCAGATGAGCTGCTACACCGACGAGATCTTCGGCCCGGTGCTCAGCGTGCTGCGCGCGTCGTCCTACGAGGAAGCTGTAGACCTGGTCAACGCCAGCCGGTACGGCAACGGCACGGCCATCTTCACCAACGACGGGGGCGCGGCCCGCCGGTTCGTGTCCGAGGCCGAGATCGGCATGGTCGGCGTGAACGTGCCGATCCCGGTGCCGATGGCCTACTACTCCTTCGGCGGCTGGAAGTCCTCGCTGTTCGGCGACACCCACGTGCACGGCACCGAGGGCGTGCACTTCTACACCCGCGGCAAGGTGGTCACCTCCCGCTGGCTCGACCCGAGCCACGGCGGCGTCAACCTTGGCTTCCCGGTCAACACCTGACCGGCCGCCCGGGGATTTAATTATTGGGCCGAACGGAGCGTGGTGACAGCAGCCGGATACCCGGATGCGGGGTGGGGTTAGCCTCACCCCGATCCGGGGGGTCCGGCTTATGGCTGACCGGTCTGCGATGTCATAGCGTCAGTGCCATGTTCCTCCTCCGCGACCTGGTCTCGCCGCGCACCTGGCTCGCCATGACCCAGCACCTGCTCGGCCTGGTCCTCGGGTTCGCGGCCATCTTCATCGTGACGTTCGGGCTCGGCTTCGGGTTCGGCGGCCTGTTTTTCGCGCTGGCCGGGCTCCCGCTGCTGGGCGTGACGCTGTGGCTGGCGGACTGGTTCGCCCGCGCCGAGCGGGCCAGATTCGGCTTCCTCACCGGCGTGCGGATCCCGGCCTGGCCCGCCCCGGGCGGGCCGGGCCGGGCCGAGTTCCGGTGGGGCATCATCCCGCGCTGGAAGACGTGGACCGAGCCGGCCACCTGGTCCGAGATCGGCTACGCGCTGCTGCGGCTGCCGGTCAGCGCGGTGGGGGCCGGGATCAGCATCCTGGCCTGGTCGGTGGGCCTGATCATGCTGCTGCTGCCGACCTACGCCTGGGCCCTGCCCCAAGGCGGGCCCACCTTCGGCGACACGACGCTGCACGGCCGTCCTGTGCTGGCCACCTCGGCCGTGCTCGGAGCCCTGCTGCTGCTCGCCGCACCGCAGCTGACCCGGGGCCTGGCCACCGCGGACACCGCGCTGGCCCGCCAGCTGCTCGGCCCGCGCAGCGACCTGGCCGCCCGGGTCAGCGAGCTGGAGATCAGCCGCGAGCGGGTGGTCGGTGCGGCCGAGACGGAACGGCGGCGGATCGAGCGAGACCTGCACGACGGCGCGCAGCAGCGGCTGGTCGCGCTGGCCATGGAGCTAGGCCGGGCCCAGGCGAAGTTCGCCGACGATGTCGACGGCGCCAGGGAACTGGTGGACCAGGCCCACGCGCAGGCTAAGGAGGCCCTCACCGAGCTGCGCAACCTGGTCAGGGGCGTGCACCCGCCGGTGCTGACCGAACGCGGCCTGGACGCCGCTCTGTCCGGCCTGGCCGCGCTGTGCCCGATCCCGGTCGACGTGCATGTCGACGTGCCGGTACGGCCCAAGTCCTCGGTGGAGGCGGTGGCCTACTTCATGGTGGCCGAGGCGCTGACCAACGTGGCCAAGCACTCCCGGGCCAGCCACGCCAAGGTCGTGGTGGAAGGTCACGGCTACCCGGGCACGCTGACCGTCATGGTCAGCGACGACGGCATCGGCGGTGCGGACATCACCAGCCCCGGCCTGTCCGGGCTGGCCGACCGGGTCTCCGGCGTGGACGGCCGACTGTCGGTGGAGTCCCCGTCCGGCGGCCCGACGATCATCGCGGCGGTACTGCCATGCGGGTAGTCATCGCCGAGGATTCCGTCCTGCTGCGCGAGGGCCTGACCCGGCTGCTCAGCGAGGCCGGTCATGAGGTGGCCGCGGTCGCGGGCGACGCCGAGGGGTTCCTGCGGGCCGTGGCCGAGCACACCCCGGACGTAGTGGTGGTCGACGTCCGGATGCCGCCCACCTTCACCGACGAGGGCCTGCGCGCCGCCCTGCTGGTCCGGGACCGCTGGCCCAAGATCGGGGTGCTCGTGCTGTCCCAGTGGGTGGAGGAGCGCTACGCCACCGAGCTGATCTCCGGCCGCCCGCACGGCGTCGGCTACCTGCTGAAGGACCGGGTCGCCGACGTAACGGAGTTCCTCGATGCGCTGCGGAGGGTGGCCGACGGCGGCAGCGCCCTCGACCCCGAGGTCGTAGCCCAGCTGCTGGCCCGCAGCCGCCACCCGCTCGGCGAGCTGACCCCGCGCGAGCGCGAGGTGCTGGCCCTGATGGCCGAGGGCCGGTCCAACTCCGCCATCGCCGGCTCGCTCGTGGTCGGCGGCGGCGCGGTCGAGAAGCACATCAACAACATCTTCACCAAACTCGGGCTGGCGCCCGGCGACCGCGACCATCGTCGCGTGCTCGCCGTGCTGCGCTACCTCGGCACCGGATGAACGGGGTATCACGATGACCTACCTATCTAGGACCGGCACGAGGCCGGCCTGCGCCGCGGGCCCATACGGTCCCCTGCGCATGACGCCGGGCCGGTGGGCAGCCCTGGCGGTGGCCGTGCCTGTGGCCCTGGCCCTAATCGGCTGGACCGGCTTCAACCTGGTCAGCACGGTGGCCAAGGGGAGCTACCCGTTCAGCTACGCGGTTCCGGTGCAGGACGGCCAGGTGGCGGTGACCATCAGCGCCGGCAACGTGACGCTGCGCCAGGGCCCAGGCGGCTCCGCCCGGCTGACCGGGATCGTTCAGTACGGCCTGTTCCGCCCGGGTATCAGCGAGGACACCACGCCCGACGGCGTCAACGTGGGCGTGAACTGCGACGGCATCAACGGTAACTGCGGGATGAACGCCACCCTCGCCGTCCCGGCCCGGACCGCCGTCTCGCTGGGGAGCAACGGCGGCGACATCGCGGCTTCCGGTTTCAGCAGCAACGTGAGCCTGTCGGCCGAGGGCGGGAACGTGACGGCCAATGACCTGTCCGGCGCGCTGAACCTCGACACCGGCGGCGGTGACCTGACCGGCAGCGGGCTATCCGGCAGCATCATCCAGCTCACCGCGGAGGGCGGCAACGTCGGGATCGGCAACGTGAACGGGTCGACGCGGGTGGACACCGGCGGCGGCGACCTGACCGCGATCAGCCTGACCGGCAATCTCCAGGTCGTGGCCCAGGGCGGCAACGTGGACGTCGAGGGCCTGACCTCCTCCCAGGTCAACGTGCAGTCCGGCGGCGGCGACATCAACCTGATATTCAACACGGTGCCGAAGGACCTGCAGATCACCGCCCAGGGCGGCAACATCAACGTGGTGCTGCCGGCCGGGAGCACCAAGTACGACATCTCCACCCCCGACACCGAGGGCGGCAACGTCAGCTACCCGTCGGCGCTGTACAGCGCCACGTCCACCAACGTGATCAGCGCCGACAGCGGTGGCGGCGACATCACCATCACCCAGGGTGGCGGGAAGCTCTCCGCTCCTTAGCTGCACATACTCCCCGCGCCGCCACCAGGGCCGACGGCAGCCCCGCACACCCGCCCCGTGTGTCCCGCAGTCACCAAGTCCTTTCATGAGCAAATTAACGTGGATGGTTACCTACCGCCTGCGGGCAGTAACCATCCACGATCATGTTGGGCCCGGTTTAGCCGGGGTTGGGTGGTGGGCTGGAGGCCGCGATGATGGCGTTCAGGGCCCGGACATGCGCATCGAAGGCGGCCCGTCCCGCGCTGGTGGCCCGGTAGAGCGTGGTGCGCCGCTTGCCGCGCCAGTGCTCTTCGGCGTCGACGAAGCCGGCGTCCATGAGCACGTGGACGTGCTTGCCGAGGTTGCCGTCGGTCAGCATCAGGGCCTTGCGCAAGATGGTGAAGCTCATCGCCGCGGTGTCAGGCAGTGCGTGCAGTGCCGCCTGGATCCGCAGCCGGGTCGGGTCGCTGAGCACCGGGTCGAGGGGACTGGCCAGCAGGCCGGCCAGTTCGGCGACGATGACATCGTGGTCGGTCATCGCGGCCACCACATGTCCCGCTGCCCCCGCTGAGCCGGCGGCGCGGGCTGAGCCGGCCGTTCGGGCTGAGTCCGCGGCCCTAGCTGGCTCCGCCACCGCATCCGCCAGCCACCGACCGCCGCCATGCCCGCGCCGCCGGTGAGGCCGACGGCCAGCACCGCCGCCCCGGGGGCCGCGATCCTGGTCGCGGCGGCCACCATCACGATGACCAGCCCAACCACGGCGAGCGGAGTGTCCTGGACGCCGATCCCGTACAGCAGCATGCCCACCGCCCACAGGCTGGCCAGGAAGACCGTGAGGACGCGGGTGCTGGACGGCGCGGCCACCGCGACCAGCAGCGGCGAGACGGCCAGCAGCACGAACCACAGCGCCGCGATCCGGCGCTCGGACCCGAGCCGCACCTCGCGGGGACGCACGACCCACGTGACGGTCGCCGCGATGGCGCATGCCGCCAGGCCCAGGGCCATCCCGGCGGCACCGGGGATGAACTGGAACAGGACCGCTCCCGCCGCCCAGGCCAGTCCCCACGCCAGCAGTGGCCGCGCGAGCGCGACGTCGCGGGCCAGCCGGCGTGAGCGCCGCGTCACGGGCGTGATCTCTTCCAGGATCCGCGACGCGTCCGCGGACGTCGGCACGTCGAACGCCTGGTCCTGCGGATCAGCGGTCACGGTCGGTCCCCCAGGAAGCTGGCACTTTCGTCTACGGTACAGAAGCTAGGTCACCTGGAGCGAGCCGATCAGGGCGTTGACGTTCGCGGTCCCGAGGTTGCTCGGCACCGAGACATAGAACACGGCGGGCGCATGGCCCGCCCCGAGATCCACGACGACCACCGCGCCCAGCTCAGTGGACCAGGCCAATCCCTCACCGGCGGCGTCCGGGTAGGTCATCAAGAACTTGACCACCCAGGCCGCGTGCCCGCTGACCGTCGTGCCGTAGCTGTCCTCGACGGTGCGCGAGTGCGCCAGCCCCGCATAGTAGGCCTGGCCCACCGCGTCGGCTACTCCGGTCGCCACCGGCCCGACGTCGGCGGGACCGGAATAGGCGAACGCCTGCTGAAGCTGGCCCGAGCAGGCGTTCCCGTGCCAGTCGACCTCCGTCCCGCCGATGTCCGCCTGTCCGGCTACGGCGTGCTCGCCCGCGTCCCAGCTGAACATCGGGCTGTCCAGCACTCCGGGGCAGCCGCGCTGCCAAGGCAAGGGGAGCAGCTCGTAACTCAGCCCGGACGCGGTGTCGGTCACCTGCGGGCCCGAGGCCGGGCGCGGGGCGGAGCGGGAGGGCGAGGGCGTGGCCCGCTTCGGTACGATCTCATCCCGCGTGGGCCCGGACCCGCCCGAGGGGGCCGCGGAGGCGGACCCGGACAGCGCGGTCGTCTTGGCCGTCGTGGGCAGCTTGGCCATGTCCCTGATCATCACCACGATGATCAGCAGCACGGCGGTGGTGACGCAGGTCAGCAGCCACAGCATCGAGCGTTGCACCCGCTGACGGCGCCGGCGCCGGGCAGCGGGGCCACGGACCCGGGTCCGTGGCCGCCTGCCTCCCCGCGGCGACCTCATGCCGTCAGGGTAAACGTCACATACCGAGCGAAAGAAGCCCCTAGCCGGACATGTTTACTGCCGGCTTACGTTCCCGCGGCGGCGGCGGCCTGCAGCGGCACCGCCTCTTCGGCCCGCACCTCGGCCCGGCCGAACACCAGGTGAGCCACGAAACCGATGGCCAGGGCCACCAGCACACCCAGGTTGGCGAACGCCCAGGCACCCGTCTTGCCACCCAGGCCGAACGCGCTGAGGAAGTAACCCTGCCAGCTCAGCCAGTGCGCCGCCGTGTTGGTGACCAGACCCCAGCCGATGACGGTGGCCACCACGACGGCGATCACCGGGGCCCACCGGACGTCGCCGTACCGGCCGGCCGGGGTGAACAGGTCGCGCTCGGCGTAGTCCCGCCGCCGCAGCGCGATGTCGGCCAGCATGACCCCGCACCAGGCCGCGATCGGCACGCCCAGCGTGATCAGGAACCCTTCGAACTGGCCCACGAAGTTGTGCGCGACGAACACCACGTAGATGGTGCCGAGGGTCATCACCGTGCCGTCGATCAGCGCGGCCCGGTACCTGGGTATCCGCAGGCCCAGCGTGAGCAGGGCCAGGCCAGAGGAGTAGATATCCAGCACCGAGCCGCCGATCAGCCCGAGGATGGCGACGATGGCGAACGGCACCAGGAACCAGGTGGGCAGCAGCGTGGTCAGCGCGCCGATGGGGTCGGCGGAGATCGCCGAGCTCAGGCTGGTCGAGGAGCCCGCCAGCAGCAGGCCGAAGACCAGCAGGAAGATCGGCGCCACGGAGGAGCCGAACGTGGTCCAGCCGATCACGCCCCGGCTGGAGGACCGCCTCGGCAGGTAACGCGAGTAGTCCGCGGCGCAGTTGACCCAGCCCAGCCCGAAGCCCGTCATAGTGAACACCAGGGCGCCGATCAGGTCCTGGGTGGTGCCACCCTTGATGGCCGACACGGCGTGCCAGTGGATCTTGTCCACCACCAGCGCGATGAATACCACGGTGAATATCCCGGTCACGATGGTGATCCAGGTCTGCATGCGCATGATCAGGTCGAAGCCCATCACGCCGCCGAAGATGGTCAGCGCCACCACGATGATCAGCGCCACGACCTTGGTGCCGTCGCCGCCGCCCCAGCCCAGGCGACCGAAGACGGTCGCCGCGGCCAGCGTGGCCAGGATGACCAGCACCGTCTCCCAGCCCACGGTGAGCAGCCAGGAGATGGCCGTGGGCAGCTTGTTGCCGTTCACGCCGAACGCGGCCCGGCTCAGCACCATGGTCGGCGCCGAGCCGCGCTTGCCCGCCACCGCGATGAACCCGCAGGCCAGGAACGACAGCACGATCCCGACCACGCCGACCACCAGGGCCTGCCAGAACGAGATGCCGAAGCCCAGCTCGAACGAGCCGTAGGACAGGCCGAGCACCGAGATGTTCGCGGCGAACCAGGGCCAGAACAGGTCGTGCGGATGACCCTTGCGCTCGTTCTCGGCGATGACGTTGATGCCGTTCGCTTCGACCTGCAGCGGCCGCAGTTCTGCCGTGCCCTCGGCCATAGCCAGCCTCCCTACGAATCCATGATTGCCTTGCGTTGTGCTCCGTCCACGGGTATGTGAGCGCCGTTGATGAAGCTGGCCAGCGGCGAGGCCAGGAACGTCACCAGCGCCGCGACCTCTTCCGGCTCGCAGATGCGGCCGAAGGGAATGGACTTCTGAGCCAGTTCGTGAGCGCGCTCCTGGGCCACGCCCTTGTCTCTGGCGAAGGCCTTCTCCAGCGTGTCCCACCGGTCGGTGTTCACCGGTCCCGGGTTGACGGTGTTGATCCGCACGCCGTAACGGCCGTACTGCTCGGCCACCGAGGAGGCGAAGTTGATGTCCGCGGCATTGGCCACCCCGGCGGTCATCTCCCAGTAGCTGGGCTTGAGGCCGTCGTTGCCGACGACCAGCACGATGGCGCCTTCGCCCCGCTGCCGCATGTGCGGGATCACCGCGCGGACCGATCGTACGTAGCCCATGAACTTCAGGTTGAGGCTGGACATCCACTGCTCTTCGGTCAGGTCCTCGAGCAGGCCGCCGGGGGAACTGCCCGCGCAGGTGACGAGGATGTCGATCCGGCCGAACCGCTCGAGGGTGGCGTCCACGCAGCGCTGCACATCCGAGCTGAGGCTCATGTCGCCGGCCAGTGGCAACACGGCCCGGCCCGTCTCGGCGGCGATCTTCTCCGCGGCAGCCTCCAGCGGCCCGGCGTTGCGCGCGGTGATGACCACTTCGCAGCCCTCGCGGGCCAGGAACTCGGCCACGCAGCGGCCAATGCCCTTGCTGGCACCGGTCACGAAGGCGACCTTGTCGTCGAGCCGCAGGTCCACCGCAACCCCTTCCGCTCGCTACAGCACTACGCCCGGCCGGCGTGTTCCCGTACCACGGTGACCTGGATGGTATATCAAATACCATGACGGCGGAAGGTCCAGTTTGTCCGCCCGCGCGGTTCGCGCTTACGGGCGGGTGGCGGCAGTCATGGGCAGGAACAGGCGGCCGGTGGCCATGCCGCGGGCGGTGCGCACCGCAACCACCAGCCAGGCGGCCAGCAGCAGCGCGAACAGGACGACCGCCGCGCCGCGCAGGGCATCGGCGTGGCTGCGGGCGGCCAGCGAGATGGTGCCCGTGACCATGGTGCCGACGGGAAACGTGAAGCTCCACCAGGTCAGCGCGAACGGCAGGGACGCCCGGACGGTTCGCGCCGTGACGGCCGCGGCCAGCACCAGCCACATGACCGCGAAACCCCAGGCGGGCACGCCGTACAGCAGGCTGAAGACGGCCGCGCCCGCGGCGTACGGCGCGGGCAGCACGTGGGCAGCCGCGGTGCCCAGGTTCCCGGCTGCCGTCACCGACTGGCCTAGGGGACCGAGGACGATCCACATCGTCGGCACCAGGACCGCCGGGCCCGGCTTGTGCACGACCAGGCGGGACCAGATCTGGCTGATGATGATCACCGAGGCGAACAGGCTGATGCCGAACATCGCGTAACAGGCCAGCAGCAGCGTCAGCCGGCCCTGGGCCGACCCCAGGTGCGGGATCAGCAGCGCGCCGGTGGCCGCGGACACCATGGGCGGCACGACCGGCATCAGCCAGCCGCCGAACGCCGCGTCGGGAGCGAACGTCAGCGGTCCCAGAGAGCTCCGAGCGCCAGGTCGACCTTGACGGCCAGCGAGCCGGCCACCGGCAGCGCCGGCGGCGGCGGGGCAGCGGTGGCCTCCTCGCAGGCCGCGATGGCGCCGGGGTGCAGGAACCGGGTCAGCTGACCGAAGCCGTGCCGGTCGTCGCGGCCCCGCCGGTGCAGGTGCAGCCGGAGCGGCGCGTACAGGTAGAGCTGATCGCGGGCTCGGGTCAGCGCGACGTAGAACAGCCGGTGCTCCTCGGCCAGCCCGCCGGGCTCGCCGAGGGCCATGTCGCTGGGCAGGGCACCGTCCACCAGATGCGGCAGGTGAACGATCGGCCATTCCAGGCCCTTGGCCGCGTGGATGGTGGAGATGGTCAGGTAGTCCTCGTCCAGCCGGGGCGGCCCGGCCAGGTCGGAGGCCGAGACCGGCGGGTCCAGGGCCAGCTCGGCTAGCGCGTCGTGCAGCGTCGGCCAGGCCGCGGCCGCGTCGGCCAGCCGCTGCAGGTCGGCGACCCGGGCCTCGGCGTCGGGGTAGCGGGCCCGGATCAGCGGGTCGAGGATGGCCAGGGCGGCCGCGGCCGCCGCCCCGGCGGGATCGGCCGGGGCGGCAGCCAGCCGGCCCAGGGTGGCGGACAGCGCGGGCCTGGAGCGGGCCGGGGCCGCGTCGGCGGCCTGCCGCCAGCCGCCGGAGGAGACGTCCTGGTCCGGGCGCAGGCTGGCCAGGATGCGGCGGGCGTGCACCGGCCCGATGCCGTCGTGCAGCCGCAGCAGCCGGAACCAGGCCAGGTCGTCCGCGGGATTGGCCAGGATCCTGGCCGCGGCCAGGAAGTCCTTGACGTGGGCGGTGTCGGTGAAGCGCAACCCGCCGAACTTCACGTACGGGATCTTGCGCGCGCTCAGCTCGATCTCCAGGATGTCGCTGTGGTGGGCGGCGCGGACCAGCACCGCCTGGTCCCGCAACGCCGCTCCGTCCTCGTGCGCGTCAAGCACCCGGGCGCAGACCTCCCGGGCCTGGGTGGCCTCGTCGTGGCAGCGCACCAGCAGCGGGGCCATTCCCGGCCCGCGGTCGCCGGTCAGCGTCAGGCCCAGGCCGGGCGCGGACGGGCGGATGACGTTGGCCAGGTCCAGAATCCCCTGCCGGGACCGGTAGTTACGGTCCAGCCGGACGATGTCCAGTCCGGCGTAGTCGGCGGCCAGCTGCCGCAGGTGCGCCGGGTCGGAGCCGCGGAACCCGTAGATGGCCTGGGCGTCATCTCCGACGCAGGTCAGCTGTTTCCCGTCCGGCTGCAGCAGCCGCACGATGCTGGCCTGGACCGTGTTGACGTCCTGGTACTCATCGACCAGGACCGCGTTGAACATGCCCCGCAGCACGGGCCCGGCCGCCGGGTCGGCCAGCGCCGCCTGCCACAGCAGCAGCAGGTCGTCGAAGTCGAGCAGGTGCCGGTCGCGCTTGCGGGCGGTGTAGGCGCGGAACAGGTCGGCGAGCTGGCCGGTGAACGCGGTGCACCACGGGTAGCCGGCCGTGACCACCTCGCTGACCGGCCGGCCGGTGTTCACGCACCGGGTGTAGATGTCCGCGCACGCCCCGGCGCGCGGGGTCCGCTGACCGGTGTCGGACAGGCCGTGATCGGGGCGCAGCGCGTCCATGATGTCGGTCGCGTCGCCCGGATCGATGATGGTGAACTGCGGCGGCAGCGAGAACGACTCCGCGTGCCGACGGATGATCTTGTGCGCGATGGCGTGGAACGTCCCGCCGCAGATCCGCCCGGCCCCGTTGGAACCGCTGGGCCCGTTCGTCCCCTGGGCCGAGCCGCCGGTGCCCGCCGCGGCCCGGGCGAGCATGTCACTGGCCGCGCGCCTGGTGAAGGTCAGCAGCAGGATCCGGTCCGCCTGCACGCCCTGGACGTCGCGCAGCCAGGCCGCCCGGGCCACCAGCGTCCGCGTCTTGCCGGTCCCCGCCCCGGCCAGCACCAGCAGCGGCCCGCTCTCGTGCGTCACCGCCCGCCGCTGCTGCTCGTTCAACCCGTCCAGAATGTCGTGCTGATCGAACATGCATATGAACATAACCAGGCCCGGCCGCAGAATCCGTACGCCGCGCCGGCAGGTAGCTATGAGCTGTCCCGCATCTTCGGTACAGCCGCGCGGGGAACAATGACAGGGCGGACACTGAGAACATGACACAAGCTCACGCCAGCGCCGATGGGGATCGGGTCGCCGGAGTGCTGGTTCTGGCCGGGCACCGGGCGCCGATGCTGGACCGCGCCCGGATTTATGTGTGCGGGATCACCCCCTACGACGTCACGCACCTCGGGCACGCCGCGACATTCGTCTGGGTTGACGCACTGGGTCGCGTGCTGCGCCTGCTGGGGACCGAACCGGAGATGTGCCGCAACGTCACCGACGTCGACGACGTGCTCGATGCCGCGGCGTCGCGCGCCGGCACGCCCTACGACGCGTTCGCGGCCATCCAGCAGTACTACTTCGAGCACGACCTGGCCGCGCTGAACGTGCAGGCTCCCCGGCACGAACCGCGCGCGCACCGTTACATCGAGCATGTCATGAGGCTGGCCCAGGGCCTGATAGCAGTCGGTGCCGCCTACGAGCGCCACGGCAGCGTCTACTTCCGGGGCCGCGGCACTGCCGCCCAGGCGGGCCTGGATCAGGCTGATGCGCTGCGGCTTTCCGCGGAGTACGGAGGCCGGCCTGACGACCCGCGGAAGGATGATCCACTCGATGCCGCGGTCTGGCAGGCGGCCGAGCCCGGACATCCGGCGTGGGACTCGCCGTGGGGACCGGGGCGCCCGGGCTGGCACGCCGAATGCGTCGCCATGGCGCTGTCGACGTTCGGCGTCGGCGTGGACGTGCATGCCGGGGGAAACGACCTCCGTTTTCCGCACCACGCCTACCACTCGGCGATGGCCGAGGCCTTCACCGGAGTCAGGCCGTACGCGCGCGCCTGGCTGCACGCCGGGACGGTAATGGTCGACGGGGTCAAGATGGCCAAGTCGCTCGGGAACCTGGTTCTGGTCAGCGATCTTCTCGGGGCTCATACGGCCGCCGCCATCCGGCTGATGATCCTGGACCGTCGCTGGCCCGAGGACTGGGAGTACGGCGACGCGTCCCTCGACGCCGCCGCGGCCCGGCTTGCGGACCTCTACCAGGCGGCGGGCCGCACTCATACGGCAGGCGCATCCGCCGCCGAGATCCGTCGCCTCCTGGCCACGGACCTGGACGTACCCGCCGCGGTCGAGGTGGCGATCGAGGCAGGCGGCGCGGCGGCCCGCCTCCTCATCGCCACGCTCGGCCTCGACTGAAACCGCGAGGGGGAGCAGGATGCCTGAGGTCATCACCATCGAGACGCCCGGCCTGGGCGATCGCAGTTACCTGGTGCACGACGGAGCGAGGGCCTTCGTCGTCGACCCGCAGCGCGACATCGACCGGATCCTCACTGTCGCGGGCGCCCGGAACCTGGAGATCACGCACGTCCTCGAGACGCACATCCACAACGACTACGTCACCGGCGGCTACGCGCTGGCCAGCCAGACCGGCGCCGCATACGTGGTAGCGGCCGCAGAAGACGTCAGCTTCGAGCGCATGGCCGTGGCGGACCGGGACCAGATCCGGGTCGGCTCGCTCACGGTGACGGTCCTGCACACCCCGGGGCATACGCCAGGTCACCTCTCCTACGCGCTCAGCGATGCCGCACAGGACCCGATGGCCGTTTTCACCGGCGGATCCATGCTGTACGGCGCGGTGGGCCGCACCGACCTGATCGGCCCAGACCGGACCGAGCCGCTGACCAGGGCCCAGTACCGGTCCGTGCGGCGCCTGGCCGCGGAGCTTCCCGCCGGGGCCGTCGTCTATCCGACGCACGGGTTCGGCAGCTTCTGCTCGGCCACCCCCACGACGGGCACCTCGTCCACCATCGGGAACGAGCAGCGCCACAACATCGCCCTGCGCAGCGAGGAAGACGACTTCGTCAAGGAGCTGATCGGGGGCCTGACCGCCTATCCGCGCTACTACGCGCACATGGACCCCGCCAACCGCGGCGGTCCGCGAGCACCCGGGTTGGCCGAGCCCGCACAGGCGGACCCGGCCGAGCTCCGGCGGCGCATCTCCGCCGGAGAGTGGGTCGTGGACCTGCGCGAGCGCCAGGCCTTCGCGCGCGCTCACGTGACCGGGACCGTCTCCATCGAGCTCGGCGACCCGTTCAGCACCTACCTGGGCTGGACCATCCCCTGGGGCGCCCCGGTCACGCTGATCGGCGACCGGCCGGAACAGGTGACCGAGGCGCGGCTGCAGCTGACGCGGATCGGCATCGACCGGGTCGCCGCCGCAGCTACCGGCCCGGCCGAAGAGCTGGCCGCCGGCGGGCGGATCTCCCGCTACCGGGTGACAGATTTCGGCGGCCTGGCCGCCGAATGGGACCGGCCCGGCCTGGTGATCCTGGACGTCCGGCGGCCCGATGAGTGGCAGGCCGGGCACCTGGCCGGAGCGGTGCACATCCCGTTCTGGGAGGTGGACCAACGCGCGGCCGAGGTGCCGGCCGGGGAGGTCTGGGTGCACTGCGCCAGTGGCTTCCGCGCTTCGATCGGCGCGTCCGTCCTGGACCGTGCTGGTCGGCAGGTCGTGCACATCGACGACGACTGGGGCCGGGCCGCCCAACTCGGGCTGCCGTTCGGCGGTCAAGGCACCTGAGGCGGCGCCGCCCGCGGCACAGGTTCCCCGATAAGCTGCCAGAGCTCGTTGCGCGTCCTGGGGTCAAGCCCGGTGGTCGGCTCGTCCAGCCCGGCGAGCTCCAGGTTCTCCCGGCCGGTAAGGAACTCGTCGACGGTGGCGTACTGGCCTGCGAGCCCGATTATCGACCTGATCACTGGCCAGTCAGAGGCGAAGGTCCCGCATATCGGCCTCAACCCTCAGGCGCTAGCCCGGCTCGCCAGTCTCTTAGGGGCTTTGGACCCGCAGACGCCGGGCCGTTGGACCGCTGTCATGTGCGGTTTTCCCGCTTAGCTTCAGGCGGAAGAGCCAGGCTGCTGGCCCCGACTCAGGTTGTGAGATCCATGACAGGAACACTCCGTCCCGTTGCCACATCAGACCTGACCATGAAGGCTGTCTACCTCATCGGGGTGGCCAGCCGTGCGCCGTCACTGCACAACACCCAGCCCTGGCGGTTCCGCGTCACCGAGAAGGCCGTCGAGCTGTACGCCGACACCTCACGGCAGCTCGGAGTGGACTCGGACGGCCGGGAGATGCTCATCAGCTGCGGGGCAGCCCTGTTCGGGCTGCGGCTGGCAGTGCGGTCGCTCGGCTGCCTGGCCGAGGTCGACCTGCTGCCGGGCGGACCGGTGCTGGCCCGGGTGCGGCCTGGACTCCCGTGTGCCATGACAGCGGGGGAACGGAGCATGCTCAAGGCGGTGCTGCGCCGGCACACCCACCGCGGGCCATTCGAGCCCATGCCGTTGCCCGTGGGGCTGCTGGCGGGGCTGCAGGATGATGCCTGCGCCGAGGGCGCGGAGCTTGTCGTGGTGAATTCAGCGGCGGGCCGCCGGGAACTGGCGGTGATCGCGAAGGTCGCTGGCCGCCGGCAGAACAGCGATCCGCGATCGCGGGCTGAGGTGTACCGATGGAGCCATGACGCGACCAGCCCGGCCAGGGACGGCGTGCCCGCACATGCCATCCCGGCGGTGCCCGGCCGGGTACCGGGGCGGCTGCCGCAGCGCGACTTCGACCTGGGCCGGGGCCTGGGGCTGATCACCGTCGGCGGCCCGGCCGCTCCCCTCACGGCGGTGCTGGCCACCCCCGGAGACACCCGGCCAGACTGGCTGCGAGCCGGGCAGGCCCTGTACCGGCTGCTGCTGCATGCAGCCGGCCAGTGGGTCTTTGCCAGCCTGAACAGCCAGCCGCTTGAGGAGCCCGGGACCCGGGCGGTGATCGGGGGATTCCTAACCCAGCCCGCGTTTCCGCAGATGCTGCTGGAGCTCGGCGTCAGCCGGGTCACCCATGCGACCGCCCGGCGGGCTCCGGCCGACCTCACCGAAGACGCCGGGACCAATGTAAGGGGCTAAAGGCCCTGCCCAGACGTGAGCTTGGTCTCTTCCGGGCCTGGCGGGAATCCGGCCAAGCTGATGCCATGAACACGGGATTCCCGCACCCGTCAGCCAGGAACACCGACGGCAACGCGACCAGGCTGCCAGTCGATGACACCCCCCGGGCACATGAATCGTCTGCCGGCCAGGCCGGGGACACCCGATGACACCGCGGCGTGGATCCGGTTCGCAAGCCAGGCTGCCCCGGCCGGGTCTGCTAACGCCCGGTAATGGAGGATCGATGAGTAAGAACATCCTGCTGGCCGTCGATGCCGCATCGCACGATCCTGCCCGGCATGTCACGGCCGCTGCGGACATGACGCGCGACCTCAGCCGCGACAGCGGCGACCATGTCATCGTCCTGCACGTGCACGAGTTCGCCACCGGCCGGTTCGGCCGCATCCAGGTGGACTGCGGCGACGGAGAAGGCGAAGGCGTGGTCTCCAAGATCGTTTCCGGCCTTCAGGCGGCCGGCGTCAGCGCGGAAGGCGAAATACGAGAGGCCAACTTCGGCCACATCGCCGCTGCCATCTTGCACGCGGCCGCGGATCACGACGCGCGGCTCGTCGTGCTCGGCTCGAGCAGCCGGACCGACCTGCCCCTCATTCCGCTGGGCAGCGTGGCCAGCCGGCTGCTGCACATGGCCGCCCGGCCGGTCCTCATCGTGCCCCGCTCCGACGCCCACGCCGGGTCGGCCCAGCCGAGGGAGGCCGTGGCGACCGCGCGTCCGGAGCAGGGCTAGCGCGCCGACGGGTACATGACGGCGAACCGGGCAGGTCCGCGCGGGAGAGGACCTTAGTCCCTAGGCTTACGGCCGGGACCGCTATGGAATGAGATCCGTCGCATCCCATGAAAGGGTCTCAACTCTCATGTCCCTTGCCGACCAGATACAGGATCATCAGGAGCGCTGCGTGGCGCCTCTGATCAGCTTGCGGATGCTGGCCCAGGGCGAGGCGGGAATGCCCCTGCCACGCTGGGTTGTGGCCGAGGTCGCCGAGGCGACCGGCACGGTGCTCGCTGAAGCCGAGGCTGTCGGCGGCGCCGCGCCGACCGCCGCAGGTGTCAGTCGCGGCCATCGGCGAGACGAGATATTCCTCCGGGTGCGGCTGGACCGGCTGGCCGCCGCGGCTGACGACGCGATCGTCGCCGCACGAGCCGGGGACGCCGGCGATCTGCGCCGGCATCTGCGCAGGTTCGACGCGCTGACCTCGGCCATCTGGACGGTCCAGGACTCCGTGTATGGATCGCGTCACCTCACCGTCACCCCGTAACCGTGAGTCTGCAGGGCAGGGTCCCGGGCGTTGTCGCCGAGACCGACCTGCTCAGGAAGGAAGAACTCCAGCGCGACTGCTGGGCATCAAGCAGCGCGCCGAACGCCTCGGTCATGAGTCAAGGGGACCAAGGTCCCCTTGACTCATGACCCGCAGCTCCATGAACCAGGACGTAGACAGAAGGAAGCGGGAGAAGTCAGTCATCAGGCGTCGGACAACGTTAAGCGGGGCCGCCCAGAAGCGGCCCCGCTGTCGTGAACCGGATAAGGCCTACAGCTGGCTGCCCACCAGAACGGCCAGATCGGCGAGCCGGCAGGTGTAACCCCACTCGTTGTCGTACCAGCCGAACACCTTGACCAGCGTCCCGGACGCCTGGGTCAGCGGCGAGTCGAAGACGCAGGACGCGGAATCGCCGATGATGTCGCAGGAGACGATCGGGTCGGTGCTGTAGCGGAGCAGGCCGTGCAGCGGGCCGGACGCCGCCGCGGCGGCGAAGGCCTGGTTGACCTCCTGGGCGGTCACGTCGCGGCTGACCACGACGGCCAGGTCGGTCAGGGATCCGTCCTGGACGGGGACGCGGACGGCGATGCCGTCCAGCTTGCCGGCCAGGTCGGGGATGACTAGCCCAGTGGCGCGGGCGGCACCGGTGGTCGTGGGGATGATGCTGGCCGCGGCCGACCGGGCCCGGCGCAGGTCCTTGTGCGGACCGTCGAGCAGCATCTGGTCGCCGGTGTAGGCGTGCACGGTCGTCATGAAACCGCGCTGGATGCCGAACGCGTCGTGCAGCACCTTGGCCATCGGGGCCACGCAATTGGTGGTGCAGGAAGCGTTGGAGATCACGTCGTGACGGCCCGGGTCGTAGGCGTCCTGATTGACGCCGAGGACCACGGTCAGGTCGGCGTCCTTGCCGGGTGCAGAGATCAGCACCTTACGGGCGCCGCCCTTGAGGTGCAGCTGCGCGCCCTCGCGGGTACGGAACTTACCGGTCGACTCGATGACGATGTCGGCGCCAAGGGCGCCCCAGTCGATCTGGGCCGGATCGCGCTGGGCCAGCACGGGGACCGGTCGGCCGTCGATGATCAGTGCGTCCTGCGTGTGCTCCACGGTGCGACCCAGTTGGCCATAGGTGGAATCGAACGCCAGCAGGTGCGCCAGCGTCCACGCGTCGGTGATGTCGTTGATCGCCATCACCTCCAGGTCGGCGCGTTCTAGCGCCAGCCGTGTGAACGCCCGGCCGATCCGGCCGAAGCCGTTAATGCCCACCCTGGTAGTCATGTGATTCCTCCTCATTGGGTCCTTCCGCCAGCAGCCTCTACGGACCAAGGCCAGACGGATAGCGCCATTGGGCACCTAGTGACGGGACCATTGGCCCTTTGGCCGGACACACAGGGCACATGCGCTGAGCTGGGTGGCGGTGCCTGGTGATGGGTGACGGAGGTCCTGGACTTGTGGTGACGTCTGGCCGTGGGGGCGGGGCGGGGGCGGGCGGGATGCTCGGGGTGTCCGTTCAAGAACCTGGCGGGCTCAGGATCTGGGCCTGCTCTGGCAAGGAGGCATTTAGGATGCGCCGCTCTTCTCGTCTGACCGCCATCGCGGGGTTCGCCATGGCGGCGGTCCTGCTGGTGGCCGGGGGGCTGCTGCTGTGGGGTTCGACCTACGTCCACAACACCGTGCAGAACCAGCTGTCCGCCCAGCAGATCTACTTCCCGCCGGCGTCGGCGTTCGCGCACGCCAAGGCGGGCACGGAGATCACCCCGAACATGATCCCGTCGGTGTCGCAGTATGCCGGGCAGCAGCTGCTGACCGGGCAGCAGGCCGAGGCCTACGCCGATCACTTCATCGCCCAGCACATCACCGACATGTCCGGCGGCAAGACCTACGCCCAGCTGTCCGAGCTGTCCATCGCCCAGCCGAACAACGTCAAGCTGGCCGGCCTGGTCGCGACCGTGTTCAAGGGCGAGACCCTGCGGTCCATGCTGCTGAACGCCTACGGCTGGTGGAAAGTCTCCCAGATCACCTACATCGCCGCGCTGATCGCCTTCGGCCTCGGCGGCCTGACCGCCCTCGCCACCACCGCAGCGCTCGCCTTCGGCCGCAAGCCCAAGACCACCCCGGAGATCCTCGCCGCACACCGGTCAGGTCCCCGCCAACGCATGACCCCCGCACCCCAACCGCGAAATCCGATACCGGCACCACCCAGTTCACCCCCGGCCCAAAGCCCCGGCACAGGGGTCAGGCCGGGGGCGAACCCGTCTGAAGGCCCGGAAGGTCGATCCCACACCGAGCGGGGAAGTCGCCAGGCGAACAGCCCCGGGTCGTTCCCGGGGCCGTCGCGCGTGAATCGGCGCGAGAGTAACTCCATTACCGCCCAGGGAAGGAACGCTTCCATGTCTCACCATCTCGACACACCGCTGACCGCCAAGACCGGCCAGCTGTACATCGACGACCTGTACGTGTTCCCCGGCCAGGACAGCACGGTGCTGATCATGGACGTCAACTCCAACGTCAACTGCCTGCATTCCGAGCCGGGCTTCCACCCCGAGGCGCGCTATGAGATCAAGGTGCACTTCGACGGGGCCGACTTCGGGACCCTGACCTACCGGGTGTCCTTCGCCGATCCGGACCCGACCGGACAGCACACCCTCCGGCTGCACATCCTGACCGGCGGCCAGGCCCGCGAAGACTCCGCCGCCGACGAGCTCATCCTGACTGGCCAGACCGGCCAGACGGCCAGCGACGACGAGCTCGCGGAGGCCGCGGCCCGGGCCCGGCTGCTGGACTGGGTCACCTTGCTGCCCTGCGGCTGGGACACCCAGGTCGGCACGCACGGCGCCGCGCTGTCCGGCGGCCAGCGGCAGCGGCTGGGCCTGGCCCGCGCGCTGCTGGCCAGCCCGTCCCTGCTCATCCTGGACGAGCCCACTGCGCACCTGGACCCGGAAACCGGCGGGCCCTGACCGCCGACCTGCTGGCCGCGACGGCCGGCCAGAGCACGCTGCTGATCACCCACGACCTGGAAGGCCTGGACCAGGTGGACGAGATCGTCGTCCTCGACCACGGCCAGGTGGCCGAACGCGGCAGCCACGCCCAGCTCATCCAGTCCGGTGGCACCTACCAGCGGCTGTGGCACGCGACATCGGGAGGCTGACATGACCTGCACACTGCACGTGGCCTGGGACGAGGCACTGGGCGAGTACGACTTCGGGCCCGGGCACCCGATGGCACCCATCCGGCTGAAGCTGACCATGGAGCTGGCCCGGGCCTTCGGCCTAGCCCACCTGGACGGCGTGTCCGTCGAGGTCCCGGCCGCGGCCACCGACGCCGAGCTAGAGCTCATCCACGACCAGACCTACATCTCGATGGTCCGGCTGGCGGGCAGCCCGGACCTGCTGGCCCAGGTCGGGCCGGACAAGCGGGAGCTGACCGAGCGGGTGCTGATGATGCACGGGCTCGGCATCGAGGACAACCCGATCTTCCCCGGCATGCATCACGCGGCCGCCATGGTGGCCGGGGCCACTCTGGCCGCGGCCCGGGCTGTCTGGACCTCGGCGGCACAGCACGGGGCCAGCCCGGCCGGCGGCCTGCACCACGCGATGGCGGGGAACGCTAGCGGGTTCTGCGTCTACAACGACCCCGCGATCGCGATCGCCTGGCTGCTGGGCCAGGGGGCCGAGCGGATCGCGTACATCGATGTCGACGCTCATCACGGCGACGGCGTCGAGAAGGCGTTCTGGGACGACCCGCGGGTGTTGACCATCGGCCTGCACGAGCACCCGGACACCCTGTTCCCCGGCACCGGGCGGCCCGGCGACGTCGGCGGGCCGCGCGCCCAGGGCTCGGCGGTCAACGTCGCGCTGCCGACCGGCACCGGCGACGCGGGCTGGCTGCGCGCCTTCCACGCCGTGGTGCCGCCGCTGCTACGCGAGTTCCGCCCTCAGATGCTGGTCAGCCAGCACGGCTGCGACTCCCACCGGGACGATCCGCTGACCAGCCTGGAACTCACCATTGACGCCCAGCGCGCCGCGCACGCCGCCATCCACGACCTGGCCCACTCATACGCCGGCGGACGCTGGCTGCTCACCGGGGGCGGCGGGTACGAGCACGTGCATGTCGTGCCGAGGAGCTGGACCCACCTGCTGTTCGAGGCGGCAGGCCGGCCGCTCGACCCCGCGGCCGCCACTCCCGGGCTATGGCGAGAGTACGTGTCGCTGGTGACCAGCCAGACCGCCCCGCCGACGATGACCGAAGGCGGACAAGAAGAGTTCGCTTCCTTCGACGACGGCTACAACCCGGCCGATCCGGTGGACCAGGCCATCCTCGCGACCAGGAAGGCCGTCTTCCCGCTGCACGGCCTCATGCCCTGACCTTGCGGTCTGGCTTGGCGGCGGCGACCCTCAGGATCCGGGCTGACTAGGAGATTGAGGTAGCGGTCCGTGGCCGTGTCGGTGACGATCACGAGCGCTCGGCGGGCGGGACGATGAGCACTGGGCAGTGCGCGTGCTGAGCTACCTGGCCCGCGGTCGAGCCCAGGAGCAGCCGGTTGAAGCCGCCAGCGCCGCGCGAGCCCAGGACGATCATGTCGGCGTCATGGCCCGCCTTGTCGGCCGGCCGCGCAGGACGACCTAAGGTCCAAGGTCCCGGATGTCGTCGCCATCAGTCACGCCGCTAGGCAGATACATGACGTCAGTACCGGCCGCGTGGCGCTAGCGGCCCAGAGCTGCCGGGCTAGGTACGGGGCGCCAGCCGCGCCTGGTCAGCTACCTGAGCAGCTCGTAACGAGGATTGACCATGGCCGGGCGGCCGTCGTCACCGATGCCCACCACGCCGTCCAGGCGGATCCGCCGTCCGGGCTCGAGGCCGGCGATGTGCGTCCGCCCGTAGAACAGGGCGATCAGGTCCCCGGTTGAATCGGTCACCTCGCAGGCCAGCATCCAGCTGTGCCGAGCTGACCGAACCTCGGCCATGCGTAGGCGGCCCTCGACGGTAGCCCGGCCCGGCGACCGTAGTGCTCCGATCGGGTCGGCTCCTGAGGGCGGCACCGGGTGCTCGTAGTCCTGCAGACCGGCGTTTCGCCTGGCCCGCTTGGCGTGCAGCGCGTCGACCTTGTGCTGGACGTCGAAGGGGATAATCATGGCCGCCGCGCCGGGGACGCGGCTGACCCGGCGCGCGATCCGGTCCGCGGTGTGGTCATGCAGCAGCCGCCCGGCCAGCGCAGAGTAGCTGCGGCGCGGCAGCACGCACGTGACGTGGGTGCCGGGCACGGCGGCTTCGGCGGCGGCCAGCTGGGCGGCCGCGTGCGACAGCCGCCGGTCCGGGCAGTCGGCCAGGTCGAACGGGATCTTGGTGCCGGCATCGAGCCACTGCTGCCGAAGCTTGCCCGCGCGCGTGCTGTCCAGGCTGAAGTGGACCGCGCGCAAGGTCGACGGATGCACGCTCTTGGCGTACCGGATCGCCGCGATGGTGGCCAGGTCGTAGCTGTCCACCAGCAGCAGGACGACACGGCGGGAGTAGTTCGGCGTGTGCGGCTGCAGGTCGCTGCCGGACAGGTCCTCCAGGATCGCGGCTTCCTTGCGGTACTGCCGGTTGAGGCGGATCAAGGCGTAGACCAGCACCGGGAACAGGATCACGATGAGCCACGCGCCCTCGGTGAACTTGACCACCGCGAACAGGACCACGACCAGCGCTGTGTAGATCCCGCCCGCGGTGTTGATGACCAGGCGACGCTGCCAGCCCGGCTCCCTGATCCGACGGTGATACCGGGCCATGCCGAACCCGGCCATGGCGAAGCCGGTGAACACGCCGATGGCGTAGAACGGGATCAGGGCGTCCACGGTCGCGCCCGCCACCAGCATCAGCGTCAGGGACAGCGCGGCCAGCAGGATGATCCCGTTGCTGAACACCAGCCGGTGGCCGCGCCTGGTCAGCCAGCGCGGCAGGAATGAGTCCTCGGCCACGAAGCTGGCCAGGAACGGGAAACCGGTGAAACTGGTGTTGCCGCCGGTGAACAAGATCGCGGCGGTCGCGGCCTGCAGGCCGAAGAACATGACCTGCCCGGCCGGGGTGTGCCCGAAGACCGTGCTGGCCTCTTGCGCGAGCACGGTCGGGAACCCGGCGGCGTAGGGAGTGGCGTGCGTGACATGGGCCAGCCAGGAGATCCCCGCGATCAGGACCGCGACGATCGTCCCCTGCATGGCCAGGATCTGCCGGGCGTTACGGCCCTCGGGCGGGTCCAGCGCGCTGACCGCGTTGGACACGGCCTCGATGCCGGTCAGCGACGAGCCGCCGTTGGCGAAGGCGCGGGCCATGATGTAGATCGCGCCGAAGGCGATCAGCCCGGAGTGCGATCCGATGCTTACCGTGCCGGGCCCGGTCACCACGTGCGGCAGGCCGTCGGCCAGCTCGCGGACGACGCCGGTGATGATCATCGCGATCACCGAGCCGGCGAACATGTATGTCGGCGCGGCGAAGATCCGGCCCGCCTCCCGGAGGCCGCGCAGGTTGCCCAAGCACATCACGCCGATCGCCGTCACCGAGATGACCAGCAGGATCTTGGGGCCGATGACCGGGATCCGGGACAGCGCCGGGAAGGCGGACACGATAGCCGCGCTACCTGCGGCCGTCTGCACCGCCACCGTGACGACGTAATCGATCAGCAGCGCGACCGCGGCCACCTGGGCGACCCGCGGGCCGAAGTTCTCCCTGGCCACCACGTACGAGCCGCCTGCCTTGGTGTACACCGACACCACCTCACGGTAGGACAGCACCACCAGCATGACGCCGAACAAGACCAGCAGCGTCATCGGCAGCACCAGGGTGAAGGCGGCCAGGCCGAAGAACGGCAGCAGCGCGTACAGGATCTCCTCAGTGCCGTAGGCGGCCGAGGAGAGCCCGTCGCAGGACAGGACGCCCAGCGCCAGCGGCTTGGACAGCCGTTCGTTCGTCAGCTGCTCAGTGACCAGCGGCGGCCCGAGCACCCGGCGCTTGACCGCATACCAGAAGCCATCGGGCACCTCGGCGGCCTCGGACGGCGGCACCGGCCGCAGGCCGTTACCGGTACCGGGCCGTGTGCTTCCGGCCAGGTTCATGTCGACGGCCGCCATCTGTCCTCCTCGCAACGGGATGCCTGAAGCAAATCGCCGCGCGCCGCCTGCGGCCAGGGTCGTTGGTGAGGGACCTTTGGCACCGGAAGAAGTGAGCTACGTCTCTTCCGGCACCGGCCGGCGTCGGCCGAAGCTAAGGCCATGAACGCGATATTCCTGCCCTCATCAGCCAGAAAGGGCGCCACCACGGCCCAGAGGTCGCCAGGTAACGCCGCCACTACTCGCGTCGGCCCCGCCGACCACGCCTGCTGCTGCGCGTCCAGGGCGGCCGTCCGGGTCACCATGCCGCCCACCACGGAGCGGCCCGAGCCGACCGACCTGCTGCTATGCGGCCACCACTACCGCGTCTCGCGCCGCGCCCTCGAGGCAGCCCGAGCCGTCGTCAGGAACCTGCCGGGGATCTCCCCGGACGTCGCAGCCTGGATCGACATGACCCGGCTGGCCGCATTCGCCGAGGGGTGACCACGATGCACGCACGCGTGAAGGACATCATGACCACCGACGTGGTAATGGTCGGGCCCGATGCGCCGTACCGGCGCCTGGCCGGCCTGCTCCGGGTTCACCGGATCAGCAGCTTCCCCGTCGTAGACGACCAGGGGGTCGTCCTCGGCGTGGTGTCCGAGACTGATCTGCTCGCTGAGGAAACCCCAGGCGTGCGACCGCGCCGGAAACACGCGACTAACGCCACGCTCACGGCGGGTGATCTCATGACCAGGCCGGTCGTGACCACCGGCCCGGACGAGCTGGTCAGCAACTTGGCTCGCCTGATGTCCTCGCATAAGCTCAGGCGGCTTCCTGTCGTCGACGCCCGCGGCCGCCTGGTCGGCATCGTCAGCCGCTCCGACGTGCTCAGCGTGTTCAGCCGGCCGGATGAGGACATTAGGCGCGAGATCACCCAGGACGTGATCGCGGACGGGTTCTTCACCGACCCGGACCGTCTCACCGTGACCGTGAAAGACGGCATCGTCACGCTGGCCGGAGCTCTGGGAAGTGTCGTCCTCGGTGCCAACATCGTCGACCAGGCCGAGCACGTGGAGGGCGTCGTCACCGTCCGCGACCATTTCACCTACCCCCAAGGAAAGTAGGGACTTTCGTCCCGCCGGGCCAGGTCTGAACGCCCCTGCCGCACCAGCCGGCACACGATCACCATAGAAGCCGGGCTAGCTATATCTGCCTGCCCGGCGCCGCCGGGCCGATCCAGGAGGACCTGCAATGACCGCCAAGCCGATCGTGGCCGCAACGGATGGCTCTGAGCACTCACTGCAGGCGATCGAATGGGCCGCCAGGGAAGCCGCGCTCCGTGGCACCCCCGCTGCGGATCGTGTCCGCCGCGGCGCTGCTGCCCAAGATGATCGAACGTCAGGGCGTCGCCGACCTCGACGCGGTGGCCGACATCCTGCGTAAGAACCGTGACCAGGCTCTCGCCACCGCGGCCGCCCGTGCCGCCGAGGCCGTCCCCGGCCTGCTGACTGACACGGACGAGCCGGTGGGCCAGCCCGCGCAAGCGGTCGCCGAGAGCGGATCCGGCGCCTTGATGCTCGTCGTCGGTTCCCGCGGTGCCGGTGCCTTTGCCGCGATGGTGCTCGGTTCCGTCAGCCGCCACGCCGCCAGTCACGCATCCTGCCCGGTGGTGGTGATCCGCGACGAGTCTCCGTCTCCTTATCGTCACGTGGCCGGTGGCCTCGGGGACCTGGACAACTGCACCGAGGCTCTCGCCTTCGCGTTGGCGGAGGCCGCCCTCAGGAAGGCGACCCTGACCGTCGTCCACGCCTGGCATGCACCGCAAGCCGACGTGTCACGCGCCGGCGACCCGTTCACGGCACCAGAAGGCAACCGGGCCGAGCTCGAGGCCAGCCAGCGGCTTGATGCACTTCTCGACGACTGGCGCGTGAAGTACCCCGACGTCAGGATTCACCAGGACGTCGTGCACGGCCACCCGGCCCGGGCCCTGGTCGGCCTATCCGCCCGCACCGACCTGGTGGTGATCGGTCGGCATGCTAAGCACCCCGGCTGGCCGGGATCAGGCGCGGTCAGGCATGCCGTCCTGAACCACGCCCACGGCCCCATCGCCACCGTCCCCTCGACCTGACCGTGGCCGATCATCTGCCGCCAGAGCCGATCCCCGGCATCGACGGTTCGCCTCGCTTCCCTTGACCGTGGGCACCCGGGCGCCTACACCTACTCAGGCAGCAGGTCCCGCGGCGGAGCCTCGATGCCTGCCAGCCGCAGCGCCTCCCAGCGCCGGGCCTGTCCTGCCTCGCCGTCGAGCAGCGTGTTCCGCGGGTCGGCCAGGAAGCTGTCCGGGGCCGCGGCCAGCCGGTAGCCGTGCCGCTCAAGCAGCCTGGAGATGGGGCGGCCGGCCCGGCCGGTGCCGTCCGCCCGGTTCGCAAGCCGGCCCGGGACCAGGACCTGGGTCCTGGGCAAGGCCGGCTTTCGGCCCTATAAGGATTGCGCGGCGGCAGTAATCCTGACCTTGATCAGGTGTGGACTCGGCATTTAAGGCCGCACGCCTGGATTCCGGGCCGGAAAGGCTCCGCCCGGTACACCAGAAAGGTTCGGGAAGATGAAGCATATCGCGGGGACGGCGCTGCGTGCCGTCGCAATCGTAGTTCTGGCGGGCGCCGGTGCGGCCGTTCTTGCCGGTAAAGATGACATCCGCCAGTTCCATCGCATGCGCAGCATGTAATGAACATGCAAGCCGGCTACTTATGCCGGCTGAGCATATTCAGTCAAGATGCGAAGGTGAGGCACAATGAAACTGATCACCGCCATCATGAAGCCCGAGAAGCTGGACGAAATGATCGACACCGTCATCGGCAACGGTGTACACGGGATGACCGTGACCGAGGTTCGCGGTTTCGGCCGCCAGTATGGTCAGCTCGCTGCCCTGGAGACGGACCTGGGCTTGGCGGCCGGCCGCCGGGCCGCGCTGCTGCCAAAGGTTCGCCTGGACGTCATTGTCCCCGATGACGACGCGGAAGCGCTGGTTGAGGCCATCGCCAAGCACGCCCGCACCGAGACGATCGGCGACGGGAAGATCTGGGTGACCACCGTGGACAGTGCCATGCGCGTCCGCACCGGCGAGCGTGATCGTGAAGCGCTGTGACATCCATGCGGGTCAACCGCGAGGCATAAGGCCCGGGCCGCTCAGCGGCCCGGGCCTTATCGTGCAGGTCAGGAATCGGCTTCGCCGCGCATGATCAGCACCGGGCAGTGCGCATGATGCACGCAATGATGACCTACGGAGCCGAGCAGGGCCTCGGCGAAGCCGCCGTGCCCGCGGCTGCCGACCACGAGCAGGCTGGCGTCGGCCGCTGCATCCAGGAGCACCTGCGCCGGATGGCCCTTGACGACCCGGCTGCGCACCAGCGCGCCGTCGGCGGGCCTGACTTCCTGGCTGATCACCGCGTCAAGGGTTTTCCTGGCGTCTTCCTCGAAGTCGCCTTCCTCCTCGACATAGACCGGCGCCCAGCCGTAGCCTCCTATCACCATCGGGATCTGCCACGCGATCACCGCGTCCACCGTGCCTCCGGTCATCCTGGCCTGGCGAACCGCCCAGCACAGGGCCGCTCGTGACGATGGCGAGCCGTCCACGCCGACCACGATCCTGGGCGTGCCTTCCGCGATACCCGCTGACATCGGAATCAGATCCCTCCATGTTGCTGTCCGCCATGCCTGGCAGCAGGGCCTCACATGTTGAGGCTTGCTCCCTCCGGCCCGGTCAAATAGGGCCGTTCCTAATCCCCATGCGGGACCAAGGACCTAGGGACGAAGGCCCTCGATGACTGACTCCTTTGGTCCCTGGCTGCCCGCACGCCGCCGCGGGACCCTTATTGGGGGACCAAATGGGCCCCGAAAGGGACAAACCTAAGGCGAGAGGACGAGGGACATGTACGACAAGATCCTGGTAGCAATTGACAATTCGGAGCCGTCGGACCGGGCCGTGCTCGCGGCCCGCGATCTCGCCACCCTGTCCAAGGGTGAGGTCTGGGTCATGCACCTGCGGGAACGCGAAATAGCCGTCAAGACCGGAGTGGCCTTTACCGATGAGACGGAGGCCGACGCCGATGCCGAGGTCGCGGGCGCCCTCAAGGTGCTGTCTGAGGCTGGAGTGAAAGCGCACGGCGAGGTGGGAACCACCATTTACGGGTACGCCGCTCGCGTCATCGTCGATAACGCAGTCGACAAGGACGTCGACGTTATCGTCATGGGCTCGCGCGGCCGCAGCGATCTCACCGGCTTCATTCTCGGCAGCACGGCGCACAAGGTCATTCACCTCACCGACCGGCCGGTTCTGATCGTCCGGTAATCCGGTCGTGCCTGACCACAGCCGGATTCGGGGACCTAGGTCCCGGCCACCCGTGACGATCAACCCTGCCCGGCACGCTCGCCGCGCCACATCGTGAGCTAGCAGGCAAGGCGCCGTGCGTGAAGGCTGATGGAGAATCTCATGAGAGCAGCAGTAGTGCCTGGCTTCAGCCAGGCGCTGGTGATCGAGGACCGGCCGGTACCCGAGCCCGGCCCGGGTCAGGTCGTGGTCCGGATGGAAGCATCCGGGCTGTGCCACACCGACATCCACGCCGCGAACGGGGACTGGCCGGTCACGCCGACGGTCCCGTTCATCCCGGGACACGAGGGTGTCGGCATCGTGACAACGGTGGGCGCCGGGGTGACCAGCCCGCACGTAGGGCGGCGGGTCGCGGTGCCGTGGCTCGGCTATGCCTGCGGCACCTGCCAGTACTGCCTGACCGGCTGGGAGACCCTGTGCCAGGACCAGCGGAACACCGGCTACTCCGTCGACGGCTGCTACGCCGAGTACTTCCTGGCTGAGGCCGCCTTCGCCACGCCGGTTCCCGACGGCATCGACCCGCGCGAGGCAGCCCCGCTGACCTGCGCAGGCGTGACCACCTACAAGGCCGTGAAGGTCGGCAACGTGCGGCCGGGCGACCTGGTGGCCGTCTCCGGCGTCGGCGGCCTCGGTCACCTGGCCGTGCAGTACGCCAAGATCTTCGGTGGCACCGTGGCGGCGGTCGACATCACCGACGAGAAGCTCCAGCTGGCCAAGGACCTCGGCGCGGACATCGTGATCGACGCCCGCCACGAGGACCCGGCCGAGGTGCTGCGGGGCCACGGCGGAGCCGATGTCGCGATCGGCCTGGCCGTCGACGACAGCTCGTTCGCCACGGCCTACGCCGGGCTGCGCCGCGGCGGGAGGCTGGTGCTGGTAGCGCTGCCCGCGTCGGGCACGCTCCGCATCCCGGTCTTCGACACCGTGCTGAACGGGACGTCCGTGATCGGATCGATCGTCGGCACCCGGGCCGATCTCTACGAGGTCTTCGCCCTGCACGCCGCGGGCCGGACCATGGTCAGCTACGAGACCAGGCCGCTGGCCGACGTCAACCAGGGGATCTCCGACGTCCTGCATGGCAGGGCCAAGGCACGGATCGTCCTGGAACCGTGACCGGCCAGACCATGCGTGAGGCCCCGCGAACGCGGGGCCTCACGCATGACCCGGTCATTGCTTGCCGCGCATGATCACGACCGGGCACGGAGCAATTGTGTCCTTCCCGATCATGCAGGCACGGTGCCTGGTTGGATCACGCTGCCCTGACCCGGGATGGCCTCGATAGCATGACGGGCGGCGTGCGGGTCGAGATACTGACCACCCAGCGCGTCCGGGCGCAGGTCCGGCCCGAGGTCGTAGACCAGCAGCATGGCCGTGGGGTCTGTGTGCAGTCAGCGCGGGAACGCCGGCTGGGCGGAAACGCTGATCAGCCTGACCCGGGTGGCCTGCAGGCGGCTCGCGGCCACCCGCGCCAGCCGGGTGGTGAGCTCGTAACCGAGTTCCGGGTCGGTCGAGCAGGAGGCCCGCACGGTCGGCGCGCTGAACTCGAAGGTCTCCACCGGAGTCGTGGCCACGGCGCCGAAGGCCCACTGGTAGGGCGGGAACAGCCAGGACCAGCCGAGCAGTTGGCCGATTCCTATGGATTCGATCTTCATCTGGCCCTGCCCGGGAACCTGCAGGTCCAGGGACACATGGCCGGACTGGATCAGCCAGAAGTGGCCGGCGTGACCGCCGTCTTCGAAGAGCCGGCGCCCGGCCGGGAACATGACGTCCGAGGCCGCCTCGGCCAGTACGGCCAGCTGGTCTCGCGACATGCCATGCAGGAAGGGATGGGTGGCCAGGGCCGCCGCTGTGACCTCGATCATGGGGCATCACCGCTTCTTCTAGACGACGTCGGCTTCACCCTGCGGCGGTGGATGGTCCCCGGCTAGGGCCGGAGGTCATGCGATGCCCGGGACCATGGGGCCGCTGCGAAGCTCGGCGGGATGGTATCGGCGGCGACGGACCAACGTCCCGGCCAGACATGGCGGAGGCCACTCGCCTTCCGCCTCCCGCCTGCTGATGGTGGATAGGTGGGGCGGCAGCCCCGCCCGACAGCAGAGGAAAAATCGAGGAGGTGAAGCGGCGATCCCGTTCCGGCAGCCCGGAGCGTTCGATACCGCGATACCGATGACCGTGAGATACATACCTAGGCAGCCAGGACCGGCCCAGGGCGAGCACCGCGGCTGGCCGTCGCCGCCGGACCCGGGGGACCTGAGCAAGCGCATCGCTCAGCGCCGGTCGGAACTGCGGCTGAGCCAGGCGCAGGTAGCCGAGCGCGCCGGGATGAGCCTGCGGTATGTGGAGTACCTGGAAAGGTACCCGGGGCGGCCGAGCATCATCGCGATGCGGCGGCTGGCCGCCGCGCTGCAGACGACCCCGGCCGCACTGCTCGGCGCCGGCGCGGAGATTCCGGCCGGGCAGGTCCGTCCGGTCGGCCACCGGATCACCACCAAGCTGATGCCCTCGGAATGCCGGCGGCTGATCGCGCCGGGCGGTATCGGGCGGATCGCGTTCGGCACCGTCTCGGGCCCGGTCGTCCTCCCGGTCAACTTCGCGTACTTCGACGACACGCTCGTGGTCAGGACTGCAGAAGGCACCGTCATCGATGGTCACGCCGACGGACCGGTGGCCCTTGAGGTCGATCGGATCGACGAGGCGCTGTGCCAGGGGTGGAGCGTGCTCGTCCGCGGGCAGGCGCACCGCGTCGCGCACCCGGCCGAGCTGCGCCGCGTGCAGGAGGAGGCCGCGGTCTGGCCGTGGCCGGGCGGTGACCGTGAGGTCTACGTCCGCATCACCTTGGGGACGATCACCGGCCGCCGGGTGGAGGTCCGATGACCCGGCTCGCAGGCAAGATGAAGCGGGGCTGCCCAAGGGCAACCTCGCTGGCGTGAACGACCGGCCCTTCAGCCGACCGGGTTAAGGCCCAAGGTCCCGTCCAGACCGGGAGTTCAGCCCCTAGGCCGGCCGGCCGCGGCCGCGGATGCTGGAGGCCACAGATCGCGCGTCCGAAGTTGGTGAGACCGGTGACACGACGCTACAGCCCCCGGAATACCCGGCTGGGCCGCCTGCTGCGCGCCCGGCGGTTCGACCGCAATCCGCTGCGGCGCAGGTCCGACCGGACCGAGACCGCGCTCCTCGGGCTGTTGCTCGCCGCGTTCGCGGTGTGCGCGCCGCTCGCCGCGCACACCGCGGGTAGCTGGACGCATGCCGCATCCGCGTACGAGCAGCAGGTCCAGCAGACCCTGACGCACCAGGTCTCAGCGACGTTGCTGGAGGCCATGCCGGCCTGGGGCGTGACCGGGGCCGGATCCTACCCAGAGACTGAAGCCCGGTGGAGAGCGCCGGATGGGAAGGTGTGCACCGGGCTGGTGGCCGTCCCAGGCGGCGCGGTCAAAGGCAGCACGGTCACGGTCTGGGTCAACCAGGCCGGCCAGCTCACCGGCCCGCCGCTACAGCCCGAGCAGGTTCAGGGCCGGGTGATTCTGGCTGAGGGCGCCGCCGTGGCCATGCTCGCCATCGTGGTCCTCATCACCGGCTGGCTGACCCGGTGGGCACTGGACAAGCGCCGGATGGCCGCGTGGGACGCCGAGTGGCTGGCGAGCGAGCCCCGGTGGAGCCCACGGCGTTAAGGCCCGGCGGGCCAGGACCGCCTGACCTGTTGGTGCTGTAGGGCCGTGCTGGTGCGCGGCCCTGTTCGTGTCGTGTCCGTGCGGCCTTGGTGCCTGTGGTTGTGGTGACGGAGGTCCTGGACTTGTGGTGACGTCTGGCCGTGGGGGCGGGGCGGGGGCGGGCGGGATGCTCGGGGTGTCCGTTCAAGAACCTGGCGGGCTCAGGATCTGGGCCTGCTCTGGCAAGGAGGCATTTAAGATGCGCCGCTCTTCTCGTCTGACCGCCATCGCGGGGTTCGCCATGGCGGCGGTCCTGCTGGTGGCCGGGGGGCTGCTGCTGTGGGGTTCGACCTACGTCCACAACACCGTGCAGAACCAGCTGTCCGCCCAGCAGATCTACTTCCCGCCGGCGTCGGCGTTCGCGCACGCCAAGGCGGGCACGGAGATCACCCCGAACATGATCCCGTCGGTCTCGCAGTATGCCGGGCAGCAGCTGCTGACCGGGCAGCAGGCCGAGGCCTACGCCGATCACTTCATCGCCCAGCACATCACCGACATGTCCGGCGGCAAGACCTACGCCCAGCTGTCCGAGCTGTCCATCGCCCAGCCGAACAACGCCAAGCTGGCCGGCCTGGTCGCGACCGTGTTCAAGGGCGAGACCCTGCGGTCCATGCTGCTGAACGCCTACGGCTGGTGGAAAGTCTCCCAGATCACCTACATCGCCGCCCTGATCGCCTTCGGCCTCGGCGGCCTGACCGCCCTCGGCACCCTGTTCGGGCTGACCCTCGGACGCCGGCCCGAGATCAACCACGAGGTCGTCCCGGCCACCGGAGATGTGACCAAGACGGCATGACCTGGATTCCGGCCCCGACTCCGGCCCGCGCCCGCTATCAGGGTGCCGGGCCGGAGGACACGGCCCCAAGCCAGATACGACCCCCACAGGAAGGGCGCGGACGATGTTCCAGGTACGGTTCCACGGCCGCGGCGGGCAGGGCGTGGTCACCGCCGCCGAACTGCTGGCCTCGGCCGCGTTCAGCGAAGGCCGGCACGCCCAGGCGTTCCCCAGCTTCGGCTCCGAGCGGATGGGCGCTCCGGTGATGTCGTTCTGCCGGATCGATGACCACCCGATCCGGACCCACGAGCCGGTCACCGAGCCGGACGCGCTGATCATCCAGGACCAGACCCTGCTGCACCAGGCCGACCTGTTCGCCGGCCTCGGCCGCGACGGCTACATGCTGATCAACTCCACCCGCGGCTTCGGCGAGCTCGCCCTGGACGACTTCGTCAAAGGCTTCCACCGCGACCGTCTCCTGGTCGTGCCCGCCAGCTCGCTGGCCATGACCCATCTCGGCCGCCCGCTGCCCGGCGCCGCCCTGCTCGGCGGCTTCGCGGCGCTGACCTGGGCAGTCAGCCTGGACTCGGTGCTGGCCGCGGTCACCGACAGGTTCTCCGGCCCGGTCGCGGAGGGAAACGTGAAGGCCGCGCAGGCCGCGTTCGACTTCGTCAGGGACGAGCGAGAGGCGCTCAGCCATGCTTAAGCAGATCGAGGGTTCCCGCGCGGTGGCCGAGGCGGTGGCCATGTGCCGCCCCGAGGTGATCTGCGCCTACCCCATCACCCCGCAGACCCACATTGTCGAGGCGCTATCCGCCATGGTCAAGCAGGGCGACCTGGCCGCCGAGTTCCTCAACGTGGAATCGGAATTCGCCGCCATGTCGGTGGCCATCGGGGCGTCGGCGGCCGGCGCGCGGGCCTACACCGCGACCGCCAGCCAGGGGCTGCTGTACATGAGCGAGGGTGTCTGGAACGCAGCCGGGCTCGGGCTGCCCATCGTGATGACCGTGGCCAACCGTGCGATCGGCGCGCCGATCAACATCTGGAACGACCACAGCGACTCGATGTCCCAGCGCGACGCGGGCTGGCTGCAGCTGTTCGCCGAGACCAACCAGGAGGCGCTCGACCTGCACATCCAGGCGTTCCGGATCGCCGAGGAACTGTCCGTCCCGGTGATGGTGTGCATGGACGGGTTCCTGCTCACTCACGCCAGTGAGCGCGCCGACATCCCGGCCCCGGAGCAGGTGGACGCGTTCCTGCCACGGTACGAGCCGCGCCAGGTCCTGGACCCGGCCGAGCCCGTCTCGATCGGTGCCATGGTCGGTCCCGAGGCGTTCACCGAAGTCCGCTACCTGGCCTACGAGCGGATGCAGCAGGCCCTGACCGTCATCCCGGCGACCGCCGCCGACTTCAGCGCCCAGTTCGGCCGGGCCTCCGGCGGCCTGATCCGCCCGTACCGGACCGACGACGCGGACATCGTGGTGATCGCGCTCGGCTCGGTACTCGGCACCGTCAAGGACGCGGTCGACGAACTGCGCGACGGCGGGCTGCGCATCGGGGCCCTCGGAATCACGACGTTCCGTCCCTTCCCGGCCCAGGCCGTAGCCGAGGCCCTGGACGGCCGCCACCGGCACCTGATCGTGCTCGAGCGCGCGCTGGCGCCGGGCAGCGGCGGCATCGTGACCGCCGACATCAGGGCGGCGCTGGGCGGCCGGCTTCCTGCCCGCATCTCGACCGTGGTGGCCGGCCTGGGCGGCCGCGCGATCACCAGGAAGTCGCTGCAGACCATGCTCACCCGGGCCGCCGGAGGCGACCTGGCGCCGTTCAGCTTCCTGGACCTCGACACCAGCCTGGCCGAGGCCGAACTGGCCCGGATGCGCGCGGCGCGCCGGTCCGGCCCCAGCGCGGAGAACATGCTCCGCGACCTCGGCATCACCGCGTCACGGATCGGTTAGGAGACTCGCATGTCGTACCAGCGGATCAAGTTCTACCAGACCGGCAGCTTCGCGGTCGGCAACAGGCTCCTCGACGAGGAGCAGCGCAGCGTCCAGTCCGATGCCCGGCGCTCGAACACGCTGACCTGCGGGCACCGCGCCTGCCAGGGCTGCGGCGAGGCCCTCGGCGCGCGTTACGCCCTGGACGCGGTGATGCGCGCCACCGGCGGCCAGATGATCGCGGTCAACGCGACCGGCTGCCTGGAGGTGTTCTCCACCCCGTTCCCGGAGACCTCCTGGCAGATCCCGTGGCTGCACTCGCTGTTCGGCAACGCGGCCGCGGTGGCCACCGGCGTGGCCGCCGCGCTCAAGGCCCAGGGCCGCACCGACATCCGGGTGGTCGCCCAGGGTGGCGACGGCGGCACGGTCGACATCGGCATGGCCTGCCTGTCCGGCATGTTCGAGCGCGGCGACGACGTGCTGTACATCTGCTACGACAACCAGGCCTACATGAACACCGGCGTGCAGCGCTCCGGTGCCACCCCGCCGGCCGCCCGCACGGCCACCACGCAGGCGGTCGGGTCCGAGCCGGGGAACCGGTTCGGCCAGGGCAAGAACGTGCCGCTGATCGCCATGGCCCACGAGATTCCCTACGTGGCCACGGCCACCGTGGCTGACCTGCGTGACCTGGAGTACAAGGCGACCCGGGCCATGGACTTCCACGGCGCCCGCTACCTGCACGTCCTGGTGCCGTGCCCGCTCGGCTGGGGCAGCTCCCCGGCCGACACGATCAAGGTCGCCCGGCTGGCCACCGAAAGCGGATCGTTCCCGGTGTTCGAGGCCGAGACCGGCGAGGTGACCAGCTCCACCCCGATCCGGCGCCGCGTCCCGGTCACCGACTACCTGCAGATCCAGGCCCGCTACGCGCACCTGTTCCGGCCCGCCGAGCGGACCGACGTGATCGCCCGGATCCAGGCCGCCGCCGACCGGAACATCGCCAGGTTCGGGCTGGTGCCGGAAACCCATTCGACCGAACGGGCCGTGGTGCCTGCTGCCGCCCCCGAAGGGCAGTGACGAGCATGCGCAAGCCATTCGCGATCACCCTGGACGTCGGCTCGAGCCGGGCCAACCACACCGGTGCCTGGCGCACCGAGCGTCCCGTCTACGTAGACAGCCTGCCGCCCTGCAACAACGCCTGCCCGGCCGGAGAGAACATCCAGCAGTGGCTTTACGACGCCGAGGAGGGCGGCCCGGAGCGATATGAGGCCGCCTGGCAGCAGATCATGGCCGACAACCCGTTCCCGGCGATCATGGGGCGGGTCTGTTACCGGCCGTGCGAGACTGCCTGCAACCGGGCTCAGGTGGACTCGGCCGTGGGCATCAACTCGGTGGAGCGGTTCCTCGGCGACGAGGCGCTCCGGCAAGGCTGGCAGGTTCCCGTCGCTGCGGCGCCGACGGGTAAGCGGGTGCTGGTGGTAGGCGCGGGGCCGTCCGGCCTGTCCGCCGCCTACCATCTCACCCGCCTGGGTCACGCGGTGACCATCATGGACGCGGGCGCCGAGCCCGGCGGGATGATGCGCTACGGCATACCGAAATACCGGCTGCCGCGTGACATCCTCGATGCCGAGGTGAACCGCATCCTCCAGCTGGGCGTGAGGCTGGAACTCGGCACCAAGGTGACCGACATCCAGGCCGAACTGGCCAGCGGCTTCGACGCCGCGTTCGTCGCGGTCGGCGCCCACATCGGCAGACGCGCCTACATTCCGGCCGGCGACTCGGCCCGGATCATGGACGCGGTGACGATGCTGCACGACATGGAAGACGGGGCGCCTCCCATGCTCGGCCGCCGCGTCGCCGTCTACGGCGGCGGCAACACCGCCATGGACGCCGCGCGGACCGCGCGGCGGCTCGGCGCCTCCGAAGCCGTCGTGGTGTACCGCCGGACCCGGGAGAGGATGCCCGCGCATGACTCCGAGGTCGCCGAGGCGCTGGAGGAAGGCGTCACAATGCGCTGGCTGTCCACGGTCACGCACGCCGATCAGGGCAAGCTGCAGATCGAGAAGATGAAGCTGGATGAGACCGGGTTCCCCCAGCCGACCGGGGAGTTCGAAGACCTCGAGGCGGACTGCCTGGTCCTGGCGCTCGGG
The DNA here is from genome assembly GCA_963790065.1 of uncultured Actinomycetes bacterium. Lineage (GTDB taxonomy): Bacteria > Actinomycetota > Actinomycetes > Streptosporangiales > Streptosporangiaceae > Palsa-504. The sequence continues at coordinate 624,731 of CAWBNK010000001.1, read as the reverse complement.
CAGAACGCCGACCTGTCCGTCCTGGAGGGCGTGCCCGGCGTGACCTTCACCGACGGCGTGGTCGAGGTCGGCCCCGGCCTGATGACCGGGCACCCCGGCATCTTCGCCGGCGGCGACATGGTGCCCTCGGAGCGGACCGTCACCATCGCCATCGGCCACGGCAAGAGGGCGGCCCGGCACATCGACGCCTGGCTCCGTGACGGCGCCTATGCCGCCCCGGCCAAGCACGCGCTCGCCGCGTTCGGCGGCCTGAACACCTGGTACTACGCCGACGCCCCGGCCACGGTCCGGCCGCAGCTCGAAGCCGCCCGCCGGATCGGCACCTTCGACGAGGTCGTCGGCGGGCTCGACGAGTCGACCGCGCTGTTCGAGGCGCGCCGCTGCATGTCCTGCGGCAACTGCTTCGGCTGCGACAACTGCTACGGCGTCTGCCCGGACAACGCCATCATCAAGCTCGCCGGCGGGCAGTACGAGGTCGACTACGACTACTGCAAGGGCTGCGGCCTGTGCGCGGCCGAGTGCCCCTGCGGGGCCATCGAGATGCAGCCCGAGCAGACCTAAGGCAGCCGCGAAGACGTCCGCCCTGCGCATGCCCGGTACGCACCCGGCTCCGGTTGGCCGCCGCGGGAGCCGGTGACTTAAAACCCGGCAAGAAACGGACTTTCGGCCCTGCCGTTCGCCGACGGCAGCCACGAGGCTCGATGTAAAAGGGGTGAGCCCGATGAAGAACGCAGTCAAAGATGTCATGACCACCCGGGTGTTCTGGGTCAGGCAGCACGCTTCGTTCAAGGAAATGGCCGGAGCGCTCCGTGAGAACCGGATCAGCGCGTTTCCCGTCCTCGACGACGATGACAAGGTAGTCGGGATCGTCTCCGAGGCCGACCTGCTGACCAAGGAGGCCCTCAACGGCGAGCCCGGGCTGCTTGACGGCATCTTGCACCGCCGCGACCAGCAGAAGGCCCGCGGGATAACCGCGGGCGACCTGATGACGCACCCGGCGGTGACCGTCGCGCCCGACGACACGATCGCCCACGCCGCGCAGCTCATGTACTCACGTAAGGTCAAGCGGCTCCCCGTCACCGACCCGGAAGGCCGCCTGGTCGGCATCATCAGCCGGACCGACGTGCTGGCTGTCTTCGACCGCTCGGACGAGGAGATTCGCCAGGAAATCGCCGGCGACATGCTCCTCGACCAGTTCGCCGACCCGGACCGGATCATGGTGGCGGTCAAGGACGGTGTCGTGACCCTGGCCGGCATCCCCGAGACCAGCGAGCTCGGCCACCAGCTCGTCCGCCAGATCCGGCATATTCCCGGCGTGGTGGCCGTCCGCGACCGCCTCACCTACCCGCCCTCCGAGCGTCTCGGCGGCCCCTTTGACGTCCTGGCCGGCTTCCCGGTCGACTGACGCCAGCCCAGCAGAGAAGGGAGATCACGATGAACGCCACCGTCAAGGACGTCATGACCACACCGGTCGTGGCGGTCAGGCCCGGCGCGACCTTCAAGGACATGGCAGTCCGGCTCCACCGGCTCGGGGTGAGCGCGTTTCCCGTGGTCGACGAGGACAGCAAGGTGATCGGTGTCGTCTCCGAAGACGACATGCTGACCAGGCAAGCGGTCCGCCTGGGCCGCCAGGCCCGGGACGGCGACGAGCCGCAGGAGGCAGACGATCCCACCGCGGCCGACCTGATGACCCGCCCCGCCGTCACTATCGAGCCCGAGCAGTCGCTGGAGAACGCTGCCCGCCTCATGTACAACTGCAGGGTCAAGCGGCTCCCTGTGGTCGACGACCAGGGCCACCTGGTCGGGATCATCAGCCGGGCGGACGTGCTGGCGGTCTTCGACCGCACCGATGGGGACATCTGCGAGGAGATCACCAACCAGGTGATCGTGCCGGAGTTCCTCCAGAATCGGCAGCAGGTCACGGTGACCGTGCGAGCGGGAGTCGTGACCCTGGAAGGCCGCCTGGTCGCCACCGACCTGGGCCGCCAGATCGTGCGCCGGGTCAGCCACGTTCCGGGCGTCGTGGCGGTCCGTGACCGGTTCAGTTACCACTGACTCGTGCTATGTACGCGCTCCTGACCGACGGGACCACCGTCGAGATCCGTCCCGCCACGGCAGCCGACTTCAGCACGGTCAAGGCCATGTATGAGGCGATGTCGCCGGACAGCATCTACCTGCGCTTCTTCAACCTCAGCCGGCTGGCGGCCGAGAACGAGGCCCGGCGCATCTGCCACGATCCCAGCCCTGACCAGCTGGCGCTGCTCGCGCTGTCGGGCGGCGAGGTGGTCGGCTGCGGCAGCTTCGACACACTGCGCGGCGATGCCGAGCAGGCCGAGGTGGCATTCGCGGTAGCCGATCACATGCACCACAGAGGTATCGCCACCCTCCTGCTCGAGCACCTGATCTCGTACGCCAGGAGCCGTCAGGTAACGATGTTCACCGCGGAGACGCTGACGGAGAACAAGCCGATGCTGAGCGTCTTCGCCGACGCCGGCCTGCCCGTGATCCGTCACGCCGCAGACGGGGTGTACGAGCTGAGCTTCCCCCTGCCCAGCGCCGCCGCCGGAGCGGCGCTCGACAGCTACCTGGACACCGTGGCCGGCCGGGAGGGCCGCGCGGATATCGCCAGCCTGCGGCGCGTGCTCGCGCCCGAGTCGGTCGCGGTGATCGGCGCGAGCCGGCGGCAGGGAACAGCCGGCCGGGCCATCCTGGACAACATCCGGGCCGGCGGCTACGCCGGCCGGCTTTACGTGGTGCACCCGCGCGCCGGGCAGATCGGCGGTGAGCGCTGCCTGGCGTCAGCGCTCGACCTGCCCGAGGCTGCAGACCTGGCGGTGATCGCGGTGCCCGCGGCCGCCGTGCTCGACTTGGCGGAGCAGTGCGGCCAGCGCGGCGTGCGCGCCCTCGTGGTGATCGCCTCCGGCCTCGATACGTCCGCCCGCGCCGGCCTGCTCGCCGTGTGCCGCCGCCACGGCATGCGCCTGGTCGGCCCGGACAGCTTCGGCGTGGCGGTGCCCGGAGCAGGCCTGGACACCACCTTCGCGGCGAACCGCCTGCGCGCGGGTGTCGCGGGCCTGGTATCTCAGTCCGGTGGCCTGGGCTTCGCCCTGGCCGACCAGTTGTCCCGGCTCGGCATCGGCATCTCCTCGTTCGCGTCGGTGGGCGACAAACTCGACGTGTCCGGCAACGACATGCTGATGTGGTGGGAACGCGACGCCGTGACCAAGCTCGCCGTGCTGTACATCGAGTCGTTCGGCAACCCGCGCAAGTTTGCCAGGACCGCCCGCCGGGTCGCCGGCCGCATGCCGGTGCTTACCGTGCTGGCCAGCCGTTCCGCCGCCGGCCAGCAGGCGGCCGTGTCAGACACCGCGGCCATCGCGACCCCGCTGGCCAGCCGGGAGGCGCTGTTCGCGCAGGCCGGCGTCATCGCCACGCCTGGCCTCGGCGAGCTGATCGAGGCCGCCGCCCTGCTCGCCACGCAGCCCGTCCCGGCCGGGCGCACGGTGGCGATCGTGTCCAACGTGGGCGGCGCGGCCCGGCTGGCGGCCGACGCCTGTGCCGGCCTCGGCCTGGCCGTTTACCACCCGCACGAGTCGGCCAGGCGGCGGCTTCGCGCGCTGGTGCCGGAGAGCGCCACGGTGGCCGGGCCGGTGAATACGACCGCCATGGTCTCTGGTGCGGCATTCCGGCATTGCCTGGAGCTGCTTGGGGCCGAAGAGGACGTGCAGGCCATGATCGCGCTCGTCCTGCCGACCGCCGCCACCGGCGACCTGGTGACGGCCGTCCAGGAAGCCGACGTGCCGATCCCGATGGCCGCCGTCGTGCTGGGCCAGCAGGAATCCGTCCGGCTCATTCCCAGGATCCGGTCCGGGGCCGGACCGGGAACGATACCCGCCTACAGTTACCCGGACACGGCGGTCGCCGCGCTCGCCCGCGCCGCCGCGTACGGGTACTGGCAGACTGAGCCCCGCGGCCAGGTACCCAGCTTTCCCGACGTCAAGACCGCGGATGCCCGTGTCCTGCTGGGCGAGTTCCTGATCGGGGAGCCGGGGGGCGGCTGGCTTCCGCCCAGCAAGACGGCCGAACTGCTGCGCTGCTACGGGATACCGCTGGTCGAGCTCATCCCGGTAACGAGCGAGGACGCGGCCGCCGACGCTGCGCAAGACGCCGGCTACCCGGTCGTGCTCAAGGCCGACGTGCCCGGGCTGATGCACAAGACGAACGCCGGAGTGGTCGAACTCGACCTGCGCAGCGAGTCCGACCTGCGCCATGCCTACCGCAGGCTGACGGAACGGTTCGGAGCCCGGCAGGTCCTGCAGCCGATGATCACCGGAGGTACCGAGGTGATCGCCGGAGTCGCCGATGACCGCATGTTCGGCTCACTGGTGGTATTCGGCCTGGGCGGCCTGGCTACCGACGTGCTCGCCGATCACGCCGCCCGGCTCACCCCGCTGACCGACGCCGATGCCGACAAGCTGATCCGGTCCCTGCGCTGCACGCCGCTCCTGCTCGGCTACCGCGGCCGTCCCGCAGCCGACCTTGATGCGCTCCGTGACCTGCTGCTCCGGGTTTCCCGGCTGGCCGATGACCTGCCCGAGGTGACTGAAGTGGACCTCAACCCGGTGATCGCCCGGCCGGACGGGGTGTTCGCCGTGGATGCGCGGGTCAAGGTGGCGCCTTGTGAGCCGCTGGACCCGTTCCTGCGCAAGCTGCGCTGAAGGGGCGCTGCAGACCGGCAATGTCTAAGGCTGCAGGCGGACTACGCCCACCGGGCAGGGTGCGTGGTCCAGGACGGCTTGCGCGACCGAGCCGAGGCACATGCCGTCCAAACCGCCGCGGCCGCGGCTGCCCACGATGAGCATCTGAGCCCGGGCCGCGGCGTCCAGCAGCGATGCCCGCGGCGGGCCCGCCGTGACCTGGCGCAGCACCGTGACCTCCGGGTGCTCCTTCTCCCAGCTGGTCATCTGGCGGCTGAAGTCCTCTTCCAGGCGGTGCGCTCCGCCCAGCAGCCCGCGTGAATCGGCCAGCGCGCATACCGCCACCACCGGCACGTCGCGCAGCGCCGCCTCCTCGAAGGCGAAGGCGACCGCGCCGGGAGAAGCCGCGGACCCGTCCACGCCCACCACTACCGGGCCTGGATGCTGATTAACCGGACGCCACTGACCCCGGACCACCACGATCCGTCCGTGCCCGTGGCTGGTCAGATGCCGGGGTACCGATCCGAGCAGCAGGCCAGGAAGCTCGCTGCCTCCGCGGGAGCCCACCACGACCATGGCGGCGTCACGGCTGCGCTCGCACAGCACGCGAGCGGCCGGACCGCCGGCCAGGACGGGGAAGACCCGGCCCGGGCCCAGCACCGATTCAGCGTACGGCAGCCCGCGCTCGAGGATCTCCTTACCATGCTGCCTGGCCAGATCGTCCCAGCCCGTCTCGGTTGGCAGTTCGATGTGATCCGGTGCCCATGCGAGGCAGACCGTCAGCGTCGTGTCCCGCGCCTGCGCCTCCCTGGCCGTCCAGCGCAGCGCGTCAGCGCTGCCCGGCGACCCGTCGTAACCGGCTACGATGCCGTCACTCATCCCAGCCATGGCGACCTCCTTGCCGAGCTGGATCGGCCTTAGCGACCGCATTCTTGCTTGCCACTGTGGTCGTCCCCTCAGGCCGGACACAGGGCACAAGGTCCCGGGTGAACCCGACATCTCCACCACCAAGGACAGGGCCAAGCGGCCCTATCGCGCGTATGCCATCCCCGGGCAGGGCGGACCGGCGGGCTGGTCCCGGTGACGGCCAGATTGTGGTCCGTGGAGGTAACTGAGATGCGCAGCGCGAGGAAACCAGGGACGGCGGCTGCGCCAGGTCTTCTGGGTTCGCCGGATCGGCTTGGACCGTAACCCGCTGCGCCGGGGATGGACCGGATCGAGGCGGCCATACGCCTGGCCGTGCTGATCTTGCTCCTGGCCGGGGTACCAGCCGCCGCGATCGCCGTCGGCCGACAGGCTGATCATGTAGCTCTGCATCAGGCACACGCCCATCAGGCGACCGAGCACCTGGTCGACGCCAGGCTGCTCCAGCAGGCTCCGGCGACCGGGGTCATGGATCCGTATGCCTCGATCTATACGACATGGGTCCTGGCCCGCTGGCAGCCGCCCGGCCTGCCGGCCCTGACCGACGAAGTCCCAGGCTGAGGGCGAAGGTCCCGCCAGACCGGGAAATCGACCCCTGGCTGACCTCGGCCGTGGTGACGGAGGGTGGAGACCGTATATGGCGCCGCTCAGCAGAAGGTGAGATCGATGAAGAACAGGACGCAAAGCCGGCCACAGCTCAGACCGGGCGGAGACCGCCGTGTTCGGCGGGCTTATGGCCGCGTTCCTGGGCGGTTCCCCGTTCGTCGCCTACGCCGCCGGCCGGTGGGCCGAGGCTAAGCTCACCCGCGAAGCGCAGGCTCAGCAGGCTGCCCTCCGCCAGGTGCCGCGACGCTGCTGCAGAGGGCTCCCGGCAGCAACGGATCCGCCTGGGGAGCGGCCGCAGACTCGCCCGCCCAGTGGCGGGCATCGGATGGGCAGCTACACACTGGCTTGGTTCCCGCGCAGAGCGGTGCAGCCGCGGGCAGCACGGTGCGGGTATGGGTCAACCGAGCTGGCGAAATGTCCGGTCCTCCGATGCGGCAGAGGCAAGTCGCCGATCGCACCGAGCTCGCCCAAGGCCTCGCCGCCGCCCTGTTCGCCGTCGCGCTGAGCGCGATCGGCCGGCAAGCCCGTCGGCGCCTGGACCGGCGCCAGGTGGCCGCGTAAGACCTGTTGGTGCTGCAGGGCCGTGCTGGTGCGCGGCCCTGTTCGTGTCGTGTCCGTGCGGCCTTGGTGCCTGTGGTTGTGATGACGGAGGTCCTGGACTTGTGGTGACGTCTGGCCGTGGGGGCGGGGCGGGGGCGGGCGGGATGCTCGGGGTGTCCGTTCAAGAACCTGGCGGGCTCAGGATCTGGGCCTGCTCTGGCAAGGAGGCATTTAAGATGCGCCGCTCTTCTCGTCTGACCGCCATCGCGGGGTTCGCCATGGCGGCGGTCCTGCTGGTGGCCGGGGGGCTGCTGCTGTGGGGTTCGACCTACGTCCACAACACCGTGCAGAACCAGCTGTCCGCCCAGCAGATCTACTTCCCGCCGGCGTCGGCGTTCGCGCACGCCAAGGCGGGCACGGAGATCACCCCGAACATGATCCCGTCGGTCTCGCAGTATGCCGGGCAGCAGCTGCTGACCGGGCAGCAGGCCGAGGCCTACGCCGATCACTTCATCGCCCAGCACATCACCGACATGTCCGGCGGCAAGACCTACGCCCAGCTGTCCGAGCTGTCCATCGCCCAGCCGAACAACGTCAAGCTGGCCGGCCTGGTCGCGACCGTGTTCAAGGGCGAGACCCTGCGGTCCATGCTGCTGAACGCCTACGGCTGGTGGAAAGTCTCCCAGATCACCTACATCGCCGCGCTGATCGCCTTCGGCCTCGGCGGCCTGACCGCCCTCGGCACCACCGCAGCGCTCGCCTTCGGCCGCAAGCCCAAGACCACCCCGGAGATCCTCCCGCACACCGGTCAGGTCCCCGCCAACGCATGACCCCCGCACCCCACCCACGAAAACCGATACCGACACTTGGATCCCCTGGTCCCGCTCCGGCGGACCAGGGGATCCTGCTGAGGGTAAGGAATACTGGCCGTCAGCTGGGACACCGCCCGGTTGTTCCTGCAAGTGCTAGCCGCGACCATCTGGGTCGGCGGCCAGCTGGTCCGGCGCCCGTGGCATGATGAGTCGCCATGCCTGATGACCCGTTCCCCGTGACCTGGACTGGTCGGCGGGCGGTCGTCGCGTTTCCCGGGCATGTTGATGTCTCCAATGTCGGTCAGCTCCGCGATCGGCTGCTTTCCGTGATCAACCGGGGAGCTACCGTCCTGGTCGCCGACATGACCGACACCGTTTCCTGTGACCATGCGGCGGTGGACGCGCTGGCCAGGGCCTGTCAGCGGGCCGAGGCTAGCGGCACGCAGCTCAAGCTGGTGGTCACCGCACCGGTCATCAGGCGCGTCCTCAGCATTGAAGGGCTGGACCGCCTGGTGTCCATCTATCCGCTGCTGGACGCCGCGCTGGCCGCGGGGGCGCCCGGAACCGGCCCGGAGCCCGCGGCCCGGACCCTCGGGGGTCTGACTGGCGCGTCCGGCGTACGGGCCGTCACTCCGGCTGTGCTCTGGCAGTTGCTTGACGCCCTTGGCGACGGCCTGGCCCTAGTCGATGAGAACGGGACGATCGCGGTGGCCAACCGGCGCTGTGCCGAGATGTTCGGCTATCGGCGCGAGGAGCTGACCGGCCTGCCGGTGGACGAGCTCGTACCGCCCGATGTCCGCGACGCGCACCAGCGCTACCAGACCGGCTACCGTCGCGCGCCCGAGGACCGGCCCATGGGCGAACGGGTCCGCCTGGCCGCTCTAAGACAGGACGGGGCCACGTTCCCCGTGGAGATCAGCTTGAGTCCGGTGCCGACTGCTACGGAGAATTACGTTCTTGCCGTCATCCGCGACGCGACCGCGGCTCGCCGGGCAGGTGACCTCGCCGCGCTGGCCCGAAACGCCGCCGCGGACCAGCAGCAGCAGGCCAAGGACCTGCTCGACCGCGTTGTCCACCGGTTGTTCCGGGTCGGACTTAGCCTGCAGGCCGCTGCGGACCTGCCCGGTGAGACGGTCCGCCAGCACCTCGGCGAGGCGCTGGCTCAGCTCGATGAGGTGATCCACGAAATCCGTGACTACGCTTTCACCTCGGGCAACGGGCAGCGGACCGAACCAGGTCCGCCCGGCGACACCGCCTAGCGGTCAGCACGGCCCGACATCACGGGGCGGCGAAGACCCAGCCCGGTTGGGAGCAGCCGTCTCGGCTGTGCCCGGGCTGCCGGAGATCCGTGCCGCCAGCTGCGCCAGGAATCTGCGGATCGTGGCCGTGGCCACCCGATGCAGGATGGCCCGGTCTAGCGCCTCACCCAGCGGACCGAAGGGCGGCCTGTACGAGCCGGCCATCATCAGCACGCTGCCGTGCTCTCCGGCGGGAACGAGCCTGATGTCGGCATCAAGTACCGGAAACAGCACGCCGCCCGGCCCGGTGGCCTCCCACCGGATCGCGAGCCCGGCCGACGTGTCGGTCCCGGCCAGCTCCCGGACCTGCACCCGGACCAGCTTGGACAGGCTGCCGGCGCCCACCCGCATCACGCGAGCCGTCGCATGGCTGTAAGCGTCTTCCGACGTGCTGACCAGCCCACCGCTGTCGGTCAGCTGCGCCAGCCTTTCCCGGGCGGCCGCGAAGCTGAGCCTCAAGGGGCATCTCATCGCCGACGAACATCCTTACATTCCACCGGATCGCCCGCTGCCGCGGGCAGGGACCATGGTCCCGACTTCTGGTACCTGAAGCTCCGAACCGCGGCTACCGCCTTCCCGCTCCGGGAAGGGGGCAGTCAGTTAGCGCCGGGTCAGCTGCCGGGCTGATCCGGCTCTGCCGACGGCAGCGGCCAGCGGCGGAACACCGCGGCGTGGACGATGACGAAGGCGCCGATGAAGTTCAGGCCCGTCACCGCGACCCACAGTTGCGGCGGGTCTCCGGCCCATGCCGCGCCGAGGCTGATCGCCCGCAGGGCGAAGCCCGCGGCGACCGCGGCGGCGCCGGCCGTGCCGAGCAGGGCCAGCCGCGAGACGGCCGGATGACCGGCAAGGCGAGCCTGGCCAGCCTTCAAACAGCAGCCCAGATATCAGCGTTCCGGCCACGATTACCCCGGCCACCTCGCTCACCTGCGGCGACGACAATCCCAGGCCCGAGTTCAGGGCCAACCAGAGCAGGATCCCGCCGCCGATCGTGGCGGCGTTGGCCACCGCCAGGTAGAGCGGCTGGGACTTGATGAGGCTCACCGGGTAAAAGCTGGTGGCCAGGGCCGCGAAGCCGCCGGTTACCGAGGACAGGCGTCCGAAGGGCCATTGCCTGCAGGAGATGTTCATGACCCGCAGCCCTACGGGCAACCGGCCGGTCATCGGGCAGGGTCGGACCATGGCGTACAGGAACAGTCAGGTTCTGTTGACCATCGGACTGGCCCAGGTGGAGGGCGACACCGACATGTACACCCGGGCCAGTGACAAAGACCGCTAGCTCGTCGCAGCCTGGAAGTTAGACGGGCTTGATCCGACGGCCGGTGATGCGGGTCGGGACGATGCGGACGAACAGCTCCCTGTCCCCGCCAGCCCAGGACTCCACGCCCGCCTGCACGGCGGCCGCGCGCTCGGCCTCGGACACGTGATGGGCCGGTCCCTGGATCAGGACGCTCCAACCGCCGCGCCCGGCCGTATCGATCTCGTCGATCTCGAACGCCACCTTGTACTCGCCGCCCGAGATCCCGGTCTGCAGGTCCTCATCGAGCGCGCTGTGCTCGGCGGTCCGGAACATGACCGCCCCGTCATGCCACCGGTAGTTCACCGGCAGCACGGCCGGGCCGAACCGCCCGTTGTAGGCGATGCGGCCGATCTCGCCCTGGGCTATGAGCCGCAGGCACTCGGCCTCGTCGAGTGCCTCGATCGTGCGGTCAGACATGGCTGCTCCTTCCGAGCGCGGTCCATTCGCCACGACCGTAGCGCCGAGCCGCCCGCCTCAGGACCTGCCATCCGGCCGGGATCTCAGTGACCTTCACCCCCGTGAGCGATGGGACCTTTGGCCCTGCTGCGCCGCCGCGCCCACGGCGAGTCTGGAAAGACGGCACTCAGCGACCAGTGGAGGAAGCCATGCGAGCCCTCGTCTACCACGGTCCCGGGCAGAAGGCCTGGGAAGAGGTACCGGAGCCGGAGATCATTGGCGATGACGACGTCATCGTGCGGGTCGACGCGGCCACCATATGCGGAACCGACCTGCACATTCTCAAGGGCGACGTGCCCGCGGTCCACGAGGGCCGGATCCTCGGCCACGAGGCCGTCGGGACCGTCGTCGACGTCGCCGACGGCGTGCAGACGCTGGCGGAAGGCGACCGGGTGCTGGTCTCGTGCATCAGCGCCTGCGGGACCTGCCGATACTGCCTCGAAAGCCGCTACGGGCAGTGCCTGGGCACCGGCGGCTGGGTCCTCGGCCACAAGATCGACGGTACCCAGGCCGAGTACGTCCGCGTCCCGTTCGCCGACACCTCCACCTACCGGGTTCCGGGCAGCGTCACCGACGAGGAGATCCTCATGCTGGCTGACGTCCTGCCCACCGGCTACGAGGTCGGCGTGCTGAACGGCAACGTCCGGCCCGGTGATCTTGTCGCCGTCGTCGGCGCGGGCCCGATCGGCCTGGCCGCGATCGCCGGCGCGCAGCTGTTCAGCCCGAGCCACATTGTCGCCATCGACTTGTCCGACGCCCGGCTGGAAGCGGCCAAGTACTTCGGCGCCGACGTGATCGTGAACAGCTCCCGCGAGGACCCGCTGAGGGTCATCAGGGACCTGACGGGAGACCTGGCCGGGCGGCTCGGCGCGGACGTGTCCATCGAGGCCGTCGGGCTCCCGGCCACCTTCGAGATGGCGGTCAAGCTGGTCCGGCCGGGCGGCCGGGTCGCGAACGTCGGCGTGCACGGCGCGCCGGCCACGCTTCACCTGGAAGACGAGTGGATGAGGGACCTCACGATCACCACGGGGCTGGTCGACACCTCCTCCGTCCCGACGCTGATGCGGCTGGTCACCAGCGGCCAGATCAACGCTAAGCGGTTCATTACCCACCACTTCGGACTGGACGACTTCGAAGAGGCCTACGACGTCTTCGCCGGCGCGGCCGAGACCGGCGCGCTCAAGGTCGTCCTGAGCTGGACCGGCGCGGGACATAGGGAGTGATAGCGATGAAAACCAAAGTCAAGGACGTTATGACCAGCCCGGTCGTGGCGGTCAAGCGCGACGCGTCGTTCAAGGACATGGCGGCCCTGCTCCGCGAGCATCGGGTCAGCGCCTTCCCCGTCGTCGATGAGTACTCCAAGCTGATCGGCGTCGTCTCCGAAGCCGACCTGCTGGCCAAGGAGGCCCTGAGTGGCGACCCCGGCGGGATGATGACCGGCCTGCTGCATCACCGGGACCTAGAGAAGGCCGACGGCGTGACCGCCGGCGACCTGATGACCAGCAACACGGTAACGGTCCGGCCGGACGACACGGTCGAGTACGCCGCCCGTCTGATGTACCACCTCCGGGTCAAGCGGCTTCCCGTGATCGACGCGGGCAGCCACCTGGTGGGGATCATCAGCCGGACCGACGTGCTGGCCGTCTACGACCGGCCGGATAACCAGATCCGCGCCGAGATCACCGACGACCTGATCCTGCGGGAGTTCCTCATCGACCCGGCCGTATTCACGGTGACCGTCACCGACGGTGTGGTCACCCTGCAGGGCTCGCCGGAAACGGCCGAAGTGGGCCACAACCTCGTGAAGCGGATCCGGCAGGTGCGGGGCGTAGTGGCCATCCGTGACGAGCTCACCTACCCGCCTGCCGAGCGGTCCATTGCGGGCCTGTATTTCTGAGCCGCTGATCGACAGGGAGACTGGCATGACCGTAGAGCAATCCGCCGGCAGTGCCTACGCGCTGCTGGCGGACGGGGCGACGGTCGAAATCCGACCGGCTGGCCCGGCGGATGTCGACGCGGTCAAGGCTATGCACGAGGCGATGTCTCCCGACCACAGCTACATGCGCTTCTTCAACTTCAGCCGGCTGGCGGCCGAGACCGAGGCGCGGCGCATCTGCCGTGATCCCGAGCCTGATCAGGCGACGCTGCTCGCACTTTGCGACGGGAAAGTGGTTGGCTGCGCAAGCTACGTGGTGCCCCGGGAGCAGGCCAGCGAAGCGGAGATCGCGTTCGCGGTGGCCGACCACATGCACCATAAGGGCATTGCCACCCTGCTGCTCGAGCACCTGATCTGGGTCGCGCGAAGCAATCAGATAACCACGTTCACCGCCGAGACCCTGACCGAGAACAAGGCGATGCTGGACGTGATCGCCGCCGCCGGGCTGCCCGTCCGGCGCCGGTATACGGCGGGGTCATCGAGATGACATTTCCTCTTCCCGTTGATAAGGCGGGCCCGGCCCTGTCCACTTACCTGGACGCGGTGGCTGAGCGCGAGCGGTACGCGGATGCCGCCAGCCTGCGGCACGTGCTGGCTCCCGAGTCCGTCGTAGTGATCGGGGCAAGCCGGCAGCGGGGCACGGTCGGCCGGACCATCCTGGACAACATCCGCACCGGCGGGTACGTCGGCCGCCTCTACGTGGTCAACCCGCGAGCCCGGCAGATCAGCGGTGAGCACTGCCTGGCTTCTGTGCTGGACCTGCCCGAGCCGACCGACTTGGCGGTCATCGCCGTGCCTGCGGCCGCAGTCTTGGACGTGGCCGAACAATGCGGCCAGCGGGGTGTCCGGTCGCTGGTGGTCATCACCTCCGGCCTGAACGACGCGGCCTGTGCCGACCTGCTCGCCGCGTGCCGGCGCCACGGCATGCGGCTGGTGGGCCCGGGCTGCTTCGGCGTGGCCGTGCCCGGCATCGGCCTGGACGCCACCTTTGCCGCCCACCACCCGCAGCCGGGCCAGGTCGGACTAGTCATGCAGTCCGGCGGCCTGGGCTTCGCCACGGTTGATCAGCTGTCCCGGCTCGGCATCGGCATCTCCTCCTTCGCGTCGCTAGGCAACAAACTCGACGTGTCAGGCAACGACATGCTGATGTGGTGGGAGCAGGACGACGCCACCAAGCTCGCCGTGTTGTATCTCGAGTCGTTCGGCAACCCGCGCAAATTCGCCAGGATCGCTCGCCGGGTATGCGCCACCATGCCCGTGCTGACCGTCCTGGCCGGCCGCACGGCTGATGCGCCAGCCGCAGCGCCTCTGATGAGCCGCGAAGCCCTGCTCGAGCAAGCCGGGGTTATCACTACCCGGGGCTTCGGCGAGCTAGTCGAGACCGCGGCCCTGCTGGCCACCCAGCCCGTCCCGGCCGGCCGGACCGTAGCGATCGTCTCCAACGTCGGCAGCGCGGCGTCCCTGGCCGCCGACGCCTGCGCCGACCTCGGGCTCACCGTGCACCGCCCGCACGGCCTGACCCGACGGCGGCTACGCGCGCTCGTGCCGACCGGCGGCACCGTCAGCGGCCCGGTCGACACGACCGCCACAGTTTCCGGCGAGGGATACCGCAAGTGCCTCGAACTGCTCGCCGCGGACGAGGACGTGAACGCCATCATCGCGCTCGTCCTCCCGACCGGCGCCACCGGTGACCTGGTGGCCGCCATCCAGGATGCGGATGTCGGCATCCCGGTCACCGCCGTCGTCCTCGACCAGCCAGAATCAGTCCGGCTACTGCCCCGTGCGCACGAAGGCAAGGTTCCGGCCTACAACGATCCCGAGGCCGCGCCGGCAGCCCTGGCCCGGACCGCGGGTTACGGGGCCTGGCGGGCCGAACCGCGCGGCCAGGTGCTGGACTTCGCCGATCTGCGGGCTGAGGACGCCCGCGCGCTGATCCGCGAATTCCTCCGCCAGGCGCCGGACGGCGGCTGGCTCACGCCCGCGCAGGCCGCCGAGCTGCTGCACTGCTACAGAGTGCCGCTAGCCGTCGGCAATGACGCCGTGCCGCCCACCGCGATTGAGGTCTGCGTCCGGCTGGCCGACGACCACGTCTTCGGCAATCTGGTGGTGTTCGGGCTCGACGGCCCGGACGCCGCTCATGCGGCGCGGCTCACCCCGCTGACCGACACCGACGCGGACCACCTGATCCGCTCCGTCCGGCTGGCGCCGGTCCTGCTCGGCCACGCCGCCGCCGACCTGGGAGCGCTCCGCGACCTGCTGCTACGGGTCTCCCGGCTCTCCGACGACCTGCCAGAAGTCACGGTGATCGACTTGGCCCCGGTCATGGCCGGGCCCGGCGGCACGACCGTGACGAGCGCGCGCGTCAAGGTAATGCCTCACCAGACCCAGGACGCGTTCCTGCGCAAGCTGCGCTGAGGTGTCGCGCAGGTTAACGATGTACGCGGGACTGGCCACCGCACACCAGGCCCGCAAGGATTGGCAGGGGAAGCAGTTCGGGCGACTTGATCCGGGGGCTACTAGTCCCGCTCCGCTAAGAGAGGGTTCTCATGACCGAGGTCGAACAGGGGCCGTTGACGGGCAGCGAGCTGGACGCGATCGATGCCTGGTGGCGCGCGGCGAACTACCTGTCGGTCGGGCAGATCTACCTGCTGGGCAACCCGCTGCTAACCGAGCCGCTGCGGCCGGAGCACGTCAAGCCGCGGCTACTGGGGCACTGGGGCACCACGCCGGGGCTGAACCTGATCTACGCCCACCTGAACCGGGTGATCAGGAACTGGGACCTGGACGTGATCTACGTCTGCGGGCCCGGGCATGGCGGTCCCGGCATGGTGGCCAACACCTACCTGGAGGGGACCTATAGCGAGCTGTACCCGGGCATCACCCCGGACGCAGCGGGGATGGCCCGGCTGTTCAGGCAATTCTCCTTCCCCGGCGGCATCCCGTCGCACGCAGCGCCGGAAACGCCGGGATCCATCCACGAGGGCGGCGAGCTCGGTTACTCCCTGGTGCACGCCTACGGGGCGGCCTTCGACAACCCCGACCTGATCGTGGCCTGTGTCATCGGCGACGGGGAGGCCGAGACCGGGCCGCTGGCCGCCAGCTGGCACTCCGACAAGTTCCTCAACCCGGTGCGGGACGGCGCTGTGCTGCCCATCCTGCACCTGAACGGGTACAAGATCGCCAACCCTACCGTGCTGGCCCGGATCCCGCACGACGAGCTCGAGTCGCTGCTGCGCGGATATGGCTACACGGTCTACACGGTGGAGGGCGACGACCCGAAGCTCGTGCACCAGCAGCTCGCCGCGATGATGGACACGGTGATCAGCGAGATCCACGAGATCCAGCGGCGCGCCCGCGTGGACGGCGATCTGACTCGCCCGGCCTGGCCGGCCATCGTGCTCCGCACGCCCAAGGGCTGGACCGGGCCCAAGGTGGTGGACGGGTTGCCGGTGGAAGGGACGTGGCGGGCCCACCAGGTCCCCATCGCCGCGGCTCGAACCAACCCGGAGCACCTGGCCCAGCTAGAGGCCTGGATGAGGTCCTACCAGCCGGATGAGCTCTTCGATTCCGCAGGCTCGCTGATACCGGAACTGGCCCAGCTCGCCCCGCGCGATTACCGGCGGATGAGCGCCAACCCGCACACCAACGGGGGCTTGCTGCTCCGCGACCTACGGCTGCCGGACTTCGAGGATTACGCCGTGGACGTCCCCGCGCCGGGCGCGGGGACGTCAGAGGCCACGAGGGTGCTCGGCGACTGGCTGCGCGATGTGATCCGGGATAACCCGGACACCTTCCGGCTGTTCGGCCCGGACGAGACCGAATCCAACCGGCTCGGCGACGTCTACCAGGTGACGAGCAAGCAGTTCGAGGGGCAGATCGTGCCTGGCGACAATCACCTGGCCCCAGCCGGCCGGGTGATGGAAGTCCTCAGCGAGCACATGTGCCAGGGATGGCTGGAGGGCTACCTGCTGACCGGGCGGCACGGCCTGTTCAACTGCTACGAGGCGTTCATCCACATCGTGGACTCGATGTTCAACCAGCACGCCAAGTGGCTCAAGGTCACCCGCGGCATCCCGCTGGCGGCGCCCGGTCGCGTCGCTGAACTACCTGCTCTCCTCGCTGGTGTGGCGCCAGGACCACAACGGGTTCTCGCATCAGGACCCCGGCTTCATCGACCACGTGGTGAACAAGAAGGCCGAGGTCATCCGGGTCTACTTGCCGCCGGACACGAACACCCTGCTGTCGGTGGCAGATCACTGCCTTCGCTCGCGGCACTATGTCAACGTGATCGTGGCTGGCAAGCAGCCGCAGTTCAACTGGCTGTCCATGGACGAGGCGGTCATCCACTGCACCCGTGGCGCCGGGATCTGGGAGTGGGCCTCGAACGACGAGGAAGGCGCGCCGGACGTGGTGATGGCCTGCTGCGGCGACATCCCGACGTTGGAAGCCCTTGCCGCCGTCACGCTGATCCGCGAGCACCTGCCCACGCTCAAGGTACGAGTGGTGAACGTGGTGGACCTGATGCGGCTGCAGCCGGAAAGCGAGCATCCGCACGGTATGTCCGACGCCGAGTTCGACGCCCTGTTCACCACGGACAGGCCGGTGATCTTCGCCTACCACGGCTATCCGTCGCTCATCCACCGGCTGACCTACCGGCGGCATGGGCACCACAACCTCCACGTCCGGGGCTACAAGGAGGAAGGCACCACCACCACGCCGTTCGACATGGTCATGCTGAACGACCTGGACCGGTTCCACCTGGTCATGGACGTGATCGATCGGGTACCTGCCCTGTCTTCCTCGGCCGGGCACGTCCGCCAGCTGATGGTGGATAAACGGATCTCCAGCCGTGCCTACACCCGAGAGCAGGGCGAGGATGCTCCGGAGATCACCGGGTGGACGTGGCAGTAGTGAACGCGATCCTGGTCGTCAACGCCGGATCGAGCAGCCTCAAGCTGCGCCTCCTTTCCGATGCCGACGCGGTGCTCGGCTCCGCCGACCTGCCCGCACCGCGCGGCGTGGCCGAGGCCGCCGAGCTTAAGGCGGCCATTGGATCACTGGGCCAGGTGGGCGCGGTCGGGCACCGGATCGTGCACGGCGGGAGCATGTTCACCGGGCCCGTGCTGATCGACCCGGACGTCCGGCGGCGGCTGGAGTCGCTGTCCGACCTGGCGCCGCTGCATCAGCCGAAGTCGCTCGCCGCCCTGGACGCGGTCCAGGCGGTGTTGCCCGACGCGCCTGCCATAGCCTGCTTCGACACCGCCTTTCACGCCACCATCGGCGCACCCGCCGCCACGTTCGCGCTGCCCGAACAGTGGCGGGCACGCTGGACGCTGCGCCGTTACGGGTTCCACGGGCTCTCGCACGCATACGTGTCCCGGCGGACCGCGGAGCTGGCCGCTTCTCCGCGCCGCTTGGTCAGCTGCCACCTGGGCGCCGGCGCGTCGCTGGCGGCGGTGCAGGACGGCCGTTCGGTCGACACCACGATGGGATTCACCCCGCTCGACGGCCTGGTCATGGCGACCCGGTCCGGGTCGGTCGACCCCGGCCTGCTGATGTGGCTCGAGGAGCACGTCGGGACCCCGGCCGCCGAGCTCGCCGCCACCCTGGAGTACCGGTCGGGCCTGTTCGGCCTGGCCGGGACGGCTGACATGCGCGAGGTCCTGGCCCGCGCGGCCGCGGGTGACGAGCGAGCCGAACTCGCCCGCGAGGTGTACCTGCACCGGCTTCGCGGCAGCATCGCCGCGATGGCTGCGGCCCTGGGCGGTCTGGACGCCCTGGTGTTCACCGGCGGCGTCGGCGAGAATTCCGCCGAGATCCGGTCCCGGGCCATGGCCGGGCTCGGCTTTCTCGGCGTGCGGGAAGACGCCTCCCGCAACGCCGACGGCACCGGGGACCGGGAGATCGGAGCAGCCGGCGCGCCGGTCCGCAGCCTGGTCATCGCCGCACGAGAAGACCTCGAGATCGCCCGCCAGGTCCGCCAGGTGCTGGCCGCCTGACCGCGGGTGATGCGCGAGCTCCGCTGACGCGTCGGGCCGGCCGGCGCGAGCACCACGGATCGTTCGGCAGAAAAGGGTTATGAAGGCTCGGGACCTTGGTCCCGGAACCGGGGGACGCATTTCACTACAGGCGCCCCCCGGCGGGCAGTCAGCCTGGTGCATCAGTTATTCGCCCTGTGCCTACCTGGAGGCTCCGTTGCGCACCGTCGCCTTCGCGGGACACGCTCCTGCGGCCATCGACTTGAATCAGTCCGGCAGCTACCTGCACTGGAACGTATTCACCATCTCGGTGGCGAACCTGGTGCTTATCGCCGTCATGGTAGCCATCTTCGGGGCCGCGCTGCTGCTGCCCTTCCCGGGCCGCCGTCGCCATCAAGCCGACACGGCGCAGGACGCGCCTGGACCGGACGAGCCCGCCGTGCCCTATGCGGCGGCCCCGGGGGATGAGCGGATGTGGACGGCGCGGGTGCGTCGCCGCGTGATGGGCGCGCTGCCTCCGGACAAGCTGCTGCCTGACCGCCAGCCCGCCTACGTCTCCTCCTGGATCTACGTCTTCGGGGTCGGAGCCCTGGCCGCGCTGGGGATGGCCATCGTGAGCGGCTTCGTCATCGCGCTCGGCGGCACCGACTGGTGGCACACCAACCCGGTCGGGCACTTCTTCAACAGCCTGCACCTGTGGAGCGTCGAGCTGTTCATGGCGCTGCTGGTCATCCACCTGTGGGGCAAGTTCTGGATGGCCGCCTGGCGCGGCCGCCGGGCCCTGACCTGGATCACCGGCGTGGTCGCGTTCGTGGCCTCGGTCGTGGAGTGCTTCACCGGCTACCTGTCCCAGCAGAACTTCGACTCGCAGTGGATATCGACCAGCGGCAAGGACGCGTTCAACGCGGCCGGGGTCGGGGCGTTCTTCAACCTGATGAACTTCGGCCAGATGCTGCTGTGGCACGTGGTCCTCATCCCCATCATCTTGATCGCCCTGGTCGGGGCGCACGTGCTGCTGGTCCGGGTCCGCGGCGTCAGCCACCCGCTGCCCGCCAAGATGCCGCGCGGGCGGCTTGCCCTGCGTGCCCTTCGCAAGGCCGACCGGGCGCCGTGGCGCGGCCCGACTAAGCGCTACGACATCCTGAAGGAAGGCAGCATCGCCGCCCTGGTCGTGCTGATTCTCACCTTCGCCCTGGCCGGCCTGCTGTCGTCCCCCGACGAGCCGCCGGTGACCGTGGCCAGCTGGGTGCAGGCCGCCCCGGCCGACTTCCTGGCCACCGCGGCCAGCGAGCTGAACGGCACCAGCGAGACCGCCGGCTACGGTCAGCCGTACAACACCAACGGCTCCCCGCAGTCGATCGTCATCACCCCGGCGAACTGGTTCGGGGTGACGCAGCCTATCGACGCGGCGCAGACCTTCGTGATCTCTCCGCTGTCCAAGGCCGCCCCGACCGACCCGGCCCTGGCAGCAGCCCTGGCCCAGTACAACACCGCCTCCGCCGGCCAGCAGGACAAGTGGGCGACCAGTTACCTCAGCGCGGTTACCAAGGTGACCTTCAGCAACGGATCGCCCGTGGTCCCCGCGACCGACGACGGTCCGGTCCCGGTGATGCTGGCCACCGAGTTGTCCTTGGCGCGCAGCGGCGCGATCGACGCGGACCTTTCGGCCCAGCAGCCGTTCTACGGCACCAACTTCACCAAGCCGCTGCTCTTCCTCGAGGACGGCAGCTACTTCGCCGACAAGGCCGCCGCCGAGAACCTGACCGGTGAGCAGTGGGGCGTCATGAACGAGACCGGCAGCTATCCCGGCCAGCCCTGGCTGTGGCTGTACCAGCTCTGGTACCAGCTGCCTGGCTTCCGGACCTCGGCCAACGCCGACCTGATCGCCATCTACCTGACCGGCCTGGGCACCGTGCTGCTGCTCGCCATCCCGTTCATCCCCGGCCTGCGCGACATCCCGAGGTGGATCCCGGTGCACCGGCTCATCTGGCGCAACTGGAACCAGCAGGCGGCGGGACCCGGGGGCCAGCCGACGCCCGGACCCAAGCCCGAGGCCGCCGGGCAGAAGTAGCGCCGCCTGGCTGCCCGATGGCCAGGCGGCCGACCGGCCCGGCGACCTCCTGAGACCTATATAGAGTTCTTGACAGAGGTTGAGGACCTACTTAGAGTTCTTGTATGGCGCTTCGGCTTACGGTCCAGGTCCTGCTGGTGCTGCAGGCGCTGCTGCGGCAGCCGGGACGGGAACTGTACGGGCTGGAGCTGTCGGAGGAGACCGGGCTGCTGCCCGGGACGGCCTATCCCATCCTGCTGCGCCTGGAGCACCAGGGCTGGCTGACCAGCCGGTGGGAGGACATCGACCCGCGCGAACAGAAGCGTCCGGCCCGGCGCTATTACCGGCTGACCGCAAGCGGGGCCGCCCAGGCCAGCGCGGCCGTGGCGGGCGCGCGCCGCCCCCGGGGCGCCGCCCTGCGCGGGTTGGCCGGTGAAGCGGGGACCGCCTGATGCTGCCCGATGCCCCGATCAGCGCGCGGCGCAGGAGAACGGGTCTCCTTTCCGGCACCATGATCAGCTGCGGTATCGCGGTGGGCGCCCTGCTGACCGGGCCGCATCCGAACCTGCTGCCGTTTCTCGCGCTGGCCAGCGTGGTCATCGGTAACGTAGCCGTCGTCGTCGTCGCCTGGCCGGCCACGGACGGATTCCTCGTCGGCGTCCGGCGTGAGCGCAGCCACCGCGGGCGTAGCGGCGGCTCGCCGGGAATCGGGCTGGATACTAGCGCCGGGCCTGCGCCCGCCATGACGGGACGGCAGCCGGTGCTGCGCGCGGTGACGCGGCTGATGCCCGCGGAGCCGGGCCGCCGGTGGCTGGCCGAGGCCGAGAGCCTGCTGTTCGAGATGCCCGCCGGGCGGCGCGGGCCGGCGATTCGCAGTTACCTGTACTCCGCGCCCCGGCTGGTGATAGCAATGTGGGCGCGTCGGCTCAGAAGCCGAACCGGTCGACGGGCCTGAGCTGGAGCCAGAGCAGCAGGTGCTCGTCGGACTGGGTGCCTAGCCTTCTACTACGCTATCCACAGCCGCCTCGGCCCTGACCGGGGCGACCTGGGCCCCGCCGAGCATTTCTGACCCGCTGGAGACCGCCTTGCCTGCCGACACCACTCTCGACATCCTCGGGCTGTTCCCGCCCGGTTCAGCCGTGGACCCGGACGGCGAGCTGGTGGTAGGCGGGTGCCGGCTGGCCGACCTGGCCGCCCGCTGGGGCACCCCGATGTACGTCGTCGACGAACAGGCCGTCCGCTCCCAGGTCCGCCGGTACCGGCAGGCCCTGGGGGCGGCCTGGCCGCACTCGCGGATGGTCTGGGCCTCCAAGGCGTTCCCGTGCACGGCGGTCTACCGGCTGATGGCCGCCGAAGGCATCGGCGTGGACGTGGCCGGCGCCGGGGAACTGCTGATGGCGCTGGCCGGCGGGGTCGACCCTGCGCTCATCGTGATGCACGGCAACGCCAAGACCGATGCCGAGCTGCGGATGGCGGTCGACGTCGGAGTCGGCCTGATCGTCATCGACAACACCGACGACATCGACCGGCTCGAGGACCTGGTCCGGTCGGAGCAACCGGTGCTGGTCCGCGTGATCCCCGGCGTCCGGCCCGACACCTACGAGGCGGTGGCCACCGGCCAGGCCGGGCTCCAAGTTCGGCCTGCCGATCCCCGCCGCCCGGGACGCCATCGCCCGGCTGCGGCATAGCGACAAGCTGCGCCTGGACGGCGTGCACGCGCACATCGGCTCGCAGATCCTGGACACTGAGCCGTACGCCAGGGAAGTTGAGGCGGTCGCAGGACTAGGCGACTTCAGCGTGTACAACCTGGGCGGCGGCCTGGGGGTTCGCTACACCTACGACGATGACCCGGCCACGCCGGAGGCCTGGATCGAGGCGCTGGCCGCCGCGGCCAGCCGTCATCTCCCGGCCGGGGCGCAGATCATCATCGAGCCCGGCCGGAGCCTGGTCGCCCCGTTCGGGGTGACCGTCTACCGGGTGGTGTCGGTGAAGGGCGAGGATCCGCGGTTCGTGGCGGTCGACGGCGGCATGGCCGACAACATGGAGGTGGCGCTGTACGGCCAGCGGTTCGAGGCCACCGTGACCGGCCGCGTCGGCGGCGGCGACCCGGTCGAGCTGGTCGGGCGGCACTGCGAATCCGGTGACCGGCTGATCAGCGGCGCCCCGCTGCGCGACCCGCGGCCCGGCGATCTGGTGGCCGTGGCCGTGACCGGCGCGTACTGCTACTCCCTGGCCAGCAACTACAACGGAGCCATGCGCCCGCCGGTGGTGTTCTGCCGGGACGGCGAGGCCCGGCTGGTCGTCCGCCGGGAGACCCACGCCGACTTCCTGTCCCGCGACGTCGCCCCGGGCTGAGCCCCGCGTGGCGGCTGCGGGCCGCGGCTACTTGGGCGGGCGGCCGCCGGGGGGGCGGATGGGCGCGATGGTCTCCACCGGGTGCCGGCGCGGACCTGACCACTTGGCCGGCACGGCGTAGACGGCGGCGGCCACCGCGAAGGCGGCCTGCTCGTAGTTGACCCGCCAGCCGACGAAGTCCGGCCACGCCTCGGCCGGGGTGCGCTCGATCGGGAATTTGACCTCGCGCATCCGGTCCACGGCGTCGAGGAAATCGGCATAGGTCAGGCTGATCCCGGCTTCCGGGTCGGCCTCAATGGGGATGTCGAAGCCCATCGCCCGGGCGATCCGGTTGAAGCACGTCCACCCGCTGCGCAGGCACAGCCGCGCCGGGACCTCAGGCGCGGCCTTGGGGGACAGGGCCAGGAACAGCGCGGCCGAGTCCAGTACCGACAGCAGCGAGGTCACCCAGGACGACAGCGCCTGCGGCGAGCGGAACCGGACCAGGGGCAGGTACGTGGTGTGGCTCTCGGCGACGTCGGAGGCCCACCGTTCCCACTGGGCGTACAGCTCCGGCATCGTATCCAAGGTCGACATGCCCGAGCCCAGCGCGTAGTGGGTGCGGGCCAGCAGTTCCGGTCCCCAGGCCGGGAACCCGCCCCGCGCGTTCAGCAGCGCCACCTCGGTCTCCCGGCGGTTGAACGCCGCGTACAGGGTCGGCAGGTAGGCGATCTGCAGCGTGAGGATGATCAGACCGATCGCGGCGGCCAGGAACACGATCACGGCCGGCACCGCCCCGGCCGGGACGGCGAAGCCCAGCGTGAACAGCGAAGACCCGGCATCGACGAAGGCGGACACCACGCCGCGGGCGGCGAACGGCCACAACAGCAGGGCGAACCCGACATAGGCCACTACGAGCCACACCGCAAGCTGAGTCAGCAGGATCGCCGCCGCCTGCGTGGCGAGCAGCCGGTCCCGCCGCTGGTAATCAGGGGCTCGCGCGACGACCATCCGGTAGACGTGGTTGATCGTCTCGTCCACCCACCGGGTCAGATGGCTGCTGATCGGGCGGGACACGATCAGCGTCCCCGTGACGCTGGACACCGACACGAGCACCAGCAGGCCGCCGATCACCGCGGCCACCACCCGGGCCGCCAGCGGCATCACCATGGCGTCTCCTTCTGCCTCACCTGTTGCGCCGAACCTACCGAGGGCCGGGTGATGCGCACCGCCATGGCCTCGATAGCCTGCCAGCCATGGTCTCAGCCTGGCCCGCGGCCTCGTATGACATGTGGCGCTCGACATGCGACACGCTGCACGCCCACACCCAGGTCCTCGGCAAACTAGCGGCCAGGCTGGCGCCGCCCGAACCCCAATTGCAGCATGCGGCGCTGCGGCTGACCGCGCGGGGCTGGGAGACGGCGCCGCTGCCCGCCCCCGACGGCTCGGGCGCGCTGGTCGTCGCGCTCGACCTGCGGCGGCACGAGGCGCTGGTCGAGCACAGCGCCGGCCCCGCCGAGCGGGTGGCGCTGACCCCGCACCGGGCCGTCGGCGAGGTGACCAGGGACGTGCTGGCCGCGGTCCGCGGCCTGGGCGGCCCGGTGCAGATCGATCCCGCCCCGCAGGAAGTGTCCTGGACCGTGCCGCTGGATCAGGACGACCAGCACGCCCACTATGACCCGGACGAGGTGGCCCGCTACTTCGCCGCGGCGACGCAGGCCGCGCTGATCCTGGCCGCCTACCGGGCGCCCTACCGCGGCCGCTCGACCCCGGTGAACGCCTGGTGGGGCTCGTTCGACCTGGCCGTGAGCCTGTTCTCGGGCCAGCCCGCTGACCCGCCCTCGGGCGACTTCATCATGCGCAACGCGATGGACGCCCAGGAGGTCGCCATCGGCTGGTGGCCCGGCGACGCCCGTTACCCCAAGGCCGCGTTCTACGCCTACGCCCACCCCGCGCCTGACGGCTTCGCCGGAGCGACCCTGGCCCCGGCCGCGGCCCGGTGGGATACCGCCCTGGGCGAGTACATCCTGGACTGGGACGACATCAGGTCCGTCCCCGATCCTCGGACGGCTGCGCTGGAATTCACCCGGTCGGCGTTCCGCCACGCCTGCGAGGCGTGCCAGTGGGACATGACCCTGGCCGCCAGCGCCGACGGCACGCCACCTCCGGTCAGGTGACAAGCACCACGTCCCGTTTGGCAGAGATCTTGAATTATCAGAACGGAACGTGGCGTCACGCCTCAGCGGAACGGATTGACAACCTGGACGCCGCCATAGTCCTGGCCGTCGCTGAGGTCCTCGGACAGGACGTGCGTGCAGCCCATGGCGCGGGATGCCTCGATGATCGCGGCGTCCCAGTATGAGAGCTGGAAGCGCTGGCGGGCCTCCAGCGCAGCCAGCATGATCCCGGTCGTGATGTCCTGCACAGGGAAGCGCCGGAACGATTCGATGAGCAGGACGGCCTGCTGATGACCGATGGCATCCGGCCGGCTCATGCGTGTCGCCTGGACGTAGAACTCCTGAAGTACCTGCACTGACAGCGCTAGATCACGCTCGGCCAGGATGTCGTTAGCGTGCTTGGCCTTGTCCTGCTCAGCCGGATCGCGGGAGATCGCGTAAAGCAGGACGTTGGTGTCAACGAACCGCACGATCGTGCACCTCGTCACGGTCCAGCCGGTCGCTGGCGCTGAACTGGCGGATCCCGGCCTGGACCTCGCGCTGCAGCGCCTCCAGCCGGGCGAACTCATCCATTCGCCCGGACATCTGCTCAAGGAATGCGACGACCAGCGCGCTCACCGACGTGTCACGCTGCGCGGCAGCGACCCGGGCATTGCGATAGACGTCATCCGGAACAGAGACCGTAATATTCTTCACATCATCACAGTAACACGATTTCTGTGAATCACGTTGTCACAGCCCCTGTGCGCGTTTCACCCGGCCGCCCCCGGTCCGCACGGCCCAGGCGGCCCGGTTGACCTGGCGTTCGGCGCGCAGCCGGTCCAGCAGGCCGCCGGCTGCCAGCACCGCCTTCACGCCCGCGCCGCCGTCTCGCGCCGCCAGCTCGGCCGCGATCTGCCCGGCGGCCAGGTCCGGGTCGTCCTCGATGCGGCTGACCAGCCCGAGGGAGCGCGCCTCGGCGGCTTCCACCCAGCGGCCGGTCAGCACCAGGTCCATCGCGGCGCCCCGGCCGACCAGATCGGGCAGCAGCCAGGCGCCCACGGCCAGGTCCAGGCCGGGTGGCCCGGTGAACCGCAGCCGCGCCGCCGGGCTTGCGATCCGCAGGTCGGACGCGGCGGCCAGCTGGGCCCCGCCGCCCACCGCCGGCCCGGTCAGCACCGCGATCACCGGCCCCGGCCTGCTGATCATGGCCTCGCAGCAGTCGTAGATGAGGTCGGAGATGACGGCCCGTTCGGCATCGGTAATGGTCAGGTCGGCCCCGGCGCAGAACACCCGCGGGTCCGTGCTGCCCAGCAGCACGGGCGCCTCGGGTTCGGCCGCGATCGCGTCCCGCACCGCGGTCATCAGGCTGACGTCCAGGGCGTTACGCCGCTCCGGCCGGGCCAGGCGCAGCCAGCGGTAGCCCGCCGGATGGCGCTCAATCATCAGGTGCGGATGCGGCATGCGGCGGCTCCCGAAACGTCTGAAATATGGTATACCAAATGGACCGGGACCCGACCGGGAGCCTGAGGAGCCTGCCAGGGTGAAGCCAGCGCCGTTCGCTTATCACCGCGCGTACAGCGTGGGCGAGGCGGTCGCGCTGCTCGCCGAGCTCGGGGACGAGGCCAAGATCCTGGCCGGCGGGCTGAGCCTGGTCCCGATGATGAACTTCCGGCTGGCCCGGCCGGCCGCGCTGATCGACGTGACCAGGATCCAGGGCCTTAGCTACCTGCGGGCCGAGCCGGCGGACGGGCTGCGCATCGGCGCCCTGACCACGCACCGCACCGTCGAGACGACCCGCGACCCGGCGGTCAGGCGCGGGTTCGGCGTGCTGCCCCGCTCGGCCCGGTGGATCGGGCACTACCCGATCCGCAGCCGGGGCACGTTCGGCGGCAGCATCGCCCACGCCGACCCGGCCTCGGAGTGGTGCCTGCTGGCAGTACTGCTCGACGCGCAGGTCGTGCTCACCGGCCCGCAGGGCCGGCGCGAAGTCCCGGCCGCCGAGTTCTTCGGGGGCTACTACACCACCGCGGCCAGCCCGGAGGAAATGATCACCGAGGTGCGGTTCCCCCGGCCGGCGCCCCGGGCAGTGCTCACCGAGTTCGCCCCGCGCCAGGGGGATTTCGCGGTGGTCGCCGCGGCCGTGTCGGCCGACATCAGCGACGGTACCTGCCGGTCCGCCCGGGTGGTGCTGGGCGGCGTCGGGCCGCGGCCCGCCGAGATCCACACGGGCGCCCTGGCCGGCCAGCCCGCCACCCCGGATACCTGGCAGGCCATGGGGGAGGACGCCGCGGGCCAGATCGACCCGGCGGAAGACACCCACGGCAGCAGCGAGTACCGGCGGCGGCTGACCGCGACGCTGGTCTCGCGCGCCCTTGCGCAGGCCGCCGAGCTCAGCGCGGACCAGCCCGGCACAGACCGGGACAGCCCGGGCCGGGACAGCCCAGGCCGGGACAGCCCAGGCCGGGACAGCACGTGAGCCCGTGGATCGGCACCGCCGTACCCCGCAAGGAAGACCGCCGGATGCTGCTCGGCCGGGGCCGGTTCGTCGACGATCTGGCCCGGCGCGGCCTGCTCCACGCGGCGTTCGTCCGCAGCCCGCACGCGCACGCGCGGGTTAGCGGGATCGACGCGGCCGCCGCGGCGGCGCGGCCGGGCGTGGCCGCCGTCCTGACCGCCGCCAGCCTGGGCCACCCCGGTCTGCTCGCGATGCTGGAACGGGACGAGTTCGTGCCCACGGTGATGCCCATCCTGGCCGGGGAGACGGTCCGCTTCGTCGGCGAACCGGTCGCGCTGGTCATCGCCGACGATCCCTACCTGGCCGAGGACGCGGCCGAGCTGGTCGAGGTGGACTGGGACCCCTTGCCCGCCGTGACGAGCATCGAGACGGCCACCGCCGCGGCCGCCCCCCGGCTGCACGGCGAAGCCGACGGCAACTGCCTGGTCGACCTGCTCATGTTCGACGACGACCGGCTGCCGGCCATCTTCGCCGCCGCCGACCTGACCATCAGCGCCACGTTCGCCAGCGCCCGGGTCGCGGCGCTGCCCCTGGAGGGCCGGGCCTGCCTGGCCGAACGGGACGACCGTGACGACCAGCTCGTGCTGCATGTCTCTACCCAGGTCCCGCACCAGGTCCGCTCCGGGGTCGCGCAGGCCCTCGGCATCCCCGAGCGGGCGGTCCGGGTGATCGCCCCGGACGTGGGCGGGGGCTTCGGCCTGAAGTGCGTGGTCGGCCGGGAAGAAGTAGCCGTGGCGGCGGCGGCGCTGCGGCTGGGCCGCCCGGTGCGCTGGACCGAGGACCGGCAGGAGAACCTGACCGCCGCGTTCCACGGACACGAGCAGCGGTACCGGGTCCGCGCGGCCTTCGACGCCGCCGGCCAGATCCTGGGGCTGGACGCAGACATCGACTGCGACACCGGGGCGTACTCGGTGTTCCCGTTCACCTGCGCCGTCGAGCCGCTGATGGCCGCGACCGAACTGCCCGGCGTGTACAAGGTGCCGGCCTACCGGGCCCGCGGCCGGGCCATCGCCACCAACAAGGCCCCGGCCGCGCCGTACCGGGGCGTGTCCCGGCCGCAGATCGTGCTGGTCATGGAGCGCCTGATGGAGAAGGCGGCCGAGGCCCTCGGCCTCGACCCGCTGCAGGTGCGGCGGGCCAACCTGATCGGGCCCGGCGAGTTCCCCTACACCGGGGTCAACAACATCACCTACGACGAGGGCAGCTACCGCGAGGCCCTCGACCTGGCCGAGGAGCAGGTGCGCAAACGGGCCTGGCTGGCCGAGCGGGACCAGCTTCGCGGCCAGGGACTGCGCGCCGGGATCGGCTACGCCTGCTTCTCCGAACGGACCGCCTACGGCACGTCGGCCATGTCGCTGCGCCGGATGCGAATGACCCCCGGCTACGACACCGCCATGGTCCGGATGGACCCCACCGGCGAGGTCATCGTCACCACCGGGACCTGCGGCCACGGCCAGGGACACGAGACCACCTTCGCCCAGATCGTCGCCGACCGGCTGGGCGTGCACCCAGACCAAGTCCGGCTCCGCCAGGGCGACACCGACCTGGCCTCCTACGGCTGGGGCACCTGGGGCAGCCGGTCGGTGGTGGTCGGCGGCGGTGCCGCCGCACGGGCCGCCGACTTGGTGGCCGCCCAGCTCAGGCAGGCCGCCGCCGCCCTGCTCGAGGCCAGCCCGGCCGACGTGGAGCTGGTCGAGGGGACGGCCCGGGTCCGCGGCGACGCCGCCGCCGCGATCGCGATCAGCGAGCTGGCCCGGGTGGTGCACTTCCAGACCCACCGGCTGCCCGAGAAGCTGCGCTACGGCCTGGAGGCCCGGGCCTCGTTCGACCCGCCCGGCACGGTCTCCAACGCCTGCCACGTGGCCATGGTCGTCATCGACCCGGGCACCTGCGCCATCCGCCTGCACCGGTACCTGGTCATCGAGGACTGCGGAGTGGTCATCAACCCGCTGGTGGTCGACGGGCAGGTCCGCGGCGGCGTCACTCAGGGCGCGGCCGCCGCCCTGCTCGAGCGGGTCTGCTTCGATGCCGAAGGCCAGCCGGTGAGCACCACGCTGATGGACTACCTGGCCCCCACCGCCGCCGAGATGTGCGCCGTCGACATCGTCCACCTGCAGACGCCGTCCCAGTTCAGCGAGACCGGCGCTAAGGGGATGGGGGAGGGCGGCACGATCGGCGCCCCGGCCGCCGTCCTGAACGCTATCAACGACGCGCTGTCCGATACCGAGGTGCGCTTCGACCACATCCCCGTGCTGCCGCAGGACCTCAGCGCCGCCCTGAGCGGTGCAGTCTTGAGCAGGGCAGGAACCGCCTCATGAAGGACCTGCACGCCGTCGCCGTGACCGTCAACGGTCACCGCCATGAGCTGGCCGTCGAGGCCCGCCGGACGCTGGCCGACATGCTGCGCCACGACCTCGGCTACACCGGCACGCACCTGGGCTGCGAGCACGGCATCTGCGGAGCCTGCACGGTCATCCTCGACGGTGCGCCGGTCCGGGCCTGCCTGGTCTTCGGTGTCCAGGCCGACGGTGCCGAGGTCCGCACGGTGGAAGGCCTGGCCGACGGCGATCAGCTGTCCGACCTGCAGCAGTCGTTCGCCGACCACCACGCGCTGCAGTGCGGGTTCTGCACCCCCGGCTTCCTCATGCTGGCCGAGGCCTACCTGGCCGAACCGGACACCGGCAGCCCGCTGTCAGAGGGCCAAGCCAGGGACCTGGTCGCCTCCAACCTGTGCCGCTGCACCGGCTACCAGGGCATCATCGACGCCATCGTGGCCACCGCCCAGGCCCGCCGCGCGGGCCGGGGCCCGGCCGCGGACGGCCCGTGAGCGTCATCGGCACCCGGCTGCCGCGCCGGGAAGATCCCCGCCTGCTGCGCGGCCGCGGCCGGTTCGGCGACGACATCAGCGCGCCTGGCCAGCTGTGGGCCCGGATCGTCCGCTCGCCCTCCGCCCACGGGCAGGTCCGCGCGCTGGACATCACGCAGGCCGCGCAGGTTCCGGGCATCGCGGCGGTCGTCACCGCTGGCGACCTGCCCGGCGGCCTGGTCATTCCCGTACGGCTGGCCATCACAGGCACCGACCTCAGCCGGTACCTGCAGCCCATCCTGGCCCGGGACACCGTCCGCTATGTCGGCGAGCCGCTGGCCGTGGTGGTCGGTGACGACCCGTATGCCTGCGAGGACGCCGCCGACCTGGTGGAAATCGATATCGCCGAACGGCCCGTGGTGCTCGATGCCCAGAACGCGGACAGCCCCGTGGCGGCCGAACTGATCCGTGACTACGGCGACGTCGAGACCGCGTTCGCGCAGGCCAGGCACGTGGTCCGGATCGAGCTGGCCATCGGCAGGCACTCCGGCGTCCCGCTCGAGCCGCGCTGCCTGCTGGCGGTGCCCGACCCTGACCGCGGCACCCTCAGCATCTTCGGCATGACCAAGGTCCCGGTGTGGAACCGCGACCTGCTGGCTGGCCTGCTCGGCATGGACGAGACCCTGATCCACGTGCACGCGGTCGACGCAGGCGGCGGCTTCGGCGTCCGGGGCGAGTTCTATCCGGAGGACTTCCTCATTCCCTGGCTGGCCATCCGGCTGAGGCGCCCGGTCAAGTGGGCCGAGGACCGGACCGAGCACCTGATGGCGGTGAACCATTCGCGCCAGCAGTACCACCGCGTGGCCGCCGCCTTCGAC
This sequence comes from uncultured Actinomycetes bacterium, assembly GCA_963790065.1. GTDB lineage: Bacteria > Actinomycetota > Actinomycetes > Streptosporangiales > Streptosporangiaceae > Palsa-504. Next base: position 593,442 of record CAWBNK010000001.1, on the reverse strand, counting down.
GCCGACGGCCGGATCATGGGCCTGCAGGACGACATCATCCAGGACAACGGTGCCTACTGCCGCACCCATGGCGTCGCGGTGCCCGAGCTCACCGCGGCCATGCTGCCCGGTCCGTACCGCGTCCCCGCCTACCGGGGCCAGGTCCGGGTGGTGCTCACCAACAAGACGCCGTGCGGCACCTACCGGGCGCCCGGCAGGTTCGAGGGCACCGCGGCGCGTGAGCACCTGCTCGACGTGGCCGCCACCCAGCTCGGCATCGACTCCATCGAGCTGCGCGAGCGCAACCTGCTGACCGCCGCCGAGATGCCGCACCAGCGCCCGATCAGCGCCCTGGGCACCGACCTGATCCTGGATACCGGCGACTATCCCGCCCTGCTGGCGGCGGCGGTCAAGGAGGCCGACCGCCTCGGCTACCGCACCACGACCGCGGCCGCGCACGCGTGCCGGCGCGGCTTCGGCCTGGCCATGTTCGTGGAGAAGAGCGGGCTGGGTCCGCAGGAGACCGCCGACGTGACCGTGAGCAAGTCAGGCGCTGTGCACGTCTTCTCCGGCGGGACCTCCCTCGGGCAGGGCATCGAGACCGTCATGGCCCAGATCACCGCGGACGCCCTGGGCGTCGACCCGCGCATCGTGCGCGTCTCCCTGGGCGACACCGCCGCCCAGCCGTTCGGGGCCGGCTCCTGGGCGTCCCGGTCGACTGTGGTGGGCGGCAGCGCCGTGCACCAGGCCGCGACCGCGGTCCGGCAGCGGGCCATCGAGCTGGCCGCGCGCATCCTCGAGGCCGCCGAGGAGGATCTCGACCTGGCCGATGGCGCCGTCAGCGTCCGGGGCGACGCGGCCGTCCGCCTGACCCTGGCCGACATCGCCGGGGCGGCCGGCCCGGCCAGCAGGCACCTGCGGCCCGGCGAGCCCGCCGGCCTGACCGCCCGCCGCCGCTTTGAGGTCTCGCACATGACCTACCCGTACGGGGCGCACGCTGCGCTGGTGGAGGTGGACACCGGCACCGGGCGGGTGCGGGTGCTGCGCTACCTGGTCGTCTACGAGGTGGGCCGGGCCATCAACCCGATGCTGGTCGAAGGCCAGCTGCGCGGCGGAGTGGCCCAGGGCCTGGGCGGCGCGCTGCTTGAGGAGTTCAGCTACGACGACGCCGGGCAGCCGCAGGCGATCAGCTTCATTGAGTACCGGATGCCGACCGCGGCCGAAGTCCCCCCGGTCGACGTCCTGGTCTGCCAGGACGCCCCGGCGCCGGGCAATCCGCTCGGCGTGATGGGCGCGGGCGAAGGCGGCATCAACGCCGTCGGCGCCACGGTGGCCAACGCGGTCCGGGACGCGCTCGGCCTGCCCGGCGGCGTCGGCCAGCTGCCGCTCACCCCGGCCCGGGTCCGCGCCCTGGGCCAGGAGAGCAGCCAGGAAGGAAGCCGATGACCGCCGAGGGCTACGTCAGCAAGACCGACCTGGTAGCCGCCCTGATCCGCGAGCTGATCATCACCGGCGGGCTGGACCCGGGGGAGCAGCTGCGGCAGCGCGACCTGGCCCACCGCTTCGGGGTCAGCCAGACCCCGGTCCGCGAGGCCATGCGGCGGCTCGAATCGGAAGGGCTGCTGATCTGCGACACCCACCGGGGCTTCACCGTGGTGGCACCCGACGTCGGCCGGGTCGAGGAGAACTTCCAGATCCGCGCGGCCCTGGAGTCGCTGGGCGCGGCCCTGGCCGCGCGCAATATCGACGCCGGCGGCCTGGACCGGCTGCGCCAGCTGAACGGCCGGATGCGCGCCCTGGCCGATGACGACCCGGCCTACGCGGAGCTGAACCGGGAGTTCCACTTCACGGTGTACGAGTACGCCCGCAGCCCGCTGCTGCTGTCCCTGATGCGGCTGCTGTGGGCCTCGCTGCACGGCGGCCCGCGGGTGTCGCGCAGCCACGCGGAGTCGGCCCGCCAGCACGGCGAGATCCTGGACGCACTGGCCGACGGGGACGAGGCCGCCGCGTCAGCTCGGACATACCAGCACATTATGGGGGCGGATCCGGTAAAAGAGTTGCCGGAGTAAACCCGTCTGTTACCGGACTGCCCGACCCGAGGAGCCGCCGATGCCAGCGATCGAGACTGACGACGGGGTGCGGCTGCACGCCGAGGAGACCGGCCAGGGCGAGCCGCTGCTGTTCATCCACGAGTTCGCTGGCGACCATCGCAGCTGGGAGCCGCAGATCAGGTACTTCTCCGGGGCCTACCGGTGCCTCAGCTACGCTGCCCGCGGCTACCCCCCGTCTGACGTACCGACCGACCCGGCGGCCTACTCCCAGGCGCGGGCGGTCGCGGACGCGCTCGCGGTGCTCGACGGCTTCGGCGCGGACCGGGCCCACCTGGTCGGCCTGTCGATGGGCGGGTTCACCGCGCTGCACCTGGCCCTGGCTTACCCCGACCGGGTCAGCTCGGCGGTGGTGGCCGGAGCCGGGTACGGAGCCCAGCCCGAGCGGGCCGAGGCCTTCCGCGCGGAATCCATGCTCACCGCGGCCGCGTTCGCCGCCGAGGGTGCGGCGAAGGTCGCCGAGCGGTACGCGGTCGGCCCGGCCCGGGTCCAGCTCCAGAACAAGAACCCGCGCGGCTGGTCCGAGTTCGCCCACGCGCTGGCCGGGCATTCCTCACTGGGCAGCGCGCTGACCATGCGGGGCGTGCAGGCCGCCCGGCCCTCCCTCTACGCGCTGGCCGACGAACTAGCCAAGGTCCGCGCCCCGGTCCTGATCCTGGTCGGCGACGAGGACGAAGGCTGCCTGGAGCCTGCGCTGATGCTTAAGCGGACCATTCCCGCCGCCGGCCTGGCCGTGCTGCCCCGCACCGGCCACACCGCCAACCTGGAAGAACCCGATGTGTTCAACCGCGCGGTGGACAGTTTCCTGACCGCCGTGGCCCGCGGCACCTGGCGGCCCCGCGACCCACGATCAGTGTCGGAGTCCACCACCGGCATGCGCTGAGGCAGCGGTCAGGCCGAGGGATCGTCGAGCCGGAAGCCCACCTTCAGCGTGACCTGGAAGTTGCAGCGCCCGCCGTCCTCGATCCGGCCCCGCAGGTCGGTGACCTCGAACCAGTCGAGGTTGTGCAGGGTCCTTCCGGCCCGGCCGACGGCGCCCCGGATGGCGTCGTCGATGCTGTCGGATGAGGAGCCGACGATCTCACTGATCGAATAGATGTGCTCGGCCATCGCTGATCCCTTCTGGAGTGGTCTATCCCTGCTTTCCCTCGCTGCCCGGCAGGAACCGGGCTCGCTGATCCACACCTAGCTCGCCGTAGGGGTAGTCGGGGGCGTGCGGGTCGCTGGCCGCATCCAGCGCCGCGGTCTCGCCCGCCGTCAGGTGCAGGCCGGCCGCGCGCAGGTTGGTCTCGAGCTGGCCGAGCGTGCGGGCGCCGAGGATGGTCGCGCTGACCGCGGGCCGGTCTGTGACCCAGGCCAGGGCAATCTCGGCCATGGACACGCCGCGGTCCTCGGCGACCTTCTGCACCGCGTCGATGACCCGCCAGGTGCGGTCGGTGCCGCGCCGGTCGTAGGCCTCCATGCCCCGGTTGGGATCGTCGCCGAGCCGGGTCGCCCCGGCCGGCTGCTGGTCCCGCCGGTACTTACCGGACAGCCAGCCGCCGCCTAGCGGGCTCCAGGGCAGCAGGCCCATCCCGGCGTCGGCCGCGGCGGGCACGATCTCCCATTCGGTCTCCCTGGCCAGCAGGCTGTACTGCGGCTGGACGGTCACCGGCCCGGCCATGTCCAGCGCCCGGGCCAGGTGCACGGCCTTGGTCAGCTGCCAGCCGGTGAAGTTCGACAGTCCCCAGTAGCGGATCTTGCCGGCCCGGATGAACCCGTCGAAGGTCCGCAGGGTCTCCTCGAGCGGCGTCAGCGGGTCAAAGGCGTGCACCTGGTACAGGTCGACCGCCTCGAGGCCGAGCCGCCGCAGCGACGCGTCCAGTGCCCGGGTCAGGTGCCGCGCGGACAGGCCGACGCCGTTCGGCAGGTCATGCGCCGAGGAGGGGAACCGGCCCTTGGTGGCCAGCACCACCCGCTCGGTGACGTCGCCCGTGTGGGCGGCGAACCAGCGGCCGATGATCTCCTCCGACCGGCCGCCGGCGTACACGTCGGCCGTGTCGACCATGGTGCCGCCCGCCTCGATGAAGCGGTCGAGTTGCTGGTGCGCGCCTGCCTCGTCGGTCTCGGCGCCGAAGTTCATCGTGCCCAGGCACAGGGACGAGATGGCGCAGCCGCTGCTGCCCAGAGTGCGATAGTCCATCTGGCCAGGCTACCGAGGGCCCCGATCCGGTCTAGGGTCGGTGTGGTGTCTTCCCGTGAGCTCGTGATCCTGGGCACCGCCAGCCAGGCACCCACCCGCCGGCGCAATCACAACGGGTACTTCCTGCGCTGGGACGGCGAGGGCCTGCTGTTCGACCCGGGCGAGGGCACGCAGCGGCAGATGCTGTTCGCCGGGGTCACGGCGAGCGAGATCACCCGCATCTGCATCACCCATTTCCACGGAGATCACTGCCTGGGCCTGCCCGGCGTGCTGGCCCGGATGTCCCTGGACCGGGTGCGGCACCCGGCGGACGTCTGCTACCCGGCCGAGGGCCGGGACCTGTTCTGGCGCCTGCGGCACGCGTCGCTGTTCCGCGACGTGCTGGACCTGCGGGAACGGCCGGTCGGCGCGGACGGCCCGGTCTCCGACGGGCCCGCCTTCCTGCTGGAGGCCCGGGCCCTGGAGCACAGCGCGCCGGCCGTCGGCTACCGGCTGGCCGAGCCGGACGGGCGGCGGATGCTCCCGGACCGGCTGGACGCCCGGGGCATCACCGGCCCGGACATCGGCCGCCTGCAGCGCGAGGGCCGCCTGGAGACCGGCGGCCGGGTGGTGACGGTGGAGGAGGTCAGCGAGCCGAGGCGGGGCCAGCGCTTCGCGTTCATCATGGATACCCGGCTGTGCGACGCCGCGTTCGCGCTCGCCGACCAGGCCGACATGCTGGTCTGCGAATCGACCTTCGCCGACGCCGAGGCCGGCCTGGCCCACGACTACGGGCACCTGACCGCCGGGCAGGCGGGCCGGATCGCGGCCGAGTCCGGGGCGCGGCTGCTCGTGCTGACCCACTTCTCGCAGCGCTACGAGTCAACCGGCGTGGAGCGGCTGGCCGACGAGGCGGCGTCCGCCTTCGGCGGCCAGGTCGTGCTGGCCCGCGACCTGGATCGGGTTCCGGTCCCGCCCCGGCACCCGGCCGCGGGAAACGCTGCAGAAGTGGTCAGAACCGGGCCCTGACGCCGTCCGCTACTTCCTCCGGGCTCACGTCGATCAGCGCTTCGCCCCAGATGCGCTCGAAGTAGGTGGCGTCGCTGCGGTACACCGGATCCGGGTTGGACCGGCTGATCACCTTGAGCACCACGTGGTGCCCGGCCTCGCGCGCGTGCGGCCCGCCGCCGATCAGGCCGTAGTTGAACGAGACCAGGTTCCAGGCCCGGTAGGTGGCCAGGACCCGGGACAGCCCCTGCCCGAGGGCCGCGCAGTCCTCCTCGGTCAGCTCGGTCACGTCCGCGGCGCCGGCCACCACGCCCCAGACCTCACCGAATCCGGTCGGCGCGAAGGGCGTCAGCCAGGCCACTCGCCCGGTGCTGCCCACCCAGCGGGGACCGCTGGCCTCCTGCTCGACCAGCGCCGTCCAGTACGGCCCGTGCCGGTCCTTCCAGGCCCGGCCCTGCTCCACCAGCAGGCGCTGGCCGGTCAGGCCGTGGGCGTCGTGGGCGGACTGCAGATGCGGATGCACCAGCGAGGCGCCCGAGGGCGGTAGGTAGTTGGCGTTGATCGAGCTCCACAGGGCCGACGGGTCGACCCGGCGTACCGCCCGGGCGTGCCGGACCATGGCGCCTAGGGCGTCCCCCACCAGGGACGGCGTCATCTCGTCCAGGTCCACGAAGTGCCGCTCCGGGTCGTAGATGCCCACCGCGCTGTGGGTCGCGTAGGCCATGATGTTCGGCACCACCACGGCCTTACCCACCCGGATACGGCCTTCGGGCGTGAGCTCGGCGGGAAACGGGACGGTGGCGGTGTCGAGGTGCTCGGCGTCGAACGGGCAGAAGGCAGGCTTCGCGGTCAGCGCGGCCAGATCCGTGCGGGTCTGCGGCTGCAGCTTCACGCCGGTCAGGATGCGGGCGCCGGCCCCGGTCAGCGGGTCCCGCCGCCAGCGCAGCCGGACCCGGGTCCACTCCCCGCCGGCGGCCAGATCGGGCACGCTGGCCTCGAGGTCTCGCTCTTCGAAGTCGATCGCGGCCATGTAGCCGATCGTTGCAGAAGGCATAAATTTTCGCTAACTGGCCGGGCTGAGGAGAAAGAAGCGGCTAAACAGTAGTCATGGAGTCCCCGCACCCGGCCCGGCACGCTGGCCGTCACGCGGCCGCAGGCGCACCAGATGCCGGATTCCGCCCGCAGCGGGTCGCGCGGCACTCCGACCGGGAGCTGCGGGGAGCGCTCGCCTCGCGGGCGACCCAGGAAGCCGACCTGCGCCGGGCCACCGGCCCGTTTCCTGCCTTGACGCCGCAGGAGGATGCCGTCGTCCGCCGGGTGACCGGCTCGTTTCCTGTCCTGGCGGCTCCGGAACCCGACCTGCGCCGGGTGACCGGCCCGTTTCCTGCCCTGACGCCGCAGGAGGATGCCGTCGTCCGCCGGGTGACCGGCTCGTTTCCTGTCCTGGCGGCTCCGGAACCCGACCTGCGCCGGGTGACCGGCCCGTTTCCCGCCCTGACGCCGCAGGATGCCGTCGTCCGCCGGGCGACCGGCCCGATGCCGATCCTCACCCCGGATTCGTCCTGGGCCGCGGCCGGTCCCACCGCCGACCAGGCCATGGTCCGGCTGTACCGCAGGAACTTCACCGCCCTGGTGCGCCTGGCCACGTTTCTGGTCAGGGATACGGCCACGGCAGAGGAGGTAGTCCAGGACGCCTTCATCAACATGCATCGCGGCTGGCACCGGCTGAGGGACGAGGAGAATGCGCTGGCCTACCTGCGGCAGGCCGTGGTCAACCGGGCCCGTTCCGTGCTGCGGCACCGCGTGATCGTGGAGCGCAACGCCCCCAAGGCCATGCCCGACCTGCCCAGTGCGGAGGACGGCGCCATCTCGATGTTCGAGCGGTCCGCCGTCATAGCCGCGTTGCGGGACCTGCCCGGCCGCCAGCGCGAGGCCCTGATCCTGCGCTATTACGCCGACCTGTCAGAAGCCGAGATCGCGGCGTCCATGGGGATCAGCAAGGGCTCGGTCAAGAGCCACACCGCCCGCGGGATGATGGCGTTGCGCGCCGCCCTGGAGAATTTCTAACCGCGACCGGCTCGGCGCGGGGCCGGTGGCGCCTTCTTCGGCACAGCTCAGTGGCGGTCGTATTCGTCGTGGCGGTGGAACCACGACATGTCGCCCTCGTTGCGGCCGAGCGGGGCGCGGTCGAGCCACTGCCACATGTTCCAGAGCGCGTCGAAGCCCCGCGAGTATGCGGAGTAGGTGTGGTAGACGACGCCGTGGTCGAGGGCGAACGCGCTCATGCCGGGCTGCTCACCCGACCAGTCGCGCCATGCGACGTTCGCCTGCTCAAGCTGAGCTTGGTTCCGGTAGTTGTACTCAACGGGCGCGACCGACGGGTCGATCGTGACGTGGAAGTCGTAGTTGAAGTCGCTGCGTCCCGAGGACGCCCAGGGGAAGCTCCATCCCATCCGGTCCCGGTAGGTGAGCAGCTTCTCCAGCGGCGCACGCGACACGGCGGTGAACGCAACGTCGTGATTCTGCAGATGCAGATGAGTCGTGTCGAAGCCGTCGGCGATGGACGAGCAGCTCGGGCAGCCCTCGTCCCAGTCGGGGTCGAGCATGAAGTGGTACACGAGCAGCTGCGTCCGGCCGCGGAACAGGTCGGCGAGCGTTGCCTCGCCGCTTTCGGTGTCGAAACAGTAGTCCTTATCGAGGCGAACCCACGGCAGCTCCCGTCGCCGGCGAGCCAGGTCGTCGTTGAGGCGGGTCAATTCCTTCTCGGCCTGGAGCAGCTCGAGCCGCGCGGCGCGCCACTGCTCACGTGTTCCGGTCTTGTGTTCAGTCATTGCCGTCCTCCTGTATCTGCAACCAACGGTAGCACTCCAATGAGGCATACGCAACCTTCGGTTGCACATCGGGTATAGCAGGATAGGCCCATGCTGATCGTTCACGTGGACGTGCACGTCCGGCCGGAACAGGCCGAGGATTTCCTGGCCGCCACGCTGGTCAACGCGCAGGCGTCGCTGGCCGAGCCCGGCGTGCTGCGGTTCGATGTGCTGCAGGATCGCGCCGATCCCGCGCACGTGGTGCTGACCGAGGTCTACCGCGACGAGGATGCCTCGGCCGCCCACAAGCTGACCCCGCACTACGCGGTGTGGCGGGACACCGTGGCCGAGATGATGGCCGAGCCGAGGCAGTCGGCCCGCTACCGAGATGTCCGCTAGTGTGCCGGCCTTCAGGCCGGTGGTGGAGGCGGACAGGCTCGGGCTGGTTTCAGGTGGGCCGGTCCTGTTGCTGGATGTAGGTGCGCGGGACAGAGATCGGGGCGGGCCGGCCGGTCCGGTGGAGTAGGATTCGGGCCACAGCCGGTGCCAGTGATGCCGGGCCAGGTCGGGGAATTGCTACCGTGGCTGGCGGAAGGACATGCCCGTTGAGGCTGTTCACGAGCTTGGGCGGGGCCGCCTTGGGCGGGAGGTTCACCGGCAGGTGCACCTGGTTGGTCCGGCCGTTGAACTCGGCCGGTTCGGTCTCGGAGTCCGCGCACGGGTCCGGGATGATCTCCTCCCTGGGTTCCAGGTGCCGGGCGGTGAACACCCGGATGGCGGCAGTTGGTGAGAAGGCCACGTGCGCGCGCAGGCCGAAGACACAGTGTCCGGTGAGTGTGTATGTCCCCGTATCTGGCTATGAAACGAATATACTGGCGAGGTGCAGATACGGTATAACTACCGCCTTTATCCGTCGCCGGGCCAGCGTCAGGCCCTCGCCCGGGCGTTCGGGTGCGCCCGGGTCGTGTTCAACCACGGCCTCCGCGCCCGGCAGGCCTCGGACGCGGCCGGGTTGCCGTACCTCACTGATGCGGAACTGTCGGCCCGCCTGACCGCAGCCAAGTCCACCCCGGAGCGGGCCTGGCTGGGCGAGGTCTCCTCCGTGGTGCTGCAGCAGGCCCTCGCGGACCTGAACGCGGCGCACCGGAATTTCTTCGCCTCGCTCACCGGCGGGCGCAACGGGCCGAAGGTGGCGCCGCCCCGGTTCCGGTCCCGCAAGGACCGCAGGCAGGCGATCCGGTTCACTGCCAACGCCCGGTTCGCCGTCACCGCAGGCGGGCAGCTGCGGCTGCCGAAGATCGGGAACGTGCCGGTGCGATGGTCCCGCGACCTGCCCTCTGAGCCGTCATCGGTCACCGTGATCATGGATGCGGCGGGCCGGTACTTCGCGAGCTTTGTCGTGCAGGCCGCCGAAGACCCGCTTCCGGTCGCGGGCACCGAGACCGGGATCGACCTCGGCCTGACCCACTTCGCGGTCTTGTCCGACGGGCGGAAGATCGCCAATCCGAGGTTCCTGCGCCGCGCTGAGCGCAGGCTCCACAAGGCGCAGCAGGCCCTCAGCCGCAAGACGGCGGGCAGCAGCAACCGGGCCAGAACCCGGATCAAGGTCGCCAGGGTGCACGCCCGGGTGGCTGATACCCGCCGGGACTGGCTGCACAAGGAGTCCACCCGCATCATCCGCGACAGCCAAGCGGTGTACGTGGAGGACCTGTGCGTCTCCGGTCTGGGCCGGACCCGGCTGGCCAAGTCCGTGCACGACGCGGGCTGGTCGGCATTCACCAGGATGCTGGAATACAAGGCCCGTAAGCACGGGCGTCGGTTTTCCCGGATCGGCCGGTTCGAGCCGACCTCGCAGACCTGCTCGGCGTGCGGGGTCAAGGACGGCCCGAAACCGCTCAGCGTCCGCGCGTGGACCTGCGCGGCGTGCGGCACGGTACATGACCGGGATGTGAACGCGGCCCGGAACATAGCCGCCCTGGGACGCAGGGAGGCTCAAAACGCCTGCGGAGGGACCGTAAGACCGGGGCCCGCCCCGGCCGGACCCGGTGAAACAGGAACCCACCGAGGTGCCGCATGAGCGGCACGGCAGGAATCCCCGCGCCTTCAGGCCGGGAAGGACGTCAATCCGCGGTGTTCCCGGCCGCCGACCACAGCTGGGTGAGCGGCTCGCCATGACGCCGGCCGGGTTCGAGTTCGCCACCGCGGGCCGCATCGTGGCTGGGGCCGGCCGGGCCGCCGAACTTCCTGGCGTGCTGGCCGGGCTCGGGTCCCGGGTGCTTATCTGCACCGGCGCGAGCTCCGCCCGCCATGCCGGGCTGCTGGCCAGCCTGGCCCTGCCGGCCGCGGTGTTCCCGGTAGCCGCCGAGCCGACCGTCGGGATGGCCCGGGCCGCGGTCGCCGCCGCCCGCGAGCACGGCGCCGACGTGGTGGCCGCGATCGGCGGTGGCAGCGTCATCGACACCGGCAAGGCCGTCGCCATGCTGCTCGGCAACGGCGGCGACCCGCTTGACTACCTGGAGGTAGTCGGAGCCGGCCAGAAGATCTCCCGGCCCGCCGTGCCGCTCGTAGCGGTGCCCACCACGGCGGGCACCGGGGCGGAGGTGACCGCCAACGCGGTGCTGGCCGTGCCGGAACACCGGCTCAAGGCCAGCCTGCGCAGCCCGCTGATGATCCCGCGGGTCGCGCTGGTCGACCCGGAGCTGACCGTCTCCTGCCCGCCGCCGGTCACCGCGGCCAGCGGCCTGGACGCGCTCACCCAGTGCCTGGAGCCGTTCGTGTCGGTCCGAGCCACCCCGCTGACCGACGGACTGGCCCGCGAAGGCCTGCGCCGCGCCGGGTCGGGCCTGCGCGCGGCCTACGCCGACGGCAGTGACGTGGCCGCCCGGGCAGACATGTCCGTGTGCGCCCTGCTGGGCGGGATGGCGCTGGCCAACGCCAAGCTGGGTGCCGTCCACGGCCTGGCCGGCGTCATCGGCGGGACCGCGGACGTGCCGCACGGCCTGGCCTGCGCCGCGCTGCTGGTCCCGGTCGTCGAGGCGAACGTGCGGGCGCTGCAGGCCCGGAGGACCGGCCAGGCGGTGATCGAACGGTACGCCGAGGCGGCCGGGCTGCTGACCGGGAAACCGGGCGCTTCCGTGGCCGACGGCCTGGCCTGGATCCGCCAGACCCTGGCCCTGCTCGCCGTCCCCGGCCTGGCCGCGTTCGGCTTCGGCGCCGGGCAGATCGACGACGTCGCCGCGAAGGCCCTGACCTCGAGCAGCATGCAGGGCAACCCGGTCCCCCTGAGCCACGACGACCTGAAGGCCGTCCTGCTCCAGGCCCTGTGACGCCAGCCGGGCAGCGCACACCCGCACCCCCACACGGCGCACGCGCGCAAAGAAGCTACGGCGGCGCACACCCGCACGGCGCACGCGCACGCAAGCTGCGGCAGGATGAACGCCATGGCCCGTCGAGCGCCCCGTCACGATCATGATGCTGGCGGCCCCGCCGAGGTGCTGGCCGCCAAGGCCGCGCTGCGGCAGGAGGTCTGGTCCGCCATGCGCGAGGCGCGGGTAGCCAGGTTCCCCGGCGCGGTGGGCCGCATCCCGAACTTCACCGGCGCCGAGGCGGCCGCCGAGCGACTGCGCGCGCTGCCGGCCTGGCAGGCGGCGGCGACGCTGAAGGCCAACCCTGATTCGGCGCAGCTTCCGGTGCGTCAGCGCGCGCTGGAGGACGGCAAGACCGTGTACATGGCCGTGCCCCGGCTGGCCGGCGCGGAGCCGTTCTTCGCGCTGGACCCGGCCCATCTGGCCGAGCCGCCGCGCAAGGCCGCCTCGATCAGCGGCGCGTCCCGCTCGGCCCGCCGGGTCACGCTGGACAGCCTGTCCCCGGTCGACCTGGTGGTGATGGGCTGCGTGGCGGCTAGCCAGGACGGCGCCCGGCTGGGCAAGGGCGGCGGGTTCGCAGACCTGGAGTTCGCCCTGGCCACCGCGGCAGGCCTGATCGGCCCGGACACGGTCTGCGTCACAACCGTGCACGAGTTGCAGGTCTGCCCGGCCGGGACGATCCCGCTCACCGGCCACGACGTGCCGCTGGACTTCATCGTCACGCCCGAGCGGGTCATCGACTGCCGCGCCGGCCACGGGCCGCGCCCGGTCGCCGGCGTCTGCTGGGAGGACCTGACCGAGGAGAAGATAGCCGCCATTCCCCTGCTCGCCGCTCAGCGCGCCGGCCAGCGGTAAGGGACTGCTAACGAGGCGGCTTGCGGGCCAGCACGAAGGCCTGGGGTTCCCGCTCGGGGAACGGCCCGTCCTCATCGGCCTCGCGCACCATCCGGGCGCGTACCGCCAGCCCGGCCTGGCCCAGCAATTCCGCGACCCGCTCCGGCGGCCGGAACCGGAAATCGAGCGAGATCGACTGGCCCAGCGCCTCCGCCCGGTGCCGTGATTCGTCGCCCGTCTGGAAGCCCAGCAGGGCCAGGCCGCCGGGCGCCAGCACCCGGTGGAACTCGGCGAACGCCTCGGGCAGCCGCTCGTCGGGCACATGGATGGTCGAGTACCAGGCCAGCAGGCCGCCCAGCGCGCCGTCCGGCAGGTCCAGGGCCAGCATCGAGCCCACCTCGAACCGCAGCGCCGGATACAACCGCCGGGCCACCTCGATCATGCCCGGGGCCAGGTCGATGCCGAACGCCTGCAGGCCCAGGTCGGCCAGGTGCGCGGTGATCCGGCCCGTGCCGCACCCGATGTCGGCCACCGGGCCCGCCCCGGCCGCCCGCACCAGCTCGGCAAACCCGGCCAGCAGGCCCCGGTCCAGCGGCCTGGCGTTCAGTTCGTCGCCGAACCGCTCGTTGTAGGCCTTGGCCACTGCGCTGTAGGACGCACGGGTATCGCGCAGGAAGTCCGGTTCGCTCACAAGCATGCACCCTAGCGGGCGGCCAGGCGCGATCGGCGGCCGCAGCCAGCTACGCCGCGGCGGGCAGGACGGACGACGCTCCGGCCGCCACGCTGCGCGCCCAGCGCATCCGGGCCGCCGCCGTGTCCGGGTGGTCGCCGAACTCCTGCGCCACCCATCCGGCGCAGCCGGCGGAGCCGAACGCCCGCAGGGCCGCCGCGATGGCCTGCTGGATCTGGCCGGTGCTGAGTTCATCGGAACACTGCAGTGTTGATACGAATAGGGCCGACGCGAACAGGGCGTCGGCGGGGGAGCAGGTACTGCCGGGGTGCGCTGCTGGCCACATGGTGATCTCCTCTGGCCGGCCGATTCCGTTGCTACCAGCCTCCCGCTGGCGCGGCGGCCAGCCAATGGTGCCGCCTGCACTCCTCAAGGTGGGGCTTACCCCCGCACGACTAGGAGTCGAAGCCCAGCCCGGCCGCGTCCATGGCCCGCAGCCACAGGTTCCGCCGGCCCTGGTGGCGGTCGGCCCGGGCCAGGGACCACCGGGTGGCCTGAACGCCGAGGTAGGCCAGCGGCTCGGGCGGGAACGGGACCGGCTTGCTGCGGACCAGCGACAGCTCGGTGAGCGAGGTCGGCTGGCCGCCGAGCAGGTCGAGCATGACCCGGCCGCCGAACCGGCTGGCCCCGACCCCGAGCCCGGTGAAGCCCAGCGCGTAGGCCACCCGGCCGCGGTACGCGGTGCCGAAGAACGCGCAGAACCGGCTGCAGGTGTCGATGGCGCCACCCCAGCGGTGACTGAACCCGATCCCTTCCAGCTGCGGGAACGTGGCGAACAAATGCGAGGCGAGCCGGGTGAAGGTGGCGGGCCGCTGGTCGTAGGCGGCGCGCAGCCCCCGGCCGAAGTGGTAGATCGCGTCGTAGCCGCCCCAGACGATCCGGTCGTCGGCGGTCAGCCGGTAATAGTGGAACTGGTTGCCCGAGTCGGCCAGGCCCTGCCGGTTGCGCCAGCCGATCGCGGCCCGCTGCGCCCGGCTGAGCTGCTCGGTGACCAGCACGTAGTCGTACACCGGAACGATGTAGGGCCGCAGCCGGTGCACCAGGGCGGGGAACGCGCTGGTGCCCAGGGCCACCCGGCCGGCCCGCAGCACGCCGTCCGGCGTCCGCAGGCTCACCCCGTCGGCGTCAGCGCCCAGGCCGGTGACGGGCGTGCCCTCCAGGACGCGGACGCCGAGCCGCTCGCAGGCGGCGGCCAGGCCCCAGGCCAGCCGGGCCGGCTGCACCAGCGCGGTGCCGCCTTTGTCCCACACGCCGGCCAGGTAGGTGGGGGAGTTGACCTCGGCCCGTACCGCCTCGCCGTCCAGGAACGTGGCCCCGTCCTGCTCGGCGTCCTCGCGCAGGCCAGCCACCTGGTACTGCTCGGTGGCCACGGCGATGGTGCCGGTCCGCTCGAAGCCGCAGTCGATGCCGTACCTGTGTATCGCGGCCTCGATCGCGTCCAGGTTCTCCGCGCCGAGTCGCTGCAGGGTGGCGAACTCGGCCGGGAACCGGTCCCGGCCGTTGGCCGCGCCGTGGGTCAGGCTGGCGTCGCAGAACCCCCCGTTGCGCCCGCTGGCCGCCCAGCCGATCCGGTGGCCCTCGGCGAGCACCACGGACCGTTCGGGATCAGACTCTTTAGCCAGCAAGGCGGTCCACAAGCCGGTGAACCCGCCGCCCACCACCACCAGGTCGGCGGCGGCCTCGCCGCGCAGCGGGTCCCGGGCCGGCGGCGCGTCCGGCTGGTCCAGCCAGAACGGCGCGGGCCGCGCGGCCAGGACCAGCCGGCTGAGTTCCTCCTCGCGCGTCATCACCCGCAGACAGCGGCGAAGGAGTCCTCCAGGATGGACAGGCCCTCGTCGAGCAGGTCCTCGCCGATCACCAGCGGCGGCAGGAAGCGGATCACGTTGCCGAACGTGCCGCAGGTCAGCGTGACCAGCCCGGCCTGGTGGCAGGCCTTGGCCACGGCCGAGGTGGTGGCCGGGTCCGGGTCCAGCGTGCCCGGCCTGGTCATCTCGATGGCCACCATGGCGCCGCGGCCGCGCACATCCGCGATCACCGGGTAGGCCTCGGCCAGCTTGTGCAGCCGGGGCAGCATGACCTCGCCGATCCGGCGGGCCCGGCCGGCCAGGTCCTCGGCGGCCATCGTCTCGATCGCGCCCAGCGCCGCCGCGCAGGCCACCGGGTTGCCGCCGTAGGTGCCGCCCAGGCCGCCGACGTGCACCGAGTCCATGAGCTCGGCGCGGCCGGTCACCCCGCCCAGCGGCAGGCCGCCGGCGATGCCCTTCGCCGTGGTGATCAGGTCGGGGATCACGCCCTCGTGCTCGCAGGCGAACCAGTCGCCGGTCCGGCAGAACCCGGTCTGGATCTCGTCGGCGATGAACACGATGCCGTAGTCGCGGCAGAACGCGGCCAGCCCGGGCAGGAACCCGTCCGGCGGGACCACGAACCCGCCCTCGCCCTGGATCGGCTCGATGATCACCGCGGCCACGTTGTCCTCGCCGACCTGGGTGTGGATCAGGGACTTCACCATGTCCAGGGCGTTCGCCTTGCAGGCCTCCGGGCCGCCGGGCCAGCGCAGCGGGTAGGCCATGGGCATCCGGTAGATCTCACCCGCGAACGGGCCGAAC
Organism: uncultured Actinomycetes bacterium; assembly: GCA_963790065.1. Classification (GTDB taxonomy): domain Bacteria; phylum Actinomycetota; class Actinomycetes; order Streptosporangiales; family Streptosporangiaceae; genus Palsa-504. The sequence continues at coordinate 577,841 of CAWBNK010000001.1, read as the reverse complement.
TTGTCCTTGTAGGGCATGTTCTTGGCGGTCAGCGCCATGGTCAGGTTAGTGCGGCCGTGGTAGCCGTGGTCGAAGGCGATGACGGCCTGGCGCCCAGTGGCGTGCCGGGCGATCTTCACCGCGTTCTCCACCGCCTCCGCGCCGGAGTTGAACAGCGCGGAACGCTTCTCGTAGCTGCCCGGGGTGCGCCGGGCCAGTTCCTCGCACACCTCGACGTAGCCCTCGTACGGGGTCACCATGAAGCAGGTGTGGGTGAACCGGGCCGCTTGCTCGGCCACCCGGGCGGCCACCCGGGGCGCGGCGTTGCCCACCGAGACCACCGCGATCCCGGCGCCGAAGTCGATGAGGGAATTGCCGTCGGCGTCCACGATGACGCCGCCGCCGGCGTCGGTGACGAATACCGGCAGCACGGTGCTGACCCCGCGGGCCACCGTGCGCTCGCGCCTGGCCATCAGGTCACGGGAGACGGGTCCGGGGATCTCGGTGACGAGGTTACGGCGCTGGGGGAGGCGAGCTTCGCCAGGGGCATGATCGGTCATGATCAGACCATAAATCATCCGGCCGGGCGCCGTAAGGGCGCACCGGCAGCGGTGGCTGACCCGCCGCCATCAGCAGTTTTTTTCTGCCGAACGGGCCGTGGTTCCCTCAGCTGGGCCCCGGATCAGCCGGCCCTGAAGGTTCGCTGCATGGCCTGCAGGCCGACCGGTAAGAGGCCCCCGGCCAAGCCGCCGGCGCCCGGCCAGAAGGGCTGAGCCAGAAGTGCTGATCCGCTGACCGCTGCGGTACACCCGCGGTGACCGGGGCCGCCTGCACGACGAGGGCCTGGCCTGGCTGCGGGCCAGGATGGCCTGGCACCGGCTGAATGCGCTGCACGCCCCGCTGACCTACCTGGCCGAGACGCTGGGCGTGCTGACGGTCTTCGGCTTCGGCGCCTGGCAGATCACCCAGGACCGGATCAGCCTGGGCGGCCTGCTGTCCTTCGCCATCCTGGTCGCCTGCATATACCCGCAGGTCCAGGAGCTGGCTGGCTGGCCGCTGGCGGCCTCGGCGGCGACGGCCAGCGCCGCGCGGGTCAGCGAGATCCTCGACGGCGCCGTGCCCGCGATGCCGCGATGCGGAGGTAGCCCGGGGTCTATCGTGGGGAGCCGGGTGTAGCCGGGGGGTCCGGGGATGGAGTCCCCCCGGGAAAGAAAGGACTGATTCTGTCGATGGCCGACCATGAGGAGCCGAGCGCGCGGGGGCTGTTCGGGGGAGTCTTCGCGCGCGGCGCCGCCGATACCGGCGACGCCGCATGGCTGCAGGCGATGCTGGACGCCGAGGCCGGGCTGGCCCGGGCGCTGGAGCGGGCCGGGCTGGCGCCCGCAGGCTCCGGCCAGGCCGTCACCGAGGCGGCGCAGGCCGGCAACTTCTCGGCCGGCGAGATCGGTGGGCTGGCCGCCCTGACCGGTAACCCCGTCCCCGCCCTGGCCCGGGCCCTGGCCCGGCGGGTCCCGCAGGCCGCGGTCGGTGCCGTGCACCGCGGCGCCACCAGCCAGGACATCGTGGACACGGCCGCCATGCTGCTGGCCAGGCGGGCCATCGACGCGATCCTGGCCGACCTGGCCCGGACCGCGGACGCGGCGGCCGGGCTGACCGCCGCGCACCGGGACACGATCATGATCGGCCGGACGCTGCTGCAGCAGGCCGTTCCTGTCACCTTCGGGCTGGTCGCGGCGGGCTGGCTGACCAGCGTGGACGAGGCCCGCCAGGGGCTGGCCGAGGTCAGCGTGCGGCGGCTGGCCGTGCAGTTCGGCGGCGCGGCGGGCACGCTCGCCTCGCTGGGCGACGAAGGCCCGCGGGTGGCGGCCCTGTTCGCCGAGGAAGTGGGCCTGGCCCGGCCGGTGCTGCCCTGGCACACCGACCGGCTGCGGATCATCGACCTGGCCGCCGCGCTGGCCCGGGCCACGGCGGCCCTGGGCAAGATCGCCCGGGACGTCACGCTGCTGGCCCAGAACGAGGTCGGCGAGCTCCGCGAAGGCAGCGGGCCGCCGGCGACGCCGCCCGCCCAGCCAGGCCCGGGTGCCCAGGCTGCCCCGGGTGCCGCCGAGGGTGCCTCCTCCCCGCGCCGCGGCGGCTCGTCGGCCATGCCGCACAAGCACAACCCGGTCGCGGCCATTGCCATCCTCGGCTGCACCAAGCAGGCCCCCGGGCTGCTGGCCACGCTGGTGGCCTGCGCCGAGCAGGAGCTGCAGCGTGCCGCCGGCGCCTGGCACGCCGAATGGGAACCGCTGACCGCGCTGCTGCGGCTGACCGCCTCGGCGGCCAGCTGGGCCGCCGAGCTGATGACCGGCCTGGTCGTGGACACCTCGCGGATGGCCGCCAACCTGGCCGCGACCAAGGACCTGCCGCTGGCCGAGCACGTCACCTCGCTGCTGGCCGGCGTGCTCGGCGGCGCCCAGGCCCACGACCTGGTGGCCGAGGCGAGCCAGCGGGCGGTGAGCGCCGGCCTGCCGCTGCGCGACGTGCTGCTGGCCGTGCCCAAGCTCGAGGACCGCCTGGCCGCGGCGGGCATCACCGCGGAGCAGATCGAGTCCGCCCTGGAGCCGGCCGGGTACCTCGGCGCCGCGGGCGCCTTCGTCGCCGCGGCCCTGCAGGCCCACGCGGCAGTCGAGGTCCAGCTGAACCAGGAGGACGGCCATGGATGACGCCGAGCGCAAGCAGCAGGGGATGACGGTCCGGCGCCAGGTGCTTGGGGACGAGCACGTCGACCGGGCGGTGGCCTCGACCACCCCGGTCACCGAGCCGTTCCAGGACTTCATCACCCGCTACGCCTGGGGGGAGATCTGGTCGCGCCCGGGGCTGTCCCGGGCCGAGCGCAGCATTGTCACGCTGGCCGTGCTGGCCGCCCTGCACCACGACAGCGAGCTGGCCATGCACGTCAAGGCCGCGCTGCGCAACGGCCTGGCCCCCGAGCAGATCAGCGAGGTCCTGCTCCAGGTCGCGGTCTACGCGGGCGTCCCCGCCGCCAACCGCGCCTTCGCCGTCGCTCAGCGCGCGCTCGCCGAAGCCCAGGCCGCAGCGGAAGCCCCAGCGCAAGCGGAATGAAACCCCGGTTTCACCACCCAACGTCACGCGCTTTGTCGCCGGGCGCAGGGTCGATAGCTGCACTATTGGCCCCAGGGCACAGGCATCCGTCCGACATGCGAACGTCTGTACTCCTGGCGACCGCCCAGGCGGTATTGTTTGCGTAAGCGAACAGAACTGGAGCGATATGGCGGAGATCGTCTCACTCGCCGAAGCCGTGGAGCGAGCGATTCATGACGGGGACGCCGTCGCGATGGAAGGGTTCACGCACCTGATCCCGTTCGCCGCCGGGCACGAGGTGATCAGGCAGCGGCGCCGGGACCTGACGCTGATCCGGATGACTCCGGATCTGATCTATGACCAGCTCATCGGGGCCGGCTGCGCGTGCAAGCTGATCTTCTCCTGGGGCGGCAATCCCGGCGTGGGGTCCCTGCACAGGTTCCGGGACGCGGTCGAGCACGGCTGGCCCGCCGCCCTGGATATCGAGGAGCACAGCCACGCCGGGATGGCCAACCGTTACGTGGCCGGCGCGTCCGGCCTGCCGTTCGCGGTGTTGCGCGGCTACAACGGCACCGGCCTGGAGACGCTCAACGACGGCCGGCGCGAGGCCCCCACGATCCGGCCGATCACCTGCCCGTTCACCGGCGAGACGCTCACCGCGGTGGCCGCGATCCGGCCCGATGTGGCCGTGATCCACGCCCAGCGGGCCGACCGGGCGGGGAACGTGCAATTGTGGGGCATCGCGGGCGTGCAGAAGGAGGCCGTGCTGGCGTCGCAGCGTTCCATCGTCACCGTCGAGGAGGTCGTGGACGACCTGGAGCCCCGGCCGGGGGCGGTCGTCCTGCCGGCCTGGACGGTCAGCTACGTGGCGCCGGTCCCGGGCGGCGCGCATCCGTCCTATGCCCTGGGCTACTCGGTGCGCGACAACGACTACTACGTGGCCTGGGATGCCATCGCCCGCGATCGCGACGCGTTCACCCGCTGGCTGGATGAGAGCGTTTACTCCGTCCCGGCGGGGCAGTCATGACGTCACAGGTGAGTGCCGACCCCGCGGGAGTGAACGATCTGACCTACACCGCCGACGAGATGATGACCGTGACCGCCGCCCGGACCTTGCGGGACGGCATGACCTGCTTCGTCGGGATCGGGCTGCCGAGCGCGGCGGCTAACCTGGCCCGGGCTACGCACGCGCCCGGCCTGGTCCTGATCTACGAGTCGGGCACGATCGGCGCCAAGCCGGCCGAACTGCCGCTGTCGATCGGCGACGGGGTCCTGGCCGAGACCGCGGACGCCGTGGTCAGCGTGCCCGAGATCTTCAACTACTGGCTGCAGCCGGGCCGGATCGATGTCGGCTTCCTCGGCGCGGCCCAGATCGACAAATTCGGCAACATCAACACCACTGTTATCGGCGGCAACTACAGCCACCCGAGCGTGCGCCTGCCCGGCGCGGGCGGCGCTCCGGAGATCGCTGCCTCGTGCCGCGAGGTGATCGTCGTGGTCAGGCAGACCGTCCGCTCGTTCGTCGACCAGGTCGACTTCGTCACCTCGGTCGGATACGGGTCAGGACCGGGCGACCGCGAACGGCTCGGGCTGACCGGCGCGGGACCGAAGAAGATCATCACCGACCTGGGCGTCCTCGAGCCCGACCCGGATACGCTTGAGTTCACCGTGACCGGGCTGTTCCCCGGGGTCTCGGCCGCGGCCGCCAAGGAGCGGACCGGCTGGGACCTGGCCGTGGCGGCCGAGCCGGAGGTACTCGCCGGGCCCAGCCCAGCCGAACTCGACGCACTGCGCTCGCTGCAAACCCGGGGTAGCCGCCAAAGGAGTCACCCATGACCGCTCAGGTCTCGACGCCCGCCCTCGCCGACGCCCGCGAACTGACCCTGCCCGCCTACGAGCGTGCCTTGGACGTCCACCCGCCGCTGGACTCCCCTGGCTACCGGTCGACCGCGCTGCGCCACCCGAAGCAGCCGCTGGTCCTGCTGCCGCACCGGCTCACCGAGGTGACCGGGCCGCTGCTCGGCGAGAGCCTGATCGCCGGCACCGATGCCGACCTGACCACCCAGCACGCGGGCGAGCCGCAGGGCCAGCGGATCATCGTGACCGGCCGCGTGCTCGACTCCGACGGCCGGCCGGTGCCCGATACGCTGCTGGAGATCTGGCAGACGAACGCGGCCGGGCGCTACCGGCACTGGCGCGAGCATCACCCGGCCCCGCTCGATCCGAACTTCGACGGGATCGGGCGCTGCCTCACCGACTCCGCGGGCCGCTACCGGTTCATCACCATCCAGCCCGGCGCCTACCCGTGGGGGAATCACCACAACGCCTGGCGCCCGGCGCACATCCACTTCTCGCTGTTCGGCCGGGCCTTCACCCAGCGGCTGGTCACCCAGATGTACTTCCCCGGCGACCCGCTGCTGCCCCTGGACCCGATCTTCAACTCGGTACCGGATGAGAAGGCCAGGCAGCGGCTGATCGCCAACTTCGACATCGACCTGACCCAGCCCGAGTGGGCGCTCGGCTACAACTTCGACTTCGTGCTGCGCGGGCGCGGGGCGACCGTCTTCGAGTGAGCGACAAGGACGGAGCGACACCAGTGCCAGGCCTGACACCTTCGCAGACCGTGGGGCCGTACTTCTCGATGCGGCTGCCGTGGCCCGAGGGCCCGTTCGTGGTCCCCGAGGGCACGCCGGGAGCGGTCACGATCATCGGGCGGCTCTACGACGGCGCGGGCCACGTCATTCCCGACGGCCTGATCGAGACCTGGCAGGCCGGCCCGGACGGGCGTTTCGCGCACCCGGACGACCCGCGCGGTGCCGTACCGGGCGGCTACGACAGCTTCCGCGGCTTCGGCCGGTGCCCGACCGCCGCGGACGGCTCCTACCGGATCATTACCCTCAAACCCGGGCCGCTGCCCACCCCTGACGGTGACATCGAGGCCCCCCACCTGGACATCTCGGTCTTCGCACGGGGCCTGCTCGACCGGGTGGTGACCAGGCTGTACTTCCCCGACGAGCAGACCGCCAACGCCGTCGACCCGGTGCTGTGCTCGATCGCCGCGCCGGCCCGGCGGGCCACGCTCATCGCCGTGCCCGAGCCCGGGGGAGAGCTGAGGTTCGACATCAGGCTGCAAGGCCAGGGCGAGACGGTCTTCTTCGATGTCTGAAGTACACCTGGCGTCCTGGCTGGACGGGCCGGACGGCGCGCCGGTCGTGGTGCTGGCCAACCCGATCGGGACCACCAGCGCCATCTGGGATGCCCAGGCTGACCTGCTGCGCAGGCACTTCCGGCTGCTCAGGTTCGAGCTGCGCGGCCACGGAGCGCCGGGCGCGCAGTCCGACGCCCCGCCCGGGCCGTACTCCCTGGCCGAACTCGGCACCGACGTGCTCGGCCTGATGGGCGAGCACGCCGTCACGTCCGCCGCCTACTGCGGCATCTCGATCGGCGGGATGATCGGGCTCTGGCTGGCCGCCAACGCGCCGGACCGGATTTCCTCCCTGGTCGTGTGCTGTGCCGCCATCACCCCCATGCCAAACCGCCAGGCCTGGCTGGACCGGGCCGCGGTGGTCCGCTCCGGCGGGATGGCCGCGATCAGCGAGATGGTGCCGCCCCGCTGGTTCACGCCGGACTTCATCGCGCGCCAGCCTGCGGCCGTGGCAGCGGTCATGGACATGCTGCACGGCACCGACCCGCAGGGCTACGCGGGCTGCGCGGAGGCCATCGCCGACCTGGACCTGGCCCCCGCACTCGGCTCGATCAAGGCGCCCACGCTGGTCATCTCGGGCGCCGAGGACGTGGCCGCGCCGCCCTGGCAGGGGGCCAGGACCGCGCTCGGCATCGGCGGCTCCCGGCTGCGGGTCATCCGGGGCACCTCGCACCTGGCTCCGTACCAGACGCCGGGCCCGGTCAGTGCCGCCATCCTCGCTCACCTCGGTAGCCCGTAGGGTAGGAAGCCCGTCCTCGAGGAGGAGCCGTGCTGCCCTGGTCCGCCGATCTCGCCGGCCGTATCGACGAGCACATCATCAGCAGCGAACTGCTGCGCGGCAACCCGCTCGGCGATCCGCACGAGCGCCCGGTGCTGGTGTACCTGCCGCCCGGTTACGACGACGATCCCGCCCGCCAGTACCCGGTCGTGTACGTGATCCAGGGCTACACCGGGCACGTAGCCATGTGGCGGAACCGCACCGCCTACCGGGTGCCGTTCCCCGAGGCCGCCGACGCGGTGTTCGCCGGCGGCTCGGCGCCCCCGGCCATCGTGGTCTACGTCGACGCGTGGACCAGTTACGGCGGCAGCCAGTTCGTGGACTCGCCCGGCACCGGGCGCTACCACTCCTACCTGTGCGACGAGGTGGTGCCCTGGGTGGATGCGCGGTACCGGACGCTGCCGGACGCCGCGCACCGGGCCATCATGGGCAAGTCGAGCGGCGGATTCGGCGCCATGATCACGCCCATGCTGCGGCCCGACCTGTTCGGCGCGCTGGCCACCCACGCGGGTGACACGCTGTACGAGTACTGCTACCTCCCCGAGTTCCCGGCCGTGGTCAGGCACCTGCGCCGGTACGACGGCGACATCTGGCGCTGGTGGCAGGACTTCTGCTCGCGGGTGTCCTTCACCAAGGAAGAGGACATCACCCTGCTGGGGGTGCTCGGCGTGGCGGCGTGCTTCTCCGCCCGCCAGGACGCTACCGTCGACCTGCCCTTCGACCCGGTGACCGGCGTACTGCGGCCCGCCGTGTGGCAGCGCTGGCTGGACTGGGATCCGGTGCGGATGGTGCCAGCCCACGCGGAGGCGCTGCGCGGGCTCCGGGCGATCTGGATCGATGCCGGGACCAGGGACGAATACCATCTCGACCTGGGGGCTCAGGCCTTCCGTGCCGCGCTGCGGGAGGCCGGGGTGGCCGACGACCTGGTTCACTTCGAGCTCTTCGACGCCGGTCACATGGGCATCGACTACCGGTACCCGCTGTCGCTGGCCTGGCTGTGCGGCCGGATGGCGAAGTAGCAGCCACACGGGTATCACGCGTTCGGCAACCCGCTTTACCTGAACCGACGCCGGCCACCAGGCCACCGAGAAGCTGTTCACGGCTCGCCGTGAGGGGCTGCGCGAACTGCTCGCCGACTGGTCTCCCGATGAGTACGCCGAGCTCGGTGAGCTGCTCACCAAGCTGTCCCGGGCGATGCTCGGCGAGGACGCCGACCGCAAGCTGATCGAGCCGTCCAAACCCTAGGACTTGCGGGCGACCAGCACGCAGTAATACGCCTCGGCGGCGTTGGGCGGCACCACGTCGCCGGGATCCGGCCGCCACTCGGGCGGCCAGGCCAGGCCCGGTTCCACCAGGTCCATCCCCGCGACGAGCTTCAGCACCTCGGTCCGGCTGCGCACGTGAGCCTGCTCGGTCGCCTCGTCGAAGACTCGTTCCACGTCGTTGACCTCGGGCACCGTGTCCGGCGTGGCGTGCGAGATCGCGACATGGCTGCCGGCCGGGAACGGGTCGAGCAGCTGGGCGATGAGCCCGGCCGGATCGGCCTCGTCGGACACGAAGTGCAGGATGGACAGGAACAAGAACGCGGTCGGCTGGCTGAAGTTGATCAGCTCCCGCAGCGCCGGGTCGGCCAGGATCTCGCCCGGCGCGAGCAGGTCCTGCTCGATGATGGCGGTGTTGGGCACGTTGTGCAGCATGGACCGGGCGTGGGCCAGGACCACCGGGTCATGATCGACGTAGACCACCCGCGTCGCCGGGTCGGCGGCCAGGGCGATCTCGTGCGTGTTGCCCGCGGAGGGCAGCCCGGCGCCGATATCAACGATCTGCCTGACGCCCGCCTCATTGATCAGGTAGCGGACCACCCGGCGCAGGAACGCCCGGTTCCACCGCACCGCGATCTGCACGTTCGGCAGCTGGGCGATCATCGACTCGGCCACGGCCCGGTCGGGCGCGTAGTTGTCCTTGCCGCCGAGCAGGTAGTCATAGATACGCGCGGCACTGGGGATGTCGGGCCTGAAGGTCTTCCGCCAGTCACCCTCTTCGGTCACTGAGCCCCCTGCGTCAGCCGCCCGCCCGCGTCATAACCCGGCCAATACTATCGCTGGTCGACCGGGTGACTGGTGGCCAAAGCGGCACCCGCCTGATCGGCGAAGGCGATGGCCAGCAGGCGCTGCTCGAGGGTGGGCCGGGCGCCGGGCCGCGGGGTCATCAGGAACCGGCCCTGGAACAGGCCGCCGCTCTCCACCAGCAGTTCCGTATCGCCGTGGGCCGGGAATCCGTCGCGGTCCACGCCCCAGGTCCCGGATCCGATGGTGACCGACCCGTCGTGCTGCAGCCGGGCGGGGTGGCCGATCCCGGCGATGCCGTACTGGAAGCGGCAGGTCTCCAGCGCGAGCAGCCGCGTGAGCTGGCCGGTTACCTGGCCGATCAGCAGCGAAGGCGAGTCGCCCGCGGCCACCGCCTGCGCGGCGCTGCTGATCCCGTCGAGATACCCGGCGCGCCTGCTCGCGTCCGCGTGCTGGCGCCGGCCCCAGACAGCCAGCTCGGTGACCGCCACGCCGATGACCAGCAGCAGGATGGTGGTCTCGATGTCGTCCCGGCTGGCCGGCCGCCAACCGCCGCGGGCCCGGGGACGGAGACGCTCAGGGTTTGCGGGCCACTCCGCCCCACATGGCCGACCGGGCCCTAGCCTCAAGGTCGGAGCCGGGCCGCCACTGCTGGACCGCGACCACGCCCGGCTCCTGCAGCTCGAGCCCGTCGAAGAAGCGCTCGACCTCGGCGTGGCTGCGGTGCCGCTGGGTTTCCCGCGCCATCCGGTTGTACCGCTTGGCCGCCTCGGCCATCTGCTCCGCCTCGATGTCCGAGGCCACCTGCGACAAGGCCAGGTAGCTCCCGGGAGGTACCGCCGCCATCAGCTCGCTCACCAGCCGGTAAGGGTCGTCGGCGTCCACGATCAGGTGCATGATCGCGATCAGCATGACCGCGACCGGGCGGGAGAAGTCCAGCGTCTTGGCCGCCGCCGCGAGGATCGCCTGCGGGTCGCGCAGGTCCGCGTCGATGTAGTCGACCGCACCCTGCGGAGAGCTAGTCAGCAGGGCCTGGGCGTGCAGCAGCACCACCGGGTCGTAGTCCACGTACACCACCCGGCAGCTGGGCGCCACGGACTGAGCCACCTCATGGGTGTTGTTCGAGGCCGGGATGCCGGTGCCGATGTCGAGGAACTGCCTGATCCCGGCCTCGGTAGCCAGGGACCGCACGGCCCGGGCCAGGAAGGCCCGGTTGGCCCGCACCGACATCACGATGCCCGGATAGGCCGCTATCACCGCGTCGCCGGCGGCACGGTCCGCGGCGAAGTTGTCCTTGCCGCCCAGCCAGTAGTCGTGCACCCGGGCGCTGTGGGCCACGCTGGTATCGATGGTCCGGCGTGCAGCCGGCTCGGTGTCCCCAGGCATCGCTCCGCCTTCCGGTGAAAGCTCGACGATGTGACTATATGGCGGCCGAACGGTCCGTGGTTCCCGTCTCCGGCCCCCGGTCAGCCGCCGGGCTGGGATCGGGCGGCGGTGAACTGCTCCCGGAGCAGGAACTTCTGGACCTTGCCGGACCCGGTCATGGGGAAGGCGTCGGTGAACACCCAGTGCCGCGGGGTCTTGTGCGCGGCTAGGCGAGACCGGCAGTAGCCGGCCAGCTCGTCCGGGGTGACGGCCGACCCGGAGGTCGGCCGGATGAAGGCGGCCACCTGCTCGCCCCAGTGATCGTCGGGCACGCCGACCACGGCCACGTCGGCGACTCCCGGGTGGGCGTACAGGAGCTGCTCGATCTCTCTGGGGTAGATGTTCTCACCGCCGCGGATGATCATCTCCTTAACCCGGCCCTCGATCCGGTAATACCCGCGCTCATCGGCCGAGCCGAGGTCACCGGTGTGCAGCCAGCCCGCGGCGTCGATCGCCGCGCCGGTGGCGACGGGGTCACCGAAGTACTCCTTCATTACGTGGTAGCCGCGGGTGAGGATCTCGCCGATGGTGCCCGCGGGCAGCTGCTGGCCGGTCGCCGGGTCAGCGATCATGACCTCCACCTGAGGATGCGGACGGCCCAGGGTGCCGGCCCGGTCGTCTGGGGCGTCGTCCAGGCGCGTCTGGGTGATGCACGGTGAGGCCTCGGTCTGGGCGAAGGTGATTGAGAACGGCACGCCGAGTACCGACTCGACCCGGCGGACCAGGTCGGGCGGGACGGTGGCGCCGCCCGCGAACGCGAACCTGACGCTGGACAGGTCCGTGCCGCCGAAGGCCGGGTGATCAAGCAGCGCCAGCAGCATGGTGGGTACGCCGCCGAACATCGTGCCGCGCTCTGACTCCAGCACGTGCAGCACCAGCCCGGGGTCGAAGCCCGGTACTAGCACCTGGGTGAACAGGTGCTGCACCGGGCCCAGGGTGAGCAGCACGCATCCCGCGGTGTGGAACAGCGGCATCGGGTTGACCCACACCTCACCCGCGTCCGCCTGCAAGATCTCCGCGCAGAACCGCGCGTTATTGGTGATGCCGCGGTGGCGCAGCACGGCGCCCTTCGGGAAGCCCGTGGTCCCCGAGGTGTACTGGATCTGAGCCGCGTCGTCCGGCCCGACTTGGGGCAGCCGCTCGGCGGGGGAACCCGAGCCTGCGAAGCTGTCCCAGTCCGCCAGGGAGATCACCTCCCGCAGGCCGGGCAGGTCGCCCCGCACCTGCGCCAGCGTGCCCGCCAGGTCGGCGCCACGATAGGCCGGGGCCAGCACTACCCCGTGCGCCCGCGACTGGCCGAGCACGTGCGCGACCTCGCGTGCGCGCAGCGCCGGATTCACGGTCACCAGGGTCAGGCCGGCCAGGGCCGCGCCGAACTCGAGCAGCAGCCACTCCGGGCAGTTCGGCGCCCATACCGCGACCCGCTCGCCGGGGGCGAACCGGCCCAGCAGGGCCCGGCCGACCCGTTCAGCCTCCGCCAGCAGGTCGGCGTAGTTCCAGCGGCGGCGCTCGCGGTGATCGGCGATGCCCTCCACCAGGGCGATGGTCCCGGCCGCGCGCTCAGCCGCCTGCCGCAGCACCCCGCCGACGGTCGTCTCGAGCACCGGCCCCGGCGGGCTGTCCGGACTGATCTCGGTCATGCTCCCAAGCATCCCGTCTCACCGTTCCGAACGGGAGCACAGAGCCTGAACAATCTCGTCTCGGCAGTAAGACCCGGAGGGCAAAGGCGGCGCGCAGGCGGGACTCGGCGGCGGGCGGGGCCTGCACGTGGTCCAGGCCGAGCAGGGCCGCGCCGACCACGGGCGGGACGTCGATGACGCGCACCCGGGCCTGGGGCGCCGCCTCGGCCAGCTGGTGGGTGATGCCGTCCATCAGCAGCGGGTTCCGCGCGGTGATGACGCCGCCGCCGAGGATGACCGGGGTGGCCTGGCCGGTGAGATCCAGGCGCCGCATGGCGGTGATGGCCATGACCGAGATCTCGTCGGCCAGGCGGTTCACCACCGCCCGCGCGGCCGGGTCACCGTCGTCGGCGGCCAGCAACAGCAGCGGCGCGAGGCCGATCAGCTCGTCGTCGTCGATCTTCCCCTTGTGGATGCCGAGCGTGATTTCCTCCACCCGTTCAACGCCGAAATGGCTGGTCAAGTAGCCGCTCAGCGTCGTGGCGGGGCCGCGGCCGTCCTCGGCGCGGATCGCGTGCCACAAGACCTCCAGCCCCAGGCCGTAGCCGCCGCCCCAGTCGCCGGAGATCGTGCCCAGGGCCAGGAACCTGGTCACCCGGCCGTCCGGCGCGACGCCGACGCAGTTGATGCCGGCGCCGCAGACCACGGCCACGCCCCAGTGCGGCTGGTCCTCGTCGGTCAGGCCCGAGCGCAAGATAGCGAAGGTGTCGTTGACCACGGTGGCCGACGGGCTCCAGCCCTGGGCCTGTACCGCGGCGGCCAGCTCGTCCTCCTCTTCCGGCAGGTCCGCGTTGGCCAGGCAGGCCACCGTGTGCAGCGCCACCCAGCCGTTCCGGGACGCGGCGACCTGCGCGGCCGCCTGCTTGACCACCGCGTCGAGGATCAGCATCGTCTGCTCGGCGCCGATCTCGTGGGAGTTGGTGCCTGGCCCGCGCGCGGTAGCCAGCAGTGTGCCGTCGCTGGCCACCACGGCCACGTCGGTCTTGCTGTTGCCCCCGTCGATGGCCAGTACGGCGGGCTTGAGTGCCGTTACCTCAGCCAAGATCGGCCGCCCCGAGGGCGAAGGCCAGCAGGGAGGCGGCGGTGTAGTCATCGGCGGGCTCCACCGAGGGCCAGGAGACCACGTTGTCCTCGTAGCCCGCGGTCGCGGTGTTGAACGGCGCGAACTGGCCCGCGCTGCAGGCCCGCATGCCGGGCACGGTGCCCAGGCCGACGAAGTTATCCGGGCTGCTCGGCCCGTCGGTGACCGCGCCGAGCTGGATCGCGCCGCGGCCGGTCAGTGAGCCGGCCAGGTTGGCGATCTCGCTCTGCATGCAGTGCGGGAACACGGTGCCCGCGCCGACCACGAATGAGCTGCCCCAGCCGTTGGCGCCGAGCGCGAAGTTCAGCTGCTGCTGGGCGAACGCCTGGTACTGATCCGAGCCGCCGTACTTCTGGTACAGCGCGTCGGTGATGAACAGGCCGAACGCGTGCGGCGAGGCGTCGGAGTCGCCGAGCTGGGTGCCGAGCGCGAACGGGTCGCCGTGCGCCTGGTCCTCACCGGTCCGTAGCTGCGCGGCCAGGTCGCCGAGCAGCGTGCCGGGCGCGATCGGGTCGAACCCGGCCTGCTGCATGGCTTGCAGCAGCTCGGCCTCGGCGACCGCCCCGTTGTCATACAGGTTGAACGTGTCACCATCGGCGGGGTGGCCCTGCGCGATGTAGGCCCGGGCCCAGCGGGCCGCCGTGGCCAGGTCGGCACGCACCTGCCCGGCCGGGGCGCCGTCCGCCTCGTCGGCCAGCGCGATCTCGGCGGCACCCCACAGCATGTCGCTCTTCCACTCGGTGCCCGGGTAGTAGTCATAGGGAAACGCGGTGACGATCTGCCCCACGTCGGTGGTCTTGGCCATGGCGTACACGCTCCGGGCCAGGGCCAGCAGGTGCCCGGCCTGCACCGGGTCGCTGCCTGCGGACAGCTGCGCGCCGAGCGCGAAGTCGGCGGCGAACCGGCCCGCCAGGTCGGGGCTGACCGGCCGGCCCGGCGGCGCGGCCTCGAACACCGGCCGGTACTTCACGTAATAGGCGGTCGGGCCCGGGTTTCCGCCCGGCCGTACGTCCAGCCGGTCCTCGGCCTGGGGCAGGAACCAGAAGTTGTAGTCGCCCTGGATCGTGTTGCTGGCGTTGCCGTTGCCGATCCCGACCTGCGCGTACAGCACCTTGAGCACGGGATTCCACAGCTTGGTGATCCACTGCAGGCCGAAGTCAGCCTCCGGCTGCAGAGTCGGGTAGCTGCCAGGGCCCTGCCCATTTGATAGGGCTCTGGCCGCGATCAGCATGAGCGCGTCGGCGTAGCTGGCCGTGTAGGCGAATTTCTCGTAGCCGCCGCCGGCGTCGAACCAGCCGCCGGAGACGTTCACCGGCCCGCCGATCTTCTTCAGCGTGCCGAGCAGGTTGTCGTTGCTGTCGTAGCTGGGATCGGCGTACACGTAGGCCCGGGCGTCGGTCAGGTTGGCGGGCTGGCGGTCCAGGACGCCGGGATCGACGTCAGGGCCATCCCGCTCGGAGGTGAAGTACTGCACGGCGTTGTCCACCAGCTGGTCGTACAGCTGCGACCCGGTGCCGACGGTGAACGCGGGGGAGGCCGCCGCGACGGGGGAGGTGACCTTGACCTGGTAGCTGCCCGGCAGGCTGAGGCCGGTGAAGCTGAGCTGGTAGACCGCGCGGTAGGCGGAGTTCCACGACCCCAGGTCGTCGGTGGACGTGCCCCAGTAGATCACCGCGCCGTACGGCGCGGTGACCTCGAAGTTCACCTGACTGACCGGCCTGGCCAGCATCACGTAGGCCACCTTCGGCCCGTCGGCCGGATAGCCGACCTGGTTGACCCGGACTTGAGGTGCAGCCTGCGGAGCCGCGGCCGCGGCTGCGGCAGCCGGGGTGACCAGGGCCAGCGTGATTCCGGCGGCGGCCAGGACCGCGGGCCAGGTTCGTCTCATCTGGATCCTCCTCATGCCCAGGGCAGGTACTGCGCGTTCTCCGCGAGCAGGCGGTCGGTCAGGCATTCCGCCTGGTCGGCCTGGCCGACCAGCGGGTGCGCGAGCAGCGCGTCGTAGACCCGCTGCCGGCCGCCGTGCAGCGCGGCCTCCAGCGCCAGCTCCTCGTAGGCATACACGTGCCCGATCAGGCCGCGCAGCAGCGGCGGGACCGGGTTGACCGGGACCGGGACGGCGCCGTCGCGGCCGATCACCGCGGGCACCTCGATCACCGCGTCGGCGGGCAGGAACGGCAGCGTCCTGCGGTTGAGAGTGTTGACTACCTGGACGTCACGCCGGTCGTCGGCCAGCGAGACCAGCAGGTCCACCGCGGCCTCGGAGTAGTACGCTCCGCCGCGCTGCGCCAGCTGGTCCGGCTTGCGGTCCAGGGCCGGGTCCGCGTACAGCTCGAGCAGTTCGGCCTCCAGCCTGGCGACCGCCTCGGCCCGGGTCACCGCGCCGCGCTGCTCGGCGACCACCTCGTCGTGGGCGTAGTAGTAGCGCAGGTAGTACGACGGGACCAGGCCCAGCCGGCGGATGAATTCCGCGGGCAGCCCGGTGTGCGGCGCGATGTCTTCGGCCCGGCTGGCGAGCAGGTCGGGCAGCACGTCCTTGTCGTCCACCACCACGGAGCGTTCCCAGGTCAGGTGGTTGAGCCCGACGTGACCGAGCGACACCCGCTCCGGCGGGACCCCGAGCATCGAGGCGAAGTCCCGCTGGAACCCGATGGCCACGTTGCACAGCCCGACGGCCCGGTACCCGGCGGTCAGCAAGGCGCGGGTGACGATCCCCACGGGGTTGGTGAAGTCGATGATGAAGGCAGAGGGCGAAGCCCGGCGGCTGGCCCGTTCGGCCAAATCCAAGACAATGGGCACGGTGCGGAGCGCTTTGGCCAGCCCGCCCGCCCCCGTGGTCTCCTGGCCTACGCAGCCGCAGTCCAGGGGCCAGGTCTCGTCGCGCTGCCGGGCGGCCTGGCCGCCGACCCGCAGCTGGAACAGGACGGCGCCGGCGCCGTCGGTGCCGTCGTCAAGGCTGCCGGTCCAGCGCACCCGGGCCCGGTGGCCGTGCGCGGCCATGATCCGGGCCGACACCGGGCCCACGGCGGCCAGCCGCCCGGGGTCGGGGTCGACCAGGACCAGCTCGGTCACGGACGGCAGCAGCCGCCCGATGCCATCCGCGAGCTCGGGGGTGTAGGTGGACCCGCCGCCGATCACGGCCAGCTTCATGAGAATGCCTGCACCGGCTCGGCTCCTTCTGGCTGGGCCTGGGCCACGTGGCAGGCCGTCTGGTGGTCCGGCTCCAGCTCGGTCAGCGCTGGCGTGACCTGCGCGCAGGTGTCGATGGCCAGCGGGCAGCGCCAGCGGAACCGGCAGCCGGGCGAGGGATCGATGACCTTGGGCGGCTCGCCGCGGTCGGTTTCGGCCGCCACCGACAGCGGCGCCCGCGGGTCGGGCACCGCGGACACCAGCAGCTGGGTGTACGGGTGCCTGGGGCTGGCCAGCACGTCCTCGATCGGCCCGGTCTCAGCGATCTGACCTGCGTACATGACGATCAGCCGGTCGGCCACGTACCTGGCGCTGGCGATGTCGTGGGTGATGTACAGGACGGACACGCCCATCGTGTCCCTCAGCTCGGCCATCAGGTTGAGCAGGCCGATCCTGATCGACACGTCCAGCATCGAGACCGGCTCGTCGGCCAGGATCAGCTTCGGGCGCATGGCCAGCGCCTGGGCGAAGCCGACCCGCTGCCGCTGGCCGCCGGACAGCTCGAAGGGGAACCGCTCCAGCATGTCGGCTCCGAGGCCGACCACGTTGAACACCCGGGCCGCCTCGTCCTGGCGCTGCTGGCCGGATAGTTCGGGCCGGTGCAGCTTGAGGCTGCGCAGGACGCCGTGCTGGACCCGGAACACCGGGTTCATGGAGCCGAACGGATCCTGGAACACCATGGGTACCAGGCCGCTGTACCGCAGCCGGTCGCTTCGGGAGCGGAGGGCCGACACCAGCTGGCCCTGGAAGTAGATCTCCCCGCTGGTGGGTGAGTAGATCCGGGCCAGGACCCGGGCGATGGTGGACTTGCCGCTGCCGCTCTCGCCGGCCAGGGCCACGATCTCCCGCTCGCCGATGCTGAAGTTCACGTCGTCCACGGCGTGCAGCGTGCGCCGGGACAGGGCCCCGCCGATCTTGAAGTGCCTGGTCAGGTGCTCGGCCCGCAGCAGCTCGCTCATCGGCTGAGGCTCCCTTCCTGGCCGGCTTCAAGCGGCAGGCTGCCGTCCTGGCGGCGCAGGCAGCGCACCAGCGCCTGGTCCACTTCGTACAGGTCGGGCGCGACCTGCGTGCACCGTTCCACGGCCAGGGGGCAGCGCGGGTGGAACCGGCAGCCGGAGGGGAGCCGGGCCAGGTCGGGCGGGCTGCCCGGGATGCCCTTGAGCGGGACCTTAGGGCCGCGGATGGAGGGGAAGGCTTCGAGCAGGCCCTGGGTGTAGGGGTGCAGCGGCCGGTCGAACACCGTCCGGGTGGCGCCCAGCTCGTCCACCTGGCCGGCGTACATGACCATCAGCCGGTCGGAGAAGTGGCTGATCAGGGACATGTCGTGGGTGACGAAGATGACCGCGAAGCCGTAGCTCAGCTGCAGCTCCTTGATCTGCACCATCAGCGAGCGCTGGGCCACCACGTCGAGCGCGGAGGTGGGCTCGTCCATGATGATCAGGTCGGGGGTGAACAGCATGGCCATGGCGATCATGGAGCGCTGCCGCATGCCGCCGGACAGCTGGTGCGGGTAGCTCTTCAGGTGCACCGGGTCGATGCCGACCATGCGCAGTACCTCGGCGGACCTGGCCTGGATCTCTTCGTTGGACGGCTTTCCGTGCGCCTTCATCGCGTCCTTGAACTGGGCGCCGATCGACTTGACCGGGTTCAGCGCGTTCATCGCGCTCTGCATGACCACCGACATGTCCCGCCAGCGGATGGCCGACAGCTGCTTGTCGGTCAGGCCGACCAGGTTCGTGCCCTCGAAGGTGACGCTGCCCGCCGCGACGCGGGCCGGGGGGGCCAGCAGCTGGGCCACGGCGAACAGCAGGGTCGACTTCCCGCAGCCTGATTCGCCCACGATGCCGAGGAACTCGCCCCGGTTCAGGGTGAAGGACACGTCGTCCACGGCCCTGACGTCGCCGCGATCCAGGACGTAGTCCACGGACAGGCCGCTGACCTCGAGGATCTCATGCGCTTCGGACACGCTTGCTCCTTCGCACGGGCCGCAGCGCCGGATTGCCGATCTCGTCGAACGCGTAGTTGAGCAGGGCGAACGCGGCGCCGAGCAACGCGATGCAGGCACCTGGGGCGATCGCCCACAACGGCTCGCCGGTCTGGAGCGCGGCGTTATTCTCCGCCCAGTACAGGGTGGTGCCCCAGCTCACCGTGTTCGGGTCGCCGAGGCCGATGAACTGCAGGCTGGATGAGAGCAGCACTGCGTACAGGGCGTTGGTCAGGAAGCTCGCCACGATCAGGGACGTCATGGTCGGGATGACTTCCACCACGATGATGTAGAGCCTGCGCTCGCCGCGGACCCGCGCCGCCTCCAGGTAATCCCGGTTACGCAACGTGAGCGCTTGGGACCGGAGCTGGCGCGCTGTGTAAGACCAGCTGGTGAGGGTGATCGCCGCGATCAGCACGAGCGTGGTCCCGCCGTGGGCGTAGGCCGCGATGACGATCAGCAGCGGGAACAGCGGGATGACGAGCAGCACGTCGGTCAGCACGCTGAGCGTTCCGTCCCACGCCCCGCCGAGGTAGGCCGCGGCGACGCCGATCAGGACGGCCACCCCCGTGGTGGCCAGCCCGACGACGACCGAGATGATCAGTACGTTCCTGGTGCCCCACACCACCTGCGCGAACAGGTCCTGCCCGTAGGCGTTGGTGCCGAGCAAGTGAGCAGCCGAGGCGCCCAGATGCGGCTGATAAGCGTCGGTCGTGGGGCTGTCGCGGGCGATGACCCAGGGGAACAGCGCGATCAGGACGAAGATCAGGAGCAGGATCGTGCCCGTGGCCGCCTTGCGGTTGGAGCGGATGGCGCGGCCGATGCGGGCCAGCGCGTGGCCGGCGGGTACGTGCGCGGCGGGGCTTTCTGTGGGGACTCCCGCGACTGGCATGGCCATGGCTAACGCGCCGCCCTGGTCCGGGGATCGAGGAGCGCGGTGAGGATGTCGGCGGCCAGGATCGCGACCAGGACCGCGACCGTGATCAGCAGGAACAGGGCCTGCATCAGCGGGTAGTCCTCGCCGTCCACGGCCTGCAGCAGCATGTAGCCCACGCCGGGATAGTTGAACACGTACTCCACCAGGATCGCGCCGCTGACCACGAAGCCGAGGGACATCGCGAAGCCGACCAGGTTCGGCAGCATCGCGTTCCGCGCCGCGTAGTCGAGCATGATGCGCCAGCCCGGCAGGCCCTTGGCCCGGGCCATCCGCACGTAGTCCTCGGCCAGGGTGGTGATCATCGTGTTCCGCATGGTCAGGATCCAGGTGCCGATCGTGGTGATCAGCAGGGCCATGGCGGGCAGGAAGGCGTGGTTCACCACGTCCTGGAAGAAGGTCAGGTTGAGGCCGGGGCTGTCGGTGGTCACGTAGTAGCCGCCCTGGCTGGGAAACCAGTGCAAGGTGATGCCGAAGACCAGGACCAGGACCATGGCCACCCAGAAGTATGGGATCGCGGACGTGATCACGAATACCGGCGGTAGCACGCTGTCCAGCTTCCCGCCGCGGCGCCAGGCGGAGACGATGCCGAGGCCGGTGCCGAGGACGAACGCCAGGACCGTGGTGACGCCGACCAGGCCGAGCGTCCACCAGATCGCGCTGCCGATGACCGACGTGACCGACGCCGGGAACTGGCTCAGGGAGGTGCCGAAGTTACCGGTCAGCATCTGGTGCAGGTAACCGAAGTACTGTGCGATCAGGCCCTGCTGGTTGTTGACCCCGAACAGGGTCTCCAGGGCGCGCAGTGTCTGCGGGTTGGCGCCCGCCGAGTGGAACTTCGTCATCATGGCCAGCGCCGGGTTGCCCGGCATCAGCCGCGGCAGCAGGAAGTTGAGGGTAAGCGCCGCCCACAGCGTCAGGACGAAGAAACCGAGGCGGCGCAGGGCGTATCTCAAGCTGATTGGCTCCTGGTCCGGATAATCAGGGACGAGGCCGCGTGCCAGGCGTCCGCGAGGCTGCCTGGCACGCGGCGGCTCAGCTTACTGGGGCTTACTTCGGCGCCAGGTGCAGCAGCACCTGCTCGTTGTCGGGGAAGGCCCACGCCGGAGGCTGGGCGTAGGGATCGCTGGACGTGGGCCACCCGGTAATCGACGTGGTGTCGTACTGGTACCAGTCGACGCCCTCCACCACCGGGATGAACGGTACCTGACTCAGCATGACCTGCTGCAGCTGGTTCAGGATCGACTGCTGCATGGCCGCGCTGGTGGTAGTCGAGTACTCATCGAGCAGCTTGTCGGTGGCCGGGTTGCTGTAGCGCTCGTAGTTGCTGGCGGCCTGCTTGCCGACCGGCGCCGTGTTCGCTGAGTTGAGCCAGTTGTTCAGCTCGTAGTACGGGCCCGGGCCGAACGTGTACTGCTCCACGTAGGCAAGCTGGTAATGGCCGTTGAACAGGTCGGCCTGGTAGTCGGTGTTGGACAGGTTGCTGGGGGTGATCGAGATGCCGACCGCCTTGAGATCCTGCTGGATGACCTGCATCGAGGCCACCCAGTCGGAGTAGTCGCCGATGTTGATGACGGTGAACTGCAGTTTCTGGCCGGACGCGTTCGTCATGATGCCGTCGGAGCCCGGATGGTAGCCAGCCGATTCCAGCAGGGTCTTCGCCTTGGCCACGTTGAACCGGTTGCCCCAGGACGCCAGGGCCGAGTTGTTCAGCGAGCTGGTGAACGTCGGGGTGACGATGCCTGCCTGGTTCGCGGGCGGCTCGTAGCCGGACTCGCCGATCGTGGAGACCTGCTGCCTGTTGATCGCGTACGAGATGGCCTCGCGGACCTTGACGTTGCTCAGCAGCGGGTTGGTCAGGTTCGGGACCATCGACACGTTCAGGACCGGCGGGAACCAGTAGTGGTAGTTCGCGTTCTTGGAGGTGTAGAAGGCCTGGATGTCCGGGATGTACTGGGCACCCCACTGGGCCTGGCCGTTGGCCAGGGTGTCGTTGGCCGTGTTGTTGCTCGTAAAGGCCGGGTACTGGATGGTGTGGATTTTCGGCAGGCCCGGCTGCCAGTAGTGCGGGTTGGCGGTGTAGGTGATGTTCGACGGGCTGCACTTGCTCATCAGGTAGGGACCGCTGCCGACCGGCTTACTGATCGTGGCGGTCGCCGGATTGGCGATCGTCGACCAGATGTGCTGAGGCACGATGGGCGTCTGATCCGCGATGTAGTAGAAGTACGGCACGGCGACGCTGCTGAAGTTCATGGTGACCGTGTTCGAGCCGGTCGCGGTGACACTGGACAGCACCGACCAGACACCGGTCAGGTCGAGGGTCGGGTACTTCTTCATCAGGTTGAAGGTGAACGCAACGTCGGCCGCGGTCAGCGGCGTGCCGTCACTCCACTTGACCCCTGACCGGATCGTGAACGTGAGCGACTTGTTGCCCGCTCCCCAGCTCCAGGAGCTCGCGAGCATCGGCGTCGTCTTGCCGTTCTGCAACGGGTTCACGTAGACGAGCGGCTCGTAGATGAAGCCGACCGACAGGAGGTTGTAGGACGAATTGAGCGGGTTGAAGCCGCAGCTCCACAGTGCGCCGTTCTCGTTGGAGATAGTCAGCACGCTGTTATTCGTCGATGTCTTGCCGCTGGTGGAGCCGGAACTGGAACCGGAACCGGCGCTGCAGCCGACCGCGAGCAGGCCGGCCGTGAGGATGACCCCGTATCTAGTGAGACGTCTCATGCCGCTTCGTCCTAACTGCCGTGTTTGGTCCTGAGGGCACGTCTACGGCCTTGCTCTGGGCATGTCCACGGCAAATGCCGGTTGCCCCTTTCGTTTAATTTGTTAGGACAGTATCCTAACTATTTGCCCGGTACAAGAGCCCGGCGCAAGGGTTTGGGAGCGCCCGTCTGCGGATCCGGATGCCCGGGTTCGCGCAGACCGGGCGTCACGCAACAATGGTGGAGGAGGTCGCCGTGACAGCCCTGTCGGAAGACGCGAATGCGGTCGTGCCCGCCGGGCGTCCGGCGCAGGCGTCGGCCTCGGCCCTGCCGCCCCCGGAGGGAACCGGGACGGTGCTGTTCGCTGCGCGTCCTTCCTTGATCAGGGCACTGAACGAGCAACTGCTGCTCGAGCACATCCGTCAGCGTGGTTCCTGCTCGCGGGCCGAGCTGGCCCGCGTCTCTGGGCTGTCCAAGCCCACGGTGTCGCTGGCGCTGGACAACGTCGAGCGGGCTGGCCTGGTCCGCAGCGCCGGGCAGCGGACCGGCGTGCCCGGCCGTTCGGCCCGGCTGTATGAGATCAGGCCGGATGCCGGCCTGGTGCTCGGGCTGGATATCGGGCACGAGTACGTCCGCGGTGGGATCGCCGACCTCACCGGGGAGATCAGGACCAGGGCATCGCTGCGGGCGCGAGCCACCAGCGTACGCGCCCGGGTGGCCGAGCTCGTGGAGCTGGCCGAGATGCTGTGCCAGAACGCGGGCGTCCCCCGGTCGGCTATCACCCAGACCGTGATCGGCAGCCCGGGCGTCTACGACCCGCGGCGCAACTCCATGAAGCTGACCGGCGGGCTGCGCGGCTGGGACCGCCCGGCGGCCCTGGCCGGGCTGCGGGAGGCGTTCGGGTCGTCGCTGGTCATGGAGAACGATGTGGACGCCGCCGCGCTGGCCGAGCGGGCGCTGGGTCACGGCCGGGACGCCGACAACTTCGCCTTCGTGCATATCGGCACCGGCATCGGGATGGGCCTGATCCTGGCCGGCCAGCTGCTGCGCGGCGCGCATGGGGTGGCCGGGGAGATCGCGTTCCTGCCATTGACCGGCGGCGCCGGCGCCGATGAGCACGATGCCCGCAAGCGCGGCACGCTCGAGGCGGCCGCCTCGGCGTCGGGCGTCGTGCGGGCCGCCCGGCGCGGAGGCATGCGAGGCTCGGTATCCGCGCGCCGCGTGTTCGCCGCGGCGGCCAGCGGCGACCAGCGGGCGCTGGCCGTGGTGGCCGAGGAGGCGCGGCTGGTGGCCAAGACCATCTGCGCCATCATCACCGTGGTCGACCCGGAGCTGATCGTTCTCGGCGGCGGCATCGGCCGGGCGCCGGGCTTCGCCGAGTCGGTCACCGCCGAACTTGAGCAGATGGCCCCCGTCATGCCGTCCATCCAGGTCAGCGCCCTGGGCAGCGACGCCGTGGTCGACGGGTGCCTGGCCGCGGGCACGGAATTGGCCTGGAGCCGGGTCATGACCGCCCTCGGATCGAACTCCGTTGACGGTGCCCGGCCCCCGGCCAGCCCTGGTATCGGTTAGCCCTGCGGGCTTACCGGCTTACCTGGTGAACAGCTCGAAGACGTGGCTGAAGAACCAGGTCGGCTGCGTGATGCCGGAGCAGGTGCCGGCGCCCTTGGTGCCCGGGCAGCCGCCGTTGTCGCGCTGCAGCGCCCAGAATGACAAGGTGCCGATCCCGGTCCGGTCGGCCCACAGCAACAGCTCGATCGCCTGAGCCTTGGTGAAGGTCTCGTCCGGGCCGAAGTCATCGATGCCCGGCATCTCGGTGACGCCGACCATGTGCCACAGCTGCGACGTCGATTCACCGGGGTACAGCGACTGCAGTTGGCTGACCAGGGCCGAGGCGGCGGTTTCGGTGTCGGTCAGCATGTTCTGCTGGGTGCCGATGTAGTAGTCGAAGGTCTCCAGGTTCACCGTGGTGATCTTCGCGCCGTCTGCGACCGCGTTCTGCAGCACGGACAGCTCGGCCGCGGGCAGCCCGGTGGGGAAGGTGGGCAGGGTGTAGGAGAACTGGATGCTGCGGTGGTGAGCCGCGGCCCAGGACTCCACCAGGGCGATGGCCTGGTTACGCCGGTTGATCCCCGCCGCGTTGGTCACCGAGGTTCCCTCGATGTCAAGGTCGATGCGGGGGACGTGGTAGGTGGTGATGAGGTCCTCGTAGACCTGGGCGATGGCCGGGACGCTGGTGCAGCTGTCGGCGAGCTCGGTGCCAGTGGTGTCGGCGGTGTAGCCACCGAACGACGGGATGACGTTACCGCCGGTGGCCTGGATCGCGGCGATGTCGCTGCCGAAGGTGGCGGCGGAGATCGGCTCGCTCGTATCGCCGTTCCAGTACGCCGTGCACGATCCGGGCTGCGCGGTTTCCAGGAAGGCCAGCGACAGGAACCTGGCTCCCGAAGCCCGCGACTGGGCGGCCAGGTCGGTGCTGGTGTCGTACATCTCGTAGTACGGGGCGAACACGTACTGCGGCAACCCGGAGGCCAGCCAGCCGCCGCTGCCCGCATTGGTAGCCGCGCCGCGGGCGGCATCGGCGCTGGCTCCGGTGGCGGTGAAACCGATCGTGGCCAGGGCGGCGGTGGCCGCGGCGAGCGCGGCCAGGCTACGGGGGTGTCGTCTCATGCGCGGATCCCTTGGCTAGACGTGGAGGGGCTGGACGTGCGCGACTGGACATGCGAGCCAAATCAAATAAGAAAGTTTCCTATGAATTCAAGACCATGTTGGCATACACAGTCAAGAGCCAGCGCGGCGAGACCAAGCTGCGGGACGCGTAAAGTGGCTAACCGCCGATGGCTGCCGGGGTCGTCGAGGGCCTGCTCGAGCGCGGTCATCTGGAGCCAGGCAGCGCCCAGCGGCCCGGTCGGCCTGTCCAGCCGGGCGATGCTCAGGTTCGCGTCACTGAGCGGGATGGCGCATTGATCGCGCTGATGCCCGTACTCGGCCAGGGCTGCCTCCAGGTCGCCGGGCCAGCCGTCAACGACGGCCGAGGCCACCAGGTCCGCGTCGCGGAAGGCATCGGCGATCCCCCGGGCGATAACCGGGTCCTTGTGGTGGCCGGCGTCACCGACCAGCGCCCAGCCCGGCCCCGACGAGGTCCGGAAGAAGGTGGGCAGGGCGGCCGTGCCGCGCAGCTGCTCGGCGATGACCGCCTCTCCCAGCAGGGCGGCCAGCGCGGGACGCGACCGCAGTTCGCTGACGTAGGCCGTCAGAGGGTCGCGGCGGAACCTGGGGTACTCGCCGCGTGGTCCTTGCACGAAGGCGAGCGCGAGCCCGCCGCCGACCGGGAAGATGCCGAAGAACCTGCCTGGTTCGAGCCAGGCGTGCACGCCAGCGACTGGGCAGCCGCGCCAGTAGGTGTAGTAGGCGAACGTGACCGGCGGGTGGTCATGGTAGGTGTTCGCCCCGGCCAGCCGGGCGATCCGGGAGTTCCGGCCGTCCGCGCCGATCACCAGGTGCGCGCGGCACTCCCCGGCCGAAGTCGCGACTCCGGTGACCCGCTCGCCCTGGCGCAGCAGGCCGTGCACGGATACCCCCATCTCGACCTCGACTCCCGCATCCGCGGCCGCGGACAGCAGGATCGGATCAAGCACCGTCCGGCGTGGTGCTATAGGGGCGGTGCCCGGCTCGGGCGCCGGGGCGTGCTGCGGCTGGCCGGCCAGCCACAGCACCCGGTCGTCGAGCGGGGGACAGCCGGCGGCGAGCACCGCGTCCAGCACTTTCCACCGGCGCAGCCGGGCGACTCCCGCGGGCTTGATCAGGTGGCCGGACACCACGTCACCTAGGTGCGCCGATCGCTCCAGGAGGCGCACGGAGAGTCCGGCCCGCGCCAGCAGCATGGCGGTCGGCGCTCCCGCGCACCGGCCGCCGACCACCACGACGTCGGCCGTCATGTTGTCCATGGGTGGAACTTTGCCGGCCTGGGGATGCGCCAGCATCCCTGAGATCAGGTATTTCGCGGGGCCAGGGCGGCAAGCTCGGCGCGAGAGGACACGCCCAGCTTGATGAACACGTGCTTCAGGTGAGTCTCTACCGTGTACCGGGACAGGAACAGGCGCTCTGCCACCTCGCGGTTAGCCAGGCCTCCGGCCACCAGGCGGGCTACCCGCTGCTCCGCGTCGGTCAATGCCCCCCAGCCGGTGGCGGGGCGCCGCGTCCTGGCCGCCGGCGTCGCCGGCTGCTGCCTTCCCTGGGGGTCAGAGACCTCGGCGACGAATTCGGCAATGGGGGACAGGACGCCGCCGACGTCCCCGGCCCACGGGAGGTGGTCACTGCCCTCCAGCGCCACCAGCCGTGCGCCTGTGATGCCCCGGACCATCAGCTTGGCCTCGGAGAACGGCACGAAGTCCGATCGCCGGTGCAGCACCAGGACGGGCACGGTAACTTCAGCCAGGCGGCTCCTGACATCGGTGACGGTCAGCGACTCGACCAGGGCCCTGATCATGCCGGGACTCGCCGAGGCCCGCTCAAAGACGGCCCGGTCCTGGCGGGCCAGCTCGCCGGCCAGTGTCGGGGCGACCATCCCCAGCGAGTCCCCCTGACCCCACTGCCGCGCCATCAGCCGCAGCTGCCGCATGGCCCAGCCGGGCGGGCAGCGCGGCGATGTGCCGTACAGGATCAGCGCCCGGACCGATCGCCGATGAGCGGCGGCCAGGGTAATCGCTATAGGTCCCCCGTCGGAGAAGCCCAGCACGATCGGCCGCCGGCACCCGGCGGCGGACCGGACCGCCATCAGGTCGGCCATGCGCTGATCCAGCGTCGGCAGCTCGGCCACCGGGTCGGACAGCCCGGTGCCGCGCTTATCGAACCGCACCAGCCTGCAAAAGGACGACAAGGAGCGCACGAAGCGGCGGTAGCTGGGGTCTCGCCACTGGATCTCCAAGTGGGAGGTCAGCCCCGGGACCATCACCAGATCGGGCCCTTCACCAGTCACCTGATAGGCAATGCGAAGGCCCCCCGACTTGGCGTAGCGCGTCTCGGGTTCCATGTAGGAACGATTCTCGCGCTGCCCGCAGGAAAGCGCGACCATGAGCCGAACGCCTACTAAGAGCGCAGGTAGGAGGCCCCGTTGAGGTCGAGGATGGCCCCACTGGCCCATTCAGCCTCGTCGGAAGCCAGGTAGACGACCGCGGCCGCGATCTCCTCGGTCGTCGCCACCCGGTTGAACGGGCTCTGCGCCCGGATCTCCTCGCCCCGCGGGGAGTTCAGGTCGGCGGCGGCCATCTCGGTCTCGACGTAGCCGGGCGCCACGGTGGCTACCGAGATGCCGAACGGAGCCAGCGCCCGGGCCATGGACTGCCCGAACGCGTTGAGGCCGGCCTTGCTGGCCCCGTAGGCCGGATTCCGGGGCTCGCCGCGGAACGCGCCGCGTGAGGAGACGTTGACGATCCGGCCGCCGGCTTCCTTCATATGCTGGACGGCGCACCAGGTCAGGTTGGCCGCCCCGGTCAGGTTGACGGCCATGGTGTCGCGCCAGACCTGCTGCCACTGCTCGTAGGACACTTCGGTGATGGGGTGCCAGACGTAGATCCCGGCGTTGTTCACCACGACGTCAAGGCCGCCCAGGCTGGCCACGGCGGCCTCGACCATCAGCCGGACGGCTTCGGCATCGGCCAGGTCGGCGCGCACGAGCGTGTGGCCGTCACCGGGCAGCCCGGCCAGGACCTCCCGGGCCAGCGCCTCGGAATCACGGTGGTGTACCGCCACCCGGTCGCCCTGCCGGGCAAACGCCTGCGCCACCGCCCGGCCGATGCCGCGGGACGCCCCGGTGACCAGGACCGCGCGGCTCACGTCTCCTCGCACAGGGTGAGCAGCTTGGTGGCGGTGGCCCAGTTCCTGGCCGTGGCGGCCAGCCCTCGCTGGCGCTGTTTGGCCGGCGGGCTGATGATCTTGAACACCGCCAGGGCCAGCTCGCTGGTCCCGAAGCCGTCGGGCGTGTGCAGAAACAGGGTCTCGCCGGCCGCGGTGACCGTGTCACGGCTGCCCTTGGCCGCGGCCTCGCTTTCGGCGGCCTTGATGCGGTCGAGCACCTCCGCCGGAGGCTCGGAGTTCATGAACACCACGTGCACGAACTTAGGATTCGGCTCGTCCGGGTACGGGTTGCCGTCCAGGATGCGGGCCAGTTCGTCCCGGGACCGCACCACGACCGACGACCAGATGCCGAACCGGTCAGAGATCGCGGCCTCCAGCGCCGACGCCAGCCGGGCGTTGTCGGAGTCCGGCGTGCTGAACAGCACGTTGCCGCTCTGGATGTACGTGCTCACCCCGGTGTGCCCGAGCGAGGTCACCACCTCGCGAAGTTCGGCCATGGGCACCTTGTTCCGGCCCCCGACGTTGATACCGCGCAGCAGTGCGACGTGTGATGCCATGCCGTTCATTGTGCCGGTTCGCGTGAGCCGTGATCCTGTGAGCCATCTTCTCGCGAGTAGCGGTCCTGCGAGGCGTGTTCTCGCGAGTAGTGCGCGGCCAGCACGTCGTCGCCGAAGTCGCTGCGCGGACGGCGCAGCACGGTGTGCGCATGGTTGCCGTCGTCGGTGGTGTCGTATTCGATCAGCAGGTCATCGCCCTGTACCCGGTAGTAGTGCCTGCTCCCCGGCGTAAGGGGTCCCTCCCAGGCGAAGTGCAGTGCGGCCCCGTCCAGGCGGGCCGCTTCCGGAGCGGCCAGCCCGGCGGGCAGCCGGGCCAGGTACAGCGCGACCAGTTCGCCGAGCACCGCACGTGGTGCAGGCCCGAGCGAGGCGGACGGCACGCCCAGCGGCTCAATACTCTCCCTGGCCCGGGGATTCGTGCCGGTACGGATGTCGCCGGGAGCGTGCCCGGCCACCACCGCCTGCGCTCGCCCGTCCGGTCCCAACGCGTCGAGCAGGGCCCAGGCCAGGTCCTCCTCGGGGGCCAGCGGCCGGGACACCGGGCGCCCGGCGTAGCTGACGCAGGCCGGGTTGGCGCCCAGGAAGACCGGGGCAGGGGAGACCTGGCCGGCCGCCAGCGTCATGGTCACCGACAGGTGGTGGCCCTCGAAGCGCCACGACCAGGGCAGGTCACCCGCGGGGTCACCGAAGATGCTGACCCAGTAATCGCCGCTGTGCCGTCCCCGCCGCCACTGCTCCTGCCTGTCGAGCACCTCTTCGAGCGCGACAATGCCCATGGCCTGCGCGTAAGCATGCTCACTGAGCCCGGTGGCCAGCAGCCGGTGAGCCGCCTTGCGAGCGGTCAGGCTCAGCTGGGCCAGGCACGCGCCCGGCCGGTGCCTCGGCCGGTACTCCAGCCACCGCCGAGCGGCGGCGTCGCCGAACGGCTGAGCCGCGAGCGCCCGGTCCTGATCGCTCAGCGCGCCCAGCAGGGTGAGCGCGGCCGATCTCATCTGCCCGTGCAGGCCGTTGGCGGTCATGACTTCGGTATATCAGCATGGCCCGCCCGGCTTCGGTAGGGTGTCAGCGCCTACTGAGCGCCGGGGAGCCGCTATATGACCACACCGAGCTGGGACGACGCCTACACGGGGAGCGCGCCTGCGCCGTGGGATATCGGCCGGCCTCAGCCGGTCTTCATGCGCCTGGCCGGAAGCGGCCTGCTGAGCGGCCGGCTCCTGGACGCCGGCTGCGGCACCGGGGAGCACACGCTGCTGGCCGCCGCCCACGGCGCCGACGCGGTGGGCATCGACGCCTCACCCACTGCCATCGAGCGGGCCCGGATCAAGGCCGCCGACCGGGGTCTGAAGGCCCGGTTCGAGGTCGGCGACGTGCTGCGCCTGCCCGACCTGGGCCTGACCTTCGACACCGTCATCGACAGCGGCGTGTTCCACGTCTTCGACGACGACAGCCGGGCGCGGTACGTCACCAGCCTGGCCACGGTGCTGCGCCCGGGCGGCCACTGCTACCTGATCTGCTTCAGCGACCGGCAGCCGGGCGTATTCGGCCCGCGCCGGATCGGCCAGGACGAGCTGCACGCCGCCTTCCGCGACGGCTGGACGACGGTCAGCATCGAGGCGGAGACCTTCGACCTCAACTCGGCCGGCACGTTCCCGGCGGCGGCCCAGGCCTGGCTGGCCACGATCACCTGGCTAGCGCCTGACGGCGGGGTCTCCGGCTGACGCCGCTTCAGGCCGGGGCTCCGCCTCGGCGGCCGCTTGGCGGGCGCCCGGCCACATGCCCAGGCGGCCGAACAGTGCGACCAGCGCCGGCACCAGCAGTGAACGGACGGCGATGGCGTCGATGATCACCCCGACGGCCATGGTGATGGCGATCTGCCTGAACTGCTCCAGCGGGATCACCGCCAGCATGGCGAAGCTGGCCGCCAGGGCCACGCCCGCCGTCGTGATCGCCCGCGAGGCCTGCGGCGCGGCGACGGCCACCGCGTCGGGGACCGGCCGGCGTCTGGCCTCCTCCCAGATGCGCCCGACCACGAACACGTTGTAGTCCGAGCCGAGCGAGATCAGCAGCACCCCGGCCGCGAACGGGACGAAGTACACCATGCTGCCGGTGCCCAGGAAGTGCTGGCAGATCAGCAGGGACAGGCCCAAGGCCGCGAACACGGCCAGGATGCTGGCGGCCAGCAGGTATACCGGGGCCAGCAGCGACCGCAGGAACAGGGCCAGCAGGATCAGCGTCACGAGGATGATGGCCAGCACCACCCGGCCGAGGTCGGTGAAGATCGAGTTGATCGAATCGCCGGTCAGCGCGGTCTGGCCCGCCACCTCGAACCGCACGCCGGGCGGCCCATTCGCTCCGGTCAGCCCGGCGGAGCGGCCCAGGGCGGGCAGCCGGTCCTGCAGCGCGCGGACGCGGCTGATAGCGGTGGCGTCGAGCGGATCGGTCTTCTCCACCACCACGAACCGGGCCGCGTTGCCCGAAGTGGCCAGCATCGGGTTCAGCGCGGTGACGGAGCCGGGCACGCTGGCCGGGCTGGGCAGGCTGGCCGGGCCCGCGATCTCGGCCACGCCAGGCTGACCCGCCAGTTCATGCTGCAGCCGGGCCAGGGCCGCCGTCTGCCGGGCCACGCCGGGCCCGATGACCAGGATCTCGGTGGGGGACAGGATGCCGGGCGCGAAGCCGTCCGAAGCGGCCGTGCTCGCCCGCACCGCGGTCGCCGAGGCCGGCAGTTCCCGGATCAGCGGCGAGCCGAGACGCAGGTCCCGCACCCCCCACGCGGCCCCGAGCAGGCCTGCCGTGCAGGCCGCCGCGATCAGCAGGGCCATCGGCTTGGTCGCCGCCAGCCGGGCCGGCGTGGCGGCGGCGTTCCCGCGCTCCATCGTCCTAGGCCGCCTGCGCCGCCGGGCCAGCCCGGGGCTGAATATCATTCCGCCGAAAACCGCCATGAGCGCCGGTCCGAGCGTCATCGACACGACCATCGCGGTCAGCACGGTCAGCGCCAGCCCGGGGCCGAACGCCTGCAACAGCGTCGTCCTGGCCACCGCCAGCGAGGCCGTGGCGGCCGCCACGATCAGTCCCGCGACCACGATGATCGGCGAGTACTCCGCGGTGGCTAGCCGGGCCGCCCGCAGCCGGGGCAGCCCTTGCGCTAGGCGGCTGCGCATGCCGTCGAGGAAGAACACCGAGTAGTCGGTGGACACCCCGAGCAGCAGGACGACGAGCACGGGTTCCAGGTCGGGAGGCAGCGACACGCCCATCCGCTGGGCGGTCCAGGCCACGATCCGCACCGCCAGCACGTACGCCGTGCCCGCGCAGGCCAGCGCGGCCAGCGGAGCGCCTGCGGACCGGAACCGCAGGCCCACGATCACCGCGATGGCGAGCACGGTGAACAGCTCGACCCACCATAGGTCGTGGGAGACGATCTGGCTCTGGGCGTACTCCGCCGGGATCGGGCCGGTCACGCCGATCACGTCGTCGGACGGCTGGTTCAGGTACCAGTGGATGTAAGCGTTGGCGCCGGCCGTCTGCGCCCCGAACGAGGTGCCAGGCCGGAAGTACAGGAACGTGATGACGGTGGTCGAGTGCTCGGCCGTACCGGGCAGCAGGCCGGTGGCGTTGGGCAGCGGGAACGCCCCGGCCAGGCCGGGGATCCCGCCGGGCGGACCGGGGCTGACCGGTCCGGTCAGGAGCTGTGCGGGCCCGGTCTGGGCCGCCTTGGCCAGTGCCTCTGCCGCGGCCGCCGCCTGGGCGAACTGGCTCGACTGCCCGGCCAGCGTCCGGTCCACGGCAACGGCCTGCCGGACCGAACGGTCCAGCGTGGCAGTGGGCAGGCCGTGCGGGTTGCGCTGCACGATCGCCACCGCCGCGTCGATCGGGAAGCCGAACAGCCTGCTCGCGTCGGCTTCGGCGTGGGCGGCGGCAGATCCGGGCGGAATCAGGTTGGACAGCCCGCTCGAGTCGGTGTTCAGCGACGGAAGGAACACGATGGCCACGGCCACGGCCGCGACCCACCCGGCGATGATGAACCACCGCAGGCCGACCACCACGAAGGCATAGCCCCGGGCCAGCAGGCCCGCGGCCGCCTGGCGCGGGCTCGGCGCGGCCGGGTGTGGGGGGCTCGGCGCGGCCGGGTGCGACGGGACGGGCGGCTCGGCAGGGGTCACGGATACCGCCACTACCCGGGATCGAGCGCCCTATGGCTGCGGCCGGGCCCGGCTTGCCAGAATTCGCATAATCCCTTATCCGGCGGTCCCCAGGTCCCTAAGCCGGCTGACAACGGATCGCGTGGGGTACCGAGGCGGTAACGGGCGTGAGCGGCGCGGCGCCAGACGCAGCCGCCCGGCCTGGACGCTGCTCGCCTGCGCCCTGACCGCGGCCTGCGCGGGATGCGGCCTGCTGTCCGGCAGCGCGTCCCCGCCTCCCGCCGCGACGCCGGCCACCACCGCCCGCTCCGGCCACGTGACGTCGCACGCGTCATCGGCGGCGCTCTCCTGCCCGGATCAGGTTTTCGCGCGGATGAGCGAAGCCCAGCGCGTGGGCCAGCTGTTCCTGGTCGGCATCGCCGGGGATCCCGTTTCCGACGTGGCCCAGGCGGTGGATACCTACCATTTCGGTTCGCTGCTGTTCACCGGGGACAGCACGGCCGGCACCGCGGGGATCGCCGACACGATCAGGGCCGT
This sequence comes from uncultured Actinomycetes bacterium, assembly GCA_963790065.1. Taxonomy (GTDB): domain Bacteria; phylum Actinomycetota; class Actinomycetes; order Streptosporangiales; family Streptosporangiaceae; genus Palsa-504. Next base: position 544,643 of record CAWBNK010000001.1, on the reverse strand, counting down.
GCAGTCCCTGGCGACGTCGGCCGCCACCGCCCGGGTCGGCTTCTTCATCGCCGCCAATCAGGAGGGCGGCCAGGTCCAGCAACTGCAGGGACCCGGTTTCGCGGACATACCGTCGGCCTTGGTCCAGGGGCAGCTTCCGGCCTCCGTGCTGCAGCAGCAGGCCGAGACCTGGGGCCGCGAGCTGAACCTGGCCGGTGTCAACCTCGACCTGGCCCCGGTGATGGACGTGGTGCCCGCCGCGACCGCCGGCGAGAACCAGCCCATCGGGGCGCTGCAGCGTGAGTTCGGCTATGACCCGGGCACCGTGGCCAGCCACGGCCTGGCCTTTATCAAGGGAATGCAGCAGGCCGGAGTGGCCACGACCGCCAAGCACTTCCCCGGGCTGGGGCGGGTGCTCGGCAACACCGATTTCACCGCCGACGTCGTCGACACCGTGACCGGCCCGGACAGCTCCTACCTCCAGTCGTTCCAGGCGGCCATCGATGCCGGGGTGCCGTTCGTCATGATCGCCCTCGCCACCTACACGCGCATCGACCCTGACCACCTGGCCGTCTTCTCCTCGCGCATCATGCGCAGCCTGCTGCGCGATCAGATGCACTTCAATGGCGTGATCGTCTCCGACGACATCGGCGCCGCGGCCGCGGTGGCCGGCATCCCGTCGGCCAGCCGCGGCATCGACTTCCTGGCCGCCGGAGGCGACCTGATCACCTCCCAGAGCCTGGGCCCGGCCGAGGTCATGGACCAGGCCATCCTGGACCGGGCCGCCGACGACGCCAGCTTCCGCGCCACGGTGAACTCCGCCGTCAAGCGCATCCTGGCCGCCAAGCAGGCCTACCACCTCATGTCGTGCCGCTGAGCGGCTGGGTGAGGTCATAGACGGTCTCGCCACCGACGGTCTCCTTCTTGAAGTGGGCCGCCACCCAGGACGCGATGGCCGAGGACCCGCGCCCGCCGCCGAAGCTCTCGCTGCCCTGTCCGATGTAGTAGTGCACTTCCTGCTTGGCCACGAGGGCTTCGAACGCGGCCAGCGTGGGCCACGGGTCGGTCCCGTTGAACCCGCCGATGGCTACCACCGCGTCACCGGTGGCCAGCTCGAGCGGCGCCGCCCCTTCTGAGCCCTCGGTCGCGGCCACCCACTTGTACTTCGACGCGTCCTGCTCGAGCAGCTTCACCAGCGCCTTGCTCACCGTGGTGTTGCCAGCCAGGCCGCCAGCGCCGCCTCCGCCGGAGCCACCCGGGCCGCCCGCGCCGCCGAAACCGCCCGCACGGCTCGCCGTCCCCGTGCCGCCGGACAGGCTCCCGGTCCCGGAAGATCCGCCCGGCCGTGACCCGGTCCCGCCGGGGGCCGTTCCGCCCGATCCGCTCCCGCCGGGCGGTGTCCCGCCCGACCCGATTCCGCCAGGCGGAGTACCGGTCGCGCTGCCCCCGCCGGGAATCGTCCCGGTGGTGCCGCCGCCGGTCGTGCCGCTCCCGGTCCGGGACGAGCCAGCCTGCCCGCCGGGCCCGCCCCGGAGCGCGCCCGCGCTGCCGGGTCCGCCGCCTCCGGGACCCCCGCCGAATCCGGTCGCCTCCGGCCCGGCACTGGGGATCGAGCCGGTATACGTGGTGCTCACCGTGTCCAGCGCGTACGCGGCCGGCCCGGCCAGCCCGGCCACCAGGGCCAGCGCGAGCGGCGCGACCGCCAGCGCCAGCCGGCTACGGCGGGACCGGGCCAGGCTCGCCAGCCGCGGACTCGCCAGCAGCAGGCCGGCCCGGCCAGCCCGGCCACGACCACCACCCAGCGCAGCCACGGCAGCCAGTGCGGCGTCCGGTCGAGCAGGATGAACGCCCATACCGCCGTGACCGCCACGGCCCCCGCGGCCACCGAGCGCCCGGCCCAGCCGAGCCTGTGCCGCCACCAGACACTCGCGCCGATGCCGACCAGAGCGGCGATGCCGGGCGCCAGGGCGACCATGTAGTAGGGGTGGATGATGCCGCTCATATAGCTGAACACCAGGCCGGTCACGATGACCCAGCCGCCCCACAGCAGCGCCGCGGCCCTGGTCCGGTCGGTCCGCGCCGCGCGTCGTGATACCCACAGCATGGCGCCCAGGCCGATCAGCGCCGCGGGCAGCAGCCAGCTGATCTGCCCGCCGAACTCGGTGTGGAACAGCCGCAGCAGCCCGGTCGCGCCGCCGAACGCATTGCCCTGCCCGCCGCCTCCGGCCCCTATGGACCCGGTTTCGTTGCCGTCGAGCCGGCCCAGGCCGTTGTACCCGATGGCCAGCTGGAGGATGTTGTTGTCGGTCGAGCCGCCGAAGTAGGGCCGGTCGGCCGCGGGCGTCAGCTCCGCGACCAGGATCCACCAGCCCGCCCCGGCGACGATGCCGACGCCCATCAGGACGGTCTGCCACACGCGCTTGCCTAGCCGCGGCGGCCCGGCCCACAGGTAGGCGACCGCGAAGCCCGGTACCACCAGGAACGCCTGCAGCATCTTGGCCAGGAACGCGAACCCGAGCAGCACCCCGCAGAACACCAGCCACTTGGTCCGCCCGTTCTCCAGCGCGCGGACCAGCGTGTATGCGGCCGCCGTCATCAGCAGGACCAGCAGCGCGTCCGGGTTGTTGTACCGGAACATCAGCGCGGCGACCGGTGTAAGGGCCAGCACGAGCCCGGCGATCAGGCCCGCCTGCGGGCCGAACCATCGCTTCACCGCGGCGTACAGCAGCCCGACCGAGGCCACGCCCTCCAGCGCCTGCGGCACCAGCATGGACCACTGGCTGAAGCCGAATATCCGGCCGGACAGCTCCATGACCCACAGCGAGCCGGGGGTCTTGTCCACGGTGATGAAGTTGGCGGAGTCAAAGGAACCGAAGAAGAAGGCCTTCCAGCTCTTGGTCCCGGCCTGGACGGCTGCCGAGTAGAAATCGTTGGCCCAGCCGTTCCTGGTCAGGTTCCACAGGTACAGGACGGCCGTGAACGCGAGCAGCCCGAGCAGCGCGGGCCGGGCCCACCGGGGATCTGCCTCAGGGCCGCGCAGCAGGCGCCGCGCCCGGTTCCGCGTGGGCCGCGGGCCGCTGTGGGCCGAATGCCTCGCCAAGGAGGTGGTCGCGCTCAATGGGTTCACTCCAGTCAGGTGTCAGGTAATTACGGTCGGGCTTGGACCGGCCGAAGACCCAGGTCCGGTACAGAACGAATCTGATGACAGCTGCCACCAGGTTGGCGGCGACGAGGACCGAGATCTCCAGGCCGCGGCTGGAAGAATGCAGGGCGGCCAGCGCGCCCGAGGTCAGGGCCAGGCCGATGCCGAACGCGATCAGCCCCTTGACCTGATGCCGGGCCGCGTTCAGCCGCCCGCTGATCCCGAACGTCAGCCGCCGGTTGGCCGCGGTATTGGCTACCGCCGTCACCAGCAAGCTGAGTACATTGGCCGCCTGAGCCGACATGACCCCGCGCAGCAGCAGGTAGAGCAGCACGTAGGCGATCGTCGAGGCGACGCCCACGACCGCGAAGCTGACCATCTGCAGCAGCAGCTCACCCGAGGCGGCCCGCCGGGCCCCGCCGCCTGGCCCCGCGAGCGCGGGCGGGCGCAGCTGGGGGACCTTGAGGGTGCCGCGGGCGAAGCCACGGCCGAGCCGCAGCATGCCGCGCAGGTCGGCGAGGGCCGTGGCCATGATGTCCACCCGCGAGTCCAGGTCGTCGATCCAGTCCACTGGGATCTCGTGAATGCGCAGTCCGGCTCGTTCGGCCAGGACCAGCAGCTCGGTGTCGAAGAACCAGCCAGTGTCCTCGGTGAGAGGCATCAGGGCCTGGGCCGGCTCGTGCCTGATCGCCTTGAAGCCGCACTGGGCGTCCGAGAACCGCGTCCCCAGGCAGGCGTGCAGCAGCATGTTGTAGGAGCGGGAGATGACCTCCCGCTTGGGCCCCCGGATGACCCGCGATCCTCTGGCCAGCCGGGTGCCGATGGCCAGGTCGCTGTGCCCGGACAGCAGCGGTGCCAGCAGGGGCAGCAGCGCGTTCAGGTCTGTCGACAAATCGACATCCATATACGCGAGGACCTCAGCCTCGCTCTGCGACCAGATGGCGCGCAACGCCCGCCCTCGGCCCGACTGCTCCATGCGCACGGCCCGCACCTCACCGAACTCGCGGGCCAGCCCGTCGGCGATCGACCAGGTGGCATCGGTGCTGCCGTTGTCCGCGATCGTGACCCGGGCGGTGAACGGGAAGCCGTCACGCAGGAAGCCGACCAGGCGCCGGATGCTCGGCGCGAGATCATGCTCCTCATTGCGCACTGGAACCACAATGTCCACCTGCAGAACTCTCATGGCAATGAGAATCGGCGATCATCTTCGGCGCCGGCTGAAGCGACCTTATGTGCGCGCTATGAGCAAAGCCGCGACGCCGACCCACCGACATTGTTGGCGTGTCGGGTCGATGTCGAACAAGTGTCTAGCTACCATGTCATATAGACAGATTCATCCGAACGGAGCATGGTATATGGGTCACGGGCCAGCTCACGGAACTCCAGGGCGGGACGACGGTCCTGGCTCGGAGCCCGCCGGGCTGGACTTTGATCCGCGGTTCGACGGGGACCGGGGCCGCGGCCCGGGCCCGGGCAGGAGCCGCCGTCATGGTTCGATGAGCGGCACCCGCAAGTCTGGGATCGGCTCACCGTCGAGGTACGCGCCATGCACCTGCTGCACTCGGCCGACCGGGACGTGCTGGCGGCCCTGGTCCGGGCGATCTGCCGTCATGAGGACGCGGCCCGGCTGGTCGCGGCCGAGGGCGTCGGGGTCACCGGGAAGGACGGCCAGCGGGTGCGCCACCCGGCGGCCATCATCGAGCGGGAAGCGGGCGAGACAGTGCGGCGGCTGGCCCGCGAGTTCGGGCTGACCCCGAGCGGACGTCCGATGGAAATCCGAGCACCTCGCCGACGGGACCATCCGGTGGACCATGCCCAGCGGACGGCACTACACCACCGAACCCACCCGGTACCTGGTTGCTGAGCTTGCCGCGTGTTCGTGCGAGCATGGCACACATGGCCCCGGAAGACGCGTCGGCGGAATGCTTTGTGTGCCGGAAGCATCGGGAGCGCGGAAGCCTGGTGCCCGGCGGCCCGGTCGGCGAGGATGAGCTTGCTATCGTCTCCCACTTGACGCCGGCCGCGCCGGGCAGCTCAGGCGCCCCGGTGTATCTGGGACATCTTTTCGTGGAGCCCAAGCGGCACGCTCCCGGGCTGGGTGACCTGACCGACGCCGAGGCCCAGGCGGTGGGCTGGTGGTGTGCGCGCGCCAGCCGGGCGCTGCGCGAGGTGGCCGGGGCCGAGCATGTGTATGCCGCGGTGATCGGTGATCAGGTCCCGCACCTGCACGTCCACCTGATGGCCAGGTACCCGGGAACGCCCGGCGAATACTGGTGGAACAACCTGGCCCAGTGGCCCGACGCTCCCCGCGGCTCGGAACCGCGGATTGCCAGCCTCGTTCGCGACCTGCGCGCCTACCTCAGCGAGGCGAGCGGCACCAGCCCCTCGGACGGCTAGCCAAGTCCCACCGGCCGGCCCGGCACCCGCTCAGGCGACACCGGACCGGTCGGCCGTCCCGCTGGACGGTGCGGGACCGTCTGTGCCCCTGGCCGCCCCTACCGGGCGTGGGATCCAAGCACACTGGTCCTATACGGATCACGAACGCACGGCCCGGATGGTTCAGACGTGCGGCTATCGCGTGGTCAGGCGGTCACAGGAACCGGCACGTCACCGCGCCGAGGTCACCGAAGTCCGCGTGGATCACATCACCGGACCGGACGAAGACCGGCCGGGTGAACGATCCCGACAAGATCACCTGACCGGCGGGCAAGCCTTCGTCGTAGGGCGCGAGCCGGTTCGCCAGCCAGGCCACGCCGTTGGCGGGATGGCCGAGCACGCCTGCCGCCACGCCCGTCTCCTCGATCGCCTCGTTCACGTACAGCAGCGCCGAGACGCGACGCAGGTCGCAGGCATCGGGGCGGACGGCACGCCCGCCGGTCACGATCCCGGCGTCGGCCGCGTTGTCGGAGATGGTGTCGACGATGGTGCGCAGGTGACCGGTCTCGGGATCGCTCATCTGCACTCGCGCGTCGAGGATCTCCAGCGCGGGCGTAACCCACCGGGTCGCATCCAGCACGTCGAGCGCGGTCACCCCGGGTCCCTTCAGCGGCTGGTCGAGAACGAACGCGAGCTCGACCTCGACCCGGGGACGGATGAACCTGTCCATCGGCACGATGCCGCCGTCATCGAAGAACATGTCGTCGAAGATGACGCCGTAATCCGGCTCGCTGATGGACACGGCCTGCTGCATGGCGCGGGAGGTCAGCCCGATCTTGCGCGCCTTGACCGTGCGGCCTGCCGCGGTCTTGAGCATGACCAGGGCCCGCTGCACGCGGTAGGCGTCCTCGATCGTCATGTCCGGGTACTGCAGGGACAGCTGGCGGATCGGCTCGCGTGAACGTTCCGCGGCCAGCAGGCGCTGGGCCGCGTCGGTCACCGCGTCGTCGTCGAGCACCGTAATAGACTCGCACGGCGTGTCCCGTGAAGGACTCCCGGCTCCCGCCCGGACCTCGGCCCGCCGTCCTCACCGGGACTAGTCGCCGGCGAAGACCAGCCCCTCCAGAAGCTCGCGCTCGGCCTCGCTGAGCGGCGCCGGCAGGCCGTTCGCGGCCTTGACCATCACGCAGTCGGCTACCGCGACGCAGGCCCCGTCCTGGAACGTGGCCTGGGCCAGCCCGAATGACGAAGTGCCGACCCGTGTCACGCCCGTGGCCACCTCTACCGAGCCGGGGTACCGTCCTTCGCGCAGGAACTCGATGGTGATCGTGGCCAGCAGCAAGGTCGATCCGCTGGCCGCCCCGGCCCCCGCCGGCCGCTTGAAGACGCTGTGATGAAGGTCGGCACGGCCCTCCTCCAGGAGGCGGCCGATGGTGCCGTTGTTGAGATGGCGATTCGCGTCCATATCGCTGAACAGGCTCCGGTAGCCGAACCGCAAAGGGTAGTTGCCGCCGTCAAGCCGGGCGGATTGCTCGGCGAGGCGGCTCATCGGCGCCTGGCGAGGGGTCGCATAGCAGTGATTATGACCCGGGGATTCCAGCCTGCGATCAGTCCTGGCTCAGGCGGGTATCTGGCTGCGTCGCGGCGAGCGCTGTGCTGGCTTCGGCCGCTGCGTCCCCGCCGGCCTTGATCACGTCCTGGAGGGCGAGCTCGTAGGCGATATCGCGGGCCTGGGCGGCGGTGGCCTGGATCTCGGGTGTGACGCCGGTTCCCTCCCAGTTGGTGCCGGTTTTCGGGTGGACGGCTTCGGCGACCGAGATGGTGGCCTCCAGGTGGGGGTGGACGCGGAATCCCTCGCGGGCGTTGGCGCCGCCGCGGGTGCGCTCGCCGATGACGGTAGCCCGGCCGAGCTGTTGCAGATCGTAGCTGAGCTGCTCGCCCCCGGAGAATGTGGTGGCGCTGGTGAGCACGTAGGCCGGCGTGGCCTTCCCGGGACGGCGGCCCGGGACGTAGGGCAGGGTCCAGGCCTGCCTGGGCTGGCTGTCGCTGTGTTCCCGCAGTCCGCTGAGCTGGGCCGGTTCGTGATCCCACAGGTAGCTGATGAGGAACGAGACCATGGCGGGCTCGCCGCCCAGGCAGCGGCGCAGGTCGATGATGAGCGCGTCGGCGGTGGCGAGCAGGGTCATCGCGGCGGTGATGAGCTCCCCGGCGATAACAGCCGGGAACAGGACCGGCTGCAAATCGAGATAGCCGACGTTGCCGGCGAGGCGGCGCACGCAGGCTATGCCGCCGCAGGTCTGGTCGGCCCACCGTGCCATGGCAGCGAATTCCTCGCTGTCATCACCCGGTGCGCGCTCCGGGAGGGTCTCTTCATGGTGGACGAGCCGCAGGTGCTTGTCGCCGTTGACCGACTGCAGGTCGGCAGTGACCGCCACGGCCAGCGCAGGCGCGTCGGCGGGGTAGCGCCCCTCGGTCAGCCCTTCGGCCAACGTCCGGGACACCGTGGCGGCAACCTGGGGATAGAGATAGCGGGCTTCGACCAGCGCCCGGACCTGCTCGATGATCCCGGTCAGTTCTTGCTCGTTCATAGCGTTAAGAAAAGCAGACGCTTGAAAAAGCGTCAAGAGATGTAGACTCTTTTCTCATGGAGGAGGACGACGTCGCCGCGGTCACCACACCCGAGCAGTTCAAGGCGCTGGGCCACCCGATGCGGCACCGGCTGCTGTTCGCCCTCGGCCGGGGCAAGGCGACCATCAGCCAGCTCGCCGTGACGCTGGGCAGCAACAAGGGCAACATCGCGCACCATCTGAGAGTGCTCACTGACGCGGGCCTGGTTCAGCCAGCTGGCACCCGCCAGGTACGAGGCGGGACGGAGCAGTACTACCGGTGCGCCTCCCGCCGGTTGTCCTACGACGATGCCGCCACCATCGAGGTGACGTTCCGGGCACTTGCCGCCGAGATCGCCGCCGCCGAGCCCGAGCCGTTCGTGGTGCTGCGGACGCTCCGGCTGACACCCGAGCACGCCGAGCAGCTCTCCGCCACTCTGCGCGACCTTGCCGACCAGGCCGAAGACGCGGACGACCAGCCCAGGTACGGCCTGCTGCTCGGTCTCTACCAGCCAGCGCAGCCGCCCTCGCCCGAGCCGGCGCAGCCCGGCACACCCATCACCGGCCCGCCCGCCGCAGGTGAGGCCCCTCGGAGCTGCCGGTTATGCGTGTTGTGCTCCTTCGGGTTTGCGGGCCAGATAGCCCACGACGTTGAGTTCGGCCCGCAAGGGCAGGCCATCTCGTAGCCGGCTCGCGGCCTGCTCGACGGCGGCGCGATGGAACTCGGCCTCGCCCACGTTCTGGATGGCCTCATAAGCCGGACCGGTAGCGGTCAGGGCGCGCGCATACAGTTCCGGATCGGCGAACTCCCACGCGAACGGCACGTCCATACGCTGGACATCGGCGAACCCGCACGACGTAAGGAGCTGCTCGCCCGCACCAGGACGGCCCAGCGACACCATCGCCGCCTGGTTGTCCACTTTGTCGTCGGCGGCCAGCCGGAACGGTGCGAGCGCCCAGGCTCCGGGAGATACCTTCAGGTGGCCCCACACCGTGATCCCGGCGCGTCCGCCGGGCCGCAGCACTCGGTGGATCTCGGCTACCGCACCGGGTGTGGTGCCCCAGATCCCGCGGAAGCTGGTCACCACGTCGAACGAGCCCGGATCCCAGGGCAGGGCGTGCATGTCGCCGGTCCTGATGTCGCAGTCCGGATTGCGGTCCCTAGCCACCGCGGCCAGCCGGGCCGAGGCGTCGATCCCGCAGCACGTTGCGCCGCGCAGGCGGGCCAGTTCGATGGACAGCCCGGACCCGCACGCCACATCAAGCAGCCGGTCGCCGGCATCGACGCCCAGCCGGTGGTGGACGGTCACGTACTCCCGGCAGTTACCCGGCTCGCTGAGGGTGGCGAAGTCCACCGCCTTGCGGCCCCAACCCTCATCTACCACCACCCACCGCGAAACACCTGTGCCTGGCCTCGTCATTGCTACTCCTTTTGTCGTCGTTCGGTCACTGGCCAGCCAGCAGTGTGGCGATGCAAGCGGCGGCGCGGTCCGCACCACCTCGCGGGACCTTCCGGTAACCGGGTCGGGTGTCCGCTTGTGCCAGTGCGGTCCGCATCGCGGTGGCCAGCATGTCTGCTGTGGTGGTCGCGTAATCCATCCGCAGGCCGGCCTGGTAGTGGTCGAGCCGGTGGGTGACGAAGTGCTGCTGTTCCCAGTGGCGACGGAGGGGGAAGTAGATGAACGGCCGCCCAGTCGCGACCAGTTCCATCGTCGTTGACAGCCCGCCTTGCACGACGGCCACGTCGGCACACGCCAGGTGCTTGAAAAGATCGGGCACAAAGCCGCGCTTGTCCATGCCCTCGATGTCCGGCAGCAGCCTGGAATCGATGCGCGGGCCGGTGACCAGGAGCATCCGTGCGTCTGGCACCTGTTTGCGTAGCCGTGCGAACGCATCGCAGGTCAGCTCCAGCAGGCTGATGCCGGCCGCCGTGCCCCCAACCGAAGCCACCAGCAACGGCTGGTCCTGGTGGTAGCCGAGCCGTCGGCGCAACCGGGCGCGGTCGCGATAGTCAGCCGGGTTGAACGGGAGCACGTAGGGGACCGAGGTGAACCACCGGCTGGACCATGACCGTATCTCCGGCAGGCCTGGCCCGAACGAGAGGTCGGGCAGCTCATCGAAGGAGCCGATGAACATGGACAAGTCGCGCAGCCGGGGGAACCGCTCGCGCTTTTCGATGGAGTCGGCGTTGTAGTCCGCGCACAGCTCGGCTTCCCGTGGGTCGCCGGGATCGGTTGGCAGGAAGCCGATCACGTCGGTCATGAATACGTACGGCGCGATCTTCCGCTCGGGGTTCTCGTGCAGGAAGTAGTCGATCTCCCAGCACTCATCACCCACCCACAGGTCGTAGCTGGTGTCCCTGACCACGTTGTCGAACAGCAGGTAGTTCGCGCACAGGATCTCATCCATCCGGCGGAACGCGTAGAACGCGGGCAGGTCATGGTGCGCGGATTCCGACTCCCAGTGTGCCGACTCGGAAACCAGGTCGGAGCTCGCCGGGTGGATGATCTCCCCCGCGCTCGCGAGCACCTCGGTCACCGGCGGCTGCGCCCACCAGTGGATCTCCAGGTCCGGCACGCGCTGCCGGACGGCCCGGGCGATGGCCAGGTCCCGCTGGATATGGCCGAGGCCGATAGGGGAGGAGATCCACAGCGCTCGCCGCGGGCGGCTGTATGCGGCCTGCCAGACGGCCCGCTTGCGCGGCCGGCGGGCCATCCCGTCCACAAAGTCACGGATGGCGTGGTTCACCACGACCGGATACCGGGCGTGCGGCGCGTGGCCGCCCCCTTCGATCACGAGCAGCTCAGCATCGGTCAGCTCGGCGATCCGCCGCACCCGCTCCGGCGGGACGACCTTGTCCTGATCACCGCCGATCACGAGCACCGGGCAGGCCAGGGACCGGCAGAGGCGGATCGCCTCCTGCTCATCAGCGAGCCTAGGGGCGTCAGCATCGCACAGCATGGTCTCAGCATCGGTTTGCATGCCCCACTCCACGAGATCGTCGTAGGGCTTCGTGGAGTGCGGCTCGGTGGTGATCTGGGCCATGAAGAACATGACGTATCCCCGCCAGTCCCGCCTCCAGTAGTGCCGGTTCTCCTTCGCCCACCCCTCGGTGGTGTCGAGCACGTCGTCGAAGGAGTACCCACTCAGGTCCCAGGGGCTGGCCGGCGGGATCGGCAGCGTCGGCCCGATGGCCACGATCCCGGTCACCCGCTGTGGATGAGCCGCCGCGAATAGCAGCGCCCAGGGAAAGCCGCTGCAGAAGGCCGCGAGCACCGCCCGCTCGGTGCCGGTGGCGTCGAGCACGGCCTCAATGTCGCTCGCGACGACGGCGTTGGCGTAGGCGGCCGGGTTCCTGGGCCGGTCGGACCGGCCGTTGCCACGCGGGTCGAAGGTGATCACACGGTAGTCCCGGGCCAGGAACGGAACCTGCATCTTCCAGTGCCTGGAGTCCACGATCGCCCACGTAGGCAACAGCAGGATCGTCGGCTGGCCCGTACCGTGCACCTCGTAATGGATCCGCACGCCTGAATTGACCACGTAACCCGACTCATCGGGTAGTCGTGCGCGCATCGGTGGTACCTCCAACGGGCCGCTAACCAGCAACGTAAGGCCTGCAGGAGGCGAGCGGCTATCAGGGAAATCCATTAGGTCCGGGCGCTTACCGCACTGGGGCGGCCAGGTGATGCGTGACGGCCCAGGCCGCCACTTCGGCGCGGCTGCGGGCATCTAGCTTGGACATCACGTGGTGCAGGTGGACCTCAGCGGTCTTCTCGGAGATCCCGAGCACCCGGCCGATCTGCCGGTTGGTCCGGCCCGAGGCGACCAGCGCGGCGACCTGCCGCTCTCGCGGGGTAAGCGGTACCTGATGTGAGCGGTCCGAGTCACCCGGTGCGGCGCCCAAGGCGACCGCAATGGCGAGATCCGCGGCCTGTTGCGCGGGCATGGTCCGGCCCGCGTGCATGAGCGTGTCAGCGTCCTGAGGTCCCAGCGCCCGGGCCAGTACCCGCTCCACCGACGAAGTCCGAGCCTGCTCAGTATCAGGCTGGCGGGCGGCTACCCGCTGACGCAGCGACGCGGCCGCGCCGATCAGCCGCGCGGCGCTCTCATAGTGCGCCCGTTCGCTGGCGACATAGGCGAGTGCCTCCAGGCACTGCGCGACCCCCCGGGAGTCGTTGACGTCGGTGTAGATCCGCAGAGCCTCCGCCAGTAGCGGGCTCGCGTCCTCCAGCCGGCCTTGCGCGCTCAGCGTCGTGCCGAGCCCCCACGCCGACCAGGCCACCGCCCACGGATAGTCCAGTTCACGGAAATCTCGCAGGCTGGCCCGCAGCAGTTCCGCAGCGCTCCCCAGGTCACCGTGGTCCCGGGCGAGCAGACCCAGGTCGTGCCTGGCCCACGCCACGCCCTGCGTGCTACCCCTCTCGCGGAATTCGGCCTCGGCCCGCCGATGCCAGTCAGCGGAGGTATCCCACTCGCCGCCAGCCCGGGCTACGTGCCCCAGAAAGGCGCACGCCATCGCCGCGTGGCGCGCGTCGCCACGCCCCTCGCTGCGTTCAAGCGCGCTGCGCAGGAAGTCCTGGGCACGACCCATCTCTCCCGTCGCCCAGGCCAGCACCCCGGCCACGATGAGCCCGCCCGTCTGGCCTCCTGCCGTGGCGTCATCGCCTTTAGCTGCCGGGTCATAGCCGTCGGCGCCCGGGGGCAGAAGCGCATCTACGAGCGCCTGGCCATGATCGAGGTCACCATGGGTGTAGTGGTACCAGCCGAGCGCAGTGGCCAGCCAGAGCGCCGACGCATCCCGCCCCGCGCCTAGACAGTAATCCAGCGCGGCGCGCAGATCCGCGTGGTGGCGGCCGACCAGCAGTAGCGAGGTTTGCTCCTCCGGTAGGCCGATGGAAGCCTCGAACCGTGCCGCGAGACTTGCGTAGTGGTCAGCATGCCTAGCGCGCGTCTCCTCGGCTTCGGCGTGGGAGGCAAGCTGCTCCGCCGCATACTCACGCAAGCTCTCCAGCATCGAGAATTCAGCGGTCTGCTCATCACCGGGCAGCCGCCGGATCAGGCTCTTGTCGAGCAGCGACTCCACCATCGCGAGCACGTCGTTCCCATGCACCGCGCAGACGCTGCCCGCATCAGCCAGCGTCCAGGCGCCGGCAAACGCTGACAGCCTGCGGAACAGCGCGCGCTCGCCGGGGTCGAGCAGGTCATAGCTCCAGGCGATGGCATTGCGTAGCGCGCGCTGCCGGACCGGCACGTCCCGCGTGCTCCCAGCCAGCACCTCCATCCTGCTCCCGAGCCGGAACACGAGCTCCCCGGGGGTCAGGACCTTCAGCCGGGCCGCGGCCAGCTCGATGGCCAGCGGCAGGCCCTCGAGCCGGACGCACGCCCTGGCCAGCAACAGCGCGTTAGCGGGAGTCAGGTCAAAGCTCGGGTTGGTCCGGCGCGCGCGATCCAGCAGCAGCGCCACTGACGGATTGGCCGCCAGAGAACTAAGGTCTGCGACGTCCGCCGGCGCGGGCATGGCTAGCGGCGGGACCGGGAACTCCTGCTCGGCGGACAGCCGAAGCCGTTCCCGGCTGGTAGCGAGCACACGCAGCCGCGGACAAGCAGCGAGTACCCGGCCGACGTCCGGGGCGGCGGCCAGCAGATGCTCGCAGTTATCCAGGACCACGAGGCGCTCCTCATGGCTCAGCACAGCAGCCAGCTGGCCGGTCAGATCCGTCCCGCCCCGCGGCTCAACGCCGATCGCCCGAGCCAGTTCGACCATCACCAACGTCGGATCCCGGACCGGAGCCAGGTCGACGAACACCGGGGCGCAGCCGGTGCGCTCGGCGTGGGCCCACGCGCATGCGACGGCGAGACGGGTCTTGCCGATGCCCGGCGGCCCGGTGAGCGTGACGAGCCGGGTCTGCGCGTGCGCGAGCATCCTGGACACAGCGTCCAGCTCGCCGTCCCGACCTACAAACAGGTCAGCGGGAGCCGGTAGGCCACCGGGCGATGCCCGCCTCGCGTCTTGCATCCGACTGCCCCGCCCATGTCCAGTAATCCGTGCAGCCACGAGGACATATCCGAGCATACGACGGCCTACCGTGCTGCCGCCATCGCTCACCCAGCGGGGCCCGGGACAGCCCGGCCTGTACCGCCATGTAGGGGAATCCCCCCATACCGCGATGACCGCCTGTGCCCGTACAACGGTTTCATGACGGCACCCCGTAACGACCATCCGATCCACCGCAATCTAAGGAGATACCGATGACCACCACTGACAGCCCGGTCGTGGACAATGGCGTGAACGTGCAGGCCCTGCTGGGGGCGCGTGAGGCGCTGTCCGGCGCGCCGGAGGCGGCCGAGTTCACCTGGCGGGCCAGCTGCACCTGGCGCAAGGGCACCCACAGCCACTCCACCGTCGCCGGTTTCACCGGCCTGGGCGCCGAGCAGCAGCACCGCACAACCTACGAGTACGACATCGACCATCCCGAGTGCTTCGCCTCCGAAGACAACGGCGCCACCCCGACGGAGATCGTGCTGGTGGGCCTGGCCGGGTGCCTGACCGCCGGCGTCGCGGCGGTGGCCCAGATGCGGGACATCCAGCTGCGGTCGGTCACTGCCACCATCGAGGGCCAGATGAACGTCCTGGGCATCCTCGGCGCCGACCCTGACATCCGCAACGGCTTCGAGACGGTCACCGTCCGGTTCGCGATCGACGCCGACGCCTCCCGTGAGGACCTCGAAGCGCTGATCGCCCAGTCGCAGAAGCGCTCGGCGGTCTTCGACATCGTGGCCAACCCGACTAAGGTCCTGGTCGAGCTGGCCTGACTACCGCGGCCCCTGGGTGCGGATGATGCAGACCACGGCCGTCGTGGTGGGGGCCGGGCACGCCGGCCTGGCCATGAGCCGCCGCCTCACCGAACGCTCGATCGACCATGTCGTCCTCGAGCGCGGTGAGGTGGCGAACTCGTGGCGGACCCAGCGCTGGCCGAGCCTGCGGCTGCTCACCCCGAACTGGCAGACCCGGCTGCCAGGCCGCGACTATGCCGGCGATGACCCCGACGGATTCATGCCGGCCAGCGAGGTGGTGGCCACCCTCACCGACTACGCCCGCCTGGTCGGCGCGCCGGTGCGCGCCGCCACCACCGTGCAAGCCCTGCGGGCGAGGGGGCCGCAGGGCTTCCAGATCCAGGCTAATGACGACCTCCTGCACGCCCGGGCCGTGGTGCTGGCGACCGGGGCGTGCAGCCTGCCCGCGATCCCGGGCGTCGCGGACGCCATCCCCCCGTCAATCACGGCGCTCACCGCGCTCAGCTACCGCGATCCCGGCCAGCTACCTGACGGCGGGGTCCTCGTCGTCGGCGCATCGGCCACCGGAGTCCAGCTGGCCGGCGAGATCCACCGGTCCGGCCGCCCGGTGACCCTGGCGGCCGGCGAGCACGTCCGGCTGCCCCGGACCTACCGTGGCCGCGACATCTTCTGGTGGCTGGAGGCCACCGGCCTGCTCGCCGAGCGGTACGACCAGATAGACGACCTCACTCGGGCCCGCCACCTCCCTTCGCCGCAGCTCACCGGGACCCCCGAAGCCGTCACGACAGACCTCAACTCGCTTACCGCGCTAGGGATCCGCATCGTGGGCCGCCTCGGCCGTGTCGTCGACGGGGTGGCCCAGTTCTCCGGGGGACTCGCCAACACGTGCGCCCTGGCCGACCTGAAAATGAACCGGTTCTTGAACCGGGCCGACCAATGGGCCACCGCGACAGGCCTCGACGATGACCTGCCGCCACCGCACCGCTTCGTACCCACGCGCGTCGACCCCCGTACTCCAATGGAACTGAACCTCGCCAGCGGGGAGATCACCACGCTGCTGTGGGCGACCGGCTTCCGGCCCGACTACTCCTGGCTCGACATCGCTGTGCGTGACCGCACCGGCCGCATCCGCCACGACGGCGGCGTGGTTACCGGTGCTCCCGGGCTGTATGCGCTCGGCCTGCCGGTACTCCGCACCCGCGCCTCCACCTACATCCACGGCGCGAGCAGCGATTCCGAAGCCCTGGCCGACCACCTCCACTCGTTCCTAGGCAGCCGGCCTTTACCGCTGGTCAGCGCGATCCGGCCAGCGCGATCCCGTCTGGCCGCCCTGTTCCCGCGAGCACCACCAGGTGGAGCGGCCGCCCACCGTGCCGTGCACCATCTCGGCGCCGCAGCGCGGGCAGGTCCCGCCCGGCTTGCGGGCGGCGATGACATCTCCGGTGTGCGCGCCGCCGCCCTCGGCCAGCGCGGCGGCCAGCACCGACCGCAGCGCGCGATACAGCCGGTCGACGTCCTTGCGCTGCAGGTGGTTGACTGGCGTGCCGGGCGGGATCTTGGCCTGCCACAGGATCTCGTCGGCCAGCAGGTTCCCGACCCCGGCGATCTTGGACTGGTCAAGCAGGCGGGCCTTGACCGCGATCGTCCCCTTGGTGATCAGGGCGCGGAACTGGGCCGGGGTGACCTCGGCCGCGTCCGGGCCGAGCGCGTCGATGTCAGGGTTGAGCAGGATGCGGCCGAGCCGACGCTTGTCGAACAACGCCAGGCTCCCGCCGTCAGAGAACCCGAGCGTGAACCGGTCCCACGCGGCCTTGCGCGGCTGCGCGTCCCGGCCCGGGCGGTCGCCGCCTTCTGCGGTCCAGCCGTCCTGCGAGATGACCACGATGCGCCCGCTCATGCCGAGGTGGATGCCCAGGTCAGGACCGGGGGGCCCAGGAGACCTGTCCGGGGCGTCCAGCCCCGAGGTCTCGCACCACATGGTCTTCCCGCGCCGGTGCGCGGCGACCAGCGTGCGCCCGACCAGCGCGGCACGCAGCTCGCCGGGGGAGTGGGGCCGGCAGACGAACGTATCGGCGTCGTCGACGGCCACGATGCGCCGGCCCAGGGCCAGGTCCGTGATCAGGCGGCGGGCGGTCTCGACCTCAGGCAGCTCGGGCATCTAGCTGTCACCTCCGCGCAGGGCGGCGAACCGGTCGGCGGCCCGGCCTAGCTGAGACAGGATGTGCTCCTTGGCCGCGGCGTCCAGCGGAGTGTCGGACCGGGCGATGAGCTCCCGCAGGACCGGGACCAGGGGCGCATACTTGCCCGCCAGCTTGTGCAGCCGGGGACCGGTGGAATGGATCAAGCCGACGCCGTTGTCGGTGAAGTCGGAGGCCTTGATGACCCGGGCCCACGGGCAGTCCCGCAGGCTCTGCTCGACGTGCTCCCGGTACTGCTCGTGTGCGTCGCGGTCCGGTGCGTACGCCGGGTTGGTCACCGCGCCGACCAGTTCCGCCACCCGCGGGCCGAACTCGGCGGCCAGCGCCGCCAGCGCGGCCTGGACGCCATCGGCAGCACCGCCGGCCCGCCGCCGGCCAGTTCGAGGGAATGGTCTTCCGCGGCATCGTGCAGCAGGGCGGCGCAGACCACGTTGGCGTCGCGCACGCGGTAGTACGAGATGATCCGGATGGCCACCCGGAGCAGGTGGTTGAGGTACGGTTCCCGGTCCCGCCGGTCAGCGGCATGCAGCGGCCAGGCCAGCGCCAGCGCGGCCTCCATCCGCTTGCGGTCCGCTTCCGGCCAGGACGCGACCTCCGCCGCGAACCGGTCCCGCAGGCCCGGCTCGCCATAGGTCGAGGTGATCGCGTGCAGCGGCATCGTGGCCACGAGCCGCTGCCGGTCGCTGTCCATGACCTATCACTAGCACACCGTCAGCCGGCCATGCCGGCCATGTCCGCAGGCTGCGGCAGCAAGGGGAGGAAGATGGCGAACCGGGTCAGGCCGGGTCGACTGGTCACGGTGATGCTGCCGCCGTGCGCGGCCACCACGGCATCCACGATGGCCAGGCCCAGGCCCGTGCTCGTCCCGGCGGCATCGGCCTCCCGGGCACGGGACGTGTCGGCCCTGGTAAAGCGTTCGAACAGCTCGGGCAGCAGTTCGGGCGGGATGCCGGGGCCGTCGTCGGTGATGCTCAGCTCCACCTGGGGCCCGGCCGGCCGCACGCCCCGCCGCACCAGCCCGGAGTCCGCCGCGCCGGACGGGGCCTCTTGCGGCCCGCCGGCCCCGGTGGCCAGGGTCACGCTGACCGTCGAGCCGGGCGGGGTGTGCTTGCCCGCGTTGCTCATCAAGTTGGCCAGCACCTGGTGCAGCCGGTGCTCGTCGCCGCGGACCAGGATCGGCTCGCCGGGCAGGTCCAGGCGCCAGTGGTGATCACGGCGGGCCACGCGCGCGTCGCTGGTCACGTCAATGGCCAGCCGGGACAGGTCCACGGGCTCCCGCTCGAGCGGGCGCCCGGCGTCCAGCCGGGCCAGCAGCAGCAGGTCGTCGACCAGAACGCTCATCCGGGCCGACTCCGACTGGACCCGGCCCAGCGCGTGGGTCACCTCGCCGGGCACCGGGCCCTGATGCCTCAGGGCCAGCTCGGCGTACCCGCGGATGGCCGACAGCGGGGTGCGCAGCTCGTGGCTGGCGTCGGCCGCGAACCGGCGCAGCCGGGCCTCGCTGGCCGCCCGGCGGCCCAGGGCCCGCTCGACGTGGTAGAGCATCCGGTTGAATGCCGCCCCCACCTGGCCGACCTCGGTCCGCGGGTCGGTGTCGGGCACGCCCTCAGGCAGCGCCACCTCACCGGAATCCAGCGGTAGCTCGGTCACCCTGGTCGCAGTGGCGGCCACCCGGCGCAGCGGCCGGAGCGAGAACTGCACCAGGACGACGCCCAGGATGACCGCCAGCGCGCCGGCGACGGCGAACATCACGTGCTCGGTGTCCTCGACGTGACCCAGCGTCTGGTCGACCGTGGTCAGCGGCAGCCCGGTGACCAGCTCGTTCCCGCCCGGACCCGACACCTTGGTGAACATGAACTGGATGCCGAGCAAGGTCCGGATATAGGTCCGCGCAGGCGGCGCGGACCCGGACCCCGCCGGCCCGCCGGGAGATCCCGGCGGGCCTGACGGCTTCGGCGCCGGCGGCGGGGCCGGCAAGTCGGCCAGCGTGGCCTGGTCCGCCGCCGACAGCGTGCCTGGCCTGGACACGAGGGTCTTGTAGATGACCGCCCCGCTCGGCGACAGCACGGCCTCGAGCGTCCCGGGGGCCTGGCCAGTGCCGCCGCAGTTGCCGTAGCCGGCGGGCTCTGACGGCTGGTCCTGATCGCCGTCCCCGCGGGTCATCTGGAGGTAGGTGCTGGTCGCGCAGCTTGTCCAGGTCGTGGTCGCGGCCTGCAGCTGGTCGCTCAGCGATGACATCAGCGAGTTGTTGAGCGACTGCGCGGTGACCACGCTGATCGCCACGCTGGCCAGGGCGAACAGGACGACCAGCCCGATGATGAGCTTGCCGCTGATGGTGCGGAAGGACAGCACGCTGGCCAGCCGCGCCAGCGCCGCCCGGCGCGGCCGCTGGGCGCCTGGCGCTGGCATCAGCTCGCTGGCTTCAGCACGTAACCGACGCCGCGGACAGTGTGGATGAGCGGCACGCGGCCGGCGTCGATTTTCTTGCGCAGGTAGCTGATGTACAGCTCGACGACGTGGGCCTGCCCGCCGAAGTCGTAGTTCCACACCCGGTCCAGGATCTGCGCCTTGGACAGCACCCGCCTCGGGTTCCGCATGAGGAACCTGAGCAGCTCGAACTCGGTCGCGGTCAGGTCGATGAGATCACCGTCCCTGCGGACCTCCCGGGCGTCCTCGTCCATGGTCAGGTCGCCCACGGCGAGCAGGCCCTCGGTGTGCACGCGGGTCAGGTTGGCCCGGCGGAGCAGGCCGCGCAGCCGGGCCAGCACCTCCTCCAGGCTGAACGGCTTGGTCACGTAGTCGTCGCCGCCCGCCGTGATGCCCGCCACCCGGTCCTCCACCGCGTCCCGCGCGGTGAGGAACAGCACGCATACCTGCGGGATCTCCGCCCGCAGCCTGCGCATGACCTCGATGCCGCTGAAATCAGGGAGCATGATGTCGAGCACTACCGCGTCCGGCTTGAACTCGCGTGCGGTCTGTACCGCATCGGCGCCGTTGCCCGCGGAGCGGACGGTCCAGCCCTCATAACGCAGCACGCTGGCCAGCAGTTCGGCCAGGCTGGGTTCGTCATCGACGACCAGGACGCGTACCGGCGTCCCGTCTGCTCGCTGGAGGCCAGCATCCCTGCGGCTCGCGGATGCGCTGCTGGCCTGCGCCATCGACCCGGATACTCCCGGGGCCCCGGCGGCCCCGGAGGCCGAGCTGTAGTTATCCATGTTCCTCAGGCTCGCTCGTCAAGATCAAGGTCAGTGCCTAGTATGCCCGCGAAGGTCGGGTTCTTCGGCCGCTGTTCTCACTACCTGGGAATGATCCCGCAGCCAGGTCAGAGGAGATTATGAATAACCTCTGAGGTCTCTACGAACCCGTGTCCTCGGGTAACCCCGCTCAGCTGGTATTCAGCTGGTACTCAGCAACCGCCCAAGTTTCGACGCAGAGGATGACCGCTTGGCGCCGGCCTTGACCAGCGCCTGGCCTGCCGCTTGCAGCACGCCGGCTGCCGCGGGGCCGTCCTGCGCCGCCTCGACCTCGATCTCGCGCCAGCGCAAAGGCTCGGCGCCTGGCTGGTCCAGCCGGGTGGCGGTGACCAGGTTGTCGGCCACCTCGGCCAGCGGCGAGCCGCCCTTCCCGGACAGAGTAACCACGGTCCGTTCGGTATCCAGGATGGCGATGGCGCGCAGGGCCGGCCTGCGACGGCGTCCTTGACCTGCGCAGCCAGCCGCGCCGGAATGCTGCCCGGAGCACCATCGCTCAGCGGTGCGTGCCGTTCCTGCCGGGTGTCCTTGCGCACCGGCAGCTTGAGGTGCCAGCCCTCGTCGGGCCCGCCCACCCGCCGGCGCAGCGTGATCTTGTTCCTGATCAGGTCGAGTTCCTCGGTGTCGTAATAGGTCGCGCTCAGGTAGTAGCGCTGCCGCCCGGTGACCTTGGTGCCAGCCTCCAAGCCGCTGAGGTCGGGCAGGACAAAGTTGGCGTCGGCGTCGTATTTCTGCTCGGTTTCCAGGTGGTCGCCCGTGTTGTCCGTCACATGTCCAAGGCTACGTGTGGTAGATGAGGAACCTGTTTCCGGGCCGTTCCATAATCAGCGCGTCGGGGACCGGGGGCGGCTCGTCCGGCCCGGACCGGGGATAGACGTCGATGTGCAGGCCCGCGATGGCCGGCTGGCTGGCCAGGTCCCAGGCCTCGACGTGTGCCGCGAGCTCGGCGGCGAGTTCCGCCGCGCGCGGGCCGAAGCCCACGCTGCCCAGCGTGAGCGGGCCGACCGGGTCAGTCTCGGCGGCAGGTTCGGCGGCCCGAGTACCGGTGAGCACGGCCAGCCCGCCCGGGTCCAGGATCCCCAGGGTGGCGTGCCAGTTCCGGCTCCGCAGCGGGGCATCGGCGAGCCACGCCGCCGCGGCGGAGGGCGGCCGACCGTCCTCGGCCGCGGCGGGGTCCGGCGGCATCACGTCGTTGAGCCGGCAGAACCGGGGCTCGCGGGCCGCGAGCCACAGGCCCAGGCCCCATATCACCTGCGCGGATCCGGCCTGCACGCTGGTCGGGTGCGGCACGGAAGGCCCGGAAAGCGGGTCGGCCAGTACCCCGGCGTCGACCTCCGTACCGCCGGGCCAGACGCCATCCGGCAGCATGAGCGACAACCTGGGCTCCAGCATCACCAGGCGCTCGGGACCGGCCAGGCTGCCGCGCATCCGCATGAACCCGCAGGGCGCGAGCGACCGGCTGGTCCAGGGCCCCTCGATCCCGGCGGGATCGGCGCGTTCGAATGCCACCGCCACCTGGGTGCCGCGCACATCGAGCGGCACGACGATCCGGGCGCCCGGCGCGGCCTGTTCCAGCCAGGGCCCGGCCAGGTCGCTGACGCCGACGGTGGCGATGATGCGGTCGTAGGGTGCGTGCTCGGGGTAGCCTCCGGCTCCGTCCGCGCTAGCCACCGTCACCGCGGCGAACCCGGCGCTGGCCAGGTGCTCCCGCGCCGTCCCGACCAGCTCGGGGTCGATGTCAATGCTGGTCACCTGACCGGAAGCACCCACGATGTGGCTGATCAGCGCGGCGTTGTAGCCAGTCCCCGCGCCGATCTCGAGCACCCGCTGGCCGGGGGCCAGGTCCAGCTGGTCCAGCATGATGGCCATGATGGCGGGCTGTGAGGAAGAGCTGATCGCCTGGCCGCCCTGGTCGCGCTTGGTCACGATGGCGTCGTCGGCGTAGGTCGCCTCCGGCGGCAGGTCCGGCAGGAACAGGTGCCTCGGCACGGCGCGCAGGGCGGTGGCCACGCGGCCGCTGCCGATCCGGTTGGCGGTGACGACCCGCGTGGCCAGGTCCTCGCGCAGCTGCGCGAGGGAATCGCTCACGGCGAGGCCCGGCGGTTCCTGAGCCGGAAGGCGGCCGCCGCCAGGGCGGCCAGCGCCACCAGGCCGGCCAGCACGAAGCTGTTCCCGGCCAGCAACTGCAAGCCGTGCCAGTGGAACTCGTGGTACCAGGGCTGGTCACCGCGCGCGAAGTAGGTGGCGGGCCCGTACCAGAACAGCCCGGCCGGGGTCAGGCCGGCCTGGGCCAGGTCCCAGAACTGCGGCCAGGCACCGAACACCAGCAGCAGCCCGGCTCCGGCCGCCCACCACCAGGCCCGGACCGCGCCGCGCGCCCGGGCGCCCAGGTGCGCCAGCAAGGCGATGCCCGGCGCCACCCAGACCCAGTGGTGATCCCAGCTCAGCGGCGAGACCAGCAGGCCGGTCAGCGCGCAGGCCAGTACCGCGGCTACCGGCTGCCCGGCCCGGTACAGCAGGGCGGCCGCGGCCAGCCCGATGACGACGACCAGGATGCCGGCCGCGATCCAGGGCACGGTCCCCGACGTCACGCTGCCGGCCAGCCTGGTCAGCACCCCGCGCAGCGACTGGTTGCCCCTGGTGCCGAGGAACACGATCCGGTTGGCCTTCAGGAACAGCCCGTGCACCCAGTAGGTGCCCGAGTCGCGGGGCAGGACCGCGTAGCCGAGCAGCACGGTGATCACGAACGTCACGGCGGCCGTGGCCGCCTGCCGGTAGCGGCGGATGAGCACCAGGTAGGGAATGAAGATCAGCGGGGTCAGCTTGATCCCGGCCGCCACGCCGATCCCGATCCCGTGCCACCAGCGGGTGCGCCCGCTCAGCGTCCCGGTCGTCAGCAGGTCCGCCACGATGAGCAGCATCAGCAGCAGGTTGACCTGGCCCAGGCCGAGTGTCTCCTGCACCGGCTCGGTAACCAGCGCCAGCGCGCAGGTGCCCAGCGTGGCGGCCAGCCGGACCGTCCGGCGCTCGCGGTAGCCGAGCGCGCCGAACGTGATCCACAGCGACAGGCCGAGCGCGGCCAGGCTGGCCACGGTCATCGCCGAGCGCAACAGCGTCCAGGGCAGCACGGAACCCACCGCGAAGATCACGGCGGCGAACGGCGGATAGGTGAACTGGACACCGTTCTGGCCGGTCCAGTCGTACAGCGGCGAGCCCAGGTGGCCGTTGTAGGGCGGGGAGACCTGCCGGACGATCAGGCCGCCGTTCCGGTACACCACCAGGTCCCGCATGGCGGCCATCGAGGACAGGTGAGTGGCCAGGTCCGCCACGTAGATAGCCAGCACGGCCGCCAGCAGCACCGCGCTGGCCGGAAGCAGCCACCGCGCGCCGTTACCGGCGTCCACGCGCCTGGACCCGTCGGCCCCCTGGGTCCCTTGGGACGCCGCCGCTGGCTCTGCCCGCACCGCACTGTCCCTTCGTCGGGAAACATCATCGGCTGGCACGAAAGGTGTCGTGCCAGCCGATGATAGTGCGTTGGGCTAGTCGACGGTCTCGGTGTCCTCGGTTCGCGTCCGCCGGAACGGGAGGGTCATGGTCCGGCCCGTCCGGGCCGGGACTGTCTCAGTCTCAGCGGGCGGGACGGTCTCGGCGGACGTGCCGGTCTCAGCGGGCGGGACGGTCTCGACCGCCCGGATCCCCGAGGCCACCGACGCGATCCGGCCGAACGCCATGGCCGCGATGAACACGATGACCACGCCCAGCGCGGAGAAGAAGCCCAGCTGCTCCATGATCCGCATGTACACGGTGGAGCCGGCCGGCGAGCCGCCGAGCGTCACGTGGTTGTTCCACAGCGGGCTGAGCATGGTGCCGAGGGTGAACCAGGCGCCGGCCGCCGCGGCCAGCAGGGCGCCGAACAGCGCGACGTGCCGGCCGGTGGCGATCATGAGCAGCACGCCGCCCAGGAACACGGCCGCGCCGGGCAGGATCTCCAGCCACAGCCGCGCCGTGTTGTAGGTCCAGGCGGTGTCCGGTGTGTAAGCGAAGTGGAAATACGGTCCGATGAAGGGAACCAGTGCGCCCCATAGCCCCAGCAGGACCAGCAGGAATCCACTGGCCACGCCGCGGCTGCGCCGCATCTGCAGCATCCCAGCCATGCCTAATCACTTCCCGATTACGTAAGTTTGCTGTTGTTCGCGGACCTGACGGTCGTGCCACTACCCTGGCTCGCGCGTGATATTCCAGCGGCGGGGGTATCGTTCGCCGCGTGGACACCAGGCGCCTCGTGCCGCGTACCGATGCGCTGCTGGCCGACCCCCGGCTGGCCGCCGCCGAGCGCAGGCTGGGGCGGGCGCTGGTCAAGGCGGCGGTGAGCCGGGCCCAGCAGCAGGCCAGGGACGGCCAGATCGCTCCCGAGCAGGTCGCGGACGCGGCCGTGGCCGGGTTGCCGGCGCACGCCGCCGCGCTCACCCCCGTGATCAACGCGACCGGGGTGCTGGTGCACACCAACCTGGGCCGTGCCCCGCTGTCCGCGGCCGCGGTGGACGCGGTCACGGCCGCGGCCGGCTCGTGCGACGTGGAATTCGACCTCGCGACGGGCCTGCGGGCCCGCCGCGGCGCGGGCGCGCTCGACGCCCTGGCCCGGGCCGTGCCCGCGGCCGAGGCGGTGGCCGTGGTCAACAACAACGCGGCCGCCCTGGTGCTCGCGGCGACCGCGCTGGCCAGCCCTGTGCTAGTCGGCCCCGTGCTAGCCGACACTGTGCTAGCCGACACTGGCGCGGCCGAGATCGTGGTCAGCCGGGGCGAGCTCATCGAGATCGGCGACCGGTTCCGGCTGCCGGACCTGCTGGCCTGCACCGGGGCCCGGCTGCGCGAGGTGGGCACCACCAACCGGACCACCGCCGCGGACTACGCCGAGGCGACCGGCCCGCAGACCGCGTTCATCCTCAAGGTGCACCCCTCCAACTACCGCATCGAGGGTTTCACCGCCGCCGTCGGCACTGCTGAGCTGGCCGGGCTGGGCCGGGACCGGGGCGTGCCGCTGGTGTTCGACATCGGGTCCGGGCTGCTGGCCCCGCATCCGCTGCTGCCCGACGAGCCCAGCGCCGCGGCCGCGCTGCGCGACGGCGCCGACCTGGTCACCGCGAGCGGCGACAAGCTGCTCGGCGGCCCGCAGGCCGGGCTGCTGCTCGGCCGGGCCGACCTGGTGCGCCGCCTGACCCGCCACCCCCTGGCCCGGGCCCTGCGGGTGGACAAGCTGACCCTCGCCGCCCTGGAGGCGACCCTCACCGGACCGGTACCGCCGGTGGCCCGCGCGCTGGCCGCCGACCCCGCCGCCGTTCTCGACCGGGCCGAACGGGCCGTGGCTCACCTGGTCCTGGAAGGCTCGGACGCCCGGGTCGTATCAGCACGGGCTGCAGTCGGTGGCGGAGGCGCGCCGGGGGTGGAATTGCCCAGCGCGGCGATAAGCCTGCCGGAATCACTGGCCATACCGCTGCGAGCTGGCCCGGGCGTCACCCGGGGGGAGCATCCCGCGGTGGTAGGACGCCTCGAGGCGGGACGCTTGCTGCTGGACTTGCGTTCAGTATCCCCTGAGGACGATCAAACCCTGGTCGCGGCCGTCCTGGCGGCTGCGGCGATCAGGTGACCTTCATGATCACGGGCAGTTCGGACTGCATAGCGACCGAAACTGCCCGCGATCATGGTCCCGGGGTGCCGGCATGCAGGTGATCGCGACGGCGGGGCATGTCGATCACGGGAAGTCGGCGCTGGTCCGGGCGCTGACCGGGATGGAGCCCGACCGATGGGCCGAGGAACGGCGCCGGGGGCTGACCATCGACCTGGGCTTCGCCTGGATGAAACTGCCTGGCGGGGAGCGCCTGGCCTTCGTGGACGTGCCCGGTCACGGGCGGTTCGTGCCGAACATGCTGGCCGGCGTCGGCCCGGTCCCCGCCGTGCTGATCGTGGTGGCCGCCGACGGCGGCTGGATGCCGCAGTCCGCCGAGCACCTGGCCGCCATCGACGCCATGGGTATCAGGCACGGCCTGCTTGTCGTGACTCGCTGCGACCTGGCCGACCCGGGCCCGGCCACCCGGCAGGGGTTGGCCGAGATCGCCGCGTCCAGCCTGGGCCAGGTCGAGGCGGTGGCGACCAGCTCGGTGACCGGTGCCGGGCTGCCCGAGCTGCGCGACGCCCTGGCCCGCCTGGTGGCCGCGCTGCCGGCGCCCGACGCGGCCGCGCCGGTCCGGCTGTGGGTAGACCGGTCGTTCAGCATCCGGGGCAGCGGCACCGTGGTCACCGGCACGCTGCCCGCGGGGACCGTCCGCACCGGCCAGGAGCTGCTGCTGACCCCGTCCATGCGTCCGGCCAGGATCCGCCGCATCGAGTCGATGAACGAGCCCGCGGCCTCGGTCACCGGCGTCGCCCGGGTGGCCCTCAACCTGCGCGGCCTGCCCGCGGACGTCCCGGCCCGGGGCATGGCCCTGGTGGACGCAGACCGGTGGACCATGACCCGGCTGGCCGATGTCAGGCTGTCGCTCCCGGCTGAGCTCCGCCAGGCCGCCGAGCTCCGGCTGCCCACGGACATGGCGCTGCACATCGGCTCGGCCCGGACCGCAGCCCGGATCCGGTTGCTGGGCGCGGCCGGATCGGGACACGCCATCGTCCGGTTGATGCTGCGGGAACCGCTCCCGCTGCACGTGGGGGACCGGATCCTGCTCCGCGACCCGGGCAGCGCCGGCGTCACCATCCTGGGCGCCACCGTGCTCGACGTGGCGCCGCCCGCGCTCGCGCAGCGCGGCGCGGCCGCGGCGGCAGGCCGGGAGCTGGCCGCCTGGCCCGAGGTGCCCGCGGTCGCCGACCTGCTGCGGCGGCACGGCCTACTGCGGGCCAGCGCGGTAGCGGTCATGGGGACGGCCGGCGGACCGCCTCCGGTGGCCGGCGGCTGGCTCGCCGATCCCGTCCGCTGGAGCGAGCTGCGCCGCGAGCTCGCCGAGGTAGTCGCCGCGCACGCCCGGCGCGATCCGCTGGCCATCGGCATGACGCCCGAGGCAGCCCGGGCCGCGCTGCGGCTGCCGGACCGCGCCCTGGTCGAGGCCCTGGCCCGGCCGCCCGCCGAGCCCGGCGTCCTGTCCCAGGTCCGGCCGCCCGGCGTTCCGGCCTGGGTCCGGCTGTCCGGCGGCTATCTCGTGATCAGCACCGGGCCGACCGCGCAGCCTCAGCCTCACGAGACCCAGCCATCCGGTGAGACCCGGAAAACCCAGGGGCCCCAGGTCTTGCTGCCGGAGCCGGTACTGGCGGGCGTGCGGGCGGTGCTGGCCGACCTGGCTGGGGCGCCGTTCCTGGCCCCGGAGGCGGGGCGGCTGCGTGAGCTGGGCCTGGACGCGCGGGCCATCGGGGCGGCCGCCCGGGCGGGCCTGCTGCTGCGGGTCAGCGAGCAGATCGTGCTGGCCCCCGGGGCCGAGACCGAGGCGGCGCGGGGCCTGGCCGGGCTGCCGCAGCCGTTCACCACGGCCGAGGCCAGACAGGCCCTGGGCACGACCCGGCGGGTGGCCATCCCGCTGCTTGAGTACCTGGACCGGGCCGGGATCACCCAGCGGCTGCCCGATGACCGGCGGCGCCTGCGGTTAGCGTCAGGGACGCGCCTACAGGCTGTGGAATTCGGGGGAGCGGCGCAGCGCGTCCGCCACCCGGCGGGCGGTGACCAGGGTGTTGGCCATGCGGAGCAGCAGGAAGCCGCCGCCGCGGACCCGGAACACCGAGGCGCCGGGTATATCGGTGATCGAGATGTTCGCGTACATCAGGGAGCTCTTGCGGACGGTGACGCGCTGCCCATCGGCGGCCGCCACCTGGTAGCCGCCGCCCAGCCTGCGGCTGAGCACGGTGACGACCTCGGCCGGCGTGACGTTCTTGCGCGGCACCCTCACCTTCGGCATGACGTTCAGATTACTTGGGGCAGGTTACTGCGGGTCAGGCCGACAGCCACACGGCCGTATCGGGGCGCAGGCGGCCCTGGGAATCCAGCGGGTCCGGCTCGCTGGCCAGCAGGATGGCCTGATGCGCCGGGATCTCGGCCGGGGACGCGCCCAGGTTCGCGGCGAAGATGAAGCCGGGCTCCCTGCCGAAGCAGAGCAGACCCGCGGCCTGCCGATCGCCCGGCTGATCCAGCCACCGCAGGGCGCCGCGGCCTAGGGCCGGGTGCTCGCGGCGCAGCCGCAGGGCCGTCCGGTACAGGTCGAAGAACGAGCCGGGGCCGGCCAGCTGCGCCTCGACGCTGTAACGTCCCCAGTTGGCCGGCTGGGGCAGCCACGGGGCCGCCGGATCGGCGACGTCAAAGGAGAAGCCGAAGCTCGCCCCCGTGCGGGACCAGGGGAGCGGCACGCGGCAGCCGTCCCGGCCGGGTGACTTGCCGCCGGTGCGGTGGAACCGCGGGTCCTGGCGCGCGGCGTCGGGCAGGTCGGTGACCTCGGGCAGGCCCAGTTCCTCGCCCTGGTAGATGTAGGCCGAGCCGGGCAGGGCGAACAGCAGCAGGCCCGCGGCCCGGGCCCGCCGGGCGCCCACCTCGGTCCGCGCGTCCCCCAGGGCGATGAGCTCGTCGATCATCTCCGGGGTGTACCCCTCGTCGAGCCGGTAGCGGCTCGCGGGCCGGGGCACGTCGTGGTTGCCGATCACCCATGGCGCCCGGGAGCCTCCGGCCAGCTCCTGCACCCCGTCGATCGCTTCCCGGAACCCGGTCACGCCCCAGCCGGCCAGGATCAGCTGGAAGTTGAACACCTGCTGCAGGCCATCGGGCGCCAGGTAGGCCCGCAGGGTTTCTGGTGCGTCGTACCAGACCTCGCCGACTGCCGTCCTGGGGCCGGGGAACTTGTCGGCAGGATAGGAGTCCAGGATGGCCCGCCAGGACCGGAACAGCGGGTGGATCTCGGGCCGGTGGCGGTAGGGCGAAGGCGCGTTCAGCGGCTGATAGTCATGCTCGGGGTCGGGATCATCGGGCAGGTCCGGGTCCTTGTACAGGCCGTGTGCCACGTCTACCCGGAAGCCTGCCGTGCCGCGGTCAAGCCAGAACCTGAGCACGTCCTCGAACATGGCATGCACTCGTTCGTCGCGCCAGTTCCAGTCCGGCTGGCCGGGGTCGTACAGGTGCAGGTACCACTGGCCGCGGGTGCCATCGGCCTCGGTCACCCGGGTCCAGGCCGGTCCGCCGAATGACGATTCCCAGTTGTTGGGCGGCAGGTCGCCGCCCGGGCCGCGGCCGTCACGGAAGATGAACATGGCCCGCTCCTGGCCGCCCGGTCCGGCCGCCAGCGCGGCACGGAACAGCGGGTGCTCACTGGAGCAGTGGTTGGGCACCAGGTCGACGATGACCCGGATCTGATGGGCCTCAGCGTCCTTGATCAGCGCGTCGTAGTCCGCCATGGTGCCCAGCCTCGGGTCTACGGCGCGGTAGTCGGCGACGTCGTAGCCGCCGTCGGCCAGCGGGGACGGGTAAAACGGCGTCAGCCAGATGGCGTCCACGCCCAGGTCGGCCAGGTACGGCAGCCGGGCCCGCAACCCGGGCAGGTCGCCTATGCCGTCGCCGTCCCCGTCGGCGAAACTGCGCGGGTACACCTCGTAGACGACCGCGTCCTCCCACCAGGCAGGCCCATTTCCGCTCACGCGTCTCCCTCTCTCCGGCAGCCTCACCGCATCCTACGGTCAGCCGTCCCGCGGCCCTGCCTCCGGGGACTGGCGCGGTGCCGCAGACCGCGGATCTCGGCGGCCCGGAGCTTGCGGGCGGCCTCAGGGCCGCGGCACATCCTGCTACCCGCTGGTCAGGAAGATCCAAATCAGGCACCGGCTCGACCGGGTCCAGGCGCGGCTCCGGCTCATCGATGCGGAGGAAATCATGACTGTTCCTGACGTGATCACCAAGACCGTCCCGGGCGCGACCGTGGTCGGGCTGACCGCGACCGCCGCCAGCGCCACACAGGAGGACGTCGGCCCGGTCGTCGTCCCGATGTACCCGCCGATCATGCAGCGGCTGGTGGCGGCCGACGCCACGCCGACCGGCCCCAGCATCGCGTACTACACGCCGGCCCCCGAGGTCTCAGAAGACGCGCTGCGCGTCCACGTCACCTTCCCCGTCGCGCCGGACTCGGTGCCCGGCGTGGAGCGGGTCGAGATCCCCGCGGCCGAGGTCGCCTCGGCGATCCACCGCGGTTCCATCGTGGGCGTTGACGCCACTTACCAGCTCCTGCACACGTGGGTGCGGGACCATGGCTTCACCGGCACCGGCTGCGCCCGTGAGGTCTACCTGGAATGCCCCGACGACCCCGGCGACTGGATCACCGAGATCCAGGTCGAGTTCACGCGGTAGTCACGGCGATCCCGCGGTGCCGGGGGCCAGCTCGACGGCCAAGCCGAGGCGCTTGGCCAGCAGCCCGGCCCGCTCGCGGTCCTGAGCGCTGAACGTGCCCGCGGCCCGGGTGAAGCGGACATGGTGCAATCTCCCGCCGTTCGGCAGGCCGTCCTCGCGCACCAGCCTGATCCGCTTGCCGCCGGGCCAGGTCAGCTCGGCGGACCGGGCGTCGGCCCCGCCGAGCTGGCCGTCCAGGACGTCCCGGAACAGGCGGGTCGCTCCGTCCAGGTCGCCGACGTGGTGCTCGATCAGGTCGAAGCGGGCGGCCGGCCCGGGCGGGGGAATCTCGCGCGGCGCGGGAGTGTCCGGGGCGCCGGCCTGCTGGGCGACCTGGACGACGATGCCGTGGCAGCTGCGCGGGTGCAGGAAGGCCTCCTTCCAGCCCGGGTTGGCTAGGTTCACTCCGACGGGCTCGATGCCGAAGGCCCGGACCCGGGCCAGCGTCTGGTTGATGTCTCCGACGACGAAGGTGACATGATGCGGGCCGGGGCCGTGACCGGCCAGGAAACGTTCCAGGAAGGCCGCGTCGGGACCGCCGGCCGGGGTCAGCAGCTCGATCTTGGGGCCCGCGGCGAACCTGAGCTGTCCGAACCAGAAACCCGGCGAGTCGCCGCCGTAGACCCACGTCCCGCCCAGCACGCCGCCGAACATGTCCCAGCCGTCGGTCAGGACTGGCGTGCCGATGGCGAGGTGATCGAGGACGGCGGTCATGGAACCTCACGCTACCGTCGGCGTGTCGTGATACGTACGTGGCCAGCGGTGGAACATCGCGTTGGCGGGGATTGTTCACCGGGCATGATCTCCGAAGGTTTCGCCGAGCTGATCGGCGGACAGCGGCAGGGGGTGCTGGTGACCCTCAGGAAAGACGGCTGGCCGCAGCTGTCCAACGTGAACTACGGGTGGGACGCGGAAACGCAGACCATCCGGGTATCCACCACCGACGACCGGGCCAAGACCAGCAACCTGCGCCGCGATCCGCGGGCTAGCTTCCACGTGACCAGTGACGATTTCTGGTCCTACGTGGTGGTAGATGGCCATGCCGAGCTGTCGGAGGTGGCCCGTGACCCGCACGACGCGGCCGTGGCAGAGCTGATCGACCTGTACCGTGCGGTACAGGGGGAGCACCCGGACTGGGACGACTACCGGGCCGCCATGGTCCGTGACCAGCGCCTGGTGGTCCGGCTGCACGCCGAGCGGGCCTACGGCATGGTCCGGCGGTTACGACTCGCCGGTAACAACAGCGCCAGGACGGAAAGGTAAGCATAGGCTGGGATGATGCTGTCTGACTCCTACGGGCGGGTCGCGACTGACCTGCGGGTATCGCTCACCGACCGGTGTAACCTACGGTGCGCGTACTGCATGCCGCCCGAGGGTCTGGATTGGCTGCCCTCGCCCGAGCTGCTGACCGACGACGAAGTGGTACGGCTGATCCGGGTCGCGGTGGAACTGCTCGGCGTCCGCGAGGTACGGTTCACCGGCGGCGAGCCGCTGCTGCGCCGCGGGCTGGCCGGCATCGTGGCCCGGAGCGCGGAACTTTCTCCCCGCCCCGAGATCTCGCTCACCACCAACGCGATCGGGCTGGCGCGCACGGCTGCACCGCTGCACGCGGCCGGGCTGGACCGGATCAACGTGTCGCTGGACACGCTGCGGCCGGAGACCTTCCGCAAGCTGGCCCGCCGGGACCGGCTGCCGGACGTGCTGGACGGGCTGGCCGCCGCGGCCGACGCCGGCCTGACCCCGGTCAAGGTCAACGCCGTGCTGATGCGCGACCTCAACAATGACGAGGCGGTGCCGCTGCTACGGTACTGCCTGGAGCGCGGCTACGAGCTGCGCTTCATCGAGCAGATGCCGCTCGACGCGCAGCACGGCTGGAAGCGCGCCGAGATGGTGACGGCGGATGAGATCCTGGCCGCGCTGCAGCGCGCGTTCACCCTCACCCCGGATGACCCGAGCAAGCGCGGCTCGGCGCCGGCCGAGGCGTTCCTGGTGGACGGCGGCCCGGCCCGGGTGGGCGTGATCGCCTCGGTCACCCGGCCGTTCTGCGGGAACTGCGACCGGGTTCGGCTGACCGCCGACGGCCAGGTCAGGAACTGCCTGTTCGCCCGCGCGGAAAGCGACCTGCGCGGCCCGCTGCGCGCCGGGGCGGCCGACGCCGAACTGGCCGATCGCTGGCGCCGGGCCGTGGCGGTCAAGCTGCCCGGCCACGGCATCAACGACCCGTCCTTCCTCCAGCCGGACCGGCCCATGTCGGCCATCGGCGGCTGACCAGCAGCCGGGACCGAGGTCGGGCGACGCTAGCCGTCGCCGGGGCGGTAGGCGGGGCCGTGCGCGTCGTCGCAGTGCGGCTCGGCGGCGGGTGGGCTGGCCAGGCCGGGCCCCGAGCCGTTCTGGCGGCCGTCCGGCGCGGACGCGTGGTCGACCTGGAGGGTCGCGTGGGTGATGCCGTACTGCCCGCTCAGGAACGCCTCCAGATCGGCTCGGACCGCGTGGCAGTCGGATCCCGGCGCGACCAGCACGTGCGCAGACGCGGCGGGCAGGCCCGAGGTGATCTCCCAGATGTGCAGGTCGTGGACCTCGCTGACGTTCGGCCGGGCCGCCATGGCTGCGCCCACGGCCGCGGGTGACAGGCCTGCCGGGGCGGCCTCGAGGAAGATCCGCCCGGACTTCCTGATCAGGTCCGCGCCCGCGTGCAGCATGAGCACCACCACGACCAGGGTGGCGATGGCATCGGCCCGGGCGAACCCGGTCAGCACGATGACCAGTCCCGCCACCGCCGTGGCCACGAACGCGTACAGGTCGGTGACGATGTGCCGGAACGCCCCCGCGAGGTTTAGGCTCTGCGGCTCGGCGGGCCGCCCGGGATGGCCGTGGCTCCCGGCCTTGGCGATCAGCAAGGCGGCCACCAGGTTCACGGCTATACCGGCCAGCGCCACGCCGAGCACCGTCCCGCCGGTTACGGCCGGCGGCGTCACCAGCCGCCGGATCGCCGAATAGCCCAGCCAGGCCGCCAGCAGGACCAGGGTGATGCCATTGGCCTGCGCGGACATGATCTCGGTGCGTTTGAGCCCGTAGGTGTACCCGCCCGCCGGAGGCCGCGCGGCCAGCCGCGCCGTAACCAGCACCAGCGCGATGGAGGCGGCGTCGGTCAGCATGTGCGCGGCGTCGGAGATCAGCGCGAGTGAGTGCGCGGCCAGGCCCGCCACGACCTCCCCGATCATGAAGGCCAGGATCAGCGCGAGCGCGCCGGACAGCCAGCGCGCATCCGCGCCGGACGCCGGGCCGTGCTCGTGCCGGTCTGTTCCCCTCACGATCTGACGATATCTCCGAGAGCGCCGAAACCTGATGGGACGCTTACGGGAGGCTTACGAGACCGGCCGGCCCGGGCGGGCCGGGGCCGCCGTGCCCCAGAGTGGATAACGGATGCTCCACTCCGGCGAGCGAAGGACGATTGAGTTGGCCAGATCCCGGCAGGACGGATCCCGGACGGGCTCGCACCCGACCAGGCGCGGGGTCATGATCGGCGCCGTGGGACTGGCGGGCCTGGGCGGAGTGCTGGCGGGCTGCAGCACCGCCGCCGTCCCGTACGGGGCCAACGAGGCCGGGGTCGTGCCGCAGGACGCCCTGGCCACACCGGCGGGCTCGGGCATGGTCACGCCGTCGCCGGCCGGCCCCGCGTCCAGCCCGGCCCCGCGGACCTCCAGCCCGCCGGAGCGCGAGCCCGCGGTCACCGGCATGGTGCTCGGTACCGCAGCGGAGATCCCGGTCGGCGGCGGCAAGATCTTCGCCGCGGCGCGGACCGTGGTGACTCAGCCGGCCCGTGGCCAGTACCGGGCGTTCAGCGCGGTGTGCACGCACGTGGGCTGCATCGTCAACCAGGTAACCGGCGGCACCATCGACTGCCCCTGCCACGGCAGCCGGTTCACGATCACCGACGGGGCGGTGGTGGCCGGCCCCGCCTCCACCCCGCTACCCAAAAAGCAGGTCACGATCGTCGACGGCAAGGTCGTGGTGTCGTGATGAGGCCCCGTCCCGCATGACAGGATGGCAGCGTGGGCTCGACCATGCTGCTGGATACGGCGTCGCTGTACTTCCGGGCGTTCTTCGGGGTGCCGGACACGGTCCGGGCCCCGGACGGCACGCCGGTCAACGCGGTGCGCGGACTGCTCGACATGATCACCCGGCTGGTCCGGGCCCGGCATCCGGCCCGGCTGGTCGCGTGCTGGGACGCGGACTGGCGGCCCGCCTTCCGCGTCGCGGTCGTGCCCTCCTACAAGGCGCACCGGCTAGCCGCCGACGGCGGCGAGGAGGTCCCGCCCGCGCTGGCCGCGCAGGTGCCGCTGATCGAGGAGCTACTCCAGGCGGCGGGGCTGCCCGTGGCCGGGCAGCCCGGCTACGAGGCCGACGACGTGATCGGCACCCTGGCCGCGCGCTCCGCGGACCCGGTGGACGTCGTGACCGGCGACCGGGACCTGTTCCAGCTGGTCGACGACACCCGCGGCATCCGCGTGATCTACACCCAACGGGGCCTGCTCAATATGGACGTGATCGACGAGGCGGCGGTGACCGCCAAGTACGCCATACCGGGACGCGCCTACGCCGACTTCGCCGCTCTGCGCGGCGACCCCAGCGACGGGCTGCCCGGCGTGCCGGGCGTGGGGGAGAAGACCGCGGCCGCGCTGATAAGGACGTTCGGCAGCGTGGATGGCATCATCACCGCGCTGGACGCCGGGCACGGCGGCTTTCCCAGAGGGAGCCGGGAGAAGCTCGAGAAGGCCCGGGGGTACCTGGACATCGCCATGTCGGTGGTGCGGGTAGCCGACGACGCCCCGCTGCCCCCGGTAGACGGGCGGCTGCCGACCGAGCCGGCGGATGCCGACCAGCTGAAGGAGTTCGGCGAGCGGTGGGGGCTCGGCTCGTCCCTGGGCCGGTTTCTCAGCGCCGTGTCGCGGACTTAGGGTGGATCTCGTGACGAGCGACGAACTATTCCCCGCGAACCGGCTTGGTCTCGTGCGCGATGCGGTGCGCTCCGCCGGGCTGGACGCCGTGCTGCTGAGTCCCGGGCCGGACCTGAGGTACGTCACCGGCTACGACGCCAAGCAGCTCGAGCGCCTGACCTGCCTGGCGGTGCCGGCGGACGGCGACCCGGCCCTGTACGTGCCGCGCCTGGAGCTGCCCGCGGCCCAGGCCTCGCCGGCCGGCTCGCTGGGTCTGGAGGTGATCCCCTGGGAGGAGACCGCTGACCCGTTCCGGCTCGTGGCAGGCCGGCTCGGGAACGTCGCGGCGGTCGGCCTGTCGGACCGGATGTGGGCGCTGTTCGTGCTGCGGTTCCGCGACGTGCTGCCGTCGGCGCGGCTGGCCCTGGCCAGCAGCGCGCTGCGCCCGCTGCGGATCAGGAAGACGGACGCCGAGGTCGAGGCCCTGCGGGAGGCGGGCGCCGCCATCGACCGGGTGCACGCCCGCGTCCCCGGCTGGCTGCGGGCCGGGCGGACCGAACGGGAGGTCGGCGCGGACATCGCCGAGGCCATCCGGGCCGAAGGGCACGCCACGGTGGACTTCGTGATCGTGGCCTCAGGGCCCAACGCGGCCAGCCCGCATCACGAGGTATCGGACCGGGTCCTGGAACCCGGCGACGCCGTGGTGGTAGATATCGGCGGCGTGATGCCCTCGGGTTACTGCTCGGACAGCACCCGGACCTACGCGATCGGCGAGCCGCCGGCCGAATTCACCGCCTACTACAAGGTCCTGCAGGGCGCTCAGGAGGCGGCATGCGCCGCCGTCCGGCCGGGCGTCACCGCCGAGTCGGTGGACGCGGCCGCCCGCGAGCCGATCACCGAGGCCGGCTACGGCGAGGCGTTCTTCCACCGCACCGGTCACGGGATCGGCCTGGAGGTACACGAGGACCCGTACATCGTGGCCGGCAACGGCGAGGTGCTCGAGCCGGGCATGGCCTTCTCCGTCGAACCGGGCATCTACCCGGGCTCGCATGGCGCGCGGATCGAGGACATCGTGGTCTGCACGGCCGACGGCTGCCGGCGGCTCAACAACACCCCGCGCGACCTGATCGTGGTCTGACCTTTGCGCCGTTACGCTTCGGGCGGGTCGATGCGGCCCTGGTTCTCGGCCAGGAACCGCTCGAACTGAGCCGCGAGCTCGTCGGCAGTGGGCATGGACTCGCCCTCGCCCAGCAGGCCTGAGCCGTCCATGCCGTCGGCGCCCGTGGTCTCCGCCGAGGTGTCGTACTGCTGCTCAAGCGCGCGGACCAGCTGGGCCACCTCGTCGGACTCGGCGACCTGCCGCTCGATCGCCTCGTTGGTCCGCTCGGCGGCCTCGCGGAGCTCGGCGTCGGGCAGCTGGAGCCCGGTGGCCGTGGCCACCGAGCCGAGCAGCGCCACCGCCGCCGGGGGGTAGACGGCCTGGGCCAGGTAGTGCGGTACCTGCACGGCGAAGCCCAGCGCATCCCGGCCGGCCTCGCCGAGCCGCAGCTCGAGCAGGGCGTGCGCGCTGCCCGGCAGCTGGATCCGGCTCGGCAGCCGCTGGTTCCCGCTGATCAGGTCGTCACGGGTCGCGTGCGCGATCACCCCGAGCGGCCGGGTGTGCGGCATCCCCGCAGGGATGCCCAGGAAGCTGACCGCCAGCCCGATGCCGAGCCGTTCGACCAGGCTCATGACGGCCTGGGTGAACAGCTTCCACTCGTGATCGGGCTCCGGGCCGGTCAGCAGCAGGAAGGGCCGGTCGCTGGCGTCCCGCAGCAGGTGCAGCGCCAGCTCGGGAGCCTCGTAGCTCTCCCAGTGGCTGTTGTCGTAGATCATCAGCGGCCGCCGGGACCGGTAGTCGAGGAGCCTATCCGCGTCGAACCGGGCCACTGTCTGGGGGGAGAAATTACGCAGCAGATGCTCGGCGAGCAGGCGGCCCGCGTTCCCGGCGTCGATGAAGCCCTCCAGGTATTGCAACATGGGGGCGTCCTTGACGTCGGGCGCGGCGGGCCCGAGTTCGTAGAGTTCTTCCGGGTTCCGCTGCATCCCTACAGTCTCGCATGGGCCGTCGGCTCCTGCCGACCGCGCCAGCGGTGCCGCAGCGCGCCGGCGGTTCTCTTGGCCATGTGATATCGCCGGATGAACCCGGAGCGCTAACGTGACCACGTGGAGGAGATCGACAGGAAGATCGTGTCGCTGCTGGCCCGCAACGGCCGGATGAGCTTCACCGAGCTGGCCAGGCAGGCGGGGCTGTCCGTGTCTGCCGTGCACCAGCGGGTGCGCAGGCTCGAGCAGGACGGGGTCATCAAGGGCTACGCCGCCGTATTTGACCCCGAGGACGTCGGCCTGCCGCTTACGGCCTTCGTGTCGATCAAGCCATTCGATGCCGCCGCCCCGGATGACCTGCCGCAACGGCTGGAGCACCTGACCGCAATCGAGGCCTGCCACAGCGTCGCGGGCGACGAGAACTA
The DNA here is from genome assembly GCA_963790065.1 of uncultured Actinomycetes bacterium. GTDB lineage: Bacteria > Actinomycetota > Actinomycetes > Streptosporangiales > Streptosporangiaceae > Palsa-504. Next base: position 506,459 of record CAWBNK010000001.1, on the reverse strand, counting down.
CATCCTCAAGGTGCGGGTGCCCTCGCCCGCCGCCCTGGAGGACCTGCTGTACCAGATCCGCACCGTGGGCGGGGTCTCCACCCGGACCACCGTGGTGCTGAGCACCCCCTACGAGAACCGCCCCCCGGAGTTCTGAAACCCGGCCCGCAGCCGGCCTCGGCCCTCAGCGTGGCCCGGGCCTCATGCGGGCTTGGCTCGCAGGCCGTCGAGAGTGACCGACAAGAGCAACCCGGCCCGGCCCGGGTCCCTCTCCGTGCTGACCGCGACCCCGTGCACGAGCCGCATCACGTCCATCGAGTCGACGTCGGACCGGATCACCCCGGCCTGCTGCCCGGCGGCCAGCAGCCGCTCCGTCGTGTCGCGCATGGCCATCCAGCACGACTTCATCAGCTCGGATTCCGCCCCGACCGCCTCGATCAGCGCCTTCGACAGGCCGCGCTTGGTCACCAGGTACGCCGCCAGCGCCTGGCACCAGGTGGCGAAGGCCTGCTCGGGCTCATCGGATTCCAGCAGCGTGTCGCCCTGCCCGCAGATGGTTACCACCTGGCTGCGGAAGACGGCCGCCTGCAGGTCGAGCCGGCTAGGGAAATGGCGGTACAGGGTGCCGATGCCCACCCCGGCCCGGCGGGCCACGTCCTCGAGCGGCGCGTCGGCGCCCTTCTCCGCGAAGGCCTCGGTGGCCGCGGTGATCAGCCGGGCGCGGTTCTGCCGCGCGTCGGAGCGCAACTGCTCGGCAGGCCGCGCGGCATGCGGGCTGGCCGGCGGCACGGCCAATGGTTCGACATGCGGACTGGCCGGCGGCATGGCCTGTGGTTCGGCCTGCTGCGGTGCCTGGTCAGGTGTTCTGGTCATCGTCCCGGTTTTAATGGGTTGCAAAGCGGAGGCTGCCTCCGTATAGTAACCGGAGTGGACCTCCGCTTCATTCCTGATCGTACCGCCCGGCCAGCGGCCCGTCAGCCACCGGAGGCCTGCGATCACCACAACGATGGTCCATCGCTGTCGTCAAGACAACACTTAAGGTCCGTCGCTGTGGTCGGTGAGCGTGCCCGACCACAATCATGGAGGCATCTTGTCTTCCTCTCGCGTCCCTTATGAAACTGAAGGTGCTGGAGAGGTCAACGGGGTCAACGGGGTTCGTAACCGTGGCAGGCTAGCTGGCCTGCCGCGGCGCGGGTCCGGCCGGACCCGCAGCCCCGGGCTGGCCCTGGCCATCACCCTCAGCGCTCAGCTCATGATCATCCTCGACATGACCGTGGTGAACATCGCGCTGCCCCGCATCCAGGGCAGCCTGCACTTCACCCCGGCCAGCCTGTCCTGGGTCCTGAACGGATACACCCTGACGTCAGGCGGCCTGCTGCTGCTCGGCGGCCGGGCAGGCGACATCCTCGGCCGGCGCCGGATGTTCATCATCGGCATCGGGCTGTTCACCCTGGCCTCGCTGGCCGGAGGGCTCGCGACGTCCGCGGGCCTGCTGCTCGCGGCCCGGGCCCTGCAGGGCGTAGGCGGTGCCCTCGCCTCGCCCGCCGTGCTCGCCCTGGTAGTAAGCGGCTTTCCCGAGGGCCGGGAGCGGACCCGTGCCCTGGCCATCTACATGGGCGTGATCACCGGAGGCTCTTCGCTCGGCCTGGTACTCGGCGGGGTGATCACCGAATGGCTGTCCTGGCGGTGGGTGCTGTTCATCAACGTGCCGATCGGGGTGGCCGTGGTGGCGGTCGCGCCGCTGTTCGTACCCGAGACCACCCGGCTGCCCGGGCGCTTCGACCTGGCCGGGGCGCTGACCGCCACCGCGGGCGTGACCGCGCTGGTGTACGGGTTCATCCGGGCCGCCACCGACGGGTGGGGTGATCATCTGGGGCTGGTGGCGTTCGGCGCCGCCGCGGTGCTGATCGCCCTGTTCGTGGTGACCGAGACCCGGGCCAGGCAGCCGATTACCCCGCTGCGCCTGTTCGCCGACATGAGCAGGTCGGGTTCCTTCATCGCCCGGCTGTTCCTGATCGCCGGGATGTTCGGCGTGTTCTTCTTCCTCACCCAGTTCCTGCAGAAGATCATGGGCTTCAGCCCGCTCCGCGCGGGCGTGGCCTTCCTGCCGATGACGCTGGCCCTGTTCGCGTCGTCGCGGCTGGCGCCCCGGCTGATGCCGCGGCTGGGGGCCAAGCCGCTGATGATCACGGGGCTGCTGCCCGCCATCGCCGGGCTGGCCTGGCTGTCGCGTGTCTCGGTCGCCTCGGCCTACTGGCCGGGCATCTTCGGGCCGATGATGCTGCTCGGCCTCGGGCTGGGGCTGGTCTTCGTGCCGCTGACCACCACGTCGCTGGCGGGCGTGCCGGCCGCCGACTCCGGCGCCGCCTCGGGCCTGGTGAACATGCTGCAACTCGTCGGCGGTGCCCTGGGCCTGGGTCTGCTGGTGGCGGTGTACGGCACCGCGACCAGGCATGCGGCCAGCCATCCGCTGCCGGGGCTGGGAGCAGCGGCGCAGGCCCAGCATGTGCTGGCGCACGGTATCGCGACGGCGTTCGGCGTCGCGGCCCTGCTTGACCTGGCCAGCCTGCTGGTGATCGTCGCGCTCATCCGGACCAGGAAGCCCAGGCCTGACCTGGCTCCGGCCCGCCATGAGCAGGAAGAGGCGGTCGCCTCCTAGCAGGCGCCTGCCTGAACGGCATGATCCGGGTCTAGGCGACGGCCCCGGACTCCGGCGCGTCCGGGCCGCCGGCTGACCCGGCTGGCGGCCTGTCGGCCGCCGCGGCGGCCAGCGTGGCACGCCGCTCGATTACCCCGAGACTGTCGAAGAGCGCCTGCCAGACCGCGCTCAGGCTGGCGCAGGCCGGAGAGTCGCCGCGGATGGCGTCGGCCGCTGCGGTCTTGCCGCCGAGAGCGGTGAGTGCCGCCAGCGCGGCGCGGCCGGCCTCGACCATCGCCGGATCGGCCGCCTCGAGCAGGAGCCGATCGTCGGCCAGGCGAATGAGCATCTGCCGCCGGCCCGCCTCCTCGGGTAGCTCGTCGCTGGTCCCGGTGACGTCCATGCCGCGCAGCGCCTCCCGCGCCTGGTCCAGGTCCACGCCGAGGGCCGTCAGGGCGCGGGCGGCGGCCGTCCCGGGGTCGGCCAGCGAGGCGAGCAGCAGATGGTGCGAGCCGACCGGCTGCGCCCCGGCCAGCCGGGCGGCCTCGCTCAGGGTGACGTCCGCGGCCGGCGTGGCGCTGAGCACCGCCTGCTCACCCGCACCAGGCGCCCCGGGCGGGGCCGGGTCGCCCTCCTGGTGGCGGCGCAGCCAGCTCCGCAGCCGGACCGCCCGGAAATCCTCCACCGACAACTGGTCGATCACCGCCGTCCGGATTACCGGGAGCTCGGCGTGCCGCTTCAGGATCTTGATGGCGGCGCCGTCGTCCCCGTCGGCCTCGCCCTCCTTGAGCAGGCCGAGCAGCACATGTTCGGTGCCGATGTATGTGTGGTGCAGCTGGAGCGCCTCGCGCAGCCCGAACTCAAGGGTCTTCTTGGCCCGCGGGGTGAACGGTATGTGCCCTCTGGGCTCCTTCTGGCCGGCGCCGACGAGGTCCATGACCTCTTGCCTGGTGCCCTCGAGTGACATCCCGAGGCCCGTCAGGGCGCGGGACGCGAGCCCTTCGGACTCGCTTAGCAGGCCGAGCAGGATGTGCTCGGTGCCGATGTAATTGTGCCGGAGCCCTCTGGCTTCTTCCTGCGCGAGGACGACGACGTGCCGCGCTCGGTTGGTGAATCGCTCGAACATGGGATCAGGGTGCACGGTGCTTCAAACCCTGTCAATACCATGTTATTAATAGCGTTACAGCGATCACGGGAGGAGACGCATGGACTGGGAAGAGCGGCTGGACGACTGGGAGCTCGAGCTCGACCTGAACGCGCAGCTGGAAGGTTCGGACTGGGTGACGCTCGAACGGGCGGCCGCCGATACCGGCGCGTCCCGGGCTGCCCTGCGCACCTGGTACCGGACCGGGCAGATCCCCTCTCGGCTGGTGGACGGCCCGCACGGTCCGCAGCGGCTGGTACCCCTGGCGCTGGTGGCGGACCGGGCCGAGGCCTCGCCGCGGCTGCGGCACTCCGCTGAGCGGCGGCTGGCCGATCAGGCCCAGCTCGAGATCCTCCGGCACCGGGTCGACCAGCTCGAGATCCGGCTGGCCGCGCTCGAAGGGCGGCTCCCGGCCAGGCCTGAGCGGGACGGCTGACCTGCCGTGAATACCCGGCCGCTCCCGGCCAGGCCTGAGCGGGACGGCTGACCTGCCGTGAATACCCGGCCGCTCCCGGCCGGAAGCTAGCCGACGGTGAGAATCCGGTCGGCCGGGAGCACGGGGACCTCCGTGCCACGGGGCACGATCGCTGCGGTGCCCTTGTAGGCCTCTACGGCCGCCGTGATCTGCGCGAGCGGCGCCGCCACGACGGTGGCACCGGCGTACAGGGCCAGATCGAGCAGCGAGGTGTAGGTACCGTCCCGGCCGCAGGGCGGTCCGGCCACGACGACGTCCCTGCTGGTGAGCCGCAACGCCGGGCTGCCCGCGGCCCGGCCGGGGATCTGCGGCACGACGGAACCGGGGAGCTCATCACCGTGGCCGTTGAGACCGGGGCCAGCGTGGTGGCTACCGTGGCCGTTGTGGCTTTCGTGGCCGTTAGCGCTGCCGTTGATACCGGTGTGGTGGCGGTGCTTCGCGGTCTCGAGCAGGGCGCTGAATGGCGTCGTCCCCTCCGCCTCGCCGAACGCGACCACCTGACGCACCCAGGACCGTTCGGCGGCTTGGATGGCGACCTCAGCCAGCGCGGCCGAGGTGATCAGCAGGCGGGCCCGGCACTGCTTGAGCTGCGCGGCGATGTCCGCCGTGGCCGTCCCGGCCGCGGACAGCCCGGCCGCCAGACCGATAGGCGCCGCGATGGCCCCGGCCGCCCGTATGGCCTGGATCGCCACCGCGTGGCTGACGGCGTCCCCGACCAGCACGCCGACCGTGTCGGTGTCCAGCAGACCCCGCCGGGACAGGCCGCGCGCGGCCGCCCGGACCGTGTCCGCGAACTGCGGCCACGTGGTCACCGCGGTGCCCGCGCCGCCGGCCGCGTCGATCAGGGCCGCTCCGTACCCAGCCCGGTCGGCCAGCGCGAGGATGTGCCCCGTGATCGCCCGCTGCGTCGCGTCGGCGCGCGCGGCGGGTGCGACGCTGACCGCGGTGGTAACTCCGAGCTCCACCGGAACCTCCAAGCTGTGGCGGAGTAACGGGCGGATCCTGGCCAGGAGCCGGGACCCGCCCGGCCGCCGCGGCCGGCCCCCGGTTCCCACCCCCCCTTGGGAACCGGGGCGGCGGGCCTTGCGGCCCGCCGTCGCCGTGCCTTAGCGACGATGGAAACGCTATTCCGCGAGCCACCTGCTACACATGCGCCGAACTATGCATACCCATGTGCATCTTGCCCGGCCGGTGCAATCGCACCGTGTGCATACATACGCAGGATGGTCAGCTGGGTGGCTCGTGCCGCGCGGCCCATGAGGCAACTTGTGTACGTGAGCTGAAGCCGAGCTTGGCCAGGATGTTCGCCACGTGACGCGCGGCGGTGGCCGGGCTGATGACCAGCTCGTCGGCGATCTGCCTGTTGGACAGGCCACGGGCGATGAGCAGCACGATCTCGTGCTCGCGCGCGGTGAGCGGCGTCGATGACCTGGCCGCGGCCAGCCGGGCCGGGTCAGCCCACGCGTGCTCGGCGGGATCCGCGGGCGCCGAGGATCCCGGGCGACCCAGGCCGGACGCCGGCGATCCGAGCGCGTACCCGACCGCGTCGTCGGCCGTCATCTCGCGGCCCTCGGCGAACAGGGCAGCCGCGGTGGACGCGCCGAGCAGGTCGCGTGCCACCTCGAGCATGGCCTCGATCCTGGATCCGATGCCGGTCGGCTGGCCCAGCGATTCGCGCAGCTGGCAGGCGGCGCCGGCCAGCCGGGCGGCCTGCTCGGGCTGCTGCCTGGCCGCCGCCAGGGCCGCGAACGCCTCCAGCCCGCGGGCCACGCCGAGCCGCTGGCCGCAGGCCTGGTTGAGCCGCAGTCCCTCGGCCAGCCGGGCCGCGGCCAGCTCGAGGTCGCCGCGGGTCAGCGCCACCCAGCCCACCCCGGCCAGGCAGCGGGCGATCTCGAGCCAGGCGCCGAGCTCCCGGAAGATCTCCGTGGCATCCTCGAAGTGCCGTACCGCCTGCTCGATGTCGCCCCGGGCCCGGGCCAGCGTGCCCATCCCGTAGAGGACCTGAGCCAGGCCCCAGCGGTTGTTGTCGCTCAGCACGTCCAGGGCGCTCTCGTAGGCCCGCTGCGCTGACTTCAGCTTGCCCTGGCGGACCGCGATGGCCGCCTGGGCGGCGCGGGTCAGCCCGGATTCCCAGTCGTTGCCCGCGGCGTCCGCCGTGGCTATGGCCTCGTCGATGAGGGCGATGGCGTCGGCGAACCGGCCTGCCCGCAGCGCGGCCTGGCCGAGCGTCCGCAGCGCGGTCGGCACGGTCACGTCGTCGCCGCAGGCCCGGCTGAGCTCCAGGCCCTGCTGGGCGCTGCGCAGCAGCACGTCGTAGTCCTGCAGGTCGAAGGCGATGCTGGCCCGGCCGGCCAGGGCCCGGGCCTGCACCTGCGGCGAGACCTCCGCTTCCTGGGCCAGGAACCGGTCGAACCAGGTGGCCGCCTCCCGCTGGTCGCCGTGCGGTACCCACATGTTCAGCAGCCCGGCGCACAGCCGCAGGCCCTGGTCGGCATGACCATGGGACAGCGAGGTGTCCAGCGCGATCCGGAAGTTGCCGTACTCGGCCACGCCGCGGCGGAAGATGGCCAGCCGGACCGGCCAGGGCGGGTCGCCGCGCCGGAACATCCCGCTGGCGGTATCTTCGACCAGCGCCAGCACGCACTCGCGGTGCCGGAGGAACAGACGGGACTCCTCGCCCGCGGCCACCAGCCGCTCGAGCGCGTACTCCCTGATCGTGTCCAGCAGCCGGTACCTGGCGTCGCCGGCCGCCTCGCCGTCCAGCACCACCAGCGACTTGTCGATCAGCGAGATGAGCAGGTCGAGGACCGCCTCGGCCGGGATGGCATCGTCGGAGCAGACCTGCTCGGCCATGTCCAGGTTCCAGCCGGAGAATACGGCCAGCCTGCGCAGCAGCATCTGCTCCGGGCCGTCAAGCAGCTCATAGCTCCAGTCCACGGTGGCCCGCAGGGTCTGCTGCCGGGGCGGCGCGGTCCGGTCGCCCGAATCCAGCAGCTGGAACCGGTCGCGCAGCCGGTCGGCGATCTGATCGACTGACAGCGCCCGGACCCGGGCCGCGGACAGCTCGATGCCCAGCGGAATGCCGTCCAGCGTCCGGCACAGCCGGGCCACCGAGGCCAGGTTCTGCTCGGTCAGGGCGAATCCGGGCCGGGCGCCTGCCGCGCGCGCCGCGAACAGCCGGATGGCCTCGTGTCCGGCCAGCTCGTCGCCCACGGCGTCGTCCGGCGGCAGGTCAAGCGGCTGAACCCGCCAGACGGTCTCGCCGCGGACCCGCAGCGGCTCGCGGCTGGTGGCGACGATCCGCAGCCACGGGCACCTGGCCAGCAGCAGCTGGACGAGCGTGGCGCAGTCACTGACCTGATGCTCGCAGGTATCCAGCACCAGCAGCATGTGCCGCGAGCGCAGCGCCTCGGCCAGCGTCTGAGGCAGCGGAACGCCCGGTTCCTCGAGTATCCCGATCGTGGCCGCCACCAGCTGGGCGGTCGGGCCGTGCCAGTCAGCCAGCTCGACCAGCCACGCCTCGTCGAGATCGGCCCCTGCCTCGCCGATCACGTCGCGGGCCAGCCGGACCGCGAGCCGGGTCTTGCCGATGCCGCCGGGACCGCTCAAGGTCAGCGCACGGACCTCTCCGAGCAGCTTGGCCAGCTCGGAGAGGTCACGTTCACGGCCGATAAAGCTGTTCGGCTCCGCCGGCAGGTTGCCGGCGAGCAGAGCGGTGGCGGACTGCATGGGCCCTCTGGAGTTCGCTCGCTTGAAATATGAAGGAAGCCGAGTCTCCTACCGTACCTTGTTCGCCTGCAGCGTAGTGGCTACTAGGCCGGGGTGATTATGACCGGGATCGCGTCGCTGTACCTGACCCGGCCGTAGTACATGACCTTCACCAGCGCCCACCACTGAGAACCGGGCCTGGCCGTGGCCGGCACCGTGACGTGGAACCGCAGCGTCACCGGCCGCTGCGGCATGACGCTGAAGCCGCGCGTCGCGGGCGAGAGCATCTCCCAGGTGCCGAACGGTGACGCCAGCTGGGCCTCGCCGTGCAGCTCCGAGGCCAGGCGGCTGGTCAGGCTGACGGCCAGCTCGCCGCGCTCGCCCGGCGCCAGCCGCAGCTCAGGGGTGAGCACGGCCAGGCTGACCTCGGCCGCGGCCGCGCTGAAGTCGGCCTGCATCAGCTCCAGGGCCTCCTCGGGCGGCAGCGTCGGATCGGGCCAGCGGCGCTCGCCGACCGCGATCATGGCCGTGTCCTCGATCAGGTGGCGATGGGTGTCCCTGATCCGGGCCGCCGCGAAATAACGGCCCGGGCCGGTGCCCGGATCCGCCCGCACGGTCAGGTCCCAGGCCGCGTAACCGCCGGGGGCGAGCTCGTAGCGCAGGTCCCGGTCGGCGGTCACGGTGATCCCGTCGGGCACCACGAGTTCCACCATCCCGGCGGCGGGCTCCGGACCGCAGCCCACCGTCAGCGTCAGCGAGTCGGCCTGACCCGGGTCGGCCAGCGCGGCCCTGGCGGGGGAGAAGTGCACCGCTACCGGCAGGTTCCCTGCTGGTGCCGGGCCCTGGCCGTGCAGCCAGTAACGAGCGTAGACCGGCTCGATCAGGGGCATGCGTGCGTACCCGCTCGCGTCGCGCCCGGTCCGGACGGCCAGGGTCGTCGTGCCGAAAGCCGGCATGTCGACAACGGCGGCGCCGTCCACCACGGGAACGGAATCGCCGTCGGCCTCCTCGAGCAGGTCGGTGAGCCAGGCGGCCGAGATCGGCTGCGCCAGCCGGACCCGCGCCGTCGTGGGCCGCCCGGCGGTCTCCCGCAGCCGCACCGTGACCGTGGCCTCGGCCGCCGCGTCACCCGGCGCGGCGTCCGCGATGCTCAGGCTCGAGGCGAGCGGGTTGCCGCGCGGCTTCAGCGTGCTGAGCGTGACGTTGGCCGGCTCCACCGCCAGCAGGCTGCTCCCGCTGTCGGCCGGCCCGCCGCGGCCGGCCACCGCGATCAGGTCGTGGTTGTACTGCTCGGACTGGGCGCTGAAACCCGCCGTCCGCCAGTCGCCCGGGCCCGCGGCCAGCGCGTACTCGAACGTGTGACTCCAGTGCTGCCAGGCGAAGCTGCTGCCGTCCGGCGCGGTGCGGGGATCCCCGTCGATCCAGATCCGCGACGGCCACGCGCTGCAGGAGCGCATGAGCGACATGTGCAGCATGCCGTCGGGCGTGACCACGCAGCCGGGCGTGCCGCGGTTGAACAGCGCGACCGACCGGTCGGCCAGGGGCACCGGCCGCAGGTCGGCGGCCGGGCCCGCGTCGGCCATGCCGCCCGCGTCGGCCGCCTCGCCCGCGTCGACCACGGCGTCGGCCAGGTCGCCAGCCAGGGCCGTGACCGCCGAAGCCAGCTCACCCGGCCCGGCGCCGGCCACGATCAGCACCGGCAGGTCGGCCGGGCCCCGCACGTCGGCGTCCGGGCCGAAGGCGTCCTCGCGGCTGCGCGCGGCCGTTACCCACAGCCGGGCGGTCCCGCCCGCCGCCAGCCGGGCTGACAGCGCCTTGGCGTACCCGGGACCCGCGGCGGCCAGGACCTCCGAGGTGAACGCGTTCGCCTCGGGCCCGCCCAGGACGATCCTGACGTCGGGCAGGTTGGAGTCGGCGTCGATCCCGCCGTACCTGGACCCGTCCGCCTGGCTGCACGTCGCGGTCACGCCGGCCGCGGCCAGCGCGGTCACCAGGTCGCGGATCACCCCGCGCAGCCCGCGCTCCGGCCAGCCCTCCGGGCCGTCCGGGCAGACCACCTCGGCCACCCCGATCGCCTGCGTCACGCCGTCCCCGGTCCGCACCCGCGCCGCCGAGCCCAGCCCGAACCACAGGTGCGCGGGGTTATCCAGCGTGTACCAGTGGTCCGCGGAGTCCACGTCGACCACGCCGAACGGCCGCCCGATCACCGCCGTCGCGGTCTGGTACACCGGCAGGCCGCCCGGCACGTCGGCGGGGAACCTGACCCGGAGCATCCGGTCGTGATCGCGGTAGGAGTCGACGTGGGTGCGGAACTCGACCCGCTCGGCGTCATCCCACAGGATCGTCTCCTGGATGACCTCCAGCCCGTCCAGGGTGAACGAGGCGACGAGCCGGGACCCGGCCGGGCACCGTTCCACCCGCACGTTGGCCGGGACCGACGACGAGCCAGTACCCGGTCCCTTGGGCGACAGGTGCCACGGTCCCTCGCCGTGCCGCGGATGCTGCGCGTACTCGTCCTGGATGACCAGCTCGTTACCCGGCCCGGCCAGCACGCAGGCCCCGGTCCGCTTGTCGGTGATGCTGACCGTCCCGCCCCGGGCCTGATCGGCGGTCACCGCGTACCTGCCGTTCTCGATCGTCGTGCCCGCAGCCTCTTCCCACCCGGCCGCCTGGGCCACGACGCCGGGCTCATAGGCCGTCCAGCCGCCCGCGGCCTTCAGCCGGTACGTCCGGACCCCGAGCGCGGGCACGTCCCGGGCCGCGAACGTGAGCGTCACCTCGGCCAGGGACCCGTCCTCCCGCCGCCGGGCCCCCTCGGCCAGCGCCGGCACCGGGGCCCCGGCGGAGTCCTGGATCTCCAGCCACCGGGTGCCGTCATCAGGCACCGCCACCGTGACCCGGGCCATGTCCTGCCGGGACCGGGCCAGCGCGTTGACCACGCTGATCGTCATCGGCCCGTCCTGGGCCGCGTGGCCGGCCAGGTGGGCGGCGGCGGCCGCGCGCGCCCCGGCGGCGAGATCCCAGGCCTCGCGCCAGCCGCCCAGCAGGTCCAGGTACACCTGATCGGACTCGACGCCGGTGATGCCGTCGTGGTGGGCGCCGTAGGCCAGCTGCCGCCAGGCCTTGTCCAGCTGGGCGAGCGGGTACGGCGCCCCGGCCAGCCAGGCCAGCGTGCCCAGCCGCTCGGCCTCGGTGACCGCGGTCTCGATCGCGCGCTGGGCCTGCTTGGTGTCGATGTAGGACACGTCCTTGCCGGTGTAAACCGGGTTCATGTCCCTGGTCTGCGGGGTGATCCAGGCCCCGGCCCGGCCCCCGGAACCTTCCGGGCCGGCCTCGGCGCGGACCGCGGCGAAGAACTCGCGGGGCACGGCCGTGGTGAACCTGGGCCACACGTACCGCTGGTTCCAGTCCCGGTGGATGTCGGTCACCCACCGGGCCGGGATGACGTGATCGGAGCCGACCGGCAGCAGAACGTTGCGCGTGACCGCCACCTGGGAAAGCGCCCGGAACTGCCCGTAGGCCTCCCGCTCGGCGGCCTGCAGGTCGGGCAGCGTGGCCAGCTGCCAGCCCGCGCCGTAGTGGTGCGCCATGTAGTGCGTGAGCAGCCCGCGCCCGTCCGGCGAGATCCACTCGAACTCGGTGCCGAACTGCATCCGCCGGTCACCGCCGCCCGCAGCGCCGGACGGCCCCCACTGGTGGAACGGCCCGCGCGCCCACGCCGACGAGGTCAGCCCGGCCGCCGCCATCAGGCCGGGATAGCCCGGGTCGTGCCCGAACACGTCGAGCATCCACGCCGACCGCGGGTCGCCGCCGAACACGTCCCGCTGGAACCCGATCCCGTAGACCGCGTTGCGGATGATGGCCTCGGCGCAGATCAGGTTGGTATTCGGCTCGTTGTAGTTGCCGCCGACGATCTCCACCCGGCCGTCGGCCATCAGCTGGCGCAGGTCCTGCCGGTCGGCCGGGAAGGCGTCGAAGTACGGCTTCAGGTAGTCGATCTCGGCCAGCACGAACTTGTAGTCGCTGTCCTTCCTGGCCTTGTCCAGGTGGGCTCCGACCAGCTCGAAGGCGGCCCGGACGTCGGGCAGCCGGCCGTTCTCGTCGGGCAGGCTGAGCCGTGCCTCGGCGAACTGCCCCTGGGTGTTCCACCACACCGGGTCGTAGTGGAAGTGGCTGACCATCCACATGGTCCAGCCCGGCTCGGCCGCCGTGATGTCGGCATCGGCCTGGACCCGGCCCGCCTGGCTGTCGACGGTCACCGTGACCCGGCGCGTGCTGCCGGGCTGGTAGGGCACCGCGATCTCGACCGGCACCTCGAAAGCCTGAGGTTCACCTGGCGTTATCTGATTTATGCGGAACGGGCCGGGGTTCCTCACGCCCGGCCCCTCGACGTTCACCGTGGCGGCGGCCTCCCCGGCCCCACCAGGTCCGTCATGCTCCAGCGTCACCCTGATGACCTGCAGCGGGCGCTGCGCGGTCCCTACGAACAGGTCGGTCGACTCAACCCCGGCGATCCGCATGCTGTCATCGTTACACACGCGCGGACCACAGCTCGCCGCCGACGCGGAGAACCCCGGGACCGCCGGGTCACGGCGTCAACCGCCGGGCGAACGCCGCCGCGGCGGCGGCCGGATCGTCGGCCTCGGTGATGGCGCGGACCACGACCACGCGGGTGGCCCCGGCGGCGAGCACCTCGCCGAGCCGGGAGAGGCTGATGCCGCCGATCGCGAACCAGGGGCGATCCGGGGCCTGCTTTGCGACGTGAGCCAGCAGTCCCGGGCCGGTGGCCGGGCGTCCCGGCTTGGTCGGTGTCGTCCAGACCGGCCCGGCGCAGAAGTAGTCCACGCCCGGTTCGGCGGCGGCCGCATCGGCCTGGGCCGGGCTGTGGCTGCTGCGGCCGATCACCGGCCCGGGGCCGAGGATCTGCCTGGCCACCGGGACCGGCAGGTCGTCCTGGCCCAGGTGCAGCCCGTCGGCGCCTGCGGCCAGCGCCACGTCCGCCCGGTCGTTCACCGCCAGCAGCCCGCCGTGCCGCCGGCACGCGTCGGCGAACACCTCGAGCAGCGCGAGTTCCTCGCCCGCCTCCAGGCCCTTCTCCCGCAACTGCACGATGTCGACCCCCGCGCCGAGCACGGCGTCCAGGAAGGCCACCAGGTCACCGCGTGACCGCCGGGCATCCGTGCACAGGTAGAGCCGCGCGTCGGCCAGCCGCGTCCGCGGATCGTTTGCCATCGCGCCATCCAATCACGGGTCCGGAAGCCATCTTGCGGGTGATATAGGCTGATAGCTGACCACGGGAGCCCGCCAGGGCTGAGAGGGAGGCTGTGTCACGCAGCACGCCTCCGACCGTCGAACCTGATCCGGGTAATGCCGGCGAAGGGAGCGTGCTGGTGGCCGAGACCGCAGACGTCGTCGTCGCGGGCGGCGGCGTGATAGGAACCGCGATCGCCTGGCGTGCCGCGGCCGCCGGGCTGGACGTCGTCCTGGCGGACCCGGGCCGGGACGAGGCGGCGTCGGTGGTGGCCGCGGGGATGCTCGCACCGGTCTCCGAGAGCATGTTCGGCGAGGACGCGCTGCTGCGGCTCAACCTGCTCGCGGTGCGCCAGTTCGAGCCGTTCGCGGCCGAACTGGAAGCGGCGACCGGCCACCAGATCGGGCTGCGCCGCGAGGGCACGATGGCCGTGGCCTATGACCCGGGCGACCACGCCGCGCTGGCCCGGATGACCGCCTTCCGCCGGTCGGTCGGCCTGGCCGCCGAGGAACTGGACAGCCGGGCCTGCCGTCAGCTGGAGCCGTTCCTGAGCCCGGACGTGCGCGGTGGTGTGCTGTTCGGCGGCGACTGGTCGGTCGATAACCGCAGGTACGCCGCTGCCCTGCGCGAGGCGGCCCGGTCCGCCAAGGTCAGGTTCGTCCGGGACCAGGTGCTTGCGGTGCGCGCCCGCGACGGACGGGCCTGCGGTGTCCGCCTCGCCGACGGCGGCGACATCGACGCCGAGCAGGTGGTGGTGGCCGCCGGATGCTGGTCCGGCGGGATCGCCGGGCTCCCGGACCGGCTACGGACCGCCGTGCGGCCGGTCAAGGGCCAGCTGCTGCGGCTGCGCCACCCCGACGGTTTCCCGGCCGTGATCAGCCACACCATCCGGGCCACCGTGCAGGGCCGGGACATCTACCTGGTGCCGCGGGCCGGCGGTGAGCTGGTCGCGGGCGCGACCTCCGAGGAACGCGGGCCAGACCGGACCGTGACCGCCGGCGCCGTCCATGACCTGCTGCATGACGCGATGAGCCTGCTCCCGGTGACCAGCGAGCTCATCCTGGCCGAGACCTGCGCGGGTCTGCGGCCGGGTACGCCCGACAACGGCCCGATCCTCGGCCGGTGCGGGCCGGACGGGCTGCTGCTGGCCACCGGGCACTACCGCAACGGCATCCTGCTGTCACCGGTGACCGCCGACGCGGCCGTGGCCCTGCTGACCTGCGGCCGGCCCGCCAGCGAATGGGAGCCGTTCACGCCCCAGCGGTTCACCCGGGAGGACGGATCACGGTGAGCATCCAGGTGAAACTCAACGGCAAGCCGCGCGAGCTGCCTGACGGCGTGAGGCTGGCCCAGGCGGTCGCCGAGCTGACCGCCGCGTCCGGCGGCGTCGCGGCCGCCGTCAACGGCGGCGTCGTGCCCCGCGGTTCCTGGGACACCACGCCGCTGTCCGACGGCGACCAGGTGGAAGTCGTCACGGCCGTGCAAGGAGGTTGACTGACGTGACCGATACCGACGTACTGCGCCAGGCCGCTCCGGGAACCCCGGCCGACCCGTGGATCCTGGCCGGCCGGGAGCTGAGCTCGCGGCTCATTCTCGGCACCGGGGGAGTGCAGAGCCTGGAGGTGCTGCGCCGGGTCCTGGACGTGTCCGGCACCGCCCTGGCCACCGTGGCCATGCGCCGCGTCAGCGCGGCCGGAGACGGCGAAGGGTCGCTGCTCGGGACCCTGCGGCAATCGGGCGTGAACATCCTGCCGAACACGGCCGGCTGCCACACCGCCAGCGAGGCCATGCTCGTGGCCCGGCTGGGACGCGAGGCGCTCGGCACCGACTGGGTCAAGCTGGAGGTCGTGGCCGACGATCGCACCCTGCTGCCCGACCCGACGGAACTGCTCGACGCGGCCCGGATGCTGGTCGCCGATGGGTTCGTGGTGCTCCCGTACACCAACGACGACCCGATCCTGGCCCGCCAGCTCGAACGGGCGGGCTGCGCGGCCATCATGCCGCTCGGCGCCCCGATCGGATCCGGGCTCGGCATCCGTAACCCGCACAACATCGCGATGATCGTCGACGAGGCCAGCGTCCCCGTCGTCCTCGACGCCGGGATCGGCACGGCCAGCGAGGCGGCCTTCGCGCTGGAACTGGGCTGCGACGCCGTGCTCATCGCCTCGGCCATCACCCGCGCCGCCGACCCCGAGCGGATGGCCACCGCGATGCGGCTGGCCGTATCGGCCGGGTACGCGGCCCGCACCGCCGGGCGCATTCCCCGCCGGTGGCATGCCCGCGCCTCGAGCCCGGTCGACGGACGCCCGGAGCTGCCCGAATGAGCGCCAGTGTCACCCTGGGGGGACGACCCCCCCAGACCCTCCCGACGAGGACGGACATACCCCGCGTCCTGACCATCGCTTCGTCGGACTCGGGCGGCGGGGCCGGCATTCAGGCGGACCTCAAGGCGTTCGCCCGCTGCGGTGCGCACGGCATGTCCGCCATCGTCGCGCTGACCGCGCAGAACACCGCGGGCGTGACCGCCATCCATGAGCTCCCGCCCGCGTTCGTTCGGGCGCAGATCGACGCCGTCCTGGACGACATCGGCGCGGACGCGGCCAAGACCGGCATGCTGTTCTCCAAGCCGCTGATCGAGGCGGTCGCCGACGCGCTGGCGCCACGGGACCTGCCGCTGGTGGTGGACCCGGTCATGGTGGCCAGTTCCGGCAGCCGGCTGCTGCTGCCCGACGCGGTCGGCACCCTGGTCGCGCGGCTCTTCCCGCTGGCCACCGTGGTGACCCCCAATCTGCCCGAAGCTCAGGCGCTCACCGAGATCGCCACCGAGGACCGGGCCAAGCTCGCCGAAGCCCTGGTCGAGATGGGCGCCCGCGCCGCCCTGGTCACCGGGGGCCACGGCGAGCAGCCGGTTGACCACCTGTTCGACGGCTCCCGCCACCTGGCCATCCCGGTGGCGCGCTGCCGCATCGCCGCCACCCACGGCGCCGGGTGCACCCATTCCGCGGCGCTCGCCGCCGGACTGGCCGCCGGGCTGTCCCTCGCCGAGGCGGCCCAGCAGGCCGCCGCAGTGGCCGGCGACGCCGTGGCCCACGGCCTGTCCGGGCTGGGCCAGGGCGAAGGCCCGGTCCACGCCCTGCACGACCTCCCGCCCGTCTCCTGAACCGAGTTCGCTGGTGGGCGGCGGTTCCCTCGTGCGCAGCAACTGTCAATCCGCCCATCGCAGCGCCCGGCGGCCGGCACGATGGAACATCGGGCCGGCTACTGCCGGCGCAATGTTCCAGCGCCGGGCTTAGCGACCAGGGCCGCGACGCTGAGCCTGGCGCTGCGGGTTCTAGGCCCGGTGCCTATCTCGCTGATCGGGGGACCTTCCGGCCCTGCCGATGGCGGGCGACCGGCGGCGCCGAACTTGTCGGAAGGAGTCTTCCGATCGACTTGTCAAAACAACTCTTTCGAGGATAGTGTTTCGAAACATGAGTTCCGAACAAGTTCCGCCGGAGCCGGCCGAAGACACCGAAGACGCCATGGGCACCGAGAGCGCCGAAGACGCCCGGGGCGAGCGCGGCCGACTCGAGCTGACCGACCCGAAGGCCATCAGGGCGCTGGCTCATCCGGTGCGCTGGGCGCTGCTGGATGCTCTCGGCCAGGCCGGGACGCTCACCGCGACCCAGGCCAGCGAGATGCTGGGGGAGTCCCCGGCGAACTGCGCCTTCCACCTGCGGACGCTGGCGAAATACGGTTTCGTGGAGGAGGCAGGCGGCGGCCGGGGGCGGGAACGCCCGTGGCGCCAGACCTACAACGGCATGAGCTGGCGGGCGCGGTCAGACGAGACCCAGGCCGCCACGGAAGCGCTCGACCAGGTGTGGCTGGACGCGACGCTGGCCCGGGCCCGGCGCAGCCTGACCGCGATCGCCCGCTGGCCCAAGGTCCTCGAGGACACGCTGGGCGCCTCGACGAGCAGGTTGTACCTGACGCCGGACGAGGCCGATGAGGTGTTCACCGAACTCCGGCAGACCTATGACCGGCTGGTCGGACTGCAGCACCGCTTCGCCGACCGCAAGGACCCGCGACGCCGTCCCGCGGACGCCGTGCCGATCGAATTCGCCCTTCTCGGGTACCCGGTGCTGGATCTCCCGCCGCTGCCCGAGCCCGACGAGGAGGACGCCGTGGAAGAGGACGGCGAGGCGACCTAGGACCGCTGACGGCCGGCCTGGCCCATCCGCACGAGCCGGTCCGAGTACTGCTAGCACGTACCTCTGCCAGCGGAAACGTCCCCGGTCAGAGTCTTGTTCCCAACTCGAGATATATCTTGACAGGACGTAACTCGAGATATATCGTGCATATCAGAAGCAGGAAAAAATCTCAGTCTCGTAATACGAGGAGCCGCCATCATGCACCCGCAGATCGCAAAGACCCTGGCCGACCAGCGCCACCAGGAGCTCATGCACGCGGCGGACCACCACAGCCAAGAGCTCACCGCTTCCGCGAAGCCGAGCTTGCTGAGCCGCCGCCTGCCGCACTGGCACGTGAGCTGGTCGCGTACCGTCCTGTCGCCTGCCGGAATTCCCGATACCGCCGGCAGCAGCCGCCGGACCCGCCGCGACAAGCGCGGATCGTCTCTGGTGATCATCATCTCGGCCTACCGCTCGGCCTGAACCGCTACCGCTGATCAGCCTGAACGACAACTTCAAGCACCCAGGAGCTGGCGACCTTCAGCCCCGGTCAGGGCCTCCGAATGGCGGGGCCGAGGCGAGTCGGTGATGATGGGCAGCATGGGAGCTTCGGCAGACGGCGGTGTCGCGCCGGTCGCGCCGGGGCACACCGTACCTGCCTGAGCCGACGGGGCCAGGCCCGGCGGTACCTTCTTCGACCAGCACCTGCGGAGCAAGCCACAAGCCTTGCTGGACCAGCCGTCACCACGCTATCCCGAGGTAATGTTCTGTTCCCCGGAGACGAAAACCAGTGCCTAGCACCCTCACCAGGGGGTCGTCGGGGCGAAGTCCTCGCGAGCCAGTGCTCAGCGCCGCAGGTGCGCGGGAGCCTGGTCCTCGGAGACGGGCTGCTCCTCAGCGACCAGGCTGACCGGGACAAGCTCGGCCGCTGACGCGGCCTCCCCATCCCGGCCGCGGCGCAGCCCGCTTAGTGCAACCAGCATGCCGATCGCCGCGACGCCGGTGATCAAGCCGAGCGCTGGACGGTAGGCGGCCAGGGTAGCCGGGGCGGACACGAGCCGCCCCGCGCCGCCTGCGTCCACCACGGCAGTGACGATGGCCAGCACTACCGCCCCGCCGACCTGGAACGAGGTCTGGAACAGGCTAGCGGCCAGGCCCTGCTCGGCGTCCGGGACGCCGGCCGTGGCCGCCACGGTGAGCGAGGAGAAACCCAGCCCGAACGCCAGCCCGATCAGCAGCGTGGCCGGCAGCAGCACCGCCGGGTAGTCCGGCCTGACGCCGGCCCGCAGGAACACCGCGTAGGCGACGACCAGGCAACTGAAGGCGAGCCCGGTCAGCGGGGCCGGGCCGAACCGGCCCAGCAGCGATCCCATCCGGACGGACAGGACGACCACCATCAACCCCGCCGGGAGGAAGGCCAGCGCGGTCGACATGGCCGACCAGCCGGACAGCGTTTGCAGGTACTGCGTCACCAGGAACTGGAATGAGATATACGTGCCGAACAGCGTCACGGCTCCGATGTTCGCGCGCCGCAGCCCCGCCGAAGCGAAGATGCCGAACGGCACCAGCGGATCGCGGCTGCGCCGCTCGATCGCCACGAACACCCCGAACAGCGCGGCGACCGCGGCGAACGAGCCCACCGTCCTGGCCGATCCCCAGCCCGCCTGCTGGGCCGATACCACCGTGTAGACCAGCAGCAGCATCGCAGAGGTAACCGCCAGGGCGCCGGGTACGTCGAACCTGCGCCCGGCGCGGCTCGAGCGTTCGCCGCCGCGGGGGATGAGCCAGAGCGCGGCGGCCAGCACCACGGCTGCGATCGGCGCGGGTACCAGCAGCGTCCACCGCCAGCTGATCTCGGTGAGAACGCCGGACAGGACCAGCCCCAGCGAGAAACCGCTGGCCCCGAAGACGGTGTAGATGCTGAACGCCCGGTTCCGCATCGGGCCCTCGGGGAAGGTGGTGGTGAGCAGCGACATGCTGGCCGGGGCGGTGAACGCGGCCGCCATGCCCTTGACGAACCGCGCCGCGATCAGCAGGCCCGGGCTGCTCACCAGGCCGCCGAGCACGGAGACCAGAGCGAACACGCCCAGGGCCACGATGAAGACCCGCCGGCGGCCCAGTAGGTCGGCGGCCCGGCCGCCGAGCAGGAGCAGTCCGCCGTAACCGAGCACGTAACCGCTGACGATCCATTGCAATGACGACGTGCTCAGCCCGAGGGCGGTCCGGATCGAGGGGAGCGCGACGCCGACCATCGACACATCGAGGGCATCAAGGCACAGCGCGCCGCCGAGCACGAACAGGATTCCCCAGAGCTGCGGCGTCCAGCGGGCCTCGGGTTGGAGTGCACCGGATGAAGTCATGGCTGAAACTATATGTATGTGCAAGCACTAGATGCAAACACAATTAATGTACTTGCAAGAATCGAATCCGGGCGCTATGCTTCGCCCGTGAGCGCGACTCAGGACAGCGTGGTGACCGCGTGGCGGGAGATGGCAGCCTGTCACGCCGAGGCCTGCGCGGCGCTGGAGCGGGAGCTAGGGGAGCGCCACGGGCTGGGCGTAAGCGACTTCGAGGTGCTCGAGCGGCTCGCCGAGAGCGAGGGACGCAAGTTCCGGGCCCAGGACCTGGCCGAGGCCGTGCACCTGAGCCAGAGCGCGCTATCCCGCCTGGTTGACCGGCTGGCCCGGCACGGCCTGGTCGAGCGGTCCAGCTGCGAGGGAGACCGGCGGGGCATCTACGTGGTGCTGACCGAGGCAGGCGAGGAGCGCCACGCCGAGGCGGTACCCACCCATCGTGGCGTGCTCGCGCGCACGCTGCCCGCCGTGATGCTGGCTCCGTCGGCCGCCGGCGAATAGCAACCCTGCGGGGATAGTGCTATACAACCGATCGCAGCGATAGTGTTAGTGCGGTCGAACTGGGATGACGTGCGGCCGAGAACCCGGCGCGTCTGGTGGGGGAGCGAGCGAGATGAGTCATGCCTGACCGGCCAGCCACCCTGCGGGACGTGGCCAACGCAGCCCGCGTCCACCCCGCGACCGCCTCGCGCGCGCTCAATCCGGAGACACGGATCCTGGTCAGCGAGGACACCGCCCGCCGGGTCACGGCCGCCGCGGCCAAGCTGGGCTACCGGCCCAACCCGGTGGCCCGCAGCCTGCGGACCCGTCGCTCGCACACGGTCGGAGTGCTGATCCCCGACCTGAACAACCCGTTGTTCCCGCCGATCGTGCGCGGCCTCGAAGACAAGCTGGCCGCCGCCGGTTACGTGGCGCTGCTCGGCAATACCGACGCCGACGCCAGCCGGGAGCGGCTGCTGTTCGAGCAGATGCGAGCGCGCCACGTGGACGGCTTCGTCCTGGCCAGCGCCACCTTGCACGACCAGCTGCTGGCCGAGGCGGCGGCGGCCGATGTGCCCGTGGTGCTGATGAACCGGCTCTCGCAGGACTACAGCTTCCCCTCGGTCTCGGTCGACAACGAGCAGGGCGCCCGGATGGCCGTCGCCCACCTGGCCAAGCTCGGCCACGCCCGCATCGCGCACATCGCCGGGCCGCAGGAGGCATCCACCGGCGTCAGCCGGCTGCGCGGATTCCGCGACGGCATGGCGTCTGCACGGCTTGAGGTCAGCGAGGACCTGATCGGGTACGCCAGCCGGTACACGGTCGAGGAAGGACTGCGGTGCGGACGCGAGCTGCTGGCTCGCGCGGGCCGTTTCACCGCGGTGGCCGCCGCCAACGACATGCTGGCCGTCGGCTGCTACGCGGCGCTGGACGAGGCCGGCCTGCAGTGCCCGGACGATATCTCGGTCATCGGCTTCAATGACATGCCGTTCATCGACCGGCTCAGGCCGCCGCTCACCACCGTCCGCTTCCCGCACTACCAGCTGGGCACCGAGGCGGCGCAGCTGCTGCTCGAGCGGATCGGCCAGCGCGAGGCGCCGGTGAAGATCCTCTATCTGGCGCCCGAGCTCGTGGTCCGGGGGTCAACCGCGGAGCCCTCGGCCGCGCTGCCCCAGCAGGCGGAAGCGGCCGGGGGCGGCGTCACACCCGTGCCGCTGCGCCGGACCCCGGCGCGCCGGAGCCGCCGGGTGCCCCCGAGCTGACCCGGCCATCCACCTCGCCTAGCCACGCCGCAATCGATTGCTGGTCGTAGCTGAGTTCTCTGTGAGTCCAGAGTGGTACTGGAGATTAAATTCGCCTGTGTGATCTGAGGTGACACAGGGCCGAGTGTTGCAGGATGCTTGGAGCAGGAGCCGACCGGGTTGGGAAATCGGTACCCGGGCTGTCCCGTTTTCCGGGAAAACCATTTGGTACGGCTTTGATAACAGGTTGGACATCCGCCATTGACAAACGACACGGCGCCAGGCCAGTGTCGTGTGCAAACGATTGTGACCAGGGCGGGAGGGTCTGGCGGCATGGTCGGACATGAGAATGCGCGTCGGCTCGGCTGGCTGGGCACCGGGCGCATGGGCGTCGAGATGGCCCGTCGCCTGCTGGCGGCCGGCTGCGATCTCGCTGTCTACAATCGCTCCGCAGCCAAAGCCGATCCGCTGGTCAGGCTCGGGGCTAAGCCGGCCGGATCTGCGGCCGAGCTGGCCGCCAGGGACATCGTGTTCGTCACCGTCGGCACGTCCGATGACCTGACCGCCGCGGTGCTCGGCCCGCACGGGCTGATGTCGGGCGGCGACGGAGCCGCGCCTGCGGTACTCATCGACTGCTCCACCGTCTCGGCCGAGGCCTCCGCGCGCGTGCGGGCGGAGATCGCCGAGCGGGGGACCGCGTTTCTCGCCGCACCCGTCATGGGCAACCCCAAGGTGGTGCGGGCCGGGAAGATGACGGCCGCCGTCTCCGGACCCCGGGAGGCGTTCGCGATCGCCGAGCCGTACCTGAGCATGCTCGGCCACGGCGTGACGTATGTCGGCGAGGGCGAGGCGGCCCGCACGGTGAAGCTCTGCCACAACCTGTTCCTCGGCGTGGTCGCGCAGTCCCTGGCCGAGATTACCGTGCTCGCGCAAAAGAGCGGCATCAGCAGGCAAGCGTTCCTGGCCTGCCTCAACAAGAGCGTGATGGGTTCGCTATTCACCGGCTACAAGTCACCCGCCTACGTGAACCTGGACTTCGAGGCCACGTTCACGGCTACGCTGCTGCGGAAAGATTTCGACCTCGGCCTGGCTGCAGCGCGGGAGCACGAGGTGCCTATGCCGGTGGCCGCGACTGTCCATCAGCTCATCCAGGGCCTGGTAGGACGCGGCTACGGCGATGCCGACTTCGCCGCGCTCCTGCAGCAGCAGGCCGACTCAGCGGGCCTGACCCTCGTCAGTGAGCATGCCGACGTTCCGGACGGGCTCGAAACCGATGAAACCGAGCCAACGGGTCACTAAAAATGACCGGAACCTCGAGAAGGAGGAACCAGGCGTGAGACCTCACCCTCCCTGGCGCTCCAGACGTGCCCTCGTTCTGGGAACGGCAGTGCTATCGGTCGGAGCTCTGGCGGCATGCAGCAGCAGTGGTGCGAGCAGCACCAGCACCACTCCGAGTACCAGCGCAAGCTCCAGCCCGAGTTCAAGCACCCCGATCACCATCGGGGCGTCGCTGTCGCTGACCGGGGACTTCTCCACGGACGGCATCAACTACCAGCACGGCTACGAGCTGTGGGCCAGTTACGTGAACGCTCACGGCGGGCTGCTGGGCCGTCAGGTCGTGCTGAAGATCCTCAACGACAACAGCTCGCCTACCCAGGTGGTCACCAACTACGAGACCTTGTTCTCCTCCGACCATGTCGACCTGGCCTTCGGGCCGTTCTCGTCGCTGCTGACCACGCCCGCCTCGTCCGTCGCGGCCCGGTACGGCTACGCGTTCGTCGAAGGCGCCGGCGGCGCGCCGAGCGTGTTCGACAGCCCGGCCAACGTGGCCGACCACAACGTGTTCGACGTGAGCCTGCCGATCAAGGACGAGATGGTCCCGTTTGTCAACTACATCGCGGGGCTGCCGCCCAGCCAGCGGCCGAAGACCGCTGCCTACCCGATGGCCGACGACCCGTTCGCCACTCCACCGGTCCAGCTCGCGCAGTCGATGCTGCAGCAGCTCGGGGTGAAGACCGTGTACTCCAAGATCTTCCCGGAGGAGGCAGCGGACTACAAGGCGCCGGCCGACCAGGTGGCCGCCTCCGGCGCGCAGATCGTGGTGCTTGGATCCACCGACGTGCCGACCGTATCGGCCTTCATGTCGGCGTTCGAGCAGCAGCACTACACGCCGAAGCTGTTCATCGCGGCGGCCGGTCCGGACCAGGGTTCGGCCTTCACGTCCGCGGTGGGTAAGGGCAACGCGGTCGGGATGATGGTGCCCAACGGCTGGTACCCCGGCTACCCCAATGCGGCGAGCCAGGCCATGGTGCAGGCGTACGTGGCCAAATACGGCGGCAACGCGTCGGGCGTAAGCGCTGACGTCGCGGAGGCCTACTCCGTGGGCGAGGTCATGGCGCAGGCGGTTACCGCGACCGGCGGAACCGACAACGCCAAGATCATTGCCTACCTGCACAGCGGCGTCACGCTCACCAGCGTGCAGGGTCCGGTGAAGTTTGACTCGCTGGGTGAGAACGACGCGGCCGCGGCGTTCGTCTCCCAGTGGCAGAACGGCGGTAACGCGTTCAACCAGGTCCTTCCGGTCGGGCAGGCTGGATCGGTGGCGATCATCGCGACCAAGCCGGCCTGGTCCAGCTGACGATAGGGAGAATGGGTGGCGCGGGAGATCTATCAGGCCATCACCGACGGGATCCTGGTCGGCGGTGTCTATGCCCTCATGGCGGTGGGCCTGACGCTGATCTTCGGCGTGCTCGACATCATCAACATCGCCCAGGGCGTCATGGTGATCCTGGGCGCCTACCTGAGTTACGAACTGGCGGCACGGCTGCACATCGACCTGTTCGTCGGGTTGCTGGTCACCGTGCCCGCCATGTTCGTGATCGGCGTGGTCATCCAGTGGGCGTTCATCCGGCCCTTGCGCGGGCGCGAGCGGGTGTCGATGACGCTGCTGGTCAGCTATGCTGTCGCGCTGATCATCGAGGGGATCCTGTACGAGAGCTTCGGGGCCAACACCCGGGTGCTGAATGCCTGGTACGTGACTTCGAGCGTGCACGTCTTCGGGTTCTACCTGCCGTACATCTACCTGTTCGGCTTCGCCCTCGCGGTGCTGCTCGTGGTGGCGCTGTACGCGCTGCTGTACCGGACCAGGTTCGGCCGCAGCGTGCGCGCCACCATGCAGGACGAGACGGCGGCGCGGCTGATCGGCATCGACACCAACCGCGTCGCCGCCCTCACCTTCGGCATCGGCGTCGCGGTGACCGCCGCCGGGGGCATGGTGTACGGGGCCACCAGCGGCGGCTTCAACCCCAACAGCGGCTACGACCTGATCTCGCGGCTGCTCGCGATCATCATCCTCGGCGGCCTGGGCAGCATCGGCGGGGCGCTGGCCGCTTCGGTCTTCATGCTCACCCTCGAGGCGCTGGTGGACATCTGGCAGCCGCAATGGGCCATCGTGGTGTTCTACGCCGCGCTCGTGCTGGTCCTGCTGATCCGCCCATCGGGCTTCTTCGGCGCCGCGAGGGGGCGTACGGCTTGAACCGGCTCGCAGCCGCCGGGCTGGTCGCGGTGCTCGCCGTCGCGGTGGCCTTTCCCTTCCTGTTCCCCAGCCCGGTGGCCACGAACTACGGCGTTTACGCGCTGATCTTCGTCGCGGTCGCGTCGGCCTGGAACGTCTTCTCCGGTTTCTCCGGTTACATCTCGCTGGGCCACGCCGTGTTCTTCGGCAGCGGCGCCTACGCCCTCGGCATCGCGGCCAGGGACTGGCACGTTACCGGGGTGGGCGTGTTCGGCCTGCTGCCGCTGGCCGCGGCCGTCGGGGCGCTGATCGCCGTGCCGTTCGGGCTGATCGCCCTGCGGGTCAGGCGGCACACCTTCATCGTGATCACGATCGCGGTGTTCTTCATCTTCCAGCTGATGGCCTACAACTTCGCCTTCACCGGAGGCTCAAGCGGGCTGGACGCGCCGTTCTTGGCCTGGCAGGCCGCGACGTACAACAACCCCTTCTACTACATCGCGCTGGCCTGCGCGGTCGGCACGATCGCGCTGGCCTGGCTGATCAGGCGGTCCCGGTTCGGCCTGCAGCTGCGGGCCATCAGGGATGACGAGGACCGGGCACGCGGCCTCGGCGTGCACGCGATGCGGCTGAAGCTGACCGCGTTCGTCGTGTCCGGCGCAGTGACCGCGCTGGTCGGCGGGCTCTGGTTCCTCTACCTCACCCAGGTCCAGCCGCCATCGGGCTTCGATCCGCTGTTCGACCTGTCCGTGGTGCTGATGGCGTTCCTGGGCGGCCTCGGGACCGTCGCCGGGCCGGTCCTGGGCGCGCTGATCATCGAGCCGGGCCAGCTCTACCTGACCGTCAGGTTCACCAACGGGTACGTGAGCGAGATCCTCCTGGGCGCGCTGTTCCTGGTGGCCGTGCTGTTCGTGCCGCGTGGCATCATCCCGACCGGCGGCGAGTGGATCCGCCGCCTGGCCACCCGGGGCAAGCCGGCCGTGCAGGCCGACGCTGCGGGGCCGTCCGCGCCGCAGGCGCCTGACCCGGCTCCGGCGCAGGAGGCCAGCACATGAGCGCCCTGCTGCGGACCGAAGGAGTGCACAAGTCCTTCGGCGGCGTCCGTGCCCTGGACACCTGCACGGTCGAGGTCGACGAGGGCACCGTAGCTGGCCTGATCGGGCCGAACGGATCAGGCAAGACCACGTTGTTCAACGTGATCACCGGGTACGCCAAGGCGGACGCCGGAGAGGTGTACCTAGCCGGCCGCAGGATCACCAACAGCCCGCCGGACAAGGTGTTCGCGCTCGGCATCGGGCGGACCTTCCAGCTCACCCGCATCTTCCCCAGCCTCACGGTGCTGGAGAACATGCTGGTCGCATCCAGGCACTCGCGGGCCTCCGCCCGCCAGCACGCGATGGAGCAGCTCGAGTTCGTCGGCATCGCGGGGCATCACGCCGCGCTGGCCGGAACGCTGTCCTACGGCCAGCGCAAGCTCCTGGAAATGGCCTACGTGCTGGTCGCGGACCCGGCCATCATCCTGCTCGACGAGCCGGCCGGCGGCGTCAACCTGTCGCTGGTCAACCACATCGCCGCCCGCATCCGCGAGCTGAACGCGGCGGGCAAGACCTTCCTCATCGTCGAGCACAACATGGAGTTCGTGATGGGGCTCTGCGATCAGGTCACCGTGCTCGATTCGGGTACCGTGGTGGCCGCCGGGCCGCCCGACATCGTCCGGACCGACCGCCGGGTGCTGGACGCCTACCTCGGCGAGGACCTGGCCGATGATCAGGATCCGGGGGAGGGCGAGTGACCGATCCGGCCGAGGACCAGGCGCCTGCCCCGGGACCGGCGCAGGGAACGGGCACGAGCACCACGGCCCGTTCCGTGCTGAAAATTGACGGGGTGGTAGCGGGCTACGGCGGCGGGGATGTGCTGCGTGGGGTGTCTCTCGAGGTGGCCGAGGGCGGTATCACCTGCGTGGTCGGGCCGAACGGCGCGGGCAAGTCGACCCTGATGGCGGCGATCAGCGGGCTGCTGCGGCCGCGGCTGGGCTCGCTCATGCTAGACGGGCAGAACCTCGTCGGCCGGTCACCACGCCAGATCCTGCGGCTGGGCGTGGTGCACGTGCCGCAGAACCACAGCCTGTTCCGGGACATGACGGTCCGGGAGAACGTCGAGCTCGGCGGTTACATCCTTACCGACCGCGCCCTGACGGCGCGCAGGCTCACGGCCGTCTTCGAGCTCTTCCCGCAGATCGCGGACTGGGCCGGCCAGAAGGCGGGCAGCCTGTCCGGCGGGCAGCAGCGGCTGGTCGAGTTCGCCCGGGCGCTCATGCTCGAGCCGAGGCTGCTGCTGCTCGACGAGCCGTCAATGGGGCTGGCACCGAAGATCCTGCGGACCGTGTTCGACGCGATCAGGCAGATGAACGCGGCGGGCACCACGATCCTGCTCGTCGAGCAGAACGCGCGGGCCGGCCTGCGGCTGTCCAGCCACGGCGTGGTGATGGAGAACGGCCGCGTGCGGCTGTCCGGCACCGGGCGCGAGGTGCTCCAGAACCCGGAGATCGGGGCGCTCTACCTCGGCGGCGTGGTCAGCCCGGGCTAGCGGTTTTCCGCCGTCGCCGTAACGTTCTCGGATCGTTCCGTGTCTAGAGTTAGCCGCATCAGGTCCGGCCGGCCGAGGAGACACCCTTGAGCGCGATGCAGCGAACGGGATGGGCCCGACGCGCGGCGCCGGCCGTTGCCATCGCGCTGGGCGTGGTCATCCTCGCGATATGCATGGCCACCGTGCCGCTGGACAGCCTCAGCCACCAGGCCGGGACCGGCGGGCCGCTGGCGGACACGCTGACCACCGCGGTCTCCGTGCTGCCCGCGATCGCGGTGGGAACCCTGCTGGCCGCCCGCCGCCCGCGCAATCCGATCGGCTGGCTCATCCTGGGCATCCTCGTCCTGGGTTTCGCTCCCACCGGCGAGTACCTGGTCCTGGACTACCGGATGCATCACGGGACGCTCCCGCTGGGCGGGCCGGTGGTGGTGCTCCAGGAGTGCTGGCCGCTGTTCCTGTACGCCATCGTGCTCCTGCTCTGGCTGTTCCCTGACGGCAGCCTGCCGGCGGGCCGGTGGCGGCGCCGGTCGGCAGTCCTGCTGGCGGCCGGGCTGCTGATCAGCCTAGTCGGCTCGGCTCACAGCCTGCCGGTGGTCATGGCGCACGACGTCCGCATCGACGCCAGCGGCGACCTGGCCAATCCGCTGCCCACGGCAGCGGATGCTTTCAGCGTAGTAGTGATCGTCCTGACCCTGGCCAGCTGGCTGGCCTGGCTGGCCTTCCAGATACCGACCTACCGCCGGGCCGACGGCGAGCGCCGCCAGCAGCTCAAGTGGCTCTACAGCGGCGCGGCCATCTTCGTGGTCGCGGTGGTCATCACGGTGTTCATCGTGCCGCTGGCGATGGGAGACGCCCCGGGCTGGGGCACGCAGCCGCTGCTCGGCGTGCTGTTCAACCTCGGGACCAGCGCCCTGCCCATCTGCCTGGGCGTGGCGGTGCTGAAGTACCGGCTGTACGACCTCAACCGAATCATCAGCCGGGTCGTCTCCTACGCGCTCATCACGGCGCTGCTGGGCGGGGTGTACCTCGGGTTCATCCTGCTGGCGGACCTGGTGCTGCCCGACCACGGCTCGGTGGCCGTGGCCGTGTCCACGCTGATCATCGCGGCCCTGTTCAACCCGCTGCGCCGCCGGGTGCAGGCGCTGGTCGACCGGCGGTTCAACCGCTCCCGGTATGACGCCGAGGCGATCGTGGCCGGGTTCAACGCCCGGCTGCGGCATACCGTCGACCTGGACGCGGTCCGCGGCGACCTGATCGGCGTGACCCAGGACGCGTTCCAGCCCGCTCACGTCTCGATGTGGCTGGCGCCTCTGCCTGCCGGGGAGCAGGACAGCCCCGTGTCCTGAAGCCGGGGTTACTTCTTGCGAGCCAGCGTCAGCCCGTCGCCGATGGGGACCATGACCAGTTCGACGCGGTCGTCGGCGGCGGCGTGATCGTTGAAATCCCTGATCGCGATCACGAAGGGATTGTCGTTGCCCGCGTCGATCACGCGGCCGTGCGAGAACGTGTTGTCGACCATGATCAGCCCGCCGGAGCGGACCCGCGGCACGACATGCCGCCAGTAGCCGAGGTAGCCGTCCTTGTCCGCGTCGATGAAGGCCAGGTCGAATAGTTCCTCGTCAGGCAGCGAGCTGAGCGTGTCCAGGGCCGGGCCGAGCCGCAGCTCGATCCGGTCCGCCAGGCCCGCCTTCTCCCAGTACTTGCTGGCTACCGAGGTCCATTCCTCGCTGATGTCGCAGCACAGCAGGCTCCCCTCCGCGGTGAGGCCCCGGGCGATGCAGATCGAGGAGTAACCGGTGAAGGTGCCGATCTCGATCGCCGACGCGGCCCCGGTCAGCTGGGTGAGCAGAGTCATGAACGTGCCCTGCTCGGGGGCGATCTGCAGGCCGGTCTCGTTCGGGAACAGCTCAGCGGTCTCGTTGGCCAGCTCCCGCAGGACGGCGTCCGGCGGGCTGCTGTGCGCGGTGAGGTACGCGTTCAGGTGAAGGCTGATCTGTTCGGAGCGCTGTGCCATGGGCTAACGGTATAGGTATGCGCCACCTGTCCGCGAGATGACCGTGCCTGATATCTAGTTTTCCGGTTAGGAAAGTAGGCTGTGACGCGGCGGCGGCCCGGCGCCGCGGCGGCCGGGCTCGCTGGCGGCTGGAACCTCAGTGTGCAGGTATAAATGTTTCCGGTACGAGCTAATGGCCAATGCAAGAGTCATTTGCACTTGCATGGCGATGGCTATTTGCTGACCGCTCTGCACGTGCATCCGTTGTGTGCGTTAACATTTGCAGCGCACTCGTAGCGGAAAGGTCAACTAGCGGCCGCCGGTCATGATCGCGCAAACACATGACATACCGTGCGACGGAGATAAGCCGAAATAACTAGATCTATGCGGCTTTGCCGGGCATTGATGCGGTGGGCGTGAGGCACAGGCTGACCGAAGTCACCTCGGGATTCGTACGGAAAGTATTCGGTCAACTACTCATTTACGGGGAAACTGAGACGAATATTCCCAATGGGGTAGCGCGACGCACGCCGTTGCGGCCACTATTGCTCAGGCGGCCGTTGTGTCCCGTATTTCTGTGCCGGACGGGCCGTCATCCTATTGACGGGGGATGGCCCTCCCGTTGGCAGCGGGAGGGCCATAGGAGTGCCAGGCGCCGCCAGGGAGGAATGGCCGATCATGACCGCGCGACGGGCACGGGACCACGGGGATGCCCCCGCTGATCCGGGCGGCACATGATCCCCCCTGAGGCCTTCGCCCTGTCCGCCGCCTGCGACGCCGATCCCCGCTGCCGGCACGGAGCGTGCTTCCAGGTCCAGCTGGAGGCCTCGCCGCCGGAGCAAGCCCACCGGCAGGCCCTGGCCTGCGCCTATCACGTGGCCGACGTCATTGAGGCGCTGCGCGCATGGGCGCGCGAGCATGACCTGGCGGGCGGGCAGCTGACCATACTCGCCATCGAGCCCGCGGCGAGCGGGCGCCAGGCCGGCGGTGCCGACGGGCGTAACACGGCCGCGCTGCGCGAGTTCGCCTTCACCACCCTCCCGCTCCGGGTGATCCCATCCGAGGCTACCGAGGCGAGCGGCTAGCCGAAGCCGGACACGAAGCGGCGCTGCCACGGCGTCTCGACGGCCCGCGCGGCGTAGTGCTCCCTGACGTAGGCGACTGCCTGGTGGCCGGGAATCCCGTCCAGGACGGCGAGGCAGGCCAAGGCGGTGCCGGTCCGCCCGTGCCCGCCCGCGCAGGCGATTTCGACGCGCTCGGTCTCGGCGCGCGTCCAGGCCTCCCGCAGCGCATCCCCCGCGGCCGCGGGGTCGGACGGCAGCCCGAAGTCGGGCCACGCCAGCCAGCGGCTCTCCCACGGCACCGGCGGTGGCTGGCGACCCAGTAGGTACAGCCCGAAGGCGGGCACCGGACCGGCTGGCAGGGGCCTGAGCAGGGCCCGCCCGCGCACGAGCCGGCCCGAGGGCAGGCGCAGCACGCCCGCCGCCGCTGCCTCCCAGGTCTCTGCCACAGCCCGAGCCTAACCTTCCGGCCGTGAGCATCCGCTAAGTCCAGGCGGGCGGCCCGGTGCCGCAGCGCGTGGGCGAAGTCGGCCGCGAACGAGGCGGCATCGGCCGCCTCTAGGCTGGCGAACGAGATCCTGACGCCCGGCGGCGCGGCGATGCGGAACCGCTGCCCGGGGGCCACCGCCCAGCCCGCCGAGACCAGCGAGGACGCGACGCCGTCCTCGTCGACGACCCGGACCCAGCTGGTGAATCCGGACCGGCCGCTCGCGGTGATCCCGTGCTCCCGCAGGGCTGACCGCAGCGCGTCGCCGCGACGGGCGTACACCCCGGCCGCGGTGCGCAGCGCGACGGCCACGGCCGGGTCGGCCCACAGGTCCGCGACCAGTTCCTGCAGCTGGTAGCTCACCCACCCGGTGCCCAGCCCCTGACGGCCCGCCACCCGCGCGATGGTGGCCTCATCCCCGGCCATGACCGCGAGCCGCAGATCCGGGCCGAGTGACTTGGAGACCGAGCGGATGGTGGCCCAGCGCTCGCGTCCCCCGGCGCCGACCGCCGAGAACGCGGGCACCCCGGCGACCGGCCCGGCGTGGTCGTCCTCGATAACCCCGAGGGCCGGGTAGCGCCGTAGCACGGTGCCGATCGCGGCCGCGCGGTCTTGGTTCCAGGCGGCGCCGGTGGCGGCCTGGGCTCGCGGGGTCACGATCAGCGCGCCCGCGCCCTGGCCCAGCGCGGCCGCCAGCTCGGCGGGCCTGATGCCCAGCTCGTCGACCGGGACCGGCACCGCCGTGTAGCCCATGGCCGCCACCAGATCGAAGGTCACGGCATGACCGGGATCCTCGACGATGACCCGGTCCGATGGCATGAGCCAGGTGGCCAGGACGCGCTCGATGCCGTCCAGGGCGCCGCCGGTGACCATGAGGCTGGTCGCGTCGATGCCGTCGGCGGCGAGCTGGTCCGCGGCTAGCTCACGCAGCCGCGGCAGCACCGGGACCTGGCCGTACATCCGGGTGGGCCGGGCCGCCGGGCGGGCGGGCAGCGGCGGCAGGAGGTCCGGGTCGGGTCCGCCGGTGATGAGGTCACGGGTACCCGCCGGAGCGCTCAGGTAGACCCGGCTGCTGACCGGGGGAGCGCCGCGCACCCGGGTGCCGGCCCGGCCCGCGCCGGCGGTGATGCCCCGGCGGCGCAGGTCGCTGTAGGCGGCGGCGACCGTGGTCGGGCTGACGCCGAGCTCATCGGCCAGCTCGCGGACCGGGGGAAGCCGGTCGCCCGGGGTCAGCTGCCCGCTGCGGACACCGGCCTCCACGCTGGCCGATATCTCCTTGGCACTTCCGCCCTGCGGGCGATATCGTACCAGTATGTTCATAATTTGTACTGTAACATTTTCCGGCCGACTCGGGGACGGGCCGGACGGTTCCGGGGAACGGGCGTGACCGGGGCCTTCTCGGCCGAGGCCAGGCTAATCCACGCGGGCACCGAGCGCAGCGGGGGCGCGCCGGTCACGCCGCCCCTCGTCCCGGCCAGCATCTACGTGTCGCAGGGTCCGCCACACCAGGAACGGTCGTACGGCCGTCAGGGCAACCCGGGCTGGGAAGCGCTCGAGGAGGCGCTCGGCGTCCTGGAGGACGCCGGCGCGGTGGCCTTCGCATCCGGCCAGGCCGCCTCGATGGCGCTGATGCTGACCCTGGCCGAGAGCCGGGAACGGATCGTACTGCCCGCCGACGGCTACTACGGGGCCCGGGTACTCGCGGACAAGCTGCGGCCGCACGGGGCCGTCCCGGTTCATGTCGACCAGCAGGACCTGACCGCGGTGGAACGCGAGCTGAAGGCCGCGCCGGCGGTGCTGTGGGCCGAGACGCCGACCAACCCGCTGCTCCGGGTGGCTGACCTGGCCGGGCTGGCCGAGGCCGCGGCCGCGGCGCAAGCGCCGATGGTGGTGGACAACACCACCGCCACCGGCCTGCTCCAGCGGCCGCTCGACTGGGGCGCCACCGCATCGCTGTATTCGCTGACCAAGGCGATATCCGGACATTCCGACGTGATCGCGGGCGCGGTGGTCAGCCGGGACGCCTACCTGCTGGCCAGGCTGCGGGCCTGGCGGACCAGCGGCGGCGGCATCGCCGGCCCGTTCGAGGCCTGGCTGGCGCTGCGCGGGCTGAAGACGCTGCCGCTGCGGATCGCGCGCCAGTCGGAAAGCGCGCTGGCCATCGCCCGGCACCTTTCCGCCCATCCGCAGGTGCGGGCGGTCCACTACCCGGGCCTCGAGCCGTCCACGCTGGAGACAGCGCAACGGCAGATGCCGGCCGGGTTCGGCCCGCTGCTGTCGTTCGAGCTGGACTCGGGTCCGGCCGCGGACCGGGTGGTGGCAGGCTCCCGGCTGATCCTCCCGGCCACCAGCTTTGGCGGCGTGGAGTCGACCTGGGAGCGCCGCGCCCGGTGGGCGGGCGAGACCGCGCCGGACGGCCTGATCAGGCTGTCGGTGGGGGTGGAGCCCGCCGCCGACCTGATCACCGACATCGAACAGGCCCTGGCCGTGCCGGAGGTGCCGTAATGCGCAGGATCGCAGGGGCTTACGAGCTCGATGACGACCCGGGCCGGATCGACGCGGAGGCCGCGGTGGCGTTCCTGACCACCCAGGCCTACTGGGGCCGGTGGCGCGGCGCCGAGGACATCAAGCGGCAGTTCGCCGCGGCCTGGCGCGTCGTGGGCGCCTACGACCGCGCCGGCGCCATGGTCGGCGTCGCCCGCGCGTTCGCCGACGGCGGGTCCGCCTACCTGGCCGACGTATACGTGCTGCCCGAGCACCGCGGGGCCGGGCTGGGCCGGGCCATCGTGCGCATGATGATCGAGGACGGCGGGGGCGCCGGATGGCGCTGGATGCTGCATACCTCCGACGCGCACGGGCTGTACCGGCAGTTCGGCTTCGCCCATCCCAATGGCCGCTACCTGGAGCGCCCGGCCCGGGCGGAAGCCCCGGCGCCGGAGCAGACCACCGTCGTCGCCGGCCCGCTGATCGGCAAGGCAGTCCGCCTGGAGCCGCTGGGCTACCAGCACGTGCCCGGGCTGGTCACCGCGGCTTCCGGCGGCGGCGAGCTGTACCGCTGGTCACCGGTGCCGCAGGACGAGGCCCAGGTCCGCCAGTACGTCGAGACGGCAATCGCGGCCCGGGACGGCGCGGCGGCGGTGCCGTTCGTCGTGGTCCGCGCCGAGGACGGCACGGTGATCGGCTCTACCCGGTTCTTCGACTTCGGCTACTGGGCCTGGCCTGCCGGACATGACCGCACCGGTCCCGACACCTGCGAGATCGGCTACACCTGGCTCGGGCCCGCGGCTATCAGGACCGGCGCGAATACCGACATGAAGCGCCTCATGCTCGGCCACGCCTTCGAGGTCTGGCAGGTCCGGTCGGTGTGCCTGCACACCGACGCGCGGAACCAGCGGTCCCGGGACGCGATGACCCGGATCGGCGCCCGCTACGAGGGCGTCCTGCGCGCGCACCGGCTAGGCGCGGACGGCCAACCGCGGGATTCGGCCCGCTTCAGCATCACCGCCGCCGAATGGCCCGCGGTCAGGCAGCACCTGGAGGCGCTCACCGCCCGCTACGACCGGCGCTAGCCGGCGGCGTCGGCCAGGGTGAGGACGGCGGCTTCGGACTGGTGCCGGTCGACCTGGGCGCGCCACCAGGCCTGGCCTGACTCGGGCAGCAGGTAGATCGGGTCGTAGTAGGGGTACTCGCGGCTGAGGGTCAGTTCGTCGTCGGCCTCGATGGCGGTGTGGTAGTTCTTCGTCCAGTAGGAGATGCCGCGCTCGGCGTCGTACCTGGCCACCTGGTGCACCCAGCGCTTGCCCACGTAGGGCACGTCGCAGACGACCCGCGGGGTGGCGAACCCGGGCAGGTAGCCCATGATGTCGTGCTGCAGCGACTGGCCCTCGGCCAGCGACAGCCGCCAGTGCTCGCTGCCGGGGATCATGTCGCACATGTAGAAGTAGTAGGGCATGATCGCCGCGCCGTCGAGCAGGGCGAAGCACAGGTCGAGCAGCGCCCCAGTGCTGTTGTTCACGCCGCGCAGCAGCACGCCCTGGTTCCGCACGTCCCGGACGCCGGCCTCGAACATGGCCGCGGCGGCCCGCGCCACCAGCGGCGTCACCGACTGGGCCGCGTTCACGTGGGTGTGGATGGCGATGCTCACGCCGCGTGAGCGGGCGGTGCCGGACAGCCGGGCCATGCCCGCGCGGACATCATCGGACAGCCAGTGCTGCGGCAGTCCCATCAGCGCCTTGCTGGCCAGCCGGATATCCCTGACCGAGTCGATCTCGAGCAGGGCGGACACGAACGCCTCCAGCCGCGGCCAGGGCAGGTTGGCCACGTCACCGCCGGAGACGACCACGTCCCGCACGCCGGGCGTGCGGCGCAGGTAGGAGAGCATGGCGTCCAGGCGGTCTTCCCTGGCCAGCGCGAACTTGTGCTTGTCGGTCTGGGCCGTCGGGTTGCCGACCAGGTCCATCCGGGTGCAGTGGCCGCAGTACTGGGGGCAGGTGGGCAGCAGTTCGGCCAGGACCTTGGTCGGGTATCGGTGGGTCAGGCCCTCGACCGCCCACATCTCGGCCTCGTGCAGCGAGTCCCGCTGGGCGTAGGGGTGGGAGGGCCAGTCGGTCCGCCGGTCGCTGAACGCCGGGATCATGTACTGGCGCACCGGGTCGGCGTAGAACGCCTCGGTGAAGCCGGGCTGGTCCGGCGCAATCAGCGGGACCATGGTATTGACCATCTGCGGCGGGATCAGCATCGACATGGTGGCCCGCTCGCGCTGGTCGCGCTCGAGATCGGAGTAGAAGGACTCGGCGAGTCCCGGACCGGTGACCTGCCTCAGCTGCCTGGCGTTCTTGACGCAGTGCGCCCGCTGCCACTGCGCCGACTCCCAGTCGGCCTCGGACACCCCGGCCCAGCCGGGAAACCGGCGCCAGTCGGGTTCGGCCAGCTCATGACGCTTGTATACATAAGGCTGCGAGACCATGAACGAAGCCCTCCAATCCCTGGATGATACCGAAGGACATCCGGTGCAAAACGTGTAAAACCGTAGATCTTCCGGAATGTCACCCGCGCCGCGTAACAGTCTGTTTACACGCGCGCGCGAAGCCGCGCGCCATGCCTGCCTTCCGCCCCCGGCCCGCCCCGGCGGAACTCAGGCTACAGTACGATCTCCGCACCAAGACGTGAGCTCCTGAAGAACTTATTGAATTAGACTACTACAGCAGTAAATTCTCCCGTCTCATTCTGACCCGTCCCTTGTGTTACGGAACCGCCTGGGTACCCGCAGGCAGGCGACCGCAGCCCACAGCAGCCCACAGCAGCCGGCCTACACCGCCCGGCTTGCGGGAAGGACCAGGACTATGACTACCTCGCTGCCGTCGTTCTCCCCCCTCGGCCTGCACCGCGTCCTGGATCCGCCCGGGGTCCTGCCGCAGGCCGCCTGGCGGCTGGATGCCAGTCCCGTGATCGCCCCGGACGAGGTCCTGGTCCGCGTCGACCGGCTGAACCTGGACGCCGCCTCCTACCGGCAGCTCCGTGAGACTTACGCGGGCGACCCGGACAAGATCAGGGCCGCGGTGCTGGACATCATCGCCACCCGGGGAAAGATGCAGAACCCGGTCACCGGGTCGGGCGGCATGCTGACCGGCACCGTCGAGCAGGCCGGCCCGGACTCCCCGCTGGGCCTGGTGCCGGGCCAGCGGATCGCCACCCTGGTCTCGCTGACCCTGACCCCGCTGGTGATCACCGACTCGCTGTACCGCTGGGACGGCCAGTCCGAGCAGGTCCCCTGCGAGGGGCAGGCCGTCCTGTTCGGCCGGTCGATCGCCGCCGTCCTGCCCGACGACCTGCCCGTCCCGCTCTCGCTGGCGGTCATGGACGTCTGCGGTGCCCCCGCCCTGACCCAGCGCGTGATCAGGCCGGGCACGACCGCCCTGGTGATCGGCGCGGCCGGCAAGAGCGGCTCGCTGTCGGCGGTGGCCGCCCGCCGGGCCGGGGCGGCCAAGGTGATCGGGGTCGTGCCGACCGAAGCCGAGGCGGCGCTGCTGCACGACAGCGAGGGCCTGGTGGACGAGATCGTCATGGCCGATGCCCGGGACCCGGTGGGGCTGGCCGCCCGGACGCAAGCCGCGGGCGGCCCGGCCGACGTGACCGTGGTGTGCGTCGACGTGGCCGGCTGTGAGGGCGGCGCCGTCTTGTCCACCGCCCAGGGCGGGACGGTCATCTTCTTCTCGATGGCCACCTCGTTCAGCGCCGCCGCCCTCGGCGCGGAGGGCATGGCCGCGGACGTCACCATGCTGATCGGCAACGGGTACGTGCCCGGTCACGCCGAGCTCGCCCTCGACCTGCTCCGCACCACGCCGGCGCTGCGGGCCCTGTTCGAGCGGCGGGTCGAACGGTGACCGGCAAGCTGAACCTGGACCCGGCGCTGGTCGGCCAGGCCCGCGAGCTGGCCAAGCGGGCGGGCGCGCCGGTGGTCAAGCTGGCCCGCACGCACACCACTGTGTCGGTGGAGCGGGCCGCGCTGCGGCTGGCCGGGCTGGACGGGGCCGACGAGGACGGGATGCCGTGGGTCAACCGGCTGACCGACGCGGTCCGCGAGAGCACCGGCCTCGAGCACGGGGTGGCGCTGCCCGTCTGGGACGCCATGCTGACCGGCGGCTACCCCGACCTGCGGACGCTGGCCGTTGACGCGGCCGCGGGCCTGGTCAAGTTCCGCCTGCCCGCGGGGCATGAGGGGAACGCGGCCCGTGATACCGCGGCCCGTTCGGTCAAAAAAGGAATGGCCCGCATCGATGCCCAGCGGGCCGAGCGGGACCGCATGCTCGGCGCCACCTCCGACCCGCCGATGCCCTGGATCTACCTGATCGTCGCCACCGGCGACATCTACGAGGACATCCCCCAGGCGCAGGCCGCGGCGCGGGAGGGCGCGGACATCATCGCGGTGATCCGCTCCACCGGGCAGTCGCTGCTCGACTACGTGCCCGAGGGCGCGACCAGGGAGGGCTACGCGGGCACCTACGCCACCCAGGAGAACTTCCGGCTGATGCGGGCCGCGCTCGACGACACCTCGCGCGAGCTCGGGCGCTACATCCGGCTGACCAACTACGCCTCCGGGCTCTGCATGCCCGAGATCGCCTCGCTGGCCGGGCTCGAGCGGCTGGACATGATGCTGAACGACTGCATGTACGGCATCATCTTCCGCGACATCAACCCGGTGCGGACGTTCATCGACCAGCGGTTCTCCCGGCAGGTGCACGCCCGGGCGGGCATCGTCATCAACACCGGCGAGGACAACTACCTGACCACCGCCGACGCGGTGGACGCGGCCCATACGGTGGTGGTCTCCCAGCTGCTGAACGAGTACTTCGGCCGCGAGGCCGGGCTGGCCGACGGGCAGCTGGGGCTGGGGCACGCGTTCGAGATCAACCCCGAGGTGCCCGACTCCTTCATGCTCGAGCTGGCCCACGCCCAGCTGGTCAGGGAGCTGTTCCCCGACGCGCCGCTGAAGTACATGCCGCCGACCAAGCACATGACCGGCAACGTGTTCGCCGGCTACCTGCTGGACGCGTTCTTCAACCTGTGCGGGGTGATGACCGACCAGTCGATCCTGCTCATCGGCATGATGACCGAGGGCATCCACACCCCGTTCCTGTCCGACCGGGATCTGGCCCTGGAGAATGTCCGCTACGTGCGGCGCGCCGCCGGCCAGCTGGGCCAGGAATTCCGGCCCGAGCCGGACGGCCTGGTGGCCCGGCGCGCCCGGCAGGTGCTGGACGAGTCCGTCGACCTGCTGCGCAAGATCGGCTCGCAGGGGCTGCTTAACGCGATCGCCGCGGGCACGTTCGGCGTGACCAAGCGGCCGCCTGACGGCGGGCGCGGCCTGGACGGAGTGGTGGAGCGGGCCGACGGGTACTTCAACCCGGCGGCCGACCAGCTTGAGACGACACCGCTGGAGGCGAAGCAGTGAGCCAGATGCTGGAGGTGCAGCAATGAGCGTGACCGGGATCGTGCGTCCGTACGGCGACACCACCGGCGACGGGCGGGTGCAGCTGTCGTTCACGCTGCCCGTGCCGTTCGGCGACGAGGCCGAACGAGCCCGGGCCGAGGGCGCCGCGCTCCAGCTCGCGGCCAAGATGGGCCTGGACCCGGCGATGGTCGTGCACGCCAAGGCGATGGGGCCCGACTTTACCTTCTTCATCGTCTACGGCCGGGTCAGCCACCTGGTCGACTTGTCGGCCGTGACCGTGGCCGAGCGTGAGTTCCCGGTGCTGCCGGCGGCCGAAGTGAACCTCCGGATCCGTTCGGCGCTGGGCCGCAAGCTGGTCGTGGTGGGCGCGTGCATCGGCACCGACGCGCACACGGTCGGCATCGACGCCATCCTCAACGTCAAGGGGCACGCGGGGGAGAAGGGCCTGGAGTACTACCGGGAGATCCGGGTGGTGAACATGGGCTCCCAGGTGGGCGTGACCGACCTGGTCGCCCGGGCCGCGGCCGAGCACGCCGACGCGGTCCTGGTCAGCCAGGTCGTCACCCAGCGGGACGCGCACCTGTCCAACACCAGGGAGATGTCGGCGGCCTTCCATGCCGGCTTCGGCCTGCAGCGGCCGCTGCTGGTGGTAGGCGGGCCGCGGTTCGACCCGGGCGCGGCCGCCGACCTCGGCGTGGACAAGATCTTCGGCCGCGGCACCACGCCCAGCGAGGTGGCCAGCTACCTGGTGCACGCGCTGACCCCCGAAGCCCCGGAGACTCCGCGCCAGGGGGGTCCGGGGGGATGGAGTCCCCCCGGGAAGAAAGCGAGTGCCGCATGAGCGCTCAGGTAGGCGTGGCCGTCACCCAGCGCCGGTACGTGACGTACGGCGACGCCCACTACGGCGGCAACCTGGTGGACGGCGCGTACGTCCTCGGGCTGTTCGGCGACGCGGCCACCGAGCTGTGCATCCGGACCGACGGGGACGAGGGGCTGCTGGCGTCCTACTCCGACGTGCAGTTCCGCGCGCCGGTGCGGGCCGGTGACGTCATCGAGGCCACGGTGACCGTCACCGCGGTCGGGCGGCGCAGCAGGCAGCTCGCCTTCGAGGCCTGGGTGGTCTGCCGGGCCGACCCGGCACGCGGCGAGTCGGCCGCCTCGGTACTCCCCGAGGCCGTCAGCGTCGTCACCGCGGCGGGCACCGTCGTGGTTCCCGTCGCGGGGGGCTGAGCTTGGCCAGAGGCTGAGCTGTTCCTGTCACTTTTCCGCGTCGCCCGACGTTATCTCTGGCATAGAGGTATTACGCACTAGCTCCGAGGCGATGACGGAGATGAAGCGGTACAAGTACCAGGCCCTGGTCACGCCCTATCAGGGTGGCGACGCACAGGAGACGCTCAGCTCGGGATCGCACCGCATGGTGCTGCGCGCCCAGGATCCGGAGACCCACCGCACCCAGGTCTTCCGGGCCCTGGTCGACTCGGACGAGGAAGCGCCGTTCCGGCCGGGGAAGCCCGAGATCATGGTCACGGTGCGGGTCATCGGCGACGACGTGCCCGACTACTTTGACATCGGCAGTCACTTCAGCCTCTGGCTCGGGAGCGACGTCGGCCAGGGCATCGTGACCCGCCGCCTGCACATCTGACCTAGGCGCTGCTGCCCGGGCCGCTCCCGGGACCAGGCAGTCGGGTGGACTCCGCACACCGGTATGCGTTATACATCCGATGTATGGCAGAGCAATCAGGTGAGTTTGCGGGGCGGGCCGCGCTGGTGACCGGCGGCGCCTCCGGCATCGGGCTGGCCACCGCCCGGCTGCTGGCTGCCCGCGGCGCCCGCGTGGCCGTGCTGGACCGGGTCGAAGCCGAAGATGCCGGCGGCCTGTACCCGGTCATCGCGGACGTGACCGACGACGCCGCGGTCCGGGCGGCCGTCGCCGCAGCCGGCCAAGCCATCGGAGCACTCGACATCCTGGTCAACAACGCCGGGATCGGGGCGGCCGGCACCGTGGCGGACAACGACGACGACGAGTGGCGCCGGGTGCTCGACGTGAACTTGCTCGGCATGGTCCGCGTCACCCGCGCGGCCCTGCCGCTGCTGCGCGAGGCGGCCCGGGCCCGCGGCCAGGCGGCCATCGTCAACACCTGCTCGATCGCCGCCACGGCCGGCCTGCCGCAGCGGGCTCTGTACAGCGCGAGCAAGGGCGCGGTCTACGCGCTGACGCTGGCCATGGCGGCCGACCACGTGGCCGAGCACATCAGGGTCAACTGCGTGAACCCCGGCACGGCCGACACCCCGTGGGTGAGCCGCCTGCTGGATGCCACCCCCGATCCGGCGGCCGAACGCGCCGCGCTGACCGCCCGCCAGCCCATGGGCCGGCTGGTCAGCGCGGACGAGGTCGCCGCGGCCATCGCCTACCTGGCCAGCCCGCTGGCCGGCGCGACCACGGGCACTGCCCTGGCCGTCGACGGCGGGATGGGCGGGCTGCGGACCCGACCGAGACCCGCATAGGCTAAAGATCGGATGACATGTCAGGTATCTGTTTGGTATCAGCCTCATCCGTGCGGTTTCAGGTCATTGACACACACAGACATCGGATCTATTTTTCGTGACACGGCACTCCGGGTGCCACCCCCGCAGCCCGCACCGGCGCGCTCCGCAGACCCGGAGAGAGCCTCAGGAGGTTCCATGACACTGCGCAAACGCACGGGCGCGGGGATTCGGGTCCCCCTCCGCGCCACCACCGCCGCCGTGGCCGCGGCCGCGGCGATCATGCTCATCGCCGCCTGCAGTTCCAGCTCATCCAGCTCGTCGAGTTCTGGAACCACGGGCAGCTCGACCAGTTCGGCCTCGGCGACCGGAACGACCGCCATCGGCGTCGACCTCACCTACAACGACACGGCCTTCTGGGCCGCCTACATCAACTACGAGACGCAGTACGCCGCGCAGCTGCACATCAAGCTGCTCGGCCCGCTGCTCGCGGCGGCCAACGCCAGCCTGCAGAACACCCAGATCGAGACGCTGGTCAACGAGGGCGCGAAGGCCATCATCGTGAACCCGGAGACCGCCACCAGCCTGGGCCCGGCGATCTCCTACGCCTCGGCGCACCACGTGCAGCTCATCTCGGTCGACACCATCGTCGGCGTGGGCAAGGTGTACATGGTGGTCCGGGCGTCGAACATCCTGTACGGGCTCGACGCCTGCGCCTACATCAGCTCGAAGGTGAAGTCCGGCTACGTGCTCGACCTGGAGGGCGACCTGACCTCGTCTAACGGAGCGGACCGGACCAACGCTTTTAATGCCTGCATGGCCGCGAACGACCCGTCGGTGCACATCCTCAAGGACCCCACGGTCTGGACCGAATCCACCGCCGTCACTGACGCGCAGGACGCAGTGAACGCCTACGGCAGCCAGCTCAAGGCGATCTACTCGCAGTGGTCCAGCCCCGACACCGGCATCCTCCCGCTGCTGAAGTCCAAGGGCCTGACCAGCAAGGTGCTCGTGGTCAGCGACGACGGCGTCCCGTTCGAGATGTGCGACATCTCCAACGGCTCGGTCAGCGCGTCCCAGTCCCAGCCCGCCAACCTGTACGCGTACTGGGCCCTGAAGTACTCCCTTGACGCGGCCAACGGCGTGAAGCTGAGCGCCGGCCAGCCCGGCGGCGGCGCGCCCACCCTGCAGATGGTGAGCTACGCGGGCGACACCAACCTGGGCGACCCGATCGTGGCCCCGTTCGTGACCAAGACCGCGCAGACCTTCACCGTCACCCCGGTGGACGGGCAAGCCGGCTCGGTCGCCACCACCCCGGTCAGCGACTCGGCCCTGTGGGGCAACGTCTACGGCACTGCCCACGGCGGCGTCTGCAGCGCCTCGGCGTCCTGAGTATGTCCGAACCCGCCATCCCCGCCGCCTCGAACCTCCCAACCGCGCCAGCGGTCGAGGCGGCGGGGATCCACAAGCGGTTCGGCAGCACGCGCGCGCTGCGCGGCGTGGACCTGAACCTGCAGCCCGGCCGCTGTCTTGGCCTGGTCGGCCGGAACGGCGCCGGCAAGTCCACCCTGGTCTCGATCCTGTCCGGCATCTACCCGCCGGACGCGGGCGAGGTACGCCTGGACGGGCGGCCCGCGCCCTCGCTGGGTGACATCGCCGCCTGGCGGGGGCGTATCGCCACCGTGTTCCAGCACTCCATGGTGG
Organism: uncultured Actinomycetes bacterium; assembly: GCA_963790065.1. Lineage (GTDB taxonomy): Bacteria > Actinomycetota > Actinomycetes > Streptosporangiales > Streptosporangiaceae > Palsa-504. Next base: position 463,243 of record CAWBNK010000001.1, on the reverse strand, counting down.
TGCCGGGCCTCACCGTGGCCGAGAACGTCTTCCTCGGCCGCCAGCCCCGGCGCCGCGGCGGCGTCGTGGACTGGGGCGCGATGCGCGAGCAGACCAGGAAGGTCATGGCCGACTGGGGCTTCGACGTGAATGCCGACACCGCCTGCGGGAACCTCACCGTCGAGCAGCGCCAGGTGGTCGAGATCACCCGGGCGCTGGCGGCCGGCACCCGCTGCCTGCTGCTCGACGAGCCGACCGCGGCGCTGGAGCGCGGCGCCGCGCAGCGCCTGTTCGAGCGCGTCCGCCAGCTGCAGGCCCAGGGCGTGGCGATCTTGTACATCTCGCACCATCTCGAGGAGGTCTTCGAGATCTGCACCGACGTCGCCGTGCTGCGGGACGGCGAGCTGGTGCTGACCGTGCCGCTGGCCGAGGTGACCAAGGATGACCTGGTCACGGCCATGGTGGGGCAGAATTTTTCGGCCGAACGGAGCGTGGCTGATGCGGCCGGCCCCGGCCAGCCTGCCGGAGCGGTCGCGGCCGGGCCGGAGCCGGCCCCGGCCGCCGGGGCGCGCCCCGCCCTGGTCGTCGAGGGCGTGATCTTCGCCTCCCCGGGCGTCTTCCTCGGCAACGTCTCGCTGACCGTGCACGGCGGCGAGCGGGTGGGCGTCACCGGGCTGCGCGGGTCCGGAGCGACCACCCTGGCCCGGATCGTGGCCGGCGCGGCCACGCCCGACGCCGGCCAGGTCCGGCTCGGTGATCAGGTGCTGCGGCCGGGGGACCGGGCCGGTGCGCTGCGGGCCGGCATCGGCTACATTCCCGAGGACCGGCAGGCGGACGGGTTCGTGCCGCTGCTCGGCGCAGCCGAGAACATCGCGATGACGATCACCGACCGGATCGCCCGCTTCGGCTTCGTCGGCCCGCGGCGCCGCGAGGCCCGGGCCGCACCGCTGGCCCGCCGACTGTCGCTGGTCTCGGCCGGGCTCGACCAGCCGGTCCGCGAGCTGTCCGGCGGGAACCAGCAGAAGGTGACCGTGGCCCGGGCGCTGGCCAGCGACCCGGCGCTGATCGTAGCCATCACTCCGACCCGCGGCGTGGACGTGGCGTCGAAGGAATTGCTGCTGTCCGAGCTGGACCGCGTGACCAGACAGACCGGGGCCAGCCTGCTGCTGGCCAGCGACGAGCTCGACGACCTGGCCATCTGCGACCGGGTGGTGGTGCTGGTCCGCGGCGAGATCTTCACCGAGTTCACCGAGCCGCCCTTCGACCGCGAGGCGCTGATCGCGGCCAGCGAAGGCCTTGGAGTGACATGAGCGACACGAAGAACAACCTCACCGCGCTGGCGGTCGACGTGGAATCCGCGCTGGCTCGCAGGCGGAGCCGCAGTGCCGCGGCGATCTCGTGGATCCGCGAGGCCGCCCTGTTGCCCGTGCTGGCCGTGCTGCTGATCGTCGGCGCGATCCTGAACTCCCACTTCCTCACCGTGTCGAATATCGTGACCGGGATCGGCCAGCAGAGCTCCGCGCTGGGCGTGGTGGTGGTCGGCGAGTCCCTGATCCTGCTCATCGGCGGCATGGACCTGTCGCTGGAGTCGACGTTCGGGCTCGCGCCCATGATCGCCGCCTGGCTGATCGTCCCGGTGGCCGCGTTCGGCGACGGCCTGCTGCTCAACCCCTTCCTTGGCATCGGAATCCTGCTGGCCGTCGGCGCGGCGGTTGGCCTGGTCAACGGCCTGCTGATCGTCAAGGGGCGGCTCAACGGCTTCATCGTGACCCTCGCCATGACGATCGTGCTGGCCGGCATCCAGGAGGGCATCGTGAAGGGCCAGGCCCCGTTCAACCTGCCGACGGCGTTCGGCTACCTCGGCGCAGCCGACCTCGGTGCGGTCCCGGTGTCGCTGATCGTCGCGGCGGTCATCTTCGTCCTGACCGGGCTGTTCCTGCGCTACCACCGGCTGGGCCGGGCCATTTACGCCGTCGGCGGCAACCGGGAGGCGGCCCGCGCCGCCGGGATCAAGGTCAACCAGGTCCGGATCGGCGTCTACGTGGCCGGCAGCGTGCTGGCCGCGATCGGCGGCCTGATGGAGGCGGGCCGGGTCTCCTCGGTGACGCCCACCCAAGGCTACGGCGAGGGCATCATCTTCCCGGTCTTCGCCGCCGCGGTCATCGGCGGGGTGTCCCTGCAGGGCGGCCGGGGGAACATGGTCGGCGCCGCGTCCGGCGTCATCCTGCTCGGCGTAGTGCAGAACATCCTGGAACTGGAGAACGTGTCCAACTACTGGGTTGACGCGATTAACGGCGGCGTCATCTTGTTCGCGCTGATCCTGGCCCGCGTCATCGGCGGCGAAGCGAGCGCTGAATGACCAAGATCACCGGTCTGGAGACCTGGGACGTGCGGTTTCCCACGTCACGGAGCCTGGCGGGGTCCGATGCGATGAACTCGGCGCCGGACTACTCGGCCGCCTACGTCATCGTCAGGACCGACGCCGAGGGCCTGGCCGGGCACGGTTACGCGTTCACCATCGGCCGCGGCAACGAGGTCGAGCTGGCCGCGATCCGGGTGCTGGAGCCGTTCCTGGCCGGCCAGGACCTGGACGAGGTGCTGGCCGATCTCGGCGGGCTGTACCGGAGGCTAGTGCGGGACAGCCCGCTGCACTGGCTCGGCCCGTCCTGCGGCGTCATGCACATGGCCACTGGCGCGGTGCTCAACGCGTGCTGGGACCTGGCCGCCCGCCGGGCTGGCCAGCCGCTGTGGCTGCTGCTGGCCCAGATGTCCCCGCAGGAGATCATCAGCCAGGTCGATTTCCGCTACCTGTCCGACGCGCTGACTCCCGACGAGGCCCTCGGCCTGCTGGAACGCGGCGCTGTCGGCCGCGCCGAGCGGATCGCGGCGCTGCGCCGGGAAGGCTACCCGGCCTACTCCACCGCGCCCGGCTGGCTGGGCTATTCCGACCAGCGGCTGGCGGCGCTGTGCGAGCAGGCGGTCGCCGATGGCTTCAGCCAGGTCAAGCTCAAGGTCGGCGGCGCGCTGGAAGACGACAAGCGGCGCTGCGGCATCGCCCGGGCAGTGCTGGGCGACGATATCGGCATGGCCATTGACGCCAACCAGGTCTGGGACGTGCCCGCCGCCATCGCCTGGATCACCGAGCTGGCCCCCTACCGCCCCGCCTGGGTAGAGGAGCCCACCGCCCCGGAGGACATCCTGGGCACCGCGGCGATCCGCCGGGGCGTCCGGCCGGTCCAGGTGGCCACCGGCGAGCACGTGGCCAACCGGGTGATGTTCAAGCAGCTGCTGCAGGCCCGGGCCATCGACATCATGCAGATCGACGCCTGCCGCGTCGCCGGGGTCAACGAGAACATCGCCAACCTGCTGCTGGCCGCCAAGTTCGGCATCCCGGTTTGCCCGCACGCCGGCGGGGTCGGCCTGTGCGAGATCGTCCAGCACCTGTCCATGTTCGACTACGTGGCCCTGTCCGGCACCACCGAAGGCCGCCGGATCGAATGGATCGACCACCTGCACGAGCACTTCACCGCGCCAGCCGTGGTGTCCCAGGGCCGCTACCACGCCCCGGAAACCCCCGGAGCATCCACCGAAATACGGCCCGAGGCCCTGGCCGAGTTCTCCTTTCCCTCGGGTCCCGCCTGGCAGCACGGCGGGGTCGGCTGACCGTGGGCGGACTTGGCCGGGATGGCCGTCTGGTGTTCGGCGGCGCTCCCATCGGAGGGCTGTACGCGCCGGTCAGCGGCGAGGTGGCCGCCGCTACGCTCGAGGCGGCCTGGGCAGCCGGGATCCGGGCCTTCGACACGGCGCCGCACTACGGGGTGGGGCTGTCCGAGCAGCGGATCGGCGACTTCCTGGCCGGACGGTGCCGGGACGACTTCGTGGTCGCCACCAAGATCGGGCGGCTGCTGGTGCCCGCGGCCGGCGCCGTGGACGGCGCCGAGCAGTTCTACGGCACCCCCTCGCGCAGCCGGGTTCGTGACTACAGCGCGGACGGCACGCTGCGGTCCCTGGACGACAGCCTGCGGCGGCTGCGGCTTGACCGGGTGGACATCGCCCTCATCCACGATCCGGACGAGAACCTGGCCGCTGCGCTGGAGGGTGCCTACCCGGTCCTGGCCCGGCTGCGCGCCGAGGGGGCCGTCGGCGCGATCGGCGTCGGAGTCAACTCCACGTCGGTGGCCGAATGGTTCGTGTCACGCTGCGACCTGGACTGCGTGCTCATCGCCGGACGGTACACGCTGCTCGACGACTCCGCGGCCAGGTCGCTGTTCCCGCTGTGCCTGTCCCGCGGCGTGGCCGTGCTGGCCGCGGGGGTATTCAACAGCGGCATCCTGGCCGACCCGCGCGACGGCGCCCGCTACGACTACGCGCCGGCCGGACCAGGCGTCCTGGCCCGCGCCCGCCGCATCCGCGACGTGTGCAGCCAGTACGGCGTCCCGGTGGCAGCCGCGGCGCTGCGCTACGTCCTGCGTCACCCGGCCGTCACCGCCGCGGTGGTCGGCGCCCGCGCTCCGGAAGAGATCCGCGCCGACGCCGGGTACCTGGCGACGGCCATCCCCGACTCCCTGTGGGCCGACCTTGACCTGGCCCAGCCGTGACCGGTCAGAGCACCGAGGCCAGCCACTGCTCGACGCCAGCGATGTGCACGGTGGCCCAGGACCTGGCGATCTCGGGTTCGTGGGCGGCCAGCGCGTCCAGGATGGCCCGGTGCTCGGCCAGCGTCTGGGCCATGGTCCCGGTCTGGGTCAGCCCGCGCCACACCCGGGCCCTGGTAGTAGGCGCCGATATCGATTCCAGCAGCGAGGAGAGCACGGAGTTGCCCGAGCAGGCCACGATCCGCCGGTGGAATTCCAGGTCGTTGGCCACCAGGTCCTCGGCTTCGGGATGCGGCCCGATGCTGTCGAGCAGCTTGCGCAGGCCCTCGGTCTCGGAGTCGGCGATCCGCTCCGCGGCCATCGCGGTCGCGGCCGGCTCGAGGATCCGCCGCACCCGCAGCAACTCGAGGACGGTGTCGTCCCGGTGGAAGTCGACGATGAAGCTCAGCGCCTCCAGCAGCAGTCGCGGCTCCAGGCTGGTCACGTAAGTCCCGTCGCCGCGCCGAACGTCGAGGATGTTGACCAGCGACAGCGCTCGCACCGCCTCGCGCAGCGAACTGCGGGACAGCCCAAGCTCGGCGGCGAGATCGGCCTCCCGCGGCAGCCTGTCGCCCGCGCGCAGCGCGCCGGACGTGATCATGGCCTTGATCTTCTCGATGGCTTCGTCTGTGACGGCCACGATGCGCGCCCCCTTACTCCGCAAAGATCCGATGTTTGTCCCCGAGTATGACATACCACCCAACGCGCAGAACGGAGACGCCGTGAGAATTGCCCTGCACACGCGAGTGCGGGCCGACCGCATCGAGGAATACGAGGCGGCGCACCGGGCCGTGCCGGCCGAACTCACCGAGGCCATCCGCGCCGGCGGCGCGCGGCAGTGGACCATCTGGCGCAGCGGCACCGACCTGTTCCACGTCATCGACTGCGAGGACTACGCAGCCCTGCTGGCCTACCTGAACGCCCAGCCCGTCAACGCGGCCTGGCAGGCCCGCATGGCCGGGCTGCTCGACGTGGTGCACGACTACTCGGCTGACGGCGCCGCCGCCGCGCTGCCCGTCGTCTGGGGCCTGTGACCGGCCATGCCGATCGTCGACGCCCACCACCACCTGTGGGACCTGCGCGTGCGGGACCAGGACTGGATCACCGGCCCGGACATGGCGGTCTTGCGCCGCGACTTCCTGCTCGGCGACTACCGGGCCGAAGCCGAGGCGCACGCCGTGCGGCGGAGCGTGGTGGTGCAGACCGTGACCGTGCCGGGGGAGACCCCGGAACTGCTGGCCCTGGCCGCGGGCAGCGACCTGATCGCGGGCGTGGTCGGCTGGGCCGACCTGACCGGCCCCGGTCTCGCCGACCGCATCGCCGAACTGGCCGGCCTGCCGGGCGGGACCAAGCTGGTCGGCCTGCGCCATCAGGTGCAGAACGAGCCCGACCCGGACTGGCTGAGCAGGCCTGCCGTGCGGCACGGCCTGGCCGCGGTGGCCGCCGCGGGCCTGGTCTACGACCTGGTCATCACCGCCGGCCAGCTGGCCGCCGCGACCCGGGCCGCGGCCGCAATACCCGACCTGGTGTTCGTCCTCGACCACCTGGCCAAGCCGCCGATCGCCGCGGGCCGGATCGAGCCGTGGGCGGAAGACCTGCGGTGCCTGGCCGCGCTGCCCAACACGGTGGCCAAGCTGTCCGGTCTGGTCACCGAGGCCGACTGGCGGCACTGGACGCCCGCCGACCTGCGCCCCTACGCCGAGGTGGCGCTGGAGGCCTTCGGCCCGGCCCGGCTGATGTTCGGCTCCGACTGGCCGGTGTGTACGCTGGCCGCCAGCTACGGCGACGTCCTGGCGGCCGCCCGCGACCTGGCCGGGCAGCTGTCCGCAGGCGAGCGCGCCGCCGTTTTCGAGGGGACCGCGACCTCGACCTACGGGCTCGCCGGCCGGCCTGCAGGAGGTTCCCGATGAGCGACAGCGAGGTCCGGGCTTAGTGGACAGCGCACTGTCCGAGGCGCTGGCGCCGGTGCTGCCTGATCTGGAGAACTCTGGCGCGCCTCTCCCTGACGTGCGCGACCGGCAGTGGTCTGACGTGCCGGGACAGATGACCGCGATGCTGTACGGGCCGGACGGATCCTGATCTGCCTCGTCGGCGAGCTGGCCGCCTAGGTCGGGAACGGATGGCCGCCCAGGTCGGCTTGGCCGTTGGCCACCAGCCAGGCCAGCGCCTCGTGCAGGGCGCCGAGTGAGCTGTACCGCGGCGCGTACTGAAGTACCTGGCGGGCGCGGGCGATGCTGGCGGCGATGCTGCGCGAGGTGTGCTCCCGGGTCACCTCGGCGTGCTGCGATCCGGCCCGGCGGGTGAACTCGGCCCAGTCGACGAAATCCAGGACCGCCTCACGGCCGAACCACCGGGCTGCGCCCACCGCCAGGCCCCGCTGCGTCATGGCCTGCTCGGCGACCACGTGGAAGCTGGCCCCGATCGCCGCCGGCGCGGACAGCGCGCGCTCGAACGCCTGGGCTACGTCGTCGGCGTGCACGTGATGCAGGACGCCGAGCCCGCGATCGGGCAGGGCCAGCGGCCGGCCTGTGGCCAGCTCGGTCCACGTGGCCGGATCGAGGTTCCCGGCCGGGGTGATGACCGGCCAGCCGGGCCCGCTGATGTGACCCGGGTGCAGCACGACCGCCGGGACGCCGCCCGCCCGGGTCTCCTCGTGCAGCAGCGCTTCGATCTCGGCCTTGCCGGTGCCGTACTCGCCGTACGCGGTGCGGGGCTCGTCCTCGGTGACCGGCACCCGCAGCGCCGGGCCGTGGACCCAGATGGTGCCGCAGTGCACCAGCAGCGGACGCGCCGGGCGCAGCGCCTCGATCAGCTGCTGCGCCGACGCCCTGGTGAAGCAGATCAGGTCGATCACCACGTCCGGTCGCAGCGCCGCGATCCGGCCGCTGAACGTTCCTGCCGCATCCTCCGCCTCCCGGTCGGCGGTCACTGTGGTCACCGCGTCCCACTGCGCGCGGGCCTGATACGGGCCGCGGGTGCCGCGGCTGACCGCGATCACCTCATGGCCGCCGTCCACCAGCCGCGGCACCAGGTACGTGCCGATGTGCCCCGTCGCCCCGATGACCACCACACGGCTCATCCCGCCGGCCCCTTCCTCACCCGGCCGCACCCACGCGACCGCTAACGTCTGGGATATGGCGGAACTGTTTCACATCACCGAGCGCGCGGTCTGGCTGGAGGCCGTCCGGGCCGGCGACTACCGGATGTCCACTCGCGGCGTCACGCTGGAGCAGGAGGGCTACATTCACTGCTCGCTGCATCACCAGCTGCGCGGCGTGGCCGAGTATCTCTACGGCGACGCCGACGATCTGGTCGTCCTGGTGATCGACAGCGCGAAGGTGCCGGCCCCGATCCGGCGTGAGGCTCCCGCACCCGGATCGCAGGAGTACCCGCATATTTATGGCGCGCTGCCGGTAGCGGCCGTGACCTCGGTCATTACCGTAACCCGCGACGCAGCCGGGCGGCTCGTCCTGCCCTAGCCCTGGTCCTGACTGAGCCAGCGCTCCGGGCGCATCCGGAACGCGACGTTCTCGTGCTCGGGGTCCGGGTTGTCCGCGACGTAACGGTCCCCGCCCGCGGCGCCCAGGTAGCGGCGCGCCATCGCGAGCCGTTCAGCGGGATCGAGTTCCTCCTCGCTGACGACCGGCCCCTCGACGCTGACATACCGGTAGGGCGGGCTGTCGTCCTGGGCGCAGAGGCTGAAGCGGCCGGCGTCCCGCAGGGCCGCGGCCTTGCGCGACTGGCGCCCGGTCAGCACGGTCAGCAGGCCGCCCGGCAGGTAGCTGTACCAGACCGGAACGGCGAGCGTCCGGCCCGCCGTGCCTGCTGCCGCGCTCAGCACGCCGACATGCACGCTGGCCAGGAATTCCTCGCGCTCGGTGACGCTCATGTGAACCGACATGACGACTTCATATCAGACCAGGGGAAGGTGCCTGATTTCGCCGCTCTTTCATGATCACGGGCAGTTTCGACCGGATAGCGACCGAAAGTGCCCGCGATCATGACCCGCTAGGAGAAGGGCTGCTTCAGGAGCGCGGTGGTTGCGGGATCCAGCGGTTGACGGCGCGGCGGTAGGCCTCGTAGGGCTGGCCGAACCTGGCACGCAGGTGCGGTTCCTCGTAGGCGATGACGAATACATGACACGCCACCGCGAGGCCGGCCGCGTACTCCAGGACGGCGGGCGAGCCGAACAGCCAGGCTTCACCGGAGACGACGATTACGGCGGCGATGTAGATCGGGTTGCGGACCCAGCGGTAGGGGCCGGCTGCGACGAACCGGCGGGGCGCATCCCACAATCCCGGGGTGCCCCGGCCGACTACGGCGAAGACCCACACGCACCAGGCGTACAGACCGATGCCGATCACGATGACCGGGGCGGCGTACCAGGCGTCCGGGACCGGCCGGTGTCCGTGGCGCGTGAGGATCAGCCACGGCACGTAGGCGCCACCCGCGCCCGGGACGACGATGGTGAACAGGATGTTGCGCAGTGCGAGGCTCACAGGTGACACCGACGGTAGCGCCATGTTCCACTCCCAAGCACGATCGGGGCAGGCTGGTCTGCTCAGTGCTATGACGTGTCGGGACCGGAAACTGTGACCCCGGGTACCTAGGAGCTCTTCGCCTTCCGGCGGTAGCGGGTCATCGGGCCGAGCAGGCCGGGCACCACGTCGAAGGCGGTCATGCCCAGGCGCTCGACCACGGCGACCGAGGCGGTGTTGCCCGCATCGACCTCGGCCAGTACCTCAGGCAGGCCGAGCGGGCCGAGGGCGTGCTCCACCACGGCGCGGGCGGCCTCGGTGGCGTAGCCCTTGCCCCAGGAACCCGGGGCCAGGCTGTAGCAGATCTCCAGGCCGATGTCGTCGAGCGGCCGCAGCCCGGCGGTGCCGGTCAGGTCGGTCCGGTCCTGCTCCTGGATCAGCCACAGGCCGTATCCGGCCGCGGCGAAGTCGCGAGTGCTGTCCTCGATGGCCTCGCTGATCTCGGCCGGCGAGAGCATCGTGCCGTCAAACAGGAACCGGCGCACGTCCGGGGCGGCCCAGTGCGCCTGCAGGGCCGCATAGTCGGAGGCCGTCACCGGGCGCAGGAGCAGGCGCTCGGTGACCAGAACATACTCCACGCCCGCCACATTACCGGCCGCGCCCAGCGTGTCATCCGCACGTTCGGGCTGGCCAGGCGATACGGTCGGGGTCTACCATGGAACGCGCGTATCCGCTCTACAAGACTAGAATTCATACTTTATTTCGTTAGGAAAGGTCACGCTGTGTCAGGTATTCGGCAACAGCTGCCAACGCGGCGCAGCGGGCACACCACGGCCGTGACCATTGGCCTGGAGCGGTTCTCGGTCACGGCCAACCAGCGCGATGACGGGAGCCTGTGCGAGGTGTTCATCCACTCGGGCAAGCACGGCACGAGCAGTGCAGGCCTGATGGCTACCTACGCGGCCGCGCTCTCGACGGGCCTGCTGCACCGGGTGCCGCTGGCCGACCTGATCCGGCCAGGGCTTGGTCAGTACTTCCTGCCCAACGGGCATACCGACGACCCGGACATCCCCCGGGTCCGCTCCGTAGCGGACTACGTGGCCCGCCGGCTGGCCATCGACTGGCTGCCCTACCCTGAACGGGCCGCGCTCGGCGTCTATACCCTGACCGAACGGGTCTGCCGCTGGCAGCTGGCGGCCGGCCTGTACGCGCCCGGGTTAGCTCAACTCAGCATCCGGCGCGCCAGCAGCCCGGCGCTCATCACCTCGAGCACCTCGCGCATGGTCGCGGCGAAGTCTAGGCGCATCGCGGCCAGTTCCGGGTCGGCGTCGTAGGCGGCCAGCATCGCAGCCGAGGGATGCGTGTGCGGCCACAGCCCGCCGGTCGTCATGACCGTGGCTCCGGCCAGCTTGATCGCGTCCTGCTCGCCGAGCTCGGGTACGCACGTGAGCATCAGGTCGCCGAGCGCGCCGATACCCGCCATGCTGGCCCGCTTGTACCGCGCGGCGACCTGCGGTGAGACGTTCCGCTCCAGGACCGCGGCCTGCGCGCTGATCAGGTCACACAGCATCGGCCGCGAGGCCAGCGAGCCCGCTACGGCGGCGGCCAGCTGGTCGCAGCGAGCCGCGGCCGTCGTGCCCGGGTCCGCCGCGCCCTTGAGATCCTGCCCCAGCCGCACGAGCCAGTCCTGCCAGGCGGAGTCCAGGAGCTCCAGCAGGACCGCCTCGCGGGACTCGAAATAGCGCAGCACGTTCGACTTGGCCAGGCCGGCCCGCCTGCTGAGCTCATTCAGCGTGACCTCGGCCACCGGCATCTCGGCGAGCATCGCGGTGGCGGCGCCGAGGATGGCCTGGCGGCGGGTCTCTCGCTGCTCCTCGCTGCGCGCACGCTGGAACACTGCCATCCTCGTATATTACAGACCAGCGGTCCCTTGTGTACAGACCGACGGTCTGCTAAGTTGCAGATATAAGAGACCGACGGTCTGCTGATGAGGAGACATCATGTACACGGTTCCCGATCAGGCGGGAAAGCTGATCGTCGTCACCGGCGCCAACAGCGGAACGGGCAAAGAAGCCACCCGGCGGCTGGCCGCGGCCGGGGCGCACGTGGTGATGGCCGTCCGGACGGTAACCAAGGGAGAGCAGGCCCGGGATGAGATCCTGGCCCGCCATCCTGACGCCCGGCTCGAGGTCCGGCGCGTCGACCTGGCTGATCTCGCGTCGGTCAAGGAATTCGCTGACGGCCTGATCGCCGCCGGAAGGCCGGTGGAGGTGCTGATCAACAACGCGGGCGTGATGGCCCCGCCGGCCCGGATGACCACCGCAGACGGCTTCGAGCTGCAGTTCGGCAGCAACTTCCTCGGACCGTTCGCGCTGACCGTCCGGCTGCTGCCGCTCGTGCTCGCCGCGGCGGCGCCGCGCGTGGTGACGATGAGCAGCGGGGTGGCCAGTTACGGCCGGATCCGCTTCGACGACCCGCAGTGGCAGCGCGGGTACCGCCCGAACCTGGCCTACGCTCAGTCCAAGCTGGCCGACCTGATGATGACCCTGCACCTGGCGGACCTGGCCGTGCGCCGGGGCTGGAACCTGATGAGCAACGGGGCGCACCCCGGGTTCACCCGGACGAACCTGCAGACAGCCGGGGCGAGCCTGGGGCGGGACACGCCCAAGCGGACGCCGTTCAACAGCTTCAGCGTGCTGCCCTCGCAACAGGTCGAGCAGGGCACCGAGCCGCTGCTGTACGCGGCGACCAGCGCCGACGCGGTCAACGGGGGTTACTACGGGCCGAGCCGGTGGTTCGGCCTGGTCGGGCCCACCACCACGGTCCGGCCACCGCGCCGGTCCCGGGATGCCGCCGTCGCGGCCCGGCTCTGGAGCGAAGCCGAGCGCCTGACCGGCGCGGGGCTGCCCGCCGCGGCCGCCCGTCCCTAAGCCGCGTTCGTCAAGCCGGCCGAGCTGAAGGTGAACATCTTCTCCGCGGTGATCCGGGCGCCTATCGCGTCGGCTTGGTCGAGCCAGGTCTCGAACTCCGGTCCCTGCAACGGCAGGTAATGGTCGAGCATGGCCTGCCGCAGCTCACCACGGCCCGGGTCACGCAGGTCGAAGAGCTCGGCCCGGCCGTGCACGGTCACGGCCAGTTCCTCGCCGGGCAGGTGGGTGGCGCTGACCGCGGGGCGGGCGGCCAGGTGGCGCATGCGGACGGAGTTCCGGCCCGAGCTGAAGTAGAAGGACCCGTGCAGGAAATAGCCGTCGACCGGGCCGGCCAGCGGCCGCCCGTCGGCGGTCACCGTGGCCACCACGAGCAGCCGCATGCCCTGCAGTACCTGGCCCAGCTGGACGGCGGTGAGGCGGCGCTCGTCGGTGATGATGCCCTGCAGGTGGGAGCCGGCCCCGCCGGCGCTGCGGTCCAGGAGCTGCTGCAGGCGGTCGATGTCGTCCGGTGTCTCCAGCATCTGCCGATTACACCACAGTGCCTGCACCACAGGGCCTGCACCACAGGGCCGTCCAGCAGCCTGGCTGGCCTGCTACCTAGAGTGAGGCATGGCTAAGGCGAGGTATGACGCGGTGGCTGACTTCTACGCCACGGCCTTCGATGAGCTGGATGAACCGGCCAGCGCAGCCCTGCTCGACCTGCTCGGTCCGCCCGCTGGGCTGCGGGTTCTCGATATCGCCTGCGGGCACGGGCGCCTGACCAGGGAACTGGCCCGGCGAGGTGCCGCCGTGACGGGCGTCGATATCTCCGGGGCGCTGATCGGCCGGGCCCGGGCGGCCGAGCGAGCAGAACCGCTCGGCATCAGTTACCTGCGCGCCGACGTGGCCGCCCTGGCCGGGCTCCGCCCGGCGGAACAGGACCGGGATGAGCCGGACCTGTCCGGGCCGGGAGGTACCGGGTTCGACGCGGTGACATGCAACTTCGGCCTCTCCGACATCGATGACCTGGACGGTGCCGTAGCCGCGGTCAGCGCCGCGCTGAGGCCGTCCGGATGGTTCGTGTTCTCGATCCTGCACCCGTGTTTTCCCGGCGTGCCCGGTGTCTCTGCCTCCTGGCCGCCCGCGGCCGGGTACCACGACGAGGGATTCTGGGCCGCTGATGCCGAGCTGTCGACGCTGCGGCGTCAGGTGGGCGCCAATCACCGCATGGTTTCCACGTACCTGAACACGTTGCGCCGGCACGGACTGTGGCTGGACCAGATGGGCGAGCCCGCGCCGGCGGAGCAGTGGAGCCGCAGCAGGCCTGGCACCGACCGGGTCCCGGTCTACCTGGCGGCCAGATACCGCAAGGCGGCGGTTCCCGGTTAGCCGGCCGTGCCGCGTTGCTGGGGTGGCCGGCTGATCCTGGCCGCGAACAGGTCACGCAGGCTGACGATGCCGCGCACCTCGCGGCCTTCCGTGATGGGCAGATGACGGAATCCGTTCAGGAGCATGACCTGGGCCGCGTCTTCTACGGTGGTATCGGGCGTGGCTGACTGCGGATCCTTGGTCATGAATGCAGACACCGCCACGCCGGTCAGGTCGGTCCCGGATGCCGCGGCCCTGAGTATGTCGCGCTCAGTGAGAATGCCGGCCAGGAAAGAGCCCTGCATGACCAGGGCCGAGCCCACCCGCTCGCGGACCATCTCCGCGGCGGCGTCGGCCATGGGGCTGTCCGGGCTGGTCAGCACCACTCGTGTGTGCATGACGTCGCCTACCGTGAAGGCCCGGCGGCCGTCCTCAGCCACTTTCGCCGATCTCGAACAGCGCGGAGTCGTCGTGCGGAGCGGCAGGCCCAGCCAGCTCCTCGGAGAGCAGCCGCCACAGCGAACCGGCCCAGGCCGACAGTTCCGGCCAGCGCATCCAGAACAGCTGCAGCGTCATCTCGTCGAATTCGGAATGGGCCTGATCAGGGCTGATCGAGTGGGTGAAGTCCTCGAGTTGGTGGATTAGTTCGAGGAACCGGTCGGCGCTGGCATCCATTCGCATCACCTCCAGAGGGGGGACCTGCGGCGTCGGCCGCGGACGCAGGGAGCAGAGAGGGTCTAGTGACGGCAAGTGGGGTGATCCATACCCCGAAAGCATGACTCGCATGAGAGCAACGGCGCCATATTTTTCCCGGCGCCGGAGAAACTTTCCGTCGCGACGGACAAAAGCGACAGACCGGGCCGGACGGACCGGCCGTGCGGCGACTGGCCCGGCGGCCGGGCCGCGACATTTCCCCCAGCGGGCACCTAATGTAGCCGAATGTTTCCCGTCAGTAGCGCGAATGTCAGGTTCGTGGTTGACAACGCCCGGATCGAGGGTAAGTTGCTGCTCAGTCCAGCACCGGGCTCGCTAGCCGGACCGGCAGGCTCCTCAGGTTCGGGGCGGTGTCACGGCGGGGCCGCCAGCATTGCGCGGCTCCGAGGCCAGGCGTGGCACTGGAAGGGGGCTGAAGGCCTGCGCGTCCGTCCGGCTGGACGGGGGTTGGGCGTGGAAAGGGCCCGGGCACCCAGTAGACAACGGAGATCGAGCCCGTTGCCAGCGGGACGGACTCCGGTCCGAAGGCGCTGCCCGGGTCCTTTTCCTGTCTGTTCCGCAGCCGACCCAGTCGGCCAGGCACGAATCCGTCCGCAGGTTCGTTGTCTGGTGGGGACAGGACGGGCCGGGGCGCGTGGCGTCTCGTCAGGGGAACGCCAGTACGGGGATATCATGACGTGCACCGTTGTGACACCGCGTGTTAACTAACGCAGCGATAGGCAGGGGTAGTGACGCAGCCACCCGCCGACCCGCCGGTCGGCCAGACTGTCATCATCATGCCGACCTACAACGAGCGGCAGAATCTGGAATCGATCGCGGGCCGGGTCAGGGCCGCGCTGCCCGAGGCTGACCTGCTGGTCGTGGACGACAACAGCCCGGACGGCACCGGTGACATCGCCGACAAGCTCGCCGAGGCCGATCCGCACGTGCAGGTCATGCACCGGACGGAGAAGGCTGGCCTGGGCAAGGCGTACATCGCCGGGTTCGACTGGGCGCTCGAACGCGGCTACGGCGTGATGGTAGAGATGGACGCCGACGGCTCGCACCAGCCGGAGCATCTGCCGGCCCTGGTCGGCGCGCTCGACCAAGCCGACCTGTCCATCGGTTCCCGGTGGACGCGCGGCGGCAAGGTGGTCAACTGGCCTAAGTCCCGTGAGGCGCTGTCTCGGGCCGCCAATGTCTACACCCGGCTCATGCTCGGCATCGGCGTCCGCGACGCGACCGCCGGATTCCGCGCCTATCGGGCCAGCACGCTGCGCACCATCAGCCTCGGCCAGGTCGAGTCGACCGGCTACTGCTTCCAGATCGACCTGACCTTGCGGGTAGCGGAGGCCGGGCTGAGGATCGTCGAGATACCGATCACGTTCGTGGAACGTGAGTACGGCGCCAGCAAGATGAGCAACACCATCATCCTGGAGGCGTTCTGGCGCGTCGCGCAGTGGGGGACCCAGCGGCGGCTCAGCCAGTTCAGGTCCCGACGCCCAGATAGTCGACGCAGATAGTCGGCCCGGATAATCGGCACTGACCGCGGCGGAGCTAACCGCCGCGCCGGGTGTCCTAGGCGCTTCTGCGCTCGGTACGGCTGGCGCCCAGGTCGGGGCCGCGCTCGGTGGAGCGGCGTTCCCTGATGACCTCGAGCCGCTCGGCCAGGACCGCCTCGAGGTCTTCGACCGTGCGCCGCTCCATGAGCATGTCCCAGTGACTGCGCGGCGGCTTGGCCTTCTTGGGCGACGGAGATTCCCCGGTAGCTGCCATGGCAACCGAACCACAGACGCGACACTCCCACGTGGCAGGAAGTTCCGCCTCAGCCGCGAAAGGCACGCTAAAATGGTGCCCGTTCGGGCAGTCAAAAGCGACGTCCTGACGCGGTGCCAGGTCGGTGTTCCTGTCGTTCTCGTAGCTCGTCGCACCGAGCCGGGTGCCGCGAAGTGCGCGTTCGGCCATGCTTGCTGCCTCCCAGGCGGTCAGCGGTCTTATTGAGCAACACCGGGTACCCGGACAAGATTCCCTCTCCGAGCGTTACCCAATCGTGTTTCTGCGAAAGATCGCAGCTATCAGCCCCTCCGTGTGCTAGCCAGGGCGCTATGCGGCCGCCGCTTCGCCCCGGGGATGCCATTGGCCGCGTTCGATGAGCACGTCGCGAAGCGTCTCGATGTCATCGGTCATGATGCCGTCGGCCCCGAGGTCGAGGAAGCGGACCATCTCGGCCCGGTCGTTGATGGTCCAGACATGGACGTCGAGCCCGAGCGTGTGGGCACGCCGCACGAACGCGGCCGTAGCCACCCTTCCCGGCACCTGGGCGCAGTGCACGCTGGCCCGCGACACGTGGCCGGCCAGGAGCTTGATCTGCGGCCAGGCCGGGGCGCTGCCGAGCGAGCAGCGGACGGCGGCGATCGCGGCCGGCGAGGTGGCCATGCACACCGGCCGGTCGAGCAGCCCGCGCGCGGTACGCAGCCGCTGGCCGGAGAACGATGTCACGCACACCCGGTCCCACGCCCCGGTGCGGCGCAGCACCTCGGGCAGCAGGGAAATCCCCGCCGCGTCCTTCAGGTCGATGTTGAACCGCGCGTCGGGAAAGGTGCCGATCAGGTCCTCGATCAGCGGGATCGGCTCCGAGCCGGCCACGCGCAGGGCGGCGACGTCACGGTAGGGCAGCACGTTGATCGGCCCGGACGCGTCGGTCACGCGGTCCAGCGTCCGGTCGTGGAACGCCACCAGCTGACCGTCCGCGGTGGCGCGGACGTCGGTCTCTAGGTACGCGTATCCCAGCTTGACCGCATGCTTGAACGCGGTCCAGGAGTTCTCCGGCGCGTGTGCCGCGCCGCCGCGGTGGGCGAAGGCGACGGGCCGGGGGTGGTCGAGAAAAGGTACTCGCACGATCGCCAGTATGCACGCTGACCTGGTATGCACGGTGAACGGTGCATGTCGCGTCATTGACCGGCACGCCGACGTCTGTAACCGGACCCAGGACCGGCGGCGGGCCTCAGCCATGGCGATGGCCGCCGCCACCGCGACGTTCAGCGAGCCGACCCGGCCCGGCTGCGGGATGTACGCGATCGCGTCGGCGACAGCGAGCAGCCCCGCTGAGCAGCCGTGATCCTCGTTGCCGAACGCCAGGCAGACGTCACCGTCCAGCGGCGCCTCGTGCAGCGGGACCGCACCCGAGGCCAGCTCGACGGCAACGACGCGCAGGCCCATGGCGGCTGCCTCCTTGGCCGCGGCCACCGGATTCGGCTCCGTGCTCGCCTGCACCAGCCGCTGGGTGCCGAGTGCCGTCTTTCCCACTCCCGGGTGGGACAGCGGCGCCGTGCTGCCGCACAGCCACAGGTGCTCGGCGGCGAAGGCCGCGGCCGAGCGGACGATAGAGCCGACATTGAACGGCTGGCCGACCGAATCGAGCAGCAGTGCCAGGCGAGCCTCGCTGACCCGCCGCCACTCCCGGTTCAGCCGCTTTACCTCGACCGGGCGGAGCTGGCGGCCGGGCCTGGCGTCATCGCCAGACGGCAGGACCGGGGTCACGGGGGAGCCACCACGGATCGTTCGGCAGAAAAATCGACCTGGAGCAGGCGGTAGCCGCTCCGCGCGGCCAGGCGCGTCACCGGCCAGCCCTGGCCGGCCAGCCAGCGGTGCAGCGAGTCGGCGCCGAGGTTGCGGCTGGCCACCAGGTAGGCCCGGCCTCCGTGGCCGCCCTGACCACCGGGCACCAGCCGCCCGAGCCAGCCGAGCAGCAGTTCGTGCAGGGCCGCCTTGCCGATCCGGACCGGCGGGTTGGACCAGATCCCGGCCAGCCGGGCGGGAACCGACGGGTCGCCGGGCGTGACGCAGCGCACGTTGGGCAGGCCCGCCGCGGCCGCGTTCCTGGCGCACAGCTCGAGGGCCCGCTCGTTGACGTCGACGGCCCAGACGGTGGCGCCGGGCGACCGCGCGGCCAGCACGCAGGCGATCGGGCCGTAGCCGCAGCCGAGGTCGAGCAGGTCGCCCGCGGGCGGCGGGGCAGGCGAGGAATCCAGCAGCAGGCGGGTGCCCGGATCGAGTCGGCCCGGGAAGAAGACGCCGGCGTCCGTGGCCAGTTCCAGGTACACGTCGGGCAGCACCACCCGGACCAGGCCGGGACGGTGCGCGGCCTGTGGCCGCGCCGAGAAGTAATGCTCGCTCACCGGCTCACAGGCTCGGCCTGCTCGGCCTGCTCGGCCAGCGCGGGGTCGATGTACCGACGGGTGATCCAGCGCTCGACGATGAACGTCATGATCGGGACCGTGCCGGCCAGCAGCATCAGCACCGTCGGCTTGTTCGCCAGCCTCAGCTTCCTGGCCAGGATCCACGCGTTGACCAGGTAAATGATGTACAGGATGCCGTGCACCACGCCGACATCGTTGGCCACGGCGGGCTTCCCGACGATCTGCAGCGGGATGCCGACGAAGCACAGGACAATCAGCACCACGCCGGTCACGTACGCCATCACCCGGTACCGAAGCACCGCTGCTTTCACGGTCTCATCTCCCGATCATCGCCCAGATTCACTAGCTAGTTGCGGAGCCCGTGCCACCGGCCGTGGCCCTTGACCTCGGCATTGAGTCGCGCCAGGTAGGCGTTGTAGGCGCTGAGCTCCTCGTCCTCGTCCTCGGAGGCGGGACCGTCCGCTCCGTGTTGGACTGGCCCGTGTTGGACTGGCCCGTGTTGGACTGGCCCGTGTTGGACTGGGCTGACCTGGACCTGCTGGAGGCCGAAGGGGAGGTCATCCCGCCCGTAGCCGGCCGCCGCGTTGTCGGGCATCTCACCGCGCCTGATCCGGAACTCGTCCCTGATCGTCTTGGCCCAGAAGACCACGGCGAAGCCCGCGAACAGCGGCCACTCGAACGTGTAAGCCCAGCTCAGGCCGTTGCCGGCCAGGGCGCGGTGAAACTGCCAGTCGCCGAGCCAGAGCATCCCCCAGAAGGACACCACCATGAGCAGGTGCCACCCCAGCCAGCGCGGCTTGATGAGGAATCGCCACACCGGCCCCGAGGAGGGCAGCACCACGGAGGCAGCGTCGTCGGCCGGGACGGCATTGCCCGCCGAGGCAGCATTCTCCATGCCACGAGAGTAGCGCTGCCGGGAAAGTGTCGTGGCGGCCCGCCGGCGGCGGCCGCGAGGCCATAATTCATCCATGGCTCTGTTCGCCGGATTGTCCCGCCAGGGCGGGCGGCTGCCGGACCGGATTGACGACCTGCACGGCCCGTGGCAGGGCATCGTGGTGCTGCCGGTCCACCTGACCTGGCACGGGCTGCGGGAGTTCGACGTGGCCCGCACCAAGCCGCGGCTGCTCCTGTACAGCATCGTGATCAGCCAGGGCAGGCAGAACGACCTGGCCCGCTTCGTCAACCCGATGCGGCTGCGCGACGACTGGCCGCAGCTGCGCATGCTGGTCAGCAGCAGGATGCGGCGGGCCTGCGAGCGGAAGCTCGGCCTGCGTATGCCGAGTTGATACTGCGTATGCCAGGCTGATGCCATGCGCAAGTACGTGATCATGGGCGTGCAAGGCAGCGGAAAAGGCACGCAGAGCCAGCTGCTGGCCGCCGACTTCGACCTCGTGCACATCGCCGTGGGCGACATCTTCCGCTGGAACGTGCAGAACCACACCAAGATGGGCGCCCAGGTCAGGCGGATCATGGCCGCGGGGGAGCTGGTCGGGGACGACCTGGTCGAGTCGGTGGTCCGCAGCCGGCTGACCGAGCACGACTGGAACTACGGCTTCATCATCGACGGCTTTCCGCGGAACCGGCGGCAGGCCGAGTTCTTCCTGGAGAGCTACGACATCGACGGGGTCATCGCGCTGGAACTGCCCGACAGCGAGGTCCGCCGCCGGGTGTTTGCCCGGAGGCTGTGCGCGGGCTGCGGCTTCAACTACAACCTGATCGACAGCACCCCCGAGGTGCCCGGGCGGTGCGACGCCTGCGGCGGGGAACTGGTCACCAGGGAAGACGACACCGAAGAGGCGCTGGCGGTACGACTGCGGGACTACCACGAGAAGACCAATCCGGTGCTGGACCTGTTCCGGCGCAAGGAGTATGTCATCACCGTGGACGCGCGGCCGCCGCAGGAGGAGGTCCAGCAGGACATCAGGGACCAGCTCGCCCTGCCGCCGCTCAAGCCGGAGGGCGTGTCCGGCGGCCACAACGGCGCGGAAGCCAGGAGTGCGTGACATCGCTGTCTTCGGCGGCAGCGCCCACCCCGCGCTGACCGCCGAGATCTGCCGGTTCCTGGCCGTGGCGCCGCAGCCGGTGCGGCTGGAGCGGTTCGCCAATGACTGCCTCGGGGTCCAGCTCCAGGCCAACTGCCGGGAACGGGACGTGTTCCTCATCCAGCCGCTGGTCCCGCCGGTGCAGGAGCACCTGTTCGAGCTGCTGCTGATGGCGGATGCGGCCCGCGGCGCCTCGGCCGCCCGGGTCACCGCGGTGATCCCGCACTACGCGTACGCCCGGTCGGACAAGAAGGACGAGCCGCGGATCTCCATCGGCGGGCGCCTGGTCGCCGACCTGCTGGTCGCGGCGGGCGTCGACCGGGTGCTCACGCTGACCCTGCACTCGCCGCAGGTGCACGGGTTCTTTTCCGTCCCGGTGGATCACCTGCACGCGCTGCGCGAGCTCACCGGCCATTTCCGCGCCCGGGACCTGTCCCGGGCGGTGGTGGTCTCACCCGACCTGGGCTACGTCAAGAGCGCCGCGGAGTTCGCCCGGCGGCTTGGCGTGCCGGTGGCGGCCGGATCCAAGCAGCGGATCAGCGACTCGGAGGTGACGATCGCGGCCATCATCGGCGAGGTGGCCGACCGCGATGTCATCGTCGTGGACGACGAGATCGCCCGCGGCACCACCGTATTCGAGCTGCTGGCCAGGCTGCGCGAGTACCAGCCGCGTTCGGTGGCGGTGGCGTGCACGCACGGCTTGTTCGCCGACGGCGCGCTGGACAAGCTGACCGCCGCCGACGTCACCGAGGTGGTGTGCACCAACTCCGCCCCGGTTCCGGCCGGCCATCCGAAGCTGCACGTCCTGTCGGTCGCGCCGGCCCTGGCCGAGGCCATCGGGCGGATCCACGACGGCGAGTCGGTCAGCGTCCTGTTCCAGCCCTGAACCTCAGCCGGCCTCACCGGTAGCGGATGCCGTCTGGACGACCCAGGCCAGGACCTGGGCCTCCTCCCGCCAGGCGTCGTAGCGGCCGCTGCGGCCGCCGTGGCCCGCCGCCATCTCGATCTTGAGCAGGAACGGGCCGCCCTTGGCCACCGCGCGCAGCCTGGCCATCCACTTGGCGGGCTCGTGGTAGGTGACCCGGGTGTCGTTCAGGCCGCCCAGGGCGAAGATCGGCGGGTAGACCTGCGCGGTGACGTTCTCGTACGGCGAGTAGGACTTCATGTACGCGTAGACCTGCGGGTCGTGCAGGGGGTCGCCCCACTCCTCCCACTCGGTGACGGTCAGCGGCAGCGACGGGTCCAGGATCGTGTTCAGCGCGTCGACGAACGGCACATGGGCCACGATGCCGGCGAAGGACTCGGGCGCCATGTTCGCCACCGCGCCCATCAGCAGCCCGCCTGCCGAACCGCCCCGCGCGACCAGCCGGGACGCGGACGTCCAGCCCGCCTGCACCAGGTGCCTGGCGCAGGCCACGAAGTCGGTGAACGTGTTCTTCTTGCGCAGCAGCTTCCCGTCGGTGTACCAGGACCTGCCCATCTCGCCGCCGCCCCTGATGTGCGCGATCGCGTACACGAACCCCCGGTCGAGCAGCGACAGCACGGGAATGGAGAAGACCGGGTCCCGCGAAATCTCATAGCTGCCGTAGCCGTACAGCAGGCAGGGAGCACTGCCGTCACGAGGCGTGCCCTTGCGGCAGACCAGCGAGATCGGCACCCGCGTGCCGTCGGTGGCCACCGCCCATTCCCGGTACTGCTCGTAGTCCTGCGGCGCGTACGGTACGCCCGCAGGCGACGGCAGGACCGGCTGCTGCTTGAGCAGGGTCAGCTCGCCGGTGGCCATGTCGCAGTCGTAGACCGTGCCGGGGGTCACCAGGGAGGTGTAGGCCAGCCGGAACCGGTCGGACTCGTATTCCGGGTTCGGGCCCGGCCCGACCCGGTAGACCGGCTCGGGGAAGGCGATCTCGTGCTCCGCGACGGGCATGCCGCCGGCTGGCGTGCGCAGGATCCGCAGCCCGGTCAGGCCGTCGCGCCTGAAGTAGACCACGGTGAAGTCCGCGAACGCGGCCACGTCCATCAGCCGGGTGTCAGCCCGGTGCGGGACCAGCGGCGTCCAGTCGGCCAGGTCGGTGAGCGGCGCGGTGGCGATCTCGAAGTTCTCCGCCTCGCGGTTGTGCAGGATGAGCAGGTGGTCCCCGGCGTGATCGACGTCGTAGTCCACGCCCTGCCGGCGCGGGGTCACCACGACCGGCTCGCCGTCCGGCGTGGCCGCGTCGAGCAGCCATACCTCGCTGGTCAGCACGCTGGCTGACCTGATGACCAGGTAGCGCTCGCTGCGGGTCTGGCCCAGGGTGACGTGGAACCGCTCGTCGGCCTCCTCGAACACGATCACGTCCTGCTCCGCCGGGGTGCCGACCCGGTGCCGCCACACCCGGTGGGCCCGCCAGGCGTCGTCGACGGTCAGGTAGAACAGCGCCGAGCCGTCCAGTGACCACGCGCACCCGTAATAGGCGCCCGGGATCTCATCGGGCAGCGTCTGGCCGGTGGCCAGGTCCTTGACCCTGATCGTGAACCGCTCGTCGCCGGAGAAGTCGGTGGAGTAGGCCAGCCAGCGCCAGTCCCGGCTGGGCCGCAGCGCGCCCAGGGCGAAGAAACCCTGGCCTGCGGCGAGCTTGTTGCCGTCGAGCAGCACTTCCTCGCCGTCGAGGGGCTGGCCGTCGGCGGCCACGGGCGGGATGACCTCGCCCGGCCGGACCGCGCGGCGGCAGTGCAACCCGTACTGCTGGCCCTCGACCGTCCGGCTGTACTGCCACCAGCCGCCCTTGCGCACCGGGACCGACAGGTCGCTTTCCTGCGTCCGGGCCTTGATCTCGGCGTAGATCTGGTCCCGGAGCTGGTCCAGCCCCGCGGTGGCCGCGTCGGTGTAGGCGTTCTCGGCCGTCAGGTAGGCGATGGTGTCCGGGTCGTCCTTGTCGGCCAGCCAGGCGTACTCGTCGATGACGGTGTCGCCGTGATAGCTGCGCTCGTGGGGAACCTGCTTGGCGGTCGGCGGCTCGGCGGGGGTGATCTGGGCCTCGGTACTCATGAACGCCCAGTCTAGTGACGCCGGGCAGCGCGGCTTTGGCACGATAGACGCGTGCAAGGACACCTGCTGCTCACGAACTGCATCGAGGACGAGGTGACCCGCCCGGCCATCGAGCAGGCCCTCAACGAGGGCGACCTGCTCTGGCTGAACCTGGCGGACACCGGCCCGGACACGATCGCCTTGCTCCGCGAGGTGTTCAAGATCCACCCGCTGGCCGTCGAGGACGCGCAGGAGTTCAACCAGCGTCCCAAGGTCGAGGACTACGACGATTTCGTCTACCTGGTCGCCTACGGCGCCGGCGGCCTCGGCCAGCCGATGGTCGAGGTGCACTGCTTCTACGCCGAGAACTTCTTCGTCAGCGTGCACCGCGACACGATCCCGGCGATCGCCGACGCCTGCCGCACGCTGGGCCGAATGCATACCGACCGGCGGCTGGTGGCCATGTACCGGCTGCTGGACGGCCTGGTCGACAGCATGTTCCCGTACCTGGCCGCGTTCGACGACCGCATCGACGAGCTCCAGGACCAGATCTTCTCCAAGCCCACCGAGAGTCAGCTGGCCCAGATGTTCGCGCTCAAGCGCCAGCTCGTGGACATGCGCAAGCTGATCACTCCGCAGCGGGACATGGTGTCCTCCATGCTGAACCAGGTGATCCTGATCCCCGGCATGTCCTCGGAGAGCGAGAAGTACATCCGTGATCTCTACGATCACCTGATCCGGATCAGCGACATGGTAGACAGCTACCGAGACCTGCTCAGCGGCTCCCTCGACGCGTACATGTCGATGGTGTCCAACCGGCTCAACGACGTGATGAAGCAGCTGACCATCATCGCCACCGTGTTCCTGCCGTTGTCCTTCCTGACCGGGTTCTTCGGGCAGAACTTTGCCTGGCTGGTGAACCGGATGGGTTCCCCTGCCGCCTTCTTCGGCCTCGGCTTCGGCACCGAGGTCCTGGCCGTGGTCGGCCTGCTGGCCATGTTCCGGCGGCGCGGCTGGATGTAGCCGGACCAGTCATCCGCGGATGCCGGGGGCCGGGGCGGCGCTTCACCTGGCCTGTGGGAGGCTTGTTGTCCGAGCGGAAGGAGGGGACAGCACCGTGACCGAACCGGCACCCGATCCCGCTGCCCCGCGCCTTCCCCCCGCGCCGCCCCGAGCTCCCGCGCCGCCCGAGCCGCAGCCGGTGCTCACCCCGCTCACCGACGCCGCAATCTTCCTGGTGCTGACCATCAACTCTGGTGGCGAGGCGGCCTGCCGGGACCTGCTCGGCGACTGGGCCGGCCTGCAGCGGGCCGTCGGCTTCCGCGCCCCCGGGGCCGGGCTGGCCTGCGTCGCCGCGGTGGGCTTCCACGGCTGGGACCGCCTGTTCGCCGGTCCCCGCCCGGCCGAACTGCACCCGTTCCGTGAGCTGCGCGGGCCCCGGCACCACGCGGTAGCCACCCCGGGGGACCTGCTGTTTCATATCCGGCATGACCGGATGGATCTGTGCTTCGAATTCGCCTACCAGGTCATGGGCGAGCTGGCGGGCGCGGTGACCATGGCCGACGAGGTGCACGGGTTCCGGTACTTCGACGAGCGCGACCTACTCGGCTTCGTCGACGGGACCGAGAACCCGGTCGGCGGCGCGGCCGGCGTGGCGGCCATCACCGCTGACGCGGACCCGGATTTCGCCGGCGGAAGCTACGTCATCGTGCAGAAGTACCTGCACGACCTGGACGCCTGGAACGCTTTGTCCGTGGAGGACCAGGAACGGGCCATCGGCCGGTCCAAGCTGTCCGACATCGAGATGCCGGACGAGGTCAAGCCGGCCAACTCGCACGTCGCCCTGAACACCATCACCGATCCCGACGGCACCGAGCGGCAGATCCTGCGGGCCAACATGCCCTTCGGGGACCTGGGCCAGGGCGAGTTCGGCACGTACTACATCGCCTATGCCGCGACGCCGAGCGTGACCGAGCAGATGCTGGTCAACATGTTCATCGGCGACCCGCCGGGGAACACCGACCGCATCCTTGATTTCTCCACCGCCGTCACCGGCAACCTGTTCTTCGCTCCGTCCGCCGACTTCCTCGACGACCTTCCCGATCCTCCCGGCGGGACAGGTGCGCCGGGCGTACCAGGCGTACCAGGCGTACCAGGGGAGACTGCGGCAGGTACCGGTTCCCTGGGCATTGGCAGCTTGAAGAGGAGCACCCAGCCATGAACAACCTGCACCGCGAGCTCGCGCCCGTCACCGATGCCGCCTGGGCGAGCATCGAAGCCGAGGCGCGCCGGACGTTCGAGCAGAACGTGGCCGCGCGCCGGGTGGTGGACGTGCAAGGACCTGATGGGTCGTCCCTGGCCAGCGTCGGCACCGGGCACATCACGCCGATCGACCCGCCCGACGGCGACGGCATCATTGCCCGGCTGCGTACCTCGCAGCAGCTCGTCGAGCTGCGGGTCCCGTTCACGCTGAACCGGCAGGACGTGGATGACGTCGAGCGCGGCGCCCAGGATTCGGACTGGCAGCCGGTCAAGGACGCGGCGAAGAAGATTGCCTTCGCCGAGGACCGGGCTATCTTCGAGGGATACGCGGCCGCCGGGATCACCGGAGTCAGGCAGAGCTCATCCAACCCGGCGCTCAGCCTGCCTGCCGAGGCGCGTGATTACCCGAACGTGATCAGCCAGGCGCTGAGCGCGCTCCGGCTGGCCGGGGTGGGCGGGCCGTACTCGCTGCTGCTATCCGCCGACGCTTACACGATGGTGAGCGAGACCTCCGACCACGGCTACCCGATCCGCGACCACCTGAGCCGGGTAGTGGACGGCGACATCATCTGGGCGCCCGCCATCGACGGCGCGTTCGTGCTGACCGGCCGGGGCGGCGACTTTGAGCTGCGGCTGGGCCAGGACCTGTCGATCGGCTACCTGTCGCACGACGCCGAGCATGTGGAGCTGTACTTCCAGGAGTCCCTGACCTTCCTGGTCTACACTGCGGAAGCGAGCGTGGCCCTCGGCGCCTGAGCGTGCCGGCCCTTGGACAGCCTGCCACGCCGTCAGCGGGCAGCAGCTGGCGAGCTCCCGCGCAGCCGATCACGGGCCGATGGTCTCGGCGGTCATGTCGAGCATCAGTCTGGTGAGTTCCATCCGTCCCGCGAACATCGCTGCCGTCTGCTGGCCGGGCACGGCATTCTCGAGCGCCTCGAACGGGATCGCGCACAGCGCCGAGCGCGCCGCCAGCGAGCCCAGGTAGCCGGCCCGGACTTGCGCCGGATCGACCTTGTAGTCCTCGGCCGCCAGTCCGGCCAGGTAGGCCGGGAAGATCTCCGCGTCGATGGCCGAGATCGCGGCCGGGTCGGTCTGGTCGGCGTGCGCGAGGCCGACCAGCAGCTGGCCAAGGTCGAATCCGACGGGGAGCAGCGTGCCGAAGCCCCAGTCGATGACGACGATAGTTCCTGGCTCGCCGGCCGGGAGCAACAGGTTCTGCGGGCTCGCGTCGCCGTGCGCGTAGGTCTGCGGCAGATCATCGAGCATGTCGAGGACCTGCGGCAGGCGGGCTCCGAGCGCGACCATGTCGGCGGGCAGCTGCTGGTCGCCGGTGAGCCGGAGCGCTTCCTGCAGGACCGGATGCTGCCAGACCTGTCCGGATTGCAGGACTGGCAGCATGCCCCCGAACACGCGCCGGCTGGCATAGAACCTCAACGCGGATCCACCGTCGTGTGCATTGCGCGCGACAGCGGGCAGGGCCTCGTTGACCTGCGCGCCTGCCTGCCGCCTGGCGGCGAGCTGCCCGAGCAGCCGGGCAGCTAGGCGGTAGTCGGCCAGCGTCCAGGTGTCAGCCCGCTCGTGGACGAAGTCCCACCACAGGCTCATGTGATCCGCATCGGGCCGGCTGACATAGTGCAGCTGCGGGGTTCGCATGCCGTCAGGCAGGACTGAGCCGATCCCGGACTGGTAAATATCCAGCTCGTACTGCCACGGATAGAAGTCGATGAATTCCGCCCGTGCCGCGTCGTCGGGCAGCCAGCGCAGCCCCGGCCAGAGCCTGGTGTGATGCAGCAGCTTCACGAAGAACGTGCAGCCGGGCGCGCCACCGCGATCCGGGCTGGTGACCTCGACTCGCCATAGACCGGCCGTGACCGGCGAGCCCCAGTCGTAGCCGAGCGGCGTGGCGCTCACTTGCAGGTCGGGCATCAACGTCCCGGACACGGTCTCGGCCAGAGCGCGGAGCTCCGCAGGCGGCAGCGTGGCGAGCCGAAAGAGATCCTCAGCCTGCATGTTCACGGTCATAACCCCCTGAGCCAGACACGGCAGTCGGTAAGGTTGCCTGTCTATCTGTGAAAATAGTAAGGTAGCCTTATGACAGTGCGCAAGGAGCCCGGCGAAGATTGGGCGCCCGATCACATGGCTCGCTGGCTGGAGGCCGTGACCAAGCGCCTGCATGCCGACCTGGGCGCGCAGGGCGGCTTCGCCTTCCCCGAACTGCGCGGCAGTCACCGGCGCCTCCTGCAGATGATCCCGCCCGAAGGAATCCGGATCACCGATCTCGCGCGCCGGGCGGACATGACCAAGCAGGCGCTAGGGGAGTTCATGGACTGGCTCGAGCAGGCTGGCTTCGTCGCCAGCGGGCAGGATCCCGCCGACGGCCGGGTCAGGCTGATCACCAGGACCGAGCAGGGCGCCGCCGCCGCGATCGAGGCCCAGCGGGCCATCGATGCCGTGGAGCGCGGCTGGCGCAGGGAGATAGGCGCGGCCCGCTACGACGCCATGAAACAGGTGCTGCGGCAGATCGGCCGGGATGAGATCGCCGGTTGACTATTCGGCGCCATCAGCACGCTCACCCGCCGCGCCGTCAGCCGTCGTAGCGGGTGGGCGGGAACGGGTGCTCTTCGTCGATCGGGTAGATCTCGCCCTTGTCCTCCTGGCGGCGGATCTCGGCCCGCTCGTCCTGGTACACCTCGGTCTGCCTGACGTCATCGGTCAGCGGCGGCGTGTCCGTGGCGGGCGGCACCTCATCCGGGTCGAAGTCGTCGACACCCGCCTCGACGCGCTCTTCCTCGGTAAGGCGGGCCAGCTGGTCGTCGTCGAGGCGGTCGATCTCGCCGCCGTGCTCACGGCGGTTCCGGTGAATCCGCTCCGGGAACTGGTCGGCGAACTGGCCTGCCGCATCAAGATCCTGCTCCGACATCGCGCCTCCTTCGGTGACCCGGCCAGCCTACCGGTAAGGCCCGGTCCCATCGCACCGGCAGGGCTGGCGGCTTGCGGAACACCAGGCCCCGCGGCTGGCTGGGACAGCTGGGATCCGAACGAGCCAGGCGGAGGCGGGGGAGCATAGCCAGCATGGTCTCGATGGCGATTCGTGTTTCCAGCCGGGCCAGGTGTGCGCCGAGGCAGAAGTGCGGGCCGTGGGCGAAGGCCAGGTGCCGTCCGGCATTCGGGCGGCGGATGTCGAACGCGTCAGGGCGAGCGAAGACCGCGGGGTCCCGGTTTGCTCCGGCGATGGATACCGTCACCTGGTCGCCCGCCGCGATATGCGCGCTGCCGAGCCCGATGTCACGGGTGGCGTAGCGGTCGACGACGGCCGCGGCAGGCTCTAGCCGCAGCGACTCCTCGATGGCGGCGGGTATGAGAACGGGGTCGGCGTTTACCTGCTCGAGCCCGGCGGGGGAGGAGAGCAGGTGCAGCATGGCGTTGGCGATCATGCCCTCGGTGGTCTCGATCCCGCCGAACAGCAGGACGGCCGCATTGGAGATGGTCTCGGTCTCGGTGAGCGGCCCGGTCACCTGCGCGAGCAGCGAAGGCTGGCTGGCGCCGATCACCTGCCGCAGGCTGGCGGCCAGCTCGGCGAAGGCTTCGCTCCCGGCGGCGGCCGGCTGACTGGCCTGGCCTGGCGCGGCACCGGGAGTAAGGCGGCCTGGCGGCATGCCTGCGGCCGCCGCGGCCTCGGCCTGTACCGCGGCTACGATCCCGTCGTACCAGCTGAGGATCTTCGCCGGATCGGTCGCACCCAGACCGAGGGCCTCGGCCATGACCGCGGCCGCCAGTGGCCCGGCCACGGCCCGCCGGAGCTCAGCCTCACCGCGGGGCTGGATGGCCGTCACCAGCCGGCCGCTTCGGCCTGGGTGAAGGAGGCGAGCCGGGCGTGGATCTCGTCGGTACGGAAGGGCCGGGTGAACGGCGCCCGGTGCCGGGCGTGCTGAGCGCCATCGAGCGAGAGCATGCTCGGGCCCACCACCTTGGCCGTGGAGAACCGGGGGTCGTCGACCGTGAACGTGCGGGCATCACGGAGCACGTCGACGGCTAGCTGGTAGCCGCTGACCAGCCAGGCGCCCAGGACGGGAACCCAGCAGACCGGGGCGGCGGCCCGGAGCTGGGCCAGCACCGGATGCGGATCGGTGTCCAGCTCGGCCAGCGTGACCGCATCGGCCGGGCCGCTCGGCGCGCGCACCTTAACCCGCCGGGACCGGGGGGAGGTCCGGCCGGAGCGGGGGCGCCGGCGTCCGATCCGATCCGGCGGTGGGCGAGCACGGCCATCAGGATCCAGCCGGCGATGAGGATCAGCCAGAAGTTGACCAGACGGTAGGCCAGGACGGCGGCTAGGGCCGGAGACCGGTGCAACCCGGCCGCGGTCAGCGCGGCCGTCAGGGCCAGCTCCACCAGGGCGAACCCGCCCGGGGTGATTCCGGTGCTGCCGACCGCGGCCCCGGCCCCGTAGACCAGCAGCAGGCTGTGCCACGGCACCGACTGGCCAGTGGCCGCGATCGCGCAGGCCAGCGCCCCGCAGTCCGCGGCCCAGTTCAGCACGGCCAGCCCGAACACCTCCACGTAGACCGGCCAGGGCAGCCGCAGGCTGGCCACCCGGTCGAGGAATTCGTCAAGGCCGTCGACGCCGTGGGCGGGAACACCGAAGATGCTCCGGGATACGCCCACCAGCCAGGCGATGATCTGGTGCAGCAGCCTGCGGACACTCTGGTATCGCAGCGCGAGCAGCACCGCGGCGCCCGGGACGATGAACACGAAGGCGCCGAGGAACCCGGCGGCACTGGCCAGCGACGCCGAGCCGGCCAGCGCTCCGATCACCAGCAGGAAGGCCAGGGCGGAGGTGGAGAAGATCGCCGACACGGCGAGCGTCCAGCCGGTGGTCGCGGCGTCCACCCCGTGCCTGCGGAACTGGCGGTAGGAGAAGACCATGGCCAGTTCGGCCCCGGCGAACGGGACCGAGATCGACAGGGCGTTGGCCGCGTAGGTGATCGCCATTACCGAGCGGAAACTGGCCGGCCGCCCGTTGACCTGAATCAGGAGCTTCCTGCTGAGCCCGAAGCTGGCCAGGGAAATGGCCTCTGACGCCACGGCGAGCACGAACCAGGCCCAGTTCAGGTGGCCCAGGACGTGCAGCGACTCGACCAGGGTGCTCCGCTCGATGACGATCACGCTGACCAGGACGGCGATGGCGAGGCCGGCCAGCAGGCTGCGCCGCAGCCCGTACCGGCGCGGAGCGGAAGAAACAGGCAGCACAGGCTGATCTGACGGCGCTGATGTCACGGCTCCCGCACCGGTCCCGGCCGGGGCATCCACCCCGTCGGTCAAGGCCGCCGCTCCGCGCGCATCGGCCCGGGGACGGACGAGGTAGCTGGCATCATGGCCAAAATACCTTGAATCCGCAGCAAAACAGAAGGTCGGGGGCGGCTGTGCTCGCCCTGGCCCGGAACCGGGATGCGCCCGCCGTGGCCGGTGAGGTAGCGTCAGCGCCCATGACCCTGGCACGAACCCGGCCGCCGTACGCGGCCGATGAGCGGACCCAGCTGGTCGGCTGGCTCGACCTGCAGCGCGCGATCATCCAGTGGAAATGCGACGGCCTGTCCGAGGAAGATGCCCACCGGCCCGTCCTCCCGGCCTCGCCCCTGATGACGATGGCCGGTGTCGTCTCGCACATGCGCTGGGTGGAATACCTCTGGTTCCACGTCTTCTTCATGGGCCGGGAGGCCGAGGGGCCGCCCTTCGAGGACGGCCCCGAGGACGCCGAGATGATGGTCGCCGGGATCCAGCTCGGCCAGCTCGCAGCCGAGTACGGCCAGCAGTGCGCGGTGTCCAACGAGATCTTCTCCGGTCATGCGCTCGATGAGGTAAGCCGGCACGAAGATGCCTCCGGCGCCACCCTGCGGTGGATCATGCTCCACATGATCGAGGAGACCGCCCGGCACGCGGGCCACGCGGACGCCATCCGCGAGCTTCTGGACGGGCAGAAGGGTTACTACTGAACGGTCCAAGTCCGGCCCGCACGTTCGTACAAGACGGGGCCTGGCCCGTCGCGGAATGATTACCGGCATGACAGCTCTTCCGGTCAACCTGCGTCAGGCGCTGGCGGCCTTCAGCGACGTCTACAGTCCGCGGATCGTCGGCCGGGTCAACGACTATGACATCAAGATCGCGCATGCTCAGGGTGAGCACGTCTGGCACGTGCACGAGTACACCGACGAGTTCTTCCTGGTACTGGCGGGCCAGTTCGATATCGCGCTGCGGGACGGAGGCAGCGAGCGAACCGTCAGCCTGCAGGCAGGCGACATATTCGTGGTTCCCAGCGGGACCGAGCACAAGCCCTCCTCGCCCGGCGGCTCCATCTTGATGTTCGAGCCGTCCGGGACCGTCAACACCGGCGACCGGCACGAGGGCGAGATCCCCGCCTACGTGCACAGCACGATCGGCCGGGACATCGGCGACATCCCGGCGTCATAGCTAGGGCTCGTCTGACAAAGTTGGGCGGGGCTGGGTTCGATGGGTTTCCCGCGGACCCGCCGCCTGTGTGTCTGGCCTGTCAGCGTGGCCGTCGTTGCAGAACGTCAGCGAGCACTGTTGTCACAAACCTTTTGACGGTGGCCGTGCTCGGCGGGCCGGGTTCGCGATCTGAGAACAGGAGATGCCCCCCGCCGACCAGGGAGAGTGTGAGTGAGTCGATGTCGGCGTCGGCCGCGATGCGGCCCCGGTCGCGCTCGTCGGCCAGGTAGGCGGAGACCGCGGCCGTGACCTGGGCGAGGATCGCGGTGCCGCCTCCGGGTTTGGCTTGCCGTAGTCGTGCGCGCAGCTCGTCTCGGAAGGTGATGAGCGGGATGATCGCCGTCGGAACCGGCCCGAACAGCGTGGTCAGCGCGCTGGTGAGATTGTCGGTCACCGTGCCGGTGCCGGCCGACTCGCGCAGCGCGCCCGCCTGCGCCTGGAGTTGTATGGCCCGGTCGAGCACAAGCTCGGCGAGGAAGGCGTCGAAGTCGGTGAAGTGCCGGTGCAGGACACCTTTGGCACAGCCCGCCTCATCGGTGACAGCCCGGCTGGTCAGACCGCTTGGCCCATCCCGTAGCAGCACGCATTCGGCAGCGTCGAACAGCTGCCGCCGAGCATCGCGCAAATGCACTCCAGTCGGCACTCACAGATCCTCTCGATACGTCGGCCGGCCGGCACCAGTTGCCTAGTGGGCATGCGCCCACTACGGTGGGCACATGCCCACCGTATCGCGAAAGCAACCGGAACCGCCTCCAGCACAGCTGCATACGGCGCGGCCTATGGCCGAGTCGTTCGGCACCGACGCAGAGGGGTATGACCGGGCTCGTTCGGGCTACCCCGGCGCCTTGGTGGCGCGGATCGTCGCCGAAAGCCCCGGGCTTGACGTGCTCGACGTCGGCTGCGGCACCGGCATCGCAGCCCGCCAGTTCCAGGCCGCCGGCTGCACCGTGCTCGGCGTCGACCCGGACGCGCGGATGGCCGAGTTCGCCCGCGCCCGCGGCCTTGCGGTCGAGGTAGCAACCTTCGAAGCCTGGGACCCGGACGGCCGAAGATTCGACACGGTGATCGCCGCCCAGTCGTGGCACTGGGTCGATCCGGTCGCCGGTGCCGGGAAGGCGGCCCAGGTGCTGGGCCCAAGTGGGCGGCTGGCGATCTTCGGCCATGTGTATGAGCCGCCCTTCGAGGTGGCCAAGCCGTTCGCCGCCGCCTACCGGAGGGTGGTGCCAGACTCGCCGTTCGCCAATCTGCCAGCTCGCCGTCCGCTGGACATGTACCAGGCGATGTACGCCAAGTTCGCCGGCACGATCCGAGAGACCGAACAGTTCCACGAACCCGAACAGTGGCGATTCGACTGGGAGCAGTCCTACACCCGCGACCAATGGCTGGCCCTGCTGCCCACCACCGGCGGCCTCACCCGGCTGCGCCCCGACCAGCTGGCCGACATCCTCGATGAGGTCGGCACCGGCATCGACGCTCTGGGCGGAGCCTTCACGATGCACTACACCACCCTGGCGGTCACCGCGGCACACGTCAGCGCCTCGTGACTTACCAGGGCGTGTTTGGCAAGGGCGGCTGAGGCTGGGATGTGAGTGTCGGGTCATGTCGCGTTTCCAGCTGCTGTCGGACGCCCAGTGGGAGCTGATCGCTGATCTGCTGCCAGGACGCACCGGGCGTCAGGGCCGCCCGTTTGCGGACGCCCGGCCGATGGTCGAAGGCATCATCTACCGGTACCGGTGCGGGATCGCCTGGCGGGACCTGCCGAAGGTGTTCGGGCCATGGGGATTGATCGAATTACACGAATTCGGCCGCGCGCGGGAACTACACGAATTCGGCCGAGCCGCCTGACCATGCCCTCGGACGCTCCCGCGGCGGGCTCTCGACGAAGATCCACCAGCTGGTGGACGGAACCGGGCTGCCGCTGGTGATCGCCTGCACCCCCGGCCAAGCCGGCTCGCCCATGCTGCTTCCGCTGCTGGCCGGGTTGCGCGTCAAGCGACCGGACGGACCCGAGCGCAGCCGGCCAGAGGCGCTGCGCGGCGACAAGGCGTACTCCTCCCGTGCCATTCGGCAGCACCTGCGCGCCCGGCGCATCCGGGCAGTCATCCCCGAGCCTGCCGGCCAGCAGGACCACCGTAAGCGGCGCGGCTCCCGCGGCGGCAGGCCGCCGGGCTTCGACGCCGCCGACTACCGCGGGCGTAATGTCATCGAACGCCGCTTCTGCCATCTCAAACAATGGCGCGGCCTGGCCACCCGCTACGACAAACTCGCTATCGTCTACCGTGCTGCCGCCGTCCTCAACGCCGTCATCGCCTGGACACGAGCTTTGTCAGACACGCCCTAGGCTTCCGGCTGGCTCTCGCGCCATCCGGCCCGGGCGGCCGCCGCCTCGTCGGTCGCGGCCAGCGACCCGAGCAGGGCAAGTGACCTGGCACTGTCTGAACCCGGTTCCGCGTGATAGATCACCAGGACCTGGCCGCCCGAATCGCCGACAGGCAGCTTCTCCCGGCGCAGCTCCAGCATCCCGACCTGCGGATGGCGCATCCGCACCGGCGCGCCGGCGAGCGCCTTGACGTCATGCCGCGCCCAGAGCCGCCGGAACGGCTCGCTGGCGAGGGACAGCTCGCCGACGAGCTGCGCGATCCGCGGGTCGTCGACATCGGAGCCGAGCGAGGCACGGAACGACGCGACCATGCCGCCGATCGCGTGCTCCCAGTCGGGGTGCAGGTCCCGCTCGTCCTCGTCGAGGAACATCGACCGCAGGCGGTTGGCTCCCGGCCGGATGCTCGGCGACAGGGCGGTCGCGAGCCGGTTCGCGGCGAGCACGTCGAACATCCGGCTCTCCACGAACGCGGGCAGCTGGAGCGCTTCGAGCAGCTGCCGGATGCCGGTCGGCACGACCTCACGGCGCGGCCGCCTGGATGGCCCGGGCCGGGCGGCGGACAGGCTCAGGAGATACTGCGTTCCGGCCGGGTCGAGGCCGAGCACACGGGCCAGCGATTCGAGCACCTGCGGCGACGGGTTACGGTCACGTCCCTGCTCGAGCCGCAGGTAGTAATCGGCGCTGATGCCGGCCAGGGTCGCGACCTCCTCGCGGCGCAGGCCGGGCGTCCGCCTGACGCCCGTCACCGGCAGCCCCGCGTCCGCGGGATCCACCAGCTCCCGACGGGCCCGCAGGTACTCGCCAAGCGCGTTCGACCTGGTCACGTGCCCAGTGTACGAGCCCTCCGGGCGCCGATCCTGGTCCTGCCGCTCCTAGGATGAGCGGGGAACTGCCTGCTCCGCTCGGTCCGGCGCACCGTGGTGATGTCTTCGGCCCGCACGACCAGCAAGAGGGAACCCATGGCCTCCAACGACCTCCCCGGCGCCACCTACCGCGTCGCCGATCTCGAGCTCACCCGCGTCGGCTACGGCGCCATGCAGCTCGCCGGCCCCGGCGTCTTCGGGCCGCCGAAGGACCGCGACGCCGCGATCGCCGTGCTGCGCACGGCGGTCGACCTTGGCATCAATCACATCGACACGGCCGACTTCTACGGGCCGCATGTCACGAACGAGCTCATCCGCGAGGCGCTCGCACCGTACCCGAGCGACCTGCACCTGGTCACCAAGGTCGGCGCCCGGCGCGGCGACGGCGGGGCCTGGCTGCACGCCCGCCGGCCGGCGGAGCTGCGCGAGCAGGTCCATGACAACCTGCGGCACCTGGGCCTCGACATCCTCGACGTGGTGAACCTGCGCGTCGGCGGGGGAGAAGACGGCCACTCGCCCGAGCCGGGCTCGATCGCAGAGCAGTTCGGTGCGCTCGCCGAGCTGCGCCAGCAGGGCCTGATCCGGCACCTGGGCCTGAGCACTGTCAGCGTCAGCCAGCTCACCGAGGCGCAGTCGATCGCGCCGGTCGTGTGCGTGCAGAACTTCTACAACATCGCTCGCCGTGACGACGATGACCTCGTGGATCTCACCGCGCGGCAGGGCGTCGCGTACGTGCCCTACTTCCCGCTGGGCGGCTTCACGCCGCTGCAGTCGGGCACCCTGGAGGTGGTGGCGAAGCGGCTGGGAGCGACCCCGATGGCGATCGCGCTCGCCTGGCTGGTGCAGCGGTCGCCGAACCTGCTGCTGATCCCCGGCACCTCGTCGGTGGAGCACCTGCGGGAGAACGTCGCCGGCGCCGGGCTGCAACTATCCGCCGACGTGATCGCCGAGCTTGATGCCATCGGCGGCTGAGGCCCCGGGCATGGCACCCTAGGACGATGCAGACGGTATACGAGGCCACGGGTGGTGCTGACGGGCTGCTGAGCCTGGCCCGCGCCTGGCACGCCCGGGTCATGACCGATGAGGAAGTCAGCCACGCCTTCAGCCATGGCTACCATCCCCAGCACGCCGAGCGGCTCGCCGCCTACTGGGCTGAAGCGCTCGGCGGCCCGGCCGCCTTCACGGAGGTCTACGGTGACGAGACTTCGGTGGTCCGGATCCACAGCGGCAACGGCCTGCACGAGGAGATGAACCGCCGCGCGATCGCCTGTTTCGACCAGGCGCTGGCCGATGTCGGCCTGGACCGTGATGACCGGCTCCGGCAGGTGCTGCACGACTATTTCGCCTGGGCCACCAGCACCACGATGTACTCCTACCACGACTCGGCCGACGATGTTCCGGACGGCCTGCGCCTCCCGCACTGGTCATGGGACGGCCTGGTCCGCGGGGAGTCATCTGACTGATGGCGCCGACGTGGCTGACGGTTGCGGTGTGGATCTATCTCGCGGCCTGCTTCTGCTGCGCGGCGGTCATCGCCTTTGACATCTTCGTCGCCGGGCGCCGGCAGCCGATGGGCGTGATGAACGCGGTCTTCCCGATCACCGCGCTGTACTTCGGCCCGCTGGCGCTCGCGTTCTACTGGCGGTGGGGACGGCCGCCCGTGAAGACTACGTGCTCGCCCTCGCGTTCGGCATCGTCTTCCAGTACTTCGCCATCGCGCCCATGCGCGGCCTCGGTCTCAAGGACGGCCTGAAGGCCTCGGCCAAGGCCGATTTCATCTCGCTGACCTTCTTCGAGGTCGGCCTGTTCGGCTGGATGGCGATCTTTATGTTCGTGCTCTTCCCGGCCCCGCATCAGCTGATGCCGAACTCGGCCGCCTACTGGCTTCTCATACAGATCGGCATGGTCATCGGGTACGAGACGTCATGGCCGGCCAACGTCTGGCTGGTCAGCCACGGCATCAAGATCCCGATGTGAGCCTGGCCGCCACGGGCCGCTGCGGACGTCACGGCCGGCAGTTGACGCAACCGTTCGGTTGCCATAATGTAGCAACTGTCTGGTTGCTATTTGCTGGAGGCTCTCGTGGGTTTTCCTGATCGCATCGAGCGGACCGTAGAGCTCGCTCACCCGCCGGGCCAGGTGTGGGCGGCGCTTACCACGGCCGAGGGGCTGGGCGCCTGGTTCGGCAACGAGGCCGCGATCGACCTGCGTCCGGGCGGTGCGGCCTGGATGAGGTGGACCGACGGGTTCACCGCCGACATGCGGGTGGAACGGGTAGAAGAGCCAGTGGTCTTCGGGTTCACCTGGCGCATCTACGGGCTGCCTGAGGATGATCCGCGCCGGACCTATGTCGAGTTCACGCTCGAACCGGCCGGTGCGGGCACGCGGCTGACTGTGGCCGAGACCGGCTTCGCGCAGCTGCCCGAGGACGCGTACCGCAAGGCGTACGACGGAAATACCGAGGGCTGGGCTAAAGAGCTGGGCGAACTGGTCGACTACCTCGATGCCGCCTGACATTGAAGCGCTCGCCGAGCAGGTCTTCATTGCCCTGGCCGACCCGAGCCGCCGGGCCATCCTGGCCGCGCTGGCCGCGGGAGGCCCGGCCACGGCCACGGACCTGGCCGGTCGCCTGCCGATCACGCGACAGGCGATTGCCAAGCACCTGGCCCGGCTGGCCGAGGCCGGCCTGGTCACGGCCGAACCGGGGGAGCGGCGCCGGGTACGCTACCGGCTGCGCTCCGCGCCGATGCGGGTAGCACAGCAGTTCCTGGCTGCGCTGGCCCGCGACTGGGACGGGCCGCTAGATGCGCTGAGGGACCACCTCGACCAGTCGGCCCGCGAGGCCGCCAGCACCTCGTTCCATCAGAACCAATGAAAGGCGGATCAGCGATGAAGACACCCCCGGTCGTCACGCCGCAGGAATGGGAGGCGGCACGCCAGCGGCTGCTCGTGCAGGAGAAGGAGCTGACCCGGGCCCGGGATGCGATGGCGGCACAGCGCCGCCGGATGCCGTGGCTGGCGGTGGAGAAGGACTACGTGTTCGACGGGCCCGAGGGGCGGGCCAGCCTGCTCGACCTGTTCGCAGGCCGCCGGCAGCTGATCATCTACCGCGCCTTCTTCGAGCCTGGCGTGATCGGCTGGCCCGACCACGCCTGCCACGGCTGCTCCATGATGGCCGACCAGATCGCCCATCTCACGCACCTGAACGCGCGGGACACCATGTTCGCCTACGCCTCGCGCGCCTCGCAGCCGGACATCGCCCGGCTGGAGGCACGGATGGGCTGGACGATGCCCTGGTACACCATCACCGATGACTGGGACGCCGATTTCGGCGTGGACGAATGGCACGGCACCAACGCGTTCTACCGCGATGGCGACCGGGTGTTCCGTACCTACTTCATCGACAACCGCGGCGATGAGGCGCTCGGCAGTACCTGGAGCTACCTCGACATGACCGCGCTGGGACGGCAGGAGACGTGGGAGGACTCGCCCGAGGGCTATCCCCAGACCGCCCCGTATGACTGGTGGAACTGGCACGACGAATACGGCCACCCCGAGCTGGCGCAGGGGCCGATGCGCCGGCATGCCGCCGAGGCGGCCGGCGCAGGCGGCGGTCAGGCCGGCCGGTCTTTGGGTGTGTAGACCAGGATCAGGACGCCGCTGGCGAAGCGCCTGACATCCGCTAGCGACAGGTGCGGAGCGTCCTGGATCTCCTCGAACAGGTGCTGGCCCGACCCTGCTGCCACTGGTGTCAGCAGGAGGTGGAACTCATCGACCAGATTGCTCGCCATGAGGACCTGATCGAGCGGGCCGTTACCGTACTTCACGATGGTCCCGCCCGGCTGGCGCTTGAGGTCCGCGACGAACCCGGCCACGTCCCCGGGGATGATGGCGGCGTTCCAGCTGGCTTCGGTCAATGTCCTGGACGCGACGTACTTGGGGATGGAGTTCATCCGGTCGACGAACGGGTTGGCGGCCATGGCCGTGTAGGCGGCCGACAGCCCTTCGTAGGTCCGCCGGCCGAGCAGCAGGGCATCAGCCCCGGCCAGCAGCTCCGTCGCGTACCGCATGTGCTCGTCGTCCAGGTAAGGGAACGCCCAGTCCTGCGGCGCGCCGATCTCCCCGCCGAGGGAGACATGGGTCGACTCCACCAGCTTCCTCATGGTCCCCGCCTCTCCAGCGGTCATGACGCGAGCGCGCCGAGCAAGGACTTGCAGAGCCTCAGTATCGCAGGTGCTACCTCCCGCCATGCTCAGCCGATCGGTGGATTCTGGCAGAGATCCGACCTATCGCATCCAGACCGAGCAGGAATCAAGAAGCGCCGGTCACCGGGCCGCGCCTAGCAT
Organism: uncultured Actinomycetes bacterium; assembly: GCA_963790065.1. Taxonomy (GTDB): domain Bacteria; phylum Actinomycetota; class Actinomycetes; order Streptosporangiales; family Streptosporangiaceae; genus Palsa-504. The sequence goes on along the minus strand of CAWBNK010000001.1, from coordinate 423,582 downwards.
GACCGCCATGGACAGCACCACTCACGCGACCTGACCAGGCCGACGTGACGCGACGAAGGTGAGGAGCGCTTCAATCACCCTGAGCCAGCGTCAGCGGCGGCACGGTGCGCTGGCCAGATACCGCCGGTCAGGTAGACATGGATCGTTGCCGCGGCTGCGCCGACGGGGAAGTACCTGATAGATGGAGACACGATGAGCATGGCCACGAGGACAGCTCCGCAGTCACCTGCGCTGCACGTTGCCGACGACCACGACCTGATCCGCGTGCACGGCGCGCGCGAGAACAACCTCAAGGACGTCAGCATCGAGATCCCGAAGCGCCGGCTGACGGTGTTCACCGGCGTGTCCGGCTCGGGCAAGAGCTCACTGGTGTTCGACACCATCGCGGCCGAATCGCAGCGGATGATCAACGAGACTTACAGCGCCTTCGTGCAGGGCTTCATGCCGACCCTGGCACGGCCCGATGTCGACGTGCTCGAAGGGCTGACGACAGCGATCATCGTTGACCAGCAGCGGATGGGCGGCGACGTCCGCTCCACGGTGGGCACGGCAACCGACGCCAACGCGATGCTCCGCATTCTGTTCAGCCGGCTCGGGCAGCCGCACATCGGCTCGCCCCAGGCGTTCTCCTTCAACGTCGCCTCGATCAGCGGAGCGGGTGCGGTCGCGTTCGAGCGCGCCGGCAAGACCGTGAAAGAGCGGCGCAGCTTCAGCATCACCGGCGGCATGTGCCCGCGCTGCGAAGGCCGGGGCAGGGTAACCGATATCGACCTCGCTCAGCTCTTCGACGACGCGAAGTCGCTCGCCGAGGGCGCGATCACCGTCCCCGGTTACACCGGGGGCGGCTGGAACTCCCGGCTTTACAGCGAGTCGGGCTTCGTCGATCCGGATAAGCCGATCCGCAAGTACACCAAGAAGGAACTGCACGATTTCCTGCACCACGAGCCGGTCAGGTTGAAGATCGCGGGCATCAACATGACCTATGAGGGGCTGATCCCGCGGATTCAGAGGTCGATGCTGGGCAAGGACAAGGAGACGATGCAGCCGCACATCCGGGCGTTCGTGGACCGGGCGGTCACCTTCACCGCATGCCCGGCGTGCGGCGGCACCCGGCTCAGCGAGGCGGCCCGTTCCTCGCAGATCAAGGGCACCAACATTGCCGAGGCATGTGCCATGCAGATCAGCGACCTGGCTGGATGGGTGGACGGCCTTGACGAGCCGTCGGTGGCACCACTGCTCACCGCGCTCAGGCAGACCCTTGACTCCTTCGTGGAGATCGGCCTGGGCTATCTCAGCCTCGACCGGCCGTCGGGCACGCTCTCAGGCGGCGAGGCGCAGCGCACCAAGATGATCCGGCAGCTCGGGTCGTCGCTGACCGACGTCACCTACGTCTTCGACGAGCCGACCATCGGGCTGCACCCGCATGACATCCAGCGGATGAACGACCTGCTGCTACGGCTGCGCGATAAGGGCAACACGGTCCTGGTCGTCGAGCACAAGCCCGAGGCGATCGCGATCGCCGACCACGTAGTCGACCTCGGCCCGGGCGCAGGCACCGAGGGCGGCGAGGTGATGTTCGAGGGCACCGTCGAGGGGCTACGGGCCAGCGGCACCATCACCGGCCGGCATCTCGACGACCGGGCTGCCCTCAAGAAAACGGTCCGGGCCGCCGTCGGCGCGCTGGAGGTCCGCGGCGCGATGCAGCACAACCTCCGCGACGTCGACGTCGACATCCCGCTCGGGGTCCTGGTCGTCGTCACCGGCGTCGCCGGATCCGGCAAGAGCTCGCTGGTAGAGGGCTCAATCGCCGGCCGCGAGGGGGTGGTATCCATCGACCAGGGCGCGATCCGCGGCTCGAGGCGGAGCAACCCGGCGACCTACACCGGACTGCTCGACCCGATCCGCAGTGCGTTTGCCAAGGCCAACGGCGTGAAACCGGCGCTGTTCAGCGCCAACTCCGAGGGCGCCTGTCCCAACTGCAACGGCGCCGGCGTCATCTACACCGACCTGGCGATCATGGCCGGCGTCGCCACCACTTGTGAGGAGTGCGAGGGGAAGCGGTTCGAGGCGTCGGTGCTGGAATACCACCTCGGCGGCCGGGACATCAGCGAGGTGCTCGCGATGCCGGTGACCGAGGCCCGGGAGTTCTTCGGCGCCGGCGAGGCGCGCACGCCCGCCGCCCACGCCATCCTCGGCAGGCTCGCCGACGTAGGGCTCGGCTACGTCAGCCTCGGCCAGCCGCTCACCACGCTGTCCGGCGGCGAGCGGCAGCGGCTCAAGCTGGCCGCCCACATGGCCGAGAAGGGCAGCATCTACGTCCTCGACGAGCCGACCGCCGGCCTCCATCTCGCCGACGTCGAGCAGCTGCTCGGCCTGCTTGACCGGCTCGTCGACGACGGCAAGTCGGTCATCGTCATCGAGCACCACCAGGCGGTCATGGCGCACGCCGACTGGATCATCGACCTCGGACCCGGCGCGGGCCACGACGGCGGCCGGATCGTCTTCGAGGGCACACCCGCCGACCTCGTCGCCGCCCGCTCGACGCTCACCGGCGAGCACCTCGCGGCCTACGTCTCCGCCTGACCGAGGCGCAGGCGGGGGAGTGACCGGGCCGCCTTCCTGAATCATGACCGGCGGACTTAGGCTGCTGCAATGAGCGAACCCGCGGTCGCGGTTTCAGAGCAGGCCCGGGCGGCCGACGTGGCCGCGGCGTCTGCTAGGCGCTGGTGGATCCTGGGCGTGGTCGGGCTGGCCCAGCTGATGGTGGTGCTGGACGCCACGATCGTGAACATCGCGCTGCCCTCGGCCCAGCGCTCGCTGGGGTTCTCCAACGCCGACCGGCAGTGGGTGGTGACGGCGTACTCGCTGGCCTTCGGCGGGCTACTGCTGCTCGGCGGGCGGCTCTCTGATCTGGTCGGCCGGCGGCGGATGCTGATCATCGGCCTGGTGGGGTTCGCGGCGGCGTCGGCGCTGGGCGGCGCGTCGACCAGCTTCGCGATGCTGGTGATCGGGCGCGGGGCGCAAGGGGCATTCGGCGCGATGCTGGCCCCGGCCGCGCTGTCCACGCTGACCACGACGTTCACCGACCCGGCCGAACGCGGCAAGGCGTTCGGCGTCTACGGCGCCATTGCCGGGGCGGGCGGGGCGGTGGGGCTGCTGCTGGGCGGGGTGCTGACCGAGTACCTGTCCTGGCGGTGGTGCCTGTACGTCAACGTTGCCCTGGCCGTGGTCGCGGTCGCGGGCGCGGTGCGGCTGCTGGCCGCGCAGCCTCGTGATCCGGACGTACACATCGACTGGCCGGGCACTGTCCTGGTGGCGGCCGGGCTGGTGGCGCTGGTCTACGGGCTGTCCGAGGCCGACACCAAGGGCTGGGGTGCGGTCACGACCGATGTGCTGCTGGTGGCCGGGGTGGTCCTGCTGGCCGCGTTCGTGCTGGTCGAGCGGAGAGTCCAGCATCCGCTGCTGCCCCTGCGGATCCCGGTGAACCGCTTCCGCGGCGGCGCGTACCTGGCCATCGGTCTGTCCGCCATCGGCGTGTTCGGGATCTTCCTGTTCCTGACCTACTACCTGCAGCTGACCCTGGGCTACTCGCCGGTCACGTCGGGGCTGGCCTTCCTGCCGATGATTGCGGGGATCGTCGCCGCCTCCACCACCTGCAGCGGGGTGCTGATGCCGCGGTTCGGGCCCCGGCCGCTGATCCCGGCCGGCCTTACCTTCGCGGCCGGCGGTCTGGTCGTCCTGGCTACCCAGCTGGGTCTGCACACCAGCTATCCGGGCCAGATCCTGCCCGCCCTGCTGCTGACCGGGGTCGGCCTGGGCACGGTATTCGGCTGCGCGCTGAACACCGCGACCTACGGCGCCAGCGCCGCGGACGCGGGCGTCGCCTCGGCCCTGGTCAACACCAACCAGCAGGTCGGCGGGTCTATCGGGACCGCGCTGCTGAATACCATCGCCGCCAGCGCCCTGACCAGCTACGTGCTGGCCCACGGCGGGCCGAGCCGGCTGGTCCTGGCCCAGGCGGCGGTGCACAGCTACGTCGTGGGGTTCTGGGTCTCGGCCGGGATCCTGGCCGGCTCCGCGATCGTATGCGCGCTGGTGCTGCCGTCGGGCACGCTGGCACCCACCGGCCCGCCCGCCGGGTAACCCTGCTGCGTGACCTGCCACATGACCAAGAGGAGATGAACGCCCGTGACATCTGACCGCTCCGGCGACCTGGCCGGCCCGGCCGTCTCGCTGATAACCGTGTCGGCGTCCTACGGCGCGGGCGGCAGCGTCGTCGCCCCGGCACTGGCCGAGCGGCTCGGCCTGCCCTTCCTGCAGCGGGTCACCACCTCAGAGGGGCACCCAGCCGAGCCGGGGCCCTGCGATGAGCAGCTCACTGAGGAGGAAATCAAGGCCACCCCGGTCCACCGGCTGCTCGCCGCGTTCACCGAGGCGATGCCGACCGGGCCCACTCAGTCGCCGCTGCCCACCCACCATCAGGACAGGCACCTGCGCGGCCACGGCGAGACCGGGATCCAGCGCCTGCTGGCGGGAGGCGGCGGGGTGATCCTGGGCCGGGCGGCGGCCGTCGTGCTCGGCAAGGACCGCGGCTACCACGTCCGGCTGGACGGCCCGCCCGAACGCCGCGTCGCCCAGGGCGCCGTGGTCGAAGGCATCAGCGAGGAGCAGGCGCGGGAGCGCCTGCGTGTGGCCGACAAGGCCCGTACCGCCTACGTGCGCCGCCTGTACCGCACTGACCCCGCCGACCCTGCCCTGTACCACCTGGTGATCGACTCCACCGCGATGCCGCTGGACACCGTTATCGAGCTGATCGTGGCTGCCGCCCTTGCCCACGCCGCGGCATCGCAGGGCGTTACGGCACGACTATGATGGGCACCGGTGAGTGACGGGCCAGGTTGACCGCGACCGAGCCGACCATGCGATGCATCAGGCTTGACGAGCTCCCGACCAGGATGACGACCACATCGTCAGGCCGGGCGGCCTGCGCCGACTCGGCCATTACGATCAGCTCCTGGGCGATCAGGCCCTGGCGCCAGTGGAAGTCCCAGGGGATGCCGCTGTCGCCCAGCCGTTCGGCGACCGCCGCCCGAAGCTCCTGGGCGACCTGGTCGAAGTCGTTTTCCACGATGGCCACGGCGTCGGCTGACAGTTCCACCGTGCTGGTCAGGTGAGCCACCCAGGCCACCGAGACCCGGGCCGGCGGCCGGACGCTCAGCAGGCGGACCGCGGCATCGAGCGCCCGCATGGCAGCGGGGGAGCCGTCGAACCCGACGATGAGGTGCAGTTCGTGGACGGGCGGTGTTTCGGCACTCATAAGGAGCCAAGATAGCGGCTGTTCTCAGCGTTCAGCCGGCCAGGTCCGCGGATCAAGCCCTGAGGGCCTCAGCCGGGCGGCCGGATGGGCCGGCGTCAGGAGCTAGTGAGGATGACCAGTTGCCGGGTCGCCCGGGTCATCGCGACGTAGCGGTCGACCGCCCCCTCGATGCCCGTGCCGAACGTTTCCGGGTCGACCAGGATCACCAGGTCAAACTCGAGCCCCTTGGACAGTTCCGGGGTCAGCGACCGGACGCGGGACGTCGCCTGGAACGTGGGGTCGCCGATGACGCAGGCCACGCCGTCGGCATGCTCGGCGAGCCACGCTTCGAGGATCGAGCCCAGATCCGTAGCAGGTCCGTGCACGACGGGAATGCCGCTGCTACGGATGGAGACCGGCACGTTGGCGTCCGGGAGCACGGCCCGGATGACCGGCTCGGCTTCCGCCATGACCTCTTCCGGCGTCCGGTAGTTAATGCTCAGCGAGGCCAGGCTGATCTGGTCGAACCCGACCCGCTCGAGCCGTTCCCGCCACGACTCCGTAAACCCGTGCCTGGCCTGGGCCCGGTCCCCGACGATGGTGAAGCTCCGGGGCGGACAGCGCAGCAGCAGCATCTGCCACTCCGCGTCGGTCAGTTCCTGAGCCTCGTCCACGACGACGTGCGCGAACGGTCCGGCCAGCACATCGGGGTCGGCACTGGGCAGCGCGGCCTCGTTGACCAGGGCGTCGTGGAAGTCCTCGCCGCGCAGCATCGTCACCAGACCGGTACCGTATTCGTCGTCCGCGACCTCGATCAGGCTGTCGAGAACCTGGGCCATCTGCTCGCGTTCGGCGGCGACGGCCGCTTGGCGCTGGCGCTCACGCCGCGACGCCTCCGGGTCGCCGAGCCGCTGCCGCGCCGCGTCCAGCAGCGGCAGGTCGGACACCGTCCACGCCTGGGGGTCCCGGCGCTGCAGCCGCCGGACCTCCTCGGGGCTGAGCCACGGAGCGCATTTGCGCAGGTAGGCGGGTACCGACCACAGGTCGCCGACGAGATCGACGGCATCTAGCAGCGGCCACGCCCGGCTGAAGGTCGTACGCAGCTCCTCGTTCTGCATCAGCGACCTGCGAAGCAGGTGCTCCGGGGCGTCGCCGTCGTGCTTGTCCATCAGGATCGCGATCAGCTCATCCCAGATCTGGCCGCGCGCCTGGTTGTGCGGGGTACCGGGTTCTGGCGCGTCGAACGCCTCGGCCCAGTCGTCGACGCTCAGCCAGATGTTCTTCCACGGGGTCTCGACCGTCATGGGCTTGAGGGGCGGCCGCTCGTAGAACCGGACGGCCGGCTCGATCGCCTTCACCATGTCCGCGGACGACTTCAGCCGGGCCACCTCCGGGTCGGTCTCGGTCGCTGCCGTGGCTCCCTCGGGGAGGAGGTCCCGCAGGGTGCAGGTCTGCACGCCCTCCTCGCCGAGGCTAGGCAGGACGTCGGAGACGTAGGCCAGGTAGGGCTGGTGCGGTCCGACGAACAGCACGCCGCCCCGGCGGTGACCGAGACGAGGATCAGAGTAGAGCAGGTAGGCGGCGCGGTGCAGGGCGACGACGGTCTTCCCGGTACCCGGGCCGCCGTCGACGACGAGAGCGCCGCGGGATCCCGCCCGGATGATGGCGTCCTGGTCGGCTGCGATGGTGCCGAGCACGTCGCGCATCCGTGCCGACCGGCTGCTGCCCAGGCTGGCGATGAAGGCGGACTGGTCGTCGAGCGCGGCGTGCCCTTCCAGCCCGTCTGGGGTGAACACCTCGTCCCAGTAGTCGCTGACCCGGCCGCGGGTCCAGCGGTACCTGCGTCGGCTGGCCAGGCCCATCGGGTTGGCGTGGGTCGCCCCGAAGAACGGCTCGGCCACGGGGGAGCGCCAGTCGACCAGCAGCCGGTGCCCCTGGCTGTCCGTGAGGCCGAGCCGTCCGACGTAGACGGGCTCGGGGTCGTCCGCACCGACCATGCGTCCGAGGCACAGGTCGAGGCCGAAGCGGCGCAACAGCCGCAGCCGCGCGGACAGCCGGTGGACCTCCATGTCGCGGTCCATCGCCGCCTGGCCTATGCCGCCGGGCGCCTTGCGCTCGGCGGCGAGCCGCCCGGCAAGTTCGGCGATCGACTGCTCGAGGCTCTCCGCGATGGCAGCGAAGTGCCGCTCGTCGGCGGTGATCAGCGCCGGGTCGGCTTTGGCGGCGAGGCGGGCGGGAAGGTCGAACGCGCTGGCCATCATGGCGTTCACGTCATCAGCTCCGCATCACGCACTTCGTGACCCCCGTTTCCGTAGATTCTGGCCCCGGCCAGCTATTCTGCGGCACGACCCGGGTCTTGCCGCAAGCCCCCGGGTGCGCTATAGATTGAAAGTGGAGAGATGGGGCCCTCTCTCCTTATTTCTTTTGGGGGATAGGCCGCCAGGAAACCGGAGCCCCGGGCGCGTCAGCCTGCGGGTCGGCTCAGGCGCCGGGCTCGGGCGTGCCGGTGTAGAACGCCGTGGTGCGGTCGGCGGCAGCCCGGGCCTCGGCTGGGCCGGTGCCGGCGGCCACACTCGCCTCATACCAGGCATCGCTGCAGGCGGTCAGGAACCGGCGCCCCTCTTCGGACCCGGGCCACCCGGCCGCCTTGGCCGGGTCCACCGCCTGCCGGGTGGTCAGGTGCAGGTACAGGCCGATCAGCGCGCCGTCCCAGCCCACCCCGACCGCACCGGGGCCGAACTGCGCCCACCGCTCGTCGTCCACATGCGCGATATGGTCTAGCAGGAATCCGGTCCGGCCGTTGCCCTCGTCAGCCAGCCGCAGCTCGATCCAGCTGATATCGCCGCCCATCTCCCAGGTCGCGTCGAAGCCGTGTGGCGGGTCGCAACGGGTGATGGTGCCGCCCGCGTTGCCCTCTAGCTGATACCGGCCGCCCTCCTTCAGCTCCCCGCTCACCGGCAGGAACCAGCGCGGGATGCGTTCGGGATTGGTGCAGGCGTCCCAGACGTCGGCGAGCTCGGCCGGGTAGCTGCGGGACACCGTGACCACCCGGGCCTGGCCAGCCTCAAGCACCCGGCCGCCCACCTCGCGACGGACCGCGCTGACCTGCTCGGTCACATCGATCATGGTTCGTTCCTCCGTTCGTGCTTGCCTCGCGCCAACTCGGTGGCCAGCGCGTCCAAATGCGGCGTCCAGGACCGGCGGAACTGGTCGAGCCAGGCGTCGATGTCGCGCAGCGGCTCGTGCGCGACCGCGTAGAGGCGGCGCGCGCCGTCCGGTCGTACCGTGGCGAAACCGTTGTCTCGCAATACCTTGAGGTGCTGGGAGACGGCCGGCTGGGAGATGCCAGCCTCGCGCTGGATCACCTCGCAGAGCGCGCCGGAGGTGAGCTCGCTGTCCCCGAGTAGCTCCAGGATGCGGCGGCGCACCGGATCGCCGAGTACGTCGAACGCGTGCACCAGCCTAAGATATCAGCAAGACCTTATATAAGTGAAAGCTTATATTAAGCCTGTCCGGTGAGTACCCGGACTTCGCCTCTGGCTGACAAAATCTGCTTCGTGGATTCTGCCCTCCTGGAGGCCTTCAGCCTCGACCCTGACGTTCTCCACCTCAACCACGGCTCGTTCGGCGTCGCGCCAGTCGTCGTGCGCCGGGCTGCCGCCGCCTGGCGCGAGCGTGCCGAACGCAATCCGCACCGTTTTAACCGCGTCGAGATCGCCGGGTTGGTGGCAGGGGCGCGGGAGCGCGCGGCCGTGTTCCTCGGCGTCGACCCGTCCCGCGCGGCGTGGGTACGCAACGTGTCTGAGGGAGTGTCCGCGGTTCTCGGCTCGCTGGAGCTGCACCCTGGCGACGAACTAGTAATCAGCACGCATGGCTACGGCGCGGTCCGCAAGGCGGTAAGTCATCACGCGGCGCGCGCAGGGGCACGGATCATCGAGGCGGGCCATCCTGTCGGCGCCGCGGATGACGTGATCGTGGCGGCGTACGCCGCCGCATGCTCGCGCCACACGCGGCTGGTTGTGATCGACCGGATTACTTCGCCGACCGCCACCGTCGTCCCGGTCGCGGCCGTGGCCGCCGCTGTCGCCGGCGCTGGAGCCTCGGTGTTGGTCGACGCCGCGCACGCGCCGGGCCAGCTCAGGGACGACATCCCGGCGCTCGGCGCCGACCACTGGATCGGCAACCTGCACAAGTGGGCGTACACGCCCCGAGGCAGCGCAATACTGTGGAGCCGGCCGGGAGCCGATGTGATGCCGACCGTGCTCAGCTGGTAACTGGATGATGGATACGCCCCGTCGTTCGACTATCCAGGCACCTGGGACTATGCAGGCTGGCTGGCGGCCGCGGACGGTCTGGCGTACTGGGAGGCGCTGGGCGGCTGGGACGCCGTAGCCCGGCTCGCCGACCTGGTGGCCGACGGCCAGGGGAGGGTGGCCGAGGCACTGGGGGTCACGCTCGAGCGGCTTCCCGTCACACCTGCGCCTGCTATGCGGCTGGTACCACTGCCAGCCGGCGTCCTCACCTCTCCCGACCAGGTCGACCCCTTCTACGAGGCCCTGTCGCAGCAGCGTGTCGAGGTCGCACCGGTTCACTTTGATGGAGGCGGATACCTGCGCATCGCGGCGGCACCGTACAACACCCCAGAGGACTATGACCGGCTGGCCGACACCGTCCGGGAACTACTGGAGGTGGGCACCCGGCATGCTTCTGGACTCCCCGCGCAGTCGGCCCGGCGCCGGGAAGACCACGGAACCTAGGCCTGCGCCGCCAGCGGCGAGCTCAGCCTCAGGTGGTTGCCGCTGGGGTCGCGGACTGCGGCGTCGCGGACGCCGTAGGGCTGGTCAATGGGCTCCTGGAGGATCTCCGCCCCGGCGGCGCGCAGCGACTCGAAGGTCTTGTCCAGGTCGTCGACCTGGATGAAGACCGCCAGGTCGCCCTTGGCGACGATCTCGCGCATCGCCTGCCGGTCGGCTCCGGGAATGTGGTGGTCCACGGCGGCCAGCAGCAAGTCGTGGGCGTCACCGGGGGCATGAACGGTGAGCCAGCGCATCTCCGGGCCCATCTGGACATCGTCGCGGACCTCGAAGCCGAGCCGCTCGGTGTAGAAGGCGAGCGCCGCATCCAGGTCAGTGCAGTACACGGGCGTGTGAGTGATGGAAAGTGTCATGTCAGCGACCTTATGCGCGGCTGGCTGGGATTGCTTCTCCAATCCTGCACGGTTCTGCGATCCACCCCGGGCGCGCCCAGGCCCGCGTCATGCATGGCGGGACTGGCTCGAGCCGCGAGTGGTCACGCGCCTGGTAGGCGGACGGCGGTTCCCCAACGAGGCGGGTGAAGGTCGAGCTGAACGAACCGAGCGAGGTGAACCCCACGGCCATGCACACGTCGGTCACGGTCATGCCACCGCGGCGCAGCAGCGCCATCGCTCGTTCTAGGCGCCTGGCCTGCAAGTAGCCGTACGGTGCCTCACCGTAGGCCTCCCGGAACCGGCGAGAGAACAGCGACGGCGACATCAGCGCGGCGCGCGCCATCGCCGGGACGTCCAGGGGCCGCGCGTACTCGCGGTCTAGCAAATCCCGGGCCTGCCGCAGGTGCGCCAGCTCCGCGACCTCCACACGGTGGACCGTACACCCTGACCCTGATGTGGCCAGCACCATGTCGTTTCCGGAGCAGTGTTATCCGGTCGACTTTCCCGGCACGGCCACTTACATTAAGTGCCATGAGGACCTACCGGGCACAGGAGCATAGCTAGCCCCGGTACGCCTCTCGCTGAGAGGGCACGGGCCGGGGCTTCCGCCCGGAGGCAATTGCCTTGTCCCGTACCGGTGCCCACGCACCGTTCTACGTCCGTATCGCGCGTGGCGACCTGTCCGCCCAGCCGCGGCACGCTCTCATCCACAATGCCTGCGACCTGCCCGACCTTGAGGCGACCGTACGCCGCCCGTGGCGGACGACGGGCTGCTTCTGGGAATTCTTCTACACCGGCGTGAACGAGTGCTCGTGCCTGAGCTGCCATGGCGGACCGCAGGCCTGGGCCCGCAACCGCGCTGAACGGCACCGTGACGGCGCTACCCTCGGCGCGGCTCTGAACGCCTGGCGCGGAGGTGACGGCACCGCCTTCGATGCCGTGGTTTCCCCGAGATGACATGCCGTCGCTGCTTTCCGGCGGTGAATGTCAATCAGGGTCCAGCCGGCGGACTGAGATCAGGCAGAGCCCGAGGTCTCCGATCCTGGCCAGCAGGCCATGTAGCGCGGACTGGTCGGCCAGCGAGCCGGAAATGACGGTCTGCATGTCATCTCCTTCGATGTGAAGGCCGCCGAACCAGGCAGCCCACCGGCTATCGAGGACGCCCTCGACGCGGATCTCGTAATGTGCAGGGCCGCCGGAGATGCTCACCGCCGTTCCAGCCGTTGTCCGGGCTGGGTAGCTGTCATAAAGATCACCTCGTTCGTCTGAGCGGCTTGCCGGCGGATGAGTGTTGCCTTCTCCTAGGCACGCTAGGAGCGGACGTGCGGCCTGAGCGTCACCCGAAGGTGGCATACGGGTGGAATCATGCGCTGATGTGCACACCCATTCGGTCCCCGCCCGTTGGGATGGTCAGGCCGTAGAATGACCCCGTCCAGCGACCGGACCGAGGCTCGCTGGCCGGCTGAGCGGTAGGTCCCCGATGGCTGACCCGCCTGCGGCGGCCCCAGCCGGGGCTCCCACGTCCGGGCAGGATGCCCTCCTGGCGACGAAGCTGCACGTGCCTCGGCCGCAGCCGGGCTTTGTGCCGCGCCCGCGCCTGGTGCAGGCGCTCAGCCAGGGGCTGGCGCGGGGAAGAGTGCTGATTTGTGCTCCGGCGGGATTCGGCAAAACGTCGCTGCTGGCCGACTGGGCCCGTAGTGGCGGGCGGCCGGTGGCGTGGCTGGGCCTGGATGCCGGCGACAACGACCCGGCCCGGTTCTGGCGTTATGTGGTCGCTGCGCTGGACCAGGCACAACCAGGGATCGTCGAGCGGCTGGGCCCGCTGCTCGGGCCGCCGGCCTCGCGTTCGTTTGAAGGGCTCGTGACGGCCGTGATCAACGAGCTCGCTGCCCAGCCCCGCCGCGATGAGGTGCTGCTGGTCCTGGACGACTACCACCTGGTCGACGCTGGCCCGGTACACGAGTCAGTGGCGTTCCTGCTGGAGAATCTGCCGCCGGGCCTGCTGCTGGTGGTGTCCGGCCGCGCTGACCCGCCGCTGCCGCTGGCGCGGCTGCGGGCCCGGGGCCAGCTGGCTGAGCTGCGCGCCGCCGAGCTCCGCTTCAGCACCGAGGAGGCGGCGGCGCTGCTGGGCGCGGCGGCGGGGCCGGTCCTGCCTGACACTGCGGTGGTGGCGCTGACGGCCCGCACCGAGGGCTGGGCAGCGGGGCTGCAACTGGCCGCGCTGTCGCTGCGAGGGCGCACGGATGCGGCTGGGTTTGTCGCGGCGTTCAGCGGCAGCCACCGCTTCGTGCTGGACTACCTGGCTGATGAGGTCCTCGACGGCCAGCCTGGGCACGTGCGTGCGTTCTTGCTCGAGACCTCGGTGCTGGAGCGGCTATCCGGCGAGCTGTGTGACGCGGTCACCGGCCGGTCCGGTAGCCAGGCGATGCTGCACCACATCGAGCAGGCGGGCCTGTTCCTGGTGCCGCTGGATGAGGTGCGCGGCTGGTGGCGCTACCACCATCTGTTCGCCGATCTGCTCCGCGCCCGCCTGGAGCAGGAGCGGCCCGGCCGGGTGCAAGAGCTGCACCGGGCCGCGGCCGCCTGGTCCGATGAGCATGACCTGGCCGATGACGCAGTGCGGCACGCGCTCGCGGCCGGGGACGCCGCCTGGGCGGCGCGGCTGGTAGAGCGGCACGTCGAGACGCTGCTCGGCCGCAGCGAGGGCGCGACCCTGCGCCGCTGGCTTTCGGCGCTGCCGGGGGAGTCGGTACGCGACCGTCCGCGCCTGGGCCTGGCCCAGGCATACGGCGCCGCCATGGGCTTCCAGGTGGAAGCACTCGAGGCCCTGCTCGATGACGCCGAGCGCGCCTTTGCGGCCAGCGGCGACGAACCGTATGAGGCGTCCGCCGGGCGCCCAGTGAGCTCGCTGGCCAATGTCCCCGCGGGGATCGCGTTCCTGCGCGCCGTACTCGCGCGTCTTCGTGGTGATCCCGCCCTCGCGTCTGACTACAACCGGCAGGCCCTGGCCCAGCTGGGCGAGGACGACTGGCTGATGCGCTACTTGGTGCGCTGGAACCAGGCGGCGGCGGACTGGCTGGGCGGACGGCCCGGGCCAGCCGAGCGCGGCCTGACGCAGGTGCTCACCGAGCTGCGGGCGGCGGGCCAGTTCTTCGCTGGCTTTCTCGCTATGCGCGTCTGCTACGACCTGGGCCAGGTGCAGCGCGCCCAGGGCAACCTGGCTGCGGCATTGGCCACCTACCGGCAAGCGCTGGAGGAGGCCGGCGAGAGCAGCCAGATAGCCGTCACGGGCCCGACGCACGTGGGCCTGGCCCAGGTCCTGTACGAGCGGGACGAGGTGGCCGCCGCCCTTGACCACGCCACCCGGGGGGTCACGCTCTGCCGGCAGCTCACCTTCACCCAGTCGCTGGCCACCGGCCTGGCTGTCGTGGCCCGGATCCGGCAAGCGCAGGGCGATGCGGCCGCGGCCCTGGAGGCGATGGGTGAGGCCGGGCAGGTCGAGTTGAGCCCGCAGGTGGTCGCCCTGCTCAACCCGGTGCCTTCCCAGCGGGCGCGGCTGCTGCTGGCCCAAGGCGATGTCAGCGCGGCGGCCGAGTGGGCGAAGGCGGCTGGCCTCAGCCCCGAGGACGAGCCGGATTACCCGCGGGAGCCGGCGTATCTGCTGCTGGCTCGCGTGCTGCTCGCCCAGGACCGTCCCGGTCCGGCACTCACGCTGCTGCAGCGGCTGCTGGCCACGGCGGCGAGCCAGGGCCGCATCGGCAACGTGATCGAGATTCAGGCGCTGCGGGCGCTGGCGCTGGCCGTTCGTGGCGATCATGTCGGCGCCCTCGGTGCCCTGGCCGAGGCGGTCACGCTGGCCTGCCCGCAGGGCTACGTCCGGGTCTTTGCCGACGAGGGCGCTCCGATGCGCGCGGTGCTGACCCGGCTCTCGGCCGCTCGGAAGGACCAGCGAGCCCCAGCCCGCGACATCGACCCAGATTACCTGGCTAGGCTCCTGCGCGCCTGCGGTCAGGCAGGCGCCGCGCCGCCATCAAGGCGAGCGGCCGCCCTGCTACCGGGCATGGCCGAGCCGCTGACCGACCGCGAGGTGGAGGTGCTGCAGCTGCTCGCCGCGGGCAGGTCTAATCAGCGCATCGCCCACGAACTGGTGGTGGCGCTCGACACGGTCAAAAAGCACGTGACACACATCCTGGGCAAGCTCGGCGCCGCCAACCGTACCGAGGCCGTCGCACGGGCCCGGCAGCTCGGCCTGATCCCCTGACACTGCACCCAGGCAACCCGTAACACCTTCGGGTGAGGGCTACCCGCGCAGCGATATTCCACCCGGCGTGCACCTTTGGGTGACGCCCCGCGCTGGCGGGAATTCGTAGCGTTCCTCGCAGAACAGTCCCCGTAGAAGGCCGGGCTCCTAAGCGGACCCGGACACGGCGACTGACCGAGGAGACGACAGTGAAGCGCATCCGCATCGACAGGCCGAGGATCCGGCGCGATCAACCCTGGCCCGCGGAGCTTCCGCCCGACCCGCGAGACCCAACTCAATAGGCGAACACGATGTACCCGTACCTGATCGAACTGCTTGCCCGCCAGCACGAGGGTGAACTGCGCAGGTCAGCGCGGCGATACGGCCCGGCTGGATCCCGCAGCCACCCACCCGGCGACCGCGGCAGGAATGACCCACTCCAGAGGAAAACCATGCGATCCAAACCCATGATCCTCACCGCGCTGCTGCTCGCAGCGTTCCTCATCAACCTGGACACGACCCTGGTGAACGTGGCGCTTCCCGCCCTGGTGCGCGAGCTGCATGCCACCACCACTCAGCTGCAGTGGGTCGTCGACTCCTACAACCTGGTCTTCGCCGCGCTGCTGCTGACCTTCGGCAGCCTGTCCGACCGGTTCGGCCGCAAGGGCATGCTGCTGGCCGGGCTGGCCGTGGTCGGCGCCGCCAGTCTGGCCGGCGGCTTCACCACCGACCCGGCGCAGCTCATCGCGGCCAGGTCGGTGATGGGGCTGGGCGCCGCCATGACATTCCCGGCGACGCTCTCGCTGATCTCCAATGTCTTCACCGAGAGAAGGGAACGGGCCCGCGCCATCGGACTGTGGGGCGCGATCGGCGGCGTGGCCATCGCGATGGGACCGATCGTGGGGGGTTGGCTGCTGGAGCACTTCAGCTGGGCCAGCATCTTCATCGCCATGGCACCGGTAGCGGCAGCGGCCGCGATCCTGGTGGCGCTTGTCGTTCCCACGTCGAGGGACCCGGAGGCGGCAGCTGCTGACCTCCCCGGCCTGGTGCTGTCGTCGGCCACGATGACCCTGCTGGTCTTCACCGTCATCGAGGCGCCCTCCTACGGGTGGGCAGCGGCACGGAGCCTGGCCGGCTTTGCCGCCTCGGCGGTCCTGCTGGCCGCGTTCATCATGCACGAGCGGCGTGCCGCGCACCCGATGCTCGATGTGCGGCTGTTCCGCAACCCGCGGTTCAGCGCGGCCAGCGGCGCTGTCACGGTGTCATTCTTCACCCTGTTCGGCTTCATCTTCCTGATGACCCAGTACTTCCAGTTCGTCCGCGGCTATGGCCCGCTCTCCACCGGGGTGCACCTGCTCCCGGTGGCGCTGTCGGTCGGCGCCGGATCGGTCGCCGGGACTGCGCTCGCCGTGCGGGCCGGGACCAAGCTCATCGTTACCATCGGGCTGGTCGCGATGGCCGCGTTCTACGGCTGGGTGGCGGCGACCACCAGCGCGACGCTCGGCTACGGCGTCATCGCGGCCCAGATGGTGCTGTACGGGCTCGGCCTGGGCCTGACCTCGGCGCCCGCCACCGAATCCATCATGGGCGCCATCTCGCGGGCCAAGGCTGGCGTCGGCTCGGCCGTGAACGACACCACCCGGCTGGTCGGCGGCACCCTCGGCGTGGCCGTGATCGGCAGCGTGTACGCATCGGTCTACGGATCACGGCTCACCGCCACCCTGCCGGCCAGCGTGCTGGGCCCGGCCGCGGCGATCGCACACCAGTCCGTCGGCGCCGCCTACGCGGCTGCCGCCAAGGTCGCGGCCCTCGGCCATCCGGTCCTCGGACAGGCCCTGCAGCACGCCTCCGCCAACGCCTTCCTGCGCGGCCTCACCGTCGGCTGCCTCGTGGCCGGCGCCGTCGCCGCGGCGGGGGCACTGCTGGCAGTCCTGTTCCTGCCCGCACAGCCAGCACAGCCCGCCCAGCCTGCTCATCGCAATGCTCTCCATGACGCTGCGACCGCTCAGGCCACGGCGAAGTGATGGACGGACTAGTGATGAGCCTGACCACGCGGGAGCAGCAGGCCCTGGACTCGATTAAGGACGATCTGGCCAGCTGTGATCCTGTGCTGGCCGCGAGGCTGACCATATTCACCCGGCTGGCATCGGGCGAGGAGATGCCGGCGCGTCGCACATGCTCGAGATCCTGGGCAACGTTCTGCACCGGTGCGACATCCGCACCCAATTCGGTCCTGGGCATTCGCTGAGGCCCGGACCCAAGCGCACCCGGCCCGAGCGGTCCGGTAACGCTGCGGCAGCCAGCTGCTGCCCCTGCACATCTGCCCCGGCATATCTGACTGACAGGAAGAGATCACGGCCATGACCCGACCGATCACCCGCCATCGCGGCATCGAATCACTTAAGACAGCGGCCCGCTGGCCGGGCGCCGACCGGAACACCACGGTCATCCTGGCCACCAGGCTCGCGGCTGCCCGCGCGGACGCCGAGGGGTACCGCTACTTCTCCGAGCTTGCCGACGCCCAGTCAGGCCAGGCGCTACCGCTCGCGCTCGCCGGGTTCTTCCAGGCCCGGCTGGGCGAGGATACGGAAGCCGCGCTGGCCAAGCTGGACCGGGCCGCGGCCACCGATCTCGGGCCGCCGCAATACTTCCGCGGGCTGGCCCTGGCCGGGCTGCCGCCGGACCGGCGGCGGGCCGAACAGGCCGTGGCCGACCTGGAGTTCGTCCTGGCCGTCCGGGACCAGTTCCCGCCCATGCTTCTGCGCGCCGCGTACTACGGCCTGGCCGCAGCCCATGCCGTGCTGGGCCACGATGACCAGGCCGCCGAGGCGGAACGCAAGTCGGGGCTCGGCGCTGCCCCGGCAGACACGCAACTGATGTTCGGCGGCTTCTGGGCCACCGCCGCCGACGGGTTCCGCTTCACCTCGCCCAGGATCCTGCGCCCGGAACCCGGTATCCAGGTCGCCCAGGGCTACGACTTCGCTGACCTCGCGTTCATCACGACCAGCGATGGCGTGGTCGCGATCGACGCCGGAAGCACCCAGGACCGGGTCAAGGCCGCGCTCGGCGACCTTGACCTGCCCGCTGACGGTGCGATCAGCCACCTGATCTTCACCCATGCGCACTGGGACCACATCGGCGGCGCGGGCGCGCTGCGGGGGCCCGGCACTCGGGTGATCGCCCAGGCCGGCTTCCCGAGAGAACTGGACCGTGAGCAGGGTGACCGGCCACGGTTCCGCTACTTCACCGGAGCCGCCGACAGTGTCCCGTTGACCGTCGTCCCCGACCAGCTGATCAGCCAGCCGACGGCACTGACCGCAGGGGGCACCGAGCTCGTCCTGTATCCGACGCCGGGCGGGGAAACCAGCGATGCGCTGATGGTCCACCTTCCGGTGAGCGGCGTGCTGTTCGCCGGCGACGTGCTGATGCCCTACCTGGGGCAGCCATTCGCCGGCGAAGGCTCCCCTGAGGGGCTCCTGGAGGCTCTCGCTTTCATCGGCAGCCTGCAGCCCCGCCTGCTCATCCACGGCCATACGACGCTGACCGAGCAGTTCACCGCCGAGGCGGTCGCCGGCCTCCAGGCGGCCCTGACCCAGCTGCACGGCCAGGTGTTGGCCAGCATCCGCGGCGGCCGCGCCCTCCCGGACATCCTGGGAGAGGCCAGCCTCCCGGCGGTGCTCCGTGATCACCCCACGGCGGTCGTGCCGTACCTGGTGATCCGCGACCACTTCACCGAGCGGCTCTACCATCAGCGCACCGGTTACTGGCAGCCAGACGGGCAGGGACTGGAGCCGGCGACCGCGGCTGAGCACGCCGCCGCACTCGACCTGCTGGCCGGCGGCAGGGACGAGCAGTTCGCTGCCGCGGCCACCACCCTCCTCGGCCAAGGCGATTACGCCCTCGCCCTGCAGATCATCCAGCCGGGCCTGCTGTGCCACCCCGCCAGCACCACGCTGGCCGGGCTGCGCCGCACCGCGCTGCACCGCCTCATGGAGGCCTACCAGCAGTTCGACCCGTTCAAGTTCCTCATCTACGCCGAGCTCGCCGGCGCCGAGATCGGCCCGGTCGAGTAGCCGCCCGGCGCACGCTGGCGCCGGACCGTCAGGGCACAACTAGGAGACCATGATGCACAACGATTCTTCCCGGAATTCGGATGAGGTAGGCCATGACGCGCCAGGCTCGGGACTGCGAGTCCGCCCGCCAGCGCATCCCGTAGCGGCGCAGGCTGTTGGGCCCGATGCCGCCCACGAAACTTGCGTCGTCACGAAGCCATCGGAAGGCCGCCGTTCTGTCGGCCTGACCGAAAGGCTGGCGGCGGCCAGCGCGAGGCGGGCGCGCCGCGTGCTGGCAATCTGGGGGATCGCCGTGGTGGTGGCGCTGATTCTCGTCAGCACCTCGCTCACCGGCCTGACGACCGGTGCCCATGTGGTGGGAACGACGCAGTCCAGCTAGGCCGAGGCCCTGTACCGCCAGGCGATAGGTGCGTCGGCCGGCCAAAAACCGACCGACGTGATCGTGGTCAGCTCGAAGAGCTCGACTGTCAGCGACGGCAGCTTCCAGCAGTTCGTGGCCCGGCTGGCGGCTCAGGTCCGGACGGCTCCTGGCGTAACGCATGTGGCCACGGATCTGAGCGCTGGAAGCCAGTTCGTCTCGTCCGACCGTCATGCAGCCCTGATCGCGCTGCGGGCCGCGAGCGACGCCGACATAAAGCCGGTGGTGAAAGACGTCCAGGCGGCAAACGGCAGCGGCGGGTTCTCGGTGGCCGTCACCGGCGACCATACGGTCGGGAACGACTTCACGACCCTGTCGGCGAGCGACCTGCGGCACGGGGAACTGGACTTCGGGCTGCCGATCTCCATCGTGATCCTGCTGCTGGTGTTCGGCGCCGTGGTGGCCGGCTTGATGCCGGTGCTGATGGCGCTGCTTTCCATCATCGTGGGCCTGGGCATCGCTGCACTGCTAGCCCGGGAGTTCAGCCTCTCGGTCTTCATCGTCAACATGATGACCGGAATGGGCCTGGCGCTCGGCATCGACTACTCGCTGTTCATGATCTCTCGCTTCCGGGAGGAACGCGGCCTAGGCCGCGGCAAGGAGGCGGCGATCCGGATGACAGGGGCCACCGCCAGCCGCGCCGTGCTCTTCAGTGGGAGCACTTTCGTCGTCGCCCTGCTCGGCATGTTCCTGGTACCGGTGACCATCCTTCGCAGCCTGGCGGCCGGCGCGGTGATCGTCGGAGTCGTATCCGTCGCCGTCGCGCTGACCCTCCTGCCGGCGGTGCTCAGCCTGATCGGTGATCGGGTGAACTCGCTGCCCCTGCCCGTCGTGGGCAAGAACCTCGGGCGCTCCGCCGCTGCCGGCACCCGGATCTGGAGAGGCGTGATCGGAAGGGTGACGCGCCGTCCAGCCGTGAGCCTGGCGCTGGCGGGAGGAGTTATGGTCCTGGCGGCGGTACCGGTGCTCGGCCTTCACATCGGTCAGAGCGGAGTAACCACGCTGCCGGGCAACCTGCCGTCCAAACAGGGCTATCTGGCCGTCCAGCGTTACTTCCCGGGCCACAGCCAGGACCCGGTCGAGATCGTCTCGGTGGGAGGGACCGGCACTGCCCGGGCCGACCTCGCCAACCTCGAAGCCGGGCTCGCCGGCGACCCGCCCTTCGGGCCCGGCGTCGTTCAGGCCTCGCCTGACGGCAAGATCCTCACGCTGACCGTTCCCATCCGGGGTGACATCGTCTCCAGCCAGGACGTGGCGGCCGTACTGAATTTGCGCCAGCAGCTGATCCCGTCGGCGTTCGCCGGTTCCGGCGCACAGGTCTACGTCGGAGGGCAGACCGCCGATGAAGCCGACTACTTTCATGCCGTAACCAGCCCGATCCCGTACGTGCTGGCATTCGTACTGGGACTCAGCTTCCTTCTCCTGCTGCTGGCCTTCCGATCACTAACGATCGCGGCCGTCTCGATCCTGCTCAACCTGCTGTCTGCAGGGGCCGCCTACGGCCTGCTCACACTCGTGTTCATTCGCGGGATCGGCGCGGGCATCTTCGGGTTCCAGAAGGTTCCCGTCATCGATGCGTGGGTCCCGCTGTTCATGTTCTCGGTGCTCTTTGCCCTCTCAATGGACTATCAGGTTTTCCTGATGAGCAGGATCAAGGAGCGCTGCGACCAATGCGGCTCGACACGGGCGGCGGTGGCAGGTGGTGTCGCATCCACGGCCAAGATCATCACCGGTGCGGCGCTGATCATCGTGGCGGTGTTCGCCGGTTTCGCCCGGGGGCAGCTCCTCCAGTTCCAGGAGATGGGCTTCGGCGTCGCGGTCGCCCTGACCCTGGATGCAACGCTGATCCGTTTGGTCATCCTGCCGAGCACCTTGAGCTTGCTCGGCGAACGCAGCTGGTACCTGCCCCGCTGGCTGGACTGGTTGCCGAACCTCCAGACGGAACCGCCCGAGGCACCTTCCGCCGATGAGCCCGTCAGCCGGCGGGGCATTCAGCCCGGC
This sequence comes from uncultured Actinomycetes bacterium, assembly GCA_963790065.1. GTDB lineage: Bacteria > Actinomycetota > Actinomycetes > Streptosporangiales > Streptosporangiaceae > Palsa-504. The sequence continues at coordinate 402,366 of CAWBNK010000001.1, read as the reverse complement.
CTGAGCCGACCAGGCCGAGTCCGCCGTGAGCCTACCGGGGGAGGGGGTTGGTGTTTACAGTCCGTTACGAGCAGAGATGCAAGACAGCTCAGGTGACTGCAGTGAACGGCGGGCGGCTCGCCGTAGGTCTAGCTGGGTCACTCGACACGGACAACCTGTACGTTCGCGATTTCGCACGGGCCCGGGCGAGTGCGCCATACTCGAAGGCATGGACAGCCCGTCCGCCTCGGCTCCGGTCTCGTACCCTGCGGTGATGGTGCAGCGGTACCGCAGCAGGCTGCCCGCCGCCCTAGTCGACCTTTCCGGACCGGCTCACGGCACCGTGCAGTTGCCGCTCCATGTCGCTTGGTCAGGGCAGACGGCATTTGACCTTGACCGTCCCAAGCCGCGCATGCATATGTACCGCATCGTGCTGGCAGAGGGCCAACTGGCCGACGTCACTATGTTCCTTAACCGCGACCTGCTCGTCAGCCAGTGGCCAGTGTTGCGGACCTTGATCAGCAAGACGGTCCGGGGCGTCTGGGAGTCCGCGTTCCCCGAACTACTCGAAGGGCAGCCAACCGCGCCATGAACCTCAACGCCCTGCACCGTCGGCTGATGCAGGACGTTCTGGAAATCGGCAACAGCTTGCCGCTTGTCATCACTGGCGGATACGCGGTCCAGGCGCACCAGCTTGTCGATCGGCTTAGCCGTGACGTCGACGTAGCGACCAACAGCAGCATCCCGATGGAAGACATCGCGTCCGTCATCGTGGCCGGGCTAACAGCGCGTGGCTGGGACATGTGCATCATCGGCGTCGACCCACGCTCAGCTCGCATGACGGCCACCGATCCGGCTACCGGCGAGCAGTGCGAGCTAGACATCCTGAAGGAAGTATTCAACCAGCCCCCGGCAGTTACGCCATATGGCCCGGTCCTCGCCCTCTATGACGTCATCGGCACCAAGGTTCGGGCTCTCGAGGGGAGAGGGCTACCGCGCGATCTCATGGACATCCACGCCGCGTCGCAACTGTGCTCGAACATCGAGCTAGAGTCCCTCGGCCGACACCACGCCTGGGATGACCAATTCAGCCTCAGCGAGCTTAAGGCGCGTCTTGATGGCGCCGAATGGTACGACGACCAAGCGTTTGCCGAATACGGCCTCTCAGCGGAGCAAATCACTGACCTGCGTACGTGGGCACAGGCATGGGCTAGCGACATCCTCCGGCGAACCAACGCCGAGACCTATGAGGAAGACGAGGATGAACCGCTCTGAGCGGCCGTTCGGCGGGGGAGCGGCTCACTATAGGTGGGCCAGGATATGCGCCTAGAGGAGAGGCTGTTGAGTGCCGGCAAAACGCCCTATTCACACCTTCGATGATGCTCGAAAGCCGGTCGAAAGCTTTAGCGATACAGCGCATACACCCAAGAGAGTAGCGCATATGGTGGCACACGATTGGTGGCACACGATTACTTACGTGCTTACAGTGAATTCACCTCCGGATGAAACGCCACCGAGACGCCTGCGAGACAATGGGCTGCACTCTGATTCCGACGCCGCCAGCAGAACAAGCAAGAGGACAGCGGGTGTTGTCCGCTCTCCGGCAGCCTTCGCTGTACGCCGATAATGCACATTATGTAAAGTAAGACATCTACCACGTCTCAGGTATCCGTCTAGTCGTCGCGTCTGTCGACCATGTGTCCGTGTCCATTGCCCCTCCGAACGCACGACGCGCGAGCGGCTTCCCCTTGAGCTACGCAAATGCATGTCGACAAGTCTGGGCTGGCGGCATCATCCGCGACACCACGATCAGCATGGGCTACCGGTGCGCCGCCCGCGCCCGCAGGCCCGTCATCATCATCCCGGCCGCGCCCGCGAAGGCTGCTGCCCCTCCCGCGGCCGCCGGGCCGACCGGCGAGGCCGGCCACGGCGATGACGGCGAGGCCGGCGGCCAGGGGCACCCACTCCCAGGCGCTGAAACGGCTTGCGGCCAGCACCACGTAAGCCATGACCGCGCCGCCGCCTGCAAAACCTGCTATCAGCGCTCGCTTCTTCCTCCCGTCGTTACGCGGGCCGGTGCCGGGCAGCTGCACTTGAACAGTCAATCGCAGCACCATATAAGAACTCTAAATAGATCTCCTGCACCTGTCAAGTGTTCTATATAGGTAAAAACCCGGCCAGCACTGAACCACCGCTCGCCCGAAACAAGCTGCACTCAGCTCAAATTCGACCCCAAGTGCGGCGCAGAGGGGAATCGCTGCACCAATGGCCGCACGGCGGATTCCGGGTGCGAAGCGCAATGCAGATCGCTGAGCGCTATCTGCCCACCGGCCGCGGTGGCGTCCGTCCCCAGCGCCTGTTTGGACTTTATGTCCAGTCTGGACGTACAGTCCAAGCATGGGGAATGTGGAAGAGGGCCGGGATCCTCGGGTGCGGACGTGGGCGCCGGTGTGCCAGGCCGTCGCTCTGCTGCTCGGTCCGTACGCCGAGGTCGTCCTGCACGACCCGGACACCGATCGGGTGCTGGAGATCTGGAACCCGATGACCTCCCGCGGCCCGGGGGACCCTTCGCTGCTCGGCGAGCTGGACGAGCTCGACCCGTCAGCGCAGGACGTGTACGGCCCGTACGAGAAACTGCTCGCGGACGGCCGCCGGCTGTCGTCGGTCAGCGCGGTCCTGCGAGATGCGCAGGACCGGCCGTCGGTGGTGCTGTGCATCAATCTCGACCGCACGCCGCTCGAACAGGCCGCTGCCGTCCTGTCCGCCTTCGGCGCCCCGACCGTGCAGCGCCCTGAGCCGCTGTTCGAGCAGGACTGGTCCGAACGGATCCAGCACGTGATCGGCGCTTATGTCCGCGAAACGGGCCGCCCCGTCGAACGCCTGACCCGTCAAGACCGCTTGGCCATCCTCGGCCGGCTGGACGAGGCCCGGGTGTTTGCGGTGCGCCGCGCCGCGCCGGTCGTCGCCGGGGCGCTGCGGGTGTCCCGGTCCACTGTCTACGGCCTGCTGGCCGAGCTCAGAGCACCAAGCGTAAGGGACTGAGAAACATGACCCGGCTGCCCGACTTCCGCCTAGAGACGTACTTCTCCCGCTGGGAGTTCACCGCCCGCCACCACCTGACCGCCTCCGACATCCAGACCATGACACTGAGCGAGCTGCTCGCGCTGGCCGACGACAAGGACCGCGACGCCTTCGAGAACCTGTCCCTGGGCTACACCGAGACCTTCGGCGATCCGGCCCTGCGCGAGGTGATCGCGCAGACCTACGAGCACGCCGACGCGGACGACGTCATCTGCTTCGCGGGCGCCGAGGAAGCCCTCTACCTGGCGATGAACGTCCTGCTCGACGCGGGCGACCACGCGGTGGTGGTGACCCCGAACTACCAGGCCGCCGAGACCGTGCCGCTGGCGCTGTGCGAGGTCACCGGCGTGGCCCTCGACCCGGACCGGGAGTGGGCCCTGGACCTCGGCCAGGTGGCGGCCGCCATCCGGCCCAGTACCCGGGTCGTGTCGGTGAACTTCCCCAACAACCCCACCGGCAAGGTCATCGACACCGCCGACTTCATTGCCCTCACGCGCCTGTGCGACGAGCGCGGCATCCACCTGTTCAGCGACGAGGTCTACCGCGGACTCGAACGCGACCCCGCCCGCACCCTGCCGCAGGCCGCCGACCTTTCCGAGCGCGCACTGTCCTTGAATGTGACCTCGAAGTCGCTCGGCCTGCCCGGGCTGCGCATCGGCTGGATCACCTGCCGCGATCGCGCGTTGCGCTCGCGCCTGGAGCGGGCCAAGCACTACACCACTATCTGCAACTCCGCGCCCAGCGAGGTCCTGGCCCGCATCGCGCTGAAGGCCCGCGAAACGATCCTGGCCCGCAACCGGGCCCTGATCGCAGCCAACCTGCCGGCCTTCGAGGCGTTCTTCGCCGACTTCACAGAGGACTTCGAGTGGCAGGCGCCGGACGGCGGATGCGTCGCCTACCCCCGCTACCTCGGCGCCGACGGGGTGGAGGAGTTCTGCACCCGCCTGGTGGAGGAAGCCGGCGTCCTGCTGCTGCCCGCGAGCATCTACCGCTCCGAACTCACCGCCACCCCCGCCGACCGGTTCCGCATCGGCATCGGCCGTCGCGATCCGGAGGAAGGCCTGGCCGCCTGCGCCGAATGGATGCGAGCCCGCCGATGACCCTCCCCGTCTTCGATCTGGCCGCCATCAAGAAGGCCGCCGCCTCACAACTGGTTCTCAACACCGTCCGTGATGCCCTGATCGCTCACGCCGACGGCCGAACCATCGTGCCGCCGCCGCTGCACATGGACTTCCCCGAAGCCGACGGGGACTGCCACGTCAAAGCCGGCTGGATCGCCGGCGCCACCGACTTCACCGTCAAGATCGCTACCGGCTTCTACCGCAACCCCGCCCTCGGCCTTCCGACCAACCACGGCCTGGTCTGCGTCGTCAGCGCCCGCACGGGACAGATCCGCGCGCTCCTCGACGATCGCGGTCTGCTGACCGCTTGGCGCACCGCCGCCGCGGGCTCGCTCATCACCCACGCCATGGCCCGGCCCGGCGCCGCCACCCTCGCCGTTTTCGGCACCGGCGAACAGGCCCGCCTCCAGGCGACCTGGCTGGCCAAACTCCGCCCGCTCGGCACGGTGCTCGTCCACGGCCGCAACCGGCACAAAGCCGCCGCCCTGTGCAACGACCTAAAAGCGCGCGGCCTGCCTGCCCGGCCCGCTTCGGCACAACAGGCGGCCACCGCCGACATGATCATCACCACGACTCCGGCAACGGTCCCCGTCCTGGACGCCGCCCACGTGCGCGAGGGAGCGCACGTGACGGGCATCGGCACGGACATGCCGCACAAGAACGAGCTCCCGCCAGCGCTCTTCCACCGCGCTGAGCTCATCGCCACCGACGACCATGCCCAGTGCCTCGACCACGGCGACTTCGGTCACGCCGTCCGCGCCGGGGCCACCGCCCAGGACGGCGACATCGCGGCCGGCCTGCTACTCAAAGCGCCCGTCGACCGGCCGGACACCGCGATCACGGTCGCCGACCTCACCGGTGTCGGAGCACTCGACGCGGCACTCGCCTCGGCCGTCCTCGGCCGACTCCTGCTCTGAATGCCCAAAGCCGGACGGCCGGTGACTGTTAGCAGGGCCCGGGGCCACCTGCCGTGGACAGCCACCAGGACCGGGCGCTCCACCGTCGCACCGCGCAGGTCTCCCCCGGCTCCGTAACCGCCGGCTACCCGCCTGGCCTGGCTCGCGCCGCTAGGAAGCGGGGGCCAGGCGGTAGATCGCTCCGGCGGTGTCGTCGCTTACGTACAGGGCGCCGTCGGGGCCGGGCACCGCGTCCACGGGACGTCCCCAGAAGCTGTGGTCGGAGTTCTCGAATCCGCCGACCAGGGTGACGGCGGGCTGCAGTGTGCCCTTCGAGGCGTTCCAGGCCAGCCACAGCACGGCGGGTGCCTGCGGCGGCTGGCGGTCCCACGAGCCGTGGGCGGCGATCACGGCGCCGCCGGACAGCGCCCCGCCGCCCTCCCCCGCCGGAACGGCCAGCAGCGTCGCCGAACTCCCCGCTGGCACCGGGACCGCCGACACGGCCGGCGACCCGGACCATCCGGGTGCCGGCGGTGCAGCCGTCTCCTGGCCCCCAGGGGCGGAGCACGCCGCAGCTGCGGCCATGACCGCTGCGGCCGGCACCAGCAACGCGACCGCTCGTGCGGTCACCTGCCGCACCAGCCGTCGCACCGGCTGTCCGCGCTCGTCCACCAGCACGGACTCCAGCATGGCAAAGTCTGGCTCAGGGTGCGACCTTGCCGGGTAGGGGGTCGTTCCATGGCTAGAATCGTCGGGATGCCAGGGCCGACCGCAGGAAGCGCCGGACCCGCGGGTCGGGCCCGCACCCTCGCTCAGGTGTACCGGCACTTCGGTGAGGTCGACGCCGCCGGAGCATCGCCGCTGTACGAGCGCGTAGCCGTCGCCCTGAGTGAGTCCGGCGAGGCGCTGCGCGCCATCGAGGCGGCGCCGGCGCGCAAGCGGCACCCCAGGGTGATCCTCGCCGTGCTGCACGATCTCGCCCTCGCCGGACGTGCCCCCGCACTTGCCGCGGCCTATGCCGCTGCGGACGGCGACGCTGCCGCTGGCGCGGCGATCGACACGCTGCTGCGAATGACCGACTCGGTCGTGGCCGTCGCCGTGCGCCGGCCGACGCGGACCAACGAGACCGGGCACTGCGCTGTGCTGTATCCCGCCATTGCCGAGGCGGCGCGCCGGGTAGGCGCGAACGCGGTCGGGCTGATCGACGTGGGTTGTTCGGCTGGGCTCAATCTCAACGTCGATCGCGTTGGCATCACGTACAGCGACGGACAGTCGCTGGGTGACCCGTCATCTCCGGTGCAGATGTCGTGTTCGATCGTGGGAGACCGGCCCGTCCCGATGCGGGCGATGCCCGAAGTCGTCGCCCGGGTGGGCGTCGACCTCGATCCGGTCGACGTGACCGACGCGGATGACGCCCGGTGACTGCGCGCCTGCCTGTGGCCGGATCAGCCGGAGCGGGCCGCGAGGCTCGAAGCGGAGATGGCGTTGGCGGCAACGGCTCCTCCGCTGCTGGTCGCGGGGCCGCTTGCTGGCGTGGCTGGCAGACTCCTAGCATCCAACCTGGCCGGGCACCAGGGCGTGTCGTGATTGCTTAGTTCCCGCGCTGGGGGTAGGGAAGGGAGACGAACGGCTGGCGTAGTCCCGCTAGGAGGATGCCTCCCATGTTCCGCCGCAACGCCCGAGCTGCCGCTTCCGCCGCGGCGTGCGTCGCTGCCGTGATGCTCGCCGTGGCGGGCTGCAAGATGGATCCGCCGGCCGCCGCCGCCCAGGGCGGCGGCGCCGACACCGGCTCGGCCGCCGGGGCCACGGCCGACGCCGGGATCACGCGATCCGGCCCGCTGGTCATCGAGCCAGGCGCCGGGTTCTCTCCCGTCTACAGCCTCATCAACGGCGCCCGCCACAGCATCGACGTGACCATGTACGAGTTCGCCGACACCACGGCCGAACACGACCTGGCCAAGGCGGCCAAGCGCGGCGTTCTCGTCCAGGTGATCCTGGACGAGAAGGAAAAGAGCGTCAACTCCGGCGCGTACTCCTACTTCCGGGACAACGGCATCAAGGTCGTCTGGTCGTCCTCCGGGTTCACCTACACCCACCAGAAGACCCTGGTCATCGACGGATCGCAGGCCGTCATCATGACCGCGAACCTGACCAGCAAGTACTACTCGACATCGCGTGACTTCCTGGTGATCGACACCAACCACGCGGACGTGACGGCCATCACGGCGGTGTTCAACGCCGACTTCGCGCACCACGCCATCACCCCCGGCGACGGGGCCGACCTGGTCTGGTCGCCCACCAACTCGCAGGACAAGCTGCTCGGGCTGATCAACGGGGCTACCAGCAGCCTGCGCATCTACAGCGAGGAGATGGGCGACACCACCGTGGAGAACGCGCTCATCAAGGCGGCCAAACGCGGCGTCGACGTGCAGATCTGCGGGGAGAACGAGGACGGCGAGTACGACAGCGCCTTCGCCAAGCTGGCCCGGGCCGGGGTCCACATCAGCTACTACAAGTCCTCCACCGGCTTCTATATCCATGGCAAGGTCATCGAGGCCGACTACGGCACCGGGCACGCCAAGATATTCATCGGCTCGGAGAACTTCTCCAGCACGTCCCTCAACCACAACCGCGAGCTCGGGCTGATTACCTCGAACTCCGCGGTGCTGTCCGCCATGGCCAGCACCTTCAAGGCGGACTTCAGCAACGGCACGCACTGGACGTGAGGCCGCAACCGGGAACGACCGGATCCAGCACCCTGAAAGGCTCCGACCATGACCGTGAAACTGGTTCGTTCTGACAGCCTGTTCAAGTCCGCCCCTTACGCGTACGCGTCTATCGCCCCGCGCGGCTCGCTGGTTTTCACGGCCGGCGCGTGCCCCCTGGACGACAAGGGCGACGTCGTCGGGGCCGGTGATGTCCGCGCGCAAGCCAGCCTGGCGGTGGCCAACCTCGGTGTCGCCCTGGCCGAGGCCGGTGCCACCCTGGCCGACGTGCTCAAGACGACCGTCTTCGTCGCCTCGGCCGAACGGGCCGACCTCGTCGCTGCCTGGGAGGTCGTCGAGGCCGCCTTCGGCGACCACGACGCGCCGAGCACGCTCCTCGGCGTGACCGTGCTCGGCTATCCCGACCAACTGGTCGAGATCGAAGCCGTGGCCGTCGCCGTTGCCTAGTCGGAGCAGGTGATGGATCCGGGTGCCGTCGGGCTGGTCGGCCTGGGCGAGATCGGCCAGGTGCACGCGGAGGCGGTACGCCGTTCGGCTACGGCACGCCTGGTGGCCGTGGCCGATACGGCACCGGAACGGCTGCCGCCGTTCGAAGCCCCAGGCGTCCGCGGCTACCGCGACGCCGGCGAGCTGACCGCCGATACCGAGGTCGGCACGGTCAGCGTCTGCCTGCGGGAGCGACGCACTGGAGACGCTGCTCCTGCTGCAGCAGATCTACGACACGGCAGAGGTACTCGGCGATTAGGAGGCCAGGTCCTTGACCTGGCCCTTGGTGATGCTCAGCTGGACACCCGCGTCGAACCCGGATACCGCGCTGATCGGGATCGCGATCTCCGCATGGCCCCACGGGTGCTTCCTGAGCAGGACCTGCCGCACCTCACCGCTGGCCGCCTCGATGCGCAGCGCGTGGAACTGGCCAACGTCGCCGTCGGTCGCGCGGACATGATCGCCCTGGCCCTCCTCGACCTCGGGCGTCCCGTCCGCGGTCTCCGGGACCAGGGCGATGGTCTCCATCTCCCGGATCTGCGGAATGGTGCTGCCATCGGCCACCGGGCCGCCCGCTCCGCGCCATCCTTGGCCCGCAGGGAGCAGCTGGACGGGGACCTCGTAGCCGGGCACGAACTCAGCCAAGGTCTCTTCCGCCGGGGGCAGGTCCTTGAACTCGGCCTCCGTGAAGCCCAGCCCGATCGGCTCCGCCGCCGCGTCGGCCGCCTCCAGCGGAACCAGCCGGGCCAGCCCCTGCGCCGTTCCGCGGCCCCGTCCCGGCTCGATCACCAGGTGCGTGACCGTCCTGGTCCTGGGGTCCAGGACCAGGCTCTTCAGTTCCCCCGGAAACCCGTCGCGGCAAACCGCGGCGGCACCGATCACGAGCGTTACCTCTGCCATGGCTACCTTCCGCCTCCTAGGGCCTAAGCGGGAATCCTAGCCGTGCCAGTACCCCGGCCCGCACCGGCTGGCCGCGATCCTGGCCGTCACCGCCGCCGGATGGGAGCTCGCCCGCCAGGTCCGCGCATAACCTGGGCAGGTGCTCGGAACCGTGACCACGCTGCGCCGCTACCCGGTCAAGTCGATGCTCGGCGAGAACGTGGACGCCAGCGACGTGACGTTCACCGGCCTGGCCCGGGACCGGCGCCTGGCCGTGGTCAGCCGGACGACAGGCAAGATCGCCAGCGCGAAGTTCCCGCGCCTGTGGCGCGACCTGCTGACGATGTCGGCCGCCGCGGACGAGGCCGGCCCGGGCGACGCCGTCCGCATCACCCTCCCGGAAGGCAAGACCGTCTCGAGCAGCGCCGCCGACATCGACGGGATCCTGTCCGACCTGATCGGCGAGCCCGTCACGCTGACCGCCACCCCGCCGCCCGGAGCGTCGCTGGACCGCGCGGTTCCCGAGGCCGTGCTGCGGGATGGCGTGGACGCGCAGGTCCCGGCGGAGCTCATGGAGCTCGGCGGCGGCGGCCCGCCCGGCACCTTCGTCGATTTCGCGCCGCTGCACCTGCTGACCACGTCAACGCTTGACCGCATCGCCGGGCTTAGCCCGCGCGGCTCGGCTGACCTGGAGCGCTACCGGCCTAACATCGTCATCCGCACCACCGCCTCCGGCTTCACCGAGAACGGCTGGCTGGACCGGAACCTGCGGATCGGCGACGACATCGTCGTGCGCGTGATCGCCCGCACGCCCCGGTGCGCCGTCCCGACCCTGGCCCACGGCGATCTCCCCCGCGATACCGACGCGCTGCGGGTGCTGGCCAGGCACAACCGGGTCAGGCCGCTGGACTCGCTCGACCCGGAGCCCTGCGCCGGCGTCTACGCGCAGGTCCTGCGGCCGGGGCACGTCCGCACCGGCGACCCGGTCCGGCTGGCCTAGCCTGCCGCTGTCCTGGCCGCGTCGAACGGCGCCCGGTCAAAGATGAACCGGCTGTAGGTGATCTTGCCGTCGGCCACGGTGACGCACTCGGCGGCCGGGGCGCTGGTGACGGGCATGGTTTCGGTGTCGTACATGATCAGCGCGGTCCGCTCGTCCCCGAAGGCGGCGATCATCGTCGCGCCTTTGAGGATCTGAACGAACGGCCCCATGAATCCCCGGTAGGCGGCTGCGCCCGCCAGCCTGCCGGCGGGCGCGTCGCAGACGATGTCATCGGCGATGAAGCTCATGGCCTGGTCCAGGTCGTGTCCGGTCCAGGCCTGGTAGTAGGCCAGCGCGGTACGCAGCGCGGGGCTGGCGGTCTCGGTCATGGCGGTGCCCTTTCCTGCTCGGGATCGGTGCGTATCGTCCTGCCTGTGCAGACACCGGTGCGGCCGGGAACGGAACGCGGCCGGGAAAATCGGTGGTCAGTGCCATGCTGGGCTGGTGGAACAGTCCACCCTCCAGCGTGCCCGGGCCGGCGATGAGCACGCCTTCCGTGAGCTGACCGACCCGTACCGGCGTGAACTGCAGGTGCACTGCTACCGGATGCTCGGATCGCTGACCGACGCCGAGGACATGCTGCAGGAGACGCTGCTGGCGGCCTGGCGCGGGCTGGCCGGTTTCCAGGAGCGGGCGTCGGTGCGCTCCTGGCTGTACCGGATCGCGACCAACCAGTGCCTGAACGCGCTGCGGGCGGCCAGCCGCCGGATCCCGGCCGAGCCGGCTCCCCCGTTCCAGCCGCCCGCGCCCAGCAGCCGTGGCGAGATCACCTGGCTGCAGCCCTACCCGGACGCCCTGCTGGAAGGCGTTCCCGACCCCGCGCCGGGCCCGGAGGTCCGCTACCAGGCCACCGAGGCAGTCGAACTGGCGTTCGTAGCGGGCCTGCAGCGCCTGCCGCCCCGCCAGGCCGCGACGCTCCTGCTGCGGGACGTGCTCGGCTTCGGCGCCGCCGAGGTAGCCGGCCTGCTCGGCACCAGCCAGACGGCGGTCAAGGGCACCCTGCAGCGCGCCCGCGCCGCCCTGGACCAGTACCGGGATCAATCCGGCCGGGCCCCGCGGCCGGGATCAGCTCAGGAACGCGTCCTGGCCAGGCGCTTCGCCGACGCCTACGCCGCCGCCGATATCGACGGCGTGATCGCGCTGCTCACCGACGACGCGTGGCTGTCCATGCCCCCGGCGCCGCACCAGTACCAGGGCACTGCCGCGATCCGGTCCTTCCTGCAGGCCAGCTTCGGCTTCCGCGGCGAGCGGCGCGCGTACCTGGTACCTGCCCGAGCCAACAGCCAGCCTGCCCTGGGCAGTTACCTCAGCGACCCGGCCCGGTCGGCCGCCGCCCCGGCCGGGCTGATCGTCCTGACCACGGCGGGCGACCGGATCTGCGCCATCACCCGGTTCCACCTCGATGACCTGTACCCGCGGTTCGGGCTCCCACCATCGCTGCCAGAGCCGGCTGAGCGGGCCGGCCACGATGTCCGCCCAGTCAGTCGACCGGATCGTCAAGCCACGCGCCACCGCGCATGACCGTCCGGCCGGTGAACTCCGCGGCGCCCCGCCACACCTGCATCCGCTGCGGCGTCAGCTGGATGTAGACGAAGCCGGGTACCGATCGCGGGTCGTTCCGCGACGCACGCGCGTATCCCTCGGCCGCTGCCGGGTCGATGTCGGCCACGGCCACGATGACCGCGGCGGCATCGATCATCAGGACTTCGGACGTGCTCCCGACTGAGACCCGGACCTTCGGTTGGGCCCGGACGTTCTTCAAGGTGCGGCTGTCCTCGAACGTCGCCGTGGTCAGCCGGGAGCCATCCCACCAGTAGGACGCCGGGATCAGATGCGGTCCCCGCCCGTCGCTCGCCGTCGCGAGCCACAGATTGCTGTGCGAGCGAAGGTGCTCTATCGCGGCCTCCCGCCGTTCGGGCAAGGGCCGAGCCTGGGCCTGGTTGCTCATCCGCCCATCGTGCCATCCGCTGCCATCGGAGGGCATTTAGATGCCGAACGGGCCGTGGCTGGTCAGCCGCGGAAACGGCGGTGCAGTTCACGGACCTCCTCGTCCAGGCCGGGCACCGGGCCCTGGACGACCACCCCGGGGGCGATGTCGCTGACCCGCAGCGCGCGCACCGCGGGCAGGGGCGCGCCGAGCTCGGTGAGCCAGGCGGTCAGCTGCTCCGATGAGCTCACGTAGACGATGCGGCCCAGCCCGACCCAGGCGTGCGCGGCCGCGCACATCGGGCAGTGCTCGCCGGAGGTGAAGACGGTCGCGGCGGCCCGCTCGCCGGCCGTCATGTTCGCGGCCGCCCAGCGGGCCAGCTCGAACTCCGGGTGGCGGGTCGCGTCGCCCAGGCTGTTCTCGCGGTTGCGGTCCTCGGCCAGGACCTGGCCGTCCCCGGCCACGAGCACCGAGCCGAACGGGAAATCCCCCGCGTCGACGGCCTCAGCGGCCAGCTCGACGCATCGGCGCAGGTGCTCTAGATCCTGGGGCGCGAAGCCCGCGGGATGGGAACCGGCGTTGTCGGGTTGTGACACCACGCCTCCGTTCGGCAGAAAGGTCTGTTGATCTTCATGGAGCCCAGCGCTCGGCGACAGTCGCGAGATCCCGCCAGGCCGCTTCCGGATGCGCGGTCTCGCGCGGGTCACCGTTGAACGGATCGAGCACCACGGTGCCCGCGCCGAGGGACCGCAGGTGCTCAAGGTCCTCGGTGACCTGCTCGATCGTGCCGTGGCCGGCCAGCCGGCCGTCGCCGGTGACCGGCGCGGCCGTCAGGCACAGCGCGATACGCGGCATCAGGGCGGGCCTCGGCCGCTGCTGCCCGGCGGCGACATCGTTCAGCCGCCCGATGGCGCCGGCCAGCCAGCCGGGCGTAAACCGCAGCGGATGCCAGGCGTCTCCTAGGCGCACCGCCCGGCGCAGCGCCGCGTCGCTGTTGCCGCCGATCCACAGCGGGATCTGGCCGCTCCGGTAGTCCTGCTCATCACGCCAGGCGGCCCGGATCGCGAGCAGGTGCTCGTCGGTCAGCCGGCCGCGGTCGCCGAAGGCCACTCCGAGCGCCGCGAATTCCTGCCTGGCCCAGCCGACACCGGCGCCGAGGACCAGCCGCCCGCCCGACAGGTCATTGAGGTTGGCCGCCATCCGGGCCACCAGCAGCGGATGGCGGTACGGCACGATCAGCACCGTGGTCCCGAGCCTGATCCGGCTGGTGAGACCGGCCAGCCAGGCCAGGGTGGTGAACGGCTCATAGAACGGGGCCGGGTACTGCTCCGCCACATCGGGCGTGATGGCGACGTGATCGCTGACCATCAGCATCTCGAAGCCGAGGCCCTCGGCCGTCTGGGCCCAGCGCCGCAGCACGTCCGGACGGGTGCCGGGCCCGAAGTTCGGGACGTTCACGCCTAGTCGCACCGGCTCAACCTATCCGCGCGGCCGCGACGCCGTCCGGGCGGGTCCGGTATCATGGATGACGTGAACGACTACGGACAGAAGGTCATGATGCCCCGCGCGCGGGGCCGCTGACGCGTCCGGACGTTCCATTTCCGAGGCCCTGCTACGGGGCCTCGATGTGTTTACGGCGGTCGGAGCCCCCTTGACCCGAGGAGGCTGCGATGACCACGCCGCATACCTACATCACCACCACGATTCCCTACGTCAACGCGCGCCCGCACATCGGGTTCGCCCTGGAACTCGTCCAGGCCGACGTGCTGGCCCGGTTCCGCCGGCAACGCGGGGACGACGTCCGCTTCCAGAGCGGCACCGATGACAACTCGCTGAAGAACGTGCTCGCCGCCCAGGCGGCCGGGGCCGACGTGCAGGAGTTCGTCGACCGCAACGCGGAGGCGTTCCTGGCGCTGGGCCGGCCCTGTCGCTAACCGTCGACGACATCATCAGGACCAGCCGCGACGGCCGGCACCGCCCGGGCGTGGAGCGGGTCTGGCGGGCGTGCGCCGCGGCCGGGGACCTGTACAGCAAGCGGTACGAGGGCCTGTACTGCACCGGCTGCGAGCAGTTCTACACGCGCGCCGAACTGCGCGGCGGATGCTGCCCCGAGCACGGCACCGAGCCGCAGCCGGTCGCCGAGGAGAACTGGTTCTTCCGGCTGTCCCGGTACGCCGGGCCGCTGCGCGAGGCGATTACCGCTGGCCAGCTGCGGATCGAGCCCGCCGGGCGCCGTCATGAGGTGCTGGCGTTCATCGACCAGGGGCTCGAGGATTTCTCGGTGTCACGGCCAGCCGAACGGGCAGGCGGCTGGGGCATCCCGGTCCCCGGCGACCCCGGCCAGGTGATCTACGTGTGGTTCGACGCGCTCTGCAACTACGTCACGGCGCTCGGCTACGGCACCGAAGGCGACGCCTACCGCCGGTGGTGGGCCGGGAACGCGGGCAGCCGCCGCATCCACCTGCTCGGCAAGGGCGTGCTGCGGTTTCACGCCGTCTACTGGCCCGCCGTGCTGCTGTCGTCAGGGCAGCCGCTGCCGTCGGACCTCTTCGTGCACGACTACCTGACCGCGGGCGGCCGGAAGATCAGCAAGTCATCGGGACCGGCCGGGTCCGACCCGGCCGCGCTGGCCGCCGAGTACGGCGCCGACGCGGTGCGCTGGTGGCTGCTGCGTGAGGTGCCGCGGGTGGGCGACGCGGACTTCACCGTCGAGCGGCTGATCGCCCGCGCCGACGACGAGCTGGCCAACGGCCTGGGCAACCTGGTCAACCGGGTGATCGCCATGATCGGCCGGTACCGTGACGGCCGTGTCCCCGGCGTCTGCGTCGAAGGGCCCGCGCCGCCGGGCGGGGAGAACCTCGCCGCGGCCATCCGGCAAGCGGACGGGCTGATCGGCGCCGCGCTGGCGGAGTTCGACTTCCGCCGGGCCACGGCGGCGGTCTGGGCCATCGCAGATGAGGGCAACCGCTTCGTCAACCGGGCCCGGCCCTGGGAGCTGGCCCGGGCGGAGCGCGACGGCGACGCCGGGGCCGGCCAGCGGCTGGATGCCGTGCTCGGCATCTTGTTCGATGCGTGCCTGGAGCTCGGCCGCGACCTGCAGCCGTTCCTGCCGGACGCGGCCGAGCGCATAAGCCGCCAGTGCACGCCGCAGGGTGGCCGGCTTGCCCCGGCCACCCCGGTGTTCCGGCGGCTGTCGCCCGTGAAGCAGGCGCGTCAGGGCGGTCAGTAGCGGCGGCGCCGGCCGCCCTCCATCCCGGTGAGGCGGAGCAGGAGCAGCAGGACGAAGGCGCCGATGACCGACCCGATGAGGCCGACCGGGTGGAAGCTGTGCACGCTCATCGTGTGGTGCTCGACCAGGTTCTCCAGGAACCCGCCGATGAAGGAGCCGACGATGCCGAGCACGATGGTGCCGAAGATCCCGAGGTTGTCCCGGCCGGGCAGCAGCAGGCGGGCGATAGCGCCCACGACCAGTCCGATGATGCAGATCCAGATGATGAAAATAAGCATGCCGGTATGGTTCCCTCCCCACGGGATTTATGTCTGGCCGCGCGAACTCGTGCTAAGTCCGCGGTTATCCCGGAACCGGCGAGCTCGCGTTCCAGCGGGGTCCGGAAGCGGGGCGTGACCGTGCTGCCGGAGCCGATCCACTCGCCGAGCCGCTGAGCCTCGGCGGCCAGCGCCGCCGCGGCTTCGGCGCCTGCGTCCTCGAGCAGCCGGACGGCGATCTCGCCGTCCGGGCGCTGCGCCCAGCCGCCCACGATCCGGCCGTCCCACCAGGCCGTCGGGCCGATGTTCCCGGACCGGTCGAACAGCGCCGCCGCGTGCTCGCCCACGTACCAGGATCGTTCGCGCCAGCCCATCGGGGTCGGGTCCAGGGCGGGCAGCAGCGCCGCCCACGGCTCGGCCGGGGCGGCGGCCGGGTCCTCATCGCCGGCCAGCACCACCCCGGGCGCCCCGCCGAGGTCCACCTCGGTGAGGTCCAGCGAGCTCACGGCCTGCCGGACCTGGCCGGCCGTCCAGCCGGTCCACCACTGCAGGTCGGACAGGGGGGCCGGGCCGAATGCGGCCAGCCACCGCCGGGCCAGCTCGGACCGGGCGGCGGCGGCCGTCAGGTCCGCTCGTTCCGGCGATGCGGACCAGGTGAACTGCATGGATGTCCATCCGCCGCGCGGGCGGCCGCGCACGATCAGCCCCTCGGCGGACAGCAGCGTGAGCAGCCGGTTGGTCAGGTTCACCGCGCCGCCGTACGGGTTGTCCGCCGCGGCGACGATCGGCGTGCGCAGCCGCGGTTCGTCCCTGGCCAGCTCAGCGCCGGTCGCCGAGCCGCGCGCGGCCAGGACCAGGACCGTGCCCTCGCCCACCTCCTTGAGCCAGGTCGCGGCGTCCGGGGCGATGCCCGCTTCCGCCACCATCTGGGTGAGCTGGCGGCGCAGCCGCTCGGCGATCTGGTCGGTGCAGGCCGCCTGGACGACCGGCGTGAGCGCAGCGGGCACCACGAACACCGTCCGGCGCATGCCGAGCATCCGCACCAGCGAGCGCTCCTCGTACAGGGCGTGCTCGATTGCCGCTTTGTCGACAGAGCCGGTGCGAGCCCGGGCGGACAGGTACACCGACGCCGGATCGGTGCCGTGCAGCGCGATGATGCCGTCGACCGCCGCGGTTACGGCCCCGGCCCGCTCCCCCGGCGCCAGATGGTGCCGGACGGCCAGCCGGGCGCGCCGCTCGGCCACGCTGATCGTCCTGATGCCGCCTGCCATGCCGCCGACCTTACCCAAGAGGCGTCCGGGGGGATGGGTCCCCCGCGACTAGCACGGTAACGTCGGCCTCGTGAGTACCTACCGACAGCCAGGCAGCGTGCTGACCGATCACGTCTTCGCCGTTCCGCTGGATCATGACCGGTCGGACGGAGAGCAGATCGAGGTCTTCGCCCGCGAGGTGGTGGCCGCGGGCCAGCAGGACGCGGACCTGCCCTGGCTGCTGTTCCTGCAGGGCGGCCCCGGGCACGGAGCGCCGCGGCCGGCGGCCCGGGATTCCTGGCTCGGCCGGGCGCTGGACGACTACCGGGTGCTGCTGCTCGACCAGCGGGGCACCGGCCGGTCCACCCCGGCCACGCGGCAGACCCTCGCGGGCCTGGGCTCGGCTCGGGCCCAGGCCGACTACCTGGCTCACTTCCGGGCGGACAGCATCATGCTCGACGCCGAGCTGATCAGGCGCGACCTGACCGGCGGGGCACCGTGGAGCGTACTGGGGCAGAGCTACGGCGGCTTCTGCGCGGTCAGCTACCTGTCGTTCGCCCCGCACGGTCTGCGCGAGGCGTTCATCACCGGCGGGCTGCCCGGCCTGACCGTGACCGCCGACGACGTCTACCGGCGCACCTATCCGGCGGTAGCGGCCAAGGTCGCGGCGCACTACGAGCGTTACCCGGACGACGTGCGGCAGGCCCAGCTGGTGGCCCAGCACCTGGCGGAGCACGAGGTGTGGCTGCCGGACGGCGCGCCGCTTTCGGTGCAGGCGTTCCAGTCGCTGGGCATCATGCTCGGCCAGAGCACCGGCAGCGACACGCTGCACTACCTGCTCGAGGACCCGTTTGCGGGCGACGAGCTGTCTGACGCGTTCCGGTACGCGGCGCAGGCGGTGCTCAGCTTCGCCGCCGCGCCGCTGTATGCCTTGCTGCAGGAGGGGTGCTACGCCCAGGGGTTCGCGACCCGGTGGTCCGCGCAGCGGATCAGGACCGAGTTCGGTGAGTTCGATCCCCGGCCGGCCCTGGAGGCCGAGCCGGGGACCGCTCCCCTGCTGTTCACCGGCGAGATGATCTATCCGTGGATGGTTGACGCGGACCCGGCGCTGCGGCCGCTGCGCGCGGCCGCCGAGCTGCTGGCCGAACGGGACGACTGGCCGCCGCTGTACGACCCGTCGCGGCTGGCGGCCAACGAGGTACCGGTGGCCGCGGCCGTCTACTACGACGACATGTACGTTAACCGCGAGCTGTCGATGCGGACGGCGGCCGCGATCCGCGGGCTGCGGCCCTGGGTGACCAGCGAATACCAGCATGACGGCCTGCGGGTGAGCGCCGGAGCCGTGCTGAGCCGCCTGATCGGTATGTGCCGCGGCAACGCCTGATCGGGCCGCGCGCTCTAGGCTGGGAATATGTCCGGCTTGTTCGGCCGCGGTCATGGCGCCCTCGTGGTCGCCGCCCTCGTGCTGGCGGCGGCGGCCGGCGGCACCGCGGCGGCCCTTACCCGGTCAGGCCCGGGTCATGTGGCGTCGATGGCCGCGGCCGGGCGGACCAGCGCCACGCTCGAGGTCACCAGCGGGACCCCGGTGCTGACCATCGGGGTAGCCAAGCTCGGCGGCACGCTGCTGCGCGTCTCCACGCCGGATTACGCCCCGGTCAGGCCGGTGCTGTCAGGTTCCGGACCCGTGGTGCTCTCGCTGGACGGCACCAGCCCCAGCGGGCCTGCCCCGAAGGGAGGCGGTTACGCGGTGCGGGTGGTGCTCAATTCCGCCGTCGTGTGGAACCTGGACCTGGCGGGCGGCACGCAGCGGACGGCCGCCGACTTGCGGGGCGGGCGGGCCGGGGAGATCACGGTGACCGCGGGCTCGGACATCCTGGACGTCACGCTGCCCAGGCCCACCGGTACCACCGCCCTGCGACTGGCGGGCGGTGAGAGCCAGCTGCTCGTCAGCCTGCCCGGCGGCGTGCCGGCCCAGGTGACCGTGGGCGGCGGGGCCTCGTTCGTCATGGTCGACGGCCAGAGCCTCACCGGGGTGGCCGGCGGGACGGTGCTCACTCCTCCGGGCTGGGCCAGTGCCGCGTCCCGGTTCGACATCGACGCGACCGCCGGAGTCTCCCGGCTGACCGTCAGCCGCTGGTCGGAATAGTCCGCCGCGAGAGGCTGTTGCCGCGGGCGTGACAGCTGACACGCAACGCACAGAAGACGTGCAATTCTGGTTCGATCCGCTGTGCCCCTGGGCCTGGATCACCTCCCGCTGGATCCTGGAAGTAGAGCAGGTCCGGCCGGTGAAGGCCGACTGGCGGATCATGTCGCTGGCCTACCTCAACCTCGTCCAGCATGAGGGGCAGGGCCTGAGCGAGGACTACCTGGAGCGGATGAGCCGCGCCTGGGGACCGGTACGGGTCTGCGCCGCGGCGGCCCAGCACAGCGGCCCCGGCATCCTCGGCCCGCTGTACACGGCGATCGGCACGCGGTTCCACAACCAGGGCCGCCGCGAGGATCCTGCGACGATCCCGGAGGCCCTGGCCGAGGTCGGGCTGCCCGCTTCGCTGGCCGAGGCCGCCGAGAGCACCGAATTCGACCAGCTGATCAAGGACTCGCACCACGAGGCGTTCGATGAGGTCGGCCTGGACGTGGGCACCCCCGTCCTCCGCATCCGTGGTCACGCCCTGTTCGGCCCGGTGATCACGCCTGCGCCGCGCGGCGAGGCGGCCGGGCAGCTCTGGGACGGTCTGGCTCTGGTGGCCGCGGCGGACGGCTTCTTCGAGCTCAAGCGGAGCAGGGACCGCAAGCCCTCGTTCGAGTAAACCCGCGCTGCCTCCTGGCTCCCGCCTGCTGCCTGCGCCGGTTACCCGTGACATCCTGGACGAAGCAGTCAGGCAGCTATATCCTACTTTATCGATGAGAAATATCGATTGTGAGGAGCCGGCATGACGACGACCGCTGATGGTCAGCTCAACCAGGTCGACCTGGGCGCCGTGGGCGCGCTGATCGGCAAGATCAAGGAGCGGCCGTCGGCCGCCGCGACCACCTGGTCCGCCCAGGTCCGGTGGACCGGGGCCTTCCGCAGCGAGGCCGCGGTCCGCAGCTTCGCGCCGATCGCCTCGGACGAGCCCAGGGGCATGGGCGGCTCGGACAGCGCGCCCAACCCGGTCGAGCAGCTTCTCGGCGCCCTGGGCAACTGCCTCGCGGTCGGTTACGCGGCGAACGCCTCCGCGGCGGGCATCACGGTCCGCGACCTCCGCATCGACCTCGACGGCGACCTCGACCTGCACGCCTTCCTCGGCCTGGCTGACGGGCACGCCGGGTTCTCGGCCATCCGGGTGGCCGTCCACCTGGACACCGATGCCGACGAGGCCGCCGTGGCCGAACTGCACCGGCGGGTGGCCGCCACCTCCCCGGTCGGGCAGACGCTGAGCCAGGCGATCCCGGTCGAGATCAGCCCCGCACCATCGGGGGGCTGACCAGGGAAACGACCGCCCAGAAAGTTTTCGTATCTCAAACCTGTACAGAGATATGGTATTGCGATACAGTACTGCCATAGCCCAGCACCCCGCGCCGGGCGGAAGGCGGTACCTCTCATGACCACAGCTGCTATGGCAGAACCCGTTGCGCTCGCTGCGGCCTCGGTTTCGGCTCCGGCTGCGCAGGACAAGGGCCTGCGGCCCGGCGCGCTCGGGCTGATGTCCAGCGTGGTGATCGCGGTTTCCTCAACCGCGCCGGCCTACAGCATGGCGGCCACGCTCGGCCTCATCGTGGCCGTCGTCGGCGTACACAGCCCGGGGACCCTCATCGTGTCGTTCCTGCCGATGCTGTGCATCGCCTACGCGTTCCGCGAGCTGAACAAGGCCGACCCGGACTGCGGCACCACCTTCACCTGGACGGCACGGGCCTTCGGCCCGCGGACCGGATGGATGGGCGGCTGGGGCATCATCGCGGCCGACATCATCGTGATGGCCAGCCTGTCCCAGATCGCCGGGCGCTACTTCCTGGAACTGGTGGGCGCGGGCGCGGCCGGTGCCTTCTGGGTCACGGCCGTGGGCGTCGCGTTCATTGCCCTGCTCACCTGGGTGTGCTACCGGGGCATCGAGGTGTCGGCCCGGTTGCAGCAGGTGCTGCTGATCATCGAGGTGGGCGCGCTGACCGTCTTCGCGGTAGTCGCGCTGGTCAAGGCGGCGACCGGGCACGCACTGCCAGGGGCCGCGCACCCGTCGGCTGGCTGGCTGAACCCGTGGACCGGCTCGTTCGGCAGCCTGTCGAACTCGTTCCTGCTGGCCGTGTTCATCTACTGGGGCTGGGACTGCGCGCTGAGCGTGAACGAGGAGACCAAGGACTCCGCCCGCACCCCCGGCCGGGCCGCGGTCATGGCCACGGTGATGCTGGTCGCGATCTTCGCCGTGATCAGCGCCGCTTCCCTGGCTTACGCCGGGCCTGCGTTCCTGGCCTCGCACAGTACCGATGTGCTCGGCGCGATGGCCTCCTCGGTGCTGGGCAGCACGCCGGGCAAGCTGCTCGTGCTGTGCGTGCTGACCTCCACCGCCGCTTCGGCCCAGACCACCATCATGCCGACCGCCCGCGCCGCGCTGGCCATGTCCGCGCACCGCGCGCTGCCGGGCTGGTTCGGCCGGATGCACCCCCGTTACCGCACCCCCACCATCGCCACGCTGGCCATGGGCGCCATCTCCGCACTGTTCTTCGTGCTGCTGACCGCCGTCTCCAAGAACGTGCTGGCCGACTCGGCGGCCTCGGTCGGGCTGCTGATCGCCTTCTACTACGGGCTCACCGGGTTCGCCTGCGTCTGGTTCTTCCGCCGCGACCTGCTGACCAGTGTGCGCGCGCTGCTGGTCAAGGGCATCCTGCCGCTGGTGGGCGGGCTGACCCTGCTCGGCGCGTTCGTCCTGTCGATCAAGTCCTACTGGCCGGCCGCGAGCAGCTACTCCAGCTTCCACGGGATCGGCGGTATCTTCCTGATTGGCGCCGGTTCGCTGGTCGTCGGGGTGATCCTGATGGTCATCACCTCCAAGTTCCTGCCCCGTTACTTCGCGGACGGGATCACGGCGCCGATGCAGGGCGAAGGGAGCTCGACATCATGACCGCTGCGGGCCTGGAGTCTGCAGGAACAACCCACGTCGAGGCCCGCGGCTCAGGCCGCGGGCCCGGCCGCCGGGCCGGGCGGCGCAAGACCGCCGTTCTGGAGGCCGCGTGCCAGGTGATCGCGGAACGCGGCGCGGACGCTACCCGGTTCGCCGATGTGGCCGCCTCCAGCGGCGTGCCGGTGAGCACCCTGCAGTATTATTTCGGCTCCCGCGAGGACCTGCTGGTCGCGGCATTCCGGCACGCGTCCAGCGCGGAGATCGACGCCCTGGAGGCGGACGTCGCCGCCATCGCCGACCCGTGGGAGCAACTGGAACGGATCATCACCCGGTCGCTGACCGGGTACCAGCCGGACGCGCCCGAGGGCGGGCGGCTGTGGATCGAGTCCTGGCACTTCGGCATCCGCGACGCGGAGATGCGGGCCGACGCGCTGCGCGACAACACCGCCTGGCGGCAGCTGGTGGCCGAGGTGGTGCGGCGCGGCATCGAGCGGGGGGTCTTCGGCGGCAGGTACGACCCGGACAAGATCGCGGTGCTCACCATCGCCGCCGTGGACGGGATGGGCATCCCGCTCTCGCTGGCCGACCCGGAGATCACCCCGGCCAGCGCCGCGCAGGACGTCATGGCCGCGCTGCGCGAGCTTCTCCGCCCGGATCCGCGCGGATAGACGGCGAGCTGCCGGGCCGCTACTTGACGTAGGCGACGGGCTTGACCGCGGGGGGCTGCGGCAGCGGCTCGGACTGGTAGTGGGCGCGGATGCCCTCGATGTACCGCCGGCACCGCTCGGTGAGCCCCTCGGGTGTCTGCATGCGGCCCTTGGTGACCAAGATGCCCAGGTCGGCGCCGTGGAACCGGTACTCGCCCGGCCCGTAGACGCGCATGAAGAAGGCCTCGTCTTCTGTGGTGATGTCGTGCCAGTCGTTGCTGACATGCTCGAAGGTGAGCGGTCCGCCTTCGGCCAGGCGCCAGGCACCGGTCCGGGGGGCGGCCAGGATCCGCTCCACGTCGTCGCCCGGCTCCTTCATGATCAGCTGCGACCAAACGTCCACCGCCGCCAAGGCCCGCCACCGCTCGTTGATCTCCTCGACATCGATCGTGTAGTCGACGTCCATGAACTCCAGCAGGTGGAATAGGAAGAGGGGCGCGTCGGCGTACGCTCCGGCGGTGACGTTGGTCATCGAGGAGACACCCGATATCCGGGGGTTCAGCTCGCCCAGGTACACCGCGCCGGTGTCCAGGTCGACGAGCACGTCGACCTCGAGGAAGCCCTTGTACCCCTCCCGGGCGAGCCGGTCGCCGAGCTTGCGGACGTGGCTGATCGCGACGGCCCGGTCGTCCTCGGACAGGGCCTCGGGGAACAGGTCGTTGCCGCACCAGCCGCCCTTGTACGGGGTGAGTTCCGGATAGCCGGTCAGGTCGGTCATGAACGGCCCGACGATCGTGCCGTGCCTGGTGATGCAGGCCTCCACCGCCGCGGCCTGGTTGTTGATCCGTTTCATCACCTTGAGCTGCTGGCCCTCGAGGTCGGCCGCGCAGTTATCCCAGTCCGATTTTGAGGCGATGAAGAACGTCGTCTTGCCCGAATCGCCGTAAGGGGTCTGCACCACCAGGTCGGTGCCCAGTCCGCCGCCGGAGGCCAGCGCGGTGAGCTCGGCGTAGCTGCCCGCCTTGGCCAGGACGTTCGGCACAGAAGGCGCGCCCGCCTCGTTGCCGAGCTGGGTGGTCACGATCTTGGAATCCAGCCGCCGCCGCAGCGAGTCCGGCGGCAGGATCAGGTTGTATCCCTGCTCCCGGCAGATCTCCTCGGTTTCCTCATCGAAGAACACCATCGCGACCATCGGCACGCCGCCGCGGTGGCGCAGGTGCTCCCGTACCTCGGGATCGCGCAGCAGGTAGTTGTTGATCTGCTCGCTCGACTCGAACTCGATGTACGGCCGGTTCTCCGGCGTGAACACCCGGGGATGGTGACCGTCCCAGGAGTCGTAGTAGGCGATGTACTGGAAGTTGCGTACCCACCGGTCGATGCCGAGCAGGTTGAAGGCCGTCGGCCCGACGAAATAGATCGGCTGCTGATTGGTCCGGAAGAACGTGCGGATTTCGGCCATGCCGTTCAGGTGCCGGCGAGCCTGCGATCCAGTGTCGTCAGCTGGACGCGAATCAGTCACAAAGCCTCCTCAGGGGGCACGGCACCCGCCGGCCGGCGGACCACGGCATCGTCCCTATAGCGCCAGGTTAGAGCGCCACCGGCCGGCCGTCGAGAAGGATCTGGCCCGCAGTTCCGGCTGTCCCGCGCGCCGCGCACGGTCCGCGACCTTCAGATCACGTTCGGCGGTGGCGGGGCCGTGTCGCCCCGCCGGCTCAGGCCGGACACCACGCCCGCCAGGCGCCGCCGGCCCAGCGCGGGATCGACCGGGCCGCGCCCGGCCAGCACCCCGCCGACGGCATCGAAGGCCCGCATCGACTCCTCGATGAAGGCCGGGTTCTGCGCCTGGGGCCAGGTCGAGAACTTCACGCACACCGTGTTCGTACGACGGCTGACGTGCACCATCTGGCCGTGGATGCCCAGGCAGAGCAGGACGTCGCCGTGCTCGCCGGGCCGGAACCAGAACTGGTTGCGGTACCAGCCGCCGGGGAAGGACGCCTCGGCGGGCGAGGCAGCGAACGCGGCCCGCGCGTCGGCGTCGACGGCCCAGCCCTGGCGCAGCCAGCGCGGCGGGACAACCCGGCGGCTTCCCCCGGCCCCGTCCGGTACCGCTCCCCCGTCAAGCAGCAGCTGGCCGAACCTGGCCGCGTCGCGGGCGGTGGCACACAGCCCGCCGTCGTGCACGGCGTCGCCCAGGCCGTCGTGCAGCAGGTCGGCATCGTGCTCGGCGCCCATCGGCGCCCAGACCAGCGCGGACATCAGCTCGGCCATCGGCTGCCCGGCCGCGCGCTCGCAGACCCAGCCCAGCACGTCCGATTCGGCCGAGCGGTACAGGAACCGGCTGCCGTGCGGCGCCTCGGCCGGAAGCTTGGCCAGGTACCGGTACAGCCCACGCGGCTCGCCGTCGTCCTGGTCCGGCTGCCAGCCGATCCACTCGTCCAGCTGCCGGATGTCCGCCTGCGGGTTGGTGTATTCCTCGAGGAACCTGACGCCGCTGCGCATGTCGAGCACGTGCCGTACGGTGGCGCCGGCGTAGCCGCTGGCGGCCAGTTCGGGCACGTAATCGGTGACCGGGCGCTCGGTGTCGAGCAGGCCGCGGTCGATCAGCACCGCGGCCACGCAGCCCAGCACGGACTTGGATACCGACATCAGCGCGTGCGTCCGCTCCGGGCTGCCCAGCGGGCCGTACCACTCGGTGACCAGCTCGCCGTCCTGGAGTACCACGTAGGCGTCGGTGTAGGTGCCGGCCAGCACCTCGCCCACCGTCCCGGCGGACCCGTCGGCGCGGATGATCTCGACGGCGAGCACGTCGGCGGGGGCCGCGGCGGCGGGCAGCGCTCGCGCGGGCCCGTCGCCACGCGACACGCGATAGGTCGGCAGGATGTCGCGGACATGCCAGTATGCCCAGCGGTTAACAGGCGGATCTTGCCAGTTCTGGGGCGTGACCGGTATGCCCGGAACCTGGGGACCTGGGTCCAGGGGCATGATGCGCATCCTAGTTGACTACCGCGCTGCTCCAGGTGAGTTATGGTGCGCATCATGCCCTACGACGATGCCGACTCGACGACTCCGGCGGCCTCGCTTGACGGCGCGAGGCCGCTCATGACCGGCTTCCCCCCGGCACCGGAGACGCAGGTCACCCTGGCTAACTGGCAGGATCCCCCGTTTAACCGGTGGGCGTTCCAGCACATGCGGGAGCTGATTCCCAGCCAGCCGATCCCGGCGGCCCGGCCCGGGCCGCTGCCCGTGTCCGGCCGGCCTCTGGGCAACCCCTCCCTGACCCGGGTGGACGGTAGCGCCTCGACGCTGCAGGACGTGCTGGCCGGGACGTACACCGACGGGTTCATCGTCCTGCACGACGGGCAGGTCGTGGCCGAGCAGTACGACACAGGCATGACCGCGGGCACCAGGCACCTGATCATGTCGGTGTCAAAGTCCGTCCTCGGCTGCACGGCCGGGGTGCTGGCCGATCGCGGGCTGCTCGACGTGCACGCGCCGGTCACGGCCTACGTGCCGGAGGTCGGCCGGTCCGGGTACGCGGGCGCCACCATCCGCGACCTGCTCGACATGCGGACCGGGGTGGCGTTCCGCGAGACCTACACCGCTCTGGACGCCGAGGTCCGGGTCATGGAGCGCTCCATGGGCTGGCGGCCGCCGCGGCCCGGCGACCCGGCCGGCGCCTACCCGTACCTGGCCACCCTGGGCACCGGCGGCCCGCATGGCGGCGAGTTCAGCTACCGGTCCGCGGACAGCGACATGCTCGGCTGGGCCTGCGAGCGGGCCAGCGGCATCCGCACGGCCGACCTCATCTCCGCGCTGATCTGGCAGCCGATCGGGGCCGAGTCCGACGCCGAGATCACCTGCGACCCGCTCGGCTCCGCCATCCCGGACGGCGGCATCTCGGCTACCGCCCGCGACCTGGCCCGGTTCGGCCAGATGCTGATCGACGACGGGATGGCGCAGGGACGCGAGGTCGTCCCGGCGGCGTGGCTGGAGGACATCCGCCGCCCCGAGCCGGGCGTCCGCGAGGCGTTCGCGGTGACCGACAACGAGCCCGTCCTGCCCGGCGGCTGGTACCGGACCCAGTTCTGGGTCATTCCCGGCCCGGGCGGGCCCGTCCTGGTCTGCCTCGGCATCCACGGCCAGTTGATCTACGCCGACCGGGCCGCCCGTACCGTCGTGGTCAAGCTGTCCACCTGGCCCGACGCGCAGAACACCGGCTATCTGGTGGATACCCTCCGGGCCTGCGCCGCGGTCGCCGCCGCCCTGTCGGCCTCGTGGGCCGGGGAAGCGGCCCCGTGGTGAGACGCCCGTGGTGAGACGCCCGTGGTGAGACGCCCGTGGTGAGACGCCCGTGGTGAGACGCCCGTGGTGAGGCTAGCCGCGTAGCTCGTCGATGGCGTTGGTTCCGTCGTTCACGATCAGGATGCCGCGGCCGGCCGGGGCCATGACGATGCCGAACAGGTCACCGGCGCCGTTCTTGATCAGGGCCCTGGTGGCCAGCTGCTTCCCGGCCGGGGTGATCTCGACCGCGTCGCCGTTGTCGCCGTTGACGACGATCAGGTCGCCGTTGGGCGCCAGCGTCATGCCGAGCGGGCCGTGCAGCGCGCCGCCCGCCGAGAGCGTGGATCCGAGAGCCGTGACGGCGCTGGTCCTGGTGAGCGCGTGCGGGATGGCCGATACGCCATTGGTCAGCGTGTCGTCCACGTACAGGGTCCCGTTGCCGCTCAGGGCCAGGCCGGTCGGGGCCAGGATCAGCGTCGTCTTGCTGGCCCGCCACGGGAAGCCGGTGCCGATTACCGTGCTGCCGGTGAGCTTCGGCGGCGCCGAGGCGCGGAGGGCCAGGTCGAGGCGGACCACGGTGCAGTTCCCGGTCACGGGGATGCCGTCCTGGGTGGTGATGTCGCCGCCCAGGGCGTTGGACACGAACAACTCGGCGGATGTCGCGTCCGAACTGACGGCAAGGTCCCAGGGTCCGGCGATGTAGCGGTTCGAGATGGTCTCGGCCACGGTGCCCCGGTCGTTCAGCACGATGAGGCAGCCGGCCGGGTCCAGGCTGGGCAGCGTGCCGACGGACGTGGTCGGCAGGCTGCCCACGACGACCCAGCCGCCGGGCAGGATGCCCAGGGCGGTGGTCAGGCCGATGCCGCCCGGGCAGGTCTGGCCGGCGGGCAGTGCGGAGAGACTGGCGAACACCCTGGCCGTCCCGGCCGGGGAGACCTCGACGATGGTGGTGCCCGTGCCCTGCACGTTGGCGTTGTCGTTGAAGTTGCTGACCAGGATGTCGCCAGCGGTCAGCCGGCCGCCTGAGGCCCGGACGAGCGCGACCCCGTAGGGGTTCATGTCACCGTTGGCCGCGACGGTAGAGGCGACCTGCGTGGTCCCCTGAAGCTGCCCGAGAAACGACACAGGCGCCGATGCGGCACCTGACGTTCCCGCGATCCCCGCGCTACCTGAGGTAGACGCTGATGAGCAGGCCGTGGCGGCCAGGCCCAGGCCGATCATGATGGTCATAGTTTTGCCAAGACGCCAGGACTTCACCGTGCTCCCATCGTGTGAAGGCGAGTGCCCGACCTAATACACGAGTGGGCCGGCGGCCCGGTTCACGCCGATACTGACGGCCGGCGTGGCGGCCCCCATGGACGCCACGCCGGCCGTCAACGCTGCGCGGGCCGGTCACGCCGGACGCTGGCGTCCGGGCATCAACCGGGTCAGCGCCGCCACCACCAGCAACAGGGCTCCCATCTGCAGCACGCTTTGTTCGAAGGCCAGGCTGTACCCGTGGCTGATGGCCCCGAAGAACAGCACGCCGGTGACCGCCACCCCGACCGAGTTACCCACCTGCTGGGCGGTGGACAGCGCCCCGGACACCGAGCCAGCCGTCGCCGGGTCGGCGTGGCTCAGCACGGTGGTGGTCAGCGGGGTGATGCACAGGCCCTGGCCGGCTCCGAGCAGCACCAGCCCGGGGAACAGCCAGGCCACCGAGCCCGCGGCGCCGGCGTGAGCGGTGGCTAGGTAGAGCGCGGCATCGCCGGCCGCCGCCAGCACAGCCCCGGCCGCGATCACCCGGCGCCCGAAACGGACGGTCAGCGCGGGCGCCTGGAACGAGGTGATCAGGTAGCCGGCGGCCAGGAAGGTGAACACCCCGCCCGCGGCCAGCGGCGACAGGCCGCGGCCCTGCTGCAGGTACAGGCCGATGACCAGGTAACCCGCCGCCTGCTGGCACCAGAACGCGGCCTGGGTGATCAGCCCGGCGCGAAGCGGCCAGGCCGCGAACACTCGCGGGTTGAGCAGCGGCACCCCGCCGCGCTCTGCCTTGCGCCGCTGGTGCAGCACGAATGCCACCGCGAGCGGCACCGCGGCCGCGAGCAGCAGCCAGGACCAGGCCGGCCAGCCCGCCTGACGCCCGTCGACCAGCGGCAGCACCACCGCAACCAGGCAGGCGGTGATCAGGGCCACTCCGCCCAGGTCCAGCCGCGACCCGCTCTCGGCCCGGGATTCCGGGACCAGGCGCGGGGCGGCCAGCAGGGCTACCAGGCCCAGGGGCAGGTTGATCAGGAAGATCAGCCGCCAGCCCAGCCCGGCCACGTCGCCGCGGATGAGCAGGCCGCCGATGAGCTGGCCCGAGGTCGCGGCCAGCCCCATCACCATCCCGTAGACGCTGATCGCCCGCACCCTGGCCGGGCCGGTGTACACGACACCGACGATGGACAGGATGTTGGGTGCCATCAGCGCCGCGCCTATGCCCTGGACCACCCGGGCCGCGACCAGCACGCCCGGGTCCGGAGCCAGCGCGCACGCCGCCGAGGCGGCGACGAAGACGGCCATCCCGACCGAGAACATCCGGCGGCGGCCGAACTGATCACCGAGCCGTCCGCCGGTGACCAGCAGGACCGCGGTGGAGATGGCGTAGCCGGCGACGATCCATTCGATCGCGCTCTCGCCGGCGTGCAGGCCCTGCTGAATGGAGGGCAGGGCCACGTTCACGATGAAGAAGTCCAGGACGAACATGAACGTGCCGATCATCAGCACGGCCAGGGTGGACCAGCGGCTCCGCAGCAGCCGGCCCGGGAGCGACCGGCTGCGCGGGGGCTGGACGGAGCGGGAGGGACTACTGGTTACTGTCATGCTCCCGAGCCTGCTGCCTCCCGTAACGGGAGAGTCAAGCCGTTAGCCGGGCGCCGCTCAGCCCTCGGCAGCCGGTCCCGCCGCGGCCGTCCGGAACACAGGCCAGCAGATCTCGGTCCGGTAGCCGTCCGGCGGATCCGGCTCGTCGAACGGCACGAGGTAGTACTCGCGGATCGGTCCGGCTACTCCGATGGCCCGGTCGGCGACCACCGTTCCCAGCGCCCCGTAGGTCTGGTCGGCGTCTCCGAGCGGCCCGGCATGCACCATCACGGCTGCCTCGATCCGCGGGATGGTCAGCGGCTCGGCCCGCCCGTCCGCCGCGGGCCTGCCGTCCACCGGCACGAACGCGGTCAGCTCGGCCCGCTCGAGCTCGAAGAACCCGGCCGGGAACAGCGCACCGCCCGGCCCGGCGGGCGACAGGCCAGCCTGGGCGATCCGGCCGTAGAGCTCCTCGAAGGCACCGGCGCCCCAGGCCCAGGCCTGCTCGGCCGTGACCGTCTCGCGGACCGCCAGGGCCGGAGCCGCCGGGATCGACCGGAACTCCACCGCCGGACGGTCCGCAGGTCCCTCGAGCAGCCCCCGCAGGCTGGCCACGCTCATCTGCATCTCCGCCAGCTTGGCCTCCATGGCGGTCAGGTGCGCGATGATCTCCTTGGTCCTGGTCTCGACATCGGGGGCCTGCAGGACCGCCCTGACCTGGTCCAGCGGCATGTCCAGGTCACGGAACCGGCGGATGACCTGGGCCACGGGAACCTGGCGGGGATCGTAGAAGCGGTAGCCGGAGTCCGGGTCGATCCTGGTCGGCTCGAGCAGGCCCTGGTCGTGGTAGAAGCGCAGGGCCTTGATGCTGAGGTGCGTCATGCGGGAGAAATCGCCGATCGACACCAGGGTGCTCATGGCGCAGGTGGCTCCCTTCGCTGGGCAGTCATGGCCGCGATCCTGCACCCTCCCGTAGCGGGAGAGTCAACGGCCGCGTCAGGTGGCCCGGACCGGGCCGGGGATGGGCAGCGGGCGCGGCAGGACGGGGGCCGAGTGCACGATCGAGGTGGTGGTCCGGCCGTGCGGGGTGAACAGGTCAAGGACCGGCTCCAGGTCGTCGATCGAGTGCAGCCAGACCTTCATGAAGAAGCAGTCCTCCCCCGTGATCCGGTAGCACTCGGTGACATTCGGCACCTCGCGGGCGATGCCGGGAATGAGCCGCAGCCCGCCGCCGGTCGGGCTGATCCTGACGATGGCGCAGATCGTGTAGCCGAGCGCACGCGGGCTGACCTCGGCTCGGTACGACAGGGTGCCGGTATCCTCCAGGCGTCGCAGCCGGTCGGCCACGGCCGGACCGGACAGCCCGACCCGCCGGGCGAGCTCGGCGACCCGCAGCCGCGGTTCGGCCTGGAGCTCGGACAGGATCCGCCGGTCCACGGCATCCATCGCCGTCTCCGGTACTTCGAAGGCTTCACGGACGAATTTCCTTTGTTTCAACGGCATCTCCACGCTGGATCCGGCGCATTTGCCCTTCAGGATGGCAGGTTCACCTTCATATGCTGCCCCTGTGCCTGATCGTCCGCAAGCACCTCCCGGGGACATGAATTCCCAACTTCATTCCGCTCGGCCGCCTCGGCAGCCGCAGCGGCCGGGACCGGGCCAGCTCGCACAGAGGGTGCCGGCGAAGGCGTTCTTCCTGGTCAGCGCCGTCTTCCATTACCTGGGGCCGTCGCTGGCGGTGCTGCTGTTCGCGCGGCTGGACGTGCTCGGGGTGGCGTGGCTGCGGATCGCCAGCGCGGCGGTGGTGTTCGCCGTCTGGCGCCGGCCGGGACGGCTGATCAGGCAGGTCCGGGCGCTGAGCCGGGCGGGCCGCAGGACGCTGCTGGCCCTGGGCGTGGTGCTGGCCGTGATGAACTCCGCATTCTACCTGGCGGTGGCGCGGCTGCCGCTGTCGACGGTGGGCGCGATCGAGTTTCTCGGCACCGTCATCCTGGCCGCCGCCGGGGCCCGGACCTGGCGTAACGCCGGGGCGCTGACCCTCACCACGGCCGGCGTGATCATCATCACCGCGATCCGGCTGGGCGGCCAGCCGCTCGGCTTCGTCTTCGCCTTCGCCAACTGCGTCCTGTTCATGGCCTACATCGTGCTGGGCCACCGGATAGCCAACGCCGGCGGCGAGCGGTTCACCGGCATCGACCAGCTGGGCGCGGCCATGGTCATCGCCGCGGTCGCGGCGGCGCCGTGGGGAGTGGGCAGCGCGCTGCCCGCGTTCCGGCACCCGGTCCTGCTGCTGGCCGGGGCCGGGGTGGGCGTATGCTCCTCGGTCATTCCCTACGTGTGCGATCAGCTGGCCATGGCCCGGCTGCCGCGCCCCACGTTCTCGCTGATGCTGGCGCTGCTGCCGGTGTTCGCCACCATCATCGGCGCGATCGTGCTGCGCCAGATCCCGACCCTCACCGATGTCGCCGGCATCACCCTGGTGGTGCTCGGCGTCGCGCTCCATCACGACGGCCAGGAACACTAGAGAAAGGAATCAGCGTGGACTACGTCAGGCTGGGATCGGCCGGGCTCAAGGTTTCCCGCATCTGTCTGGGCATGATGAGCTACGGCAGCCAGGCCGAACGGGCCTGGCACCTCGACGAGGCCACGGCCGAGCCGATTGTCAAGGCGGCGGCCGACGGCGGCGTGACGTTCTTCGATACCGCCGACACCTACTCCGACGGGGTCAGCGAGCAGATTACGGGCCGCCTGCTCAGCAGGCTGTTCGCGAACCGGGACGACTACGTGCTGGCCACCAAGGTCTACTTCCCGATGGGCGAGGGGCCTAACGACCGCGGTCTGTCCCGCAAGCACGTGCTGTCCGGGATCGACGCGTCGCTGCGGCGGCTCGGCACCGACTACGTGGACCTGTACCAGATCCACCGCTGGGACTACGAGACGCCGGTCGAGGAGACCATGGAGGCGCTGCACGACGTGGTCCGTTCGGGCAAGGCCCGCTATATCGGGGCCAGCAGCATGTTCGCCTGGCAGTTCGCCAAGGCGCAGCAGGCGGCCGAACGTCACGGCTGGACCAGGTTCGTCTCCATGCAGAACCACTACAACCTGCTGTACCGGGAGGAGGAGCGGGAGATGATCCCGCTGTGCGCCGACCAGGGCATCGCCGTGCTCCCCTACAGCCCGCTGGCCCGCGGTGTGCTGACCGGCAACCGGACCAGGGGCGGCGAGCGTCGCACCACCCGGGCCGGCGACGACCCGCTGTCCGACCAGCGGTACAACACCGAGGCCGACTTCCAGGTCGCGGACCGGGTGGCCGAGGTGGCGGCGGCCCGCGGGGTGCCGCCCGCGCAGGTGGCGCTGGCCTGGCTGCTGAGCCGTCCCGGCGTGACCGCGCCTATCGTCGGCGCCACCAGGCTCGGCCACATCGCCGACGTGCTGGACGCCGAGCGTCTTATCCTGACCGCCGAGGAGGTGCGCGGACTGGAAGAGCCGTACGTCCCTCACCCCGTGCTCGGCCACAGCTGATCCGCCCGGTAGCCTGCGGGTGTGGCCGATCGGGAAACACGCAGGCTGTCGTTCGGGTCGGTGGCCGAAGACTATGACCGGTACCGTCCCGCCCCGCCGCCGCAGGCCCTGGACTGGCTGATCCCGCCGGGCGTGCAGGCCGTGCTCGACCTGGCCGCCGGCACCGGCGCGGTGACCAGGCAGCTGGTCGGCCGGGCCGGGCGGGTCATCGCGGTCGAGCCGGACGAGCGGATGCGGGCCGTGCTGGCGGCCCGGTGTCCGGAAGCCGAGGTGCTGGCCGGGCGGGGCGAGGACATCCCGCTGCCGGACGCGTCGGTGGACGCGGTGGTCATCTCATCCGCCTGGCACTGGCTCGATCCGGAACGGGCCGTGCCGGAGATCACCCGCGTGCTGCGGGTGGGCGGCGTCCTGGGCGTGATGTGGATCTCCCGGGACACACGGGTGCCGTGGGTCGCGGAGTTCAACCGGCTGGCCCGCGAGTCACGCGAGGCCGACCGCCGGCCGGATGACGTGCTCGGCGGTCACCGCCGGCGGCGTGGGGTCACGTTCCCGGCGGGCACTCCGCTGTCCGGTACAGAAGAGCACGCGGTGGAGTACACGTTGCCGATGACCAAGGACGATCTGGCGGGGTTGCTCGGCACCTACAGCGGGGTGATCACGCTCGACCCCGACCGGCGGGCCGACTTCTCCAGGCGGGTGCGCGCCTTGCTCGACGGCCAGCCGTGGGAGCAGGTCGACCTGCCGCTGATCTGCTGGTGCCTGCGCAGCACGCGCCTGCCCAGCTAGCTCACCCGGCTACCTCGCCGGCGCCTGCGACCGCAGCCCGCGGTCGATAAAGCTGATCATCCAGCCGAAGCTCTCGTCGGGGTCGGCGTCCCACTGGAATCCGCGGGACACCTCGAGCATGGCGAACCCGTGCATGGTGCTGCGGATGGCGCGGATGGCGTGGGTCATCTCGCCGGCACCGATGCCGTAGCCAGCCAGCACGGCGGCGATCGAGTCGATGACCCGGGTGCTGGCCCGCAGCAGCGGGTCGTCGGGACCCTCGAACTCGGCGCCGACCGTGGCCGCGTACCGGCCCGGATGGGCGGTGACGTAGGTCCGCATCGCGGTCATCATCGCGGCCAGGGCGTCGCGCTCGGCCTGGCCCTGCACCGCGTCGCGGATGACCTCGCCGAGCTCGGTCATGGCCAGCGTGGCGACGCGGTGCTGCAGGTCAGCCAGGCCGTCGACGTGCTTGTATAGGGAGGGCGAGCGGACCCCGAGGCGGTCGGCAAGCAGGCCCATGGTCAGGTTGGCGTATCCGATCTCGTCGGCCAGCCCGGCGGCCCCGGTGGCCACGTCCTGGGTGGTCAAGCCGACTCTAGGCACCCGCGTGCTCCTTCAGGAACGGCAGCAGGGCTGACGCTACCTGATCGGGGAACTGGGCGTGGGCGTAGTGCCCGGCGCCGCTGACCATGGCCAGCCGGCCCAGCCCGGCGGGCATGGCGGCGATGATGGCGTCGCCCTCGGCCTTGGTGTCCGGCCAGTCCGAATCGAGGGTGCCCTCGAACACCAGGGCCGGGCCCTGGATGCGGCCGAGCGCGGCTCCGGCGTCGGACGGCTGGGACCGGCCCATGGCCCGCGCGGCCGCCATCCGCCCGGGCTCGCGCATGTTGGCCAGCAGCGCCGCGATCGCGGTGTCGTAGTCGGCCGGCTTGCGGCCGGGGAAGGCGATGTTGAGGTAGCTCTTCCAGATGCCCACGCTGCCGGTGAGCGCCACGCCGACCAGCCGCAGGCCGCCCCGGCGGTACCGGCGGTTGGTCAGGAACGCGCCGAAGCTGATCTTGGTCACTCGGGTGAACGGGCTGATTTCCGCGATGGCCCGGACCAGTTCGGGAGCCTGCGCGGCGGCGATGGTAGCCGCGCCGCCGGCGAACGAGTGCCCGACGATGACCGCGGGGTCTTGGGGTCCGCCCAGGTGCCTGATCAGTGCGAGCAGGTCGCCGGCGGTGTCGGCCCGGGTATAGGACGGCCAGCCGGTGCTCGACTCGCCGTGCCCGCGCAGGTCCGTGCTGGCCACCCGGTAGCCGGCCTCGGCCAGCACCGGGACCAGGAACCGGAAGGAGGTCCGGTTGTCCCCCATGCCGTGCGCCAGCACGACCAGCGGGCCCTCCCCCGTCACCTCGTACGCGATCCGGCCGCCGTCTACATCCAGGAACTCGGTCATGCCTGCCTCCCGTAGCTAAGTAAGATAGCCGTGAAGCTAATCTAATTAGCCATGGGTGTCTGTCCTGAGCCGGTTCGTACCGGCGGCCGGGCCGCGGCGGATAAGGACGCGCGGTGCGCCCGCCGCAGGCGGCGGCACAGGTACACGACCGAGCCGGTCACGATGGCCAACGCGGGACCTGAGTGCACAGCGAAGACGCCGGCCAGGCTGGGGCCGCCCCAGCTGTTAGCGTAGCTGGCCGGGTCGCTGTAGTGGATGATGAAGAACTCGGCGACGCCGCGCCCGACCAGGAAGAGCGCGAGAACGCCGAGCAGAACCACCCCGAAGGCGCGGGCTGCGGGGTGGTTCCTGCTGCTGGTGTACCGCTGCGGTGCGAAGTCGGTGTTTGCCATGCTCACCACGTTAGGAACCGGCCGACCAGCCGGGAACGTGGCAATCACCCGTCTTTAACCTGCGGTTATCCCCAGGTAGCACTGCAGGTGCCGGGGAAGGACACGCCGCTCAGGTACCGCCCCGCCCGAGTGAGTTACCTATCACGCCCGCGGTGTTGCCGCCGCGCCCCGGCAAGTTGACGATCACGCCCGCGGTGTTGCCGCCGCGCCCCGGCAAGTTGACGATCGCGGCCGACGCTGCGGTCGCGGGAGCCAGAACACCGATCGAGCCCAGCAAGGCTAGCAGGGAAATGCCTCGGCGAAACTTACGTGCGGTCATTCGAAAAACCGTCCCTTCCTCACGTATGGCTTCTTCTTCGTAGCCTGCCGGGGCAGGGCCGGGCAATCCATGCGTTCCGCTGGCAACCTGACGGCAATTTGGCTGTGGTTCCGCCGGCGCCAGGCTCCGAGCCCGCGGGCGGTATCAGACATAATTCTGATAACGCCGAGCAGCGCGGGGAGCTGGCAGGTGACTGGTGAAGATCGTCTGAGCGGCAGCTTCGGAGATCTGCTGCGCGACCGTCGGTGGGCGGCCGGCCTGACCCAGGAAGAGCTGGCGGAACGGGCAGGACTGAGCGTCCGCTCGGTCAGCGACCTCGAGCGAGGCCACACCGCGCACCCGCATCTCCGATCGGCGCGGATGCTCGCCGATGCACTTGGGCTGGTGAGCCCGGGGCGAGAGGCGTTCCTCGCTACCGCGGCGGCGAGAGCCCGCCCGCTCCCGGGTGCGACGGAGCAGGCAACGACCGAGACAGCACCGGCGGCAGCCCAGACCGCGGCAGCACGGCAGCTTCCTGTTGACGTGCGTCACTTCACCGGCCGGACGGAGGAGCTGGCGAGCCTGGCCGCCTGGTGTCACCTCACCGGTGAGAGCGGGGCCGCCCGGCTCATGGTGATCAGCGGGACCGCCGGGATAGGCAAGACAGCGCTGGCGGTGCGCTGGGCACATCAGGCGGCGGCCCAGTTCCCCGACGGGCAGCTGTACGTGAACCTGCGCGGCTACCATCCAGGCCGGCGGATGCCGGCTGGCGATGCGCTCGCCGCGTTCCTGCGTACGCTCGGCGTGCCCGGCCAAGACATCCCTGAGGACGAAGCCGAACGCGCCTGCCGGTACCGCAGCCTGCTCGCCGGGCGACGGATGCTGGTGGTAGCCGACAACGCGTCCGATGTGCGCCAGGTGCGGCCGCTCATACCCGGTGACCCGGGCTGCGCGATGCTGATTACCAGCCGCGACATGCTGGCCGGCCTGGTTGCGCGAGACGGTGCCAACCGCATCGAATTGCGGGCCCTGCCCGCCGCCGACGCGGTAAGGCTGCTGCGGGCGACGATCGGGGAACAGGCCGACGCCGATCCGGGTGCGACGGCTGCGCTCATCCGCCAGTGCGGCCGGCTCCCGCTGGCCCTGCGGATCGCCGCCGAACTCATCGTCGCCCGGCCAGAGCGGTCAGTCAGGCAGCTCGCCTCCCAGCTAGCCGGTCGAGGAGGGCTCGACGTGCTGGCCGCCGACGGCGACCCGGATACGGCGCTGCGCACTGTCTTCTCCTGGTCCTACCGTCATCTGGACGATGCGACGGCGCGGACATTCCGGCTGCTCGGCTTGCATCCAGGGCCCGATGCCGACGTCTACGACGCCGCCGCGCTCACCGGTACCGGCCCGCAGCAGTGCCAGCGGACCCTCAACCTGCTGGCCCGCGCGCACCTGATCGAGCCGACCGGGCCGGACCGGTTCGGCCTGCACGACCTGCTGCAGTGTTATGCGCGCGAGCTCGCTGACGCTGACGGGGATGCCGCACAGCACAACGCGCTGACCCGCCTGTTCGATCATTACCTACGGACTGCGGCCGCGGCGATGAACTGCCTGTTCCCCGCCTACCAGCACCGCCTGCCATCCGTTGCCGTGCTAACCAGCGCCGCTATGCCACCAGTGGGCACGCAGGCCACGGCACGGGCCTGGCTAGGTGCCCAGCGGCCCGACCTGGCCGTGGCCGCTGAGCACATGGCCGTACATGGCTGGCCCACGCACGCGACCCGGCTAGCGGCCACATTGTTCCCTTACCTGTACTTCGGCGGCCATCACCCAGAAGCGCTCATCATCCATGGCAATGCCCGCCGCGCAGCCAGCGAGACGGGCGATCG
Organism: uncultured Actinomycetes bacterium; assembly: GCA_963790065.1. Taxonomy (GTDB): domain Bacteria; phylum Actinomycetota; class Actinomycetes; order Streptosporangiales; family Streptosporangiaceae; genus Palsa-504. Next base: position 364,354 of record CAWBNK010000001.1, on the reverse strand, counting down.
CGTCGCGGAGGCGGCCGAACTCAACAGCCTCGGTGAGATGGCCATGATGAAGGGGCGATGGCAGCAGGCTGCGCATTGCTTCCGCCAGTCGCTGATCCTGGCCCGCCAGGCCGGCGACCAGGCCCGGCAGGCTGACGCGCTGGGCAATATTGGCGTCATTCACCGGATGCGGGGCCGCCACCAGACGGCCATCTGCCTCTATGAGCAGTCGCTAGGCCTGTTCCGCAGGGCGGATGACCGTCCGGGCATGGCTCTCGCGCTCGCCCGGCTCGCCTTCGTCGGTCTCCGGCAGGGCCGCTATGAGCAGGCCACCGGTCAGCTGCGCGAGTCCCTGGCGTTGTGCCGCGAGACTGATGACAGATGCGGCGAAGCTTCCGCGCTGTCGTTGCTCGGCGAGATCGCGCTGCGTCAACGCTGTTACCGAGAGGCAGCCAGTTATCTCCGGCAATCGCTGACCATCAGCAATGACACCGGCGACCGAAGCATTGCGGCCCGCGCTCTGTCCGGTCTCGGTGAAGCCGAGCTGCGGCTCGGCTCGCATACCGAAGCCTCAGGCCACTACCTGCGGTGCCTGGTGCTGTCCCGCGATACCGGCGACCGGCACCGCGAAGCCGAGGCGCTGTGCGGTCTCGGCGAGATCCATCTCGCCGCGGGCCAGCAAGGCCAGGCGCGTAGCCAGCTCGCTAGGGCGCTACGACTGGCCATCGCCGGGGGCGACCGGTACGCTCAGGCCCGCTTCCGCGTCGCCCTCGGCCGGAGCTACGCCGCCGACGGCGCCGCAGCGGACGCCTGTCGTCTGTGGCGCGACGCGCTGGCCACGTTCGAGTGCCTCGGCGCTCCGGAAGCGCGCGAGGTTCGAGCGCTGCTCGTCGCCGGTGTTTGAAGCGCGGCTATCCCCCCAGGTAGCGCAGCACGGCCAGGACACGGCGGTTGTCGCTCTCACCCGGCGGCAGGCCGAGCTTGGCGAAGATGCTGGCCACGTGCTTCTCGACCGCCCCGCCGGAGACCACGAGCTCGGCGGCGATCCCGGCGTTGGACCGGCCCTCGGCCATCAGGGCCAGGACCTGGCGCTCCCGCGGGGTCAGCGTGGACAGCCCGCCACTCCGTCGGCTGGCCCGGAACAGCTGGCTGACCACCTCGGGATCCAGGGCGGTCCCGCCGCTGGCCACCCGCTCCAGCGCGGCCGTGAACTCGGCCACGTTGGCCACCCGGTCCTTGAGCAGGTAGCCGACGCCCGCCGCGCCGCCCTCGAGCAGCTGGGCGCTGTAGGACGTCTCGACGTACTGGGAGAACACGAGCACGCCGGTCGCGGGGAACCTCCGCCGCAGCTCTAGCGCGGCCCGCAGCCCCTCGTCGGTGTGGGTGGGCGGCATCCGGATGTCCACCACCGCGACGTCCGGCTTGTGCTCGGCCACCGCGGCCAGCAGCCCGTCGCCGTTGTCCACCGCCGCGCACACCGAATGCCCCCGGTCCTGCAGCAGCCGGGTCAGCCCTTCCCGCAGCAGCGCGGCATCCTCCGCGATCACCACCCGCATCAACATTCCGCTCCCAGTGTCATCTGGCTCGCATTCATGCTCGCAACGGCAGCTCGACGGTGACCGTGGTCGGGCCGCCGGGCGGGCTGGATACGTGGATCCGCCCGTCCACCGTGGATACGCGCTGGGTCAGTCCGGCCAGGCCGCTGCCCCGGGCGGCGTCCGCCCCGCCGATCCCGTCGTCGGTAACCTCCAGGCGGAGCAGCCCGGATCGTTCGGTAAAAATATTGATCTTGATCTGATTCGCGTAGCTGTGCTTGGTCGCATTGGCCATCAGCTCAGCCGCGCAGAAGTAGGCGATCGTCTCGATGGCCGGCGCGGGCCGCGGATCGATCTCGGCGGTGACCGACGCGGGGATCGCGCTGCTGGCCGCCAGGCTGGCCAGCGCGCTGGCCAGGCCGCTGTCCAGCACCGGCGGGTGGATGCCGCGGGCCAGGTCGCGCAGGTCGGCCAGGGCATCGGTCGCATTGCGATGCGCCGCGTCGAGCAGCTCGCGGACCGTTGCGGTGTTGTCAGAAACACGGCCGACCTGCTCGTCGTCATCGCCCAACTTCTCCCGGGCCATGCCGAGGTTCATGGCCAGCGCGGCCAGCCGCATCTGCGCGCCGTCGTGCAGGTCCCGCTCGACCCGGCGCAGCGCCGCGGCGGAATCTTCCACCGCCAGCGAGCGGGTCCGCTCCAGCTCGCTGACCCGCTCGGCCATGCTGCTAGGCCCGAGCAGGCCGCGGATCAGGCGGCGGTCGCCGGCGTTGATGGCCCGAGCCAGCCAGGTGGCAATCAGCACGCATACCGCGCCGAGCAGGGCTGCTGGAATGGTGCCCGGCCAGGAGTAGATCTTGATATCTCCGCCGAACGGCAGCGGTGTCGGCGCCACCAGAGGGTTCAGCTGGCTCGCGTTGTGATGGCGGAACAGCAGCCAGACTTCCGGGTAGCTCAGGTCGACCAGGCCGATGCAGGCCGCCGTCGCGGCGTACAGCTGCACGGCGGAGGTGGGCAGCTTGATCAGGCTGTAGGCCACGCTGCGCCAGGCCGCCCGGTCCCGTAGCCGCTTGTCGAGGCGGGCGAGGATGCCAATGCCCGGCTGGAACTTCGGCGGGGCCTCGACCTGGTAGCCGAGCAGCCACCTGGCCAGGCGCCGGTGCAGCGCGCCCAGCCGCCGGCTGACCCGAAGGGCCAGGGTGAGCAGCAGCAGCCCGACCACGGTGCCCAGGACCGAAGCGGAGATGGTCAGCCCGAGGGCCAGCATCACCACGGTGATCCAGAACCCGATCAGCCCGGCCAGCCCTCCCACGCCGCAGTACAGCAGCTCATGGAGGGTCCGGCGGGTGAGCGGGGCACCCAGTATGGTGCCCGCCACCCGCCGGATGTCCTCGTCCATGGACCCTATTGTCCTCCGCTTGCGGCCGTCACTCAGGCGTCGCGGCGGGACAGTGCCCAGGCGCCTGCGGCCAGAGCGGCCACCGCGTACAGGCACAGCATCCCAAAGCCGGCTCCGGCCGACAGGCTGTGTGCCACCGGCTTGACCGCGGTCAGCGAGTTCTCCGCGATGATCATCGGCATGAACTGCCCGACCGAGTTCTGGATCGAGGTGCCCAGCGGGACCAGGATCAGCGGCAGCACGAACAGCACCCCGACCACGGCGCTGATTGCCCCTGCGGTGTGCCTGATGAGCGCGCCCAGGCCGAGGGCGATGAGCGCGATCAGGGCCGGGTAGGCCCCGCCCATGAGCACCGCCCGCAGCACGCCCGGCTGGGCGAGCGTGGCGTGCGGGGCCGGGTTGCGCAGCACCGCCTCGCCCAGGCCCCAGGCGGCGAACGCCATGATCTCCCCCGCCACCAGCGCCACGGCGGCCAGCACGGCCGTCTTGGCCGCCAGCACCAGCGGGCGGCGGGGCGCCGCGGCGAACGTGAGCCGGATCAGGCCTGAGGAGAACTCGCCGGTGATCGCGAGCACGCCCAGGACGCCGAGCGCGAGCTGGCCGATGGCCAGCCCGGCGAGGCTGTTGTTGGTCGGGTCATAGGTGGCCCGGCCGGCGGCCGAGAAGGTGGGGTCCTGGCGCGCCATGATCAGGACGGCCAGGCCTATCATGCCGGCCGCGAAGACCAGCAGGGTCCACCAGGTGGAGCGGATACTGCGCAGCTTGAGCCATTCCATGCGCGTCACGGAACGGAAGCCGTAGCGCCCTTCGGCGTGGCCGGAACCGGGGCGGGCGGCGCGGTCGAGCGTCGCGGTGGTCATGACACGCTCCTCAGGTGATAGTCGGTGACGTAGTCCGATGAGTATTCGGTGCTGCCGTCGGTGAGCTGGAAGAACGCCTCTTCCAGGGACTTGCCGCTGGCCGACAGCTCGGCCACCGTGGTCTGGGCCAGCAGCCGGCCCCGGCCGATCACGATGAGCTGGTCGGCGGTCTGCGCGACCTCGCTGATCAGGTGGCTGGAGATCAGCACGGTGCGGCCGTGCGCGGCCAGGTTCTTCAGCAGGCCCCGGATCCAGCGGATGCCCTCGGGGTCCAGGCCGTTGACCGGCTCGTCAAGCAGCAGCACGGCCGGGTCGCCGAGCAGCGCCGCGGCGATGCCGAGCCGCTGGGCCATGCCCAGCGAGAACTTGCCCGCACGCCGGCCGGCGGCCTGGTCCATGCCGGTAATCTCGAGCACGTCGTTGACCCGGTGCCGCGGTATCTCGTTGCTCGCGGCCAGCGCGGTCAGGTGGGCCCGGGCCGTCCTGCTGGGGTGGAACGCCTTGGCCTCCAGCAGCGAGCCGACCTCGCGCAGCGGCCAGCGCAGGTCGCGGTAGACCTGGCCGTTGATCTTGACCTGGCCGGCGTCGGGCCGGTCCAGGCCGAGGATCATCCGCATGGTGGTCGACTTGCCCGCGCCGTTCGGCCCGAGGAAGCCGGTTACCGTACCTGGCCGGACGTCGAAGCTGAGGTTGTCCACGGCGGTGGTGGAGCCGTAGCGCTTGACCAGGCCGCGTGCCTCGATCATGAGAAAGCCTCCCTTATCGCGCGAGAGCGTGCCCGGCCCCCATTGGCGGGCACGCTCGCCCGTGCTCAAAGCCCCGTGCTTTAAAAGCCCCGTGCTTTAAAAGCCCTGTGCATAGAGCACTGCATCTGCCATTCACGCTATGGATCCAGGACCCGGCCGGGAACGCGGGCATCACCCCTGTTTGGGGTGGGGTTTGCCCCCGTATACCGGGGATCATGGACGGGTGAAGGTGATCGTCGCGGGCGCGGGCATCGGCGGGCTCGCCGCCGCGCTCTCGCTGCATGCAGCCGGGATTGACGTGCTGGTGATCGATGCGGCGATCACCCTGCGGCCGCTCGGGGTCGGCATCAACCTGATGCCGCACGCGGTCCGGGAACTGACCGAGCTAGGGCTGGGCGACGAGCTAGCCGCGACCGGGATACCTACCGCGGAACACGTGCACTTCGACCGGCACGGCAACCGGATCTGGAGCTTCGCCTCCGGCCTGAGCATCGGCTACCGCTGGCCGCAGTACTCGATTCACCGGGGCGAGCTGCAGATGATCCTGCTCGACGCGGTGCGGGCACGGCTCGGCGCGGACGCTGTCCGCACTGGCACGGTGTTCTCGGAGTTCACCGAGTCGCCGTCCGGGCTCCGGGTGCAGGTCCGGGACCGCCGGTCCGGGACGGTCTCGGCGCTGCCGGCCGACGTGCTGATCGGCGCCGACGGGCTGTACTCGGCCGTCCGCGCGCAGCTGCACCCGGCCGAGCCGCCGCCGTGCTGGAGCGGCATCATGATGTGGCGCGGGGTGGTGGCAGGCGCGCCCTTCCTGACCGGCCGGACGGTGGCGGTGGCGGGCGCCAATGCGGCGCTGAAATTCGTCGCCTACCCGATCTCGCGCCAGGCGGAACTGCGCGGCCGGGCGCTGGTCAACTGGGTAGCCGAGGTGAAGGTACCGGGTGGTTCGGCGACGGCCGCGGACTGGAACCGCCGCGGGCGGGTCGAGGACGTGCTGCCGTGGTTCGCGGACTGGGACTTCGGCTGGCTGGACGTGCCCGCGCTGATCGCCGGCGCGCCGCGGATCCTCGAGTACCCCATGGTGGACCGTGACCCGCTGCCGTCCTGGGGAGCCGGGCGGGTCACGCTGCTCGGCGACGCCGCCCATCCGATGTACCCGATCGGGGCCAACGGCGGCTCGCAGGCCATCCTGGACGCCCGGGTGCTGGCCTGGTCGCTGGCCCGCGCCGCTCACCCCGCCGACGGCCTGGCCGCCTACGAGACGGCCAGGCGCGAGACGGTCAACGCGATCGTGCTGGCCAACCGCGACATGCCCGCCGACCGGCTGCTACACCTGGTCAGCGTCCGGGCGCCGGACGGCTTCGGCCAGATCGCGGACGTGCTGAGCGACGCCGAACTGGCCTCGTTCGACCGGGCCTACCGGTCGACCACGCTGCCTGACGTGGCCGCGCTCAACTCCCGGCCCTCGCTGACCCCGTGACGGCGGCGGTCCCGGCCGCCGCCTGCTACCAGTGGTGGGTCGTGGCGTAGGAGTGGTTGGAGATCATGTCCGTGTCCTCAGGCCGGGCGTACATCGACTGCACGGCGACCCGGCCGGGCCCGAAGAGCCTGAGCCAGATGCTGCGATAGCTCCACCGGCTGTGCCAGAACGCGAAGCCCATGTTCCGCGGGTACTCCAGGTGCAGGGACATCCGGACCGACACGTCCCGGTACAGCAGCGCGCTCGGCTGGATCAGCAGGGTCTGGCCGGGCTGCAGGTCGCGGATGAAGGTGTTGCCCGGGGAGTGCAGCAGCAGCAGGCCGGGGCCTTCGTGCGCGGCGAAGGTGTCACCGAACTGGCCCATCGGGTAGTGGGTCTCCTGGTCGTCCCCGCTTCCGGTGGTGTACCAGACACCAGTGGGATGCCAGTCGTACCTGATGTTGCCGGTCGCGGTGAGGAAGCGGTGCTCGCGGACCCAGATCTGCTGGTTGTGCTGCAGCGGCAGGGCCACGACCTCGCCGGCGTGGTTGTCGGACAGCGCGAGGTGCCCGGGCCCGCGGCCTTCCACCATGACCAGCGGCAGGCCGGCCAGCTTGCGGTTCCAGGCGCCGCGCATCGGCATGTTGGTCAGCCGGGTGCCCGGCTCGGTCCACAGCAGCACGTGGTGAGAGAAGTAGATCCAGTCGTTCTGCGCCAGGCTGAACTCCGCCACGGGGACCGTGGTGCCCGCGATCTGGAGGTGTGACTGACCGAACTGGAGCCGGGCCATGTCCTTGATCGCCGGCTGCTCGACCCAGCCGGAGTCGCTGACCGAGGACCGGATGTCGACCGGGGCTCCGCACAGCGGGCAGGTCGGTGAGTTCGGGTCGCTCGGCTGCCGGCAGTACCGGCAAATGTAGGTGTTCATGCCGCGTCTCTTTTTGGCCTCAGTCGGCGTGGTGGTGGACGTACATCGACTGGATGCCGACCCGGCCCGGCCCGGTCATCTCGGCCAGGTACATGCCGTGCCGCAGATGGCCGGTCTTGAGCGGCATCTGCGCGGCCTGCATCTGGACCGAGGAGTCCTTGTACAGGAAGCCGCCCGGCTCGACCAGGATCTTCTCGCCCGGCCGCAGGGTCCGCTCGAGCACGTTGCCGTTGCCGTGCAGCAGCAGCATGCCGGGGTAGCCCGCGGTGATGAACCGGTCTATGTACATGCCGTTCCCGCCGTGCAGCAGGTTGACCAGGCCCTTAATCCGGATGAACGAGTACTGGACGCTGTGCGAGGCGACCAGGAAGGCGTGCTCGCGGACGTCCAGTTCCATGCCGGGGTGCAGCGGCAGCACGACCAGCTCGCCGGGCGCGTCCCTGGAGAACGCGATCCGGCCCGGGCCGTTGGCCACCGTGACGATGTGCGGCATGCCGCCGATCGTGCGCTTCATCCCGCCGCCGGTGTTCAGCGACGAGAGCGGGACCGACTCGTCCTTCCACAGCAGCACGTGGTGCTCGAAGTAGACGCCGTCCTGCGGGTGCAGGGCGATCTCCGCCACAGGGACGAGTTCGCCCTCGACCTGGCAGGTGCTGCCGGAGAACCGGAACTCGGTCATGTCGCGCAGCCGGGGCGCCTCGCGCCAGCCGGAATCGCTGACCTTGTCCTTCTCGTCGAGCGGCGCGCCACAGGTCTGGCAACTGGTGGTACCCGGCTGGTTCTGGGCCTGGCACCACTGGCACTGGATCATTTCCACGCTCGGAAGATAGCAGGGTAGAGACCTTTGACAACGCCTTATGCCTCAAAGTTCGACAGCAGGTATGGTTCTGCCATGGCACTGCTCGGGCGGGAATTCATCGCCGTACCTGATGACCGCAAAGGTCAGATCGTCTTCAAATGGCCGGACGTCTCCATCCGCCGCTACACGCGTGCGATCGTCAACGCGGACGAGATGGCGATGTTCGTCAACACGGGCCAGGTCGTGCAGACCCTCGGCCCAGGTCGGCATCAGATCGACGCCAACGAGCTCCCCGGGCTCGGCGTGCTCATCGACGCCGCTACCGGCGGGAACGCCTACCGGGCCGAGCTGTACTTCGTCGGCACCCGCGAGTACACCGGCTTCAAGTTCGGCGGGCGGGTCGACGACGTGCAGGACCCGCGGACCGGGCTGGTCGTGACGCTTCGGGTGTTCGGCGACTACGCGCTGCGCGTGGCCGACCCGGTGCGGCTGGTGACCAACCTGACCTCCACGGTCGACGTCACCGACAACGAGCGGATCTCCGGGTGGGTCAGCGATCAGCTGCTCAAGGTACTGCGGACACACGTCACCACCCAGATCATCCGCAACGGGTGGCCGATCCTGGGCCTGATGGCGTACTCGGCGGAGATCGAGCAGAACACCATCGAGGCCGGCAACGGTCAGCTCGCCGCCTACGGCGTCCAGCTGACCCGGATGGGCAACTTCGACGTCAACCTGTCGCCCGAGGACGAGCAGCAGCTCAAGCAGCTGGCCAAGGACACCAGCTACTCCCAGCTGGCGGGCGGCTTCCAGAACTACGCGGCCGGCGAGATGGCGCTGGGCGCCGGGCAGGGCCTGGCCAAGGGCGGCGCCGGGACCGAGGGCGCGTTCCTCGGGGCCGGGTTCGGCCTGGCCAGCGCGTTCGGGGCACAGCAGGCGCAGGCCATGCAGTCGCAGCAGGCGGAGGCCGCGCAGCGCGCGGCGCAGCAGTACGGCGTGCCGTACGGCCAGCCCGGCCAGCCCGGCCAGCCCGGGCAGCCCGGCCAGCCGCAGGGCGGGCCGCCGCAGGCTCCCCCGGCCCAGTCGGCCCCCCAGGCTCCTGCGGCCCAGTCGGCTGCGGCCGGAGCGGCGTGCGCGTCCTGCCAGGCCCCGAACCCGGCAGGCGCGAAGTTCTGCATGAGCTGCGGCCAGGGCCTCGCCCCCGTCGTTACTCACTGCACGGAGTGCGGCATGGAGCTGCCCGGCGGGGCTCGCTTCTGCGCGAACTGCGGTACCAGGGTCGGTAGCTGAGCCCGCTTGCCGTCACCTGAGCGCGGTCAGTTTCCTTACCTGAGCGCGCTCAGCTCACCGGCACCGGCACCGGCTAGCCGTCCGCCGACGGGCGGGTCCGGTGCCGGCTCGGGCTCGCCGGGACCCGGCGGGCCACCCGGGCCGCCGCTGCGTGGCTCCGGGCCGGTCGCCTTGGCGAACCCGGAGCCGATCAGCCCCATCAAGAGCCCGATTATCGGGAAGAAAATGCAGATCACGGCATAGAACGCGACGGCTCCGCTCGCGTTCAGCTCACGCCCGTACAGGGCCGAGGCGGTCAGTTGCTGCCCGTGGTAAAGCCAGTCCCGCGCCCAGGCTGACTTGAGCATCAGCGCGGTCGTGCCGATGCCGAGCACGGCGACGGTCAGGGCGCCGACGCCGTTGCACACCAGCCCTGCGGCGACGCCCTGCCGGGCCCGGCCGGCGGATGCCTGGCGGGGATCGTCAGGTACGTAGCAGCGCCTCCCGGCCAGCACGCCCGCGGCCACCGGCCCGGCGAACAGCAGGACCCAGGCCAGGGCCACGAGCGGGTCGGTCGCGGTTCCGTGCAGCCACGGATTGGTAGCGATCTGCGCGCCGCCAAGCGGGTCCACCGCGAACATCACGAGGCCCAGGGCCAGGCCCGTGCGGGCGCTGACGGCCAGCGTGGCAGGGGCCACCTTGGCGCGCCGTGCGGTCAGCGCGAGGATCACGGCCAGGTAGCACGCCGTTATGAACAGGATGAAGATCTCGCCGCCCCAGTCGGGACCGCCGGAGACCGTTCCCGGCACCGGGAGGCCTCCATTGCTGTTCCCGACGTCATACGTGCGCAGGTCGATACCCGATCGCGGGACCGCGCCGACGAACATATCGGTAATGGCCTTGGCCGGCATGATGGCCAGGATCGCGGCGTAGCAGCCCGCCCGGAGCCGCCGGGCCGCCCGGTTGTCGGGCGGTCCGAGCAGCCAGCGGGTCACCAGCGGCAGGCCGGCCAGCAGTGCCAACGTGATGATGACGTCGCCTTGGTCCGCGGCGCCATGGCTGAGACTGACCGAGGACTTCGGCCAGGCTGCCCAGGCCGCCGCAGCCGCAGCCGCAGTGAACAGCACGAGAGTGCCGATCCGGCGTACCATCTGGGCCTCCTTCGCTATCAGCAGGACCCCGCCCGCCCGCCAGGACAGCCGCTGCCAGCCCGGCGGTACCTCATGCGCTTCGGCCCAGACCGCCTCAGCCCAGTCCCGCCGCGCCGCCGGCACCAGCCGCACCATGCCCCGCCTGGCGGTCCTGGTGCCGGCCGGTCCGTCAGCAGTGGGCCAGTTCACGTGTCGGCGCGGCCAGCTCGGCATCGGGCCCTCCTACCAGGACGGTCAGTTCTTCGGCATCGATGTGGCGGCCGCCGTCGGGCGGATCCGGCATCGGCTCAGGACCGCCAGGGCCCGGCGGGCCGCCCGGTCCGTTCGGTCCGCCGCCCTCCGGCAGCCGAGGGGCAGGGTTTGCGATCCCCGTGCCGAGCAGGCCCATAAGGAGCCCGATGATCGGGAAGCCGATGAGCAGGAGGTAATAACCGGAAACGTTCTGGCTTGCGTAAAGCTCACGGCCGTAGACCGCGGAAGCGGTCACGTGCTGCCCGTGGTAGACCACATCCCGCACCCACGCCGACCTGACCATGAGGGCGGTCGTGCCATCACCGAGCACGGTGAGGAACATGGCCCCGACGCCGCCGGACACCAGACCGCCGGCGAAGCCCTGCCAGGCATGGGCAACAGTTGCCTCGGCTGGGTCGTCCGGCACATGGCAGCGCCGTCCCGCGATGGCGCCGGCGACCAGCGGCGCGCCGAACACCAGGATCCAGGCCAGGACCCCGACCGTCTCAGCCGCGGAGCCGTGCAGCCATGGCCTGTTCGGGAACTTGGGGTTCAGGCCGAGCGGTGCCATCGCGTACACCACCGCACCCAGCACCAGGCCCGCGCCGACGCCGATCGCCAGCGTGGCCGGGGCCACCGGCGTACGGCGTGCAGTCAGCGCGAGGATGACCGCCAGGAAGCAGGCCGTGAACACCAGGACCGCTATCTCGCCCCCCCAGTCTGTACCGCCGGATGAACTGCCCGGCACCCCCGGACCCTGGGAGACGTCGTAGACATGCCGGTTAATACCCGAGCGCGGGACCGCTCCGAGGAACATCCCGATGGCGGCCCGGGCTGGCATCACGGCCAGGAACGCGGCATAGAAGCCGCGCCTGAGCAACCGGGCCGCCCGGTTGCCGGGCGGCCCGAGCACCCAGCGGGTCAGCAGCGGCAGGCCGACCAGCAGGGCCAACGTCATGATGATGCCGCCCTGGACCGCGGCGCCATGGCTGACTGGGGAGCCCGGCCAGGCTCCCCAGGCCGCCGCCCCCGCCGCCACCGCGAACAACAACCAGATGCCGATCGTGCGTGCCATCTGCCCCTCCTCCGCCATCAGCCCCAGGCCGCCCGCCCGCCAGGCCAGCCGCCGCCAGCCCGGCGGCACCTCATGCGCTTCGGCCCAGACCGCCTCAGCCCAGTCCCGCCGCGCCGCCGGCACCACCCGCACCGCGCCCCGCCCGGCCGCGCCCGCGGCCTGGCCCAGCCAGCTCATGGCACCGAGGGCGCGGCAACCCCGCGCCCGCGTCGCGGGCTCACGCCCGGCCGCGCCTTGGCTCGAGCCGACTCGACCTCGGCCGGGGGCGCCTCCGCCAGGGCCGCCGTGGCACTGGCCAGCCCGTCGGCCGTCAGCCGGTACAGATGCCGCCGCGGCCGCCCCGGCAGCGGCTCGTCCTGCCAGCACGCCTCGAGCAAGCCTCGATCGGACAGCCGGATCAGGATCGGGTACAGCGTGCCCGACTTCAGGCCCGTCTGGGTGGCCAGCGCGTACCCGTGATGCCACTGCGACGGCTCCGCGCACAGTGCGGCCAGCACGGACAGGGTCTGCGGCGAGAACTCACGGCGTGACGTCACGACAGAGAACTCTACATAGGTAGAAAGTTCCATGTCTACATAGCCGGGATTTCGTCCTGGGCCAGCGTCCTGAGGATCTGGGACCTGGCCTTCGGCGGTATATCCATGAGCCCGGCCCGTCTCGCTGGCTGACGGCCGGGCGGTCCGCCGTTACCAGGCACCCTCGTCGATCCAAACCTCAGTTATGGGTCCGGGCAGCGGCGTGAACGTGCCGGCGGTGATCATGCCGATATGGCCGCTTTCGGGCGCCGTACCGACCAGGACACTGCCCGATGGGTTCGACCACAGCACCTCGGTCTGGCCGTTGCCGGACCATTCGGCCAGGGCCTGCGCCGGCTTCCCCTTGGTTGTGGGGAAATCCTCGTAGCCGCTGCCGGAGTTGTTGTCCGCGCCGCACGCGATGGCCGATCCGTCCGGCGTGACGATCTGATCCTCATCGCACGCCAGCGGCGTGCTCTGCATGTTTGACAGCGCCTGGTGGCTGTTGGCGATCAGGTTGGTGCCGCTTTTGGTGAGGTCGAGAAGCCATTCCCCCGGCTCGGTTCCCGTCGGTGTTGCCCAGCCAGTCGAACCCGAGCGTCCGCTGGTCGGACGTCCAGGAAAGGGCCTCCGGGTCGTCGCCGCTATTCCCGATGGTGCCGTCGGCGTACCAGGTCCGCAGCACCTTGCCGGCCGGGACGGAGTAAAGCTTCAATACGGTCAGGTTGGTGTTGCTCTTGCTCACGTTGCCCATCCCGATGGCAAGCTTGGTGCCGTCCGGGGACAGTGCCATGCCGCTCAGTACCTCGCCGTACGGCATGCTGATCGGCAGCCTGGTGACCGGTCCGGGCTTGCCGGCCGCGCTGAGGTGCAGCACGTAGAACGTACGCGGCTCCCAGGCCTGATTGCCGTTCGAGGAGGGATTCGACCAGGTCTGCTCGTCGAGGACGAAGGTCCGGTCGTCGGCGGCGCCGGTCACCGCCGCCACGGTGCCGCCGGGTGCCGACGCTGTCACCGAACCGAGCAGGGCGCCGGTAGCGGTCAGCCGCACGGCGGCATACTGCGCCCCCGTGAAGTTCGAGTTGCCCTGGGTGCTGATCCAGACGTAATACGGCGGGACGCGGCCGCCCTCAGCGTAGACGAGCTTCGCCGCCTTCTGGCCTGCGGAAGCCCCGGCCCCATGGTCGAGGTGGGTGGTGGTGGCGAGGATGGTGGCGGCGATGGCGATGATGGCGGCGGCGGCGCCGAGCGGCAGCAGGCGTCGTTTCCACCGCGGACTGGATGAGGGTGGCCGGCTGCGAGCGTGCCCGGGACCGTTCCGCACAGGCGCCCGGGCGCTGTCCGGGATCAGGTCGACGGTCTCAGCCGCAGCCGGACCGCCCGGCCACGGCGGCGTGACCGAGACCGCCTGGCCCGCCGCCCCAGCCGGGACCGCCTGGCCCGCCGCGACGGCCGGAGACGCTGCCCGGCCGTGAACCGGCAGGTAAGAGGTATACGACGGCAGGCCAAGCGCCCCGCGCAGCGCGTCCGCGAACTCCGCGCCCGACCCGAACCGCTGCTGGGGAACCTTCGCCATCCCCCGGGCCAGCACCGCATCCACCCCGCCCGGCAGCCCCGGCCGCCACGCCGACAGCAACGGCGGCGGCTGCGACAGATGCGCGAACAACACCGCCATCCCCTGATCCCGCCCGAACGGCTGCACCCCGGCCAGCAACTGGAACGCCACGCACGCCAGCGCGTACTGATCAGCCCGCCCGTCCACCACCAGACCCTGGATCTGCTCCGGCGCCGAATAATCCGGCGTACCCAGGAAATGCCCCGCCTCCGTCAACGACACCGACGAGACCGCGCCCTTGCTCACCCCGAAATCCGACAAATACACATGATCAGGCCGGTCCCGCCGCGTATCCACCAGAATGTTCGCCGGCTTGACATCCCGGTGCACCAGCCCCACCGCATGCGCCGCATCCAGCGCCGAGGCCACCGGCGAAATGAACCCCGCCGCCCGCCCCGGCGCCAGCCCCCCTCCCGGTCCAGCACCCGCCGCAGGTCCCCGCCGCCCACGAACCGCATCGCGATGAACAGCGCGCCGTCCGCCTCACCGGCCTCGTAAATCGGGATGATATGCGGATCATCCACCGCCGCCGCCGCCCGCGACTCCGCGATGAACCGCCGCCGGAACCCCGGATCAGCCGCCAGCCCCGGCGCCAGCACCTTCAGCGCCACCAGCCGGCCCAGCCGCTCATCCCGGGCCCGGAACACCACCGCCATCCCGCCCGCACCGACCCGCACCTCCAGCCGGTACCCCGCCACCAGCGAACCCGCCCCCAGGCCAGCCAGGCGCGCCGGGAAATCCTCGCCCAACACCCCTCCCCAGGATCCCTGCCCACTCCGCCGACGCCGCTCTACCGCTCAACGGCGCCCTCGGCAAGACGCTGCTCGGCGGTAAGAATATCCGGGTCAACGACGGTATTGCCGTTTCTCGGCGTATCTGGGCAGATCGGCGCGAACCGGCGGCTCAGTCCCAGACCGGCTCGGTGGTCTCGCGGACACTGCCGTCGGGCAGGAAGACCAGGAATCGCTCGAACGATCGCGCGAACCAGCGGTCGTGCGTGACGGCGAGGACGGTGCCCTGGTAGGACTCCAGGCCCTGCTGCAGCGCCTCGGCGCTGGGCAGGTCGAGGTTGTCGGTCGGCTCGTCGAGCAGGAGCAAGGTGGCGCCGGCCAGCTCCAGCAGGAGGATCTGCAGCCTGGCCTGCTGGCCGCCGGACAGCGTGCCGAACGGCTGGCGGGCGCATGCCTGGAGCTCGTACCGGGACAGGGCCGACATGGCCTCGTTGATGAGCAGCGCGTGCTCGGTCATCAGGATCTCGACCGGAGCACGCCCGCTCAGGTCAGGCCGGGCGTGAGTCTGCGCGAAGAAGCCGGGCACCACGCGGGCGCCGAGGCGGGCCGTGCCTTCGTGCGCCACCTGCTGGCCGGCCAGCAGCCGCAGGAAACTCGACTTCCCCGACCCGTTCGCGCCAAGCACTGCTACCCGGTCGTCAAACCAGATCTCGGCACCGAACGATCCAGTCAGTCCGCTGAGGGTCAGGTTCTCGCATATCACGGCCCGCTTGCCGGTCCGCCCGCCGCGCAGCCGCATCCTGACGTTCTGCTCCCGGGGGGCTAGTTCCGGCGGCCCTTGCTCCTCGAACCGGCGCAGCCTGGTGACCGCGGCCTGAAGCCGGGACGCCATGTCCGAGTTGTAGGAGGCCTTCTGCCGGAACGTTCGGACCAGTTCCTTCAGTTTCTCGTGCTCCTCGTCCCAGCGACGGCGCAGCTCCTCCAGCCGGCTGATCCGGTCGGCCCGTGCCTGCGCGTAGCCGCCGAATCCGCCGCCGTGCACCCAGACGCGCCCGTCCTCCACGGTGACGATGCGCTGCGCGCAGGCGGCCAGCAGTTCCCGGTCGTGACTGACCAGCAGCACGCTCTTCGGCGTCGCGGCCAACTGCTGTTCCAGCCAGCGCTTGCCCGGCACGTCGAGGTAGTTGTCCGGCTCGTCGAGCAGCAGCACGCCGTCCGGACCGCGCAGCAGCGACTCGAGCACCAGCCGCTTCTGCTCCCCGCCGGACAGCGTATTCACGTCACGCCAGCGGCACTGGTCATACGGGATGCCCAGGGCCGCCACGCAGCAGGCATCCCAGTGCACCTCGACGTCGTAGCCTCCTGCCTCGCCCCATTCGGCCAGGGCCGTGGCATAGCGGAGCTGAGCGCGCTCGTCGTCTCGCTCCATCATGGCTAGCTCGGCGGCATCCAGCCGGGCGGCCGCCTCTCGTACCCGCGCTGGCGCGATCGAGAGCAGCAGGTCACGCACCATCACTGCGGGGTTCTCGCCGCTCCCGTCCGGCGCCGGATCATGATCGTGGCCCGTTCCGGCGACCCGGCTCTGGCCGATGAACTGGCGCATCACCCCGAGGCCGCCGGTCGCCACGACCGTCCCCGACTGCGGCTGGATGTCTCCGGCCACCAGCCGGAGCAGCGTGGTCTTGCCCGCGCCGTTCGGCCCGATCAGTGCCGCCGTGAGTCCCTCGCCGATCCGGAAGCTCACGTCATCAAGCAACGTCCGCCCGTTAGGCAGGACGTGGCTGACGTGCGCCACCTCTACGTGACCCGCGGAACTCACCATCGGACAATAGCCAGGTGGCCGCGAGGCCCACAACGCGATTTCCGGTTGCGGCAGAGACCGAGGCTAGTGATATCCCGCGATCATCAGGGCAATGATCACGGCCACCGCACCAACCGCAAGGACCAGGGTTACTATGCCAACGCGGACGATAAGCCGGGCATGGTCTTCGTTCACCAGCAAGTACCAAGGTGACCTTCTGGGCGGACGATAGCCAGGAGGAGGGTCGTGCAGCACGATCGGTTTGGTCCGGCCGGCCCCGCGCCGCGGGCCACTGAGCCAGACCATCACGCCTCCCACTGCCGGACTGCGCCATCACTTTTCGAACGTGAGAGATGCAGGCTTGGTTCCCGGCGTCGCTGGGCTATCGCCAGAATGGCGATTCGTGCCTTATCGGCCGTTTACCGGAATTGGTGAATTAACACCTTATGGTCAGCCATGTACATGCCTCGGCGAGGCATGGTCCCGCATTCACCGGCACCGGCAACGGCTCCGCCACCAGCGGCAGCACCACCGGCACCGGTTCCGGGACCACCACCGGCGGCAGCACCGGGACAACCGGCACCGGCAGCAGCGGCGGCAGCATCCTGCAGCCCGTCACCAGCAGCCCCGGACTGTAAACCGGAGCAGCAGCAGGTAACACGCTGAGGTAAACGGGCGGTCTCCGGCCGGGCCAACGGGAACCCGGCCGGAGACCCGCCCCGCACCCCAGCCACACCCGCCACCCAACACCCGCCGGCCGCCCACCCGCAGCCGCCCCACCCGCAGCCGGGTCACCCGCAAGCCCCGCGCTCCCTCACCCCGCCAAGCCAGGTCCGCCCTCAACGTGTGCCACCACCATCACCAGACGGAGGTAACGGCACACGATAAGCCGAGCACGAAAAGACCCGGCGACGGATAGGACAGGCGGGACCGGTAAGGCAGATGCGCAAAGCCTGCGCAAAGCCTCCGGGGGACCGGTGGCAGACATGCCCCAAGCCCGGATCAGCCTCCAGGCGGTCGGCCTTACAGGTCGGCGAGGTCAGCCAGGCTGCCGCGGGCGCCACCGGACATTCGCGTGTCATCGACGAAGGCGCCGTCCCGCATCGAGATCAGCCGGTCGGCGGTGGCCGCGATCCGCGGGTCGTGCGTGACGATGACAAGGGTCTGACCAGCCGCATGCAGGCTGTCGAACAGGCGCAGAACATCCCTGGTCGCGGCGCTGTCGAGGTTGCCGGTGGGCTCGTCGGCTAGGACCACGAGCGGGTCGTTGCTCAGGGCCCGGGCGACCGCCACGCGCTGGCGCTGGCCCCCGGACAGCGCCGCAGGCAAGAACCCGGCCCGGTCCCCGAGCCCGACCCGCTCCAGCAGTTCCGAGGCGTGCCGCCGCGCTGCTCGCGGCGAGCGCCCGGCCAGCAGCGCGGGCAGCTCGACGTTCTCCCGCGCGGTGAGCTCGTCCATGAGATGAAAGGCCTGGAACACGAAACCAATGGCGGTGCGCCGCAGCCGGGCCAGCGCCCGCTCGCTCATCTGGTCCAGCCGGCTGCCGGCTAGCACCACCTCGCCACCTGAAGGCCGTTCCAGCCCGCCCAGCAGGTGCAGCAGCGTGGATTTTCCGCAGCCGCTCGGCCCCATCACCGCGACTGTCTCCGCCGCGCGGACCTCGAGATCGACCTCGTCGACCGCCCGGACCAGCCCTTCACCCTTGCCGAACGACTTGGTCAGCCCGTGGCTCACCAGCACCGGGTCGCCTCGCGCCGCTGACTCCTCAGCTGCCGCGTTCACGACCTGCCCTTCCGCCCGGCCCAGTGCTGCTCGCACGCCTCGAGCCAGCGCAGGTCGGCTTGCAGCCGCAGCGTCACGCCCTCAAGCAGCAGCCCGGCGGCCGAATCGTCCGGCTCGGCCATGGCGGCCCGCTGGGTATCCCGCAGCAGGCGCAGCAGTTCGCGGCGCTGCGCGTCGACGATCCCGAGCGGATCGGCCAGCCTGCCCGCCGCGGCCGCGACAAGCTTGAGATGGAATTCTGTGGGCGCCGGCCCTGGCCAGCTGACCTCGGCCAGCCAGTCAGCCAGGCGCTGCTGCCCGGCTGAGGTGAGCGCGTACACCTTGCGGTCCGGCCGGTCGGCCAGCCCGGGCTCCCGCTCCGAGGCCACGAGGCCCGCCTTCTCCAGCCGGCCTAGGGTCACGTAGATCTGCCCGGCGTTCATCGCCTCCCCGACCGGCCCGAGGGCCTCCCGCAGCCGCGAGCGCAGCTCGTAGCCGTGCGACGGCTCCTTCGCCAACATGGCCAGGACGACTTCCTGCACGAACCCTCCTCCTGCCTAACGGCTAGCTAATAGATATCCGTTAGCCTATTGGCCTGTCAAGGGAACCCGTGCTGCGGACGGAAACTGGAATGAAAATCGGCCCGGCCCGGCTTGTCGATGGCATGACCATCGAACTGGGCAGGATCGGCATCTGGCGGCACCCCTCGGCGCTCACTGCGGACGTGGTGGCCGAGGTGGAGGAGCTCGGTTACGGGGCGATCTGGGTGGGCGGCTCCCCCGACGGCGACCTGGGTGTCGTCGAGAACCTGCTGGCCACGACGGATCACATCGCTGTGGCCACCGGGATCGTCAACGTGTGGAAGGACGATGCCACCACCGTGGCGGCCTCCTACCACCGGATCACGGCCCGGTACCCCGGCCGGTTCCTGCTCGGCCTCGGCATAGGGCATCCCGAGGCGACGCAGGAGTACCGGCAGCCCTACGCCAAGCTGGTCAGCTACCTCGACGAACTCGACGAGCTCAAGGTCCCGGCCGACGGGCGGGTGCTGGCCGCCCTGGGCCCGAGGGTGCTCAGGCTCGCCGCCGACCGGTCGGCGGGCGCTCATCCCTACCTGGTCACGCCGGAGCACACCCGGCAGGCCAGGCAGATCCTCGGCCCCGGGCCGCTGCTGGCCCCGGAACAGAAGGTCGTGCTAGAGACCGACCCGGCCAGGGCCCGCGCCATCGCCCGGCCGCGCGTGGAGAAGCCGTACCTCGGCCTGGCCAATTACCTGAACAACCTGCGCAGGCTCGGCTGGAGCGACGCCGACTTCGCCGACGGCGGCAGCGACGCCCTGATCGACGCACTGGCCGTGCACGGCGACGCCGAAGCGATCGGCCGCGGCGTCACGGCGCACCTGGACGTGGGCGCGGACCACGTGGCCGTCCAGGTGCTCGGCCCCGATCCGCGGCCAGCACTGCGGGCCCTGGCCGGCTACCTGCGGCTCACGCCGGCCTGAACCGGGCCGTCATGACCGCCCCGCCCGTTACCGCCCCGCCCCGGCCGCCGATGGCCGGTTCCGCCATCAGCGCGCTGGCCCTGGCCGACCTGCTCGGACACTGGCCGGCGGCGGACGGCCCGCTGTACCGGCTGCTGGCCACCCGGATCGCCCGGCTGGCCGACACCGGTGAACTGCCCGCGGGCCTCCGGCTGCCTGCCGAGCGCGACCTGGCCGCCGCCCTGTCGGTGAGCAGGAACACGGTGACCGCCGCCTACCAGGTGCTGCGCGACGAGGGCATGGCGGAAAGCCGCCAGGGCGCGGGCACCCGCATCGTCCCGCACCGCACCACCCCGGCGGCCGTGCACCGGGCCAACGGCTTCTTCTCGGGACTGCTCGAGGACTCGGTAGTGGAAGCCGACCTCAGTCTGGCCGCGGTCGACTGCGCCCCGCAGGTCGCGGCGGCGCTTTCCGAACCGGAGACCGTCCTGACCAGGGCCGAACGCGCCGCCCTGACCGGCACCTCCGGCTATTTCCCGTACGGGCTGCTGGAACTGCGGGCCGCCGTGGCCGGCCACCTCACCCAGAGGCTCAGCCTGGCCGCCGACCCGTCGCAGGTCATCGTCACCACTGGCGGGCAGCAGGCCATCGATCTGCTGATCCGCTGCGAGGTGCTGCCTGGTCAGCCAGTCGCGGTGGAGGACCCGACGTTCCCCGGCGTGCTGGACGCGCTGCACCGGGCGGGCGCGCGGGTGATCGGGATACCCGCCGGCCGCGGTCCGGACCCGGAGCGCATTGAGCACGTAGTACGGACGCACCGCCCGGCGATGGTCTACCTGATTCCCACCCATCACAACCCGACCGGCCTGGTCATGCCCGCCGCGCACCGCCAGCATGTGGCCCGGCTGGCCGCAGCGCATCCGGACACACTTTTCGTCGACGACATGACGCTAGCCGAACTGCCACTGGGCGACCGGCCGCCGCCGCTCCCGCTGGCCGCGTTCGGCCCGGGCCAGCCCAACCTGGTCAGCGTCGGCTCGCTATCCAAGCTCTACTGGGGCGGCCTGCGGACCGGCTGGATCAGGGCCAGCCGCGGCGTGATCGCCCGGCTGGCGGCGGCCAAGGCGGCCGCCGACCTCGGCAGCAACGCGTTTCAGCAGGCCATCGTGGCCGCACTGCTGCGCGGTCAGCACGAGGTCATCGCCAAGTGGCGCGGCGAGTGGCTGCGGGACCGGCACGACGCGCTGGCCGGGGCGCTCCGGTCGCTGCTGCCCGGCTGGACCTGGCCCGAGCCGGAGGGCGGCCTGACCCTGTGGGTCCGGATGCCAGGCCCGGCTGACAGCAGCGCGTTCGCCCAGGCGGCGCTGCGCAGAGGGGTCGCCGTGGTCCCCGGCCGCCTGCTCAGTGCCAGCGGAGAGGGGGCCAGCGGAGAGGGGGCCAGCGGAGAGGGGGCCAGCGGAGAGGGGGCGGCGAGGCGAGCCGCCACATCAGGCTGGCCTTCGTCCAGCCGCCGGGCCTGCTCCGCGCCGCGGCCGGCAGGCTGGCCGGGCTGCCCGGGCTGCCCGGCAGCGACGCCCCGCTGCCGCGGTTACCGGGGCTGGATGAGGGTGTCGAAGGCCTGCTCGACCAGGTCGGGCAGTTCGGGGGTTCCGTCGTTCTCCACCCAGGTGAGGACCGCGGTGCTGGCGGCGGCCAGGCAGGCCGCGACCGTGACCCGCGCCTGGAAGCTGGGCCGCGGGCCGTGCTGGCCGGCGTCCAGGGCGTGGAGGATGAGCTGTTGGGTGTCCATCTGGCTTGCCCACAGGCGCTCACGCAGCGCGGGGGTGGAGACGATGAGCTTGTTCTGGGCGAGCAGGGCGTCCCGGTCGGCGTCGTAGAACTGCCTGAGCCCTTGGACCAGCGCCGTGCGGATCCGGTCGATGAGGGGCCATGCCGCCGGAGTCTGTTCTAGCAGCCCGGTGAGCATGGGGTCGTAGCTGTCGGACAGAGCCACGTCTTCCTTGGCCGGGAAGTAGCGGAAGAACGTCATGTGCGACACGCCCGCGGCCGCGGCGATCTGCTCGACCGTGGTGGCGTCGTATCCCTGCTCGCCGAACAGCCGCAGCGCGCAGGCGCGGATCCGGTCGCGGGTGGCGGTCTTCTTGCGCTGCCGCCAGTCCGGTTGTGGTTCGGTCACAGGCATCCCTTATGTTAGTCTCTAACATATTAGTGACTAACATATTAGACGGGACGGAACCGCAAGGCAACCGACAGGACGATCAGGAGGACTCGATGCCGGCATCAGACGAGCCAGCCGGGAAGACAGGCAAGCTATCGCTGTACTGCAAGAGGCACCGAACAAAGATCGCACGGGCCGAGGTCGTCATCATCTTCCTGGCCCTGATCCGGACGCTGACCGCGTACTACCAGCTCAAAACCCGTCCCGGCAATATCCTTCCGGCAGGGCAGGCGGAGCCGATCATCACGGGATCGCTGGTAGCAGCGCTGTTCTGTCTCGCGCTCACGCTGCTGTCTTTTTCCGGCAGGCACCGGGTCATGCACGCGGTTTTCGCCTCGGCCATCATCTCGCTGGTGCTCGTCAAGACGTTCCTGTTCACGAGTTAGCGCAGCGTGCAGGTCAAGCTTGCAGGTCAAACAGGCAGGAATCCGCTCATCATCTGGCGGAACGTGACGCCGACCGCATCCCTGGTCGCCTTCGGGTCGGGTGAGCTCGCGATCAGCAGGCCAGCCCTGGTCATCGCGCCGAACAGCAGCCGGACCAGCGTCGGCGGATCCTCTACCCGGAGCAGGCCGGCCGCGTTGGCCGCCTCGATGGCCGCCACCGCGGCCTCGAGCGCGTGGCGCTCGTCCAGTTCGATGAACCGCGCCTGGCCGAGCACGGCCGGGCCGTCGGTAACCAGGATCCGCTGGACCTCCGGCTCGAGCACCTGGTCCAGGAAGACGCCGAAGCCGGCCTCCATCTGCTCCAGCGCCCCGTCGGCCGCCGCCGAGGCCGCCGCCGAGGCAACCAGCATCTCGGCGTGCACCTGCTCGAAGACCGCCTCGAACACCGCGGCCTTGGTCGGGAAGTGGTGGTACAGGGCGCCCGTCGTCACCCGCGCGGCCCGGGCGATGTCCTCCACGGACGTGGCGGCGAACCCCTTGGTCCCGAACAGCAGCCGGCCCGCGTTGACCAGCGCGGCCCTGGTCTGCGCCACCTGCTCGGCGCGCAGCGAGGCGGGCGCGTCATCTCTGGTTCCCGGCACCGGACTGTCACCCATCCCCACTGTGTAGCTCACCTTAACCCGCTTGCGCACATCGGCACGCGGTGACATAGTGACATTATCTTTAAAATCAATGCTATCTCACGGAGGGTTCCAATGCCTGATCCCATCGAAGCGGTCCGCGCCGACCGGGCGGAACTGCTCGGAATCGTCGGTGACCTGTTCTTTGACCACATCGTGCCTACCCGGAAGAGCGCCGCCGCCAGGGCCCGATCTCGCTTCAGCGTGCCGCGCGGGCTGATCGCCGGAACGCTCGCCG
The DNA here is from genome assembly GCA_963790065.1 of uncultured Actinomycetes bacterium. GTDB lineage: Bacteria > Actinomycetota > Actinomycetes > Streptosporangiales > Streptosporangiaceae > Palsa-504. The sequence continues at coordinate 341,501 of CAWBNK010000001.1, read as the reverse complement.
CCACCGCCCTGGTGTGGGGCCCCTACGCGCTCATCCCCGGATCCAGCCTCCTGTCCGCCCAGGTGCAGACGGGCATCTACCTGGGCCTGTTCCTGCTCACCAGTTGCAGCCGGCGCGCCAAGGTACTGCTCGCCCAGACGCTGCAGCGGTACGTCCTCAACCCGCTGATGCGGCTGCTGCTCGCGATCGGCATCAACCCGTTCGGCCTGGCGATCCTGGAAACCCGGGGGCATGCCTCCGGCAGGATCCGCAGGGTTCCGGTCGGCAACGGCCGCAAGGGCGAGGACTTCTGGATCATCGCCGAACACGGCACTCGCGCCGGCTACGTGCACAACATCCAGCACGACCCCCAGGTCCGCGTGCGGCTGCGCATCGGACTGCGCTACCGCTGGGTGCCCGGCATCGCCACGGTGCGTCCCGGCGATGATGCGCTCGCGCGCCAGCGGCAGATCATCGCCTGGCACCCGCTGCGCGCACTGAACGCGATCAACGTGCGCGTGTTCGGCGCCGACCTGCTCACCGTGCACGTCCAGCTCGACACCGCCCAGGCGGGCAGCCAGTGACCACGGCGCAATCGCCAACCTAGGAAGAAGGTTCTCGCATGGATATCTCGGAATTCACCGCCCGCCGCCAGACGCTTACGGCCGCCACCGGTGACATCGCTTACACGGAGTCCGGCGCCGGGCCGGCGGCCGTGTTCGTGCACGGACTGGCCACCAGCGGCGCGCTGTGGCGGAACGTCATCGAGCAGGTAGCAGGCACGACCAGGTGCATCGCCGTCGACCTGCCGCTGCACGGGGGCACTCCGCCGCGAGAGGATCTCTCGGTGACCGCGATGGCCCAGCTGATCGTGGACCTGTGCCGGGGCCTCGGGCTGGACCGGATCGACCTGGTCGGCAACGACACTGGCGGCGTGGTCGCGCAGATTGTCGCGGCCAGCCACCCGGAACTGCTCCGCTCGCTGGTCCTCACCAACTGCGACACCGAGGGTAACTTCCCGCCGCCATCGTTCCTGCCGGTGATCGAGGCCGCCGCGCGCGGCGAGATCGCCCCGCTGCTGCCCGTCGCCGCCGCGAGTCCGGCCGTTGCCCGGATGAGCCTGCTCGCGACCGGCTACGAGCACCCCGACAAGGTACCGGACGAGGTGTGGCGAGAATACCTCGCGCCGGTTGGCGCGACCATCGAGCGCGCCAGGGGATTCGAGCGGATGCTCACTACCCTGGACCCCGCCGAGCTCGAGGCGGTAGCCGACCAGCTGCGCCATCTCGATGTGCCGGTGCTGCTGGTCTGGGGCACCGCCGAGGAGGCCCTCGGGGTGGAGTGGGCGTACCGCCTGCGCGACCTGATCCCCGGTGCACGGGAGGTCGTCGAGATCGACGGAGGCAAGCTCTTCTTCCCCGAAGAGCGGCCCGAGGAACTGGCTGTCCAGCTGCGCCGCCACTGGGGGCGCTGAGCATCCAGCGCCCTAGACCAGGGCGGTCCCGATGAGGCCGTTCCTGGTCACCAGGGTGGCCAGCTGACCGGCGCTCAGCAGGTCGGTACCCGCAGGTCGCGCGGGCAGCACCATGTACCTGGCCTCCGAGGTCGAATCCCAGACCGAGATCCGGGCGGTCTCGCGCAGCGTCACGCCGAACTCGGCCAGCACGGCCCGCGGTTCGCGGACCGTCCGCGACCGGTAGGCGAAGCTCTTGTACCAGCCCGGCGAGGGCCCGAGCAGCGACACGGGATAGCAGGAGCACAGCGTGCAGACGATGACGTTGTGCACGTGGTCGGTGTTGGCCGCGACCTGCAGCTGGTATCCGCCGCGGTCCGGCGGAGCCAGGCTGAACCCGGCCTCCGCGGCGGCCGCATTCCCGTCGGCCAGCAGCAGCTCCCGGTAGGCCGGATCGGTCCAGGCGCGGGCGGCCATCACCGCGCCGTTCACCGGGGAGGCACTGGCGTACAGCTTGGTCAGGAACTCGTCGATCTCGTCGTCGCTGGTCAGCCCGGCCGCGATCAGCCGCTCCTCGAGCTGCCTGGTCCGCGCCGCAGCCGGCAGGTCCGCGTGGTGGTCAGAGCTGGTCAAGATAGGACTCCCACAGGTCCACGGTCACGAAGTGGTCGCCGCTCCCCCACAGGTCCGCGGCGGAGAACCGGACCGCGTAGCAGGTCTCGACGCGCGGCGGCACGATGCCCCGGGCGCTGTCGTCGGGCAGCGGCCAGCGGCCCAGGACCGCGACGACCTCCCCGGCCTGGCCGCGCACGTAGCGCGGCATCCGCGTGTGATGGTCGGGATCGATGGCGCGGACGCGGACCCTGGCGCCGGCCGGAAGGCTCACGGCAGGCCCTTCTCCGCGACCAGGGTCTCGATCGCCCCGAGCCACCTCTCGTAGTAGGACGCCCCCAGGTAGACCTTGGGCGGCAGCCGCTCGATGGCGTCGCGCAGCTCGCCGTCGTTGAACAGCCCGCGCCGCCGCAGGACGTTCGCCACCGCGTATACCCGCGCCTCCCAGTCGGCCGCGAACGACGGCTCGCCTTCGGCACCGACCGGTACCGACCCGAAACCCGTCTGACCGCCCATGTCATGCACACGGCTCACCCTCGTGACCCTAACAGGCACGATCTTTATGCCGAACGGGCCGTGGCGGGAGTCCCCGCACCGTGCCACCAGGCGGTGGTGTTCTCATAGCACTATGACGACCAACAGCGGACTTCGCAGCACCCAGTGGTTCGGCGCAACCGGGCGGTCCGGGATGGCCCACCGGTCCTGGATGCGCAGCCAGGGGTTCACGCCCGAGGTGTTCGACGGCCGGCCGGTAATCGGCATCGCCACCACCTGGTCGGAACTGGCTCCGTGCAACGTCCACCTGCACCGGGTGGCTGAGTCCGTCAAACGCGGGGTCTGGCAGGCAGGCGGGTTCCCGCTGGAGTTCCCGGCCATGGCGTTGGGCGAGACGCTGCTGCGGCCCACGGCCATGCTCTACCGGAACCTGCTGGCCATGGAGGCTGAGGAGCTGATGCGGGCCAACCCGCTGGACGGCGTGGTGCTCCTGTCAGGCTGCGACAAGACCACGCCTGGGTTGCTGATGGCCGCGGCCAGCGTGGACCTGCCCGCGGTGATGGTTACCGGCGGGCCGATGCTCAACGGCAAGTACCAGGGTGCTGACGTCGGCTCGGGCACGGCGGTGTGGCGGTTCGAGGAGGACCTGGTGGCCGGGCGGATGACGCAGGAGGAATGCGTGTTCGCCGAGGGCTGCATGGCCCGGTCCAACGGGCACTGCATGACGATGGGCACCGCGTCCACGATGGCATCCATGGCCGAGGCGCTCGGCATGCAGCTGCCGTACTCGGCGACCTGGCCCGCGGCGGACTCCCGCCGGTACGAGACCGCGCAGCGGGCCGGCCAGGTGATCGTCGACCTGGTCCGCCAGGACCTGCGGCCCTCGGCCATCATGACCAGGGCAGCGTTCGAGAACGCGATCCGGGTGAACGCGGCCATCGGCGGGTCGACGAACGCGGTGATCCACCTGCTGGCCATGGCCGGGCGGCTCGGCGTCCCGCTGTCGCTCGACGACTTCGACGTGCTGGCCAGGGACGTTCCGACCCTGCTGAACCTGCAGCCGAACGGCCAGTACCTGATGGAGGACTTCTGCTACGCCGGCGGCCTGCCCGTGGTGATCCGGGAGCTGGCCGAGGCGGGCCTGCTGAACTCCGGGGCGATCACGGTGACCGGCCGCGCGATAGGCGCGAACGTGGCCGACGCGCCCTGCTGGAACCGCGAGGTCATCAAGACCATGGCCGACCCGTTCCAGCCCGCAGGGACCGGGACCGCCGTGCTGCGCGGCAACCTCGCGCCGGGCGGAGCGGTGATCAAGCAGTCGGCGTCATCGCCGCACCTGCTCAAGCACCGCGGCCGGGCCCTGGTCTTCGATTCCCCCGCCGACTACTACGCCGTGTCGAACGATCCCGAGCTCGACGTAGACGAGGACACGGTGCTGGTCATCAGGTACTGCGGCCCGCGTGGCTACCCCGGCATGCCGGAGGTGTCGAACGTCGCGCTGCCCAGGAAGCTGCTACTGCGAGGCGTGCGCGACATGGTGCGGATCTGCGATGGCCGCATGTCGGGAACCGCCTACGGGACGGTCGTCCTGCACGTCGCGCCGGAGGCCGCGGCCGGCGGTCCGCTGGCCCTGGTGCGGACCGGCGACTGGATCACCCTGGATGTCCCGGCCCGGACCCTGACCCTGGAGGTCAGCGACCAGGAACTGGCCGAACGACGGGCCGGCTGGCAGCCGCCGCCCCCGCACGCCAGCCGGGGCTGGACGCGGCTGTATGACGAGCACGTACTGCAGGCCGACACCGGTGCTGACCTGGACTTCCTGGTCGGTGCGAGCGGTCATGAGGTCCCGCGCGACTCGCACTAGCGGGTTCCGCTACTACGGAGCGCCGGCTGATGGTGGCGTCATCCGCCGGAATGCACCAGTTCCGACTGGATGCCGACGGTGACTGACGGTGAGTTTCTCACGTTAAACCGGTTACGCGGCGTGCCAGCAGGTAGTGTTCTCCCCTGTCCCTTCCGACCATCAGGCAGGAGCACGTGGAGAGCGTCGTCCTACTGGATGAGACCGGGTTCGCCCGCGGCACCGCGGCCAAGGCCGCCGTGCACCATGCCCAGACACCGCTGCACCTGGCGTTCTCCTCCTACCTGTTCAACGACCGCGGCCAGTTCCTGCTGACCAGGCGGGCCGAGTCCAAGCGCACCTGGCCCGGCGTGTGGACCAATACCTGCTGCGGGCACCCGCTGCCCGGCGAGCCGGTGGCCGACAGCGTGCGCCGCAGGCTGTGGCAGGAACTCGGGATCGACGCGGCGGACCTCGCCCTGGTCCTGCCCAGGTTCCGCTATCAGGCCCGGATGGCCAACGGCGTGCTGGAGAACGAGGTCTGCCCGGTCTACGCGGTGTACTCGGACGCGGTACCGATGCCCGATCCGGAGGAGGTGGCCGAGATCAGGTGGGTGGACTGGGATCAGTTCTGCGACGCGGTCCGCACCGGCCGGCAGTCCATCTCGCCCTGGTGCGCCATGCAGCTGGCCGAGCTCGTGGCCCTGGGCCCGCAGCCGCTGAAATGGGCGGCGGCGGAGCAGGCTGACCTTCCGCCGGCTGCCGTGCTATCGGAGTTATCCACACGTTCACCTGCTGTGTTCCCCGGCGGCACACAGGCTCGTCCCCACGATGTCCACAGGTTTATCCACAGGGGTGGGATAACCGCCCTCACGGGTCCGCGGGCCAGGTGTCCGCCGCTTCGGTGACCTTCGGGGCCAGCCCGCGGGCCAGCAACTCGAGCACGTCACCGAGCACGTCCTCGGGGACGCGGCCGCCGGCCGTCCACTCGGCCCACCGCATGCCAACGAAGTTGCCGATGCCGGTATAGGCATACGCGATGACCTCGGGGTCGTAGCGGGCGTCGATGTCGCGGTCCATCTGCGCCGCCCGCACGCCGCGGGCGTAGCCCCGGGCCAGGTGCTCGTAATACTCGCGGAACAACCCGGGATCGACGAACTCCGATTCGCGGACAATGCGGTCGATCCACGGCCGCGTGGACAGCATGTCGAAGTACGCCCTGAAGGACGCGCGTTCCCGGTTCCGCTGGCCGCCCTCAGTGTGCTCGAGGGCCTCCTTCATGGCCTGCCTCAGGTCGGTGTTGATCGCCCGGACTACGGACGCGAAGATCTCCGCCTTGGACCCGTAGTACGAGTAAAAGCTGCCGGTGGCCATCCCGGCCCGGGCGCAGATGTCCGCGACCGTCGTCCGGTGGTAGCTGCGCTCGCCGAACAGTTCCTCGGCCGCCGTCCGCAGTCGTTGGGCAGGCGGTCGTTCGTCCGGCTTTCCAGACGGCCCGGATGGCGGGCGGGCGCGACCGCCCGCCATCCGATTAGCTTCCGCTGTCATCTCGGCTAATCCCTGTTCCGTCCCATAGGGGATGGCCGAAGAGCCTCAGGAGGAGGCGGAGGGGATGCCGCTCGCTGGAGCCTGCTCCTCGGATCCGCTGTAGGTAGTGATCGGACTAGTCGGGCTCGTGGTCGTGGTCAGCACCGATCCTTGCTGCATGACCACACCATTCTGGATGATGCCCATGTAAGCGCCGGTCACGCCCAGGTGGTCGCTCGAAGAGTAGGCGAACGGAGCGACCATCGGTCCCTGCGGCAGCCCGCCCTCGATGGCGGTGATCAGGTCCTGCCGGGTCGGGTTCCGGCCCGCCTTGAACATCGCCTGGACGAAGGTGTAGGCGACGGCCATGCCGTAGAAGAAGTTGCCGTCCAGCGGCGCCTTGGGCTCGTACTGGTCGTGGATCTTCTTGAACAGGGTGTACCAGCTGTCGCTGCTGCTCAGCGCCGGGAGGTACTCATCGGTGATGATCCCGTTCGTGAGCTGGTTGCCGTTGACCGTGGCACCGCCCTGCTTGGCGAACGACTCGAGCAGCCCGGACAGCGTGATCGGGTCCGAGCCGACGTCGCTGACGGCCAGGGTGGGGTTGTAGCCGAGCTTGAGGCTGTCCAGCTTGAGCAGCGCGGTGAAGGCCGGAATCGAGAACGAGACGACGACCTTGGCGCCCGACGCCTTCAGCGCCGCGACCTGCGGTGCGATGTTGACGTTGGTGTCGACGTAGCTCTGCTTGCTGACCACCATCGAGGCCGGGATCTCATCGTCGAGGCCCTTGACCCCGTCCTGGCCGAACTCGTCGTTCTGGTAGAAGAATCCGACCTTCTGACCCTTGAAGTGCTGCGCGATGTACTGTCCGAGGATCTTGCCCTCGCTGATGTAGTCGAGCTGCCAGCCGAACGTCTCGGGGTAGGTGCTCGGCGCGTTCCAGCATTCGCATCCGGACGCGACGAACACGTCGGGGACCTTCTCCGCGTTCAGGAAGCTCACCGCGGCCAGGTGGGTGGGCGTGCCGAGGCCGTTGAACAGCGCGTAGATGTTGTCCTGCAGCACGAGCTGCCGGACGACCGACGCCGTCTTGGTCGGGTCGTAGCCGTCATCGAGATACTTGTAGACGATCTTCCGCCCGTAGACGCCGCCGTTCGCGTTCACGTACGCGAAGTAGGCACTCGACGCGGGGGCGATCTCGCTGTAGCCCGGCGCGGCCGGGCCGGTGAGCGGCTGATGGCTGCCGATGGTGATGGTGGTCGGGGTGATGCCGGGCGCGGACGCGGTCAGGGCCGCGCTTGAGCTGCTGGCCGAGCTCGAACTCGAGCCCGAGCTTGAGCTCGACGAGCACGCGGCCACGCCCAGCAGGGCCGAGGTCATGATGGCCACGGCCTGCCAGCGAATCCGCTGAGATTTTTTCATGAAGTGCCTTCCTTCTCGTGTTGGCTGGCCGGTGCCTCATCGGCCGAAGGAGTGACATGGGGCGCCGGCGCGGCGCGCCGGATGCGGGATTTCGGGTCGGGACCTAGAAAAGCGGAGACCAGCCGCAGCAGACCTCCCTGGATTCCGTTCGGGAACACGAGCATGACGAGGATCAGGAGCACGCCGTAGGCGACGATGGGGATGTTGCTGCCGACGGTGCTGGACAGGCCGTGGCTGGTGGCCACGTCGGTGACGTAGGTCGGTACGAGGACGATCACGAGGCTTCCCCACAGCGCGCCGGGCAGGCTGCCCAGGCCGCCGATCACGGCTGCGGTCAGCAGCGCGATGGACAGTGTGAGCGTGAAGCCGCCCGGCGCGACCAGTCCCGTCACGATGGCCAGGAGGGCACCGGCCAGCCCGGCGCAGGCGGCGCTCACGACAAAGGCCCGCACGCGCGCCGCGGCCACGTTGATGCCGTCCAGCGTGGCGGCCACCTCGTTGTCACGAACCGCGCGCCAGTTGCGGCCGATCCTGCTCCGGTCCAGGTTGGCCAGCAGGACCAGGACGATCAGCGCTACCAGGGCGCTGACCCAGGCCTGCCATCTGGTCAGCGGGAAGTTCACGCCTAGGAAGGCGGGGACGGTGAAGACGACGTTCAGGCCTTGGTCGCCGCCGAAGACCCCCGCGTAGGCCAGGGCGAGCGACGGGAGCGCGACGCCGAGCAGGAGGGTGGCGCCTGCCAGGTACGGGCCGTGCAGCCGGGCCGCGGCGATGCCCACCACCGCGCCCGCCGCGGCCGTGACCGCGCCAGCGATCACCAGCACGAGGTAGAACGGCCAGTTGAGGTGCATCAGGAGCAACGCGGTGGTATACGCGCCAATGGCCATGAATGCGCCGTTACCCAGCGAGATCTGACCGCTGAGCCCGGTCAGCATGGTGAGCCCGGCGACGGCCGTAACCTCGATCGCTATCTCGGCGATCTGGTAGTCGCGGAACGCGTTCAGCTTGATGGACAAGAACGCGACGATCACGGCCACCACCACGGCCACGGCCAGCCTGCGCGGTAGCGTCCGCATCGTCACACCCGCCTCATCCGCGCGGCGGCGAACAGCCCGTTGGGCCGGATCATCAGCACCACGACCAGGATGCCGAGGGCTACCAGCGAGGTCAGGTCGGAGTTCAGGTAGCCGCCGACGTAGCTGAGCGCGATACCGAGCAGCAGCGCGCCGACCACCGCGCCTACCGGACTGTCCAGGCCGCCGATCACCGCCGCGGTGAAGCCGAGCACGAAGATCGCGTCCATGCTGTTCGGGTACAGGAACGTCGAAGGCGAGACGAGCACGCCGGCCAGCGCGCCGAGCAGCCCGGCCAGCGCCCAGCCCACGGTCAGCACCCGCGCGACGCGGATGCCTGACAGCCGGGCTACCGTCGCGTTGAACGCCGCGGCGCGCATCCGCAGGCCGGCCGTGGTGTACCGGAACATCACGGCCAGGATCAAGGTGGTGGCCAGGACCGCCAGGGCGGTGAACACGTCGAAGCGGGACACCCCGAGCGCCGTACTGCCGACCTTCAGCCCGATGATCGAGAACCCCGCCGGGAATGAGCGGTACTGCCCGCCGAACAAGATGCCGGCCAGGCCCTCGTAGAAGATGAGCAGCCCGATGGTCACGATCACCGCGTTGAGCTCCGGCTTGCCCACGGTGGGCCGGACCACGGTCAGCTCACTAGCCGCGCCGAGTATCAGGCCGGCCACGAGCGCGACCACAAACCCGGCCCAGTACGAGTGGGTCTTATAGATAACCTCGATCGCCACGTAGGTGGTGAGCATGGCCATGCCGCCCTGGGCGAAGTTCAGCAGCCTGGTGCCCCGCCAGATCAGCACCAGGGACAGCGCGATCGCGGCGTAGATCATCCCGAAGACGATCCCGCTGAGGGTGAACTGGAGGAACTCGACCACTGAAATGCTCCCTGCGTGTGCCTAGAACCCGAGGTAGTGGTGGCGAAGCGCGACGTCGGCGGCCAAGGTGGCGGCGTCGGCCGAGGCGACCACCCGGCCGAGGTTGAGCACCACGCCGTGGTCGGCGACGGCGAGCGCGCTACGCGCGTTCTGCTCGACCAGCACGATGGTCAGCCCGCGCTCCCGGCTGAGCCGGACCACTAGGTCCATGACCTGCGCCATGACCCGGGGCGCGAGGCCGAGAGACGGTTCATCCAGCAGCAGCACCCGGGGCCGCGCGAGCAAGGCGCGCGCGATGACCAGCATCTGCCGCTCGCCACCGGACAACGTGGAGGCCAGCTTGCGCCGCCGGTCGGCCAGCGGCTTGAAGCGGGTGTACTCCTCCTCCATCGCGGCCGCGCGCGCCGGCCTGCCGCCCCGCCACGACATCATCCCGATCCGCAGGTTCTCCTCCACGGTGAGCTCCGGGATCACGCCCTGTCCCTCGGGTACGTGGGCGATGCCGGCCCGGACGATCTGCTCCGGACTGCGGCCTGCCACGTCGTGGTCGGCCAGCAGGATCCGGCCGCGGCGCGGCCGGATCAGGCCGCTCACCGCGCGCAGCAGCGTCGTCTTGCCCGCGCCGTTCGCGCCCAGTACCGCGGTGATGCCTCCCGCCTGCGCGGTCACCGTGACATCGTTCAGCGCCGTGACCTCGCCGTACCCCGCGACCAGGCCGTCCACCAGCAGGGCAGCCGAGTGGCCGTCGGCGGCTCTGTCCGTCGTCGGCTCGGCGGTCATTGCGCCGGCCCGTCGCTGGCCTCGGCGGTGCCGAGGTAAGCCGCGGTGACAGCCGGGTTGTCCTGGACCTCACGCGGCGAACCGGTCGCGATCACCTTGCCGAAATCAAGGACGACCAGCGAGTCGCAGACCGACATCATCAGGTCCATGTGGTGCTCGACCACCATCAGCGAGCCCTCGCTGGCCAGGTCGCGGATGAGGTCCCCCAGGTCGTTCAGCTCGGAGTCGCTCAGGCCGCTGGCGGGCTCGTCGAGCAGGATCAGCCCGGGCTTGGCGGCCAGGGCCCGGGCCAGCGCGACCTTCTTGCGCATCCCGTACGGCAGCTCGGCGGGGCGAGCGTCCGCGACATCAGCGGCGCCGACTCGTTCCAGAGCCTGTTCCGCCAGGCCGCGCAGCCTGCGCTCATCCCGGCCGGCCCGCGGCAGGGACAGCAGCGCGGACCAGAATCCGGCCTTGGCCTGGCTGGTCGCGCCGACCATGACGTTCTCCAGTGCGGTCAGCCCGTTGTACAAGCCGACGCTCTGCAGGGTCCTGGCCACGCCGAGGGCAGCCAGCTGGTGCGGCCTGACCTGATGACGCCGGCCGCCGAACAGCACCTCCCCGGCGTCGGGCCGGGTGAAACCGCACAGGACGTTCAGCAGCGTGGTCTTGCCCGCTCCGTTCGGGCCGATGACGCCCATGACATGCTGGGCCGGGACCTCGAGCGATACTGCGTCCAATGCGGTCAGGCCGCCGAAGCGTACGCTGACGTCCCTGACCTCCAGCACTGAACCCGGATTCATCACTCTTTGTCCTAGATACTCTGGAGACGATGCGCCGGCATGAATCCTCATTCAAGGCTGGTACAGGAGGCCGGGCAAGACCCGTACGGAGTTGGTGCCGATTCGTAGCTGAACCGAGATACGAGCCGGGATTACCGGATTTGCGGTCTCGGAGGCCCGCACCGGCCGGCGTCCAGCCAGCGGCCCGGTCACTCGCTCACCCGCCTAGGCTGAGTGAATCGCACCGACATCAGCAACACCAGACAGCGTGCTCACCTACGCCGAGGCGCGGGAGCGCTCCCGGCTCATCGATGTCCTCGGATATCACGTCGACCTCGACGTCAGCGGCGGCGAGGACGCGTTCGGCTCGGCGAGCGTGGTCCGGTTCGGCTGCCGGGAGCCAGGTGCGGGGAGTTTCATCGAGCTGCGGCCAGCCCGGCTGGACCGCGTGATGCTCAACGGTCAGGAGCTGGACCCGGGGATCCTGCGCGGCAACCGGCTGCCGCTGGCCGACTTGCAGGCCGTCAACGAGCTCCGGGTCGAGGCCGATATGCCATACTCGCGGGCCGGGGCGGGCCTGCACCGCTTCACCGACCCCGCCGACGGCCAGGTTTACCTGGCGCTGCACGCCGGGCTGGACAACGCGCAGCGGGTCTTCGCGGCCTTCGACCAGCCAGACCTGAAGGCGCCGTTCAGCGCGACAATCGTCGCGCCCGGCCCGTGGACCGTCATCGGGAACGGCGCGGCGCGGCCCGCTGAGACCGCGGCGTGCGGGGCGCCCGGCGCCCGCCGGTGGCAGCTGGCCGCCACTCCGCCCATCTCGACCTACCTGTGCACCCTGCTGGCCGGTCCCTACCACAGCATCCGGGCCGAACATCGCGGCCTGGCGTTCGGCCTGCACGCCCGGCAGTCCCTGGCCGGATCGCTGCACCGCGACGCCGACGAGATCCTGGCCATCACCCGGGCCTGTTTCGACCGGTACCTGGAGATCTTCACCGAGCCCTATCCGTTCGACTCCTACGATCAGGCCTTCGTCCCCGAGCTCGCGGCCGGCGCGGTGGAGAACCCCGGATGCGTCACGTTCCGGGACGAGTTCCTGTTCCCGGCCGCCGCCACCCGGGCCGAGCGGCAGCTCCGCGGGATCGTCATCGCGCACGAGATGGCGCACATGTGGTTCGGCGACCTGGTCACCATGCGGTGGTGGAACGACGTGTGGCTGAGTGAGTCGTTCGCCGAGTACATGGGCTTCCAGGTGCTGTCAGAAGCCACCACCTTCACCGCCACCTGGGCCGACTGCGCCCTGGCCCGCAAGCCACGCGGCTACGACGCCGACCAGCGGGCCTCCACGCACCCGGTCGCGCCCGGCCCGCAGGACGTCCCCGACAACGATGCCGCGCTCTCCAGCTATGACGACATCTCCTACGCCAAGGGCGCCGCGGCGCTGCGCCAGCTCGTGGCCCGGACCGGCTGGCCGGCCTTCATGGCCGGGATCAACGACTACCTGGCCCGGTACCGGTTCGGGAGCGCGACCCTGGCCGATCTGATGGCCTGCCTCGGCCGCGCGTCCGGTGCCGACCTGGACGGCTGGGCGGACCGCTGGCTGCGCACCACCGGCGTGGACACCCTCACCGTGCGCCGGGACGGCGTCACCGGGAGCGCCGGGTCCGTGGCGCACGACGGCCGCAGGCCGCACCGGGTGTGGATCGGCGTGTACGACCGGCCGCCCGGCGACGCCGGCCAGCTCGTGCTGCGGGCCAGCCTGCCGGTGAGTATCGGGGCGGACGAGGCCGAAGTGGAGCTGCCGGACGGCACCGCCGATCCGCCGCCTGCCCTGCTGCTGCCCAACGACGGCGACTTCAGCTTCTGCAAGATACGGCTCGACCCGCGGTCCTGGGCGGCCCTGAGCTCATGGCTGGGACAGCTACCCGACCCGCTGAGCCGGGCGGTGGCCTGGAACGCGGCCCGGGACCTGGTCCGCGACGGCGAGCTGCCGGCCCGCAGCTACCTCGACCTCGCGGTACGGCATCTGCCCGCCGAGACCGACATCTCGGTCACCGGGCAGGTGCTCGGCTACGCCCGCTGGATGATCGCCGACCGTTACCTGCCGCGGTCCGCCCGGGCCGCGGCCCTGGCGGACCTGGCCGGCCTATGCCGGATCATGCTCGGACGCCCCGCCGCGAACGAGGACGCCGACGGGATCCGGCTGGTCGCCGGGCTGGGACTGATCGACAGCGCCGCCCGCCCGGACGACATCGCCGAGTTGCGGTCCTGGCTCGAGGCCGGACGCTGGCCGGGCGGCCCGGACCTGGATTCCCGGCTGCGCTGGCAGATCGTCCTGCGGCTGGTGGTCCTGGGCGCTATCGGCGAGCCCGGGATCGAGCAGGAGGCCGGCCGAGACACTACCGCGGCCGGGCCGCAGAGCGCGGCCCGCTGCCGCGCCGCGCTCCCCGACCCGCAGACCAAGCAGGCCGCCTGGGCGGCGATGTTCGGCCAGGCCCAGGCGGCCGGGCCGTCCAGCGCCCTGCGAGCCGCCACCGCCGAAGGCTTCTGGCAGGCCGATCAGGCGGACACCCTGGCCGGATATGCCCTGCGCTATTTCCCGGCGCTGGCTGACCTGGCAGGCCAGGGTGACGCGGCCACGGCCCGGGTCCTGGTACGGCACGGCTTCCCGCATCACGCGGCGGACGCCGCGACGCTGCGCGCGGGCCAGGAGTGCCTGGCCGGCGGCGGTATCACCGGCTCGCTGCGCAGGCTGCTGGCCGATCAGCTCGAGGATCTGGGCCGGGCGGTGCGGGTGAGCTCAGGTCCCTGACCCGCCCAGCCCGAGCAGCCGGATGGCGTTGTCCTTGAGGATCTTGGGCCGGACTTCCGGCTTGATGTCGAGCAGGTCGAAGTCGCGCAGCCAGCGTTCCGGAGTCAGCAGCGGGTAGTCGGTGCCGAACAGCATCTTGTCCTGCAGGAATGAGCTAGCCGCGCGGACCAGCTGGGGCGGGAAATACTTCGGCGACCAGCCGGACAGGTCGATGTAGACGTTGGCCTTGTGGGTCGCGATGGAGATCGCCTCGTCCTGCCAGGGGACCGACGGGTGAGCCAGGATCACCTTCAGGCCGGGGAAGTCCGCGGCCACGTCGTCGATGAGCATCGGATCCGACAGCCGCAGCTTGATCCCGCGGCCGCCGGGCAGGCCCGCGCCGATGCCGGTCTGACCGGTGTGAAAGACGGCGGGCAGGCCCGCCTCGGCGATGACCTCGTACAGCGGGTAGTACCGCAGGTCATCCGGCGAGAAGCCTTGCAGGCTGGGATGGAACTTGAACCCGCGGACCGCGTGGTCGCTGATCAGCCGGCGGGCACGGCGCACCGCCTCCTGGCCGGCCTGCGGATCCACCGAGCCGAACGGGATCAGCACGTCCGGATGGGCGGCGGCCCGGTCGGCCAGCTCCTCGCTGGACAGGGCCGGATGGCCGGTCGCGGTCGCGGCGTCCACGGTGAACACCACCGCGGCCAGGTGCCGCTGGCGGTAGTAGTCCGCGATCTGCTCCACCGTGGGCGCCCGGTCGCCCGCGGCCTTGAAGTACTTCGCCGACGCCGCCAGCAGCTCGTCATCAAGGGAGAGCTGGCCGTGCCCGTCCGACTCGACGTGCACATGCACGTCGATCCCGTGCAGGGAGGGAAGGTCGAGACCAGCCATCCAAACACCCTATACGGCAGGTTCGCCCAGGCCAGCATGGCGCGGCTAGCATTTAGGCGACCCGCATTTGTGCGGGAACCACATTGCCCCGCGCGGCCGGCTGTGGCACCGTCTGCGTGTGGAGCGGCTAGGTCAGGGGGTTCAGGTCCGGGACGGCGACCTGCTCTGGACACCAGGGCCCGATCGCGTGGACCGCGCCAACGTGACGGCGTTCGCCCGGTGGCTGGAGCGGTGCCGCGGGCGCCAGTTCGACGACTATGACGCGCTGTGGCGCTGGTCGGTCACCGACCTCGACGGCTTCTGGCAGGCCGTCTGGGATTACTGCGGCATCGAGGCCTCGGTCCCGCCGGCCGCGGTCCTGGGCCGCAGGACCATGCCGGGCGCCGACTGGTTCCCCGGGGCCAGGCTGAACTACGCGCAGCACGTGCTGCGGAACGAGCGAGCCGGCCAGGACGCCCTGTACCACCAGTCGGAAACCACGCCGCTGACCGGCCTGCCCTGGCCCGAGCTGGGCAACGCGGTCCGCGTCCTGGCCACCCGGCTGCGCGGCCTGGGCGTCCGCCCCGGCGACCGGGTCGCGTCCTGCATGCCGAACATCCCGCAGACCGCGATCGCCATGCTGGCTACCATCAGCATCGGCGCCATCTGGACCAGCTGCTCCCCCGACTTCGGCTGGCGCGGGATCAGCGACAGGTTCGGCCAGCTGTCACCCCGGGTCCTGTTCTGCGTCGACAGCTACCGGTACGGCGGGCAGGACTTCGACCGCAGCGCCGAGATGCAGCAGCTCATCGGGCAGCTGCCCGGCCTGGACCAGGTGATCCACGTCCCCGGGCCCGCGGGCGGGACCATCGCCGGCGCGCGGAGCTGGGATGAGCTGATGGACCACGAGCCGGTGGCCGCCGCCGGGTTCTCGTTCGAGCAGGTGCCGTTCGGCCATCCGCTGTGGATCCTGTTCTCCTCGGGCACCACCGGGCTGCCCAAGGCCATCACCCACAGCCACGGCGGCATCCTCATCGAGCAGCTGAAGCTGCAGACGCTCCACATGGACCTGCGGCCGGGCGATCGCATGTTCTTCTACACCACTTCCGGCTGGATGATGTGGAACTTCCTGGTCAGCTCGCTGCTGCTGGGCGTGCGGCCGCTGCTGTACGACGGGCATCCCGGCTACCCGCGGCCGGACGTGCTGTGGGAGATGGCGCAGCACGCGGGCGTGACGTTCTTCGGGGCCAGTCCCGCCTACGCTGACCTGATGGCCAAGGCGGGCGTCGTGCCCGCCGACAGGTATGACCTGTCCGCGCTGGACGCCATCATGCTGGCCGGCTCACCTGTCTCCGCGGAATGCGGCGCCTGGTTCTACCGCAACGTCAAGCGGGACCTGTGGCTGCACGTGGGCAGCGGCGGCACCGACGTGTGCAGCGGGTTCACCGGCGGTGCGCCCACGCTGCCGGTCTACGCCGGCGAGCACCAGGCGCGTAACTTCGGCGTGGCCGCCTACGCGTTCAACCCGCAGGGCCAGCCGGTAACCGGTGAGGTCGGCGAGATGGTGATCACCCAGCCGATGCCGTCGATGCCGGTCCGGCTGTGGAACGACCCTGACGACCAGCTGTACCGGCAGACGTACTTCGCCGACTTCCCCGGGATCTGGCGGCAGGGTGACTTCTTCAAGGTCAACGAGCGGGGCGGCTGCTTCGTGCTGGGCCGCAGCGACGCCACCTTGAACCGGCACGGGATCCGGATCGGCACCGCGGAGGTCTATGCCGCGCTCGAGTCCGTGCCGGAACTCACCGGTGCCCTCATCGTCAACCTCGACCTGCCCGCCGGCGGGTTCTTCATGCCCCTGTTCGTCACCTTGGCCGACGGCGCCGTCCTGGACGACGCGCTGCGCGGCAAGATCGCCGGCCGGCTCCGCAGCCAGTACACCGCCCGGCACGTGCCCGACCGGATCATCGGTGTGCCGGCCATCCCGGTCACGCTGACCGGGAAGAAGATGGAGGTGCCGGTGCGCAAGATCCTGCTCGGAATGGCGCCGGACGAGGCCGCCAACCGCAACGCGATGGCCAACCCGCAGTCCCTGGACGCCTTCGCCGCCTACGCCCGGGACCAGCAGGACTACCGTCTCCGCGAGTGATCCGGAAGGGGATCGTCACTCCGGATGATCCCGGCCCGGCTTGACGTAGCCGAAGAACGCGCGCTTCTTGATGAGCTCGGCCACCTCGGCCGGGACCATGGTCTCCCAGGAATCGTCCTGCGCGGCGATCCGGCGGAGCACGTCACGGCTGAAGATCGGCAGGTACTCGGGCCGGAAGTTGTCGAGGTCGACGAAGCTCCCCCGCCCGTGCAGGTAGTCGTACAGCGGCTGCAGCTCGGGCTGGACCTTGATGGTGTCCACGGTCCGCAGCTCCTCATCCGGGCTGGGCCGGTGCGGGTAGACGTAGAGCTTCAGCCCGTTCTTGAACAGCCGCCCGAAGCTCTCCAGGATCCCGCCGGGCAGCTGCGCGTGGTTCTTCTCGTCGAACAGGTCGATGAGGCTGGGCACGCCCATGACGATGCCGATCCGCTCGGCCGAGCGTTCCGCGATGTAGGCGGCCAGCCGGTAGTAGTCGAAGTAGTCGGTGATCAGCACCGTCTCGCCGCACGCGGCCAGCAGCTCGGCCCGGGCCAGGAAGTCCCGCCGGTCGACGTCCTGACCGCCGGCCAGCAGGTTCCGCATGGTGATCTCGGTGAGCTGCAGGATCGGCTTGCCTGCCACCGCCGGGTCCTGCGCGAACTTCTCCTTGGCGGTGGCCAGCATGTCCAAGTTGACGTGCGTCGGCGGGCGGAAGCTGCCCCGCTCGACCAGGATCGCCTTCTTGCGGAGCACCTCGCTGGGCTGCAGCACCTCGCGGTCCGGGCCGAACATGGCCACCCCGCTCAGCCCTAGCTGGACCAGCTTGAGCGCCATGAGCCGGTTATCCACGCCGCGGAACTCGATGCCGCGGAACTGGATCATGTCGATCTCGATCCGGCCGGTGGTCAGCCGGTCGAGCAGGCTCTCGATAAGTTTGTCCGACTCGTGATGGTGGAAGAACGCCCCGTACAGCATGTTCAGCCCGACGATCCCGAGCGCCTCCTGCTGCGCGAACGCCTCCACGTCGAGCATCCGCACGTGCATGACGATCTGGCTCGGCTCGTCGTGCGGCTGGGCCTGGAACTTTACGCCCATCCAGCCATGGCATTCGTTGCCGCCCCGGAAGCTGCGCGCGACCACGGTGTCGGCGAAGGCGAAGAAGCAGTTCATGTCGCCGCGTTCGTCATCAAGCCGCTCGACGTTGAGCGCGAATTCCTTGTCCAGCATGCCCTGCAGGCGCCCCATGGAGACGTACCGCTCGGCCTTGCCGTAGACGGCGTTGCTGACCGCCATGTCGTAGGCCGAGATCGACTTGGCCACGGTGCCCGCGGCCCCGCCGACACGGAAGAACCAGCGGACGACCTCCTGCCCGGCGCCGATCTCCGCGATCGTCCCGTACCAGCGCGGATCCAGGTTGATCTGGAGCGCCTTCTGGTGCGTATCGGATTGGTGACCGCCGACGATGAGCTCGGACATCATCTCTCCCCTGCGTGCTGCTGTCTGCTGCCTGCCCCGGGGCGGCCCGGCACGGTCATTGGTCGCTGGGATTGTACTAATTCCGGGTAATCCGACGCCAGTGACCGCGGTCCGATGACCCGGCCGCCGTAACGTTCCCGGGACGGTCGCCGCGTAGGGTGCCGTCATGCGCGTGCGCCTGGGGTCGGCCAGGACCTGGCGGATCATCCTTGGCCTGCTGGCCCTGCCATCGCTCGCCGCCGCCATCCCGCTGACCGTGCTGTCGCGCCAGGCGGGCGACGGGATAGTCGCGGCCGCGATCGGCGTTCCGTGCGCGGTGGTGGGCGCGGTTCTTCGTGCTCGGCGGCGCGCCGTTCGGCGAGCGGCTGGTGATGTGGTGGAACTTCGTGGCCCGCACCGGCGAGGAGATCGCCCAGGCCCGCGCGGACTGGGTTGCGGGCCGGTTCGGCCAGGTCCGCGGCTACCCCGGTGCGCCGCTGGCGGCCCCGCCGCTGCCGCCGGTACCGCTCAAGCCCCGCTGACGCGGAACGGGCCGTGGCGGCTGATACCACGGCCCGTTCGGCCGAATGGATCTTTACTGGCGCGGGACCGGTTCGTTGGCCACGGGGATCAGCGGCGGCGGGTTGCCGAAGACCTCCTGCTGCGCGGTCAGTAGCTCCGACTGCGCGGTGGCCAGGCTGATGGCCCGGTTGGACCGCGGATAGCCGGCAGGCTGGCCGGAGAAGTTCAGCGTCCCGGTGAAGTCGCCGCAGGTCCGGCGGCGGAAGGCGCTGATGTTCGGTTCCCTGACGCCGAACCTGGCCTCGATGATACGGATCAGCGATGTGTGGTCGAGCACCCCCGAGTAGACATGCCCGCCCGCCGACCAGGGCGAGATGACGGTAGCGGGCACCCGGAAGCCCAGCCCGATCGGCAGCCCGCCGACGAACTCGCCGGGCGTGCCGGCCAGCACGGTGGGCGGCGGCACGTGGTCGAACATCCCGTCGTTCTCGTCGTAGGTCAAGATGAACAGGGTCTTGGACCACAGGTCCGGGTTCGCGGCAATGGCGTCGAGCTTGCTCGCGACGTACTCCGCCCCGGCGGCCGGGAAGTAGTCCGGGTGCTCGCTCTGCGCGGTCGGCGCGACCAGCCAGGACACCTGCGGCAGCCGGCAGGCCCGGGCGTCGGCCTCGAACCAGCCCGCCGCGCGCTTCTGCATGCCCCGCTGCCACAGCGGCGATGACGTCGGCGCGTTACCGATCTGCTTGAACCAGGCCAGCGCGTTGTCGTCGTAGTTGTCCTCCTCCTGGTAAACCTGCCAGCTGATGCCAGCCCGCTGCAGCCGCTCCGGATAGGTGGTCCAGGACAGGATGATGTTGTCGTAGGCGGGGCTGTCGTCGATGATGGGGCCGCCGCCGGTGCCGGCCGGGTCGATCATCCCGGTCCACATGTACAGGCGGTTCGGGTTGGTCGGGCCGAACACCGAGCAGTGGTAGCTGTCGCACAAGGTGAACGCCTCGGCCAGCGCCCAGTGGAACGGGATGTCGCCCTGGGTGAAGTAGCCCATCGTGTACGGGCCCTTGGCCGCGATCCACTGGTCCATCTGGCCGTGGTTCCAGGCCTGGTGCTGGGTGGGCCAGCTGTGGTCGGTGCCCGGCGTGGCCTGCGCGCTGGTCGAGGAGGTGTCGTAGTGGAACGGGGTCAGGTAGCCCTGCGCGTGGGTGGGGTCGGGCTGGCGGAAGATTGGGTGGCCGTTCGGCAGCGTGATGGCGGCCGGGTCGGTGAAGCCGCGCACTCCGGGCATGGTGCCGAAGTAGTGGTCGAAGCTGCGGTTCTCCTGCATCAGGATCACGATGTGCTCGATGTCGGCCAGCGAGCCGCGCGGCTGGTCCTTGAGCGTCGCGGCCAGCACCTTGCGCAGGCTGAGCGGCAGGACGCCCGCGCCCGCCGCGACACCGGACAACGCGGTGGCGCTGGCCAGCAGCCGGCGCCGGCTGAGCTGCGGCGACGGCAGCACGGGCTGGTTCCGGGCCAGCCGGGCCGCGGCGGCGGACGGCTCGTCCGCCACGCCGCGGCGCCGCCGCGACCGGAGCCAGAGCAGGCCGGCGCTGGCCAGGACCAGGGCAAGCAGGGACAATCCGGTGATCAGCGGGACCGGCGGGCCGCCGGGAACGGCGGGGGCGGCTGCCGCGCTCGCGGCGGCGAACTCGGCGATCCGGTTGTTGCCGTCATCGGCCACGTAGACCTGGCCGCCGCTGCCGATGGCCAGGCTCTGCGGGAACTCCAGGTCCTCCCGGCCGTCGGCCGGGTCGGACTGCAGGCCGAACTCGGTGAAGACCGAGCCGTCCGGCTTGAACACGCTCACCAAGCCGAAGTCGGGCTGGGCCACGTAGAGGTGCCCGTCCGGGCCGACCGCGATCCCGCCGGTATTGCCCAGGTCACCGTAGCCCGCCTGGACGGTGCCGAACTGCCGCAGCTTCGCGCCCTCCGGCGAGAACTCATAGACGGAGTTGCCGGGGGCGTAGCTCGGGCTGGACACCCAGACGTCGCCCAGCTTGTCCAGCGCGACGCCCGCGGGTGTCGCGACCGGGATCGAGGCCAGGTAGCCGCCCGCGGCGGAGAACTCCTCGATCCGGCTGTTGCGCTGGTCGGCCACGTATACGGTCCCGGCAGGCGAGACGGACAGCGCCGCCGGCTGGTCGAGCTGCCCGCGGCCGCTGCCCGCCGAGCCGAACGCCGCCAGCCGGCGACCGCCCGCGGAGAACTCCACCACCCGGTCGTGGCCGGTGTCGGCCACCCAGACATCGCCCCGGGCGTCGGTGGCGATGCCCTCGGGCTGGTCCAGCCCGCTGCCGAACGTAGTGAGCAGGCGGCCGGATGCGGTGAACTCCGCCACCCGGTTATGGCCCGTGTCGGCCACCCAGACATCGCCCCTAACGTCGGTGGCGATACCGTAGGGGCCGGCCAGCGTACTGGCGCCGAAGGCCTGGCTGAAGCGCGGCGGAGACGCCAGCGGCCCGGCGGCGGGCCCGGCGATGACCAGCGGCACCAGGGCGATCATGCCGCATGAAGCGGCGGCGGGCAGTCGCGACAGCCAGCCGCTTCGCCGGAGGAGGGGGGCCATGGGGATAGCCAAGCGGGGTAACCCGAAGATGTACAGACGGCGGGCGCAGCGGAGCCAGAATGTCGGTGGCTGGGACTAGCTTCAGATCATGGACATCATTCTGATTCCCGGCTTCTGGCTCGACGGCTCCTCATGGGACGATGTCGCGCCCGCCCTGGAGCTGGCGGGGCACCGTGTGCACGCGCTGACGCTGCCCGGCATGGAGTCCAAGGACGCCGACCGGTCCCGGATCACCCTGCGTGATCACATCGACGCAGTGGTCGGCGTCATCGACTCCCTTGACCCGGCCGGCGGCCCGGTCGTGCTAGCCGGGCACTCCGGCGGCGGCGCGGTCGCCCACGCCGCGGTCGACGCCCGGCCGGACCGGGTGGCCCGGGTGGTCTACGTCGACAGCGGGCCGCTGGGCGACGGCGGGTTGATCAACGACGAGCTGCCGGTGGAAAACGGCGAGGTCCCGCTGCCCGACTGGTCGCTGTTCGACGCCGAGGACCTGGTTGACCTGGACGACGACCTGCGCGCCGCGTTCCGCGCGCGAGCCATCCCGACGCCCGAGCACGTCGCGAGCGACCGGCAGCGGCTGTCCGACGAGCGGCGCTACGACGTGCCCGTCACGGTCATCGCGTGCGAGTTCCCGAGCGCCACGCTGCGCAAGTGGATCGAGGAAGAGCACCCGTACGTGCGGGAGCTCGCGAAGATCCGCGAGGTGGACTTCGTGGACCTGCCCACCGGTCACTGGCCCCAGTTCACCCGGCCGGCCGATCTGGCTCAGGCCATCCTGGCCAGCGTCGGACCCGCCTGACGGTCCTGCTGTTCCGGCCCGGCCCTGATCGGGCTGGCTCAGGCCGGCCGTCCCACCGCCTCGATGACCAGGTCGACGGTGCGGCCGACCATGCCCTTCCTCCTGGTCACGCCGAAGCTGGTGCGGTCGAGCCGGGCCCGGGCCACGAACCGGGCGGACCCGTCCTCGGCCCGTGCCTCACTGACCCGGACCTCGGCCGGCGCCGTGGTGCCGTGCGCGGTGACTGAGCCGCTCAGCAGCCAGTCTGTCCCGTCGGGGCGCGGCCCGGAGCCCGCGAAGGTGATCTCCGGGTAGGCCTTCGCGTCCAGCAGGGTAGGCGAGACGACGTCGGCGTCCCGCGTCGCGTTGCCCGAGGCGAAACTGCCCGCCTCGATGCTCGCCTGCACGCTGGAACGGCCTGGGTCTTCGGCGATGGTGACCTGACCGGAGGTCAGCCGGAACGTGCCGTGCACCGTGATCAGGCCGAACATGGCCTTGGCGTCGGCGCGCACGGTGGTGAGTTCCGGATCGAGCGTGTAGGTACCGGGTGCGGGATTGGTCATGACTCCTCCTGTGGTGAATCTGAATCTGGAGCCCCGTTGGCGCCAGAGCCGGTGGGGCCAGAGCCTGGCACGGCCAGCAGGCGCTGCAGCGCGGCGGTGTAGTCCTCCAGCGCCCGCCGCCCGGGGCGGGTCAGCGCCAGGTAGGTGACCGGCGAGCGCCGGCGGAAGGACTTGGTGACCGCGACGTAACCGGCGTCCTCAAGCTTGCGCAGGTGGGTGGCCAGGTTGCCGGCCGTCATCCCGGTCAGTTCCTGCAGCCGCGGGAACGTCATCCTGTCGTCCTCCCCGATGGCAGCCAGGACGACCGTGATGCGCAGCCGGGGCTGGGCGTGGATCACCGGGTCCAGCCCCGGCAGCAGGTCCTCGGCGCTCAATCCCTCGCCTGTTTCCTGATCCTGGCGTACCGCCAGGTGGCGACCAGGAAGCCGGCACTGCCCGCCAGGGCCAGCACGGCGAAGTTGCCCGGCACTCCCGCGAACATGCTGGCCGCGGTGACGAGCAGGATCCACGCGCCCAGGGCGTAGTGGATCTTGTCACGGAAGAACAGGCCCCCGGCCAGGTACATCAGGCCGGAGACCCCAGCCGCGGTGCCCGGCCACAGCAGTGGTACGAGCCGCTCGGGCAGGCCCTGGTACTGCAGGCCCGCGTCGGCCGCGTAGCCCCCGGCGAACGCCACCGGCCAGGCCCACAGATACATCCGCATGGCGTCCCAGGACCGGCCCTCGATCCCCCGGCCCCGCCGTATCGTCTGGCCGAGCCCGGCCGCCGCCGCGATCGCGTTCGCCACCGCGATCACCGCCGCCGCGGTCCAGGCCACTGCCGGGTCGGCCTTTCCGGGCCCGAAGGCCAGGTAGGCGACGCCGAAGCCGATCAGCCAAGCCGCCCCGATCACCCCGTGCATCAGCGCGACGTTGACCTGCAGGCTGCGGTTGACCGCGTGCTGCTGGTCCGCGACGATCGCCAGGGCCTCCTGCGGCGAGAGCGGCTCCTCGTCAGCCAGCCTGGCGCTGCCCTCGGCCGATGCCGATCCCCTGTCGCTCACTCATATCTCCCCGTGCTGCGAGGCCCTCCGCGAGGGTGGTGAAACCCCGGATTCATCCCTCTAATGTGGTGAAACCCGGGTTTCACCACCGCGCCGGACCCCAGCAGCTTTGTTTTTCAAAGTACTTTGAACGTAGCAAAGTTATCCCCGGACGGCAATACCGGGAGCATCATCCGATTCCTCCCGCGCCGCGCGCTCTAATCTGCGGCGGGCCAGATACGCTCAGCTTTCATGGCAGTAGATCCGGCGGTTTCCCGTTCGCCGTCCCTTTACCGCAAGGTGGCCGAGGACATCAAGGCGGCCATCGCGGCGGGCGGCTACGCGGCGGGGACCCGGCTGCCGTCCGAGGCCGAACTCGCCGAGCGCTACTCCGTCTCCCGCGGCACGATCCGCCAGGCGTTCGCGGCGTTGCGCGCCGACGGGGTGATCGCCTCCCGGCGCGGCGCGCGGCGGGTGGTCATCGGCGGCCCGCGGGTGCAGAGCTTCGGCGAGCTGCTCTCCTTCTCCCGCTGGGCCCGGGCCATCGGCGAGGTGCCGGGCGGCCAGGTCGTCGCCCTGCAGCGCCGCCCGGCCAAAGCGCTGGAGGCCGAGCGCCTGGCCCTGCCGCCCGGTGCCCCGATTTACCACCTGACCCGGGTGCGCCTGCTGTCCGGGCGGCCGGTGATGATCGAGCGCGGAGTCTACCCGGACCAGGTCGGCGTGCTGGTAGCGGGCATGGACCTGGAGCAGGAGTCGATCACCGAGCGGCTGGAGCAGCTGGGCATCGTCTTCGCCGAAGCCGAGCACGTGATGGACGCGGTGCCCGCCTCCGCGCTGGACGCCCGGCTGCTCGGCGTCAGCCCGCGGGTAGCCATGCTGCGCGAGCGCCGCCTGACCACGGAGCTGGCCGGGGTGCCCGTGGAGTGGTCGGACGACCGCTACCTGGGCAGCGCCGTGGCGTTCAGCGTGCACAACTCGATCGCGGTCAACGCCCTGTCCCGCACGCCCGCCCGGTCAGGCCCGGACCAGCGCCGCTAGCAGCGGCGCGAAGTGCGCGAAGTCCGGCGGCGTGACCGCCGGGTCCTTGGCCTCGTCGTCCCAGCGGCGCACCGACACCGCGTCCCGCGCGTGCGGCAGCGCCTCGAACGCGGCGGCCTCGGCCGGCGTCATCGGCCCGCCCTGCCGGGCCAGGGTGCGGACCGACTCCTCCGACAGCAGGCCGAAGTACCCGGGTTCGACGGCGCACAGGTACCGTTTCGCGGGTACGTGCAGCCGCACCGGCTCGGTCACCGCCTCGCCGAACCACTGGCTCAGCCAGGCCGCGCCCGCCTCGCCGTGCCGGCTGTCGGCTGTGCTAGCAGGGGGGCGACCCCTGTCCCCCCGAAGCTGCCGCAGGTGGCCGATGTCGTGCAGCAGGGCCGCGGCCACCAGCGCGGCCCCGGCCCCGGCCGCCTCGGCCAGCGCCCCGGCCTGCAGCATGTGCGTGCCGATGGTCACCGGCTCGCCCAGGTAGTCGCGGGCCCCGGGCCCGGCGAACAGGTCCTCGATGGCTTCCACGGCGGTCATGGGTTCTCCCTTCTGCGCAGGACGGCCACCGTGCTGGCCAGGCCGTCCAGGTCGGCGTAGCAGCCCTGCAGGTGCCGGCCGCCGGTCACGCTGAAGGCGGTGCGGGCGTGCAGGATGCGGGTGTTGTCGAAGATCAGGCAATCGCCCGGCGCCAGCCGCAGGTTCAGCTGCCGGCCGGGCTCGGCTAGCAGCTCGGCCCAGCGGCGGTAGGCCGAGTAGAACGCGGTGACGTCGGCGTAGGGCAGCCGCAGCGGCCGCGCCGACCTGTTGTTGAACCGGACGCCCTGGATCCGCCCGCGCGGGCTGAGCTGGATGAGCGGCTGGCTGGCCCGCAGGTCCGCGGTCTGGTCTTGATAGCCGAACGGAACGGGGTATCTCGTCAGCACGTCGAACGCCGTGCGGTCCGTGGCGCGCAGAGCCGCGGCCGCCGCGAAGCCGTCTACCAGGCCGGTATCCCCGCCCTCGTCGGCTGTCTGCAGGCAGTGCAGCAGCTGCACGGTCGGCACCGGGTCGCGGTACGGGTTGTCGGTGTGCGGCCGGATGGCCCGGCTGGTGAAGGCCAGGTTGCCCGGCGACGGCTCGATGCGCACGTCGAACAAACGGCCGTAGTTCGTCTCCCGGACGAACCCGAAGGTCGCGGCGACCTCCAGCACCATCCCGGTCTCGGCGGGCACGTCGTGCAGCAGCAGGAACCCCAGCCTCAGCACGGCGTCCAGGGCACGGGCTCGGTCCGCCGGCTCGGTCAGGTAGCGGCCCCAGCTCGCCGAAGGTACCGGGTCCAGGTCCGCGGGCAGCCAGAGCTCCTTGTCGTCCTCGGTGCGCCCGTCCTCGGTGCGGTGGTCATCGTCCCGCCCGTCGTCCAGCGCGTGCCGGGACAGCCAGGAGCGGGAGAAGACCGACCGGTGCCCGTCAGGGGCGTAGGTCACCGCCACCGAGTCCCCGTCCTCCGCGGCGGCCGTCACCGCCAGCCCGTCCGGTATCTCGCAGATGTCGTTCAGCTTCTGCCCGGTGCCCGGATCAAGACATACGGAACACGGGCAGTTGTCCCGCAGCCAAACAGCCGGGAACCACAGCTGCTGATCCCCGACGGTCAGCTGCAGTCTCCCGTCGTTCCAGCTCACCATGCATGCCTCCGCATCCGACGCTATCCCGGTAAACTAGAGTTGGCTATACATGTTAGAAAATGACTATACTGGCGCCCGTGAGGCTGACGCAGCGGATCGTGGTGGTCGGCGGGGGCGTGCTCGGCACGATGCACGCGGTGATGGCCCGGCGGCGCGGTTACGAGGTCGTGCACCTGGAACGGGAGGCCGAGGCGCGCGGCGCGAGCGTCAGGAACTTCGGCCTGGTCTGGGTGAGCGGCAGGCGGGCCGGCGCCGAGCTCGGCCTGGCGCTGCGCGCCCGCGAGCTGTGGCAGGAACTCGCCGCCGCCGTCCCGGGCCTGGGCTTCCGCCCTGCGGGCTCGCTGACCCTGGCCACCGACGACGCGGAGCTCCAGGTCCTGAAGGAAGCCGCCGGCCTGCCCGACGCGGACCGGCGCCGCTTCGAGCTGCTCGACCCGGGCCGGGTCCGCGAGGTCAACCCGGCCCTGCGCGGCGAGCTGGCCGGCGGCCTGCTGTGCCGCGCCGACGCGATCGTCGAGCCGCGCCAGGTGCTGCCGGCGCTGCGCGGCTACCTGGCCGCCACCGCGGAAGGGTCTGGAGGGGTCGTCCCCCCGGGCCGGCACAGCGGGTACCAGTGGCTGCCGGGGCGTGAGGTCACCGAGATCGCGCCCAACGCGGTGCGCGATCACACTGGCGCCTGGCACCAGTGCGACCTGGTCGTGCTGTGCACCGGTGCCGCGTTCACCGGGGTGGCCGGCCGGTACCAGCGGTTCCTGGCCCGCGACGGGGTGCGCCGGGTCAGGCTGCAGATGATGCAGACCGCGCCGCTGGCTGAGCGGCTGACCACGGCGGTGGCCGACGGCGACTCGCTGCGTTACTACCCCGCCTACGAGCTGCCGGGCCGCAGCCAGCTGGCGCCGCAGCCGCCGGTGGCCGCGCGGGCCCGCGCACAGCTGCTCCTGGTCCAGCGGGCGGACGGGGGCCTGACCATTGGCGACACGCACGAATACGAGGAACCCTTCGCCTTCGACGTGGACTCCGACGCCTACGATCACCTGCTCGGCCGGGCCGCGGCACTGCTCGGCGCCCCGGTCCCGCGCGTCCAGCGCCGCTGGGCCGGGATATACAGCGAGGTCACTCAGCCGGCCGCCGGTCATGCGCTGTACCACAGATCCGAGCCCGAGCCCGGCGTCGTGCTGGTCACCGGGCCAGGCGGGCGGGGCATGACCTGTGCCCCGGCTATAGCGGAGGAGACTTTCCGATGAGCCGCATCACCGTCGCCTGCCTGGACATGGCCGGCACCACGATCCGCGACGACGGCACCGTGATGGCGGCCTTCACCTCGGCCATCGCGGCGCAGAACCTGCCGGTGCGGGCGTTCAGCCAGGCCATGAGGGACGTGCGGTCGAGCATGGGCCAGTCCAAGATCGAGGTGTTCCGCCGGATCCTGGGCGACGAGCGAGCCGCCCAGCGGACCAACGAGGCCTTCGAGCACCACTACGCGGCGGCCGTCCAGGCAGGCCAGGTGGCGGCCATGCCGGGCGCGGAGGAGGTCTTCAAGACCTGCCGCGACGCCTGCGTCCGGGTCTGCCTGGCCACCGGCTTCTCCCCGGTCACGCGGGACGCCATCATCGCCGAGCTGGGCTGGGGCGACCTGATCGACCTGGCCCTGTCCCCCGCCGACACGGGCCTGTCGGGGTCTGAAGGACGCGGCCGCCCGTGGCCGGACCTGCCACTGACCGCGCTGCTGCGGCTGCGCGGCGGGGCCGTCAGCGAGCTCGCGGTGGCCGGCGACACGGCCAGCGACGTGGAGTCCGGCCTGCGCGCCGGGGCGGCGGTGGTGGCGGGCGTGCTGACCGGCGCCGACTCCCGGGCAGACCTGGAAAAAGCCGGCGCGCCGCTCATCCTCGACTCGATCGCGGGCATCCTGCCGCACGTCATCGGGTCATAGCCGTCCGGGCCTCTGGCCGACCACCATGACGGCTGGTTAGGATGTGCCCTCAGCGACTTACCTCCGCTCCTGTGGGGGAAGCAGAGTGCCATAAGCGCGGGTAAGGCCATGACGAGTCAGCAGGACGGATCGCAGCAACCAGCGGGAATCCGTGACGTGGCCCGGATGGCCTGCGTGTCGGTCGCGACCGTGAGCCTGGCCCTGAACGGCCAGCCGGGCGTGGCCGCGGCTACCCGCCGCCGGATCCTGGCCACCGCGGCCGAGCTCGGCTACCGGGCCAACTCGCAGGCGCAGGCCCTGCGGCGCGGGCATACCACGACCTACGGCCTGGTGATCCGCAACTTCAACAACCCGTTCTTCCTCGAGGTGCTCAGCGGGGCCGAGCAGGCCGCGGACGAGGCCGGCGCCACGCTGCTGCTGCTCGACTCGCACTATTCGGTCGAGCGCGAGCAGATGCTGATCAGGGAGATGGCGGCCCAGCGCCTGGCCGGGCTGGCCATCGCGCCGGTCGGCCAGGGCGAGTCGGTGCGGCTCTGGCAGCAGTTGCGCCCCGGGACGCCGGTCGTGGCGCTGAACGCCACCGTGGACGGCGTCGCCGGCGTGGCCCGCGTCTATCCCGACAACGCGGTCGGGGTCGACCTGGCCCTGCGCCGCCTGGCCGAGCTGGGCCACTCCGCCGTCGCGTTCCTGTCCGCGCCGCGCGGCCTGGTGGCGGATCCGGACCGGCTGCGGCACTTCCGCCGCCTGGCCCGCGAACTAGGCATCCGGCCGAACATCATGCACGCGCCGCTGACGATCACGGACGTGCACAGGGCGTCCGCGACGCTGCTGGCGCGCCGGGACGCGCCCACGGCGATCATCACTAATTCCGATTACACGGCCCTCGGCGTCTACCTGACCGCCCGCGACCTGTCCCTGCGGATCGGGCCGGATGTCTCGGTCATCGGCCACGACGACCTGCCCACGTCTGAGCTGCTTGACCCCCCGCTGGCCACGATCCGCCTGGACGGCAGGGAAATGGGCCGCGCCCTGATGGCGCGGCTGCTCGGCGCCGGGCGGTCCGACGATTACGTGGCCCCCGTGGAGCTAGTCGAACGCGCCTCGCTCCAGCCGCCGCGGATCGTGGTTCACCGGGTACCCGCAACGGCCCGTGCGGCAACTGGATAACGGTCCTTGACACCCTCGTTCGGCCTATGTTTGCATGGCGCATGCTAAACGTTTTAGCTGCGTTTTACCTGCATTCTCAGCTGGGGGCGAGGGGGGCGGGAAACCTCCTCGGCGCCGCCGCCCGGGCGTCCGGGCAGCCGCGGTCCGCTTCGGACGGGGAAGCTTTCAGGAGGCACTAGTGAGATCGCCATATCGACTCGCGTTCGCCGGAGTCGCGGCCGCCGCACTGCTGGCAGCCGGCTGCTCGTCGAGTTCCTCATCGAGCTCGAGCGGGGTTAACTGGAATAACGAGACTACCGCCGCGGCAGGCGGCGGCCTGAACGCGCTGATCGCGGCGGCCAAGAGCGAAGGCACGCTCAACGTCATCGCGCTGCCGCCGACGTGGGCCAACTACGGCGCCATCATTAGCGCCTTCGAACAGAAGTACGGCATCAAGATCAACTCCGCGTTGCCCGACGGCACCAGCCAGCAGGAAGTCGACGCGATCAAGTCCGAGAACGGCACCGCCAAGGCGCCGGACGTCGTCGACGTCGGCCTGGCCGTGGCGCTGGCTAACACCAGCCTGTTCGCGCCGTACCAGGTCGCCACCTGGTCCGACATCCCGGCCGCGCAGAAGGACGCGAGCGGGCTGTGGTACGAGGACTACGGCGGCTACATGGCCGTCGGGTACTCGAGCAAATTCGGCACGATCACGTCGCTGAGCCAACTGCTCGGCCCGCAGTTCAAGAACGATGTCGCGCTGAACGGCAACCCGACCTCGGCCAACGCCGCCCTGAACGGCGTCATGATGGCGAACCTCGCCGAAGGCGGCACGCCTGACAACATCGCCGACGGGGTGAACTTCTTCGCCAAGCTCAAGGCAGCAGGGAACTTCTCCCCCGTCTCGGCCACCGGGGCCACGATCAAGGCCGGCACCACCCCGGTGGTGTTCGACTGGGACTACCTCAACCTGGCCAGTTACGTGGGCGTATCGAACTGGAAGGTGTTCATCCCGTCCAACGCCATCCTCGGCGGGTACTACGCACAGGCCATTAACAAGAACGCGCCGCATCCCGCGGCGGCCCGGCTGTGGGAGGAGTTCCTCTACTCCCAGGCCGCCACCGGCGGGCAGAACCTGTGGCTCGCGGGCGGGGCCAGGCCGGTGGAGCAGGTCGCCATGACCTCCAACGGCAGCATCAACACCTCGGCGGCCGCCAAGCTGCCGACCGTCACCGGGACACCGGTGTTCCTCAGCCAGGCCCAGAGCACCGACGCCGCCACGTACCTGGCGACGAACTGGGCGAAGGCCGTCGGCTAGCGAGGGCACGTGGCTGCTGTCGCTGCAAACCAGACCGGCGTCCGGCCCGCACGGGCCGGACGCCGGCCGTCCATCCCGGCCTGGGTCGGGACCGTGCCGTTCCTGGCCTACGTCGCCGTATTCCTGCTGTGGCCGACCGCGATCGTGATTTTCGACGCGTTCAAGGACCCGGCCGGCCACTTCACCCTCTCCGGCCTCTCCGCGCTCGGCAATGACCAGGTGCGCGGCTATTTCATCGGCTCGTTCAAGCTGGCCCTGATCTCATCGGTGATCGGTGCCGTACTCGGCGCCATCCTGGCCTACGCCGTGGCGTCGGGGAACCCGGACGGCGCGGTGCGCAGGCTCTACCTGTCCGCCTCGGGCGTCCTGGCCCAGTTCGGCGGGGTCACGCTGGCGTTCGCGTTCCTGGTGCTCATCGGCCCGGTCGGCCTGGCGTTCCACGCCAGTTGGTACTACAGCTTCCCGTGGGGCATCACGGTGATCTACGCCTACTTCCAGATCCCGCTGATGGTCCTGGTGTTCCTGCCCGCGATCGACGGGCTGAAGATCCAGTGGCGGGAGGCGTCGGAAAACCTGGGCTCGTCGGCCTGGCAGTACTGGCGGTATATCGGCGGCCCGCTGCTGCTGCCGGCCTTCCTCGGCGCGCTGCTGCTGCTGTTCGCCAACGCGCTCTCAGCCTTCGCCACCATCCAGGCCTGGGAGAACCAGATTGCCTACACCGTCCCGCAGCAGATCCAGACCTCCCTGTCCAGCGAGGTCGGTCTGGCCAACATCAACTATGCCGACGCCCTGGCGCTCGGCATGGTGATCATGGTGGCCATCGTCATGACGGGCTACGCCCTGCTGCAGCGGCGGGCGGCGCGATGGCTGCGATAACCTCGCTCGGCGAGACGCCGCTGGCCGCGCCGGCCGGGCGCCCGCAGGGCATGCAGGCCCGCAGGCGCAGGCGGCTGAACCTGTTCCGCTACGCGGTCTTCAGCGTGTTCGGGCTCTTCTTCCTCCTGCCGCTGGCGGCCATGCTCCGGTTCTCGCTGGAAGGCGCCAAGCTCGGCACCTGGTCGATAACGGCCTGGAAGCAGATCGCCTCCTACACCAACTCGGGCATCCCGCCGCTGCTGAGCGCGGTCGAGATCACCCTGGAGCTGGCCGTCATCACCAGCGTGGTCATGCTGGTGCTGGTGGTACCGACCATGATCTGGGTCCACCTGCGGGTCCGGTGGATGGCGCGCACCATCGAGTTCCTGTGCCTGCTGCCGCTGACCATCCCCTCGATCGTGCTGGTGGTCGGCCTCGGCCCGATCTACAACAAGATCGCGCACTACAGCCTGTCCGCGCTGATGCTGTTCTGGATCTACGTGGTCCTGGCGCTGCCCTACGCCTACCGCGCCCTGGTGGCCGGCCTGAACGCGATCGACGCCACCACCTTGTCCGAGGCCGCGCGCAGCCTGGGGTCGAACTGGTTCACCGTGATCGTCCGGGTGATCGCGCCCAACATGTGGCAGGCGATCCTGAACGCGCTGATCCTGACCTCGGCGCTGGTGCTGGGCGAGTTCACCATCGCCTTCCTGCTGCTGTACGTCAACCTGCAGGTGGAGCTGTACTCGATCAGCCGGACCACGCCGAACGCCGGGGTGCTGTTCTCCACGTCGTTCGCCGCGCTGATGCTCGCCTTCGTCCTGCTCCTGATCCTGTCCTATGCCGGCCGCCGGCGCCGCGGCGCCCGAGGATGAGGTAACCGTCGTGACATCACCAATGACCAGAACCCGGGATGACGCGGCCAGGACTGCCGTCGAGGTGCGGATGGAGGGCCTGAGCCGGCACTACGGCTCCGTGGTCGCGCTCGACCGGCTCGACCTGACCCTGAAGCCCGGCGAGCTCATCGCGCTGCTGGGCCCGTCGGGCTGCGGCAAGACCACCACCTTGCGCCTGCTCGCCGGGCTGGAGGACGCCGACGCCGGCCGCATCACGGTGGCGGGCAAGGACATCACCAGGCTCCCGGCCAGCAAGCGCGATATGGGCATGGTGTTCCAGGCCTATTCGCTGTTCCCGCACATGACCGTGCGCGACAACGTGGCCTTCGGGCTGCGCCTGCGCCGGGTCTCGGCCGCGGAGCGGGGCACGCGCGCGATGGAAATGCTCGAGCTGGTCGGCCTGGGCGTGCAGGCCGCCCGGTACCCGCACCAGCTGTCCGGCGGTCAGCAGCAGCGCGTGGCGCTGGCCCGGGCCCTGGCCATCCAGCCTCAGGTGCTGCTGCTCGACGAGCCACTGTCCGCCCTGGACGCCAAGGTCCGGGCCCAGCTGCGGGACCAGATCCGCAGGATCCAGCTCGAGGTGGGTATCACCACGCTGTTCGTCACCCACGACCAGGAAGAGGCGCTGGCCATCGCGGACCGGGTCGGCGTCATGCGCGAGGGGCGCATCGAGCAGCTCGCCTCGCCTACCGAGGTGTACTCGCGCCCGGCGACGGCGTTCGTGGCCGACTTCGTCGGCCTGTCCAACCGGCTGGCCGGCGAGGTCCGGGGCGGCGAGGTCACCGTACGCGGCCGGACCCTGCCGCTGATGCAGCCGGACGTGCCCGACGGCCAGGTGGTGGCGCTGGTCCGGCCCGAAGCGGTGACGATGGCCTCGCACGACGAGCCGGAAGCCGGCCCGCTGGTCGGCATGGTGATCGCCATAACCTTTCTCGGCGCGACCAGCAGGGTCACGGTCGACCTCGGTGACGCCACGATCCTGGCCCAGCTCCCGACCTCGGACGCCACCACGCTGACCGCGGGCAGCCGCGTCGCGCTCACCATCCGCCCCGATCCGGTGCTGGTGTCAGCGGTCGCGGAAGCGGCCGGTCCAGAAGCCGAGGAAGAGGCGTGAGGGCCAGGCATCCGCTGCTGACCACTGACCGCCGGCTGGACCGCGGGGCGCTGCTCCGTCACGGGCGCTCCGCTCCGTACCTGGCCGTCGAGGCCGGCCCGGGCGAGCCGCACCTGGTGCGCGACGACCTCAGCGCGGCCGGGCTGCCGGGTCCGGAGTCTGCGCGCGGTCCCGGCCGCGCCCTGCTGTGCCTGGTTCACATCACCGACCTGCAACTGGCTGACGTCCAGTCGCCGGCCCGGTTCGAGTTCCTCAACGCCCGCTACGCCGATCCGAGGTACGCCGAGATCATCCCGGTCCAGCGTCCCCAGGAGGCACTGACCGTGCACGCTGTCGATGCCACCCTCCGTACCCTCGGCGCCGCCCGCGGCCCGGCCACCGGCCTGCCGTTGCAGCTGGCCGTGACCACCGGTGATGCGATCGACAACGCGCAGTGGAACGAACTGCAGGTCTTCCTGGCCCTGTTCGACGGCGGGGTGGTGTCGCCGGATTCCGGCGGGCCGGGTTATGAGGGCGTGCAGTCACTGGACTGGCCGGGTGACATCTTCTGGCGGCCAGACGGAGCCGGTCCCGGCGGACCGGACTTCTTCCGTCGCGAATTCGGCTTCCCGGACTGCCCGGGCCTGCTGCAGCGCGCGCTGCGTGAGTTCTCCGCCGCCGGCCTCAGCCTCCCCTGGCTGTCCTGCTTCGGCAATCACGAAGCTCTCACCCAGGGCGTCGGCACCCAGACGCCCGGCTTGGCCAGCGCGCTCATCGGGAGCCGGAAGCCGGCCGACCTGCCCGCCGACTTCGACCATGACCAGGCGCTCGAGCTGTTCACCACCCGGCCCGAGGCGTTCATGGCCGGGCCGACCCGCACTACCACGCCCGACGCCTTCCGCAGGCCGATCACCAGGCGGGACTTCGTCGACGCGCACCTGCGGGCCGGCTCACGGCCCTTCGGGCACGGGTTCAGCGAGCGCAACCGGCTGGACGGGACCGCGTACTACGTCTACGACACGCCCGCCGTCCGGTTCATCGCGCTGGACACCAACTGCCTGGCCGGCGGCGCCGGCGGCTGCCTGGACCGGGATCAGGCCCGCTGGCTGGAAGCCCGGCTGAGCGAGGTGCACTCGGCGCACCGCGGGCCGGACGGCAGCGAGGTCAGGACCGGCCACGACGACCGGCTCGTGGTCCTGTTCTCGCACCACGGGACCGAGACGCTGGACAACACCAGGGGCGGGCACGCGGGGCTAGACGGCGAGCCGTTGCTCGGGGCCGGCCTGCTGGGCCTGCTGCATCGCTTTCCCAACGTGGTGCTGTGGCTGAACGGTCACACGCACACCAACGCGGTTCGGCTGCGCCGTGACCCGGACGACCCGGCGCGCGGGTTCTGGGAGGTGACCACCTGCGCGCTGGTCGACTGGCCGTGCCAGACGCGGGTGGTCGAGCTCGTCGATCACGGGGACTACCTGTCGATCGTGACGACCATGGTCGATCACGACACGCCGGCCGCTCCGGGGAAACTGGAGACCTCAGATGAGCTCGCCTCGCTGCACCGCGAGCTCGCGGCCAACGTGCCCTGGGACGTCGTGACACTAGCCGGCCGCCCCGACGACCGGAACGTGGAACTGCGGGTCATCCCGCCGTTCCCGCTCAAGCGCCTGCCCGGCGCGTAGCCCGCGCCGGGCTGGGCGGGCCTGACCAGCTATGGCCTGGGTGCGACCAGGACCGGTTCCGGCGGCAGCGCCACCGAGACCGAGGTACCCGGGGCCAACGCGGCCGCCTCGGAGCTGGCCTTGTCGACCTGCACCGTGACGTCACCGGACAGCAGGATGCCGACCCGGGTGACCGAACCGAGGAAGGTCTTGTGGGTGACGATCCCGTTGCCATTCTCGATCACCTGCATGGTCAGCCCCTCCGGGCGGACCAGCACGTCGACGTCACCGGTCAGGTCGCCTTCGCTCGCATCCGAGCCCTGCCGCATGACCGGCACCGTGCTGTCCAGCACGGTCACCACGCCGCTGCCCTGCATCCGCCCAGGCAGCCGGTTCATGACGCCGACGAACTCGGCCACGAACGCGGTGGCCGGATGGTCGTACAGCTCGTCTGGCGCGGCGATCTGCTCCAGCCTGCCCTGCCGCATGACCCCGACCCGGTCAGCCATCGACAGGGCCTCCTCCTGGTCGTGGGTGACGAACAGAGTCGTGGTGCCGAGCCGCTGCTGCAGCGTCCGGATCTGCTCGCGCAGCTGCAGGCGCACCTTGGCATCCAGGGCGGACAGCGGCTCGTCAAGCAGCAGCACCCGGGGCTCGATGGCCAGGGCCCGGGCTAGCGCCACGCGCTGCTGCTGACCGCCGGACAGCTGGTGCGGGTACTGGCTGGCCTGCGGGGCCAGGCCGACCATGTCCAGCAGCTCGCCGGCCTTCTTGCGCCGCTCGGCCGTGCCGGTCTTGCGCATCCTCAGCCCGAATCCCACGTTGTCGAGCGCGTTCATGTTGGGGAACAGGCTGTAGCTCTGGAACACCATGCCCATGTCCCGCCGGGCGGCCGGCACCGACGAGATGTCCTTGCCGTCGACCAGGACCGATCCGGTGTCCGGGTTCTCGAAGCCGGCCAGGATCCGCAGGGCCGTGGTCTTGCCGCAGCCGGACGGGCCTAGCAGCGCGACCAGCTCGCCCGGGGCGATCTCGATTGACAAGCCGTCCAGCGCGCGGGTGGCCCCGAACGAGCGGTTCAGGTTCTCCATTACCACGCTCGTGCCCCGGGACCCGGACGCCTGCCGGGTGCCGTCGGCGGCCGCGTTACTGGTGGTGTTCGTGGTCATCAGTTTCCCCGCGTTTCTTGACGTGTGGCGGTAAACAGCGTGACCGAGCCGCCGCCCTTCTTGCGCGACCGCCGGGTGCCGGCCACCGTGATGGCCATCAGGAACAGCCAGGTCACGAACAGCGCCAGCAGCGAGGCCGCGACCGAGATCTGACCGCTGTACTGGCTGTTGACGTAGATCCACACCGGGAAGGTCTGGTACAGGGCCAGGCTGGCCATCGTGTACTCGCCCAGCACCAGCGCCACCGTCAGCACGAGGGCCGACAGCAGCGCGGTGGTGAGGCTCGGCAGGACCACCCGCAGCAGGGTGGTGGTCCAGCCCGCGCCCAATGAGTTGGACGCCTCGACGATCGTCTTGAGGTCAAGCGCGCGCAGCCCGGCGTCGATGGCCCGGTAGGCGAACGGCATGGCCAGCACCACGTACTCGAGCGCTAGCAGGTACGGCGTGCCCTTCAGCGGCCCCGGTGCGATCTGCAGCACGCCCACGATCAGCACCACCGGCGGGATGACGATCGGGAGGATCGTGATCCCCTCCATCAGCCGCCGGAGCCCGGGCAGCCGCAGGTGGACGTAGACCGTGGTAGGCAGCATCAGCACGATCGTGATCAGGGTGGTGATGACCGCCAGGCGGACCGACAGGCCCAGGGACGAGGCGAAGCCGGGCTGGCTGACCACCGCGCCGAAGGCCTTGATCCCGGCGAACCGGAACGCCACGATCAGCGGCAGCAGGAAAAAGACGCCGGCGATGAGCAGGACCACCCAGCGCAGTGTCTGCCCGGGGGGGCGACCCCCCGGAACCCCCCGCGCTTGGGGGGAAGCCTTTCCCCCAAACCCCCTAGGCCCCCTCGGTCGACTACCGCAGCCATTTGGCGGCCCTCCGCTGCAACGCGACGTAGACGATCATCGCGATGGCGATGATGACGACCATGCCCAGGCCGAGCGCCTTGCCGATGTTCTCCTGGCCGGCGATGACGTTCCCGTTCAGGAACGACCCGATCTGGATTGAGGTCAGCGGGATGGTCCCGTTGGTCAGCGCCTCGGCAGTGGCGTAGGCGGATAGGGCGCTGCCGAACAGCAGCAGCACGCAGCCCAGGAACGAGGGCAAGAGCACCGGACCGGCCACGAAGCGCCAGTAATCCCAGGTGCGTGCGCCCATGTTCTCAGCGGCTTCCCGCCAGGCCGGACGCAGCCCTTCGAGGGCCGGCAGGATGACCAGCACCATCAGCGGGATCTGGAAGTACAGGTACACGAGCACCACGCCGGTCAGCGAATACAGGCTGAAGCCGTGGGCGTAGATGTTGAACCCGAGGTCATTGATCCAGTGGGTGATGAGCCCGGTGGAGCCGAGGGAGGCGATGAACAGGAAGGCCAGCGGCACGCCGCCGAAGTTGGCGAACACGCCGGAGGCGGTAATCGTCACCTGGCGCAGCAGGTTCCCCCGCTTGGCCGTGAAGATCGCGTACGCGATCAGCAGCCCGAAGATCCCCGGCAGGATGGAAGTAAGCACCGACAAGATGATGCTCTGCCAGAATCCGTGCAGGTAGATGCCGTGAGTGGCGGCACTGATATTGCTGAACGTGAAGCCGCCGCTATTGCTCTGGAAGGCTCCGACCGCCACCGCGATCATCGGCAGCAGCAGCCCGAGCGTTATGTACACGCCGAAGGGGACCACTCCGGCTATCCGGCGCAGCCAGCGCAAGACAGCGGGCACGGTCAGCCTCGCCGGGGATCCGGCCTCCGCATCGATCCCGGACCCGGGGGCCCCGGGATCCGCGAGGGATCCCGGGGCCCCGGAGGCCGCTACGGTCTGGTCCACCGCTAACCGATTACGCTGGACCACTGCTGGGAGACGACTGTTTCGGCCGCCGCCTGCTGGGCCTGCGTCGGGAAGGTGACATTGCCGGCCGGGGCGGGCGGCAGGGCCGCGTACGCGGTCTTGTTGACCGTGCCGTTAGCCACCAGAGTCGACAGCTCGATCGGCCGGGCCTCGCCCTGGAGCCAGAGGTTCTGGCCCACGGTTGAGTACAGGTATTCCTCCCACAGCCGGGCCGCGGCCGGGTCGGGCGCGGACTTGCTGATGGCCTGGTCGTAGTAGGCGGCGTAAGAAGCGTCCGACGGGATCACGATCTTCAGGCCGGGCACGCTCGGGCCGATCTCGGACGCGAGCAGGTAGTCCCACCAGACCACGATCGGCGTCTGGCCGCTTTCCATGGTCGCCGCGCTGGCGGCCACCGGCACGAAGTTGCCCGCAGCGTGCAGCTTCTTGAAGTAGTCGATGCCTGGGGTGATGTTGTTGAGCGAGCCGCCGTTGGCCAGCGACGCGGCGAAGACCGCCGAGAAGGCGGCGCTCGCCTGGGTCGGGTTGCCGTTGATGGCGACCATGTTCTTGTAGATGGGCTTGAGCAGGTCCGCGAACGAGGTCGGCGGGGTCTTCACCGTGGCCGAGTTGTACCCGATGGCCACGTAACCGCCGTAGTCGGCGTAGTAAGTGGCGTCGGCCGCCTTGGCGTCGGCCGGGATGTCACTCCAGGTCGCCACCTTGTAGGGAGCCAGGAGGCCTTCCTGGTCGCCCTTGACCCCGAACGCGGTACCCACGTCGAGGACGTCGGGGGCGCGGCTCTGGCCCTTGAGCTGGTTGACGGCGTTGAGCTCGTCCTGGCTGGAGCCGTCCGGGTTGGCATCGGTGATCTTGATGCCGTACTTGGCCGTGAAGTCCTTCATGATGGCGCCGTAATTGGCCCAGTTGGAAGGCAGCGTGATGACGTTGAGCTGGCCTTCCTTTTCGGCCGCGGCCACCAGGGCGCTCATGCCGCCCCCCGCCGCAGCGGAGGTGGCGGTCGCCCAGTTGGTCGCGCTGCCGCTGCTGCTGCTTCCGCTGGCGCCGCTCGAGCTCGATGATGAGCTGCAGGCGGCAGTTAGCAGCAGGCCGCTGGCAACCGCGGCAGTCGCCGCAATCAGGTGCCTTGCGCGCACTATTCCCTCCCAAGCCACGGTCCCCGGGGGGTCGGGGACCAAGATGCCAAAATCTTGGCTAGACAAGTCGAGATCATGGCTAGCCAAGACCAACGGGAGGTATCTAGCTAATGGCGGTGGGGAATCCGTTATCGGTCAGGTTGGTAACGTTGCTGACCTGTTATAACGCGCGCCCATCATGTGAAACAGGCCGCGCCGTCGAGGCCGGCAGGCGGGCCTGATCGCGCAGCTTAGCCCGCAGCAGGTGCAGATCGTCCGGGCTGAAGCCGTGATCGGCCAGCCAGCGGGCGGCCCCGCCGTGCCGGGCGTCCATCTGCTCCAGGAAGGCCGCCATCGTTTCCGGCCTGACCCGGTGCGAGTCGGACGGCTTGCTGTCGATGTCAGGGGCGTACG
Organism: uncultured Actinomycetes bacterium; assembly: GCA_963790065.1. Classification (GTDB taxonomy): domain Bacteria; phylum Actinomycetota; class Actinomycetes; order Streptosporangiales; family Streptosporangiaceae; genus Palsa-504. Next base: position 301,819 of record CAWBNK010000001.1, on the reverse strand, counting down.
TCGGTGACCGGCGCAAGCGGGCGATCAGCGCCCCGGTGCGCTCGCCGGACGCGGCGTAATCGGCCACCACGGCCTGCGGGCGCACCCTGGCGGCGGCCAGCGCCAGCGCCACCACCACCCCGGTGCGGTCCTTGCCGGCGGCGCAGTGGATCACGGCCGCTCCGTCGGCCCGCGCGATGTCGCGTAGCGCGCCTACCACCTCGTCCGGGCGATCCTCCAGGTAGCCCAGGTAGTGCCCGCAGACGGGATCGTCGGGGTAGCGCGAGTGGTCCTGCTCGGTTCTGGTCAGCAACACGTCGGCCACGACGTCGGTGGCGCTGCCGATTTCCGGGAGCACCGGATGGTGAATGCGCTGGACACCCGGCACACGATCCAGCGGGGCCGGCCCTTCCGACGCTACTTCAGCCGTGCTGCGCAGATCGACGACGGTCGTCAGCCCGATGTCGCGCACCAGCGTCTCCACGTCTGCAGGCGAGAGTTCCTGCAGGTTATCTGCGCGCAGCAGTCGGCCGGTGACGGTCTCGCGGCCGTCCTCGGTGGGCAGGCCGCCCAGGTCGCGCACGTTGACCGCGCCTTGCAGCTCAATCCATGGCATATCAACACCATGGCATGCCCGGTTCTGGCCGGCCAGAACCGGGCACGCGGCTTGCACCAACCGGCCAGTCTGGCTTGCGGGCTCCCGAACGTGGGGCATACTGGGAAAATCATGACGCCGCCCAGACTCCTGCGGCCCGTCGCTCGGCCGGTGCTGGCCCCGCATTTTCCTGGGTAGATCTCAGGAAGAGGCCTCCTGACAGCAGTCGGCTAAGCCCTGGTTGCCGCTGCTGAGTGGGGTCCTCATGACGTGGCTCGATTCTGGTTGTGACTCACCTGCCCATCCTCCAGCCGGGCCCTGCGCCCGTTCCGTGGCCATCGAAGTGGACGTCAGCCCGGCCGGGGCGACGGTCCTGATCAGCGGCGAGCTGGACCTGGTCAGCATGCCGGTGCTGGACGCACGGCTGTCGGTGGTACTGCGCCAGCGACCACGCCGGCTCGTCTTCGACATGGCCGGCACGACCTTCATGGACTGCGGCTGCGCGCGCCTGCTGGCCAGCGCCGGCCAGTTCCTCCGTGACTACAAGCCGGTCATCAGGCATCCCGGGCCTGCCGTCCGCCGCGTTCTCGAGCTCACCGGCCTGGACGCCGAATTCGAGATCGAGGAATTACCCGGGCGGGCCGGGCTAGAGTGCAGTCTCAGAGCTTCTAGGGAGCGAGCGTGAGCGTTTCGACCGAGGATGTGCGCCATGCTCTGAACGAGCTCGGTCGGCTCCGGTTCGGGGAAATGCGGGTCGAGGAAGGGATGCACCAGATCGTCCAGACGACGCATGCGATCTTCTCGGTCGACGGCGCGGGCCTAATGCTGGCCGACGGAGAGCATCAGCTGCGCAGCGCGGCGATGTCCGACCCCCGGGTGGGGCACCTGGAAGAGTTGCAGATCGTTCACTCCGAGGGGCCGTGCATCACGGCTTTCGAGGAGAAGGTCCTGGTCGGCGCCGAGGATCTCACGTCAGACCCTCGCTGGCCGTCCTTCAGCGAGGCCGCGATCGCCTGCGGCGTCCGCGCCGTGCTGGCCAGCCCCATCCCCTACAACCAGGACGCGATCGGCGTGGTCACGGTGCTGTCGGAGGAGCGGCATCCCTGGTCGGGTGAGGCGGAGCTGGCGCTGCTGGCCTTCACTGACCTGGCCGCCCTGCTCATCGCCAGCATGATGATGGGCGAACAGCAGACCGAGCTGGCCGGGCAGCTGCAGAACGCGCTGAACTCCCGCGCCATCATCGAGCAGGCCAAGGGCGTGCTCATCGGCCAGGAGGGCGTGTCCCCGCACGCCGCTTACGAGAAGATCCGCGCCCAGGCCCGGGCCGAACGCCGCAAGATCGCGGTCGTGTCGGCCGAGCTGGTGCGCAGCGCCGTCCGGAAGGGCTTAGCCCGGCCCGGTCAGCGCCGCCGGACCCAGGCGCTGCCGATGCCGGCCTGGTGCAGGGCCAGGCAGGCTAGGCCCAGCAGCACCAGGCCGGTCACGGAAAACCACGCGTCGGTGGCGGTACCCGTGCCTTTGATGACGAAGGCGATGCCGAAGCAGATCGCCGCGACGATAGCGAGCATCACCCGCTACTTCCCCGGCCCGGCCCTGGTAATCCGCGTCCCATCACGTACTGGGACGCCTGCAGGTCGAACAGCTCGGCGTACTGGCCGTCCAGCGCGATCAGCTCGGCGTGCGTTCCCTGCTCGATGACCTTGCCCTCGTGCAGCACGTAGATCCGGTCGGCGTGCCTGACGCTGGCTAGCCGGTGCGTGATCAGCAGCACGCTGCGGTCCTGGGCGTGTACGGGGATGGACGTGAACAGGGCATACTCGGCCCGAGCGTCGAGCGCGGCGGTGGGCTCGTCCATGATCAGCAGCGGGGCGGTCCGGTAAAAGCCGCGGGCGGCGGCGATCCGCTGCCACTGCCCGCCGGACAGCTCGGCGCCGTCCTTGAAATGGCGGTCCAGCAGGGTGTCGTAGCCCTGCGAGAGCGCGGCGATCACGGTGTCCGCCCCGGACGCGGCCGCGGCCCGGTCCACCTGCGCCGGATCCGCGTCGCGGCCCATGACGATGTTGTGCCGGACAGTCAGCGGCCAGTTGGCGTGATCCTGGGCGATGACCACGATGCGCTCGCGCAGCGGCTCGGCATCGATGTCGCTGATGTCGGTCCCGTCCCAGCTCACCGTGCCGCTGTGCGGCCGGTACAGCCCGGCCAGCACCTTGGCCAGCGTGGTCTTGCCCGAGCCGTTCTCGCCGACCAGCGCCACCACCTCGCCTTCACGGATCTCCACGCTGACCTCGGACAGCGCCGGGCGCGCGGCGCCCGGGTAAGCGAACGTGACCCGGTCCGCCGCGATCCGGGCGAACCCTTCTGGTGCCGCTCTGGTGCCCGGCTGCGCGATCCGCCGGGCCGCGTCGGCGCAGAAGGCCAGGTAATCCGAGAAGTAGAGGCCCTCCTCGTAGCACTGGTTCACCGAGTAGAGCAGGCTGACCAGGGACGCCTGCGCGGACCGGATGGCGAGCACGGCGGTGCCCGCCACGGCGAGCGGGATGGTGCCGGTGGCCAGCAGGATCCCCAGCGCGGTGTACACCCCGGCGGTGGCCACGCCGCCCGCCACCTGGGCGATGATCCGTGTGCCGGCCTGGCGGCTGGCCGCTTTCAGGTGCGCCTCCTGCGCGTACCCGGCCAGCCGAGCCACCCGGTCCAGCAGGAATTGCCGCAGCGTGAAGGACCGTACCTCGGCGGCGGTGCGACGGTCGGCCATCAGGTCGGCCAGGATCCACTTCCTGCGCATGCTGTCGACCAGCGCGAAGTTCGTGACGTACCCGATCCGGGCCGAATGCACCGCGGCCCAGCCGCCCGGCAGTTCGGCCAGGAGCAGCAGGATGAGCAGGATGGGCTGGAGCACCGCGACCACCAACGCGGCCGAGACGATCCCCGCCACACCGGTCACGCAGTCGAGCACGTTGGACAGCACCCGGGGCGCGGCATAAAGGCCCCGGTCCCGCGCCCGCTCCATGGCCTCGTAGAACACCGAGTCGTCGAAGGCCGACAGCTCGACCCGGCTGGTCAGGTCGAACAGCCGGATCTCGACCACCCGGTTCGCCTGCGGCTCCAGCCTGGCCTGCGCCCAGCCCGCCGCAGCCTGCAGCCCGGCCCGGCCCGCCACCGCCGCGCCCACCAGGATCAGCGAGGGCAGCGCCGCCCGGACCCGCTGCGGAGTCGGGCCCGCCGCGAACAGCGCCTCGAGCACCCCGGTGGTAGCCAGCAGCGCGAACCCGGTCAGCACGCCGGAGACCAGGTTCAGCCCGATCGTGGCGACCGTGTCCCGGCGGTTGGCCGCCCAGCCCAGCCGGATGGCCTGCCCGATGAGCTCGGGCAGCTGGCGGGCTATGGCCAGGAAGCTGGTCTGGGCCAGCCGCTGGTCGTAGGCGTCCCAGTATGCGGCCGTCAGCTCTGCCGTGAGCTCGTCGCCCGGTTCTCCGGCTGCCTCCTCCGGGTGATCCCGGCGAGCCGTGATCCGCACCGTGGGCACTCCCCTCCGCCCGGCTGCGGCGGGCTGCGTACGGCAACCCGGTCCGAGAGCACCAGTATGTGAGCGCCCTCCGCCTCACGGCCAACCATTTACGCCCGGTGCGGCCTCAGTCGCCCCACACCTGCTGGGCGACGTCGACGATGAGGCGCAGCTTGGCCACCTGCTGGTCGTAGGTGAGCGCGTTGCCCTCCACGGTGGAGGAGAAGCCGCACTGGCCGGACAGGCAGAGCTGGTCAAGCGGCACGTACTTGGCCGCCTCGTCGATCCGGCGCTTCAGGTCGTCTGCCGACTCCAGCTCCGGCCGCTTGGTGGTGACCAGGCCGAGGACGACCATCTTGCCCGGCGGGACGAACCGGAGCGGCTCGAAGCCGCCGGAGCGCTCGTCGTCGTACTCCAGGAAGAACCCGTCCACGTTCAGCTCGGAGAACAAGGCCTCGGCCACGAAGTCGTAGCCGCCGGAGGCGGCCCAGGAGGACCGGTAGTTCCCCCGGCACAGGTGGGTAGTGATCGCCATCCCGGCCGGCTTGCCCCGGACCGCCGCGTTGATCTGCTTGATGTAGCGCAGGTGCATGTGCTCGGCATCGTCGCCACGCTGGCTGAGCTGCGAGCGCTGCACCGGGTCGTTCAGGTAGGCCAGGCTCGTGTCGTCGAACTGCAGGTAGGTGCAGCCCAGCTCGCCGAGCCAGGCTCACCTCGTCGGCGTAGGCCGCCGCGAGGTCAGCCCAGAAGCCTTCCAGGTCCGGGTAGACCTCCGGATCGAGCATGGCCGCGCCGCCGCGGTAGTGGACCATGTTCGGCGACGGGATGGTCTGCTTGGGCATGGCCGAGCTCACCTGGGACTTCAGGTAGCTGAAATCCTCGCCGAAGATGGTGTGATCCAGCCGTACCCGGCTGCCGACGTGCAGCGCGGCGGGCGTCCACTCGATGGTGCCCGACGGGTTGGTGAATTTCACCGAGAGGTTTCCCGGCGCCTGGGAGATCCCGCCGAGCTGGTAGATGAAGTCCATGTGCCAGGTCGCCCGGCGGAATTCCCCGTCCGTGGCCGACTGCAGGCCCACTTCCTCCTGCATCCGTACCGCCGTGGTGATCTCCTCGTCCTCCACGGCCCGCAGCTCAGCGGCCGTTATCCGCCCCGCGGCGAAGTCGTCGCGGGCCTGCTGCAGCCGCGCCGGCCGCAGCAGGCTGCCGACGTGGTCGGCCCGGAACGGAGGGCTGGTCCTGCGCGACATCACGGGGCTGGTTTCCTCTCTTATTTATGCCGAACGGTCCGTGGTCTCACGGTCCGTTCGGCAGGTAGATAGACGGTCTGTTCTCTGGCCCGCGGCGGCGCGCAGGTCGCGGTGCAGGGTGCTCCGCCGGGCCCTGCCCGGCGCCCAGTAGCGAGCGGGTCAGCGCGTGCCGTTCTCCGTTCATCTCCGCGAGCACATCGGCGAAATAGGAGTCACGCAGCACCGGCGGGCTATCGCCGGCCCGCAGCGACGCGAGCACGGTCCGCCTGATCAGCTCCTTGATGAAGGACGCGGTGATGTCTTCGGTGTCCCCGGCCACGCGAGCCAGGTCGGCCTCCACAGTCAGGTCGCGGGCGTAGACCATGAGCAGGCGCTCCCGGCAGCGAAGGTCGGGTCGCGGGATCTCGACGGTCAGGTCGACCCGCCCCGGCCGGTCGGCCAGGGCGGTCTCCAGGATGTCGGCCCGGTTGGTGGTCAGCACGAAGGTGACGTCGGCGTCCGCCCCTATCCCGTCCATCGCCTCGAGCAGGGAGAACAGCAGCGGGTTCCCGTCCTGGGTGAAGTCCCGGTCGACGGCCACCAGGTCGACGTCCTCCAGGACCACCATCGAGGGTTGCAGACGGCGGGCCAGGGCCGCAGCCTGGTCGATGAACCTGATGGATCGGCCGGTCAGCAGGATGATCGTGCTGCTTACCAGGCGCCCGGTCAGGTAGCGCACGGTGTGCGTCTTGCCGGTGCCCGGCGGGCCGTGAAGGAGCAGGCCGCGCTTGAGATGCTGCCCAGCGCTGAGCAGTTCCCGCGACCAGTCGGCGACGCCGATGATGTGCCGCTCGATGTTCTCCAGCAGGCCGTCGGGCAGGACGACATCGCCCGCCGCGACCTGCGGGCGGGGCAGGAACGTGACCAGCTCGTTGCCGTGGTGCTCGCTCGCGGTGAAGCTGAGCACCTGGCCGCGGAACACGTCGTGCACCCGCATCAGCCGGTCGATCTCGTCTCGGGTGGCGGTTGCCGCCGCCCGGTCGGCCGCCAGGATCTCCAGGTTGCACACCGGCGGTCCGAACCGGCTTTCGTCGCGGATGCCGACCACCACCGGGTCGCCGTCCGGCGCGGTTGTCGCGACCAGGCCCAGCGTCACCACCTCGGTGTTCTCCTCCGGTCCGACCGGGGCGGTGCCGTAGCTGGCCGTCCCCACCCCGCCGTCGCCGGCTGGCACCCGTGCTCCGGCGAGAGCCCTGATCCGGATCGGGCCGACCGGCGGCATACCCCCGATCAGCGACAGCATGTCCTCATGCGGCCGGTAGCCGCCGCCTGACGGGCCGAACCATGCCGAGTCGCCCGGACGCCCGGCGAGGTAGGCGTCGACACCCCGCTGGATGTTGACGTGTTCCCAGGACGGGAACCGTTCGGTCACCGGCACGACCTCGGTCAGCTCGCAGCCGAGGTGGCCGGTCACCCGGAGGGCTAGCTCGGACGGGCCTGCGTCCTCGATCAGCGTCCTGGCGCCGATCTCGACCAGCAGCCGCAGACCCCGGGCCAGCGCGCGGAGATCCTCGACGTCGGGAGAAGGCGGAAGCTCGGGGGTGCTCACCGCTCAACAATGCCCCCGAGGCGGATTCACTGCCAAGGGGTATCACTAGGCGCGAAGTGCCGCCCAAGTCGAAAAACGGCGACGTGTCCATCACAGGCATGTCTCTGTTCCTTGCGTCGCGCAACCATCAGTGGCAATGTTCGGGGAATGATCCTCGCGAAGAAAAGAGCGCACGTCGTCGCTCTGCTTGCCATAGCGTGCACCGGACTGGCCGCCGCCGGCTGCAGCAGCAGTTCGTCGACCTCGACCTCGGCGCCGGCCAGCGCCAGTTCGTCGAGTACGCCCGCAGTGTCCGGCACCGCCAACGTTGCCTACGCGTCCTCGCTGACGTTCCTCAACGAGAAGGTGGTCGCCCCGGCGTTCAAGGCGGCCACCGGGTACAGCTACTCGGGCTACGCCAATGCCTCCGGCACCCTGGAGTCTGACATCGCCGCCGGCGAGATCCACCCGAACGTCTTCCAGAGCGTGGGCAGTGACAACATCACCCCGCTCGAGCCCAAGTTCACGAACTGGTACATCCAGTACGCCGGTACCTCGATGGTCGTGGCGTACAACCCCAAGAGCAAGTACGCCAGCCAGTTCAAGGCCATCGCCGACGGCAGCAAGCCGCTGTCCAGCCTGTTCACCCTGCTGCAGACGCCGGGCCTGAAGCTCGGCCGCACCGACCCGAACACCGACCCGCAGGGCCGGGACTTCATCTACATGCTGGAGCTGGCCCAGGCCCACTACCACCTGCCGTCGGACACGGTCGCCAAGATCCTGGGCACCTCGGACTTCGGCACGGCCTCGTCGTCGCAGATCTACGCCGAGTCCTCGCTGGACTCGACGCTGGCGTCGGGGCAGCTTGACGCCGCGAGCGCGTTCGTCACCCAGGCGATAGAGCTGCACCTGGCTTACATCCCGCTGGTGCCGCAGATCAACCTCTGCTGCTCGCAGTACGCGAGCCTCTATAAGACGGCAACGGTTAAGCTGGCCAATGGCATGACCAAATCCGGCTCGCCGCAGGTCATCGACATCACCATCATCGGCAAGCCCACCGATGCCGGGGTCGCGTTCGTCAAGTACACGCTGTCGCCGGCGGGCCTGGCCCTGTACAAGACAGGCGGATTCACCGTGCTCACCCCGACGATAACCGGGTCGACAAGCTCAGTCCCCGCCGCGATTTCGAGTGAGCTGGGCGGCTAGCCCCGCGGCAGCCGCTGGCGGCGCGGTCCAGGGGGAAGGAATCCCGGGCCCGCGCCGCCCGGCGGGACGGGGACGGTTCGCGAGGGGCCAGTTGCGGCTCCGTTCGGCGTCCACCGTCGTCTCGGTGGCCGGCGCGGGCATTGTGTGGCTGGCCTTGCTCGGCCCCGTGATCGCGTTGCTGCTACACCTGTCGTGGAGCGCCATCGTCAGCTCCCTGACGGCTCCGGGCGCGCTGGTTCCGCTCCTGGTCTCGGTGGAATCCGGGCTGGTCACCCTGGGCGTGCTCCTGGTCGTCTGCACCCCGCTGGCCTGGATGCTGGCCCGGGGGAAACTGCCGTTCCCGCGGGTCTGGGAGACCGGCGTGCTGTGCAGCCTGCTGCTGCCGCCGCTGGTCATCGGTCTGCTGCTGGTCTTCATGGTCGGTCCCTACACGCCGATAGGCGAACTGCTCGGACATTTCAACCAGTCCGCGACCAACACCTTCCTGGCCCTGGTCATCGCGGAGGTCTACGAGTCGGCGCCGTACTACGTGCTCGGCGCGCAGGCGGCCTTCGCCAGCGTCGAGCCGCAGCTCGAGCAGCAGGCCGGGCTGCTCGGCGACCGGCCGCGGCGGGTCTTCCGCCGGGTGACGCTGCCGCTGGCCGCGCCGGGGCTGGCCATGGCCTTGTCGATCGCCTGGGCCAGGGCGATGGGCGCGTTCGGGGCGGTGATCATCATCGCCTACCATCCGATGGGGATACCGTTGCAGATATATACGACGCTACAGGAGACCGGACTGCCCTCTGCGCTGCCGTACGCGCTGGTCCTGCTGGTGGTCGCGTTGCCGCTGCCCCTGGCCGCTTACATATGGAGCGCGCGTGCTGGACGCCGACGTCGAGGTTGACCGCAGCGAATTCACCGTGCGCGCCGCGCTGCAGGTGGCCCCCGGTGAGCGGCTCGCCTTGTTCGGCCCCTCCGGCGCGGGCAAGACCACGGTGCTCGAGGCCATCGCGGGCCTGGTCCAGCCGCGCCGCGCCCGGATCGAGCTGGCTGGCCGGGTGCTGACCTCGACCGCTCCCCCAGTGTCTGCCGTGCCGCCGTGGCAGCGCCGGGTCGGGCTGCTCCGCCAGAACCCCGGCCTGTTCCCCCACCTGTCGGTCCGGGACAACCTGTGCTACGCCCCCACCGCTTCCCCGTCGGCGGCGGAACTGTCGTCCCTGACCTCGGTGCTCGGCCTCGAGACCCTGCTGCCCGTGATGCCCGCCCGCCTGTCCGGCGGCCAGGCCCACCGGGTGGCCCTGGGCCGCCTGCTGCTCGCCCGCTGCGACATCCTCCTGCTCGACGAGCCCTACACCGGCCTGGACGCCAGCCTGCGCCGGACCCTCACCGACCTGGTGAGCTCCCTGGTCGCCGAGCGCGCCATCCCCGCCGTCCTGGTCACCCACGAGCTTTCCGACGCGCAGGCCTTCGCCGATCACCTCGCCATCCTCGACCGCGGCGAGCTGCTCCAGATCGGCGCGCCCGACGAGGTCGTCCTGCGCCCCGCCTCGCGCCGCGTAGCCGAACTGATCGGCTACCTAGGCTTCGTGCCGGACGGCGACGCCACAGCCGGCGTCCACCCGGAGCGCGTGATAGCTGGCGTCCATGAAGACCGTGGCCTAGTCCTCACCGGTACGGTCATCGCCAGCCGTCCGTCCGGCGCAGGCTGGGAAGCCGACCTGCAAATCGGCGACACACCCATCACCTGCCGCCTACCCGATAAGCCCCCAGCCTCAGGCGCTGAGCTCACTATCACAGTCCTGGAGCCACCGTACTTCAGATCCGACGGAGAGGCTGTTTCCAACGAAATCGACTGCATCACCTCGGACAAGATTTAACTGCCAAGCTGTCCGGAATTGCTCATGAGGTACTCAGAGTATGAGCATGCCAGCCGTGATCAGCAGTGTGAGGACAGTCACGACTAGTGCAATGAATCCGGTCAAGGCAATAGCCAGCGCAAGTTTCTCGCTGCGCGACCATGATCGAAATCGGCGTATGATTCCTTCCATGGCATCCTGGCTCGTTCCGGCGGGACCCGATTTCCGGATATTTGCGGCGACTTTTAGATAGTCGCCTATATTCCGGACATCATAGAATCTCTTGATCTTAGATGTAATGTACAAACATTGGCCGTCGAGGGCATCATCATTCGTCGTCATAGCCTGACACCAGGCCTTCCGCTATCAGGAGCGCCATCAATCGCTCAATGGAATATGAGTCAGAGAGTAGCGGGAGCTTCAAAGTGTGGGCAAGCTGCTCCGCTGTGATCTGCGGCCGACGGTTCTGCGGCTTCGGATCATATTCGGTATCGTATTCCACCATAAGTCTCACCGCGGCTACAAGGTTGTGCGTATCGTCATTACTACCCAGGCAGCGCTTCACACCCTCAGCCGTAAGGATCAGACTACCCCGCGGATCCGGTCGGCCATTAAGATAGGACAATGGTTTCAGCAGGGTAGGCGAGATCCGGCTGATTATATGCGCCGCGTCCAGCTTGCTATAGCGGTGCAGCCAGCGTTCGATATATTCGAAATCCGGCCACTTGCCGCCGCATTCGCGGAATCGTATGTATATTACTTGCAGGACCAGTGTCTCTTTATTCATGAATTAACCCGACCTCTGCCTGGCGTGGGTGCACTTCGGCATTCTCCTCGGGAGTATGCTTCCCGCGTTGACGACTGGTAGCGCAATCGACGGCCCATCATTCACTGGCGACCGATCCTAGCTCTGTGCGATAGACTTCTTGGCGCTCATGGATAAGCTGTACGGAGTCGCGTGGATTGAGAGCCGAGTCACGCAGATAATCAAGCGTCTCTCGATAGCGAGCTATGTCGGCCGTTCGCTCGAGATATTGGTTTCCAGTCAGACCTTCGATGAAGACAACCGGCGAAAGATTTGATTCGTCTCGGAACTCCAAGAGGACGAAGTTACTGTCCTGAGCGGCGTTTGTCACAAGATCGAATGGTATGACTTGAACTGTCGCTCTGGAGTCGCGTTCGGCGGTTAGTACTTTCTCAAGCTGATCGGCCATGACCTCCGAGCCGCCGATACGCCGATACAGGACCGCCTCGTCCAGCAGGACTCGATAACGCGGCCGCTCTTCTTGCTCAAAAACCTGCTGGCGGCGCAACCAGACCTCAACACGTTGGCGACGTATGTCCAGGTCCGTCTGAGGAGCAATGGCATTAACAACTGCATGAGCGTATTCGGCGGTCTGGAGCAACGCAGGCATGTAATTCATGGCGTAACACGTGATTGCAGTGGCAACCTGCTCAAACCCGATGTATGGACTGAGGTTGAAGTCCTCGTAGTGAGTCCACCAGCCTTGTTCCCTGGCTTCTCTGGCCAGGGTCATCAAGTCGGCAGACGTCGAGTCGTCTACGCCGTAGAGGGTGCATAGGTCACGGACATCGCGCAGGCTTGGACGGCGCGCTCCAGTCTCGAGGCGGCTGATCTTTGTAGCCGAGCACAGAAGCTTCTCTGCCACGTCCTCGACGGTGAGACCATGATGGTTTCGCAGCTCACGCAGTCGCTTGCCGAGTTCGCGCTGACGTACCGTCGGACTGGTTCCTGCCATGTCCGCCTCCATGTCCTGGTCGAGGACTGGGTTCGGCGCGCCACCAAGGTAAGTACGGTTCCCTAGTCCCCTGGGCGCTGCTTCCCCGTAGCGCTAACCAACGGTCTCCGCCATTGGCATGTGCCAAGGTATACCACAGACCGTGGTTAGCTGGCTGGTTACTCTACTGATTGTTATCTCACGTGTCGACTGAGAAGTTCCGGCCCGGTATGTACGTTGAGAGTGGCGATACAGGGGCTTAACAGCAATGTATCCACTTGGTTATATGCCTATACGCGACTCTGGCAACCCGGTCAGGACCGAAGCAGCATCGACGTGTTGCTCACTGATTGAGTTCTCCCGAGCTAGCCTGTGAACCCGCAAGGTGAGGAGCAGAAGTCGGCACATGCCTCAGGTAGATGCCAGCGTCATGAACTTAACAACCGCCAGCGTAACGCGGGTCGTTGCTGACGAGTCGACAGCTGCCTGTTCCCGCACGTCAAAGACTGCGGACACCTGCTCCTACCTCGCTACTTGCCTATTGAACGTTGAACCAGGAACTATCGCTCAAGCTGTGGCAGACATGGTGAAGCGGGGGCCGGTTAGCCCGGCCCCCGCTTCGGTGGTGGCTTACAGCTGCGTCGTCACGGCCTTGACTTCGGTGTAGTTGTTCAGGACCTCGTGGCCCATCTCACGGCCCCAGCCGGACTGCTTGTAACCGCCGAACGGCAGGGATGCGTCGAAGACGTTGTAGCAGTTGATCCAGACCGTTCCGGCGCGGAGCTTCTTGGCCAGGGCGTGGGCCTTGGAGATGTCCTTGGTCCAGATCCCGGCGCCGAGGCCGTAGCTAGAGTTGTTCGCCTCGGCGGCGATCTCGTCCAGGTTGCGGAACGGAGCGGCGACCACGACCGGGCCGAAGATCTCCTCGCGGACGATCTGCATTTCCGGCCGGGTATTGGTGATCACGGTGGGCTCGACGAAGTAACCGCGCTCACCGAAGCGTCCGCCGCCGGCGAGGGTGGTGGCGCCGTCCTGGCGGCCGGACTCGAGGAACCCGGTCACCCGCTGGAACTGCTCCTCGGAGACTAGCGGGCCCATCTGCGTGCCGGATTCCATGCCCGGACCGAGCTTGATGCCCTTGGCGATCTCGGCGACGCCGTTCACCACCTCGTCGAAACGGTCCTCCTGGACGAACAGGCGCGAGCCCGCGACACAGCACTGACCGTGGTTGAAGAAGATCGCGTTGGCCGCGCCCTCGACCGCGCTCGTGTCCGCGTCGTCGAACACGATGTTGGGGCTCTTGCCACCGAGCTCCAGCGTGAGCTTCTTCAGGTTGCTCGCCGCCGCGGCGGCGACGATCAGCTTGCCGACCTCGGTGGAGCCGGTGAAAGCGACCTTGTCCACGTCGTTGTGGGCGGCCAGCGCGGCGCCCGCGGTCTCGCCGAAACCGGGGACGACGTTCACGACTCCGTCCGGGATGCCTGCCTCGGCGATGAGCTCCGCGAGGCGCAGCGCGGTCAGCGGCGTCTGCTCGGCTGGCTTGAGTACGACGCAGTTGCCCGTGGTCAGGGCCGGGCCGAGCTTCCATGCCGCCATCAGCAGCGGGAAGTTCCACGGGATGATCTGACCGACGACGCCGAGCGGCTCGCGCAGCGTGTAGGAGTGGAAGTTCGCGCCCGGCATGTAGGGCACCGAGATGTCGATCGTGTTGCCCTCGATCTTGGTGGCCCAGCCTGCCATGTAATGGAACAGGTCCGCGGCCAGCGGCACGTCCGCGCCACGCGCCACGGCGACCGGCTTGCCGTTGTCGAGCGATTCCAGCTGGGCGAGCTCGTCCGCGTGCTCGAGGATGAGGTCACCGATCTTCCAGATGAGGCGGCCGCGGTCCGAAGGGGTCATGCGGCCCCAGGGGCCGCTCTCGAAAGCGTTACGGGCCGCGCGCACGGCCCGGTTGATGTCTTCAACGTCGCCCTCGGCGATGGCGGCGAGAGTCTCGCCCGTGGCCGGGTTGGGCGTCTCGAACGTCCGTCCCGATGCTGCGTCGACCCACTGCCCGTCGATGAACAGCTTGCGGGGGGCGGCGGTGAATTCTTCGACGCTCCTGTCAACGGTGACAGTCATGGGGTGTCATCTCCTTTGATCTGTGGTAGTCACAATGAGACAACAACGCCTGGGAGCTGCACAAGAGGCGGGGCCGAGGGGCCGTATCTCAGTCCGCGACAGTCACAGTGACCATTTCTGAGGTGACCCGTCAGGCCGAGGGGCGAGGACTGACCTTCAGGAGTGCCTGGCCCCGGTCTTGGGGCTGATCTCGTCGAGGAATCCGAGGGCGGCGGCCGCCGTGGCCCGCCGCCAGGCCATCAGGATGGCGTCGAAGCCGTCCAGGCCGGCTTGCTGAGCCTGCATGGCCCGCGCGATCGGATCGAGCGTCTCTCGCTGGCGAGCCAGCAGCTCGGCGGGATCGCCTCCGGCCCGGTGCAGGAGGGCGAGCTTGATCAGCAGCTGCGACCGCATGTCGCGGACGTGCTCGACCGGTGTGTTCAGCCAGTCCTCCGCGGCCAGGCGTCCCTGCTTGGTGACGGTGTAGATCGTGCGCTGCGGGCCGAGGCCCGGTTCGACCGACTCGGGGGCGATGAGCCCGGCGTCCATGAGCCGGCCGATGGCCCGGTACACGACCGGCCGGGGAATCCGCCAGATCCGGCCGAGCTCGCCGTCCGGCGCGGTGAGCAGTGATACGGCAAAGCCATGCGCAGGCTGCTGGCTGAGCAGGACGAGCACCGTCCACTCGGCCATCGCCATCGGCACATCCATGAACCCGAGCGTAGTGGGTCCGCCGCTATCGGTCATTCGCCAGACCGGCGCGACGGCCACGCGGCATGGTTAGTGGCGTGACCGCTTCCCCCGCCTCGCCGCAGGCCCCGTCCGGTGGTTTGCCCGGCCGACGGCCCGAGGCTGGACCTGCCCGCCAGCCCGGGGCGGCGTCCAGGCCTTTCACGCCGGCCTGACGGATTACGCTCCCACCCCGCTGGTGGAGGTACCGGCCATCGCACGCCAGCTGGGGATGGCCAGGGCCTTCGTCAAGGACGAGTCCGACCGGATGGGCCTGCCCGCCTTCAAGGTCCTGGGTGCATCGTGGGCTATTCACCAGATCCTGTCCCGCCAGCCTGCCCGGGCTCAGCTGCTGCTGGTGACGGCCACCGACGGCAACCACGGACGAGCCGTGGCCCGGATGGCGCGCCTGCTGCGACAGCGGGCCCGCGTCTTCGTACCCGACGGCGTGCATCCGGCGGCCGTAGCTGCCATAGCCGGCGAAGGGGCCCAGGTGACACGGGTGGCCGGCACCTATGACGACGCGGTGCGGCTGGCTGCCGACGCCGCGGCCGAACCGGGTACGGCACTTGTCCAGGACGCCGGCTGGCCCGGCTACGAGCAGGTGCCCGGCTGGATCGTCGAGGGCTACTCCACCTTGTTCGCCGAGATCGACACGCAGCTGTCGGCGGCGGGGGCCGGGCCGCCGGGGCTGGTGGTGATACCGGCGGGAGTGGGCTCGCTGGCGCAGGCTGCCATCACCCGCTACCGGAGCGCGCCCGATGGGTCAGCCACGGCCCTGATGTCGGTGGAGCCCGTGGCCGCCGCCGCCGTACTGGCTAGCGTGGCCCGAGGCGAGCTCACCAGCGTACTGACTGGCCCGACCATCATGGCCGGCCTGAACTGCGGGATCCCGTCCGGCCTGGCCTGGCCCTACCTGCAGGGCGGCCTGGACGCGGCGATCGCCGTCACCGATGCCGACAGCGCCACTGCGGCCCGGGAACTGGCCAGCTACGGAATACCAGCCGGCCCCTGCGGCGCGGCTTCGCTGGCCGGAGCCCGCGCCGCCCTGACCGGCGAAGGCGCCCAGGACCGCCGCGCCGCGCTGGCCATCGGACCGGACACCACCGCGGTCCTGCTGTGCACCGAAGGTGCCGCCGCGAACCCGCACGACCTCAGCCCGATCGCCCCTAAACCACTGGACTAGCGCTGACGCCGTGCGTACCCAGGCCTACGACATCGGGGCCAGCCGGGTGCGGTCGAAGTCGCCTTCGGAGGCGCCGGGTCCGGGGACGGCGGTCACCGACCGCGCGTCCAGCGGCTCACCGCAGTGCGAGCACGCCGGCACCGCGCTGATGATGTGGCCGCAGCCGTTGTGCCTCATCTCCAGCGGCGGGCCGCCGGGCGCCGCCCACCGGTCGCCCCACTGGCGCATGGCCGTGACCACGTGCCAGAGATCCCGGCCCTTGTCCGTGAGCTTGTACTCAGAGCGCGGCGGATGCTCCTGGTAGCGGACGCGCTTGAGGATGCCGGCCTCGACCAGGCGGTTCAGGCGCTGGGTGAGGATGTTGCGGGAGATGCCGAGACGAGCCTGGAAGTCGTCGAAGCGGGTCACGCCGAGGAACGCGTCCCTGACGATGAGCAGGCTCCACCATTCCCCCACGACGTCAAGGCATTGCGCGACCGAGCACGTGAGGTCCTCGAAACTGGTCCGTTGCACGGAATCAAGCATAGAAGGTTGCGTAATAGAACGCATTGATCCTAGGCTGAGTTCCGTGAAAAGACTTAGCCCGGATGAGGCTCCGGACGGGACCCTGGCTGAGCCAGCC
The DNA here is from genome assembly GCA_963790065.1 of uncultured Actinomycetes bacterium. Classification (GTDB taxonomy): domain Bacteria; phylum Actinomycetota; class Actinomycetes; order Streptosporangiales; family Streptosporangiaceae; genus Palsa-504. The sequence continues at coordinate 285,509 of CAWBNK010000001.1, read as the reverse complement.
GGCCCAGCGGAGCGCCGACGCGATGTGGCGTGGGCCGACCCGATGGTGGGCGCGGCGCTGGCCCGCGACATGAGCGGCCTCGACTACTTGCGCGGCATCGCCGCCGGCCGCATCCCGGCCGCGCCGATCGCCGCCCTGATGGGGCTTAGCCTGGTCCGGGCCGAACCTGGCCAGGTCACGTTCCGGCTGGACGTCGGCGAGCACCTGTACAACCCGATCGGCTCGGTGCACGGCGGGGTCTTCTGCACCCTGCTCGACTCGGCGATGGGCTGCTCCGTGCACGCCAGCCTGAGCCGCGGCCAGGCTTACACCAGCCTGGAGCTGAAGGTGAACTTCATCAAGCCGCTCACGCTCAATACGCCGAGCGTGGTCGCCACCGGCCAGGTGATCAGCCTGGGGCGCCGGGTGGCCACCGCCTCGGCCCAGATCACCGGGCCCGACGGGACGCTGTACGCGCACGGCACCACGACCTGCCTCATCTTCGACGCGCGGCCGGACCCGTCCGGCCCGCCGGAAAGGAACGGCGATGGGCACTGAGACCACCACTACCACGGCGACGCCCAGCCTCGACCCATTGTCCCTGGAAGCTGCGGGTGCCTTCCTGCGCGCGGCCGGCCTGGTCTTCGACGAGATCACGGCGACCCAGGTCACCGGCCACCTCCTGCTCGGCCCCGAGCATCACACCCCGTGGGGAATCGTCCACGGCGGCGTCTACGCGACCGCGATCGAGAGCGCGGCCAGCGTCGGCGCCAGCACCGCCGTGCGGGAATCAGGCCAGGTCGCCGTGGGCCTGACCAACACCACCCACTTCCTGCGGTCCGTTACCCAAGGCCGGGTGAACGTGACGGCGTCGGCCCTCAGCCAGGGTCGGACCCAGCAGCTGTGGCGGGTGGACATCACCGACGAGTCGGGACGGCTGATCGCCCACGGCGAGCTGCGCCTGCAGAACGTCGCCGGCCGGGCCTGACCGCGGCAGCCATGGCGGCGGCTACCGGCCCCAGGCCGCGATGGCCGCCTCGACCAGCTCGGACAGCGGCCCGGCCTCGCTGGCGCTCACCGGCATCAGGACCACCTCGTCCACGGTGTCCCGCCACTGGTCCAGCAGCCCGGCCAGGTCGCCGAGCCGTCGGGCCGCGATGTGCGTCTGCTCCGGGCGCACGCCGGTCCGGCTGAAGTGCGCGGCGTACGCGGACAGCCCGGACAAGAACGCCGCGGAACACTCCAGCGCGCCGAGCTGATCCGGGCCCACCCCGGCCAGGACGTTGACGTAGACGCCGGGTGCCGGCCGGCTGGCGGCCTGGGCCGCCGCCCTGATCTCTGCCGCCGCCGAACGGGCCAGGTCAGGCGTGACCGTATTCAGCAGCACGCCGTCCGCCTGGGTCGCGGCCAGTTCCCGCATCCGCGGCCCGAGGGCGCCGAGCACCAGCGCGGCCGGGGTACGCTCCCGCAGGTATCCGATCGCGTCCGCCATGCGCCGCAGCGGCTCGGGCCCGGTACCGCTGCCGATGCCGAGCCGGAGGCGCTCGGCGGGCAGCGCGTTCTCCGCGATCCGCCGCAGGATCACGTCCGGCGGTACGGCGCTGACCGGCACCACCGCGGTCCCGAGCGTGATCCGCGAGGTCGCGGCGGCCATCCGGGCCAGCTGGCCGAGGCCGTCCGCGTCGGGCGGGTGGTTGACCCATAGCGACCGGTAGCCGTCCGCCTCCACCCGTCCGGCGACGTCGGCCAGGACCGGCCCCGGGGTGTCGGTCTTGAGCTCGAACGCCAGGTGCGTCACGCCTGCCGCCTGCCGGTCAGCCGATCGCCCGGCGCCGCAGGTCGCGGCGGATGTCCTGCCCGAGCCGACGGGTCTCGCGGCTGTTGAGGTACGCGCCCGCGGCCGCACCGGTCAGCAGCGGGCCCAGCGAGAACGCGCTCCGGCCGGCTCTGGCGGCCAGCCGCCTGCGCAGCCGCCGGGCCAGCGGGGATCCGGCGGCGAAGATCACGCCGCCCGGGATCATCGACACGCCCCGGCGGTGGGCCCATGCCGCGACGTACGCGCTCATCCGCTCGGCCCGGTTGCCCGAAGCAGGGCTGCCGTACGCCTCGTGCAGCTCGGCGATGAGCTTGATCTCGATGCCCACCACGACCAGCGTCTCGGCGGCCAGCTCGACCGGGAAGGCGGGGAGCGCGGGCACCACCGCCCAAACGCCGGCCGCTCCCCCGGCCGCCGCCGCGGCGTGTGCCGCGCCGTCGACGAGCGCGTCGGCGATGTCTTCGGCCGACCGGTCGGGGAACTGGGCCTGCAGCGCCGCCTGGTCCCGTACCCGCAGCCGCGGCGCCATCGCCATCACCTGCGCGGCCAGCCAGCCGATGCCCAGGCCGGCCCGCCGCCGGGCCGCTCCTACCCCGAGTCCCACCCCGTGCTGCGCCGCCCGGGTGCCTCGCCCGGCCACGCGCGCACCCGAGGCGACTGCCTTGGTAAATGCGCCCGCCAGGCGCCGCTGTTCTTGCGGGCGTTCGGCCTCGGTCACATCGGCCGCGACCTCGGCGGCGCGCAGCGTCAGTTCGTCCGGTGCGGTTTCCTGATCAGACATGGCATACACCTACCCGTCTTGGCGCGCGACCCACCTGCCTCAGTTGGGGTTGTACGGCGTGTACCTCAGGTCAGGGGCAGGCCGGGACGTGGTGGTCCGCAGCATCGCGGTTTCCCGCGACAGCAGGGCCCGCTGGGCGTTCAGCCGGGCCAGGGCGTCGGGCTCGGCCAGCATGCTCTGCCGCTCGGGAAGGTCGATGACCATCGAGGCGGCCACGACATAGGACAGCAAGATCGGCTCAGCGGGCAGCTCCTCGACCCGGACCGTGGCGCCGCCCCACTCGGAGAGCGCGTCCAGGTACGCGCGGAACGCCACGTGGACGGCCCGGACCACGGGCCCGGTGGCGGCCTCGTCGACCTCGTCGTCGGTCAGCAGCTCGATCTCGCCCTGCAGATACGGCAGCGTCTCGTCCAAAGACAGCAGCCTGAACCGCTGGGTGCCCAGGGTAACCAGGTCGAACCGGCCGTCGGAATACTGCTCGGCCCGGCGCAAGGCGGCGGTGCAGCCCACTTCGTACAGCGACTGAACCCCTTCGATCCCGGTCTCCCGGCCCTTGCGGATCGCGATCACACCGAACTGGCGGGGCTCGGGCCCGTCGAGCAGGTAGCGGACAAGTTCCCGGTACCGGTCCTCGAAGACGTGCAGCGGCAGGACCATGCCGGGATAGAGCACCGCGCCGAGCGGGAACAACGGCAGCATTTCGCTCATACCTCGACAGTACGCGCACGTCCGAGCGCCCCGGACCGCACGCCAGCGAGCTACGGCAGCAGGACGATCTTGCCCAGGATGTGCCCCTGCGCCAGGCGGCGGTAGGCGTCGCGGACCCGGTCCAGCGGATAGGTCCCGGCGATCGGCACCTCGAGCTCGCCGGCCGCGATCAGCTCCGCGAGCTCGGCCAGGACCGCCGCGCTGGCCCCGACCGCGTTGCCGTCACCCTTGACCCCGTACTTGGTGATGGCCTCGAAGTCGGCGATCGTGTCGATTCGGGACGGCTCCACGCCCAGCTCCAGGGCCAGCTCGACGTAACCCGACCCGAACGTGTCCACGAACGCGTCCACCTTGCCCGCCGCCGCTCGGATCCGGTCGCCGACCCCGTCGCCGTAGGCGACCGGGATGACGCCGTATCCGCGCAGCCAGTCATGGTGGTCCTGGCCCGCCAGCCCGATTACGGTGGCGTCGGCCCGCCTGGCCAGCTGGACCGCGATCGAGCCGACCCCGCCGGCCGCGCCCGAGACCACCAGCGTGTCGCCCTCGGTCAGGGCCACCGCCCGGACCGCCGCCCAGGCCGTGGCGCCGGCCACGTACAGCGCGCCGGCCACCTCCCAGGGCACTGCGGCCGGCCTGGCCGTAAGGTCCTGGGCCTCGGCCACCGCGTACTCGGCCTGGCTGGCCCGGTTGTCGGTCCAGCCGATCACCTCGTCTCCGGCGGAGACGCCGGTGACGCCCGGCCCGGTCTCGGCCACGATCCCGGCCAGGTCACTGCCCTGGCCCGACGGGAACGTAGCCGGCCACCTGGCGTCCAGCAGCCCCTCCCGGATCTTGGCCTCGCCGGGGTTGATCCCCGCGGCCTTTACCTGAACCAGCGCCTGTCCCGGGCCTGGCGCGGGCCGCGGCACGTCCACGACCTCCAGCACGTCAATCCCGCCGTACTCGTCGAACCTGACTGCTTTCACCGGCATGCCTCCGTTCTCTGCGTACGGACTCAACCGGCCGACGCGGCTCGATATGCCCGCGCCCCGGCCGTCCGGACCGTCATCGGTGTCGTACACGGCGCGTAATGTGCCCCTGTGGCCGAACGCTGGGACCGTGAGCGGGTGCTCGCGCTGGCGTCCGACGCCTCGTCGCAGCAGGCCGCGCCGCCGCTGGCCTCGCGCCGGTCATGGGCGCTGACCGGCGCGGCGGAACCCGGGCTGGTGTGGGGCGAGTACCTGGGCAGCGCCGCCGCGCCGTACCGCACCGCGGTCGACCTGTCCGGCCCCGCCTACCGGTGCTCGTGCCCGAGCCGAAAGTCGCCGTGCAAGCACGCCCTCGCGCTCCTGCTCTTGTGGTCCGACGGCTCGATCGCGGCCGGCGATGACCCGCCGGAGTGGCTGGCGGCCTGGTCCGCCACCCGCGCGGCCGGGACCGGCGAAGTGCGGGAACCGAAGTCCCCGGCCGACCCGGCAGCCGCTTTCCGCCGGGCCGCGCAGCGGGAAGCCCGGGTGGTGTCCGGGCTGGCCGAGCTTGACCGGTGGCTGTGCGATCAGGTCCGCCAGGGCCTAGCCGGCAGCCCGCAAGCCGGGTACGCGCACTGGGACGACATCGCCGCCCGCATGATCGACGCGCAGGCCTCTGGCCTGGCCGAACGCCTGCGGGGACTGGCCGCCGTGCCGCACTCAGGCCCGGGCTGGGACGGCAGGCTGCTGGAGGAGTATGCCCTGCTTCGGCTGCTGGCCATCGCCTACCGCGACCAGGAGAAGCTGCCGCCTGACCTGCGTGACACGGTCCGCGCGAGGATCGGCTTCACCATCCGCCAGGCCGACCTGCTGGCCGCCGCCACGCCGGTCCGGGACCGCTGGTCCGTGCTGGCCCGGAGGGATCTGGACCAGGACCGGATCCGGACCCGCCGGGTCTGGCTGCGCGGCCAGCACACCGGACGGCCTGCCCTGGTGCTCAGCTTCGCCGCCGCCGGCCAGTCACTCGACGACTCGCTGGCCGTCGGCACCGAGACCGACGCGGACCTGGTCTTCTACCCGGCCGCCGTCCCGCTGCGCGCCCTGGTCGCGGCCACTCGCGGCACCGGCCCGGCCGGCCCGCCGCCCGGCACCGACACCGCGGGCCTGCTGGCCGGGTACGCGGCCGCGCTCGGCCAGGACCCCTGGCTGGACACCTGGCCCGCGGTCCTGCGGGCTACCCCGGCCCGCCGCCCGCGGCCCGGCCTGTGTGACGCCGCGGGCGACGCCCTGCCGCTGCACCCGGGCGCGGGCGAGTGCTGGCCGCTGTTCGCGCTGTCCGGCGGCCGCCCGCTGACGGTGGCCGGCGAGTGGACCCCGCGCGGCCTGTGGCCGCTGACCGCCTGGGAAGACGGCGGGCCGGAGGTGCTGCTGTGAGTGGCTGGCAGGACCTGGTCACGGCGAGTCTTATCGGCACCGAACGGGCCGTGGTGCCCGCCGCCGAAATCCCCGGCGCGCCCGCGCCGGCTGACCCGAACCCGGACCCCGCGGCCGAGATCCCCGGCGCGCCCGCGCCGGCTGGTCCGGATCCTGCTGCCGTGCTGCTCGACCGGGCCGCGCTGCTGACCGCTGCCCGCCGGGCGGGACGACGGCCCGGCCATGCGGACCCGCTGCCGCAGGTCGAGCCGGACCCGAGGCCGGCGGTAAGCCCGGCGGCCGGCCTCCGCCTGGCGCGGATGCTGCAGGGCCACAACCCGGAGCTGCTGGCCGAGTGGCTGGCCGCAGCCGCGGCCCGGGGCCTGCGGCCGCCGCCGCAGCTGCTGCCGGCCTTGCTGGACCGGGCGCGGCGCCCCGGCCCGGCCGAGACGGCCCCATCCCAGCCAGCACTGCCGCGCCTGGTGGCCGAGGCGGGCGGGCCGCGGACCAGCTGGCTGGCCGCGCTCAACCCGGACTGGGAGTACGCCGCGGCGTGGCTGGCCGCGCTTAACGCGGACCCGGCGTCCGCCACGGCCAAGGACCAGGCCGGGGATGACGCGTGGCGGCTCGGCCGGACCGCCCAGCGGCGCGGCTACCTGGCCGCCTTGCTGGCCCGGGATCCGGCAGCGGCCCGGGAGCTGGTGAGCGGCGGCTGGGCCGCGGCCGGCCCCGGCGAACGGGCCATGTTCCTGGCCGTGCTGGCCGAGGGCCTCATCGCGGCCGACGAGCCGCTGCTCGAAGCCGCGCTCGACGACCAGGCCGAGGAGGTACGCAGCTGGGCCGCCTACCTGCTGGCCCGGCTGCCCGGTTCGGCCCTGGGCCGGCGGATGGCAGCCCGTGCCCGGCACTACTTGCGCCTCGAGCAGGGCGGCCGGAGCCCGCGCCTGACCGTGCTGCCACCGGCCGGATCGGACCGCGCGACGCGGCGCGACGGGATCACGCCCGGCCCGGCGGCCGGGCGCTCGCAGCTGGCCGATCGGACCCGCCTCATGCTGGAGGTCATGTCCCGGACCCCGCTGGGCACCTGGACCGAGGAGTTCGGCCTGACCGCGGCGCAGATCGCGGCCGTACCCGCGGGCGACTGGGCGCCGGTGCTGCTGGTCGGCTGGTCCCGCGCGGCGATCGCGCAGCGCGACCAGGACTGGATGGCCGCCCTGGTCAACCGCGCGCTTACCGGCCGGCGGGCCGGCGCGACCGCGCCAATGGACCGAGGCGCTGCGGCAGCTGGCCAGGCACGCCGACCCGGCGCTGGGCGCCCCGGGGGCGGTGCCCCAACCGGAGCCGGACGCTCCGCCCGCCGCCCTGGGCATGCTTAGAGTCCTGCGGTTCCGCTATCACATGCTGAAGGAGCTGGATCATGGCCCCACTGCCGACTGACACAGTGCCGACTAACGGAGTGCCGACTAACGGAGTGCCGAGTGACGGCGGGCCGACTGACGGCGAGAGGACCCTGCGTCCGCATGCGGAGCAGGAGCACCAGGCCGAGCTGGCCGCCCTGGCCGCCGCCGACGACCGGCCCCGGCCGCCGGGCTGGCGGCTGTCCCCGTGGGCGGTGGTCACGTACCTGCTGGGCGGCAGTACCGCCGACGGCACCCAGATCACGCCGAAATACGTGGGCTCCCGCCGCCTGATCGAGGTCGCGGTGGCCACCCTGGCCACCGACCGGGCCCTGCTCCTGCTCGGCGTGCCCGGCACGGCCAAGACCTGGCTGTCGGAGCACCTGGCCGCCGCGGTCTGCGGCGACTCCACCCTGATGGTGCAGGGCACCGCAGGCACCGCGGAGGAAGCGGTCAGGTACGGCTGGAACTACGCGCGGCTCATCGCCGAGGGACCGTCTCAGGCGGCGATGGTGCCCGGCCCGGTGATGCGCGCCATGGCCAGCGGCAGCATCGCGCGGGTCGAGGAGCTGACCCGGATGCCCTCGGACGTGCAGGACGCCCTGATCACCATCCTGTCGGAGAAGACCGTGCCGATCCCGGAGCTGGCCGGCGAACTGCAGGCGGTCCGGGGCTTCAACGTCATCGCCACCGCCAACGACCGGGACCGCGGCGTGAACGAGCTGTCCAGCGCGCTGCGCAGGCGGTTCAACACGGTCGTGCTGCCGGTGCCCTCCTCGGCCGAACAGGAGGTGGAGATCGTCACCCGGAGGGTCGCCCAGCTCGGCCGCTCGATCGGCCTGCCGGAGACGGCGCCGGGCGCGGAGGAGATCAGGCGGGTGGTCACCGTCTTCCGCGAGCTGCGCCAGGGCGTCACAGAAGACGGCCGGGCCAAGGTCAAGTCGCCGAGCGCCACGCTGTCCCCGGCCGAGGCGATCTCCGTGGTCACCAGCGGCCTGGCCCTGGCCGCCCACTTCGGCGACGGCGTGCTGCGCCCGGCCGACGTGGCCGGCGGCATCACCGGCGCGGTGATCCAGGACCCCACCTCGGACCGGGCGGTGTGGCAGGAGTACCTGGAAACCGTGGTCAGGGAGCGAGACGACTGGGGCGACTTCTACCGCGCCTGCCGGGACGTCGCCGGATGACGCCAGGCGAGTCGATTTGTCGACACCGGATGCTGGCCGGTCCGAGGCGCACGCACCACGGCCCGTTCGGCAGAATGATATGCCCGTGGTGACCGCGGTGTACGGGATCCGGCACCACGGGCCCGGGTCGGCGCGGTCGCTGCGGGCGGCGCTGGCCGAGCAGCAGCCGGATGTAGTGCTGGTCGAGGGGCCGCCGGAAGCCGACGGCCTGCTGGAACTGGCCGCCGATGAACAGATGCGGCCGCCGGTCGCGCTGCTCGGGTACGTACCCGGGGAGCCGAAGAAGGCGGCGTTCTGGCCGTTCGCGGTGTTCTCGCCGGAGTGGCAGGCGATCAGGTACGCGCTGGGGGCGGGCGTGCCGGCCCGGTTCTTCGACCTGCCGGCCGCACACCAGCTGGCCATGGGCGACCGCGAGCCGGCCAGGGCGCGTACCGACCCGGTGAGCCAGCTGGCCGCGGCAGCCGGCTACGACGACCCGGAACGCTGGTGGGAGGACGTGGTGGAGTACGTCCCGGGCACCGCGGTCTTCGCCGCCCTGGCCGAGGCGATCGCCATCCTGCGCGCCGAGGACGACGAGCCCGCCCGCGACGCGGTCCGCGAAGCGTACATGCGGAAGGTCCTGCGTAAGACGGTCAAGGACGGCTACCAGCGGATCGCCGTGGTCTGCGGCGCGTGGCACGTGCCCGCCGTGACGGACCTGCCGCCCGCGGCCGCCGACGACCGGCTGCTGCGCGGCCTGCCCAGGGTCAAGGCCACCTTCACCTGGGTGCCCTGGACCTATGGCCGGCTGGCCTATGCCTCGGGCTACGGCGCCGGCATCCGGTCACCCGGCTGGTATGACCACCTGTTCTCCTCCCCCGGGCAGCCGGTGGAGCGGTGGCTGGCCAAGGCGGCCGCGGTGCTGCGCGAGGCGGGCATCCCGGCGTCATCGGCGCACGTGATCGAGTCCGTACGGCTGGCCGAGGCGCTGGCCGCGCTGCGCGGTCGGCCGCTGGCCGGCCTGGAGGAGGTCACCGAGGCGGCCCGGGCCGTACTGTGCGAGGGCAGTGACCTGCTCACCGCGCTCATCCAGCGCCGGCTGGTCGTCGGCGAGCGGCTCGGCGCGGTGCCCGCCGCGACACCCATGGTGCCGCTGCAGCAGGACCTGCAGGCCCAGCAGCGCCACCTGCGGCTGCGGCCCGAGGCGGTGCCCCGGGATTACGACCTGGACCTGCGCAAGCCCACCGACCTGGCGCGCAGTCACCTGCTGCACCGGCTCGCGCTGGTCGGGGTCCGCTGGGGGACGCGGCAGGAGGGCCGGACCAGGAACATCGGGACGTTCCGGGAAGGCTGGCAGCTGACCTGGCGGCCAGAGCTCGACCTGGCCCTGATCGAGGCCAGCATGTGGGGCAGCACGGTCGCGGCCGCCGCCGAGCAGCGCGCCCGGGCCCGGGCCGCCGAATCGGCCGCCCTGGAGGAGCTGGCCGCGCTGACCGAGCAGTGCCTGCTGGCCGACCTGGGCGACGCCCTGCCGCAGGTGCTGGCCGCGGTCAGGGACCGCGCCGCGCTTGAGGTCGACGTAACCCACCTGATGGCCGCGCTGCCCGCCCTGGTCCGGGCGGCCAGGTACGGCGACGTCCGCGGCACCGACCCCGGACGGCTCGGCGAGGTGGCCGTCGAGCTCATCACCAGGATCTGCGCGGGCTTGCCGGCCGCCACGGCGTCGCTGGATGAGACGGCCGAACGGGTCCTGCGGGACCGCATCGACGCCGTGCACTCGGCCACCGGGCTGCTCGGCGACGGCCCGAGCCGCGACCGGTGGCTGGACACGCTGGGGCGGCTGGCCGCGGCGGGCCGCCCGCCCCCGCTGATCTCCGGGCGGCTGACCCGGCTGCTGCTCGACGCGGGACGGCTCAGCCCGGACGGCGCGGCGGCGCGGATGTCACGCGAGCTGTCCGCCGGAGCGGCGGCCGCGGCCGCCGCGGGCTGGGCCGAGGGATTCCTGGCCGGCAGCGGCCTGCTGCTCGTCCACGACGACAAGCTGCTCAGCCTGACCGACGGCTGGCTGGCCGGGCTGAGCGCGGATGCCTTCACCGCGGTGCTGCCCGCGCTGCGGCGCACCTTCGGGGAGTTCACGCCGTCGGAGCGGCGCGCGATCGGGGAGCAGGCGGCCCGCCTGGACGGCAGCGGCCGGCCCCCGGCCCGGGCCACGTCCGCCGACGATGACCTGGACCCGGTCCGGGCGGCGGTCGCGGTGCGGGCCGTCGCAGCGATCCTGGGCCCGGGCGCCGGCGTGGCGGCCGCGTCATGAGTGCCCCGCACGATGAGCGGCTGCGGCGCTGGCGGCTGGCGCTCGGCGGGGCGGCTGCTGCGGACGGCACCGGCGTGTCGCTGGACGGCGATGACGCGCGGATCGACGCCGCCCTCGGCGCCCTGTACGACGCCGAGGAGAGCACCAGCCTGGAGCCCGCGGGCAAGCGCCAGTCAGGCCTGGGCGGCTCGGCCCCGCGGGTCGCCCGCTGGCTCGGTGATATCCGCACGTTCTTCCCGGTCAGCGTGGTGCAGGTCATGCAGAAGGACGCGATCGAGCGGCTGGGCCTGACGCGGCTGCTGCTCGAGCCCGAGCTACTCGAGGCCGTCGAGCCCGACGTGCACCTGGTCGGCACCCTGCTGTCGCTGAGCCGGGTGATGCCCGAGCAGGCCCGGGAGTCAGCCCGGGCGGTCGTGCGCGCCGTGACCAGGGACCTGGAACGCCGCCTGGCTCAGCGCACCCGTTCGGCGATCACCGGCGCGGTGAACCGGGCCGGCCGGACCAGCAGGCCCCGGCGCCCGGCCGACATCAACTGGGACCGGACGATCCGCGCCAACCTGCGGAACTACCAGCCCGAGCAGCGGACCGTGATACCCGAGCGGCTGATCGGCTACGGCCGCAAGCAGCAGGCCGTGGCGCGCGACGTCATCCTGTGCCTGGACCAGAGCGGCTCGATGGCCGCGTCGGTGGTGTACGCCGGGGTGTTCGCGGCGGTGCTCGCCTCGATCCGGTCGCTGCGCACGTCGGTGGTGGCCTTCGACACCGCCGTGGCCGACCTGACCGAGGAGCTCAGCGACCCGGTGGACCTGCTGTTCGGCACCCAGCTCGGCGGCGGCACCGACATCAACCGCGCCCTGGCCTACTGCCAGGGCCTGATCACCCGTCCGGCCAGCACCATCCTCGTCCTGGTCAGCGACCTGTTCGAAGGCGGCAACCGCGACGACATGCTGCGCCGGATCGCGGACCTGACCGCCGCCGGCACGCAGGTGATCGCCCTGCTGGCGCTGTCCGACGACGGCGCGCCCGGCTACGACCACGACAACGCCGCGGCCCTGGCCGAGCTGGGCGTACCCGCCTTCGCCTGCACCCCGGACTCGTTTCCCGACCTGATGGCCGCCGCCATCGAACGCCGCGACATCGCCGAGTGGGCCCGCCGCCACCCGCCCCCGCGGGGTTAGCCGGGCGGCCGGCTGCGCAGCAGCAGGGTCTCGGCCGGGCCGAAGCCGGCCCGCCGGTAGAACGCGACGGACCGCGGGCTGGGGCTGAGCACGACACGGGCGAAGCCGCGGGCGTCGGCGTGGGCCAGGACCGCCTCGATGAGGCGGGTCCCGACCCCCCGGTTCCGGTACCCGGGCAGGACGTACGCGTTGGCCAGGTAACCCCATCGGCCCGGATCGGAGCCGGGCCGCGGCATGCGCTCGAACACGGCCAGGTTCATCATGCCGACGGCCTGGCCGCTCGCTTCGGCCAGCCAGGTCAGCCGCCGACCGGATTCCCGCTCGTGCCAGGCGGCGAACCGCTCCTGGAAACCTGCGTCCTCGCTGCTGCCTGGCCGGATCTCAAGGGCGGACTTGCGTCGCAGCTCGCTCAGCGTGAGCACGTCCGCACTGGTGTCAGCGGCCAGCCGGATGACGATCGGGTCCGGCATGTGCTTCTCCTTCCTGACCGGTCATAGGTGCGTTCGGGCCTCCCGCCGGGCCAGCATCTGGCGGCGCGGGCCCGGGCTGCGCCCGGGCACGTCATGCTGGTCCACGACGGTGAATCCGGCCGGCAGCAGCGACGCGGGCTCGCCCGGCGCCAGGCACCACTCTGAGGGCAGGGCAGGCCGCGATTGGATCGCCTCGGCGGTCAGCGCCTCCCAGCCGATCAGCCCGCCGCCCGCCACCGCCCCGGCCGCCGCGGCGAAGACGGACGCAGACCAGAAGCCGGTGCATAGCACCAGGGCCAGCGAGCGCGGCCTCGGCTGCCAGGCGGCCAGGTCGGCGTGAGCCAGCGTGATCAGGCGGTCCAGGCCCTCCTGGCGAGCCCGGCTGCCGAGCAGCGCGAGGGCGACTTCCGAGATGTCCACCGCCGTGACCTGCCGACCGCGGGCCGCGGCTAGCAGGGCGCTGCCGGACAGGCCGCAGGCCAGGTCGGCCACCGGGCCGTCCGGCAGGTCCAGGGCCAGCGCCTGCACCGCCAGCGGGTGAGGGGTGAACGACGGCGCGGACCGCCCGGCGTACCTGGCGTTCCACTTGAGCCGGTCGGGATGGCCGTCCGGCGGGAATCCCCGGCCCGGATTACTGGCGGACATGATGGTGGATATTACGGCCTGCCGGGGGCTGGATAATTACAGCACCGAGTGCCAAAATAGGGCCTCAGGCAGCCTGGCGAGGGAGACCGATGGCAAGCACGCGCGAGTGGTTCGAGACAGTCGAGGAGGCCAGGCGGCGAGCCCGGCGCCGCCTGCCCAGATCGGTGTACATGGCGCTGGTGGCCGGCACTGAGCAGGGCATCACGCTGCGGGACAACGTGGCCGCGTTCAGCGAGCTGCGGTTCACGCCGCCGCACATCGCCGACTTGCCCGCGGCCAGGCAGCTGGCTACGTCGGTCCTCGGGCAGGAGATCGCCCTGCCGGTGATCGCGTCCCCGACGGGCGTGCAGGCCGTTCATCCCGAGGGCGAGGTCGGGGTGGCTCGCGGGTCGGCCGGGGCGGGCACGGCCGTGGGCCTGAGCTCGTTCGCCAGCATGCCGGTGGAGGACATGGCGGCCGTGAACCCCAAGCTGTTCTTCCAGGTTTACTGGTCAGGCGGGAAGGAGACGATCCTGGGCCGGATCGAGCGGGCCCGCCGGGCCGGCGCCCAGGCCCTCATCGTCACCCTGGACTGGTCGTTCTCCAACGGCCGGGACTGGGGCAGCCCGGCCATCCCGGAGAAGATGGACCTGCGGACCATGATCAGGTTCGCCCCGGAAGGCCTGACCCGGCCGGGCTGGGTCCGCGACTGGCTGCGCCACGGCGGGCTGCCCGACCTCACCGTGCCCAACATGGCCGCCCCCGGCGAGCCGGCCCCCACCTTCTTCGGCGTCTACGGGGAGTGGATGCAGACCCCGCCCGCTACCTGGGCCGATATCGCCTGGCTGCGCGAGCAGTGGGGCGGCGAGTTCATGGTCAAGGGCGTGATGCGGCCTGACGACGCCCGCCGGTGTGCGGACCTCGGCGCCACGGCCGTCTCGGTGTCGAATCACGGCGGCAACAACCTGGACGGGACCCCGGCCTCCATCCGGGCGCTGCCCGCCGTCGCCGACGCGGTCGGAAGCCAGATCGAAGTGCTGCTGGACGGCGGCATCAGGCGCGGCAGCGACGTGGTCAAGGCGCTGGCCCTGGGCGCCCGGGCGGTAATGATCGGCCGTGCCTACCTGTGGGGGCTGGCCGCCAACGGCTCAGCCGGGGTACAGAACGTCTTCGACGTGCTGCGGGGCGGCATCGACTCCACGCTGCTCGCGCTCGGCCGGTCGTCGGTTCAGGACCTGTCGCCCGACGACGTCATTGTCCCGGCTGACTTCGCCCGCGGGATCGCCAAGTTACGGGCCCCGAGCTGCGGCAGTAGCGGCCGGATGGTGCGGCGCTGAGCGCAGCCCTGCCAGACCCCGACGCTGTAGGCCACATCGTCGAGCAGCCGGGCGGCCACGTACCGGGCCGGGTCGAGCGGCGGCCGGCGGTCCAGCCAGTCGAGCAGCGGCGGCGCGAGAACCAGCGCGGCCAGCGGGAGCCGGAGCCGCCGCACCGCGATCGCGGCGGGCAGCGCCGCCGGCCACCAGGTCCGGGAGATCGCGCTGCCCAGCGGCCTGACCGCGGCGAGCGTCCCGCCCCCGGCCAGCTGGGCGGCCAGCCGCCAGGCGGTCCGTGCCTCCGGCTCAGGCCATTCCTCGCCGGTGACCTGGGCCAGCCGCCGGGCCAGCAGGGCGATGCTCGCGGCGGTGAGCGCGGCGCCGGCCGCCGGGCGGCCGGCCACGGCGGCCAGCCAGGCCAGGGCGGTCCAGGCCGACACGTAGAGCGGGCGTACAGCACCGGGATGGCGCAGCTCCAGGGATGCGGCCGAGGTGCCGTAGTCCTTCCGCCGGGCGAACCAGGCCCGCAGCCGCACCCGGTGCTGGTGCCGCATGGTGACGGCCGGCTCGTACCGCACCCGCCAGCCGGCCGCGGCCAGCCGCCATACGAAGTCGACGTCCTCCCCCACCTGCATGTTCTCGGCGAAGCCGACTCCCGCAACGGCCCGCCTGACCACCAGGGCGGCGCCGGGAACGTAGGGGACACGCGATCCGGGGCGGACGATGCTAGCCCGGGTGCCCATGTCCAGGGTGGAGCTCGCGCCCTCGTACCTGGCCAGCCAGGTCGGCCCGGGCTCGGCCGGGATTATCCGGGGTGCGACCGCGCCGACCGCCGCGTCCGCGAAGTGCGGCAGCAGGTCATCCAGCCAGCCGGGGCCGGGCACGCAGTCCGAGTCGAGAAACGCCACCAGCGTGGTATCCGCCGCCGCCAGGCCGGTGTTCCTGGCCGCCGCGGGCCCGCCGTTGACCGTCCGCCGCAGCACGGCCGCGCCTGCCTGCGACGCGACCCGCGCCACCTCGGCCGGATCGGCCGAGGCGTCATCGACCACGATCACCCGGGGCATCCCGGCCAGCCCGGCCAGGCAGCGGGCCAGTTCGGCCTGCCGGTCGCGGACCGGGATCACCACCGTGACGTCATGCGGAACCCGGGAGGCTTCCGGGCCTGCCGGCCCGAAGGCGGGCTGCGCGATCCCGGTGTCGAGCAGGCGGCGGGCCAGGGCGCGGGCCCGGGGATTGTCCGGGACGGGCGTGCCTGACCACCAGCCGGCGACGTGCCGGGCGCCGGATGGCGTCAGGCGCAGCACCCGGGTCGGCGAACCGCCCGCCAGGACGGTCCCGCCGGCCAGCACGCGGGTCCCGGCCTCCCGGCGGAGGCAAAACCCGGCGGGGACCAGCTCGGCCTCCGCTCCTGGTCCCGGCACGGGCGGGCTGCTTACCATCCCCACCAGCCAAGACTAGTCCCGCTGTGACGCCTGGGACGCCTCTAGCCGAACCGGCCGGGTGCGGGGCGGCGTTCCGCAGCCCATGAGGGCTGGGGCGCTAGCCGGCGACGAGGCCGACCAGCGGGTTCTCGTCGCAGGCCCGGTCCGGGGGCCGGCGGCCGATGGTGACCGGGACGCGGCGGTGCGAGTGGTCGGCTCCCGGGCGGGGCAGCGGCGCAGTGCTGCTATCGCGGGCCGCGGCCAGCGCGGCCTCGCCGTGGCCCTGCACGCATTCCGGGTCGGGCCCGTCCAGCGGCAGCCCGGTGAAGAACTTGGCCGCCATGCAGCCGCCGCGGCACGAGTCGTACGACCCGCAGGACCGGCAGGCGCCGCCGGTCTGCGGCTGGCGCAGGTCCGCGAACAGCGGGGACGTCCGCCACACGGCCTCGAACCCGCCCGGCTGCCGCACGTTGCCGGCCAGGAAGTTCTCGTGGATGGCGAACGGGCACGCGTACACGTCCCCGACCGGATCAATAAGGCAGACCACCCGGCCCGCCCCGCACAGGTTCAGCCCCGGCAGCGGCGGCCCGTACGGGGACAGGTGGAAGAACGAGTCGCCGGTCAGGACCTGCTCGCCGCGGGCTGACAGCCAGTCGTACAGCTCGCGTTGCTGGGCGCTGGTCGGGTGCAGGTCGGCCCACACGTCGGCGCCGCGCCCGGACGGGCGCAGCCTGGTCAGCCGCAGCTGCGCGCCGTGCTCGTCGGCGATCTGCTTGAACGCCTCAAGCTGCGGGATGTTATGCCTGGTCATCACGACCGAGAGCTTGAAGCCGCGGAAGCCGGCGGCGGACAGGTGGGCCATCGCCCGCCGGGCCACTTCATACGATCCGGGCCCGCGCACCGCGTCGTTGACCTCGGCGGTGGCCCCGTCCAGCGAGATCTGCACGTCGACGTAATCGCTGGCGGCCAGCCTGCGCGCCGCCGCAGCGTCGAGCTTGATCCCGTTGGTGGAGAACTTCACGCCGACCTGGTGAGCGGTCGCGTAGTCCACCAGCGCCCAGAAGTCCGGGCGGACCGTCGGCTCGCCGCCCCCGATGTTGACGTAGAAGACCTGCATCCGCTGCAGGGTGTCGATGACCGCCCGGCATTCGGCCGTGGTCAGCTCGCGCGGATCTCGGCGGCCCGAGCTGGACAGGCAGTGCACGCAGGCCAGGTTGCAGGCGTAGGTGAGCTCCCAGGTCAGGCAGATCGGGGAGGTAAGGCCCAGCTCGAACAAGTCGCTCAGGCGCCGGCTGGACTGGCTGTTACTCGGTCCGGCCGGACTGGCATCCGCTGCGGTGCGGCCTGCGCGCCGGGCCGCGGCCGGATCGCCGGGGACGATCATGCTGGAGCTGGCCAGGGTGGCCAGGGCCCGCCCGTAGGCGGGCAGCTCAGGCTCGCCTACGCCCGCGGCGGCGCAGGCCGCGCGGGCCGTCGGGTGCTCGGCGAGGTTCCTGAGGACGGTCAGGAGCGTGGTGCTCTTGAGGAAGGAGAGATTGCGGGTGCCGAAGTGGTAGAGCATGGCACCGAACGGCTCCGGGCGCACGGCGGCACGGTCATCGAGACGCCACGGGCGGTCGAGATCAAACGCCTGCGCGGGGCTGACTGGCACGGGAGCCCGGGTCAGTAGACGCCGCACATGCCGTCGATCGAGACTTCCTCGACCAGGAGCTCATCGGCGACGAGCGGCTCGGCCTCGGCGTGATCGTCCGCGGATGCAGGAACCGTCACGTGATCGCCCATGAGTATCTCCTGTCTCGTGGCACCGAGTGCCATAGTAACGGCGCCGGTAGCCCCGATCAAGGCTGCGCGGTAACCGTGAGCCGCCCGGGACCCGACGTAAGATGGCCTGCGAATGGCCGGTCGTGATGGTGGGGGGTGTGGACGATGTCCATGGCGACGGCACCGGATGTACCCCGGGCCGGCCCGCCGACGGCGGCAGCCAGCCGGGACGCAGGCGCGTCACGTCCCAGGCCGAGCTGGAGCAGGTAGCCTTCGAGCTGTTTGCCGCGAACGGCTTCGAGCAGACCACGATCGAGGACATCGCGATGGCCGCGGGCATCGGCCGCCGGACGTTCTTCCGCTACTTCCCGTCCAAGAACGACGTGCCCTGGGGCACGTTCGACGTGGAACTCGAGCGCATGCGAGCCCGCCTCAAGGCTTGCCCGCGCGACGTCCAGCTGATGGACGCGATCCGCGTGGCCCTGGTCGACTTCAACCAGGTCGAGCCGGACCAGATCCCGCGGCACCGCCGCCGGATGGAGCTCATCCTGCGGGTCCCGGCCCTGCTGGCGCACTCCACCCTGCGTTTTGCCGCCTGGCGGGACGTGGTCGCCGAGTTCGCCGCCGAGCGCACCGGCCGGCGGCCGGATTCGCTCGCCCCGCAGGCCATCGCGCACGCCGTCCTCGGCGTCGCCATCGCCGCCTACGAGCAGTGGCTCGACGACGAAGCAGCCGATCTCGGCGTCCTGCTGGACTCGGCCATGCGGGAGCTCGCCGCCGCCTTCGCCGGCCGCCAGTCTTAACCGGCCGACCGCCCGCAACAGTTAAGCAGATACTTGACTGATCACTTTGCCGATCACATAGTTCAGCAAATGCTTGACTATCAGTGGTCGTCCGACGAGGTCATCCACGCCCTGGCTGATCCCCGCCGGCGCGGATGGTGGAGCGGCTGACCCGGGGACCGGCGTCAGTTACCGACCTGGCCCGGCCGCTGCCGATGTCGCTGGCCTCCGTCATCCAGCACCTCGCGGTGCTCGAGGCCAGCGGCCTGGTCCGGTCGGAGAAAACGGGCCGGGTCCCGCCGACCGAAGGAGCACGCCATGACCGACCGTCACGTCCAGCACGGCACCTTCTCCCTGGAACCGAACTACCCCGCCGCACCCGATCGCGTCTTCGCCGCCTGGGCCGAACCGGCGGCGAAGGCCCGCTGGTTCGCCGGCCCCGCGGCCGAGCACCGGCTCGACTTCCGGGTCGGCGGCCGGGAAACGGTTCGCCGGGCCGCCGGTGACGGTCATCCGGCCCTGGCGTTCGAGTCGGTCTATCACGACATCGTGCCGGGCGAGCGCATCGTATACACCTCGACCCTGTCCGCCGGTGACGAGCTGAGCACCGTGTCGCTGACCACGGTCGAGTTCCAGGCTGTGGCCGAGGGTACCCGCCTGCTGCTCACCGAGCAGGGTGCCTTCCTGGACGGGCAGGAAGAGCTCGGCTGGCGGGAAGAGGGCACCCGCCAGTGGCTGGCCGCCCTGGCCGCCGAGCTCGGCGAAGGGAACCAGTCGGCCGCCGGGTAGGTGCTGAAACCCGGGTTTCACTACCTTGTCTCGTACCATGACGGCATGCCCGCGCCGCCGCCCCCACCTGGACCGGCGTCCGTCGAGCAAGCAGCGGTGGAGCTGGCGGGGATGCGGTGGCCGGCGGTCGAGGAGGGCCCGCGGCGGCTGCTGGTGGTGCCGGTCGGCTCGCTGGAGCAGCACGGCCCGCACCTGCCGCTCGACACCGACACGCGGATCGCGGTGGCGGTGGCCCGGCGGGCCTGTGCGGGCCGGCCTGGCGTAGCGCTCGCGCCCCCGCTGTCGATCGGCGCCAGCGGAGAGCACGCGGCGTTCCCCGGCACCCTGTCCATCGGCACGGATGCGCTCGCCTCCTGCCTGATCGAGCTCGGCCGGCACGCCAGCCTGCACTGGGCCGCGCTGCTGCTGGTCAACGGGCACGGAGGCAACGCCGAAGCGGTCCGGACGGCGGTCGGCCGGCTCGGCTACGAGGGCCGCGCGTGCCAGGCCTGGCATGCGTCGCTGCCCGATGGCGACTCGCACGCCGGCCGCTCGGAGACCTCGATCATGCTCGCGCTGGCCCCCGAGGCGGTCCGGCTGGAGGCTGCCGAGCCTGGTGAAGTCCGTCCGCTCGGCCAGATCCTGCCACTGCTGCGGGAGCAGGGCGTGCGCGCGGTCAGCCCGAACGGCGTGCTCGGCGATCCGGCCGGCGCGTCCGCCGCCGAAGGCCAGCAGCTGCTGGCCAGCCTGGTCGCCGGGCTCGGTGCCACCGTGGACGCGCTGCTCGACCGGCGGCCCGCGTGACGGGGAGGCTGGCGTGACGGAGCGGCTGGCGGTGGTGACCGGCGCGGCGCGCGGGATCGGCGCGGCGGTAGCGGGGAAGCTGGCCGTCGGCGGCTGGTCGCTGCTGCTGGTCGACGCGTGCGCGCCGCAGCGGCCTGCCGGCTACCCGATGGCCGCCCCCGAGGACCTGGCCGCCGTGGCCCGGGGCTGCCGCACGTCCGGCGCCGCCCGCGTGGACGAGCTGATCGCGGACGTGGGCGACGGCGCCGTGCGCGACAAGCTGCGGAACGTCCTGGCCGGGCGCGCCCCGGCGGCAGTGGTGACCGCGGCCGGCGTGATCAGGGGCGACGCGGCCTGGGCGGTGCCCGACGACGCGTTCGGGCTGCTGGTGCGGGTGAACCTGTTCGGCGTCGTGCACCTGGCCGAGGTCTGCGTGCCGCCGATGATCGAGGCGGGTGCCGGCCGGTTCGTGGCCATCGCCTCGGCGGCCGCGCTGCGCGCCATGCCCCGCCTGGCCGCCTACTCCGCTTCCAAGGGGGCCGTGGTCAGCTACGTCCGGGCCCTGGCCGCCGACCTGGCGGGCACCGGGGTGACGGCCAACGTGGTCTGCCCCGGTTCCACCCGCGGTGCCATGCTGGCCGCCAGCGCCGAGGTTTACGACCTGCCCGATCAGGAGAGCTTCGCGGCTCAGGCGCTGACCCGGCGGCTGCTCGAGCCGGCCGAGGTGGCCGCCGCCGTGGCCTGGCTGTGCGGTCCGGACGCGAGCGCCCTGACCGGCGCCGTCATCCCGGTCGACGCCGGCCTGACCGCCTAGGCGCTCTCATGATCGCGGGCAGTTTTGGTCGTTATGCGATCCGAACTGCCCGTGATCATGGTTCCGGCGGCGCGGGGCGGGCGGGGCCGCGGTTCCGGGGCGCGGGCGGGCGGGCGGGTAACGGCTACTGGAGGGCGGCGGGGTTGCCGATGGGATCGCCGGCGTACTCGTGCATGGCGTCCAGGTTGTCGCGCGCCGGGAACTTCGCCGCCGCCGGGCCGTCGGCGAAGGCGCGCAGCAGGTTCGCGGTCACCTGCTTGACGAAGCCGGGCGTGCGGCCGCCGATGCCGTGCGGGCCGTCGCCGTAGATCGCCTCCACCCAGCGCATGGTGCCCGAGTTGAACACGCCGGCCCCGCCGGGATGGGTGTAGTAGGCAGAGTCGCCGAAGCTGGCGGCACCCTTGCAGACCAGCGGCGAGTGGGACAGGACCTGGATCGGCCGCGGGACCGGGTAGGCCGGGTTGACCCGGTCGTACTCGACGCCGACCAGGTTGGCGAAACGGTCGCCCGCCGCGACACCGGTCCCGGCGAACAGCCAGCTGTGCGGGGCCACGACGGTGTAGTGCGTGACCGCCGGGTAGCCCTCGTAGATGGTGCCGATCAGCGAGGATTCCGGGTCGGGATCGGGCGCCTCGCGCCAGTCGCTGGTCACCAGCGCGTTGTCCTTGCCGTACAGCGGGTCCTCGGTGTAGCTGGTCTTGTAGCAGGTCACCAGCCGGCCGTCAGCATCCAGCCGGGTCCGGCGAAACATCGCGTTGGCTCCCAGGAAGGCCAGGTTGACGCCCGCGTCCCGGGCCGCGGTCACATTGGCCCGTTCCCCCGGCGTCCAGTACTCGTCGTGCCCGGGCGAGATCAGCGCGCTGGCGCCGGCCAGGAGGCCCGGGTCGGCCGCGATGTCCATGCTGGTCACGTAGGCCAGCGGCAGCCCCATGGACTCGGCCAGCTTGACCACGTTCCGCTCGTAGGTCAGGAACATCTCCGCGCCGTTCAGGTCGTACGGCCGGTCCAGGCTGACCGCCAGCGACCGGGATCCGTAAGACTGGCCCGCCCCGTCACGGCCCACGTAAAGGTCGTAGCCGCCCCAGGTGTTGTAGGCCTGCCAGGTCGCCACGCAGTTCTTGATCACTACCCGGCCCGCCGTGCTGGCCGACCGGACCGTCACCGGCACGTACCGCTGCGCCCCGGATTCCGCGTCCAGCCGCAGCAGGTACACCCCCGCGGGCCAGTCGTCGGTCGGTATCTCGATTACGGGGTCCCAGGCGGTCTGTACCGTGTTCGTGCCGTCGGCCAGGCGGGGGCCGTTCTGCTGGCGGCCGCGCAGCGAGCCCGACTGCCACACCAGGCGCGCGCCCGCCCCGCCGTACCAGCCCAGGCGGAACGCGCTGACCCGGAACCCCCGCGCGGTGGTCGAGACGAACAACCGGAACGACTGCCCGGTCAGCACGCTGGCCGCGCCGGCGTACCCCATGATCGCGTTGGCCGCGCCGAGATGGCGGATCTCCCAGTGCGGGTCGCCAGGCAGCGAGTTCTCGGCTACCACCCGGCGGCTCGGGCGCGGCTTCGGAGCCCTGGTCGGGGCTGCGGGAGCCGGCGTGGGGCTGCCACTGCACGCGGACGTGACGGCCATCGCCGCTCCAGCCACGCCGAACGCTCCCAGGCCAAGAAACGTCCGTCTGCTGGCTCCGCCGGGCGGCGGAGCCGGGCCGCTGGAGACGTCGCCGTCCCGCGTCATGGCCGACAGGATGCACCCGCAGCGCCTGGCACGCAACTAATGCAGGGTGGCGCGGCGTTAGACCAGGGACCGTTCGGCCAAAAGAGAACACAGCCGAGCCGCCAGCTGCGCGAGAGCGGCGCGGGCACCGGTACCGGCCGAAGCGCGCTAGGTTGTGCCCGTCCCTACTTTTAGCTGGTCGCGGCCGCTAGCCGGGCGGCGGCTGGCGCGGAGGATACCGATGACCGAGACAATCTCACCTACTGATACTCACACCGAGTCGCCGCGTATCCCGCGGCCGCACACCGACGCCGCCGCGCTCCGGGCCATCGACGAGGCCACCAAGCACCTGCACGATCGTGCAGTGAAGATCAGGGCGTGCCCTGAGCTGCACATCCCGAAGCTGGTCCTGTCCGAGCACGTACGCGGCACCAGCATCCTGGACAAGATCGCCGACGGCGTGAACCGGTTCTGCGGCTCCATGTACGTGTTCATCTTCATCACGGTCGGCATCGTGGTCTGGCTGTTCCTGGGCAACATCGTCGGGTTCGACAAGACGCCGTGGCCGCTGCTGCTCGTCATCCTCAACCTGCCGCAGCTGTCCATCATGATCTCGCTGCAGGTGAGCGCGAACCGCTCCCAGGCCGCCAGTGACCGCCGGGCCATCGCCGACCACGAGACCCTGATCGCGCTGCACGAGATGGCCAAGCAGCAGCTGGACATCCTGAATGGCCAGGACCGGGTGCTGGCCATCCTGGACAACTTCGCCAGCAAGGACATGCCGGGCCGGCAGCGCCACATCCAGGACTGCGTGGACCAGATCCTGGCCAAGGTCGACCCCGGCGCCGTGGGCCAGCCGACCTGAGGTGGACCGCTCCCGGCTGGAGGCGTTCAGCGACGGTGTCTTCGCGGTGGCCATCACGCTGCTCGCGCTCAACCTGACCGTGGCGGGGCCTGGACACGGCCGGCTGCAGCACCAGTTCTGGGAGCACCGGTGGTCATTTGCCGCCTACGTGCTCAGCTTCTTCATTATCGGCATCATCTGGGTCAACCACCACGCGCTGATCAAGAGCATCGTGCTGGTGGACAGGACCCTGCTCTTCCTCAACCTGGTCCTGCTGCTGTTCGTGGTCGTGATCCCGTTCTCGACCGCGACGGCGGCAGAGTACCTGCCGGTGGGCGGCGCAGACGTGAAGGTCGCCATGGCCCTGTACAGCGCGGTGTTCCTCGGCATGTCGGCCGGCTTCGGCCTGGTCTTCGAGTGGACGCTGCACGGCGGTCGCCGGGCCGTGCCGCTGCCGCCGGAGGCGCACTGGCCGGCCCGGCTGCGGTTCGTCGGCGGCGGCCTCGTGTACGTCGTCGCCATCGTGGTGTCACTGTTCAATGCCGACGTCGCGTTCATCCTGATCGCCCTGACCGCCGTGTACTACATCGTGGAGCGTACGCCCGCCTCCCCCACCGCCCCCGGCCATCCCGATGGCGGCACGCAGTCCGGGTGAAGCCCGCCGGAATCAATAGTTGCCATTAAGCAAGTGTCTCGTTGTAGACTGGGTTAACGTGCGGCGAAGCGTTGACTCAGAGCACCTGAACGGTGCAGCGAACGGTTCCGGTACGGACGAGGGGCGGCCCGACCGGTACCGGTGGATCGCCCTGTCCAACACCACGCTGAGCATGACCATGGCGACGATCGACGCGTCGATCGTGATCGTCGCGATGCCGGCCATCTTCCGCGGCATCGGCCTGAACCCGCTCACCCCGGGTAACGTCACCTACCTGCTCTGGATGATCATCGGCTACCTGCTGGTGCAGTCGGTGTTCGTGGTGACGCTGGGACGGCTGGGTGACATGTTCGGCCGGGTGAAGATCTACAACCTGGGCTTCGTCGTGTTCACGCTAGCCTCGATCCTGCTGTCTCTGGACCCACTCACCGGCACCCACGGGGCCATGTGGCTGATCGGCTGGCGGTTCGTGCAGGCCTTCGGCGGCGCGATGCTGATGGCGAACTCGGCCGCGATCTTGACCGACGCGTTCCCGGCCAACAAGCGCGGCATGGCCCTGGGCGTCAACCAGATCGCCGGCATCTCCGGCCAGTTCGTCGGGCTCCTGCTCGGCGGCCTGCTGGCCGCGGTGAACTGGCGCCTGGTGTTCTGGGTGAATGTGCCGATCGGGCTGTTCGGCACGGTGTGGGCGTACAAGAGCCTGCGCGAGATCGCAACCACCAAGCGGGCGAAGATCGACTGGATCGGGAACGTCATGTTCGCGGTCGGCCTGAGCTCGTTGCTGGTCGCCATCACCTACGGGATCCGGCCCTACGGCGGTCACCCGACCGGATGGACCAACCCCTTGATCATCGGCGGGCTGGTCGGCGGCGTGGTGCTCCTGGCCGCGTTCTGCGTCTTCGAGACGAAGATCGCCGAGCCGATGTTCCAGATGAGCCTGTTCAAAATCAGGGCCTTCGCGGCGGGCAACGCGGCTAGCCTGCTCGGCTCGATCGCCCGCGGCGGTCTGCAGTTCATGCTGGTCATCTGGCTGGCGGGCATCTGGCTGCCGCTGCACGGCTATGACTTCACGGTGACGCCGCTGTGGGCCGGGATCTACATGCTGCCGCTCACCGCGGGCTTCCTGATCGCCGGGCCGATCTCGGGCACCTTGTCCGACCGGTACGGGCCGCGGCTGTTCGCCACCTCCGGCCTGCTGTTGGCCGCTTGCTGCTTCGTCGGGCTGATGCTGCTCCCGGTGGACTTCTCCTACTGGGTGTTCGCGCTGCTGATCTTCGGCAATGGCGTGGGTTCCGGCTTGTTCGCCTCTCCCAATACCTCCGCGATCATGAGCGCCGTGCCGGCCAGGCACCGCGGTTCGGCCTCCGGTATGCGGTCCACCTTCCAGAACTCCGGCATGGCCCTGTCCATCGGCATCTTCTTCTCGCTGATGATCGCCGGGCTGGCCTCGACCCTCCCCAAGGCACTCACCACCGGCCTGACCGCCCAGGGCGTGCCGGCCTCGGTGGCCACGCAGGTCAGCCACCTGCCGCCGGTCAGCACGATGTTCGCCGCGCTGCTCGGCTACAACCCGGTGCAGAACCTGCTGGCGCCGTACGGCGTGCTGTCCAAACTGCCCGCGCACAGCGTCGCGGTGCTCACCGGCAGGCAGTTCTTCCCGCACCTGATCGCGGCGGCGTTCCACCACGGCCTGGTCATCGTCTTCACCGCCGCCGCGATCATGTCGGTCACCGGGGCACTGGTCTCGCTGCTGCGCGGCAAGCAGTTCTACTACGACGACGCGCACCCGCTGACGGCCGGTCCCGCGGTCACGGTCCCGCCCGTAGCCGCTCCCGCGCCCAACACCATCAGCCCGAACGGCACGGCCAGCAGCTCAGCCAACGGTGACTCCGCTCCGGCGGAGTCACCGTTGCCCGGCGACTCGCCCGCGGAGCACGCTCACCTGCCCCGCGGGACCGGCGGGTAGAATATCGGTTGTGCCACGCTACGAGTACCGGTGCCGGTCCTGCGGCGACACCTTCGAGCTGAACCGCACGATGGCCGAGTCATCGGCGCCGTGCGCCTGCCCGCAGGGCCATGACGACACGGTGAAGCTGCTGTCCACGGTGGCCGTCGCCGGCCTGGCCTCCGGCCGGGACCGGGCCGCGGGCCCGTCCGGCGGTGGCTGCTGCGGCGGCGCGTGCGGCTGTGGTTAGCCGCCTGTTAGCTGATCATCCGGTCACGGCGGGGTCATGGCCGGGGCTTTAGGCTCGGCTGGGTCGTACCAGGCAGCCGTGCGGGCCGCCGTCCTGGCCGCCCACTTGCCGTTGGTGACCAGGGCCAGGATCATGATCGCGGCGCCGCAGCCGGTCAGCAGCAGCCAGTCGGCGTGACTGGCCGGCACGAACCCGGCCCGGAGCGGGCCGTGCAGGTTGGCGGCCAGGATCGAGCCGGTCACCGCCACGCCGAGCGAGGTGCCGATCTGGCGGCTGGTCGAGGCTATCCCCGAGGCCACGCCGGCCTGGGAGAAGGGCATGCCCGACACCGCCGCCTGGGTGATCGGCGCGTTGACCATGCCGGACCCGAGGCCGAACACGCTGAACGCGATGATGATCTGCGGCGTGGACCAGGACGTGGTGATCCCGGACAGCAGCAGGCCGCCGGCCGCGATCGCGGCGCCCGCCACCAACGTCGGCAGCCGACCTCCCCGGCGGGCCAGCATCCTGCTAGAGGCCACCGCGCCGACCGCCATCACCGCTGCCATCGGCACCATGTGCAGCCCGGCATACAGCGCGGACATGCCCCGGACGTCCTGCAGGTAAAGCGTGGCCAGGAACAGGAATCCGCCCAGGGCGGCGAACGCGCTGATCGCCGTCAGCACCGCTCCAGCGAACGGCGCGCTGCGGAAGAACCTCGGATCGAGCACCGGCTCGGTGCGGCGCGCCTCGTAGCCTACGAAGACGGCCAAGGCCACCGCGGCGGCGGCGAACAACGCCAGGCTCTCCGCTGAATGCCAGCCGTCCGTGGGACCCTCGATGATCGCGTAGGTCAGCGAGCCCAGCATGACAATGATGAGGAACTGCCCTACCGGGTCGGGCCGGCGCGGCCGGGGCGCCCGGGACTCCGGCACGAACCGCGCGGTCAGCGCGATGGCGGCCAGGCCGACCGGGATGTTGACCCAGAACACGCCCCGCCAGCCTACGGACTGGACCAGGAGGCCGCCGAACACGGGGCCGAGCGCCACGGACAGCGCGAACGTGCCGCCCCAGGCGCCGAGCGCCCGGGCCCGTTCGGCCCGGTCGGTGAACGTGTTGGTGATGATCGACATCGCGACCGGGTTCAGCATGGACCCGCCGATCGCCTGCACCATCCGGAACGCGACCAGCCAGCCCAGCCCGGGGGCCAGGCTGCACAGCCCGGAGCCGACCGTGAAGGTGGCCAGGCCGACCTGGAATGTGCGGCGGCGGCCCACCCGGTCGGCGGTCGCGCCGGACAGCATGAGCAGGCTGGCCAGAACCAGGGTGTAACCGTCGATGATCCACTGCAGCCCGGCCACCGAGGCGTGCAGTTCGCGCCCGATGGACGGCAGCGCGACGTTGACGATCGTGCTGTCCAGCCCCACGATGAACAGGCTGAGGCAGCAGATGACGAGCACCAGCATCCGTCGGCCGTGGCTGAGCTCTGGCAGCGGTCTCTCCCCGGAGCGTAATTGCGGGTCTACAACTAAGTATTTCCGCCGCCGGCAGGGCGCAAGGGCGGCTGCCTGAGAGATTGGTCACCGCCGCTGGCCAGGCGCTGAGGTCAGCCCAGCCGGGCCGCGGTGGCCTTGGCCCAGTTCGTGGTGCACAGCAGGCCGAGCAGCAGCACCATGTAGCCGCAGCAGGTCAGGAGCCACCAGCCCGCGTGGCTGGCCTGGATGAACCCCGCGCGCATCGACCCGCGGATGCTGGCCGCCAGGACCGAGCCGACGATGGCCACGCCCAGGGACTGGCCGAGCTGGCGGCTGGAGGAGTTCATGCCCGAGGCCATGCCGGCCTGGGTTTTCGGCACCCCGGACATGACCCCGTTGGTGATCGGCGAGCTGACCATGCCGGCCCCCACGCCGAACAGGCCGTAGGTGACGATCAGGTACGCGTGCTCGGTGGAGCCAGTCAGCCGGGACAGGGCCGCGCTGCTCAGGGTGAGAGCCGCGCCCGCGATGACCAGGGGGATCCGCGGGCCGCGCTTGGCCACCATGCGCCCGGCCACGGGCGCGCACAGGGCCATCACCACCGGCATGGGCAGGATGGTCAGGCCCGCCTGGAGCGCGGACAGGCCCCGCACGTCCTGCAGGTACAGGGTGGACAGGAACAAGAACCCGGCCATCGCGGCGATCGCGCAGACCGCGGTGAGGTTGGCGCCCGCGAACGGCACGCTGCGGAAGAACCGGAACTCGACCATCGGCTCCTCGCGGTGCGGCTCGTAGGCCAGCAGCACCGCCAGCGCGGCCACGGCCAGTGCGAAGAAGCCGAAGATCTCCGGCGAGCGCCAGCCGTAGGCGGGGCCCTCGATGATCGCGTAGGCCAGCGCGCCGAGCATCACGATGATGAGGAACTGCCCTACCGGGTCGGCGCGGCGCGATCGCGGTGCCCTGGAGTCGGGCACGAACAGCGCGGTCAGCGAGATGGCGGCCAGCCCGACCGGGATGTTGGCCCAGAAGATGCCGCGCCAGCCGACCGCGCCGACCAGCACGCCGCCCAGCACCGGCCCCAGCGCCATGGACAGGCCGAACACGCCGTCCCACACGCCGATGGCCCGGGCGCGTTCGGCCCGGCCGGTGAAGGTGTTGGTGATGATGCCCAGGGCGGCCGGGTTGAGCATGGAGCCGCCGACCCCCTGCAGGATGCGGAAGCCGACCAGCCAGCCCAGGCTGGGGGCCAGGCTGCACAGCCAGGAGCCGAGCGTGAACAGCGACAGGCCGACCTGGAAGATCGTCCGGCGGCCGATCCGGTCGGCGAGCGCGCCTGAGAACATCAGCAGGGCGGCCAGCGTGATGGTGTAGGCGGCCACCGTCCACTGCAGGCCGGAGACGCCGACGTGCAGGTCGCGGCCGATGGACGGCAGGCCCACGTTCACGATCGTGTTGTCCAGGCCGACCATGAACAGGCTGATGCAGCACACGGCGAGCATGAGGGTGCGCCGGCCAGGTACCACGGGACCAGGTACTACCGGACGGGGTACCGCGGGGCGGGGTACCGCGGGGCGGGGTACCGCGGGACGAAGGCTCAGCACGGGCGCCGGAATTCGCCTGGGTAGCTGTACAGGCACGTTCTGTGACGTCTCTTGGGTGCGTGGTACCGGTGCCTGCATCGCGCGAACCCCTATGTCACGTCCGGCCCGCGGCCGGCGGGGCCGACCAGGTGATCGGGAGCTTGTCGATTCCGTAGATGCCCTCGACCCCGTCCAGCTGCGGCGGTCCGTCCAGGGCCAGGCCGGGTGTCCGCGGCGCGAGGAAGGCCAGCGCCTCCTCTAGTTCCGCTCGGGCCAGGTTGGCGCCCAGGCAGTAGTGCGTTCCCGCGCCGAAGGTGAGCAGCCGGGTGTCGCGGGCGGCGGTGATGTCGAAGTCCTCCCCGGCCGCGCCTTCTCGGTTGGCGCGCTCGGCGCAGACCGCCACGATCGTGCCGGGCGGGAAGACCACGCCGCGGTGCTCGACCTGGTCCAGACAGATCCGCGCCGTGAACGGCGTGACGGGCTCGAAGCGCAGCACCTCCTCGACGGCCCGCGGGGCCAGGCCCGGGTCGGCGGCCAGCATCGCCCACTGGCCGGGGCGCGCGGCAAGCAACCTGATGGCGTGGGCCAGCTGGGCGGAGGTGGTGTCGATGCCGCCAGCCAGGACGTTCGCCACGAGCTGCACGCACTCCGCGGCGGACAGCCGGTCTCCCTGGTCACGCGCGGCCAGCAGGTCGCTGATCAGGTCCTCGCCCGGCCCGGAGCGGCGGGCCTCGAGCAGCGCGGTGACGTAATCCTGGACCTCGGTCACGGCCCGCTCGATGTCGTCGCGGTTGCTGCCCAGGGCCCGGATGTCGAACTGCCGCTGCACCCAGCCGGACCACTCCTGCAGCCGCCCGGCGTCCTGATGCGGCGCGCCCAGGACGGTGGCGATGGTCAGCGACGGGTACGACCTGGCCACCGCGGCCACGAAGTCACAGCCGCCCGACGCGGCGACCGGGCGCCATAGCTGGTCCAGGAAGCCGCGCATGACCGGGCGCCACTGATCCGCCTTCCGGGGCGTGAGCGCCGGACCAACCAGGGCCCGCAGCCGCCGGTGCTGCTCGCCGGTGAGGTTGAGGATGTTGGCGTCGATGTGCTCCGCGAGCGGCCCGTCGCTGATGCCGAAGAACTCCGCGATCTGGCGGCCGGGGAACGCGGTCGCCCTCGACCTGAGGAAGTACTCACCGGAGTCGCGGTCGAGCACAATGTAGGCGAGCGGCGACTTGGCTAGCCAGCCTTGCCGACGGATTCCGGCCAGCTGCTGGTGGTAGCGGTCTGGCGAGAAGTCAGGTGCGGCATAATCGAAGGCGGGCAGGTCAAGTTCGGACACAATGGTCATAACACATATGACGGTACGCCGACGCATTCAGTAGTCAAGCGGCTACGTTCAGCATTTCAAAGTCCGTTCGGTCCTCACGGAGTGAGTCAGCGGTCTAGATTTGCTTGCTAAGCAGTCCGTTATGCGAGGTATCAACGTGCCGAGGGGGGAACCATGAGCCGCAGGCTTCTGCAGCTGGTTATCCCGGTGACGCCGGAGCGAAGGATGTTCCGGATTCATGACCCGGCCGTGGACCCCGATGCCCCCGGCGGCCCGCTGGCGCCGGTCGGCGCGCTGATCAGCACGAACCGTGAGCAACTGTGGGTCGGCAGCCTCCAGGAGGACATCGACGTCCGGGTGGTGCTCGAGGAGTGGGACGGCGCCCCGCCGCCCTGCGGCGACGCCTGGGATGAGGAAGCCAAGGGCAGCATCTACCTGCGCGGGCAGCTGAGCATCAGCATGGGCCTGGCGGGCACCGCGGTGCACGGGCTACGACTGGCGGGCGGGGTGGGCGACTACTCGGTGCGGGTCTACGCCGGCAACCGCGACGTGGTGACTCGCCGGTATGCCGCGCTGTTCGACCATCACCGCAATCCGCTCAGCGACGAGTTCCAGCAGGAGAAGCGGACCCTGGAGGGCCTGGAACGCTATCTGGTCCAGCTCTGGCGGGAATCCTTAGCCTAGCCCGACTAGGGGCTGGCCAGCGGTGACTCTGACGCGCTGGTGTGCTTGACCGGGGGCGCCGGGGTCTTACCTGAGACCGTGCCCGACGCGCTGGGGTTGGACTGGCCGGTGCTGCTCACGTGCGTGGTCGGGCTGATGCTGCTGGTCGCGCTGATGCTGGCCTGCTGCCCGGGCAGGTGAGTACCGGTGGCCGTGATCGCGGTAGTCCCTGGCACTCCGCCGGCCGGCGCGAGGTTGGTCTTGGCCATGTGGGCGCGGAACGGGATCATCGCGTAGACCATGAGGGAGACCATCGCGACCAGCAGGACCGTGAACAGCGAGCCGATGATGCGCGCCCGGGGCGAGCGCAGCACGGTGGCCGGACCTGGGCGCCGGAAGGTCGTCAGGCACGACGCCAGGCCGGGATCATCAGCCGACAGCCGCCGCTCGATTTCCGCGAGCATGCGCTGCTCATCCATCGACAGCGCCATACCGGCACCCCCTACGCCTCGCGCCTGGTGAGTACCCTCTCACTATCTCTCAGGAGCGGGCCTTTATCCAATCGTTCCAGCTTCGTACTTAGGTTGTTTTTAAGTTCGCCAGATCCGCTACTGACCGGTCATGGCCGGATTCGCTGCGCATCCTACGCCACGATCACGCTAAATATTCATGACGAACGGAACCATGTCAAGCTTGCTCTAGTCGAAAAACCGTTCTATCGTGGCGAACATGCGCTGGGATAATCTGCGGCTGGACGACGAGCTGGCCGCCGGTGCGGAGGCCGCCGGCGGCGACACCCTGTTCCCGCCGGCCCGCCGGGACGTGGCGGTGCCGCTCATCGAGCGCGGGGCGGTGGCCCGCACCTTCGACACCCCCGGCTTCCGCGGCATGACCTTCTTCGAGGTCCAGGCCAAGTCCGTGGTCAACCGGGTGCCCGAGTCGTCCCGGATGTCCTTCCGCTGGACCATCAACCCCTACCGGGGCTGCCAGCATGCCTGCACGTACTGCATGGCGGGCGATACGCCGATCCTGATGGCCGATGGCCGCACCAAGCAGCTCGCCGAGGTGCGGGCCGGCGACCAGATCTACGGCACGGTCCGGCGCGGTATCCGCCGCCGGTACGCGGTCACCACCGTGCTGGCCCACTGGTCCACGGTCAAGCCCGCCTACCGGGTCGTCTTGGAAGACGGCACCCAGTTCCTGACCAGCGGCGATCATCGCTTCCTGACCGAGCGCGGCTGGCGGCACGTGACCGCTGCCGAACGCGGCCAGGTGCGGCGGCCGTTCCTGAGCCCGCATGACGTGCTGGCCGGAGTCGGCGGCTTCGCCGAGCCGCCCAAGGACACTGCCGCCTACCGGCGCGGGTACCTGTGCGGGATGATCCGCGGCGGCGGGACCATTTGGCATGACGCCTCCCCGGCGTGCGACCCCGACGGTGACCGCGCCCACCTGTTCCGGCTGGCGCTGCCCCATCACGAGGCGGTGACCAGGACCGCCGGTTACCTGGCCGACCTGGGCATCTGCTGCACCCCGGCCACCTTCACCCAGGAGCCGGCCAGCAGTCAGCAGATGACGGCCATCGGGACGGCCTGCCGCGATGAGGTCCGGACCGTCGAGGGCCTGATCGGCTGGCCGGAGCACCCGGCACCGGACTGGCGCAAGGGCTTCCTGGCCGGCCTGTTCGATGCCGCGGGCAGCTGCAGCCAGGGGATCGTGCGGACCGGAAGTCCCGATCTGGAGATCATCGGCCGGACGGTGTCCTCCCTGGGGGCGCTCGGCTTCGATTTCGTCGTGGAACGGCCGGCCCGGCCCGGCGGGCCCGTCACCATCCGGCTGCGCGGCGGGCTCAGGGCGGCGCTGCGCTTCCTGCACGCCGTCGACCCCGCGATCACCGGCAAGCGCTCCGTGGACGGCGTGGCGCTCAAGAGCGACGCCGGGCTCCGGGTGGCGGCCATCGAGCCGCTCGGGCTGGACGTGCCGATGTACGACATCACCACGGGTACCGGCGACTTCATCGCCAACGGCGTGGTGAGCCACAACTGCTTCGCCAGGAACACGCACACCTACCTCGACCTCGACGCGGGCGCTGACTTCAACACCAAGGTGGTGGTCAAGGTGAACGCGCCCGAGCTGGTCCGCAGGAAACTGGCCTCGCCTGGCTGGCCGGGCGAGCACATCGCCATGGGCACCAACGTGGACTGCTACCAGCGAGCCGAGGGACGGTACCAGCTCATGCCGGGCATCATCGGCGCGCTCAGGGACGCGGCCAACCCGTTCTCGATCCTGACCAAGGGCACGCTGATCCTGCGCGATATCGAGCTGCTGGCCGAGGCGGCCGAGGTCACCGACGTGGGCCTGAACGTCTCGGTGGGGTTTGTCGACAAGGAGCTATGGCGATCTATCGAGCCGGGCACGCCTGCTCCGGGCCGCCGGCTCGATGCCTGCGCGGCGCTGAATGAGCGCGGGCTGGGCTGCGGGGTGCTGATGGGGCCGGTGGTGCCGTTCCTGTCCGACTCCCCCGCCCAGCTCGAGGCGGCCGTCAGCCAGATCGCGGCCGCAGGCGCGACGCAGGTCACGCCCATCGTGCTGCACCTGCGCCCGGGCACCCGCGACTGGTTCTTCGGCTGGCTGCGGGCCTGTCATCCCGGCCTGGTCGGCCGCTACACCGATCTGTACGGCCAGGGCGCCTACGTCCCGAAGGCCTACCAGGCCAGGATCTCGGGTCAGGTGCGCGAGCTCGCGGCCAAGTACGGCATCGGCCGGCCCCGGCCCGGTTTCGGACACGGCCGCCGCCCGGCCGACCGGTCCGGGCCCGCGCCTGCTCAGCGCCCTCCGGTTGATCCGCAGACCTTGCCCGAGGCCCTGGCCCCCGCGCTACCGGAGCAGCTCACCCTGCTCTGACGGGCCCGCCGGAGGCCGGCATTGAGCCGGCCAGGCGCAGAAAATCGCTTGGCTCCGGCACCTGGTCTCTCTTAGCCTGGCCGGGGACCAACGGGGAAAGTCCGCTCATGCGCGTGCGATCTGATCGCCCAGAGCGAAATCGGGCACTTTCCAGATATAGCTTGACAGCCGGAGACAACGCGATACATCGTATTTCCTAGGTGTTGGATCAGAACCTATACAGCTAAATAGGAGGACGACGTGGCACGCGGCACCACGGGGGCGCCCCGTAACACGCCAGGTCCTGGTGTCCCCGCAGGGGACGGGGACACCAGGGAGGCGCAGCACAGGAAAACCAACATCGAGCCGGATACCGGAGCCAGCAGGCCGCCGGGACCACGGGGTTTCAGCCGTCTCATCAGCATCGTCTGTGGCCGGAAGTCCAAGTACCTGATCGTCGCGTTCTGGGTGCTTGTGGTGGCGCTGACCGGCGGGCTGGCGGGCAAGCTGCAAGGCGCGGAGAAGAACGACGCGTCGGCGTACCTGCCCGGCTCGGCCGAATCGACTCAGGAACTCAACGAGCAGGCCATCTTCCAGAACAAGAACTACAACCCTGCGCTCGTGGTCTACGTGCGCGACAGCGGCATCACCGCGGCCGACCGGGCCAAGGCAGAGGCGGACGCGCGCTACTTCGCCACGCTGCCGGTGGTGGGCGGGCGGGTAGCCCCGCCGGTGGTGTCCAAGGACGGCAAGGCGATCGAGACCGTGATCGGCTCAGATCTCGGTTACAACAGCAACCTGAGCGGCTTCATATCCACCGTCCAGAACACCGCGACGAAGAACGCCGACGGGCTGAACGTCTACATCGGCGGTCCCGCGGCCAGCGCGAACGATGAACTCAAGATCTTCAAGGGGATCGACTCCACCCTGCTGTACTCCGCGCTGGGCGTGGTCATCGTGCTGTTGCTGCTGACCTACCGAAGTCCGATCCTGTGGCTACTGCCCATCATGTCGGCCGGAGTGGCCCTGATCGCCGCCGAGGCGGTGATCTATGAGCTCACCCGGCACGCGAACCTGACCGTCAACGGGCAGAGCGACGGCATCCTGGTCGTGCTGGTGATCGGCGCGAGTACCGACTACGCGCTGCTCCTGATCGCCAGATACCGGGAGGAACTGCGCAGGCACACCGACCGGCATCAAGCCATGGCCGTGGCCCTGCGCCGGGCCGGGCCGGCCATCATCGCCAGCGGGCTGACCGTCGTGATCGGCATGCTCTGCCTGATGGCGGCCGAGTCCAACGACATCTCCGGGCTGGGCCCGGTGGCCGCCATCGGAATCGGCGTGGGCCTGATCGCCATGGTCACGCTGCTGCCCGCGCTGCTCGTGGTCTTCGGCCGGTGGCTGTTCTGGCCGGTCCGCCCGGCGTACGGCTCGGCCGAGCCGACCAGCCGCGGCCTGTGGGCCAGGGTCGGGCAACTCATCAGCCGCCGCCCGCGCCGGGTGTGGCTGGTGACCGCCTTGCTGCTCGTGGCGGGCTCGATGGGCCTGATCGGCTTCAAGTTCGGCACGCTGACCACGGCGCAGTCCTTCCGCGGCACCCCGCCGTCCATCACCGCTCAGAACGAGCTGGCCAAGTACTTCCCGGCTGGCTCCGGTGAGCCGGTCCAGGTGATCTCCACGGCGGCCAGCGCCGGCCAGGTCGCGCACACGCTGGCCACCACGCCGGGCATCGCGTCGGTGACCCAGCCGGTCACCCAGAACGGGCTGGCCTTCCTGCAGGCCACCATGGCGATCCCGCCAGACAGCCCAGGCGCGTACACGCTGGTAGACCAGATACGGACCAAGGTTCACGCCATCCCGGGCGCGGACGCGAAGGTGGGCGGCGGCACGGCCATCAACAAAGACGTGGAGGCGGCCGCGGCCCATGACCGGGACCTGCTCATCCCGCTGATCCTCGGCGTGGTGCTCATCATCCTGTCCCTGCTGCTGCGGGCGATCGTGGCGCCGCTGGTGCTCATCGCCACCGTCGTGCTGTCTTTCGGCGCGGCGCTGGGCATCTCCTCGCTGTTCTTCGGTCACGTGTTCGGGTTCGCGGGCGCGGATACCTCGGTACCGCTGTTCGTCTTCGTGTTCCTGGTGGCGCTGGGCATTGACTACAACATCTTCCTGATGACCCGGGTCCGCGAGGAATCCATCCGGTCCGGGACGCGCCGCGGGGCGCTGACCGGCCTGGCCGCGACCGGCGGCGTGATCACGTCGGCCGGTCTGGTGCTGGCCGGTACCTTCGCCGTCCTCGGCACCCTGCCACTGGTCGAGTTCACCGAGATCGGGTTCGCGGTCGCGGTGGGCGTCTTGCTGGACACGATCGTGGTCAGGTCCGTGCTCGTGACCTCGCTGACCTTGGACATCGGGCGGCACATATGGTGGCCGAGCAAGCTGGCGCACCCGGAACGCCAGTCAGGGGGGACGACCCCTGTGACCCCCCCGCAAGGCGAGGCAGTCACGCACGGCACCTAGAATATGGGTTCGTGGCGGGTGACCGGATGACGCGGACGGCAGCGTGGCGGTGCTGAGCCGCCGGGACGCCGGACGGCTCCTCGTCCGCACCGTCGCCGTCCCCGACTCCGGAGACCTTCTCGCCCAGCTTGCCCAGCCAGACGCCGACGCCTGGGTCCACCGCGGCGCCGGACTGGCGGGCTGGGGCGAGGCGGCCAGGATCACGCTGCCGGCCGGGGAAGACCGGTTCACCACCGGGGAGAAGTGGCTCCGGGACCTGTTCGACGCCGCCGAGGTCGACGACCAGGTCCGGGTGCGGGGCTCAGGACCCGTCGCGTTCGGGACGTTCACCTTCGACGCGTCGTCCGAAGGATCGGTGCTGATCATTCCGCGCACCGTGCTCGGCCGGGACGGCCGCGGCCGGGCCTGGCTCACCACGGTAACCGGTCCCGGCCAGCCGTCCGGCCCGGAACCGGTCACCGTCCCGGATCCGCTCAGCAACGTCAGGTGGCACGACGGCAGCCTGCCCGCGCCACAGTGGGAGCAGGCCGTGGCCGCGGCGGTAGCGGCGATCAAGGCGGGCCGCCTGCGCAAGGTGGTGCTGGCCCGGGACCTGTATGCGACCGCCGACCAGCCCATCGACCCGCGGATCCTGCTGCGCAGGCTGGCCGCCCGCTATCCCGAGTGCTACACCTTCGCCTGCGACGGCATGGTCGGCGCCACTCCTGAACTGCTCATCCAGCAGACCGGGCGTGAGGTCAGCGCGCTGGTCCTGGCCGGCACCACGCCGCGCGGCGGTAATCCCGCCGAAGACGAGGCGCTCGGCGCGGAACTGCTGGCCTCAGCCAAGAACACCGAGGAACACAGCTACGCGGTCGCCTCGATGCGCGACACGCTGGGGCCGCTGTGCGACACGCTCGACGTCGAGGCCAGGCCCGCCCTGCTGAAGCTGCCGAACCTGCAACATCTCGGCACCCGGGTGCGCGGCACGCTCGCGCCCACGGGGACGCCCCGGTCGGCGCTGGCGCTGGCCGCGGCCGTTCATCCCACCGCCGCGGTGTGCGGCACTCCTACCGGAGCCGCTTTCGAGCTCATCCGCGAGCTCGAGCACATGGACCGGGAACGGTACGCCGGCCCGGTCGGCTGGGTCGACGCCGAAGGCAACGGCGAATGGGGCATCGCGTTGCGCTGCGCCCAGCTATCCGGCCGCTCCGCCCGGCTGTTCGCGGGCTGCGGCATCGTGGCCGGCTCGGATCCGTCCGCCGAGCTGGCCGAGGCCCAGGTGAAGTTCCGTCCCATGCGCGGCGCCCTGGAAGGCTAGCCCTGTCGCCGCCGGTGGCTGGGCCGATAAGAGAACTCTTAATCTGCTGTCGCCGGGTCAGCGACCTGGGCATACAGTCGTAGGAGACATGCACGCCCGGTGAACCGGAGGAGGGTGCCTGCGGATGGCCAAGCAAGAAGAGGTCCTCAGCGTGCTCCGCGAGGTGTGGAGCGCCCAGGGCCAGGCGGCTGAGGACATCGAGGAGGCCTGCGGCCCCACCAGGGCGTGCAAGAAGATGGCCGACGTGGGCTTCGACGGCCTGGCCGAAGAGACCGACGGCGACCTGCGCCTGGCCTGGCGGACGAAGCTGGCGCGGGAAGGCAAGCTGAACCGGGACGCGGGCAGCGTGCGCGACCTGGTCCTGCCGCCTGAGTCCCGTTAAGCGCGGCCGGACGACGGGGCAGAGTGCATCACGCCATGGAGGTCCCGCAGTCCGTCGGCGAGCTGACCGAGACCCTGCGCCAGGGCGGTTACCTGGCTGACCGCGGGCTGTCCACCGCGCTGTTCGTGGCGCTGTCACTCGATCGCCCCGTTCTCCTCGAGGGCGAGGTCGGGGTGGGCAAGACCGAGGTGGCCAAGGTCATGGCGTCGGTCTTCGGCCGCCGGCTCATCCGGTTGCAGTGCTACGAGGGCATCGATACCAACCAGGCGCTTTACGAGTGGGACTACGCCAGGCAGATGCTGCATATCAGGGCACTGTCCGAGCATCAGGTGGCCGACGCCGACGCGGTGGACAAGCTGTTCGGCCCGAAGTTCCTGCTGGAACGACCGCTGCTGGAAGCGGTCCGGGCCGGCGACCAGGCCGTGCTGCTGATCGACGAGATCGACCGGGCCGATGACGAGTTCGAGGCCTTCCTGCTCGAAGTGCTGTCAGATTTCCAGATCAGCATCCCCGAGATCGGCACGATCAAGGCCGAGAGCCCGCCTCTAGTGGTCCTCACCTCCAACCGCACCCGCGAGCTGCACGACGCGCTGAAGCGCCGCTGCCTATACCACTGGATCGATTACCCGAACGCGGAGCGCGAGGTGGAGATCGTGCTGATCCGCCAGCCCGGTGTCCCGGCCGACCTGGCCCGCAAGGTGGTGTCCGCGGTTCACCGGCTGCGTGAGCTTGACCTGGCCAAGCCGCCCGGCGTGGCGGAAACCATCGACTGGGCCCGGACCCTGGACTTCCTCGGCGAGTCGGACCTCGATGTCGACAACGCGCAGGCCACCCTGGGCGCCGTCGTCAAGGACCGGGACGACCTCGAGGTCGTGCGGGACAACCTGCAGGAGATCACCTCAGGTGCCTGAGCCGTTCACCGAGCTGCTGGCGAGTTTCGCCGCCGAGCTGCGCTCGGCCGGGCTGGCCGTCGGCTCAGGGGACGTGCTGGTCTACTGCGCGGCTCTGAGCAAGCTCGATCCGGCCGACCTGAGCGACCTGTACTGGGCCGGGCGGACCACGCTGGTCAACCGCCATGACGACATTGCCAGGTACGACGAGGTGTTCCGCCGGTTCTTCCTGGGTGCTGGGGGGCCGGACGAGCAGCTGACCCTGATGCTGCGTGCGTCGCTGCAGGCCCAGGGCGCGCTGGCCATGCCGTCCACCGAGCCGGGCGAGGCCGGCGAGCAGGACGAAGCCGTGCTAGGCCTAATGGCCTCGGATGCCGACGCGCTCAAGCACAAGGCGTTCGCCGCCTGCACGCCCGAGGAACTCGCGGCCCTGCGCCGGATCATGAGCAGGATCCGGCTGACCCCGCCGCGCCGCCGGACCCGCCGGAGCATGCCCGCCCGGTCCGGGTCCCGTCCCGACCCCCGGCGGACGGTCAGGGAGTCCATGCGCATGCACGGGGAGCCCGCCCGGCTGTACTGGCGGCGGCGGAAGGTCCGGCTGCGGCCGCTGATCCTCATCCTGGACATCTCAGGGTCGATGGCCGACTACTCGCGCAGCCTGCTGCAGTTCGCGCACTCGGCGGCCCGGGCCGCCGGGCGGGTCGAGGTGTTCTGCTTCGGGACCAGGCTGACCCGGGTGACCGGGGCGATGGAGTGCCGCCGCCCGGACGAGGCCCTGGAGCGAGCCGCGCGGGCCGCGTTCGACTGGGACGGCGGGACCAGGATCGGCGACAGCCTGGACGCCTTCGTCCGGGACTGGGCCCGCCGCGGGCTGTGCCGGGGCGGCATCGTGGTGATCTGTTCCGACGGCCTGGACCGCGGGGATCCCGCCGTCCTGGCCGCCGCGATGGAACGGCTGGCCCGGCTCAGCCACCGGCTGGTCTGGCTGAACCCGCACAAGGGCGACGACCCCGGCTTCCGGCCCAGCACGCTCGGCATGATGGTCGCCGCGCCGCACGTTGACCTGCTGCTGTCCGGCCATGATCTAGCCAGCCTGGAGAAACTCGCTACGCTGCTGCCAACCCTTAACTAAGAACATCCGGCGGGAGTGCGCGGTGAGATGGAGCGTGGGGATCGAGGCCGAGGGCGACCGCGTGCTGACCCGCGAGGAGATCGTGGAGCTGGCCGACGCGGTGGCCGCCAGCGGCGGGATCGCCACCGGGATCGGCACCAACCGGTACGGTGCACAGCTGATCGTCGAGGCGGACAGCCATGAGGAGGCGATCACCAGGGCAACCTCGGAGTTCGCCAGGGCCGCCGCCAAGGCGGGCCTGCCTGCCGCTCCGGTGGTGCGGACCGAGGCGGTCAGCGAGGCCGAGGACGACCTCGGGTGATCAGGCTCGGGTCGCTGGCCGGGTACCCGTTCGAGGGGCCCCGGGTGCTGGCCGGCTGGACGCCGTCCGCGGCGGCAGCCGTGTACGTGATCGCGTACAAGCCCGACCCGGAGACCAGGCCGGACCGGTACGCGGTCATCTACGTGGGCCACTCCGACGACCTGACCACCGAGCGCTTCCCGTTCCAGCACCCCCGTGCGCACTGCTGGATCAAGCGGGCGGGATCGAAATTCAAGGTCTACATCTGCACCTACGAGGTGCCCGGCGGCGGCCTGGGCCACCGGGAGCAGATCGCCAGGGAGCTGACCGCGATCTACCAGCCGCGCTGCAACGACCAGCAGTACGAGCAGGCCTGGAAGGACCAGTGGATCGGCGAGACCACATCCTCCTCCCCCAGCCTGGCCAAGGACCCGGAGCGCCCGGCGGGCGCCCCGGGCTGACCTTACGATCCCGGCCGGAACCCCACGGCGTCGAGCAGCCGCGAGCGGCGCGTTCCTGAGGCCGGGCGGGCCGGCTCGGGCACGGCGGGCCGTTCCGGCATCGGCGTCACTCCGGTCACGATGCCCTCAGCCATGTCGTACAGCAGCGGCAGCGCGCCGGCGACCACGCCGCCGGTCTGGTTGATGTGCTCGACTCCGGGCCTGATGAGCTTGGCGTGGCCGACGATGGTCTGGACGATGTCGGCGCACTCCTCCAGGTTCCCGGCGATCCTGGTGAGCAGGGTGCCCACCCAGAACAGGTAGAACGCCAGGCCGGCGGTCAGCAGCAGGACATCGATGACCGTCCAGACGACCAGTCCGGTCATGATTTCACCTTCCCGAGCACGCGGCCGAGGAACAGGTGGTGCTGGAGACCCTCGGCGAGGACCGCCTCCACGCCGCCGGCGACCTGCGGGATGAGGACCGTGTCCGCGGTGTTGGCCGCCGCGGCCTTCAGGGTGTCCCGCACCTGGACGACCCGGCGGTCGATGACCTTCACCAGGTAGATGAGCAGGCTCAGCAGCGCGGCGACCGCGACCACCACGACCAGGCCGAGGATGTTCGCGATCGTCCACAGGTTGTGCTCTGTCGATGACATGGCCAGGGTATGCATCGCTATCCTCCCAGCCTGGCGCGGCCGCGCTGCAAGCCGCCGATGATGATCGTGGCGTGCTCGATGGTGGTGCGCAGCGCGCCGAGCGGCGCGGTGTTATGCACCGCGTCGGTCAGCGCGTCGTTGATCTTCGGTGCCTCGTTGCCGATCGACCGGGCCAGCATCAAGATCGGCACCACGAGCGCCACTACGACCAGCACGATGATGATGCCGATCGTGTAGCCCACCACCCAGCCGGTGGTGCTGTACCCGGCGGCGAGGACATGCGCATGCATGGAGTTCCTCCTAGACCGTTTCGCAGAAGTCGCGGACCGGCTTCAGGCTCGCGTTGACGGCGGTCAGCCGCTCCGGCACGGTGCTGGTGAGCTGCGCGACGGCCTGGACTCCACCGGTGGTCGTCACCAGCGTCTTGCGGATCGCCCTGAGGTGGCCGATGACCCGCAACAGGCCTACCGCGGTGATCGCGATGATCAGCGCGGCGACGATCAGTGTGAACCATGCGGCTGCTGGCATGGCCGATCTCCTTTCTGTTACGTGCCCGCGGTCAGCCGAGCAGCTTGGCGACGGAGCCGGCGTAGCGGACCGCGCCGACGGATACTTCCTTGATGGTCTCGTCCGTGGTGGCCAGGGCCGCGGGCAGGCCGTCGAGCTCGCCGATGAGGGCCACCCCGCCGGCCAGGACGTTGTCGGCCGCCCCCCGGATCCGCTCGAGCGCCGCCAGGACGCGGTTGAGCAGGTAGATAACCACGGGCAGGACCGCGACCAGCAAGATAACGTTGGCGATCCACCACAGGACCATGGGTGCTCTCCTCAGCTGGTGGCTTGGTAGGGAAGGAAGAAACGGCGGAAGACCCGGCTCAGGGCCATCAGCGCGGCCCGCATGCCCAGCGTGAAGCCCTTCGCCGGGGCCGCCGTGGCGGCCGCGATCTGCTCGGCCGACTCGCCGCGTTCTATCCGCTCGATCCGGTTCTGCATGTTCACGGCGAAGTCGCGCATCATGATCGCTGACACGTCGGCGATCATGCCGCGGCCGTACTGCGCCGCCGCCCCCGATAGCTGCAGGTCCTGGCTGACGCCCACCTTGGTGCCGCGGCCCGCGCGGACCAGCGTCGCCGTCACCACCATGCTGGCCTGGCCGCGGCCCTTCTCGTCGGCGCCGCTGGCGTGGACGACCACGCGCTTGGCCGCCTGGTCCCGCTCGGTGATGTCGGCCGTGCCGGCGAACTGCAGCTTGACCGGGCCCATCCGGACGGCGACCTTGCCCTTGTACTTCTCGTCGCCGAGATCCTCGGTCAGCTCCGCGCCCGGCAGGCACGCCGCGACCTGGGGGATGTTGTCGAAGAACTGCCAGACCTTCTCGACCGGCTCAG
Organism: uncultured Actinomycetes bacterium; assembly: GCA_963790065.1. Lineage (GTDB taxonomy): Bacteria > Actinomycetota > Actinomycetes > Streptosporangiales > Streptosporangiaceae > Palsa-504. Next base: position 242,793 of record CAWBNK010000001.1, on the reverse strand, counting down.
CGACCTCGAACTCGTTCTTGATCAGCATCGGGTCTCTCTCTTCACGTAAGCCTCAGGGTCCTTCTCGAACGCCCGGCGGCAGCCTGCGCAGCAAAAGTAGTAATCGGTGCCGTCATGCCGGACCGGCTGGCCCGATGCGGTGGCTACGGTCATCCCGCACACCGGGTCGGTGGCCTGCGCTGCCGCGGCAGGCGCCGGCGCCGCCTTGGACTGCATCAGCGCGCCCGAGGCCCGCAGCTGGACCAGTTCGGCCAGGATGGCGACCGCGATCTCCTGGTGGGTGGTCTTGCCCAAGTCCAGGCCGGCGGGTACCCGGACCCGGTCCAGCTCCTCCTGCGGCACGCCCAGGTCGGCCAGGTAGCCGAGGACCGTCGCCCCGCGGCGACGCGACCCGACCAGGCCCAGGTAGGCAGGCCGGGCCGCGACGGCCCGGGCCAGCACGTCCTCGTCGTCGTGGCCCTGCGTGGCCACTACGATCATGGACCGCTCATCCGCGCTGTCCGCCGCGAAGTCCGAGCCCTGGACCAGGTCGGTCCGCCAGCCGAGCGCCCCGGCCAGGCTGGCCAGCGTGCGGGCCATGGGTGACACGCCGATGATCACCAGGTGCGGGACGGGCAGGACGGGCTCGATGTAGATCTCCAGCGCTCCCTCGCTCTGGCAGGAGATCGGGATGACGGTCATGCCGTCCGGGACCGCCCCGCCGAACTGGTCCGGGGTACCGAGCAGCAGCAGCCGCGCGGTGCCCTCCGCGATCACCCGCTGAGCCTCGCGGATCACCACCGGCTCGGCGCAGGCGCCGCCGATCCAGCCGCGCAGCTCGCCGTCGGCGGTGATGATCGCCCGCGCGCCCGGCTGGCTCGACGAGGGAGGCTGTCGCCAGACCACGGTGGCCAGCGCGAAAGCCTGCCCGCCCCGGGTCAGCTCGTCCATTTCGGCCAGCACGTCCATGCCCTCCATGACGGCCCTCACTCGTCCGACCGCACCGGCGGGGCACCGGAGACGTCGCGGCGGTGGGTGATCGCCTCCCACACCCGGTCCGGGAGCAGCGGCATGTCGATGTTCCGGACCCCGGTGCCGGACAGCGCGTCGATGACCGCGTTGACGAAGGCCGCCGGGCCGCCCACCGCGGCGCACTCGCCGATGCCCTTGGCGCCGATCGGGTGGTGCGGGCACGGGGTGACGACCTCGCTGTGCAGCTCGAAGCCCGGCGTCTCCCAGGCGGTGGGCAGCAGGTAGTCCATATAGTTCGAGCCGACGCAGTTGCCTTCGGCGTCGAACGTGATGAACTGCATGCTCGCCATCGCATAGGCCTCGGTCAGGCCGCCCATGATCTGGCCCTCGACGATCATCGGGTTGATCCGCACCCCGCAGTCGTCCACCGCGACTATCTTCAGCACATCCCAGACGCCCGTTTCCTGATCCACCTCTACGGTGGCGATGTACACCGCGAACGGCCAGGTCAGGTTCGGCGGGTCGTAGTACGCGGTGTTCTCCAGGCCGGGCTCCATACCGTCCGGCATGTTGCTGTACGCGGCCATCGCGCATTCCTGGATGGTCACGCCACGGTCCGGCGCACTGCGGATGTAGAACCGGCCGAGCTCCCACTCGACGTCCTCTTCGGACACCTCGAGCAGGTGCGCCGCCAGCTTGCGAGCCTTGGCCCGGATCTTGCGGGACACCATCGCGACGGCGGCCCCGGCGACCGGCGTACTGCGGGAGGCGTAAGTGCCCATGCCGAACGGCGCCGTGTCGGTGTCGCCTTCCTCGACGACGATGTCATCGGCCGGGATGCCGAGCTCGTGGCTGACGATCTGGGCCCAGGTCGTCTCGTGGCCCTGGCCCTGGCCCCGGGCGCCAGTCCGGACGATGGCCTTGCCGGTCATGTGCACCTTGAGCTCGGCCGAGTCGAACATCTTGATGCCGAGGATGTCGTACTCGCGGCTGTTCCCCGCGCCGAGCGGCTCGGTCATGGTCGAGATGCCGAGCCCGAGCAGCCGGCCGCGCTTCCTGGCTTCGGTCTGCTGGCGGCGGAAGTCCTCGTAGTCGATGGCCTTCAGCCCGACCTCGAGGCACTTGCCGTACTGCCCCGAATCGGTCAGAAAGCCGAACGGAGTCCGGTGCGGGAAGTCATCGTCGCGGACGAAGTTCATCCGCCGGAACTCGGCCTGGTCCATGCCCAGGTCGTCCGCCGCGGCCTGCATCATCCGTTCCTGGAAGAACATCGCCTCGGTAACCCGGAACGAGCAGCGGTAGGCCACGCCGCCCGGTGCCTTGTTGGTATAGGTGCCGCGGTCGGACAGGTGCGCGACCGGGATGTCGTAGGCGGCGAACGCGGAGTGCAGCAGCCCGATCTTGAATTTGCTCGGCTGGGCGTCGGAGAAGAACGCGCCGTGGTCGGAATCGCAGTGCATCCGCACCGCGAGGATCTTGCCGTCCCGGCGCAGGGCCATCTCGCCGTCCAGGTAGATGTCGCGGGCGAAGCCGGTAGAGATGAGGTTGCCCGACTTGTCCTCGATCCACTTCACCGGCCGCTCGAGCAGGATCGAAGCCAGGATCGAGCAGACGTAGCCCGGGTATACCGGGACCTTGTTGCCGAAGCCGCCGCCGATGTCCGGCGAGATGATCCTGATCATGTGCTCGGGCAGCTCGGCGACCAGCGCGACCGCGGCCCGGATGATGTGCGGCGCCTGCGTGGTCATGTACACGGTGAGCTTGGAGGTGGCGCGGTTGAAGTCCGCGATCGAGCCGCAGCACTCGATCGGCGACGGGTGGGAGCGCGGGTAGTGCAGCTTCAGCCTCGAAATCACGTCGGCCTGCTCGAAGGCCCGGTCGGTGCCCGCCGCGTCGCCGACTTCCCAGTCGAAGATCACGTTGTCCTGCTGGTTCTCCTTGTCGTCCCGGATGACCGGCGCGCCCTCGGCGACCGCCTGCTCCGGGTTGACGATCACCGGCAGCGGCTCGTACTCGACCTCGATGGCCTCGCACGCGTCCTTGGCGATGTACGGGTCGTCGGCGATGACGCAGGCCACCTCCTGGCCCTGGAACCGCACCTTGTCGGTGGCCAGCACCGCCTGGGTGTCGTAGGACAGCGTCGGCATCCAGGCCAGGTTCCTGGTCGCCATCATCTCGCCGGTGAGCACCAGGTGCACGCCGGGAATGTCCCACGCCTTGGTCGCGTCGATCGAGACGATCCGCGCGTGCGCCAACGGGCTGCGCAGGATCTCCATGTGCAGCATGCCGGGCAGCGTGATGTCGTCGGTGTAGTTGCCCTTGCCGCGGATGAAGCGGTTGTCCTCGACACGCTTGCGGCTCGCGCCCAGCCCGCCGATCTTGATCTCGTCCAGTGCCTGTGACACGTCGCCTCCCCTAGCTGCCGGACTCTGCGCGGAGCTTGGCCGCCGCCCACAGCACCGATTTAACGATGTTCTGGTAGCCGGTGCAGCGGCACAGGTTGCCCGACAGCGCCCACCGCACGTCCTCCTCGGTGGGATCGGGATTGGCGTCGAGCAGGGCCTTGGCGGCCATCATCATCCCCGGCGTGCAGAACCCGCACTGCAGCCCGTGCTCTTCCTTGAAGCCCTCCTGCAGCGGGTGCAGCTCGCTAGCCGTGGCCAGGCCCTCGACCGTGCTGATCTCGCGGCCGTCGACCTGAACGGCCAGCATGGTGCAGGACTTCACCGGGCGGCCGTCGACCTGCACCGTGCACGCGCCGCAGTTGGTGGTGTCGCAGCCCATGTGCGTCCCGGTCAGCCCCAGGCCGCGGCGGATCAGGTGAGCCAGCAGCAGGCGCGGCTCCACCTCGGCGATCATCTTCTGGCCGTTGATCGTGAACTTGATCCGCCGGACCGGGACATCGCCGGTGCTCTGACCCTCATGGTCTTCGTAAACGACAGTCATGGTCAGGCTGCCCTTTCCGCCATCGCCTCGGTGCGGCTTAGTAGCCGCACGACGAACGTGCGCACCATATGCCGCTTGTATACAGCACTGCCGCGATGATCGGTCCTCGGCCGCGCGGCCTCGGCCGCCAGGTCGGCCGCCTGGCCGATCCGGTCGGCGGTCAGCGGCCCGCCGGTCAGCGCGCCGGCGGCCGCGGTGGCGGCGATGGTGGATCCGCCCACCCCGGTCAGGCCGATGCCCGCCCTGGTCACGGTCTCGCCGCTCATCTCCAGCGCGACCGCGACCCCCACGGTGGCGAAGTCGCCGACCCGGCGTTCCAGCTTGAGGTAGCCGCCGGCCCGGGTGCCCCGGGCGGCCGGTATCACCGCCTCAACCGCGATCTCGTCCAGGTCCAGGACGTTCTGGAACGGGCCGGTGACGAAGTCGGCCATCGGGATGGCGCGCATGCCGCGCGGGCTCCGGGCCATCACCGAGCCGCCGAGGGCCAGCACCACCGAGGCCCAGTCACCCTGCGGGTCGGCGTGGCACAGCGAGCCGACCAGCGTGCCCCGGTTGCGCACGATGGGGTCGGCGATCAGCGGTGCCGCCGCGGCCATGGTCGGCTGGGTGGTCTTCAGCAGGTCCGAGCGCTCGAGGTCGGCGTGGCGGCACAGCGCGCCGATGCGCAGGGTGCCGTCCGGGTCGGTCCTGTGGTAGTCCAGGCCGGGCACGTTGTTGATGTCGACGACCAGCTCCGGCGAGGCGAAGCGCAGCTTCATGAGCGGAACCAGGCTCTGGCCGCCGGCCAGGACCTTGGCGTCGTCCCCGCCGTCGTGCAGCATGCCGATCGCCTCGGCGAGCGAACGCGGTGCCTCGTACCGGAACCGCGACGGATACATGGATCCTCCTGGGGTGGCAGGGAATTCGGCGGAGCCTAGGGCTTCGATTCCGGGTCCGGCACGGCCACCGGGAGCGAGTCCTCCTCCGGGTCGGGCCGGGGCTGCTGGTGCGGCGGCCACGGCCCCGCCACCGGCTGGCCGGCGACCTTCAGGTAGTCGATCAGCTCAGGCCAGGCCCAGACGGTCGGGCTCTTGCCGGTCTTGGGCGCGTGCTCGATCAGCTCATACAGCCGCGGGTTACCCCGGCTGTGCCCGTCGGATTCAATTCGCATACCGTATGCTCCCGGCGCTGGACAGCATTGACTCGCTGCGGTCAGTAATGACCGTCAACATCATCCGCTGGCCCGCACCGGCCCGCAATACGCGAATAAGCTCTTGCTTAAGGGCTCAGGAACCGGGCGTCTTCGCTGGTCCTAGCTCCAAATCGTGACATAAACCGGGGGCCGGAAGCGCGAGGGCGGGACCCCCCCGGCCGGGGCGCGCATCAGGTGCATGGCCTCGGGCGTGCTCAGGTAGCGGCGGAAGGAACTGGCCGACGGGCTCTGGTGCTGCCGTTCGAGCAGGGTCACGTGCCAGCAGGCGTCTATCCGGCAGCCGGGCAGGTCCACCCGGGACAGCTCGCCTCGGCGCAGCTGGTGGGCGACCAGGTGCTCGACCGCGGGTGCGACGCCCGTACCGTCGGCCGCGGCCGCCCAGGCGGCGGTCTGGTTGGGGAAGACCCTGATTTGCTGCTCGGTAATGCCCAGGCCGGAGAGCATCTGGCCGGTCTCGCTGTCCGGATCGGTGCCCGAGGGGTCGGTGTACCACAGCCACTGGCGGGGGCTGCCCCGCAGCCGGGGCTGGCCGGCCGTCACGACCAGCAGCCGGTACCTGAAGATGGGCTCGGTCACCAGAGGCAGGGCCACGTCCTCAGGCATGGTCTTGCTCAGGTCGCAGCCGATGGCGACGTCCGCCAGCCGGTTGGCGATCAGGACGTTCATCTCCTTGGTCACCGCGACGCCGGCCGAGATCTCCACGGCGCCGCCGAACCGCTTGGTGAACGCCTCGGTCAGCGGGCTGAGCACGAACTCGGCCACGGTAGACGACGACACCACCCGCAGCTGCTCGGGCGCGCCCTGCGCCGCGCGGACCGCAGCGTGCGCCTCGGCGCCGAGCACCACGATCTGGGACGCGGTGGCGAGCAGCCTGGACCCCCCGGCGGTCAGCGTCATGCCGACCGGCCCGCGGGTGACCAGCTGGTCGCCGAGGTGCAGCCGCAGGGCCGACAGAGCCTGGGAGACGGCCGATTCGCTGACGCCGAGCGCGTTGGCGGCGGCGGTCACCGAGCCGAGCCGGGCCACCAGGACGAACGCGTTCAGCTGGGTGAGCGTCATGGCACTGCCAATTATCACGCACCCGCCGGGCGCTCACCGCCAGCGCGCGCGCTCCTATGCTTCGTACATGACCGCTGTCTGCTACGGCCCGGCCGGGTGGGAAGATCCGGTACCGCACCGATACGGCCCGGTGGGCCGGGTGGCGGTCGTGTCCGACGTGCACACCAACGTCGCCGCCCTGACCGCCGTCCTGGCCGACATCCAAGCGGCCGAGGCCGACCTCGTCGTCTCCTGCGGCGACTTGACCTGGGGCAGCCAGCCGGACGAGACCATCGCGATGATGCAGGCCCTCGGCGACCGGGCCCTGTTCGTGCGCGGCAACGGCGAACGGGCCGTGCTGGAGATCTCGGGCGGCCAGCGCACGCCGGAGACGCCCCGCGAGGCCTGGATCCCCGCCCAGCACTCGGCGCGTTCGCGCGGCTTCGTCGCGACGATCCCGTTCAGCATCGTGATCGAGATCACCGGCCTCGGGCCGGTACGGTTCTGTCACGGCTCGCCGCGCAGCGACACCGAGCTCGTGACGCCGGCCACCCCGGGCGAGCGTTTCGCCGAGCTGTCCGCCGGCCTCGACGAGCAGGTTCTCGTCACCGGGCACACGCACCTGCAGTTCGACCGGCAGGTAGCCGGCCGCCGGTCGGTCAACCCGGGCAGCGTCGGGCTCCCCTACCACGACGGCGAGCCGGGCACGGCGTACTGGGCCCTGCTCGGGCCCGACGTGACCCTGCGGCAGACCCGCTACGACGTCACCGCCGCCGTGGCGGCCGGGGCCGCTACCGGCGATCCGGCCGCCGAGAAGATCGCCAGCCTGCTGATGTCGCCGCCGAGTCCCGCCCAGATCCTGGCGGAGACCGAGGACCTGATCTTCTCCGACTAGGAAGTGTCCCGTGGACGATCAGGTGGTCGCCTGCGGCATGCGTCGGCCATCACGTACCGGAACACGTGCCCCTACAGCGCGGACCGGACGGCCGCGGCCGCCGCCTCGTGCAGCTGCTGGCGCAGCTCGGCGCCCGCTGCCCGGCTGGTCTGAGCCTCGACGACTCGCAGGCCGCTGCCCGCCAGCGCCTTGCCCAGGTCCTCGGGCTGCTCGAGGCGCTGGTAGGGCAGGCCGAACGCGGCGGCCAGCTGGTGCAGGCCGGCCCCGTGCGGGGTGCCGAACAGCCGCTCGAACGCACCGGGGAAGGCGGCCTGCTCCAGGGTGGAGAAGATCCCGCCGCCGTCGTTGTTGACCACGATCAGGCACAGGTCGGGCCGCGGTTCATCGGGGCCGAGGGCCAGGCCGGGCGCGTCGTGCAGGAAGGCCAGGTCGCCGAGCAGCGCAAAGGCCGGGCCGCCGTGGGCCAGCGCCGCGCCGATGGCCGCCGACGTGGTGCCGTCGATGCCGCTGGCGCCGCGGCTGGCCAGGACGCGGATGTCGGCCCGGCCTACGGCATGACAATCAATATCCCGAACGGGCAGGCTGCTTGCGGTCCACAACAGTGCTTGTTCCGGCAGCCCGAGGACCAGGTCCCGGGCCAGCCGCGGCTCGGTCAGCCGGTCGTCACCGTCGAGGATCGCGTCCACCGCGCGCCGCGCCGCGTCGTCGGCCCGGCGCCAGGCGTCCAGCCACGGCGTCGCCAACCACGGCGTCGCCCCGGCCGGTGCGCCGCTCAGCCGGATGGCCGCCGCCACGTCGGTGGCGGACCGCTGGGGGTCGGCCCAGCGTCCGGGCCCCTGCCCGATGACCACATGCCGCGCCGCCGACCGGGCCAGGAGGGCCGACTGGGGGCGGGAAAGACCCGGCCGCCCGGCCGAGACCAGCACTTCAGGCCGGTGCGCGGCCGTGAATTCCTGCGCGGCCAGCAGGTACTGATAGGCGGGCAGCGCATTCGGCCCGTGCCGGGCGCCGGACGACGGCTCGGCCAGCACCGGCCAGCCGGCCTGCCCGGCCAGCTCGACCAGCGCCGCCGCGTCGTAGTCACCGTCTCCGCAGACCACCACGCCGCGTTCGGTCCACGGCAGCTCGAGCCGGCCGGGCGCGGCGCCGGGCGGCTCGAAGCGCGTCCACGGTTTCCCGTCCGGCCGCCCGTCCAGGGAATCCAGCCAGTCCTGGTCCCCGGCTGGGGATGCGGGTCCGGCCGGATCAGGGGTGAGCGGGTCGCGGAAGGCCAGGTTGAGGTGGACGGGGCCGGCGAAGCCGCCCGCGCTGCCCGCGGCGTGGGCCCACGTCTGGCAGGCCAGGGAGCGCCAGTACGCGGCCGCCCCGGGCCGCCGTTCAGGCACGCCAGCCTCGCAGAACCAGCGCACCGCGCTGCCGTACAGCTTGACCTGGTCGATCGCCTGGTTGGCGCCGGTGCTCCGCAGCTCGCCGGGCCGGTCGGCGGTGAGCACCAGCAGCGGCACTCCGGACTCGTCGGCCTCGATCACCGCGGGGTGGAAGTTGGCCGCGGCCGTGCCCGAGGTGCACAGCACGGCCACCGGGCGGCGGCTGGCCTTGGCCAGGCCGAGGGCGGCGAACGACGCCGAGCGCTCGTCGATCCGGACGTGCAGCCGGATCCGGCGCCGCTCGGCCGCGCCGAAGAACGCCATGGCCAGCGGTGTACTGCGCGATCCGGGGGCCAGCACTACCTCGCGCAGGCCGCAGCGGACCAGTTCGTCGGCGAAGGTCTCGCCGAACGCGGTGGCCGGGTTCACGTGCGCTCCGGCGCGGCCGGGACCAGGTCCGGCAGGAACCGGGCGGCGGCCGCGGCCCGGTCCCGCCACGGGCCAGGATCGGCCTCGAACCGGGCCAGCAGCGCCGCGTCGACGCCGGGACGGCGGACCGGCAGCTCTCCTGCTTCGGCCACCAGCGGGTCGGCGGTGACGTCCCCGGCCAGCAGCGACATGGTGGCCAGGCCGCAGGCGTAGGGCAGTTCGGGCAGCGCGGCGGCCAGCGCCACGCCGGCGGCCAGGCCGACGGAGGTGTCGACCGCGCTGGATACCACGACGGGCAGGCCGCAGGCCTCGGCCACCTGCAGCGCGGCCCGGACGCCGCCGAGCGGCTGGACCTTGAGCACCACGATGTCGGCCGCCTCCGCGGCCCGGACCCGCAGCGGGTCTTCGGCCCGCCGGATGGACTCATCGGCGGCAATCGGGATCTCGACGGCGCGGCGCAGCTCGGCCAGCTCATCCAGGGTGGCACACGGCTGCTCGGCATACTCCAGGCCGAACGCCGCCAGCCGCCGCAGCATGCGCGCCGCCTGCGCGGGCTCCCAGCCGCCGTTGGCGTCGACCCTGATCTTGCCGGCCGGCCCGAGCGCCTCGCGGACCGCCTCGACCCGCTCGATATCCTCAGCCTCGGCCTGGCCGCGCTCGGCCACCTTGACTTTCGCCGTCCGGCAGCCCGACCCGGCGACGATCCGCATGGCCTGCTCGGGGCCTACCGCCGGTACGGTCACGTTGACCGGGATCCGGTCCCTGACCGGCGCCGGCCACACCCCGGCCGCGGACTCGAGGGCGCTGGCCAGCCAGCGGGCGCACTCCCGCGGCCCGTACTCGGCGAACGGCGAGAACTCCCCCCACCCGGCCGGTCCCTCGATCAGCGCTCCCTCCCGCACGGTCACGCCCCGGAACTTGACCGGCATCGGGATGGCGAACGCCCGCAGCCCGGCCCAACCGGTCATGGGCGCCTGGGGAACTGGGAGAAGTCGGGCTGGCGCTTCTGCTGGTAGGCGTTGCGGCCCTCCTGCGCCTCCTCGCTCATGTAGTAGAGCATGGTGGCGTCGCCGGCGAACTGCTGCATGCCGGCCGCGCCGTCGGTGAACGCGTTGAGCGAGCCCTTCAGCATGCGCAGCGCCAGCGGCGACTTGGTCAGCATCTCGCGGGCCCAGGCCACCGTCTCCTCCTCCAGCGAGGCCAGCGGGACGACCTCGTTGACCAGGCCCATGTCCAGCGCCTGCTGGGCGTCGTACTGGCGGCACAGGTACCAGATCTCGCGGGCCTTCTTCAGGCCGACGGTGGCGGCGAGCAGCCAGGAACCGTAGCCGCCGTCGAACGAGCCGACCTTGGGCCCGGTCTGGCCGAAGACGGCGTTATCCGCGGCGATGGTCAGGTCGCAGCACACGTGCAGCACGTGCCCGCCGCCGATGGCGTACCCGGCCACCATGGCGATGACCGGCTTGGGCGTGCGCCGGATCTGGACTTGCAGGTCGAGCACGTTGAGGCGGCCCACGCCCTGCTCGTCGAGGTAGCCGTCGTCGCCGCGGATCTTCTGGTCGCCGCCGGAGCAGAACGCCTGATCGCCCGCGCCGGTGAGAATGATCACACCGATGCCGGGGTCGTCGCGCGCCACGTCGAACGCGTGCGACAGCTCGAAGAGCGTGGTCGGCCGGAACGCGTTGCGCACCTCGGGCCGGTTAATGGTGATCTTCGCGATGCCCTCGGCCGTGTCGTACAGGATGTCGGAGTAGTCCTTCCCTGGTTCCGGGCCGGACTGCTGCCAGTCGATCACTCGTAACCTCCTCATTCCGGGTTCTAACCTTAACGATCGTGACCAACCGTCCCCTCCACGCGGTCCTGGTCGACCGGCCCGGGGCCCGGCTGCTCGAGTTGCTGGCCGCGGCGCTGGACGGCCGCGGGCCGGCCATCCTGCCGCTGGACGCCGGGCTGCCGCAGGCCCGGCTGGCGGAACTGCTCGGTGCGCTGGCCCCGGACACGGTGGAGGATCCGGACGGAGTAACCACGGCCCGTTCGGCCGGCCAGAAGGCAGTCGCCGAAGGTACGGCGGTCGTCATCAGCACCTCGGGATCCACCGGCACGCCGAAGGGGGTCGAACTGAGCGCGGCGGCGCTGCTGCACTCGGCGCGGGCCTCGCTGGCCCGGATCGGTGCCCGGCCCGGCGAGCGGTGGCTGTGCTGCCTGCCCGTCACCCACGTGGCCGGAATCCAGGTGCTGGTGCGCTCGCTGGTCGGCGGCACCGAGCCGGTGCTGGCCGACCGGGCCGACCCGCAGACGGTCGCCGCCTCGGGCTGCGTGCACGTCTCGCTGGTGCCCACGCAGCTGCGGCGGCTGCTGGACAGCGAAAGTCGACAGGGCGATATAACGACAAATAACGGGATATCGGCGCTGAGCGGTTTCTCCTCGGTGCTGCTCGGCGGGGCCGCCGCGCCCGGCGGCCTGCTCGAGGCGGCGCGGGCCGCCCGGGTGCCGGTGGTGACGACCTACGGCATGACCGAGACCTGCGGCGGCTGCGTGTACGACGGCGTCCCGCTGGAAGGGGTGCGCGTCGAGGTCGGCGGCGAAGACGGCCGCATCCGGATCGGCGGCCCGGTGCTGTTTTCCGGTTATCGCGCCGGCCGGGGACAGGCAGCAGCAGCGGACGGCTGGTTCGTCACCGGTGACCTGGGGCGCCTGGACGCCGCGGGGCGGCTGGTGGTCCGGGGCCGCGCGGACGATGTCATCAACACCGGCGGGCACAAGGTGGTCCCTGGCGAGGTCGCGGAAGCGCTGGCGGACTGCCCGGGCGTACGCGAGGTGGCGGTCGTGGGCCAGCCCGATCCCGACTGGGGCGAACGGGTCATTGCGGTCGTGGTACCGTCCGATCCAGCCGATCCGCCGGCGCTCGAATTGCTCCGACTTCATGTGCGCGAGCGCCTGCCGCGTTACGCTGCTCCGAGCAGGGTCGTGATGGTCGGTGCCGTTCCCATGCTTCCCAGCGGGAAGCACGACCTCGTCCTGCTCAAGCGAGAACTGCTTCGACGGGAACAATCTGCGGCGGAGAACGTTACTAATTAGTGCCCAGACAATGTGCCCCTGCTGAGGACTACGCGGGGAGACGAGGGGTACTTGGTGGAAGCCCAGAACGGGGCGGCGCTGAACGACGTGTTGATTGCGTGCGTATTTAGGAGGAGGGAGGTGTCTCATGCCGCAGATCGCCATGGCGACCTCAACGGTCGCTGAAACGGATGAAGAGGCGAGCACGACCCGAGTGGATGACCTGATCCAGCGGGGACGTAGCCAGGGTCACCTGTCTCTTGCGGAGCTGAGGAACGCCTTTGACCAGGCGGGCCTGACGCCTGCCGAAGGCCGGTCTATCCTGCGCGAGCTGACCGACTCCGGCGTGCGGCTGGCCAATGAGCTGGCCGAGCCGGCCAAGGGCCGCGCGGTGCGCTCGGCGACGGCTTCGACGGCGGCCCCGGCGCGCGCCGCTAAGGCCGGCCAGGCTGAGACCGACAGCGGCGACGATGCCGAAGCCGACCTGGCCGACGCCGATGTGGTGAGCCTGGAGGCAGAGGCCGCGGCGCTGTCCGAGGTCGACCTCGACGACCAGACGCCCGCCATGGGCGACTCGGTGCACACCTACCTGAAGTCCATCGGCCGCACCAGCCTGCTCACCGCCGAGCAGGAGGTGGATCTGGCCAAGCGGATCGAGGCCGGCCTGTTCGCCGAGCACAAGCTGGAGGCCATGGTTCTAGACGGCAGAGTCGGGCTGGATGAGAACTTCCGGCGTGAGCTCGAGGTCATCGCCGAGGATGGCCGGCGTGCCAAGGCGCACATGCTCGAGGCGAACCTGCGCCTGGTCGTGTCGGTGGCCAAGAAGTACAGCGACCGGGGGCTGTCGCTGCTTGACGTGGTGCAGGAGGGCAACCTCGGCCTGATCCGGGCCGTGGAGAAGTTCGACTACACCAAGGGCTACAAGTTCTCCACCTATGCCATGTGGTGGATCAGGCAGGCTATCCAGCGCGGTTTCGCCGACTCGGCGCGGACCATCCGGCTGCCGGTGCACGTGCTCGAGATGCTCAGCAAGCTGAGCCGGGTCGAGCGCGACATGCACCAGCGACTGGGCCGCGAGCCGACCCCCGAGGAGCTCGCCGTCGAGCTGGACCGGACGCCGGACCAGATCGAGGAGCTGCTCCGCACCAGCCGGCAGCCGATCAGCCTGGACTCCACCATCGGCGAGGACGGCGAGACGAGCATCGGCGACCTCATCGAGGACGTCGACGCGCCCGAGGCCTCCGAGCTGGTCGACCGTCAGCTGATGGCCGAGCAGCTGCGTTCGGCGCTGGACGCGCTGACGCCGCGCGAGGCGACGATCATGGCCATGCGGTTCGGGCTATATGACGGCAACCCGCACACGCTGGACGAGATCGGCCGTGCGCTCGGCCTGACCCGCGAGCGGATCAGGCAGCTGGAGAAGCAGTCGCTGTCCAAGCTCCGCCACCCCAGCCGCGCGCAGCCGCTGCTGGACTTCGCCAGCTAGATATCCCTGCTACTTGCCTTCCGACCATGTGCCGGGCCCGACCTCCCGCCGGGCCCGGCACTCGGCTGTTACGGGTTAGGCTAGCCCGCCGCGGGCACCTGGTACAGGTCGACGCCGTCGGCGGACAGCTCGTAGCTCAGCTGGCCGCGGGCCTTCAGCACCTCCAGGTGCGCCGCCGTCTCGTTGACCGCCTGGACCTGGCTGAAGGTGTCGAGGTCGCCGAACGGGCGCTGCCTCCTGGTCCACTTGATGGCCTTCGCGGCCTCGTATGGGGTGGCGTGACCGGCCTGCACGGCGGCCAGGGTCTCCGTCAGCCGCTGGTCGTGGTGGGCCAGCAGCTCGTTCACCCGATCGTGGGTGCTCTCGGTGACGGGGCCGTGGGCGGGCAGCAGCCTGGCGTCGGGCAAGGTGAGCGTGCGGGCCAGCGAGCTGAGGTAGTCGCTCAGCGCCATCCGGTTGCCGGCCGGCTCGAACCCGATTGAGGGCGTGATGTGCGGGAGCACGTGGTCGCCGGCGAACATGATCTCCGCCGCGGCGTCGTGGAAGATGAGATGGCCCTGGGTATGGCCGGGCGTATGCACCGCGCGGAGCGTCCGCGTCCGCAGGTCGAGGTCGGTCCCGTCGGCCACCCAGCGGTCGGGATCCTCCCAGTCGACGGCGGCCGGGACGCGGTGGTCGTCGCTGCTGAGCTCCGCGGCCAGGTCCTGGGCACCCAACCTGTGCAGCGCCTCGGAACCGAGGAACCTGGGCCGCCTGGCGTTGATCATCTCCCTGGTCGCGATCAGGTTGGCCCGCTCGTGCTCGCCCAGGCTGACCACGGTATGGAACGTCTTCCGCAGCTCGATCGCCAGAGAGTAGTGGTCGATGTGCACGTGGGTCACGAAGAAGTTGCGGATGTCGCCCAGCTCGTAGCCAAGCTGGCGGAGACCCGCGGTGAGCTGCTCCCGGGCCGGGACCAGCGCGATCCCGGCGTCGATGAGGTCCACCCCGCTGGGGTCGGTGATCGCGTAGACATTGACCGCCTTCAGCCCGTCCAGCGGCAGCGGCAACGGGATGCGGTGGACGCCGCCGCCGAGATCCTCGACCCCGGGCTCGATCCAGGCGTACCGGTCCGTCGCGGCTTGGCTCATCGTGTCGCTGACCCTTTCCTCGGACCCAAGACCCGGCGAGCCCTGAGCTGCGGTTAAGTAACCATACCGGCGGGCGGCAGGCCTTCCCTTTCCAGATGGTAGGTCCAGCCGGGAAGCCGCCGTCCGCCTGGGTCAGCACCAGCAGGCAGCTTTCTATTTCACGTTCAAAATTATCTCCTCTACTATGCCGCAGACTGATATCGATCCTGATGGTCGGAGGCGGCATGGCAGGCGAACCGCAGGCGGAGCGCGAGGGCGGTCCGGAGGTCATCGAGCTGAGCTCGGTGCCCGGGTTCGTGGTGTTCGACCTGCCGGACGCGGCGACATCGGCCGGGGGCACGAGGCTGGCTCCGGACGTCAGCGTGGCCGAGGTCCGGCTGCTGGCCCGGGCGATGACCTACAAGTTCGCCGCGCTCGGCGAGCAGATCGGCGGGGCCAAGGCGGGGGTCCGCGGCGATCCCGCCGACCGGGCACGCAAGGCGGACCTGATGGCCCGGTTCTGCGCGGAGATCGCGCCGCTGACCGACGCGGGCCGGCTGCTGACCGGGCCGGACATGGGCACGGCCGAGGAGGATTTCGGCCCGCTGCGCGAGCGCCGGGCCGCGCCTTCGGCGATCCAGGCCGTGGTGGACGGCGTGCCGTTCGAGGACCTGCTGACCGGGTACGGCGTAGCGGCCGCGGCCGAGGCGGCGCTGGGCGCCCGCTGGGGCGGGGGCTGGGCCGGGCGCTCGGTGGCCATCGAGGGATTCGGCAAGGTCGGCGGCGGGGTGGCACGGGAGGTGGCCCGCCGCGGCGGCCGGGTGGCCGCGGTGTCGACTGCGGCCGGCTGCGTCGCGGACCCGGCCGGGCTGGACGTGGAGCGGCTGCTCACGCTCCGCCGGACGCATGGTGATGCGTGCGTGCGGCATTACGGCCGGCCCGCCCGGACGCCGGGCGAACTGTTCACCGCGGTGAACGCCGACGTCGTCGTGCCCGGCACCCGGCCCGGGGTGATCGGGGCCCAGGCCGCCGCGGCACTGCCGGCCGAGGTCCGGGTGGTGGCGCCCGCCGCCAACGTCCCCTACACCGTGGCCGGAGCCGACGTGCTGCGCCAGCGCGGCATCGTGGCGCTGCCCGATTTCGTGTGCAACGCGGGCGCGGTGATCGGCTACCGGTCAGCGCCCGACGCCACCCCGGAGCAGGTGCTGGCCGCGGTGGGCGCCACCATTACCGGGATCATCCTCGAGGCGCTTGATCACCCAGGCGGCCCGTTCGCCGGGGCCTGCGAGAGAGCCGGGCGGTTCCTGCGGGGCTGGTGGGGCGAGCCGCCCGCGCCTCCGTTCGCGCCAGCCGCGTAGCTCGCGTAATGAAACGGTTGATGCTGGGTTGTACTCGGGTGGCGGGTGGCGGAACCGGGGCAGGCGGTCGGCGGCGGCGACGGCGGCGACCACGGCTGCGGCGCAGGTGGCCAGCGCGAGGTCGGGGATGGCCCAGGCGGCCAGGGCCAGCAGCGCGAGCACGGCGATCCCGGCCACCCGGGGCCACGACAGGGCGCGCCAGACCACCAGCTTGAACGCGGCATGGCCGGCCAGGAACAGGGCCGGGCCGCCCAGGATCATCCAGGCCGACGCGGTGCTAGCGGCGGCGGCCGGATCGGCCAGGACCTTCTCGTCGGCGGCCGCGCTGACGATGATGCCGGCCACCATCAGGGGGTGGATGAAATGGTAGGCCGAACGGCCCAGCCGGCCGGGATCAGGTGACCGGGCGATGATCTCGGCGGCCGCGTCCGCGCTCTGGTCGAAGTACAGCCACCACATCGCCACCGAGCCGGCGAACGCGACGACGAAGGCGGTCACGCCGGAGGCGGTGACCGCCTTCTCCGCGGACAGGGTGGCGCCGATGATGACGATCGACTCGCCCAGCGCGATCAGGATGAACGCCTGGCAGCGCTCGGCGAAATGACCGCCCTCGATGGTCCAGTCCGAGGTGCGGGACCGGCCGAGACCTGGGGTGTAGAAACCCACCGTCCCGCCGACCAGGTCCACGCCGACGGCCAGCACCCACAGCAGCACGCGGGCCTGGCCGTGGGCGAAGCCGCCGCCGAGCGCGAGCGCGCTGGAGACCAGGCACCAGGCCAGGATCCGCTCGAAGTTCTTCTGCAGCGGCTGCCCGCGCAGCGCGGTCACCATGAAGATGGTCCGGCCGATCTGCTGGAGAGCGTAGGCCACGCCCACCACCGGCCCGAGATCGCCGAACGCCCGGGGCAGCGCCGCCGACATGGCCAGGCTGACCAGCATGAGCGCCACGAGCAGCAGCCGGACGGCCATCTGCTCCGGGTCCAGCCAGTTTGTCACCCAGGTCGTGTACGCCCAGACCAGCCAGACCATGACCAGCAGCAGGCCCGTCTGCAGCGCGCCCCGCACGGTGGGGTCGGCCAGCAGGTGATGCGAGAGCTGGGTGACGGCGAACACGTAGACCAGGTTGAAGAACAGCTCGATGTTCGTGACCCGCTGCGCCCCGGACCGGTCCCGCAGGAGCGTGCCGCTCATTACCAGGCGTAGTGCTCCGGGGCGGGCTGGTAGCCCGGGAACAGCTCATCGAGCCGCTTGAGGATGTCGTCGCCGAACCGCAGCGCCACCGCGCCCTGCGCGTCGTCGAGCTGGCTGAGGGTGCGCGGCCCGATGATCGGGCCGGTGACCCCCGGCTGCTGCAGCAGCCAGGCCAGCGCCACGTTGGCGGGCTCCTCGCCGAGCTCGGCGCACAGGTCCTCGTAGGCCTCGATCTGCTCCCGGTTCTTCTCGAGGGTCTGCCTGGCCCGGCCGGCCAGGCGCCGCCGCCCCTCGCGCTCCTTCCTGACCACGCCGCCGAGCAGCCCGCCGTCCAGCGGGGACCACGGGATGACGCCGATGCCGTACTCGATCGCCGCGGGCAGCACCTCGAGCTCGATCTCGCGGGTCAGCAGATTGTAGATGGACTGCTCGCTGACCAGGCCGAAGAAGCCCCGCCCGGCCGCGGTGTCGCTGGCCTGCGCCAGGTGCCAGCCGGCGAAGTTCGACGAGCCCACGTAGAGGATCTTGCCCTGGGTGACGAGCACCTCCATGGCCTGCCAGATCTCGTCCCACGGGGTGTCCCGGTCGATGTGGTGCATCTGGTACAGGTCGATGTAGTCGGTGCGCAGCCGGCGCAGCGACGCGTCGCAGGACCGCCGGATGCTCAGCGCGGACAGCTTGCCCTCGTTGGGCCACTCGCCCATCGCGCCGTACAGCTTGGTGGCCAGCACCGTGCGTTCCCGCCGTCCGCCGCCGCTGTCGAACCACTCGCCGATGATCTCCTCGGTCCAGCCCGCATGCGATTCGCCGTTCTGCCCGACCTGGCCGGGCGGGCTCTGCATCCCGCCGTAGCGGTTGGCGGTGTCGAAGAAGTTGATGCCGATCTCGTGGGCGTGGTCCATGATCGCGTGCGCTTCGGCGGGCGGGGTCAGCGGACCGAAGTTCATCGTGCCGAGGCACAGGCGGCTGACGGATAGGCCAGAGCGGCCCAGATGCGTGTATTCCATGGCTCTAGCCTTTCACGGACGCCGGCCCGGCTAGCTCCCGGCAGGCCGGGCGGCACGGTGGGCGGCGACCCGCTCGCGGGTACCGCAGGCCGCCGAGCAGTAGCGCCGCGGGCTGCCCCGGCCCACGTTCACGAACGGCTTGCGGCACGACGGCGAGGCGCAGATCCCGGCCGGCGGGGCCTGCCGCTCGGCCAGCAGGACGGCCAGGGCCAGGCAGGAGGAGGTGATGAGCCACTCGGCCGCGGGAGCGTCGTCGCTGCTGTCAACGTGCAGGTGCCAGCCGGACGTGCCGTGGTGCGAGGTCAGCCGGGGCGGATGGGCGCGGCCGGCCAGCAGGCCGTTGATCACGTCCGCGGCGGCGTTCACATCCGGGGCGGTGAAGACGGCCAGCAGGTCGGCCGCGGCCTGGCGCAGGCCGTCCAGGTCGGCCGCGGTCAGCTCGGTAGATTCGGGTTCCCCGTACGCCAGCAGGACCTCGGTCACGGCGGCCCGCTCCGCCGGGCTGCTCGGCTCGGGCCGGTAGCCGGGCCTGGGCAGCAGGACGGCCAGCAGGTCCGCTGCCCGCTGGGCCGCGTCATGCGCGCTGCCGAGCGCGCCCTGGGTGTCCATGTGGATAGTGTAACGTGTTTATGTGAAATCACGTTACCGGATCGCGCGGCCGGTGGTGCCGTGGTGGTACCTGGGCGGCGCGGCGGCGGCCCGGGCCGGCGACGAGATGTCCGGGCCTGCGCTGCTGCTGTTCGGGCTGGCCGCCACTGGCCGCCCGGCAGCCGGATCGGAGTTGCTGGCCAGCGTGACCATTGCCGCGGCGGCCGGCGGCCCGCTGTTCGGCGCGCTGCTCGATCGCAGCCGCCGGCAGGCCCGGATGCAGGCCGCCACGCTGGCCGCCTACGTGCTGGGCCTGGCCGCCATCCAGGCGGCCCTGGGTCAGGTGCCGATGCCGCTGGTCGTGCTGGTCGTGCTGGCCTGCGGGCTGTTCAACCCCGCGGTGGCGGGCGGCTGGTCATCGCAGTTGCCGCGCCTGGTGCCCGCGGCGGACCTGAGCCGCGGCTCCGCGCTGGACGCGATGACCTACAGCGTGGCCAGCCTGGCCGGGCCGGCCCTAGCCGCCCTGATCGCGGCCGGGGTGGGGGCGCGCTGGGCCGTGCTGGCCGCCGCGGCCCTGGTCACCCTGGCCGTGCCCGCCGCCCTGACGCTGCCCGGCCCCGACCCGTCCGACGGCCGCCCGCCGTCGCCGTCCCCGCACCGGCAGGTGGCTGTGCATCGGCAGATGGCGGCGGGCTTCGCCGAGATCGTGGCCCGGCGCCCGCTGCTGCGGGCCACCGCGACCTCGGTGGTGTCGTACGTGGGGATCGGGATGCTCCTGGTGTGCTGCCCGCTGCTGGGCGCCCAGCGGCTGGGCGCTCCGGCCCGGGGGGCGCTGCTGATCAGCGCGATGGCGGCGGCTTCGCTGGCCGCCAACGCAATCCTGGCTCGCCGTCCGTGGCGTGCCGCGCCCGACACGGCCGTCCTGGTCAGCACGCTGGTCATCGGGCGCCGGCATGGCCGCGGCGGCGGTGGCGCCTAGCTGGCTGGTCCTGCTGGCCGTCGCGGTGAGCGGGGCGGGTGAGGGACCGCAGGTGACCGCGTTGTTCGCGGTGCGGCACCGGGAGGCGCCCGAGCACATGCGCGCGCAGATCTTCACCACGGCGGCCAGCGTGAAGATCGGCGGGCTGGCCGCGGGGGCGGCGCTGGCCGGGCCGCTGGCGGGCCGGTCGGTCGTGACCTGCCTGCTCATCGCGGCCGGCACGCAGGCGTGCGCCGCGGCGACCTACCTGCTCACCGGGCCGGGACGGGCCGTCGAGCCGCCGCCGCCAGCAGGCTATGCGAGCAGGGACACCGGGCGTGGAGCCACGGCCCGTTCGGAATAACGACCTTGATCTTTGCTATCCTGGTCGCATGTCACAGGTATCGGGTGCCCAGTGGTGGACCGCCGGTTAGGGCGGCCACAGCTTCACCCGTTTTCGGGGCCGTCCGGATGGGCGGCCTTTTCTCGTTCTCGCGCCTGTCTGGCCCGTCCCAGGGAGGACGATAATGAGGAGTACGTCACTTGCGCTGCGGCGTTCGGCCGAGCTCGAGGAGCTGATTGACACTGACGCCGGCCGGTTCCGGATCCTGACCGGTGACCGGCCGACCGGGCAGCTGCACCTGGGCCACTACTTCGGCACCTTGCGGAACCGGGTCAGGCTGCAGGATCTCGGGGCCGAGGTCTTCGTGCTGATCGCCGACTACCAGGTGCTGACCGATCGCGATACCGCCGAGCACCTGGATGAGTACGTGACCGGCCTGATGCTCGACTACCTGGCTATCGGCATCGACCCGGCCCGGACGGTGATTTTCGCGCACAGCGCCGTGCCCGCGCTCAACCAGCTGCTGCTGCCGTTCCTGAGCCTGGTCTCGGTGCCCGAGCTGAACCGAAACCCCACGGTCAAGGACGAGATCGCGCATTCGCACCAGTCGGCGGTCAGCGGCCTGATGCTCACCTACCCGGTACATCAGGCAGCGGACATCCTGTTCTGCAAGGGGAACCTGGTTCCGGTGGGGCAGGATCAGCTCCCGCATCTGGAACTTACCCGGGTCATCGCGCGCCGCTTTAACGAACGGTTCGGCCCGGTGTTCCCGGTGCCTGACGCGCTGCTGTCGGCGGCGCCGCTGCTGCTCGGCACGGACGGCACGAAGATGAGCAAGAGCCGCGGCAACACGATCCCGCTGGCGGCCAGCGCCGACGAGACCGCCCGGCTCATCCGGGGCGCGAAGACCGACGCCGAGCGGTACGTCAGCTACGACCCCGAGCGCCGGCCGGAGGTATCGAGCCTGGTCCTGCTGGCCGCCTTGGGCCTGGGCCGCAGTCCGCAGGACGTGGCCGCCGACCTAGGGACCGGCGGGGCCGCGGCGCTCAAGGATACGGTCACGATGGCGGTCAACGACATGCTGGCGCCGGTCCGGGCCCGCCGCGCCGAATACGCCCGCGACCTGGGTTACGTCCGGCAGGTGCTACGCGCGGGCAACGAGCGCGCCGACGCCATCGCCGTGGCCACGCTGGATGAGGTCAGGACGGCCATGGGCATGCGCTACTGACCGGGGCCGTCTGTGGCAGGGTTGGTACGTGACGTGGGGGCCGGAGGCGAGCGGGGATCTCGCCGCGTCGTTGCGGCAGGCCGGCGCGGGGCGCGGCGATCTCGTCGGCCTGGTCGTCTCCCCGGAGCTCGGCCTGGGCATCGCGGCGGCGGGCGGCGGCGGGCCGTTGCCGCCGGGGCCTGAGGCGGTCAGGGCGGTCGCCCGGGCCGATGAAGTGCTGCGGCCGCGCTGGGTGGTGTGGTCGGGTCAGGCGGCTGCCCGGCTGGCCGGGTGCGGCGTGCGCCTGGCCACGTGCTGGGACGTGACGGCCGCGCATCGGCTGCTGTTCGGCGGGTGGCGGGCCGATCCCGGCCTGGCCTGGGCCCGGCTGCACGGGCTGGCCGCCGATGACGTGCCCGCCGCCGGGCCGCCGGACTTGTTCGGGATGCCGGGCTGGGACGACGGCGACGGCGAGGACCCGGTGGCGCCGGACGGCCAGCTGCGCCGGGACTGGGCCAGCGGCGGCTGGTCGGACAGCCCCGAGCGGCTGGCCCGCTGGGCCGGGCTGGCCCGCGCGACAGCGGAGCTGCAGGCCGCGGCGCTGGCCGGGCTGGACGGCCGGCCGATGGCGCTGGCCGCGGCCCGCTCCGAGTCCACCGCCGAGCTGCTGTGCGCCGAACTGTCGGCGGACGGGCTGCCGATGGACCGGTCGGCGGCCGAGGAGGTGCTGACGTCGATCATCGGGCCGCGGCCGCGCAGCGACGCCGAGGCGGTCGCGCTGCGGGCCGCGCGGGACGCGGAGGTCCTGCGACATGCGCCCGCCGAGGTGACCATCGACCTGCGCAGCCCGGCTCAAGTCCGGTCGCTGCTGGCCCGGATCGGCGTGGACGTGCCGGACACCCGGGCCTGGCGGCTGCGCGAGCTGCGTGACCCGCACCCGATGGTGGCGGCGCTGCTGCGGTGGCGGAAGGCCGAGCGGATCGCGACCACTTACGGCTATGCCTGGCTGGATGAGAACCTCGGCGCCGACGGGCGGCTGCGCGGCGCGTGGACCGGGTCGGACGGGGCCGCGGGCCGGATGACCGCCTCAGCCGGGCTGCACAACATGCCGGCCGCGATGCGCCGGGCGGTGGTGGCTGAGGACGGGTACGTCTTCGTCCGGGCCGACCTGGGCCAGATCGAGCCGCGGGTGCTGGCCGCGGTGTCCGGCGACCGGGCGCTGGTCGCGGCCGCGCGGGCCGACGACATGTACGCGCCGGTGGCCGCCCAGCTCGGCGTGGACCGGCCCACGGCCAAGGTGGCGGTGCTCGGCGCGATGTACGGGCAGACCACTGGCCACGGCGCCCAGGCCCTGCGCCGCCTCAACGCGGCCTACCCGGTGGCCATGTCCTACCTGGAGGTGGCCGACCGGGCCGGGCAGGCTGGCCAGAACCTGCGCACTTACGGCGGGCGCCTGATCATCCTGGCCCCCCGCGCCGACGAGACCCGGAGCAGCAGCCGGTCCGCGGCCTACGGCCGGTACGCGCGGAACGCGATGATCCAGGGTGCGGCGGCCGAGCTGTTCAAGATGTGGGCGGTGACGGTCCGGGCCCGGTGCGGGCACCTCGGCGCGCGGATCGTGCTGTGCCTGCACGACGAGCTGCTGGTGCACTGCCCGCGCGAGCAGGCCGAGACGGTATCCCGGATGGTCGAGGAGTGCCTGCAGGAGGCCGCCGGCCGCTGGGCGCCGGGCTGCGGGGTCCGCTTCATCTCCGACACCACCATCGTGCGGAGCTGGTCGGACGCGAAGGTCGCGGCGCCGGCGCCCGATCCCGCCGTCCCGGGCGCCTAACGTCCGCCTTGGGCCGGCCGCGGCGGCGATCACGGCCGCGGCGAACCTGTCGGGGGCCTCCAGCGGCGAGAAGTGGCCGGCGCCGTCCAGGCCGGTCAGCGTGGCGGCGGCGAAGAAGTCGCTGATCCGGTCGGACCACTCGCGGGGGAACAGCGGATCATGCTCGGGCCACAGCACGGTGGTGGGGGCCGCGATCCTGCCGCCCCGGTCGGGGACCTGCTCGGCCAGCGAGGCCGCCACCGATCCCGCCCCGGCCCGGTACCACGCGATGGAGGCGGTGAACGCGCCCGGTGGCCCGTAGACCGAAACCAGGTGGTCGAGGTGGTCCTCGCTGACCTGGTAGCCGGGTCCGGACCAGTGCGACCAGAAGTGGCGCAGGTAGGCGCGCACGGCGGGGGGCCGGCCGTCGATCAGCTGGGGGCACAGCTCGAGATTGTGAAAGGCCTGGTACCAGAACTCCTGCTGGGCCCGCGGCTGCAGGATCCGGTCGCCGATGCCCGGCAGCGGCGGCGCGATGACCAGGGCCCGGACCAGATCGGGACGGTCCCTGGCGATGGCCTGGGCGATCCTGCTGCCGATGTCATAGCCGGCGATCACCGGCAGGCTCAGGCCCAGTTCCTCGATCAGCCCGATGATGCTCCGGGCCTGGGCAGTCGCGTTGTACTGACGGGCCGGATCGGCCTGGTGCTTGTCCGACTCCCCGAAGCCCCGCAGGTCGGGCACGACCACATCGGCGCTGACCCCCTCGCTTCCCTGGTCCCCGGGGGCCGACACCAGCGGCGCGACCTGGCGGTAGTCGGTCCTGTCACCCGGCCAGCCGTGCAGCAGCAGCACGGCCGGGGCTCCGTGGCCCGGCCCAGTCCGGTCGTAGGCCAGCCGGAAGCCGTCGACCGCTGTCTCCTGGCGCATACCCGCACCCTACGGCCGCGGCTGGGCTGGCGCCGGCTGAAGGGCGGCAGCGTAGATGATGGCATCGCGGCCGCCGTGCACCGCGGTACGTTTCTCGGGGCGCAGCCCGATCTTCTCCGCCACGCGCTGAGACGGCTGGTTCTCCGGGTGGATGATCGCGACCAGCCGGGGCGCGCCGAGCACGTCGCGGGCGAAGTCGCGCGAAGCGGCCGCGGCCTCGGTAGCGTAGCCGCGGCCCTGCAGCGCGGGCACCACGTGGTAGCCCACCTCGAGTTCGGTCACGCCGTCGACCAGCTGGGGGGTGAGCCCGCAGTCGCCGACGAACTCGCCGTCAGGGGTGGTCAGCAGCCACAGGCCGTATCCGCGGGTGCGGTACAGGCCTACGTTCCAGTCGATCCACTGCGCTGCCTCCTGCCGGGTCTTGGGCCTGGGGTAGTAGGTCATGACCTCCGGATCGCCGAGCAGGCCGGCCATGTCATCGAGATCGTCAGGAATCATGTCGCGGAAGACCAGCCGGGCCGAGTCTGGGTGCATACGGGTGACGGTAGCCGAGTTCGGTCCGC
The DNA here is from genome assembly GCA_963790065.1 of uncultured Actinomycetes bacterium. Classification (GTDB taxonomy): domain Bacteria; phylum Actinomycetota; class Actinomycetes; order Streptosporangiales; family Streptosporangiaceae; genus Palsa-504. The sequence continues at coordinate 218,368 of CAWBNK010000001.1, read as the reverse complement.
CGGCCGCCACGGGTTTTTATGATGAGGCGATGACCTGGACAGCACCTGAGGTCGTGCGCGAGCCCATGCCCCGGGCCGGGGACGAGCGCGCGATGCTCGACGGGCTCCTCGACCTGCACCGGCTCACCTTGCTGCACAAGTGCGCCGGGCTGACCGCCGAGCAGCTGGCGGCGCGCAGCGCGGAACCGTCCCGGCTGTCCCTGCTCGGCCTGATCAGGCACATGACGGACGTCGAGCGCGGCTGGTTCCGGCGCGGGTTCGTCCGTCAGGCCGCAGCGCCCGTGTATTCCGCCGGCGGGAATCCCGACGGCGACTTCTACGACGCGAGCGCTGCGCGGGCCGAGCTGGATCTGGCCGCCTACCACCGTGAAGTCGAGCTGGTCAGGGAAGCGGTGGCCGGGCACGCACTCGACGAGGCGCTGCCGGGGCGGGACGGCCGGGCCGATATCAGCCTGCGCTGGATCTACCTGCACCTGATCGGGGAGTACGCCCGCCACAACGGCCACGCCGACCTGCTCCGCGAGCGCATCGACGGCGCGACGGGTCAGTGACCTCAGGGCGTGCGCTACTAGCTCAGCTGTCCTGGGCGGCGGCGGGAACGTCAGGGGGACCGGCCCCTGCCCTAGCCGAGTTCGTCGAGCGCTGCGGCCAGGAACGCGTTACGGCGAGCAGTGAGGAGCGCCGCGTTCAGGTCTGGGCGGCCGACCTCACCGAGCATGTCGCCCGGCAGGCAGTAGCTCATGTCGCCAACCGTGCACAGGGCTGCTGCCGCGTCCCAGTACGCGACGTGCTCGGCCGGCCGGCCAGCGGCCTGCTGCCATCCGGCTAGCACCTCGTCGGTGGCCGGGAGTCCGGTAGATGCCAGCGGCGATGATCCGAAGAACAGGGCCACGTCCGAGCGCAACGTGCCCAGGTCGATGCCGGGCGATCCGGCGCCCGCGGCGTCCCAGTCGATCATGCCGCTGCAGGAATCGCCGATCCAGACGGTATTGCCCTGCCATAGGTCGCCGTGGACGAACACCAGCTCGCCGTCCGGCACCGGCAGGCTGGCGATCCGCTCTTCCGCCCGGGCCAGCAGCTGCGACGTGCCCGCTGACCTGCGCCAGGCAGCGAAGTCCATGTCATACAGGGAGCGGGTCCGCAGCTCCAGTCCTGGCCGCGGTGCCAGCGCGACGCTCGCCAGCGCGCCGGCCGCAGCCCCCAGCGCCCGGAGCCTTCCGGCCGAGGCGACGCGGGGGATCTTAGTGGAGCCAGCCAGTACGGTCATCAGGACCGCCACCGCGCCGGCCGCGCTGCCGTCCAGGTCAGCGGCGATCAGCCGCGGCGCAGGCAGGGCGTGGCCCGCTGCGAGTTCCAGCGCCGCGACTGTGGTGAGGAGCTGCCGGCGGTCCAGGTCCGCAGCCGCATCACCGGTCTTCAGCACTACCTCGCAGGTGCTGCCGGCACCGGCCAGCCGCAGCAGCCACGGATTGCCGCCCGCCCGCATCCCCGCCGCGCTGACCACCCGCGCCGAAGGACCAGCGGCGCGGGCTGCCCATCTCAGAACCCGTTCATCCGGACTCGGCATGCACCGACCCTAATGTGAGCCAGCCGAGGCTTTTCTCCCGTTGGGCGAGTCGGGCGCGACTATTGCCCGCCTTCCAGGATCCAGCCGCCGCACCCGCCCTGGCGCAGCAGATCGCTGGACGCCATCATCGCCCGCCGCGGCACCCAGGCCAAGAACACCGCCAAGGTCGCCGCCGCCCGCGAACTGCTCACCCTGGTCTTCTACGGCATGCGCCACGGGCACATCCGCCGCGCCGCCCGCCCGGGCCATGCCGCATAACCCGTACCGGCCGCCGGGCCGAAACCGCTCGACACCGGCCCGCTCCTTCAGGCATGTACGGTAACCAGGCAGTCTGGTGGGGGCGTTTGCACCTTCCCGGTCCGCGTCGTGGACTTGGACGCGGAACTTAATACCGTCCGGTGACCGGAAACCGGTGGTCATGGAGGTCCATGGCTTGGATGGCGAGGCGCCGCTGCGCCGGGTGTGAGTAGACGCCCAGTTCACGCTCTAGCTCCGAGCGCCGCGTGCGAACCGCTTTAGGTCTGGCCGGGACGAACGGGGCGGACGCTAGGAACAGGAGCACCACGCCGACCAGGCCGACGTGCAGCACGACGCCGACCACCGCGAGCACTCCTCCGGCCAGTAGGAGCCGCCAGCGGGCCCGCCCGGCGCGTGCCAGGGGCATCAGACTGACGACGGTGAGCAGCGCGGCGGTACGCATCCGCCTGCGGATCTGCCTGATGCGTCTGAGCGGCGGGGTGCCGTACCTGCCAGCCGAGCCGGCGGACTGGCTCCACACCACTAGGTTCCGCCGATGCGATCGTGGTCTCATCGCAGCCTCCTGCAACCCAGGTTCCGCTCTGCGTGTCCTCAATCGTACGCTTCCGCGCTCTCTAGGAGCGTGGCCGGAAGCGGAGACAATGGACTGCCTAGGAAGACGGCATCATGCAGGACCACGGGCCGTGTAGCGGATGAGCCTGGCAAGCCCGGTTCAGGGAACCGTATTCTCCGGCCGCCCTGCACAATCCAGCGACACTACCCGCACACTGCCCGCCCTATCGGGTAGGTAACGGTCCACAATCATTCGAATGCTCGCGCGAAGCCCGCATTCCAATTGCGCGGCCGGTCACATCGGCGGGGTTCCGGCGGTCATTGATATGACTGAGGGCAACGGAGGAATGCGACCGATGAGCGAATACGACTGGCTGGCCGAGCGGTTCGAGGAGAACCGGGCCCACCTGCGGGCCGTGGCCTACCGGGTTCTGGGCTCGGCGAGCGAGGCGGACGACGCCGTACAGGAGACCTGGCTGCGGCTCAGCCGCTCCGGGGCCGACGGGGTGGAGAACCTGGGTGGCTGGCTGACCACGATCGTGGCCCGGGTCGCGCTGAACATGCTGAGCTCACGGGCTTCACGGCGGGAAGAGCCGCTGGACTCGCCGGACGCCAGCGGCGCGCAGGCCGACGGCGCGCAGGACGCCGGCCACGCCGACCCGGAGCACGAGGCGGTCCTGGCCGACTCACTCGGCCTCGCGCTGCTCGTAGTCCTGGACACGCTCACCCCGGCGGAACGGCTCGCCTTCGTGCTGCACGACATGTTCGCCGTGCCGTTCGACGAGATCGCCCCGATCGTCGACCGCTCCCCCGCGGCCGCCCGGCAGCTGGCCAGCCGGGCCCGCCGCCGCGTCCAGCAGGCGGACGCCGCACCCGAAGCGGAGACCGCGGTGCGGCGGGACATCGTCAAGGCCTTCCTGGCCGCCTCCCGCGGCGGTGACTTCGATGCCCTGCTCGCGATCCTCGACCCGGACGTCGTGCTCCGGGGAGACGCCGCGGACAGCGAAACGCAGGGCGCGCTGGCCGTGGCGGGCACCTTCTCCGGCCGCGCGGCGGCGGCCCGGCCCGCGCTGATCGACGGCGCTCCCGGGGCCATCTGGGCCCAGGGCGGCACGATCCGCGTCGTCTTCGACTTCACCATCATGAACGGGAAGATCGTGGCCATCGAGCTCATCGGCGATCCCGGGCGCATCAGCGAGCTTGAGGTGGTCCCGCTGACCTCGGCGGGCCTGCGGCCCGGCCGCCAAGCCGACCGCCCGGGCTGACGCCGGTCAGGTCTCCTCGAAGAACTCCCACTGGAAATTGTCCGGGTCACGGAAGGTGACCATCACGTTGTAGCCCGCCCGGTCCAGGTGCAGGTCGGCAGGCACGCCGGCCGCCTGCAGGGTCCGGGCCAGCTCTTCCACCTCCGCGCGGGTCGCGCCCAGGGCGATGTGGTCCAGGCCGACCCGCAGCTCGCTGAAGCGGTCACCGGGCGGGGTGCCGGGCAGCGCCGGGCGCAGCACCAGGCGGGTGCTGGTGCTGTCCAGCCGCAGCCGCAGCTTCTCGCCCGGAAAGTCCTGGTCCACGCGGAAGCCTAGGAGCCCGCAGTAGAACGCGCGGGCCCGCTCCAGATCGGTCACGTTCAGGGTGATGTGATGAAATCCGGCTGGCATGACGCCAGGCTAGTGGCGTCCGCGGTTTACCCCACGGCTGAGCGGGTCCAGTCCGCGGGCGGCAGCGGTACCGCGTTGGCCCGTACCACGTCGGCGTAGAAGTGCGCGCTGGCTTTGGGGATACGGCGCTGGTTGCCGAAGTCGACGAACACGATGCCGAACCGCTTCTGGTAGCCCCAGGCCCACTCGAAGTTGTCCAGCAGCGACCAGACGAAGTAGCCGGCCAGGCTGGCCCCGTCCTTGATGGCGCGCGCGGCGGCCTCCAGGTGCGTGTTCAGGTACCTGACCCGCTCGATGTCGTCGACCTCGCCTTGCGGGTTGACGTAGTCCTCGGCTGCGCGGCCGTTCTCGGTGATGTACAGCGGCAGGCCGCCGGCCTGCTCGGACACCTCGAGCAGGATCTCGTGCAGCCCGTCGGCATCGACGAGCCAGTTCATCGTGGTCCGCTCCAGCCAGTCCGGCCGGTACTCCACCACTCCTGCTACCCCGCTGCGGGCGGGTTCTTCATTGCGGCGCAGGTCGCCCGGGTCGCCTGCGCGCAGGAAGATCGGCGAGTAGTAGTTCACGCCGAGGAAGTCCAGCCGCTGGCTGATGAGCTCCATGTCACCGTCGGCTACCAGCTCGGGCGGCGGGAGCAGGCCGGCCGGGGCGTGGGCCGGGTAACCCCCGTGCAGCACCGACTCCAGGTAGATGCCGTTCACCATGGCCTCGGTGATCAGCCGGGCGGTCTGCAGTTCCTCCGGGCGGCTGTCGCCCAGGACCCGGACCGGGTGCAGGTCGAGAGCGATGCCGACCTGTTCGGCTCCGGCGGCCCGCAGCACCTGGGCCGCCAGTCCGTGCCCGACCAGCAGGTGGTGCGTGGCGGCGGCCGCCGCCGCAGGGTCGCGCAGCCCGGGAGCATGCTGGCCGTGGCGGTACCCGTTGTTGGACACCACCTGCGGCTCGTTCACGGTGATCCAGCGGGCCACCCGGTCGCCGAGGGCCTCGGCGCACAGCGCCGCGTACTCAGCGAAGCGCTCGGCGGTATCGCGCACGGCCCAGCCGCCGGCGTCCTGCAGTTCCTGCGGCAGGTCCCAGTGATACAGCGTGACCATCGCCGCGATGCCGCGCTCGCCGAGCTCATCAAGCAGCGCCCGGTAGTAGTCCAGTCCCTTCTGATTGACCGGGCCGCGGCCGCCCGGCTGCACCCGCGGCCAGCAGATCGAGAACCGGTAATCGTGCAGCCCCAGGGAGGCCAGCAGCGTGACGTCCTCGCGATACCGGTGGTAGGAGTCGCAGGCCACATCGCCGGTGTCCCCGCCGCGGACGTTGCCAGGCGTGTGGCTGAAGGTGTCCCATACCGACGGGCCCTTTCCGTCGAGCGTGGCCGCTCCCTCGATCTGGTAGGCAGCCGTCGCCGCTCCCCAGATGAAGCCTTCTGGGAAGTCCAGGGCGCCGTTGGAACCAGTCATCAGCCTCTCCTTGTACGCGGCTACGGACCTTGACGGCCCCTGTGCTGAGGGTTAGTGTAAGCGCTTAGATTTCCGGTGTAAACGCTTACATCCCGGTAAGTAAAGGGAATGACGGCCATGTCGTTGATCGGGAAAAAGTGGTAACTCTCTACGACGTGGCGCGCCTGGCTGGCGTGTCTACGGCGACCGTCTCGAGGGTCGTCCACGGCCAGGATCGGGTCCGCGAAGCCACCCGGCTGCGGGTCCAGCAGGCCATCGAGGAGCTCGGTTACGTTCCCGACGGCGCGGCGCAGAGCCTGTCCCGCCGCCGCAAGGACGTGATCGGCCTGGTGTGCGTGGAGCGCGAGCTCGAGCACTTCGACATCGAGAACGTGGGCCTGCTGTACTACGACGAGGTGCTGCGCGGCGTGGAGGCCTGCATCAGGCACCGCAACTGGTCCCTGCTGATCACCTTCATGCAGGGCGACCGGGCCGACTTCTCCCGGATGGACTCGCTGTCCGGCAAGGTCGACGGGATCCTCATCGGCGAGGGTTTCGTCGCCTCCCCCATCATCGAGCGCCTGGCGGCGCGCGTGCCCGTGGTGGTCATAGCCGGGACGCCGGGCGAGACGGCGGCCGACGTGGTGGCGGCCGACAACTTCTCGGGCTCGGCGGCGATCATCAAGCATCTCATCGTCGATCACGGCAAGCGGCGACTGTTCCACATCGACGGGCCGCCGAACTCCCCCGACGCGGGCGAGCGGCGGCTGGCCCTGGAGCATGTGCTGCGCGATCATCCGCAAAGCCGGCTCGTCGGCTCCATCCAGGGCATCCTCAGCGTGCGCAGCGGCGAGCAGGCCGCGGAGAACCTGCTCGCCCGGCACCGGCGGGCGATGCCCGACGCGGTGGTCTGCGCCAACGACCAGATGGCGATCGGGGTGCTGCGGGCCTTTGCCGCGGGCGGCGTGCGCGTGCCCGGGGAGGTGGCCGTGGTCGGCTTCGACGACATCGTCCTCGGCAGCCTGTACGACCCGACGCTGACCACGGTTCATCAGCCGATGCGCCTGCTCGGCGAGCGGGCCTGCGCCCGGCTGCTGGACCGGATCGCCGATCCGGGCCTGCGCCCGGCCGTGGAGCTGCTGCCGACCGAACTCGTGCTGCGGTCCAGCTGCGGGTGTTCCGCTGAGGCCGGGACCCGTCAGCCGGTCCTGCCGCTCCGGGCCGGCCGCGACGGGGCCGTGCTCGGCAAACGGCCTGCCCGGCGCGCGGCTCGCGCGCCGGCGAAGGCGTAAGGAGGCGTCATGCCCTTCATCGTCCGCCGGCTGGTCTTCTACGTCGTCGCGGCCTGGGTGGCGCTCACCATCAACTTTGCTATCCCGCGCCTGGTGCCGGGGAACGCGGTCGAGAGCATCATGTCGAAGTTCACCGACCTGCAGCCCTCGGCCTACCGCGCGATCGAGGCCATGCTCGGCGTGGGAAATGCGGGCTCGATCTGGCATCAGTACTGGGCCTATCTCGTCGACGTGGCCCACTTTAACCTCGGGACGAGCTCCAGCGAATTCCCGGCCCAGGTTTCCACCCTGCTCGGTGAGGCCCTGCCCTGGACGATCGTCCTGGTGGGCAGCGCGACCGTGATTGCCTTCGCCGTGGGTACCGTCCTCGGCATCGCGGCCGGCTGGCGGCACGGCGGCGGGCTGGACCGCGTGCTGCCGGGGCTCATGTTCCTGCAGGCGATTCCCTACTTCTTCTTCGCGCTGATCCTGCTCGAATTGTTCGCGGTCAAGCTCCACGTCTTCCCGATCGGCCAGGGCTACGCCCAGGGCCTGATCCCGGGCTGGCACTGGGCGTTCATCGGCAGCGCCATCGACCACTCGCTGCTCCCGGCCCTCACGATCGTGCTGACCTCGATAGCCGGCTGGATGCTGCAGATGCGCAACGTCATGATCACGACCGTCGGCGAGGACTACGTGGTCGCCGCCCAGGCCAAGGGCCTGCCCAACCGCAGGGTCATCTTCACCTACGCCGCGCGCAACGCGATCCTGCCGCAGCTGCAGGGCTTCGGCCTGGCGATCGGCTTCGTGGTATCCGGCGCCCTGATCATGGAGATCGTCTTCTCCTACCCGGGGATCGGCCTGCTGCTGATCAACGCGGTCAGCTCGGACGACTACGCGCTGACGCAGGGGATCTTCCTGGTGATCACCTTCTCTGTCCTGCTCGCCAACCTGATCGTCGACCTCATCATCGTGTTCGTCGATCCCCGCGCCCGATCCCTGGAGGCGACGCGATGACTGTCGCACCGGTCATCAGCGCGACCACGACCATCACCCAGGAAGCCCCCCAGCCCGGCTGGTGGCGCCGGATGCCGACCAAGGCCAAGGCGGGCGTCGTCCTGTTCGGCGTCTTCGTGCTCACGGCCATCATCGGGCCGCTGGTCACCCCCTATGACCCGTCGTACCAGAACCCCAACCCGAACGCGTCGATGAACGCGCCCAGCGCGGCGCATCTGCTCGGCACCACGCAGAGCGGGCAAGACGTGCTGTCCCAGCTCCTGGTCGGGATCCGCCTCACCCTGGAGCTCGGGCTCATCGTCGGCGTGGTGGCCACGGCGCTCGCCGTGATCGTAGGCGTCACGTCCGCCTTCCTTGGCGGCTTCTGGGATGAACTGCTGTCGCTGCTCACCAACGTGTTCCTGGTCATTCCGGCGCTGCCGCTGCTCATCGTCCTGCTCGGCTACTTTCCGAACCGGGGAGAGACACCGACCATCATCGTGCTCGCCCTGCTGGGCTGGCCCTGGGGGGCGCGGGTGATGCGGGCCCAGACCCTGGCCATCCGCAATCGCGACTTCGTGGCCGCGTCCCGGGAGACCGGGGAGGGAACCTGGCGGATCATCGCCTTCGAGATTGTCCCCAACGAGGTAAGCCTGATCGCGGCGAGCTTCGTGAACACCGTGCTGTACGCCATCGGCGCCTCTGTCGCCCTCGCCTTCATCGGGGTCGCCGACCTGAACAGCTGGAGCCTGGGGACCATGCTCTACTGGGCCCAGAGCCAGCAGGCACTGCAGCTCGGGGCCTGGTGGTGGTTCGTGCCGCCGGGCCTGGCGGTGGCGCTCATGGGCACCGCCCTGGTGCTGCTGAATACGGGCATCGACGAGCTCGGCAACCCCCGCCTGCGCGACGCGAGCAGTGCCAGCAGGATCGCCGGGCGTTGGCTCAAGCCCGCGGACCCCACACCCGTGCTGAGCGAGATCTCGCAGCGCCGCAACGGGCTCGCCGGCTTCCTGCACTCGTTCTCGCGAAGTTCGCTGCTCGACGAGGCCGAGGCGGGTGAGCGCCGATGAGCGCGGACCCGGCGGCCGACCGTGCCATCGGCCGGGCCGCCGGCCGCCCCTTTGACCGGGCCACCCACCGCGCAGCCAGCGCGGCGGCCGGTCCCGCGGCCAGCTCATCCCCGGCCGACGCCGGCGCCCCAGGCTCCGGTCCCGTACTCGACATCCGCGACCTGTCGGTTGTGTACCGCACCCCCGCCGGCGATGTGCGCGCCGTGGACCATGTGAACCTCGCCCTCGGGGCCAGCGAGGTCGTCGGCTTGGCCGGCGAGAGCGGGTCGGGCAAGTCGACGCTGGCCTACGGCGCCTGCCGCCTGCTGCGCGCCCCCGCGCTGGTCACGAACGGCAGCGTCATCTACCGCGGCCGCCGGGTGTCCAGGCCTGCCGACGTAATGAAGATGCGGCCGGATGAGCTGCGGCGGCTGCGCTGGCGCGAGATCGCCATCGTCTTCCAGAGTGCGATGAACGCGCTCAACCCGGTGCTCAACGTCCGCGACCAGCTGCTCGACGCCATCCACGCCCACCTGAAGATGCCGAGGGACGAAGCCCACTCCAGGGCCGCATCCTTGCTTGACCTGGTCGGCATCCCGCGGTCCCGGCTGCGCAGCTATCCGCATGAGCTGTCCGGCGGCATGCGCCAGCGGGTGATGATCGCCATGGCGCTGGCCGCCGAACCGGAGATCATCATCATGGACGAGCCGACCACCGCCCTCGACGTGGTGGTGCAGCGCGACATCCTGGCCCAGATCGTCGAGCTCAAAGACCGCCTGGGTTTCTCGATACTGTTCATCACCCACGATCTCTCGCTCCTGCTCGAACTGACCGACCGGATCGCCGTGATGTACGCCGGCCAGTTTGTCGAGATCGCCACGTCGGACGAGATCCACCGCGAGGCCGCCCACCCCTACACCAAGGGCCTGCTCAACTCGTTCCCGTCGCTGCGCGGACCCCGCCGCGAGCTGACCGGGATCCCGGGCTCGCCGCCCGATCTGCACGACCCGCCCCCCGGCTGCCCGTTCGAGCCCCGCTGCGGGTACGCCAGGCCGGAGTGCCGGGAGGTGGATATGCGGCTGCTGCCGGTCACCACGTCCAGCGATCCGGACCACGTGACGGCCTGCCCGTTCGTCCTCCCGGGCACTCCGGCGCCGCCGCCCGGGCCGTCCTCGGCCCCGGGGAGCCCAGCCTGGGAGCAGGAGCCATGAGCGAGCAGACCCTGACGTCCGCGGCCGCGGCGCGCGGGCCGCTCGCCATGGAGGCGATCTCGCTCGGCAAGGACTTCCGGGTCGGCCGCGGCCACACGCTGCACGCGGTCCGGGATGTCTCCTTCAACCTGTACCGCGGCGCCGTCGTCGCGCTCGTCGGCGAGAGCGGTTCGGGCAAGTCCACCGCGGCCAGGCTGCTGGCCGGGCAGGAACGGCTCACCTCCGGCACGATCCGGCTGGACGGCCAGCAGGTGGAGGTGTCCGGCCGCAGGGACTTCCGGCGGTATAAGAGCGAGGTCCAGCTCGTGTTCCAGGACCCGTTCTCCTCGCTCAACCCGATACACACCGTGCGCTATCACCTCGAACGCCCGGTGAAGCTTCATCAGGGCCGGGACGCGAAGGTCGGCCAGGAGGTGGTCGCCCTGATGGAGCAGGTCCGGCTCACGCCGGCCAAGCAGTTCCTGGGCAAGTACCCGCACGAGCTGTCCGGCGGCCAGCGCCAGCGGGTCTCCTTCGCCCGTGCGCTGGCCGCCCGCCCGAGCGTGCTGCTCGCCGACGAACCAGTGTCCATGCTGGACGTCTCGATCCGGCTGGAGATGCTCAACCTGCTCGACGACCTCCGCCGGCGTTTCAGGCTCGCGATGCTCTACATCACCCACGACATCGCCTCGGCCCGCTACTTCGCGGACGAGATCCTGGTCATGTACGCCGGAGAGATCGTCGAGCGCGGCCCGGCCGAGGAGGTCACCCAGGACCCGGCGCATCCCTACACGCAGCTACTGGTGGCCTCCGCGCCGGACCCGGACAACCTCGGCAGCGCGCTTCGCGGCGGCAGCCGGCGCCAGGGGCCCGCCACGGCCTCCGGAAGGCCGCAGCACCTGGACGGCGCGGCCGCGCAGGGCTGCCCGTTCAATCCTAGGTGCCCGTTCGCTGATGACCTATGCCGGCGGGAGGACCCGGCCCTGACGCAGATCTCGGACACGCGAGGCGCGGCCTGCTGGCACCTGGACGCCGCCGCACCGGAGCTCGTCTCCGGGCCGCGGGGGGGTGGAGACACGACGACCACATAGTCCACAACCGATGAAACCCGAGAGAAAGACGAGACTGATGAGGAGATTGCACAGAACTAGATGGCTCTTCGCGGTAGGAACCGCCTCCTTGCTCGCGGTCGGGCTGGGCGCGTGCTCCAGTTCCGGCTCCAGCTCGGCATCGAGCTCGAGCAGCGCCGCGACCACGGGGAAGACCCTGGTCATGGAGAGCTCGCCGGAGACCACCATCACCCAGGACTTCAACCCATTCGACCCCACCCCGGCCGCCTACGGCATGGGCGCGACCGGGCTCATCTACGAGCCGCTGATCCAGTTCGACCTCGCCTCGCCGACGATCAACTACCCGTGGCTCGCCACGTCCTATGCGTGGTCTAACGGCGACAAGACGATCACTTTCACGATCCGCCAGGGCGTGAAGTGGAACAACGGCACTCCGCTGACCCCGGCCGACGTCGCCTTCACCTTCGACATGGTGAAGGCCAACGCGTCGATCAACAGTGGCGGCCTGAACATCTCCAGCGTGAGCACGTCCGGCAACACCGTGGCGCTCACGTTCCCGACATCCCAGTACACCAACCTAGAGGAAATCGCCGGCCAGGCGATCGTGCCGAAGGCGCAGTGGAACGGCGTCAACCCGGCGACCTTCACCGACGCGACCCCGGTCGGTACCGGGCCGTACATGCTAGGCAGCTTCACGCCGCAGGGCATCATCCTGAAGAAGAACCCCTACTACTGGCAGGCCGCCCTCGTCAAGGTCCCGAACGTCGACTTCCCGGTCTACACCTCCAACACCGGCGCGCTCAGCGCGCTGTTCTCCAACCAGATCGACTGGACCGGGAACTACATCCCGGGCCTGCAGAAGGAGTTCGTCGACACCGACCCGGCCCACCACGGCTACTGGGAGGCGGCCGGCGGCGATGAGAGCCTCGAGCCGAACCTGACCAAGTGGCCGACCAACCAGCTGGCCGTGCGGCAGGCGATAAGCCTCGCGGTCAACCGCACGCTGCTCTCCTCCGAGGGCGAAGCCGGTCTCGCCAGCCCCATCACCGAATCGGGCGGGCTGACCCTGCCGACCTTCCAGGCCTGGGCCGGACCGGTGACGTCGGCGACCATGCCGAGCACCAGTAACGCGGCCGCGGCCGAGCAGGTCCTGACCAAGGCCGGCTTCACGAAGGGAAGCAACGGCTTCTTCGAAAAGGGCGGCCAGCCCGTCGCGATAACGATCATCAGCCCCACCGCGTACACGGACATGTCTGAGGTCGACTCCATCGCCGCCCAGGAACTGAAGGCGGCGGGGATCGACGCGACATTCCAGGGCCTGTCCGTGGACGCCTGGAACGCTGACGTCGCCGACGGCGACTTCTCCGTGACCGAGCACTGGTCGAACGGCGGGATCAGCCCGTACAACATGTACGACGGCTGGCTGAACAGCACACTCGCCTCCGGCTCGGCCGCCGTCGGCGACTACGAGCGGCTGAACGACCCGGCGCTCAACGCCGACATCGCCACACTGGCCGGGGCCACGACGGTCTCGCAACAGGCCACCGACCTCCTCCCGCTCGAGCAGTACGTCGCGGCCAACCTGCCGGTAATCCCGGTCACCACCGCGCCGGAGTGGTTCGAGTACAACTCGCAGAACTACACCGGCTGGCCGAGCCAGTCGAACCCGTATGACAGCGGCCAGCCGTCGGGAACGAACAACGGTCCCGGCTCCGGCACCGATGAGGTAGTAATCCTGCACCTGCAACCGCGGTAGCCCTCGCCGGCGGTCGCAGCAACAAGCGGGCCCGTTCCTGGCCGTCTCACTCGGTCAGGAACGGGCCTCACCCCACGATCACATTAGCCCAGCTAGTAACAGGGAGCCATGGCGCAAGGTATCTGTTCATGTTCCTCGTGAACATCATGGGACACATGTGTCCATAGTGACCACGGAGACCGGCGGGTCCCCCGGCCCGCCGGTGCGCATCGCCTTCAGCACGCTGGCGTTCCCGGACGCCAGCCTGGCCACAGCCGTCTCGCTCGGCCGCCAGTGGGGCTACGCCGGCGTCGAGCTGCGGCTCATTGACGGCGAGCTCATCGACCCGCGGCTGCCCGCCCCCGCCCGCGCCCAGGTCAAGCGGACTATAACCGCGGCCGGCCTGCCGGTCGTCGCGGTGGACAGTTCCATCCGCCTGACCGGTGACGATCCGGGCCCCGACCTGCGCCGGTTCCTCGAGCTGGCCAGTGACTGGGAGTCCCCGCTGGTCCGCGTGTTCGGCGGTGCGCTGGGCGCTGACCGGGCGGAACGCCAGGAACAGCTCCGGGCCGCGGCCCGGGTGCTCGAGTCGTGCGTGCCGCTGGCGCGGCGGCTCGGCGTCGCCATCGGGGTCGAGACCCACGACGACTTCTCCGCCTCGTCGGTGGTGGCCGAACTGCTGGCCATGGCCGACCCGGACTGGGTAGGCGCGGTGTGGGACAGCCATCACCCGCACCGCGTGGGCGAGCCGCCCGCCGACGTCTACGCCAATCTCGGCCGGCGTATTCTGCTCGCGCAGGTCAAGGACGCCCGCCGCAGGCTCGGCGGTGACTGGGAGCTGGTCCTGCTCGGCGAGGGCGAGGTGCCGGTCAGGGAGATGCTTGGCCTGCTCGCGGCGGGCGGTTACCCGGGCTGGATCTCGGTCGAGTGGGAGAAGCGCTGGCACCCCGAGATCGCCGAGCCGCAGATCGCGCTGCCGCAGCACCTCAGTGTGCTGGCCGAGTGGATGGAGTTGAAACCCTGATGCCCGTGACCCGCGGTTTCGGGATCGTCGGCACGGGAGTAATCGCCGCGATCCACGCCGACGCCATCGCCCTGCTTTCGAAAACCGGGCTGCCGAACGCCCGGCTGGTGGCGGTCACCGACGTGGCCGCCGGCGCCGCCGCGGCCTTCGCTGCCGCGCACGGCTGCGCGGCCGAGCCCGATCTCGGCGCGCTGCTGGCCCGCCCCGATATCGAGGTGGTCTGCGTATGCGTGCCGAGCGGCCTGCACGCGGAGATCGGCATCCGCGCGGCACGGGCAGGCAAGCACCTGGTCGTGGAGAAGCCAATCGACGTCAGCCTGGCCGCCGCGGACCGGCTCATCGACGCGGCCCGGGCCGCCGGGGTGGCGCTGACTGTGATCTCCCAGCACCGTTTCGATCCAGGCCTGGTCGAGCTGAGGCGCCTGATCGACGTCGGTGCCCTCGGCCGGCTCGTACTCGGGGAAGCCAGCACGAAGTGGTACCGCGCCCAGGCTTATTACGACAGCGCCGCCTGGCGCGGCACCTACGCGATGGACGGCGGGTCGCTGATGAACCAGGGCGTGCACTACGTCGACCTGCTCCGCTGGTGCCTCGGACCGCCCGCCGGGGTCACGGCCGTGTGCACCACCCAGGCCCACCAGATCGAGGTGGAGGACACCTCGCTGGCCGTCGTCAGGTTCGCCTCGGGCGCCGTCGGCACCATCCTGTCGAGCACCGCCGCCTACCCCGGCTTCCCGCAGCGGCTGGAGATCACCGGGACCGCGGGCACCGTGATCGTCGAGGACGGTCAGATCACCCGCCGCGCGCTCGCCGCCGACCGCGGCCAGGCTCGGGCTGAGCCTGCCCCCGGCCAGGCCCGGGCCGCGGCGGCCGACCCGGCCGCCCTGGAGGTGGCCAGCCATGCCGCGCAGCTCGCTGACCTGCTCGCGGCCGTCGATACCGGACGCGAGCCGGCCGTCACCGGCCAGGACGGCCGCGACGCACTGGAGGTCGTCTGCGCCGTGTACGAGTCGTCCCGCACCGGCCGGGCCGTTAGCCTCGCCCGGTGAGCGTTATCCTGACCGGCTTCGCCGACGAGATCTCGCCCGATCCGCAAGCCCAGCTGGCCACCCTGGCGGCCGAATCCATCTCCCATCTCGAGCTGCGCAGCGCCTGGTCGGTGAACGTGGCCGACTTCACCGCCGAGCACCTGGCCGCCTTCCGCGGGGCCCTGGACGAGGCTGGGGTGCGCGTCTCCGCGATCGGCTCCCCCATCGGCAAGATTCCCATCGGTGCGCCGCTGCCTCCTGAGCTGGACCGGATGCGCCGGGTGGCCGACGTGGCCGGCGAGCTCGGCACCCGGCTGGTCCGGGTCTTCTCCTTCTTCATCCCGGCGGGCCTGCCGCCGGAGCAGTACCGCGGCGAGGTGATCGACCGCATGGGCGCCCTGACCCGGATCGCCGAGGAGCGCGGCCTGATCCTGGCCCACGAGAACGAGAAGGAGATCTACGGTGACGTCCCCGGCCGGTGCGCCGACCTGATCACCGCGGTCGGCTCCCCCGCCCTGCAGGCCACCTTCGACCCGGCCAACTTCGTCCAGTGCGGCGTCAGGCCGTTCTCCGACGCGTACGGCCTGCTCCGGCCCCACCTGGTCTACCTGCAGGTCAAGGACGTGCTGGCCGCGACCGGCGAGGTCGTCCCGGCCGGGCAGGGCGACGGGCAGCTGGCCGAGACGCTGGCCGCCCTCCGCGACTCGGGCTTCGCGGGTTTCATGTCACTCGAGCCGCACCTGGCCCAGGCCGGCCGCTTCGGCGGCTTTAGCGGCCCGCAGGAGTTCGTTCGGGCCGCGCAGGCTCTGAAATTTCTGCTGAACGAACAGGGCATCTCCTGGCGGTGACCCTGATCCCAGTCCGCTGCTAGACGCTGCCGGTCCTAGACATTGCCGGTCAGGCCCCAGCGGCGGCGGATGGCCTTGTCTGCCATCCCGAACAGCGTGTGCACGATGATGCCCAGGATCAAGATCACGATGATGATCGCGGTAGCGCTTTCCATGTCAGCCTGGGCCTGGTCCGTCGACAGCAGCACGCCCAGGGACGGCTGGCCCGCGATGGTAACCAGCAGTTCGCCCGCCATCAGGCTGCGCCACGCGAAGGCCCAGCCCTGCCGCAGCCCGGCCACGAAGGCGGGCAGCGAGGCCGGCAGGATCAGGTACCGGTACAGCGAAAGCCTGCGCAGCCCCATCATCTTGCCCGCCCGCAGCAGCAGCGGCGGGGTGTAGTCCACGCCGGCGATAAGGCCGTTGGCGATCGACGGGGCCGCACCAAGGATGATGACGAACAAGATGGTGGTGGTGGTGATGCCGAACAGGATGATCGCGAACGGGAACCAGGCGATCGACGGCAAAGTCTGCAGCCCGGTGATCAGCGAGCCGATGCCCGCCCGCAGGGGCGGGATCCGCGAGACCAGCGCGCCGATGACCGAGCCGATCACTACCGCGAACGCGAATCCGATGACGGCGCGCAGGCCGGTGACGCCGATGGCGTGCCAGAGCTCGCCGGTTCTCAGCTGATCCCACAGGTTGGCCAGGGTCGGGCCCGGCGCGGGGAAGATCAGCTTCTTCCAGCCGCTGGCGGCGATCACTTCCCATACGGCCAGCACGATGGCGATGGCGAGCACCATGGGCCACAGGCTCGCCCAGCCGCGGTTGAGCAGGCGGTGCCCGCGCTGTTCCGGCGGCGTCTCCGCGTCGAGCGACTCGAGCCAAGCCAGCCTCTCCGCGTAAGCTGGCCGCGATGTCGGGTCGTCACCGGGCGGCATGGCTCATCTCCTCCCGCAGCCGGTCGGTAATCTGTGCCGCCAATTCCGCGACCGGTGCCGAGTCGATCCGCCGGGGGCGCTCGATGCGCACGGCGAACTCCTCGACCACCCGGCCCGGGCGGCTGCTCAGCACCACGACCCGGTCGCCGAGCCGGACCGCTTCCTGCACGTTGTGGGTCACGAACAAGATGGTCAGCTGCCGGCCAGCGCAGACGCGGTCGAGCTCATCGTGCAGCAGGTCCCTCGTCATCGCGTCCAGCGCGCCGAACGGCTCGTCCATCAGCAGCACGTCGGCGTCCTGGGCGAGTGCGCGGGCCAGCGCCACCCGCTGCCGCATGCCGCCGGACAGTTCGTGCGGCCGCTTTCCGCCGAACCCGCTCAGGTTCACCGTCTCCAGCAGCTCCGTGGTCCGCTGCCGGCGCTCGGCCCGGCCGACGCCACGGGCCCGGAGGGCGAGCTCGATGTTGCCCGCCGCGGTGAGCCACGGGAACAGCGCAGGCTCCTGGAACATGAGAGCCACCCGGCCAGACGCCGATACCTCGCCCGAGGTGGGCTGCTCCAGCCCGGCGACGAGGGAGAGCAGCGTGGACTTGCCGCAGCCCGATGCCCCGATCAGGCAGGTGAACTCCCCCGGCGGGACCTCGAGCGAGATCTGGTCCAGCGCCTTGACGGCCGAGGCGCCACGCCCGAATACCTTTGACACGCCCGCCAGCCGCACGGACGCCGTTCCGACCGCCGGGCGCTGGCCGATGACCGTCACGGAATTTGCCTGCCTGACCACCGCCACCCGCCCTCCTATGAACCGACCTGCGGCTCGCCCGCCGCGGTTAGCGCCTGGTTGAGCGGACCGAGATCGAAGATCCCGCTCAGGTTGACCGGCTTGAGCAGGCCGAGCGCGACGGCCTGCGACGCGTCGCTGGTCAGCGACGACTCGTCCGGGTCATTGGTGAAGGTGATCTCCTTGAACGAGGCGGCTACCAGGCTCGACTTAAGCGGCTTGCCGGTGTAGACGGCAAGCTCGGCGTTCGCGTCCGCCTCCGCCTGGGCCGGGCTGGACTTGATGAAGTCGTTCGCCTGGATCTG
This sequence comes from uncultured Actinomycetes bacterium, assembly GCA_963790065.1. Lineage (GTDB taxonomy): Bacteria > Actinomycetota > Actinomycetes > Streptosporangiales > Streptosporangiaceae > Palsa-504. Next base: position 200,692 of record CAWBNK010000001.1, on the reverse strand, counting down.
GGCCTTGATCAGGTCCGCCACCACCGCCGGGTGCGCGGACAGGAAGCTCTGCGTCACGACCAGCAGGGTGGTGACGCCGGGCTCGCTGAGCAGCACCGTGCCGCCGTCGCTGACCATCTCGATGTCGTAGGGCGCAGGCTCGGAGCCGCCCGCGATCTGCCCCGACTTGAACTCCAGGACCGCGGCCGAGTTCGGCGTGGTCGGCTTGACGAACGCGTCGCCGCCGCCGGTCGAGGTAGTCGCCAGCCCGTTCTGCTTCAGCCAGTAGCGCAGGGCGACGTCCTGGGTATTACCGAGCGACGGCGTAGCCAGTGTCTTGCCGCGGAGCTGGCCCGCCGAGCTGATCCCCTTGGCGACCACCACCGACGCGCCCCCGGTCGCCGCACCGGACACGATCTTGATCGCGGTGCCGCCGGACTTCTGCCAGGCGTTGATGGCCGGGTTCGGGCCGACGTAGGCGGCGTCGAGCTGGCCGGCCAGGAGCGCCGTCGTCTCCTGGGTCCCGCTGCTGAAGGCGGTCGGCTTCAACGTCCCCGCCGAGCCGAGGTCCTTGGTGAAGAAACCCTCCTTCAGCGCGACAAGCGCGGATGCGTGCGTGATGTTCTCGAGAAAGCCCAGCCGGACCGTCACCGGCGCCGCGTCCGAGCTCGCGGTGCTGCCAGCCGAGGCCGACGAGCTCGATGACGGGGAAGACGAAGACGAGGATGAGCAGCCCGCCAGCAGCAGTGCGGCGCCGATCATCGCGGCGGCCGTAACACGTCGCATCTCATAAACTCCTGAAGTCATTAATGTCTACCATTTATATAGGGAAAACGGGCTCGATTCACTATACATAGAGTCGGCAAAATAGGAAATCGGCCCAGGAGTTCCGGTCGCCCGCCGAGGACGGCTGCCGCGACTCTGGCCATTCGGTCAGGGTCGCCTGTCACATCTGGCCCCGCTGGCGAGTCATACCACTCAGGTCGCGACGACGATCGCCAGATAAAGGAGCCGAGATGGAACCCAGGATGACCAACCCAGGGGTCAGCGTGCCCGGCGTCATGGACGCCCTGCAGGCCCTGTCCAAGGCCGCGAACGACGCGGCGAACGCGGCCGGGGTGCCACGGGCCACGATCGAGCTCATCGGACTGCGGGCCAGCCAGATCAACGACTGTTCGGTGTGCCTGGACATGCACACCCGCGGCGCCAGGAAGGCCGGCCTGACCGACCAACGCCTCTTCACCCTGGCCGCCTGGCGCGACACCCCGTACTTCACGGACGCCGAGCGGGCCGCGCTGGCGCTCACCGAGGCCGGCACGCGCCTGGCGGATCGGGCCGAGGCCATTCCTGACGATGTGTACCAGGAGGCAGCCAAGCACTTCGACGAGCAGGCGCTCGCCGCGGTGGTGGTCTCCATCGCCGTGATCAACACCTGGAACAGGCTGAATGTCATTTCCGGCCAGGTGGCGGGCGAGTGGACCGCTCAGTGGGCGAACTGACCTCCCGCGGCCGGGTCAGTTGCCTTCGTCGCTTGAATCCTGCAGCGTGACGCCGGTCACCGAGGGGAACTTGGCCAGGCACTCTTCCAGCACGGCCACGTCCGCGTTGCTGGCCTTGTTGATCTGGTAGATCACTTGCGGCAGCGCGTATGGGGAGTTGAGGTTAGACGGCAGCGGCTGCGGGACCACGGTTGGTGTCTTGCAGGCTGAGCGCACCGCCAGCCGCTGCGCCAGGGACGCGCTGTCCTGGAAGGTGACGACCGCCTGCCGCTGCCCGAGCGCGGCATCGAACTGCGAGCAGCCAGCCAGCGCGGTCACGGCGGCAGCCACCGCTCCGGCGGCAAGCAGCAGGCGGCCCCGCCGCGGAGGTTCGCCGCCCACTACGTCGGGTAGTAGCCGCATGATGCCAGCCTACGGGCACCGGGCGCCTAGTACGGTATCGGCAGGGGGGACACCCCATCCAGGAGGAGATGTGGCCGGCCGGATCGAGGACTACGCCATCGTCGGCGATATGCAATCGGTCGCGCTGATCGGCACTGATGGCTCGGTGGACTGGCTGTGCCTGCCGCGTTTCGACTCCGAGGCGTGCTTCACGGCCATACTCGGGACCGCCGACCACGGTCGCTGGCAGATCGCCCCGGCGGACGCTCTGGACGGGTCAGGCCGGCCCGCCGCGACCCGGCGGTATGCCGGTGACACGCTGATCCTGGAAACCGACTGGGAAACCGCGGACGGGACCGCCCGCGTGACCGATTTCATGCCGCCGCGCGAAGACGGTCAGCCGCCGGTCCTGGTGCGCATCGTGACCGGCGTGAGCGGTACCGTCCGCATGGGCGTCCGGCTGACGGTCCGCTTCGGTTACGGATTGATCGTGCCCTGGGTGACCAGGACCGAAGGCGGCATCAGGGCCATCGCGGGCCCGGACTCGATCTGGCTGCGCACGCCGGCTGACCTGGCTGCCCGGGATCTAGCCCACACGGCGACGTTCCAGGTCACCGTGGGCGAGGTCGTTCCCTTCGTGCTCACCTACATGCCCTCGCATGAGGGCCAGCCGGCGCACCTCGACGCTCAGCGTTCCCTGGAGGACACCAGCAAGTTCTGGGCTGAATGGACGTCACGCTGCACCTACCAGGGCACTTACCGCGACGCCGTCGTCAGGTCGCTCATCACCTTGAAGGCCCTCACCTACCGGCCGACGGGCGGTATCGTCGCGGCCGCGACCACCTCACTGCCCGAGGACATCGGTGGCGTGCGCAACTGGGACTACCGGTACTGCTGGCTGCGTGACGCCACCATCACGCTGGAGGCGCTGCTGCGCACCGGGTACACCGACGAGGCCAAGGCCTGGCGGCTGTGGCTGGGCCGTGCGATCGCCGGAGATCCGGAGGATATCCAGATCATGTACGGCGTAGCCGGGGAACGGCGGCTGACCGAGTGGGAAGCGGACTGGCTGCCGGGATACGAAGGCTCGGCACCGGTCCGCATCGGCAACGCGGCGGCCGGCCAGCTGCAGCTCGATGTGTACGGGGAAGTCATCGACGCACTGCAGCTCAGCTACAAGTCCGGGCTGCACGATGACCAGCACACCTGGTCGCTGCAGCGCTCGCTACTGCGGTTCCTCGAACGGCACTGGCCGGAACCGGACGAAGGGCTCTGGGAGGTCCGGGGCCCCCGGCGGCATTTCGTGCATTCCAAGGTGATGACGTGGGTCGCCTTCGACCGGGCGGCCAGCTACGCCGACGACGCGGGGGAACCTGACCTGGCGGCCCGCTGGCGGCGCACCCGCGACGAGATCAAGCGGGAGGTATGCGAGAACGGCTACGACAACGCGCGCGGAGCGTTCATGCAGTACTACGGCGCGGCCGAGCTTGACGCCTCCGTCCTGCTGATTCCCGACGTGGGTTTCCTGCCCGCCGATGATCCCAGGGTCGTCTCGACCATGAAGGTCCTGCAGCGGGATCTCATGCAGGACGGGCTCCTGCGCCGCTACGAGCTCCCGGCCGACGGCACCTCGGCCGTGGACGGGCTAGCGGGCTCGGAAGGAGCCTTCCTGGCCTGCAGCTTCTGGCTGGCCAACGCGCTGGAACTGAGCGGCCGCACACAGCAGGCGATCGAGCTGTTCGAACGGCTGCTCGCCCTGCGTAACGATGTCGGCCTGCTGAGTGAGGAGTATGATCCTCGTTACGGCAGGCTTGTCGGTAATATGCCGCAGGCGTTCAGCCATGTCCCGCTCGTGCAGACGGCCCTCAACCTCGGCCACCACGCCGAGGAGCACCGGCGTGGCCGCTGGGATGAGCGCCGAAGCGTGCCAGGCTAAGCAGATCCCGACCGACCCCCGCGTGAACAAGACCCCGACTGTCAGGCGATCATGGCCTCCGCTCGTCACATCCTTATCGTCAACTCCCGTAGCGTTCACCAGCCGGTGTTCGTGGTCGGCGCGCCGCACTCGGGAGCTGGCCTCATCGGCCGCGCGCTGAAGGCATCCCCGGGCCTGCACGTCACGATGGGCCAGCCCAGCGTGCTGCGCGTGGTCTACGCCTTCGCCCGGCGGCCGTCGATGTACCAGGGCCGGACCCAGGCCGCTGCCGCCGTCATCAGGGACGCCTTCGCCCAGGGCTGGCAGGTGACCCCGCACAGCTGCCTGGAGTGCACGCGCGAGTGCCGGTCGGCGGCCGGGCTCGCCGCCGACGCCGTAGGACCGTGCGTCGAGGTCCGGGGTCTGGAGACATTCGGCGACGCGAGCCCGGACCTCATCTACTGCGCGGAAGCGCTCACCGACGCGTTTCCCGATGCGCGGATCGTCCAGGTCCTCAGGGACGGGCGCGACGTGGTGGCCGGCATGCTGGCCGACCCGGTCGTCATGTCCTGGTTCCGGCCGAGTTTCGTGAACGTGGACACCGAGTTTCCCAACCCGTTTTTCGGCATCGAGTCGGAGGACGACCGCGAGATGTGGCCGCGGCTGTCGCCCGCGGCCCGGTGCGCGCTGCGCTGGCGCTGGACGGTCCGCCTGGCCGCCAGGCTGCACCACAGCCTGCCCGCCGATCAGCTGAAGACGATCAGATATGAGTCCCTGCTGAATAGGCCCGACGACACCCTGGCCGAGCTGTCCCGCTTCGCCGGTACCACGGTGTCGGCGGCTCAGGTCCGCGACGAGGCTCGCTCCTCCCGTCAACGCGGACGCGCACGACGCCCGCCGGGACCGGAGCTCAGCGGCGAAGACGCCGGCCAGGTCGACAAGCTCGCCGGCGAGGAACTCCGCCGGCTCGGCTACCTGCCCTAGCCCTACGGGCGCATGCCGCGGAGCACCACGGCCAGGGCCAGGCGGCCGAGCGGCGTGGAGCCGGGCGGCCTGCCGATGGTCGCGCCCCGGCGCGCGCCGAACAGCACGGCGTACAGCAAGATGACGGCCAGCGATTCGGCGGGCTCGTCGGGCCGGATCTCCCCGCGCAACTGGCCCTCGGCCAGCACGATGGTGGTCGCCGTGATCGGCGGCGGCACGTCGTCGCCGAGGAAATCGGTCAGCCGGCCGGGGTGGCCGACCACGTAGGTAAGCAGCCTGCCGCGCAGGGCGCTGGACGGGACGACTTCGACGGCGGCGCGGAACAGCACTTGGAACGCGCCGGCCAGGACCGACTCGACATCCTGGCCCGCCGCGAGTCCCTCCGCAGTGGCGGCGGCGTACGCCCGGCAGACCTCGGCCGCGGCGTCGAGCAGCACGTCCTCCTTGGCCGGGAAGTAATGGAAGAACGTCCCCCAGCTCACTCCGGCCGCGGCGACGATGTCCTCGACCCGGGCGGCGTCCATGCCGACCTTGGCGTATTCGGCCATGGCCGCCTGGTACAGCCGTTGCCGGGTCGCGACGGCCCGGCGCTGGCGCGGGGTGGACCCAGAAACCCTGGGCGCGGAAATGATTTCACCTCCTGCGGCCGGACTGGTTAGGCTGAATATCACGATCTTAGTACCAATACCGATTCAAATCAGTTTTGGAGCGGATCATGGTTCGGGGGCTGGCACGACGGGGCTCGGCGCTGCGAAGCGTGGCCCTGCGGAACACGGAGCGGGTGGCGGCCTCGCCGCGGCTGCGGGTGTTGCGGCTGACGTGGGAGACCAGCCCGGCGCTGCTGGTCACGATGGGCCTGTTCATCGTGGCCGACGGGGTCTTGCCGATCCTGGCCCTGGTGGCCCTGGGCCGGGCGGTGGGCCACATACCGGCCGCGGTGACGCACGGGCTCGGCTCGGCGGCCGGGCATTCCCTGCTGATCACCCTGGCCATCGGCACGGTCGCGTACGCGCTGTCGCTGCTGCGCAGCCCGACCGAGGACCTGATCTCGGCGCACACCTCGGCGGTGATGTCGACTGGTATGCAACGGCGCCTGGCCCAGACGGTGTGCGCGCCGGTCGGCGTGGAGCACCTGGAGGATTCGGCGGTCCTCGACCAGCTCTCCTCGGCCAGCGGCGAGCTGTCCACGTCCGGTCCCGCCGACGCACCCATGGCCCTGGCCAGCGCTCTCGGGGACCGGCTCAGCGGGTTCTTCGCCTGCGTAGTGCTGGCCACGTTCCGCTGGTACATCGGGCTGCTGTTCTTCGTCGGCTGGTCGCTGCTGCGGCCACCGCTGCGGCGGCTGCTGGCCGAGCGGGCCATGCTGGCCAGGCGCGCCACGCCGGAGCTCCGGCACAGCTGGTACTACCTGGGCTGCTCCTACCGCCCCATGTTCGCCAAGGAGATGCGGATCTTCGGGCTCGGCTCCTGGGTGCTGGGCCGGCACCGCGACAAGTGGCTGGCGGGTATGGCGCCCTCATGGCGGCAGATGCGGCACTTCAGCAACCGGGCCCTGCTGTTCGGGCTGATCGTCGCCGCCATGTACGTCACCGGGGCCAGCATCCTCGCACTGGCCGCCTGGAATCACGACATCCAGCTGGCGACGGTGGCGACCATGCTGCCCATGCTTCCCTCCACCATGCAGGTGGGCGGCGTCAGCGCCGCCGACGTCTCGCTCGAGCAGATGCTGGCTGCCGTGCCCGACCTGGATGACCTGGTCGGCAGGCTGCGCACCAGCCTGGCCGGGAGCGGCGGGACCAGCGCCGCGGGCCGCCCAGCCAGCGGCATCCGCTTCGAGTCGGTCGGCTACCGCTACCCGAGCGGCGGTGCGCCCGTCTACCGGGACCTGGATCTCGAGCTGACCGCCGGACAGTCACTGGCCCTGGTGGGAGCGAACGGCGCCGGCAAGACCACGCTGGTCACCCTGCTGGCCCGGCTGCGCGAACCGACCGCGGGGCGGATCACCGTGGACGGCATCGATCTGCGGGATCTCGACGCCCGCGGGTGGCAGCGCCAGGTGGCCGTGGTCAACCAGGACTTCGGCCGCTATCCGCTGAGCGCGCGGGAGAACATCGCCTTCCGTGACCTGACCGCCGACGGGCTGGCCGACCTCGACCAGGACGCGCTGGAACGGGCCGCGGCCCAGGCGGGCGCACTCGAGTTCATCCTGGCCCTGTCGCACGGCTGGGACACGATCTGCGCCCCGGGCTGTCGCGACGGCACCGACCTGTCGGGCGGGCAGTGGCAGCGCATCGCCCTGGCCCGCGCGCTCTACTCGGTGGCCAGGGGCGCCCGGGTACTCGTACTCGACGAGCCCACGGCCCAGCTGGACATCCGGGCCGAGGCGGCCTTCTACAATCGGTTCCTCGAGCTGACCTCGGGCCTGACCACGATGCTCATCTCGCACCGGTTCGCCACGGTCCGCCGGGCCGAGCGGATCGCCGTGCTCGACCAGGGCCGGATCACCGAGCTGGGCAGCCACGACGAGCTGGTCGCGGCGGGCGGCAGCTACGCGGAGATGTTCGCCATGCAGGCCGCCCGTTTCGCCGAGGCCGCCCCGGCGCAGGCGTCCCTGGCGGGCACGCAGACGTCCCGGGCGGGCAGGCGTGGAGGGGCCGACCGCAGGCGTGAGGAGGCCGCTGATGACTGACCGTCGTCCGCGCCGGTCCGTCGCAGGCGGGCTGATCTTCCAGCTCCGGCGGCTGGGCGTGCTGTTCGGCACGGCCTGGCGCGCCGCCCCGCTGCTGGCCACCGAGTGCGTGCTGGCCGCGCTCGGATCGTCGCTGTTCATGCTGGCCTACCCGCTCGGCTTCCGCGCCATCGTGGACGGGGCGTTCGAGCACCGTCCCGGCCTGCTCGTGACGGGCCTGGTGGTGACGGCCATCGCCTTCCCCGGCGGCTGGGTGCTCCAGCTCGTCGGCGCGGCCCTCAACTCCCGGATGACCGACCTGGGCAACCTGAGCCTCGGATTGCGGATCGGCCAGCTGACCTGCGACGCGCCGTTCCTGGAGCACTTCGAGCGGCCCGACTACCTGACCGAGATCGACACGCTGCGGGAACGCCGCCGGAACCTGGCCGGCGCGCCGGCCCAGACCCTGGGCATGCTGCGCTCAGGCATCACGTTTGTCGGGGCGGCCGTGCTGCTCGCCCTGGTCTGGCCGCCGCTGGTCGTGGTGCCGCTGCTGGCCGTCGCGCCGGCCGTGGCCGACCGGAAGGCGGCCCGGGTAGAGAAGCGCTCCGACGACGACCTGGCCGACCGCAGGCGGCTGCTCGACGACCTGTTCTCGCTGGCCTCGACGGCCGCCCCGGCCCGGGAACTGCGCACCTTCGGGGCCACCGACGGGGTGCTGGCCCGGCACGTCAGGCTGGGCGACGAGGTGAACTCCAAGGCCCTGCGGGCGGCGCACGTAGCCGCCTTGTGGGAGGCGTCCGGATGGATCCTGTACGCAGTTGGCTTCGGCGCCGCCATCGTGTCGCTGGTGATCCGGGCCGCGCACGGCCAGGCTTCGCCCGGGGCCGTGGTCGAGGTGGTCAGCCTGCTGCGCCGGGCCCAGCGGCAGGTGACCGGGGCCAGCACCAGCGCCGGCTCGTTCGCCACCGCGGCCACCACCGCGGACCGGCTGCTGTGGCTGGAGGATTACGTAGCGGGCCTGCGGCCCGGGACGGGCCAGACAGTACCCGACGAGCTGGCCGAAGGCATCGAGTTCGATCATGTCGGCTTCACCTACCCGGGCCAGGAGACTCCCGTGCTCACCGATATCTGCCTGAAGCTGCGAGCCGGCAGCACCGTCGCGGTGGTGGGTGAGAACGGGGCCGGCAAGTCAACCTTGATCAAGCTGCTGACCGGCATGTACCGGCCCACCACGGGCCGGATCACCGTCGACGGGCAGGATCTGGCCGATATCAGCCCCGATCGCTGGCGCGAGATCACCACCGGCGCGTTCCAGGACTACGTGCGCTTCGCCATGTCCCTCGGTGACGGCGTGGGCGCCGGCGACCTGCCCCGCGTCGACGACCGCGAGGCCGTGCTCAGCGCCATCGGCCGGGCCGGCGCGGGAGACCTCATCGAGGCCGGCGCGAACGGCCAGGCCGGCGACGCGCTGAGCCTGGATACGCTGCTCGGCCCCTACGTCGGCGGGCGGGCGCTGTCCGGCGGCCAGTGGCAGCGCCTGGCCCTGGCCCGCGGGCTGATGCGGGACCGGCCGCTGCTGATCGTGCTCGACGAGCCCACCGCGAGCCTGGATGCCCCCAGCGAGGCCGCCCTGTTCGCCAGCTACCGTGAGGCGGCCCGCGGCCGCGCCGGGGGGACGATCACGGTGCTGGTCTCGCACCGGTTCGGTACCGTCCACATGGCCGACCAGATCATCGTGATGGACGGCGGCCGGGTCGCCGGGGCCGGCGACCACCAGGCGCTGATCGCGCAGGGCGGCCTGTACGCGGAGCTGTTCGAGTTGCAGGCGGCCGGTTACCAGGCCTAGCCGGGTGACCAGGCCTAGACCGCCTGGCCGGCGAACTGGGTGTGGTACAGGTCCGCGTACAGCCCGCCCGAGGCCAGCAGCTCGGTGTGGGTGCCGCGCTCGATGACCCGGCCGTCGTCGACGACCAGGATCTGGTCGGCTTCCCTGACGGTGGACAGCCGGTGGGCGATGACCAGCGACGTCCGGCCGGACAGGGCCCGCTTCAGCGCCCGCTGCACGGCAAGTTCCGACTCGGAGTCCAGGTGGGCGGTGGCCTCGTCGAGCACGACCACAGACGGCGCCTTCAGCAGCAGCCGGGCCAGCGCGACGCGCTGCTTCTCGCCGCCGGACAGACGGTACCCGCGGTCGCCCACCACCGTGTCCAGCCCGTCGGGCAGGCTGGCGATCAGCTCCCAGATCTGCGCCGCCTCGCACGCCTCGATCAGCTCGAGCTCGGTAGCGGAGGGCCGGGCATACAGTGAGGTTGGCCCGGATCGTGTCGTGGAACAGGTGCGCGTCCTGGGTGACCACGCCCACCACGTCGTGCAGCGACTCGAGCGTGACATCCGTGATGTCACGACCGCCGATCCGCACGGTCCCCTCGTTCGGGTCATAAAGCCGCGCGGCCAGCGCGGTGATGGTGGTCTTGCCCGCTCCGGACGGGCCGACCAGCGCGGTCAGCTTTCCTGACGGCGCGCGGAAGCTGACCTCGTGCAGCACCCCGGCCGCAGAGGCGGGCCGTTCGGGTGCGGGCAGCGCGATCGACTCCAGCGACGCGAGCGACACCTCCGATGCCGACGGGTACCTGAACGACACGTCGTCGAACTCGATCTCCGGCGCGCCCACGGCTCCCGTGCCGTCGGCCACCTCGCGCGGCAGGACCACCGCGTCCGGCCCATCGGTGATCAGCGGCTTGAGGTCGAGCACCTCGAAGACCCGGTCGAAGCTGACGAGCGCGGTCATCACGCTGATCTGGACGTTGGACAGCTGGGCGATCGGGCCGTAGACCCTGATCAGCAGCTGAGAGAGCGCCACCAGGGTGCCGATCTGCAACACGCCGCGGATGACCAGGCTCCCGCCAAGACCGTAGACGACCGCGGTCGCGAGGGCGGCGAGCAGGCTCAACGAGATGAAGAACACCGAGCCGTACATCGATTGGGTGACGCCGATGTCGCGGACCCGCCCGGCTCGTTCCGCGAAAACCTCGGATTCCTCGCGGGGACGGCCGAACAGCTTGACGAGCATCGCGCCCGCCACGTTGAAGCGTTCAGTCATGGTCGAGCCCATCGCGGCGTCGAGTTGCATCGACTCGCGGGTCAGCCGCTGCAGTCGGCGGCCGACCCTCCGGGCGGGCAGCAGGAACAGCGGGATCAGGACCAGCGCGATGAGGCTGATCTGCCAGGACAGGTAGAACATGGTGACCAGGATCGCGCCCACGGTCAGGATGTTGGACACCACTGAGGACATCGTGGACGTGATCGCCTGCTGGGCGCCGATCACGTCGCTGTTGAGCCGGGATACCAGGGATCCGGTCTGCGCCCGGGTGAAGAACGCGACCGGCTGCTGCTGGACGTGGCTGAAGACCTGGGTGCGTAGGTCGTAGATCAGTCCCTCGCCGATCCTCGCGGAGTACCAGCGGATGGTGAACCCGAGAAAGGCGTCGAATATCGCGACCGCCGCAACCGCCACCGCGATGCCGATCACGATTTCATCGCTATGACCCAGGATGCCCTTGTCGATGATCGCCCGCAGCAGCAGAGGGTTCACCACGGTGATGAGGGCGTCGAGGATGGTGGCGGTCAGGAAGAGGGCCAGGTACCACTTGTAGGGCTTGGCGTAGCCGATGATCCTGCGCACGGTCCCAGGCTTAAGTTTCTGGTGGGTCACCGTAGGGTCCTGCCTGAAGGACCGCATCATGCTCATGTTCGCCCGCCCGTGCATGATCAGGAAAACCTCCAGGGTGGCGGAATTCGTTCCCTGGTAGGCCGGGAACTCTATCAGCTAGCAGCGAACTCCAGGGGGTTCCGGGCGGGGTCCCGGCGCGAGGGCTGGGCCGGTGCCTCCTGGGCGTGGGACAGGCGGCTCTTAGTTCTTAACCTTGCTCTTGCCGCCGCGGGTGGCACCGCCGCGGCCGCGCAGCGTCACCCCGGTCTCGGTAAGAATCCGGTGGACGAAACCGTACGACCTTCCTGTCGAGGCCGCCAGCGAGCGGATGCTCTCGCCGGAGTCATACCTCCGGCGCAACTGCGTCGCGAGCTTACTGCGATCGACGCCGGTTACCCGTGTCCCTTTCTTGAGTGTCTCGGCCACATGCACCTCCTGTTAGCTGAAGTCACCAGTGCGTAACACATCCTCCTTGGCAATGATCAGGCATGGCCGCGGGATTGACTACCCAGATGACGTCAAATGATCATCTATTTTTATCCAGCCATAGCGGAATCGTAGCCTTTGCCCGGAGAGGGCGGGGTAGTACGCACTTTAGGCCAGTGCAACAAGATCCGCGAAATCGTTGCTCCACGCGTCTTCTATGCCGTCCGGCAGGACGATAACGCGTTCTGGTGATAGTGCCTCAACCGCGCCTTCATCGTGAGTCACGAGCACTATCGCGCCGCGGAAGCCTCGCAGCGCACCGAGAACCTCTTCCCGGCTGGCCGGATCGAGGTTGTTAGTAGGTTCGTCGAGCAACAGCACGTTGGCCCCGGACACGACAAGAAGGGCCAGCGCCAGCCTCGTCTTCTCGCCGCCGGAAAGCACGCCGGCTGGCTTTTCCACGTCATCCCCGGAGAACAGGAATGACCCCAGAACCTTACGCTGCTGCGATTCGGTAAGGTCCGGTGCGGCGGTGCGCATGTGCGCGAGTACGCTCCGCTCAGTTTCCAGCGTTTCATGCTCCTGAGCGTAATATCCCAGGCTGAGACCGTGGCCCGGCGTGACTTTTCCTGTATCCGGAGTTTCCAGGCCGGCCAGCAACCGAAGCAGGGTTGTCTTTCCCGCGCCGTTGAGCCCGAGTACCACGACCCGGCTCCCCCGGTCCACGGCGACATCGACGCCGGAGAAGACCTCGGTCGACCCGTACGACTTGGACAGGCCCTCGGCGGTCAGCGGGGTGCGGCCACACGGCGCCGGGACCGGGAAGCGGAGCCTGGCCACCCGGTCCGCGGTCCGCTCGGCCTCCACGCCGTCGAGCATCCGCTCGGCCCGGCGCTGCATGTTCTGCGCGGCTCGGGCCTTGGTGGCCTTGGCCCTCATCTTGTCGGCCTGGGCCATCAGGGCACCGGCCGAGCGCTCGGCGTTGACCCGCTCCCGCCGGCGGCGCCGCTCGTCGGTCTCCCGCTGCTGCAGGTAGGCCTTCCAGCCTAGGTTGTACGCGTCCAGGCAGGCCCGCTGGGCGTCGAGGTAGAACACCTTGTTCACCACGTCGGCGAGCAGGGCCACGTCGTGGCTGATGACCACCAGCCCGCCGCGGTAGCCCTTGAGGTGATCGCGAAGCCAGGCCACCGAGTCGGCGTCCAGGTGGTTGGTCGGCTCGTCAAGCAGCATGGTCTCGGAACCGGAGAACAGGATCCTGGCCAGCTCGACCCGCCGCCGCTGGCCGCCGGACAGGGTGTGCAGCGGCTGGTGCAGGACCCGGTCGGGCAGGCCCAGGCTGGAGGTGATCGAGGCCGCTTGCGACTCGGCGGCGTAGCCGCCCAGCACGGCGAGCCGTTCCTCGAGCCTGCTGTACCTGCGGATGGCGGCCGCTGCCGCCCCGGAGTCGGGATCGGCCATCTGCGCCTCGGCGGCGCGCAGGTCGGCCCGGATCTGGTCCAGCCCGCGGGCCGACAGCACCCGGTCGATGGCCAGCACGTCCAGGTCACCGGTGCGCGGATCCTGCGGCAGGTACCCGACCGTTCCCGACCGGCGGACCGAGCCCGCGGCGGGCTGCACCTGCCCAGCCAGCACCTTGGCCAGCGTGGTCTTGCCCGCGCCGTTCCGGCCCACCAGCCCGATCCGGTCCCCCGCGGCGACCTGGAACGACGCGCCTTCCAGGAGCAGGCGCGCGCCAGCCCGCAGTTCGATGTCGGTGGCCACGATCATGATTAAGCTGCTCCTGCGTAACGGACGGAAACGGACAGACCTCTCCCCTTGAGCGTCTCCTTAGTCCGTCGTCGGCAGCACGGCATCTAGTCTACGTGGTCCGCAGCGGCCAGGCGATCGGGTTTCGGCTCGGTCAGCCGGATGCGGACGGCCAGGTAGGCGGCCGGGATGGCGCTGAGCACGGCCGGGCGCGGATCGGGAACGGTCAGGAAACGATCGGCGGCCAGGTCCAGGTACGGCGCGAGCCGCACGTCGCCCCGCAGCCCGGCCATGGACCGCTTGTCCCCGCCGAGCACCACCGCGTCCAGGCCGTCCGGCCCGTACGGGCCGAATATTCCGGCTGCGGCGTCGGCAGCGGCCCCCAGCGCGGCCGCGGCCTGGTTCTCCCGGCGCCGTGCGAAGCGATGCTGGGACCAGCCGCCGGCCGCGCTGCGGCCGTGCACCGGCCTGCGGCCGGTCTTCGAACTGACCAGCCGGGGCGGCGAGCCGGCGAAGACGCCCGCCGCATAGCCGCCCAGCCGCACCAGCAGCACCCCGACCACCCGGTCGGCCTGGGCGTGCGCCACGATCGCCTCAGCCGCCCCGTTCGCGCTCGGGGCCCCGGCGCCGGCCGGCCAGGGCGGCATGGGCGGGAAGGGCGGATAGGACTGCGCGGTGGCCCCATCGGCGGCCGCGAAGGCCACCGAGGCAAAGTCGTCACTGTGAGTGACGGCTTGCGCGCCGCCGTGGCGGCGGACGAATGTATCGATCCAGGTCAGAAAGCGTTCGGGCGGAACCTCCACCCAGCGGCCACCGCCTGAGGCAGGATTCTTCATTACACACCGCCTTTACACGCTTACTATCCGTACTATGGGTTGCCTGCCCGGGCGGTTGCCCAGCGGGCTCGCAGCGGGCCGCCCCTAGCCAGTTGATGACAGGAACACTCCTATGAACCCGACGACTCCCGCCAATCCGGGCTCCGCTATGTCGCACGGCGGCACCTTCATGCGGCCTGGTGCGGTCGTCTGGGGGCACGCAGGCCGCGCAGGCCAGCCCCAGCCGACCAACGAGAACCCCGAGACCCTGACCCCAGGGACGATCGAGCAGGCCCTGGACGCCGCGATCAAGCACCCGGACCAGGTCACCGACCTGCTCGACGAGCTTAGCCGAGGACGGCTCTGGCTCCCGCTGCCCGACGATGAGCGGCCGGTCACGGACGGGTCGGCCGTGCTGCTGCCCACCGTCACCTACCTGGGCGCCGAGTTCGTCCCCGCGTTCACCTCGGCGCAGCAGCTAGCCGCCTGGCACCGGCGCGTCAAGCCGGCCAGGCAGGTCCCCGTGCCCGCGCAGCACAGTCCGGATGACCACACCCGCCGACCGTCCCCCGAGTGGCCGTTCGCCGCCATGCCGCACATCGTGGTCCCCGCGGCCGAACTGGCCCGGCGGCTGCCAGGCGGCGTCGGCATCGCGCTGAACCCCGGAGCCGGAGCCAGCGTCCCGATCTACCCGGAAGGGGTGGGTTACCTGGCGGCCAGCCCCATACCGCTGGACGTCACCGACGGCGCCCAGGTCCGGGTGGGCCTGCCGCCGTCCGATCTGGTCACCCTGCTCACCGAGATCCGGGGCGCGCTGGGAGCCATCCCCCACGTCTGGCAGGCCTCCCGCGCCTGGCTCTCAGTTCCCGGCCAGGGCGAGGGCCTGGTCATCTCGGTCACGCTGCACGACCCGGGCAGCACGGCCAGCCGCGAGGAGGTCATCAGCGCGATCGAGCGGGCCGTCGGCGCGGTACCCGAGCAGGGGTTCCCTATTGACGTCACGTTTCCCGGCGAAGGCGAGCCCGACCAGGTCGACGAGTGGATCTCCGCGCATGCGGAGCCGTTCTACATCCGGGCCTAACTAAATAGCGCTGAACCTAGATGTTGAAGCCGAGGGCGCGGAGTTGCTCGCGCCCGTCCTCGGTGATGCTCTCCGGGCCCCACGGCGGCATCCACACCCAGTTGATGCGGAAGTCCGTCACTATCCCTTCCAGCGCCTCGCGGGCCTGGTCCTCGATCACATCGGTGAGCGGGCACGCAGCGCTGGTCAGGGTCATGTCTATGGTGGCGATCCGCTCGGCGTCAACGTCGACACCGTAGACCAGGCCGAGGTCCACCACGTTGATCCCGAGTTCGGGGTCTACCACGTCGCGCAGCGCCTCGAACACGTCTTCCTGCTCCGGCGTCAGCTCGCCATTGAAGTCTCCAGCGACCACCGGCTCGGTGTCCTGCGTCGTGTTCTCCGTCATCGTTCTCCGACCTCCATGGCCTGCGCCGTTGCATCTTTCCATGCCATCCAGCCCAGCAGCGCGCACTTGATCCGGGCCGGGTACTTGGACACGCCGGCGAACGCCACCGCGTCTTCGAGCAGGCCCTCGTCCGGCTCATTCTCACCGCGTGACTGCATGAGCTCGAGGAACGCCTGGCTGATCCGCATCGCCTCGCCGACCGGCTTGCCGATGACGAGATCGCTCATCACCGACGCGCTGGCCTGGCTGATCGAGCAGCCGAGCGTGTCGTAGGACAGGTCCTGCACGACGGGCTCGCCGCCGACGTCCTTGAGCGTGACCCGCAGGGTCACCTCATCGCCGCACACCGGGTTGACGTGATGCACCTCGGCGTCGAACGGCTCCCGCAGCCCCTTGTGATGAGGGTTGCGGTAGTGATCCAGGATGATCTCCTGGTACATCGACTCGAGCTGCGCCATGTCACCTCCTAACGCGGAAAGCCGGTCGCCTATTGCCGGGCACCGAAGAAGCGCTGAGCGTAGCGGATGCCGTCCGCCAGGGCGTCTACCTCGGCGTGCGTGTTGTAGACGTAGAACGTGGCCCGGGTGCTGGCCTGCACGCCCAGCGCCCGGTGCAGCGGCCAGGCGCAGTGGTGGCCGGTGCGCACCGCGATACCGAGCTCGTCGAGGACCTGGCCCACGTCGTGCGGGTGGACGCCTTCGACCTCGAACGCCACCGCGCCGCCCCGGTCCTTGGTGGTGTCCGGGCCGAGGATGCGCACGCCGTTGATCTCGCGCAGCACGTCGAGGGCGTGCGCGGTCAGCGACTCCTCGTGCGCGGCGACGTTATCCATGCCGAGCGCGGACAGGTAGTCGACCGCGGCGGCCAGGCCCGCGGCCTCGGCCACGGCGGGCACGCCTGGCTCGAACCGCTGCGGCGGCGGCAGGAACGTGCTGCCCTCCATCCGGACCACCTCGATCATCGACCC
Organism: uncultured Actinomycetes bacterium; assembly: GCA_963790065.1. GTDB lineage: Bacteria > Actinomycetota > Actinomycetes > Streptosporangiales > Streptosporangiaceae > Palsa-504. Next base: position 184,131 of record CAWBNK010000001.1, on the reverse strand, counting down.
GCCGGTCAGGAAGGGCGGCATCGCCTCGAGCAGGTCGGCCCGGCCGAACAGCACCCCGATCCCGTACGGGCCGAGCATCTTGTGCCCGGAGAAGGCCAGGAAGTCCACGCCGAGCGCGGCCACGTCGACCGGCTGGTGCGGCACCGACTGCGCGGCGTCGGCCAGGACCAGCGCGCCGTTGTCGTGCGCGGCCCGCGCGATCTCGGCGAGCGGCGGGATCGCGCCGGTCACGTTCGACTGCTGGGTCACCGCGACGAGCTTGGTCCTGTCGGTCAGCAGGGTGTCGAGGCCGTCGAGGTCGAGCCGGCCGTCCGGCGTCACGCTCAGCCAGCGCAGCGTGGCGCCGGTCCGCTCGCACAGCTGCTGCCACGGCACCAGGTTGGCGTGATGCTCCATCTCGGTGATGAGGATCTCGTCGCCTGCTGACACCGGCAGCGTGTAGGCGACCAGGTTGATCGCCTCGGTGGCGTTCTTGGTGAACACGATCTCGCCGGCGTCCGCGCCGAGGAACGCCGCGATCTTCGCCCGGGCGCCTTCGTAGATCTCGGTGGCTTCTTCGCTGAGCAGGTGCGCACCGCGGTGCGCGGCGCCGTTGTGCAGTTCGTAGCACGACCGCTCGGCGTCCAGGACCTGGACCGGCTTCTGCGACGTCGCGCCGGAGTCCAGGTAGATCAGCGGGTTGCCGTTGCGCACCGTCCTGGCCAGCGCCGGGAAGTCGGCCCGGACCGCCTCGACGTCGAGGTGTCCAGGGTGCTCGCTCATGCGGGGACCCCGAGGAACTTCTCGTAGCCCTCTTTCTCCAGGCGTTCGGCCAGCTCGGGGCCGCCCTCCTCGACGATCCGGCCGCCCACGAAGACGTGCACGAAGTCGGGCTCGACGAGTCGCAGGAGGCGGGGGTAGTGGGTGATCAGCAGGACGGCGTGGCCGGGCTTGTCGCGGAACCGGTTGATGCCGTCGGCCACCACCTTGAGCGCGTCGATGTCCAGGCCGGAGTCGGTCTCGTCGAGCACCGCGACCTTCGGGTTGAGCAGCTCGAGCTGGAGGATCTCGTGCCGCTTCTTCTCCCCGCCGGAGAAGCCCTCGTTCAGGTTGCGCTCGGCGAAGGCGGGGTCCATGGACAGCGCGGACATCGCGGCCCGCAGTTCCTTGACGAAATCGCGCAGCTTGGGCGCTTCGCCGCGGACCGCGGTGACCGCGGTGCGCAGGAAGTTCGACACCGTGACGCCGGGTACCTCGACCGGGTACTGCATGGCCAGGAAGAGCCCGGCACGGGCGCGCCAGTCCACCGACAGGGCCAGGATGTCCTCGCCGTCCAGCGTGACGCTGCCCTTGGTGATCAGGTACTTCGGGTGGCCGGCGATGGCGTAGGCCAGGGTGGACTTGCCCGAGCCGTTCGGGCCCATGATGGCGTGGGTCTCTCCCTCGGCGACGGTCAGGTTCACGCCGCGCAGGATCTCCCGGTGCACGCCAGGGCTCTCCTCCACGCTGACGTGCAGGTCGCGGATCTCGAGGGTGGGCACTATGACTCCTTAGCTATGGCGACGTAGACCTCGTCGCCTTCGATCTTGACGGAATAGACGGGCACCGGCTCGGTGGCCGGAAGCCCGGTGGGCTGGCCGGTGCGCAGGTCGAAACAGGATCCGTGCAGCCAGCACTCGACCGTGTGGTCGTAGACCTCGCCTTCGGACAGCGGCACCTCGGCGTGCGAGCACACGTCCCGCAGCGCGAAGACCTCGCCGCCGGTGCGCGCCACGGCGACCGGCTCGCCGGCCACCTCAACGCCGATCACGCCCTCAACCGGGAGATCGGACAGCGCGCAGGCCCTGGTGTAGGCGCGCGTCTCGGTCATCGCTGCTTCTCCAGCTCCGCTTCAATGCTCTCGGCGACCCGGTCGCGCAGCTCGGGTACCTCGATGGTGTCGATCAGCTGGCCGAAGAACCCGCGGATGACCAGCTTGCGGGCCTCCTCGAAGGGGATGCCCCTGGCCATCAGGTAGAACAGGTGGTGATCCTCGAGCCGGCCGCTGGCGCTGGCGTGCCCGGCCCCGACGATCTCGCCGGTGAGGATCTCCAGGTTCGGCACGGAATCGACCCGGGTGCCGTCGGTCAGCACCAGGTTCCTGTTGTACTCGTAGGTGTCCGTGCCGTCGGCTTCCGGCCTGATCAGCACGTCGCCGATCCAGACCGCGTGCGCGTCGGCGCCCTGCAGCGCGCCCTTGTAGGTCACGCGGCTGCGGCAGCGCGGCACGTCATGGTCGACGAACAGCCGGTGCTCCAGGTGCTGCCCCGCGTCGGCGAAGTAGAGCCCGGTCAGCTCGGCGTCGCCGCCGGTGCCGTCGTAGCGCACCTCGGTGCCCAGCCGGACCACGGATCCGCCCAGCGTGACCGCGGTGTGCCGCAGCCGGGCGTCGCGGCCCAGGGTGGCGTAGTGGTGCGAGACGTGCACCGCGTCGCCGGCCCAGTCCGCCACGCTGATCACCGACAGCATGGCGCCGTCCCCGACCACCAGCTCGACGTTGTCGGCGTAGGTGGCGCTGCCGCGGTAGTCGAGCACCACCACGGCCCGGGAGAACGGCTCGGCCTGCACCAGCAGGTGGCCGTAGCCGGCGCCGTCCGGGTCCTGGCCGGTCATGGTGACCGTGGTGGGCCGGGAGGCGTCGGCTTCGGCGGGGATCGTGATCACGGTGGCCTCGGCGAAGTTCGCGTACGCCTGCGCGCTCACCCGGTCGGCCGGGACGAAGGTGCGGCCCGCCTGAGCCACGGACCGTTCGGCAGCAGAGATCTTGACCTCAGGGGCCGGGTCCACCGCCACTTCCACGGCGGCTGGCACGGACGGGGCCGGAGCCGGCTCGGCGTGCAGGCCGCGGAGGCGGCGCAGCGGGGTGAACCGCCACTCCTCCTCCCGGCCGGCGGGCACGCCGAAGTCCGACGGATCGTACGACCTGTGCTCGTGCAGCCTGGTCACGGGGGCTGATTCAATCGCCCCCTGCAGTCCAGCCGACATCAGCCGACAGCCCCCTCCATCTGGAGCTCGATCAGCCGGTTCAGCTCGAGCGCGTACTCCATCGGCAGTTCGCGGGCGATCGGCTCGACGAACCCGCGGACGATGGTGGCCATGGCCTCGTCCTCGGTCATGCCCCGGCTCATCAGGTAGAACAGCTGGTCCTCGGAGATCTTGGAGACGGTCGCCTCGTGGGCCATCTCCACGTCGTCCTCGCGGACGTCCACGTACGGGTAGGTGTCGCTGCGGCTGACCGTGTCGACCAGCAGCGCGTCGCACTTGACGTTGGACTTGGAGTGCTCGGCGCCCTCCTGCACGTTGATCAGGCCGCGGTAGGAGGTACGGCCGCCGGCCCGGGCCACCGACTTGGACACGATGGACGAGGACGTGTGCGGCGCGCAGTGCACCATCTTGGCCCCGGCGTCCTGGTGCTGGCCAGGGCCCGCGAACGCGACGGAAAGCGTCTCGCCCCGCGCGTGCTCGCCCATCAGGTAGATCGCCGGGTACTTCATCGTCACCTTCGAGCCGATGTTGCCGTCGACCCATTCCATGGTCGCGCCCTGCTCGGCCACGGCCCGCTTGGTGACCAGGTTGTAGACGTTGGTCGACCAGTTCTGGATCGTGGTGTACCGGCAGCGCGCGTCCTTCTTCACGATGATCTCGACCACCGCGGAATGCAGCGAGTCGGACTTGTAAATGGGCGCGGTGCAGCCCTCCACGTAATGGACGTAGGCGCCTTCGTCGACGATGATCAGGGTCCGCTCGAACTGGCCCATGTTCTCGGTGTTGATGCGGAAATAGGCCTGCAGCGGGATTTCCACCTGCACGCCCTTCGGCACGTAAATGAACGAGCCGCCGGACCATACCGCCGTGTTGAGCGCGGCGAACTTGTTGTCGCCCACCGGGATTACCGTGCTGAAGTATTCCTTGAACAAATCCGGGTGCTCGCGCAGCGCGCTGTCCGTGTCGAGGAAGATGACGCCCTTTTCCTCGAGGTCTTCCCTGATCTTGTGGTAGACGACCTCGGACTCGTACTGCGCCGCGACGCCCGCGATAAGGCGCTGCTTTTCCGCCTCGGGGATGCCGAGCCGGTCGTAGGTGTTCTTGATGTCGGCGGGCAGTTCGTCCCAGCTGGCCGCCTGCTTCTCGGTGGAGCGGACGAAATACTTGATGTTGTCGAAGTCAATCTCCGACAGGTCGGCGCCCCAGGTGGGCAGCGGCTTGCGGCCGTAGGACTTCAGCCCCTTCAGCCGCAGCTCGAGCATCCACTCGGGCTCGTTCTTGCGGGCCGAGATGTCGCGGACCACCTCTTCGGACAGGCCGCGGCGCGCGGACGCGCCGGCCACGTCCGAGTCGGCCCAGCCGAACTTGTACGTGCCCAGGCCCTCGAGCTGTTCCTGCGTGGTGGTGGTCGTCATGTCAAGAGCCCTCCGGACTCTGGGTGATTATCTGTAGGTACCTGCTGTACAACATCCTGGGCCGGCCCTGCCTTCCCGGCGCCGGTGACGCTTGCGACGCTAGTGACGTGCGTGGTGCAGATCCCGTCGCCGTGCGCGATCGTAGCGAGGCGCTGCACCGGCGTGCCGAGCAGCCTGCCGAACGCCTCGGTTTCCGCCTCGCACAGCTGGGGGAACTCGGCCGCCACGTGCGCGACCGGGCAGTGATGCTGGCACAGCTGCTCGCCGGACGGGCCGGTCGCCCCGATGGCGGGCGCCGGGCCCGCGGAGGCGGCGTAGCCGTCGGCGGACAGCGCCTCGGCCAGCGCCTGCACCCGGGCGGCCAGCTCACCCCGGGCCACCACCGGCGCGTACCGCCGCTCCAGGTCGGAGATCTGGGTCCGGGCGAACTCGGCGATGGCGTCCGGACCAGCCCGTTCAGCCAGGAAGCGCAGCGCTCCGGTGGCCAGGTCGTCGTAGGCGTGCTCGAACGCGCTGCGCCCGGCGTCGGTGATCACGAAGACCTTGGCCGGCCGGCCGCGGCCCCGGTTGCCGTACGTCCGGGCCATCCTGGTCTCGATCAGGCCCTCGGCCAGGAGGTTGTCCAGGTGGCGACGGATGGCCGCAGGAGTCAGCCCGAGCCGGCCGCCCAGCGTGGCGGCGGTCGACGGCCCGAACTCCAGGATCAGCCGCGCGACCTGGCCCCGGGTGGGACCCTCGAGCGGCCGGACGTTTTTCACAACATCATTGTGCCGTAAATAGGCCAGCCAGCGCAAACTTTTTTGCAACATCAACGTGACGTAAATCACGCCCAGGTGTCACCGGCCCGGGCGTGGCGGGGGCGGCCAGGCCCAGCAGCCGCTCGGCGTTGCCGCCCGCGATCTTGGCCTTGTCCTGCGGGCTGAGCGGGAGCGTGTCGAGCAGTTCCCGGCCGGCCGCGTTGGAGCCGAACGGGTAGTCGACGCTGAACAGCACGCGGTCGATCCCGAGCACCTGCACGGTGCACATTACCGGCGGGATGCTGAACAGCCCGCTGGTGGTCACCCAGATGTTGCGGGCGAAGTACCCGGACGGGGCGAGCGCCAGGCTGTCCAGCCGCAGCATGGCGTCCATGCGGGCCAGCATGAACGGCAGCATCTCGCCGCAGTGGCCGATGATCAGGCGCAGCGCGGGATGCCGGTCGAACACCCCGGTGGCGATCATCCGCAGCACGTGCAGGCCGGCCTCGGCGTGCCAGCCCCAGGCCCCGGTGGCCAGGCGGCCGGCCACGGCCGGCGGCAGCCCGGCGTACATCGCCTCGCGCAGGGGCGCCGACGGCGGTGCCGGGTGCAGGTAGAGCGGCACGCCGAGCCGCTCGAAGCGTTCCAGCAGCGGGGCGAACCTGGCGTCGTCCAGGAACGCCCCGTTGGATCCGAGCGTGCTGTTGACCAGGGCGCCGACGAAGCCGAGTCCGGCGGTGGCCCGCTCGAGCTCGTCGGCCGCGGCCTGCGGGTCGGCGGTGGGCAGGGTGGCGAAGCCCGCGAACCGGTCCGGGTGCGCGCGGACCGCGGCGGCCAGCTCGTCGTTGGCCTCGCGGGCCCGGGCCAGGCCCTCGGCGCCGGCCAGTCCCTGCGCGGCGGGCGCCACGTGCGAGATGACCTGCAGGTCGATCCCGGCGGCGTCCATCCCGGCCAGCCGCCCGGGGCCGAGGTCGCGCAGCTGGTCAGCTACCGCAGGACCCCAGGCGGCCAGCGGGCCGGTGCCCGGCGGCGCGGCCAGCGCGGCGGTCCAGAAGTGCTCTTCGAGCGCGATCGTCCGCACACCCGCTATTGTCCCGCAGCGCCGGCCTCGCGCGTCAGGCGACGCGGCCGGTCAGGCCGTCCGGCATGGAATCGGCCAGGTAGGCCTCGAGGTCCGGCTTGTCGGGCAGGAGCATGTGCCTGACCCAGGCGTCGCGCTCGTGGGCGATGGGCGGCAGCTCCCAGACGCAGCCGATCCACGGCCGGCCGTCCAGGACCACAAAGTGGGTCGGGTCGGCGTCCGGGCAGCCCAGTTCGGCCTGGGCGGCGGCCGCGCCGCGGAAGTGCAGCACGTTGTCCCAGACCCAGCTGTAGGAGTTCAGGTAGGCGGCGTTGTCGCCGCGGCTGCGGTGGATGACCACGAACGTGGCCGGCGGCGTGCCGTCCGCCTCGGGCAGCAGCCGAGGCAAGATGGCCAGGGCCGCCTGCTCGACGTCGGGCTCGACAGCCTCCGGGCCGGGGGTCACGTGGTAGCGCTTGATGCTGCGCCCGCCCACCTCGACGGGCGGCCTGGTCCGCAGGTACTTCTCGGTAAAGGTCATGGCGGCACGCTAGGGCCGGTCCGCTGACACCTTTTGTCAGTGGACCGGGCAGAATCGGCATCATGCGCGCCAGCCGGCTGGTCTCGATCCTGCTCCTGCTCCAGTCCCGGGGCCGGATGACGGCCGCGCAGCTGGCCCGCGAGCTTGAGGTCTCGGTGCGCACCGTCTACCGGGACGTGGAGTCCCTGCACGAGGCCGGCATCCCGCTGTACGGGGACGCCGGGCACCGCGGCGGCTACCAGCTCGTCGACGGCTACCGCACCAGGCTGACCGGGCTGAACGCCGCCGAGGCCCAGGCGCTGCCGCTGGCCGGGCTGCCGGGCCCGGCTGCCGAGCTCGGGCTCGGCTCGGTGCTGGCCGCGGCGCAGCTCAAGCTGCAGGCCGCCCTGCCGCCCGGTCTGGGCGAGCAGGTCGGGCGGGTGCAGGCCCGGTTCCACCTGGACGCCCCGGGCTGGTACGGGCAGCCGGACGAGGTGCCGCTGCTGCCCGCGGTGGCCCGCGCGGTCTGGCACGGGCGGGTGCTGCAGGTCCGCTACCGGCGCTGGAAGGAGCCGACCGACGTCGACCGGCGGCTCGAGCCGTACGGGCTGGTGCTGAAGGCCGGCCGGTGGTACCTGGTGGCGGCGCCGGGCCCGCGTACCTACCGGGTCGACCAGATCCTCGACCTGCAGGTGCTTGACGAGCAGGTCAGCGTGTCGGCCGGCTTCGACCTGGCCGGGTACTGGCAGGGGTACCTGGCCGACTTCCATGCCCGGCTGCACCGGGCCGACGCCGAGGTCAGGCTGGCGCCCGGCGCGGCGGCACGGCTGTCCGGGCCCGCCGCCCGGGCCGCGGCCGAGGCCGGCGTGACCGAGCCAGGCGGCTGGACCCGCGCGGTCGTTCCGATCGAGTCAGCCGAGCACGCCTGCCGCGAGTTCCTGGCCCTGGGTCCCGAGGTCGAGGTGCTCGGGCCGCCCGCCCTGCGCGCCCGCCTGGCCGCCGCCGTCCGGGCCGCCGCCGCGCTGTACGGCTTACGGCTCAATGCCGACCGTGATGCCGTCCACGCCGCTGGGGTGCTCGGCCTGGCCGCGGACCACGGCATCGGCCCGGGCCGCGACCCGCAGCGGCTCGGCGATCTGGTCGAGCAGCGACTCGGCCGCCTCGTCGTGCGCCTGCACGGTCAGCCGGCTCAGCCGGGCCGAGTTGCCCAGATGCAGCCCGCTGCGCAGCACCCGGGTCGCGTCCAGGATCACCGCCAACTGGTCCACCGCGCTCCGGTCCCCGGCCCAGCGCGGATCGGCGGCCGGCCACCGGGTCAGGTGCAGCGAGACCGCGTCCTCGTGCTCGCGGTAGAACCGCTGGTACATGTGCTCGGTCAGGAACGGGGCGAACGGGGCGAACAGCCCGAGCAGCACCCGGTAGGACTCCCACAGCGTCCACCGCGCGCTGGCCTCACCGGTACGGTCCTTGATCATCTCGATGTAACGGTCGCAGTAGATCGACCAGAACATCCGGGACGCCGCCTGGTGGGCCTGCATGTAGTCGTGGGCCTCGAAGGCCGCCGTGGTCTGCTCGACCGCGTCGGCCAGGTGCGAGAGCAGCCAGCGGTCCACGATGTTCCGCTCCGCCGGCGCCGGAGCGGGCGCGGCCGCGTCGAAGCCCGCGAGGTTCATGGTCAGGAAGCGGCCCACGTTCCACAGCTTGACCGTGAACTTCCGGCCGGTCCGCACGTCTTTCTCGTTGTACCGCAGGTCGGTCCCGATGCGGCCCTTGGTGGCCCACAGCCGCAGCGCGTCCGCGCCGTACCTGGCCATCACGTCGTCGGGCACGTAGCGGTTGTAGCCGTCCGGGGTGGCCGAGCGGTCCAGGTCTCGCTTGGACAGCTTCTTGCCCTGCTCGTTCAGGCCCCAGCCGGAGATCAGCGCGGTGCGCCAGGGCAGCCGGCCGAACAGCAGCTCGGACTGCACCACCGAGTAGAACAGCCAGGTCCTGATGATCTCGAACGCCTGCACCCGCATGGACATCGGCGCCAGCGCCGGATCGGTGCCGCGCAGCGCCCACCCGTCGTTGATCTGCGGCGTCAGCGACGAGGTCATCCAGGTGTCCATCACGTCCTGATCGGCCGCCAGCTCGGCGGAGCCGCAGGACGGACAGGCCGTCACCGGCGGCTTGTCGGTCAGCGGGTCGACCGGCAGGTCCGCGAGCAGAGCCAGCACCGGGCCCCCGCAGGCGGCGCAGAACCACACCGGGAACGGCACCCCGTAGCGGCGCTGCCTGCTGATGTTCCAGTCCCACCGGAGCCCGTCGATCCAGTCCTCGAGCCGCCGCCGCATGAACGCGGGGATCCACTCCAGCTCAGCCGCCCGGGCCCGGAACCGGTCGGCGTGCTCCCGCACCGCGACGAACCACTGCGGCCTGATCTGGAACTCGACCGGGGTCTGGCAGCGTTCGTGCACGCCCACCACCTGCCGCACCGGCACGCTGGAGATCAGCAGCCCCGCCTCGTCCAGCGCCTTCACCACGGCCGAACGCGCCTGGGTCACCTGCAGCCCCGCAAACGGGCCCGCCAGCGGCCCGAGCCGCCCGTCCGGCTCCAGCACCAGGCGCAGCGGCAGCTGGTCGCGCCGCCAGCGCAGCACGTCTTCGTTGTCGCCGAACGTGCACACCATCATCAGCCCGGTCCCGTATTCCCGGTCCACGTCCTGGTCGGCCAGCACCGGGACCTCGTAGCCGAACAGCGGCACCACGGCCCGGTCCAGCCCCGCGTAGCGCGGGTCGTCCGGATGGTGGTACAGCGCCACGCACGCCGGGAGCAGCTCGGGCCGGGTGGTGGCGATCTCGAGGTCCCGCTCGCCGCCGAACCTGATCGTGTGCAGCCTGCTGGTCCGCTCCAGGTCTTCCACGTCCGCCTGGGCCAGCGAGGTCCGGTCTTCCGGGCACCACAGGATCGGGTCCTGGGCGCGCCGCAGGTGGCCCGCCTGGTACAGCGTGACGAAGGCGGCCTGGGCGGTCCGCTGGCAGCGGGCGTCGATGGTGGAGTAGCGCAGCGACCAGTCCACCGACAGGCCCAGGCGGCGCCACAGGTCCTCGTAGCGTCCGGCGGTCCGCTGGGTCTCAATGAGGCACAGCGCCACGAAGTCGGCCCGGGGCATGTCCACCGCCCGCACGCCGTAGGCCTGCTCCACGTACCGCTCGGTGGGCAGGCCGTTGTCGTCGAATCCGATCGGGTAGAACACGCGCTCGCCCCGCATCCGCCGGTAGCGCACGATGAAGTCGGGCTGGGAATAGCTCATGGCGTGGCCCACGTGCAGGTGCGCCGCCGATACGTACGGCGGCGGCGTGTCCACGCTGAATACCGGGCCGGCCTCGTCGCGGTCGTACCGGTAGACGTCGTGGGCCTCCCACAGCGCCCGGGCCGCGGCCTCCACGGCCTGATGGTCGTACTCGCCCGATTCCATAGCTAGGGACGGTATCCGGCCGGGCACCGCTGCTGAATTCATTTTTGGCCGAACGGAGCGTGGTTCTCGTTTTTCCTCACCCCTGCGCAGAACCGCCTGGTCGCCGCGCGCGTCTTAAGATAAGCACGCCATGCCCGCGCCGCGACCTGACCTCGCCGACCTGCTCGAGGTGACCGTCCCCGCCGGCGGCAAGGTCATCACGGTCAGCGACCTGCACCTGCCCCCGGTCCGCACCGACGTGTCCGGGCGCTCCTGCGAGATGCTGGCCGGGCACCTGGACGCCGAGACCGGGGTGCTGACCGTGGTCCTGGCCGGGGACGTGGTGGAGCTGCTCGGCTCCGCGGGGTCGACGGCCACCGACATCCTGCGCCCGCACGAGGACCTGTGCGCGGCGCTGCTCGAGGTGACCGCCCGCGGCGGGCAGGTCATCTACATCATCGGCAATCACGACAGCGACCTGGCCTGGGACGTCAAGGCCGCGGACGCGGTCCGGGAGATGACCGGAGCCAGGCTGTGCCTGGCCGCGGACCTGATCCTGGCCGACGGCCGGAAGGTCCGGGTGGAGCACGGCCATCAGCTCGACCCCTACAACTGCTTCTGCGACGCCCGCAACCCGCTGGACACCCCGATGGGCCACCACATCGTCAGGGAGGTCATCCCGCGGATCGAGTTTCTCGGCCGCGGCTGGGTCGACGGCGCGCACGAGATGGCGGATCCCACCGATTTCCCGTCCTTCATCGGCTCCCGGCTCGTCTACCGCAAGCTGGCCCGCCACCTGTGGTGGCTGATCGCGCTCCCGCTGGCCATCCTCATCCTGGTCCGGATCCCCGAGTTCACCGCGTTCCGGTCCCGCTACCCGGACACGGACGTCTGGGTGCACCGGGCCGAGATCCTCGGCTACGGCGCGGTGGCCGACCTGGTCGTCATCGCCGCCCTGGTCGGCATCCTGGCCCGGCGGGCCTGGGTGTCGATCAGCGCGCTGGCCCTGGACAAGCGGGGCTACGGGCAGAACACGGCCGCCCGCCAGCGGGCCGCCGACCTGGTCGCCGACGGGTACTACGGCTTCGTCTCCGGGCATACGCATCATCCGGAGCTGGCCGCCACCGGGTCCGGCTTCTACGCCAACTCGGGCTCATGCACGTCGGTGGTGGAGGGCATCGGCGGGAAGCTCGGCCTGCCCCCGGCCTACGTGCGCAACCAGCAGGTCTGCTGGGTGGAGATCGGCCCCGAGCAGACCGAGCTGGTCTCCGCCCGGGTCGAGCTGCCCGGCGCGACCCGGATGGAGCGATTCGTAGCCCACGGCCGCAACCCGCACTCCGACTCCCCGGTGCGCGTGGCTACCTGGCCGCTCGGCCCCGACTGGCCGCCCGCCGACCAGAAAGCCGCCCGCCAGAAGCCCCCGCCGCCGCTCGGCTGACGGCGCTCAGCCGCGTTCGGCTGCCCTGGCCTCTTCGATGGTGAGCTCGGCGGCGGGGTCGGCCTCCAGGCGCTCGTCGGGGATCGGAGCGCCGCTGCGGACGGACCGGCCGTAGCTGCCCTCATCTAGCCGGCGCAGCGCCCGCTCGATGACTTCGAGCCGGTCACGCAGGCTCTCTGCGATGGCGTCATCCTGGCCCTCTTCGGTGAGCGCCAGCGCGGCGTCGGCGTTGTCCTCCGCCTCGCTCGCCACCTCGGCCTCGCGGTCGTCGCGGCCCGCGGACTCGGAGTCCTTGAGCAGGCTGAGCACCTCATCGCGTTCGGCGGTGAGCAACGTGCGGGCCCGGTCGGTGTCCATCCGGCCGTCCTCCTAATCCGTGTGGTCAGTGGCTGTCGGGCGCGCGCCCATCATCCGCAGCATAGCGAGCGATATCGGATGGCCGCGTGAGGCGGCCAGGTTGCCCCCGTAGACTCGCCTGCGTGAGCACCGGCACGGCCCCTGCGGACCCAGCGGCGCCTGCCGTGGCGATCGGCGGGCTGGTCAAGCGTTACGGCACGGTCGCCGCCGTCGACGGGCTTTCGCTGACCGCGCCGCGCGGCGCGGTGACCGGCATCCTCGGGCCCAACGGCGCAGGCAAGACCACCACGATCGAAATCTGCGAGGGGTACCGGCGGCCCGATCAGGGCACCGTGCGCGTGCTCGGGCTCGACCCGGTCCGGGACGCCCGGGCGCTGCGGCCCCGGGTGGGCGTGATGCTCCAGGCCGGCGGGATCCCGCCGTCGGTGCCCGCGGCCGATTACCTCGCGCTGCTGAGCCGGTTTCACACCAGCCCGGTCGAGGTGCCCGTGCTGCTCGACCTGGTCGGCCTGACCTCGGTGGCCCGCACCCCGTACAAGCGGCTCTCCGGCGGCCAGCAGCAGCGGCTGTCCCTGGCCGCGGCCGTCGTCGGCCGCCCGGACCTGGTCTTCCTGGACGAGCCCACGGCCGGCATGGACCCGCAGGCCCGGCACGCCACCTGGGACCTGATCGGCGAGCTGCGCGCGGCCGGGGTGAGCGTGATCCTGACCACGCACTTCATGGAGGAGGCCGAACGGCTCTGCGATCACATCACCATCATCGATCACGGCCAGCTCGTGGCCGCGGGCACGCCTGAGCAGCTCACCGGCACGGTCGGCCAGCTCAGGTTCCGCGCCGAGGCCGGGCTGGACCTGGACAGCCTGCTCACGGTGCTCCCGGCGGCCACCGTGGTCAAGGAGTCCCCGGCGGGCCATTACGTGATCGAGGTGCACGGCTCAGTGGACCCGCTGCTGCTGGCCGCAGTGACCGCGTGGTGCGCCGAGCGGGGCGTGCTGGCCAACAGCCTCCGCATCGAGAGCCGCACGCTGGAGGACGTGTTCCTCGAGCTGACCGGAACGGAACTACGCGCGTGAGCGCGCCGGCTGGCAGCGCGCCGCTGTTCGCTCCGGCCCCGGGGGCGGCCCCGCTGGGCCGGATGGTCGCCGCGCAGGCCGGGCTGGAAACCAGGACCTTGCTGCGGAACGGCGAGCAGCTCCTGCTCACGCTGGTCATCCCGCTGCTGCTGCTGACCGCGTTCAGCCTCGAGCCGCTGGTCAGCTTCGGGACGGGACTGAGCCGGGTCGACTTCCTCACCCCCGGGATCATCGCCCTGGCGGTCATGTCGACCGCGTTCACCAGCCAGGCCATCGCCACCGGGTTCGAGCGGCGCTACGGCGTGCTCAAGCGCCTGGGCGCCACGCCGTTGTCACGCGGCGGCCTGATCGCGGCCAAGACGGCCACCGTCATCGGCGTCGAGTTGCTGCAGGGCGTCCTGATCCTCGCGGTGGCCGCCGCGATCGGCTGGCGTCCTGACGCCAGCCCGGCCGCGGTCGTGTCCGCCCCGCTGCTGATCCTGCTGGGCACGGCGGCCTTCAGCGGCCTGGCCCTGCTGATGGCGGGGACGCTGCGCGCCGAGGCCACGCTAGCCGCGGCCAACCTCGTCTACATCCTGCTGCTCGGCGTCGGCGGCGTGGTGTTCCCGTTGACCAAGTTCCCGGCCGGCGCGCGGCCCGTCCTCGAGCTGCTGCCGACCGGCGCGCTGTCCACCGGCCTGCGCAGCGTGCTGCAGCACGGGACGGCCTTCCCGGTCGGGAACACGGTCACCCTGGCGGTCTGGGCCGCGGTGGCGATCGCCTGTGCCGCGCGCATGTTCCGGTGGGAATAAGAGACATCCCCACCCGGTCCCAGGTGGCCCAGTCCAAGGTCGCCCAGTCCAAGGTGGCCCAATCCAAGGTGGCCCAGTCCAAGATGGCACTGCCGGCCGCGATGATCCTCACCGGGATCGTCTCCGTGCAGTTCGGGGCCGGCCTGGCCGACAAGCTGTTCGGCCAGATACCGCCCGCGGCGGTGACCGGGCTGCGGCTGTGGATCTCGGCGGCGGCCATGGTCCTGCTGTCGGGACGCGGCGTCAGCCGGGCCGTCCGCGACCTGAGGAAACGGCGGGCGGTCAAGGACGCCGTCATCGCCGGGTCGTTCGGCATCGCGCTCGGCGTGATGAACTTCTCCATCTACCAGGCCTTCGCCCGCATTCCGCTCGGCGTCGCGGTCACGATCGAGTTCCTCGGCCCGCTGGCCGTGGCGGTGGCCGGATCACGGCACCTGCGCGACATCGGCTGGGTCGTGCTGGCCGCGACCGGGGTGGTGCTGCTGACCCAGGGCGGGCACGGGCACCTCGACCTGACCGGGGTGATCTACGCCGGGGTAGCCGCCGCTTGCTGGGCGGCGTACATCTTGCTCAGCTCGGCCACCGGGCGGCGTTTCCCCGGCTCGGCGGGCCTGGCCATCGCGATGGTGGTCGCAGCGGTCCTCGTCACGCCGCCCGCGGTCCTGGCCGGGGGCAGCAAGATGTTCCGCCCCGCCTTGCTCGCCATCGGCGCCGCGATCGGCCTGCTCTCCTCGGTCATCCCCTACCGGCTGGAACTCGAGGCGCTCAGGCGGATGCCGACGCGGCTGTTCGGCGTGTGGATGAGCCTGGAACCCGCGGTGGCCGCCCTGATCGGGCTGGTGCTGCTCGGTCAGCAGCTGAGCCTGGTGGAATGGCTCGCCATCGGCTGCGTGATGATCGCCTGCGCCGGAGCCGCATTGCACTAGCCGCGGGGGGACGCCCTCGCCGCCTCCGGCGGGCGCTCTACCATAAGGGCGTGCCCGCCGACCTCCGCGCCTGGATCTCCCGCCTCGGGACGTCAAAGGTCGCCAGCCCGGTGCTGTCGCCGACGCCCGCCTCGATGCGGCGGCTCGCGCTGGCCGGCGTCATCGCCGACACCGCGATCATGTCCACCGGGGCGGCGGTCCGGCTCAGCTCCTCCGGCCTCGGCTGCCCCGACTGGCCGAGGTGCAGCGCGGCCGACATCGTGGCCAGCAAGAACGCCGGGCAGACGCTGCTCAACACCTGGATCGAGTTCGGCAACAGGCTGCTCAACTTCCCCCTGGTCGTCATCGTGGCCCTGGTCTTCATCGCGGCCTGGCGGTTCCGGCCGAACGGGCAGCGGCGGCGCGACCTGGTGTGGCTCGGGGCGGCCCAGCCGGCCGGGGTGATCGCCCAGGCGGTGATCGGCGGCATCGTCGTGCTGACCAAGCTCAACCCGGCCGCCGTCTCCATCCACTTCCTGGTGTCCGCGTCGATCGTGGCCGCCGCCGTCCTGCTGCACGTCAGGTGCACCGAGGGCACCGATCCGCCGACCGCAGTCGTCCGGCGTGACCTGCGGATGCTCTCGGCCGCCCTGGTCGCGGTGACCGGCGTGATGCTCGCGGCGGGCACCGTGGTGACCGGTACCGGCCCGCTGGCCGGCCACGCGGACACGCCCAGGTACAAGCTCCCGCTGGAAGGGGTCACCCAGCTGCACGCCGATATCGGCTGGCTGATGGCCGGCCTGGCCGTCGCGCTGGTGGTCGGGCTGCGGTTTTCCGGCGCTCCGGCCCGGGTGGTCCGGGCCAGCTGGATCATGATCGGGTCGCTGTTCCTGCAGGGCACGCTCGGCTACATCCAGTACTTCACCCACCTGCCCGCCGGCCTGGTCTGGATCCACGTCACCGGCTCGGTACTGGTCTGGATCGCCGTCCTGCGACTGTTCCTGGCCATGCGTGACCGGGGCCCGCTGCTTAACCCGTCTCCGGGCCCGGTCCAGGCCGCACCGTACCGACAGCCCGCGGGGGGTCAGGGGGGTCGTCCCCCCCGAGCAACGCTGCCGCTGGACCGATAGGCTCCTACCGTGAGCACTCAGCCCAATCTTGACTGGACGCCGGCCGACGAGCGCGCGGTCGATCTCATCCGGGTTCTGGCCATGGACTCCGTCCAGAAAGCGGGCTCAGGACACCCGGGCACAGCGATGAGCCTGGCCCCGGCGGCCTATCTGCTGTTCCAGCGCCTGCTCAGGCACGACCCGGCCGATCCCAAGTGGTCCGGCCGCGATCGCTTCGTGCTGTCCTGCGGGCATTCCAGCCTCACCTTGTACATCCAGCTGTACCTGTCCGGCTACGGGGTCACCCTGGACGACCTCGAGGCCTACCGGACCTGGGGCAGCATCACGCCCGGGCACCCCGAGCACGGCCTCACTCCCGGCGTCGAGACCACCACGGGCCCGCTCGGCCAGGGCATCGGCAACGCGGTCGGCATGGCGATGGCCGCGCGCCGCGAACGCGGCCTGTTCGACCCCGACGCCGAGCCGGGGCACAGCCCGTTCGACCACCACATCTACGCGTTCGTCTCCGACGGCGACATGGAAGAGGGCATCAGCCACGAGGTGGCCGCGCTGGCCGGCCACCACCGGCTCGGCAACCTCATCGTGCTCTACGACGACAACTACATCTCCATCGAGGACAACACCAACATCGCCAAGTCCGAGGACGTGTGCGCTCGCTACGAGGCCTACGGCTGGCACGTCCAGCGGCTGAGCTGGCGCACTCCGAACGGGTACGTGGAGGATGTGCAGGCGCTGTACCAGGCGCTGCTTACCGCCCGGGAGAACACCGAGGCGCCCTCCTTCATCGCCCTGCGGACGATCATCGGCTGGCCGGCCCCGCACAAGCAGAACACCGGGGCCGCGCACGGATCAGCGCTCGGCGCGGACGAGGTGGCGGCGACCAAGGAGGTCCTCGGCTTCGATCCGGCGGTCGACTTCCCCGTCGAGGACGAGGCGCTGGCCCGCGCCCGCCACGTCGCCGAGCGCGGCAAGGCCCTGCACGCGGAGTGGGAAGGGCCCTTCGCCGCGTGGGCCGAGGCCAACCCGGACCGCAAGGCCCTGTTCGACCGGCTGGCCGCGCACGCGCTTCCGGCCGGGTGGACTGATGTACTGCCCTCGTTCCCCGCCGACGCCAGGGGCATCGCGACCCGTAAGGCATCGGGCACGGTCCTGTCCGCCCTGGCCCCGGTGCTGCCCGAGCTGTGGGGCGGCTCGGCCGACCTGGCGGAGAGCAACCTCACCACGATGGCGGGCGAGCCCTCGTTCATCCCGGTGGAACACCAGACCGCGATGTGGCCGGGCAACCCGTACGGGCGCACGATGCACTTCGGCATCCGCGAGCACGGGATGGGCTCCATCCTCAACGGCATCGCGCTGCACGGCGGCACCCGTCCCTACGGCGGGACGTTCCTGGTGTTCAGCGACTACATGCGGGGTTCGGTTCGGCTCACGTCCTTGATGGAGCTGCCGGTCACCTACGTATGGACGCACGACTCGGTCGGCCTGGGCGAAGACGGGCCGACCCACCAGCCGATCGAGCACCTGTGGGCGCTGCGCGCTATCCCGCACCTGGAGGTGATCAGGCCGGGCGACGCGAACGAGACCGTCGTGGCCTGGCGGACGATTCTGGAACGGGCCCGGCCGGCCGCGCTGTGCCTGACCCGGCAGAACGTGCCGGTCTTCGACCGGTCGGCAGGTAACGCCCAGGGCCTGGCCAGCGCCGAGGACGCCGCCCGCGGCGGTTACGTGCTGGCCGAGGGCAGCGACGTCATCCTGATCGGCACCGGCAGCGAGGTTCCGATCGCGCTGGACGCCCGCGAGCAGTTGGCGGCCGACGGCATCTCGGCCCGGGTGGTGTCCATGCCGTGCGTGGAGTGGTTCAACGACCAGGACGAGTCCTACCGGCGCGAGGTGCTCCCGCCCACCGTCCGCGCCCGGGTTTCCGTGGAGGCGGGCATTACCGCGCCCTGGCGGTTGTTCGTCGGGGATGCAGGCGCTTCAATTGGCGTAGACCACTTCGGCGCTTCCGCCGCATACCAGAAGATCTACCAGGAGTTCGGCCTCACCGCGGAGCGGGTAGCCGCTGCCGCACGCGACAGTCTGGCCCGGGTCAGGGCGTAACCCGATCATGGGTCCGGCCCGCGGCACGCAGGGAAAGGAAAGCAACGGTGTCAGTTGACGTTCTCGGGCAGCTATCCGAGGCCGGCGTATCGGTGTGGCTGGATGACATCAGCCGCGACCGGTTGCGGACCGGCAACCTGCAGGCGCTGATCGACGACATGCACGTGGTCGGCGTAACCTCCAACCCGACGATCTTCGCCAAGGCGCTGACCTCAGGGACCGCCTACGACGAGCAGATCGCCGACCTGAAGACCCGCGGCGTGGGCGTCGACGAGGCATCCCGGATGATCACGACGTACGACATCCGCTGGGCCTGCGACGTGTTCCGCCCCGTGTACGAATCGACCGGCGGCCTCGACGGCCGGGTGTCCCTCGAAGTGGATCCCCGGCTGGCCAGGGAAACCCAGAAGACCATCGCCGAAGCGCGCGCGCTGTGGTGGATGGTGGACCGGCCGAACCTGCTCATCAAGATCCCGGCCACCGTCGAAGGGCTGCCCGCGATCACCCAGTGCATCTCCGAAGGGATCAGCGTCAACGTCACGCTGATCTTCGGGCTGGAGCGGTACGGCCGGGTTATCGACGCCTACCTGGAGGGACTGGAGAAGGCCGCGGCGGCCGGGCATGACCTGTCCAAGATCCGCTCGGTGGCCTCGTTCTTCGTCAGCCGGGTGGACACCGAGGTCGACCAGAGGCTCGACAAGCTGGGCACGCCCGAAGCCGAGGCGCTGCGCGGCAAGGCGGCCGTCGCGAACGCGCGGCTGGCCTACGAGCTGTTCGAGCAGCGGGTCGCGACGGACCGCTGGCAGGCCCTGGCCGGCCAGGGCGCCAACCTCCAGCGGCCGCTGTGGGCCTCCACCTCGGTCAAGGACCCGTCCTTCGGCGACACCATGTACGTCGTCGACCTGGTCGCCGCCGACACGGTCAACACCATGCCCGAGGGCACGATCAAGGCCACGGCCGACCACGGCAAGCTGATCGGCGACACCATCCACGGCACCTACGACGCGTCCCGGCAGGTCTTCGCCGACCTGGAGAAGCTCGGCATCGGGTACGACGACGTGGTCGGCGTCCTAGAGACCGAGGGCGTGCAGAAGTTCGAAGCGTCGTGGAACGAACTGCTCGACACGATCAGAACGAAGATGGGGCTCTGAACTCAGATGACCACAGGGGTTGGCGGTAGTTCTAGCATGACCGGAGGTCACGGATGACGGCCGAGCCAGGAAGCCCGGCGGGCCTGGCCCCGGCCAACCCCGGTGTCATCGCGGGCCTTGATGAGCTGGCCGGACCGGTCAACCCGCTGCGCGACCCGCGGGACCGGCGCATCCCGCGGGTGGCCGGGCCGTGCGTGCTCGTCATGTTCGGCGTCACCGGCGACCTGGCCCGCAAGAAGCTGATGCCGGCCATCTACGACCTGGCCAACCGCGGCCTGCTGCCGCCGGGCTTCTCGTTCGTGGGCTTCGCCCGCCGGGACTGGGAAGACGAGGATTTCGCCCAGGTCACCTACCAGGCGGTGAAGGAGTACGCCCGCACGCCGTTCCGCGACGCGGTGTGGGAGCAGCTCAGCGAGGGTGTCAGGTTCGTGTCCGGGTCGTTCAGTGACGACGATGCGTTCGACCAGCTGGCCGACTGCGTGCACAAGCTGGACGCCGAGCGGGGCACCGGCGGGAACTACGCGTTCTACCTGTCGATCCCGCCGAGCCAGTTCCCCACCGTGGTGCAGCAGCTGAAGCGCAGCGGCCTGTCGGACTCCGGCGGCCACGGCTGGCGCCGCGTGGTGATCGAGAAGCCGTTCGGCCACGACCTGGCCAGCGCGCGCGAGCTCAACGCCATCCTGGACGAGGTCTTCCCGCCGGAGTCGGTGTTCCGCATCGACCACTACCTCGGCAAGGAGACGGTACAGAACATCCTGGCGCTGCGGTTCGCCAACGAGATGTACGAGCCGATCTGGAACCGCGGCTACGTCGACCACGTGCAGATCACGATGGCCGAGGACATCGGCATCGGCGGCCGGGCCGGCTACTACGACGGCATCGGGGCTGCCCGCGACGTGATCCAGAACCACTTGCTGCAGCTCCTGGCGCTGATGGCGATGGAGGAGCCGGCGGCCTTCGACGCCGACTCGCTCCGGATGGAGAAGGAGAAGGTGCTGTCCGCGGTGCGGCTGCCCGCGGATCTGGCCACCGGCACCGCACGCGGGCAGTACTCGGCAGGCTGGCAGGGCGGGCACCAGGTCCGTGGCTTCCTGGAGGAGGATGGCATCCCGGCCGACTCCCGGACCGAGACCTACGCCGCGTTGCGGCTGGGTGTCGACACCAGGCGCTGGGCAGGCGTTCCGTTCTACCTGCGGGCGGGCAAGCGCCTGCCGCGCCGGATGACGGAGATCGCGCTGATCTTCCAGCGCGCGCCGCATCTGCCGTTCTCCGCCACCGATACCGAGGAGCTCGGCCAGAACGCGCTGGTGATCAGGATCCAGCCGGACGAGGGCATCACGGTCAGGTTCGGCTCGAAGGTGCCGGGGACCGCGATGGAGGTCAGGGACGTGAACATGGACTTCGCCTACGGCGAGTCCTTCACCGAATCGAGCCCCGAGGCCTACGAGCGGCTGCTGCTCGACGTGCTCATCGGCGACCCGCCCCTGTTCCCGCGTCAGCAGGAGGTCGAGCTCGGCTGGCGGATCCTGGACCCGGTGGAGGAATTCTGGGCCTCCTTCACCAAGCCGGACCAGTATCCGGCCGGCTCCGCGGGCCCGGCGTCAGCGGAAGCGATGATGGCACGGGACGGGCGCGCATGGCGGCGCTTGTAGGGCTAATAGGGCAAAGAGGGCCGCGATGACCATCGACCTGACCGACACCACGACCGGCGCCATCTACGGCGCGCTGACCCAGGCCCGCCGCCGGATGGGCGGCCCGGCTTCCGGCATGGTGCTGACGCTGATCATCGTCACCGACGAGTCAGCGCAGTACGACGCCGTCCGGGCCGCCAACCAGGCGGGCCGCGAGCATCCGAGCCGGGTCCTTGCCGTCATCACCCGCAGGCCCAAGAACGAGTCCCGGCTGGACGCCGAGATCCGGGTGGGCGAGAACGGTCCGGGTGAGACCATCCTGCTGCGCATGTACGGCCCGCTCGGCCAGCACGCCGACTCGGTGGTGGCGCCGCTGCTCGCGCCCGACGTTCCCGTGGTGACCTGGTGGCCGGACGACGCGCCGCCCGCGCCGCACTCCGACCCGCTCGGCGCCGTGGCTCAGCGCCGCGTGACGGACGCGGCGGCCAGCGACACGCCGCTGGAGGTACTCCTGACCCTGGCCAAGGCCTACCAGCCGGGCGACACCGACCTGAGCTGGACCAGGTCGACACCCTGGCGGTCTCTGCTGGCCGCCACCCTGGACCAGCCCTATCCTGAGCTGCTCAGCGGGGAGGTGCTGGCCGAGCCGGACAACCCGACCGCGGACCTGATCGCCGCCTGGCTCGGGCTGCGGCTAGGCATCGAGGTACGGCGCGGCGAATCCGGCGGCCCGGGTATCACCGAGGTCGGCTTCGATACCCCCGACGGGAAGGTCGCGATCTCCCGTCCGGACGGCCGGACGGCCACCCTGTCCTGGCCCGGCCGCCCGGAACGGCGGGTCGCGCTGCATCGCCGGGACACCGCCGAGCTGATCGCCGAGGAACTGCGCAGGCTGGAACCCGACGAGGTCTATGCGGAGACCCTCCGGGCGCTGGCCAGCAAGCACTAACCGGTGAGCGTGCCCGAGGTTATCGTGCACCGGGATGCGCAGCTGCTGGCCAAGGCGGCGGCGGCGCGCCTGGTCACCAGGCTGGTCGACTCCGTGGCCGCCCGCGGCGCCGCCTCGGTGGTACTGACCGGGGGCGGCATCGGCACCGCGGTGCTGGCCGAGCTGGCCGCGACTCCGGCGCGGGATGCCATCGAATGGCGGCACCTGGACATCTGGTGGGGCGACGAGCGGTTCGTGCCGGCCGGTAACCCGGAGCGGAACGAGACCGGCGCCCGCTCGGCGCTCCTCGACCATGTCGACGCCGACCCGGCCCGGGTCCACCCGATGCCAGGCCCGGACGGCCCGGACGGCGACGACCCGGAGGCGGCGGCGGCCAGGTACGCGTCGTGGCTGGCCGCCGCGACCGAGCCGGAAGATCATGGCCAGGTACCGGCCTTCGACGTGCTGATGCTCGGCATCGGCCCCGAGGCCCACGTGGCGTCGCTGTTTCCCGGCATGCCGGCGCTCTACGACGAACGGCCGGTCGTCGCGGTCAGAGGCGCGCCCAAGCCGCCGCCGATCAGACTATCCCTGACCCTGCCCTCGATCCAGGCCGCGCGGGAGGTCTGGATCCTGGCCTCGGGAGCCGAGAAGGCCAACGCCATCGCGATGGCCCTGTCGGAGGCCGGCCCGGTTCAGGTACCCGCCGCGGGCGCGCGCGGCAGGCAGCGGACGCTATTCCTGATTGACAGTGCCGCCGCGGCCAAAGTGCCGCCGCAGATCGGCCGCCAGGGCGCGCACTGAGCGAGCGGGTTTGCCAGGGGGGTCCGAGGGGATGGAATCCCCCCGGGAGCTGGCCGTGTCGTCCCCCCGGGCCAACACGGCCTGCCTCGAGGAGCGGGCGAAGACCAGGCCCGCGGCCAGGCAGGTCACCGGCACCGCGGCGAGCACGTAGCGGTAGCTGAACCCAGAGGTCATCGGGGGCAGCACGATCAGCAGCGCTCCGACCAGCCAGGGCAGCAGGGCGATGCCGCCCCACCGGCGCCAGCGGGCCAGCACGCCCGCGGCGCCGATCAGCACGATGATGGCCAGCATCGTCCCGCGCAGGTAAATGACCTTCTGGTAGATCTCAAGCAGCCGGGCCCACGGCTGGACAGCCTGAGTGAGCCCCAGTCCCTCGAGCCCCTGGCCGCCGGCGAAGTCCCTTTCCGCGCTCTGCATGATGCGAGCCTGGTTGTCTTTCGTCAGGCAGGTCCCGGTGCACGAGTGTGACCCGCCCGGCAGCACGACCGGGGTGGCGTACCAGGGCACATTGGCGTTCATGACCGCGCCGGTGACGAACGAGAAATTCGGGCCGTTCCCGTAGTAATCGTTCGGATCAGGCTGCCGGAACCAGCCGAAGGTGTGCAGGACGTCGTTGGCCACCGCACTCGCGTAGGCTACCGGCTGGGCTTCGATGGCTTGTTCGGCGAAGTCGCGCATATCGTGATTGATCCCGGGCGTGAACCGCTTCGCGGTATCCGAGCCGAGCTTCGTGTACACCGGCGTCCTGGTGTTCTGATAGGGCTGCAGCTCGTAGTCGGCCCAGATGTACTCGGCGGCGACCGGGCGGTATTCCGGCTTGGTGGAGTCACACAGGAACTCCAGGCTGGCGGGCAGCTTCATGCTCGAGCACTCAGCGAACGTGCTGACCCGGCTGTACAGGAACGCGCCCGACGACTCGCTCAGCGCGTACTTGCCGTAGGAGCCGTGGAACCAGACCATGTACGCGGCGATGGGCACGATGCCCGCTATGGCCAGCGCCGCCAGGCGGCGCCAGCCGACCCACCGGACCAGCATGGCCACGAAGACCACGGCGAGCAGCGGCTCGCCGACGGACCGGACCAGGGTGGCGTAGCCGATCAGCAGGCCGGCGACCCCCATGGCCAGGACCGACGGCCGGTCGCTCCAGCACAGCATGACCACGGCCACGGTCACCAGGAACATGAACAGGGTGTCGGCAGCGATCAGGTGCTCCAGGTGCAGTTCGTAGGAGTCGAACAGCACGGGCAGCGTGGGCAGCGAGGCGCCCCACCAGGGCAGCCCGCGATGACGGAGCAGCGCGTAGATCGCCACGCCGACGCCGAGTCCCATCGCGGCCTGGAGCAGCGAGATCGCGTAGTCGCTGTGCAGCGGGAGCAGGAGGTCAAGGAGGAACGGGTACCCGTTCGGCCGGACCGCGTCCGGGATATGGGTGACCGCGTCGTAGACGTAGTTATAGGAGTCGCTGAACCAGAACACGGGCGGGTAGCCGAGCACGACCACGATGCGTGCCACGAACGCGGCGAGCAGCACGACGCTGAACTGCCAGTGCGTACGCACCGGCTGGATGAGCCGCGTCAGCAGCGTGGCCTGTCCCCTCGCCGGCTGCCGCTGACCGGGAATGACCCGTTCGCTGCCGGTGGTCGCGTTGGTCACGACCGCCTCCCGACTCTTTAGAGCCTGCCGGAAATCTTCCGGCCCCTTCGCTGACCCCGCAGGCCCCGGGTAAACAGCAGGCCGGCCTGCCTTCTTCGCGCCGGCTGCCCCATAGTAGCCGTCAGCTCGCACCGAATTGAGGGTTAACGGACAATGACGTGGGACGGCGTGTCAGTCGTCACTTACGGCTACCAGCGCCCCCCGTAGGCCAGCCGGCAGGCCAGGACGCAGATGAACACGAAGGAAAGCGCGGCGGCGATATCCGGTGATCCGGCTACGGCCGAGATCAGGATCCACACGAACAGGACAGGCAGCAGCCGGTCGAACGGACGATGATGCCTGGGGCTCGGCTGGGCGCCCGGCGGCATCGCCTCCGGCAGGACATCGGCCGGCTGCTGGCTGAGGTCCGTGCCGAACAGCGGCTCGGCCGGCAGGTCGGCGGTCAGCTCCCGCAAGTCGGCCCACGTCCTCGCGGCGTAGGCGGCCGAGGTACGGTCCTCGAACTCGTCGAGCGTCAGCCGCCCGTCCGTGAACGCGTCGCGCAGCACATCGACGACGCTCTCCCGCTCTTGGTCAGATGCGCGGATCGGACGGTCGGTCATCGGCGGACACCCCTAGAGCCTTCCGTGTGTTCCCTCAATCTTACCTAGTGCAGGTCTGAACCCTTAATGCTCCCGTCGACCGAGGTTCGCCGGCCCTCCGGCGAGGGAAAACACTGTGTGACGCAACAAATTCCGGAGGCCGCAGCCAAATGGTTACGAAAAGTGAGAGGTTTTGGGTCTCGCCCCGCACCGCACGCAGCGTTACGCTGTTGGCGGATCTTTCATTTGGTCAAGCTGGGTCAGGTGTGACCTGAGATCAGATGTGACCCGAGAAAGGTTCTGGCGCGAAAGCCAAGGCTTTCACGCCAGGCACGCAGGTAACGCCGGGTATCCGCTCTTCCGGTTGCCGTCCCGGCACGCCGGAGTGAGACGGGTCATTCCTTCATCAGGAGGGATCCTTTTGAGCGTCAGCGAAGACCGCACAGTCCAGCCTGCCCCAACCAACGCTGTTCCCGCCTCTGGCATCGCCGACCCTGCCCCGCTCGGGCTCGCCGCGTTTGCCCTTACCACATTCCTGCTCTCTGCCCGGAGCGCCGGCTGGATGGATCACGCCACCGGCAGCGCCTTCCTCACGTTCGCTCTGGCGTACGGCGGTCTCGCCCAGCTGTGCGCCGCCATGTGGGAGTTCCGCAACAGGAACGTCATCGGGGCGACCGGCTTCGGCACCTTCGGCAGCTTCTGGATCGGCCTTGCCCTCTATGTCTTGCTCGTCGTGAACCCCGCCGTCGCAGCGGCCAAGACACCGATCGCCCTACTGGCGACGGTCGCGGCAGTCAACCACGACCTCGGCTGGATCCTGCTCGGGTTCGGCATCTTCACCTTGTACGTGACCATCCTGGTCACTCAGACCAACACCGCGTTGTTCCTGACCTTCTTCCTCCTGTTCGTCACGCTCATCGTCCTGTGCATCGGGAACTTCACCGCGGGCTCCGCCCTTCCGCTTGCCCCCACGGCCACCATCAAGATCGGCGGCTATCTCGGCGTGATCACCGCGCTCGTCGCCTGGTACACCTCTGCGGCCGGCATGGCGGCCGGCATCGGCGGCAGGATCAAGCTGCCCGTGGGCCCGGCGCTGCTCAAGTAATCGTCCCGGTTGCGTAAGCGCCGGGGACCGGGCCTATGCGGCCGGTCCCCGGCGCTTATTTCGTGCCCGGCCGGCCCTTCAGGTTGTGCCGGGTGGCCCTGCGGCACTCGCTGCCCGCCCGGATACGGTTAGGCCGGCGGCAACGGCGGAGGGAGGTGCAGGCGAGTGCACGCCCCGGAAGGGATCGACCTGTCGGCCGAGGTGGAGCAGGTCAAGCGCAAGACGCGGCCATGGAAGGCGATCATCGCGCTGGTGCTCGCGATCGCGGCCGCGATCATCTCACACCGGGCCAGCCACGGCTCGTCCGCATTCCTCCACACGAGCGATCTGACCAACCAGTTCGTCACGTACGGGACCGCCGCGTTGTTCCTCGTTTTCGCGTCCACGGCGACCTACGGCCTGGCCGGGAAGTCGAGGCAGTTGCTCGAGCCGAAGGCCGGCCCGGCGCATTCTGCCATCGTCCGGTACGCGATCTTGATCGTCGGCGAGTTCACGACGCTGGTGATCACGCTCGTGCTGTTCGGCGTTCCCGTCAGCCAGCTCCTCGTCGGCGGGGCGCTCGCCACCGTCTTCGTCAGCATCGCAGCGCAGCAGGCACTCGGCAACGTGTTCGCCGGGCTGGTCCTGGTCTTCGCCAGACCGTTCAATGTGGGCGATGCGATCCGGCTGCGCGCCGGTGCGCTGGGCGGGACGCTGGACGGGATCGTGACCGACATCGGGATCACCTACGTTCGCTTCGACACCGGCGGCAGCGTGATGTCCATCCCGAACTCGCAGGTGCTGAACGCGGTGGTGGGCCCCATTCCCCCGAACGACACGAACGACGGCCATGCCCCCGCCATCATCGACAGCAAGTCGGGTGCTCCAGGCGGCCCTGAGCAGCCGCAGCCCGGTCCGCCGGGACCGGCCTGAGCGGCGCGACGCCCGGCAGCGGCTCAGAAAACGCCAAAGGACCGGCGGCTGGTGAGCATTCGCTCGCCAGCGCGCCGGCCCTCTGTCACGTTAACCGGTGCGGAGGTCGCCTCTCGGCGAAAGGCACTACGCGGCTCCAGCCGGACGGTATTCCGCGAAGGCAATAGGTGCGGCCCGGGGGACACAGCCGCACCGGCCACGTGACGTCTAACGCCTCCGGCGGCGTCTATGTTCCCGCTCCGGAGGCGGACCGCCGTCGTAGGGGAACGATGAGATGGGCTGGCTCGGGGTCACGTCCGGGTCGTCGTACTGCACCAGGTGGTTCGGATCGCCGCTCGCGGGCGGCTGCCGGTACCCGCCGGACCGGCTGGCGCCGCCGTCGTAACCAGGCCCGCCGTACCCGCCGTCGTGACCGGCGCTGTCATAACCGGCCCGGTCATAACCGGCCCGGTCATAACCAGCGCTGCCGTAGCCGGCGCTGTCCTGGCCGACCTCGCGGTAGCCGGCATCCGAGGCACCAGCCCCATTGTGGCCCGCGCCGCTATAGCTGCCGAGGTCATGACTGGCATTGTCGTAGCTGGCACGGTCGTAACTGGCATTGTCGTAGCTGGCACCGACGTAACTGGCGCTGTCGTAACCGGCCTTGCCGTAGCCGGCGCTGTCGCTGTTGTAGCCCTGGCCGCTGTATCCGCCTTCATAACCGGCCCGGTCATAGCCGCCGCCGTTATGGCCAGCCCCGTCGTACCCGGGACGACCGTAGCCATCGGCGCCGTTATGGCCGCGATTGTCGTAGCCGACCCGGTCGTAGCCGGCACTGTCGTCAGCCGGCACTGTCATAGCCGGGAGCGTTGTAACCAGCGCCGTTGTAGCCACCGTGGTCGTATCCGGCTCCGTCGGGGACAACCTGGTAGTTCCCGCTTCCCCGGTCGCCGGCGTAGCCGTAGGCCTGCTCCGGGTAGGGCTCGGCCTGCCCCCGGCCCGCCTGCTCCTGCTCCTGCTCCTGATAGGCGTAGCCGCCGTATCCCTGGTCAGGGTAGGACTGGCCCGCGTCGTCCCGCGAGCCTGGCTGACCGTTCCCGTGCTGGCCGTAACCCTGCTCAGGACCGTAACCCGGACCTTGGCTCCCCGGCTCGGCTTGTCCGTAGTCGCCGTAGCCCTGCTCCGGGTAGGTGCGTCCGGGCCGCCCCGGCTCGGGGTAACCGCGGTCGTCGTAACCCTGATCCGGATACGACGGCCCGCCGTACCCCTGGTCGGAGTAGGAAGAGCCGGCGTAACCCAGCTCGCCAGGCCCGTACCGCTGGTGGCCCTGGTCGCCCCCGACCTGGGGCGGCTGGGAACTGTAGGAGTCATAGGCGCCGTAGCCGGGCTCGGAGCGGCCAGGTTCGGCATAGGCCCGGGTCGGATACTGCGGCTCGGTAGCGTACTCGGCCTGGTCCGCGTACTGGCCCTGATCCGAGTGCCTGGCCAGCGGGTACTGGCCCTGATCTGCGTACTGGCCCTGATCTGCGTACTGGCCCTGATCTGCGTACTGGCCCTGATCTGCGTACTGGCCCTGATCTGCGTACTGGCCGCGCTCCGGATACCCCTGGTCCCAGTCCCGGGCCGGGTACTGGGCTTGCTCCGGGTACTGGGCCTGCTCCGGGTACTGGGCCTGCTCCGGGTATTGCGGCTGATCCCGGTAACTGCCTCCCGCGGGCGGCAGCGCTTTGCGTTCTGCGGTACCGAATAGCATCACGCCGGCCCCATCATCGGGCCGAAGGGCGCGGAAATCACCGGTTACCGGACCGGTGAAATCACCGTCCCGGGTGATTTCACGGCCGCCGCCATAAGCAGGCAGCGCCCTCAGTCTGGGATCTGTGGGGGCGCCTGGAAGCTGGCGCAGCACGCCGCCGGAGCCGCGCGGGTCGCCTTGCAGTCCGCGCTGCAGGGCGTCGATGAGCCGGGGCAGTTCCTCTTGCGGCAGCCGGAAGGTGCCGGTGCACGTGCCGCCCTGCCAGATGCTGAAGACGGAGATCCCGGTGTCGGCGTACCAGCTCAGGCGCATGCTGCGCGAGCTGCCGCGCACGTCGAAGAAGACCTCGCCGAGCCGGGGCAGGGGCGCTGCGTCCGACGCTGACATGCTGCCCATGGTGGCGTGCTCCCTTCCCTTTGTCCAGTTCGTCACGAACATTGCCAGGCAGGCTAGCCGGAGCCCGGCGGATGGCTGGAACGAAGCTGGAAATCAGGCCCTGAATTTCGCCAGCTCGCATGCGAGATGACTAATGCGATGGCATCATTATCGGCGGGCATGCAGCGGCACGCACGGCGGTTAGCAAGGACGGGTGAACCGCCGAGCCGGTGCCAGCCGTTCGGTATAGTGACCGGTTGCTTACGCGATCGCCTCGCCTACGTACGGGAACACCACGTCACCGAGACGCGTTGTATCTTGCAACGGAGGTTCCCGGACAGGACTGGCGCGCGTACGCGTGTTCACGCCTGACGATCCACTGTAACGCACGATTTGAAGCATCTTGGTTGAGGAGATTGATCCATGTCTCAGGTACGTCGGCAGTCGGCTTTGCTTCCCCGTCCGAACTGGGGTTGGCAAGATGCTGCCGCATGCCGTGGCGAGGACCTGTTGCTCTTCTTTGGTCCCGATGGTGAGCGCCAGCCGGAGCGGGAGATCAGGGAGCGCAAGGCGAAGGAGATTTGCGCTGCTTGCCCGGTACGGCTTGAGTGCCTGAACTACGCCGTGTCGCGACCTGAGAAGTACGGCACCTGGGGCGGGCTGAACGAGGACGAGCGCTCCGCCGAGCGCCGCCGCCGCATGCGCCGCGCGAACGCCGCCTGAACCCGGACCACCCTCAATCCGGACCACGGGGCCACCCTCAACCATCTAGGTCAGCAACGCCAGCACGTCGGCGTCGCTGAGCTGCCCGAAGGCCAGATACCACTCCCCCACGGAGGAGAACCGGCTGGGAGTGGCCAAGATGATCACCTGGTCAGCTTCGGCGCGCATGGAAATAGTGGCCGCAGGCGGCGCCACCGGTACCGCGAGGACAAGGTGCGCCGCCTGCCTGGCCCGCAGCGACCGCAAGGCGGCGCGTGCGGTGGCGCCGGTAGCCAGGCCATCATCCACCACGATCACGCACCGGCCTGATACCGGCGGCGGCGGGCTGCCGCCGCGGTAGATCCGGACCCGCCGGGCGAGTTCGGCTTCCTCCGCGGCCAGTACCTCGGCTAGATCCGCGGGCTCCAGCGCCAGCCGGTGCAGCAGGCTGGCATCGTAGACGGGCTCGGGCAGGCCCTCGGCGATGGCACCCACGCCGAGCTCAGGCTGCGGCGGATAGCCGATCTTGCGCGTGACGATGACATCCATGGGCACGCCCAGGATCGCCGCGACCTGTTCCGCGACGGCTACGCCGCCCCTGGGCAACCCGAGTACCACGGTCCGTTCCGGCCAATTGTCCCAGGTCACCGAGTCGGCCAGCCGTTCCGCCAGCAGCCGCCCGGCGGCCCGCCGGTCGGGAAAGGGAAGCACGTCCGCGCCGGGCTTCTCCGTCATGACCCCGGTGTACCCACACCTGGCGGCAAACAGCCCAGGAGCAGGCAGAAGCAGAACAAATCAGCCCGCACAATAGAGAGCATGATTTGCGTCTCATGCCGGAAGCGCCACCACGAGGACTGCCCCGGCGGCACCTGGTGCGACTGCCAGCACCAGCCGGCGGCCGAATCGGTTCCCACGGGGTCGGAGCCGCCGCTGAGCTGGATCCGCCAGGGCTGACCGGGGAATAGGCCCGCGGGCGGCCCTGTTGCCGCCGATGTGACTGAAGCGACTGTCCACATGCCGGACTTGTCCTGGACATCCGCGTCCGTTACATGTGATCCTGCTGTAATGAGTGTTACGGATCCGTTGCTCGTCGTGCGTAGGCACGTCGACTTCCTGCGCATCCGTAGCGCCATCTGTCGCGACACCCGATGATCGCTGCCCCGGATTTCTGACCGGGCGCGCGTGCGATGCCGGGTTTCTTCTGCTGTGTGCCTCCGTCTTAGAGGCGCCAGCCCGATGGGGCTGGCGATCGGCAGCGCCCAGGTTCTCGTGGCATGCGCGTCCCCGAGCCTGAAGGAACCTGCTAGATGCCAGCCGCTGCCGTCACCGGGACCACGACGAGGACCAAACGCAAGCGAGGCGAAGGCCAGTGGGCGCTCGGCTACCGCGAGCCGCTCAACAAGAACGAGGAGAACAAGAGGAACGACGACGGCCTGAACGTCCGTCAGCGGATCATCGACATCTACTCCAAGTACGGCTTCGACTCCATTGACCCGGCCGACCTGCGCGGGCGTTTCCGCTGGTATGGCCTGTACACCCAGCGCCGGCCGGGCATCGACGGCGGCAAGACCGCCGTGCTGGAGCCCGAGGAGCTCGACGACCGCTACTTCATGCTGCGGGTCCGCATCGACGGCGGCCAGCTCGAGAACGACCAGCTGCGCGTGATCGCGGACATCTCCCGCCGGTACGCCCGCGGCACCGCGGACGTCACCGACCGGCAGAACATCCAGCTGCACTGGATCGAGATCGAGAACGTGCCCGCGATCTGGGACGCCCTGGAATCGGTGGGGCTGAGCACCACCGAGGCTTGCGGGGACACGCCCCGCGTAGTCCTCGGCTGCCCGCTGGCCGGCCTGGACGAGACCGAGATCATCGACGCCACGCCCGAGATCGCCGCGATCACCGAGCAGTACATCGGCGACCCGGAGTTCTCCAACCTGCCGCGGAAGTTCAAGTCCTCGGTGAGCGGCTGCTCCGCCCAGTGCGCCATCCACGAGATCAACGACGTGGCGTTCGTGGGCGTGCGCAACGCCGACGGCGAGTCCGGTTATGACCTGTGGGTCGGCGGCGGCCTGTCCACCAACCCGATGATCGGCCAGCGGCTCGGCGCGTTCGTCCGGCCCGGCCAGGTGGCCGAGGTGTGGGCCGGGGTCGCCGGGCTATTCCGGGACTACGGCTATCGCCGGCTGCGGCACCGGGCCAGGATCAAGTTCCTGTTGGCCGACTGGGGCCCGGAGAAGTTCCGTGAGGTGCTGGAGAAGGAGTACCTGGGCTACGCCCTGCCGGACGGCCCGCCGCCGGCCGCGCCGGTCGGCGGGATCCGGGACCACGTGGGCGTTCACCGGCAGCGCGACGGGCTGAACTACGTCGGGTTCACGCCGACCGTGGGGCGCCTGTCGGCCGACGCGCTCGACGTCATCGCCGGGCTGGCCGCCCGGTACGGCAGCGGCCGGGTGCGCACCACCACCGAGCAGAAGATGGTCATCCTCGACGTGCCGCCGCGGCGCACCGAGGAGCTGGTGACCGAGCTGGCCGCGGCCGGCCTGCCCGCGCGGCCGAGCGCGTTCCGCAGGCACACGATGGCCTGCACCGGCATCGAGTTCTGCAAGCTGGCCATCGTGGAGACCAAGGCCCGGGCGGCCGACCTGATCGCCGAGCTGGAGCGGCGCCTGCCGGACTTCGACGCCCCGGTCACTATCAACGTCAACGGCTGCCCGAACTCCTGCGCCCGGATCCAGACGGCCGACATCGGCCTGAAGGGTTCGCTCGTCACCGGGCCCGACGGGCAGCAGGTCGAGGGCTTCCAGATCCACCTGGGCGGCAGCCTGAGCGGCGGCGACGGTTCCGGCTCCGGCTTCGGCCGCAAGGTCCGCGGGCTCAAGACCACGGCCGAGGATCTGCCCGACTACGTGGAGCGGGTGCTGCGCCGGTTCGAGGCGGGCCGCGAACCAGGCGAGAGCTTCGCCGCCTGGACCGTGCGGGCCACCGATGAGGACCTCACGTGAGCACGCGCGCAGTCCCCTTCTACTGCCCTTACTGCGGCGAGGAGGACCTCGAGCCGCAGGGCGCGACCGACGGTGAATGGCATTGCCGCAGTTGCACCCGCAGTTTCCAGCTACGCTTTGCCGGAATAGGAGTGACGCTGTGAGTCCCGCTCCCACCGTCTTGCCGGATCACCCCCGCGGCCTGGCGCAGATCAGCCTGGAGGACCCCGAGCTCATGCGAACCCTCGCCGAACAGGCCGCCGAGGAACTCGCGGAAGCGCCCGCCGAGGAGATCATCCGCTGGGCCACGGACACCTTCGGCGACCGGATCTGCATCACCTCCTCCATGACCGACACGGTGATCGTCCACCTCGCCTCGGCGGTCAAGCCCGGCATCGACGTGGTCTTCCTCGACACCGGCTACCACTTCGCGGAGACCATCGGTACCAGGGACGCCGCCGAGGTCGTGTACCCGATCAAGCTCATCAACGTCACCCCGTCGCGTACCGTCGCCGAACAGGACGCGGAGCTTGGGCCGAGACTCTACGGCCGCAACCCCGACCTGTGCTGCTACCTGCGCAAGGTCGAACCGCTGGAGCGGGCCCTGACCAACTATGACGCCTGGATCACCGGCGTCCGCCGGGACGAGACCAACCAGCGACGCCAGACCCGGGTCGTGGAGTGGGACGACCGCCGGGAGATGGTCAAGGTCAACCCGATCGTCAGCTGGTCGCAGAAGCAGGTGGACGACTTCATCACCGAGCAGGGCGTGCTGGTCAACCCGTTGGTCTACGACGGCTATCCCTCGATCGGCTGCGCGACCTGCACCATCAAGGTCGAGTCTGGCGCGGACCCGCGCAGCGGGCGGTGGGCCGGGACCGGCAAGACGGAGTGCGGCATACATGCTTAACCGGGTTCTCGTCGCCGTGGCACACGGCAGCGCGGACCCGCGGGCAGCGGCCACCATCGACGAGCTGATGAAGGTGGCCGCCACCCGGACGGCGGCGCGCGGCCTGATCCTGCGCACGGCCTACCTTTCTCACGCCGCGCCGTCGCTGCCTCAGGTCATGTCCGCGCTGCCGGCCAACGCCCGGGTGACCGTGCTGCCGCTGCTGCTCACGGCGGCCTACCACAGCAAGACCGACATCCCTCGCCTGCTGGCCCGGATGCGCGGCGACTTCCCGCGACTCGAGGTCACCTACGGCGCCACCCTCGGCCCGCACCCGCTGCTGCTGCGGGCGCTAGAGCGGCGGCTGACCGAGGCGGCGCCTGACGCGCTCGAGGATCCCGGGCACACCGGCGTGGTCCTCGCCGCGGCCGGCTCGAGCGACCCGGCGGCCAACCTCACCATCGGCCGCCTCGCGGCCCGCTGGCAGGCCCGGACCGGATGGTTCGCGGTCCGTCCGGCCTACGCCTCGGCCGCCGATCCGGCGCCCGCCGCGGCCGTAGCCGGGCTGCTGCACGCCGGAGCCCGGCGGGTCCTGGTCGCGACCTACCTGCTCGCGCCAGGGTTTTTCGCGGACCGGATCCGCGATGCCGCCCTGGCCGCGGGAGCGGCGGCGGTAGCGCCGGCGCTCGGCGCGGCGGCCGAGGTGGCCGACGTGATGCTGGACCGGTATCAGGAGGCAGGAACGCGACAGCGGGCTGCGGCGTAAAACTGGGTAAAACTCCCGATAGTCCCCGGAAAATCCGGGGCGCCGGCACCCGCTGGTCACGATCCGGTAACGTACGTCCCTTCGGGTCTACGCGTACCAGGTAGAGTCGGCCGCTGGCCGAAGCCAGCCTGACCCGCCGTTTCGAAGGGGGCGAATGCGTACCTGGCCGGGAACGCCTTATCCGCTCGGCGCGACCTGGGATGGGTGGGGCACGAACTTCGCCCTGTTTTCGGAGGTCGCCGACCGCGTCCAGCTCTGCCTGTTCGAAGAGGCGGACGACGGCGCCGGCGGGCTGACCCAGACGAGGCTAACAGAGACCAGGGTGGACCTGACCGAGGTGGACGGCTTCGTCTGGCACGTCTACCTGCCCGGCATCGCGCCCGGCCAGCGCTACGGCTACCGCGTGCACGGTCCCTACGATCCCGCCCGCGGGCTGCGCTGCGACGGCTCGAAGCTGCTGCTCGATCCGTACGGCAAGGCGGTCGAGGGGGACCTCAGCTGGGACGAGTCCCTGTTCAGCTACCAGTTCGCCAGCCCCAGGAAGCGCAACACCGCCGACAGCGCGCCGCGGATGCCGAAGAACGTGGTGATCAACCCGTTCTTCGACTGGGGTCACGACCGGGCGCCGCAGATCCCGTACCACGAGACCGTCATCTACGAGGCGCACGTACGCGGGCTGACCCTGTGCCACCCGGAGGTACCCGAGCACCAGCGCGGCACCTACGCCGGCCTCGCGCATCCTGCCGTGCTCGCCCACCTGCAGCGGATCGGCGTCACCGCGGTCGAGCTCATGCCGGTGCACCAGTTCGTGGCCGAGCAGTCCCTGGTGGGCCGGGGCCTGACTAACTACTGGGGCTACAACACGATCGGGTTCCTGGCCCCGCACAACAAGTACTCCTCGGCCGGGCAGCGCGGCGAGCAGGTCGGCGAGTTCAAGACCATGGTCAAGGCGCTGCACGAGGCGGGCATCGAGGTCATCCTCGACGTCGTCTACAACCACACCGCCGAGGGTGACCACATGGGCCCCACGCTGTCCTTCCGCGGCATCGACAACGCCGCCTACTACCGGCTCGACCGCTCCGAGCCGTGGCGGTACCTGGACTACACCGGCTGCGGGAACAGCCTGAACGCCCGGCATCCGCACGCCCTGCAGCTGGTCATGGACTCGCTGCGCTACTGGGTCCTGGAGATGCACGTTGACGGGTTCCGGTTCGACCTGGCCTCGGCGCTGGCCAGGGAACTGCACGACGTGGACCGGCTGTCCACGTTCTTCGACCTGGTCCAGCAGGACCCGGTGGTCTCCCAGGTGAAGCTCATCGCCGAGCCGTGGGATGTCGGCGAGGGCGGCTACCAGGTCGGCAACTTCCCGCCGTTGTGGACCGAGTGGAACGGGAAGTACCGCGACGCCGTCCGCGACTTCTGGCGCGGCATCCCGGACGCCATCCCCGGATTCGCCTCCCGGCTGTCCGGGTCCAGCGACCTGTACGAGACCAGCGGACGCCGACCCGTCGCGTCGATCAACTTCGTCACCTGCCACGACGGGTTCACCCTGAACGACCTGGTCAGCTACAACAACAAGCACAACGAGGGCAACGGCGAGGGCAACCGCGACGGCACCGACGACAACCGGTCCTGGAACTGCGGGACCGAAGGCTCGGCCGGCGATGCCGCCGTCACCAGCCTGCGAGCCAGGCAGAAGCGGAACTTCCTGGTGACCCTGTTCTTGTCCCAGGGCGTCCCGATGCTGCTGTCAGGCGATGAAATGGGCCGCAGCCAGGGCGGCAACAACAACGCCTACTGCCAGGACAACCAGGTGTCCTGGCAGGACTGGCCCCCTGACGGCCTGGCCGCCGCGGACCAGGACCTGCTCCAGTTCACCGAGACCCTGGCCAGCCTGCGCCGGGACCATCCGGTGTTCCGGCGGCGCCGGTTCTTCCGCGGCAGCCGCGACGAGCCGGCCGACGCGACCAGCGACATCGTTCTGGCTGACGCCCTCCGGCCAGGAGATGACCCAGCAGGACTGGGACGCCGGCTACGCCCAGTCGCTGGCGGTGTTCCTCAACGGCGAGGCGATCAGCGAGCCGGACCCGCGCGGCGGGCGGATCATCGACGCCAAGTTCCTGCTGTTGTTCAACGCGCATGGCGAGGCGCTCACCTTCACCCTGCCCGAGGCCAGCTTGGCCGCCGGCTGGGAGGTGGTGATCGACACCGCGACGGCCAGGGTGTCCGAGGAGGGGTCAGGGTCCGTCCTGATGCCGAAGACCGAGGTCGAGGTGTGCGCCCGGGCGGTCATCGTGCTCAGGTCGGCGGAGTGATGCGGCTGCTGACCGGGCAGTCCGACCTGACCGACGAGGACCTGGCCCGGCTGTACGCCTACCCGCCCGGGCCGTGGCTGCGGGCCAACTTCGTGGCCAGCGTGGACGGCGCCGCCCATCTCGACGGCGCCTCGGCAGGCTTGTCGTCCGACGCCGACCGGCACGTGTTCGCGCTGCTCCGCACGCTGGCCGACGTCATCCTGGTAGGAGCGGCGACCGCCCGTACCGAGCGCTACGGGCCGGTGCGCTCCCGCGAGCTGTGGCGCCACCTGCGGGCCGGCCTGGCCGACCCCGCCGATCGCGGTGGTCAGCGCCCGGCTCCATCTCGACCCGGCCAGCTCCCTGATCAGCGCCGCTCCGCCGCACGCCCGCACGATCGTGATCACCACCGCGGCGTCACCCCCGGATCTGCGGGCCGAACTGGCCCGGCACGCCGACGTGATCGTGGCCGGAGAGGAAACCGTCGGTCTGAAGGCCGCGCTCAGTGCGCTGGCCGAACGCGGTCATCAGCGGCTGCTCGCCGAGGGCGGTCCGCACCTGTTCGGCCAGCTCGTCGCGGCCGACCTGGTGGATGAGCTGTGCCTGACCATCAGCCCGCTGCTGACCGGCGACGCCGGGGGCCGCATCGTGGCCGGCTCCCTGGTCCCGGATCACCCGCTGCCGCTGGCCCTGGCCCACGTCATCGACGCCGACGGCCTCCTCCTGTGCCGTTACACCAGAAAAGATCATTGATCCGAACGGCCCGTGGTGCTCGATCCGCTCACGGACGGGGCAGCAGGCCGCGCTCGAAGCCGGCCGCCACGGCGGCGGCACGGTCGTTGACGCCGAGCTTGGCGTAGATATGCAGCACGTGGGTCTTGACCGTGGCCTCGCTGATGAACAGGGCCGCGGCGGCCTCCCGGTTGGAGTGGCCGCGCGCGATCAGGCCCAGTATGTCCAGCTCGCGCTGGCTGAGCGGATCCCGGGCGGGCTGCCTGACCTGGCCGAGCAGCCGGGTGGCGACCGACGGCGAGAGCACCGCCTCGCCCCGGGCCGCGGCGCGCACCCCGCGCTTGAGCTCGTCCGGCGGAGAGTCCTTCAGCAGGTAGCCGGTGGCCCCGGCCTCGATGGCGGGCACCACGTCGGTATCGGTGTCGAAGGTGGTGAGCACCAGGACCCGCGCCTCGACGCCCCGCTGGGCCAGCAGGCGGATCGCGCTGACCCCGTCCAGCACCGGCATGCGCAGGTCCATCAGGACCACGTCGGGTCGCAGCGCCGCGGCCCGGTCGACCGCCTCCCGGCCGTTGGCCGCCTCGCCGGCCACCTCGAACTCGTCGCTGGCCTCGAAGATGCCGCGCAGGCCGTCGCGGACCACCGGGTGGTCGTCGGCGATGAGCAGGCGGATAGGTCCGGTCACGAGGACTCCGTTTCCTTGGCCGCCTGCGGCGGCGGGCCCAGTCCGATCGCGGGCAGGCTGGCCGAGACGGCGGTGCCGGCGCCCGGTTCTGATTCGATCTCCAGCTGGCCGGCCAGCCGGTTCACCCGCTGCCGCATCGCGATCAGGCCGAAGCCGCCGCCGGACTCGCTGCGGCCGGGGCCGGCGAAGCCGGCGCCGTCGTCCCGGACGTCGAGGGTCACCACGTCTCCCATGTAGGACAGCGTGACCCACGCATGCGTGGCCGCGGCGTGCTTGGCCACGTTGGCCAGCGCCTCCTGGGCCACCCGCAGCAGGGTCACCTCGACCTCGGGATGCATGGTCATGGCGTCGCCGGTCGTCTTGACCTCGGCAGGCACGCCGCTGGTGGCCGACCAACGGGCCACCTCCTGGGCCAGCGCGTCAGGGAACCTGGCGTCCTCCAGGGCCTGCGGCCGCAGGGCCTGCACCGAGCGGCGGGCTTCG
Source organism: uncultured Actinomycetes bacterium (assembly GCA_963790065.1). Taxonomy (GTDB): domain Bacteria; phylum Actinomycetota; class Actinomycetes; order Streptosporangiales; family Streptosporangiaceae; genus Palsa-504. The sequence goes on along the minus strand of CAWBNK010000001.1, from coordinate 145,758 downwards.
GCCAGGCTGTCGCGGGCCAGCCGGGTGGCGTTGCCGATGCGGCGGTCGCGCTCAGCGTCGTGGCCGGTCTGCTGCGCGGCCTCGAGCTGGGTGATGATGCCGGTCAGGCCCTGGGCGAGCGTGTCGTGGATCTCCCGGGCCATCCGCTGCCGCTCGTCACCGGCGCCCGCCTCCCTGGCCTGGGTCAGCAGCTGGGTCTGCAGGCCGGTGTTCTCGGCCATCATCTCCTCCAGCCGCTGGTTGGCCTGGGCCAGGTCGGCGATCATCCCCTTGCGGGCCAGGTTCTGCTCCTCGGACTTCGCTCCGAGGAGCACGAACAGGCCGACGAGCACGACGTCCACGCAGCCCAGGACGACCCAGATGACGACCTGGGACACCGTCAGACGGTGGAAGCCCCCGCCCTGGTCCACGCCGAAGATGAGTGCCACGGCCGCGCAGGCGGCCCAGCGCCAGGCTCCGGCCAGGTACCGGAATGCGGTCAGGAAGCCGTACCAAGTGAAGAAGCCGTACCAGGGGCTCCGGGCGGTGAGCGCAGCGATGAAGGCGAGCAGGCCGACGCAGTACAGCCGCATCAGCCAGCAACGATCCGCCCAGCCCGGGCGCAGGACGGTAAACCAGGTGATCCAGGCCCCCGCGGCCACGGCGACGCCGACGGTGATCCCGGCCGCCCCCGCACTCGGGCTCTGCGACAGGACGTACGGGAGGATCGGGACGGCGAGCACCAGGTACGGGACCACCTGCATGATCGACTCGTAGCGGCGCTCCAGCGACTCGAGGCCGCTGTCCGGCGTCCGCACCGTCACCGCTCCCCCTTCCCTACGCCTGTTCCCAGCGGAAAAAGCGGGCCGCCAGGGCCGCGGCGACCAGGGCCCACGCCGCCATTATGCCCAGGTACTCGGGCCGGGGATCTATTCCCATCCAGCTGTCGCGCACCGCGTGCAGCGCCGCGCCGAGCGGGGTGAAGTTACCGACCTGGCGCATCGTGGCCGACATCACCTCGGTCGGGTAGTAGACGCCGGCCAGGAACATGTTCGGGAAGAACAGCAGCCACCCGATTCCCGCCGCGCCCCGGGCGGTCGGTGCCACGCTCGCGCCGAGCAGGCCGGTCGCGAACAGCGCGGCGATACCGAGGGCGAGCGACTGCTCGTCCAGCGGCACCATGGGCCGGAACCTGATGATCCCGTCCACCACCGCCCTGTCTCCGTACTGCTTGGTGAGCCCCGTCACCTCGATGACCGATGTCATCCCGCTCCTCCTCGGCCGGCCCTCGCCTGCGTCCTAGCCAGCATCGCCTGACGGCCCCGTCCCGCGGATCGGCTGCGCGGCCATGATCGGCGGGCCGCCGGGCGAGGCGGCAGGCCGGCTATCCGGGAGGCGCCGCATCCACCGTTCAGTGGACCCTCTGGTCCGTGCCTTCGCGAATTCACGCCGCGGATACGGGCGGGGCGGGCCAGGCCACCGTGCCCGCCCGGCACGTTAGCCTGGCCACTGAAAGGCCCAGTCACCGCCTTCCCGCACAGCCAGGGAGCCTGCCATGCCGTTGCATACCAAGGTGGATGAGTCCGCACGGGACGCCGAGCTCGAGATCAACCCTGTTTACTTCCGCGAGAAGACCTGCGACATCCCCCGGTACAAGCTGCCCGAGCACGGGGTGCTGCCGCGCACCGCGCTGCAGGTCGTCCGGGACGAGCTCATCCTCGACGGCAACGCCCGGCTCAACCTGGCCACGTTCGTCACGACCTGGATGGAGCCCGAGGCCGAGCTGCTGATGGCCGAGTGCGCGCCCAAGAACATGATCGACAAGGACGAGTACCCGCAGACCGCGGAGCTCGAGCGGCGCTGCGTGAACATCTTGTCCCACCTGTGGAACGCGCCGGAGGGCAGCCAGGCGACCGGCTGCTCGACCACCGGGTCGAGTGAGGCCTGCATGCTCGGCGGGATGGCGATGCTGTGGCGGTGGCGGGCCCGGCGGCAGGCGGCGGGGCTCGACGCGACCAAGCCGAACCTCGTGATGGGCTCGAACGTCCAGGTGTGCTGGGAGAAGTTCTGCCGCTACTGGCAGGTGGAGCCGCGTTACGTACCGATGGTGCCGGGGCGCCTGCACCTAGGCCCGGCCGAGGCCGCGGCCAAGTGCGACGAGAACACCATCGGCGTGGTCGCCATCCTGGGCTCCACCATGGACGGCAGCTACGAGCCCGTGCTCGAGATCAGCCAGGCCCTGGACCAGGTTCAGGCCGAGCACGGCTGCGACATTCCGGTGCACGTGGACGGCGCGTCGGGCGGGTTCGTGGCCCCGTTCCTGCAGCCGGACCTGGAGTGGGACTTCCGGGTCCCGCGGGTGTGCTCGATCAACACCTCGGGGCACAAGTACGGCCTGGTCTATCCCGGAGTCGGCTGGGTCATGTGGCGGACCCCGGATTACCTGCCGGAAGATCTCATCTTCAAGGTCAACTACCTGGGCGGGGAGATGCCCACGTTCGCGCTCAACTTCTCCCGTCCGGGCGCCCAGGTGGCCGCGCAGTACTACAACTTCCTCAGGCTCGGCTGGCAGGGCTACCGGCACGTGCAACAGACCTGCCAGGATATCGCCCTCTACCTGTCCGGTGAGATCGCCAAGATAGGCCCGTTCGAGCTGCTCACCGACGGCAGTGACCTGCCCGTGTTCGCGTTCAGGCTGCGCGAGGAGATCACCGGGTACTCGGTGTTCGACCTGTCGGAGCGGTTGCGCCAGCGCGGCTGGCAGGTGCCGGCTTACACCTTCCCCGAGGACATGACCGACACCGAGGTGATGCGGATCGTGGTCAGGAACGGCTTCAGCATGGACCTGGCCAACCTGCTACTGGATGATATGCGGCTGCAGGTGCGGATCCTCGAGCATCACCCGCAGACCCAGCCGCCGCCCGAGATCCAGCAGATGCGCAAGGCCTTCACCCACTGAGGGCTCAGTACCCGGATCCCGAGCCCGAGTCCGTCCTCGGCGAACTGCCGGGGTAGGGCGCCGATGACGGGGCGGAGGTGACCGGCGAGCCGGCCGTCTGGGCTGGGGCGGCCTGCCCGGCAGGCGCGGCAGGCGCCGGATGCGCGTAGGCGGTCAGGGCGAAGCCGCCGGCGGCCGAGGCCGCCACCAGGCCGGCTACCAACGACGCGACGGCCAGCGGCCGTCCTATGCGCCGCGGCCGCCGCGGGGAGGCCGCCGGGACCTGCCCCCAGGCCGGGGCCATCTTGGCCACTGTGACGGTCCGGGACACACCGGGCCCGGCCGGGACTGGGCCGTCCGCCGCCAGGACGGGACCGGACACCGCGTCGACCGCCAGAGCCGGGTACTGGACGAAGGTCCGGGTCACCGGGCCGGGCAGCCAGCCCGCGGCGGGTTGTACCGCACCGGTCGCGGCCAGCAGGTCGCGGGCGGTCGGCCGCCGGCCGGGATCCTTGTCCAGGCAGCGCTCGATCAGCGGGCGCACGTCGGCCGGGACGGCCTCCAGGCTCGGCGGGCTGTAGACCACCCGGTAGACCAGCGTGCCGGGGTCGAGCCGGCGCCGAACGGACCTTCCCCGGTGGCGGCGAAGGCGAGCACCGCGCCCAGGCTGAAGATGTCACTTGACGGGCCGACGTCCCGGCCCTCGGCCTGCTCAGGCGACATGAACCCGGGTGAGCCGACCACCATGCCGGTGTGGGTCAGCGCGCTCGCCTCAATGGCCCGGGATATTCCGAAATCAATCAGCCGAGGCCCGTCCTGGGCCAGCAGCACATTGGCGGGCTTCAGGTCGCGGTGCACCACCCCGGCGGCGTGAATCGCGCTCAGGCCCTCGGCCAGGCCCGCGGCCAGTTCCAGTACCGAGCCTGGCCGGCAGCGGCCCGTGCTCGGAAACTGCGTCGGCCAGCGAGGGCCCGGCCACGTAGGCGGTGGCCAGCCAGGGCGTCGGGCTCTCCAGATCAGCGTCAATCACTGGCGCGGTGTACTGGCCGCTCACCCGCCGGGCCACCGCGACTTCCCGCCGGAAACGGGCCCGGAACTCTGGATCGGCGGCCAGGTCGGCGCGGACGATCTTCACCGCCACCGGCCGGCCGCCCGCCGAGACACCGAAGAAAACCCGGCCCATGCCGCCCACGCCAAGCTGCCCGCGCAGCCGGTAGGGCCCGATCAGCTGGGGATCGCCGGGCTGTAGTTGCTGCCACATGCTCGTCTCCTTACCGTGGACCAACGACGATGGTGCGATCCGCACCACCAGGAGCCACGCAGCGGCGCAGCCCCAGGTTCAGCCGGTTCAGGAAATGAGATAAACCGATCTTCAGGAGGCTCCGGGGGGCGGGGTCTGGGCCCCACCGGCCGCGGCCGGCGATCCGCTCGGGGCCGGAGCCGGCGCCTGGCTCCCGGACGGGGTAGGCGCCGGTGCCGGGGCCTGGCTGCCGGACGGGCTGGCGGTAGGGGACGACGTGGGTGCGGACATGGTCGCCGACGGCATGGCGGACGGGGACATGCTAGGCGGCGGTGCAGCCGACGACGTGCTGGGCGCCGTGGCCGGCCCGGCCTGCGTGCTGGCCGGCGCCGAGGCCGGGGGCGCGGAGCTGACCGGAGCGGTCGCCGTCGGCGCAGGCGCAGCCTGCCCGGCACCCATGCCGACGGACGGGTGAGCGGAAGCGGCCAGCGCGATGCCGCCCGCGGCCGAAGCCGCCAGCAACCCCGTGACTAGCGCGGCGATCGCCAGCGACCGGCCGCGACGGCGCCGAGGCGACGGCGATGCAATGGGCACCTGACCCCACGGCGGGGTCAGCTTCGCCACGGTGACGGTCGGCGCGGGCGGCTGCTGGGCGAAGGTCCGGGTCATCGGCTCGGGCAGCCAGCCCGTGGCCGGCTGGAACGTGCCCTGGCGCGGCCAGCAGGTCGCGGGCCGTGGGCCTGCGGCCGGGATCCTTGTCCAGGCAGCGCTCGATCAGCGGGCGCACGTCGGCCGGGACGGCCTCCAGGCTCGGCGGGCTGTAGACCACCCGGTAGGCCAGCGTGGGGGCTGACCCGGTGCCGAACGGCCCCTCGCCGGTGGCGGCGAAGGCCAGCACCGCGCCCAGGCTGAAGATGTCACTTGACGGGCCGACATCCCGGCCCTCGGCCTGCTCAGGCGACATGAAGCCGGGCGAGCCGACCACCATGCCCAGCCGGGTCAGCGGAGTGGTCTCGGCGGCCAGCGAGATGCCGAAGTCGATCACCCGCGGCCCGTCCTCGGCCAGCAGCACGTTCGACGGCTTGAGATCCCGGTGCACCACGCCCGCAGCGTGGATCGCGCACAGGCCTGCGGCCAGCCCGGCGGCCAGTTCCAGCACCGAGGCGGCAGGCAAACAGCCGTGCTCGGATACCGCGTCGGCCAGCGAGGGCCCGGCCACGTACGAGGTGGCCAGCCACGGCTCGGGGCCGTCCAGGTCCGCGTCGATCACCGGCGCGGTGAACGGCCCGCTCACCCGGCGGGCCACGGCGACCTCCCGCTGGAAACGGGCCCGGAACTCAGGGTCGGTGGCCAGGTCGGCCCGGACGACCTTCACCGCCACCGGCCGGCCGCCCGCGGAGACACCGAGGAACACCCGGCCCATGCCGCCCACGCCCAGCCGCCCGCGCAGCCGGTAAGGCCCGATGACCTGCGGATCTCCCGGTTCTAGTGCTCGCCACATGCTCGCCCCGCCTAAACGTCGATGTGATCCGAAGCGCCGCCGCGCCTGGCTCCGTGCCGTCTGGCTCCTACAGTGCCGACCCGGCCGGGGTGATTTGTCGGGGGCTCTGGGGGAAACACCGGGGGGCCGTCCCCCGCAGGCGGCGAGGTACCTTACGAAAGGACCCGCGGGGAGCCTTCTGGAGGAGCTGACGATGACCGTGCTGCGTAGCTACGTGACCGGGACCTGGGTCGAGCCGGCGGATGAGGGGCGGCCGGTACTCGACGCCGTGACCGGCGAGGTGGTCGCCCGGGTGTCATCGGCAGGCCTCGACTACGGCGCGGCACTCGACTATGCCCGGGACACCGGCGGCCCGGCGCTGCGGGAGCTGACCTTCCACCAGCGCGCGGCCCTGCTCAAGTCGCTCGGGCAGCTGCTCCGCGAGCACCGGCCCGAGCTTTACGAGCTGTCCGCGCGGACCGGGGCGACCCTGGGCGACGCCAAGTTCGACGTCGACGGCGGCATCGGGGTCCTGCTCAGCTACGCCAGTCGGGCCCGCCGCGAGCTGCCCAACGACACTGTCCTGGCCGAAGGCGCGGTCGAGCCGCTGGGCCGGGACGGGTCTTTCGTCGGCCAGCACATCCTGACCCCGCTGCGCGGGGTGGCGGTCCAGATCAACGCGTTCAACTTTCCGGTCTGGGGTCCGCTGGAAAAATTCGCGCCTGCGTTCATCGCCGGCGTGCCGAGCCTGGTCAAGCCCGCTACCCAGACCGCCTACCTGACCGCCCGGCTGGTGGAGCTGATGGTCGGCTCCGGCCTGCTCCCCCCGGGCTCGCTCCAGCTGGTGTGCGGCAGCGCCAGCGGCCTGCTCGACGCGGTCGGCGAGCAGGATCTAGTGTCCTTCACCGGGTCGGCCGCGACCGCGCGGCAGCTGCGGGCGCATCCGGCCGTCGTGGAACGGTCGGTCCGGTTCAACGCCGAGGCGGACTCGCTGAACTGCTCGATCCTCGGCCCGGACGCCGAGCCGGGCACGCCGGAATTCGACCTGTACGTGCAGCAGCTGGCCACCGAGATGACGGTCAAGGCGGGCCAGAAGTGCACCGCCATCCGGCGGGCCTTCGTCCCGGCCGCGCTGGCCGGCCAGGTCATCGAGGCGGTCCGTGACCGGCTGGCCAAGGTGGTGGTGGGCAGCCCGGCCGAGGAGAACGTGCGGATGGGCGCGCTGGCCAGCCTGGAACAGCGGGAGGAAGTGCGCCGCTCGGTGAAGGCGCTGCTCACGGCGGGCCGCCTGGTGTTCGGCGACCTGGACCACGTGGAGGTCATGGGGGCCAGCTCCGAGCGCGGGGCGTTCATCTCGCCGCTGCTGCTGCACAGCGACGACGCGAGCCGCCCGGAACCGCATCAGGTAGAGGCGTTCGGCCCGGTTAGCACGATCATCGGGTACCGCGGCCCCGGCGAGGTGATCGACCTGGCGGCGCGCGGCCGGGGCAGCCTGGTCGGCTCGGTGGTCACCGCCGACACGGCCTTCGCCCGCGAGGTAGTGCTCGGCCTGGCGCCCTGGCATGGCCGGCTGCTCGTGCTGGACCGCGACGATGCCGCCACCTCGACCGGGCACGGATCCCCGCTGCCGGTGCTGGTGCACGGCGGCCCCGGACGGGCCGGCGGCGGGGAGGAAATGGGCGGCATCCGCGGTGTGCTGCACCATATGCAGCGCACTGCGGTGCAGGCCAGCCCGCGCGTGCTGTCCGCGGTCACCGGCCGCTGGGTGGCCGGCACCGGGCGGGACACGTCCGGCGGGCACCCGTTCCGCAAGTCCCTGGCCGACCTGCGGATCGGCGACACGGTGGTGGCCGGCCCGCGCCAGGTCACGCTGGCCGATATCGAGCATTTCGCCGAGTTCACCGGCGACACCTTCTACGCGCACATGGACGAGGAGGCCGCGCGGGCCAACCCGTTCTTCGACGGCCGGGTGGCGCACGGCTACCTCATCGTCTCCTTCGCCGCGGGCTTGTTCGTCCAGCCCGACCCCGGGCCGGTGCTGGCCAACTACGGCCTGGAGAACCTGCGCTTCCTGACCCCGGTCTACCCGGGCGACGAGCTGACCGTGACGCTGACCTGCAAGCAGATCATCCCGCGGGAAGACGCTGACCACGGCGAGGTGCGCTGGGACGCTGACGTGACCAACCAGGACGGCAAGTCGGTGGCCACCTACGACGTCCTCACGCTGGTGGCCAAGCGGTGGCCGCCGCCCGCCGCTCAGTAAGGATGCCGGATCGCGGTCCGGACCCGCATCCCGAAGCGATGCCGGATCCGGTCCGGACCCGCATCCCGAACACGGCGGCGCGCGGCCCGGCTACGGCGCGGCCAGGGCCAGGCCGAGCGCGACCGCGTAGCGGTGGCCGAGCGGCTCGCCGTCGCGGACCTTGAGGTGGTCGCCGGCATGCCCGCAGCCGACGGCCGTGGTGGCGGGCAGCGAGCGCGCGATCACGCCGAGCAGTTCCTCGTCACCGGCCGGCCCGCCGACGACCAGGACCTGCCGGGCGCCGGGCCCGAGCGTCCGCATGGCCCGCTGGAAGTTCGCCGCCAGCACGGCCTGCTTGAGCCGCAGCCTGATGGCCCGCCACTCCCCCGGGCCGTGGCGGCGGTCGAACGGGAGCAGGCCGCCTGGCCCCTCGACCACAAGCATCCCGGCCGCCGAGGCGGGCGCGCTGACGGCCAGGAAACCGCGGCTGCCGTCCTCCGCCTCGAACCGCTGCCCGCCGTCCACCCGCAGGCAGGGGCCGCGCTTGACCCAGTCGGCCGCCGCGCGCGGTATGCCGAGCGTCTCCGCCACCGCGGCGGTGAGCAGGTCACCCGCCCCGGCGGCCACCACGTCGGCCCCGGCGCCGATCACGTCGATGGTGCCCGCCCCTAGGTCCACCACCACCGCGTCGGGCCGGGCCCCGGGCGTGGTCAGCGCGCCCAGCCGGGCCGCGGCCGGCTCAGTGACCGGGACGCGCACCGGAACGGCCAGCAGCTGGCTGAGCAGTTCGGCAGGTGAGATGGCCTGGAGCCCCGCGCCGCGGCCGAGGGCGGCGACCAGCACGGCCCGGCCGGTGCTGCCCTGCCGGGCGGTAGCCGCTTCGGCCGCAGCGGCCAGGTCCACGGCGAACAGGTCATCCACCGCCCTCTCGCCCGAGCCAGTGCCGAACGCCCGGACCGCGCCGACCGGCCAGCCGACGACCTGCGCGCAGGCGGCTCGCAGCGGGATCCGGCGGCCATCCGCCGTCCGGACCCATGGCTCCGGCTGGCCTCGGCCGGCCCGGCGATCTCGGGCAGCAGCCCGGCGGCGGCGTTGGAGTGGTCGGCAAGTGCCCGGCTTACCGTCACGGCGTCCCCGGCCTCGGCCTCGCCCAGCCCGAACCGGGCGCCGAGCGCGACCGGGTCGGTCAGCAGGTTCAGCGCGTGCCCGGGCGGCCGCACCTCCACCGCGAGCAGCTGGCACGCTGCCGCCGCTTCGGCGTCCACCTGGTCGATGACGGGCAGGTCAGCGGGCAGCCGGTTGGCGACCAGGACACCCTCGTCACCCGCCACCAGCACCGCCCCGACCGCAGTCCCGGCCGCCAGCAGGTCCCGCAGCCGGGCTGCGGCCTGGTCGTATCGCATCCCGGCCGGGACCACCGCCACCTGCGGAAGGCCGGCTGGCCGCGGCGAGCGGCCCGCCGCCTGCGGCGGCAGGCCGGAGGGCGGGCCCGCGGCGGTCAGCAGCAGGGGCGGCCCGACGCAGGTCCCGGTGCCGCCCGGCGTGGAGACGCCCGCGGCCAGCACCCGCAGCCGCCCGCTGGGCGGGGCCGCGTCGGGGACGGTCACCACCGAGGTGTCCACGGCGCGCAGCGGGGCGATCCTGGCCTCGGTGACCGTGCACCCGGCCTGCCGCTCGACCCGTCGGACCAGCGCTGCCGCGCCTCGCACCGACTCTGCCGACCCCTTACGGCCCCGGGTCGGCATCCGTCCCCCGCCCAGGATCTCCTGGCCGGCCAGCAGCACGACCTCGGTCGTGGCGTTGCCCACGTCCACCCCGGCGATCACCGTCACCGGAAGGCTCTCCTCACCGGCCCGCCCGCCCGCAGATACGGCTCACGAGGTGAATTCTCGGCCGAGCACCGACGCTGCTCCGGCTCACGCGGTGAGCCCGCGCCGGGCGTAGACCTCGGCTGCCTCCGCGACCAGGGCCGCGCAGCGCGCCAGCCCCCGGGCGGCCAGCGACTCGGCCAGCGCGGTCAGCTCCGCGGCCGTGGACCGGCCCGGCCGCAGCGCCTCGTAGATGGCCAGGACCTCCTCGTCAGGCAGTTCGGTCAGCTCCGCGGCCCGGCGCAGGTTGTCCGCCAGCTGCGGGTTCCCGTGCTGCTCGGCGATGACCGCCTGCCGCTCCAGCGTCTCCGGGTGGATCCTCAGGTCGGACAGCCCGAGCTCGCCCGCCCGCACCGCCTCCACCGTCAGGCTCTCGACCGGCTTCCCCGACAGCGCCCGGACGCCACTAACCTCGGCCACTTCAGTCACCCCAACACCAAGCAGGAAAAAAGCGAGCCGGTTCCAGATAGCACGGACCAGGGGCGAGGGGGGCACAGAAGCTCATTTCAGTCCCTCCAGTGACAGCTCTTCGGGGGGCGCGGCGGGATCCATCCGGCGGCGTTCCAGTTCCATCAGGGCGATGACCGTGGTGTGGTAGCGAGCCTCGATCGCCTCGTCGGAGTAGGGGTTGCGGGCCGGGTCGGGGGTGCCACCCTTGGCGTGCCGGGCGGCGTTGGCGCCGAGCAGCCGGTACAGCTCCAAGGTGACGGAGGGCGCGACCGAGTACAGCTCCAGGTTGGCCAGCGGGGCCAGGTCCCGGCGGTGGATCAGGGCCGTGCCCTTGCCCTGCAGGCCGATGCCGATGCCCGAGCCGGCCAGCCGGGCCGCGGCCAGGCCGATCCGGCCCAGGTCCACCGAGTCGTTGAACCTGACCACCCGCCCGGTGCAGCCTTCCTCCTCCAGGCCGGCCAGCATCTCGCGCAGCACGTCGGTCACAGCCAGCCCGGACAGGCACTGCCACACGTCCCGGCCGACCGCGGGCGAGACGCCGATCACCACATCGCGGGGACCGAGCCCGGGCCGGGCCGGGCCAGCCGGGGCGAGCAGCGGGACCGCGGCGCGGGCCTGCACCGCCCGCAGGTCGTCCACGCCCCTGGCCTGCCTGATCGCGTCGATCTCGCGCTGGCGCGCGGGCGACGGCGCATACCCGGTGCCCGGGCCTGCGTAGTCGTTCGGGTCGGTGACCAGCGATAGCACTCCGAGCTGCTCGTCGAAGATGGCCGACGTCTGCAAGTAGTCCCCGGACAGCCTGGCGCGGACGAAGGCCACGGCCCGTTCGGCCGCCTCGAAATAGCCGCATTCATCCAGGGCGGCCACGATGTCCACCACCGTCAGCCCGCGCTGGCGGATGGCATGCGCGGCAGATAGCACGGCCAGGGTGTCGGTCTCCCCCAGGTCCTTCGACCCGGCCGCGTCCACGGCCAGTTCGACGTGCTGGTCGGTGAAATCGGCCAGGCCGAGGTGGGCGTAGACGGCCCGGCAGGCCTGGGCCGCGTCGCGGCGCAGCTCGCCGATCCTGGCCGGGGCCACCGTGCGCAGCCCGCCGTCGATGCCCCAGTCCCGCTGCATGGCCAGGAAGTCGTCGATGTCCTCGGCGTTGAAGTTACTGGGGCCGAACATGTTGTCGTAGCGCTGGATGGACCCGAACCCGCTGAACGCGAAGTCCGAGCCGGCCAGCACGATCGGCAGCGTGCGGGAGGTACGGCGCATGTCCGACTCGCTCATCAGCGCGTCGTTGCCCGAGCAGGACTCCAGGTTGCGCATCATGACCATGACGTTCTCGGCCATCAGCTCGCGCAGCCCGGACGGCACGGCGGCCGCCACGGAAGCGCCGTCGATGCCGCCGTTCTGCACGCCCTGGGCGCCGATGGCCCGGGCCAGGGCCACGCACCGCGCCTCCAGGTACAGCATCGACTGGCCACGCGCGCCGGCCATCAGGACCTCGGCGCCGGCCCCGGACGACACCCGCATCTTCATGCCGCGGGAGGCGTAGGCCGAGGTGAGGAAGGCCTTGGACCAGGGCGTGTCGTCGCCGTCGGTGAAGACCTGCTCGGTGCCGTACAAGGACACGGTCTCGGCGTAGGAGGTCAGGCCGCGCATGCCGAGTTCCAGCTCCAGGGCCTCCTCGACCGAGCACTGGATGAGCACGCCGTCGGCACCGAACGCCGCCCCGACCAGGCAGGCCACCGCGTTGGACGGCGCGTCGGCCAGCACCGGCACGGTGGTCTCGATCTCCCGGAAGCCGAACGCCGCCGCGGTAGCCGCGTCGGCCGCCAGCAGCAGCGGGTCGTCCAGCCGGTTCGTGACGTGCGCCTGGTTCGATGGCGTGCGCCGGGCCCGCAGCTTGGTCATGGCCATGACCAGCTCGGGCGGGCGGAGCAGGGCCAGCACCCGGGCCAGCTTGGCCGGGGTGGCGCCCGCGCTCAGCCGGATGATCTCGTGCCTCGGCACAGCCGGGTCGACCAGCCGCCGGGCGAAGTCGACGTCGGGCACGGCCATTACCTCCGCGGCGACGTCCAGGTCGAGGCCGTGCCGGGCGATGTAGGTGTCGATCGAGTCGAATTCGGCCTCGGGCACGCCGTCCAGCTCGACGACCCTGCCGTCGCGGACGACCAGGCCCGGCGGCGGGTCGTGCGGCGAGCACAGCGCGGTCAGGCCCAGCTCGGCGTTCTCCACGGCGAAGCCGTCCAGGTTGACCCGCTGCTGGTCCATGAACCTGACCCGGCCGACGGGCCGGCCGGGGACGGGCGCTGCGCCGGCTGGCGCGGTCATCGTGACGCCGCCTGGGTGCGCAGCTCGACGACCCGGGCCCGGCTGGGCACGGCACGGGAACCGCCGGCCCCAGAACCTTCGGTGCGGACCACGATGCGGGTGCGATCGGCCCGGAACAGGTCGCGGGAGAACTCGATCGGCTCGCCGTCAGCGTCGGCGGCCGTCCTGGTGATGGCCATCAGCGGGGCGCCGGGCTCGACATCCAGGATGGCCGCCTCGTCCGGCGAGGCCAGGACCACCTCGATCCGCTCGGTCGCGTCGTACGGCCTGGTCCCGTAGTGCTCCTCGATCAGCTCGTAGACCGAACCGCCCAGCGGCAGCTCGAGCAGGCCGGGGAAGCGCTTGGCCGGGAGTTTGGCACGTTCGAGCGAGAACGGGCTGCCGTCCGCGAACCGGATCCGGACCAGGTCCACGACCAGGTTGCCGGGCCGGGCCCGCAGCGCCTGGGCGGCGACGTCGTCGGCCGGGGCCAGCCGGGCGGACAGGACCCGCGTCCCGGCCACCACGCCCTGGCTGCGCAGCAGCGCGGGCACCCCGACGATGCGGGACAGGTCCCGCTCGATCTTGCCCTTGGCCACGAAGGTCCCGCCGCCCCGGCCCGGCACCCGGCGGACCAGGCCGCCTTCCTCCAGGACGGCGAGCGCCTGGCGGAGAGTGGCCCGGCTGACCCCGAACTCGGCGGCCAGCGCCCGCTCGGCGCCGAGACGCTGGCCGGGCCGCAGCTGCCCGCTGCCGATCTGCTCGGCCAGGGTCCGCCGGACCTCGTCCGGCGTCCGGCCGACGGCGGTGGGGACCGCGCTCATCGTCTCATCATCCGGCCGCCTCGGCCGCCGCGATCGCCTGGAGCGTCTCGGGGAGCACCTGGCCGCCGTCGACCACGATCGTCTGCCCGGTGATGTAGCCGGCCTCCTCAGAGGCCAGGAACAGCGCCGTGTAGCCGATCTCGTCGACCGTGCCCAGCCGCCGCAGCGGGATCGAGGACGCCATCTTGGCGGCGTAGTCTTCGCCGAGCTCGGCCAGGCCCTCGGTGACGATGTTGCCCGGCAGTATCGCGTTGACCGTGATGTGCTTGGGGGCCAGCTCGATGGCAGCGGTGCGCATGAAGCCGAGCTGCCCGGCCTTGCTGGCGCCGTAGGCGGTCCAGCCCGGGTAGCCGGTGATGGGCCCGGTGATCGAGGAGGTCAGGATGACCCGGCCGCGGCCGGACCGGGCCAGCTCGGTCAGGCAAGCCTGGACCGAGAACACCGTGCCCTTCATGTTGACGCCGAGGACCTGGTCCAGGACCTCCTCGGTCATGTCCGCGAGCCGGCTGTCGGGGAACACCCCGGCATTGGCGCACAGCACGTCGATCCCGCCCAGCCGTTCGGTGGCGATCGCGGCCACCCGCCGGCAGTCCTCCCGGCTGGACACGTCGGCCTGGATGAACGAGACCTCGCCCGGGGCCTCGGCGCTGAGTTCCTCGGCGGCGGCCCGGGCCACGTCGGAGTCCCGGCCGGTGATCAGCACCCGGGCCCCGCTGCGGGCGAACACGCTGGCGATGCCCTTGCCGATGCCGCGGGTGCCGCCGGTTACCACCACGGCCCGGCCGGCGATCGATGTGAACATGGCAGCTCCCTTTTCAGTATGTGCTCAGGTCAGTGTGTGCTCAGGTATGACTCCGCAAGGTCACAGCTGCCCTGCGTGTATCCGGCGCCGAGCTCGACGGCGATGTCCACGCCCTGGTGCGAGCCGATCCATGCGACCAGCAGCAGCCGCCGGAACATGATGAACGTCCAGATCTCCGCCTCGTCCTCGGCGGTCAGCGCCGCGGCCCGGCGGTAGCCGGCCAGCCAGCTGGCGACCAGCCCGGGCACCTCGGGCGAGTGCTCGAAGAAGCTCACCGTGGTGCCCAGGTCGTACAGGTACCAGCTGAACCCGGAGTCGTCGAAGTCGATGACGCTGACCTGGCCGTCGTATACCAGGAGGTTGGCCAGCCGGGTGTCGGCGTGCACCAGGCCGTAGCGCTCCGCGCCCTGGCCGAACGCCTCCAGCCGCCTGCGGAGAGTGTCGTCGAGGCGGGTGAGGACCTGGCGTTCGGCCGGGCCCACGCCGATGCCGTCCTGCCAGCGCCCCCACCGGGGCGCCGCGCCGAACGCCGCGGGGTAATCCCAGCGGAACCGGGTGAACCAGTCCGGGCGCTGCCACTGTTTCGCGTGCCGGTGCATCCGGGCGGTGATCTCGCCCAGCTCTTCGAAGTGCCGGCCGGTCAGCTGGCTCTCGGGCTCAACCCCAGGACCGCCCGGTTCGGTGCCGGGCAGGAACTCGAAGCGCACGCAGTGCCGGGCCGCCGCGCCCGGCCCGCCGGCCTCGGCCACCGTCACGACCTGCCGGCCGTCGGCGGCGGGCAGCACCCGCGGCGTGCGCACCCCGGCTTCGGCGCGCAGCGCGTCCATCCAGGCCAGCTCGGAGGCGATCTCCGGCTCGGTGTGGTAGCCGAGCCGGTGCACGCGCAGCACCGAAGGCCCGGCGTCGGGATCGGACACCAGGAAAGTCGCGTTCTCCGAGACGTTGAGCAGCTGCACGGACGCCCCGGGATGGGCGTCGTAGGCGCGCAGCGCCTCGCGGGCGCACCCGGTGACCCGGTCCATGACGTCCCCGCCCGCCGACAGGTCATGCCTGCCCGCGGCATCATCTGAGGTTCCGCCGGGTGCGGCGCCGGGTGCGTCAGGTGCGGCCCCGGCCACGGCTACTGCTCCCGCCCGGTGACCGCGGACAGCACGTCGGTGATCTCTGCCTGGGCGCGCCGCACCTCGGCGGCCGGGCCGGCCAGGTAGATGCGCCCGGCGGCGCCGATCATCGACACGTCGACCAGCGTCACGCCCGGCGCGGCCCGCTCGGCCTCGTTGGCGGCGACCGCCGCGAACAGGGCGGGCGTGACCTCGCTGACGCCCAGGGTGTCACCCGGGATGATCATGGAGCCGGCCCGGTTCCTGTTGATGATGACCGCGTGCGCGTCGGTCACGTCCTCGATCACGTCCGAGAACAGGATCCGCGGCCGCAGCTGGTCCTGCTCGCCGGCGCCCAGGCCGTCCAGGATGGCCCGCCCGGCCCGGCGCACGCCATCGAGGTCCGGGCCGTGTACCTCGAGCACGCCGAACTGGCGTTCCACGAACAGGATGCCGGGCTCGATCCCGGGCACGGCCCGCAGCGCGAGATCGGTGACCCGCTCGATGGCCAGCGCCGGCGCCACCTCGACGATCAGCGCGTGCTGCCCGGCGAACGGCGGGTAGCCCCGGGCCCGGGTCGGGGTGCCCAGGTACGCGGCGAACTGCGGCTGCAGGTCGCGCACGAGCAGGTATACCCGCAGCTCGGGCGCTCCGTGGTCGCTGCTCAGCCGGGGCACCGCGGGGGCCGGCGCGTTAGTCACCGCTGATCTTGAAGTGCCTGGCCAGCTCGGGATGCGGTCGCGGTATGACGTGCACCGAGATGAGCTCGCCGACGCTGGTAGCGGTCTCGGCGCCGGCCTCGGTGGCGGCCTTGACCGCGCCGACATCGCCGACGATCGTCACCGAGACCAGGCCGTCGCCCACCTGCTCGCGGCCGACAATGGTCACGTTGGCCGCCTTGACCATGGCGTCGCCCGCGGCCAGCGCGGCGACGTATCCCTTGGTCTCGATCAGTCCGATCGCGTTATCCGCCATCACTGCTTCCTTTCTTCTTGCCGGTGGTCCTGGTGGGCCGGCCGGACGCGCGGACCGGCGGGGCCTCGTCGGGCTGCGGGTCGATGGAACCGATGATCAGCGCGTCGACCGGCGGCGGCTGGCCCGGGAACCAGGAGGCCGCGACCGATCCCTGGGCGACCAGCACGCGTTCACCCACGCCGCTGCCCAGTACGTCGAAGGCGATGAGCCGCTGGCCGGTGCCTTCGGCCTCTACCTCGAGGAAGGCTCCG
The DNA here is from genome assembly GCA_963790065.1 of uncultured Actinomycetes bacterium. Lineage (GTDB taxonomy): Bacteria > Actinomycetota > Actinomycetes > Streptosporangiales > Streptosporangiaceae > Palsa-504. Next base: position 129,308 of record CAWBNK010000001.1, on the reverse strand, counting down.
CTGGGCAGCCCGGCCAGGCGGCGGGTGGCCCACACGCTTCCGATCACCGTCGCGGTCAGCATCAGCGCTCCTTGGAGATCTCGACGCCGCTGGCCCGGGCCCGGTCCCTGGCCAGCGGGGTGAGCACGGCTCCGGGCCCGAGCACGAGCCGCTCCCCGGCCCGCGCCGCGTCCCTGATGACCTTCTCGGTGACCGCGCCCCGCTCGACCCGGCGCACCGGCGGGCCTGCCGGGACCGCGCCGCCGGGCCGGGCCGGGACCCAAGCGGTGCCGTTCGCCGTCGCGGGCGGGGCCGGGTGGCCGACGAGTCTGAACCGTTTCCGGCCAGACCGTATCTCTTCGCGCGCCTCCGGGTCCAGATCGAGCAGGCGGCAAACGAAGGTGGCCAGGTCTTCATCGCATGAAAGGTTAACCGTTTCGGTGACCGGCAGTCCCTGCGGCAGCACGTCGCGGATGACCTCGCGGACCAGCGCGCGCAGCTCATCCATCTCGCTCACTCTGCATCACCCGCTCGCCTCAGGGGCGCCTTAAGGTGCCGCCTTCCCTCCTCGCTCGTTCCTCGCTCGTCAGTCCAGGCGGCACCGCGCCCCATCGGCTCGCTCATACCGGACCTCGCAGGGCGTCTTCGGCGGCGTCGGCCGCCTGCCGCACGTCGGCTTCTGAACCGGACAGGTACAGCCGCCCGGTGGCGCCGATCATCCGGTAGTCGACCAGCTTGACCCGGGCCGCCTTCTCGGCCTCGTTGGCGGCCAGGATGGCGTAGGAGGCGGGCTGCATCTCCAGCACGAACAGCGATTCGCCGGCCAGCGCCATCGAGCCGATCTTATTCCTGTTGACCAGGAAGGCCTGCTGCGGGTCGAGCCTGGTGATGATCTTGGCGGCGAGGATCTCGGGCCGTTTGGCATCCCGGGCGGTAGCGCCGAGCGCACCGAGCACCGCCGACGCCGCGGCCTGCACCTCGTCGGTCCCGCCGTGGATCTCCAGGTAGCCGAACTGCCGCTCGACGACCAGGATCCCGGCCCGCACGTCGGCATGCTTGACCGCCACGTCGGTCAGCGGCTCGATGTCAAGACCGGGCGCCACCTCGATCACCTGCGCCGAGACGTGGCTGCGCGGCAGCGAGCCGCGGATCCAGGTGCCCAGGTAGCACATGGTCTGCGGCTGCAGCCGGGACAGGAAGATGAACGAGCGCAGTTCGGCCACGGGTACCGTCACCCCCTGACCAGCTGAGAGAGCTCTTCGATGATCAGCCGCCGGATCTCTTCGCGCAGTGCTGTCATCTCTTGGGCCGCAGCCTGCGGCTGGAAACCATTTTCTGCCGAACGGGCCTGGGTGCTCGTCTGCGGGCCCGGCCTGCCGGTCCGCGGCTCGGCGTCGCGCTGGTTGGATGCCACCGGGTAGGGCGGCACTGGCCCCCTGGACCCGGCCTGCGTCTGCCAGGGCGTCAGCCCCGTGAAGTCGCCGAACGGCTCGGCCCGGTCGCTGTTGTAGGCCAGCCGGGTCCATTGGACCAGGTGGCTCGGGTGCAGGTTCTCGGCCACCGAGGACCGGCCGAAGAAGCCGGTGCCGATCGTCATCGACGGGGCCAGGTTGGTCTGCAGGCCCGAGCTGCCCAGGCTGTTGCCCACGTTGACGGCCACTCGCAGCACCTCGACGGCCGCGCTGTACTCCATGATCACGCGCGGGTCGGTGCTGTGGATGGCGGCGGAGTGACCCCGCCCGGACAGCCGCAGCACCGCGCGGGCGGCGTCGATCCCGCGCCGGGCCGACGGCACCCGGACCAGGCCCAGCACCGGGCACAGCTTCTCGTGGGCCAGCGGCTCCTCCGGCACCACCAGGTCGAACGGCGCCAGCAGCACCCTCGTGCTGGCCGGGACCCTGATGCCCGCCTCGGCCGCGATCCAGGACGCGTCCCGGCCGACGAAACGGATGTCGAACCGGCCGCCTGGGAACAGCAGCGCGGACAGCTTGTCCCGCTGCTCGGGCTCGAGCAGGAAGGCGCCGGACCGCTTGAGCTGCCGCAGCAGCGCGGCGGCGGCCTGTTCCTCCACGATGAGCACGGACTCGTTGGTGCACAGGATCGAGTTGTCGAAGCTCTTGCTGTCCACGATCCGGCGGGCCGCGGCGGCCAGGTCCGCGGTGGCGTCCACCAGGACCGGGACGTTGCCTGGTCCCACGCCGATCGCGGGGTTGCCCGAGCTGTAGGCGGCCCGCACCACCGGCACGCCGCCGGTGGCCACGATGACGCTGGTGCGCTCGTCGGTCATCAGCGCGTCGATCAGCGGGACCGAAGGCTCGTCCACGACCTGGATGACCCCGTCAGGCGCGCCCGCCGCGACCGCGGCGGCGGCCAGGGTCCGGGCCGCGTCCGCGCAGCACTGCTTGGCCAGCGGGTGCGGGCTGACCACGATCACGCTGCGGGTCATCAGCGCCAGCAGGCACTTGAAATACACGGTGGCGACCGGGTTGGTCGACGGGGTCAGGGCCAGCACCACGCCGGCCGGGCGGGGTATCTCGACGATCTTCGCCTCGGCGTCGATCCGCGGTGTGACGTAGTCGTGGCCCGCGTAATGCTCGACGATCCCGGTGCTGCAGGCCACGTTCTTGAGCACCTTGTGCTCGGCCACGCCGAACCCCGTCTCGCGCACCGCCCACTCGGCGTACTCGCGGGCCTTGGCCGCGCCCGCCGCCGCAGCGGCGCGCACGATCACGTCGACCGACTCCTTGTCGTACCGGGCGAACGCGCGGGCGGCCCACTCGGCGCGCTGCAGCATGGCCCCGGCCCGCGGCACGCCCGCCGGGTCGGTCAGCAGCTCGCTGACGCTGATCGGCTGCGGGCTGGCCTCGGTCACCGTCGCCTCCCGGTCGCGTCGTCCCTGGCCTTGGCGATGGCCACCTCGGTGCGTTCCAGCAGTTCCTCGCACAGCGCCGGGGTGAGCAGGATGCCCGGCTTGTACTGCAGCACGCGCGGGTCGAGGGTGGAGAAGATGGCCCACACCCCGTTCTCGTACAGCCGCTTCATGACGAACTTGGCGCCCTGCGGGTGCCCGAATTCCAGGCCCATGACCAGCCCGTCCTGCCGGATCCCGGTGAACCAGTCCGGGCAGCCCGCCTGGATGCGGGCCAGGCCCTCGGTGAACACCCCGGAGATGTAGTGCACCATCGACCTGACCTCGGGCCGGCAGGTGATCTCGAGGGTCTTGAGCGCCGCGACGCAGCCAAGCTCCGCGCCGCCGAACGTCGACATGTGCGCGAAGCCGTCCTCGGTCAGCCAGCTCGCGGCAGCGTCGGCGGCCAGCACCACGCTGACCGGGTACATGCCCCCGGAGATGCCCTTACCGGAGACCAGGATGTCCGGGATGACGCCGTGCTTGCTGATGGCCCATAGCTCCCCGGTCCGCATCAGCCCGGTCTGCACCTCGTCGGCGATGTACAGCGCCCTGTAGCGCTCGCACAGCCGCTTGATCCCGGCCAGGTAGCCGGGCGCGGGCAGCGGGAAGCCGTAGGTGGCCGGGATGGTCTCCATGATCACCGCGGCCACGTCCCGGCCGCGCAGCGCGGTCTCCATGGCCTCCAGGTCGTTGAACGGCACGTGGGTAAACTCATCGGGCCGGTCGGACAGGAACAAGGTGGCGAACCGCTCGTCGCCGGTGGCCACGGCCAGGCCGGTGTGCCCGTGGTAGGCCTTGGCCACCGAGACGATGCCGCGTTTCTTCGTCGCGTGCCTGGCGCTCTTCAGCGCGATGTCGATCGCCTCGCCGCCGCCGCTGCCGTACATCACCTTGGTCAGTGCCGGCCCGTTATCGCCCGCGGGAGCGGTAGCCACCAGGGCTTCGGCCAGCGCGGTGCGGGCCAGCGAGGGGAAGTGGTGGTTGCCGATGTCGAAGCGCTGCATGGCGGCGGTCACCGCCGCGGCCACCTCGGGGTTGCGGTGGCCCAGGTTGTAGGTGCCGCCGTTGAGGTGCACGTCGATCAGGCGCTTGCCCTCGACATCGTAGATGTAGTAGCCCTCGCGCCGGTCGATGACCAGCGGCACGCCTGAGTCGATCCAGAACTGGGTCTTGTCCGGGTTCCAGAACTGCTTGGACTTGGCCAGCATGTCCTGCTTGGAGGCGAAGGCGATCAGCTCCTCGGCCACGGGTCACCTCCAGGCACGAAACCATATGGCTCGTTTGGCTAACCAAAGAAGTATCGAATCGACCGTTTACTGTCAAGCGGTTGTGTTTCGCACAGATTAACTCAACCAGAACTCTTGATCATGGTTCCCGCTGGCTGTTACGCTCCCGGCAAATGCGTCGGAGGTGTACCTATGGGTCATCCCCCAGTTCCCGAAGTCCCCAGCGTGGCCACGGCGGCTCAGGCGCCCGAGGACTATGACGTCTCACAGCGCGCGGACGTAGCCAAGCTCCGCAAGGGCGCGATCGGCCTCGGCGGCGTCCTGTTCCTGACCGTCACCGGGTCGGCCCCGATCTCGGCCATGCTGTTCAACGTGCCGATCATGGTCGGCTACGGGCAGGGCGTCGGTGCGCCGGCCGCTTTCATGTTCGCGGCCATCGTGCTCGTGGTGTTCGCGGTGGGCTATGTCGCAATGGCCAAGAAGAAGACCACGGCCGGGGGTTTCTACTCCTACATCAGCCACGGGCTGGGCCGCGAGATCGGCATCGGCACCGGCTATGCCTCGGTGGTCGCCTACTCGGTGTTCGAGGCGTCGCTGGCCGGCGGCTTCGCCTACTTCCTGAGCCTGAAGCTGAACGCCTACGGGGTGAACATCGCCTGGCCGTGGCTGGCCCTGGGCATGGTCGCGATCATCGCGGCCCTGACCTACTTCGACGTCCGGATCTCCAGCTGGGTGCTGGCGGTCGGGCTGATCAGCGAGATCGTGATCCTGATCATCTTCGACGGCTTCCTGTTCGCCCGCGGCCACGTGACCGCCGCCCCGCTGAACCCCGTCAACGCGTTCAAGGGCTTCCCGGCCCAAGGAAAGCTCGTGGCGGGCGCGATCGGGATCGGCCTGTTCTTCGCGTTCTGGTCCTGGGTCGGCTTCGAGATGGCCCCGAATTACGGCGAGGAGTCCCGCAACCCCAAGCGGAACGTCCCCCGCGCGCTGTACATCTCGGTGATCGGCCTCGGCGTGTTCTACACGGTGACGTCCTGGGCCTCGCTGGCCGGTTACCCGACCACGCACGCAGCGATCGCCGCCTCGCAGAGCGACGCGGCCAACTACTTCCTGACCCCGGCTACGCAGTACGCCGGGCACTGGGTGTCCTCGGTGATGAGCTACCTGATCATCACCGGCTCGTTCGCCTGCGGCATGGCCTTCCACAACACCACCGCGCGCTACATGTACTCACTCGGCCGCGAGGGCCTGGCCCCGCGGGCGCTCGGCAAGACGCACCCCAGGTGGAAGAGCCCGCACATCGCGTCGCTGACCCAGACCGTGGTCGCCGCCGTCATCATCGGCCTGTTCGCCATCTTCACCGGCAGCGACAACCCCAACTCCCAGGCCTACCTGCAGCTCTACGGCCTGATGGCGGTCATGGGCGTGATCATCATCCTGTCCGTGCAGGCCGTGGTCTCGCTCGCCGTCCTGATCTACTACGAGCGGTTCCACAAGGACGAGGTGCACTGGTGGCGGACCAGGCTCGCTCCCCTGCTCGCCTTCATCTCCCAGGCCTACGTGGTGTACCTGCTGTTCACCAACATCAGCTTCCTCGGCGGCGGCTACAGCTACGCCAACATCCTCGGCCCGATCGACGCGGTGGTCGTGGTGGTCGGCGTGGGCGTTGCCTTCTACTTCAAGAACCGCATGCCCACCAAGTTCGAGCAAGCCGGCCGCCTCATCAACGAAGGCCTCTGACCCGGCTCCAGCCCCGAGCGCAATGAAACCCCGGTTTCAGTACACCAGAAGGTGCTGAAACCGGGGTTTCATGTCCCCCTCAGGGCCCGTTTCCTGCGCGGAGCGGGCCACATCGGGTCTGCCTGCGGTCAGGCGGAGGCGCCCCGGAGACGGGCCAGGGCCTCGGCCAGGATCGCCTCGCCGTCGGAGTCGCTGCGGCGCTCTTTCACGTAGGCCAGGTGCGTCTTATAAGGCTCGACCCGCGGCGGAGCCGGCGGGCTCTGCTCGTTCTGACCTGCGGGGTTGCCGCACCGGGGACACTCCCAGGTGTCCGGGATGGCGGCATCGGTCGCGAAGCTCGGTCGCGTCTCGTGCTTGTTGGCGCACCAGAACGACACCCAGATACGGGGCGCGGACTCGCCGCGCTCGGCCTCGCCCATCGGTCCCGCGCCGACCCTGCTGCCGCGAATGGCGTTACCACTACTCACAGATCACCCCTTGAAGACCATAGCGCTGTAAAACCGGGTACTTCGGTGCGGGAAGACGTACGAACTAGTGATTGATCAGCCAGCCGAGAGCAATGATGCAGATGAACCAGAGCACACCGAAGAAAACGGTGAGCCGGTCCAGGTTACGCTCGACGACGGAAGAGGAACCAAGGGATGAGGTCACCCCGCCGCCGAACAGGTCCGACAAACCGCCGCCCTTACCCTTGTGCAGCAGGACGAGCAGGATCATCGCGAGACTCGTGATGACCAGGATAACGGAAAGCCCGATGATCATCTCTGTTATCCAACTCCTGCCGAGAAAGGCCTAGGCTGCCAGTTCACGATACCGGCAGATCTGTGCGAACTGGCCGGCATCGAGGCTGGCGCCGCCGACCAGGGCGCCGTCGACGTCCGGTTGCGCCATGATCGGCGCGACGTTGTCGGGCTTGACGGACCCGCCATACAGGATACGCACACTGATGGCCGTATCGGCGTCATGAAGCTCCGAAATCCGCGATCTAATTGCCGAGGTCATCTCCTCCGCGTCGGCCGGGGTGGCCACCTGACCGGTGCCGATGGCCCAGACCGGCTCGTAGGCGATCACCATCGCGGCCACCGCCTCGGACGGGATCCCCTTCAGCGAACGGTCAAGCTGGCTCGTGCAGTGCGTCACGTGCTTGCCCTCCTGGCGCATGTCGAGGGACTCGCCCAGGCACAGGATCGGCGTCAGCCCAGACCGCAGCGCCGCCTGCACCTTGGCGTTGACCAGCTCGTCCGATTCCCCGTGGTACTGGCGCCGCTCGGAGTGCCCGGCCAGCACGTAGTCGCAGCCCAGCTTGGCCAGCATCGGCCCGGATATGTCACCTGTGTAGGCCCCGGAGTCGTACTGGGACAGGTCCTGGGCGCCGTAGGAGAGCCGCAGCTTGTCCCCGTCGATCAGGGTCTGCACGCTGCGCAGCGCGGTGAACGGCGGGAGCACGGCCACCTCGACCGCGTTGTAGTCCTTGCCGGTCAGCGTGAACGCGAGCTTCTGGACCAGCGCGATGGCCTCGAGATGGTTCTCGTGCATCTTCCAGTTGCCCGCCATCAGCGGCAGGCGGGTCCCGGCGGCTTTCGTCCCGGCGGCTTTCTGCTTGGCGGTCACGTCGGGTCTTCCAGTGCGGTCAGGCCGGGCAGCGTCTTGCCCTCCAGGTACTCCAGGCTCGCGCCGCCGCCGGTGGAGATGTGGCCGAACGCGGCCTCGTCGATGCCGAGCGTCCGGACCGCCGCGGCCGAGTCGCCGCCGCCCACCACGGTCAGGCCGGGCACGCGGGTGATGGCCTCGGCCACCGCGCGGGTCCCGCCGGAGAACGCGGGGAACTCGAACACCCCGACCGGCCCGTTCCAGAACACCGTCTTGGCGTCGGCCAGCTTCGCGGCGAACAGCGCCCGGGTCTGCGGCCCGGCGTCCATGCCCTCGCGATCGGCCGGGAAGTCCGTCACCGGTACCACGGAGTACTCGGCGTCCGGTGCGAAGTGCGTGGCCGCTAGCAGGTCGACGGGGAGCACGAGCTCCACGCCGCGCTTTTCGGCCTCGGCCATCACGTCCTTGACCGCCGGGATCTGGTCCGCCTCGAGCAGCGAATGACCCACCTCGTAGCCCTGAGCGGCCAGGAAGGTATAGCCCATGCCGCCGCCGATGAGGATCCGGTCGGCCAGGTTGAGCAGATTGCCGATCACGGCGAGCTTGTCCGACGGCTTCTTCCCGCCGAGCACCACCACGAACGGCCGCGCCGGGTCGGTGGTCAGCTGGCGCAGCACCGCGACCTCATCCCGGATCAGGTCGCCCGCGGCGTGCGGGAGCAGCATGGGCAGGTCGTAGACCGAGGCGTGCTTGCGGTGCACCGCGCCGAACCCGTCGCCCACGTACAGCTCACCCAGGCGGGCCAGCCGCTGCGCGAAGGCGCCTCGCACGGCGTCGTCCTTGCTGGTCTCGGCGGGTTCGAAGCGCACGTTCTCCAGCACCGCGACGTCCTCGTCGCCCAGGGTGAACGCGGTTTTCTCCGCCGAGGGGCCGGCCACGTCGGTGGCGAACCCGACCGGCCGGCCCAGCAGCTCGCCCAGCCGCTCGGCCACCGGCCGCAGCGACGGGCCGCCGGCCGCAGCCTCCTCGAACGAGGCGCCCTTGGGCCGGCCGAGGTGCGCCAGGATGATGACCCGCGCGCCCCGGTCGGACAGCTTGCTGATCACCGGCAGGCTGGCCCTGATCCGGCCGTCGTCGGTGATCTCCCCGCTGCCGGCTTTGGGGATCAGGTCCAGGGGGACGTTCAGGTCCGAGCGCAGCAGCACACGCCTGCCGAGGACCTCCAGGTCATCGACGGTCCGCATTACCGCAGCCGGGAAGCGACGAGCGCGGTCAGGTCGACGATGCGGTTGGAGTAACCCCACTCGTTGTCATACCAGCCGATGACCTTGACCTGATTGCCTGACGCCATGGTGAGCAAGGAGTCGAAGGTGCACGACGCGGGCGAGCCGACGATGTCCGAGGACACGATCGGGTCCTCGGTGTAGTACAGGTAGCCCTTGAGCGGCCCGTCGGCGGCGGCCCGGTATGCCGCGTTCACCTCGTCCTTGGTCACCTCGCGGTTCAGCTCGACCACCAGGTCGGTCACCGAGCCGTCCGGTACCGGCACCCGCATGGCCAGCCCGTCCAGCTTGCCCTTCAGCTCGGGCAGGACCAGCGCGGTGGCCTTGGCCGCCCCGGTGGTGGTCGGGATGATGTTCTGCGCCGCGGCCCGCGCCCGGCGCAGGTCCTTGTGCGGGAAGTCCAGGATGACCTGGTCGTTGGTGTAGGCGTGGATGGTGGTCATCAGGCCCCTGACGATGCCGAAATTGTCCAGCAGCACCTTGGCCAGCGGCGCCACGCAGTTCGTGGTGCACGACGCGTTGGACAGGATGTCGTGCCTGGCGGGGTCGTATGCGTCGTCGTTGACCCCCATCACGATCGTGATGTCCTCGTCCTTGGCCGGCGCGGAGATGATGACCTTCTTCGCGCCCGCCTCGAGGTGGGCCCGGGCCGCGGGCCCGGTGGTGAAGCGGCCGGTCGACTCGATCACGATGTCCACCCCGAGGTCACGCCAGGGCAGCTTGGCCGGCTCGCGCTCGGCCAGGATCTTGATCGTCTGGTCGCCCGCCCGGATGGCGTCGCCCGACACGGACACGTCGAGCGGCAGCGTGCCGAGCACGGTGTCGTACTTGAGCAGGTGCGCCATGGTGGCGATGTCGCCGAGGTCGTTCGCCGCGACGATCTCGAAGCCGCGGTCACCGTCCGCTGCGTTGACGGCCCGCCAGAAGTTCCGGCCGATGCGGCCGAACCCGTTGATTCCCACGCGAATAGTCACAGTAAAAAGTCTCCTCGTCGATCCCCGTGATCGCCAGCGCTCCGAGACTATCGGACGCCGCCCCCGGGGATCGCCGAAGGCGGCGGCGGACCCGCGCGCACGGAGCCGGTCTGGGCCCCGGTGCCGGGCAGGCCTGCTGACTCCTGCTGAGGTCTAGACCTTATCAAAATCATGAGGCCGAACGGCCCGCGGTTCACGCGCCCCATCCCGCCCGCACAGCGTTACGAAACGCCGGATCCGGCCATCAGGCGGCCAGGATGGCCGGATCGTCCAGGACCGGCTGCCAGGCGAGTTCGGCGGCGCCGATCAGGCTGCCCTGGCCCAGGGCGCAGCCCAGCACGGGCACGCTGCTGCCGCGGCCCCAGGGGCTGCGCTCGGCGACGATGGCCCGCAGCCGCCCGGGGTCGGCCGCCAGCAGGTCGCCGTGCAGGCCGCCGAGAAGTATCCGGTCGGGGTTGAGCACGTTGATCAAGTCGGCCAGCCCGAGCCCCAGCCGCTCGATGACGGAGGCGGCCGCGGCCCGCACGCCCGCGTCGGCCCGGTACTCGCCGCGCAGCACGGCGGTGGCCTGCTCGAGCACGGGTATCCCGGGACGCGGCACCCGGCCCGCGGCGTCCAGGAAGCTGAGCGCGTCGGTCTCCACGTCGAGGCAGCCGCGGCTGCCGCACCGGCACGGCCGGCCCTGCGGGTCCACGCTGACGTGCCCGGCCTCCATGCCGAGGCCGGTGCTGCCGGTGTACAGCACGCCGTCCAGCACGAGCGCGCCGCCGACGCCGCGGTGCCCGGTCGCCACCACCAGCAGGTGCCGGGCACCGCGCCCGGCGCCGTGCCGGTGCTCGGCCAGCGCGGACAGGTTGATGTCGTTGGCCACCGAGCAGGCGCACTCCGCGCCGCCAGGCCCGGTGATCCCGGCCTGCCCGGCCTGGCCGGTGAAGATGTCCCGCACCCGGGTACCGGTCGGCCAGCCCAGGTAGAGGGGACTGACCGCGGCACCGTCCGGCTCGGTTACGGCCGAGGGAACAGCCAGCCCGACACCGATGCAGGGCCGACCGGCCAGCCGCAGCAGCCGCCCGCCCGCCTGCGCGACCGCGGCCAGGGCCCGGACCGGATCGTCGGCCGCGGTCAGGTTCTGGTCGGCGGCCGCGACCACCTGCCCGCCCAGCCCGACCAGCGCGACCTGGATGCCGTCCGGGTGGAGCTGGGCCGCGAGTGCCACCGGTCCGTCCGGGTCGATCGCCAGCCGGTGCGACGGCCGTCCGAGGGTCCCGCCGCCTGGTGCGGTATCCACCCGGATCAGCCTCAGCGCCTGCAGTTCGGCGGCTACCGCGCCGGCGGTGGCCCGGGTGACGCCCAGCCGGGAACCCAGGGCCGCCCGGGTGGGCGCCAGGCCCGCGTGGATCAGGGCCAGCGCGGGGCCGAGCTGCGTGCGGCCCCGCGGGCCGCTCGGCGGCCTTGCCGCCGTGTCGGTCAGCTGCATAGTCTTATTTTGTGTCGCTGGTAAACAAAGTCCAGCATCTCGAATTCAGGACGCACCGCGAATCCGGCCGGCTGCAGGCCCTCCGGACCGCGCTGTGCGCGGTGTTCGCGGTCCACGGGTTCATCTTCGCCAGCTGGGCGGTACGGGTCCCGGCCATCAAGCAGCAGGCCGGCGCCTCGTCCGCCGCCCTGGGGCTCGCCCTGCTCGGCCTGTCCGCGGGCGCGGTGGCCACCATGATGCTGGCCGGCGCGCTGGGCCGAAGGTTCGGCGCGGCCCGGCTGACTGTGGCCTCCTGCGTGCTGCTGTGCGGCACGCTGCAGCTTCCGCCGCAGGCCCATTCCGCGGTCACCCTGGGCCTGGCGCTGCTGGTCTTCGGGGGCGCCTACGGGTGCCTCAACGTGGCCATGAACACCGTCGCCGTCGAGATCGTGGCCGCGCTGCGGCGGCCGGTCATGCCCGGGTTCCACGCGGCGTGGAGCTTCGGCGGCCTGGCCGGCGCCGGGCTGGGCGCTCTGGTCGCGCCGCACCTGTCTCCCGCCCGGCAGTTGCTGCTGGTCGCGCTCGCCGGCCTGCTGGTGACCGCGATCGCCGGGCCCGCGCTGCTGACCCGGACGATCCGGGTGCCAGACGGCCAGCCGGACCCGGACCTCCTGGCCTCATCCGGTCCTACGGCGGATGACAGGGCTCGCCTGGCCCCTCCCGGGCCGCCGGCGGACGACCGGGGCGGCCCGGCCTGGCGCCGGGCGGTGCGGACCGGACGGGTGGTAGGCCTGTTCGGCCTGATCGCGCTGTGCGCGGCCTACGACGAGGGCGCCATCGGCGACTGGGGAGCGCTGCACCTGCGGCAGGACCTGGGTGCGGGCGCGGGCCTGGCGGCGACGGGCTACGCAGCCTTCGCGCTGGCCGAGGCGTCCGGACGGCTGTCGGGTACCTGGCTGCTCGAGCGGCTGGGGCGGACGCGGGTGCTCGTCCTGGGCGGCCTGACCGCGTGCGCCGGCATGCTGCTGGCCTCGCTCGCTCCGGACGTGGGGCTGGCTCTGGCCGGGTTCGCGGTCACCGGCCTGGGGCTGGCCAACCTGTTCCCGGCGGCTATGACCCGGGCCGGCCTGCTGGCTGGATCGAGCGGGATCGCGCTGGCCGCCACGCTCGGCTACACCGGCTTTCTGCTCGGCCCGCCCGCGATCGGCTTCCTGGCCAGCGAGTTCGGCCTGCGCGCGGGCTTGACCACGCTGTCCTTCCTGGCCCTGGCCGCCGCCGTCATTGCCTACCGCGCTCGAGAGGAGGACCAGTGAGACCAGATCAGCGCGGGTGACGCATGGCCGCGGCCGCGCCGATCAGGGCACACAGCAGGGCAGCCAGGAGCACGGCGAGGGCGACGGCGAAGGTGATGCTGGCCGTGGCCGGTGACTGCCCGCTGCTGCGCGAGATCACGGCCAGCGCCAGCCCCGCCGCGGCCAGGGGAATGGTCCCGTGGCGCTGCCAGCGGTTGACGCGAGCCGGCTGCGGCCTGGCGGCGTGCCGGGTCCGGATCAGCGTGGCCGCCACGCCGACGATCATCAGGGCGCCCACCACGAGGGCCGCCACGGCTAGGGGCTGCATTATGCCAATATACCGGCCTCCGGCCACCCGACCGCGGAGCGACGGGACGCGGACTCGCTGGCCGGTCAGGGGAGCATGTCGGCGGTCAGGCAGGCTTCGGTGTTCGGGAGGCCCTGCTCGCCGGCCCGCCGGTCGGCCATGGCCAGCAGGCGGCGGATGCGGCCGGCGATGGCATCCTTGGTCAGCGGCGGATCGGCCAGCTGGCCGAGTTCCTCCAGGCTGGCCTGCCGGTGCGCCATCCGCAGCTTGCCTGCCATGGTCAGGTGCTGCGGGGCGTCCGGTCCGAGGATCTCCAGGGCCCGCTCCACCCGCGCCCCGGCGGCCACCGCGGCCCGCGCGCTGCGGCGCAGGTTGGCGTCGTCGAAGTTGGCCAGCCGGTTGGCGGTAGCCCGGACCTCGCGGCGCATCCGACGCTCCTCCCAGGCCAGCACGGCCTGGTGCGCGCCCAGCCGGGTCAGCATGGCGGCGATCGCCTCGCCGTCCCTGATCACCACCCGGTCCACGCCGCGCACGTCGCGCGCCTTGGCGTGCACCTTCAGCCGCCGGGCCGCGCCGACCAGGGCGAGGGCCGCCTCGGAGCCCGGGCAGGTGATCTCGAGCGCCATCGAGCGGCCGGGCTCGGTCAGCGATCCGTGGGCCAGGAACGCGCCGCGCCAGGCGGCCTCGCAGTCGCACGCGGCGCCGGACACCACCTGCCGCGGCAGCCCGCGGATCGGGCGCCCGTGGTTGTCGATCAGCCCGGCCTGGCGGGCCAGGCTCTCTCCGGCCTGCCCCTTGTCCACCCGGACCAGGTACCTGTTGCCCTTGCGCAGGCCGCTCGGGGCCAGCACCAGGAACTCGGCCGGGTGCCCGAACACCTCGGTGATCGCCGCCCGCAGCCGCCTGGCCGCCGCGCCGGTGTCAAGTTCCGCCTCGATCACCACCCGGCCCTCGATCAGGTGCAGGCCGCCGGCGAATCTGAGCAGCGTGGAGACCTCGGCCTTGCGGCAGCACGGCTTGATCACCGTGACCCGGCTGAGCTCGTCCTTCACCACGCCGGTCATCGCCATTGGCGTCACTCCCCCCATCTGGGCTGGGCCGCGTGCCCGTAGCCACCAAAGATCTGCGCATACGCCCCGGCCAGGAGCTTGGGATCGTGGCAGGGCGTGCCGTCCGCCGCCGCTACGTCAGCCATCACCAGCCGGGCTCCGAGCATCCCCGCCGCCTTCTCCAGGTCGGCCAGGCTACCCGTACCCGCGGCCTTGGTGTCCGCGAGCACCACATCCACAGTAAGCGCCGGAGCGTGCCCGGTGAGGACTTCCAGGTGCTTGTGCGGCGAGAAACCGCCGGTCTCCCCCGGCTGCGGGGCCAGGTTCAGCACCACGAGCCGCCGCGCGGCGGTGACGTGCAAGGCAGCGGCCAGGTCGGGTACCAGCAGGTGCGGCAGCACGCTGGTGAACCACGAGCCGGGACCGAAGACCACCCAGTCGGCGTCGAGCACGGCCCGCACCGCCTCGGGCACCGCGGGCGGGTCCGGGGGCAGCAGCGTGATCGAGCGGACCTGGCCCGGCGTCGTGGCGCACTCCGCCTGTCCGCGGACCTTCGTGACCTCCTGCGGCCGGGCCGGGTCGGCGCCCACCACCTCAGCCACGATGTCAAGCGGCACGGCCGCCATGGGCAGCACGCGGCCGCCGGTGCCGAGCAGCCGGCCGACCCAGTCCAGCCCGGCCACCGTGTCGCCGAGCAGGTCCCACAGGGCCACGATCAGCAGGTTGCCGACGGCGTGGCCGGCCAGTTCGGCCTCGCCGCCGAACCGGTGCTGCACCACGTTGCTCCAGGTAATCCCCCACTCGTCGTCCCGGCACAGCGCGGCCAGCGCCATCCGCAGGTCGCCGGGGGGCAGCACGCCGTAGTCGCGGCGCAGCCGGCCGCTCGACCCGCCGTCGTCGGCCACGGTCACGATGGCGGTGAGCTCGTCGGTGACCCGGCGCAGCGCCCCGAGCGATGCCGCCAGCCCGTGCCCGCCCCCGAGCGCCACCGCCCGCAGGCCGGTCACCAGGTGCTCACTCCCGCCCCAGGTCGCGGTGGACCACCTGCACGTCCGCCTCCACGCCGACGGCGTCCGCGATGCGGGCGGCCAGCTCGTCGGCCATGGCCACGCTGCGGTGCTTGCCGCCGGTGCAGCCGACGGCCAGGGTGACGAACCGCTTGCCCTCGCGTTCGTACCCGGGCAGCACCACGCGCAGTAGCTCGGTGTAGTAGTGCAGGAACTCCTTGGCGCCCGGCTGGGACAGGACGTAGTCGCGGGCCGCCTCGTCCTTCCCGGTCAGCGGGGCCAGCTCCGCGATCCAGTGCGGGTTCGGCAGGAACCGGCAGTCCGCCACGACGTCGGCGTCCACCGGCAGGCCGTACTTGTAGCCGAACGAGACCACGCTCAGCCGCAGCCCGGCCGCCGTGCCGCCGCCGCCGAAGAAGTCCCGCATCCGGGATCTCAGCTCGTGCACGTTGAGCCGGGAGGTGTCGATCACCAGGTCGGCGTCGCCGCGCACCTCGCGCAGCAGCTCGCGCTCGGCGGCGATGCCGTCGGTGACCCGGCCGGTGCCCTGCAGCGGGTGCGGCCGGCGCTCGCTGTCGAACCGGCGCACCAGCGTGTCATCGGCGGCTTCCAGGTACACCACCCGGGCGGCGGCCCGGCGCGCGCCCAGATCGCTGATGGCCGACTTCAGGTCGGTGCTGAACGCCCGGCTGCGCACGTCGACCACCGCGGCGATCCTGGTGACCGCGCCGCTGGACCTGGCCGCGAGGTCCACCATGGTGGGCAGCAGGCCCGGCGGCAGGTTGTCGACCACGAACCAGCCCAGATCCTCGAGCGACTTGGCGGCGGTGGACCGCCCGGCCCCGGACAGCCCGGTGATCACGACGATGTCCGCTGGGTCGTCAACCGTTCGCATGACGTTCTCCTGTGTTCCCCGTGGTGCGCGTGCCTGCTGCGCTGAGAGCCGCTGCGATCGTGACGGCCAGCCGGGGGCCGATGCCCGGTACGGCCGCGATTTCCTCGGTGCTCGCTGCGCAGAGCTTACGCACCGAGCCGAAGTGCTTGAGCAGGGCCGCGCGCCGGGCCGGGCCCAGTCCCGGCACGTCGTCGAGCACGCTGGCGGTGGCGGCCTTGCTCCGCTTCTGCCGGTGATAGGTGATCGCGAACCGGTGCGCCTCGTCCCTGACCCGCTGCAGCAGGTACAGTCCCTCGCTGCTGCGCGGCAGGATGACCGGATACTCCTCGCCCGGCAGCCACACCTCCTCCAGCCGCTTGGCCAGGCCGCAGACGGCCACGTCGTCGATGCCGAGCTCAGCCAGGGCCCGGGCCGCCGCGGCGGCCTGGCCGGGGCCGCCGTCCACGACCACCAGGTTGGGCGGGTAGGCGAATTTCTTCTGCGCTGTCACCACGGGCCGTTCGGCATCAGGATCTTGATCTTGATCTTCGGCCGCCTCCGGGTCGCCGAGGGTGTCCAGCTCCCCGGTCTTCTCCCGTTCGGCCAGGTAGCGGCGGAACCGGCGGCTGATGACCTCGTGGATGGCCGAGATATCGTCGGTGCCGTCGGTGCCCTTGATCGCAAACCGGCGGTACTCGCTCTTGCGGGCCAGGCCGTCCTCGAACACGACCATCGACGCCACCACGTGGGTGCCCTGCAGGTTGGACACGTCGTAGCACTCGATCCGCAGCGGCGCGTCGTCCAGGCCGAGGCCCTCCTGGATCTCGCTCAGCGCCTTGCTCCGGGTGGTCAGGTCGCTGGCCCGGCGAGTCTTGTGCAGGGCGAGCGACTGGCCCGCGTTGCGGGCCACGGTCTCCAGCAGCGCCTTCTTGTCGCCGCGCTGCGGCACCCGCAGGCTGACCGGGCCGCCGCGGCGTTCGGCCAGCCACTGCGTCATGGTGGCCGGGTCGGGCGGCAGCTCGGGCACCAGGACCTCGCGCGGGATGCCGGCGTTGACCGCCTCGGCGTCGTCCGGGGTGTCGCCGTAGACCTGGCCCAGGAAGTGCTCGACCAGCCCGGCCGGGGTCACGTCCTCGACCTTGTCCAGGACCCAGCCGCGCTGCCCGCGAACCCGGCCGCCGCGCACGTAGAAGATCTGCACCGCGGCTTCGAGCTGGTCTTCGGCCAGCGCGATCACGTCGCAGTCGGTGCCGTCGCCGAGCACCACGGCCTGCTTCTCGATGGCGCGCTCCAGGGCCCGCAGGTCGTCGCGGAGCCTGGCCGCCCGCTCGAATTCCTCGGCCGCGGCCGCCTGCCGCATCTCCGCCTCCAGGCGGCTGGCGAACCGGCCGGTCTGGCCGGCCATGAAGTCGCAGAAGTCCTCGGCCAGGGCGCGGTGCTCCTCGGCGCTGATCCGCTTGACGCAGGGCGCGGCGCACTTGCCGATGTAGCCGAGCAGGCAGGGCCGGCCGATCTGGCCCGAGCGCTTGAACACGCCCGCCGAGCAGGTGCGCACCGGGAACACCCGGAGCAGGGTGTCCACCGTGTCGCGGATGGCCCAGGCGTGGCTGTAGGGGCCGAAGTACTTGGTGCCCTTCCGCTTGGCGCCCCGCATCACCATGACCCGCGGGTATTCCTCGCCCATGGTGACAGCCAGGTAGGGATAGCTCTTGTCGTCCCGGTACTTGATGTTGAACCTGGGGTCGTACTCCTTGATCCAGGAGTACTCGAGCTGGAGCGCTTCCACCTCGGTGCCGACCACGGTCCACTCCACCCCCGCCGCGGTCTGCAGCATCATCTGGGTGCGCGGATGCAGGCTGGCGAAGTCGGCGAAATAGGAGTTCAGGCGCTGGCGGAGGGATTTGGCCTTGCCGACGTAGATCACCCGGCCCCGCTGGTCGCGGAACCGGTAGACCCCCGGGGACTCGGGAATCTCACCCGGCGCCGGCCGGTAGCCGTGCGGATCTGCCACGAAGCAACTTTACGCGCCCGCGGGGGCCGAAAAGTGGCGCCTGGCCGGCGACGATGGCATCTGTGAGTGCCTGTTTTGCTGCGGTCGGCCGGCTGTCGGTCCGCTTTCGCTGGGTGATCCTGCTGGCCTGGGTGGCCGGCGTGGTCGCGGCCATGGTGCTGCTGCCGTCGCTGTCCAGCGTGACACAGAGCGACAACACCTCGTTCCTGCCGGCCAGCGCGCCCAGCGAGCAGGCCGCCCAGCTGGCCTCGCCGCTGCAGGAGGCCTCGCTGACCGCGGTCGGCGTGGTCGCCGCCCGGCCGGGCGGGCCGCTGACCGGCCCCGTGTTGACTAGCACCGATCAGGCGGCCATCGCGCGGCTGGCGGGTGCGCTGGGCCGGGTGGACCGGGTGACGGCGGTACGGGACGCCGGGGAGTCCGCCGATGGCCGGGCCGAGCAGCTGACCGTGCTGGCCGGGCTGGCCCAGTCCGGCGGGCTGGCCACCTCGCAGCAGGCCAGCCTGGTGGCCGCGCTGCGGGACGTCATCCGGGCCGCCGCGCTGCCGCCCGGGCTGGCGGCCCACACCGCCGGGCCGGTGGCGACCCGGGTGGACAACAACGCGACCTCGGGCAAGACCGGCGGGCAGGTCCAGTGGTTCTCGATCCTGTTCGTGATCGCGCTGCTGGTCGCGGTGTTCCGGTCGGCGCTGGCGCCGCTGATCGCGGTGCTGCCCGCCGTCGTGGTGGTGCTGGTGGCCGAGCGGCTGACCGCCGAGGCGGCCGTGCACGGCCTGTCGGTGTCGCAGATCGCCTCGCTGCTGCTGATCGTGCTGGTGCTCGGGGCCGGCACCGATTACGCGCTGTTCCTGATGTTCCGGGTGCGGGAGGAGATGCGCGCCGGGCTCAGCTGTCGTGAGGCGATCGTGCTGGGGGTCGCGCGGGTCGGCGAGACGATCACGTTCTCGGCGGGCATCCTCATCGCCGCGCTGCTGTCCCTGGCCACCGCCTCCTTCAGCCTGTACTCCGGCCTGGCCGCCCCGCTGGCCATCGCGGTCGGGCTGATGCTCATCGCCGGGCTCACCCTGCTGCCCGCGCTGCTGGCCATCTTCGGGCCGGTCGCGTTCTGGCCGTCCTCGGTCAAGCCGGGGGGCGGCCGGGCCGGCTGGTGGGGACCGGCCTGCGCCCGGATCGTACGCCGGCCCACCGCCACGCTGGTGGCGGGCCTGGTCGTGTTCGGCGCGCTGGCGGTGGCCTCGGCCGGCTACCTGGCCGCCGGGTTCGGCGGGGCGGTCGCCGCGCCGCCCGGCAGCGACTCCGCGCTGGGCAACGCGCTGCTGGCCGAGCACTTCCCGCAGACGGCGGCCAACCCCACCATCATCGTGCTGCGCCTGCGCCAGCCGGTCTGGGCGTCCGCAGCCGCGGTGGCCGCGGCCGAGCGGCAGCTGGAAGCCGATCCCCAGTTCACCGCGGTGTCCGGGCCCTTTGACGCCAACGGGACCGCGCTGAGCGCCGCGCAGTACGCCGCGCTGCACGCCGCCTACGGGCCGCCGCGGGCGCTGACCGCCTCCTCGGACAGGCAGATCCCGCAGGTCACCCTGGCCGCTTTCCAGTCCTACCGGGCCAGCGGGTCGTACGTGAGCGCCGACGGGGACACGGTCTCGTTCGCGACCTCGCTGACGGCGGGCAACCCGGCCGGCACCCCCGCCGAGGAGGCGGTGCCCGCGATCCGGGCCGACGCGGCCCGGGCCGCGCGGGCGGCCGGAGCGCCGGCCTTCGGCGCGACCGGCCAGGCGCCGTTCACCTACGACGTGGCCCAGCTGTCCGACAGCGACCTGCGCACGGTCATCCCGATCGCCATCGCCGTGATCGCGGTCCTGCTCGCGCTGGTGATGCGCAGCCTGATCGCGCCGCTGTACCTGATCGTCTCCGTGGTGCTGTCGTACTTCTCGGCCCTGGGGCTGACCGTGCTGGTGTTCGTCAAGGCCGCCGGCCAGCCGGGACTGACCTTTATCCTGCCGTTCCTGCTGTTCATGTTCCTGCTGGCGCTGGGCGAGGACTACAACATCCTGGTCATGACCCGGATCAGGGAGGAGGCGCACCGGCTGCCGCTGCCCGAGGCGGTCAGCCGGGCGCTGAGCGCCACCGGCACCACGGTCACCTCGGCGGGGCTGGTGCTGGCCGGGACGTTCGGCGTGCTGGCCATCGTGGGTTCCGGCAGCGCGGGAGCGCAGAACGTCCGGACGATCGTGGATGTCGGCGTCGGCCTCGCGCTCGGCGTGCTGATGGACACCTTCCTGGTCAGGACGCTGCTGGTGCCGTCGGCCGCGGTGCTGATCGGGCGGTGGAACTGGTGGCCGTCCAAGCTGTCCCGTGGCGCCTTTACTCCGGTTAAGTTATTACTTAAGATGACGGGGACGGGGGTCGCCGGATCTGACGAGGGGCAAGGCGTGGCACAGGCGCACACGGTCGCCGAGGAACTCGGGGCCGAGTACTTCTCTGATCCCTACTCCGTGCACGCGCGGCTGCGGGCGCAACGGCCGGTCTCGGCCGTGATCATGCCGGGCGGCATGCCCGCCTGGCTGGTCACGGGTTATGCCGAGGCGCGGGCCGCGCTGGCCGACCCGCGGCTGCGCAAGACCGTGCCGGGCTGGCATCCCGATCCGGACTCGGTATTCGCCGCGCTGGACATGCACATGCTCAACAGCGACCCGCCGGACCACGAGCGGCTGCGCAGGCTGGTGAACAAGGCCTTCACCGCGCGCCGCGTGGAGCGGCTGCGGCCGCGGATCACCGCCATCACCGCGGAGCTGCTCGACGGCTTGCCGACCCGGCGCGAGGTGGACCTGCTGGCCTGGTTCGCCTTCCCGCTGCCGATCACCGTGATCTGCGAGCTGCTCGGCATACCGGTGGCGGACCGGGAGGACTTCCGGGCCTGGTCGGCCACCATCGTCTCGAACACGGCCACGCCCGAGGTGTTCATGGCGGACGCCACCGCGATGGTCCGCTATATCCGCGCCCTGCTGGCGGACAAGCGCCACCAGCCTGCCGATGACCTGCTGTCGGCGCTGGTCCTGGCCCGGGACCAGGGCGACGGTCTGCGGGAGAACGAGCTGGTCGCCATGGTGTTCCTGCTGCTGGTGGCCGGCCATGAGACCACGGTCAACCTGATCGCCAGCGGCCTGCTGGCGCTGCTGCTCAACCCGGGCCAGCTGGCCCGGCTGCGCGCGGATCCGGGGCTCATCGGCGGCGCGGTGGAAGAGCTCCTGCGGCACGTGAATCCGGTCAACCACGCGACCTTCCGGTGCGCCGCCGAGCCGATCGAGATCGGCGGCGCGCAGATCGGGCCGGGCGAAGCGGTATTCGTGGCGCTGAGCGGGGCCAACCGTGATCCGGCCCGGTACGCCGACCCGGACCGGCTGGACCTGGACCGGGACAGCGCGGGACACCTGGCGTTCGGCCACGGCATCCACTACTGCCTGGGCGCGCCGCTGGCCCGGCTGGAGGCCGAGATCGCGTTCGGCGCGCTGCTGGACCGGTTCGGCTCGATCACGCTGGCGGTGCCCGCCGGATCGCTGCGCTGGCGGCCCAGCACGCTGATCCACGGCCTGGAGTCCCTGCCGGTCCGCCTGGAGCCCTGATTTACACCGGGCCGCCCGGTCAGGGCGCGGCCGGGAGCAGGAGCGCTGAGGGGTCCTCGGCGCTCAGCCCGATGGCGTAGCTGGTCGCCGCGAACTCGCTGGCCGGCGCGTCGACCTGCCCGTTGCCCGGGTTGCGGGCGAAGCGGGGGTGCGCGCCGCCTGCCACCTGGAGCCTCAGCCGGTGCCCGCGGCCGAACCGGTGCGCCGCGGCGATCAGGGACACCCGGACGGTCCCGGTCAGCGGGTCGGCGCCGGTGAGGCGGACGATGCCGTCGCAGACGTTGCGCGAGCGGCCGCGCGGGTCGACGTCGCACAGCCGCACGAACAGGTCGGCATGCGGGTTGTCCCGGGTCACGTGCAGTTCGGCGGCCACCTCGCCGATCACCTCGACCGGCTGGCCGAGCGGCTCGCTGCTGAAGACCAGCACGTCGGGGCGCTGCTCGACGGCCCGGTTGTCGCGTACGCCGGCGGTCACGGACAGGATCGCCCCGCCCACGGTGGGCGTGGGGTCGGCCGGGTCGTAGCGGAAGCTGGCGGCCGGGACGCCGGTCCCGGTGGCGGGCTGGCGCGGGCCGAGTGTGCCGCCCGCGCCGAGGTACCACCGCTGCGGGCCGGGGCTGGCGGGCGGCCAGCGGCTCATCTCGCGCCACTCGCCGGCTCCGCCGACAAAGATGCGCGCCGAGTGCCCGGCGGCCGCGTCGCCCCGCTGCCGGCCGGCGTGGCGGTCGAGCCAGGCCAGGCTCTCCGCGAACGCGACGCCGGCCTTGGTCACGGTGTCGAGGTGGGTCCAGGGGCCGATGAGCATGCGGACGGGCACGCCCCGCGCGGCGAGCGCCTGGTACTGCTCGAGGGTCTGCTCGATGAACAGGTCCTGCCAGCCGCCGATTAGCATCGTGGGGGCCGAGATGGCCTCCAGCGCGGCGCCGCACTGCAGCGGCTCCCAGAACGGGTCGGTCAGCTCGGGGTGCCCGAGCCAGGTGTCGAACCAGGGCGCCTGGTCGCCGAGCAGGTCGCGGGCGCCCGCGCTGACCGGCATCCGGCTCAGGGCCGGGCGCAGCCGCCGGTCTGCGGTGGCGTTGCGGACCATGCCCTGCAGCGGATTGACCCGCTCCTGGTGCACGATCAGGTCGGACCAGGACATGAAGTTGTACAGGTCGAAGGCACCGTTGCGGTACGCGGTGCGGCTGAAGTCGTGCGGGCCCACGTACACGACCGCGGCCACCAGCTCCGGTGGCGGGTCCATGGCCAGGGCCCACTGCACGAACCCGAGATAGCTGGCCCCGAACGTGGCCAGCCGTCCGTCGAACCAGTTCTGGTTGCGCAGCCAGGCCACGGTGTCCTGCCCGTCGGTGATCTCGTGGCGCATCGGCTCGAACGTCCCGCCGGAGCCGAAGGTGCCGCGGCAACTCTGCAGCAGCACGTGGAAGCCGCGCTCCGCGATGAGCTGGGCCTCGAGCAGGCTGAACGGGAGACCGCGGCCGTAAGGGCAGCGCACCAGCACCGTCGCGACCTGCTCGGTGGTAATCGGCAGGTAGTGGTCGGCCAGCAGCACCGTGCCGTCGGACATCGGCACCTTGAGGCCGCGGTCGATGGCGACGAAGTTCCGCTGCGGCGGCAGCCGCCAGGCCCGGGCCAGCATCGTGCTGACCGCCGAAGCGGACCGGCTCAGCGGACGGGGCGCTGCGGCGCGGCGCGAGCCGCCGCCCGGCCTGGTCAGGTTCTGGAGCGGCATCACGCTGTCCTTTCGGCGAACACACCGCAAGTGTCCCTCACCGGGGCGGATCAGTCAGCCCACGTCGTTGAGCCGCCTCCACTCGCGCAGGGCGTCGCCGGACCAGCGCAGCCGCCGGTCGGCGAACAGCCGGGCCGCCGTCAGGCCGCTCCACTGAACCGGCAGCAGCTCACGCGGCAGCCCAGGGTCGATGGCGGGAAACCGCCGCCAGGCGTGCACCAGCTCGACCTGCCTGGCCAGCGAATCGGCCGCGGCGGTGGCCCGGAACTCCCCGATGAACTGCTCGTACTGCTCCTCGATGGCGGACAGGTCCCAGGCCGCGGCCACCATGACCCGCACGTCGGCCAGGCCGGACCTGGTGGCCTCGAACAGGTGGGCCTCCTCGGCCACCCCGGCCTCGCGCAGCACCCGGATCGCCTCGCCCGCCCGCTCCGGGTGCGGGCTGATCCACACGCCCGCACCCAGCGTGCCGAACCCCGCCCAGCTCAGCCGGGTCCGGACCACGTGCCGGGCCCGGCGGTCGCTTTCCGGGATGCGCGCGTACACCAGCAGCCAGCGGCCATCCCAGTTCTCTTCGGGGCCGGTGAAGGAGTAGATACGTTCCGCACCGTCGGTCAGCATCCGGGTGGCGCTGCCGGTCAGCCGCCACCTGGTGCGGCGGCCGACCTTCTCCGCGACCAGCCAGCCGGAGGCGGCGGTGCGCATCAGGGCCTGGCGGGTCGCCTTCTCCTCGATGCCGAGGCGGGTGAAGGTGGCCAGTACCGCCGACGTCCAGACCGTCCCGCTTCCGGTCAGCACAAACTCGCCGAGCAGGGTGAGCAGCAGGCCGCGTGCGCTCGGAGCACCGGCCGCGTGCCGACGAGAGAGCGTCGGCACCTGCTCGGCCGCCGCGACGGCCGACGATCTACTGGCCGGCATGACAAGCGCAGCGTATCAACCGTTGCGGTTCAGTGAGCTTTCCGACCGGTCGTCGCTGTCGAGTTCCTCATAGGTGTCGAATTCGTCGTCGGTGCCGAATTCGTCGTCGTCGTCGTCATCCGGGTTGCCATCATCGGATTCCGGGCGCACGCCCGCCATGTCGAGCTCGTCGGCCCGGGCCACATGCCATTCCGCGGCGCTGGTTCCGTCACCCGGATGGGCCGATGCCCCGGCGCCAGGGTGATCAGGAGCCAGGCCGCCGAGGCCGCTGGCGGCCGCATCGTGCGGGGTGAACAGCATCCATGCGCAGGAGACCGCCAGGACCACCACGAACGCGCAGTAGATCCAGAACACGGGAGTGAGACCCGAGCTGATCGTGAGCCCGAGCTGCGAGACCTCCGAGGACGAGATCCCGAACTGGGCCGGGCTGGCCGGCTCCCCCACCTGCACGAGAGCCGAGATGGCCTGCGCGGCCATCGGGATGATGGCGCCCGCCAGCAACGCGGCCCCGTGCCGGACCGGACGCCACAGGGCGGCCGCGATGACCACCGCGGCCAGCGCCACCATGAGCGCGACATCTCCGGCGATGACCACGCCCGGGTTCGAGAAGGCGTTGCCCGCGGTCAGGGACTGCGTCTGCCCGGCCGCGGAGCGCAGGGTGAAGCTGTCCCAGGCCGGGGCGAACGCGACGGCCGCGCCGAGCCCGG
The DNA here is from genome assembly GCA_963790065.1 of uncultured Actinomycetes bacterium. GTDB lineage: Bacteria > Actinomycetota > Actinomycetes > Streptosporangiales > Streptosporangiaceae > Palsa-504. Next base: position 104,635 of record CAWBNK010000001.1, on the reverse strand, counting down.
CCAGGATCAGCACCACGGCCGGGCCGAACGCCGGTCCCCGGGGCCGGCTGAGGGTGGCCCAGCGCCCGCCCGTGGCCGCGGGCTGGAGCCGCAGGGCCAGCACGGACCCGGCCGCGCAGGCGAGCCAGCCCAGCAGCCCGAGTACCAGGCCCGCCCCGCCCGCAGTGCCGGCGATCACCGTCCCGGCATCGGCGAAGAACAAGCCGAACGTCACCACGCTCATCCCGGTGGCCAGCAGCGCGCCTATCCGCAACCGGGTCCCGCCGAGCAGGATCAGCACGGCACCCGCGGTCCAGCCGGCCAGGTAGAGCACATGCGGGATGAGATTGGGCGGCAGCTGGGCCAGGCTGGATCCGCCAAAGTAGTCGGGGAACAGGCCGACGACGCCCATGATCACGCCCAGGGCCAGCAGCCCGGCACTGACGGCACGGCCGGTGCCGCTCACCGCGCCAGGTACCTGGCCGTCACCGGCGCCGGCCCCCGCGCTCACCCGCCCGGCCACGTTCCGTCCTACCGGCGCGATCGTGTCGGGCGCCTCCAGGCCCGTGAACCGGGTCCAGGCCGCGGACCAGCCTTCACTGGTTTCCGGCCACCACTCAAGCGGCTGAGTCCTGGATGCTCCCGCTTTCCATAGCCCGTAATAGTTGCTTCCGCGGCCAATCTCGTACTCCGCGCCGCGGTAGCCGATCCTCACCCTGTCCAACACGGTCCAAGCCTTCCTGCTTCTGGTGCGCGCGTCCCCGTAGTGTCCTGCATAGGAACGAACCATAGGAAGCCGACCTGGAAGTCGGCTGAGCAGCCTCTGAGGCCATCCTGACTCTTAACCGGAGTTCCTGGACGCAGGGGGACAAGCGGCGAGGAGGATGGGCTCCTTCTTCGCCCTCCGTGAACCAGGGCGCGGAGACCCGCTCCGGCGTGCTGGACTGGGCGCATGGACATTCTGGTGCTCGGCGGCACGGCGTGGCTCGGACGTGAGGTGGCCCGGCAGGCGATCGAGCGGGGTCACGCGGTGACCTGCCTGGCCCGGGGACAGGCAGGCGCGGTCGCGCCCGGCTCGGTCCTGGTGGCCGCCGACCGGCAGCAGGACGGGGCCTACGACCGGGTGCGCGACCGGGACTGGGACGCCGTGGTCGAGGTGTCCTGGCAGCCCGGGCTGGTCCGCGGGGCGCTGGCGGCCCTGGGCAGCCGGACGGCGCACTGGACCTACGTCTCGTCGTGCAGCGTTTATGCCTCGAATGCCATCTCCGGCGCCGATGAGACAGCGGCGCTGCTGCCCGCCACCGATCTCGGCGAGGTTTCGATCGAGCAGTACGGCGAGGCCAAGGTGGCCTGCGAGGAAAGCACAGCGGCCGTGGTGGGCGACCGGATGCTGGTCGCACGGGCCGGGCTGATCGGCGGGCCCGGCGACAGCACCGGGCGGTCCGGCTACTGGGTGACACGGGCCGCCCGTGATCAGCAAGGCCCGATGCTGGTCCCGGCCACCCCGGCGCTGGCGACTCAGGTGATCGACGCCCGCGACCTGGCTGCCTGGCTGCTGGACTGCGCGCAGGCCGGAACCACGGGCACGTTCGACACCGTCGGGCCGGTGGTCACGTTCGGCGCCTGGATCGAGCAGTGCCGCGCAGTGGGAGGGCATACCGGCGAGGTCATCCAGGCGGACGCCGCCTGGCTGCTCGATCAGGGCGTGGGCGAGTGGATGGGCGAGGAGTCCCTGCCCATGTGGGTGGCCGATGCGGGTTTCGAGGGCTTCATGGCCCGCACCGGAGCGGCGGCCACGGCCGCCGGGCTCCGGCAGCGTCCGCGCGCCGAACTGCTCACTGACCTGCTGGCCTGGGAACGTGAGCAGGGCCTCGAGCGACCGCGCCGGGCCGGGCTGAGTGCCGGCCGGGAACACGACCTGCTCGCCGCCCTGAACGGCGCCGGGGCCTAGGTGGTCACGGCTGGCATGGGCGCTGGCTCCTGCGAGGCGACCGGCGGTACGTCCGGCTGGCCCTGGCCTGGCCCGGCGTCACGGATGGTGAGGGCCACCGCGCTCACCAGGACCGCGGCGCCCGCGATCCCGGCCGCGCTCAGCCGCTGACCGAGAACGATGGCCGCGAGAATGGCGCCGGTCAGCGGTTCCAGCAGGGCCAGCAGGGTGGCGGTGCTGGCCGCGGCTGTCCGCAAGCCGCGGAAGTAGAGGGTGTAGGCGATCGCGGTCGGACCGGTGCCCAGTGCGATGAGCAGGCCGACGGCCTCGGCACCGGGCCGGAAGCTCAGCCCGCCGAGCGCCCCGGCCAGAGGCACCAGGGCCAGGCCGCCGACGGTGAACCCGAATCCGGTCACGGTCAGTTCGTCGAGCCCCGGGACCGGCCTGGTCCCGGTCAGGGTGATCGCGGCGAAGCCGCCGGCCGCGAGCACCGCCAGGCCCGCGCTGGCCAGCACCCTGGTCGCGGAGAACCCGGACGGCAGGCCGACCAGCAGGCCCAGGCCGGTCAGGGCCAGGCCTGCCGCGACGGCCGCGAGACGATCGGCGCGGCGTCCGGTGATCCGTTCCACGCCCAGCACGATGACCGGGGCGGTGCCGATCGTGACCAGGGTGGCCAGGGCCACCGAGGTCAGCGATACGGCCATGAAGTAGCAGCTCTGGTAGGCCGCGGCCAGTGACCCGATCACGGCGATCCGGGTCCAGGCGGCCCGGCCGGACGGCCAGGGCCGGCGGGTCACGGTGAGGAAGGCCACGATCAGCACGCCGCCCGCGGCGAGCCGGCCTGCCGCCACCGCCAGCGCGGACAGGCCCGCGGCCCGGCTGAGCAAGGTGCCGGTCAGGCCGCCGGTCCCCCACAGCAGCCCGGACGTGATCAGGTAGAGCAGGCCAGAACCGGCCCGACGGTGCATCCAGACGCGCATCGATTATCGCTCCTGCGACGAGAAGGGAAGGGTCGCGGAAGCGGGGCACAGCACACTGGCTCATCGGCCGCACGCGGTCAGCATTCACCCGTACGCAGGCGCGTCAGCGCTCAGTCGGTGGCACGGGAAACGCGCGTCAGCTCACGCGGCCGGGCGCATCCGGGCTATCGCCCCGCTAGGAGCGGGGCGGCGGGGTGATGGGGAACAGCCGGTGCACGCCGAGCAGCTTAACCCGGGCGGCCGGGATGCGCCAATCCGCCGCGGGCAGCCTGGTCGGTCCGTGGTCGCCGTGTCCCGTGTTCGCGGTCGAGGTGGCGCCTGGCAGAATCGCCAGATGGTTCCTGAGGGCATCCGTGAGTTCTTCGCGGCCAGCGCTGGTGTCGCCGGCGCGCTGATCGGGCTGCTGTTCGTGGCCATCTCCGTTTCCGCGGAGCGGCTGTCCCGGGAGACAACAGGAGCCCAGCTTCACCGCATCCGGGCCGTGGCGGCTCTCACCGCGTTCGTCAACGCGCTCGCAGTGTCGCTGTTCTCGCTGATCCCTGGTGAGAAGATCGGGTGGACCTCGGTGGTCGTCGCGGTGGTCGGGCTCACGTTCGTGGTGGCGGCGATGATGTCACTGGTCCGGCTGCGGGCCATCCGGTCGGCCACCATCCGTGACGCCCTGTTCCTGATCGGGCTGGCGGTGGTGTTCGTCATCCAGCTGGTCGAAGGGCTCGGCGTGGTTGCCGACCCGGGTAACGCCGGGGATGTCGACACGATCGCGATCCTGGTGGTCAGCTGCTTCTTTATCGGGATCGCGCGGTCCTGGGAATTGATCGGGGGCCCGTCCATCGGCATCGCGCACGAGGTCACCGCGCTGGTCCGCAAGCACGACGCCGAGGACCCGCCCGGCCCCGGGGCGCCCGGAGACGAGCCGCCCTCGGCGTCATCTTGATCGCGGCGGGCCGCGGCTGATGCTGCTGACGTTCGGGCACGGAACCTCCTCGGCTGAGCAGATGACTGAGCTGCTGCGGGGCGCCGGCGTGTCCGCGCTGGTCGACGTCAGGACCGCGCCGGGCAGCCGCCGCCATCCGCACGTGGCCCGGGCCGAACTGGAACGCTGGCTGCCTGAGGCGGGCATCTCCTACCGCTGGGACAAGCGCCTCGGCGGCTTCCGCAGGCCGGGGCCGGATTCGCCGGACGTGGCCTGGCGGGAGGACATGTTCCGCGGCTACGCGGAGCACATGCGAACCGCCGGTTTCTCCGCTGCGGTGGATGAGGTGCTCGCCGGGGCCAGCGCCGAAACCACGGCGGTGATGTGCGCGGAAAGCCCGTGGTGGCGCTGCCACCGGCGGCTGCTGGCCGACTACGTCTCCGCGGTGCGCGGCGTCCCGATCCGGCACCTGCTGCACGACGGGCGGCTTGAGGACCACCGCCTCTCCCCCGGCCTGTGGCTGCGTGGCGACGGCCTGCTCGTCTACGACGCCGGCCAGTCCCCGCTGCTGTTAAAGTGGCGCCGACCGGTCAGGCGAGGTAGGCGCGGAAGCCGGCGGTCTGCCAGGTGGCGCCGTCGGGGGCGATCGCGAACGCCTCGTAGCCGTCCAGGTCCTCGACCCAGTCGCGGGCGGCCGGGCCCATGGCGAAGGCCGCGGTGGCATAGGCGTCGGTGACGGCCAGTCCCGCGCCGACCATGGTGATACTGGCCAGGCCGGTGGCGGGCTGACCGGTGTGCGGATCGACGATATGCGCGCCGCGCTCGGCGACGCCCGAAGTGGCGACCGCGAAGTCCCGGCCGGCCACCACCAGGGCCAGCGTGCCCGGCCGCAGCGGATGGGCGATACCCACCCGCCAGGGCTGGCCGGGACCGTGATCGCCGACGCACTGGACGTCGCCGCCGCCGTTGACGCTGTGCTCGGCCGAACCCGCGGCGGTCAGCAGGGCCGCCGCCCGCTCGATGGCCCAGCCCTTCACGTAGCCGGACGGGTCGAACCGGCCGCCCGGCCGGGTGGTGAAGTACCCGCCGCTGCGGTCGCCGATCGCGGCGCAGGCGGACAGTACCTCGGCCAGTTCCGGTGCGCAGTCGGCCAGCGCGAGCGACCCGCGGCCGAAGCGGCTCACGTCGCTGTCGTCCCGGTACGGCGAGAACGTGGCATCCACCCAGTGCAGCCAGGCCACCACCTGGCCCAGCACCGGCTCACCAGCCGGCTCCTGCCCGGCCCAGGCCGGCACGTCGAAGGACACGACGGTGCCCATGACGTGCTCGGCGTGCCGGAGCCGCCCGGGCCGGGCACTGGTCATCGCGGGTCAGATGCCGTGGTCCAGCGCGCTTTGCAGCGACGCGATGTAGCCCGCGCTGGTGTAGCTGGCGCCGGACACGGCGTCGATCTTCGCGTTCTGCGCCGTCAGCGTCTCGCTGATCAGGCGCGGGAAGGCGAACTCGCCGATCTGGATGTCGTGGATGGTGTTGGTCGGCTGCTCGAGGATCGCGACCTTGACGATCTTGGAGTCCTGAACGACCAGCTGGATCTGGACTGGGCCGTACACGGTGTTGGCCACGTGACCGGTCAGCGTGGTCTGGTCCGAGGCGAGCTTGCCCGTCGCGCTCCCGGTCGGGAACTCCCCCGGCACCGACGACGAGGACGCGGGTGCAGGCGCAGATGGAGAGGACGAGCCGCCGGTGGTTCCGGTGGCCGCCGCCAGGGTCGGGGCATGTGACTTGAACGACAGCAGCGCCACCAAGCCGGCGATGGTGGCGGTGACGGCGAGGATCACGCGGCGCATGTCCGGATCCGCTCCTCTCAGAACTCGAACGACTCGAAGTGGATCTGCCGCCGTGGCACCCCGGCGGCGTGCAGGGCCTCGACTGCGGCCGAGGTCATGCCGGAAGGCCCGCACACGTAGACCTCTTGCTGGTCGAGCGCGGGCACCAGCGAGCGCAGCATGCGAGGCGACAGCGGATCGCCGCCGATCTCGGCCCGCGTTCCGACCAGGTAGTACACGGTCGCCCCGCGAGCCGCGGCGATCGCGTCCAGCTCGTCGCGGAATACGATCTCCTGCTCGCTGCTGGCCCGGTAGATCAGGGTGACGGCACCGGGCAGGGTGGCGAACATGGCCCGCAGCGGCGTGATGCCGACGCCGCCGGCCAGCAGCAGCACGCCCCGGCCGGTGCCCCCGGCCGTGAACGCACCGTAGGGTCCCTCGGCGATGACCCGGGTGCCGGGCCGCAGCCGGGACAGCGCCTGGCTGTGGTCGCCCAGGTCCTTCACCGTAATGCGCAGGACATCGGTGCCCGGCGCGGCGGACAGCGAGTACGGATGCGACGACCACCACAGCGACCGGGTCAGGAACCGCCAGCGGAAGAACTGCCCGGGTTCGGCGGCCAGCTCGTCCAGGTGCGACCCGCCGATGTAGACCGAGATCACGCCGGGCCCCTCGCCCTTCACCCCGATGACCTTGAACTCGTGCCGGGCGAACGCGCGCAGCGGGACCGCGACCCGGTACCACAGCACCAGGACCGCGACGGTCAGGTACATGGCCGACCACCAGAACCGGGCGGCCAGGTTGCTGATGAACGCCTGGCCGACCGCGAACTGGTGGCTGAACGCCAGGGCGATGGCCAGGTAGGTGTAAAGGTGCAGGTAGTACCAGGTCTCGTAGCGCATCCGCTGGCGGGCGGCGCGCATCGAGACCAGGCCGACGCCGAACAGCAGGAAACCGCCCACGGTGGCCATCAGCACGTCCGGGTACTGGGTGAGCAGGGCGGCCGTCTCGCTGACCACGGTGGTGTGCGCCTCGACGGCGTAACCCCACAGGATCAGCAGGCCGTGCGCGACGACCAGGCTGACGATGTACCGGCCGCCCATGGCGTGCCACCTGGCCAGCCGGTCGGTGCCGATGCCCCGTTCCAGCGGCGGCAGCCTGGCCATCAGCGCGACCAGGATCACCACGCCGTAGCCGGCCAGCAGCCCGAGCACTTCGCCTGCTCCGGTCAGCCAGCCGCCCAGGCCGCTGACGTCTGGCGTGCTGTGCCACCACAAGGCGATGACAGCGACCGCGCCCAGGCCGATGACGGATAGGACACCGCGCGGGCCGACCCGCCCGGATCCTTTTCTACTCGGAACGGGCCGTCCTCCCGCGGCCGGCGCACGGTACGGCGTGCCCGGATGAGGCCGGGTACCGGGGTGCGGATTCGCCCCGGAATGGCGGGCCGCGACCGATCGCCTGGTCAGGCTGGTCACCGCACCTCCCCTCGCAAAGCGCGCAGCTGAATTGGCGGGCCTAGCTGGATCGTATGCTCATGCGGGCGCAACGGATCCCGTTCCCGTTCCTGACGGACCGTCCCGGCCCGGCGGCTGCCGGGCCTCTCCCCTTTAGTTACGGGTACGTCACGTGATCGCGCACGGTTCATTCGGCTCCGGTAAGCGCTTCGTAATCGGTGCGGGGCGGCCCGCGGCCCGGCTCCGTCCCTGGTGTCAACTGAAGTTGACATTTTCGATGGTGTCAACGTAGATTGACACCATGGACAACGCACCCGCCCTGGCGGCGGCCGCCGACAGCTCGGACCCGCGTACCGGGCTCCGGGCCGTGGCCGCTCTCCGCCGGCTGCTCGAACAGCTCGAGGCACTCCAGGTCGACAACGCGCGGGACAAAGGGTGGTCCTGGCAGGACATCGCCGAGATCCTCGGCGTGTCCCGGCAGGCCGTACACAAGAAGCACGCTGGTCGCAGGCGCGAGTTGCGGCCCGGCCCGGCCGCCCCGCTGCGCGCCCGGCTCACCCGAGGGAGCAGCCGCAATGCTTGAGCGATTCACCGACAAGGCCAAGAAAGTCGTGATCCTGGCCAAGAACAAGGCCACTGAGCGCGGTGACCCCGAGATCGGCCCGGTGCACATGCTCTACGGCCTGGCCGCCACGGACGGCGTGGCGGCCCGCGCCCTGACCGGCCTGGGCGTGGACGCCGCCGCCGTCGAGCGCGAGCTCGGCAGCGGGTCCTCAGGCGCTCTGGCCGCCGATGGCGTCCCGCCGGGCGGAGCGGCCCACGGCGACGCCGAGGCGCTGGCGGCCATCGGCATCGACCTGGACGAGATCAAGCGCAAGGTCGAGGAGAGCTTCGGGCCGGGGGCCCTGGAACGCGTTCCGCTCACCCGCCAGGGCCCGCTCAACTGGACCGGCCGGCTGCCCATGAACGACCAGGCGAAGCTGTCGCTGGAGCTGTCCCTCAAGGAAGCCCGGGCGCTGCACCACAACTACCTCGGCACCGAGCACCTGCTGCTCGGCCTGCTGCGCACCGCCGAGCGCCACCCGCGCGGCGAGTTCGCCGCCGCTACGCTGCCCGACCTGGGCCTGGATCCGGCCACGGCCCGGGAGCGGGTGCTGGCCGAGGTGACCGACATGCAGCGCAGGTACCCGCCCGGCCGGTAAGCGCTACCCCTAGCGGCCCGCGCCGCCCTGCTCCTCACGGGGGCGCTGCAGGGCGGCGCTGGCCCAAAAACTTACCTTCAGGTTAGATAGGCCTAACCGTGGAGACAGGACATAATTCCTTTACCGAGAGTATCCATATGACTACATACAGCCATAATCAGTCATAGGAGACATCACGGATAGGATACAATCAAATGCTTAGAGTAAGCGATGTGTGGGAGCGAGCACTCCACACTCCGGCGATGGCCATCGACGCTCCCGGCGAGGTCGTCATCATCCGCGCCGGCGGAAGCTACGACGGCAAGCAGGGCATGAGCCTCGCGACCGGCGTGAGCAGCCGGTCTGCGGGTGCCCGGGCCCTGTGCCTGCACCTGGTGACGATCCCGCCCGGCATGCGCGGCGTACCTCACGTCCACGACGGGCACGAGTCGGCGATCTATACCGTCAGCGGGGAGACCGAGGTATGGCACGGCGAGGGCCTGCGGCAGTGCACCGTGGTCAAGGCGGGTGACTTCATGTACGTCCCGCCGGGAACGCCGCACCTGCCGGTGAACCGCAGCGACGTGATGACCGTCGCCGTCGTGGCGCGCACCGATCCCCAGGAACAGGAGAGCGTGGTCACGCTCACCCTGCCCCCGCACCTGTCCGAGCTGAACGCCTTCCCCGTCGCCAGCCAGTAGCCAGTCCACGCGGCGGCCGAGGCTGTTTCTTGCCGCTTCCCGCTAGCCCGGCTGCTGCTTCCCTACCGCGCCCGCCCCGCCTCCCGGGGGCGGGCGCGAGCCCGTTCTGCGCGTGGCAGATCAGCTCTCGAACGCTTCAGGGGGCGGGCAGGAGCACATGAGGTTCCGGTCGCCGTAGGCCTGATCGATGCGGCGCACCGGCGGCCAGTACTTGGCGCGGCGGTCCACACCGGGCGGGTAGGCCGCCTCCTGCTGGTCATAAGGGTGCTTCCACTCCCCCGAGATGAGCATCTCGGCGGTGTGCGGGGCGTTCTTCAGCGGGTTGTCGTGGGCGTCGTACTCACCAGAGGCCACTCGCGTGATCTCCGACCTGATCGAGACCATCGCCTCGCAGAACCGGTCAAGCTCATCCAGGCTCTCGCTCTCGGTCGGCTCGATCATCAGCGTGCCGGCCACGGGAAACGACATGGTGGGCGCGTGGAACCCGTAGTCGACCAGCCGCTTGGCCACGTCGTCCACCGTGATCCCGGTCTGCTGGGTGAGCGGACGCAGGTCGATGACGCACTCGTGCGCGACCAGCCCGTTCCGCCCGGTGTACAGCACCGGGTAGTGCGGCGCTAGCCGCCTGGCCACGTAGTTGGCCGACAGCACCGCGACGCTCGTGGCCCGGCGCAACCCGTCCGCGCCCATCATGGCGATGTAGGCCCACGAGATGGGCAGGATGCCCGCGGACCCGTAGGGCGCGGCCGCCACCGGGCCGGTCACCCCGCGCCCGGGCAGGAAGTCGGCCAGGTGCGCGCGGACGGCCACCGGCCCCACGCCCGGGCCGCCGCCGCCATGCGGGATGCAGAACGTCTTATGCAGGTTCAGGTGCGACACATCCGCGCCGAACGACGGCAGGGTCGCGACGCCGACCAGCGCGTTCAGATTCGCGCCGTCGATATACACCTGGCCGCCCGCGGCGTGCACCGACTCGCAGACGGTACGCACGTTCTGCTCGTAGACGCCGGCCGTGGACGGGTAGGTCGCCATGATGGCGGCCACCCGCCCCTGGTGGGCCTCCAGCTTGGCGTCCAGGTCGCCCAAGTCGATGGCGCCGTCGGAGCCGCACTTGACCACCGCCACGCGCAGCCCGGCCAGGACCGCGCTGGCCGCGTTGGTGCCGTGCGCCGACTCCGGGATCAGGCACACGTCCCGGTCATCCTGGCCCTGGGCCGCGTGGTAGGCCCGGATGGCCAGCAGGCCCGCCAGCTCCCCCTGCGAGCCGGCGTTGGGCTGCACGGATACCGCGTCGTACCCGGTGAGCCTGGCCAGCCGGAGCTCGAGCGATTCGATCAGCTCCTCGTAGCCGCCCGCCTGCGGCGGCGGAGCGAACGGGTGCAGTCCGGCGAACTCCGGCCAGCTGATCGGCTCCATCTCGGCCGCTGCGTTCAGCTTCATCGTGCAGGAGCCGAGCGGGATCATCGACCGGTCGAGGGCGATGTCGAAATCGGCCAGCCGCCGCAGGTAGCGCAGCATCGAGGTCTCGCTCCGGTGGGCGCTGAACACCGGGTGGGTGAGAAACGCCGACGTGCGCCGCAGCGCAGCGGGCAGCACGTCGGGCGAGCCGTCAGACAGCTGTACGTCGGCGGCCCGTTCCACCTGGCAGATGGCGGCCACGACGTCCCGCAGCTGGTCGTCGGTGGTGGTCTCGTCGCAGCTGGCCTGCAGCGTGCCGTCCGGCGCCAGGTACAGGTTGTAGCCCGCCTCCCGGGCCCGGTCCAGCGCCCTGACCGCCTCGTCGCGTCCGCCAGGGAACACGATCCGGATGGTGTCGAAGAAGTCACCACGGCCCGTTCGGTGCCCGAAATCATGCAAGGTGGCGGCCAGGATCGCGGCGCTACGGTGGGTGCCCGATGCGATGGCGGCCAGCCCGTCGGGCCCGTGGTAGGCCGCGTACATGGCCGCGGTCACCGCGAGCAGGACCTGCGCGGTGCAGATGTTGCTGGTCGCCTTCTCCCGGCGGATGTGCTGCTCACGGGCCTGCAGGGCCAGGCGGTAGGCGGGCCGCCCGTCGGCGTCGACCGACACCCCGACGAGCCGGCCCGGCAGCTGGCGCTTGAGCGGGTCGCTGACCGCCAGGTAGCCCGCATGCGGGCCGCCGAACCACAGCGGCACGCCGAACCGCTGGGTCGAGCCCACCGCGATGTCGGCGCCCAGCTCGCCCGGCGGCCGCAGCAGGGTCAGGGCCAGCAGGTCGGCGGCCACCGCGGCCAGCGCCCCGCGCGCGTGCGCCGCCTCGATCAGCGGGGTCGGGTCGCTGACGGCGCCCGACGCGCCAGGGAACTGCAGCAGCACGCCGAACAGGTCGGGCTGGGCGGCGATGGCCTCGGCCGTCACCGGCTCGACGACGAGGTGGATGCCGAGCGGCTCGGCCCTGGTGCGCAGCACGGCGAGCGTCTGCGGCAGGCAGTCGGCGTCCGCCAGGAAGACGTGCCCCTTCCTGGCGCGCCGGGCCAGCGTCATGGCCTCGGCCGCGGCGGTAGCCTCGTCAAGCAGCGACGCGCCTGCCCACGGCAGCGCGGTCAGGTCGGCGACCATGGTCTGGAAGTTCAGCAGCGCCTCGAGCCGGCCCTGCGAGATCTCCGGCTGGTACGGGGTGTACGCCGTGTACCAGGCCGGGTTCTCCAGCACGTTGCGGCGGATGACAGCCGGGGTGACCGTGCCGTAGTAGCCCAGGCCGATCATCGAGGTCAGCACCTGGTTCCGGGCGGCCATCCGGCGCAGCTCGGCGAGCGCCTGCGGCTCCGACAGCGGGCCGGGCAGGCTCAGCTGAGGCGCCTCGGTCCCTTCGGGCAGGGCGGCGCGGATCAGCTCGGGCAGTGATGCGTAGCCCAGGCTGTCGAGCATCTGCCGCTGGGCGGCCTCGGACGGGCCGATGTGACGGGCAGCGAAGTCTGTCATGGAGCCTCCCCGGACGAGCGCGGTCGCTGGCTCCCCGTCTGTCACGGCCTGCGGGGTTCCAGGGGTCGCCCCCTGGGCAGCCGCAGCCCGCTCCAGAGATGCCTGTCCCGGCTGGTTCGTGTGCCTGAGAGGTTCCGGGGATGTTGCCCCTTCGGCGTCCGCGCCAGTGTCTATGCCAGTGCGGGATCTCTCCCGGCCGGTGTCATCAGCAGTTGAGATCTTACCCGAGCGGGACCAGATGGTGGGACTCGACGCTCCGGGTGCTACCTGGCTACCCCGGAGCCGGTGTCCAGGCCGAGCGCGGCGGTCAGGTGGTCGACCGCCCAGCTGCACGCTTCCGGCGTGAACCCGGTGTGCTTGGCGAAGGACCTCGCCGCCCGCCGGCGGGCGGTGGTCACGTCCATGCCGCGCGCGGTGTGATACTTCAGGGCCGCGGTCAGGCCGACCTCGGCCGCGGCTACCAGCACCTTCGTCTCCTGGGACCGGCCGGGAAGCAGGTCCTTCAGCGCAGCCGACATGGCCTGCGAGCTGGACAGGGCGGCCGCCCCCAGCTGGGGGTTGGCCACGATGGCGCGCAGCGCGGCCTGGGTGCGGCCGCCCGGGTCGCTTTCCCACAGCGGGAGGTCGGCGCCCGTCTGGTGGGGTGCGGGCTGGTCCCCCTTGGGAGGTATGTAGGTGACCGCGGTCGGCGGGGCGGGTTCCGGCGCCGGGGCCTGCCCGACGCTGGGGTCGACCGCGGCCAGCATGGCGGCGGCCAGCTCGCCCGCGGAGTCGTACCGGCCGGCCGGATCCTTGGCCATGCCGCGCGCGATGACCTGGTCGACCGCGGCGGGCAGGCCGGGCCGGGCCGCGGTGGGCGCGGGCGGCGGGGTATTGATCTGGGCCCACATGACGGCCAGCATCTCACCGGTGAACGGCTCGTGCCCGATCAGGCACTCGTACAGCACGCAGGCCAGCGAGTACACGTCCGAGCGGTGGTCACCCGGCGAACCCTCGATCCGTTCCGGCGCCATGTAGGCCAGGGTGCCGACGGCGCTGGTGGCGGTGGAGACGGTAACGCTGCCGACCGAGCGGGCGATGCCGAAGTCGATCAGGTAGGCGAACGGCATGGATTGGATATGGCCGGTGATCAGCACGTTGGACGGCTTGATGTCCCGGTGGACCAGCCCCTCGGCGTGCGCGGCGTCCAGCGCCGAAGCCACCTGGGCGATGACCCAGGCCGCGCCGTTCGGCGGCAGCGGGCCGTCGCGCTCCAGCATGGTGGACAGGTCGGTGCCATGCACCAGGCGCATGTCGATGAACAGGCGGCCCTCGATCTGCCCGTAGTCGTGGATGGGGATGATGTGCGGCTCGCTGAGCCGGGCCGCGCGCCGGGACTCGCGGCGGAAGCGTTCCCGGTACACGGGATCCGCGGCGAGTTCGGGGGTGAGCACCTTGAGCGCGACGGTGCGCGCCTTGACGGTGTCGTAGGCCCGGTAGACGACGCCCATCCCGCCGCGGCCGAGGACGGCCGTCAGGATGTAGGGCCCGAAGCGCGGCCCTTCAGGCTCGCTCCTCGTCACCGATGTCATCCACGTCTCCGTCCCTGGCCGGTCGCCCGCTACCGGCCAGGCATTCTTTTCCCGGGGGGTCGTCCCCCCCGGACCCCCAACTTTCCCGGGGGGTCGTCCCCCCCGGACCCCCAACTTTATATGCGCTAATCGGGGGCGGAGGCCATAGCGAGATCCTCGATTCGCTCAGCGAGCTCCAGGGCGGTGCCGGGTCGTTCGGCCGGGTCGGCGGCGACGGCCCAGGCGATGATGGCCCGGGCCGCCGGGTCCACCTGGGGGGCGATGGCGGGCGGCCGGGACACGACCGTGCGCATGGCCATCACCGGGTCATCCTGCGGGAGCGGCCCCCACAGGCCCTCGCCCACCAGGGCGAAGTGCAAGGTAGCGCCCAGGGAGAACACGTCGCTGGCCCGGGACGGGCGGTCGCCGCGCATCAGGCACGGGTCCAGGTAGCCGATATCGCCCGCGGGGCCCATGCCGGTGACGGTGATCCCGGGCGCGAGCACGTGGCTGAGGCCGAGGTCGGCCAGCTTGGCCCCGCCCGGCTGCAGCAGCACGTTGCCCGGCTTGATGTCACGGTGGGCGATGCCGGCCTCGTGCAGGGCGTGCGCGGCCCGGGAGACGTCGGCCATCGCCTTCAGGGCCGCGGCCCGGCCGAGCGGCTCGGCTGGCTCGGCCAGCGAGCCGCCGGGCAGGTACTCCATCGCGTAGTACACGTCCTCGCCCTGCTGGCCCGCGTCGTACAGGCTGACCAGGTAGGGCGAGCTGACCGCGGCGAACGCGGCCAGCTCCCGGTGCGCCCACCTGAACACGTCCTGGCTGCTGCCGCCGGACAGCACCTTGACCGCGACGTAGTCGGCCGTGACGGGCAGCCGTTCCGGCCGGCGGGCGAGGTAGAACACCCCGTGGCCCCCGCCGCCGAGCTGCCGGATGAACTGATAGTCGGCGATGCCGTCACGTTCACCAGTCATGATCATTGCTGCCTTCCTGGCTCCAGCGCGGAGACCGGGGTACCGATTGCATGGCGTTCCTCGATGTCCTCGCCGCTGCCTGCCCGAACGGTCAGGTGCACGGCGGCGCCGGTGGCGGCGCTTTCCTCGCTCGCGATGACCAGAGCGCCTTCCGGCGGCGGGCCGCTGCTGGCGTGGATGCCCTGCTGGGTCAGTTCCGCGGCGGCGCCGCGGGCCCGCCTGCCCTCGTCTCCGGCCAGGAAGAGCTCCAGGTGCCTGGCCGCGGCCAGCTGAGCGGCAACGTCCAGCGCGGCGGTGGCGCCGCCGCCGTGCCCGTAGTAGACGGCCACGGCGCTCGGCGACTCAGGTACGGCAGCGCGGGCGCTGACCAGCCGGATCGCGTCGTTGGCCCCGACGGTCTCGCGTATGCCGTCGCTGGCGCCGCATACGAGCGTGTCGGGTTCCGCGGCGGCCAGGTAGACGGGCAGCTCGCCTGGTACGTCGTCACTCATGCGGGAGAGCACCACGGCCCGGGCGCCGCGGGCCGCGGCCCGCTCGGCCAGGTCGTGCAGCTGGCTCATGGCCACGGTCATCTGCATCAGCTCACCGCCCAGGCCGGTGCCCACCTCCAGGCGGCCGGAGGACCGGACGGGGACCAGGTGGGCCAGCACCAGCTCGCTGCCCGCCCGCGTGGCGGCCAGGTCGGCTCCCACGTCGACCAGGGGCCCGGCCGTCTCGGGCTGGTCGACGAGCACCACGACCCGGTGCGCCGATCCGCCGGCCACGGCCGCCCGGTCGGCGGCCGCCCGGTCGCGCTGCATGATCTTGTCGGGGTAGATCCACTTCAGCAGCGGGCCGCCCATCGCGGTCGTGACCAGGGCCATGACCACCATCAGGGCGTACACCTGCTTGGTCAGGATGTGCAGCTGGAGCCCGACGCCCAGGATGACCAGCTCGGTCAGGCCCCGGGTGTTCATCAGGGTAGCGAGCACGCCGGCGTTGCGGCCGCGGACCCCGGTGAGCTGGGCACCCGCGTAGGCGCCGGCCAGTTTCCCTGCGATGGCGACGACCAGGATCGCGCCGAGCTCCTCGAGACCAGACCGCCCGATGGTGGACAGGTTGATGTTCAGCCCCGAGACCACGAAGTACAGCGGGAGCAGCACCACGACGCTGAGCTGCTCCAGGCGCTCAAGGATCTCCTCCCGCATGGCCATGACCGGCTCGCGGGGCATGACGATGCCGAACAGGAACGCGCCGAAGATGAAGTGCAGGCCCATCCAGTTGGTGGCGTAGCAGGACAGCAGCAGCACGGCCAGCACGGTGGCCAGGATGTTCGGCGTCAGCCGGCCCGCCTTCAGGTAGAACTGCCCGAGCCGGCGCAGCAGCGGCCGGACGACCAGGAACATCGCGGCGGCGAAGGGGATGGCGAGCAGAACCTTCCACTGCGCCGTGTTGCCGGCCAGGCCGACCACCACCGCCAGCAGCGTCCAGGCCAACACGTCCGCTATCGCGGCGCTGGCCAGGGCGATCCCGCCGATGCGGGTGCGGTGCAGGCCCCGGTCGGTCAGGATGCGGGCCAGTACGGGAAACGCGGTGGCCGCCATGGCGGTGCCGATGAACAGCGCGAAGGTGGACACGTGCGGTATGTGGTGACGATGGGCCAGCCACACGCCGAGCAGCGAGCCGAGGACCAGCGGGAGGATGACCGACCCGGTAGACACGGCCACCGCGACCCGCTCGCGGCCGCGGATCAGGCGCAGGTCCACCTCGTACCCGACCACGAACATGAACAGCACGAGCCCGATGTCGGCCAGCGCGGTCAGCGGAGGGATCAGTGACGTCGGGAACAGCGCGTTGGTGATGCGGGCGTGGAAGAACGTCGGCCCCAGCAGGATCCCGACCAGGATCTCGCCCAGCACCGGCGGCTGCCCCAGGCGACGGGCTATGGCGCCGAGCAGCCTGGCCAGGATGATGACGATGGCCACGTCCGCCAGCAGCAGCTGGACATCGTTAAGGCTCAGCATTAGGCCCCCCAGCTCCGCCGCGTCACTTACCGGTGACGGTGCGAGTCATATCTCAGTCCGTAGTCGCCGCCCAGCCGGATCTGGGCCCCGGCTACGAGCGGGGTCCGGATACCGGGCTGCAGCATCTCCGGGCTGCTCCCCCCCGGCTGAAGGATCTCGGTCCCGTTCGCGGAATTCAGGTCCGAGATGAACACCTGCCAGCCGTCGAGCTCCACCCGGGCGTGAATCCGGGACACCAGGCCGGAGTCGATGCCGAGCCGGAGCGGCCTGGCACTGCCGTCGGCCACCGAGCTGTCCAGGGTCGGCTCCCGACCCAGCACGTAGTCGGAGTCGAGCTGGCACACCGAACCGTCCTGCAGGACCAGCACGCCGAGCGGCGGCCGCGGCCCATCTACCGGCGTCTTGGTCAGCTGGGCCATGCCGATGCCGCACACGGCGCAATAGCGCGCCTCGGGGTCGTCGAAGTGCCCGTTCTTGCAGTAGACGCCCACCACGACCGGTGGGTGCTGGCCCGCGGTTCCGGGATCGTGGTCGTCCGGAGGTTCGGCCCCGAGCGGCAGCGGGTCCCGCTGAGATAGCTCGGTGCCGGCCCGGTCGCCGATGAACGGTATGGAGATGAACGACTGGCCGGCCAGGCTGTCGGCTTCGAACGGGTCCCTGGCTACGTGGTCGGCGCGGGCCTCGTCCGGCTGGTAGGCGGCCTGACCACCCTGACCCGGATCCGGCTGGTAGGCAGCCTGACCACCCTGGTCCGGGTCTGGCTGGTAGGCGGCGTGGCCCGCCTCCGGCTGGTAGAACGTGTCATCGCCCCGGGGCGCCTGCGGCTCGTAGCCAGGCTGCTCGGCCTGCCGGACGTCTGGCTGGTAGGCGGCAGGGCCAGCGTCCGGCTGGTAGAGCGTGTCATCGACCTGAGCTGCCTGCGGCTGGTAGGCAGGCTGACCGCCCTGGCTGTCATCTGGCTGATAGGCAGGCTGACCGCCCTGCCTGTCATCTGGCTGATAGGCAGGCTGTTCGGCCTGGGCTGCCTGCTGCTGGTACGCGGACGGCTCGGCGGGAGCGGGAGCCGCCTGCTCGGCCTCGCCGACCTGCCCGGCCTGATCAAGCTGGTCGCTCGGGGCGGCGGCCTGCCCGCCCCAGGCTGCGTCCATGACGGTGCGCTCGGCTAGCAGCGGCTGCCTGTCCCGGTCGGCCGGCCTTCCGGGGGACTCTTCGGGAGCGTAAACCAGGGCCACGGCCCGCACCACGCCGTCGGCCAGGCGCAGATAGGGGTCGGTGCTGGCGTCGTCGTCCGGGGCCTGCACGCCGGCCCGGACCTTCATTACCTGGGAGGGCAGGACGCACTGCAGCCGGCCATAGGGCTGGCCCGCCGTCAGCTGCTGCGTGCCGTGGGCCGTCGTGATCTCGGCCCAGGCGGTGCCGTAGATGGCGATGGCCAGGCCGTCGCCGGCCAGACCGAAGGCCACCGCGGCCGGGCCGGGCCGGCTGGGCTGGCCGCCCGCGGCGGCGGCGTCGGAGTCGAACTCCGCGGAGATCAGGCTGGCGAAGCGCAGGCCGGGCTCGCCGGCCCGGGCCGCGTCAGTCAGCAGGTCAAGCAGCCGGTCGGTGAACGCGCCGCCCGCGGGATGGATCAGCAGGACCAGGTTTCCCTGCCTGGCCAGTACCCCGTCCCCGTGGATCGGCCACAGGCCGGGCAGGACGCCGATTCCTTGCTCAGTCACCACACTCTCCCGCCAATGAACCGCCACCGGATGAAGGGCACCCGCATCGGGCCGTTGGCCACGAGCCAGACCCCCAGCCAGATCAGGATGAACTGGATCAGGAAGGCGGCCCCGCCGACGTGCCCCACGATCCCCGGCACGGCGCCCGCGCTGAGCAGCAGCCAGACCAGCAGACCTTCGGGGACCCCAGTGGCCAGCCCGAACAGCGTCGGCCAGTCCTTCTCCCAGCGCCATTGCATCAGGAAATGGTAGAGGAGTTCCCACAGCACGCCTAGCACGGCGACGCTCAGGAGGATCAGGAAGCCGTCCCGGTACTTATCGCCGAGCGGGGCGCTGCCCGGCAAGACCGGGACGATCACCAGCGTGATGAGGCCGCCGACGACAGCCAGCAGGAAGATCCTGGTCTGTATCCGGCCGCTCAAGGTGGGAGTCATGCCAGCACCTATCCCTATCGGAGCGTGGGCATCTTGGGTAAGCGAATTACGGCTGCTGGTTTCTGGCCCAGCGCAGCCACTGTGAAACGGAACGGCCCGGGCCGATTTTCGGGCAGAATCCGCGCCGGGCCAGGTCGTCGGTGATCTCCTGCGCGGCTATCTGCAGCCCCAGGAACGTGTCCACGCCGGGGAAGTAGCCGCCCAGGGTGGCGGCTCCCGAGGCGTAGACAACCCCTGTCCCGCTGCTCGTGCCGCGCAGCTCGAAGGTGCGCTCGACATCAAGGCGGCCGACCGGATTGCGCCCGGCGCCGGAATGCTCGAGCAGGTCGGCCAGCACCCGGTGCTCGGAGATGTCGGCTTCCAGGCCGGTGCAGTCGATGACGAAGTCGGCCGCGACCTCGCCGACGCCCTGCGAGGTCTTGACCTGGCTGATGACCATCCCGTCTTCGCGGACTTTGATCTGCTCGGCGGTGCCGGCCAGCACGCGGTACCAGCCGCCGGCCCGGCCCTCGTTCATCTGCCGCTGCCAGCTCCGCCGGTACGGCGTGTTGGTCCCGCCCATCAGCTTGTACTCGGTGGCCCGCTGGTCGCCTTCCAGGCGGCGCATCTTCGCCTTGAGCTGTCCGCCCCAGACCGACTTCGGGTAGTTGAAACCCTGGTAGGCCCACCCGTTGCCGCCCTTGCGCCGCATCCAGGGGCCGGGTCCGTGCGAACCCGATATGTAGGTGCGGAACAAGTGCACGATCTCGGTCGACAGGTTGTACTTGGCCCGGTCGTCCATCAGCCGCTGCAGCACTCGCGAGGCGACAATGCCGCCGCCCCGGATCAGCACTACCCCCTGCTTCGCGCGGAGGCGGTCGTAGACATGCTCGTGATCCTCGTACGCGCTGACCACATGGTAGAAGTCTTGGTTCTCGGTCCGGAAAGCCTGCAGCTCAGGCAGGAACTTCAGGCCCGGGTACCCGACCGCGAGGTGCACGAACTGCGACCGGTAGGCCACGCGACGGGCCGGCTTGGCGTCCGGCGGCGTCAGGATCGTGAAGTAGCCGCCGCCCTTGCGACGGCGCACCATCCGGACCTGCCCTTTGACCAGCATGTCCGAATACCTGATGCGCTTGGCCTCACGTTCCAGGCCGGTGAAGACCTGGCCGGCCCGCGGGGTGTAGTAGTCGGCCCAGATCGGCTCGACGAGAACTTGGCGCAGCGGCTTCAGGCTGCGGTCATGGATTGCTTCGGCCAGCGCGTAGGAAGGGAAGCCCCAGATATTGTCCGGCCGCGACGCTGAATCCGAGCGGATCCGTTCCGGGCGCGGGATCTGCGAAACCCGGGTCAGGTACTCGTAGGTTTGCCACGGATAGTCGATGTCCGATAGCACCCGGATCCGGTCGGTCGTCGCCCCGGCGATCCGCAGGTAGTCCACGGTGACGAAGCTGCCCATGCCGCCGCCCACCGATACCAGCGGCACGTCAACGATGGGAATCCCCGCCGCCGCGACTATGGCGTCTGTCCACGAGTCGGTGGCGATGAGTTCCCCGGTCAGGTCACCGGGGCCGCCGCCCACGGGCGGCGCTGGACTCCGGCCCCGAATCGTCGCGGCCGCTCCCGGCTGATCCGGAGCACCATCTGCTGCCACGTCACTCGCCCCCCAGCGCTCTCCCCAGGCCCGGAATCCTCACTACTGCACCCGCCTGCTACGTGCAAGGCACGGTAACAATCCAGATCGTAGTGCCATGAGCCCGCTACGGAAAGGTATAGCGACGGTAAAACAGAGCGGACTTAGGCGGCGAAATCCGGAACGCCCGAATGGGCTGGTGGGACCGCATTCGCATTGGCCAGCACAGGCCATTTCCGGTATACAACCTCGGCGCCAGGAAGGCCGCAGACCGAGAGATTTGGAAACCGCGGCGGAGAGCCCGGCTGGTCACCGGTTAGGTCCGGCCCCGCACGGGTCGCTGGCCACCTGCGTTTCCTTGCCGACATGGGAAGGAAACTCCGCCGGGACGGTCACCTGGGTCCACGCTGTGCTCGTGCCCAGGGCGGCATCGGATGCGGCGGCGATGACCGTACCGGGCTGGGTGGCGCACAGGTCCTGCTGCGGACCATCGGGGGCGGAGCCCAGGTCGTGCCAGCTGGGGTCGTGCCCGTCGACCGGGCGCCACCACAGCATGTCACCGTCCAGCACGAAGATCGAGCCGCCGACCTGAAGCGCGATTCGGCTTCCGCCGGCGGGCAGGCCGCTCATGGAGACCGGCACCTCAAATCCGGTGGCCGGATCGCACATCTCGGCGCTTGATCCCTTTACGGACACCCCGGTTCCTGACGACTGCGCACTGCACGAGACCTGCCCGGTGGCGGACGGGGCCGAGGCAGCGGCCGGGGACGTCCCCGCTGCGGCAGTCGCGGACGGGTGCGCGCCGGCCGCTGGCGACGCATGTGCCGTAATGGACGGAGCGGCCTTCGGGGTGGCAGGCGAAGAACCCAGCTGGGTCACGACGATGACGGCCACGGCGGCGGCGATCACCACGAGCACCGCAGCGATCACCAGCGGCCGACGGGACCGGCGGGCCGGTGCGGGCGCATGATGACGGCCGGGCGGGGCGCCGGCCCCTGGCGGCTGGCCGTGGGCAGCGCCGCGTGCCGGTGGGGCGGGCGGCTGGGCGGGCGTAGTCGGCTGGACGGGCGCGGCCGGCTGGACGGGCGCGGCCGGCTGGGCGGATGCGGCTGGCTGAGCGGACGCGGCCGGCTGAGCGGACACGGCCGGCTGGGCCGGCGCAGCCGGAGACTTGGTGCGGACGGTCATGGTCGGCGTCTCGGCCGGAGTTCCAGCCGAGGCCCGGCGGAGATCCGGGCCGGACGCGCAGGGTCGGTGCCTCGGTGCCCGCCGGGATGACCGGAGCCTCGGCATGCACCGCTACAGCCGCTTTATCCAGGTGCTGATCTCGTCTTGTCGGCGCCTCGCCTGCCAGCTTCGTCATCCGGTCGGCCATCCTGCGGGCCGCGGCGGTCGGCGGCTCGTGGCCCAGTTCACGGCTGGCGGGCACCGTGGGAGCCTCCGGACGCTCGGCCGCCACCGAGGGCGCGATGAGCAATGCGATGGTCGTATCGTCAGCGCTGCCGTCCGTCGATGCGCAGCGGCTCGCCCACAGCGGGAGCTGGGCGGCCAGCCATTCCGGCGGGCGGTCGCTGATCAGCTCGGCCAGGTCGGCGCTGACCGAGTCGGCCCACGGGTCGTCCGCCTGGGCGTTGCCGTACCCGTCGGTCGCGAGCAGGACTCCGAGCAGCGCCGAGGTCGCGATGTGCACCACGCCGACCCGGAATTCATCCTCCGCGCGGACCGTGCACAGGCTGGTGGTCTGATGGCCGTCCAGCGACGGGTCGCCTGGCACCGGCAGCAGCGGCCGCCCGTCGGGCCGGATGCCCACGATGTCGCCGTCGCCGATCTGGGTCAGCACGAGCCACTTCCGCCCGGCGATGGCC
This sequence comes from uncultured Actinomycetes bacterium, assembly GCA_963790065.1. Taxonomy (GTDB): domain Bacteria; phylum Actinomycetota; class Actinomycetes; order Streptosporangiales; family Streptosporangiaceae; genus Palsa-504. The sequence goes on along the minus strand of CAWBNK010000001.1, from coordinate 82,572 downwards.
AGCAGCAGCGTCGATCCGTACGCGACCAGGACATCGTCGTCCGCAGCCCGCGCCGCCTGTTCCGCAGGCGTGAACGGCTCGGCGGCGTGATCGTCGTGCACGGCCTCGCGCCAGCGCCCGGTGATGGCGGGCACAAGCTGGCCGGAGACCTCCGACCTGATCTCGTCGGCCGTCTCGAACCCTTCCAGCCGTCCGGCCAGATCCTCGGCGGCCTGGCATGCGGCCGCCACCGCGAACCGCGAGCCCCGGGCGCTGCGGAAATGACGATGGTGCCCGTGGCCGTCGGCGACCGCCGCGACCAGCAGGTCCGGTCCGACCTGATGTACCGCCACGGCATCCTGGTTGGGCAGGCCTGAATACTTGTGCGCGGCTCCCATCTGCGAGGCCGTCAGGCCAAGCCAGTAACCGGCGTCTTGCAGCGGCCGCTGATCAGAATCGGCAGGCATGGCAATCACAGGACCGTTTCATATCGTGAAGCGGGCGCCGGGCACTGCCGCCCCCTGGCATCTGGGTATCGTTCACCGGCTAGGGACCCACGGTGGCGTCGGCCGGCGGCCAAGTCCATGTCCTTCGGCGCATTGACCCGCAACAGGATGCGGTGACCAGGGCGCTCGGCCCCTGCGTCTCGCCGTGGGCATCCCAGGATGTGGTCACCTGATCCCCCTCCCCAGACGCAAGCCCCGGTTGGATGGCGGCGCATGCGGCAGTTCCGACCCGCCGGATGAGCCTTGGACCGGCGCCCGAATCGGTGCTGGGAGCATTTAAACAGACCCGCTCCCTATTGTCACCCTGGACCGAACTGCTCGTCAGAAAGGCCCGATGTCAGGGCGTAACGCGGAAATGGGCATTGGCGGTCATGGTCATGAATTAGCCGCTTTGGCCACGCTGGCCGCGAACTCGCAGCCGGCTCAGCTGGTGCGGCGCAGGCGACGCTTGGCCAGATCGTCCTGGGCCGTGGCACCGTCACCAGATCCGGGGACCATGGCGACGAAGCCGTCCTCGGCGCGCACGGCGGGCAGCACCGCCAGGTCTCCTTCAACCTCGCGCCAGACCCGGCCGAGGGCGATGCCGAACACTCCCTGGCCGCCCTGGAGCAGGTCCACTACCTCGTCGGCGGAGGTGCATTCGTAGACGCTGACCCCATCGCTCATCAGGGTGACCTGGGCCAGGTCCTCGCTGCCGTGATCGCGCAGGTGCTGGACCGCCGCCCGGATCTGCTGCAGCGAGATCCCGGTGTCGAGGAGGCGCTTGACGACCTTCAGCACCAGGATGTCGCGGAAGCTATACAGGCGCTGGGAGCCGGAACCGTGAGCGGCCCGCACGCTCGGCTCGACCAGTGCCGTCCGCGCCCAGTAGTCCAGCTGGCGGTAGGTAATGCCGGCCGCGGCGCAGGCGGTCGGCCCGCGGTAGCCGATCTCCGCCGATCCTGGGCCGGGCTCATGAGACAGCCCGAGAGCTTCGTCAGCCTCGAAGAGGGCACCCTGAGCACCCAGCGAGCCTGGTGGGCGCTCAGCGGCGGACGTCCCGCCGCCGCTGTCATCCCTGGTAACCGCCACGCTTACCTCCACGGGAGCTGACTACCCACGGCATTGGCACCGTAAGCCGGCCCGGGTGGCGGCGTCAACGACCCCGCACGGCGCGTCGCGACATTCCCGGCTGCAGCGAGCCATACCGGGACACGGAAGGTGACTGAGCTGGTCCGGGCGTGCGAGTTCACGTGGCCCGGCCGAAATCCTCAGGAGAGATGTTGTCGAGGAACTCGCGGAATTTCTCCACCTCGTCCTCTTGCTCATCCGGGATGGGGACGCCCGCCTCATCCAGGATCTCCTCGCTGGCGAAGATCTGCGCGCCGGTGCGCAGGGCCAGCGCGATCGAGTCGGACGGCCGCGCGCTCACCTCGGCCCCGTTGGAGAAGACGAGGTCGGCGTAGAAGATCCCGTCCCGCAGCGCGGTGATGTTCACCGTGCGCAGCTGGACGTTCAGCACCTCGAGCACGTCCTTGAACAGATCGTGCGTCAGCGGCCGGACGGATACCATGCCCTGCTGGGCGAAGGCGATCGCCGTGGCCTCCACTGCCCCGATCCAGATCGGCAGGTACCTATCCCCCTGCGCCTCTTTCAGCAAGACGATGGGGCTGTTCGACGGCATCTCGACCCGGACTCCGATGACCTCCATCTGCCGCACTGCAGCTCCGTCCTCACGTGCCTGGCGAGCCTGTTTGGCCACCTCTCCCTTTGCCAAGGTACACCCGTAATCGTCCGGAAGCCGACCGCAGGCCCCCCGCTGAGGGCCCGGAATCAGCCGCCTGTTCCGATATGCCAGGCTCCGCCTGGTACCTGACCGCAGGCCCGGGGACGGCTGCCATTCCGGCCTCGGCCAGCGCGGATCCGACCAGCGTGGCGTGCAGCCGCAAGGTGAGGTCCGCAATCTGCCACGCGGTCCTGGCGGCGGCGTCCCTGGCCCCGGGATCGCGCTGGCGCAGCTGCGGCGCCACCACCTGCTCGACCAGGTTCGCCTCCCGGTCGGCCGCGGCCTTGACCGCCCGCAGGTTCCTGGCCTGCACTCCGTACTGGCGCAGCGCGGCCACCGTCCTGGCCACCGCCAGTGCCTCCGGGCCGTACTGCCGGCCTACCCGGCGGATCAGGCCGTACTCCTCGAGCTCAGCCAGCTCCGCGTCGTCGATTCCGGCCGCCTCGAGCAGCTGGCGCCGGGACATGTCGGCCGACGCCCGCCCGGCGCTGGCCTGGCCGTTCGCGGCCGGGCCCTCGTTGCTCCCGCGGGCGCCGAAGGCACCGGCGCCCCCGAGGGCCCCTGGAGTGCCCTCGGCGAGCCGTTCCCTGATCACCCGCAGCGGCAGGTAAGAATCGCGCTGCATGGTGAGGATGTGCCGAAGCCGGTCTATGTCAGCCGCGCAGAAGCGGCGATAGCCGGATCGCGACCTGGCCGGCTCGATCAGTCCCTCGGCTTCCAGGAATCGGATCTTGGACGTGCTGATGTCCGGAAATTCCGGGCGCAACTGCGCCAGCACCTCGCTGATACCGAACTGACCGCGCGCGGGCTGCTCGCTCATGCGTAGTCCTGTGCGCCCCTGCCGCGAGGGTCGGCGGAAGATGTCCTTGGGTCGAGGTTCTGGCTGGTCAGGAACAACAACCTGAACTTGCCGATCTGGACTTCGTCCCCGCCGGCCAGCCTCGCCTCTTCGATGCGCTCCCGGTTCACGTAGGTGCCGTTCAGGCTGCCGACGTCCCGGACGGTGAAGAATCCGCCCTCGCGCTGGAACTCGGCGTGCCGCCTGGAGACCGTCACGTCGTCGAGGAAGATATCGCTGTCCGGGTGACGGCCTGCGGTGGTCAGTCCGCCGTCCAGCCGGAACCTGCTGCCCGCGTTGGGCCCGCGCATGACGAGCAGCAGAGCGCTGCCCTCAGGCAGGGCACCGAACGAGGCAGAGTCAGGAAAGAGGTCATCGGCGAAGTCAGGGTCATCCGGCCGGAGCGGCAACAGCGTCGAGGTGGTCTCGCCGGGACGAGCCCCGCCGGCACCTGGAACCGCATTCATCGTCCCGGTCCCGGCCAGCTGAGTGCCGCAGTTCGAGCAGAACCGGGCGTCCTCGGAATTCGGCCGACCGCAACGGGCGCAATTGGCACCTGGCATGGCTCCGATCGGCCTCCCCTCGGCAAGCTCGCCGGCTTCCGGCGATCCAGCCCAAGGTACCTGGGCCGGGGCTCGGCGGTCCATGAGCCACGCGAACAGCCCGCGCCGGCTACGCCCGATCTTTTCTTCGCGACGCTTCCGCCACACCGCCGTCTCACCTCCGCCATACGCCAGTCATGCACCCGCCGCCCGGTGCGGGCGATGACCGCCGGGCGAAACTACTCACACCGTAGTGGGCGCGATTGTCTCATATTTACCGAATTTCGTGCGGTTCGAGCCTTTCGCATCATCGCGTAAGAGAAACAGCTTACCCGGACGCAGCATCAGCATCCGGACCAGGAGACGGGCCATCTAGCGGCCCGCCTGCTCCACTACGACGGCCCACTCGTCGAGCAGCAGCTGGGCGGCATCGGCGTCGTTGCCTTCGGCCCACAGGTGGGTGACAGATTCGGCCGGGTCGGGCAGTACGAGAATCCAGCCGCGGTCATGCTCGGTGACACGCACTCCATCTGTGGTGTCGACCTCGCGGCTGCCCGCAGCCTCCATGACCATCCGCATCACGCTGCCCTTCGCTGCCCAGGGCGTCGGGATGGACCGCTTGAGCATGTGCGCGGCGGGGATCCTGGCGTCGATCTGGCTGAGTGTCAGCCTGGTCCGCGCGACCAGGCCGAGCAGCCGCACGAAGGCCGCGATGCCGTCGACGGTCCTGGTGCATTCCGGCACCACGAATCCGCCGCGCCCGTCGGCCGCGAAGATCACGTCGTCGCCCGCCGCCGCCACGGTGAGCGCGTCCATCGACGTCGGCGTCCAGGTGACCTGGACTCCGTGAAAGCGGCAGACCTGCTCGGCCACCCTGGTGGTGGTGACCGGCAGGGCAACCCGGCCGGACTTGCGCTCGGCCGCCACGAGGTCCAGCACGGCCAGCAGCGCCCGGTCCTCGCTGACCAGCTCGCCCTTCTCGTCCACGAGCTGGATCCGCTCCCCGACCGGGTCGAACCTGACGCCGAACGCCGCCCGGGACGACGACACCACCTCGGCCAGCCGCTGCAAGCCGGCCCGCTGCTGCGCGACGGTCTCGGTCGGCGATATCTCATCAAGCCGGTTGTTCAGCGTATGCACGCCCACTCCAATGGTTCCGAGCAGGCTCGGCAGCACCAGCGACGTGGTACCGCCCGCGCAGTCCGCGACCACCTTCAGGTTCGCCTCGCTGACTCCGCTCATGTCCACGCACCGCAGCAGCTCGTGGGTGTACGACTCGACCACCCTGTGCGCGTAGCTGAGCTCGGCGATCTCGCCGGGAAAGGCCCGCCGGAACTCCTGGCGGAAAAAGACGCGCTCCAGCTTGCGCTGGTCCGCCAGGGACAGCTCGGCCCCGCGCTCGTTGAGGAAGATGATGTCGACGGACTGCGGGTCGCCGGGCGTGGTGCGGATGGCGACGCCGCCGCTGTAACGGTCCCTGGCCGTCTCGAACCTGGCCACGGGAAGGGCCTGGGCCTCCAGGTCCACCACGTTGATCGCGCTGGCGTTGAGCGCGCTCTGCACGGCCCGCTTCAGCGTCCGCGCGGCGCGGGACGCGTCCCGCGAGGTGGTGACCGTCGAGCCCTTGCGCAGCATGGTGGCGTAGGCGCTGGCCAGCCGGACCGCCAGCTCGGGAGTGACCTCTACGTTGATCAACCCGGACACGCCCCGCGGGCCGAACAGGGTGCGCTGGCCGCGCGACTCCCAGATCACGCTGTTGTTCACCACCGCGCCGGCCTCGATGGTCTTGAACGGGTAGACCTTCACCCCGGCGGACAGGTAGGCCTCGGGCTCGATGACGCACTCGTCCCCGACGATCGCGCCCTCCTCGATCCTGGCCAGCCGCATGACGTCGGTGTTCTTCCCGATTACGCAGCCGCGCAGGGTGACGCCCTGGCCTACGTAGACGTTGTTGTGCACCACCGCGCGGTGCAGGAACGCGCCCTCCTTGACCACCACGTTGCTGCCGATCACGGTGTACTCGCGCAGGTGCGCGCCCGCTTCGATCTTGGCGTAGTCCCCGATGCACAGCGGGCCGGTGAGCACCGCGTCCGTATCCACCTCCGCGCCCTCGGCGACCCAGACCCCGGGCGAGACCTCGAACCCGGCGATGTCGGTCTGCACGCGGCGGGCCAGCACGTCCGCCTGCGCCTTCAGGTAGCTCTCGTGGGTCCCCACGTCCTCCCAGTAGCCGTCGGACACGTAGCCGAACAGCGGGGCCCCGCGCATGAGCAGCTTCGGGAAGACGTCGCCCGACCAGTCGACGAGCTCGCGAGGCGGCACCTCGGCAAGCACCTCGGGCTCCATGACGTACAGCCCGGTGTTGACCGTGTTGGAGAACACCTGGCCCCAGGTCGGCTTCTCGAGGAAGCGCTGGATCCGGCCGTCCTCCTGGGTGATCACGATGCCGAACTCGAGCGGGTTGGGCACCCGGGCCAGGCCGACGGTGACCAGCGCGCCCTTTTCCTTATGGAAGTCGACCAGCGCGGTCAGGTCCATGTCGGTCAGCGCGTCACCGGAGATGACCAGGAAGGGCTCGTCGAGCAGTTCGTCCTCGGCGTTCTTGACGCTGCCCGCGGTGCCCAGCGGCATTTCCTCGGTGGCGTACCGCAGGTTCATCCCGAATTCCTCGCCGTCGCCGAAGTAGTTCCTGACCAGCGCAGCCAGGAACTGGACGGTGACGACGGTCTCGTTGAACCCGTGCCGCTTGAGCAGCCGCAGCACGTGCTCCATGATCGGCCGGTTGGCTACCGGGAGCATGGGCTTGGGCTGGTTGGCGGTCATCGGCCGCAGCCGGGTGCCTTCTCCCCCTGCCATCACGACGGCCTTCAAGGCTTTCGCCGCTCCTTCCCGGGTTCCCGCCCTTGGGTGTACCCCGTCGCCGGCGAACTCACGGGCTCGCACCGGCCTTTCAGGGAGTGGCCGTCCCACTGACCAAGCTCCTCACCTGGACGAGGTACAGCGTCGCGGCCCACCAGTACAGCGCCGTCCCCCAGATCGCGAAGGCCCAGCCGATGACCCGGGCCAGGGTCCCGCCCCAGCCGGGGTGATCGCCGAGGAACAGCAGCGGGAAGGCATAGAGCAGGCACAAGGTGGCCGCCTTGCCGACCAGGCTCACCTGCAGGGTGCCGAAGCCCGCCCGGCGCCGCAGCACGGCCAGCGCCGCGCCGACCGTCAGTTCGCGCAGCGCCAGGACGGCGAACAGCCACCACGGGATGATCCCGCGGACCGCGAGCGCGATGATAGTCGCCGCGATGTACAGCCGGTCGGCGGCCGGGTCGAGTACCTGGCCGAGCCGGCTGGCCTGGTTCAGCGCGCGGGCGATCTTGCCGTCCAGCCAGTCGGACAGGCCCGCGGCGATCAGCAGTCCGACCGCCCAGTAGTCGGCAGTCGCGGTCCGCGGCCCGAGCACCAGCCACAGGAAGACCGGCACCCCGGCCAGGCGGGCGGCGCTGATCACGTTCGGGATGGTCAGGACACGGTCCACGGACCCAGTATCCTCACGTAAGTGACAATGGCGGATACGGGGGCGCTTTCGCGTGCCCCCACGTATAGCTCCGCGCACCTGCCCGACGCCTCTTCATCGGTGCCCGCCTCGAAGGCAGCCGGCTCCCGGGTGCTGGCCGAGGCGGCCAGGCGCCGGGCGTTCGCGGTGATCAGCCACCCGGACGCGGGCAAGTCGACCCTGACCGAGGCCTTGGCCCTGCACGCGTCGGCGATCACCCAGGCGGGCGCGGTGCACGGCAAGGCGGGCCGCCGGGGCGTAACCTCGGACTGGATGGCGCTGGAACGCGACCGCGGCATCTCGGTGACCTCGGCCGCGCTGCGCTTCGACTACCACGGCATGGTGCTGAACCTGCTGGACACCCCCGGTCACGCGGATTTCTCCGAGGACACCTACCGGGTGCTGTCCGCGGTCGACTGCGCGGTCATGCTGCTGGATTCGGCCAAGGGCCTGGAACCGCAGACGCTCAAGCTGTTCGACGTCTGCCGGAGCCGGGCGGTGCCGGTGATCACGTTCGTGAACAAGTGGGACCGGCCGGGCCGCGAGCCGCTGGAGCTGCTCGATGAGATCGAGCAGCGCATCGGGCTGCGCCCGGCCCCGGTGAACTGGCCGGTCGGGGTGGCGGGCGACTTCCGCGGCCTGATCGAGCGGTCCACCGGCGAATACACGGTCTTCACCAGGACCCCAGGCGGCGCCGGGCGCGCGCTGGAGGCGCGGCTGGACGCCGAGGCCGCGGCCGCCCGCGACGGCGATGCCTACGCGGCGGCGCGGGAAGAACTGGCGCTGCTCGACGAGGTCTACGGCGCCGGTGTCGACATGTCGTCATTCCTGGCCGGGGTATCGAGCCCGGTGCTGTTCGGCGCCGCGCTGCCGAACTTCGGCGTCCACTACCTGCTGGACGCGGTCACCGAGCTCGCGCCGCCCCCGGCCATGCGCGACGACATCAAGGGCGAGCCGCGTCCGGTCGACGCCCCGTTCTCCGGGCTGGTGTTCAAGGTGCAGGCCAACATGGACCCGGCGCACCGGGACCGGGTGGCGTTCGTACGGGTCTGCTCGGGCCGGTTCGAGCGCGGCATGGTCCTGATCCACGCCGCCACCGGCCGCCCGTTTGCCACCAAGTATGCCCAGGCCATGTTCGGCCAGGACCGGGAGACGGTCGAGGTGGCCTTTCCCGGCGACGTGATCGGCCTGGTCAACGCGACCGCGCTGCGCCCGGGTGACACCCTGTACGCGGCCGAGGCCCCGGTCGAGTTCCCGCCCATTCCCAGCTTCGCGCCCGAGCACTTCGCGGTGGTGCGCGGCAAGGACGCGGGCAAGCAGAAGCAGTTCCGGCGCGGCATCGAGCAGCTGGACACCGAGGGCGTGGTGCAGGTCCTCGCCTCTGACCTGCGCGGTGACCAGGCCCCGGTCCTGGCTGCGGTCGGCCCGCTGCAGTTCGACGTGGTGCTGCACCGGCTGGAGTTCGAGTTCGGCGCCCGCGCCGAACTCGACCACCTCGACTACACCCTGGCCAGGCGTACCGATGCCGAAGGCGCCCGTGCTCTGGCCGGGCAGCGGGCCGTCGAGGTGCTGACCCGCCGTCACGACGGGGCCGTGCTCGCGCTGTTCGGCGACAAGTGGCGGCTCGGCCAGGTACAGCGGGAGTACCCCGGCATCCTGCTCGAGCCGCTGATCGCCGGCTAGCGCGGCGTCCGCGCCGCGCTAGCCCGCCTCTGGCCTGCGGCCTTAGCCCATCCGGGCGCCGTCGATCTGGTCGAAGTCGCCGATTCCGTTCCTGACCCCGCCGCCGCCGGACCACTGCCACATCAGCGCGTACTTGCTGGCGTTGGTCTGGCCGCCGAAGAACTGCGCGCAGCTGCCCGACCCGTGGTTGAGGCACCAGCCGACCGGGGCGTTGCCCAGGCTCGCGGTCTCCGGTTCATAGGTCCACTCGTAGGTGTTCGGGATCGCGGCGAGACTGCCCGTCCCGAAGATGGAGGACCAGACTGAAGCTGAGGAGTAGACGCCGACCTTGTACTTCGAGTGCGCCGTGATGTAGGCCGCGTATCCGTTGAACTCGGAGCGGTCCAGGCTGGCCGAGACAGAGCTCTGCTTCACCTTCCCGCTGCACGATGAGGTGTAGACGCTGTTCCAGCCGTTGTCGGGCGCGGGAGTAATGCCCGGCAGCTCGATGTCCGCCCAGACGACCGGGTAGTTGATGCCGCCGCCGTCGGCGATGTCGGTCAGCGTCCGGGCGGCCTGCTGGGCACCCCACGACGTGGCTTCGGCCACCGTCCCGTTGTAGTGCGGGTCCACGCCGGGCCCGCCCATGAACCAGTACGCGCCGTACCCGACGCCCCGGCCGTACTTGGTGAAGTTGGTCCGCGCCTGCGCGGCATTGGTCGCCGAGTTGGCCAGGAAGTGCTCCTGGCCGCTGCAGCCCAGCCAGTAGGCCCAGTTCCCGGTCATCCCGATATAACCGCCGTAGGCGCCGCCGAGGTGCGGCATGCTGTAGGGCGCGCTGCCCGGCACCGAAACCGGCAAGCTGTCCGTGCCCCACCAGAACCCAGGCGGGCCGTCGCCAGCTGGCAACGCCTGGGCGCTGACGGCAGCGGTGCCGGTGTCCGCAGTCACCGAGGCCGCGGCGGCGCCGCCGCTCGCGAGCACGAGCGCCAGGCAGGCCGCCACCGTCAACCCTGACCGTTTCATGATGCCTCCACATTTTCTATCCGTTATGGACACTTTGCTCTCTCTGTCCGTTATGGACCCTCTGCTCTATGACAGCATGACCCGGCCAATGGTTGGGCTCGCATGCATATCGGGTTCATGGCGTCACCGAGGCGGGCCATTTTTGATCCTGCGCCGCATCGCGCCGCCGGCATCAGCAATATGACTGCGATTCGTGGTGCCGCGGCACGGGCAGGCCGAGACCGGGCAGCGCGGCCGGGTCGTGCAGGATGGCGGCGCCAAGCTCGTTGACCCGCACCGCGACTAGGCCGTCATAGCGAGACAGGCAGGCGTAACGGTCGCCGCCCCACAGGCCGCGGAAGTCATCGCGCGCGCCGCGCGGGTCGGCGTACGCCACGTCGATCAGGCCGATGGTGGCCGCGTACTCGAACAGCACGCACAGCGCGTACCTGCCCTCCACGATGTCCCAGGCCTGTCGGCCAGCGTGGCCGAGGGTGCCGTGGTACGAGTCGATCAGGTACAGCCGCCAGAGCGCCATCAGGCTCCTGGCCACCACGAGCGGCGGCTGCTGGCCGGCCAGGATCGCGAGCAGCTCATCGGCGGCGGTCCAGGCGCCGGGCTCCAGCGTGGCGAGCCCCGCGGCTATCGCGGCCCGCCGCTTGCCGGGGGCGGTCAGGGTCGCGGTCTTGCGCTGGCCCTTGATCGCTTCGATCCGGGTCAGCTCGTCGAATGAGACGCTCTTCAGCCAGCGGGCCCACAGCGCCCCGAGCGCCTCGTAGGACGGCACGGCCAGCACCCGGCGGCCGCGCGCGGTCAGTTCCAGCTGGGCGCCCGCGAACTGCGCCAGTCCCCCGATCTGGACCAGCAGCGGCCAGGCAAAAGCGGCGATGGGCTCGCCGGCATCGTAGTAATCCCCCGCGACCAGGGCATCCTCGACGAGCCTGGTGGTCGTGGCGGACGGCCGCCTGGTAACGGCGCTGCAGCGCAGCTGGCCGTCGGCGGCCAGCTCCAGGACGGCGACGAGGTTGGACAGCGCGTCCGGCGCTGTGCAGCGCACCGCGACCGGGTCGGCGTCGGAATATCCCGCCCGTTCATCAGTGACGCTGGCTGTGCCCTCGGCCACCAGGAAACCCTAGCGGCTCGGCGGGCGACGGGTGGGTAGCCTTGCCGGACAATGCGCCAGAAAACCGGATCCGGGGCGGTGGCGGCCATAGCAGCACCGGAACCGGGCACCGGCGGATCCGGCCGGGCTGATGTGCCACCGTAGCGGTATGCGCGCGACGGGAGTAGATGCCTGCCGGCGCGGCTGGGTGGCGGTAACGCTGGCGGGGGGCAGCATGGCCGCGACGGTCCGGGTAGACGCGGAGCTGGCGGCGCTGCTCGCGCCGGGTCCGGATGGCGACGATGCCGGCCCGGTCGGGATCGACATGCCGCTCGGGCTGCTGGAGTCGGGCTGGCGCGAGGCCGACCGGGTGGCCCGCAGCCTGGCCGGGGCGCGCCGCAGCTCGGTCTTCGCGATCCCGCCGCGCGCGGTCTGGGCCGAGGCGAGCTACGCGCTGGCCAACCAGCGCTGCCGCGAGCTCACCGGCCAGGGCTTCAGCGTGCAGGCCTGGGGGCTGCGCGTGAAGCTGCTCGAGGCCAACCGCTACCGGGAGACATGCGGTCATCCGCTGTATGAGGTGCACCCGGAGCTGGCGTTCGGCGCACTGGCCGGAGCGCCGCTCCCGGCCAGCAAGCACACCTCGGCCGGGCGCGACCTGCGGCGGAGGCTGCTGGCTGAAGCGGGCATCGAGATTCCCCCGCTCGTTCCGGCGGCCGTGCTGGGCGACGTGCTTGACGCGGCCGCAGTGGCCTGGAGCGCGGCCCGCATCGCCGCCGGCCAGGCGGTCACCATCCCGGGCCAGCCGCAGTGCGACCCGCAGGGCCGCGAGATCACCATCCGCTACTGACGGCGGCCTTAGGCGATCTTGCGGGCGCCCGGCCCCGGCACCGGCGTGACCTCGCGCGCCGATTCCAGGACGTGGCCGGCCCGGCAGGACAGCTGCAGCCGCACCGGTTCCCCGCAGCCACGATGCCGCAACTCGACCTGCGAGCCGGGCGGTCCGACCGCATGCTTGTCGCCCCAGTCCATGAGGGCCACCAGCACCGGGTACAGGTCGAGACCCTTGCCGGTGAGCCGGTACTCATCCCGGCTGCGCTGACCGCTCTCCTGGTAGGGCACCCTGCGGAGCAGGCCCTCGTCCACCAGGCGGACCAGGCGCTGGCTGAGCACCTGCCGGGGCATTCCGGTGCGGCGCTGCATGTCGTCGAACCGGCGCACGCCGTTGAAGGCCTCGCGCAGGACGAGGAACGTCTGCCGCTCGCCGATGACCCCCACGGCCGCGCCGATCGCGCAGTTGGCCGAGTCGTAGTCCAGAATCCAGGGACGTTCCATGAATGCATGCTAAGTCTAGTTGACAGACTCAGCAATCCGGCCGATGCTGGGTTCATGAACCGAACTCAGATCACGCGGGCCAGTCCCGGTCGTAGCGCCGGCTCGGCGATGGAACAGGCCAGCCCAGGCCCTGGGGCCGGCTTCACGGTCCGGCGGGCCGGCGTGGCGGACCTGCCCGCGCTCGGCGACTTCTTCGGCGGCCTCTCCGTACAGTCCCGCTACCTCAGGTTCTTCGCCCCGGTCAGGCCGAGCCCGGCCCTGCTCCGGCTGCTGTGCGGTGAGCCCGGCGATGTCGACGCCGTGGTCGCGGTCCGGGACGGCGTCATCATCGGGCATGCCATGGCCGCCGACGCCGCCCCTGTCCCGGACCCGCGCGGCGCCGAGGCGGCCCGGGACTGCCGGACCCCGCCGGCGAAGGACATCGGCATCGCGGTCGCCGACGCATGGCAGGGCCAGGGCGTGGGCGCGGCCCTGATGCGCGCGCTGATCACCGCCGTCCAGGCCCGCGGCGTGCACACCCTGACCATGGACGTACTAGGGGGCAACCGCAAGGTGCTCGGCATGATCTCCGCCCACTGGCTCGCGACGCGGGTCGCGCAGTCGCGGGACTGCATCACCGTCCATGTCCAGCTCCCGCAGCCGCGGGCCCGAACGACCGCCGGTGCGCCGCGGGAAGCAGGCGGGGGGCAGTCCCGGGTTCAGCCTGCCCGGATAAAAACCCGGCGGCCAGCCCTGATCTAACCCGGCGCAGGGAACGGCATGACCGATAAGCGCCGGCCGAGCTCCTCGGTCAGGTCAGCCAGGCCGATCGGGCCGAGGCTCAGGGCCGCGGTGTGCCACCGCTTCAGGTCGAAATCCGGCCGCCGCATCGCTTCGGCCCGGGCGGCCAGCCAGGCGCGCTCGCCGAGCTTGTAGGAGATGGCCTGGCCCGGCCAGCCGAAGTAGCGGACCACCTCGGCGTGGATCTGGTGCGGCTCGCCGCGGCCGCGGGTGCGGAGCAGGTCGCAGGCCCCCTCGAAGGTCCAGCGCGAGCCGTCGGGCAGCGGCAGGTCCAGGTGCACGCCGATGTCGATGACGACCCGGGCGGCGCGCAGCGCCGATCCGCCGAGCATGCCCAGGCGGGTGCCCGGCTCGGTGAACCAGCCGAGCTCGTCGGCCAGGCGCTCGGAGTACAGGGCCCAGCCCTCGCCGTGGCCGCTGACGAAGTTGGTCTTGGCGAACCGGGACAGCGACTCCCCCGCCGTCTTGGCCGCGCCGACCTGCAGGTGATGACCGGGCACGCCCTCGTGGAAGACGGTGGAAAGCTCCGACCAGGTCTGGAACCGGCCGTTCGGGTCGCGGCCGCCGAGCGGCCACCAGGTGCGACCCGGCCTGGTCAGGTCCTCGCTGGGCGCGGTGTAGTAGGCCGCGCCCGACGTCGAGCCGCGGGCCAGCACCACCTCGATGGTGCGCAGCGGCGCGGGGATGTCGAAGTGCACGCCGTCCAGCTGCTCGATGGCCTGGTCGTGGCGGTCCTGCAGCCAGGCCAGGTAGGCGTCGTCGCCGGTTACGTAGCCGGATTCGTTGAGGATGGCGGTCGCTTCCGGCACGCTCGCACCGGGCTTGATCTTGTCCGCCTCGGCCGTCATCTCGGCCTGGATCCGGCGCAGCTCGGCCCAGCCCCACTCGTAGGCCTCGTCGAGGTCGATGTCCGCGCCCAGGCTGAGGCGGGCGCCCACCGCGTACCGTTCGCGGCCGACGCCGTCCACCTCGCTGGCCCGGGGCGCGTAATCCTCGCGCAGGTAGCGCGCGGTCTCGGCGTAGCCCCGGTAGGCCTGGGCCGCGGCGGCCGCCAGCTCGCCGGCCAGCGGGCCGTCGCCGTATGACGTCACCAGGGCGTCGTGGGAATTCACGCACTGCTGGGCGGAGATGGCGGCTTCGACCGCCTGCCGCCGCGCGGCGGGCAGGCCCAGGCTCAGGCCGGTCTCCAGGCTCGCGCGCCAGCTGGTGAACATGCCCGGGATGGCCGCCAGCCGGGCGGCGATGTTCCGCCAGGCGTCATCGCCGTCGCGCGGCAGCAGGTCCACGCTGTCCCGGATGGCGCTGATCAGGCCGAACGGGGCGCGCAGCCCGCGGAACGGCTCCCGGCTCTCGTTCCAGGCCCGCTGCGCCTCGAGCCGCTCGCGCAGGAACGCGGCGGCTATCCGGTCGGAATCGGAGGTGATGGTGACCGGCTCGAGCGCGGCCAGCGTCTCGGTGACGAGCTCGGCCCGGGCGGCCACGCCGTCCGGGCCGTAGTCGGTGGCCGCGCCGAAGGGGCCGGCCAGGCCCAGCGACCCGGCCGAGACCGGATCCAGTACCGCCAGCCGCGTCACGTACTCATCGCAGAGACCGAATACCGGTGTCATGCCGCTCACCCTAACGGTTAAATGCGGTGAACCCCCGGAAGCCGGACAACCTCCGCGGCGCTCAGATGCGGAACCGGGTGCCTGTCACCTTCTCCGTGATGCCGCTGCGGTCCAGGTACGGGGTGATCCCGCCCAGGTGGAAGGGCCAGCCGGCACCGAGGATCAGGCACAGGTCGATGTCCTCCGGGCCGGCCACCACGCCCTCGTCGAGCATCAGCCTGATCTCCTCGGCCAGCGCCTCCAGGGCCCGTTCCCGCACCTGGTCCGCGGTCAGCGGGCGGTCGCCGCCGGCCAGGATGGCCGCCACGTCCGCCGCGACCGAGAAGTCCGGTCCGTAGACCCCCGTCTTGCCCGCCTCGACCAGGGCACGCAGCTTGGGCGAGACGCCGAACCGGTCAGGGAAGACGCCGTGCAGGGTCTCCGCGACGTGCAGGGCAACGGCCGGCCCGACCAGCTGGAGCAGCAGGAACGGGGAGACCGGCAGGCCAAGCGGGTCAGGGGCGTGCTCGGCCACCTCGAACGGGGTGCCCTCGTCGACCGAGGCGATGACCTCGCCCAGGAACCTGGTCAGCAGGCGGTTGACTACGAACGCGGGCGAGTCCTTGACCAGCACGCAGTTCTTCTTCAGCGCCTTGCCGACCGCGAACGCGGTGGCCAGCGACGCGTCGTCGGTGGCGGCGGCCCCATGCTGGCCAACACGGACCACCTCGATCAGCGGCATCATGGCCACCGGGTTGAAGAAGTGGAAGCCGACCAGGCGGGAAGGATGCGCCAGCCCGGCCGCCATCTCGGTCACCGACAGGGACGAGGTGTTGGTGGCCAGCACGCAGTCCGGCCGGACCACCGCCTCGACCTCGGCGAACACCTGCTGCTTGACCGAGATCTCCTCGAACACCGCCTCGATCACGAAGTCCGCGTCGGCGAACGCGTCCTTGGTCAGCGAGCCGGTCACCAGCCCGGTCAGCCGGGCGGCGGTGTCCGCGCTGATCCGGTGCCGCTCGGCCAGCTTGGCGATCTCGCCGTGCACGTGGCCGACCCCCGCGTCCAGCCGGGACTGGTCCAGGTCAGTCAGCACCACGGGCACCTCGAGCCGCCGCGCGAACAGCAGCGCGATCTGCGCGGCCATCAGGCCCGCGCCCACCACGCCGACCTTGGTGACCGGCCGGGCCAGCGACGCATCAGGCGCGCCGACCGCGTGCCGGGCCCGCTTCTGGGTCAGGTCGAAGGCGTAGAGCCCGGCGTGCAGCTCGTCGCTGAGCAGCAGGTCCGCGAGCGCCTCGTCCTCGGCGCTGAACCCCTGGTCGCGGGTCAGGTCCCGGGCCGCCGTGACCAGGTCGATGGCCCGGTACGGGGCGGGAGCGGCGCCGTGCAGCTTGCCGTCGGCGAAGAACCGTGCTCCGGCCGCGGCCTGGTCCCAGTCCCCGGGCGGGAATGGGGGGGCGGGGGTAGCTCCCCCGTGCGCAGGGGGGGTCTGGGGGGGATCGTTCCCCCCGAGACAACACTGCCCGCCCAGCGCAGCGACTCGGCCAGGAAGTCGGCGGGCTCGAACATGGCGTCGGCGATCCCCAGCGAGAACGCCTGCGGCCCGGCCAGCATGCGGTTCTGGCTGAGCGGGTTCTCGATGATGAGCTTCAGTGCCTTGGCCGGGCCGATCAGGCGCGGCAGCAGGTAGGTGCCGCCCCAGCCGGGCAGCAGGCCGAGGAAGGTCTCGGGGAAGGCGACCGCGGTCACCCCGGATGAGATCGTCCGGTAGGTGCAGTGCAGCGCGAGCTCGAGGCCGCCGCCGAGCGCCGCGCCGTTCACGAACGCGAACGACGGCACGCCCAGCTCGCCGAGCCGGCGGAACACGTCGTGCCCCAGCCGGCCGACGGCCAGCGCCTCGTCCCGCGCGCGGATCAGCGCGGCCACCGCCAGGTCGGCGCCGGCCGCGAAGATGAACGGCTTGCCGGTCACGCCCACCGCGGCGATGTCAGTCCTGGCGGCGACCTCTTCCAGCGCGCCGCGCAGCGCGATCAGGCCCGCCGGGCCGAACGTGTTCGGCCGGGTGTGGTCGTAGCCGTTGTCCAGGGTGATGAGGGCCATGGTCCCGGCCCCGTAAGGCAGCTGCACGTCCCTGACCAGGGCCTTGGTCACGATCTCGTCGGGGAACAGCGAGGTGATGACCGAGTTGTCGAGCGCTGTTCCGTGCGGGCTGAAGATGTCAGGCATTGAGGTTCTCCCACAAGACGGTGCCGCCCATGCCCATCCCGACGCACATCGTGGTCAGGCCGTAGCGGACGCTCGGCTGCTCGGCGAACTGCCGGGCGAGCTGGATCATCAGCCGGACGCCCGAGCTGGCCAGCGGGTGGCCGAGCGCGATGGCGCCGCCCCACGGGTTAACCCGCGGGTCGTCGTCGGCGATCTTGAAGTGGTCGAGGAAGGCCAGGACCTGCACGGCGAACGCCTCGTTGATCTCGATCAGGCCGATGTCGTCGATGGTCAGGTCGTTGCGGGCCAGCACGGCTTCGGTGGCGGGGACCGGGCCGATGCCCATGACCTCGGGATCGACCCCGGCGAAGCCGAAGTCGACCAGCCGCATCCCGGCCGGCAGGCCCAGCTCGGCGGCCACGTCCCGGGCCGCGATGACGCAGCCGGTGGCGCCGTCGTTCAGCCCGGCGGAGTTCCCGGCGGTGACCCGCCCGTGCGGCCGGAACGGGGTCTTCAGCGCCGCCAGCGCCTCGATCGTGGTGTCCGGGCGGGGCGGCTCGTCGACCGTGGCCAGGCCCCAGCCCCGTTCCGCGCTGCGGATCGCGACCGGCACCAGGTCGGGCTGGATCTTGCCTGCCGCGTATGCCGCAGCGACCTTGCGCTGGCTGGCCAGCGCGTACGCGTCGGCGCGGGCCCGGGTGATGCCGGGGTACCGGTCGTGCAGGTTTTCCGCTGTCGAGCCCATGACCAGCGCCGATGGGTCGACCAGGTGCTCGGAGATGAACCGGGGGTTCGGGTCGACGCCGGAACCCATCGGGTGGTGGCCCATGTGCTCCACGCCGCCCGCGACCGCCGTGTCGGTCGCGCCCAGCGCGATGGATCCGGCGGCGGTGGTCACCGCGGTCATGGCGCCGGCGCACATCCGGTCGATGGCGTACCCGGGCACCGACTTGGGCAGCCCGGCCAGCACCGCGGCGCTGCGCCCGATGGTCAGCCCCTGATCGCCGGTCTGGGTGGTGGCGGCAATAGCCACCTCGCCGATCCGCTCGGGCGGCAGGGCCGGGTTGCGCCGCAGCAGTTCGCGGATCACGCTGACCACCATGTCGTCCGCCCTGGTCTCGGCGTACAGGCCACTCGGCCCGGCCTTCCCGAACGGGGTGCGGACACCGTCCACGAAGACGACGTCACGTGCGGTACGAGGCACGGTCACCCTCCCAAGCTGAAGAATGCTACTCACCGGTAACAACAGTAGGTGATGCGGGAGTTGTTCCTCGCGCCGGGGCAGCCGGGATGGCTACGGGCGGCGCGGGACGCGGCCGAGGTAGGCGACCAGCTGGTCGCCCGGGCTGGCCTCGGGCGAGGTCTCGACCGGCTCGGCGAACAGTCCCTCGCGGCCGGCCATCAGCAGCGGGCACAGCCGGAGCATGGGGGTGGCGAGCCGGGCCGGGATCGGGCCGCCGCGGCCGCGGGCCACGCAGACGTCCCAGCCGTGCACCGCGATCTCGACGGCTCCGGTGCAGGCCACGATCCCGGCCGGCAGGGGCAGGCCGCCGACCAGGACGAAGCGGTCCGGGCCGCAGGCGGCGTAGCAGGCGAACAGCAGGTCCGCGGCGCGGTCCCTGAGCATCTCGACCGGGTCGTCCCCGCAGCCGCCCGGTCCAGCGGGGTCCGAGGGGTCCGCGAGATCCGGGAGGTCCACAAGGTCCACGGGGTCCAGGTCTACGAGGTCCAGGTCCAGGCAGCCGCCGCGCAGGCCCGCCTCCAGGTCGGCCATGGATTCGCCCAGGTGGCCGAGGAGCATCCGCAGGTCCCATCCCTCGCACGGCGTGGGCCGGGTCAGCTCCCTCGGCGTGAGCTGCACGCAGGCGGCCAGGGCGTAGCCGATCGCGCCGGTCAGCAGCCAGGTCGCGCCCGGCGGCCCGCCGTCGCAGCACGCCCCGCCCGGGCCGGACGCCCCGCCCGGGCCGGACGCCCCGCCTGGGCCGGACGGCTTGCCCGGGCCGGACGGCTCGTCTGTGCTGGACGGCTGGTCCGTGCGGGGGGGCTCGCCGGAGCCGGACGGCTCGCTCACCACGCGACCTCCCGCCCTGCCATGATGCCCTCCCGATGCGATGCGGCTGTCTACGCATATAGACCGCCGGGAGCGCGGTTTCTCACCGGTGATTTACGGGCGGCTTCGCCTGGTAGCGGATCAGGCAGGGCGACCGCGGGCCCTTGAACGCCGGGGTCGGCACCGGCAGGGGGCGGGCGGTGATCAGGGTGAGCTCGTAGTTCTGCAGCAGGCGGGTGACGGTCACGTGGGTGAGCAGGTCGGCGAAGTGCTCGCCCAGGCACCGGTGCGTCCCGCCGCCGAAGCCGTGCAGGTAGCTGGTCTGCTTCTGATTGGCCAGGTAGCGGTCCGGGTCATACCGGTCCGCGTTCTCGAACAGCACCGGGAGGCGATGGCTGAGCACGGGCGCGACGAAGACGTCGGCGCCGGCCGGGATGGCCAGTCCGTCCATCTGCACCGGCCGCAGCAGGCGGCGGAGCATCACCGGCGCCACCGGGCGCAGCCGCGCCGTCTCGTGCAGGGCCCGGTCCAGGCCGTTCATCCGGTGGATGGCCGCCACGTCCAGCGGCGCGGCGGGCCCGCCCGGGACGAGCCGGTCCTGTTCGGCCAGGACCTTGGCCAGCTCACCGGGGTGCTGCAGCAGGTCGATCAGGGCCCACGACACGTGCCCCGTGGTGCTGTCGTGCCCGGCGAAGGTCACGCCCAGCGCCATCTGGACCACCCACATGTCGGTCACCGGCGCGCCGTCGAGCGCGCGGGAGGACATCAGCACCTGGACGAAGTCAGGCGGGTCGACTGGCTCCCGGCGCCGGGCCCGGACCAGCTCGCCGACGGCGGCGCGCATCCGGTCGCGGGCCCGGCGGGCGCGCAGCCGGTGCGGGGTGGGCACCCAGGCGGGGGTGATCGGATCGAGACCGCGGATGAAGTCGCGGAAGTCGCTGGCCACGGTGGAGGGCATGTGCCGCACGAAGTCCGCGCCCAGGAACGCCTCCATGATGATGCCGAGGACCAGCGCGTTCATCTCCTGCGGCAGGTCGAAGGTGCCGCTGTTCCCCAGCCGGGCCACGAACGCTGCGCAATGGCGTTCCATGATGGCCAGGTGGGACGGCGCCATGTGGGCGCGGAACAGCGGCAGCAGGGTCTCGCGCTGGTGCTGGTACTCATCCGGCCGGGCCAGGAAGTAGAAGTCCGGCCCGAACAGGTACTGGGTGAAGGCCAGGCTGGGGCCTATGGACAAGGTGTGGTCGTCGGTGTGCTTGAAGACCCACTTGGCCCGTTCCGGGCCCACCATGACGATGGCGGGCCGCCGGCCCAGCCGCAGCCGGAAGATCTCGCCGTGCTCGGCGTAGCCGCGCTCCAGCAGCCGCAGCTGGTCGCTCAGGAACTGGGCCGCGTGCCCGACCACGGGCCACGCCCCGGACACCAGCGGCGGCAGGGTCCCGGGAACGGGCGCGGACAGGGCGGTCTCGGGCATGGCGGCCTCCTGCGGCTCCCGGTCATCGGCGTTCATGGCTGGGGCGGTACATCCCGTGCCACCCCGTTCCACGCGCAGCCAGGGCTGGAGGCAGCGTGCCTCACAACTCATTTGGCCAGGAAGGTCCGGAGCTTGTCCAGGGGCCAGGTGTTGATCACGTCGTCCGGGGTGAGCCAGCCCCGTTGCGCGGTGCCGACGCCGTAGGGCATGTTGCCCAGGTCGCCCACGGAGTGCGCGTCGCTGTCGATGGCGAACACCACGCCCGCGTCCCGGGCCGCCCGGATATGGTCAGATGGCAGGTCAAGCCGCTGCGGTGAGGCGTTGATCTCCAGCGCGGTACCGGTGCGGGCGCAGGCCCGGAACAGCTCCGCGAAGTCCACCTCGACCGGCGGCCGCCGCCCGATCCGCCCGGTGAGGGGGTGCCCGATGATGTTGACCCGCGGGTTCTCGCAGGCGGTGACGAAGCGGCGGGTCATCTCGGCCCGCGGCTGGTCGAAGTTCGAGTGCACCGAGGCCACGCACAGGTCGAAGCCGGCCAGGAAGTCGTCGTCCCAGTCCACGGTGCCGTCGGGCGCGATGTTGAGCTCGGTGCCGTGCAGCAGTTCCAGCGGCGCGTCCAGGGCCCGCACCCGGTCCCGCTGGGCCAGCATCTTCTCGTCGGTCATGCGCTGGAAGAACAGGTTCGGCGCGTGGTCGGTGATCGCGTAGTACGCATACCCCCGGCGGGCCGCGGCCGCCACCATGTCCTCCAGGCTGGCCACCCCGTCGGTCAGGTCGGTGTGCGTATGCAGGTCTCCTTGAAGGTCATTCTGATGAACGAGCCGTGGTATCTCGCCCCGCGCCGCCGCTTCGACCTCGCCGTGGTCCTCGCGCATGGCGGGCGGCACCCAGGCCAGGCCCAGCCGGGCGTAGACCTCCTCCTCGGTGCGCGAGACGATCAGCTCCCCCGTTCCGGTATCGAATAGTCCGCAAGAGGACAATTTGAGCTTCTGGCGGATCGCGATCTGGCGGACGGCGACGTTGTGCGCCTGCGAGCCGGTGAAGTACTGCAGCGCCGCGCCCCAGGCGTCGAGCGGCACCACGCGCAGGTCGACCTGCAGGCCGGCCGCGGTGCGGATGGAGGCCTCGGGGGGGTTGTGGGGGGTCGTCCCCCCGGGATGATGGAGCGTCGGGCCGCTGGCGATGACCGCGGCGGCCTCGGGCTGGGCGGTGAACGCCGCCATCAGCGGGCCCGAGTCGTCCGCGGCGGCCAGGATGTCCACGTCGCCGATGGTCTCCCGCCAGCGCCGCAGCGAGCCCGCGTAGGCGCACCGCTGGCAGCCGGGCACGGCGGACAGCGCCGCCGCCATCGTGGTCGCCGTGTGCATGGCCACGTCGAGCAGCACCCGCTCACGACCCTGCCGGTACACCTCGATGCCGCTGGCCAGCCGGTCCTCGCTGCGGGCGCCGAACCCGGCCAGCCCTTCCAGCCGGCCGGCCTTGATCGCCGCAGCCAGTTCGTCCACCGACGCCACGCCCAGGTCGTGGCTGAGCTGCAGGGCCCGCTTGGGCCCCAGGCCGGGCACCCGGGTCAGCTCGAGGACACCGGGCGGTATCTTGGCCCGCAGCTCGTCCAGCGCGGCGATATGCCCGGTGGCCAGGTACTCCGCGATCTTGGCCGCGATCGAGACGCCCACGCCGGGGATGGCCCGCAGGCCCTTGGCGTCGAGCTGGCTGACATCACCGGCCAAGCCGCGGACCGAACGGGCCGCCTTCTCGTAGTTCCTGGCCCGGAACACGTCACCGCCGGTGATCTGGGTCAGCTCGGCGTACTCCCGCAGCAGGCCCGCGACCTCCTCGTTGAGCCGTGCCATCTTCCCCCACCCGCCCCCTCTCAGCCACCCTTACGCGTGGCAGGTCAGGGGGCGGCCGCCGTTGTAGGCCACCATGTCGGTCAGGGCGCGGACCAGGTCTACCGGGGTGCCGCGTTCTGCCCCGGCCAGCTCGAGGTAGGCCCGGTGGAGGTTGCCCACGATCCGTTCGGCATCAAGAAGATCTTGGAACTCCCCCAGGTCCGCGGCCCGTGCGGCCTCCAGCGGAGACAGGCCCGCCGCCATGCCCTCGCGGGCCGTTTCCTGCACGAAGCGCAGGTAGGCCAGCACGTCGTCGATGACCTCCGGGCCGCAGACCGGGCCGTGGCCCGGGACGAACGTCCCGGCGCCGAGCGGTCGCAGCACGTTCTCCAGCACGTCGATCCAGCCGGCCACCGAGCCCATCAGCGCGAACGGGGTGCCGCCGTTGAACAGGAGGTCGCCGGCGAAGACCACGGATAGTTCGGGGATGTGGACGATCGAGTCGTTGGTGGTGTGCGCGGGCGTGCCCGCGTAGCGGACCTCGCAGCGCAGGTCACCAGACCACAGCGTGATCTGGTCGGTGTAGGTGAGGAACGGCGGGGCGGGTTCCAGGTGCCCCCAGTCCACGTCCGCCCAGATGCCGGGCGGCGGCGGCATGGGCGTGGCCAAGATGGCCTCGCGGCAGCGCTCGTGACCCACGATGGTAGCCCCGGCCATCAGGTAGTTGCCGTGCGTGTGATCGCCGTGGTGATGGGTGTTGACCAGCGTGCGGACGGGCTGGCCGGTGATGATCTTGATCGCGTCCAGGTAGGCCCGGGTGCGCCGCTCGGTGGAGGTGGCGTCGACGCTGATGACGCCGGCCGGGCCGACCAGGAAGCCGGTGTTGTTCAGGTACCAGCTGCCGTCAGGCTGCAGGTAGGCGTAGATCCCCTCCGCGACCTGTTCGATCTCGCCCAGGCTCATCGTCGTGCTCCTTCCCGGCCGCAGGCAGCAGCAGCGCGAGCGCTAGCAGCAGCCCGAAACAGGCTAGCCCGGCCAGGATGTAGGCGTTGCCCACGATGAGCTGCAGGCCGTACCAGTGGTACTCGGGGAACCAGCTCCGGTCGCCGTACCGGATGTAGTAGATGGGGTTGGTGTTCTTGGGGATCCAGATCAGGCCCAGCGAGTCGTTGCCGAGGTTCGGCTTCTTGACGCCGAACAAGCTGGTCGGCCACGCGCCGAACCAGGCCACGATGGCCAGGGCCAGCAGGCCGCAGGCGGCCGCGGCTTTGCGGGCGTTCCGCCGCCAGAACTGCACGGCGTAGTGCGCGGCCACGACTACGCCAGGCGCGATCCATACCCAGTGATGGTCCCAGCTGATGGGCGAGACCAGCAGCCCGGTCAGCGCGGCGGCCAGCAGCCCCAGCATGGCGTGGCCCTTGCGGTCGAGCAGCCCGGCGGCCACCACGCCGGCCACGCCGACCAGCAGCGCCGCCGCCAGCCAGGCCGGCTTGGCGCCGTTCACGCTGCCGGTCAGCCTGGTGATGAGGCCCTCAAGCGACTGGTTGCCTGCCCAGCCCTCGAATCCCGTCCGGCCGCCCTGCGCGAACAGCCCGTCGAACCACCACTTGGTGGAGTCTTTCGGCAGTATCGCGAAGCCGAGCAGCACGGTGAACGCGAAGCCCGCGGTGGTCACCGCGGCCTGGCGGAACTTCCTGGCCACCAGCAGGTACGGGATGAAGATGAGCGGGGTCAGCTTGATGCCGGCCGCGATGCCGGTGCCGAAGCCCTTCCACCAGCGGCTCTTGTCCGTGTCCGGCTGGGTCAGGTCCCACAGGATCAGGGCCAGCAGGACCAGGTTGACCTGGCCCAGGTACATGGTGCGCAGCACCGGCTCGGTCCAGTAGACCGCCGCGGTGCCCAGCAGCGTGGCGCCGAGGCGGATCTTGTCCCGGCGGTAGCCGAGGCCGCCGAGCGTGAACCACAGCGCGGCCAGCAGCGCGATGATGTCGACGGTCACGGAAAGCTGCTGGGACAGCCACCAGGGCACGAACGAGATGAGCGCGAACGCGATGGCCGCGAACGGCGTGTAGGTGAACGGCAGGTGCAGGTTGCCGTACCCGGTCCAGTCGTACAGCGGGGCGGCGAGGTGCGGGTTGTACAGCGGGCTGATGTGCCGGACGATAAGCCCGCCGGACCGGTACACGGCCAGGTCCACCGGGTCCATGGTGAAGCTCTTGGGATGGATCACGGTGTAGGTCACGTAGCCCCCGAGGGCCACCGCGAACGCGGCCAGCCCGGCCACAAGCAGCCGGTTAGCTGGCGTTTTGCCGCCGCGGGCCGACGACCGGGGAGGGGTGAGCACGGATCTCACCTCGCCAACCATAGCCGCTCGGACTAGGCTTTCCGTGCTTTGTCGTCTCGGAGGTGTCTCGGAGGTGGGGATGTCGCAGACCAATGCCGCCACGCACGCGGGGGCGCCGGCTCAGTCAGGCAAGCTCGCCCGGCTGCGGTTGTCGAGCTTCGGCCTGGTGACCATGCTGATCCTCGAGTTCATCCTGGGCACCATCTACAACCTGTACGGGACGGCGCCGACCCCGCACAAGTCGATCGGGCTGTTCTCCAGCCCCGACCTCGCCCTGCACGTGATCCTGGGCATCCTGCTGTTCCTGGCCGCGGCCATGCAGCTGATCCGGGCGGTCGGCACCAGGCACCGGCTGGCCATGGCGCTGTCGGCGGTGGGGCTGGTGGCGATTATCGGGGCTGGCTCCTCCGGGCTCGGGTTCGCCGGCAACGGCGACTCCGGTTCCTCGCTGGGCATGGCGCTGCTGTTCGCGGTCGCGCTGGCCTGCTACGCCGTGCTGGTGCTCGTCCTGCCGTCCGGCTACGCCACTACGTGATGTAGTAGGTCCGCGTCGACCGGCTGGCACGGGCGTGGCATAGTGATCACATGGCTGGCCGGGTCGCGGAGACGTCGTGAGCGGAGTCGCTCAGCTGGTGACGTCCGGCCCGCTGATCCTGGCCCTGCCGGTCGCTGCGGCGGCCGGCGCGGTGACGTTCCTGTCGCCCTGCTGCCTGCCGCTGGTGCCCGGTTACCTGTCCTTCGTGACCGGCATGGCCGGGGCGTCGGGCGCGCCGCCTGCCGCCGCGCCCGCCGCGCCCGCCTCGCCTCCGGGTGCCGGTGACGGCCCGCCTGCCGACCCGGGCGGCCGGCCGGAAGGCTCGGCCGTAGCCGTAGCCGCCCGCCCCGTGGCTGCCCGCCCCGTGGCCCCGCCCCGCCCCGTCGCCCCCGCTGCTCCCGTGGCTTCCGCTGCTCCCGTGGCTTCCGCTGCTCCCGTGGCTTCCGCTGCTCCCGTGGCTTCCGCTGCTCCCATGGCTTCCGCTGCTCCCATGGCTTCCGCTGCTTCTGTGGCTCTCGTTGCTCCCGCGGTCCCCGCACTGCCGCGGGCGCCGAGGGCCCGGGTGGTGGCCGGGACCGCGCTGTTCGTCCTGGGGTTCTCGGTGGTCTTCGTGGCCTACGGGGCGGCCCTGGGCGGTCTCGGCCACCTGCTGACCGGCCACGCCCGGCTGCTGACCCAGATCCTCGGCGGGCTGACCATTCTCCTCGGGCTGCTGTTCGCCGGGGCCTTCGACCGCTTCTCGTTCGCCGGCCGGATCGTCCGCCCGTCCGCGCGGCCCAAGGCGGGCCTCGCGGGTGCGCCGCTGCTCGGCGTGATGTTCGGCCTGGGCTGGACGCCGTGCATCGGGCCCACACTCACCGCCGTGCTGGCCCTGTCCGCCTCCACCGGCACCGTGGCCCGCGGCGCCATCCTGGCCTTCGTCTACGCGCTGGGCCTCGGCGTCCCGTTCCTGCTGGTCTCGCTCGGCTTCCAGTTCGCGATGCGGGCCTTCGCCTTCGCCCGGCGCCGCGCCCGCCTGGTCACCCGCGTCGGTGGCGCCATGCTGGTCTGCGTCGGCCTGCTCGAGGTGACCGGCGCCTGGTCCACCTTCATGGCCTGGCTCCAGGTCCACTGGATCACCGGCTACCAGCCCCCGCTCTAACCCCGGGTGCGCGGCCTCGGGTGCGCGGCCCCGCTGCGCCTCCCCATGGCTGCCTAACCGGTCAGCACCAGGGCTACGATATCGGTACAAATGGTGCATATCGTTCGCGTTTGCAATTATCGTGTGACAGTACCTCCGTCTCACGGGGGTAGCGTCACACGATATCAAGATCGCATCTTGTCCACAGGTTTATCCACAGGCGGGCCATGCACTCAGCCGGCAGCGGCAATGTTGTTCACGCTGAGACCATGGAAGACGAACGCGGTATGCGCTGGCTCAGCCAGATCCAAGGCCAATCTGGGGTTGTCTCACGGCAACAGGCACAGGACGCAGGCTGGGCCGAGGGAACCATCGACGGACGGCTCCGGAACGGGACCTGGCAGCGCCTAAACCGAGGCGCGTATGCAACCTTTACCGGAGACCTCTCGAGGGAGGCGAGGCTGTGGGCTGTAGTGCTGAGCACGGGGCCTGGCTCAGCGCTCAGCTACCAGACTGCCGCCGAGCTACATGGCCTCATCGACAAGCCGGTCGGGTCCATACATGTAAGCGTGCCGGCGGACCGGCACCCGGCCCGCCGCAAGAAGCTCCGGGGGGTGGTCATTCACCGGTCTCGGTGCGTGGTGGCGGAGTGGCAGCCGCCGTGGCGGCTGCCACGGACTTCGGTCGAGGACACGATCCTGGACCTGGTGGCGGCGGCCAGGACCTTTGATGACGCGTACGGCTGGATATCGCGGGGCATCGGGCGGCGACTCACCTCGGCCCAGTCGCTGCGAAAGGCGCTGGCGGCGCGCAAGAGGATCCGCTGGCGGGCCTGGATCGCCGGGGCCCTCCAGGACGCGGAAGACGGAGCCCATTCCCCGCTGGAGCGCAACTATGTCCATGGCGTGGAGCGTGCCCACGGGCTGCCAGCGGCGCGGCGGCAGGCTAAACGCAGGCTGGGCAGCGGCACCAGGTACCTAGACAACCTGTACGACGAGTACGCCCTGTGCGTCGAGCTCGACGGGCTGAGCGCCCATCCGGCCGAAGGCCGCTGGCGCGACACCCACCGGGACAACGCCAACCTGGTCCAGGGGGCCAGGACCCTCAGGTACGGCTGGCCCGATGTCACCGAGGACCGCTGCCGGACCGCCGCCCAGGTGGCTGCGGTCCTGCGCCGGAACGGCTGGCAGGGCACGCTGCGCCGCTGCGGGCCTGACTGCAAGGCACTGGGCTAGGCGCTGGCCAGGCCGAGGCGAGGCTAGGCGAGGCGCTGGGCCACGGCCAGACACTGGGCCACGGCCAGGCACTGGGCCACGGCCAGGCACTGGGCCACGGCCAGGCGCTGGGCCACGGCGAGACGCGGGGCCAGGCCGAGGACGGGCCAGGCTGACGGAACTACGAGCGGGCGGCGTGGCGTTTCGAGGATCGTTTGGACCGGGTCGGCACCTCGGCGGGTTGCGCCGCGGGGGCGGTCTTGGCCGCCGCTATCAAGGCCTCGAACAGGCGCAGGTCGTCGCCTTCTTCCGGGTTCCACTGCACGCCGATGCCGAACTTGTGGCCCTGCAGCTCGACCGCCTCCACCACCTGGTCCAGGGTCCAGGCCACGGTCAGCAGCCCGCTGCCGATCCGGTTGATCGCCTGGTGGTGGGCGGCGGGCACCTGGGCGCTGGCGCCGAGCACGCGGCCGAGCTTGCTGGCCGGGCTGACCTGCACGTCGTGCATGGTCATCTTTACCGGATCCGGCTTGTGGCTCTCGTTGCCGAGCCGGTCAGGGAGGTGCTGGATGAGCGTGCCGCCCCGGGCCACGTTGAGCACGTGCAGCCCGCGGCTGATAGCCAGGAAGGGAAGGTCGGCTTCGATCGCCGCCCGGGTCATGAGCAGTTCGAACCGGTCACGCCGGTGGTCGGGCACATCGGTCTGCTCGTGGGCCGCTTCTTCGTACAGGGCCGGATCGACATCGCGGCCGGTGCCCAGCAGCAGGCCGTCGATACGCGAGATCAAGGCGGGCACGGAACTGGCCGGGACCGGCGGCAACACGACCGGAGTTCCGCCTGCGCGCTCCACGGCTCGCGTATAGCTCACCGGAGACACGACGGCCTCACGAATCCAGTCACGCCAGCGAGCGGCTTCGAGCTCGCCGGTGATGCCGATGATCGGGCGGCCCATCAATCTCCTCCTGAACAAAAAGTCCCAGTGCCCATAATGGTCCATCACGCCCACGCCAGGTCAGCCCACCGAGAAATTCACCTGCACCGGTTGATCCCGACTTGCCGGGAATCGATTGTAACGTTCTGCTCCTAATGCAACACTGAACGTGTGACGACGTCGGCAGGTGACAGATCGGCGCACCATAACGGGGACTTTGCGGCGCCCTACGGTACCGGTGCGGTCCCCCGAAACCCTGCTCAGGTCTCATTCTTTCTGCTCGAGCAGGTCGCTGATGCGGCAATGACGTATTTCTACGGGCAGCTGTTCCTTATGGATACAGAGATCAGGGCCATGTTCCCGGCTGCGATGGACGTGCAGCGCCGCCACTTCTTCCGCGCCCTGGTCCGCATCGCCGAAGGTCCGAACGGGCCGGACGAGGCGGCCGCCCTGGTTCCCTACCTCGAGCAACTCGGCCGCGCGCACCGGAAGTACGGGGTCCGCGAGGCGCACTATGACCTGTTCCGGCGGGCGCTGATGGCCACGCTGCAGCGGTTCGCCGCCTCGTCCTGGGATGAGGCGGCGCGGCAGGCCTGGGAGAGCATGTTCGACCAGGCCGCGCAGATCATGATCGACGCCGCCAAGCGGGACGCCGAGGAGTCCCCCGCCTGGTGGATTGCCACCGTGACGGCAACGGAGCCACGCGGGCCCGACGTCGCCGTGCTGACGCTGGCACCGGAGCAGCCGCTCATCTACCAGGCTGGCCAGTACGTCAGCGTGCAGACGCCGCACTGGCCGCGGCTGTGGCGCCGGTACTCGATCGCGAACGCGCCCCGGCCGGACGGGCTGCTGCGACTGCACGTCCGGGCCGTGGCCGGCGGCCTGGTCAGCCCGGCCCTGGTCCACCACGTCCGCCGCGGTGACCCGCTGGTGCTCGGCGCGCCCGAAGGGGTCATGACGGCGGACACGGAGTCCAACCGGGACGTGCTGTGCCTGGCCGGGGGCACCGGGCTGGCTCCCGTCAAGGCCATCATCGAGGCGACCATCCACGCCCCCGCGCCGCTACGGCGGCGGGAGATCGTGCTCTACTTCGGAGTACGGCGGCACCGGGACCTGTACGACCTGGCCGAGCTGCAGGACATGGAAGTCGCCTACCCGTGGCTGCAGGTCATCCCGGCGCTGTCGGACGAGCCGACCAGGGACTTCATGTCCGGCACGGTGCCTGAGCTGGCCGCCAGGGCCACCTGGACCGACCGGGACATCTACGTCAGCGGGCCGGACGCGATGATCATCAGGACGGTTCAGGTGCTGCGGGAACGCGGCGCCCCCGGCCGCCTGATCCGCTACGACCTGGGCGGCCCCGCGGCCTGACGCAGGTGCTGGCCCAAGAACGCGAAGATGCGCCGCCAGGCGTCGGCGGCCGCCTCAGGGCTGAAGTCAAGCCGGACCAGCCGGGCCAGCGGCGCGACCGCGGGCGGCTTGTGGCTCAGGAAGGCGTGCCCGGCATCCGGGTAGATCTTCACGTCGTGCGGCACCTTCAGCGCGGTGAGCGCGTCCTCGAGGCGCTGCGGGTGCTTGACGCCCATCGGGTCCCTGGCACCGTAGCTGGCCACGATGGGGCACGAGCCGGCCAGCGCCCGCTCCGCGTCGGCCGGGACCTCGCCGTAGTTGACCGCCGCGGCGGCGAACCCGCCCCGGGGCGCGCACAGCAGCGCGAACCCGCCGCCCAGGCAGAAGCCGATGACCCCGATCCGGCCTGTGCAATCCGGGCGCCCGGCGAGCCAGCTGCGGGCCCCGTCGATAGCGTCGAACGCGGGCCCCGACCCGGCGTGCAGCTGCCGGACCGCGCCGCGCACGCAGCGCACCCAGCCCTTGCCCGCGTACAGGTCGGGGGCCAGGGCCAGGTAGCCCTCGGCCGCCAGGTGATCGGCGTGCGCCCTGATGTCGGAGTTGAGGCCGAACACCTCGTGGATGACCACCACGCCGGGCCATGGGCCAGGGGACGACCCGGTGGGCACGGCGAGGTAACCGCGGCCGTCCGCGGTCGCGACATCGGGCACCGGCGTGCCTCCTTACCGCAGGCCCTGCACGGCCGGCGAGGCTCGCGCGGGCCCAGGGTCTCACACCTTGCGCCAGCCGGGCACCCAGGTCCCGTCGGTCACCGTGTAGTCGCTGAACAGCGCGGGCGCCTCCGCCTGCATCAGCTCGCCGATCTTCCCGAACACCAGGCGGATCTCCTCCTCCGCCCCCTGGTCGGTCCGGGCCTCGATGGTGTGCCGCAGGGTGCGGATGTTGGCCGTCCAGACCAGCCCGGTGGCCAGGCCCTCGGGGGCGAACCGGCGCATGAACGAGGTCTTGGCCTTCTTCTCGTGCATCTTGGTGGAGTCGTCGTCCAGCCCGAAGTGCCCCGCCATCCACAGCTGGAACTGCTCGAGCTCGGTCAGCAGCGCGGTAGCCCGCTTCATCAGCTCGGCGTCCGCCAGCGCCCACTCGGGGAACCAGAACGGCAGCTCGTCGAGCCGGACGAAGCGCAGCGACTCCTGCGACACCGCCGTCCCCGGCCGGTGCCGCACGATCTCGTGCGTGAACACCCGGCTGACGTTGTGCAGCACGAACGTGAAGCTGACGTGCTCGAGCACCGAGCCGTGCGCTTGCTTCAGGATGTTCTGCAGGTACTCCGCCTGATCATCACGCACCTTACGGACGTTCGGGTTCAGGCCCGGCTCCCAGGAGCGGTAGCACATCTTGCCGGCGAACTCGGCCAGGTCCTGCGGGTCGTTGCCAAGCTGGTCGCGGTCCAGCCGCTCCAGCCAGCGCTCGCCGCCCACCTCGCGCAGGTAGGCGGCCATCGCGTCGTAATCGACCTTCGGCCGGGCGACCAGGAAAACCTCGGGTTCCACGCTCCTCATGGCACAGCACACTACAGCCGGCGGCCGACTTTCTCCCGGGCACGACACAGGTCAAGGACGTTGCGGATGACCTGATGGCCGGCCCGGCCCGAGGCGGTCAGGATCGACTCGGGGTGGAACTGCACCGCCCAACGCCCGGCCGCGGCGTCTTCGATGGCCATCACCACCCCGTCCGGCCCTTCGGGTGAACAAAGCGCGGCGGTCACGGTGAACCCGCCGCGGACCTGCCCGGCCGGCGCGTACAGGCTGTGGTAGCGGCCCGCGGTGAACTCCTCGGGCAGCCCGGACAGCAGCGACCCGCCGGACACCAGCACCTGGCCGGGCTTGCCGTGGGCCGGCTCAGGCAGCAGCGACAGCGCGCCGCCCGCGTGCTCCACCATGGCCTGCAGGCCGAGGCACACGCCGAAGGCCGGCAGCCCGCGCGCGTACACCTCGTCAAGCAGCGCCGAGCAGCCGAAGTCGGCCGGGCGGCCCGGCCCGGGTGACAGCACGACCAGGTCCGGCGCGTAGGAGTCGAGCAGAGCGGGCGGGAACCCGAACCGCAGCGTGGTCACCTCCGCCCCCTGCTGCCTGAAGTAGTCGCCGAGGGTGTGCACGAACGAGTCCTGGTGATCGACGAGCAGCACCCGCAGGGCCGGACCCGCTGCGGCCGGCCCGGGGGCGCCCGCCACGGGGCCAGCCGTGGCGGCACCTTCGGCGATGCGGCTGGCTTCTTCCAGCGTCTCGAGCAGGGCCCGGGCCTTGATGTGGGTCTCGGCCTCCTCGGCCGCGGGGATCGAGTCGTACAGCAGCGTGGCGCCCGCCCGCACGGCCGCGATCCCGCCGGTGATGTGCGCGGTCCGCAGCGTGAGCCCGGTGTTCATCGACCCGTCGAAGCCGATCTGGCCGACCGCCCCGCCGTACCAGCGGCGCGGGGCCCGTTCGTGGTCCTCGATGAACTGCATGGCCCAGGTCTTGGGCGCGCCGGTCACGGTGACGGCCCACATGTGGGTGAGGAACGCGTCCAGCGCGTCGAAGCCGGGCCGCAGCCGACCCTCGATGTGATCCACGGTGTGGATGAGGCGGCTGTACATCTCGATCTGCCGCCGGCCGATGACCTTGACCGAGCCGGGCACGCAGACCCGCGCCTTGTCGTTACGGTCCACGTCGGTGCACATGGTCAGCTCGGACTCCTCCTTGGCCGAGCCGAGCAGGGTGGCGATGTTGGCCGCGTCCTCCAGGGTGTCCTGGCCGCGGGCGATCGTGCCCGCGATCGGGCAGGTCTCCACCCGGTCCCCGGTGACCCGCACGTACATCTCGGGCGACGCCCCGACCAGGTACTCCCCCTCGCCCAGGTTGAACAGGAACTCGTACGGGGCCGGGTTGCGCTGCCGCAGCAGCTCGTAGAACGCGGCCGGCGACGCGCACCGCCCGTGGAAGGTGTGGCTCGGTACCACCTCGAACAGGTCACCGCAGGCAAACCGCTGCCGCGCCTCCTCGACGACCCGCGCGTAGCTGCCCGGCTCCGGCGGCGGGGGAAGATCTTGAGGCGGAACGGGCCGTGGCTCCTGCTGCGGGCCGGTGCGTGCGGTCCGGCGCTCAACGCCCGCCGTCGACTCGCCGCCGACTTCGAACTCGTAGGCGTACCTGACCGCCTCCTCGCGCTTGCGGTCGAGCACGAAGATCTCGTCAGGCAGGTGCAGGACCAGATCCCGCTGGCCGGCCGAGCGCTGCTTGCTCAGCCGCACCGGCTCGAACTGGAAGGCCAGGTCGTAACCGAACGCACCGTACAGGCCCAGGTGCGGGTCCTCGCAGCGGAACGCCGCAGCGATCTCGCGTAGCGCGCTGAACACCGTCGGCCGGCGGCTGCGCTCCTCCTCGGTGTAATCACGGTCAGGCTCAGGGACCAGCACCGAGACTGTGTTGGCCTCGGGGGGAGCGATCCCCCCCAGACCCCCCCTGCTCATGGGGGGGCTATCCGCCCCCCCATGCCCCCCCGACCGGTGCAGGGCGGCGCTGATGACCGGCAGCAGCACCAGGCCACGGCCGTTGAGCGCCCGCGCGGTGACCCGCCGACCGGTGGCGATGATCTCCGCGCACGGGTCGATGTAGGCCATGTGCCAGCGGCTGTACCGGCCCGGGTACTCCATGCCCGAGCTCATCACGCCGCCGCGGCGCTGGTCGGCCAGCGCCGCGATCCGGCCGAGCTCAGCGGGGTCGAACGGGCTGGCGGTGCGGGTCACCCGCACGCCGGCAGGCGTCATCAGTTCAGTGCGGTGGGCGTCCACGGTGGCCTCTTATAGGATTCCGGGCCCCGGAACGGCGGCCGGGAAAACAAAAAAGCGGCCGCCGTTCCCGGGCGGTCGCTTGGGGATCGTAACGCGAGTGCGCGCCGCCTAGGGGCGGCGCCACCACTGAAGGTCAGCTGCGGGCGTCACGCGGATCAGCGTAGCGGATCACCGACCGTCGCGCCACCGCGCCCCCGCGGTGCCGCGGCATCTCACGAGGGGCAGGCCTGATTCAGTTGCGGCATCCGCCAGGCCGTGGCCGCCGACGCGATGAGCTGCGCCGCGGCGCGCAGCTGCCGCTGCGAGGTGGCATCGGCATCCGCGCTGCCGCTGGACAGGAACTCCTCGATCATCTGCCGGACCGAGGCGTTGCCGAGCAGGCCGCCGTGGAAGGCGTCGATGAAGATCACGTTCTGCGGCCACGGGCACGCGGGCAGCGTGACCGCGTTGGCCAGCGGGATCACCGCCATCCAGGGCAGGCTCACCTCGTGGCTGACCACGCTGAAGTAGCGGGCGCCGAATTCGCTCACCGAGTCGATCAGCTGCTGCGCGCCCGAACTGCCGTACGGCGACATGCCGCCGACCAGGTTGTTCAGGGTGAGCAGCGCGGAGCCGGGCACGGTGTCGCCCGCCTCGGTGATCTGGCCGGGCTCGACGATGGGACTGAGCAGGACCAGTGACCCGACCGGCACGTGCGGGTGCCGGGCCAGCATGGCGTACAGGCCGAGGGTGCCCTCGCTCTCGGCCACGATGTCCACCGGCGTGCCGACCTGCCGGTAAAGCTTCTCCACCTGCGTAGCCATCCGGTCGCCGAGCACCTGGATAGGCAGGTCTCCGGCCGCCGGGCCGTAGGGAACCGGCTGGCCGCCGGCGTTCAGGCCCAGGTAGGAGAACTGGCGCACGAGCAGGCTGGGATCGGCGGCCCGCAACGCGTCGGCGTCGCGACAGCAACTCGACCCGAAACCCTCGACCACGAGCAGCGCTCCGTGCGGCTTGGCCGTGGTCGCGGCAGCGGCCCCCAGTCCGCTGGATGCGCCCGAGCCGCTGGCGGGCGTCAGGCCGATGCCTGCCACGTCCCCGGCGACCGCCCCGGCCACCGCGTCGCTGTTCCCGGTGGCGAACCGGACGGTCCCGGTGAACGACAGCCGGGCCAGGCCCACTACGAGGGCGATCACCATCACGGCCGCCAGCGGCGCCACCGGCACCCAGCTGGTCCGGTGCCGCAGCGCCCGCCGGACCCGCTGCAGGGCGGCCCGCCAGTGCCAGGGATGCAGCGGCCGTTCCACCGAGCGCCGCGCCACCGCCGCGGTGAGCCCGTACCAGGCCCGGGCGTCGATGATCCCGGCCAGCCCGGCCACGGCTACGATGCCCGGCGTGTCCAGGTGCGCCATCAGCGCCGAGGCCAGGGACAGGATCGCGAAGGTCGCGATGACCCAGGCCGCGGTGGCCGCCGGGGGCAGGTGCCGCCACCAGGCCTGGCCGACGCCGCCCTGGCTCAGCACGATCGCCGTGCCGAGCAGGATGGGCACCGCGGCCAGGTACGGCCAGGAGAACGGGAGCAGCGCCACCCCGAACATCAGCGTGACCACCGGCGACATGACCAGCCCGACCACCACGGTCAGCACGGCGCAGGACAGGACCGAGGTCAGGAAGCGCGGCCGGGGCAGCCGCGGCCCCGGCAGGTCGCCCGCGCCGGGCCAGGCCAGCTGGACCAGGACCGCGTCCAGGGCCGAGCGGGCCAGCACCATGAGCACCAGCACGCCGGTGAAGCCCAGCCACGACTGATTGAAGGCGAACAGCCAGCGCAGGTCATGGTAGGCGGCCAGCGGTGGCAGCGCGGTGACCTGCGGCGCGAGCGGCCGGGCGGCAGGCGAGAGGAATGAGAGCGCGATGGCTTCCGTCATCGCGCCTCCCGCGGCGAACGCGATGAGTCCCCGATGCCGGAGGAACGCCCCGGACAAAGCCCGCCTCCCGTATGCCCTTGCCCCCGCTTAGGCTGGTTTCAGCCTATTACGCGCAAATGCATCACCCGCTATCGGGGTGTAACCGGAAGGTCCCTACGGATATGCCCGCCGGGTGATCAGAACTCGAATCCGCCGGACCGGCCGTTGCGGTCGGCCAGGAGCCCGGCCAGAGTGGAGATGGCGATCTCTGGCGGGGTCCGGGACCCGATGTTGAGCCCGATCGGCCGGTGCACACGGGCGATCTCGTCGGCCGGCACGCCCAGGTCGGTGAGCATCTGGACGTGCGGCCCGGCGTGGTGCGGGTTGCCCATGACCCCGATCCACCGGGCCTTGGTGGCCAGCGCGTCCCGCAGCACGGTGCCGAGCTCGGGCCGGTGATGGTCGGTCACGACCACGTCGGTGGCGTCGTCCAGGTCATCTGGCGGCACGCTGGTCAGGGGGAATCCCAGGGCGGCGGCGCCGGCCGCGCGCGCGGCGTCGGGCTCGACCAGGATCCCGCGGAATCCCAGGTCCGCACCGTACCTCAGCAGGAAGCCCGCGACCGGCGAGGCGAAGACCGCGACCAGCGTGCGCTCCCCGGCATCGCGCGATCCGGTTACGGCGGCGGGCGCCACGGCGCCGTGCGCCACCGCGCACGCGTCGCCTTCGTCGTGGTGATGCGTGTGCTCAGTCATCAGAATCGCGGCGTGGAGACCCGGCCTTCAGACCGGGAGGAAACGCCGCTTCACCTCCCTGGAAATGACGGTAGCATTCGCTAGTATGTTCGTATGTCTCGGTACCGGCTCCTCCCCACCCCCGCCCAAGAGGCGGTTCTGCGGGACCACTGCGGCCACGCCCGGTACATACGGAATCTGGCCGTCGAGCAGCACTCGCACTGGCATCCGGGCCGCAAGGGCGCTCCAGGTTACCTGGAGCAGTGCCGGCAGCTGACCGCTGCCCGCGCCGGGTACCCCTGGCTGGCCGCCGGCTCCCAGACGGTACAGCAGCAGGCCCTGCGAGACTTCGCCCAGGCCATGGCGGCCTTCTTCAACCCGAAGAATCCGGCCGGGCGGCCGACCTGGCGCAAGGCCGGCCGGAACGAAGGATTCCGGATCGTGGGACGGCGCGGACGGCAATGGGACGTGCGGCGGCTCAGCAGAAAGACCGGCGAGGTCTGGGTGCCGAAGGCGGGGTGGGTGCGGTTCCGCTGGTCCCGCCCGGTGCCGCCGGACGCCAAGTCCTACCGGGTGATGATGGACGGGGCCGACCGCTGGCATGTCGCCTTCGCGGTGATCCCCGCTCCGATCCCAGCACCGGGCAACGGCGAGGTGGCCGGCATCGACCGGGGTGTCGCGGTGTCCGCGGCCCTGTCGAACGGGGAGCTGCTGCGCGCCCCCGGCCTGGCCGTGCGGGAGCGGAACCATATGCGCCGCCTGGAGCGCAAACTGGCCCGCGCCAAGCGGGGATCGAACCGCCGCGCGCGGGTCAAGCACGCGATCGCGCGGTTGCACGCTCGCCAGGCCGACCGGCGCAAAGACTGGGCGGAGAAGACCACCACGGGGATCGCGCGGCGGTTCGACGTGATCCGGGTCGAAGATCTCCGGATCAAGAACATGACCCGATCCGCGAGGGGCACCCGGGAACACCCGGGCCGGAACGTCAGTCAGAAAGCCGGGCTCAACCGGGGCATCCTGGCCTCGGGCTGGGGTCTGCTGGTGCGCCGGCTGGAGGACAAAGCTCCCGGCCGGGTCGAGAAGGTCACGCCGCACTTCACGAGCCAGCGGTGCTCGGCGTGCGGGCACGTGGACGCGAGGTCGCGCGAGAGCCAAGCGCGGTTCGCCTGCGTAGCCTGCGGATACGCCGCTAACGCCGACGTGAACGCGGCCAGGAACATCGCGGCGGGGCACGCCGTGACTGCGCGGGGAGGCTTCCGGAATGCCGGGCTCGTGAACCGCGAACCTCAACTGCTTGCTCCTTAACCGGACGCGAGCCGCTGGAATCCCCGCCTTCAGGCGGGGAGGATGTCAAATCGTCAGTCTCTCCCCGTGGCTTGGCAGGTGGGTAGGGTGCAGAGGTGATCTCTCGTGACGATATCCGCCGCTGCTACGAGGTGATCCGGCCGTACATCCGCCGGACGCCGGTGGTCCAGGTTGAGCTCAGCGAGCTCGACGAATCGGCTCCGGCCTGGCCCGCGGCCACGCTCAAGCTGGAGCAGCTGCAGTGCGCGGGCTCGTTCAAGGCCCGCGGCGCGTTCACTAACCTGCTGCTGCGGGACGTGCCGGCCGCCGGAGTGGTCGCGGCGTCCGGCGGCAATCACGGGGTGGCCGTGGCGTACGCCGCCCGCCGACGCGGGGTCCCGGCCAAGATATTCGTCCCGACCGTATCGGCCCCGGCCAAGGTCGAGCGGATCCGCCGGCTCGGCGCCGACCTGGTGGTCACCGGCGATCGCTACGCCGACGCGCTGGCCGCCGCCCAGGAGTGGATGCGCAGCTCCGGCGCCGTGACCGTGCACGCCTTCGACCAGCGCGAGACCATCCTGGGCCAGGGCACGGTGGGCCTGGAACTGGCCGAGCAGGCCGATGCCCTCGACACCGTGCTCGTGCCGGTCGGCGGCGGCGGGCTCATTTCCGGCATCGCGTCCTGGTTCACCGGCGATGTCCGGGTGATCGGGGTCGAGCCGGACGGTGCACCCACGCTCAGCTACGCCCGGGCCGAGGGCCGGCCCGTCGACGCTCCGGCGGGCAGCGTCGCGGCCGACGCCCTGGCGCCCCGGCAGGTCGGGGAGCTGGTCTTCCAGATCACCCAGGCTTACGTCGACGACGTGGTGCTCGTCGACGACGCCTCGATCCTGGCCGCGCAGCGGGCGCTGTGGCAGGCGTTCCGGATCGCCGCCGAGCCGGCCGCCTCGGTGGGGATCGCGGCCCTGCTGACCGGGGCGTACAAGCCCGCACCAGGCGAACAGGTCGCAGTGGTCATCAGCGGGGCCAACATGTCGCCGTCGGGGCTGGAGTAAAACCGTGATGCGGCAGGGTATCTAATCGTGCGCTTCGTCTTCACGCCTCCCGCCGACCACGCGGCCGGATTGCTCACCCTGCCGTGGTCCGTGCCGCTCGAGGACTGGCACGACGACCGGCTGGTCGAGATCAGGCAGCGGGGCATCTCCCGGCACGTGGTGCGGTTCGTCTACGACGACGGCACCCTGTACGCCCTCAAGGAGCTGAGCGAGCGGCTGGCCCGGCGGGAGTACCGCATCCTGCGGGCCCTGGCCGGCCTGAACATCCCGGCCGTCGAGGCGATCGGGATCGCGGTCGACCTGGAGGACGCCGATACCAGGCAGTCCGACTCCGACGCGATCCTGGTCACCAAGTTCCTGAGCTTCTCCACCACTTACCGGGCCGTCTTCTCGCATCCGCGGGGCGTCCAGCCCGTGGACGGGCTGCTGGACGCCCTGGTGGAACTGCTGGTCCGGCTGCACATGTCCGGGTTCTTCTGGGGCGACTGCTCGCTGTCTAACACGCTGTTCCGCTACGACGCGGGCACGCTGGAGGCGTACCTGGTCGACGCGGAGACCAGCGAGCAGCACGCGGCGCTAAGCGGCGGGCAGCGGCGGTATGACATCGAACTGGCCACCGAACGGGTGGCCGGCGAACTGCTTGACCTGCAGGCGGGCGGGCGGCTCTCGTTCGATATCGACCCGGTCGAGATCGCCGATGAGCTGGACACGCGCTACCGGTCGCTGTGGCAGGAGCTGACCAGGGAAGAGATCCTGCGCCCGGCGGACCAGCGGCGCCAGATCGCGGAGCGGCTGCACCGGCTCAACAAGCTGGGCTTCGACGCCGACGAGGTGGAGCTGATCCCCACCCCCGAGGGCAACAAGCTGCGGGTGCGGACCCGGGTCGCGGAGTCGGGGCACTTCGCCAGGCAGCTGTTCCTGCGGACCGGGATCGACGCCGGGGAGAACCAGGCGCGCCGGCTGCTCAACGACATCGCCGGCTTCCGCGCCTGGCTGGAGCAGAAGGAAGGGCACCCGATCTCCGAGGTGGTGGCGGCCAACCGGTGGCTGGAGGAGATCTATGACCCGGTGATCGCCGCCATCCCGGCCGGCCTGCGCGGCCGGCTGGCCCCGGCGGAGATCTTCCACGAGGTCCTCGAGCACCGCTGGTACATGTCCGAGGCGGCCGGCCGCGACGTGGGCACCACGGCCGCGACCAGGGCCTACGTCGAGCAGGTGCTGCCCGAGGCGCCTGAGCCACTGGACGAGTCGCTCGACGATGCCACCGGGCCCATCGACGTGATCAGCGGGCCGCTTGATGAGACCCTGGACGAGACGGGCGCGACCAGCGGCGAGCTGATCTAGCCCTGGCTACCGCGGTGCGGTGTACAGGTCGGCGTCCGGGTCCTCGCCGGCCTGCTCCCGCTCGGTGCCGGCTTGCTCCTGGACTCCCCGCTTGAGACCGCGCAGGGCCACCAGCGCGGCTACGCCCATGATCACGGCCATCCCGATCAGCACGTCCCTGATGGCGCCGGCGAAGTCAGCCCGGATGAACTGCGGGATCGCGGCGGGATTGGCGTTGCCGCCCTGCAGCTGGGCGATCTTGGCCGCCGCCGTGGCCGCCGCGGGCGCGGGCAGCCCCTTGGCGATCAGCGAGGAGGTGATAGCCGAGCGGAACTGGGAGATCAATATGGTGCCCAAGATGGCGAAGCCCACGCTGGCGCCGTAGTTGCGGAGGGTCTGGGTGATGCCGGTGGCCTCGCCGTAGGAGTACCGGGAGGCCCGGTTCACGGCGTCGGTGTTGGCCTGGCCCAGCATGAACCCCATCCCCGCTCCGGCCAGCACGATGTAAATGACCTGCGAGCCGGCGTGCAGGTCGGTCGCCTTGCTAGCCCACAGCGCGAACCCCAGGGTGGCCAGGACGCAGCCGAGCACCACCGGCCGCTTGGCGCCGACCCGGTCCAGCAGCCGACCGCCGATCTGCGCGCAGACCACGAAACCCAGGAAGAAGTACAAGATGAGCAGGCTGGCCGTGGTGGCCTTCTCCCCGAGCGCGAGCTGTCCGTAGACGCTGGCGAAGAAGAACACCGGGATGAACGCCATCATGGCGATAAACAGGATCACGTTCTCGACCGCGAACGCCCGGTTGCTGAAGATCTGCATGTTGATCAACGGTGAGGCGGTGCGGCGCTCCACGTACACGAATACGGCCAGGAGGACAAGTCCCGCGACGATGCAGATCTCGATGGCCGGGTTGCCCCAGCCCCAGATCGAGGACTGCTGGAGCCCGAATACGCTCAGCCCCACGCCGGCCACGATCAGGGCCAGGCCGCGGTAGTCCATCCGGGCGGGCCGGGCCTCGTTGGCCGGCTTGGAGATGGCGATCAGGGCCAAGGCGATCAGGGCGACCGGCACGTTGATCCAGAAGATGGCGCGCCAGGTCCACTCCAGCAGGTAGCCGCCCGCGATCGGGCCGATCGCGGTCAGCCCGCCGGCGATGCCGAAGAACAGGGCCAGGGCGCGGCCTCGGGAGTGCAGGTCAAAGGTCTGCACCACGATGGCCAGCGCGGCCGGGAACATGAAGGCCCCGCCCGCGCCCTGCAGCGCGCGGAAAGCCACCAGCCAGGTCTCCGCGGCCGCGCCGCTGGGCGTCAGGCCGCACAATGCCGAGGAGCCGGCGAAGATGATGACTCCGAGCACGACCATCCTGCGATGCCCGACCGTATCGGCCAGGCGGCCGCCGAAGGCGAACAGGGCGGCCAGGGCCAGCAGGTAGGCGTTGATGGCCCACTGCATGCCGGTGCTCGACAGGCCCAGGTCAGCCTGGATCTTGGGCGCGGCGATCGAGACGATGGTCTGGTCGATGAAGGTCATCGACACCGCGAAGATCATCGAGGTCAGGATCAGGCTCCGCGACCGGCCGCCTGCGGCGGTGCTGACGCTCATCGTGTTTGTCCCCCTGCTCGGTTAGTGGCCAGCAGATCTTCAGTGTGATGCATGCCCGGCCGCTCGTCATCAGTCAAATGACCATGACTTCTGCCCGGGCACCCCGCAGCCGGAGGTTGCGGCGCGCAAATAAGGATTGTCATTTCCCGTGGACCGGCCGGTTCCCGCTGTGGAAGGCTTAGCCGTATGACGGGCCAATCGGCACTAAGCCGGGCAGGTCGTGACGGAGGTAAGAGTGACGCGAGCGCGGATTCGGATATCGCTGATCGCGGCCATGGCAGCCTGCGCGGCCAGCCTGGCCGGGGCCTCGGTCCCGGCGTTCGCCAGCCCGGTCAGCGGGAGCAGGCCGGTGCTGGCCGTGGCCGGTGAGGTGACGACCCCGGCGGCCTACACGATCAAGGAACTGGCCGCGCTGCCGCAGACCACCGCCACGGTGCGACTCGGCGGCAGGCAGGTCACCGACGCCGGCGTGCTGCTCGAGACGCTGGTCACCGACGCCGGGCCCGCCTACCCGCCCAGCCTGCTGAACACGAAGAACGAGCTACTGCGGGTGACCGTCACGGTGACCGGCGCCGGTCACCGCGCGGTCACCTTCGCCGTGGGCGAGCTCGACTCGAACTTCGGCAACCACCCGGCGCTGCTCGCGCTGACGCAGAACGGCCGGCCGGTCCCGTTCGGCCCCGAGCTGGTCGTCCCCGGCGACCTGAGCCCGCTG
Source organism: uncultured Actinomycetes bacterium (assembly GCA_963790065.1). Lineage (GTDB taxonomy): Bacteria > Actinomycetota > Actinomycetes > Streptosporangiales > Streptosporangiaceae > Palsa-504. Next base: position 40,451 of record CAWBNK010000001.1, on the reverse strand, counting down.
CGGTTCGTGCCCGAGGTCTCCCTGGTCACGGTCGGGATCGCCACCGCGCCCGCCACGGACACCGCTCCCCCGGCCGGCAGCCCGGTGGTAGTCATCGACGGAAGCCACCACGTAACGCTCAGCGCGGCGCTGCTGGCCCGGCTGCCCGCCGAGACCCTCAAGGTCTCGTTCCTCGCGGGCGCCCCGCCGGCGCAGACCCACACCGAGATCGGCCCGGCGCTGTGGGAGGTGCTGGCCGCGGCGGGCATCCGGCCCACCCTCAACACCTGGGTGGCCGCGGTAGGCGATGACAACTACGTGGCCACCGTCACCCCGGCCGAGCAGTTCGCGGGCGGACGGCCGCTGCAGCTGTCGCTGAACGAGGACGGCGTCGCGCTGGCTCAGCCGCGGCTGGTGACCGACGGGGACGTCAAGGGCGGCCGGTACGTGTCGGACATCGTCGACATCTACGTCGGCACCGGGCCCGCTCACTAGGGGTCAGGAACTCACCAGGGCGTCGGTCAGCGCGTTGATCGCAGCCAGGTTGCCAGCCAGCTCGGGGGGCAGCTGGTAGCGGGCAGTGAGGGCGGCCGGGCTGGTATAGGACACCTTGGTCTGCCCTTCGTCCGACCAGACCACAATCTTGAGCGGCAGGTCCAGCGCGGCCAGCGGCACGGCTGCCATGACCGGCGTGCCCGCCACCGGACTGCCGAAGATGACCAGCGTGGTCTCCCGCAGCGACAGGCCCGCCTGGCTCGCTTCGGCGCTCTGGTCGATCACCGCGAACAGCTTCACCCCCTTGGCCGCCAGGATGCTGGTGAAGGCCGAGACGGTGTCGGCTACCGAACGGTGACTGAGCTTGGTGGTGACGCCAGTCTCGGCGGTGGTGTTGTCGGTCATCGTTGGTCTCCCGGTCAGGTAACAGGAATGAGCTGGCCGGCTAACCGGCGGGGTGAGCGCGGACGAAGCCGGCGATGACCTCGCCGAGCCGCTCGCCCGCGTCTTCCTGCAGGAAGTGGCCGGCCCCTGAGATCACCGGGTGCTCCAGGCCGGCCGCGCCGGGAATGGTGCGCTTCAGGACCGGGGCCATGGCGCCCGTGATCGGGTCGCGGTCGCTAAACGCCACCAGGAACGGCTTGTCCCAGGCGGCCAGCCGTCGCCACGCGGCCCGGTTTGCCTCGGAGGCCGGGTCGTCGGGAGTCGTAGGTACCAGGCTGGGCATGGCCCGCACGGCGGCGGTGAAGGCCGGATCGGGAAACGGCGCCTCGTAGGCGGCCAGGACCTCAGGGGCCAGCGCCGTCCGGCAGCCGGACTGCACCAGCCGGGACACCCTCAGCGCGGGCGCGGTGCGGACGACGTCGCGGAACCGCAGCCAGACGTCAGGCATGGGCTGGTCGCCAGTGGGCAGCCCGGTGTTGGCCGCCACCACGCGGGCGAACCGGTCCGGGTGCTCGGCGACCAGCCGCAGCCCGATCAGGCCGCCCCAGTCCTGCCCCACCAGGGTCACGCCGCGCAGGTCGAGCCGGTCGAAGGCGAGCGCGCGCATCCATTCCACGTGCCTGGCGTAGCTGTGATCGCCTATATCGGCTGGCTTGTCCGAACGGCCGAAACCGGGCAGGTCGGCCGCGATGGCCCGCAGCCCGGCGTCGGCGAGGACCGGCATCACCTTGCGGTAAAGGAAGGACCAGCTCGGCTCGCCGTGCAGCAGCAGGACCGGCTCCCCGTCGGGCGGCCCGGCCTCCACGTAGGCCAGCCGCAAATCGCCCACGTCGGCGTAACGCGGCTCGTAGCCGAAGCCGGGCAGGTGGGCGAAACGCTCCTCGGGCGTGCGCAGCACCTTCATGCTGCCATGCTGTCACGAGGCGGGCCGGGCTGGCCCGGCGGTAGCAGGCCGGGGGGTTTCGTCCCGGGGACCGGAAAGCCGCAGTCCGGCCCAGGCGGCGGCCAGCCCGACCGCGGCGCCGACGACGGTATCGGCCAGCCGGAGGATCGGCTGCTGCCAGGCGTGCTGCGGGCTCACCTCCGAGGCCACCAGGATCACGGCCGTGGTGATCGCGGCCGTGATCGCGTCGCCGGGACGGCCGATCAGGGTGACGGCCAGGACGCTGGCCCCGATCAGGACGGCCAGGCCCCAGACGGCGAAGGGCAGGAAGCTCAGGTAGATCAGGCACAGGACCGCGCTGACCGCCGTGGCCGCCAGCCGCGACACCGCGGCCTTCATGCTTTCCCGCTGGGTCTCACGGCAGACGAAGATCGTGGCTAGCACGGCCCACAAGGCGCCGATGAGGTCATCAGCGCGTGACCGCGTGTCGATGTGGGTCGCGACGCGGGCGACCAGCAAGTAGGTGACCGCGCAGGCGACGGCCAGGACGACGCTGTCCAGGACCGCCACCCGGAGCTTGACCCGTCTGGCCCAGCCGCTCACGCTGGATACCACGGCTACCTCGTTTATCCGCTGGTGACGAGCTCGGCGTAGAGCGCGGCGGTCTGGGCCGCGATGGCCGGCCAGCCGAACTCGGCCACGGCGCGCTTGCGGCCGGCCTGGCCCATGGCCGCGGCCCGGTCGGGGTCCTGGATCAGGGAGTTCAGCGCGGCCGCCAGCGGCCCGGGCTCGCCCGGCGGTACCAGCAGGCCGGTCTCGCCGTCGGCGACGACCTCGGGGATGCCGCCGGTCCGCGAGCCCACCACCGCGGTCGCGCAGGCCATGGCCTCCAGGTTCACGATGCCCAGCGGTTCGTAGACGGACGGGATGGCGAACACGGTGGCGTGCGTGAGCAGCTGGATCACCTCGGGTTTGGGCAGCATCTCCGGGATCCAGACCACGCCGGAGCGGGTGGCGCGCAGGCCGTTCACCAGCCCGGTGACCTCGGCTTCCAGTTCCGCCGTGTCGGCCTGGCCCGCGCACAGCACCAGCTGGGCCTGGGGCACCAGGTCGGCGGCCGCGCGCAGCAGCACGGGCACGCCCTTCTGCCTGGTGATGCGGCCGACGAAGATCACGTAGGGGCGCGCCAGGTCGATGCCGTAGCGCTCGAGCACGTCGGTACGGGGATCAGGCTGGTACTCGGCGGTGTCGATGCCGTTGCGTATCACCCGGATCCGTTCGGGAGAGATCTCGGGATAGGCGGCCAAGATGTCGGCGCGCATGCCGTCCGAGACGGCCACCACGGCGGCGGCCGAGCCGGCCGAGACCCGCTCGCACCAGGTGGACAGGCGGTAGCCGCCGCCGAGCTGCTCGGCCTTCCACGGCCGCAGCGCCTCGAGCGAGTGCATGGTCATGACGTGCGGGATGCCGTAGAGCAGGGCCGCCAGGTGGCCGGCCAGGTTGGCGTACCAGGTGTGCGAGTGGACCAGCTGCGCCCCGTACATTTCCGGCCCCACGCCGGCGGTCATGGACAGGTCAGTGGAGATCACCTGCAGCGCCTGGTTGGCGTCGGCCAGCCGGTCCCAGGGCTGGTGCGCGACGGCGCCGGGGCGATCCTCTCCCTGGCAGTGCACGGTCAGGTCCACCAGCGGGGCCAGCTCGCGGGCCAGGTAGGTGACATGCACGCCCGCGCCGCCGTACACGTCGGGCGGGTACTCGCGGGTCAGCAGCGCCACCCGCAGCCTGCCGCCGAACGGGCCGGTCACGGGACGACCTCCTGGCCCTTGCCCACCACGGTGATGCCGCCGGCCGAGACCACGAAGCCGCGCGCCCGGTCACGCTCCTTGTCGACGCCGACCTGGGCCCATTCGGGCACGACCACGTTCTTGTCGATGATCGCGTCCCTGACCACCGCGTGACGGCCGATCTTGGTGTTGTGCAGCAGCACCGACCGCTCGACGGTCGCCCAGCTGTTCACCCGCACCCCGGGCGAGAGCACGGACTGGCGTACCAGGCCGCCGGAGATCACCACGCCCGGGCTGACCAGGCTGTCCAGCGCCCGCCCGACCCGGTCGCCCGCCTCGTGCACGAACTTGGCCGGCGGCAGCGACGGCACGTGGGTCAGAATCGGCCACTGGTCGTTGTACAGGTTGAAGATGGGCTCCACCGCGCACAGGTCCATCTGGGCCTCGAAGTAGGCCGCGAGCGAGCCCACGTCGCGCCAGTAGCCCGCGTCGCGCGGCGTCGCGCCCGGGACCTCGTTGAGCATGAAGTCGTAGGCCTGCGCGGTGCCGTTGGCCACCAGGTTCGGGATGATGTTGCCGCCGATGTCGTGCCAGGCTCGAGTCGTCTTCCGCGTCCTTGCGCAGCGTGTCGACCAGCACGTCGGCGTCGAACACGTAGTTGCCCATGGACGAGTAGCTCAGGTCCGGGTTGCCCGGCATGGGCGGCGGGTCGGCGGGCTTCTCCAGGAACGCCTCGATGATCCGGCTGTCCGCGGCCACCTTGACGATGCCGAAGGCGGAGGCCTCGATCCGCGGCACCGGTATCGCCGCCACGGTCACCCCGGCCCCGTGCGCCACGTGGTGGTCGATCATCTGCTGGGGATCCATCCGGTACACGTGGTCCGCGCCGAAGACGATCACGATGTCCGGGTTCTCGTCGTTGATCAGGTTCATCGACTGGTAGATCGCGTCCGCCGAGCCGGTATACCAGTGCGGGCCGAGCCGCTGCTGGGCCGGGACCGGCGTCACGTAGTTGCCGAGCAGGGAACTCATCCGCCAGGTGGTGGAGATGTGGCGGTCCAGGCTGTGGCTCTTGTACTGGGTCAGCACGCAGATCTTGCGGATGCCGCCGTTGGCCAGGTTGGACAGGGCGAAGTCGATCAGCCGGTACACCCCGCCGAACGGCACGGCAGGCTTGGCCCGGTCCGCGGTCAGCGGGCTCAGACGGGTACCCGCCCCGCCCGCGAGCACGATTCCCAGTACTGACGGGTGTGGCATTACCGGCCTTCCTATGACGACGGCTGCGTCTTAACTGCCATGCTCCCGCGCATCCGGCGCGAAGGGGAAGAGGTCACTGTCCCACTGCCCCTGATCAGGCGGACTATCCGGCGCCGGACCGGGCGGCGCGGGAGGCGCGGGCGGCACCGGAGGCGCGGCCGTAGCCTGCCAGGCTTCGCGGACCAGCACCTGCAGCGCGCCGCCCACCGGGATGGCCAGCAGCGCCGCGACGAAGCCGCCGAACAGGCCGCCGACCAGGTTACCCAGCTCGGCGCCGACCAGCACCGCCAGCAGGACGAGCAGCGGACTGATCTTGACCGTCTTGCTCATGACCACCGGGTTCAGCACGTGGTTCTCGATCTGGGTGTAAGTCAAGAACACGACCAGGGTGACGACCCCGGCCGTGAAGCCCTGGGCGAAGAAGGCGAACAGGACGGTCGGGATGCCGGCCAGGGCCCCGCCGATCATGGGCAGGAAGTCCACCAGAGCCACCCACAGGCCCCACAGCAGCGGGAACGGCACGCCGACGATCATCAGCGTCACGAACACCACGACCCCGGCGATGAGCGAGGTCAGCACGTTGCCCAGCATGAACCCGGTGACGCTCCGGCTGACCTCGGAGCCTATCCGGGTGACGGTGGCCGCACGCTCCGGCCGCATCTGGCCGAGAATCCCTTTACGCATCTTGGGCGCTTCGAGCAGCAGCAGCAGGACCAGGACGAAGATCGTGAACAGCTCGATCAGCAGGGAGATGGCGCCCTTGCCGACGGTGAGGACCGGCTTGCTGAGCGACTCGGCATAGGTCACCAGCTTGGGCGCGTTCTTCTGCACCCAGGCCTGGACGTGGTACTTGGTCGCGAGGTGACCGATCCAGCCCGTGCCGTGCTGCGCGCTCGCGACGTAGTCGGGCAGCTTGGCGGCCAGGTCGGTGATCCCGTTAACCAGCGGATTGCCGAACGAGTAAGCCAGGACGGCGAAGACCACTAGGGCCACGATGGTGACGATCGTCACCGCCAGGCCCCGGCGCGGGATCCGCCGCTGCACCAGGACCACGAGCGGGTTGAGCAGCAGCGCGACGAACCCCGCCACGACGACCAGCAGCAGGAGCGTCCGCAGCCGGTAGACCAGCAGCCCGGCCAGGTAGGTGCCCGCCACCACCGCGACAGTGACCACGATGGTTCGCAGCGGGACGTGCCGCGCGTCGGCGTACCTGAACATCCGGGCCAGGCGGCCCTGCGGCGGAGTCGGTTCGGTCATCTGACCAAGCATGACAGGTCGGGCCGCCCGGCATAGGCAGGCGGGTCCGGCCGGGATGACTGGTCCTGGAGGTCTGACCCGGACCGGACCGCCGGCGGCCCGACCGTTAGGTTGCTGAGGTGAACGCTGACTCCTCCGGCGGGCTGTGGCTCCGCTTCCTGTCCGGGCCGGACATAGACTCCCTCGGCCTGTCCAACGCCGACATCGTGGCCGCGGTGGAAGAGGCGGTGCGCGCGCACGGCGAGGGGCGCGCGGTGATCGAGCCCCGGGTGCACCTGGTCCCGGACAACGACGGAGCCGGGCACTTCAACGTGCTCCGCGGCCACCTGTCGGTGCCAAATCTGCCTGGGCCTTCGGCCGCGGCGCCCGGCGTGAGCGGCGTCAAGGTGGTGGGCGACTTCGTGTCGAACTTCGCCGCGGGGCTGCCCAGCGAGCTCGGGCTGCTGACGCTGTACGACCCGCGGACCGGTGTCCCGCTGGCGATCATGGACGCCACCCTGATCACGGCCTGCCGCACCGGCGCGATGACCGCGGTGGGCGCCCGCTACCTGGCCAGGCCGGACGCCCGGGTGCTCGGCCACGTCGGGACCCGCGGGACCGCGTTCTGGAACGTCGTGCTGCTCGACGAGCTGTTCGACCTGGATGAGATCCGGGTCACCAGCCGCCGGCCGAGTCCCGCGAGGCCTTCGCGCAGCAGCTCGCCGCGGTCACCAGCACCCCGGTCCGGGTGGCCGCCTCCGCCGAGGAGGTCTTCGACGGCGCCGACATCCTGGTCGAGGCGTCCCGGCTGACCGCCCCCGAGCCGCTGCTGCGCACCACCTGGGTCAGGCCCGGCGCCTTCGTCGTGCCCTACGGCACGATCAGCGCCGTGGAACTCGACCTGCTCGACGTGATGGACAAGGTGGTGGTGGACGACTGGCGGGAGGCGCAGTCGGGACAGTTCGGTGCGCTGCGCCGTCACGTGGACACCGGCCGCCTGTCCGCCGCCTCGCTGCACGCCGAGCTGGGCCAGGTCGTCGCGGGCGCCCGGCCGGGCCGGGAACGCGACGAGGAGCGGATCCTGCTGTGGCACCGCGGCCTGGCCATCCTGGACATCGCCGTCGGCCTGGCCATCCTGCGCCGCGCCGAGCAGCGCGAGGCCGGCACGATGCTGCGGTACCGCTAGTGCGGCGCGCGGCGGAGATCTCCGCGGCCAGCCGCGCCGATCCCGGCCTGATCCGGGCCGTGGCGGCCGGCCAGGACGTCCGCATCGAGCCCGCGCTGCTGGCCGCGGTACGGCGGCAGCGCGCCGGAGCCCTGCGGGCGCTGGCCGGCGGGCAGCTGGTGTACGGCGTCAACACCGGCATGGGGGCGCTGTCGTCGGTCCGCCTGACCGAGCCGCAGCAGCGCTCGCACCAGTGCAACCTGCTGCTGGCCCGGGCCACGGGCGGCCCGCCGTGGCTCGGGGTGGCCGAGGCCCGGGCGGTCATCGCCGCCCGGCTGATGACGTTCCTGTCCGGCGACGCCGCCGTGTCGGGTGAGCTGTGCCAGCGGCTGGCCGACTTCCTCAACCGCGGCATCGTGCCCGCGGTCCCCCGCGGCGGCGCCGGGGCCGCGGGCGAGATCATGCAGCTGGCCCACGCATTCGGGCCGGTGGCCGGCATCGGCCGGGTGCTCGGGCCGGACGGGACGGCGGTCCCGGCCGGCCAGGCGCTGCGCGAGGCCGGGCTCGGCGAGTTCAGCCTCGGCCCGAAGGAAGGCATCGCGCTGATCCAGGGCGTACCAGGGACCACCGGGCTGAGCGCGCTGCGGCGAGGCGAGGCGGCCGCTCTCGCCTCGCTGATGGAGGCGTCGGCGGCGCTGGCCATCGTCGCGGTCCGGGCGCCGCGCGATCCCTACCTGGCCGCCTGCGGCCGCGGTGACGACGTGCTGGCCGGGGTGCTCCGCCGGCTCCGCGCGGCCACCGGTGACGACCCGTCGCCGCGGTCGCTGCAGGCGCCGGTCTCGTTCCGGGTGGCGGGCCCGGTGCTGGCCCATCTGCAGCGGGCCGACGCGCTGCTCGAGGCGGCGGTGCGGCGCGCCCTGACCGGGGTGACCGATTCCCCCGCCTACCTGGACGGGCGGTTCACCGGCACGGCCGGGTTCCACGGCATCGACCTGGCCGCGCACTGCGACCAGCTCACGGCCGCGTTCTGCCACGCGGCCGAGGTGGCCGCGGCCCGCCTGCACCGGCTGATGGATCCCGCCGTGACCGGGCTGCCCGCGCAGCTGGCCCGCGACCCGGGCCCGCAGGCCGGCCTGACGCCCGTGCACAAGCGGGCCGCCGGGGAGGTCCACGCCATGCGCGCGCTGGCCGCCGCCACCCCGGTCGGCCTGATCGAGACCTCAGGCGGCCAGGAAGACGTGCAGTCGTTCGCCTGGGAGGCAGCCGACAAGCTGTCCGCCGCGCTGCGGCACACCCGCGCGGTGACGGCCTGCGAGCTGCTGGCCGGCTACCAGGCCATCGCGCTTTCCGGCCGCGAGCCGCCGGCCGGCTGCCGGGCGGTGCTGGACTGGCTGGCGGGCCTGGTGGCGCCGATCGAGGCGGACCGGCCGTTCGGCGAGGATATCCAGCGGCTGATCGAGGCGCGCTGGCCCCCGGCCTGACGCTCAGGCCCGGCCTGGCGCGTGGTGGCCGGCGGCTGGCACCCTGGATCGTTCGGCATCATCGTTTTTATGGTCCGAACGGTCCGTGGCTTACGCGGCCGGGCCGCCCAGGATGTTGACCGGGAGCGTGCGCGGCCCGCGGACCTGCCCGCCCGCCCAGGTGACGGCGGCCGGGTCGGACAGCTCGAAGTCCGGGTAGCGGGCCAGCCACTCCTCCAGGGCCACGCGCAGTTCCATCCGGGCCAGGTTAGAGCCCAGGCAGCGGTGCCGGCCCAGGCCGAACGCGGCGTGCCGGTTCTTGGCCCGGTCGAGCTGGACCTGGCCCGGGTTCTCGAACACGGCCGGATCCCGGTTGGCGGCCGGGAACGGCAGCAGCAGCCAGTCACCCTCCTTGAACGGGTGCCCGTGGAAGTCGAAGTCCTTCGCGACCAGGCGGGCCATCGTGACCGGCGCGTAGGCGCGGAGGAATTCCTCCACCGCGGTGGTCATCAGCTCAGGCTCGGCGGCCAGCCGCCGGCGGTCGGCGGGATGCCGGGCCAGGTGCCACAGCGAGGCGCCGATGGCCGACCAGGTGGTGTCGATCCCGGCGATCATCAGCAGGGTCATGGTGCCGCGGATGTGCTCCTCGGACAGCTTGCTGCCGGCGATCTCGGCGTCGATCAGGAACGAGGTCAGGTCATCCCTGGGGTGGGCGCGGTGATCCGCGATCTGGACGTCCATGTAGCCGTCGAGTTCTTCGAACATCGCCTCCCGCTCTTCGGCGGGACGGTCTACCTCCTCCAGGACCGTCCGGATAAAGCCGCGGAACAGGTGGGCGTCGGTCTGAGGGAAGCCGAGGAACCTGGCGATGACCTGCACCGGGATGTGCCCGGCGTACTCGGTGGCCGCGTCGAAGCTGGTCTTGCCCTCCGTCTCGGCCAGCAGGTCCCGGCACAGCTGCCTGGTGAACGGCTCCAGGGCGTCGACGGGCTTGGGCGTGAAGGCGGGCAGCAGCATGCGCCGGATCACGCCGTGATAGGGCGGGTCGGAGCTGATCGGCGGGGAGACCCCGATCGGCGCGGGCAGGTCCTCCGGGCCGGGCCGCCGCTCGCTGACCACTATCGAGCGGGAGGTGAAGTGCTCGGTGTCGTAGGCCACCTCGGACACCAGCTCGTGCGTGACCGGCAGCCAGGTCCCGCCGTACCGGTCGCTGTGCGCCACCGGGCAGCGCTGGCGCAGGTCCTCCCAGATCGGGTAGGGGTCGGCCGCCCAGACGGGGTCGACGTGATCGAAGTCGGTGGCCCAGTTCTCGACCGGCGGGTGTCGGTTGGTCACGGCTTCACCTCGGTCAGGGAAATGGCTTGCTCCGGGCAGTTGTCCACGGCCAGGCGGGCCTGGCCGGTGAGCTTGGCGGGCACCAGGCCGTCTCCCACCGCGGACGACATGCCCAGGTCGTCGAGGTCGAACAGGTCGGGAGACACGCTGTAGCAGCGGTTGTGCCCCTGGCACTTCTCCGGATCGACGTGGACGCGGAAGGTTTGCGATGTCACGATGCCCTCCCTCGGTCGGCGGCTCGGTGCTCTCAGGCTACGGTGTCCGCGGTTCCGCGCTGAAGCACCCGCCGCCGAATAAGCCGGGCCGCCGTGGGTAGCTGGCGGACGTGGCTAGAACAAGAAGCGTGGCCGGGTACGCCATTCCCGGCATCATCGTGTTCTTCATCTGGTTGGTGGTCGTCATCCTGGCCATCATCCTGCTGGCGTTCATCGTGCACTGGGCCGGCGGTGGACAGCTCAACGTGAGGCTCGGACACTTCGTCCTCGATGTCGGCTTTACCTAAAAGGCAGGAGCCCGCCGCCGCTGGCCGCCGAGGGTGCCCATCTCGGCGACCAGCGGCGAATGCGGGAGCAGGAAAACTCTCCCATTCCCTCCAGACAGTCTCCACCTGGTCCGTACATGGTCTCCAGACGGCCGGGAAACGCTCCTTGTGCGCTATCGAGAACGGCGAGTGATATGCGGCAGGAAATACGGGAGGCTTACCAGAGGAGGGTGCGCCATGCAAGCACAGGTGCGGGAGGTGCTGAACCGTGTTCTGACCGATGACGCCTTTCTCGATCAGATGCTTACTAATCCGGAGCAGGCGCTGCGGCCGTATGACCTGACTGAGGAAGAGCGGTCCATCCTGGCCAGCCCTCATCGCGATCTGCTGGAACTGATGAGAATCGGCACGGGACGAACCGCGGCCTCTAATATCGATTTCTTGCTAGACCTTACGCTCGATCTCGACCTGGATCTTACGCTGGATCTGGAACTGGACCTTACGCTCGATCTCACTCTGGACCTTGATTTCGCTGACGTTTCAGTTCGCCAGGCGGTCCGGAAAGAGCAGATCGCCGCGCTGGCCAGGACGGTGGCCGCCGCCCGGTCACGCACCGAGCGACTCGAGCAGATTCAGCAAATGCTGCAGGTGGTAAGCGGTGCCACGACGCTGGCGCGTGGGTCTTCCGGCCAGACCGCCGCCGAGACCGAGTAGTTCGTCGTGAGTTCAGACGGATCCGCAGTCTCTGATACTGCGGCGCGGCACCCGTTCGATCTCTACATCGTGGGCCTGGGCATCGTGAGCGTTCGGCAGGTCACCCGGGAAGCCGAGGCCGCCATGCGGCGATCGACCGAGATCCTGTATGCGTCGGACGCGATAGGAATTGCGGATTACCTGCACGGCCTCTGCGGGAAAGTGACCGAGGTTTACGTCTCCACCCTGCGGGAGAAGGAGGAGCGCCTTTCGAAGTATAACCGGATTGCCGCGATGGTGATCGAAGCGGCGCTCGATCATCCGCCGGTTTCCTTTGCGATCGCCGGTCACCCGCTGGTCTTCGTCTACCCGACTCAGCAGATACTGGCCGTCGCCGATCAGCTCGGCCTCCGGGTCAAGGTGCTGCCTGGCATATCGTCATTCGACTGCATGATCGTAGACCTGCAGCTCGACCCGGGATCTGGCGGCGTCCAGATGTTCGAGGCGACCGGATTGCTCTTGCAGCAGCGCCCGCTGTACCCCGATGTTCCCTGTTTTCTCTGGCAGGTCGGTGCCGTGGAGACCCGCCTGTTCACCCGGGCCAAGAGCGTTCCCGGACGGTTCACGCGGCTGCAGAATCACCTGCTCAAGTACTATCCGGCGGCTCATAAGGTAAAGGTCGTCTACAGCTCTTCGCATCCATTGGCGGCCAGCACGATACTGGAATTCCGCATCGATGAGATGCATCTGCATGCCGAGCGAATACACCCGGGCGCCACCCTTTACCTACCCCCGGCCAGGTCGACCGAGGTAAAGGACCTGGAGCTGGCCAAATTGGTAGACAGCGTGGACCACCTGAAGTCCATCACCCAGCCGAGCGAGCGGGAGACCCGTCCGCTCGATCACTGATTCGAATTATTCTTGGATCGTCGCTAAATTCATCGAAGGGTGTTACCCTGCAAGTAACTGCAACTTGAGATGAGATGAACGCGATTCCCTTCAGACCAGCGCCGAGCCGAAGATCGTCCGCCGCGACACAATCCGAAATCGCCATCGGCCGCGTGGTCGCCGACATGGGAAGCGCCGACCAGCTCGCGCACGCCGATCCTGCCCTCCGGGTCGCCTGCCCCGTCTGCGAAGCACTCAGCCATCAGCGATGCCTGGAGCGCAACCCGAAGCAGTACGTCACCCCGCACGCCGAGCGTGCCGCGCTCGTAACCAGTGCCGCCGACCGGCTCGTCGTGTTCTCGGCGCCCCCCGGCCCGGTCAGCACCACCCTGACCGCGATACAGGACACCGCCGACCTCGCCGCCAACCGGCTCGTCGTGTTCTCCGCACCCAGCCCGGCCACCACCGATCTGGCCGCGATACCGGACACCGACCGCGCTGCCGCGTTCGGGGTCCGTTTCACTCCGCCCGCTTAACGATTGCCAGAGCCCGTTTCCTGAGTGCTCGCTACCGCACGTCCAGGCCGGTGACGGCGCGGCCGATGATGAGGCGCTGGATCTCCGAAGTGCCCTCGAAGATGGTGAAGATCTTGGCGTCCCGGTGCCACCGCTCCACCGGGTAGTCCCTGGTGTAGCCGTTCCCGCCCAGGATCTGGATGGCCTGCTCGGTGACCCGCACCGCGGTCTCCCCCGCCACCAGCTTGGACATCGATCCCTCGGCGGCGGTGAACGGCACGCCCTGCCGGGCCATCCAGGCCGCGCGCCAGGCCAGCAGGCGGGCCGCGTCTACCGACGCCCGCATATCGGCCAGCATGAACGCCACGGCCTGGTTCTGCCCGATCGGGCGGCCGAACTGGACCCGGGTGCGCGCGTACTCGGCCGCGTACTCCGCGGCGGCCCGGGCAATCCCGACCGCCATTGCCGCCACGCCGGGCCGGGACGCCTCGAACGTCTTCATCGCGGCCTGCTCGCCGCCGCGCCCGCCCTCCCTGACCCGGGCCAGCCGCTCCTCGAGCCGGTCCCGGCCGCCGAGCAGGCACTGCCCGGGCACCCGCACGTCCGACAGCAGGACCTCAGCGGTGTGCGAGGCCCGGATGCCGTGCTTGCGGAACTTCTGCCCCATGGCCAGCCCGGCGGTGCCGGGCGGCACGATGAAGCTGGCCTGCCCGCGCGCGCCCAGGGCCGGGTCGACCGAGGCCACCACCACGTGCACGCTGGCGATGCCGCCGTTGGTGGCCCAGGTCTTCGTGCCGTTCAGCACCCACTCGTCCCGGGCCGCGTCGTAGACGGCCCGCGTCCTGATCGCGGCCACGTCGCTGCCCGCGTCCGGCTCGGAGGAGCAGAACGCGCCGAGCTTCACCTCATCGGGACCGCCGAACATCTGCGGGCACCACTCCCCGATCTGCTCCGGCGTCCCGTTGGCCACCACCGACAGGGCGGCCAGTGAGCTGCCGACCAGGGCCATTCCGATGCCGGCGTCGCCCCAGAACAGTTCCTCGAGGTGACCGGGATGCCGAGCCCGGAGGGCTCCAGGTACTGCTGGGTGTAGAAGTCCAGCGAGTACAGCCCGATCTTGGCCGCCTCCTGCAGCACCGGCCACGGGGTTTCCTCGCGCTCGTCCCATTCCGCGGCGGCCGGCCTGATCACCGAGGCCGCGAACTCGTGCAGCCAGCTCCGGGTCGCGACCAGGTCGTCCCCTAGATCCAGCGAGAACCCGTGACTGCCGGGCCGGTCCGCCGCCGCGTCGCTCATCACGCCTCCCGCCACTAAGTTACTCGAAGGTAACATCCTGGCCGGGGCGCGTGTACCGCCGGCCCCGTTTCCCGTGATTGTCTGTAAATAGTCGACTACTTACGATACTCATCGTGTACGATCCCGGACATGATGGCAGCGGGGCAGCCAGATCCACGGGCTTACATGCGGCTTGCCGCACTCATCCGCGAGCAGATCGCCACGGGGGAACTCGCTCCAGGCGCCCGGCTCCCGTCGATCGCGGCGCTGCGCCGGGATCACCGCCACTCCCGGCAGACGGTCGGCAAGGCGATGCGGATCCTGGAGGACGAGGGCCTGATCTACCGGGTGCCGGGTCTGGGCTACTACGTCAGTCAGGACGCGGCCGGACCCTGATTGGAACGCCCGCTGATGGGTAGCAGGGATGCGACTGCGGCGGAGCCGCGTGGAAGGAGTGCTTGATGGTGAGCTGGTTCCGGCGGGCGAAGCGGACGAGGGTCAAGCCGACCTGGCGGGAACGGCAGGCCGCCGAGCGGACGGCCAAGGCCGAGGACTCGCTGCGCCAGACCGAGCAGAAGATCCACCAGCTCGCCGACGAGATCCGCGACGACCTCAAGCACTCCTAGCCAGGACGCGCATCCCGGACTTCGGCCGCGCGGGTCAGGCCTGGGCGTGCCGGTCGAGGAACTCATAGATGTCGGCGTCGTCGACGCCGGGGAAGCTCCCGGCCGGCAGCGCGGACAGGATGTGCGAGTGGGCCCGGGCCGACGGCCACGCGTTGCCCTCCCAGCGTTCGGACAGGGCTGCGGGCGGGCGGTTGCAGCACTCGCCGTCCGGGCAGGCGGACTTGGTCCGGGTGGTCGCCTCGCGGCCGCGGAACCAGCGGGAATGCTCGTACGGCACGCCGAGCGTGATGGCGAAGCCCTGGTCGGCGCGCGGGTCGACCTGGGCCACGCAGAAGTAGGTGCCCGACGGCGTGTCCGAGTACTGGTAGTACGGGGAGAACCGGTCGACGGCGGAGAAAACCTGCCGTCCCGACCACTGGCGGCACAGCCGCTGGCCTTCGATCGCGCCCGCCGGATCGGCGGGGAACAGCACCCCGTCGTTCTCGTACGCCTTGTAGATGATGCCGCTCGCGTCGTTCTTCACGAAGTGGCAGGGCAGGTTCAGGTGATGGGTGGCCAGGTTGGTGAACCGGTGCGCGGCCATCTCGTAGGACACGGAGAACAGGTCCACCAGGTCCTCGACCGCGAGGTCCTGGTCCTGCTTGGCCCGCTCGAGCAGCGGCACGGCGGCCGGCTCCGGCATGAGCACGGCGGCGGCGAAGTAGTTCGCCTCGACCCGCTGCCGCAGGAAGTCGGCGAAGTCGCGCGGCACCTGATGACCGAGCTGGAAGTGGCCGAGGGCCTGCAGCACGATGGCGCGCGGCGAATGCGCGCCGACCGACTCCTGCTTGACGTAGATCCGCCGGTTCCGCAGGTCGGTCAGCGACCGTACCGAGCGAGGCAGGTCCTGGACGTACCTGACCGCGAAGCCATGGTGGCCGACCACCGAGACCAGCATGCCCTGGGACAGGGCACCGCCTGAGTACCCGCCTGCCTTCAGCGCGGCGGCCGCCTCGCGCTCGATGACATCGAAGTAGTTGTGCCGTTCGCGCATGGCCTCGCGCAGCGCCGCGTTCGCGGCCCTGGCTTCTTCCGGGGTCGCGGTCGGCTTGGACTGCTGGGTCCGCAGTTCCGCGGCCACCGCGACCAGGTGCTCGAGCACATCGTTGGGCACCCGCGCGCCGATCTTGAGCTGCGGCAGGCCGAGGCGCCGGTAGGACGGATCCAGCTGCGCGTCGGCCAGCGCGATCTCGAGCTGCGCGCGGCGGCTGGGCGGCTGCCGGCTCAGCAGGTCGCCAACCGGGACGGCCAGGGCCGTGGCCAGCTGCTCGATGAGCGACAGCTTCGGCTCGCGACGGCCGTTCTCGAGCAGCGACAGCGCGGACGGGGCGCGCCCCACCCGCTCCCCCAGCTCGGTCAGGGTCAGGCCGCGGGACCGGCGCGTGTGGCGCAGCCGCTGTCCGAAGGTCACAAGGTCTATACCATCGGTCTGGACCAAATTCTGCTGATTTTTCATCGTGAATGTCACTCTATCTTGTCTATTTGTCAAAATTGAAAGAATTTTAAGCTTGTTGAGCCTACTCAGCTGTCGGATGGCGAGCCACCCTGAGGTAAACGTGCGGCCCGGACCTCCGGATCCCAGCAGTTCAGGAAGGCGCGACAGTGAACACGATCAGCCAGCAGGCGGCCAAGCTCAGCCAGGAATGGGAGACCGACCCCCGCTGGAAGGACACCTCCCGGACGTACTCGGCCGAGGATGTGGTGCGCCTGCGCGGCAGCGTGCAGGAGGAGTACACGCTGGCCCGGCTGGGCGCCGAACGGCTGCGGGCGCTGCTGGCCTCGGAAGACGCGGTCACGGCCCTAGGCGCGATCACCGGCAACCAGGCGGTGCAGCAGGTCAAGGCCGGGCTGAAGGCGATTTACCTGTCCGGCTGGCAGGTGGCGGCGGACGGGAACCTGGCCGGGCAGACCTACCCGGACCAGAGCCTGTACCCGGTCAACTCGGTGCCGCAGGTGGTGCGCCGGATCAACAACGCGCTGCTGCGGGCCGACCAGATCTCCTGGTCAGAGTCGGCCGACGGCGACGTGCACGACTCCCCCCACTGGCTGGCGCCCATCGTCGCCGACGCCGAAGCCGGGTTCGGCGGCGTGCTGAACGCGTACGAGCTGATGAAGTCGATGATCGCGGCTGGCGCGGCGGGCGTGCACTGGGAGGACCAGCTCGCGTCCGAGAAGAAGTGCGGCCACCTGGGCGGGAAGGTCCTCATCCCGACGGGCCAGCACATCAAGACGCTGAACGCCGCCCGGCTGGCCGCCGACGTGTGCGGCGTGCCGACGCTAGTGGTCGCGCGGACGGACGCGCACGCCGCCACGCTGCTGACCTCTGACGTGGACGACAGAGACCAGCCGTTCGTCACCGGGACGCGCACGGCGGAAGGGTTCTACCGGGTCTGGAACGGGATCGGGCCCTGCATCGCCCGCGGGCTGGCCTACGCGCCCTACTCCGACCTGATCTGGATGGAGACCTCCACCCCCGACCTCGACGTCGCCCGGGAGTTCGCCGAGGCGATCAAGAGCGAGTACCCGGACCAGCTGCTGGCCTACAACTGCTCGCCCTCGTTCAACTGGCGCGCGCACCTGGACGAGGCCACGATCGCCAAGTTCAGCAAGGAGCTCGCGGCCATGGGCTACCGGTTCCAGTTCATCACGCTGGCCGGCTTCCACGCGCTCAACCAGTCGATGTTCGAGCTGGCCAGCGGCTTCGCCGCCGAGGGCATGCCCGCCTACGTCCGGCTGCAGGAGGCCGAGTTCGCCGCGGAGAAGCACGGCTACACCGCCACGCGCCACCAGCGCGAGGTCGGCACCGGCTACTTCGACCTGGTCACGTCCGCGATCTCGCCCAACGCCGAGACGGTGGCGCTGGCCGGCTCGACCGAAGCCGAGCAGTTCCACGCCGCCTGAGCCGTACCCGCCCCACCCGTCCGGCATACCCGCGGGCTTACGCGCCCGCCCCCGCGCCTGACGTAATGAAACCCTGGTTCCAGTACCTCCTGATGTGCTGGAACCGGGGTTTCATTCCGTATCGGGACCGGGATTTCGGGACCGCGATTTCGGGGCCGGGATGAGGCCGGAGGCTGGAGCCGAGTCCACCGGGCCGGGGGCCCGTTTGATACACGGGGCGGGTGTGATTTTTCGCATATCTTGAGCAGTTTAGTGATTTATGTCCGATTTATGGTTCATTAATTAGCATTAGGCGTTATGTCGATGAGCCTGATGCTGAAGTTCCGGATGTTGCTCGGTCTGGGCGTCGTCGTCCTGGCGGGCGTGGCGCTCATCGCGCCGGCAGCCTCAGCCAGTGCCGGCGCGGTCGGCTCCCACAAGGGCATCCTTCCGCCCAAGAACCCGCCGCAGAGCCTGTCGCCGTCTTTCCTGTCGTCCTGCCCGGGGGACAGTGACGGGCCGGCGTGCAACGCCGCGGTCCTGGCCGCCATCGCGCACGCTCGCCAGGCGCTGGAGAAGCTGGGCGGCATGTCCTTCTCGCTTCCGGCCTACGAGCGCCTCACGCCGGCCGAGCAGCTGTTCGTCACGGTGAACCTCGAGCGCACGGAACGGGGGCTCGCTCCCGCGGTGGTGCTCAGCAGCTCCCTGGACAAGATCGCGCAGTCGGCCGCCCAGGCCCGGCCGTGACCCGGCCCTCGGCCAGGTTCCCCGGCGGCTGGGCGGCGGGGGCCGGGCAACGTATCTCGGCGGCACCTGGTCGGGCGGCTGGCTGAACCCGCTCGGGTCCGACTACGGGTGGATGTACGACGACGGGCCGGGCGGCGACAACCTGGACTGCAGCACGGCGAGATCGGCCCAGTGCTGGGGTCACCGCGACATCATCCTGGTCCCGTTCAGCAGCGCGTCCTGCGGCGGCGGTCAGGCCGAGCTGGCTATGGGCGCGGGGCACGCAGCCAGCGCCGCCGGCTTCGGCGAGAGCGACACGGAGATACTCGCGGGCGTCTGCGGCCCGGCCCCGACCGACACCGCGTTTACCTGGGACAAGGCTATGAAACTGCTGGACGTCAACTAACGGACGGGCTCAGCTGAAGTCGGCCGTTAGCGGGCGGGCTCAGCGGAAGTCGGCCGTGGTGTTCTGGCCTTCGCCGCCGGGCTCCGCGGGACCCCAGGGCGCCTGCGAATATCCCGCTTCCGGCTGCGGCTGCGGCCTGGTCTCGGTCCAGTCGGCCAGCAGGCCGCCGCTGATGGTCTGGGTCGCCTGCTGATCGGCATAGTCAGGCGCGGGCGTCTCGTACGAGGCGGGCGCGGCGGACGCCACGGCCCTGCGCATCCACCTGGACGGCACGAACAAGGGGATGACCATGGCCAGGCCCGCCGCGGCCAGTACGCCGCCGAAGAGCAGGGCCTCGAATCCCGCGCCGTAGGGGTGCGACTTCAGCGGGATGTACCGGACCGCGCGCCTGACGCTGAACAGGTACAGCCCGGTCCAGCCGAGCAGGGCGAGCCCGGGCAGCCCGGCCGCGAGCGGTGAGATCCGCGGTACCGCTATCAGCAGCCCCGCCAGCAGGCCCACGGCCAGCAGCGCGCCGAACCCCTCGAGCACGGCATGGTCATGGATGAGGGAACCACCGCCGGCCGGCAGCGCAGCGCCCCGGGCGGGTGCGGCGAGCAGCTTCAGGTAGCCCCAGGAGGCGGCGAAGAAGATGGCCGCGGCCATGACGACCGCCAGCATGACACCCACCAGATGGCGCATATCTCAACCCCTTAATCGTTCAATGACGGAAGCTTACGACCGACGGCTCCGCACGTCATGGCCTGCGTGAACGTGTCCTCACGGTAATACGGAGAGTCGTTGGCCTGCAGAGGAACGGCCGGCCTCTAAGCGGCGTCTCAGGTGCAGTCCAATATGCTGGCGCGGTGCGCATCCACGCCATCTTCGGGGGAATCGGCGCGTTCGCCGTCAAATTTCGCTGGTTCGTCATCGCAGCCTGGCTCATCGCCGTGGTCGCGGTGCCACACTTCTTGCCGTCGCTGAACAGCGTCACCCAGGGCAACAACAGCGCCTTCCTGCCCGCCAGTGCGCCCAGCGAGCAGGCGGCCCAGCTCGCGGCACCGTTCGGGGCCACCAACCTGGTCCCGGTGCCGGTGGTCGCGGCGGTGAACCAGGGCACGCTCAGCCCGGCGGATACGGCCTGGCTGGCTACGCTCCAGCACGACCTGGCCTCGGTGCCGACGGTGGTCTCCGTGCGGGACCTGGGCCGGTCACCCGACCAGCAGGCCGAGCAGCTGCAGGTGCTGTCCGACGTCAATCAGGCCAGCCAGCCGGACCAGACCACGCTGGTCGACAACCTCCGCACCCAGATTGCGAAGGCCGCGCCCCCGGCCGGGCTGCAGGTGCACCTGGCCGGCCAGATCGCGATCAACGTGGATCAGCAGGCCAAGTCGGGCAACACGGGGAATCAGGTCGAAGGCGTATCCGTCATCTTCATCCTGATCCTCCTGCTGCTGATCTTCCGGTCGCTGCTCGCGCCGCTGATCACGCTGATACCCGCGTTCTTCGCCGTGGCCATCGCCGGGCCGCTGGTCGGAGAGGCGGCGCAGGCCGGCCTGAAGGTCTCCGTCATCGCCCAGCTGCTGCTGATCGTGCTGGTGCTCGGCGCGGGCACCGACTACGGGCTGTTCCTGGTGTTCCGCGTCCGGGAGAACCTGCGCGACGGGCAGGATCCCAAGGACGCGGTGCGCGCGGCGGTCACGCGGGTCGGCGAGACGATCACGTTCTCCGCCCTGACGGTGATTGCCGCGCTGCTGTCGCTGCTCGTCGCCACCTTCCAGATCTACTCTGAGCTCGGCATCCCGCTGGCCATCGGGATCGGCACCATGCTGCTGGCCGGGCTCACCCTGCTGCCCGCGCTGCTGGCGGTGTTCGGCCGGGCCGCGTTCTGGCCGAGCAAGACCAAGGCGGGCACCGGCAAGGCAGGCCTGTGGGGCCGGGTCGCGACGCGGATCGTGCGCAGGCCAGCGATACCCCTGGTCATCGGCGTGGTCGTGTTCGGCGCGCTCGCGATCGGCGTGGGCAGCTACCAGGCGGGCGGGTTCGGCGGCTCGATCAACGCGCCGGCCGGGACCGACTCCGCGGCCGGCACCGCGCTGCTGGCCAAGCACTTCCCGGCCAGCTCGGCCAATCCGACCAACCTGGTCTACAGGCTGTCCCAGCCGGTCTGGGATGACCCAGCACCGGTGGCCGCGGCCACCAGCCAGCTCGCCGCCAGCGACCTGTTCACCGGCGTCACCGGGCCGCTGAACCCGGCGGGCGTGAAACTGACCGGCGCCCAGTACCAGGCGCTGCACGCCGCGCTGGGCGACCCCGCGACCCTGCCGTCCGTACCCCCGGCGAACAGCAAGGTCCCGCTCAGCGCTTACGAGGCCTACCGGGCCATCGCGCAGTACGTCAGCCCGGACGGCAAGACGATCCAGTTCGAGACGGCCCTGACGGCGGGCGACCCGTCGACCACGGCGGCGGCGAACGCGGTGCCCGCGATCCGCACCGAGGCGGCCGCGGTGGCCAAGACGCTGGGCGCCACCGCCTACGGGGTGGGTGGCGAGGCACCCGCCTTCTACGACATCAGCCATATCTCTGACAGCGACCTGGCGCACGTGGTCCCGGTCGCGATCATCATCATCGGCCTGCTGCTGTGCCTGGTCATACGCTCGCTGGTCGCGCCGCTGTACCTGATCGCGTCGGTTGCGCTGTCGTTCTTCGCGGCGCTCGGCCTGTGCGTCCTGCTGTTCGTCAAGATCGGCGGGGACAGCGGCCTGACTTTCATCCTCCCGTTCCTGATGTTCATCTTCTTGCTCGCGCTGGGTGAGGACTACAACATCCTGGTCATGAGCCGGATCAGGGAGGAGGCTCAGCACCTTCCGCTACGCGATGCAGTCGCCCGGGCACTGGGCGCTACGGGCACTACGGTAACCTCGGCCGGCCTGGTGCTGGCCGGGACGTTCTCGGTGTTCGCGCTGGTCGGCGGGCGGCAGGCGGGCGGCAGTCAGATCGTCGACGTCGGCGTCGGGCTGGCCCTGGGCGTGCTGATGGATACCTTCATCGTCCGCACCGTCCTGGTGCCGTGCACGGTCTTGCTGCTCGGCCGGTGGAACTGGTGGCCCTCCAAGCTCAGCCGGGCCGACCAGCAGCATCGTGGCGAAGGCACCGAGCGGGAAGGCGAGCCCGCCGCACCCCGCAGCCTCGGATCCACATAGCCGCAGATTCAGGCGGCCGGGCGCTCGGCTCAGTCGGCCTGGGCGTCGATGGAGGCGGTCAGGTCGCGCAGGGCCGGGGCGGCGTCGCGCAGCGCGGCCCGGTCCCGCTGCGGCAGGTCGGCCAGCGCGGCCTGGATGATGTCCTGGTTCACGCGGTGCCAGCGGGCGACC
The DNA here is from genome assembly GCA_963790065.1 of uncultured Actinomycetes bacterium. Lineage (GTDB taxonomy): Bacteria > Actinomycetota > Actinomycetes > Streptosporangiales > Streptosporangiaceae > Palsa-504. The sequence continues at coordinate 18,531 of CAWBNK010000001.1, read as the reverse complement.
GCGGCGGCGCCCTGCCCGGACAGGTCCAGGCTGACGGTACGACGGTCACCCGTGCCGTCGGCGCCGTCACCACCCCGGGTTCGCATCACGTAGCCCGCCGACTGGAGCCCGGACAGCAGGGTGGCCACCGAACTAGGCGCCAGCCGGAGCATCCGGGCCAGGTGGCTGGGCCGGATGCCGGGGTGCTCGGCCATGCAGGACAGCAGTTCCAGCTGGGCCACGGACAGCCCCAGCGCGGGGTCGGCCGCCCGCGCGGCGCGACGCATAGCGCGGCGCAGCCGGGACACGATGTCGGCCAGGTCAGGACCGATCTGCTCCTGGCCGAGCCGTTCCTGCGCTGCGTTTCCCTCAGTGATAGGCACCTGGCGGGTCCGCCTCCCTGGGCCGTCCGGCCTCGCCTCGTCCCGGCCCGCGGGCGGCCAGCGCGATCGCGGCCGCAGCGGCAGAAACGACGGCGAGCACGATGAACGCGGGCCGCGCCTGCGTCGACCCAGCGTACCCGTGGCCGGCGCCTGGGTGCCCGGCCCCCAGGTGCAGGGCCAGCGCCATGAGGGAGATGCCGAGCGTCGTGCCTATCCCCCTGGCCATGCTGACCAGGCCGCCGAGCAGGGAGGCGGACGAGTCGGCCGTGCTGCGCATGATGACGGTGTTGTTGGCCGGAACGAAAATGCCCAGGCCCAAGCCGGCCAGGGCGAGCTGAGGAACCACGGTGCCGACCGTGACCGGCAGGAAGATCGACGCGCACATGGCCAGGCTGGTTAGCAGGGCGCCGGCGAAGCCGCGCCGGCTGTCACCCCAAGCCTTCGGCAGCACCGCGTCACCGAACAGCGCAGCCAGGCCGAACCCGAGCGGCAGGGCCGACAGCAGCAGTCCGGTGCGGGCCTCGCCACCGAGGCCGTGCCCCAGTACCTGCGGGATCAGCACCAGCGGCCCGAACAGGGTGAGATAGCCGCAGGCGGCGCCGGCCAGCGCGCGGGCCAGCGGTGCCGAGCGCAGCAGCCATACCGGGATCAGCGGATGCTCGGTGCGCATCTGTTGCCGCGCGAACGCGGCCGCGCCGGCCAGGCCCAGCACGGCCAGCATCGCGGCCAGCCAGGCGGGCAGGCCAAGGCCCGACGCCGCGGACAGGACGAGCAGCAGGGCGCTGGTCCAGGCCACCAGCAGCAGCGTGCCCGGCCAGTCGAACTTCTCCGGTCGGTTGAACTGCCTGGTGCGCGGCAGCAGGTAGCGGCCCGCGACCACCGCGACCAGACCGACCGGGACGTTCACCCAGTACACGGCGCGCCAGCCCGCTATCGAGGTGAGCAAGCCGCCCAGGGTGGGGCCCAGGGCGAGCCCGAGCGCCTGCGCGCCGGCTTGTATCCCCAGGGCGAAGCGCATCCTGTTCTTCGGCGCGCTGGTCGTGACCAGGGCCACGCTGTTCGCCTGGAGCATGGCCGCTCCCAGCGCCTGGACGAGCCGGAGCAGGATCAGCACGTCCAGCGACGGCGCCAGGCCGCAGGCCGCGGAGGCCACGGTGAACACCACGAAGCCGTAGGTGTAGACGAGCTTGCGCCCGACAGCGTCGCCGAGCCGCCCGGCCGGGGCCAGCAGTGCGATCAGGCCGAGCAGGTAGACCAGGGACACCCACTGGACGGCCGCGACCGGGACGCCGAAGTCGCGCTGCATCGAAGGGAACGTGATCGTGACGATGCTCGCATCCAGCTGGCCCATGAAGGCGCCGAAGCAGACCACGCTGACGGCCAGCCAGGGCGCGCGGCGACTGTCCCGTACCGCCGCGGGCCTAGCCTGCTCCTGCAAGATACTTCTGTAAGCGAACATCTTGAGAGGCAGCTTAGCAAGATAGTTCTGTAAGCGAAACATCCCAAAGTTGGCCGGGTTGCTCTGGTAACTCCGGATGGGAGCCGGATACCTGGATTAACTCCGGACATGCCGGGCGCGGTGCTGGCCTTGGCGTTCTGGACCAGACAGACTCAGGTCAGGTCGAGTGGTCTGGGACCTTCGGGCTAGCCGCTCGGCTAGAGTACGCCGGGAAAGTGCCTGAAAAGGACGATCTCGGCGACGGCAGGACCGGCGCGCGGACGGGGTTCACGGGTCGGAGCGGAAGGGACGACGATGCAGGAACTGCGCTTCGTCGCGGTGAGCGAGGACGGCCGTTACGCCGTGCTGGCCGTACCGGGGCGCAGCGCACGCTTCATGCTGCCGATAGACGAGCGGCTCAGGGCGGTCGCCCTGGGCCAGACCTCCCGGCTCGCGCAGTACGAGATCGAAGTGGAGAGCCCGTTGCGACCCAAGGAGATCCAGGCACGAATCCGCGCCGGTGAAACGGTGGAGGAGATCGCGGACGCGGCCGGCATCGCGATCGAACGCGTGCGCTGGTTCGAGGGACCGGTCCTGGCTGAACGCGCCTATGTCGCGGACCAGGCCCAGGCCGCCTCGGTCCGCCGCCACGGAGACGCGACGCCCGGGCCGAGACTGGGCGAGATCGTGGCCGATAGGCTGAAAGCGTTCGGCGCGGACCCGGAAGACGCGCAATGGGATGCGAAGAAGCGCGGCGACGGCAGCTGGCAGGTGGAACTCGCGTTCATCACCGGCGGTCGCATGCACACCGCCGAGTGGGTCTTCGACCCGCGTCGCAGGCATGTGCTGCCCGCCGACGACAACGCGGCTCGGATGTCGCTGTCGGGCGCCGAGCCGCCCCTGCCGCCGTCCCCGCCTCCGGGCGAGGCGACCGTCACCCGGCTGGCGCCCCGGCTCGGCGGTGCGCCCGGCCACGCGCCGTCCCGCCCCGTGGCACCTGGTCACGCGGCGGCCGAGGACAACGGCACCGGGCCAGACGCGGTCGGCTTCGCGGCCGCCAGCCCGGGCAGCGCCGCGGCGCACGGAAACGGCGGGCGGCCCAGGCATGAGCGTCCGGCGGCCGCGCGCCAGGGCATCACCGAACCCAAGCCGCCCGCCCCCGCCCCGCCGGTGCCGGTGGCAGCCGAATCCCGCACCGAGATCGCCCGCCCGCCGGCTGCGGAGCGCAGCCACCGGCCGTCGCCCGTGCCGCGGCCGGCCGCGCAGGCACCGCGGATCGCGGCCGAGGAAGCGGCGCGCGACGACTACGCACCTGTCCCCGAGCCCGCCGAGACGCCGGCCGCGTCCGCGGCCGGCCAAGGGGTCCAGGGGGTCCAAGGGGCTCCGGCCGAGCCCGCCGGAGAGCAGCCGGGACGGGCGGGCCGGAAAGCGGCTCGCGGTCGGCGCTCCTCGGTGCCGTCCTGGGACGAGATCATGTTCGGCAGTTCCCGCCAGCGAGACTGACCTATCCAGGGAACCTGCCTGGAGTCTCGCACTTCCGGACCATTCAACACGTCCCCTCGCCTTACGCTTCCTCTCAGGTTCTAATATCGACCACGGCGGGAGAGAGGCGAGGGTGACTTCAGGCCAGGACCGGGGCCGCCGCGGCAGGCGACGGCTGTCGCGCTGGGCGGCAGCGGGCATGGCCCTGATGGTGGCGCTGACCTTGGCCGGCTGCGGGACGGCGGGCAACGGCGCGCCGGTGCCGCCGCGCACATTGTCGATAGGCAGCGAAGCATTCGCCCCGAACGTCCCGCTGCCGCCGCGATATACCTGCCACGGAGCAAGGGTCAATCCCCCGCTTGACTGGTCCGGCGCGCCGTCGGCCACGAAGAGTTTCGCGGTTGTGGTCGACGATTCCTCGGCACCGATCACGCCGTACATTTACTGGCTCGTGTTCGACATCGGCCCTGGTACGACCGACATCCAGGAGGGCGCGTTGCCGACTGGGGCCCGGCAGGCGGTTAATAGCGCGCACACCGCGACCTACGACGCACCCTGCCCCGAGGGCCATCCTCATTGGTACCGTTTCACGGTTTATGCGCTGAACACAGTGCTAAACCTGCCCAATGGCGCTCCTTTGCTGACTGTTTGGACGGCGATCGCGGCGGCAGCAATCGGGCGCGGGCGAATTACGGTAATGGGTAACCCGTGATCAAGCCGATACATTTTGTAATCGACTAGGAATAGAACTTTTTCAATCGTGTGACACAGTCCCCACTAGTGAGCAAGAATCGGGGAAGATCGAGCGGGTTCAGGGGGCTCGCGATCACGAGGGTAGGCGCGCGTCATCGGCCGCGTGTGCCTGGCTAGCGCCCCCGACGAGGCCCCGGCGTTCTGGATGGGAACCATGATTCTGATCGCGGGACTCGCCGTCGCGGGACTTGCTGGCATCGCGGCGGCCTTCTACTTCAGCGTCCGCTCAGGTAATTCCCGGTCCCGGGCCACTGACCTGCGGCGGGCCGGTACCGGTCGGCCTGGCGCAAGCAGAAGCGGCACCTCACCCTCGGGCCCGGCGAGATCGCCCCGATCCGCCAGAACCATGACTCCTTCCCGGTCAGCTGATGCCCGGTCAGGCGAATCCGCCAGACGGGCCCCGGACCGGACGGCGGCCGAGATGGCCACCGGCTTCGACGCGCCTGCCGGGGCGCGCGAGGAACCGGGACGTCTCGTCGCGGGCCGCCGGACCCGGCATACCCCGCCGACCGGCTTGGTCGCGGCGCCGGATTTGCCAGCCGAGGAGTTCGAGGCGCCGGCTGCGGCCGAGGCCGGTACGGCCCGGTCGCGCCGCCGCGTGGGCTGGCACAAGGGCGAGGATGTCGATCGGGAACTGTGGCCGGCCGAGTCGTTCGGCGGCGTTTCCGACGAGCAGTTCTGGGACGACCTAGCGTCGGACAAGCCGCTGGCGACCACGGCGCGCACCGCCCAGCCGGAATCCGGAAGCCGGCCGCGGCTGCCCGAGGTCGCCGCGACGGCGAACGGGCAGGCGGGTGCCGACCGGGCGCGCGGCGATGGCCGGGCCCCGGGCCGCGGGAGGCGGGCCGCGGGCGAGAGCACCGGCAGCTATCCCCCGCCGTCGGCCGGTGCCGCCGACCAGACCCTGATACAGCCGGCCCAGGCGGCGACCGGGCCTGCTCCGGTGGCCACGCAGCCCTATCCGAGCGCGACTCAGTCTTCGCCGAGTGCCGCCCAGCCGGTTCACGCCGCTGCTCGGCCGGTTCACTCTGCCGCCCAGTCGGCGCGTGCCGCCACACAGCCGGTACGTGCCGCTGCCCAGCCGGCGCGTGCCGCCACACAGCCGGCGCGTGCCGCCACACAGCCGACGCGCGGCGCCCGGCACCAGGCCGGAGCCGATGACGATCCGCTGACCAGCCCGGCCTACTCGCTGCGGCGCCAGGGCAGCGTGGACGGGCACTCCTCCCTGGCACCGGCCGAGGCCCGGCACTCGGACGGCCGGCCGGACGGGTATCTGCCCGGCGGGCGGCCTGACCCGCTGCGGGCCGACGGAGCCTGGCCGGGCTCGGCGGCCACCACCCCGGCCCGGTCGTTGCCCGGAGCGGGATCGGGCGGGCCTCACGGCGGCACCGTGGTCAGGCCCTACGCCGCGCCGCACTACGGCGAACCCGCTCAGCCGGCGAACTCGGCGAACACGCCGCCCTACGGCGACGCGTACGGATACGGGAACCAGCCCGGCGTCGGCCCTGGTGACGACCCGAGACGCTCGGACGGCCAGCGGGGTAACGGCCGGCCCGCAGGCAACGGGACCTGGAATGCCCGCCCCGCCTACCCGCCGGTCAACGGCTACGGCGGGCCTTACGACCCGCGGGGCAACGACCGCCGCTTAAGCATCCGCTGACCTCGCGCACACTAGGGGGATGCCCGAGGGAGACGTGGTCTGGTACACCGCCCGCCGCCTGCACGCGGCCCTGGCAGGCCGGACGCTGACCCGCAGCGACTTCCGCGTCCCGCGGCTGGCCACCGCCGACCTGACCGGCGACGTGGTGACCGAGACCGTCTCCCGCGGCAAGCACCTGCTGACCAGGACCCGCGGCGGCCTGACGGTGCACACTCACCTTCGCATGGACGGCTCCTGGCGGGTCCGGCCGGCGACTGAGCCGGTCCGGGACAGTTACCGAATCAGGCTGATGCTGGCCAACGACGACTGGCAGGCGGTCGGGTATCAGCTCGGCGTGGTCGAGTTGATCCGCACCAGCGAGGAGGCGCAGGTCACCGGGCACCTCGGTCCGGACCTGCTCGGAGCGGACTGGGACTGCGCCGAAGCAGTTCGGCGGCTGGCCGCCGAACCTGACCGGCCGATCGGCGAAGCCCTGCTCGACCAGCGCAACCTGGCCGGCATCGGCAACCTGTACAAGGCCGAGGTGCTGTTCCTGCGCGGCATCAGCCCGTGGCAGCCGGTCGGCGGCGTGGCCGACCTGGGCGCCGTAGCGGAGCTGGCCCGGCGGCTGCTCGAGGCCAACAAGGAACGGATCGGCCAGGTCACTACGGGCAACTCGCGCCGCGGCCAGGAAACCTGGGTCTACGGCAGGCGCGGCCGTCCGTGCCGGCGCTGCGGGACGCCCGTCCGCTGCGAAGACCAGCAGGACCGGGTCACGTTCTGGTGCCCGTCTTGCCAGGCCGAACACCAGTAGTCAGACTGCGCCACTGCAGAATCAGTGTCACCGGCTGGCCCGGCAGCACCATATCCCACGACCGCCCATTCTGACAGATTGTAACTTTGCCGGCACATTGCACGTTTTTTACTGGTTGGCGGATATTTGTCCGGCGCTGCGCGACGTATTTTCACAGAGACGGTTCGTAGCCGAAAAATACGGTGATCCAGGCTCAGGAGCACGGTGTCAGCACGTCGGATCCTTTCAGCCCCGCGGGTTCTCCTCGTAATTCCTGGTCTACTAGCAGGTTTCCTGATCCCAACCCTCATCCCTGCACCCAAGCCGGTCCCGGCCATGGATGTGGGCATGGTCACCAGGGATTTCGCCAAGGAAGCGGTGACTCTCCACCGCGGCCAGCGGCTCACCCTGGTGAACAACTCCAATGCGGTGCACGTGATCGGTCCTGGCCGTGACACCCATATCGTCAGTCCCGAACACGGCGTGCCGATGACCGGGTTTCATCTCATGCAGACCAACGCTGTCTACACGACAGGGCCCTGGATGACGCTCGGCACGTTCTACCTGACATGTTCGGTGCACCCTGGAATGGACCTCAAAGTCGTGGTTGTCCCTTGACCACGGCATCCCATCCGAATCGGCCCGAGCATTCAGGGAGGAGGTTGCCATGAAGTCGATGAAGCGCAGCGTCAAGCACGCCCGTTATGTGCTGGGGTCGCTGAGTGCCGTTCTGTTCGCAGCGGCCAGCTCAGCCACCTTCTAACGGGCCCGAGCCGGCGGGGGTGCGAGCCCCGCCGGCGTGGAACGGCGGGCCGGCGCCGATCTGGTAGCTCCTTGGTATCTATTGATACCGTAACTGGACGACGCCGGCCCGCGAACCCAGCACGAACGGATTCGCGATGCTTGAGACTGGCGTTCGGCAGTTCCGGTTGGCCATGGGCATGGTGTGGGGACGGCGGCTCAGCCCGCGCAACGTGGCCCGCCTGGTCGATGACGCGCTCGACACGATCGCGGAGTTCGGCCAGCCCGGCCCGGAGGCGCTGGAGGTCCTGGGCGGACCCCTCGCCGATCCGCAGGAAAAACTCGAGTGGGCTAATCACGGTTTGCGCCGCACCGCCCGCAGGCTGGCCGCCACGTCGCCGTTTTACGCGCGGCGGTTCGAGGCCGCGCAGGCCGATCCGGAAGCCCTGGACCTAGCGGCCATGCGGGCGATCCCCGTTACCACCAAGCACGAGCTGATCGAGCACGCCGCCGACTTCCGCTGCTCGGACGTGCCCGGCTACCTGGCCACCCGGACCACGGGCACCACCGGCCGTCCGGCGGAAGTGTGGCTGTCCCGGTATGAGATGGACCTGTGGCCGGCGCTGGGCGCGCTCGGCTCGGTCTTGCGCGGTGACCTGAGACCAGGCGACATCATGCAGGTCAACGTGAGCTCCCGGGCCATCGCGGCCAACCACCTGGCCGCTGCCTCGTGCCGCCTGGCCCACGCCATGTGCCGGCTCCTCGGCATCCTGCCGCCCGGCGAAAGCCTGGACAGCCTCAGCCAGGGCGGCACCACGCTGCTGCTGACCTGCCCAAGCTACCTCGCCGAACTCGTCAGCCTCGCCCGGCGACGCGGCCTGGGCCCGGGTGACTTCCGGCTGCGCCGCGTCACCGTCGGCGGCGAGGTGCTGTCCCCCAGCCTGGCCCGGGCGGCCTGCCAGACCTTCGGCGTGGCCGAGATCGAGGACACCTACAGCATGACCGAGGTCATTCCGGTCACCGGCCGCACGTGCAGCCAGCGGCACGTGCATCACGACGTCAACAACGGCCTGACCGAGTTGCTCGACCTGCGGACCGGCGAGCCGGCCGGACCCGGCGCGCTGGGCACCATCGTGGTCACCCCGTACTTCCCGCACCGTGACTGCATGCCGGTCTTCCGGTTCGACACCCGCGACGTGGCCCGCTGCCTGCCCGAGGAAGGCCTCGACTGCGAGTTGGCCGGCATCCCGGCCACCAGCCAGGTGCTGGGCAAGGCCGATCATCTGCTGCGGCTCAGCTCGGACGAGGTCGTCACGCCCCGGCTGCTGATCGAGGTCATCGAGGCGCTGCCCAGCGCCCCCTGGCCGGCCCGCTACCGCGTCGAGCTGATCGACGGCCGGATCCGGCTCACCCTGCCCGCCGCCGCCATCGACGGCTACGGCGAGGTGGCCGCCCGCCGCCACTTTGCCGACGCGGGCCTGGACGCAGACCTGGCCATCGTCGGCGACGACCAGGCCACCGCGCTGCGCCAGACCCGGAGCGACCTGCGCGAGACCACCTTCGCCAGCCAGCACGCACTCGTGGGAGCGTGACATGCCGGTTACCACGGAGCCGATCTCCCTCTTCCAGCAGACCTTCACCGAGTTCGGCGTGATCCTGGTCGGGGTGTCGCTGGTGACCGGCGGCGCCCTGCTGTACTTCCGGAAGGTGCGGCTGGAACGGCCGCCGGTCGGCACGTTCAACGGCCGCGACATCGTGATCCTGCTCGCGTTCATCTCGGCCCTGCCGTTCCTGTACGGGTACCTGCCGTACTGGCTGATCACCTGCCTGCTGATCGTTACCTTCGCGTCGGCGCTGTCCATCGGCTTCACCCCGGTGCTCGGCCGGGGCCGGACCTGGCTGGGCATAGGGCTGCTGATCGGTCTCAACTACTGGACCAGCCATCACCTGATGGGGACCACGGCCGGCTGGCAGCTGTGGTGGGCCGAGCTGACCATCCTGGTCGGCCTGGGCGCGATCTCGGTGTCCAACCTGTACGTGCAGGGCGGGATGAAGCTGTACTACGTCGCGTGGCTCGCGCTGGGTCTGGCGGTCTACGACATCCTGTTCGCTACCGTGCTCCCGCTGACCGACCAGCTCGTGGCCGGGTACCTCGCGCACCCGCTGGACCCGCTGCTCGGCATGCGGTTCGGCATCGACAACTACGGCGTCGGCCTCGGCGACCTGCTGGTCTACTCCCTGTTCCTGGTCGCCGCCTACAAGGCCTACGGCGCCAAGGCGGCCCGGATAGCGTTCGGCCTGATCCTGTTCTTCGGCACCTTCGTCACGGCGTTCATCCCGTTCCTGCTCAACTTCCTGGATACCGAACTTGACCTGCTCGTGCCGTCGCAGGCGCTGTTCGGCCCCGCGGCCTTCCTGTGCATGCTGTGGATGCGGCGCCGGTACGGCCCGGAGCGGACCATGGCGGAGTACCTGGCCGACGCCGACGCTGGGGCCGGGTCGGGGGCCGCCGTGCCGCCGCGGCTGGCCCCGGCGGCCGAACCCGCCTCCGAGCCCGCGTCGGTCTGAGCCATGCCCGGCATGGGGTCGGACCGGCCCGATCCCGCGGTGGTCGCGGCGTTCAGGGCCGCGCTGCTGCACCAGGGGCTGATCGCGCTGCTGGTCCTGGCCGCGCTCGCCGCCGCCTGGGCTGTCATGCGGGCCCGCCGCCGTGCACCGGCGGCTGATGATCCGCCGGGCCGGCGGATCTTCGCGGGTGCCGTTCTGGCCGGAACCGAACCCACGGGGCGGCGGCTGCTGCGGATCGGGTTCGGCCTGCTGTGGCTGTTCGACGGCATGCTGCAGGCTCAGCCGGCCATGCCGACCGGGCTGCCGTCCCAGGTGGTGGAGCCGACCGCGGGGGTCTCGGCGCCGTGGGTGCAGCACCTGGTCCACCTGGGCCAGAACGCCTGGATCGATCACCCGGTCCCGGCGGCCAGTACGACGGTGTGGATCGAGATCGGGCTCGGCATCTGGCTGCTGGCCGCGCCGCGCGGCACCCTGTCCCGCCTGGCCGGGCTGGCCAGCGTGGCCTGGGGCCTGATCGTGTGGGTGTTCGGGGAGTCGTTCGGCGGGATTTTCGCGCCCGGCCTGACCTGGCTGACCGGAGCACCGGGCTCGGTGCTCGTCTACGTGGTCGCCGGGGCCCTGATCGCGCTGCCCGGGCGCGCCTGGGCCTCGCCGCGGCTGGGCCAGCTGACCCTGGCCGGGCTCGGCCTGTTCCTGGCCCTGATGGCGGGCCTGCAGGCCCAGCCCAGCCTCGGCTACTGGCAGGGCAGCAGCTACGGCCAGCCGGGGCCGCTGGCCGCGATGGTCAAGTCGATGGCCGAGACCTCGCAGCCCGGTTTCCTGTCCGGCTGGGTCGCCGCGTTCGCGGCCTTTGACCAGGCCCACGGCTTCGCGGTCAATCTGTTCGCGGTGGCGGCCCTGGCGGCAGTCGGCGCCGCGTTCCTCAGCGGCCGACGGTGGCTGATCTTCCCCGGGCTGATCGCTTTCACCGTGCTGTGCCTGGCCGACTGGGTGCTGATCCAGGACCTGGGCTTCTTCGGCGGGGTGGGCACCGATCCGAACAGCATGATCCCGTTCATCGTCCTGGCCGCGGCCGGGTACTTGGCGCTGACGCGGCCGGCCGGTCCGGCCCGGCGGGCCGCTGACCTGGCGGTGGTAGAGGTGGCGTCGGCCGGAACCGGCTAACCCGCCGGCCGAGCCAGACGGCGGAGCCGATCCGCTGCAGCGCGGCGCCCGGCCCCGATGCGGTCCCGTGCAGCGCACCAGTCCCGCCGGCCCCGTTTTTGCGGTTGATTCCGGTCCTGCGGTTGATCCGGGGGCCTGGGGTACCGGTGCTGGCCCACTAGAGAGGGCTACCGTCGGCTCGGGGCCAGCCAGGACAAACTAGCTGCCGCTTGTTGTTTGGACGGCCTAGGACCTCAACCTGTGCCCCGGGCGAAGCGAGTCAGCACGGCGGCGCCCGTCTGCTCGGCCGACAGCAACTCCAGGTAGGTAGGGGGGCCTCCGGCCGGGAAGAGACGCTTGCCGGTGCCGAGGACAGTGGGGAAGATCAGCAGCCGGTACTCGTCGATCAGGTCCCCGGCCATCAGCGTGTGCACCACGCTCAGGCTGCCGGTGATGATCACGTCACGCGGCTCGCGCTTGACCGTCTCGACCAGGTCGCCGTCGATGACCTGGGAGTTCGCAAACGCTGACGTGTCGGACAGCGTGCGGGAGGCGACCAGCTTCGGCACGGCGTTCATCCGTGCCGCGAACGGGCTGTCCCGTCCCGGCCACAGCCGGGAGAACAGCTGCCAGGTACTGCGGCCCAGTAGCATGACGCCGTTGTCCAGCACGCTGCCGAGCTGGAACTTGTCCCCGGCGACCATCTCAGGGCCGTGCCGGAACGCCCAGCCGCCCGCCGGCGTGCCGTCGGACCCGTCCGGGTCGGACACGATCCCGTCCAGGGTGATGAACTCGATGACGATGACGCTCATGATGCGTCTCCCTTCCGTCGGTTGCTCACCCGTACATACCGGCGGCACCGGCTCGGCTCATCGCGCCCGGCCAGAATTAATCTGCCCGGGCAGGCCGAACGCCCCGAACACGCGCGGATCCGCGAACACCACGTTGGCGGCCACCCGGCCGCCGGTGACCGTGAAGACCTGGAGCGTGTGCAGCCGGTGTCCGCCGCCCGGCTCCGGGGCGTAGGCGGCGAAGGCGGGCTGCCCGCTGGCGGTCAGGCGCCTGGCGGCCCAGCCGGGCCCGCGCATCCCGAAGACGCGCTCCATGAACAGGCCGTAGTCGCGGCGGCCCCGGTACCACAGCGGCACCGGCGGCATCTGCAGTACCGCCTCCTCGGCCAGCAGTCGCACCAGCGCGGGTACGTCGGCCGCCTCGAAGGCCCGCACGTACCGGTCGACCACCGCGCGGACCTCGGGATCGTCCGGTTCGGTCACCTCACCGGCATCGCCTGCTCCGGCGAGGGCGGCCCGGGCCCGCTGCAGGGCGCTGTTGACCGCGGCGACGGTCGTCCCGAGCTGCGCGGCGACCTCGGCCGCGCTGAAGTCAAGAACCTCGCGGAGCACGAGAACGGCCCGCTGCCTGGGCGGCAGCACCTGCATCGCCGCCACCAGCGCGAGCCGCATGTCGGCCCGCACGCCCACGTCGAACCTGGCGTCGGGGAACGGCTGCAGCCAGGGAATGTCGAGGGCCGGCGTGAGCGGCGCCCGCGGATCGTCGCTGGGTGCGCCCAGCCCGGACGGCAACGGCCGCCGGGCCCGGCCTGCCAGCGCGGAAAGGCACGTATTGGTCGCGATCCGGTACAGCCAGGTCCGCTCCGACGCGCGGGTGCCGTCGTAGCGGTCGCGTGCCTTCCAGGCCCGCAGCATCGTCTCCTGGACCAGGTCCTCCGCGTCGTCGAACGAGCCGAGCATCCGGTAGCAGTACGCCACCAGCTCACCTCGGTACGGCTCCAGGTCCACGGACCCATCATGGCCCACACTGCCGGTCCAGGCTAATCCATTGACGTCTAACCATTAGATATCTTAGGATTAGGCATCGAACAACTGCGGAGGCCATGATGAACGAGCAGGCTTTGCACCAGACCGCCGGCCAGCCCGGGACCGCCGGGCCGCCGGGGACCGCGGAGCAGCCCATGCGCGGGCGGGTGGCCCTAGTGGCCGGGGCCAGCAAGGGGATCGGCGCGGTCACCGCCGAGGCGTTCGCCGCCGCCGGGGCCGCCGTGGTGCTGGGGGCCCGCGACACCGACGCCCTGGAAGCGGTGGCGAGCGGCATCCGGTCACGCGGCGGGCAGGCCCTCGCCGTCGGCCTCGACGTCACCGACGCCGGGTCGGCGCGCGACTTCGTCGAGGCGGCCCTGGACCGCTTCGGTCGGCTCGACGCGGCGTTCAATAACGCTACCGCCGGCCTGTTGCCGGCGCCGCTGGCGGACATCGATCCCGGCGAGTTCGACCTGGGCATCGCCACCAACATCCGCGGCACCTTCCTGGGCATGAAGTTCCAGATCCCGGCCATGCTGCGCAGCGGCGGGGGCGCGATCGTGAACATGGCCTCCATCGCCGGCCTGAACGGCACGGCCAACCTCGCCGCTTACGTGGCCGGCAAGGCCGGGATCATCGGGCTGACCAAGGTGGCCGCCCTCGACTACGCCGACCAGGGAATACGGGTGAACGTGGTGGCGCCGGGCCCGATCCTGACCTACCACCTGGAGGCCGCGGGACCGCAGGCCCAGCGCGGTGCGGCGCAGTCCACGCCGATGCGGCGCGTGGGCAGCCCGGCCGAGGTGGCACAGGCCGTGCTCTGGCTCTGCTCCGATCAGTCCTCGTTCATCACCGGAACCGTGATGCCCATCGACGGCGGGCAGGCCGCGGGCAACAAGCCGCCGCACATGTACCGCCAGGGCCAGCCGATGCAAGATCCTTCTGGGCCGAACGATCCAGGGCGCATGCAGCCGGCGAACGGCTAAGCGCGCTCGTGGGCCAGGTCGACGATGCAGAACCGGTTGCCCTCGGTGTCAGCCAGCACGACGAAGTCGGGGTCGAAGGGATAGCTGTCCCAGTCGACCCGGCTGGCCCCGAGCGAGACCAGGCGGTCGGCTTCCGCCTCCTGCTCGGCCACGCCGGTGACGTGCAGGTCGAGATGCAGCCGCGGGTGATCCTCGGGCGGCTCCTGGCTCGTCTGCAGCGCGATCGCGGTCCCGGCGCCATCCGGCGGGACCAGGATCCGGGCCCATCCGGCGAAGCCGTCCTCGCGTACCCGGTAGCCGAGCGCCGCGCACCAGAACTCCTCGGCCCGCCGGCGATCGGTAACGCCCAGCACCACCACACCGAACGTGAGCACGGGCACTCCGCCTTTCAGAATCCTGCCGGCCAGTCCTCGGTCCTGAGGCTAGCGCGTGCGCCCGCCCCGTCGCCGCCCTACTGAGGCGGGGCTGCGGCCTGCTCCCGGCTGCCCAGGCTCCCGGCGGCGACCGTCCGTGAGCCGCCTCCGGTCCTGGCGCTCGGCCACTTATTCGTAGCGTAAAGAAGCGCATGCCCTGCGTCACGCGGATCAGTCGCGCCCCCCCGTCGCGGCCATGAAGAGATCCGCCAGCATCGACCGCTGAAGCTCGGTGCATTCGTCATGCCGGAAACTCCGAAGGAGACTGAACGGTGTCAATCCGACATAAGGCAGGCACCATCGCCGGAACGATGGCAGTAACTCTGGCGTTTTCCGCAGGAACGGCAAGCGCGCAAACGCAGTCGTTCAACCAGAAGGTAGCCAGCTAGGTAGAGACCTTTGTTGGCCGGGTTCCCTACGTATACGGTGGCACTTCTCCCAGGTCAGGCTTTGATTGCAGCGGGCTCGCGCAGTACGTGTACCGGCACTACGGCAAGTCGATCCCTCGCACCGCAGAAGCACAGTTCCTCCGTTTCCGCCGCGAATCCAAGCGCGCCGCGTGGGGCGGAGACCTCGTCTTCTTCCACGTAGATTCGGACCCGAACAGTTACGTCTATCACGTGGCCATTTACGAAGGCGGCAATCGCATCGTCTCGGCGATCGACGAGGCCGAAGGTATCGGCTGGCAGACCATCTGGTCCCCCGATGTGACATTCGGCACAATCACTCATTAAGCATCACCGCCCCCGCGGTGCTTAATTTCAGCCGCCGGTGGCACGTCAGGCCGGCGGGCCTGCCCGGCCCTACAGAGCGCGGGCGAGATCGGCGGAAACGCTCTCCAGCCAGCGCAGTTCCTGCGCCTTGTACTCCAGGGTGGCCGCCGCGTCGGCCGGGCCGATCGGGTAGTCCTTGACCATCCCGGCGGAGATCAGCGTGCTGCGCTGGAGCGCGGGCAGGATGGACTTCCGGCCCGCGAGCCCGTAGGCATCCAGGAACATGCACAGCCGGGCAGGCAGGTCCGGGACCGGATCGAAGCCGGACTCGATCAGCTGGGCGGCCGGGGCCAGCGGGACGAATGCCCACGCCGCGCCGGCCAGGTCAGTAAGCGGATCGATCGGCTGCGCGGCGTCCCAGTCGATGAACGCAACCGGCAGCCCATCCCGGTACACGGTGTTCCACGGGCCGAGGTCGCCGTGGGAAACGATCTCCCCGTCGCGAGGCGGATGCGGATGGAACCGGTAGCCGGTGCTGGACGGCCCGAACCCCGCGGCGGCCAGGTGCAGGCGGCGCACCAGCCGGGCCGCGCCGCACAGGGCGAGATCGGTCCGCGCGTAGGGCGGCAGCCTGCTGCCGTGTCCCGGTTCCCAGCAGGGGTCGACCGGCACGTCACCGTCGAGGTAGCTGAGCACCTCATGGCCGTCCTCGACGCCAAGCACCCGGGGCGAGCCCTCGAAGCCGGCCGATTCCAGGTACCGCAGGTACTCGTGCACCGCGGGCGACCAGGGACCCATCGGCCGCAGCAGCCGATCTCCCCGCCGCAGGATGCCGCTGGTCATCCGGCCGCCGGCCAGCCACTGCTCCCCTGGCTCATCCTCAGGCACGGCGCCCAGGATACGGCTCGGCCGCCTAGGGCCGTGCTGAGCTAGCGGGTCAGGTCCCGTCCGCCCTTTTGCAGCCGCGCCGCGGCGGTCAACGTCACCAGCTGTTCGGCCTGAGGCCTGTCGTCTCCCACCGGCGCCACCGTGAAGATGAACCCGCCCTGCCCGAGGCGTACCTGCTTGACCAGCACCTCGGCGCTGGCCCCGGGCAGCACGACCACATCACCAGCATTGACATCGCTAGCGAAGATCACATCTTCCACAGTTGGTGACAATACCGTTTCGCAAGATCGACTTCGTCCAGGAATGAAACGTGACGTGTACGAAACGTGTACAACTGGCAACGAGGTAGCGACCCGCCTGCGCTACCGCCTGTCACGGTAAGGCCGACGTGGCCGGCGGTAGCCGATGAGGACTAGTACCCCAGCGCGTGGGCGACTCGCACTACCGTGCCGCGGACCAGCGGCGAGACTTCGAACTCCCAGTTACTGCCGTCTGTGAAGCTGATCGTCAGATTAGTGCGGAGCACACCGGCGCTCACCCGGGCTGCGGCCACGTCGCTCCGGGGCATCCGTGCGAGCACCTCACTGGGCCTGCCGTTCTTCACCCCGCCCGATCCCAGCCTCAGCAGTGCGACTTCCCGATCAGTAACCGCCAGGAATGCGCTCCGGCTGATTTGCGGTGTCTCGGAGGTGTGCGCCGTGGCGTGCTTCCTGGCGGCGGCCGCGATGGCCTCTCCCGCTACCGCCCCCGCGAGGCCGGCATGTACGCGTGGGTGCTGCCACGCGTGGCCCCTCGGCATCACTACCGCGCCTGCCAGCTGCTGAGCTCCCAGTGCCTCGGATGCATCACGTGCCATGACGCTTTCCCAC
Source organism: uncultured Actinomycetes bacterium (assembly GCA_963790065.1). Taxonomy (GTDB): domain Bacteria; phylum Actinomycetota; class Actinomycetes; order Streptosporangiales; family Streptosporangiaceae; genus Palsa-504. The sequence goes on along the minus strand of CAWBNK010000001.1, from coordinate 1,926 downwards.
CTCGTCCATGATCTAGTTCGCCGAATTGTCTTCGTGGGGTTTGGGGCCCTCACCCGGATCAGAGGCGGGTCGGTACCCGCTGATACAAGGTCCCGCGCGGCCTGCTGCAGCACACGGCGGCGGTGAGCTAGGCTCTCGATGACGGCGTGGTCCACGCCGAACCTCTGAGGGTCGTTCCCAGGCGCGGCCACGGTGAGAGGCAAAGGGGCATTGGCCTCGGATCGTTGTCATGGCCGGTTCGTCTCGGACGTCGGCGGCTGCCGGGGGCCCGGCACCGGGATGCTGGAAGGCCGATGACAGCGAACAAGAACTTCAAGCGCCGTGTACGTGCTCGTGCTCTCAAGACCGGCGAGTCCTACACCGCTGCGCTCCGGCACTTCCAGAAGATCCCTTCGGGAGATTCCATGCCGAACCCAGATCCCATCCGGATTGCTGCCGCCCAGCTCGACACGCCCGGCGACCCGGGCGCCGCCGCGGCCCTGCACCGTGCTGGCCGCGATATCAGGCAGCTGATGTCACAGGCCCACGAGCAGGGGGCGCTCCTGATCCACTTCTGCGAGGGCGCGATCTGCGCGCCGCACAAGCGGATCATGTCCAGCCACCCCGGCACGGTGACCGAAGCCGACTGGACCCGATTCGACTGGGACGCGCAACGGGCCGAGCTGCGCGCGATCGCCGGACACGCTGCGTCCCTGAAGTTGTGGACGGTCGTTGGCGCAGTGCACCGGCTGACCGCGCCGCATCGCCCGCACAACAGCCTGTACGTAATCGACGACCACGGCCGGGTCATCACGCGCTATGACGAGCGGATGCTGTCCAATACCAAGGTCAGCTACATGTACACGCCCGGTACCAGCCCGATCACCTTCGACGTCGACGGCGTCCGGTTCGGCTGCGCGCTCGGCATGGAATCGGCGTACCCGGAGCTGTTCCTGGACTACGAGCGGGTCGGTGTCCACTGCGTGCTGCTGTCCACGCAGGGCCCCGGCGCGTCGTTCGCGCTGCAGGCCCAAGGCCACGCCAGCAGCAACAGCTACTGGATCAGCTATGCCACCTGCGCCGCAGACGCTCACGCCGCGCCGTCCGGCATCATCGGCCCGGACGGAACCTGGCCGGCCCGCTGTGCGCCGACCGACGCCAGCGCGGTCGCCCTCGCCGGCATCGACCGCGAACACGAGAACCTGGCCCGGCCCTGGCGGCGCACAGCCCGCGGCGGCCTCTACGCCACCGCCGCGGCCAAGCAGGACCCCCGCACCAGCCGCGACTCCTTCTGAGCGAGCGCGCGGCTACCGTCGCACGGTTGATGACTAAGGACGTCAGGGCTTGGCGACGCGGTAGCGCAGGTGAGTCACGGCCCCCGCGACGGGTTTCCCCTCCGGGATCAGCTCGGCCCGCTCCCCGGCGAACAGCGGCGTGCCCTCCCCCAGCAGCAGCGGAACGAGGTGGATGCGCACCTCGTCGAGCAGGCCCGCCCTGAGCAGCTGCCCGGCGACGTGCGCACCTAGCACCAGGACGTCCTTGTCCCCGGCGACATCCCTGGCACGCCGGGCCGCGGCCTCCAGCCCGTCGAAGGCGAACGTCCCGCCGTTGTCGCCGAGCAGGTCCTCCCTGGTCCGGTGGGTGACCACGAAACTCGGGACGCCAGGCCACGGAGTGCCGCCCCACGGGCCCACGCCAAGGTCGAAGGTGCGCCGTCCGATGATGGCAGCCCCCACTACCGCGTCCACCGTCCGGAAGCCGATGTCGACCCCGCCGTCCGGGCCGTTCCCGGCCACCCACATCCACTCGTGCAGCCGTTCGCCGCCCTCCCCCATGGGCTCCGCCTCCCCGATGTTCGGTCCGGCCGTGAACCCGTCCAGGGACATCGCCACATCCAGCACCACCTTGCTCATCGCGGGCCTCCTTCGCGTCATCGGCGCCGCCGTC